>NZ_AWGF01000059.1 GCF_000495855.1 Asticcacaulis sp. YBE204 | reverse complement strand
CGGGCCGGATCTGCCATTTGAGCGCCAGACGGCCCCCCGAACGCTCGGTGTCGTTGGTCGCATTGCGCGTCAGGGCCTCGTCCTTGATGAATCCAGCGGATTTTTCATCGTAAAGGACGGCCCGCACGGCCGCCGTATTGCCCGGCAAGGGGGCATTGAACATGACCGTGCTGCGCCACGATGGTCGGGCGCCGTCCGCCACGCCAGC
>NZ_AWGF01000058.1 GCF_000495855.1 Asticcacaulis sp. YBE204 | reverse complement strand
GGGCGATGAACGCCCCCCTGCCGCCCGATTCCGAGACCGGCACGGGGTCGCTTTTTCCCGTCAAATCCCAGTTCCCCTACCCCCGGCCAAACCCCGCCGGGGCCCCCCCCCCCGCCGATACGGTCATCGTCACCGCCAATCCTATCCTGGCCGACAGCGCGCAAAGTCATCTCGACAGCTTTCAGGCCACAATGCGCTCGGTCCGCACGCTCAAGGAAGCCGGCAA
>NZ_AWGF01000057.1 GCF_000495855.1 Asticcacaulis sp. YBE204 | reverse complement strand
TCAGCCGCGCGCTCGGAACCAGAACGGTTATCCTGCATCATATAGACGCTATAACCGCCAGGACGGCGATAAGCGCCACGCCCAGAATGATTGCCAGATTATTTGAGCCGCCTTGGCTCTGTTGTGTGCTTGCCATGTGCCTTATCCTCTCAAGGTTAAGGCCCCACCCTACAATCCAGTCTGCAAAGCCTCAGTCCGCATTTGTCCACGGAAGATAAGCGGCACAAAA
>NZ_AWGF01000056.1 GCF_000495855.1 Asticcacaulis sp. YBE204 | reverse complement strand
ATTGTTAACCCATGCCTGACTGGCGAACTCGCCCATTTTCCCACTAATGATGCCGCCTGTTTGGGTGTTAAACTGCCAAACGTTTTCCACACCGTCGCCAATGGCCTGAATAATAGGGTGAGCATGCATATTCTCACCCGGCATCAAATAGCCGTAGCTCACTGCAGTAGGCCAGCCCTTGCCCTTGCGGGTTGATTTCCCTTTCACCAGTGGCACATAAATCGCACCGCTATTC
>NZ_AWGF01000055.1 GCF_000495855.1 Asticcacaulis sp. YBE204 | reverse complement strand
TTCGAGATCAGCCCCGTCATGCGCGGATTGTAATAGTCGCCGTTCTGATACCACGCGGCTTCGGTCGAGAAGGCGTAGGTGTCGGTCTTGTAGTCGAACGGGCGGGCGGTTTGCAGGTCGATGGTCGCCCCCAGCGCGCCTTCGTCGGTTTCGGCGGAGGCGGTTTTGCCCGGGCAGCGAGGTGGACAGGTTCGGGGGGGAGGGGTTGTAGGCGAAGGGCCGCGAGGGGGTGGGGGGGGGGGCGGG
>NZ_AWGF01000054.1 GCF_000495855.1 Asticcacaulis sp. YBE204 | reverse complement strand
GCTGGCGGCAGGCAGCCATGCCGATCCGCGCCTCGGTTCGGCGGGCCTGATGCTGCTGTTCCATGCGGCGGTGACCATCGCTTTGGTGCAATCGACGTTCATGAGCCCGACGTTCAAGCTCAATACGCTTTTGCTGCTGGTCGTCGGCAGCGGCATCTTTGCCGCCGACATCTGTTCGCGGGTGATGCGCGGGGCGCCGCTCCTGCCGCAACTGGCACCGACAGGCGGTGTACTGACCATGCTCGGC
>NZ_AWGF01000053.1 GCF_000495855.1 Asticcacaulis sp. YBE204 | reverse complement strand
GATGTACGTTAAGCGCAATATTTTAGCGTCAACGTTTATCCCACACCGGCTGTTAAGTCAGCAGGAGTTTAGCCGCTATGCGCTGGATTATCTGGTGTTCGGCAACGCCTATTTAGAAGAACGTCAAAACCGCCTCGGTGCGCCGCTGCAACTGAAATCCTCCCCGGCCAAGTACACGCGGCGCGGCGTGGAACGCGGCGCTTACTGGTTTGTGCAGGACTGGAAAGAGGCACACCGCTTCAAGACCGACAGCGTTTTCCA
>NZ_AWGF01000052.1 GCF_000495855.1 Asticcacaulis sp. YBE204 | reverse complement strand
CTCCGGTGTTTTTGGCTCGCCGAGCTGAAAGTTTTTAATATTCTTCATGTTATCGTCCTACCGTGATCCACTGACCATTTTTATAAATTTGGATGTAGCTCCAAAACAGCTCCTCGGCAGAGTAATCGCCGTCTTTATTATTGAAACCAGTTAGTACGGTATTATCGTGATAGGTATAGACCCCGGTCGCGCCGACCCGGGTTTCCGCGCTGTATCTGACATTTTGAATAAAGTTCTGATTAACCCAGTCAATTGTCGCTCTGGCGCCAACATGCTGGTTAAAGGAGGGCCAATCAACCCGACCATTCAACCC
>NZ_AWGF01000051.1 GCF_000495855.1 Asticcacaulis sp. YBE204 | reverse complement strand
CATACGAGATGATACGGACGAAGACCGAGTTGGGTGGTGGGGCGGCTGCATAGAGACCGGCATCGTTATAGGCGTATGCCGGTACGGCCGTGCAGGCGACCGTCAGGAACGCCCAGGACATCATAGAGCGGGCGGTTGATTTCAGATCTTTGAGTAGACGGAGCAAGGCGGTCATCTTCTATCCTTTTGGTGAAGCTGAGAGGGTTTCGGGAACGCGGGCAAACAGCAAGGTCATGTCGCCCCCCAGGGCGGTCGAAAGCATGGGGCGCAGGCCGGAAAGACGCGAACTCCAACGGCTGCGCCCGGGAAAACGCGATTCATAGATTTCGAGCCAGGCGACCTCGCTGAAATTTGTCGCGTCATCACGCTTGGGTACGCCTTGA
>NZ_AWGF01000050.1 GCF_000495855.1 Asticcacaulis sp. YBE204 | reverse complement strand
CGTTATTGATCGGCGCAAACGATCGTTATTCCCTCAAAAATCCCCAATCCGGCCCGGCCTGTTGTCTGGTCGGCCTTCCAGCATCCACCGCGTGCGGCCCGGCGCGCCGGGCGTCATCATGCCTGCACCTACTCACCACCCGGAGCAAATTAATGGGCGATTATCATCACGGCGTGCGCGTCGTCGAAATCAACGACGGCACCCGCGTTATTTCCACCGTATCGACGGCAATCGTCGGCATGGTCTGCACGGCGGAGGATGCCGACGCGTCGGTTTTCCCGCTTGATACCCCGGTACTGATCACTGACGTGCTGGCCGCCTCCGGCAAGGCCGGTAAAAAAGGCACGCTGGCGGCGTCGCTGCGGGCGATCGCCGAACAAGCTAAGCCGGTCACGGTGGTTGTCCGCGTTGCCACCGGCAAA
>NZ_AWGF01000049.1 GCF_000495855.1 Asticcacaulis sp. YBE204 | reverse complement strand
GTGACTTTGCTCACTATCCAGTCTTGCGCATCGATCGCAGCTTTAAACCCGCTGACGCGTACCGGCGTTTCCGGGTGATGTTGGCCCGCCCCATCGCGAGCGACAGCGAGAACTCAGCCACACCGCGCTGAAGCTTTTCCCACTTTGCCTGTGCGGCGCGCATCGCGGCGGCCTTGGTGGCGTAAATTTTGGTGATCGCAAACACGTTATCGTCTGCCCCCACCAGATAATCGCCTTTCGCCGCCTCCGCCGGTTTCCCCGGTTTTTTACTGCTGCCCGGCTTCGCCTTCGGGTGTTGCAGCGCGCGCAAATGCTGCTCTTTTGGCTTGCGCTGCAGCTTCACTTTCTTCGGCTTCGGCTGTTTTGTATTGAGCCAGCTCGCCGTTACGCCGGTGTAGGCATCCCGATCGGCAATGCTGAAACTGTGCTGATCGCCATCCT
>NZ_AWGF01000048.1 GCF_000495855.1 Asticcacaulis sp. YBE204 | reverse complement strand
GCTATGGGCTGCCGAGTGCATGGGCTCCCCTCTCGCCACAGAATTTACTGCGCAGCTATTTACAGCCTATCGAGCTAAACGCCTAGGCGGTCATTTTGCTCGGACGAAACGAGTAGCAAAAGTTTCGCCCCGCGCCTTAAACCTCGAGCTAGCGTATTTTCTCGCAGTGTTTAACGAACTTCGAAGACTAGGTGAATGGGTACAACCAAATCCGCTTGAAAATGTCCGCCAGTTTCGTATTGATGAAAGCGAAATGGCCTACCTAACAGACGAACAGATCGACTTGCTTTTGCATGAATGCCGCAACAGCTCAGCTAAGGATCTGGAAATGGTTGCCAAACTCTGTTTGGTTACAGGAGCAAGATGGAGTGAAGCTGAAAGCCTGAAAAGATCTCAGATTTCGGGAAATAAAATCACCTTTGTTAAAACCAAAGGGAAGAAAAACCGAACAATACCGATTGACC
>NZ_AWGF01000047.1 GCF_000495855.1 Asticcacaulis sp. YBE204 | reverse complement strand
TCAGCGCCGCAGCAGATACCCAGGAGCTTGACGATATCCCGCCCGTAATATTGCCGCCGGTTTTAGCCAAATAGCGGCCATCCGCTTCTGTCTTATTCCACGCGTTAACGTCACCGGCCAACAAATTCACATCGGCGGACAGCGGCTTACCGTTCACCTTGATTGAGCGCAGCGCGTATTTCTGGGCGGCTTGTGCGTCGGTCAGCGCGCCAACGTCAGCCGCCGTCGGCTTGTAGTGTGTCGTATACACCTGCGCCCAAGCCTTAGCTTGCGCCGGGTTATCTTCGCGCAGCGAGCGTAGCCAAAACTCCGTATTACCCGAGCCGATCGCAAATTGGACATTCCGGTATTTGTTGAGTTTGAACGTCATCAAATTGCCGAGATTGCCACGAGTCAGGGGATAGCCGACTGATTTATCGCCGAGCTGTTCAAGCGTGAAACCGTCCGGCCGTGTGAGGTCACTGTCAGCATTCGTGGCCTGCAAGCTTTCGCTTGGGAAAACCACGCGCGG
>NZ_AWGF01000046.1 GCF_000495855.1 Asticcacaulis sp. YBE204 | reverse complement strand
AGCCGCAGGTCACTCTCGTTAAGCTGGCCGGACTGGCGCGCGGCGGCGGCGCCGAGTTTGTGGCGGCGGCCGATATGGCTTTCGCGGCACGGGAAGCGGCGGGACTGGCCCAGTGCGAGGCCTTGATGGGCATTACGCCCGGCGGCGGCGCGACGCAGTATCTGACGAGCCGAATGACGCGCGGCCGCGCTCTGGAAGTGATCCTGGGCGCCGATCTCATCGATGCCGCTACCGCAGAGCGTTATGGCTGGATTAACCGCGCCTTGCCTGCCGCCGAGCTCGATGATTTCGTCGATCGGTTAGCGCGCAATATCGCGGCATTGCCTGCGGGGGTGATTGCGGCGGCTAAGCAGGCGATGCCAGTGCCGGATCTGCAGGCCGGTTTTTATCGCGAACACGACGCCTGGGCGGGATTGTTCGCACGCCCGGCCGCGGAGCGGTTGATTCGCGGCGGGCTGAAGGCCGGTGCGCAAACCCCGGAGGGGGAGCGCAACCTTGAAGGCCTGCTGCGGCATCTTGCCCGCT
>NZ_AWGF01000045.1 GCF_000495855.1 Asticcacaulis sp. YBE204 | reverse complement strand
GAAGCCTGCCGCCAGTTTCCAGCTCGCCACAATGTGACGGCGCTTGCTAAACAGCTCGGCATGAACGCCCAGACGCTGCGCAACAAATTGAGTCCGGGCCAGCCGCATCAGCTCACGTGTGCCGAACTGCTGGTGATCACTGACGCTACAGAGGATTCCAGCCTGATTGATGCCTTGCTGGCACAAATCAACTGCATGCCGTCCGTGCCTGTCAATGAGGCTTGCGCCGGGAATATTCCAACGTATGCACTGCAGGCTACGGCCGCAGTTGGCAACGTTGCCGCCGCCGCCGTTCAGGGTGACCACAAAACGCCGGTACGCAAAAGCGCACTGCTTGAAAGCGTCAACACGGCGATCCGCCATTTGTCGCTGATCGGCTTGACCGTTCAGAACCGCATCCAATCCACCCCGGCTCTGGCCTCCACCGTTGACGTGATCAGCGGGCTGAGTGCTGTTGCTGGTTTAAGCTGAGGTGATCACCGTGGTTATTTCTATCGCTCCGCTGCTGAAACAACAAAGCCCATCGCGGCATTTTGAACACGGTTTTATTGAACTGCCGGGCGGCAAGCGCTGGCGCCCACGTCACGATCAGGCTGCCTTGCTGCGTGACCTGTCAACGGCTAAGCCAGTTTCAC
>NZ_AWGF01000044.1 GCF_000495855.1 Asticcacaulis sp. YBE204 | reverse complement strand
AAAACATGGAGCGCATCACCTCATTTTTAGCCTACGCGGTGGCGATGTTCCTCGCGTGGATCGGCAAATATTCACCGCAGGACATCGCCTTTATGGTTGGCGCCGCCGTGGGCGTCGGAACGTTCCTCGTTAACTGGTACTACCGCCGCAAAAGCTACCAGCTGTTGAACAAGCTAGGCGTTAGCCGGAGGGTTTACGATGAACTCAATCGCTAAACGCTGCAGCGTGGCCGCCGTGCTGGCGCTGGCGGTGCTGCTGCCGCAATTCAGCGCGCTGCAGATCTCTGAGACCGGGTTGCGCCTGCTGGCCGATTTTGAAGGTTGCCGCTTATCGCCTTACCAATGCCAAGCGGGCGTCTGGACAAGCGGCATTGGCCACACGGCCGGGGTAAAGCCCGGCACGGTTATCAGCGAGCGCCAAGCTGCCGTTAACCTCGTTGCCGACGTATATCGCGTGGAGCGCGGCATAGGCCGCTGTATGCCTGTCACGATGCCGCCGCCGGTTTATGACGCGGTGGTGTCCTTTGCCTTTAACGTCGGCGTCACGGCCGCCTGCGGCTCTACGTTGGCCGGTTTCATCAAGCGGCAGGACTGGCGCAACGCCTGCCAGCAGTTGCCGCGCTGGGTGTTCGTCAACGGCGTCAAATCGCCGGGG
>NZ_AWGF01000043.1 GCF_000495855.1 Asticcacaulis sp. YBE204 | reverse complement strand
TTAGAGCTGTCTATTATAACAGTAAACCGAGAACTCTTAATCCCAAGGGCAGGAATGAAACACGAATTACTTGCTGGGGCGGTAAAAAAAGTCCACTTCAAAACCAGAAAAATACAGGTGCATTAGCTATATTCTGCTTCTCTGCATCCGATAACCTAAAAGACTGTGATCTTGTCGAAGTATGGGTATGCGGCTCCATTGATGAAGAAGACTTAGTTGAAACAATTATTGGAGAAGTACTTCCTGGAACCGCATTATCAGGGTTATCGACACAACTTCTCGGTGGTTTCGCTATCGATGATACAAACTGGAAATCTCGGAATCATGAAATACCCGAGCACTGGAAAGTCACATTCCCTAGTGGAAGCGAGATCATTGAATACTTACCAAAAATATTTAAATTCAAGGGTGAAACTCCTGACAAACTTCTGTTAGAGAGAAGAGAAAAAGAATACGATCTCTTCCGTCAGGTCGAAGAGCTCCATGTTCTTGACAAAGTTAAAGAGGGTTTTGATTCTGTTGAAGATTTCATTGAGCTCGCAAACTCAGTAAGCAATCGCCGTAAATCTCGCTCAGGAAAATCTCTTGAGATGCACCTAGAGAAAATTTTCGTCGCATACGGATTGGTAAAATTCACAACACAGAGTGTCACAGAAGGAAAGA
>NZ_AWGF01000042.1 GCF_000495855.1 Asticcacaulis sp. YBE204 | reverse complement strand
CCGTTCAAAGGCCTCCGGACTGACGCCGCCGAGGTGACTGTGACGCCGGGCCCGGTTGTAGAACACTTCAATGTAATCGAAGATATCCGCCCGGGCCAGATCCCGGGTTTTGTATATTCTCTTCCTGATGCGTTCTTTTTTCAGTGAACTGAAGAACGATTCGGCCACTGCATTATCCCAACAGTTACCACGCCGGCTCATACTGGGTGCCAGGTTATTGGCCCGACAGAACCGTTGCCAGTCGTCGCTGCCATACTGGCAACCCTGGTCTGAGTGCACGATGACCTCGCTGTCCGGTTTACGTCGCCAGACCGCCATCATCAGCGCATCCAGTGCCAGTTCGCGTGAGAGGGTCGGCTTCATCGACCAGCCCACCACGTTACGGGCGAAGAGGTCGATAACCACCGCCAGATACAACCAGCCCTGCCAGGTGCGGATGTAAGTGATGTCGGTGACCCAGACCTGATTGGCCCGGACAACGGTAAACTGCCGCTGTACGCGATTAGGGGCAACCACCGAAGGTCGGCCGGCGATACGCCGTGGTGCTTTATAGCCCCGCACGGCTTTAATCCGGTTCAGTTGCATAAGACGGCCCACCCGGTTTTTGCCGCAGGTTTCCCCGATTTCGTTCAGATCGCTATGAACCCGCCGGTAACCGTATACGCCTCCGCTCAGTGAATATGAATCACGGATAAGCGTCAGCAGACGCTGGTTATC
>NZ_AWGF01000041.1 GCF_000495855.1 Asticcacaulis sp. YBE204 | reverse complement strand
ATCTGCGCGTGACCGCCTACGGCGAAGACCATGCGTTCAGCGCCGCCCTCCTCGAACGGCGGCCGCTCAGCGCTCGCACGCCGCAAGCCTGGCATCTGCGGTTGAATATCGCCGGCAGCGGCATCGTTTACCGGGCGGGAGATACCGTCTATCTGTTGCCGGAGAACGACGAAGGATTATTGACCCGGCTGGCAGACTGGCTCGGCAGGCCGGAGGCCGTCGACGCGCTGCGGCGCCGGGAGCTGCGCCAGCTCAGCAAAACGACGCTGCGCGAACTGGCGCAGTTGGCCGACAGCGAAGAGCTCAAAGGCTTGCTGAAGATCCGTCAGCGCAAAGCCCTGGAGAGTTATCTGTACGGCGCCGATCTGCTGGACGTGCTGCACGATTTTTGCCCGCCGCACACGATCACGCTGGAGAACCTGTTGGCGCTGCTGCCCGTTTGCCTGCCGCGCGCCTACTCCATCGCTTCGGCAACGCGGGCAGAGAGCCTCGATCTGTGCGTGCGCGACGTACGATATGAACGCGACGGCCGCACACGGCGCGGCACGGCAACCGGCTGGCTGCTCAAGCATCCCGGTCCTTTCCGCCTTTTCTGCCGCGCCAACCCCGGCTTTTACCTGCCGCGCGACACCGCCTTGCCGGTGCTGCTTATCGGTACCGGTACTGGCATCGCACCGTTGATTGGCTTACTGCGCGAAATAGCCGCCCAGGGCGAACGGCGTGAAACCGTCCTGATCTTCGGTGAGAAAAGGCGCGGTGAAGACTTCCT
>NZ_AWGF01000040.1 GCF_000495855.1 Asticcacaulis sp. YBE204 | reverse complement strand
TCTCAGAAGTCCCCGAAGGAACCGCTAAAATGAGAGGGCAATCAAAGGTGGGTTTCCCCATTCAGAAATATACGGATCAAAGGGTGCTAGCGCCTCCCCGTATCTTATCGCAGCTTGCCACGTCTTTCTTCGCCTCTCTACGCCAAGGCATCCGTTAGAAGCCCTTTAACGCTTGATCGTTCTCTCAACAAAACTCATGGATGCAACACAGCATCTTTTAAACAACAACAACGATAAAGCCTTGTCTAAGCCACCCCAGGGAGGTGTCGTCATCGTTATTTACATAAGTCGTTCTTGGGGTCTCATCTCCCTGCGCTCGGAAAGAAGTTTTGGCGCAGAAAGACTATACGAGACCCCGTATGTCAGACAATGTCTTCTCGGATCAGCCCTGTGGTCTATGAACAAACCGGCGGGATAACCCTTCAATTCACAATAAGAAGTGGGTGCAAGCACCCACGCCCATCAGACCAAGAGGCACGACGTGCGCCCTAATCTAATCGGAAACTCATTTGCATCGTAAGTTGTTCACTTCGCTCAATCCTAAGAGAGCAGAAGTGGTGGAGCCAGACGGAGTCGAACCGACGACATCCTGCTTGCAAAGCAGGCACTCTACCAACTGAGTTATGGCCCCAAGCCATATTCAATCAGCGCCATAGCCGTGGTTGGCCTGGACAGACTCGAACTGTCGACCTTACGCTTATCAGGCGTACGCTCTAACCACCTGAGCTACAGGCCATCAGCTAAAGCACTAACCCGCAAAGCCGGGCTTACGATGCACAACCAT
>NZ_AWGF01000039.1 GCF_000495855.1 Asticcacaulis sp. YBE204 | reverse complement strand
TCCTGACTGACCGATAGTGAACCAGTACCGTGAGGGAAAGGCGAAAAGAACCCCGGCGAGGGGAGTGAAATAGAACCTGAAACCGTGTACGTACAAGCAGTGGGAGCACCTTCGTGGTGTGACTGCGTACCTTTTGTATAATGGGTCAGCGACTTATATTTTGTAGCAAGGTTAACCGTATAGGGGAGCCGTAGGGAAACCGAGTCTTAACTGGGCGATTAGTTGCAAGGTATAGACCCGAAACCCGGTGATCTAGCCATGGGCAGGTTGAAGGTTGGGTAACACTAACTGGAGGACCGAACCGACTAATGTTGAAAAATTAGCGGATGACTTGTGGCTGGGGGTGAAAGGCCAATCAAACCGGGAGATAGCTGGTTCTCCCCGAAAGCTATTTAGGTAGCGCCTCGTGAACTCATCTTCGGGGGTAGAGCACTGTTTCGGCTAGGGGGCCATCCCGGCTTACCAAACCGATGCAAACTCCGAATACCGAAGAATGTTATCACGGGAGACACACGGCGGGTGCTAACGTCCGTCGTGAAGAGGGAAACAACCCAGACCGCCAGCTAAGGTCCCAAAGTCATGGTTAAGTGGGAAACGATGTGGGAAGGCATAGACAGCCAGGATGTTGGCTTAGAAGCAGCCATCATTTAAAGAAAGCGTAATAGCTCACTGGTCGAGTCGGCCTGCGCGGAAGATGTAACGGGGCTAAACCATGCACCGAAGCTGCGGCAGCGACGCTTAGGCGTTGTTGGGTAGGGGAGCGTTCTGTAAGCCGTTGAAGGTGGCCTGTGA
>NZ_AWGF01000038.1 GCF_000495855.1 Asticcacaulis sp. YBE204 | reverse complement strand
TACGGTGTTGCAGCCCGGCGCGGTACCACCCCATTTGATACTCGAAGGTGGTTTCCGTGAAGATGCTTTGTAGCTTCTCTACGGCGGCCTCGCTGAACACGTTGCGCTCGGCGGGCTTGCGCTCGCCTTTGTTGCGGTTGGCGACGTTCGGGTTTAAGTCCGCCTCGTTGCCGGTCGCCGAATAGCGATTGACCCGCGCCAGCCGTTCAATCTGGCGGCCTAACAGGTCGATTTCTTTGAAGTCTTTCCCCTCCTTGACGTCTTTCATGATGAGCTGAATCAACCGCGCTTCCATGCTTTGCTCCACGCGGGAAATGGGCGCGATGTCGTCCCATTTATCGCGCAGTTTCCAGCTCTGGACGGTCGGCCCCTTGAGGTTCAGCGTTTCCGCAATTTGGCGCACAGAAAAGCCCTGCCAGTAGAGCAAGGCAGCTTGGCGGCGCGGATCGCTGATGATGGTTGTTGCCTGTGTCGTATTCATGCCGCCAAGGCTACGAAAGCGCCGGGCGACTCGCATTAAGCCCTTGTTGTACCTCAGATCTTCCAACCGCAATGCGTTGAGACGCTCCGCCATTCCCCCGAAACTAGCCCCGAACCCAATCACCACAACCGGAGCCGTTCACATGGCAAAGAAAGTTACTAAGTTTTTCCGCATCGGCGTTGAAGGCGACACCGTTGACGGCCGCGAGATCGGCGCTACGGATATTCAGCAGATGGCCGCGACCTACAGCCCGAAGGTGTACGGCGCCCGCATCAACATGGAACACATCAAGGGGATTTTGCCGGACGGT
>NZ_AWGF01000037.1 GCF_000495855.1 Asticcacaulis sp. YBE204 | reverse complement strand
TTGACGACAAAAGTGTCGTCGCCCAGTCCGCCGGTCAGGGTATCGGTGCCCGCGCCAGCATCCAGCAGGTTGTGTCCGCTATTGCCGACCAGGCTGTTGGCCAGGCTGTTGCCCGTCGCGGTCAGGTTGGCGGCGCCGGTCAGGGCCAGAACCTCGGCGTTGATGCCGGCCAGGCTGTAGCTGACCGAGCTGAAAATGACGTCGTTGCCCTCGCCGCTGAGCTCGACCACCTTGTCGCCCGCGTTCTGGACAAAGTAGGTGTCGTCGCCCAATCCCCCGGTCAGGATATTGACGCCGGCATTGCCGGTCAGGGTGTTGTTCAAGGTATTGCCCTTGCCGTTGACGACGTTGCTCCCTTGCAGGACCAAGGCTTCGACGCCGGTCCCCAAGGTAAAGCTGACCGTCGAGAAAACGGTATCGTTGCCCTGCCCCACCTCTTCCAGCACAACGTCCGCAACGTCGTTGACGAAGTAGACGTCGTCGCCCTGGCCGCCGGTCATGGTGTCCGCGCCACCGTCGCCGTTCAGGGTGTCATTGCCGGCGCCGCCTTCCAGCCCGTCCTTGCCGGCGCCACCGTCGAGCAAATCCGCGCCCGCCAGGCCGAAGAGCAGATCGTCCCCGGTGGTTCCGTTCACTGTGTCGGCCGCGGCCGTGCCGTAGGTGGCGTCGCTGCGGAAAAGGCTCTGGTAGATGCCCATGCCCGAGCCGTCTTCATCGAAGCTGGCCCAGGCGATGACAAAGTCGCCATTGGACTGCGTCGTGACGCTGAGGAGGTTTTTGAAACTGTGGATGCTGGTCGGCGTGTAGTCGCTGACGAAGCGTTCGGTCTGCGCCGTGCCGTCGGCATTGAATAT
>NZ_AWGF01000036.1 GCF_000495855.1 Asticcacaulis sp. YBE204 | reverse complement strand
AACTACGAAGGGTAAAACCATGATGTTAACGCTGGGCCTGTTTGTTTTTATGCTGCAGACGCTGCCGTATCAATCCATGAACCGCAACGCGGAATATCGCTGGCCGAGCAACGGCCGCGTTGGCCTGCGCCCGGCGGCGCAATTTCTGGGGATGGATGAGGAAAAAATTACGCTGTCCGGGGTGCTGCTGCCGGAGATCACCGGCGGCCGCTGGTCACTGCTGACGCTGCAACTGATGGCCGAGCAGGGCCGGGCGTGGCCGCTGATTGAAGGCACCGGCACGATTTACGGCATGTTTGTGATCGAGTCGATTTCTGAAACGCACTCCGAGTTTTTCGCCGACGGCAGCCCGCGCCGCACAGAGTTCACGCTCAACCTGAAGCGGGTCGATGAATCCCTGTCGGCGATGTTTGGCGATCTGCGCCAGCAGGCCGGGGAGCTGTACGATAAAGCCGGAGAGATGGCCGGGAAGGCCGCCGGTGCTATGGGAGGATTGTTATCATGATCACCGGCGTAAGCCTGCCAGCAGGGGCGCGAGTTGCCCCGGATTTTTCGCTGTTGCTGCAGGATAACGACATCACGCAGAACATCCGCAAGCGGCTGATTTCTCTGTCGCTGACGGATAACCGGGGCTTTGAGGCTGACCAGCTCGACATCGAGCTGGACGACAGCGACGGACTGATGGCGATGCCTCAGCGCAATGCGGTGCTGTCGCTGGCGCTCGGCTGGCAAGGCTCGCCATTGACGCCAAAAGGCCAGTTTACGGTCGATGAGGTCGAACACCGGGGCGCGCCGGACACGCTGACTATTCGCGCGCGTAGTGCGGATTTTCGCGGCTCGCTGAACACCCGGCGCGATGAGTCCTACCACGACACCACCCTGGGCGACATTGTGCAGAAGGTGGCTGCGCGCAAT
>NZ_AWGF01000035.1 GCF_000495855.1 Asticcacaulis sp. YBE204 | reverse complement strand
ACACTGAATGCGGCCGCAATCCCGGCGCCGACGGTGGTAAAGACCGTTCCCAGCAGCCCGGCCCCGGCGATCAACATATTGACCCCGGCCATCACCGGCCATGCGATAAGGCCCAACGCAGCGAGGCCGCCGATCAGGGCCGTGACGCCCGCCGTGACTTTCACCAGCGTGCCGACCAGCTCAGGATTGGCCTTCACCCATGCCCCCGCCTTGGTGAGCCATTCGGTGGCGGAAACCGTGAGCTTGCGCAGCGCTGAATTCTGGCCGTCGAACACCTCAATGCGAACATCTTCCCACGCCGAAAACAGGTTTTTCAGGTCGCCGTCGAGGTTGTCCACCTTCACTCGGGCAATCTGTGCCGTAGCCCCTTTTGACTGGGTGACGGTGCTGTGTTTTTCGCTCAGCTTGCCGTTACCGGCGGCGTCAATCAGCTTGATAGCGCCTTTCATCGCCTCTTCGCCGAAAATGACTTTCAGGTATTCGGCCTGCTGCGCGGTGCCGAGCTTGTTGGTTTTAAACGAGCCGTTAATTTTCTTGAGGATGTTCGCGATCGGCAGCATGTTCCCTTTGCCGTCCTTTGTTTTTACGCCCAATTCTGACAACGCATCAGCCGCCTGCCCGACGGGCGCCTGTAACCGCGTAAACATCGCACTGGCCGCCGTACCGGCCATAGACCCCTTGATGCCGTTATCGGCCAACACGCCCAGCAAGGCGGTGGTGTCCTCGATACTGGCCCCGGCCGCCTCGGCGATCGGCGCGACGTACTTCATCGCCTCGCCAAAATCCATCAAATTGCTGTTTGAACTTGTGAAACCTTTGGTCATCACATCCGCGACGCGCTGGATCTCGTCTATCGGCATGTTAAACGCCGATTGCATGTTGGTGATGATGTCGGCCGCGTCGGCGATGTCCAGATCGGAGGCCAGCGCCAGATTTAC
>NZ_AWGF01000034.1 GCF_000495855.1 Asticcacaulis sp. YBE204 | reverse complement strand
AGGGCGGTGTCCTAGGCCTCTAGACGAAGGGGACACGACACCGTACTTTTATGACGCTTTTGCTCGTTACTTTCTCATCAGACAATCTGTGTGAGCACGCCACGCGAACTAATATCTTTAGGTAAGGAGGTGATCCAACCGCAGGTTCCCCTACGGTTACCTTGTTACGACTTCACCCCAGTCATGAATCACAAAGTGGTAAGCGCCCTCCCGAAGGTTAAGCTACCTACTTCTTTTGCAACCCACTCCCATGGTGTGACGGGCGGTGTGTACAAGGCCCGGGAACGTATTCACCGTAGCATTCTGATCTACGATTACTAGCGATTCCGACTTCATGGAGTCGAGTTGCAGACTCCAATCCGGACTACGACGTACTTTATGAGGTCCGCTTGCTCTCGCGAGGTCGCTTCTCTTTGTATACGCCATTGTAGCACGTGTGTAGCCCTACTCGTAAGGGCCATGATGACTTGACGTCATCCCCACCTTCCTCCAGTTTATCACTGGCAGTCTCCTTTGAGTTCCCGGCCGAACCGCTGGCAACAAAGGATAAGGGTTGCGCTCGTTGCGGGACTTAACCCAACATTTCACAACACGAGCTGACGACAGCCATGCAGCACCTGTCTCAGAGTTCCCGAAGGCACCAATCCATCTCTGGAAAGTTCTCTGGATGTCAAGAGTAGGTAAGGTTCTTCGCGTTGCATCGAATTAAACCACATGCTCCACCGCTTGTGCGGGCCCCCGTCAATTCATTTGAGTTTTAACCTTGCGGCCGTACTCCCCAGGCGGTCGATTTAACGCGTTAGCTCCGGAAGCCACGCCTCAAGGGCACAACCTCCAAATCGACATCGTTTACAGCGTGGACTACCAGGGTATCTAATCCTGTTTGCTCCCCACGCTTTCGCACCTGAGCGTCAGTCTTCGTCCAGGGGGCCGCCTTCGCCACCGGTATTCCTCCAGATCTCTACGCATTTCACCGCTACCCCTGGAATTCTACCCCCCTC
>NZ_AWGF01000033.1 GCF_000495855.1 Asticcacaulis sp. YBE204 | reverse complement strand
CAGTAACGTGATGACAGTGATTATTGGTGCAATGGAGTTATAAGGCGAATTGTCATTACTTATATTCTTAATAAAATAAATTATATCAGGGCGCGGGATGTTGGCTTACTTCTGCGCATAAAGCACGAATCCACTGATGACTTGGGTCACGATGGGTTCGCTCATGCCAGGCCATGCTCTTGGTAAAGCCGGGTACTTTCAGGGGCAAAGGGAGAATGATGAGATCGTTGTTAGTCAAGACCATGCGGTGAGGTACAACTGCAATCATATCAGTCACTTGCAATATATCAGGTATCACCTGAAAACTATTAACTGACATGCCTACTCGTCGTGTCAGACTGAGCTTAGCCAGTGCTTCATCTGTAACACCGGTGAAGTTACCTTCTGATGACACCAGAATATGTTCCTGTTTGCAAAATTGTTCGAGCGTCATTTCTGAACTCGCTGCCAGAGGATGATGACGTCGTGCTACGCAGACATAATCTTCTTCATAGAGCGCTCTTCCATGCAGGTCTTCGGGGGTTGTTTGCGGTGTTATCAAAGCCAGATCAACTTCACCCCGAGACAACTGCTGATACATTCGCTCATTGTCCACGGGCCGCACGGCGATTTTAATATTCGGTGCACGTTGTTTTAGCTCAGCCATCAACGGAACGACAACAGCCTTAAGTGCATAGTCCGTTGCGACGATGGTATAAGTCAGTTCCACCGTCACCGGATCAAATTTCTTTGGTTTCAGCAGGATAGCGATATCGGTGAGGATTTGTTTTACCGGCGTAGAAAGTTCGTTGGCCCGCATTGTGGGGACCATACCGTGGCTGGTGCGAACAAAGAGTGGATCGTCAAAGTAATCACGCAAGCGAATAAGCATACCACTGACGGCAGGCTGCGTCAGGGAGAGGCGCTGTGCAGCCCGAGTCACGCTTCCCTCATCCAGTAATGCATCAAGGGCCTTAAGAAGGTTAAGGTCGAGGGTTCTGATATCATTTTTCATAATGAACTAGCCTGACAGATATTAAAATTTTAATTCAGGCTAAATGCTCGGGAAAAGGTTGTCTAGAA
>NZ_AWGF01000032.1 GCF_000495855.1 Asticcacaulis sp. YBE204 | reverse complement strand
GTAACAATATTGATGAGTATTGTAAGGTCGAGCTAAAAGAATATTTTGACGGCAGAATAGAAAGTGGAGTGACTGAGAATGATTTTTTGTTATGCATTCACAAGTCTATATCAGCAGTCGTTTCCAATGGCCTTGTTGATGAGGTTTCGTATCAGTCAATAGCAACCCGGGCAATCGAAACCTGCCATCCAATACTTTTAATATCATGCCTTGAAGTAGGCATTCTTAAATTCAGGGATTCATCAGTCGCGATTATTAAAAAGCTGTTTGAATGCATATCTTCGCCAAAAACGTTAGATAACCTCCGTCTATTTTGCTCAATGGCAGTTTTTGTGGATGGTGAACTGGCGCGATTGCAGATATTCAAAGGAGTACCACCATTCTACAGACGTCTTGCTTCATTCGCCCAGTCAGCCTTAATCGTTAAAGTGGGGCTTGAAAGGGGCGTTGCTTTTGACAAAGTGGAACAGTGGGCTTTTCAGCAAAGGGGGCTTTACTTTTTCTGCCAGAGCTTTGTCGATCTTATAGAAGAGCCAAGATGGTTACCAATGTACTTAACCGCAGAGCAATTCATTAATGAGCTGTACGGGCGGGCAAATAACGTATGTCAAGAGGCCAATACGAGTGAGGTTGTTGAGTACTTAAAAAAGGAGCTTATGCTTGGTTCGCGATTGAATTTGCATTCGTTCTTACCTGGGCCATTGGAAGGTAACTCTGCACCAGTGGTTGTGCCGGATGAAATCTCGAATTTGCTTGCTAAACATATTAACGGTGAAGCTTCATTTGAGTCCTATAAGGTTTTGATGAATTCAGCACCCTTCTGGAAAATTGGCGATGAATATTTGGACAGAGCAGTTTCACTACTCGAAAGCGCACAGCACAAGTTGGCAGCGGTTAATGACAAGGATTCTGTCTACCAGGTGTTAAACGGGCTGGCTCAGGTTGCCTGTATGACCAGAAGTAAAAAGCTTGCTGCATCGGTGACGATCTTAAGTCGACTCTATCGGGACTATATTGATGTGGATTCTGAGCCCGAAAACTACCTGGCAATAGGTTTCGTGGCGGGGGC
>NZ_AWGF01000031.1 GCF_000495855.1 Asticcacaulis sp. YBE204 | reverse complement strand
CGGGGTGATCTCTAACTGAAGTGCGAAGATCGATTTAGTTTATCAGGGCAGGGGTATCTGCGCCAGTTCGGCCTGAAACACCTCGCTCGGTGTACGGTAGCCGAGACACTGGCGGGGCGTATTGTTCATCCGCCGAGCCATTTCGGACAGTGACGCGTCCTCGACGACGGCCAGGTTGGTTTCCAGCGGCAGGTAGCGCCTGAGGCGACCGTTGGCATTCTCGACAGAACCTTTCTGATAAGGTGACGCCGTGTCGCAAAAGTAGCTTTTGATGCCAACCGTTTGATGGAGGTATCGCCAGGCCATAAATTCGGTGCCGCGGTCAAAAGTGATGGTCTGTCGACCCTGCGGCGGAAGGCCTCGCAAGGATTGCTCAATAGCACCCAGCACACCTACCGAGTGACGATCCTTGTTGCGGATGACGATGTGGTAGCGACTCTTTCGCTCCAGCAGACTGGTAACATTGGCCTTGCCGTATTCACGACGGAAGATCACGAGATCGGCCTCCCAGTGGCCGAAAGTCTCGCGATTAGCGATATTTTCAGGTCTTTGATTTATGTTGCAATACAAGGGGATATGGGAGCCACGCGGCTTTCGGCCATGCAATCCACGCCGCGCGCGTCTTCGTTTGGCAAGAAGCATATATAGCGCCATGTCACGGTTTCTGCGGTCATAGACGAACCGATATATCGTCTCGGAACACACGCGTCCGCTCTGGGCTTCAAGCGTTGGATAAAGTTTCAGGCGGCCAGCGATTTGCTCCGGTGACCAATGCTGCTGAAGCTTGTCGATGACATAGACACGAAGGGTTCTATCTCGTTCGAGCTTACGCTGTTTACGGCGACGCCTGCGGGCAAATTCGCTGGCTGTCCACGGAAACCAGCCAGAATATTCCGGGTACTTGTCGCGAAAGAAATTGCGCCGCAGTTCACGGTAAATCGTCGAGTGATGGCGTCCGATTATCTTTGCAATCTGCGGCAACGGAACCTTGCGTTCCAGAAGCTTCATGATCTGACGGCGCTCCGCCATGTCGATGTGACGATAATGATGTCCCATTGTAATATCTCACGTTTGAAGAGGCGATTGATTTGGTTGATCATTCGCACTTCAAATTAGAGTCCACCCGGCTACA
>NZ_AWGF01000030.1 GCF_000495855.1 Asticcacaulis sp. YBE204 | reverse complement strand
ACGAGCCGGACGAACCGCTGTTGCACGGCAAATGGGCGCTGTATGCCAGTCTGGCCCCGACCGCTGATCTGGTGTCGATGGTTGGCGCGGGCCAAAAAGTTTTCACCTCGATGGAGATCCGCCGCGATTTCGCCAAGACCGGCAAGTCGTATCTGGTCGGGTTGGCCGTCACCGATGACCCGGCGAGCCTCGGTACTGACATGCTGGAGTTCAGCCGCCGCCACGAGAACGTCGAGTTCTCCGCGCCGCTGGAAGTCCATTTCGATTTTGAGCCGGTCGCTGACCCGGAAGCCTCATTCTCTGCCCGCATCAAAGCGATGTTTAGCCGCAAGCAAACTACCGACGATGTGCGCTTTGGCGAGATGGAAGGCGCCGTGATGACCGTGGCCGAGCAGTTGCAGGAAGCGGACACCCGCTTTACCGAGAAATTCGCTGCACTGAGCGAGCAGGTTGCCGACCTCAAGCAACAGGTAAAAACCGGCAGCGATGCGTTCAGCGCGCTGCAAGCCCAGCTTTCCACCTCGGAAGATTTCAGCCAGCAGGCGCGCCCGGATGCCACTGGCGGCAACAGCGCGCAAGACGTGCTGACCGACTGCTAAGGCAGTCACACCCGATAAAACCGAACAAAAACAGGAAGAAAAATGCGCAAGCAAACTCGTTTTAAATTTAATGCTTTTTTGTCCCGCCTTGCCGAACTGAATGGCGTCGCTACCGGCGATCTGGATAAAAAATTCAGCGTTGAGCCGTCCGTTACGCAAACCATCATGACCCGCGTACAGGATTCCTCCACGTTTCTGACCCGCATCAATATCCTGCCGGTTAAGGAAATGAAGGGAGAGAAAGTCGGTTTAGGTGTGAGCGGCTCCATCGCCAGCACCACCGACACCGCCGGCGGCGATGAACGCGAAACGGCCGACTTTGCCACGCTGGACAGCGATGACTATTTCTGCCAGCAGGTGAACTACGATTTCCACATCCGCTACAACACCCTCGACCTGTGGGCGCGTTATCAGGATTTCCAGACCCGCTTACGCGATGCGATTGTGAAACGTCAGGCGCTCGACCGCATCATGATCGGCTTTAACGGTACGCACCGCGCCAAAACCTCCAACCGCGTCAAGTTCCCGCTGCTGCAGGACATTGCGCCGGGCTGGTT
>NZ_AWGF01000029.1 GCF_000495855.1 Asticcacaulis sp. YBE204 | reverse complement strand
TGGCCAAGGAAAAATTCAACCGCAGTAAGCCTCACTGCAACATCGGCACGATTGGTCACGTTGACCACGGCAAGACGACCCTGACGGCGGCGATCACGATGACGCTGGCGAAGTCGGGCGGCGCGGTCGCCAAGAACTATGCCGACATCGACGCGGCCCCGGAAGAAAAGGCCCGCGGCATCACGATCAACACGGCGCACGTGGAATACGAGACGGCCAACCGTCACTACGCGCACGTCGACTGCCCGGGTCACGCCGACTACGTGAAGAACATGATCACCGGCGCCGCTCAGATGGACGGCGCGATCCTGGTCGTTTCGGCCGCTGACGGCCCGATGCCGCAAACGCGCGAGCACATCCTGCTGGCCCGTCAGGTCGGCGTGCCGGCTCTGGTCGTATTCATGAACAAGGTCGACCTGGTCGACGACGAAGAGCTGCTCGAGCTGGTCGAAATGGAAGTTCGTGAACTTCTGTCGTCCTACCAGTTCCCGGGCGACGATATCCCCATCACCAAGGGCTCGGCCAAGGCCGCGACCGACGGCGTCAACCCGGACATCGGTGAAAACCAGATCCTGGCCCTGATGCAGACGGTCGACGACTACATCCCGCAGCCGGAGCGTCCGATCGACCTGCCGTTCCTGATGCCGGTCGAAGACGTGTTCTCGATCTCGGGCCGTGGTACGGTCGTGACCGGTCGCGTCGAGCGCGGCATCGTCAAGGTTGGCGAAGAAGTCGAAATCGTCGGCATCCGTCCGGTTCAGAAGACGACCTGCACGGGCGTCGAAATGTTCCGCAAGCTGCTGGATCAAGGTCAAGCCGGTGACAACGTCGGCGTTCTGCTGCGCGGCACCAAGCGTGAAGACGTCGAGCGCGGCCAGGTTCTCTGCAAGCCGGGTTCGATCACCCCGCACACCAAGTTCATCGCCGAAGCCTACATCCTCACGAAGGAAGAAGGCGGCCGTCACACGCCGTTCTTCACCAACTACCGTCCGCAGTTCTACTTCCGTACGACGGACGTGACGGGCATCGTGAAGCTGAAAGAAGGCGTGGAAATGATCATGCCGGGCGACAACGCCGAGCTGGACGTCGAGCTGATCACGCCGATCGCCATGGAAGAGAAGCTGCGCTTCGCTATCCGTGAAGGCGGCCGTACCGTCGGCGCCGGCGTCGTGTCGAAGATCATCGCCTA
>NZ_AWGF01000028.1 GCF_000495855.1 Asticcacaulis sp. YBE204 | reverse complement strand
GCCGGAGGACGTGAAGCGGGGCGTGGTTTCGGCTGCGTTCTACATTCACCGGCACAAGGGTACCATCGGCGCCGTGCGCCGCGTGGTGGAGCCGCTCGGCTACCTGATCAACGTTATCGAGTGGTTCCATACCGACGGCGCCGATCCGCCCGGTACTTTCCGGCTGGATATTGGCGTGCTGGAAACCGGCATCACCGAGGAAATGTATCAGGAAATGGAGCGCCTGATCGCCGACGCCAAGCCCCTGAGCCGCCACCTGATCGGCCTCAACATTTTGCAGGACATCCCCGGCCGGATTTACACCGGCGCGGCCGCCATTGATGGCGATGTCATTACCGTTTACCCCGGATAAGAGAAAATCATGAATAAATATAAAGCGATTATTACCACCGCCGGGGCGGCCAAGATTGCCGCCGCCAGCGCGGGCGGCACGCAGTTGAAAATCGTCTCTATGGCCGTCGGCGACGGGAACGGCACGCTGCCGACGCCAAATCCGGCGCAAACAAAACTCGTCAACGAGAAGTACCGCGCGGCGCTAAACGGGCTGACTATCGATAAGGCGCTGAAAAATCACATTCTGGCCGAGATGATTATTCCGGCAAACGTCGGCGGCTTCTGGCTGCGTGAGATGGGCCTCTATGATGAGGCCGGGACGCTGATTGCCGTCAGCAACATGGCGGAGAGTTACAAGCCGAAGCTTGAAGAGGGCAGCGGCCGCACGCAGACGCTGCGCATGATCCTGATTGTCAGCAGCACCGAGGCGATTCAGGTGATCGCCGGTGGCGACACCGTACTGGCGACCAAGGATTTTGTGGCCGACGCGATCGCCGTGCATGAGAAAACCCGAAACCACCCGGACGCCAGCACCACGGCGAAAGGGCTGGTGCAACTGAGCAGCGCGACGACCAGCACCGACGAAACGAAAGCCAGCACGCCGAAGGCGCTTAAAACGGTTAGCGATGCCAGCATGAAAAAGGCCGCCAATCTGTCCGACTTGCCCGACAAGGCCGCCGCGCGTGGCAATCTGGCGTTAGGTACGGCCGCGACGAAAAACGTCGGGGTGGCTGGCGGGCAGCTGATGGAGGTCGGAGCCTTTGGATTGGGAAGCGGCTCACGCCACCGAGAAGATGCTTATTGTAATCAGGGGGAAATCTATCGGGTTAATGGCTCATCAAAGAATGCACCGGGC
>NZ_AWGF01000027.1 GCF_000495855.1 Asticcacaulis sp. YBE204 | reverse complement strand
ATCGTACCCCAAACCGACACAGGTGGTCAGGTAGAGAATACCAAGGCGCTTGAGAGAACTCGGGTGAAGGAACTAGGCAAAATGGTGCCGTAACTTCGGGAGAAGGCACGCTGGCATGTAGGTGAAGTCCCTCGCGGATGGAGCTGAAGCCAGTCGAAGATACCAGCTGGCTGCAACTGTTTAATAAAAACACAGCACTGTGCAAACACGAAAGTGGACGTATACGGTGTGACGCCTGCCCGGTGCTGGAAGGTTAATTGATGGGGTCAGCCGCAAGGCGAAGCTCTTGATCGAAGCCCCAGTAAACGGCGGCCGTAACTATAACGGTCCTAAGGTAGCGAAATTCCTTGTCGGGTAAGTTCCGACCTGCACGAATGGCGTAATGATGGCCAGGCTGTCTCCACCCGAGACTCAGTGAAATTGAACTCGCTGTGAAGATGCAGTGTACCCGCGGCAAGACGGAAAGACCCCGTGAACCTTTACTATAGCTTGACACTGAACATTGAGCCTTGATGTGTAGGATAGGTGGGAGGCTTTGAAGCGTGGACGCCAGTCTGCGTGGAGCCATCCTTGAAATACCACCCTTTAATGTTTGATGTTCTAACTCGGCCCCATAATCTGGGGTGAGGACAGTGTCTGGTGGGTAGTTTGACTGGGGCGGTCTCCTCCCAAAGAGTAACGGAGGAGCACGAAGGTTAGCTAATCACGGTCGGACATCGTGAGGTTAGTGCAAAGGCATAAGCTAGCTTGACTGCGAGAGTGACGGCTCGAGCAGGTACGAAAGTAGGTCTTAGTGATCCGGTGGTTCTGAATGGAAGGGCCATCGCTCAACGGATAAAAGGTACTCCGGGGATAACAGGCTGATACCGCCCAAGAGTTCATATCGACGGCGGTGTTTGGCACCTCGATGTCGGCTCATCACATCCTGGGGCTGAAGTAGGTCCCAAGGGTATGGCTGTTCGCCATTTAAAGTGGTACGCGAGCTGGGTTTAGAACGTCGTGAGACAGTTCGGTCCCTATCTGCCGTGGGCGTTGGAAGATTGAGAGGGGTTGCTCCTAGTACGAGAGGACCGGAGTGAACGCACCACTGGTGTTCGGGTTGTCATGCCAATGGCATTGCCCGGTAGCTAAGTGCGGAAAAGATAAGCGCTGAAAGCATCTAAGCGCGAAACTTGCCTCAAGATGAGTCTTCCCTGGG
>NZ_AWGF01000026.1 GCF_000495855.1 Asticcacaulis sp. YBE204 | reverse complement strand
TCAATCAAACACAAGTTACGCACATCGAAGTGTCCTTTGGCTTACGCCGTGGGGTACGTGTGATGTGGGTTAAGCGAGAAGACATTGTATGAACAGTCGAACGACTGTGTGTGTTGTTATATCAATGAGTTTTGCTGAGGGAACGATCAAGCCGATCGGATTATTAGTACCGGTTAGCTTCACTCCTCACGGAGCTTCCACACCCGGCCTATCAACGTGGTAGTCTTCCACGATCCTCAGCGAGACCTTGTTTTGAGGTTAGTTTCCCGCTTAGATGCTTTCAGCGGTTATCTATTCCATACTTAGCTACCCTGCTGCGCGGCTGGCGCCACGACAGGTCCACCAGAGGTATGTCCATCCCGGTCCTCTCGTACTAGGGACAGATCCTCTCAAGTCTCGAACACCCACGGCAGATAGGGACCAAACTGTCTCACGACGTTCTGAACCCAGCTCACGTACCACTTTAAATGGCGAACAGCCATACCCTTGGGACCTGCTCCAGCCCCAGGATGTGATGAGCCGACATCGAGGTGCCAAACTTTGCCGTCGATATGGACTCTTGGGCAAAATCAGCCTGTTATCCCTAGAGTACCTTTTATCCGTTGAGCGATGGCCCTTCCACGCAGGACCACCGGATCACTATGGCCGACTTTCGTCTCTGCTCGACTTGTCAGTCTCGCAGTCAGGCGGGCTTATGCCATTGCACTCATCGAACGATTTCCGACCGTTCTGAGCCCACCATCGCGCGCCTCCGTTACACTTTGGGAGGCGACCGCCCCAGTCAAACTACCCACCACGCCATGTCCCGGATCCTGATGTAAGGACCGCGGTTAGACGTCAACAGCAATAAGGGTGGTATTTCAAGGATGGCTCCACCGAGACTGGCGCCCCGGTTTCATAGCCTCCCACCTATCCTACACATGTTGCTGCTAACGCCAAGGCGAAGCTATAGTAAAGGTTCATAGGGTCTTTCCGTCTGACCGCGGGAACCCCGCATCTTCACGGGGAATTCAATTTCGCTGAGCCTATGCTGGAGACAGTGGGGAAGTCGTTACGCCATTCGTGCAGGTCGGAACTTACCCGACAAGGAATTTCGCTACCTTAGGACCGTTATAGTTACGGCCGCCGTTTACCGGGGCTTCAATTCGCAGCTTGCACCACTCCTTTTAACCTTCCGGCACCGGGCAGGCGTCAGACCCTATACGTCGCTTTACAGCTTCGCAGAGCCCTGTGTTTTTGATAAACAGTCGCTACCCCCTGGCTTGTGCCACTTAGTACTGCTTGCGCAGAGTAAGTCACGCTTATCCCGAAGTTACGCGTGTAATTTGCCGAGTTCCTTCAGCATAGTTCTCTCAAGCGCCTTGGTATACTCTACCTGACCACCTGTGTCGGTTTCGGGTACAGTCTATGTATGAGTTATTTCCAGGGACAACTTCACTGCACACACAATCCAATAAGCATGTACAATATACGCCATCCGTCACTTCATACTGGCCCAGGAATATTCACCTGGTTCCCATCGACTACGCCTTTCGGCCTCGCCTTAGGGGCTGGCTAACCCTGCGCAGATTAGCTTTACGCAGGAACCCTTGGTCTTTCGGCGAGAGTGTCTCTCACACTCTTTATCGCTACTCATGTCAGCATTCTCACTTCCGATACCTCCAGCCAACCTCACGGTTGACCTTCTCAGGCTTACGGAACGCTCCGCTACCGCTCACTTACGTGAACCCATATCTTCGGCGCATGGCTTGAGCCCCGTTACATTTTCCGCGCAGGATCGCTTGATCAGTGAGCTGTTACGCTTTCTTTAAAGGATGGCTGCTTCTAAGCCAACCTCCTGATTGTCAATGCAATCCCACATCGTTTCCCACTTAGCCATAACTTGGGGGCCTTAGATGATGGTTAGGGTTGTTTCCCTTTTCACGACGGACGTTAGCACCCGCCGTGTGTCTGCCAGATAGTACTCTTAGGTATTCGGAGTTTGGTTAGTATTGGTACAGCTCGCGCCGCCCGCAACCATCCAGTGCTCTACCCCCTAAGGTATTCATCTGACGCTCTACCTAAATAGATTTCGCGGAGAACCAGCTATGTCCAGGTTTGATTGGCCTTTCACCCCTATCCACAAGTCATCCCAGAATTTTTCAACATTCACGGGTTCGGACCTCCAGTTGGTGTTACCCAACCTTCATCCTGCTCATGGATAGATCACCTGGTTTCGGGTCGTCATGCGACGAACTTAACGCTCTATTCAAACTCGCTTTCGCTACGCCTACACCTATCGGCTTAAGCTTGCTCGGCACATGAAGTCGCTGACCCATTATACAAAAGGTACGCCGTCACCCCGCTGGGGGGCTCCGACTGCTTGTAGGCTTCCAATTTCAGGTTCTGTTTCACTCCCCTTGTCGGGGTGCTTTTCACCTTTCCCTCACGGTACTTGTTCACTATCGGTCGTAGAGGAGTACTTAGGCTTGGAGGGTGGTCCCCCCATGTTCAGACAGGATTTCACGTGTCCCGCCCTACTCGAGGATCTTGCTAGTTGACGCCTACGGGACTATCACCCGCTATGGTCAGCTTTTCCAAGCTGTTCGGCTTTATATCACAAGATCACTGGCCTGGTCCGATTTCGCTCGCCACTACTTTCGGAGTCTCGGTTGATGTCCTTTCCTACGGGTACTGAGATGTTTCAGTTCCCCGCGTTCGCCTAATAAACCTATGTATTCAGTTTATTATACCTTTCAAACCACCAACTCA
>NZ_AWGF01000025.1 GCF_000495855.1 Asticcacaulis sp. YBE204 | reverse complement strand
TTTTAAGCGTCGTGCAAGCACGACAAAGAACCTCGCATAGGCTCGGGCGGCCGGTCGGCCTTGCCTCACCCCAAGGGGTTCGGAAAACCGTGACCACTAAGCTTCGCTCAGTTCACTTAAAATGAGAGGGCAATCAAAGGTGGGTTTCCCCATTCAGAAATATACGGATCAAAGGGTGCTAGCGCCTCCCCGTATCTTATCGCAGCTTGCCACGTCTTTCTTCGCCTCTCTACGCCAAGGCATCCGTTAGAAGCCCTTTAACGCTTGATCGTTCTCTCAACAAAACTCATGGATGCAACACAGCATCTTTTAAACAACAACGACGATAAAGCCTTGTCTAAGCCACCCCAGGGAGGTGTCGTCATCATTATTTACATAAGTCGTTCTTGGTATCTCATCCATCCAGCGCTCGGAAAGAAGTTTTGGCGCTGGCGGACATGCGAGATACCGTATGTCAGACAATGTCTTCTCGGATCAGCCCTGTGGTCTATGAACAAACCGGCGGGATAACCCTTCAATTCACAATAAGAAGTGGGTGCAAGCACCCACACCCGTCAGACCAGAGGTTACCCTCATAATCCAACGAAACTCATTTGCATCGTAAGCATTCGCCGCTCAACCAAACGGGAGCGTAGCGACCAGAAAAAAAGCAAAGAATTTTCGAAGAACCGCTTCGAGAAAATTCTTTTCCACACTGATAACCCAAAGAAAACGTATTGAGGCGAAGCCTCAAACTTTTCTTTGATTATAGTATGGTGGAGCCAGACGGAGTCGAACCGACGACATCCTGCTTGCAAAGCAGGCACTCTACCAACTGAGTTATGGCCCCGTCTTAAAACGTTGCTGAACCCTGGTTGGCCTGGACAGACTCGAACTGTCGACCTTACGCTTATCAGGCGTACGCTCTAACCACCTGAGCTACAGGCCATCAGGGCGTCAACCCGCAAAAGCTCGTTCAAGCTCTTTGGGCTTACGATGCACAATCAC
>NZ_AWGF01000023.1 GCF_000495855.1 Asticcacaulis sp. YBE204 | reverse complement strand
GACGCCTGCCCCCGCGCCGGTCGCCGCGCGCGGCGCGCCGTCTCTGCTGGCCGCCCACCTCAATATCGACGGCAATATCACCGGCACCGCCGATCTTCAGATCGACGGCAATGTCCGCGGCAATGTCAAGGTCGCCCACCTGATCGTCGGTGAAGCCGGCAATATCGAAGGCGATGTCGAAGCCGAAACCATCGAGGTACGTGGCCGCGTTCTGGGCGCCATCAACGGCAAGTCGGTCAGGCTCCTGTCGTCGGCCTATGTCGAAGGCGACATCAGCCACGAAGCCCTGTCGATCGATGTCGGCGCCTATTTCCAGGGTCGCTGCCTGCAAACCCGCCGTGTCGAAGCACCGGTTGTCGCTCCGGTCGTGACGCCCGTGGTCAATACATCACACAGCTTCAGCAGCAGCGACGCCAGCATGAACAGCTACGATCTGAACGCCCTGTCCGATCTGAAGTAACCGGACGATGCGGGATTAGGATTTAAGCCGGAAAAGGTATTGACCTTTTCCGGCTTTTTGCTGGCTCATTCCCTTATGACGACACCTATGACAGACTCGGATACCCGCCCTCGCCCGCCTCTAACGGGCAAACTGCTGCTGCAAATGCTGATGGAAGCATTTCAGGAATGGAACGACGACAAGGCACCGCGACTGGGGGCGGCGCTGGCCTTCTATAGTATCCTGTCGATCGGACCTTTGCTGCTGATCGTAACCGGTGTGGCAGGTCTGGCGTTCGGACGCGATGCGGTGAACGGTTATCTGTTCGCCGAATTGCGCAATCTGGTTGGCGATGTCGGCGCGGCGGGCATTCAGGCGATCCTGGCCGGCGCAGCCAATCCTCAGCAGGGCATCGTCGCCACCGTCATCGGCATCATCACGCTGGTCGTGTCGGCGACGGGCTTCTTTGCGCAGCTTCAGGATGCCATGAATGCTGTATGGAACGTCGAAAACGACGTCAATGCCGACTGGAAATGGTTCGCCAAAAAGCGCCTGCTGTCCTTTGCGCTCGTGGTCGGGATAGGATTTCTGCTGCTGGTCTCGCTGGTCATATCGGCAGGATTGGCGGCCCTGAGCGCCATGATCGCCAGCTTTTTGCCCGGCTTCATCATGGGCTTTGTCAACGTCGTAATTTCGTTCGCCGTGGTGACGTTTTTGTTCGCTATGACGTTCAAGATTTTGCCGGACGTGCATATCGCGTGGCGCGACGTCTGGGTCGGCGCGGCGATCACCGCCGTCCTGTTTTCCATCGGCAAGCAACTGATCGGGCTCTATCTGGGGCAAAGCGCTCTGTCCTCGGCCTATGGGGCGGCGGGCTCGCTGATCGTCGTTCTGGTGTGGATCTACTATTCGACGCAGATATTCTTCTTCGGTGCGGAATTCACGCAGGTCTATAGCCGCCACTTCGGCAAGCAGATCATGCCCCGCCGCAAGCGCAAGGCCAAGCCGGAGATGTAGGCATTAAAAGGTTTAAGATAGCTAGTGAAGCTCGACTTCCCAAAACTCGAAGGGAGGATCAGGCACGTCTCTCGTTACATATTGCCGAATATACTGAGCCGCTCGCTGTTCCGCCCATTTGGCATTCAGCACATTCCCCTGTTCATCAAGTTCGATGACATTGGCAAATATAGCAAAAACCTGCTCCAGTGCGCTCGGCTCTTCAAAAATACAGCTATAGTCAATGCCTTCGAGAAGTGGGTAGCCAACCGAACGATTGGCTACCCAAAAGGCGAATGTCCGCAACACGCTGCTAAATTGCGGGCTTAACTTAGCCATTTATCCCTCGACCGCGTCGCGTGTGGCGCCGACCCGCTGGGCCAGGGACGCCGCCATGAACGGATCGAGATCGCCGTCCAGAACGCCCTGACTGTCAGAGGTTTCCACGTCGGTGCGCAGGTCCTTGACCATCTGATAGGGCTGGAGAACATAGGAGCGGATCTGGTGACCCCAGCCGATATCGGTCTTCTGATCCTCAAGCGCCTGCTGGGCCGCCTCGCGGCGTTGCAGTTCGGCCTCGTACAGACGCGCGCGCAGCATCTTCCACGCTTCGTCGCGGTTGGCGTGCTGAGACCGTCCGGCCTGACAGGCCACGGCAATGCCGGTTGGGATGTGTGTCAGGCGCACTGCCGAGTCGGTCTTGTTGATATGCTGACCGCCCGCGCCCGACGCACGATAGGTGTCGGTACGCACATCGGCCGGGTTGATCTCGATGACGATAGTATCGTCAACGACCGGATAGACCCAGACCGAGGCGAACGAGGTATGGCGGCGGGCGCTGGAGTCGAACGGCGAGATGCGCACCAGACGGTGGACCCCGGCCTCTGTCTTCAGCCAGCCATAGGCGTTCGGCCCCTTGATGGTCAGGGTCGCGGACTTGATCCCCGCCTGATCGCCGGGGGTTTCTTCCTCAAGCGACACGGTCATGCCATGCTGGGTCGCCCAGCGCGTATACATGCGCAGCAGGATACCGGCCCAGTCGCAGGATTCGGTGCCGCCCGCGCCGGAATTGATTTCCAGATAGGCGTCGTTGCCGTCGGCTTCGCCGGACAGCAGCGCCTCAAGCTCGGCGCGCGCCCCGCGCTCCTTGATGACCTTGAGCATGGTGCGGGCCTCTTCGAGCAGGTCCTCGTCGCCTTCCATGTCGGCCAGTTCGGCGTAGTCGAGCGCGTCCTTAAGCTCCCGCGTCAGGGAATTGACCGCTTCGACGCCGTTGGCCAGCTTGGTGCGTTCGCGCATCACGGCCTGCGCCTCTTCGGGCTTGTCCCACAGCGTCGGGTCTTCGACCCGCGCGTTCAGTTCGTCGAGACGTCTAAGCGCGACATCCCAGTCAAAGACGCCTCCTGAGCAATCCGATGGATTGCTCGATGTCTCGGGCCGAAGCCTCAACATCCAGTCGCATAATCATGTCCTTGCGGTAAAAACAGTAGCCGAGCGGGATAGCCGTAGCCGCGCCGATTGGCAAGGTTTTAAAACGGCGCGGGTATGCGTTGCCGGAGAGCAAGCGATGACAGGCCTTCCGTATCCACACTGACCCGAATTTCCCAATAGAGCCCGCCCGGTTCCGTTAGGGGAACGCATATCACCCACAGGTTTTCGGAAGACCGCTCGATGATAAACGTATTTTCGAGCGGCAGGTGAGCGAGGAACGTCCAGGCATTATCTGTGCAGGTCATGGTCGTATCGGTCACGCAGGTCACCGTGATCTTTGGGCGTTTCCCGATTTTTGTCTCCGCGCGCATTTCGTCAAGCCAAACCAGAACGCGCATTGCCTCCTCTTGGTTACCGCTGGGTTGAACCCAGGCAAAACGCAACGAGTTACCGCAGGCTTTGCCCAGGGCGATCTGGCCGGATTTTCTCACCCTATCGACACGAACAACCCTTTTCGGATCAGCCCAATCGGGGTCGGATGCCTTTGGATGAAGCAAATCGACATGATACACCGTGCGGCGACAAATCCCTTCAATCGCGGGTTCGGCGCGGGCAAACAGTTGCACGCTGCTCGGCGGCGCGTTGGCAACGACACCGGGAAGCGTCTTATGCGCCGCGATTTCAGCGGCCTCGTCGGCGGTCAGAAGATGAGCGGCAATTTCCGCCGTCGGTCGCGTTTTCAGCCCCTCGAAGGTCAGGCTATCGCCGTCCGGTGCCGCAAAAACATCGCCCGACACGAGCGCCAAAACCAGAATCATCGCACCGAATATACGCTTCATCACACCCCCTCCCGGCGCAACCTAGTACAGGACCTCTTCCTCGATCTCGTCGACGTATTTTTTCTTTTTCGGTGGTTCCGCTGGTTGTTTCGCAGGCGGCACCTCGTCGGCGGGTTGCCCGGTCAGACCGTCGCGCCAGACCTCGTTATAGGGCTTCGGTCCCTCGACCTCGCCGGGGACATGCTCCACCGGCTTGGGTTCGGTGCCCGGACGGAAGGCTTCTTCGTGGCCGCGGATGGAAACGTAAACCGCATCCTTGGGCTTGCGGAACTCCTTGACCGGCTTGCCTTTGTTCGCCGTCGCCATGAAGTCGACGAAGATCGGCAGGGCCGACGAACCGCCGGTCTCGGAATCCCCCAGCGAACGGTTGTCGTCGTAACCGACAAACACACCTACTACCAGATCGGGCGTAAAACCGACGAACCACGCACTGCGGTATTCGTTGGTCGTACCGGTCTTGCCGCCGACGGGACGGCCCAAAACCTGCGCCTTGACGGCGGTGCCGCGCTCGACCACGCCCTGAAGGTAGGAATTGATCTGATAGGCGACGATCGGGTCCATGACCGGTTGCCCGTCCGGCGTCAGGCGTGGCGACTCGGTGCCGTCGAAAGCGCGCTTGCAGGCATTGGGGCAGGTCCGCTGATCGGCGCGGTAGATGACCTTGCCCTGATAATCCTGCACCATCTCGATCAGGTGCGGCTTGATGCGGCGACCGCCGTTAACGAAGGCCGAATAGGCGGCCGTCAACTGATAGGGCGTCGTTTCGGTCGAGCCGAGCGCGTTCGACAGGTAGGGCTCCATCTTGTCCACGGCACCGTATTGCACGACCTTAGAAGCGACGATCTTCATGCCCACCTTGTCGGCCAGACGCACGGTCATGGCGTTACGCGACAGCTCCAGCCCCTTGCGCAGGGTCTGCGGCCCATAATAGGTGCGCGAATAGTTCTTCGGCGACCACGCCTCGCCGTTCGCCCCCTTGAAGGTGATCGGCCCGTCGACCACGATCGAGGCAGGGGTAAATTCGCCTTCCAGTGCGGTGGCGTAGATGAACGGCTTAATCGCGGAACCCGGCTGCCGCTTGGCCTGGGTCGCGCGATTGAATTTCGACAGCGAGTAGGAATAGCCACCGACCATAGCCACGACACGGCCCGTCCACGGATCTACCGCCACCAGCGCCCCATTGACCGCCGGCACCTGATGCAGATGATAGGTTCCGGTCGCGTCGCGCGACACATAAACCAGATCGCCGCTTTTCAGATTGCCCGCCGTCCACGCCACGTCGGCCCCGCGAATCTGACCGCGGTTTTCGTTGGTCGTGCTGTCCATAAGACGAATCGCTCCGGAAGATCGCTCGACGATGGCGATTTGCCAGTCGGGGCGCTCGAACGGCGCTTTCCGGCGCTCCGGCAGATGGTTCTCAGCCTCGGCGGCGGCGTCCTGCCAGCCCTCGGTCAGGGCGATATTGCCCCACGCGCCGCGCCAGCCGTGGCGGCGGTCGTACAGTTCCAAGCCGTCCATCAGCGATATCCGCGCGGCGGTTTGCAGCCTGGGGTCCAGGGTCGTCTTGAGGTAATACCCGGACGAATAGATGTCATCGCCGAACAGGTTCTTGGCGCGGCTTTCGACCTCGGCGACGAAGAAGTCGGCGTCGCGGTACTTGGCGCGCTGCGGCGCCGACTGCACGACCAGGTCTTCCTTCATGGCGGCCTCGGCCTCGGCGGGCGTCACCCAGCCGACCTTGGCCATTTCGCCGAGAATCCAGTTCCGGCGCTCGATGGCACGGTCCTTGTTGCGGATCGGGTGATACTGGTTCGGGCCCTTGGGCAGGGCGGCGAGATAGGCCATTTCGGCCAGGGTCAACTGATCGACCGACTTGCCGAAGTAGTTGTAGGCCGCCGTGCCGATACCGTTGGAGCGATAGCCGAGATAGATATCGTTCAGATAAAGTTCGAGAATCTGTTCCTTGCTCAGCGAGGTCTCCAGCCGCCGGGCCAGAATGAATTCCTTAAGCTTGCGCCCCAGAGTCCGTTCATTGGTCAGAAGAACGTTCTTCGCCACCTGCTGCGTGATGGTCGATCCGCCCTCTAACCTGCGGCCCTGCACGAAATTGACGACGTTCTTCATCATGGCCCGTGACAGGCCGCCGACATCGACGCCGGAATGGTTGAAGAAGTTGCGGTCTTCGGCGGCGAGAAACGCCTTGCCCAGACGATCGGGGATGCGGTTGTAGGGAATAAAGACGCGGCGTTCCTTGGCGAATTCACCGATCAGGGTACCGTCCCACGCGAAGACCCGGGTCGAGGTCGGCGGCCGGTAATCGACGATCTCGTTACCGTCGGGGAGGTCGTGGAACAGCCACGCGGCATAGATGGCGATGGCAAAGCCCGCGATCGCCACGGCGGTCATCATGACCACGCCCGCCATAGCAAACCAACGCTCCGTGGACTTCACCCAACACCTCCGTCACCGGTACGCGACCGCACCAGCCTGTAATTCACTACTGTTTATCAAACGCAAAGCGGCCCGCAAAGCCCTGCGGACGTTATTAAATCAAATTGCGGCTTATGAGAGACGTTACACAACAAAAAGCTCCGTCGCGAACGACGGAGCTTTCATGATTTCAGATACTTAAGGCTAAGGTTTAAGGGATCATTGCAAACGAGGCATAGCGGACATCGTTGGCGAAATATTGATCGATCGCCTTGACCACCTGCCCCATCATGCGCCCACGTTGGCCCGAATCATTGAGCAGGCGCTCGTCTTCGGGATTGGTGATGAAGCCCATCTCCAGCAGCACGGCGGGGACATCGGCGGCCAGCAGGACGACGAACCCGGCCTGACGGTGGCTCGATTTCAAGAGCGGCGTGGTGCCGTCGAGATTGTCGAGCATCAGTTCGGCGAAGGTGGCCGAGCGGTTCTTGGTGGCGCGCTGGGTCAGATCGACCAGGATACGACCAACGATCTTGTCCGGCGACTGCACCGCCAGCGACCAGTCGCCGCGGTTCATGGCGTTTTTCGCCGCACGCTCGGTGCCGGAATCCGAGAGGGTATAGATCGAGGCACCGCGCACCTTGTTATCGGGACCGGAGTCCGAATGCAGCGAGATGAACAGATCGGCATTGGCGCTGCGGGCGATGCGGACGCGGGCGACCTTGTCGACATAGGCGTCGGTGTCGCGCGTCATGATCACCTTGTAACGGCCCGTGGCTTCAAGCTTGGTCTTGAGCATCTTGGCGGCAGCCAGATTGACGTCCTTTTCCCACGAATTGGCACCCTTGGCGCCCGGATCGTGGCCGCCGTGACCGGCGTCGATGACGATGACCTTCTTGGTGCGGCGCGGCTGCTCGGCGACCATTTCGGTACGGGCGGGCGCAATCGGCGGCGGCGCGGCCTTTTCGATCGGCTGGGGTTTGGCGGTCGTTTCAGCCGTCACCGAGACGACATCGACGACATAGCGATAGGTGCTGATCCCGTCCGAGGGCGGCAGCAGGAAGCGCTTGGCCACCTTCGCATCGCCATTGAAATCGAGACGCAGGCGGGTCATACCGGCGGTGGTGTCGAGCTTCCAGCTTTTGATAAGGCCCTGCCCTGCGCCGCTCAGACCGTCGCCGACACTGACGCCACTGAGGCCCAGTACGGCCTTGTCGTAGTCGGTATCGCGGCTGAGAAGTTCGCCCTTGACCGACGAACCGAGGTCGATGACCAGGCGGGTTTGAGTCTGGGTTCCGCCAAGGCGAACCTTGACAATGTCGCCCTTATTGGCGGCTTCAACGGGGGTAATATCGGCTGCGCTGACAAGGATGAGACCGGCCAGAAGCGAGGCCGCGAATACCTTACCATTGCCGACAAAACGCCATACACGTCGGATCATTCAGTAGCTCCACCACACGGCGCGTTTCCATTCTGGAGGGTGCGCCCTATAATTTCTTTTATGTCCCCAGTGATACACGACGCGGGTAGCTATACCGTTAACAGACAAAAATAATTGACACCTTTTCTTTTGTGCGGCGATGTTGCATATTCGACGCGCTTGTTTTGAGTCAGGCAAAAAGCAATGTCTTGCTTGCCGATTTTCAACAGCGTTTCCGGCGCTTTGCCCGTAGCGTTACCAACGCCGCCCGCATAGACAGCACCGAACCCGAAAAGATTTCAGGGCCATATGCGTTTCCGCTTAATGGGAAACATACGGGCCTTGCAGCGGCGAAACGGCCCCTTACCTAAGGGCCGCAAGCCATCCGAAATAAGAATTCACCGGCTTGTCCGCGCCCCGTTGGGGCAGGACGATCCGGCAAAAGCGTTTAAGGTTTAAACTACACCCTATGGGCTGTGCCGCTCTTGATATGCCCCGCAATTTTGCAGCCCCGCGCGACTCGCGCGGCGGTCGGGCCGTAAGCGCACGCCTTTCACCCTTACAGCACCGCCTTCTCACCCCGCCCGAAAAGCTCAGGCTTTTGCGGTTGCGGCGGCGTGGGCGCTGCGGAGACTGCGTTAATGTCCAAGTCAATGTTAATCGACGCGACCCACACGGAAGAAACCCGTGTCGTCGTGCTCAACGGTTCCAAGGTTGAGGAATTCGATTTTGAAAGTCACGCCCGGAAGCAGCTTCGGGGCAATATCTATCTCGCGAAGGTCACCCGCGTAGAACCCAGCCTTCAGGCCGCCTTCGTCGAATATGGCGGCAACCGGCATGGCTTTTTGGCCTTCAACGAAATCCATCCCGACTATTACCAGATCCCGGTCGCCGACCGCGAAAAGCTGATGGCCGAACTGGCCGCGCAGGCCGCCGCCAATAACGGCGCGGACGACGACGCCGAAGAACACGAAGACGACGGCGACGACCTGCCCGACGAAGAGCGCCGCCTGCGCGCCCACCTGATCAAGCGCTACAAGATTCAGGAAGTCATCAAGCGCCGTCAGATCCTGCTGGTTCAGGTCGTCAAGGAAGAGCGCGGCAACAAGGGCGCGGCGCTCACCACCTATCTGTCGCTGGCCGGTCGCTACTGCGTCCTGATGCCGAACACGGCGCGCGGCGGCGGCATCAGCCGCAAGATCACCAACGGTGCCGACCGCAAGCGCCTCAAGGCAGTTGCGCAGTCGTTGGACGTGCCGCAGGGCATGGGCCTGATCGTGCGCACGGCGGGCGCCAAGCGCACCAAGAACGAGATCAAGCGCGACTACGACTACCTGCTGCGCGTCTGGGAAAACATCCGCGAAACGACGCTGAAGTCGAACGCCCCGGCGCTGATCTACGAGGAAGAAGACCTCGTCAAGCGCGCCATTCGCGACCTGTTCGACAAGGATTTCGACAACGTGCAGGTCGAGGGCGAGGACGGTTTCCGTTCCGCCAAGGACTTCATGCGCATGATCATGCCGTCGCAGGCCAAGAAGATTCAGCTCTACCGCGGGGCCATGCCGCTGTTCGCGCGCCACGGCATTGACGATATCCTGAACAAGATCTACTCCCCGGTCGTGCCGCTCCGTTCGGGCGGCTATCTGGTCATCAACCAGACCGAGGCCCTGGTCGCCATCGACGTCAACTCCGGCAAGTCGACCAAGGAACGCAATATCGAGGCGACCGCCCTCAAGACCAATATGGAAGCCGCCGAAGAGGCCGCGCGCCAGATGCGTCTGCGCGATCTGGCGGGCCTCGTGGTCATCGACTTCATCGACATGGATGAAGGCAAGAACAACCGCGCCGTCGAAAAGAAGCTGAAAGACGCCCTGAGCGAAGACCGCGCCCGCATCCAGATGGGCAAGATTTCCGGCTTCGGCCTGATGGAAATCAGCCGTCAGCGCCGCCGCACCGGCTTCCTCGAAGGCACGACCACGGTCTGCCCGCACTGCGAAGGTCAGGGCCGCGTCCGCTCGGTCGATTCCTCGGCCCTGTCGGCCCTGCGCGCGGTCGACCTCGAAGCCATGACCCACGGCGCGGGGGCCATCACCCTCAAGCTGCCGCAGGCCGTGGCGCTGTACATCCTCAACGAGAAGCAGGCGCACCTTGCCAAGCTGCGCACGGAATGGGGCCTGAAGGTCAATATCGAGATCGATGCGGACTTCACCCACGCCGAGCATGAAATCACCCGTACGGTGCATGCCGACGAAGTCGAATTCACGCCGCCGCCGCGTCCGGACCCGATCCTCGATCTGGGCCCCGATCCGGACTATGACGAAGCCGAGGACGAAGACGACGAGGTCATCGTATCCGACGCCGACGACATCGAGCGCGAAGACAGCGATGACGACGAAGCCTCCGAGCGCGCCGAGCGTGGCTCCGGTGATCGCGAAGCCAATGAACGCGAAGACCGGCGTGGCCGCCGTCGCCGTCGCCGTCGTGGCGGGCGTCCGGACAGCGAAGCGCGCGCCGAGGGCGAAGAGGCTTCGGAAGCCGTGACGGCTGACGGCGAAGCCGCCGAGAGCGAAGACGATAGCGAAGACGGTAACGACCGCAATGGCCGTCGCCGCCGTCGTGGCCGTCGGGGCGGTCGTCGTGCTGGCTTCGAGGCCAAGCCGCGCGAGCCTTATTCCTGGGTCCGCGCCCGCACGCCGTCGCTGGAAGAACCCTATGTGTGGATCGACCCGTTCGACGAAACGCAAGGCAAGCGTCCGCCGGAACCCGGTGAAACGCCGGACGGCTTCACGGTGATCGAACTGCCGACGGAAACCGTCGAAGCAACGACTGAGGCCGTGACCGAAGCCGCTTCGGTGCTGGGTGCCGCTACGCAGGCCCCGACCTCGCTGGTGCCCGACGACGTGCAGTCGCAACCCGCGCCGAAGGGCAAGCGTCCGCCGCGCCGTCGCAAGACCGCCGAAACCGCTGCACCGGAGGCCGTCGCCGAGACGGTGGAAACACCGGTCGAGGTCGTCAGCGAACCGGTTGTCGAGCCCGACACCGTCGCGGAAGCGCCCGTCGAAGAGAGCAAGCCTGTCCGCAAGACGCGTTCGCGCAAGAAGAAGGTCGAAGAGCCGGTCGTCGAGGTCGAAACCACGGCTGTGGAAGCCCCGGTTGAAGTCCCTGTGGCCGAGGTCGCTGAAACGGCGGTGCCCGAGGTAAGCGAACCGGTGGTGACGCCGGAGATCGTGCCTGAGCCCGAAGCCGTGCCCCTCACCGGCAGCTTCGCGCCTGAAACCGTAACCGTCGAGGCCGACCCGGCTGAGATCGTCGCCCCGCCGGAGAAGCCGAAACGCGGCTGGTGGCGCCGGTAAGCGATATCGATGAAATCAAACCCGCAAGGTTCTCACCTTGCGGGTTTTTTCCCGGTTGTGGGGAAGCCTTAGATTTGTCACTCTTCGCTTCCATACAAGGACGCAAACTCCAGAAGGCAACCGGAATGGCGTGGAACAGTCTGAAAAGCGACGCGAAATCGTGGATGAAGCCCGTCGTGGCCGCGTCGATGATGGTGCTGGCGACGATTGGACTGGCCCCCAAGGCCAATGCGCAGGCGATCATCCGCGACACGGAGATCGAGCTGTTCCTGAAAAAGGAATCGCGCGTGATCCTCGAAGCCTCAGGCCTCAATCCCGATAATGTGCATTTCCTGCTCATCGCCGATCAGTCGATCAACGCCTTTGCCACCTCGCGTCAGATCATCGGCCTGAACACCGGCATGATCGGAGAAGCCGAAACGCCTAATGAACTGTTCGGGGTCATCGCCCACGAAGCCGGTCACCAGAGCGCGGGCCACACCGTGCGTTCCGACGAAATCTATCAGGCGGCCAAGGCCCCGGCCATGATCACGCTGGGCCTCGGCGTCATCGCCATCCTTGCCGGTGCGGGTGACGCCGGTATCGGCCTGATGGGCTCCTCTTCGACTTTCGGCACGCTGGGCGCGCTGCGCTATATGCAAACGCAGGAAGCCGCCGCCGATCTGGCCGGGGTCAAGGCGCTGGAACGCGCCGGCATGTCCGGTCGCGGCATGGTCGAGTTCTTCGACAAGCTGCGCAATTACGAGACCTTCTCCAATGCCGAGCGTTATCAGTATTTTCGCACCCATCCTCTGTCACGCGACCGCGTCGCCGTCCTGCGCCGGGTCGCCGCTGCGCAGCCGCATTACAATGCCGAAGACCCGCCCGAAGTCGTGGCACAGTTCAAAATCGTCAAGGCCAAGCTGTCGGGCTTCCTCGACCCGCCGATGAAGGTCTTTCAACGCTATCCGGAAAGCGACACCTCCTACCCGGCGCGTTATGCCCGCGTCATCGCCTGGTACAAGGAAACCGAGGTCAAGAAGGCGATGACCGAACTGGACAAGATGATCGCTGAAAACCCGGACAACCCTTATCTGTGGGAATTGAAGGGCCAGATCTATTTCGAAACCGGTCAGGCGGCTCTGGCCATTCCGGCGCACGAAAAATCCGTTGCCCTGATGCCCGACGCCCCCCTCTTGCAGGTCAATCTGGGGCAGGCTCTGGTGGCGATGGGCGATAACGACAACCTGCGCAAGGGCGTCGATCACCTCAAGCTGTCGCTGAAATACGAGCCAGACAACAGTTTTGCGTGGAATCTGCTGGCACAGGCCTATGACGGCCTGAAAATGCCCGGCGAGGCGCGACTGGCCTCGGCCGAAGAGCAGTTCTACAACGGCAATATGGAGCAGGCCCGCACCTTCGCCGTCTGGTCGCAGAAAAACCTGCCTCAGGATTCCATCGAATATCGCCGCGCCCGCGACATCGTCCTGATCAGCTCGTCGCTGATGGGCGTCGATCCGGTCGACGACGTCACCCGCAAACGCCGCTAGAAAGAACGCCTCTTGTCCGATACGCCTGAAACCCCCGCCGCGTCGTCTGTGAAATCCGAGCCGCTGCTGAGCAAGTCCAACCTGACCCTTGCGGTCGCCACCGGGGCCTTCGTGTTGGCTCTGGCCCCTTATGTCCTGCCGAACATCCAAGGTCTGATCGTGCGCGGCGGCATCCTGTCGCGGCCAGAAGCCCTGATGGAAGGCAGCCGCGCCTTGCAAGCCAAGCAGGACGCTGAATTTAAGCAGTCGGTGGAAACCGCCATCAAGGCCAATGAAGGCGCGCTCGTCGCTGCCGACGATCCGGTCATGGGCAATCCGAAAGCCTCTATCACCATCGTCGAATTTCAGGACTATCTATGTGGCTACTGCAAGGTCGCCGCGCCGCAGATCGAGGCCTTCCTCAAGGAAAACCCTGACGTCCGCGTGGTCGTGAAGGAATATCCGGTTATCCGCCCGGATCAGTCGCGCTTCCTCGCGGCGCTGGCGCTGGCGGCGCGCGACACCGGCCACTATGAAGCCGTGCATCACGCACTCTATGCCAGCGATCTCAAGACCGACGCCGACGTCGATCAGGCCCTGATCTCGGCGGGCGTCAATCCGGCGGAAATCCGCGCCAAGGCGCAGACCCCCGCCGTTCAGGCCAAGATCGACGAGACTCTGAAACTGGGCCAGAGTCTCGGCATTCAGGCGACGCCGAACTTCATCATCGGCGGTGTGCTGATCAACGGCGCCGACCTCAATCAGGTCAAGACTCTGGTCGCCGCTGAGAGAACCAAACTTAAATAAGGCCCGCGAGGGGCGAGGACGGATCGGCGTAGAGCTTCTTCGGCATCCGTCCCGCCAGATAGGCTTCGCGACCGGCGATGACCGCGTGTTTCATGGCGACAGCCATGCGGATCGGATCTTTCGCTTCGGCAATGGCGGTGTTCATCAGGATGGCATCGCAGCCCAGTTCCATACCAACCGCCGCGTCCGACGCCGTGCCGACGCCCGCATCGACCAGCACCGGCACCTTGGCGTTCTCGATGATGATGCGGAGCGTCACCTTGTTCTGAATACCGAGGCCCGACCCGATCGGCGCGCCCAGCGGCATGATGGCGACCGCCCCCGCCTCTTCCAGCTTTTTCGCGTAGACCGGATCGTCCGAGCAATAGACCATGACGTCGAAGCCGTCCTTGACCAGCAGTTTCAGCGACCGCAGCGTCTCTTCCATGTCGGGATAAAGCGTCTTGGGGTCCGACAGAACCTCCAGCTTGACGAGGTTCCAGCCCCCCGCTTCACGCGCCAGACGGAGCGTCCGCACGGCGTCTTCGCCGGTGAAACAGCCCGCCGTGTTGGGCAGGTAGGTGAACTCGTCCTGTTTGACATAGTCCATCAGCATGGGCTGGTTTGGATCGGTCAGGTTGACGCGGCGCACGGCCACGGTGACGATTTCCGCGCCCGATGCCCGTGCCGCGGCAGCGTTCTGTTCGTAATCCTTGTACTTGCCCGTGCCCACGATCAGGCGGGAAGTGAAGGTGCGTCCGGCGACGGTCCAGCTATCAGTCATAATATTCACTTTTCTCAGTTTCCCCCACCGACGAAATGGACGATCTCCAGACGGTCGCCGTCCTCGAGCGGGGTGTTCAGATAGGCCGATTTCGGCACGATTTCGAGGTTGCGTTCCACTGCGACCTTACGCGGATCGATTCCAAGACCTTCGACAAGGGCCAGCACATTGGCCGCCGCAACCTCGGATTCGGTGCCATTCAACAGGATTTTGGTCATTTTTCGGTCATTTCGGAGCGTGTGGGTCCGCTTTTTCTTGTGAGCCGCCGCAACAGGCGATACAAGACCGCATCCACTGGATAAGGCCTGCATGTCGAAACCCATATATGTCCTTAACGGCCCCAACCTCAACCTTCTTGGGGTGCGGGAACCGGAAATTTATGGATATACCCGCCTTGAAGACATCAAGGCGACGTGCGAGGCGCTGGCCCAGGCCAAAAACGTAGCCGTCGTCTTTCGCCAGACGAATCACGAAGGCGAACTGATCGACTGGGTGCAGGAGGCACGCGAAGCGGCCTCGGTGCTGATCATCAATCCGGCCGGTTACGGGCATACTTCGGTGGCGTTGCTCGACGCCCTGAAAGCCCTTAAGCAGCCGATCATCGAATGCCATCTCTCGAACCCGCACGCCCGCGAACCGTTCCGCCATCACTCCTACGTGTCACTGGCGGCCAAGGCGGTTATTGCCGGTATGGGGGCGATTGGTTATGAACTGGCTATTGACGCGGCCCTGCGCCTCATCGAACAGTAACGTCAAAAGCCCTAAAGGTCCGAATGGGCCGCACACTGAATAAGGTAAGCGCATGTCATCGCAAAAAACGGTTGATCCTATCGACCCTCGTCTGGTCCGCAAACTGGCCGATATCCTGAAGGAAACCGAACTGACCGAGATCGAGGTCGAACAAGGTGACCTGAAAATCCGCGTCGCCCGTCAGCTGACCGCCGCGCCCGCCGTCACCTATGCCGCGGCTCCGGCCCCTGTGGCTGCCCCGGCGGCCCCGGCACCGGTT
>NZ_AWGF01000022.1 GCF_000495855.1 Asticcacaulis sp. YBE204 | reverse complement strand
CACACCCCATCAAAGACCGCGCGGCACAAAAAGCTGCCGGTCTTTTTTAATATCTGATCAGCTTTCTGCGAAATCAGATCAATATCAGGCTATATGCAAAAACAACGCTTTTTGCATATAGCGTGTCCGTATAGATACCCGTCAAAGGACCCCAGGGCGCAAGCCCGAGAATACTTTTACGGAATTAGGTGTCGCGGGATGGAGCAGCCCGGTAGCTCGTCAGGCTCATAACCTGAAGGTCGTCAGTTCAAATCTGGCTCCCGCACCCATTAACTAAATAAATACAAACAAATACAGGCCTTCTTCGGGAGGCCTTTTTGCGTTCTAGGCTCTGAATCGTCTAACACCAGCCTAGCACAAAATTTGACAGAAAAAGAGCATTGTGAATTAATGCGCTCATAACGGTAGTTATGAGGTTCATAATCATGGCTAGTCACGAGATTTTAGGGGGCAAGGTCCACCTTTACCGGCGTACCAGCCGGGTCTGGCACTGTTCGGCCAGCGTCGCCGGCGTGCAGCATCGCGCCTCGACGAAGGAAGAAGACCTTGAACTGGCCAAGGAGGCGGCTGAGGACTGGTATCTGGAATTGCGCGGCAAGTCGCGCGCCGGTCTGATCAAAAAGAAGGAAATCAGCTTCGACAAGGTCGCCGATCAGTTTGAGCTGGAATATGAGGTTATCACCGAGGGTCAGCGCAGCCCGCGCTGGGTCGAAGGGCACAAGCACCGTCTGCGCCTGCATCTGCGTCCCTTCTTTGGCAAGCTGGGTATCTCGGAGGTGACGGCGGGCAAGGTGCAGGAATATCGCGTCCACCGCGCCGGGCAGACCGGACGCAAGCCAAAGTCACCGATACCCGACGCGAATGAACCCAATATCGAAATCGAAATCGAAGCCGCCAAGCCAAAGCCGCCGTCACGCAGCACGATCCACGATGAGATTGTCACCCTGCGTCAGGTCCTGAAGACGGCGCAGCGTCATGCGTGGCTGAGCCACCTGCCGGACCTGTCGCCGCCATACGGCACGCGTGGCAAGATCATGCACCGCCCGTGGTTTAGCCCCGCCGAATACAAGCAGCTCTATACGGCGACCCGTGAGTACGCGAAGACCGCGCACGGACGCCACCACTGGAATGCCGAGCAGGTGCATGACTTCGTTCTGTTCATGGGCAATACCGGGCTTCGGCCCGACGAGGCGAAGAACCTTCAGCACCGCGACGTGGCGATCGTCAAGGACCAGGTGACCGGGCAGCGCATCCTGGAGATCGAGGTGCGCGGCAAGATCGGTGTCGGCTATTGTAAATCTATGCCGGGCGCTGTGACGGTATATGAGCGTCTGCTGAACCGTCCCAAACCCATGGCCGTGCCGAAGCTGACGAAGCGCCAGAAGCGGGCAGGGGAGGCCGTCGTCGTGCCCCTGACGGTCATGCCGCAGGCGAAAGACCCGGTCTTTCCCGGCAACCATATCAAGCTGTTCAATGCGCTCCTTGAGCGCAACGGATTAAAGCAAGACCGCGACGGCCAGGCGCGGACCGCCTATTCTCTGCGTCATACCTATATCTGCCTGCGCCTGATGGAAGGCGCGGACATCTACCAGATTGCCAAGAACTGTCGTACCTCGGTCGAGATGATTGAAAAATACTATGCCGCCCATATCAAGAACACCCTCGACGCGGGTGCCATCAACCGTCGTCGTCCGCGACGCAAGGGCGAAGCTCCAGCGCCCGATCTTCATACCGATGAATGAGGCGCGAGAACCAGAGACGGCACCGGCTCCGCGCCGAACTGCCAGACCGCTTGCCGGGATGGCTTTGCCGTGGCGTACGCCGCACGGCAAAACATGGCCGAACGGCCTCTTCCTACTTTTACCGGATTCCGTAGTTGGCCTATAGCGGTCGCGGTTGGATTTTGTACAACTTGCTAAAGCGGATGTTGAACGGCACCGGTTATCAGGAGCGGTGCACTGCGACCTGCATTAGCGGAACCTCTCGTACGTTGCTTGAGAATTAATAATACGAGAAAACAGTGGAATCATTTCTATACTGGCATTCGGAAAATCGCTGGCACGGAGTTCCTTTGGGGCAAGCGCATCATAGCTTTGTCTTTGTACAGCTCGACTTCGTCACGCGGTACTTGCAAAAGTGCCGCGATATGGATTTTGGTCTATTTGAAAGGTGCTGGAGCAACTTGGGAGGTGCCGCAGTCTCGGGAATGAGATCCGGCGAGTCTGGCAAGCCAATGCCGCGTGATGTCCGTGACCTGGAACAATCAGAAGCTATTTTGTCTTACATATCAAAGCTGTCCCCAATTTATGACCTGTTCAACTACATCCGTCGAAGTGCCCAGTCGAGCATCGCACGATATAGGGACGAGGACCTAGAATTCGATGATTAGAGATAAGTTTGGCTTACCTTCCAAATCATTTCGGGAACTTTGCGGTTCGATATCTAGGACACCTTGCGCCCCAGACCGTGATCTCATGTCAAAGCGAAACGGGTTCGGCTTCCATCGCCTGCGCCAGTCGGTGGGCCGCCTTTCGGGAGACCGCTTCCCTGTTGCAGCAATACGGTTCGACGTTGCCTCGTCGACTGATCCAGACTTGTGTAGAAAACAGATGCCTTGATGGCCCCTTACGGGCGATCCGACTATTGGCTCTGTAGATGTCCGCATTGGGCGCTCATAAAAAAATGCAGTTACCGCGCGGCACAGCGGCGATTTTGCTTTGGGCGAACCACGAGCCGAAGCCAACTACATTTCTGACGGCAAATTTTAGATCCCGACGTCCGATTCAAGGGAAGACGATTAATCCTCCCCACAGTATTTGATTTTTTTCCGGTTCTATGTCACCTTTACGTTGCAATCGCCACATGCGGTTGCGGGGCCGTAGTAAGCCTCAGTGTAACTGGTTAGATGCTGGCCATTCCAGCACACTCTCCTTTTTGACCTCTGCGGTCGGGGAGCCTATGGCGTATGCAATAGGCCCCGGCTAAAGGCCATAGGGACCGCGTTACACCGGTTTACTAACTCCCCGATCACCAAAGGTTCGAAGCTGACCAGACGGCAACCCCGTCTGGCGTCTTCCACTGGCAAAGGGGTTAGACATGCGTACGTCACCGCGCCGGAAGTCCGGCCAGACTGGGTGTAATCTTCATTATTTTATCTACGGTTTAGAGCCGCGGCCGCTAGGCTCCGCATGCCCAATATGCGATCGCCGCACCAGCACATCACTTCGCTTTTTGTCGGGGAGGGTGTGCCATGGACGGTAACCCTTTCCAGACTCTGGCTGACGAACTCCCTGACACCGAAGTCGCCGGACCGGGCTATGGCCAGCGCGAGCTTCTCGCGATCGGTCAGCTTTTCCGTCCGGACATGCCGGACGGCGACCTGATCAATCTCTATTTCCTCGTGCAGGACTGGCACACCGGACTGGACAGCGCCATCTACGCCGAAGCCTTCGGGCGCATAGAGGATTTGCTTCTGGCCCGTATGTCGGGCGGCGTGCCCGAGCCGGTCGATGCGCGGGACTGGCCCGGTTTCGAGCCCGAGGCTCATGCCGATGCGATGGAGGCGGTCTGTGCCGGTCAGCTCAGTGACTGGCAGTTGCTGGAAATGTACAACCTCTCCTCCTCGGAGCGCAGCAACGAAGACGACGAGGAGACAGGCCGGCGCTGGCAGGCGGTCATGGACCTGAGCCGATGCCAGATACTCCGGCGCATCAAGCTGGCCCGGTCACGGGTACTGCCAGAACAAGGCAAAGGCCTGGAAACAGAAACCGTTGCCCCGACGGATGTTGCATCGGCCGAACCGAAACCGGACTTCGAACTGATATCCCTGCGTAACGCGCTGAAGGTCGCCGAGGAAGCGTTTCATCCTGACATGTCGCCGGAAAAGCTCGTCGATCTGTTTGTGCTGGTGAAGTCCTGCGGCGGTCCCGATGTCGAAGTCTTCAATGAGATCGAGGATGCCGTCACCGCGTCGCTAATGGCGCGCATGGAGGCAGGCGAACCCGATCCGGAGCCCGGTCGCCAGGTGCCAGGCTTCGATCCTGACGAAGAGCGGAAGGCGCTGAAGGCTGTGATAAAGGGCCGACTGCCGCACGCTAACCTGCTGATGCTTTACAGGATCGCTCTGGTTTACGGCCGGGGGGACCGCGCCGGCAAATGGCTTGCAATCGCCGACCTGTGCCGGGCGCAGATCATCCGTCGCGTCGCGCCACCGCCGCTGTATGCCTATGGTGCCCCCGACCGGTTAGAACGCGAACGCTCCCGCCTGACCTTGCGTGTCCTCGCCCATGATCATCCGGCCGGTGCCTTTGGTTCCCTGAAACCAGGAGCGGGAGGTGCAGCATGACCTCAACCCCCAGATTGATGGCCTCGTCTGAGGCGGTGGTGCAGGGCGACTGGCTTCGCGACCATATCCTGCCGCATGATGCCCACTATTACGCCCTGGCCCGCCGACTGAGCGCCAGCTACGAAGACGCGGACGCTATCTGCCAGACGGCCCTGTGCCGGACCACCGAAGGCGACCAGTGGCGGCGGATAAGTGATCCGCCCGCCTACATGATGCGCCTGATATTCGATCTTGCCGTGGCGGGTATGGAAGCCAGGCTACCCCCGGCGTCCGCTTATGTCGCCGACACCGACCAGCTTCCGGACGCGCCGGTCGAAATCCTCCCGCCCAGTGCCGACGTGACACTGGCGGCCCTCTCGCGACTGCCCACCGAGGCGCAGCAACTGCTCAGCGCGTGGCGCATCGAGGGCCTGTCCTGCGACGCTCTTGGGCACCGGTTCGGCCTTTCACCTGACGCGGTCACAAAGGCCATTGCGCGAAGCCTCACGGCGTTACGCAACGCGCGATATCGGGCGTTCTGCGATCCTGTCCAAGTATGCGAATGGACCGATGCATTCTTCGGCGGGGTGTCGCAGGGTCAGGGAGGCGCGCGATGAGCAAACCGACCCCGGAAGAAAAGGCCCGGCTCCGGGCTAAGGGCATGGTTCATCAGGGCCTGTCCGACGAGAAGCTGTTCAAACTGTATATTGGCACGGACGAGAAAGTCACGCCGCTCCAGCGTCGCTATAACGTGCAGGAAGCCCGGGCAATGCTGCTGCTGAGACTCTCGGCGCCGTCCCGGTTGCAGCCCCGACATCGAGACGATCTGTGGGAAGCGCACGAACACGAAGGCGCCCTCAAAGTCGCTACCAACGGCTGGCTGAACGACGCCAACCTGTTCGACCTGCTGGAACTGGCACAGGTCTTTGCCGCGGGCGAGGATTATGCGTCGCAATGGTGCCTGATCGTCGAGCTATGCAAGACCCTCGTCCTGCGCCGGCTCCTTGCGGCGACGGCCGAACGCAACAGTCTGGAATACAGCCGGGCGCAGGCCATAGAGTTCATTCTTCAACGGGAGTTCCAGACGGATATCCAGACGCTTAATCACTACATCTGGGAACCGATCAATGCGCACGAATGGGGTGTCGAAGCCCTGGACAATGACGAGATCAAGGCCATTCAGGCCCGCATCTTTCATGGTCGCATGGTGGTCGCCGCCTGCGATCTGGCAGAGGAGGCCGGCTATACCAAGCTCAAACACATCAAGCCTGTCGATGAGGGCGGACGGTGGTCATACGGCGACGCGCTGACATGGGTCAGGGCCTTCCTCGGCAACGCGCTGGAGTTTGAATACAAACTGCGCCGCGGCGTGTTCACAACGTTCACCGCCGATCCTGATCATATCGTCGGGCGGATACCCTACCGCAACCCGCCGCCGACGTTCTGAAAGCATGAAGCGCGGAGGAGGAGGACGATTATGGAAGAAACGCTATGCGAGACTGTCCCCGACCGTAGGCCGAAAGCCAAAACCGACTACCGCGGATTGATGGAAGTCAGGAAGACGGTCGGCGCTCACAAGCGCGCACAGTCCGGTACTCCAGCTTTTGAGCTATCAGGCCCTACGTCGTTCTGAACTCACGGTCCTCGTAATAGCGGATCTTCTTCGCAATGATCGGCCGTTGTCCGGTGAGAAAGAGCAGTTGCGCATGAGCGGGGAGGCGGCGCACTTCGTCCGGCGTTAGAAGCGGGCGTCCTGTCTGCTGCTGACTGAACGACAGGCCCGTGTCTTCGGAGTCGAGATTACGGCTCTGAGTCTGGAAGGTCACGGTCGTCTGACCCAGCAGATCGGAGACAAGCTTCGCCGTCTCGTGATCGTTGACACTGAAGACCTGCAACACGCCGGCATTCGACAGGAAAGTCCCCGCACGTTGGCCATACGTGGCCTTCAACTGATGGATATCCTGAAGGATGGGCCAGAGTTGTACGCCGTACCCGGCCATCAGGCCCATGGCGCGCTCCACCGGTGCTAGATGCCCCAGCGCGGCGAACTCGTCGAGCAGATACAGAACGGGGAGGCGGGGCTGCACATCCGTACGCGCCATGTCGATCAGGCTTTGCGTCACCATTAAGCGCAGCCAGCGCGAATAGGTGTCGATGCGATCCGGCGGCAGGACGAGGAAGGCGCTCACCGTGCTGAGCTTGAGATCGCTGAACGAAAAGTCCGACCGCGACAGCACGGACGTCATGCGCGGACTGTCGAGGAAATGGGTGTGCCGTTGCGCCGCCGACAGGACGCCCGCCGCCTCGCGATCCGACTTGCTCATATGTCGGTTGGCGGCACGCGCGATCAGACCGTTGCAGGCCCGGTTCGTCTGCATAGATACCAGCAACTCGTAGAACGCATCGGGCGCCAGGGTCAGACATTCCCGCAATGTCGCCAGCGACCGCCGCTCACCTGTCTCCGTGGCGATGACATGCAGTAGGACGCCCGAGACCAAAGCTTTGGCTTCCTCGTTCCAATGCGCTTCTCCCGCCCCGCCCGGCGCGTCATGCACCAGCGCATCGGCGAGCGTCGAAACGTCTTCCGCCACATCGAGGTGGTCGATGTCGAGATGACCGAGCGGATTGAAGGCTGAGGAGGGGAGGCCGGAGACGCCGAACGGGTCGAGAACAAACACCGGCCCGAAGCCTTGCCGTACCGCCGCGGTGATACGCGCATTCTCGCCCTTGGGATCGACACAGACGACGGAGCGCCCGGCGACGAGAAGATTAGGGATGATCGTGCCGACGCCCTTGCCGGAACGCGTAGGGGCCATGGTCAGCAAATGCGCAGGCCCGTGATAGCGCAGAAGCTTGCCGCTATCGCCATCCCGCCCGATCAGCAGACCCGTCTCACCGGCGTCAGTTGAACCGGGACCGGCTGCCTGACCTTGCCTGTTGGTTTTACCGCCCTTCGCCCCCGTGGTGGTCAGCGCGGTAATCTCCTTCAAAGAGGCGAAGTCGGCAGAACCGTGTGTCGCACTATCCCCGGCAGGACCAAAGTGCAGGATCATCGGATTGACGATATTACGCCACAGGATGAAAACCAGCGCTGCAAGAAACAGAAGGTTCAGCGCATCATGCGCCAGTCGCCAGTCTTTGGGGACTAGCAGCGCCGTCAGCAATGTCCCACCGAACACGACGATCAGAATTTGTATCAGCACCCGTATGACCGGCTTCCACAAGAGGAGCGGACTCATCATCACGGTGAGCAGCGTTGAAAACGGATTGCGTGCGGCGGCCACGAGCATATTGCGGAACGCCCGACCGGCCAGAATGATTTCCCCCAGCATGGCCGCCCACCTTACGCCTGAGCGTCCGGAGACGTAACATCTCCACCATTCGCGTCCGGCCTGCGAGATGATCGCACATCGATCAGATCATTGAACAGATCGACGTCGGTATCGCGCGACAGGAACTGCGGGAATTCGCGCCGTATCCATGTCTTCAGATCATCGGCAAACGGATCGTTGTGTTCGAGGCGGTACAGCACGAACGCCCCCAGCAAAACTTTGCGCCGCGTATCGACGGCCCGTTCGCGTTTGGACAGTCGTGCCTTCAGCGTCTTTTGCCGCGCTTCCAGTTGCGCCAGTTGTTCCTCGATCGACTTGCGTACCATGCCGCCCTCCCTGGTCATGGTAACATAGTAAGCGCAAAATCCTGCAACCTCGCAAGTGCAAAAATCAATCTAGGCGGGAGTTATGCTTGCGCCATAGATTCGACTGTGGTTCATTATTACCGTTCAAATTAGCGACCAGAACCTGACAAACAAACACCCCAGAGGAGGTCTGAAGCGAAGCAAAGACCGACACAAGGGCGCACTTACGAGTTGTGGCCAACTCAGATGCGGCATCGGTGAAGCGATGCGAAGAGAAGTCGAAGACGCGGGGGCGCGGCCCCCGCACCCCGTAGGTAAAGTGGCGTGAGGCGTACAAAATAATTTAGCGCGGCGGTCGTAATGGCGATCTATCACCTCAGCATGAAGCCCATAGCCCGCGGCTCGGGACGTTCCGCCGTCGCGGCGGCGGCCTATCGTGCCGGGGAGCGGCTGGTCAATGAACGCGATGGTCTGGTGCACGACTTCACCCGTAAGGGCGGCATCGAGCATTCGGAGATCGTCCTGCCAGACGGCAGTGCGGCCGAATGGGCCAATGATCGCTCCACCCTGTGGAATGCCGCCGAAGCCGCCGAGAAACGCAAGGACGCCCGTGTCGCGCGGGAGTTCGAGATCGCTCTGCCACATGAGCTATCAGCCGAAGAACGGCTGGACCTGACACGCGACTTTGCGCAGACCCTTGCCGATCGGTTCAATGTCGCCGTGGACTTCGCCATACATAGCCCGGACGATGACACTGACATCCGTAATCACCATGCCCATGTCATGATCACCACGCGCGAGGTAACGAAGGACGGCTTGGGTGACAAGACGACGCTGGAGCGCGAGAACCGTTGGCTGATTGAAAACGGCCTGCCCACCTCCCAGCAGCAGCTTAAGGACATCCGGCAGGAATGGGAGGCCATTGCCAATCTGCACCTGGCCAGAGCCGGGCATGAGATACGCATCGATCACCGCTCGCATGAAGACCGCGGGCTGGAGATCGAACCAACACAGCATATGGGCGTACACGCCACCCAGATGCAGCGACAGGGCAAGGACGTCGAGCGCCAACGCCTTGAAGAGGAAGCCGCGAGAAAGAACGCCGAACGTATCCGCCAGAACCCCGATGCGGTGCTGGACATTATCACCGGGGAGAAGAGCGTCTTCGACAAACGCGATATCGCCAGAACGCTTCACCGCTATATCAATGACGACCCGACAGAGTTCCGGACCCTAATGGCAAAGGTCATGGGATCAGCCGAACTGGTCCAGTTGACCGAACCAAACGAAAAAACCTCGGCCAAATATTCGACGCGGGAAATGGTCGATACCGAAACAGGCATGGTGCAGTCCGCCGCCGCCATGAACCACAGTCAGCGCCACGGCGTCGAGGATCGCCATGTTACGGGCGCGATCAAAACACAGGATGGGTCAATCATCACAGCGCATCTACATGGGATGAAGGACCAGATCGCTAATAACAGCATGACCCGCGATCAGGTCATCGACCACCTGAAGCAGAACCACATCGGCCTCAGTGCCGAGCAGCGGCACGCGGTCCGCCATGTCACCGGCCCGGAGCAGATCCGCGCCGTCGTCGGCTTTGCGGGTGCCGGCAAAAGCACCATGCTTGCCGCCGCCCGTGAGGCGTGGGAGGCGCAAGGCTATACCGTCAGGGGTGCGGCGCTTGCCGGTAAGGCAGCGGAAGGGCTGGAGGAGTCGTCTGGCATAAAGTCTCGCACCCTGGCCTCATGGGAGTACGGCTGGAAGAATGGCAAACACCAACTAACGAACAGGGACGTTCTGGTCATCGATGAAGCGGGCATGATCGGCTCGAACCAGATGGCGAAGTTCGTAGAAGCCGCCCAGACGGCCGGCGCCAAGCTGGTCCTCGTCGGCGACCATGAACAGTTGCAGGCGATAGGGGCGGGAGCGGCGTTCCGCAGTATCGCGGAGACCACGGGCTTTGCCCAATTGCAGGAAGTCCGTCGTCAGCAGACCGACTGGCAGCGTCAGGCGTCGGTGGACTTTGCCACCAACCGCACGACCGTAGGACTTAGCGCTTATAACGAACATGGCATGGTCGAGATGCACGGGACGACCGATGCGGCGCGACTGAAACTGGCCAATGACTATGTGGCCGACACCGAGGCCCATCAGGACAAATCGCGCCTGGCGCTCGCCCACCGCCGCGCAGATGTCCGTCAACTGAACGTTGACATACGTGAAGCGCTTCGTAAAAAGGGTAAGCTTCCGGAGGAGAGAGACTCCGCAGGCGGGGGTGCGGATGCCGTGCTGTTCCGGACGAACGACGGTGTCCGCGACTTCGTCCCCGGCGACCGCCTGATCTTCCTTGAGAACAACCGCGACATGGGCGTTAAGAACGGGATGTTGGGCACCGTCGAGCACACAGCACCCGGACGACTATCGGTGAAGATCGATGGCGGCAAGGGACGGGTGGATATCGACGCCAGCGAATATACGGCGTTCGATCATGGCTACGCCACGACCATCCACAAGACGCAGGGCGCGACTGTCGACCGCGCCTATGTCCTCGCATCCGACACCATGGACCGGCACCTGACCTACGTCGCCATGACCCGTCACAAGGCAGAAGCAAGGCTGTACGCAGGCAAAGATGACTTCGCCGACGGCAACGCCCTGGCGAGGCGTCTCAGCCGCTCAGGCGCGAAGGAAACGACGCTCGATTATCTGACGACCGCGCCCTATGCGAAACAACGCGGACTGGAGACGCCACCGGTCCTGCGCGCCAACCAACTCATGAGCAGATGGTCAGGCCTGATGAACAGCCTCAAAGAGGCCGGTGAGGACATCCGCTACGGCGTCAAAGCGAAACTGGAACAGGGCCTGCGCAATGTAGCAAAGGCCGTGCGCGGCGATACCGAAGTCGAAGGTGTTCTGGCGAACCGTGCCAAGGATTTGGGCATGACCGTTTCGCCCAACCGCACCATCGGACAGGAAATGGAAAGGCAGATCGGGCGGGGACGTGAAAGGGACGTAGAACGGTAACCTTTACTGTCGTCCCACATTGCAGACCTTGTACTCAAACTTCAGGAGCCATCTTAGACAGGAAGGTGCCGCAGATCGAGCGCTTTTATGTCCGGCACCTGCCTCTGTCGCCTGAACTTGCCCGCAACCTTCAGGTCATGCCTGTGAAGCGTTTGGGGTAGTGTCTTATCGGATGTGAATGCCCTGTCCGACTGGAGCCCACGAAATCGTAGCGACATTCCTCCGCATAAATCGTGTACTTCGCACCTACTATCCGGTTCAATTTTTGCGAGAGCTGGTCTATGAATCATCGTGCGGGGCATTCTTCGGGGGCGTGGTGCATATTCTTCCCAGTCATTTGGAGCCGATGTACGTTGAGGTCACGCGCCGGTTTTCCGGTCTGGGGTCGTGGCTTGATCGTCGGCGAACCCCCGTCGGCATTGCGCTCTCCATCACCGCTCACCTGCTGTTGGGGCTGCTGCTTCTGCTTAAGCAAGTAGGCGGCGGAGGCTCAGAGCAAGGGCTTTCCGGCACCGGACCGGCGCAGGCGGGCGACTATGGGGTTGAGGTCGTCCTGATGCCATCAAGCGCCATTCAAGCCGCAGCAAACGAAAGCACCGCCCTGATAACCGACACAGTTGTGGATATGACCGACGTCGAGGCACTGCTCTCCACCGCCATTACAGAGATCGCCTCTACGCCCTCAACGGAGGCGTCCAAAGACACAGCCGATTCCGATACCAATCTCAAAGGGCAAGCCGCAAAGGCAGGTGCGGCGGGCGGCGGCACTGGCTCAACCGCCAATGACGGTGATGCTCTATGGGCGGCGATTGAGCCCTGCTGGCGGCGCAGGGCGAATGCGGACACCTTGCCGGTGACCTTGACCGTAAGTTTCGGTGCTGATGGCAAGTTATCGGCTGTACCAGTTATTGAGCGGCTGGATGGTGCCGGTATCGGACCGCAGTTTCAGGTTTCCGAAACACAGGCGATTCAGGCGTTGGCGGAATGCGGTGGGTACAGCATGGCGGCGGGACAAGCCAATGTGCGGATCAATTTCCCGAAACTCTGATTTCCCGTCCACGGAGCAAATTCTCAAAATGCGGATCAAAATAACCACATTAACGCGATTAATGTCTTGTTGAGGCTGCAAACCTATGATCTTCTTGCGGGGGCTGTATCAGACGAGGGGACAATGACGGGCAAGCTTTTTGGCATGGTGACACTGATTGTGGGCATGGCGATAGCCTCCACATCCTTGGCGGGGACCACCACCTACAAATATGACGCTCTAGGCCGGGTGATCGAGGTGACATTTCCCAATGGAAGCAAAGTGACCTACACATATGATGCCGCTGGCAACCGCATCCAGACGTCACGGACATCATAATCCCGTTTCCAGTTGCACGCTTGCGCTTTGACGGCTTTTGTCATGCCCGCCCTCACGCGGCACAGGACGCTTAAATTTGCATAGGGTGTTCGCTTTGAAGAAGATGAACACTCACCATAAAATACAGACAAGACAAGACTTTACGGGGGTAAAGTGACTTCCAGTCAACTCCGCGCCATTCGTGCGATTACAATGCAATTTGCCCTGCGTACTGCCGCAGCTATCTTACTCCTCGCAACTGGGTTTTTAGCGACATACGCCGTTGCCCAGACGAGTTATGTTTCCAGTCTCAGGATACATAGCCCGGCAACCTCGGATGAAAACGGTGTAAATCTCGGTACTGGCCAATTCGTGCCGCCATCGCCGCTGTCCTCGATCGGTACGGGTGTCAGTGGTGTTGTAGAGCATATCGGCGGATCGGATTTTCCCAACGGTAGTAACTATGTAGGGGGAATTACATTTCAGGACGCTAATGATCCATCGTACATAAATCAGTTTGCCAAAACGCTCTATAAAAGCGATTCGACGGTTCTCGTTTACTTTGGAAGCTATAGAAAATCCTTTGGATGGGATGGAACTAAATTTTACCCGCATGACGGAAGTATGGATACTCTCGAAACGGGAAGTCAGGCAGGTCAAAGATTCGACGGCGGTATTAAGCTCACAACGTCTGATGGGACGATTGTATATTTTAGCGGATTTTCACCTAACAATCCTGGCAACGGTCCGTTGCTGCCGAGCGACTTTGGCGTCGATGCAAAATTTGCCATTCTGTCTCAAATTATCAAGCCGGACGGTGAAATAATTTGGTTGAATTATAATCAGCAAGGCGTGGACACTGGATATGGCGAAATGGACCAACTTTTCGGCATGCCGCCCGATCAGTTTATTTCTACTACGCCAACCGGATTTACGAGCTCGCTGGGTTGGGGCATGTGGGGTACATCGGGCGACGGTATTTCTTCTTACAATTTGATCAGTTTTTCGGGACTATCTGGGCCGAATTACCCGAACAGTATGGTCAGCATCTACGCGACCCCATTTGGATTTGGAACAGCTGAGAATCAGCGTGGGCCAAATCAATGGGTTAATAATTATTCCTATTATTATTCGTGGAAGTTGAAAAAAGGGAACGGGCTTTGGGTAGGGGGTATAAATGATCAATATAGATACGAAGAAACGGTACAGGAGCGCGGCATTACCTCCTGTGACAATAACTATGAAATCAACACAGAGATCACGACTAACTGGTCGTTAGAATACGCTTTAAGCAACACGTCTTGGGGATGCGACAATGTTCAGAGGTATAGATATTTAGAAAAAGTGGAGATAAAAAATTATTCCGGCACTTCGAGATTGGTTGCGGAATATCATTCAATTCCAAACGATATGGTCATGTATAACTGGCAGTCTTTTGGCGGTTGTCGGGGGGCGCTCTATAATGCGGCAACGACCAATTGCGTAAAGACAATTACACGAGGCAGTTCTGTCTGGAAATATACCTGGAGCGGCGGCACGGTCGATATTGAAGATCCAAAAGGCAACCACCGGATTGTCGTGGCCGATTATGATACATTGGGCGGAACGCGCATTTTGTCCGATACCGACGCGTATGGACGTAAAACGGAATATGAATACGCTGATACAGTGCATCTGAGTAAGGTCAAACTCCCCGAAGGCAATTACGTCGAATACGAATACGACCGGAATCGCCTAACCAAGGTGAAGAGCTTTCCCAAGGGCGGCGGTACGCCACAAGTTGTCGAAGCCGGTTATCCGTCGACCTGTACAGCCGCAACGGCGAAGGTGTGCAACAAACCGCTTTGGATGAAGGACGCCAAAGGTAATCAAACCGACTATACATACGATGCGCAGCACGGTGGAGTATTGACCGAAACCGGGCCTGCGGATGCCAATGGCGTCCGACCACAGGTTCGTTACACTTATGAACTGAGACAGGCTCAGGGATTAAACAGCAGCAATCAGATGGTAAATACGGAAGCTCCCGTGTGGCGTCTCATTCGGACCTCATCATGCACGACCGCCTCTTGGAATAATCCAGCCGGCTGTGTTGGCACCGTAAATGAGCAGATCAAAGAATATGCCTATAACCACCCGAACCTGCTGGTGACATCTGAAACCGTACGCGCGGGTGATAATTCGCTGTCGGTAACGACAAGCTATACCTATGACCTTGTGGGGAATGTGACCTCGGTCGATGGCCCGCGCACGGATGTCGATGATCGCAGCTATGCGACCTATGATGCTTTTCGCCGGAAAATCTTCGAGATTGGCGTTGACCCTGATGGCGGCGGGGCTTTGAAGCGTCAGGTCATCAAACATTATTACGACACTGACGGTTTCGAATACCGCTCAGAAGTCGGTACCGGCAATGCGACGGATGGCTCGGATTTCGTTTGGTCTTCGGCCAAAAAGATGACCTATGACGCAACTGGGCTCCTGCTCAAGACCGAAGTGGTGGTGCCGTGATGTGGAAGCACAAGACGATAGGACGTGTCTGGGCTAAGCTTGTGGCGACGGTTGCCGGAGTCGCGGGGTTAGCGCTTGCCACAGGCGCACTGGCCGAGACGACGGTTCAGGTCACCCAGATCAGCTACGACGCCGTCCGCCGTCCAGAATGCACGGCGGTTCGCATGAACCCGGCGGCGTTCGGCAGCTTACCGGCGAGCGCTTGTAGTCTTGGCAGTGAAGGGACTTATGGTCCGGACCGGATCAGTCAGACGGTCTATGATGCCGCCGGTCAGGTGACACAGGTATGGCAAGCCGTCGGTACTTCCGCACAACGTGCTTATTCGAGCTTCACCCATTCCAATAATGGCAAGGTGCTGGATTCGATCGACGCCAACGGCAATCGCACCCGGATGACCTATGACGGGTTCGACCGGCTTGTCGGTATCAACTATCCCTCGATTACGGGACCGTCGGCGTGGAATCCCAATAATCTGGCGACATCCGGTGGCATTAGCAGCACGGATTACGAAAGCTTCTCCTACGATGCCAATGGCAACCGGGAGGGCTGGCGGCGACGCGACGGCGGGTACATTGCCTATGTCTATGACAATCTCAATCGGGAAATAACCCAATCTAACCCCGGCAATTCAATCCGGCCGATCTACACAACCTATGACCTGACCGGAAAGGTACTGAAAAAGCGCTTCGACCACTGGGATGGGCAAGGGATCACCTATTGGTACAACGGTCTTGGCTATATGGTTTCAACCCAGGACATGAACGGGCGCGGTCAGTGGTTGGGTATCTGGCCCCATGGCGTGCGCGGTGCTCTGGTCTATTCCGACGGTTTCGGCATCAATACGGACGACCACGACATTCTGGGGCGGACGCGCGTTGCGTGGGCCTGTCTGCCGAACGGTGGCGGCTGTTCGCCCGCCTTCTCGCAGAATTTCGACAATCAGGGGCGGCGCAAGAAGTTGCAACGCGGGGTCTATATCAACAGCGATGCGACCTGCTATACGAACGAAACCTGCTATGATTACGACAATGTCGGGCGGGTAACGTCGATCCAGAACAATCTGGCCAACACCAATTACGACGTAACGTGGAGCTTTGCCTATAACCCGGCGTCGCAACTGACCAGCGTCAATGCCTCGACCGATGTCTATGACTACCGCGAGACGCAAAACAGCACCGATCCCCGCGCCTTTGACGGTCTGAACCGTGATGCCGGGATAGCTGCGGTAGGTGGATATGATGGGCGCGGCAACCTGATCGGTGAAGGCACGGGCGGTCGGGCGTTTGTCTACGACCTCTATAACCGGCTCAAGGAAGCGACCGGCAATGGCGCGAACCTCAGGCTCGACTACGACCCGGAAGGGCGTCTGGCGCGTTATTCGAGCGATGGCGGCTGGACATGGACAGAGTACCTCTACGACGGCGTAGACCTGATCGCCGAGTTCAACGGCAACAGCACCTCGCCGACCAAGCGCTATATCCACGGTCCGAATACCGATGATCCGGTGATGTGGATCGACTATACGAACAACACCAACGGCTTTTACTATACCAACTATCAGGGCTCGATCATCGCCACGACGGACATGTCCGGCAATAAGCTGGAGGTGTTCAAATACGGTCCCTATGGCGAACCGAAGAACGAAGCCGATCAGGATTCATGGACGGGCGCCAAGTTCCGCTACACGGGCCAGACGGTGCTGCCGGAAGCGCGGCTTTATTACTACAAGGCGCGTGTGTACGACCCTATCTATGGACGCTTCCTCCAAACTGACCCCATCGGCGCAGAGGATGATCTGAATTTGTACGGTTACGTAGGGGGTGATCCAGTGAATCATACCGATCCTACCGGGATGTGTGAAGAGCTGGTCAAATGCTTAACGGGAGGAACTTACCGACAGGCAGATGGTTCTGTTCGAATTGAAAGCAGCATCGTTCTTCGAGCACTGGTTCCAGGTCAAGTGTCTTGGGATGATGCGCGCACTAATTGGGCAAACGGAAAGAAGGCTGAAGCAGTCGTTGGGACTGGTGCGATGCTGGGTGAACAAGTAGTCACCGTTTTGTCGCTTGGGGCGGCGCGCGGTGCATTCTTGGGTCGAGCCGCTGCTGCGGAAGTGGCGGAGACGACTGGCAGTCGCACACTGTCGAATGAGGCTCAACGTGCTATACGTTCGTATGAAAAACGGATCGTAGAACACCAAACAAAGTTAGCTGAATTCAAAGCTAATCCAACTGTCCGCCCCGGAATGGAAAATCTTTCCAAAGAAGTCATTGAAGCGCAACATCAGCGTAGAATCGCTCATTTGGAACGTGAAATAAAAGCATTCGAAAAAAATATTAGAGACATTCGAAACGGAAACTAAAATGGAAATCAACAAGCTATTCGAATATAAAGTAAATATTTATCGAGAATACGAATCATTTAAAGCGTCAATAACAGAAGGGGCAGCTCTTTTGATCGAATCAACGAAGATGACAGCCCCTATTATTTTGGAGAAAATGTCAGATTGGGTATCAATGGTTCCCCTTAAGGAAATTTGTTTTTCAGGAGATTTAGCAGCAGAGTTTGAGGATGCTGCGGATGAATTTCTCGAAGACGGGAACCATTTAGATACGCCGACTTCTGCATTTGAATCTCATAATGATGCATGTGAACATTTTTTGTTTGCGGCAGGTTACTCAGGGAGTCGACTAGTCGTTTTTGCAGAAACTACTGGGGAGTTGGAGGTGGCATTAATGGCTAACCTTAAAGCTTGATTGGAATGCAAGATAAAAGCAATGCCTCCGAAGTTGGCTAAGTGATTTTCTGAACATCGGAAAATCGGGAGACTCGTGATTGCGTCATGAGGCTGTTTTGGCTTAAGAGATTGAATTTGCGCACTTAAACATGCCTCCTGATATCTTGCCGGGCGTTCGGCAATACGACAGTGTGGAGCTGCATAATTCATAAGATATTGATTTGCTAAATTTATTTATAGTGTTTTAGATCGTAGCGTGCCGTGTATAGCCAAGATTATTGACCTATGCATATTGAATCAAAGGTAAGGTGGTAGCCGCACGTTATGGATTGCGGCATGAGCGGCGCTTTCTTTTTTCAATGTCAGAAAGCGCAATGAGACCTGTTTCCAAACTCACCCCTCGAATGATTTCCAACTTTTGCAAGGTTCGCCTGTCGTCGGTGTTATCACCGCATGAAACTGATCGACTGAGACATTATCTGAACGACCTTCTCGAACGCCGCATCTTCCCGCCGTATTGCAAGAACCACATCGATTGCGCAGCGGTCGGGCAGGTGACCGGCATTGATGAGCAGCGTCTGTTTGATGTGCGCTCGCACATTCGTCCTGTGTTCGACGCCATGTGTCGCGCCCTGGCAGATGCGGGGGAGCCACAATTTGTCCCTGGAATAGTCCCGCGTGAGGCCAGATACCTGCCGCCTTCCAGCCCACCTGTAATACCGCCTGCCGTTCAAATTTCGATAGACGGTCCGACGGAGGCACCGAAACGAAAACGGGGCCGCCCTCGGAAAGGCGAGATCAGGCCTATTGTGGCGAAGCCAGGCGGCGGTGAAAGAAAGCGCGGGCCGAAGCCCAGAGAGATTGTCGAATTTCCTGAGGCCAAATGGACCGATTGGATTGAAACATCCTCATTCTCACAGATGCTATCGCTCCACATGCGCCGACATGGCGACAGTGCACACCACCTCAGCCGCGCCGTTTCCGGCGAAGATATGAGTCTTGATGCTCACCTGTTAGGGCATTGGATAAAGGGCAGGCGATCACCGCAGACATCTCAAAGTTTCGCGCTCCTGAATCGCATCGAGCGTCGGTATCGACTGCCGATGAATTATTTCAGCGCCCGGCTACCGCACCGGACGAGAGCGGTCACGGGGAATAGGCTGGATGATATCGAGCCGTCGGTTCGAAGGCGTCTGGCCTGGCATTTGCCGGATAACTTCAGATACCGCCCTTTGGTCGAACAGGATGAAATCCTTCAATGGGTGACAAACACGATCATTACCGGGGCAACCGACTATAGAAAATATCAGGCAGCGGCCAGCAAGCAAAGATACGGCATCAGGTTTCGCAGCATACGTAATGGGCGTATTGTTGGGCTGACCAATCCCGCAGACACCGACGCCAGCGATGCGGAAAGCGATAATCCGGCTATGCCGGTTTCGACGCTCGCGCCCGTCCATCTTGAGCAGGAAATGTCGGACCTCATTCGTTTTAAGACGGCGACGCTGACGTCTTATGGCTTTCAGCGCAATGGTGTCTGGAACGACGAAACCTCTGATCAGAAGGTGGAGCATCTTGGCCTGTTATTCGGTGCATTCATCGCGAAACCGGATAGTCCGGTTCGCGGATATGGAATGAGCCCAAAAGCTTTAACCTTCGCCATGCTGGTCATACCCTCCGTTTGGGACTGGTATCTTCAGTGGCGGGAGCAGCGCCGGGGTTTTTACACCGCTTGGGAAAGCGATATGCTCGTCATAGGGCAGTCGATGGTGCGTGAGGATACGGGCTGGTTACGTCAAATGCCGCACCTGGCCGAGCGCCTCCGACCTGTGCCGGGTCTTATCAGCGAGGAGGACGTCGCACGGGTGCAGGCGAACTGGGCAGGGGCATGTGATGATTTGTTCCGCCACGCGCGTCACCGCGAAAAGGAGATCAGCCGCGTCGCCAAGGTTCACCGTGATCCGTTTGAACCGATCCTTGCGGTGCTGGAGGCCGACAGCCCGTTAGGTGAGTATCGTAAGATCACCGAGGAAATCCTGCGTCTCATGCCTGATGAGCGGCTTTACCCCAAGGCCAAAGCCGAGGCTGTCAGATCGTTCCTGTTGCTGCGTCTGGGCCTGCATTTGGGTTTGCGGCAGAAGAACCTCCGTGAACTTCTCATCTGCCCTAAAGACCGCGTGCCGACCATAGAGCGGCACCTTGAAAATTTGAAGCGTGGCGAACTCCGGTGGAGCCATCGCGATAACGGTTGGGAAGTGCTCATCCCCGCCGTCGCGTTTAAGAACGCCACGTCATCCTTTTTCGGCTCGAAGCCGTTTCGGTTGGTGCTGCCGGATCTCGGCGGACTCTACGATATGATCGACGCCTGGATAAGTCGTCACCGGGCGGTGCTGATTGGCCCGGCAGACGATCCTGGCACGTTCTTTGTCAAGTCGGTCAAACAAACCAGCGCCAGCGCGGCCTACAATCAGACGACCTTCTACGAGGCTTGGAAGCTGACGATCCAACGGTATGGCATATACAACCCCTACACCGGCCGCGGCGCGATCAAGGGCTTATTGCCTCACGGCCCGCACAATGTCCGGGATGTCCTCGCCACCCATATTCTCAAGCAAACCGGCTCGTATGAACAGGCAAGCTACGCCATTCAGGACACCCCTGAAATGGTCTCCCAGCACTACGGACGGTTCCTGCCGCAGGATAAGGCGGCACTGGCAGCCCAAATACTAAACCGTGTCTGGGAGGCAGCATAACTTCGACTGTTTGTCGCTGTTTGATCAAACGCGAGTTCATTCGAAAAAGGAAGAACAGAGCTAAGGGGCGTCGCCCCTCGCGCCCGTAAGGGTCTGCGATAAATGGTCCGGGCTGTATCCCCGGTCTTCAGGCAATGCTTGCCTTGCAGACCGGGTGATCCCCCTCAGTCCGGACTACCCTGTACGTTTGCTAACCCCACCCTCGGCGGGAGCCAAGGGTTGCATCACGCAACCCCTAACCCAAAGAGGACAAGCAAATGACCACCCTTTACGCTCAACCCTACGATATTTCCGCTGGCGGGTTCTATTTCAAAAGCAAGGAGGAATACTCGCTCAAGTCCAAATCTCTAGTGAACGATTACGGCCAGCCGGTTGAAGAGTTTGAAATGCAATTTATCGATGGAGACAGCCTTGATTGCGCGCTCTTTGCAGCCCTTGATGTTCATCAGGGAGACATTGAGGGCTATTTCCAAGCCGTTGAAGAATGGGACGATACAGACAAAATCAAGGTAATTATTGCGGTAGGTGAGGCGGGCTACAGGTTCAACATTAGCAAGGATTCACCGGATCGGTTTGACGTCGAGTTATATGAATGCGTCCGCATGAGCGATCTTGCCGAGCAGTTTGTCGCAGAAGGACTTTACGGGGTGATTCCTGAGACCCTTCGCAATTATATCGATTACGAAGCGATCGGCCGCGACTTATCGATGGATTACGCTCAGGTTACGGTTGATGGTACTCCGTACATTTACCGTTGCGCCTGACTTGAGGGACCGGAAAGCCAGCGATGTGCTGACTTTCTGACTGGCCACCTCTTGGGGCTCTGCCCCGCCGGTTGCGAACCCGCCCACCCGGCATCCCCGATAAGACAGATCAAAATGAGCTATCCGCCTACTAGCCCGGAAATTTAACACACATTTCAGCACACAAATTTTTTCGATATCAAAATAATCAATAAATTTAACTGCTTCCCGCTTATTCAATCAGGCTCATAACCTGAAGGTCGTCAGTTCAAATCTGGCTCCCGCACCCATTATCTCAGCTAAAATAACATCTTAGAAAGCCCGCACAAGCGGGCTTTTCTGCGTTTGGGGCTTACCCTAACCGGGTTTGCGTATGTAAAAATTTCGCATGACCTTGCCCCCGAAACCGCATAGTTTCTCTTGAGTTTCAAAGCATCGTAGGCGCGATTGAAATACGGTGTTACCGTTCCGTCGTTTGCATGATTAAGCCGGAGTTCCCCATGTCCGACGCCATATCCCTCATCATTCCGCCGCGCGAGAAAGACCTCGGTGGTTTCATGGTCAAGCGTATCCTGCCGTTCGCGAAGCACCGCATGGTCGGGCCGTGGATTTTCTTCGACCATATGGGGCCGGCGGTGTTTCAGCCCAATACCGGAACCAATGTCCGTCCGCACCCGCATATCAATCTGGCGACCGTAACCTATCTTTTTGAAGGACATATTCACCACCGCGATTCGCTGGGGTCGAGCGAGGTGATCTCGCCCGGCGATATCAACCTGATGGTGGCAGGGAAGGGCATCGTCCATTCCGAGCGCGAACCGCTCGAAGGGATCGAACAGCCGCGGTCCCTGCACGGGCTGCAACTGTGGCACGCCCTGCCGGAAGCCGATGAGGAAACCGACGCGGCGTTCTACCATTACGACTCCGCCGATATCCCGGCGGTATCGGTCGAAGACGTGCCGGTGCGGGTCATGATGGGGACGGCCTATGGGGTGACGTCTCCGGTCAAGACCTTTGCCGAAACCCTGTATCTTGAGGCGCGTCTGACGCCGGGGCAGGTGCTTGATCTGCCGACCCACGTGGCCGAACGCGCGCTTTATGTTGTCACCGGCGCGGTCAGCGTCAACGGTACGCCGGTGGATGAGCACCACATGGTCATTCTGGAGACCGGTGCGGCGGTGGCCATCAAGGCGGAGACCGAGACGCAGCTGGCGGTCGTCGGCGGTGAACCCTTCACCGAGCGGCACATCTACTGGAACTTCGTTTCGTCACGCAAGGAACGCATCGAGCAGGCCAAGGCCGACTGGCGCGAAGGCCGCTTCCCCAAGGTGCCGGGCGACGAAATCGAATTCATTCCGCTACCGGAATAACCGCATGTCCGACCATATCGAAGCCCATGTCGAGGAAACGCACCTCAGCCCGTTCAGCGTGGCGGTCGAGGTCAGTGGCCATGCCCTGTCCGGTGATGAGCCGGTCGCGAAAGGGGGGCTCGATCTGGCGCCGTCCCCTTATGATTACCTGCTGACGGCGCTGGGGACCTGTACGGCGATCACCGTGCGCTGGTACGCGCAGCAAAAAGGCTGGCCGCTGGACGACGTCGCGGTGCGTCTGACCTACGACCGCGTCAAGGATCATCCGTCGGGCAAGGCGGACATCTATTCCAAGACGGTGTCCCTGACCGGGCCGGATCTGACGGATGAGCAGCGCCAACGCCTGTTCGAGGTGGCTGCCAAGTGTCCGGTACACAAGACCCTGACCAACGGTGTGTTCATCGAAAGCGTGTTCGATACGCCTTGACTTCAAATTGAACATTGTTCAATATTGTTGAGTTTCGAGGGAGGAACGCATGAAACCCATTCTGTTCGTCGCTGCGTTGCTGAGTGCCGGTCTTTTTACGGCGTGTTTGGCTATGCCGATTCTGGCCGCTACGCCGCCAGCCAATCAAACCAAGGCCTTTCCCAATGCCGACGGGCCGTTCAGCGCCGCGCTGGTGTTGGTCGGCGAAGCCAGTCTGGCCGAATTCAAGAAGCCCGCCGATCAGGGGTTGCAACTGACCCTCATCAAAACGGCCAGTCCGGGGGACAAGATCGCCGCCAAGGTATTGTTCATGGGCTTTGCGCTGGACGAAGGCTTCGGCAATGTGACCTACGATATCCGCGTCCTGAGACCCGACGGACAGGTCTATGGCACCAAAAGCAAGGCCGACCATAAGGGTCTGCTGGGCTTCAAGGGCGCGACGATGAATGCGACCAATATCTTCAACAACGCGGCGACTCTGGTGCTCGATTTCGAGGCCACCGACCCGGAGGGTGTCTACAAGATCGAGGTTGTCGTGCATGACACCATCGGCAATCACCACATACCGCTCAGCGCGGAGGTTACCCTCAAGCACTAGATCTTTGTAATTTTTGTGACTTTACAAGCCTCGGGCGCGTTCATTAGGTTGGGCGCCATTATTAATAGTGAGGCGCGTGATGCATAAAGCGATGAAGTTCTGGGGTGTCAGCTATTTGGTGCTGGCCGGTTTAGTGGCCACGATGCCCGTGACGGCGCAGGTCGTCGCACCGGCCACGCCACCGCTGCCGGTGTCGCAGGACATCGCCTATCCCGGCACGCTGAAGGTCTTCGTCGATGCCACCGACCTTCAACAGCGCGTTATCCGCGTCCGTCAGGTCATCCCTGTCACCAAGGCCGGACCGCTGACCCTGATCATGCCGCGCTGGCTGCCGGGCAAGCACGCTCCGCGGCCTCAGGCCGACAAGATCGCCAATATCCGCTTTTTGGCGGGCGGTCAGTCGGTGACCTGGCTGCGCGATCCGGTCGAATATACCGCGTTCCACATCACCGTGCCCGAAGGCGCCAAGGAAGTGGTGGCCGAGTTCGATTTCCTCAGCCCGATGACCACGGCGGCGGGGCGTGTTGTCGTTACCGACGTGATGATGAACCTGCAATGGGAAAACCTGTCGATGTATCCGGCGGGTTATTACACCAAAAATATCCCGACCGAACTAACGCTGAAACTGCCCGAAGGCTGGGAGTATGCGGCGGCGCTCGACACGGCGTCCAAAGCCGCCGATGGCACGGTGACCTTCAAGCCGCTGCCGTATGAGCATTTCATCGATTCGCCGATGTTCGCCGGCAAGTACAAGAAGACCATTGATTTGTCGGTCGATCCGAAGATCCCGGTACGTCTGAATGTTTTTGCCGACAAGCCGGGCGATCTGGCGGCCACGGACGAACAGGTCGCTCTGCACAAAAAGATGGTCGCGCAGGCCGTCAAGGTGTTCAAATCGCAGCACTACGACCACTATGACTTCCTGCTGCACTTGTCGGAAGAGATGGGCGATATCGGGCTTGAGCACCATCGCTCGTCGGAAAACGGCCACGAGCCCAAATATTTCACCGACTGGAACAATGAATTCGTCGGTCGCGATCTGCTGGCGCACGAATATACGCACTCCTGGGACGGTAAGTTCCGTCGTGGGGCGGACCTCTACAACCACGACTTCCATGAACCCATGCGTGGCAGTCTTCTGTGGGTCTATGAAGGCCAGACGCAATACTGGGGCTATATGCTGTCGGCGCGGTCGGGGATGTATTCTCAGGAACAGGCCAAACAAGCCATCGCCCAGATCGCTGCGTTGTTCGACCATTACGAGGGCTCGAAGTGGCGCCCGGTGATCGACACGACCAACGATCCGGTCATTTCGGCTCGGGCGCCGAAGAACTGGGTCAGTCAGCAACGCTCCGAAGACTATTACAATGTCGGGCTTCTGGTATGGCTGGATGCCGACACCCTGATCCGCGAAAAGACCAATAACAAGAAATCGCTCGACGATTTTGCCGGGGCGTTTTTCGGCATCAAGGACGGTTCGTTCACACCGGAAACCTACGAATTCAAGGACGTGGTGGCGACGCTGAACAGCGTCTATCCCTACGATTGGGACAGTTTCCTGAAAAAGCGCATCTACGAGACCTCCGAAGGCAGCTTCCTCGATGGCCTTGAGCGCGGCGGTTACAAGCTCGTCTATACCGACAAACCGACCGAGTGGATTCGGGCGCTGGAAAAGAAGCAGAAGGTCGTTAATCTCAGCTATTCGCTGGGCCTGATCGTCACCACGCCGACGGGCGAGGTCAGCAATGTCTTCTGGGACAGCCCCGCCTTCAAGGCCGGACTTGGGCAGGGCATGACCGTCGTCGCCGTCAATGGTGTGGCCTTCGATGCCGATGGGTTGAAAGCGGCGGTCGCGGCGGCCGCCAAGCCGAATGGCGCGCCGGTCGAGCTGCTGATCAAGCGTGGGAAAACCTATACGACGGTGAAGATCGACTATACCGGCGGGCTGAAATATCCGCGTCTGGAAAAGATCGAGGGCAAGAAGGCCTACTATCTCGATGATATTCTAGCTGAGAAGAAGTAGGGCCGCAGGCCCTACGACCCGTTAGTTGGAGCCTTCATCCTTCCCCGTTTACGGGGAAGGATTTACTTAGCAATCCGCGTCTTCCACGCCGGATAATCGACATCGAGCAAGCGTTGACCCCATGCGCCGTACCAGCCATAGCCTGAGCGGCGTTCGGGATGGATGTCAGCGTAATCCTTGACTCTTACGCCGTCGCGATTGGCCAGTATGACCGAATTATCATTGATATCGTAAAACCGCGCCCACAGCAGCGGCGCGTTCGGATCGTCGACCAGCCGGTTGTCGGTCGTCGCCGTGTGATAGTCGTACTTGACTGGGGCAGGCAGGGCGAAGGTCTCCAGCCGTTTGCCGGTGATCGCCGAGCGTTTGAACCACGCCACCGCGCCCTCGACCGAGGCGATGACCTCCGGCGACGGGTTGGGGATGCTCATCAGGTAGCGGACGTTTTCGACGCTTTCCTGCGACACGATGGAGACCAGTTCGAAACTGCGGCCCTTGACCGGCGCCAGCGTCACCGGATCGTATTGCCCGGCCCAGCCGGTCAGTTGCCCGTTCTGACGGATTTGCAGTTTCAGCAGGCAGGCATCGCCTTTGGTAAGCGCTGTTTTGGTCCGATCGCGCCACGAGGTTGCAAGCTTATCAAAGGGATAGTCGCCAATGCTGATGTGGCGCAGCAGGCGCAGATTGCCCGACGTCACCTCGTCGGCCATCGTAATCTTGTCGTGATAGGTCGTCTTCGACGGCACCGAATGCGGCCAGCCGCCGCACGTCGACACCTGTTGCGACAGGATCAGGTCGAGGCCTTTCAGCGCCGCGTCGCGATAGGCCATCTTGCCCGTCAGGCTATAAGCACGCATCAGGTAATCGACCTGCGTATAGATATTGCGATTGTCGAAACTGAAATTCGGCGACGATTTCTCTTTCAGGGCCTCGGCTTTTTCGGCGTCGGACAGTATGCGCAGCGGGTCCCGGTTTTCGATCCAGCCGCCATTATCGTGCTGAAGCAGCAGGATATTATCGGCAATCGCCGCCACATCGCTCTCGGCATAGCGCGCATAGGCCTTGCCGTTGCGGTTCTGCCAATGGTGGATCGCATCGCCGAAGCCGTCGATGGACGGCGCGGGCAAGGGCGCGGCAGCGGTCGTCAGCACGGCGGCGGCGATCAGCGCCAGTGTCGATGCCGTTTTCATGATCATGTCTCCCTGTATTTTTGATGTAGCGGTAACACGGAGCGGATTTTTCGCCAAGCCCGCAGGGGAAACTGAAAAACGGGCGTATAGATATCCAGTTACGGAGACTGACCATGCGCATTTTACCGCTTTGCCTTGCTCTTATGATGACGGTTGCTGTCCCGGCCGCGACTTTGGCCCAGAGCGGCCCTATCCGCGAGCGTCTGAAAGACCGCATGGCCGACCGTCTGCAAACCAAGAAGGCGGAAGAGGCGCGTCCCATCGATCTGAGCGCCATCGCGGCGGGGGCGAAAAAGCAGACCCTGGCTTATGGCACCGACGCCTTGCAGGCCATCGATGTCTATACACCGGCGAACGCCAAAAACGCACCGATGATCGTCATGGTCCACGGTGGCGCGTGGAAGATCGGCGACAAGGGCAATACCGGCTCCATCGAGAACAAGCTGAAACACTGGCTGCCTAAGGGCTATATCGTGATCAGCGTCAATTACCGGCTTCTGCCCGCCGCCGACGCCTATGGGCAGGCTGACGATATCGCCACGGCGCTGGCCTTCATTCAGAAAAACGCGGTCAAATGGGGCGGAGACGTCAACCGCCTGATCCTGATGGGCCATAGCGCCGGGGCGCAGCTTGTGGCCGTAACCTCTGCCGATCCGTCGGTCGTGACGGCGAAGGGCGGCAGGCTCTGGTCCGGGACCGTGGTGCTCGATTCGGCGACCATGGATTTGCAGGCCACCATGAGCCAGAAACGCCTGCCGGCCTTCTATACCGAGGCCTTCGGCAGCGATCCGGCGAAGTGGTCCAAGGCCTCGCCGCTGGCGCGCCTGACGCCGCAGGCCGTGCCGATGATGATCGTCTGCTCGACCAAACGCCCGGACAAGCCCTGCGCTCAGGCCGACACCCTTAGCGCGAAACTGAAAAGCCTCGGCAAGCCCGCGCCGGTTCAGAAAGAGGCCCTGAGCCACGCCGATATCAACCGGCTGGTCGGCACGCCCGGCGCCTATACGGAGGCCATCGATGCCTTTATTTCGACGCGTATTGGCAAATAAGGGGCGCGAGGTTATTCAGTCGCTATGATCCGACTGTTTATCGCCGAAACCACGCCGCCCTTCGCCGAGGGGCTCGTCTTCCCGCTCAATCCCGATCAGGGCCGCTACGTCGCGCTCGTCATGCGGCTGAATGTGGGCGACGAAATCAGCGTCTTCAATGGTCGCGAAGGCGAATGGACCGCGCGGCTGAACGCCGTGACCAAGAAGCGCGTCCATGTCGAGCTGATCACCAGAACCCGCGTACAGACGGCCCCAGACAATCCGCCGAAGTTGTTGATCGCACTGGTGAAACGTGCGCGTCTCGAAACCATAATCGAGAAGGCGACCGAACTGGGAGTCGGTGAAATTCAACTATTGATTACGCGTCGGACCAATGCCGATCACACCAATGTCGGGCGTTTGCAACTGATCGCGCAGGAGGCTGCCGAACAGACCGAACGGCTCGACGTGCCGGAGGTTCTGCCGCCGGTGAAGCTGGATGTGTGGCTGAAGTCGGGGACGGATACGGTCATCTATGGCGACGAAGATTCGACGCATGAGACCGATGCGCGCACCATCCCCCCGATGATCGAGGCGCTGACGGCCGTGGGCGAGGGGCCGGTGGCTCTGCTAATCGGTCCGGAGGGCGGGTTCGACGACTATGAGCGCGACACCTTGCGCGGTTTGCCGAACGCCTATGCCGTCAATCTGGGCCCGCGCATCCTGCGGGCCGATACGGCGGCCATCGCCGCCCTGACCCTTTATCAGGCGGTACGCGGCGACTGGAAATAGTTTAGTCGATCTGACTTGTGCCTCCCGAAACTTGCGCCCATATAGCCTTTGAATTGTAACACGGAAGCGAACGATTCAGGCCCCGGTCTGTGGTCGCAATCCATTTCATTAGTTATTCAGAGCCTGTCCCGAAAAGTGTCTAGCGGTTTCGGATACAGACAGGCGCAATTAAAGCGAGGGCCGGGCGTGGCTGATAAGACGGATGCGGAGCCGATCGAGATTCATCGGCAATTGCTCGACTATTTCGCGTCCGGGGAAAAGCCCAGCGACCAGTGGCGTATCGGGGCCGAGCACGAGAAATTCGTCTTCCACCACAACGATCTGCGCCGCCCGAAATACGACGGTCCCGACGGTATTCAGGCCTTGCTCAACGGCCTGATGCGTTTCGGCTGGGACGGCGTTTACGAAGGTGACAATATCATCGCCCTGATGCGCAACGGCGCCTCGGTGTCGCTGGAACCGGGTGGGCAGTTCGAGTTGTCCGGCGCGCCGCTGGAGACCATTCACGACATCTGCGCCGAGACAAGCCAGCACCTCGACGAGGTCAAGGCCGTCGGCGGAGAACTGGGCCTCGGTTTCCTCGGCGTCGGTTTCTCGCCGCTGTGGACGCGCGAAGAAACCCCCGTCATGCCCAAGGGCCGCTACAATATCATGCGCGCCTATATGCCGAAGGTGGGCAATCTCGGCCTCGACATGATGCTGCGCACCTCGACGATTCAGGCCAATCTCGACTACGCGTCCGAAGACGACATGGTGCTGAAATTCCGTACCTCTCTGGCCTTGCAGCCGATCGCCACGGCCCTGTTCGCCAATTCGCCGTTCACCGAAGGCCAGCCGAACGGCTTCCTGTCGGCGCGCGCCAATGTGTGGACCGATACCGACGCCGACCGTACAGGGATGCTCGATTTCGTCTTCGAAGACGGCTTCGGTTACGAGCGCTATGCGCAATACGCCCTTGATGTACCTATGTATTTCGTCAAACGCTATGGTGCGCCGAACGGCGGCTATATCGATGCGTCGGGGCAGTCGTTCCGCGATTTTCTCGAAGGTCGTCTGCCGGCGCTTCCGGGTGAGCGCCCGACCATCGATGACTGGGCCGATCACCTGACAACCCTGTTCCCCGAAGTTCGTCTCAAGAAATATCTGGAAATGCGCGGCGCCGACGGCGGTTCGTTAAGCAAGATTTGCGCCTTGCCCGCGTTATGGGGTGGCATCTTCTACGATCGCGCGGCGCTGGAAGCCGCGTGGGATCTGGTCAAGGATTGGTCCAGCGCCGACCACAACGCGCTTCGAGCGATGGCCGCCAAAACCGGTTTGCACGGCGAGATCGCCGGACGCCCGGTGAAGGACGTGGCGACGGACATGCTCACAATCGCCGAAGGGGGCTTGAAGCGCCGTCATCGCCTGTCGGGCGGTATGGTCGATGAAAGCGGCTATCTGGCTGAATTGTTTGAGATCGCCGACAGCGGCATTACCCCCGCCGAGCGTCTGCTGGCCAAATATAATGGCGAATGGCAGGGTGACCTTCGCAAACTATACACAGAAGAAGCCTATTAAGGCTGGATGCGGTTTCGCCTGAAACGGAACTAAGCTTGCCAACCGGTTAATTTGCTGCTCCTATCGCGGCAAATGTAACTGTCTGCGCGTTAAAAGGGCCCGGTATATGCCGCCCCCGCAGGCTTTCCGGGGCAAATATATGCTGAATATCGTTCTGTTTGTGGGGATTCTGATCACCTTGATCACCGTCCCCACCGTCCTGATCCAGATGCGAAAGCATCCCAAGGGGCTGTTCGTCTGTTTCTTTGCCGAAATGTGGGAGCGCTTCTCCTTCTACGGCATGCGCGGCCTGTTGATCTTTTATCTGACGCAGCATTTCCTGTTCAACGATGACAAGGCCAACGATATGTACGCGTCCTACGCGACGCTGGTCTATCTGCTGCCGCTGGTAGGCGGTCTTGTGGCCGACCGCTGGATCGGGACGCGCCGCGCCATCATCTTCGGCGGTCTGCTGCTGGTCGCCGGTCACTTCGGCATGGGCTTGGAAGGCAAGGCCAATATCCAGACCCTGACCTATCAGGGCGCGACCTACGAGTTCGTCCGCGAAACCGATAGCCCGTCGGCGCCGCTGAAACTCAAGGTCGGCGACGCGACCTATGATTACGCGACCTCGACCACGGGCATGGAAATCAAGGGCCTTCCGGCCGGTTCGGCCTTGCCGACGGTACTGCCGACCGGTGGTTACGAACTGGGCAAAAAAGTCGTCACGCCGTGGGCCGAACACGCCTTCTACCTGTCGCTGGGCCTGATCGTCATGGGTGTCGGCTTCCTCAAGCCGAATATCTCGACCATTGTCGGTCAGCTTTATCCCGAAAAGGACCCGCGCCGCGATTCGGGCTTCCAGCTCTATTATTTCGGCATCAATCTCGGCTCGTTCTGGGCGGCCATTCTCTGTGGCTATCTGGGGCAAACGGTCGGCTGGTGGGCCGGTTTCGGTCTTGCCGGGGTCGGCATGCTGGCCGGTCTGCTGTGGTTCATCCTCGGTAAGGGCATGCTGCAAGGCAAGGGCGAGGCGCCCTATCCTGAGAAACTTACGCAAAAGGTCGGTGGTATCACCAAGGAGCACCTGATCTATATCTTGGGTATCCTCGGCGTGCCGGTCATCTATTTCGTCGTTCAGCGCCACACCATCGTCGGCATGGCGCTGGGTATCGGCGCGTTCGGCATTCTGGCCTATGTCATCACGACCATGGTCACCAAGCTGACCAAGGTCGAGAACTTCCGCCTTGGCCTCGCCATGATCCTGTCCCTGTCCTCGGTGGTATTCTTCACCCTGTTCGAACAGGCGGGCTCCTCGCTTAACCTCTTCTCCGAGCGTAACACCAACCTGACCGTGCTGGCCGATCCGGTCATCTGGACCATGCTGGGCAAGACCTTCGTCATGGCCTCGTCCGAGCAACTGGCGGCGCTGACGCTCGCGCCGGGTTATGTGTGGATCGACGGCGGCCTGACGGCCTCGCAAACGCAATCGTTCAACGCCGGTTTCATCCTGATCTTCGCGCCCATCTTCGCGGCGATCTTCACCTTCCTCGGCAACCGCGGCAAGGACCCCGATCCGGTCAAGAAGTTCGCCTTCGGTCTGGCCATGGCCGGTCTCGGCTTCCTCGTGCTGGTCTGGGGCAAGGGCTTCGCCGACGGCGCCTTCCGTCTGCCGCTGGTCTTCCTGCTTCTGACCTACCTCTTCCACACCTGGGGGGAACTGGCCCTGTCGCCGGTCGGGCTGTCGCAACAAACCAAGCTGTCGCCGACCATCCTCGTCTCGACCATGATGGCGATCTGGTTCCTCGGCTCGTCCGGCGCGCACTTCCTCGCCGGGATCATTGCCAAGATGGCCTCGACCGAAACCGTCGGCGGTCAGGTGCTGGACGCCGGTGCGGCGCTCAATACCTCGTTGCAAACCTTCAGCCTGATCGGTTGGTGGGGTGTGGGCCTCGGTGCCTTCCTGTTCGTCCTGTCTTTCTTCATCTCGAAGTGGGCCTACGGCGCCAACGACACTAAGTAAGGGAAAATCGAGGTCTTTGGCCGATTAATACGCAGTCTGCGCTTGCAGGTACTTTAGTACCTGCGGCGCTTGCCGGCTATTATTCGACTCAAATCTCTCGACTTTCCGGTCCGGAGTCGGATCAGACAAAAACCCCGCTCGGAGTGATCCGGACGGGGTTTTTGTTAGAGGAGGGGGCTGTTTTACAGCTCGTTGCGGATACGCAGGTAAAGCTTCGGTTCGGAGTCGCGGCGCGTCGATTCCTCGTAGCTGACCGCCGTCCGGTCGCGCAGGCCGTCATAGCGGATCAGGTCGTAGCTGGTCGTGCGCGAACCCAGATTTTGCAGTTCCGTGCGCACCGAAAGTTTAGGCGAGGGCTTGAACTCGGCATAGAGGCTGACCCACGGCGAGCCTTCCGAACGGCTGGTCTCCTTCGAGCGCCAGGCGCTGTTTTCCCAGCCACGATCGACCGACCACCCCCACGACATACCCGGTAAATCCTGATTGAAGCTGAACGACAGGGTCATCGGCGTCTGGCCGGAGATACGGCGTCTTTCACCCGTCACCGGATCGGTGATGGCCGAGTCGTTCCACGCGGCGTTGACGCGCAACATAGCATTGCTCAGATAGGCATCAACGGGCAGGTTGAGCTGCGTAGATATCTGCTGGTTCTCACCGTCGCCGACATTGCCGATGATGTCGCCTATGCCGCCGTTCTGCGTATAAAGCGGGACGCGCTCGACCGCGTCGTCGATGTCGTTCTGCGACAGCCGCACGACCAGTTGCCCTTTGTCCCAGAAGCGATAATCGACGCTGACCTCGTTCGTCCATTGCCGGTAGGGCACCAGATCGAGCGGATAGAGCAACTGATCCGGCTTCTCGTACTGCCAGTTGGCGATAGCAACGAAATCGCCGTAGCCGATATAGCCGACTTCGCGGGTGCGGCTCAGGCGTACCTGCAAGGTCTTGTCCGGCTTCCATTGCAGGCTGAGGCGCGGTTTGGGGTAGGCGTAGCTGCGGGCCGCCTGATAGTTGCCGCGATGGCGGAATTCCATACTTTCGACCGCCACACCGCTATCGATGCTCAGGACCTCGCTGGGGCGCCAGTTGCCCGACACATAGAGCGAGCCGCGCTGCTCCTCGCCACGCGTGCGGTTGGTGCCGGGCAGTTCGTTTTCATCGAGCCACGAGCCGACCGACTGGCTGCGGGCGTCGAAGCCGTTATAGCGTTGCTCGCCCCCGGCTTGCAGGCTCAGGGCCTTGCTGTAGCGCCACGTCGCCTGCGCCGACAGATTGCCTTCCGAGGTCAGCTTGTCTTCCTCGTAATGCGAGAAATAGTCGGGTTTTTGCCGGTCGGTCTGGTTGGTGGTGTCGTTCGACTTGGCGCGGGCATTGACGCTGATCTTGACCTGTGGCGTGAGGTCTTTCTGATACTGGCCTGAAAGTTCCTGAGAAAAGCTTTCGCTTTCGCGCTGCTCGTATTCGGTGACGCCGTTCTCATAGACCGCATCGAAGCCCGACTCGGCGTAGCGCAACTTGCCTTCCATCGACAGGCGACCACCCTGAATCGGCCCGGCCCAGGCCAGACGTGCCTCGGCCCCCTGATTTTGCCCCTGCGAATCGAGATGCTGATGACGCACGGTGCCGTCGGCCTGGGTGGTCAGCTTTTCGCCGTGACCCGTGCCGTCGTCATTGTTCTGATAGAGATTGACCCCTGCCTCGACATTGCGCCCTCCGGCGTTCTTCTGCCACGTAAAGCCCAGTTGCGGCTTGACCTTGCCGTCGGTGTAGACATTCGCCGAACTCGTCACCGTGACGACCGGCTTTTTCATCGACTTACGGACAATATTGATCAGTTCGGCATGACCTTGCATGTCGTAGTCTGCCGTCCCCGCCGGGATGCGTTCGATACGTTCGACCTGCGCCATCGGCAGGCGATTGAGGGCATCGGACAGGTCGTTGGGGCGCTCGCCGTCGATCAGCAGATTGCTGTTGCCACCGGAGCCGGTCAGGATGAAGTTCGGGATATATTTGACGGCATCGGCCGCCGACTGCACGGGCTTACCGGCGAAATCGCCGATGGTGTAGTGGGTCGCCGCCATGACCGGCGTCGCCGCCAAAGCCAGAACGCATACCGATGTCAGCCATAACCGCCGCATAAGACCCCTGAATTTCCGCACACACACATTGTATTAGTCCTTCGCCGGGCGGTGGCTACGCCACCTTGGCCGCCGCCTCAATGGCGGCTTGAGCGGAATGTCATTCCGCTCTAACAGCAATAAACGGCAATTATGCCGTTATCCGTCGCACCGGGCAAGTCCGGAATGACCGCAACTGCAAAATGCGTGAAAATTACATCAGGCTTTACAAATGGTTAAATGTGTAACCTGACGGCATTTGTCACGATGTGCCACCCACCGTCAGGCCGCGGATTTTCAGGGAAGGCTGGCCGATCCCGACCGGCAGGCTCTGGCCCGCCTTGCCGCAGGTGCCGACGCCGGGGTCGAAAGCGAAGTCGTCGCCGACCATCTCGACCTGCTGCATGACCGCCGGGCCGTCGCCGATCAGCGATGCGCCCCTGACCGGGGCGGTGACCTTGCCGTCCTCGATCAGATAGGCCTCGGTACACTGGAAAACGAACTTGCCATTGGTAATGTCGACCTGACCGCCGCCGAAATTGGTGGCGTAAAGCCCACGCTTCGTATTGGCGATCATGTCGGCCAGTTTGTCATGGCCCCCCGTCATGAAGGTGTTGGTCATGCGGGGCAGAGGCTGATGCGCGTAGGACTGACGCCGCCCGTTGCCGGTGGCCTCGACACCCATCTGCCTTGCCGACAGGCGGTCGTGCATATAGCCGACCAGAATGCCGTCCTCGATCAGGGTCGTGGCTTTCGTCGGTGTGCCTTCGTCGTCGATATTGAGCGAGCCGCGTGCGTCCCTGATCGTGCCGTCGTCGACCACTGTGACGCCACGGGCGGCGACCTGTTGCCCCATTTTGCCGGAAAAAGCCGAGGTGCCCTTGCGGTTGAAATCGCCCTCAAGGCCGTGGCCGACGGCTTCGTGCAACAGGACGCCGGGCCAGCCGGGGCCCAGGACGATGTCCATTTCACCGGTAGGCGCGGGGATGGCGTCGAGATTGACCAGCGCCTGACGCAGGGCCTCATCGACCTGCGCCTGCCATTTCTTCGGATCGGTCAGGTCGAACACCGAAATGCGCCCGCCGCCGCCGGAAGATGCCGTTTCGCGGTGACCATCCTTTTCGACCGATACGCCGATCGAAAGCCGCACCAGCGGGCGGTAGTCGTGGTATATCTCGCCGCCCGCACGCAGAATGGTGATGTGACGCTGATCCGCGGCTACCGAGGCCGAGACCTGAACCACGCCGGGATGCAGATCGCGGGCATAGGCGTCGATGGCCTGCAACAGGGCGATCTTGTCGGCGAAAGGCATTTCGCCGATCGGGTCGTGATCGCCATAATGCCGTTGATTGGAGCGCGGCGGGTTGTGGCCGACCGAGACATTCACCGCCGTGCCCTGCTTGGCCAGAACCGCCGCGTCGGCAGCGCGCTTAACGGCTTCCAGGCTCAGTTCGGCGGCATTAGCGAAACCGGTGGTTTCACCCGCCACGACGCGCAGACCGAAACCCTGATCGGCGCCATAGGTCGCACCTTTCAAACGGCCATCGTCGAAGACGAGGGATTCGCTTTCACGCGACTCTATATAAATCTCGCCGTCATCCGCGCCTTCCAGAGCGCGCTCCAGCACCTGACGGCAGCCCTCAAGATCGAGGGCACGCACAGAATCGGGCAGGGCGGAATCGACTAAATCATTAAGGCGCATGGCGTATTCGGTCTCGGTTGAGTCTTTGGATTCATGTAGGGCAGGGCGACTCAAAAGGCCATAACCCCGCGCAAAATATAACCGTCCGCAAAGCCTCGCCGCGACAAAAGCGCGCAGGTCTTGTGGCCTGATCGGGACAATCCGCGACAATATGGCCAAAAGGTGGAGAAAGACCCTGCGGCGGGCAGGGAATACGCTTTTTAGCCCTTTGCAATTCGCCGATATGGCATTATGGGGAACACTAGACAAAGGTGTGACTCTGTGTCCCGTGCGGGCGCATGTCGCACCCGTGACCGAGGATTAACGGCGTGTCGCGACGTTCCTGCGATTTCAAGACAGGAACGGCAGGCGCCCAGATTGAGGAATTTACGCATGGGCATCCGAAGGCTGACTTTGGCTAGCTTGGGGGCCGGTTTAGCGGCAGGGATGGCGGCGAGCGCCGCCTTTGCCAAGGAACTCGAAGGCCTGCCGACCGACAAGGCGATCCATCTTCAGAAGGGTTTTTCCGAGCTGAAGCACGACGCCGTCAGCTTCCACGACCTGATTCTGATGCCGGTCATCACCGTCATCACGCTGCTGGTGCTGGGCCTGCTGATCTGGATCGTCGTCCGCTACAACAAGCGCACCAATCCCGTCGCGGCCAAGTTCTCGCACAATACCGCCATCGAAGTCGCCTGGACCCTGATCCCGGTGGTGATTCTGGTGGTCATCGCGTTCTTCTCGTTCGCCCTGCTGCGCAAATATAACGACATGCCGACCCCCGACGTGGTGGTCAAGGCGACGGGTTATCAGTGGTACTGGGCCTACGACTACCCGGAACTGGGCGTCGAAGGCGTCGAATCGCGCCTCCTGCCCGAGGCCCGCGATCTCAAGACCGCCCACGCGGCCAAGGTGCCGTATCTGCTCGGCGTCGACAATGAACTGATCGTGCCGGTGGGCAAGGTCGTTCAGGTACAGGTCACCGGCTACGACGTCATCCACGCCTTCGCCCTGCCGGCCTTCGGTCTCAAGACCGACGCCGTTCCGGGTCGTCTGAACTCGACCTGGTTCCGCGCCGAAAAGACCGGCATCTTCTATGGTCAGTGTTCGGAACTGTGCGGCGTCGATCACGCCTTCATGCCGATCGCTATCCGCGTGGTGACGCCGGAGCAGTTCGACGCCTACATCGTCAAGGCGGGAGGCAAGACCAAGGCCATGCTGGCGACGGAGGCCGCAGCGGCCAGGATCGAAGCGGAAAAAGCGGCGGCGGATGCAGCGGCGGCTTCGAGCGCGACCGCAGCCTCTGCCACGGCTGATGCACCTGCGGGCGAGGCTGCCGTTTCGGCTGCGGCCCCCGCCGTTCAATAATTCAGAATAAGAGAGACGAACGTCATGGCATCGAATGCTTCAGTCGCTCATGATCACGATCACGCCCACGGGCACGATGATCACGACCACAAACCCGGTTTCTTCGCGCGCTGGTTCCTGTCCACCAACCACAAGGACATCGGCACGCTCTATCTGATCTTCGCGATCTTCGCCGGTCTGGCCGGCGGCGCCCTGTCGGGCCTGATCCGCTGGGAACTCTACGAACCCGGCATCCAGATTTTCAACGACAAATCCTTTTTGGCGCAACTGGGTATCTTTCAGGGCAAGCACGGCTTCAACTCCGTCGTTACCGCCCACGCCATCCTGATGATCTTTTTCATGGTCATGCCCGCCATGATCGGCGGCTTCGGCAACTGGTTCGTGCCGATCATGATCGGCGCGCCGGACATGGCCTTCCCGCGCCTGAACAATATTTCGTTCTGGCTGCTGGTCGCCTCGTTCGTCCTGCTGTGCTTCTCGCTGTTCACGCCGGGCGGTCCCGGTGGTGCGGCCGAACACGGCTTCGGCGGCGGCTGGACCATGTATCCGCCGATGTCGACCAAGGGCAGCCCCGGTGCGGCGATGGATCTGGTGATCTTCTCGTTCCACCTGTCGGGTGCGTCCTCGATCCTTGGGGCGATCAACTTCATCACGACCATCTTCAACATGCGCGCCCCGGGCATGACGCTCCACCGCATGCCGCTGTTCGCCTGGTCGGTTCTGGTCACCGCCTTCCTGCTGCTGCTGTCGCTACCGGTCTTCGCGGGCGCCATCACCATGCTGCTGACCGATCGCAACTTCGCCACGGCCTTCTTCGACCCGGCCGGCGGCGGCGATCCGGTCATGTACCAGCACCTGTTCTGGTTCTTCGGTCACCCGGAAGTGTACATCCTGATCCTGCCGGGCTTCGGCATCATCAGCCACGTGGTGTCGACCTTCTCGAAAAAGCCCGTCTTCGGTTATCTGGCCATGGCCTATGCGATGGTGGCCATCGGTTTTGTCGGCTTTATCGTGTGGGCGCACCACATGTACACGGTCGGCATGGGCTTCAATCTGCGCGCCTATTTCGTCATGGCGACCATGGTCATCGCGGTGCCTACGGGGGTCAAGATCTTCTCGTGGATCGCGACCATGTGGGGCGGCTCGATCGACTTCAAGGTCCCGATGCTGTGGGCCATCGGCTTCATCTTCCTGTTCACCCTGGGTGGCGTGACCGGCGTGGTGCTGTCGAACGCCGGTATCGACTACTCTCTGCACGACACCTATTATGTCGTCGCGCACTTCCACTACGTGTTGTCGCTGGGGGCGGTGTTCGCCATCTTCTGCGGCTTCTACTACTGGTACGAGAAGATGTTCGGTATCAAGTACAATGAACTTCTGGGCCAGTTGCACTTCTGGATCATGTTCATCGGCGTCAATCTGGTCTTCTTCCCGCAGCACTTCCTCGGTCTGCAAGGCATGCCGCGCCGCTACGTCGACTATCCGGAAGGCTATGCCTACTGGAACAAGGTGTCGTCGATCGGTTACGCCATCACCGCTTTTGCCGTCCTGATCTTCCTGATCATGATCGTCGAGTCGGTCATCCGCCGCCGCAAGGCCGATGCCAATCCGTGGGGCGAGGGTGCCACGACGCTGGAGTGGACCCTGTCATCGCCGCCGCCGTACCACCAGTTCTCGGAACTGCCGGTCATCAAGGACGACGACGGTCACCACTAAACCAACCCAATGGGTTGAAACACCGGGGGGTGAGGGGTAAGCCTTCATCCCCCGAACTTTTATGTTCCAGACCAAGAGTATCCCGTGAACGCCGACACCGCGCATATCGAAAAGCCGACACCTGAAACCCCTAAGGCCGCCCATCCGGCCTACGGGCAAAAGGCCCTGCGCGGCTCTCCGGCTGACTATTTTCAGTTGCTCAAGCCGCGCGTCATGTCGCTGGTGGTGTTCACCGGTCTGACCGGGCTTGTCGTCGCGCCGGTCGATATCAACCCGTTTCTGGCCTTTATCGCGGTCCTGTGCATCGCGCTGGGTGCCGGTTCGGCGGGGGCCTTGAACATGGCCATCGAAGGCGAGACCGACGCCCTGATGCGCCGCACCCGCACACGTCCGGTGGCCGCCGGTCGCGTCTCGAAATCAGATGCCATGGCGTTCGGCGGCGTGCTGGGTTTCCTGTCGGTCGCCATGATGTGGCTGTCGATCAATGCCTTGGCCGCCGGTCTTCTGGCTCTGACCATCCTCTATTACGTCGTCTTCTACACCCTGATCCTGAAGCGCCGCACGCCGCAGAATATCGTCATCGGCGGAGCCGCAGGTGCCTTTCCGCCGGTTATCGGCTGGGCCGCCGCCGCCGGTCACGCGCCGCTGGAGGCGTGGATTCTGTTCGCCATCATCTTCCTGTGGACCCCGCCGCACAGCTGGGCGCTGGCGCTCTATACCGCCGAAGACTATGCCAAGGCGGGTATCCCGATGATGCCGGTTGTCAAGGGCGCGAAATCGACGCGCCTGCAAATCCTGCTCTACAGCCTGATCATGGCCCCGGTTGCCTGCCTGCCGATCGCCTTCAGCATGGGCGGCCTGATCTATGCGGTCGTCTCGGTTCTGGGCGGGGCCTTTTTCATCTTTCTGGCGGTCAAGCTGTTCCTGTCGCGCGCGGGCGACCACCCCGAAGGCGGCGAAAATTCGCTTTACGACGTCAAGAAGGAAGCGCTGGCGGCGCGCAACCTGTTCGCCTTTTCGATCCTGTATCTAACGGCGCTGTTCGCGGCGCTGCTGTTGCACCACGCCTTTGCCGGAGTCTAAATCCATGAGCGATTCCAAAGACCTGTTTCCCGACCCCGAAGCCGACAAGAAGGCCTATCTGGCTGCGCAAAAGCGCCGCAACATCGCCATCGGTCTGTCGCTGTTCGCCTTCGTCGTGTTGGTCTTCCTCGTCTCGCTGACGCGCATGATGCAGAACACGCCGCATTGATGAAGACGCTCACCCGCAACCAGAAGGTCGTCCTCTACTGCCTGCTCGGTCTGGCGGGGATGTTCGGCATGGCCTATGCCTCGGTGCCGCTATACCGCATGTTCTGTCAGGTGACCGGCTTCGACGGCACGACCCAGCGTGCCACGGCCGAAGCCTCGCACGTTACCGACAAGAAGATCCGCGTCTATTTCGACACCAATGCCAACAATATCGACTGGAGCTTCAAGGTCGAAACGCCGGTTCAGGATACCCTGATCGGCAAGACCAATATGATTTATTTCACGGTCAAGAACGAATCGGATCAGCCCGTCACCGGCCGCGCCAGTTACAACGTCCTGCCCGAATCTATGGGTGGCTTCTTCATGAAGCTTCAGTGTTTCTGCTTTACCGATCAGACCCTGAAGCCCGGCGAAACACGCACCTTTCCGGTCGTCTACTATGTCGATCCCAAGATGCTTGAGGACATCGACGCCAAAAACACCAGAGACGTGACCCTGTCCTATACGTTCTTTCCATCCGAAATCTCGAAAAAGTAAAACTGTTCAATGTGTTGCGCGGATATGTTCCGTTGTGTGACGATGTGTCGCATATGGGCATATTGTCTCAAGAAAAACGCCGCTTCGGATTGTGTTCAAAACCGATTTGGCCTACATCTTGAGCTAACTAAGTTCGGCTACCGCAAGGTCCGGCGACGATAAAAAATCTGCCGTCATCTCGTTCAGGGGGATCGGCGCATCGAGGTGAGTTGACGACTATGGCCAATGACGCCGTAAAACACGATTATCACATCATCAACCCCAGCCCGTGGCCGCTGCTTGGTTCGCTGTTTGCGACCGTCATGTTCCTTGGCGTCGTGGTGTGGATGAAGGGTCTGGGCTTCGGCCAGCTCGACAAGAGCCCGGTCCTCTTCGGTATCGGCCTGCTCGGCGTACTCTACGTCATGTTCGGCTGGTGGCGTGACGTGATCAAGGAATCGAAGGCGGGCGATCATACCCCGGTCGTTCAGATCGGTCTGCGCTATGGCATGATCATGTTCATCGCCTCGGAAGTCATGTTCTTCGTGGCCTTCTTCTGGATTTTCTTCGAAGCCGTGCTGTTCCACGAACACCGCGCTGGTATCCATTCGGCGATCGAAGAAGTCCGCAATTCGTGGACCACATGGCCGCCGAAAGGCATTGAGGCCGTTTCAGCGTGGCAATTGCCGCTGGTCAACACCCTGCTTCTGCTGCTGTCGGGCACCACGGTGACCTGGGCGCACCATGCCCTGCAACAGGGCGACCGCGAAGGCACCAAGTGGGGCCTGATCCTGACGGTCATCCTCGGCGTGGTCTTCACCGCCGTTCAGGGTATTGAATATCATCACATCCTGCATCACCATCTGTTCTTCAACGAAGAAGCCGCCAACTCGACCCTCTATGGTTCAGCCTTCTTCATGGCGACCGGTTTCCACGGTTTCCACGTCCTGATCGGGACCATCTTCCTCTTCGTCTGCCTGTTGCGTCTGCTGGCCGGTGGCTTCACCCCGCAAAAGCACTTCGGTTTCGAAGCGGCGGCCTGGTATTGGCACTTCGTTGACGTGGTGTGGCTGTTCCTGTTCGCCTTCATCTATGTGATCTTCGGCGCGCACTAAAATCAACGTTTACGGCTGAATATTTCAGGCGGCGGACACCGGCAACGGTGCCGTCGCCTTCGGCTTTTTAACCTCCGGCAATAGGGATCATGACGGTCAAGCTGTTTACCTTATATCCCTCCCTGCAAAGCGGGGAGGGGGGACCGCGAAGCGGTGGGTGGGGCAAGCCACGCAAAGAATGCCCCCTCCGTCGCGGACTACGCCGCGCCACCTCCCCCGTATCGCTGCGCTCACAGGGGAGGATGTAATGAAGCTGTTCAAAAACCTGCCCTTGGGCCTGACCATCGCGGTCGGCGTGGCGCTGGCCGTGCTGATCGGGCTGGGCACCTGGCAAATGCAGCGCCTGCACTGGAAGCAGCACCTGCTCGCCGATCTGGAGCGCACGCGTCAGATGCCGCCGGTCGCGGCGGAGACTCTGCTCGATCAGGGCGGCGACGTGGCGTGGCGTCAGGTGACCCTGTCCTGCGCCATTGACCCGCATCAGGTCGTCTATATGCATGGAATCGCCGATGACGCGGTCGGGTTCCACACCCTGACCCTGTGCCCTCTGGGCAAGGACGCCATTGTCGCCGACCTCGGCTTCACGCGCACCAAAGGGCAAGTGACCGCGCCGATAACCCTCACCCTGACCGGGCGTTTGCGGCCCTACGAGGCACCGAACGGGTTCACACCGCCGAACGACGCGAAAACCGGCGACTGGTATTCGCGCAACGTTGCCGACCTGTCGAACCTGTGGAACGCGAAACTGCGCGGCGACTATTTCATCGCCGCCAGCCAGCCGGTCGCGCCGGATATAACGCCGGTCGATGCGGCGGCCAACCTGCCCAATCGCCATCTCGAATACGCCCTGACCTGGTATGGGCTGGCGGCGGCGCTGATGGGTGTCTATATAGCGGTGCTGTATCAGCGCGCGCGCAAAGGAATATGATGAGTTTGGTCCCCTTGGGCGTCGGTAATGCCGCCTGCGTAACGCTCGATAACGGTTTGCGGGTCATCCACGACCCGATGCCGGGCCTGAAGACCTTCGCCCTGACTGCGGTTGTCCACGGCGGCGCGCGCTACGAAGCCCCCGAACAGTCCGGCTGGGCGCATCTGGCCGAACACATGGTCTTCAAAGGCGCGGGCAAACGCAGCGCGCGCGAACTGGCCGAGGTCATCGAACATCGGGGCGGTACGATCAACGCCTCGACCGGCTACGAGCACACGCGGTTCGAGGTGCGCGGCATGGCCGACCTGCTACCGCTGGCGGTCGAAGTCGTCGGCGACCTGATGTTCCGCCCGGCGCTGGAAGCCGACGAACTGGAACGCGAAAAGAAGGTCATCGAGCAGGAGATTTCCGAAGCCTTCGACACGCCCGACGACCACGTCTTCGATCTGCTGCAATCGGCCTGTTACGGCGACCATCCCCTGGGCCGTCCGATTCTGGGGACCACGCAAAGTCTGGCGCCCGCGCGCACCGACGCCCTGCGCGACTATATCGGGCAGCTTTATAATCCGTCCGAAATCGTCCTGTGCGTGTCGGGTGGTGTCGAGGCCGAGGCCCTGATCACCGCCGCGCAGACCCATATGGGGGCTGCCGGTCGTCCGCGTCGGGTCGAGGCGAGCCCGCCGCCGTTCACGCCGTCAGCCATTCGCCACGTGCGCAAGATCGAACAAAGCCATCTGACTCTGGCCTTCGAGGGCGTCAGTCGTTACGACGACGATCTTTATGCCTTGAAACTGTTCGGGGAAATCCTCGGCGGCGGTATGGCGTCGCGGCTGTTCCAGCAGGCCCGCGAAGAGCGCGGTCTGGCCTATAGCATCGACGCATGGACGACGCAGTTCCGCGATACGGGCATTTTCGGCATCTATGCCGGGTGCGCGCCGAAGGATGCCGCCGACCTGTGCGAGCTGATCGTCACCGTCATGCGCGACCTGACCCGTGCGCCGCTGGAGGCGGAACTGGAACGCGCGCGGGCGCAGTACAAGACCTCGCTCTACCTGCACGACGAAAACGCGGGGCAACGCGCCGGGACACTCGGCGGGCAATTGCTGACCTATGATAAGGTGTACAGTCTCGATGAGCAGGTGGTGGAACTTGAGGCGGTGACGCTCGACGATCTGAAACGCGTGGGCGAGCGTATTTTGTCGGCGAAGACCTGCGCCTCGGCGATTCTGGGCCCGGCGCTGAAAACCGATCCGCAAAAACGACTCGAAGCTATTTTAGCTTGATCCAAGCATTGCGGGCGGCGACGCCCGTATCGGCAAAGTCGGTGAAGACGCCCTCGATACCCATATCGAACAATTGCCGGAATTCCGCTGCCGGGTCATTCTTATAAGTCGCCGCCAGACGGAAGGCTTCGTTGCGCAGGGTCCAGGTGTGAACCTTGAGGCCCGCCGCATGGGCGTTGCGCACCAGTTCCGTATTGGCGACAATCCGGCAATCCGCGTCCGTGGTTTTGTCAGTTATCGGACCAGTGGCCACGGCCTTGAGCAGGTAGCGCTTCCACGGCGCGACGACGTCGGCATAGGTCGCCACCTCTTTCAGGCCTGCGGGCGTCAACATATCGGCATAGGTACCCTTGCGTCCCGTAGCGGCCCAATCGAACGGCACGGAGGCTCCGACTGCTCCGGTTGCGTAATCGACTTTACCGCCATCGACCAGTTGCACGCGCGGCAGGGGCGACAGGGCCTTGAGGCGTTTCAGACTGTCGGCTTCGAAGGACTGCAAAAAGACCGGCGCACCGACCACGTTCAGGCCGTCGGCAACCAGCGCCGCGACCAGCTTTTCTTCCAGCGGCAGACCGGCCGCGCGGTGCAGGGTCGGGTGCTTGATTTCGATATATAGGCCCACCGTGTGCCCCGCGGTCTTGCGATGATTGCGCACCAGACCGATGACCTCTTCGAGGGTGGGGACTTCAAACTTGTCATTAAAGCTTTGATCGCGCTCGGAAAAGGCCTGACGGGCGCGCAGGGTCTTGATTTCGGCCAGCGTGAAATCGCTGGCGAAAAAATCGGTGATCGACGTGCCGTCAACATTGATCGTGCGCTTGCGGGCGGCGAATTCCGGTTTGTCGGCGACGTCGGTGGTGCCGGACAACATGGGCTCATGGCGGCAGATCAGCACGCCGTCCTTCGTCGACACCACATCGGGCTCGATATAGTCGGCGCCCATCGAAATGGCCAGATCGTAGCTGGCCAGGGTATGTTCCGGGCGGTAGCCGCTGGCGCCGCGGTGGGCGATGATCAGGGGGCGGGAAGATGGCACAGCACGCTCGGCGGCAAACGAGGAGCCGAGCACAGCACCGGTCGCCAGAACCGCGCCGCTTCCGGCCAGACAGGCGAAAGTAAACCGACGGCGCGTAGGGTCAACAGGGTTCGGCATCGGAAACGCTCCGCAACTACGATTCCCTGTATGTAACGGCGTGTCATGACACAGGCATGACGATTGCCTGTCTCCGGCTTTTACCCTACAGTCGTAAAACGAAAGAGCAGAAATTATAACGATAAGATCGCGTTTCATCGGTGAAACAAGTCTGTTCTTAGATGAAAATAAACACATTTTGCGTACAGAATCGTATGAAACGTTTTTTGGCGGAATGTGTGTATGTCGAACGTCAATTTATTCGGTTTTCGCGGTTCGGCCCTACTGAAAGCCGCGTCAGGAAATGAGATGAAGTTTTCACCCAAGTCCGAAGGGGCGGGGACGCGCTCAGCGGGGCTGGTCATGGGGGCGCTCGACGCCGCCGGACAGGTGGCGTGGCGCTACGATCTCATGCGCGCCCGTTTCGAACTGAGCGGAAAGTTGCCGCATGCCGATCTGAGCGGCGGCAAGGAACGCGTCGGTCTGTCCGATCTGGCGGCACATTTCGATCTGCGTGAAATGGAAACCCTGAGCGCTGCGCTTAAACAGGCCGCGTCCGGGCAAGCGGTCAAGGGATCGGGGCTTGAGGCGGGGGAACTGCTGTGCCTGATCACCACGCGCTCAAAGCGTCTGCTGTGCTTCCGCGGCCGTCGCAGCGCCTCGGCGGGCAGTATTCTGGGGACGCTCAGCGACCTGACCGAAGAGGTCAAACGCCTGATGAATGCCGATACGACCGAAGATTACGGCGAATTCAACGTCCATGACCTGCATATCGATCCGCTGACCGGGCTTTATAACCGTCAGGGGTTCCTCAAGGCGGCGCAGGTCATGCTGCGTTTGCCGGGAGATTACGATCTGGTCGTCGGCGATCTCAACCGTTTCCGCCGCCTGAACGAGGCGCTGGGGCACGAGCGCGCCGATCTGGTTCTGTCGATTCTGGGGCAGCGTCTGCGCGAAGTGTTCGACGATACCGCCGTCGTGGCGCGTCTGGGCGAAGACGAATTCGCCGTCCTGACGACGCGCGGTTTTCCCCGCGTGTCAGAGCGGATGCGGCTGGGGCTGGAGCGCGCCATCAGTGTCGCCGGGTTCGACATTCACCCGACCTTTTCGATGGGCGCCGTGTCGGTCGAAGGCGGTGAGGGCGCGCTGGACAGCGGCGAACTCCTGCGTCGCGCCGAGATGGCCGTCGAAGCCGCGCAGCAAAAGGGCGCCGGCGGGGTGGCGTCGTACAAGCGCGATCTGGAAAGCGACGGCCTGACGCAGCTGGCGATGGAGGCCGAACTGCGCAAGGCCTTCGTCAGCGGCGAAATCTGCGCCTGGTATCAGCCGATCGTCGATCTCAAAACCGGTGTCATCGCCGGGTTCGAGGCGCTGGCGCGCTGGGTACACCCTAAGCGTGGTATCGTGCCGCCGGACGAGTTTCTGGGACTGGCCCGCGATCTGGGGCTGCTGTGCGACCTGTCGACCATCATGATGAGCAGCACGGTCAAGACCCTCGCCAAATGGCGCACGCAATACGGTCTGGCCGATACGTTTTTCATCAGCGTCAACCTGTCTTCGGCCGATATCGAACGGTCGCACCTGGTTGAGGATGTGTCGCGTCTAATCCGCGACAACGATCTGCCGCTCAAGGCGCTCAAGCTGGAGGTCACCGAAAGCGACGTCATGCGCGATCCGCAGGCGGCGGCACGGATACTCGAATCGCTGCGTGATGCGGGCGCGGGGATCGCACTCGATGATTTCGGCACGGGCTTCTCGTCGCTCAGCTATCTGGCGCGTTTGCCGTTCGACACGTTGAAAATAGATCGCTCGTTCGTCATCACGATGAAGACCGAGCAATCGTCGGAAAAGATCGTTCGATCAATATTGACTTTGGGCCGCGATCTGGGGCTCGACGTGGTCGCCGAAGGGGTCGAGGACATGGAACTGGCCGACCGTCTGGCGGGGCTGGGCTGCGACTTTGGGCAGGGCTGGGGCTACGCCAAGGCGCTCAAGGTCGCCGATGCCGAGGTCTTCATGGCGCGTTCTCTGGGTCAGGATATCAAGGGTAATGTCGCCTGATGAGTGGGCCCGTCGCGCTGGTCACGGGAGCGGGCAGCGGTATCGGCCGCGCCGTAGCCGTTGGATTAGCGCAAGCCGGGTGGCGGCTGGTTCTCGCGGGACGGCGTCGCGAGGCGCTTGAGGAAACGCAGGCTCTAATCGGTGCGGGGCGGGTTGTTCCAGCGGATGTTGCCGATGAGACTTCGGTGATAGCTTTGTTTCAGAAGATCGAAGCCGAATATGGCCGTCTCGACCTTCTGTTCAACAATGCCGGACGCAGCGCCCCCGCGGTGCCGCTAAACGAATTGCCAGTTTCTGAACTAAGAAATCTGATCGATATCAATATATTCGGTGCGTTTCTTTGCGCGAGGGCGGCGTTCGGTCTGATGCGCCGTCAAGCACCGCAGGGCGGTCGGATTATCAATAATGGATCGGTCTCGGCCTATGGCCCGCGCCCGTTTTCGGCGCCCTACACGGCATCGAAGCACGCCATCACGGGGCTGACCAAGTCGCTGATTCTCGACGGGCGCGCGTGGGGCATTACCGCCTCGCAGATCGACATCGGTAACGCCATAACCGACATGTCGGCGAAAATGGAGACCGGCGTCCTGCAAGCTGACGGCAGCCTTAAGCCCGAACCGCGCATCGACTTGGCGCATGTGGTGAAAACCGTCGTCCACATGGCTGGCTTGCCACCGGAGGCCAATATGCCCTTTGTGACCGTCATGGCCACCGACATGCCGCTCTATGGTCGGGGTTAGGCTTTACCGGAGAGGTGGCTGAGATGCTCGGGTGCAATGCCCAGCGTTTTCAAGGCGCTTTGCCAGATATGTTCAGGATCGTGCGAGAAGAGAATTTCATGGCTAGCCGGGGCGACCAGCCAGGCATTGTCGCGGATTTCGGCCTCTAATTGCCCGGCGCCCCACCCGGCATAGCCAAGCGCGATCAGGGCTTTTGACGGCCCGGTGCCCTTGGACAGGTCGACCAGAATATCGCGCGACACGGTCAGGCCGACGCCGCGCCGGACCTCCAGCGTCTCCGGATCGACATTGAGCGGCAGGGTGATGTCGTCGATGAAGTAGTCGAGGCTGTGCAGAACGAAGCCGCGGTCATTCTGCACCGGCCCGCCATTATAGATACTGTGATCGGTCTGGCTTTCGTCGGTGATCTCTATACCCAACTCGTCCATCATGCGCGTGAAACTCAGGCCCGCGATCGGCTGGTTGAGGATGATGCCCATCGCCGATTCTTCGTCGTGCTGGCACAGATAGATGACGGAGTGATCGAAGTTCGGATCGTCGAGGCCGGGCATGGCCACCAGCAGCCGTCCCTGAAGGGTGGCGGTTTCGGTCGGATCGGAAGGGCTTTGGGCGCTCATGGCCGCAAGATGGAGGGCGACAATCCTTGTGGCAAGAAAAAAGAGCATAAAGGCCCTTGGCGCGCTGCGCGCACCGGCCTTATAACACCCTTCTTTCTATAGAGGATTATGCACCATGACGATCCAACCCGGCGACAAACTGCCCGAAGTCAAGTTCTCGTCGCCCGCCGAAGAGGGCCTGAAGTCCCTGACCACGTCCGAAGTCTTTGCGGGCAAGCGCGTCGTTCTGTTCGCCGTGCCGGGCGCCTTTACGCCGACCTGTTCGGCGCGTCACCTGCCGGGATATCGCGACCAGACGAAAGCCTTCAAATTCAAGAAGATCGATCTCATCGCCTGCACCAGCGTCAATGATGGATTCGTAATGAAGGCCTGGGCCAAGGATCAGGGCATCACCGACGAAGTGCTGATGCTGGGTGACGGCAACGGCGAATTCGCCGACGGCGTCGGCCTGACCATGGATGCGTCGGGTTTCGGTATGGGCAAGCGCTCGCAGCGCTACGCCATGATCGTCAATGATGGCGTCGTCGAACAAGTCTTCGTCGAAGCGCCGGGCGAGTTCAAGGTCTCGTCGGCGGATTACGTTCTGGAACAGCTTTAAGGATTCAAGGTCGTGGGGTCGCAGACCCCACACCCCCTAACCGACAAAATGAAAGGCCGGAGTCTACACTCCGGCCTTTCATTTTGCTCCAAGTGACGGGTGCAGGGCCTGTGGCCCTGCTAAAACTCTTCATCTTCCAGTGCGAACAAATCCTCCGCCCCGGCCTTCATCCGTTGCAGGTGCGCGTCGGCTTCGGGCAGGATGCGGTCGAGGAACACACGACCGACCTTGAGCTTGGTGGCGTAGTAGGGATCGGTCGACCCGGCGTCGATGGCGGCCTGTGCCTGTTCGGCCATCATCGCCCACATATAGGCCAGCGAGGTCAGGCCGAAGATGTGCAGATAGTCGAGCGAGCCTGCGGCGGCGGCGTCCGGATTGCCCATGCCGTTCTGCATCAGCCACATTGTGCCGTCCATCAGCTTCGCCTTGGTCTCCTTGAGGCCCTTGACGAAGGCCGGGACCTTGCCGGCTTCGTGCTCGGCGACATAGGCATCGATCTCGCCGAAGAAGGTCATCACCGAACGCCCGCCCTTGGACGGCAGCTTGCGACCGACGAGGTCGAGGGCCTGCACGCCGTTGGTGCCTTCGTAGATCAGGGTGATGCGGATATCGCGCATATATTGCGAGGCCGGGAAGTGTTCGGTGAAGCCTGACCCGCCGTGGACCTGCATCGAATCCTGCGTGACCTTGAGGCCTTTTTCGGTCAGGAAGGCTTTGATAACCGGCGTCAGCAAGCCCATGTAATCGCTGGCTTTTTCGCGCGTGGCTTCATCTTCCGAGCCCTTCGCCAGATCGGCCTGCAACGACACCCAGGTCAGGAAGGCGCGACCGCCTTCGAGCAGGGCGCGGCTTTCCAGCAGCATCCGGCGCACGTCGGGGTGGACGAGGATCGAGTCGGCGGGCTTGTCAGGCGATTTCGGGCCGGTGAGGGCGCGGCCCTGCAAGCGGTCCTTGGCGAATTCGACGGCGGCGACGTGGCTGGCGTGGCCGATGGCGAGGCCCTGAAGGCCGACGCCGAGGCGGGCATTGTTCATCATGTAGAACATGATTTTCAGGCCTTCGTGGGCGTTGCCGAGCAGCCAGCCCTTGGCGTCCTCATAGACCATGACGCAGGTCGAATTGCCGTGGATGCCCATCTTGTGCTCAAGACCGGCGCATTGCAGGCTGTTGCGTTCGCCGGTATTGCCGTCGACATCGGGAATGAACTTTGGGACGAGGAACAGCGAGATGCCCTTGACGCCTGCGGGACCGCCTTCGATACGGGCGAGGACGAGGTGACAGATATTGCTGGTGAAATCGTGTTCGCCCGCCGAAATCCAGATCTTCTGGCCGGTGATTTTGTAAGTACCGTCGGCGTCCGGCACGGCCTTTGAGCGCAGCAGGCCGAGATCGGTGCCGCAGTGCGGCTCGGTCAGGTTCATGGTGCCCGACCATTCACCGCTGATCAGTTTTGGCAGATAGAGGTCGCGCAGCTCGTCCGTGCCGCCCGCCGTCAGGGCCGCTACGGCGCCGTCGGTCAAGCCGGGGTACATGGCAAAGGCCGACGACGCACCGGTGAGCATTTCCGAATAGGCCGTCGACACGACATGCGGAAGGCCTTGGCCGCCGTATTTCGGATCGCCGCCCAAAGCGGGCCATCCGGCCTCGACCATCTGCTGATAGGCTTCCTTATAGCCCTTCGGCGCGGTGACCGTATGATCGGGGTGCAGGACGCAGCCCTCCTTGTCGCCAGGACCATTCAACGGAGCGACGACCTCTTCGGTGAAGCGCGCGCCTTCTTCGAGGATGGCGGCGATCAGATCGGGCGAGGCTTCCTCGAAGCCTTTCAGGTTCGAATACTGTTCGATCTTGAACACGTCATTGAACAGGAACTGATAGTCGCGCACGGGGGCCTTATACGGCATGGATAACTCCTGACGATTGATCTTAATTATAGCAGGGAAAGGATTGGATTCAGGCGGTTTTCAGATCGCTGTCAGTTTTTACCGACTCATGGCGTTCTATCTCGCCTTCCATCCAGGCGCAGCCTTCGGTCATGTCCTTGATCGCCTGATCGATGTCTTCGCGCTGGCGCTTTAGCGTCTCGATCTGGGCGTGATACTTGGCGACCGTGGCGCGCATCTGCTTCACGCCGCGGTCTTCGCGGTTGTAGAGATCGAGGATTTCATGGATTTCGATCAGGGAAAAGCCCATGCGCTTACCGCGCAGGATGATCTTGAGCCGCGCCCGGTCGCGCGCCGAATAGATGCGCGTCTGCCCCTTGCGTTCGGGATTGATCAGGCCCTTGTCCTCATAGAAGCGCAAAGCGCGGGCGGTGACGTCGAATTCCTTGGAAAGCTGACGGATAGTGTAGGTACGCATGTCCATGTGTGACCCCCTGTAGGTCGGTGAATGTTTGCGCGTTTTGTAGCGCTTAATTTACGTTTACGTAAACGTACACCCGATGCCCGGTTGTCGTCAATAGGGGCCAAATCAATTGACGCGTGAAGGCCGACGCCTTAAAGCCAGCCCTGGTTTTCATATCCTGAAAGGTGTGCCTCACAGTGTCCTCCGAACTGACCGTCCTCGCGCAAACCGGCCGTGCCTGGCCGTTCGAGCAAGCCCGCAATCTGATTGCGCGCGTGCTGAAAACGCGTCTGAAGGATCAGGCGGAGCAAAAACGGGCGCAGGAATTAATTACCGCAGGCAAGACCGACGAGGCGCTGGCCGCGTTCGAGGCGCTGAACCGTCCGGTGATCTTCGAGACCGGCTACGGACCGTCAGGCTTGCCGCACATCGGCACCTTCGGCGAAGTGGCGCGCACGACCATGGTCCGTCAGGCCTTTACGGCCCTGACCGGCGGGCACTGGGCAACGCGCCTGATCTCGTTTTCTGACGACATGGACGGCCTGCGCAAGGTGCCGGAGGGTATTCCCAATGCCGACATCTTGCGCGAAGACCTCTATAAGCCGCTGACCGTGGTGCGCGACCCGTTCGGGACGCACGACTCGTTCGGCGCGCACAATAATGCCCGTTTGCGGGCCTTCCTCGACTCGTTCGGTTTCGATTACGAGTTCAAGTCGGCGACGGACGCCTACAAGTCGGGTGAGTTCGACGCGACGCTGTTGCGGGCGCTGGAGCGGTTCGACGACATCCAGAAGGTCATGTTGCCGACGCTCGGGCCGGATCGCCGCGCGACCTATTCGCCGTTCCTGCCGATTTCGCCGAAGACCGGCCATGTGCTGCAAGTGCCGACGCTGGAGCGCAATGTCGAAAAAGGCACCATCGTTTTCGAGGAAAACGGCGAGAAGTTCGAGGTCCCCGTCACCGGCGGCCACGTCAAGATGCAGTGGAAGCCCGACTGGGCCATGCGCTGGGCTGCCCTGGGCGTCGACTACGAGATGGCTGGCAAGGACCTGATCGACTCGGTCAAGGTGTCGTCGCAGGTGTGCAAGGTGCTGGGCGGGACACCGCCGGAAGGCTTCAACTACGAACTGTTCCTTGACGAGGCTGGTCAAAAGATTTCCAAGTCGAAGGGCAACGGCCTGACCATGGAAGACTGGCTGCGTTACGGCGCGCCGGAATCGCTGGCCTACTACATGTTCCAGTCGCCGAAATCGGCCAAGAAACTCTATTTCGACGTCATTCCGCGGGCCACGGACGAGTTCTTCCAGCAGATGGACGCCTTCCCGAAGCAGGAACTGGCCAAGCAGATCGAAAACCCGGTGTGGTTCGTCCTTCGCGGCGAGACCGGCATTCAAAGCCCGCCGGTCACCTTCGGCCTTATGCTCAACCTCGTTTCGGCGGCCAATGCCTCGGACAAGGAGACCCTGTGGGGTTTCCTGCGCGCCTATATTCCGGGGGCGACGCCCGAAAGCGAGCCGGTGCTCGACCGTCTGGCCGGCTATGCGCTGAACTATTTCGAAGACTTCGTGAAACCGTCGAAGACGTTCCGTCTGCCGGACGACCGCGAAAAGGCGGCGCTGATCGACCTGCGTGATCGCTTTGCGGCGCTCGACCCCGAAACGCGTGACGCCGAGGCGATCCAGAACCTTGTCTTCGAGGTCGGAAAGGTTCACGAATTCGAGCCCTTACGTGCGTGGTTTCAGGCGCTGTACGAAGTGCTTCTGGGCCAATCGCAAGGCCCGCGCTTCGGGTCGTTCGTGGCGATCTTCGGGCTGGGGCGCACGATCGCCTTGCTCGATCAGGGCATCAAGGGCGAACTGGTTAGTTAAACGAAAAATGCCCCCTGACCTGTGTCAGGGGGCATTTTTGTTCAAGTGTCTGACTTACGCGGCGCGCAGGCGCTTCACAAAAGCGACGACCTCGCCTTGCAGGTCGGCCGAGCGTTCCTCCAGTTCCGACGACAGCCCCAGCAGTTGCTGGGCGGCATGGCCGGTCATCTGAGCCGCCTGATCGACGCCGGAGATATGACCGGTGACGTCGCGGGTGCCGGTCGCGGCGCGGTGGGTGTTGGACGCGATTTCCTGCGTCGCACCACCCTGTTGCTCGACCGAGGCGGCGATTGAACCGGTCAGGGTGCCGATGGTCTCGATCGTCTTCACAATGGCGTCGATCGAGCCGACGGTGGTCGCGGTCGCCGACTGGATTTCAGCGATCTTGCCACGAATATCGTCAGTGGCACGGGCCGTCTGCTGGGCCAGTTGCTTGACCTCGGACGCCACGACGGCAAAACCCTTGCCCGCTTCACCGGCACGCGCCGATTCGATGGTGGCGTTGAGCGCCAGCAGGTTGGTCTGGGCGGCGATGGCCTGAATCAGGTTGATGACCTCGCCGATCTGCTGAGCAGCGGTCGACAGGACCTGAATGGCAGCCTCGGTCTTTTGCGCTTCGATGACGGCGGTGCGGGTCACTTCCGAGGTGCGGATGACCTGCTGGTTGATCTCGCCGACGCTGGCCGACAGTTCTTCCGTCGCGGCAGCGACGTTTTGCACATTGTTGGCGGCGTCCACGGCGGCCTGCGACACCGAGGCGGCGCGGGTCGAGGTGTCTTCCGCGGTCTCGTTCAGGCCGCGGGCGGCTTCGGCCACCGTGCGCGACGAGGAGATGAAGCGCGTGGCGAGGTCGCCCATATGCTTTTCGAACTCGGACGCGATGCGGTTGCGCTCGGCCATCAGCTCCTGATAGGCGCGCTTTTCATTGTGCTGCTGTTCGATCTTGAGTTGCTCGGCCTCGGCGGCGCGGTCACGCAGGACACGGATCGAGCGCCAGAGGCTGCCGATTTCGTCCTTGGCGGTGCGTTCCGGGATCACCGTGTCGAAGGCGCCTTCGGAAATGCGCGTCACGCTGGCGTCGATGTCGGCGAGGGGGCGCGAAATGACGCGGATGGCCATCCACAGCGACACCGCCAGTAGCGCCAGAATGCCGGTGACCGCCAGGGCCAGGAACAGCCCGGCGCGGGTTTCGTTATACTTGGTCACCGCCGCCTGAGAGGTCTCAAGGTCGGTTCGGATAACCTCGACCATGGCGTCGATGTCTTTCTGGAACCCGGCGCGGTTATTGCGGTTGGCATCGTTATTGCCGAGCAGGTTGGCTTCCTGAGGGGCGACGTCTCGACCGACGCGGGCGATTTCGCGGCGGAAGGCGATGAATTCGGTCGCCTTGGCGTCCACGGCGGCGAAGGTCGACAGTTCACCGGGGGCCAGCTTGGCTTTCCAGTCAGTCAGAAGCGTCTGAACGTCGTCGAGGCCTTTGTCGACCCCGTCGGCGAATTTTCTGGCCTTGTCGGTGGTTTCGGCCATATAGACGCCGCGCGATTCCATTACGACCTGCGTCACGAGGCGGTTCAGCCGCTCGCCATTATAGGCGTTCTCATAGGCGTGACCGTACTGGGTCATCATGCGATTGTAATCGGTAATGGTGGCCAGGCCGAGGCCGGTGATCGCCGACGCGACGACCGCAAAGGCGGCGACCAGCGACAGAATCTTGAATCTGATCTTCATAATCTTACCCCGCCCATAGATATGGGCCTGCTCGAACGCGCCTGTCTCACCTCAGGCTGAAATCTGCGGGTATATAACCCGGTTACAGGATGTACGCCGTCATCCTTAACAATTCCTGTAGAAGCCGGGAAAGCGTAGGAATTACAAATATGTACGGCCTGTCTGCAATATCTGAGATTGCAATCATGCACGGCTATTGAAGCGTGTCCGGGGCTTTTGACTTGCAGCGAGGTAACCGGACGCCCTAAGTTACGCGGAGTTGAAGATCAGGAGCACCGCCATGAAAACCCGCGCCGCCGTCGCCTTTGAGGCCAAGAAGCCGCTGGAAATCGTCGAGGTTGATCTTGACGGGCCGCGCCACGGTGAAGTGCTGGTCGAAATCAAGGCCACAGGGGTGTGCCACACCGACGCCTATACGCTGGACGGGCTCGATTCGGAGGGCCTGTTCCCCTCGATCCTCGGCCACGAAGGCGCGGGCGTGGTGCTTGAGGTCGGTCCGGGCGTCACATCGCTCAAGCCGGGCGACCACGTCATCCCGCTCTATACGCCCGAATGCCGTCAGTGCAAGTCGTGCCTCAGCCGCAAGACCAACCTGTGTACGGCGATTCGCGGCACGCAGGGCAAGGGCCTGATGCCCGACGGTACCTCGCGTTTTTCCTATAAGGGGCAGGCGATCCATCATTATATGGGCTGCTCGACCTTTGCCAATCATACGGTCCTGCCGGAAATCGCGCTGGCGAAAATCCGCCCCGACGCGCCGTTCGACAAGGCCTGCTATATCGGTTGCGGCGTGACCACCGGCGTCGGCGCGGTGATCCATACGGCGCAGGTCGAACCGGGCGCCAATGCCGTGGTCTTCGGTCTTGGTGGCATCGGGCTCAACGTCATTCAGGGGCTCAAGCTGGTCGGCGCGGACAAGATCATCGGCGTGGACCTTAACGACAGCAAGGCCGAGTGGGGCGAGCGCTTCGGCATGACCCACTTCGTCAACCCGCTGAAAGTGCAGGGGGATATCGTGGCGCATCTGGTCGAGCTGACCGGCGGCGGGGCAGACTACACCTTCGACTGCACCGGCAATGTCGACGTCATGCGTCAGGCGCTGGAGGCTTGCCATCGCGGCTGGGGCGAGAGCATCGTCATCGGGGTGGCCCCGGCGGGCGCCGAGATCAAGACCCGTCCGTTCCAGTTGGTCACCGGGCGCGTGTGGAAGGGCTCGGCCTTCGGCGGCGCGCGCGGCCGTACCGACGTGCCGAAGATCGTCGACTGGTATATGGACGGCAAGATCGAGATCGACCCGATGATCACTCACACCCTGCCGCTGGAGCGCATCAATGAGGCCTTCGACCTCATGCACGCTGGTGAATCGATCCGTTCGGTCATAGTGTTCTAAGATGGACGAAGACGACGACATCGAAATCGAACACGTAGAGCCCTATAGCTGCGTCTATTGTTCGGAAATCATCGAGGACGAATCGGCGGCGGTGACGCTGACGGCGACCTGGATGCCGCACTGGCGCGCGCAGAAATTCGCCCCGCTGGCGCAGGATTTCTGGGCGCACTCAGCCTGTCTGCAAAAGAACTGGCACGGGTCGTGGCCGTGGGAGCCGCACGTGCTTTACGGCGTCGATTCCGGCGACGAGCGCGACTACGCCGAAAGCCTGACCCTCAGCGTCGCCCGGCCCGAAGACCGCGCCGAGATCGAGGACATGCTGGAACTGGCCTTCGAGGAGGGGCTGCACCGTGCCTATGGTTCGGATCTGGTCGAGGACCTTCTGCCGCTAGTCAGCGTCCTCGATCCGTCGCAACTGACCTCCGGTACCTTCTACGTCATGGCCGATATGGACGGGCAGATCGCCGCCAGCGGCGGGTTCAGCCGCGGCATGCCGGGCTCGAACGAGATCATCGAAGGCGTAGCCCATATCCGCTCGTTCGCCACCCATCCGGACTTTGCCGGGTACGGGCTGGGGCGGCGGCTGTTCGATCACTGCCTGAAAGAGGCCAAGGCGCAGGGGTTTCGTGAATTCGTCTGCTTTTCCGGACTGAATGCCGAGGGTTTTTATGCCAATCTTGGATTCAAGAAGGAAAATTCGATTGAGATTCATATGGGGGAAGGGCTTATCCTTCCGGCGGTCCTGATGCGCCGGCTTATTTAAGGAGGCTTCCATGCTTGTTCTGGATAGTGATGAAGTCACGGCGACCCCGGCGATAAAGGCCGAAATCACCGCGCAGCACGCCCTGCATGGCGGGACGCTCTATTTCCTCAAACACGACTCCGCAGCGACCAGAACGCCGATGGCGCTGACCGTATTCGTGCCTGAAGGCGAGGGGCCTTTTCCGGTTTTCCTCTGGCTGTCCGGTCTGACCTGCACCGCCAATAATTTCACCGAAAAAGCCGGGGCTTACAAAAAAGCCGCCGAACTAGGCCTGATCGTCGTCGCCCCCGACACTTCGCCGCGCGGCGAGGGCGTCGCCAATGACGAAGCCTATGATATGGGGCAGGGGGCAGGGTTTTACGTCAACGCGACGCAGAACCCGTGGGCACCGCATTTCCAGATGGAAACCTATGTCACACGCGACCTGCTTGAGCTGATAGGCGCGCAATTTCCGGCCGACCTGACGCGGGTCGGTATTTCGGGGCATTCGATGGGCGGGCATGGGGCTTTGACGCTCGCCATGAACTATTCCAGCCTGTTCAAATCGGTCTCGGCCTTTGCGCCGATCGCCTCGCCGGTCCACTGCCCGTGGGGGCAAAAGGCCATGGCGGGCTATCTGGGGCCGAACCATGACACGTGGGAAACCTACGACGCGGCCATGCGGCTAGCCAAGGGCAAGGCCTTGTCCTACGACGAAATCCTGATCGATCAGGGCCTGGCCGATCCGTTCATCAACACGCAACTCATGCCGCATTTGCTGGAGCAGGCCGCTAAGGTGGTGGGGCAGAAACTGACCTTGCGCCGTCATGAAGGCTATGACCACAGCTACTATTTCATCGCCAGCTTCATCGACGATCATCTGGAATTCCACGCCACGCGGCTGAAAGCCTGATTGTCCGTATCACGCAGAATTTAGCGGCCTGTCATATAAATATAACGGCCTTCGCCGTTGCGAAGCAATGCAATCGCCTTTAGGGTCGAAAGCGGAGCCGCCATTCTGGCTTCGTCTCGGATTCCTTCCCCCATGTTGCTGATCGCCTGTGTCGTCGTCCTCCTTCTGGTGGTGTTGAACGGCATATTCGCCATGTCCGAACTGGCCGTGGTGTCGTCTCGTCGCGCCAAACTTCAGAGCCGCGCGGACAAGGGGGATAAGGGGGCCGCGCAAGCCCTGAAGCTGTCGCAGGACCCGACGCGTTTTCTGTCGGCGGTGCAGGTCGGCATTACCCTGATCGGTATTCTGGCCGGTGCCTATGGTCAGGCGACCATCGCTGCCGAACTCGACAAGCTGCTCGAATCCTATTTCCCGGCCATGGCGGCCTATAGCGAAGCGCTCTCGACCGGTGTGGTCGTTGTGCTGTTGACCTATCTGTCGCTGATCGTCGGTGAACTGGTCCCCAAGCGTCTGGCCCTGATCTATCCGGAAACCATAGCCGGGGTCATTTCGCGTCCTCTGTCGTTCATGGCGCTGGCCATGGGGCCGTTCGTGACCCTGTTGACCGGTTCGACGACCTTGGTCCTGCGTCTGCTCGGCATCCGCGACGAAAAGGGCGAGACCATCACGCAGGAAGAGGTCGAAACCGCTCTGGCCGAAGGCATGGGCGCGGGCCTGATCGAGCCGGCGGAACAGGCCATGATGACCGAAGTCATGCGTCTGGGCGACCGTCCGGCGCGCGTGGCCATGACGCCGCGCACCGAGGTGTTCTGGATTTCGCTCGATGACGAAGAGGCGACTATCCGCAGCGACATCCGCGACTGTCCCTATTCGCGCATCGTCGTGGTGCGCGGTCAGGACATGGATTCCCCCATCGGCGTCCTGCATAAGCGCGACGTCGCCGACGCGCTTCTGGGCGGGCAACCGCTCGATCTGGAATCGATGGTCGCCGAGCCGATCTATATCCCCGAAACGACGTCGCTCCTGCGCGCGCTGGAGCTGTTCAAGGCCTCGAAACTGCATATCGCCTTCGTGATCAACGAGTTCGGTACCATCGAAGGCGTTCTGACGCCGACCGATCTGCTGGAAATGATCGCGGGCGACTTCAACGAAGACCACGACGACGACCGCCTGATGATCGTCCATCGCGAGGACGGCTCGTTCCTGGTCGATGGTCGCGCCGACCTGTTCGAGTTGTCCGAAGCCATCGGCGAGGCCTACGAACCGGGTACCGGGTATCATACCGTTGCCGGCCTCGTGCTGCAAAAGCTGGGGCGCTTCCCCAAGGAAGGCGAAGTGCTGACGCTGGGCCACCATAAGGTCGAGGTCGTCGATATGGACGAACGCCGCATCGACAAGCTGTTGTTCGAGCCCATAGCGCCAAAGAAGGCGAAGGACGATGAGGACGAGGAATAGTCGCCTCCAACGCTTGACAGGGCAGGGCTTATCGACCATAAGGCCCGCTTTCACCGTCTCCGCAAGGATGCCGGTTATTACGGGTTGATCCTGCACCGCCGTTGAAATCGCTGTCTCGCACTACCGCGGGACGCCGGCCAGGGTTATATATAGGTAAAGACTATGTCGAAGCGCCACAGCGCCAAGTACAAGCTTGACCGCGCCATGGGTGAAAACCTGTGGGGCCGTCCCAAGTCCCCCGTCAACAAGCGCTCCTACGGCCCGGGCCAGCACGGCCAGCGCCGCAAGCAAAAGGTTTCGGACTTCGGTCTGCAACTTCGCGCCAAGCAAAAGCTGAAGGGTTACTACGGCAACATCACCGAGAAGCAATTCTCGAAGATCTATGAAGAAGCCGACCGCCGCAAGGGCAACACCTCGGAAAACCTGATCGCGCTCCTCGAGTGCCGTCTGGACGCCGTCGTGTACCGCGCCAAGTTCGTGCCGACCGTCTGGGCGGCCCGTCAGTTCGTCAACCACGGCCACGTCCTCGTCAACGGCAAGAAGGTGAACATCGCCTCCTACCGCTGCAAGGCCGGTGACGTTGTTGAGGTCCGTGAGCGTTCGCGCAACATGGCTCTGGTCCTCGAAGCCCTGCAATCGCCCGAGCGCGACGTGCCGGACTACATCGAAATCGACGCCAAGGCGCAGCGCGCCACGCTCATCCGTCTGCCGGAACTGGCCGAAGTGCCGTATCCGGTGAAGATGGAGCCGAACCTGATCGTCGAATACTACTCGTCTTAAGCGCGTCCTGACGGGCTGCAAATGCCCGTCTTTTTGCGCGCCCTTGCTCATGTACTTAAGTACACTTCGCTTCGGGTGCTCAAAAGCCAGGCATTTTGGCTGCGCCGAACTTCGTTTCGCCGCGTCATTACGGCTTAAGGTAAATATAAAAAACCCCGGAAGGTTCGCCTTCCGGGGTTTTTTGCGGCCTATTTCTTGCCCTTTTCCTTTTCCTTTTCCTCGTCCTCTTCGTCCTCGTCCTTCAATTCGTCGCCCGACGACAGAAGCGAGAGGATCTGCTGTCTGGATTGTTTCTCGTTGATGGCGGTAATCACCTTCTTGAGGCGTTCGGTCATCTTGCCGCCGTGCGGGCTGCTGGCCAGCGGAGCCAGCAGGATGGCCGCTTCCGGGGCGCGGTCCGACTGTATCAGCAGGATGGCGGCGTGAAAGACGTAGGCGCTGTTGCCGGCGGACAGGTTGGCCGCTTCGACCGCCGCATTCAGGGCCGTCGCGTTGGGATAGCCGGGGCGGTCCTTCTGAGCGAGCGACAGATAGTAGAGCGTCGCCGCCGCGGCCGGACGCGCCTTGTAGGCCTGCATCAAATAGGTGCGGGCGTTCTTGAGCGCCTCGGCGGTGCGGGCGCTGTCATCGCTCTCTTGTGAAACGCGATACCAGGCGTAGCCGAGCCAGAACAGCGAATCGGCATCTTCCGCCGCGGGCTGCCCCAACTGTGCAATCGCCTTGGCGGGATCGCCGAAATTGGCCTCGGCATGAATTTGCGCCGACCGGCTGAACGGGTCGGTATTCTTGGCCGTGGTCGTGCGAATGCGCTCCAGAATCGTTGCCTTATGGGTCTTGGAGGCACAGGTCTTGGCGGTGGCATCCCATAAAAGCAGGCGTCGGTCGGTCATCGGTACGGCACTGACCGTCACCTTGAAAACCGGCATTTCGGGTACGGAGTAGTAGGTCGAGGTCAGGCCCTTGAAGAAATAGGCCTTGAGCACCTTGTTCAGATCGGCCGGATCGATGCCCATATGGGTCTTGAAGGCCACAAGCGGATCGTCGCCATTATTGATGGCGAGCAGATAGGCTTCGAAGGCCTTACGACGCGGGGCATCGGTCATGATGTAATGCGTGAGCAACCAGGCCTGAGGATAGTAGCTCTCGTACTTGTCGTCGGACAGGTCGCGCTGTTTACCGCTCAGAATGGTCGTGTAGTCGATCGGCAAACCGACCGCCTCGATCTGGGAATGACGGCCTATCCACGGCATGCCGAGCAGGAATTCCTTATCCTTCATACGGACCGTGGAATAATATTCGGCGAAGCCTTCGACGAACCACGCCGGGTAGCGCACCTGTCCGTACTGAAACATGAAGCGGTGGCCGTATTCATGGAACAGAACGATCTGGCTGGTCGAGACTTCCTGATCGGACAGTCGGCCTTCGCCATAACGCATGTCGTTGAAATCAATGGCAATGGCCATTTCACCGGCATCGCACAGTCGATAAAATCCGGCGACGGATTCGCCCATGCCGGGGACGATCAGACGAATATCGTCCGTATCCTTGACGTAATAAACTTCAAGCTTCGGGCCGTCGATGTCAGTCGCAAAGCCTTGGAAGCTGTGCAGGATGTAGTGGAACTTTTCCAGACGAACCGCGTGCGCCTCAAGGACGCGCGGCGTACTCTCGCCATAGATGATGAAATGATCGCTTTCGGCGCGGCGCCATTCGGCGACAGCGGGCTGGCTCCCAAACAGGAGCAGCAAAAAAGTGATGATAAGATACAACCCTCTGGACATGAAAAACCCCCTCCACACGTCTCTGCCAATGGTAGAGCTATGCCGGAAGGGGTGTCAACAGAGAGAGATAGCTTAAGCGTCTATAACGCCCTTTTCAGCCAGAAGCGTCTTGAGTTCGCCCGACTGGAACAGTTCGCGGATGATGTCGGAACCGCCGACGAATTCTTCCTTGATATAGAGCTGCGGGATGGTCGGCCAGTCGGTATAGGCCTTGATACCTTCGCGCAGGTCGTTGTCCTGAAGGACATCGACACCGGCGAATTCGACCCCCAGACGGTCGAGCACCTGCACGGCCAGCGACGAGAAGCCGCAGCGCGGGGCATCGGGGGTCCCCTTCATGAACAGGACGACGGGGTTGTTCTTGACGGTGGCGTCGATGAACTGATGGACTTCGGAATCGGGATCGAGGCTCACGGCAGGGCTCCGGCAGAAAATGAACTTTCACCGATATAGGCACGTCGGACCGTTAAATCCAGCGCGCCATGCCTCTAAATCCCGTATCAGGCCTTCTTTTTCAGTTCTTCGCGTCGTGCGGCAGCAGCCTGAAGCGAAAAACGCGCCATTTCAATCTGTGCCGGGACCGAGGTCGGCATCATGCGTTCGGGCACTTCCGCTAGTGCCTCCAGATGGTCGGGTGTATCCGGGCTGATCAGCATGGTCGACAGGGTCGGCTGCGTCAGGGCAAAGGACAGGCACAGTTCCTCGGCCGTCCAGCCATTGGTCTGATGCAGGAAGGCGTAGGTACCGCTGCCGGCGAGCGGGTCGGCAGGCCGTGCGCCGAAGAAGCCGCGGCGGGCTTCTTTTGGCACCACGTCCGACGCCTTGCGATAGGCTTCGGGGTAGAAGTCGTGGCCGAAAATGGTCATACCGCGCGCGATGGCATAGTCGAGCAGGTGGCGCTTGTCCCACGAGGTGTCGATGTCGAACACGGTCTTGAGGATGTTGAAGCGCCCGTCGTCGACCACGGCCTGAATGCGGTCGGTATTGGCCGAAGCGCCGGTGAATTTCAGCATGTTGGCGCGGCGCAGGCTGTCGAGGAAGGCCCAGCTCTGGTCGGGGATGCGGTCGAAGCCGATCGCATGAAACATCAGCAGATCGACCCATTTCAGGCCGGATTCCTTGACCACCAGTTTCAAACGATCGCGCAAAGGGTTGAGCGCATATTGCGCCGCCGGATCGGCCGCGCCTTCTTCGTGAGCACTGAGCGAGATGAACAGCAGGCGGCGTTCGACGACCGAGAGCGCCTCGGCGGCGGTTTTCAGCAGGTCGGGATGGGCCGAATCGAAATGATAGGTGTTGATACCGTTTTCCAGCGCCGTCATGATCAGGCGGTGGACCATCTGACGGCTCTGGCGCGCGCCCGACCACGACAGTTTCAGCCCCAGCGTCGAGAGGGCCTGACCGGATCGTCCGAAGGGGCGGTAGCGCATCGGCGGTTTCCTTACGGCACGCGCGTTTCGAGGGCCAGCGCGTGCAGCGGGCCGCTGATGAGGTCCGAAATCGCCGCATAGACCTTCTGGTGCTGGCGAACCTTCGGCATTCCGGCGAACCCGGAGTCGGTGATATAGGCCTTGTAATGGTCGCCATCGCCCGCCAGGTCCTCGACGACGATCTCGGCGTCCGGGAAGGCGGCCTTGAGACGGGCTTCGAGTTCGGAATGGGCGACGGGCATACGGGCGGCCTTGAGGAAAACACAGTGGACGTTCAGACTATATTGGGTAGCATGTGAAGGTTAACAACTTCATGCCGCCAAACGCGGGCAAAGCGTGGCACAGTGTGGAATTTCATCGGGAATAGGTTAACATGGGGTGTCGAATGCTTCTAGGGGACGGGAAATGACTCCGATGATGATCAAAGGTACTATTCTGGCTTTGGGCCTGCTGGTTCCGGCGGCGGTTTCCGCCCAAACCTGTCCCAATCCGACCGCCACTCTCGATCAGGCCGTGGCGAAGACGCAGGCGGCGGTCAAAAGCAATGACGCGACGGCGTTTCTGACGCTGGTGGGATCGCAGGGCCTGATGCTGGGGAGCGAGGGGCCGCAGGCCTCGAAAGCGCAACTGAGCGCCGATTTCAAAGCCAAAAAAGGCGCCTATTGCGAGTTGTTCACCTGTGCGGGCAAGGTCGGGCGGTTGAAGAAACTTTTGAGCGTGCCCAACCCCGCCAAGCGGCTGAATACGGCGCGCAACGGCAATGTCTTCGGTATCGTGACGCTGAGCCGCGGGCATGCGACCGACGAGGTGGAACTGTCCTACGCGCTGGTGAGTTGCAAGTGGGAACTGACGGCGATCGGGACTCTGTAAATGGCGCTGACCGACGAGCCGAAACGCAAACCGCTGACGCCGCTGGGCTGGGTGTTGCGTATCGCCCTGTTCGCCGTGCCGCTGATCGTGGCGGGCGTGCTAATGTGGCAGACCAATGCGCGCTGGCAGAATGTGAAGATCTACAAGACCGCTTTCGATTACGAACTGGAATACGCCAAGCTGGGCGTGCTCAATTCGCAGTTCTACGTCGCCGAGGCCTATGACAACGGTTTTCAGACCGACGTAAATAAGGCGGAAGCCGTCAATTGGTACCGCAAGGCGGCCTATCAGAGCCATGCCAAATCACAATATGAACTGGGGCAGCACTATCTGGACGGCGAGGGGATTGCCCGTGACGATGCCGAGGGCTTCCGCTGGGTGCAGAAGGCGGCGTTCAAAGACTATCCGGAGGGACAGCTGCGCGCCGGTCAGTTGCTGTGCGAAGGGCGCGGTGTGGCGGCGGATTGCGTCAAGGGCGTGGAATTGATCGAGAAGGCGGTAGGGCAGGGATTGCCAGCAGCGCAGGCCGAGATGGCCGCACGCTACGAACGCGGCGAGGGTGTGCCGAAGGATGCGGTCAAGGCGTGGGTGCTGTACGCATTGGCGCATGAGGCGCTAACTTGGGAGCAGAAAGAGGCTCCGCCATCCGCCGATGTGGCGCGGGTGGAGGCGACCCTGACCAAGGCGCAATTGGCCTCTGCCAAGACGCAGTTCGAGGCCCGGCGCCCGAAACGCGAAAAACCCGGCAAGGACAAGGTGGCGGCGTTTTAAAAAACAACCCCCGAAGCAACGCTTCGGGGGTTGAAATTAAGCCATATATTCCGGCAGCCAGCGTTCATTGGCGGTGCGCAGTTGCTCCAGACTCAGCGACATCGCGCCGGTCAGGCTGAGGTCAGTGCCGCCCGCGACGCCGATGGTCGCCGCCACAACGCCCGCCTCAGCGGCCTTGGCCAGTACGAGGTGCGCCGAGGCGCCGTCGACCGCGATCAGGTAACGCGCCTGATCCTCGGCAAACGCGAAGACGAAATCCTCAAGGCCGGTGGTGTTGCGCAGTTCGATTCCGACCTTAGACGCCGAAGCCATGTCGAAGGCGGCGGGCAGCAGACCGCCGTCGCTCAGGTCGTGGACGGCTTTCGCGGTCTTCGACTGGATCAGGCCGCGCACGAAGTCGCCGTTGAGCTTTTCCGTGGCCAGATCGACCTTGGGCGGCGCACCGGCTTCGATGCCGTGGACTTCGCGCAGATAGATGGACGAGCCCAACTCACCGGCCGTCTCGCCGATCAGGATCAGGACGTGTCCGGTCTTCAGCGTATGGAAACCGGCACGCAGGTCGTAGTCTTCGAGCAGGCCGACCGCGCCGACGGTGGGCGTCGGCGGGATGGCGACGCCGTTGGTCTCGTTATACAGCGACACATTGCCCGACACGACGGGGAAGTTCAGTTCGCGGCAGGCCTCGGCCATGCCGTCGATGGCGCGGACGATCTGGCCCATGATCTTGGGGCGTTCGGGGTTGCCGAAGTTCAGGTTATCGGTGATGGCGATCGGATCGGCCCCGACGGCGGTAAGATTCCGCCAGGCTTCGGCGACGGCCTGCTTGCCGCCCTCATAGGGGTTGGCCTTGACGTAGCGCGGCGTGACGTCCGACGTCACCGCCAGCGCCTTACGTGTGCCGTGGACGCGGACCATGCCCGCGTCAGAACCGGTGGCCGAATCGGCCAGGGTATCGGCCATGACGTGGCGGTCGTACTGTTCCCACAGCCAGCGCTTCGAGGCCATGTCGGGCGAGGCGAGGATGGCCAGCAGGGCGTCGCCGACCGGCGCCGACGGCGCGCTGCCGAGCGGCGCTTCCATGTCCGGCTCGACCCACGGACGGTCGTAGAGCGGCGCATCGTCGCTGAGCGGGCCCAGCGGCAGGTCGCAGACGACCTCGCCCTTATGCGTCAGAACGATGTGGCCCGACGTATTGGTTTCACCGATGACGGCGGCATCCAGTCCCCACTTCTTGAAGATGCGGTAGCCGTCTTCCTCGCGACCCGGCTTGAGGATGGCCAGCATCCGCTCCTGCGATTCGGAGAGCATCATCTCGTAGGCCGACATGTTTTCTTCGCGCTGCGGCACCTTGTCGAGGTCGAGCGTGATGCCGAGCCCGCCCTTGCCGGCCATTTCGACCGATGAGGAGGTGAGGCCCGCTGCGCCCATGTCCTGAATGGCGGCGACCGCGCCGGACGCCATCAGTTCGAGCGTCGCTTCGATGAGCAGCTTTTCGGCGAAGGGATCGCCGACCTGCACCGTCGGGCGCTTCTCTTCGGAGTCCTCCGAGAACTCCGCCGACGACATGGTCGCGCCATGGATGCCGTCGCGGCCGGTCTTGGAGCCGAAATAGACGACCGGCAGGCCGGGTTCCGGCGCGGCGGAATAGAAGATCTTGTCGGCGTCGGCCAGGCCCACGCACATGGCGTTGACCAGGCAGTTGCCATTATAGCCGCTGTGGAAATTGGTCTCACCGGCGACGGTCGGGACGCCGACGCAGTTGCCGTAGCCACCGATGCCCGCCACGACGCCTTCGACGATGCGTTTGGTCTTCTGGTGCGACGGCTCGCCGAAACGCAGCGCGTTCAGTAGCGCCACCGGGCGGGCGCCCATGGTGAAGACGTCGCGCATGATGCCGCCGACGCCCGTCGCCGCGCCCTGAAACGGCTCGATATAGGACGGGTGGTTGTGCGATTCCATCTTGAAGATACAGGCCAGCTTCTGCCCGTCCGGGCCGTCGCCGATATCGATGACCCCGGCGTTTTCGCCCGGTCCGCAGATGACGCGCTCACCGGTGACCGGGAACTTGCGCAGGTGCATCCGCGAGGACTTGTACGAGCAGTGCTCCGACCACATGACCGAAAAGACGCCCAGTTCGACATAGTTGGGTTCGCGGCCCAGCCGGTCGAGAATGACCTGATATTCATCGGGCTTCAGGCCGTATTCGGCGGCCAGTTCGGCGGTGGTTTTTTGGGCGGTGGTCGTGGTCATGTAAGCCTCGGAACTTAGTCTTCTAAGCACCTCCCCTGATTTCAGGGGAGGGTGGCCCGAAGGGCCGGGTGGGGTTAAAACCGGGGTTTAACCCCCCTCCGGTCTGACGACCGGTATCCCCCCTGAGATCAGGGGGGAGGCTGTAGATTTAAGCCGCCTGAAGCACCTTCATCAGGCTGTGGAACAGCGGCGCGCCGTCGGCGGAGCCCAGCGCGGGTTCAAAGGCGCGGTCCGGGTGCGGCATCATCCCCAGCACGTTACCGGCGCTGTTGACGATCCCGGCAATGTTGTTGGCCGAGCCGTTCGGGTTTTCCACGTAGCGGAAGACGACCTGACCATTGTCCTCGATGGTTTTCAGCACGTCGGGCTCGGCGAAGAAGTTGCCGTCGCCATTGCCCTGCGTCATCCACACGGTTTGCTGCTCGCCATAGGCGGAGGTGAAGCGCGTCTTGCGATTTTCGATCGTCAGTTCAATGGGTTTGCAGACATATTTAAGACCGGAATTGCGCAGCAGCGCCCCCGGCAGCAGGCCCGATTCACACAGGATCTGGAAGCCGTTGCAGATGCCCAGAACCGACACGCCCGCATTGGCAGCTTTCACCACCTCGGCCATGACCGGCGACAGCGAGGCCATCGCCCCGCAGCGCAGATAGTCACCGTAGGAGAAGCCGCCCGGCACGACGATCAGGTCGAGGTTTGAGGGCAGGGACGTCTCTTCGTGCCAGACCATCTCGACCTGGGCGCCGGTGGTGGTTTCCACGGCTACCTTGCAGTCGCGATCGCAGTTGGAGCCCGGAAAAACAAGGACGGCGGCTTTCATCTACGCGACCTCGATGCGGTAGGATTCGATGACCGTGTTGGCCAGCAGCTTGTCGCACATGGCCTTGACTTCGGCTTCGGCAGCCGACTTGTCGGTCGAGGTAAGGTCGAATTCCAGCACCTTGCCGACGCGGACGTTCGACACGCCGCCCCAGCCCTGAACCGGGCCGAGCCCGTTGAGCGCGCCTTCGACAGCCTTGCCCTGCACGTCGAGAACGCCGGCCTTGAGGAAGATATGAACCGTGGCTTTCATCTGTTTCACTTCACATAGGAGATAAGCAAAAAGTCCACCGGTTAACCGGTGGACTTGGGTCTTATTGCGCGCCACCTTCGATGACGCGGGGCATGTCTTTCATGATCCCCAGGCGCTTGGCGACCTCGGTATAGGATTCGATCACATCACCCAGATCGCGGCGGAAGCGGTCCTTGTCGAGCTTTTCGCCCGACGCCGTGTCCCACAGGCGGCACGAGTCGGGGCTGATCTCGTCGGCCAGGATGACACGGGCGAAGTCGCCTTCGAACAGGCGGCCGAACTCGATCTTGAAGTCGACCAGGGTGATACCGACCGCGGCGAACATACCGCACAGGAAGTCGTTGACGCGCAGGGTCGTCGCGAGGATATCGTCTATTTCCTGCGTCGAGGCCCAGTTGAACGCCGTGATGTGCTCTTCGGTGATCATCGGATCGCCCATTTCGTCGTTCTTGTAATAGAACTCGATGATCGAACGCGGCAGTTGCTGGCCTTCTGGCAGGTTGAAGCGCTTGGCCATCGAACCGGCGACGACGTTGCGGCAAACGACCTCCAGCGGGATGATCTCGACTTCGCGGATCAGTTGCTCGCGCAGATTGAGGCGCTTGATGAAGTGGTTCTGGACGCCGATATTGGTCAGCTTGGTCATCACGAACTCGCTGATGCGGTTGTTGACCACGCCCTTGCCCTCAAGCTGGGCCTTTTTCTCACCGTTGAAGGCGGTCGCGTCGTCCTTGAAGTATTGGACGAGCGTGCCGGGTTCGGGGCCCTCGTACAGGATCTTGGCCTTGCCTTCGTAGATCTTCTTGCGGTTTTTGGTGGTCATGGCACCGTCTCCAGAATGCGGCGCGTATATAGGCATACAGACGGACAAATCCGGGGCGGCGGTAAGCGTGGCGGGTTTGTCTGAGGACGGCCTGTCGTACGGCGCGGAAAGAGGCATCCACAGGATGCGAATTGACGCTGCAAATAATCAAAAACTTTTGTGATGTAAATGACGGTTTGTGTTGCGTACGCCCATTGCGCGCATTAAAACCAATATGACAAGTGAGGTTTTATTCCAATGACGACGTTTGATGACCGGTCCAAGGGTTTCGAGGCGCAATTCGCCCATAGCGAGGATCTGGAATTCAAGGCTGTGGCCCGCCGTAACCGCATGATCGGTATCTGGGCGGGCGAAAAAATGGGCCTGTCGGGGGATAATCTCGAAAACTACGCCAAGGCGGTCATCCGCGCCGATTTCGAGCAGCCCGGTGAAGAAGACGTGATTCGCAAGGTGCTGGGCGATCTGGTCGCCTCGAACATACCGGTTCGTGAAACCGAGGTGCGGACCAAGGTGGTCGAGTTTCTGGCTCAGGCGAGGGAAGCTTTGAAGTCGGAACAATAGGGATTTTTAAAAGGCTCCGGGGACGGAGCCTTTTTTGTTGGGGAGGGGAACTATGAAAGTTGTTATTTCGGCCTGCGCGGCGGCGGTTGTGCTGGCCGCATCCGGTGCGATGGCGGATGAGCGGGTGACCGAGGCCGATGTCGCCGGACATGGCGACATGGCCTATCGCGGTAAAAGTCCGACGCTCTATCTGTCGGCGACGGGTGATCTCAATGGCGACGGGATCGATGACGAGGCGGTCTTTGTAAAACGCAGCGGCAAGGTCAAGGTCAGCGTCACGTTTGGGACGAAGGAACGTCAGCCCATTGTCACGGGGACGATGTTGCCCATGCGGGCGTTCGACCTCAAAACCGATATGCCGAGCATGGGCGTCGATATCGTCAAGCATGAACTGGTGGTCGGTGCGTGCGACAAACCGGCCTGTGAACCGGTGACGGTCAGCAAATATGGTGTGACCGTTTTTACGTTCGAGAGCGGCGCTTTGCTCTATACTTGGAACGGGAAGCGCTTCGTCGAGACGACTCTCGCGGATTAAATAAACCGTCCGGTGATCGCAAAGCGCGGCGCGCCCGCATAGGCCGCCAGCGAGGCGATCGAGCGCGGCTGATCGCCAGCGTAGAGCGACAGGTCGTTCAGGCGCGGCATGATCCCGCCTTCGATGTCGCCCGACGGTGAATGGAACAGAATCTGACCGCCCCAGTCCGAGCGCCAGTCGTGGGTGAAGTTCCACTCGAACGACAGCTTGGCCGCCGCGTCGGTGTGCATGGTGAAGAAGTCGCCGGGACGGTAGCCCGTCGCGATCAGGCTTTGCAGTTTAAGGCCGGTCAGGCCGGTGACCTGTTCGCAGAAATCGGCGAAATCCTGCGACCAGACCAGTTTGGCCAGTTCGAAGACGGGGTGGTCGTCGCCGAGATTTTCCAGCGCGGCTTTCGTCGTCAGGTCATAACCCAGATGCAGGAAGCTCAGGCCCGTCTGGGCGCGCTCGGCGGCGGCGGCGAGGCGGTCCTGAATCTCGGACGGGTTCAGCGATTCCAGTTCCGTGCGCGAAATGACATCCGGCGCGCCTTCCGAATTGACGAGGTGCAGTTCCCACAGGGTCTCCTGCTCCAGCGCGTGATGGATGGCGTGGGCGTCGTCGTGCGGCAGCGCCCCTTCGAGGCGGATGCGGCCCTTCTGGGCGAAGCGGTTCTGGAAACCGGCAAAGTCGAAGGCGTCGGTGCGCAGGGTGAGGGACATGGTATTCTCCAAAGCACCTCCCCTGATGTCAGGGGAGGCAGGACGGCCTGTGCCGTGGCCTGAAAGGCCGGGTGGGGTTAATTCCACCGTTTAACCCCCCTCCGGCTTTCAGCCGGTGTCCCCCCTGATATCAGGGGGGATGCTCTAACGATTATTCCCCGAACACGCGGGCGAAGATCGTATCGACGTGTTTGGTGTGGTAGCCCAGATCGAAGAACGGCTCCAGTTCCTCACGCGTGAAGAACTTCGATACGTCCTCGTCCGCGCTCAGGAAGTCGAGGAAGTTGCCTTCGCCGCGCCAGACGCGCATGGCGTTGCGCTGAACCGCCGAATAACTGTCTTCACGCGACATGCCCTTCTGCGTCAGGGCCAGCAGCACACGCTGCGAATGAACCAGACCGCCCAGACGGTCGAGATTTTTCTGCATGTTTTCCGGATAGACCAGCAGGTTCTCGATCACGCCGGCCAGACGGCGGAGCGCAAAGTCCAGATGCACGCAGGCGTCCGGCGCGATGCCGCGTTCGACGGAGGAGTGCGAGATATCGCGCTCGTGCCACAGGGCGACGTTTTCCATGGCCGGAACGACCGCCGAGCGCACCAGACGCGCCAGACCGGTCAGGTTCTCGGTCAGAACCGGGTTGCGCTTGTGCGGCATGGCCGACGAACCCTTCTGACCCTTCGAGAAGAATTCTTCGGCTTCCAGCACTTCGGTGCGTTGCAGGTGGCGGATTTCGACGGCCAGACGCTCGATCGACGACGCCACGACGCCCAGCGCCGCGAAGAAGGCGGCGTGGCGGTCGCGCGGAATTACCTGCGTGGACACCGGCTCGACGCTCAGGCCCATCTTTTCGGCGACATAGACCTCGACTTCCGGCGAGACATTGGCGAACGTCCCCACGGCGCCGGAAATGGCGCAGGTCGAGATTTCCTCGCGGGCGACTTCGAGGCGCTTACGGGCGCGGACGAACTCGGCGTAATAACCGGCCAGTTTCAGACCGAAGGTGACGGGTTCGGCGTGGATGCCGTGCGAACGACCGACCGTGGCCGTGAACTTATGCTCCAGCGCGCGCTTTTTCAGGGCGGCGAGCACGAGGTCGGTGCCTTCCAGCAGCAGATCGGCGGAGCGTTGAAGCTGAACCGCGAAACAGGTGTCCAGCACGTCCGACGAAGTCATGCCCTGATGCAGGAAGCGCGCTTCCGGGCCTACGATTTCCGAGACGTGCGTCAGGAAGGCGATGACGTCGTGCTTCACCGTGCGTTCGATCTCGTCGATGCGGTCCGAATCGAAAGCCGCGTCCTTGCCCTTGGCCCACAGGGTTTCGGCGGCGTCCTTGGGGATGACGCCCAACTCGGCCATCTTGGTCGCCGCGTGGGCCTCGATCTCGAACCAGATCTTGTACTTGGTCGACGGGTCCCAGATGGCGGCGGCGTCCTGACGGGAATAGCGGGGGATCATGGCAAGGCCCTTGTGTGCAGCGGCAAATTTGCCTGCGTGATAGGCGGGTGCCCCCCAAAGTCAAGTCCTAAACGGTTTAGACTTGCCGGTTTGCCGGTTTTGCCCTTAATAATGACAGCGCTGTCGTGTTTTATCGACGGGCTCAAATAAGATCGCTCAAGCGGTCACATGACAGGGAACGGCAATGAAACAGCTTATCGGGCTGACGGCAGGGCTTGCCGCTGTCGCCAGCGGCGCGGCGGCGCAAACCATCGCCGTCAACCAAACCGGCTTTACACCAGCCTCGCCGAAGTGGGCGGTGGTGGAGACCGAGGCCGCAGCCGCGCTTGACTGGACTGTGCGCGACGCGGCGGGGCAGGTCGTGTCCCGCGGCCGGACTCAGCCGTTCGGACTCAACAAGGGCTCAGGTCGCAAGGTGCAGCAGATCGACTTTTCGCGGCTGACCACCGAAGGCAAGGGTTATGTCGTGGTTGTGGGCGATGCGACCAGTGCGCCGTTCGATATCGCACCGGATATCTATAAAAGCCTGAAATACGATGCCCTGAACTTCTTCTATCATCAGCGCGCGGGCGTGCCGATCGAAACGCGCTATGTCGGCGAGCGCTGGGCGCGGCCAAAAGCGCACGACAAGGAAGTCGTCACCTGCTGGGGACCGAAAGATCATCGTGGCAATATCTGGGGCGGGTGTCATTACAGCCTCGATGTCACCGGCGGCTGGTACGACGCGGGCGATCACGGCAAATACGTCGTCAATGGCGGGATTGCCGTATGGACCCTGATGAACGCCTATGAGGTGGCTCAGGTGCGCGGCGACACGGCCTTCGCCGACGGCAAGGCGAAAATCCCCGAAGCCGGGAACGGGCGCAACGACCTGCTTGATGAGGCGCGGTTCGAGATGGACTTCCTTATGAGTATGCAGGTGCCGGACGGGCAATATCTCACCCTTCCGTTAGGCGATCAGCGTAAACATCTGGAAAAACTCAAATTTACCCGCATCGAGGTTTCGGGCATGGCGCACCATAAGGTCCATAACGAACACTGGACGGCAGTGCCGACGCCGCCGCATCTGGATCGCGAAAAGCGCGGCCTCAGCTACCCTTCGACGGCGGCGACGCTCAATCTGGCGGCCACGGCGGCGCAGTGCGCGCGGGTGTTCCGGGGCATTGACGACGCCTATGCCGACAGATGCCTGAGCGTGGCGCGGAAAGCCTATGCGGCGGCCAAACGCGTGCCGGACGCCTATGCCATCGACGTGTTGCCGGGCGGGGCGGGCGGCTATGGCGACCCGGACGTCAGCGATGAGTTCTACTGGGCAGCGACGGAGTTGTTCGTCACCACGGGCGAGGGCGCCTTCGAGCGCGACATGAAAACCTCGTCGCACTTTATGGCCATGCGCGATTTCAACTGGGGCGGCACGGCGCCGCTGGGGACCATCACCCTGGCCATTGCGGGCAAGGGATCATTGTTGTCGGAGGCGCGTGCTTCCATCGTCAAAACCGCCGACACCTTTGCCGCCCAGACGAAGGGGCAGGGGTATCATATCCCGTTCGACCGGACCTATAGCTGGGGTTCGACGGCGGATTTCGCCAATCGCGCTCTTATCTTCGAGCTGGCGGCGGATTTCACGGGTCAGCCGCAGTATCGCGACGAGGCGGTCAACCTGATGGACTATCTGCTGGGGCGCAATCCGTTGTCGTTCAGCTTCGTATCGGGCTATGGCGAACGCGCCATGCAGCACCCGCACCACCGCTTCTGGGCCAATGACGGCACCTTGCCGCCGCCCCCGCCGGGGGTGTTGTCGGGTGGCACCAATCAGAGGCCGTCCGATCCGGAGGCACAGGCCGCGCTGAAAGACTGCGCGCCGCAACTCTGCTATGTCGATCATATCGGCAGCTATTCGACCAATGAGGTGACCGTCAACTGGAACGCGCCGCTGGTGTGGATCGCCGCCTGGCTCGACGATTCGGAGCGTCAAACGGCGAAATAGGCCTCGATTGCGGCGTTTTTGCACCGTGCAAAGCCTGAATGTAGTTAATTTACGCTATCTGCGCGAGCAGGGTTGGCGAACGGGTTAATGAAGCGTTAAAATCACCTCTAATGCGATTGTAATGAGGTGGCTGAGGTGAACGGTTTCAAGCTGAAAGCGGGCGTGTCCGTACTGGCGCTGGCGGTACTGGCGTGCGGGATGACCGCGCAGGCGGGTGAAAAGAAGACGGTCAAGCCGGTCGGTGAAGTGCTGAACGAGCAACCGTCGTCCTACGGCAAGTCGGGCGCGCAGGGCGTCTATTTCAGCCAGAGCGACGTCAAGACGAAGAATCTGCCGGAACTCAAGGCCAGAGACAAGGCCAAAGAAAAGGATTGCCCGGAAGGCTCGGTTGGCAGCCAGAATCCCGACCTGCCGGCCTATATCGTCAAGGACGCCAAGCCGAACCAGTGCTTTACGCGCCTGCTGAAAGCGCCGGTATTCGAAACCTATGCCGACAAGGTGCTGGTCGCCGAAGCGCGCACCGAAACGCGCACCATCCCCGAAGAATGGCGCTGGGCCGAGCGCAAGGTCGTGGTGACGCCCGAACGCGTCGAGCGCAAGGTCATTCCAGCGGTCACTCGCACCGTCGTCGAGGAGAAGGTCATTCAGGAAGCCGGCTGGCGCGAAGAAACCGTTCCGGCGGTCTATGAAAAGCGCGTTGAGCAGGTCGTGGTCCGTCCCGCGCGTCAGGAATGGGTACGCTCCGAAGGCGTCGCCACCGGCGCCGCTTTGGTCACCCCCGGCGATCACCAGCCGGTGCGTTACCGGGCCGACGGCAAGCTGACCTGGCCGGGTAAAGAACCGGTGCTGGTTCAGGCCGATGCCTCGACCACCGAATATCTGCAAAAGGGTTCGGCCCAGACGGTGTGGTGCCTCAAGGAAGTGCCGGCCGAGTACAAGGCGATGGAACGTCAGGTCGAGGTTCGCCCGGCAACCGTCAACCGCGTTCGTACTCCGGCCAAGATCAAGAAGATCGAGCGCCTCGTCATCGATCGCGAAGAACAGGTCGTTGAAAAGGTCGTTCCGGCGACCTACCGCGTCGAAAAGGTGAAAGAGGTCATCACGCCCGCCCGTACCGAAACCTATACGGTTCCAGCCGTCTATAAGCACGTCGACAAGACCCGCGCGTCGAAGGCGCCGGAGCCGGTGTGGCGCGAAATCATCTGCGACAAGAACACTTCGCCCGCCAAGATGAAGGAAATCCAGATCGCCCTTAAGCGCGAAGGCTACGATCCGGGGCCGATCGACGGCAGCATGGGTACCAAGACGGTCGCCGCCATGCAAAAGTTCCAGGCAGACAAGGGTTTGCCGCAGGGTCAGATGTCGGTCGAGGCGGCCGAGGCGCTCGGCGTTCGTATCCATTAACAGCGCTTTCGAATCCAAAAACCGCTTCATACTTTTTGGAAAGCGCTTGATGGACAGAGCAGACTTGGGGGAGGCCGGTGCGGAGGGGACGCTGCACCGGCCTTTTTATTTTCATAATAATGAGTCAGGATCGTAACCCAACACCCACGCGGTGCGTATAACTATAAAACGGAGGATATCATGCTGATCCGACACGCGCCCGACCTGACCGAAAACGATGTGACTCCGAAAGAGACCTATCTCCGGCGGCGCGAAATCATGGCGCTGGGGATTGGCGCGGGCTTGTCGGCCTTGGCAGGCGGCGCACAGGCGGCGCAACTGACCGGCAAACTCAGCGGCAAGAAGACCTTCTGGACCAACGAGGCCCAGACCCCGCGCGAAGCGGTGACAACCTATAACAATTTCTACGAATTCGGGACCGACAAGTCCGAACCGGCAAAATATGCGTCGGCCCTGACGACGCGGCCGTGGACGATCAAGCTGGATGGCAAGGCCGGAAAGTCGCAAACGATCGATATCGAAACCTTGCTCAAGGGCGCGCTGGAAGAGCGAATCTATCGGCTGCGCTGCGTCGAAGGCTGGTCGATGGTCATTCCGTGGATCGGGATACCTTTGGCCGATGTCATCAAACGCGCCGAGCCGACGGCGGACGCTAAGTACGTGGCCTTCGAATCTCTGGCGCGGCCCAAGGAGATGCGCGGCGTGCGCGCGCCGGTGCTGCACTGGCCCTATGTCGAAGGCCTGCGCATGGACGAGGCGATGAACTCGCTGGCCTTTCTGGCGGTCGGGCTCTATGGCGATTTGCTGCCGAACCAGAACGGCGCGCCAATCCGGCTGGTCGTGCCGTGGAAATACGGTTTCAAGTCGATCAAGTCGATCGTGCGGATATCCTTTACCAATAAACAGCCTTCGACCTCGTGGAACCTCAGCGCGCCGGATGAATACGGTTTCTATTCCAACGTCAATCCGACGGTTGATCATCCGCGCTGGTCGCAGGCCACCGAGCGCCGCATCGGCGAGTTCAAACGCCGCGATACCCTGATGTTCAACGGTTATGGCGATAACGTTGCGGGATTGTACAAGGGCATGGATTTGCAGAAGTATTATTAATAGCCTTCCCCGTTTACGGGGCCAGAAAAGTCTAAATCCTTCCCCGGTTACGGGGAAGCGGGACGGCCCGTGCCGTGGCTGCGAGGGACGAGCAGACGGAAGGGGGAAGCCGTAGAATTCACAAACACCGACTGTTCAAATTGAAACACCGCATCCCCCTTACGTCTTTTTGCGTTCCGCAAAAATCCACCTTTCCTGTAAACGGGGAAGGATGAAAGCAAACCCGATGCTGACAAAGTCTTCTCACAAACCCAAACGCGGCTTTACGCCCGATATCATCGTCGTCTGCCTGATCTGCCTCTTGCCGCTTTTGTGGCTCGTCTGGCGGTTTTTCCAGAACGACCTCGGCGTCAATCCTGTCGAAACCGTTGTTCGTCAACTGGGCGTCTGGGGCCTGCGGCTGCTGGTGGCAGGACTCCTGATTACGCCGGTGGCGCGGATATTCAAACAGCCGCGCCTGATCCGCTGGCGACGGCCCATCGGCCTGTTCGCCTTTGCCTATGTGGCCATGCACCTCAGCAGCTATATCGCCATTGATCAGTATTTCGACTGGAGCCGCATCTGGGCCGATATCGTCAAGCGGCCCTATATCACCTTCGGCATGATCGCCTTCGTGCTGCTGATCCCGCTGGCCCTGACCTCATTCAATGCGGCGATCAAGCGGCTGGGCGGCGTGGCGTGGCGCAACCTGCACAAGCTGATCTATGTCATCGTCCCCTTGGGCGTGCTGCACTACTTTCTGCTGGTCAAGGCGGATAAGACCATGCCGTTGATCTATGGCGGTATCGTCGCGGTGCTGCTCGGCTGGCGGCTGTGGGGGTGGATACGCAGAAAGGTTTGACCACGGAAAGCACGGAAAAGCTAAGTCTTCCTCCTGCCCAAACGGCCTTTAACGTGGTGCAATATATTAAGAATTGAGGCGCTTCGCGCGATATGGCCAACGCAATGAATTTCCGTGTTTTGGCTGCGCCGAACTTCGTTTCCGTGGCCGTCCGTGGTTAATCTTCTTGCTGAGAGACCAAACAGCCGCAGTGGTCGAACGTTAAACTCCGAACGTCACGTGGCCCTGAGCGTCGATGGTCCATGCCGGGTTCCAGGCGATTTCCCACAAATGTCCGTCGGGGTCGCTGACGTAGCCGCGAAAGCCGCCGTGTTCGGGGGCATCGGCCTTGCGAACGACCGCACCGCCAGCTTTGACCAACTGTTCGATAGCAGGTTCGACATCGGCTTGAGCAGGCACATTATGCGCCAGCGCGAAACCACCTGTGCCGGATGGCACGACGCCGCTGTCGGTGGTCAGGCCCGGTTTCAGCCACGTCCCCAGCATCAGGCCGTTCATCTGGTAAAACACGATTTCTGCGTTCTCGAAGACCGGCGTCCAGCCGAAGCCCTCGGTATAGAAGCGGCGCGAACGGCTCAGGTCATCGATCCCAAGCGTAATGACGGAAATCTGTTGCTGCATATCGGGCCTCGCGGTTTTCGTAGAGGTAACCGAAGGCGCGATAAGAATGCGATATCAGATCGCACCCACCTGTTTCATGCTCAGGACGCCTTCGCGGCCGACGATCAGATGGTCGTGGATGGTGACCTTGAGCGGCTTGCCCGCCGCGATGATCGCCTTGGTCATGTCGATATCGCCCTGAGACGGCATGGGGTCACCGGACGGATGATTATGACTCAACCGACTTTAAAAATAGAAAGCTGATTTAAAAAGAGAAAAATTCCCGAATCGATTTTCAGGGGTCGATTATGAGGACAGGTAAGGGCCGGGTTTTAAGTCATTCTGGTGCTAAAACCGAATAGCTTGCCTAACCTACCGGGCTTTGATCCCATTCGTACAGCCTTATTTTGACGCCAAAATTTTCAGGGTTCGCTGATCCGCCTCGCCACCGCACCATTTGTCGAGGGCCTCCTGGAAAATAAATTCCCGTCCGTTCGCCGCAACGTCGAACAGCGTCATTGATGAGCGAAATTTTAGATCGTCCGGCGATCCGAATAGGTCCTGAAGGGTTGGGGCAGGGGCTTCGATCGCCAGTCGTGTTGATTCGTACAGTCGTCGACCCAGAATGGGGTGAGCCACGTAGGCATCGGCCTCTATTAGCGAAGCGATGCCAAAATGCTTCGCCATGCTGGAAAAGCCCAAGCCTGCCAGTTGCGGAAATATGTACCACATCCAATGTGTGCGTTTGCGTCCGGCGGCGAGTTCCGACGTGACCTGATCGAACACGGCGTCTTGGGCCTCGACGAACCGTTGGAGCCGAAACGGACCGTCGGCCATCAGAAAAGATCGCCTTGGGCTGGAGCGACGGGTGCCACAGATTCCGCTGTCTCATCGAGATGCGCCCCGTCCTTTCTTCGCCCGGTGGCGACCACGGTCAGGCTGCCGTCTGGAAGGGGACGTTGCAGATGTTGCACTTCTTCCCATGTTCCGGTCATCCAAAGTTCGCGCTCCTCTTCGGATCGAAGAATCACCGGCATCGCTTTGGGGTGAATGGCTTTGACCTCTGCATTGGCGTCTGTTGTCAGGAAGCCGTAGAGATCGTTTGTTGTGGGGCCTTCGCGGACGAGACGCACCGACGTTACCGCAGGCGCCCAGATACCGGCGAAGAACATCAAAGGTCGCTCGGCGGTCTCGGCGAACCAGTGAATGACGTTGCTGCCGGAGGCCTGATCAGGTTCGGAAAATGAGGTGAACGGTACGAGGCAACGGGCGCTGATATCGGTCAACCAAGGCTTCCAGTAGGGCTTGGTCGTGTAGCGGATATTGGTGACACCGGAATCGTAATTTTTGCCTTTCAGCGCGCTCTCGGGCGAAGGCATTCCCCAACGGCACATGGCCAATTCACGGCCTTCGAGCGTATTGCGCACGATAGGGCCAAAGCCGTTCCCTCCGATGTATTCGAACAGGGGAAGGTTGGTAGTGACAGGTTTAAGGATACGTGCCAGCGCCGCAATGGCCTGCTGGTTAGAGGTCATCGAATATAAGTTACACACGCTTCGTCTCCTCGTTTACCACAGGAAACGCCATTTGTTCCCCTTTGCCAAGGGTGACGGCGGAGGCAATTCCGGGTAGCTCAGGGCTGTTACCTGACTGGAGAGCCCCATGAGTCTGAACCCAGAAGCTTTCCGCCTTTATCACCAGCGGCTGACAGCAATGACTGCGGCTTTAGACAATTTGCCGAAACCCGTATTTCACGGCCGGGCCTGCGCTCTCGGAACGCTGACGTCCATGCTTCGGGGTGTCAATAAACTGGCCGAGGCTTGGGAGACGCGGGCCATGACCGCTGTAGATCGCGATGACGTAGCGCGTAACGGATTGACACTGCGCTTTCTGCGCGAAGACGAGTGGGTGGTTCGGGATTTGG
>NZ_AWGF01000021.1 GCF_000495855.1 Asticcacaulis sp. YBE204 | reverse complement strand
CACAAACTACCTCAATGACGCGGGATGGAGCAGCCCGGTAGCTCGTCAGGCTCATAACCTGAAGGTCGTCAGTTCAAATCTGGCTCCCGCACCCATTAATCAAACAAAGACAACACACTAAAGGCCTCCTTCGGGAGGCCTTTCTGCGTTATGGAATGCGGGATTTCGTTCTCTTTTTAAGGTGTCAACTTTTCATGCCTCTTTCCATTTTGTCCGATATCTTCGCCGCATTTGTCTACTTACTGAGAGATGGCGTTTAGATTGGAATGAAGCCGACATGCCCGTAACAAATGATAATGGTATCCGTATTGCAGCGGAAGCGTCGGCTTGGCTGGTCAGGTTGATCCGTGATGAGCCGGCGCCCGCGACGGCTTTGGCGCTGCATGGGTGGCTGAACATTTCGCCAAATCATAAAATCGCGTTTGAACGTATAACCCAAATGTGGGAGTCGTTGCCACAAGCGGCGCAGAGCACCAGAGACAAGCTGCATCAGTAGGATTCGGATTGGGATCGCAGACGAAATCTAAGTAGAGGGCTAACCTCTGGGATATAATGTCAACGCTGAATAAAATGCTTAATAAGGCTCGCAGGGCCGTCGTCCGCAGTGGTGTGGCGTCACAGGATGCAGATGATATCGTGCATGATGCCTATTTGCGCGTTCGTGAGTTTGAACTAGGCGCCAAGGTGCTTTCGCCCGAAGCTCTGCTTGTAACAGCTGCCAAAAATCTCGCTTTCAATTTTCAGCGTCGCAAAAAGCGCGGAACTTTTTTCATTCCTATGGAAGATGAATTATCGATGGCCGACGACCAGCCGAGTGCGGACGAGATGATATTGTCCCAAGAACGATTTGGGCAGCTTGCCACAGGTTTGGAGCATTTACCGGAGAAGACGCGCCGTATTCTTTTAAGCCGGCGTCTGGACGGAAAAAGTTTCAAGGACATAGCCGCAGCCGAGGATATGACCGTTGCTGCTGTTGAAAAACAGGTAGCGAGGGCCACACTTGAACTTTTGAAATGGGTCGATAAATGAAGCTGGATAACGGTCATCAGGAGTCAGCTGTTACTGCCGAAGCCGCCGTATGGCTCGTTCGTCTGTCCGGCGATGACCGCACGCCGGAAATGGAAGCGGCCTTCGATACGTGGCTTAAGACAACACCGGGCGGCGAAGCTGCGTTTGAAGATTTGGCCTCTATATGGACGGATTTGCCGGGTGGTGCGGAGGCATATCAACGGCGACAACGATCGCCCGCCAGACTCAGGGCGCCAACGCACCGAATCTGGTTTTCAGGTATGGCCGTTGCCGCTTGTGCGATCGTGGGCCTTGCGGCGGCGCTATGGATGAGCCAGCCTCAGGTTTATGAGACCCGGCGAGGGGAAATTCGCACGGAAACCTTGGCCGATGGTTCGGTCGTGAAGTTGAATACCGATAGCAAGATTGAGGTGCAACTAGGTTGGAAAACGCGTGAACTGAAGCTGGTGTCGGGAGAAGCTCGCTTCGATGTCGCGCATGACCCACGAAAGCCATTTATCGTCGAGACGGATGACGGGACGGTTAAAGCGCTCGGAACGTCTTTTATTGTGCGTAATGAAAGCGAAAAAACAACGGTCATCCTTCTTAAGGGGAAAGTCGGCATTAACCCGGCCCACGGATCTGACCCCGGCTTAACGAAAGTGCTTGAACCTGGCGAACGTGCCGTCATCGCCTCGTCCCGTAAGGTTTCGATAGACCGACCGGAGCTTAAGGCCATTACCGCATGGGAAGAGGGCAAGGTACTTTTCTCGAATACGCCGCTGCCCCAGGCGATTGCAGAGATGAATCGTTACTCCGGCAAACCGATTGTTTTGAAATCTCAGAGGGCGGGCGGCGTGACCGTATCCGGCACCTTTCGTACCGGGGACAGTCATGAGTTTGCGCGATCCGTGGTTCATCTGAACAAGCTGCAACTGCGCGACACCGGCAGCGGGCTGGAAATCCGTAACTAGCCGTAACCGCCAACTGAGGCTAATGTAACCGGGAATACACACTTCCCGGCTGTAACGCAAAACGCGGCCCGGTACAGGGGCTTCGTCGACCTTATGGGCGCTCAGGCATTGCCAAGATTTCTGCTGGGATTGTTCCTGTGGCTCGTCGCGGGTGCGGCCTTTGCGGGAACCGGATCGTACGACTTCAACCTACCTGGGCAGCCGCTTGAAACGACGCTGTCGGATATTGCCAGAGTGGCTGATGTCAATATTACCTTCCTGCCCGCTACTGTTAAGGGGAGGGTTTCACCCCCTGTAAAAGGGCGTCTTAGTGTCGATGATGCGCTTCGCAAAGCCCTGTCGGGGACGGGTCTCAGGATTGCCCGAACGTCAGGCGGTACCTATCTGATCGAACCGCCCCTGCCCAATGCCGACGTCGTTGTCAGGTCGGGATCGGTCGATGCGGATATCGAACCCCGCAAGGCCGATACCAAGATTACCGAGGTCATCGTCACCGGTTACAAAAGCAGTCTGCGCCGATCGGCGGGGCTTAAGACCGGATTTATAGGTGTACTCGACAGCATCGGTACGGAGGACGTTCTCAGATTTCCGGATAACAATCTGGCCGAAGCCATTCAGCGCATTTCCGGTGTGGCTGTGGCGCGAGATCCGGGTGAGGGACGCAGTGTCGCCGTGCGCGGGCTGGGGGCAGAATTCACTCGCGTCATGATCAACGATCTTGAAGCCCAAACCAGCACGGACGGCATCGTTTATGGTGCAAATCGTGGTCGCGGTTTCGATTTCAGCGTCTTTCCATCGGAGTTGTTCACGCGCATCGATGTTCGAAAAACCGCTTTAGCGGATCAGTCGGCGACCTCCATCGGTGCCACCATCAATCTCATTACGCCCAAGCCCTTCGATTTCCCGGACAGGTTTTTAACCGTCAATGCGCATTTGAGCGATCTGAGCCTGAGCCACCGAAGCGGGCAGGGCGGTGCGCTTCTTTATAGCCGCCGCTGGAGGGGCGGCAATTTGGGAGCCCTTATTACCGGAACCTATAGCCGTGCGCCGCTCGATATACAGGGTGTAAACAGCGGTGGATGGAGCGTCGCCACATCCGATGGTGGTTTTTGCCGCCCTACGCTGGGTACCGGGGGGCTGTGTGACGTGGCTGAGGCGGGTTATGGTCCCGCGCAAGCGGCTTACACGCAGATAAACCGGTCTGACGTGCTCATCCCGCGGTTTTATCGATATACTCACCTGACGGGCTCGGTTAGCCGTGCCGGATTGGCCGCCAGCGTGCAATGGCGACCGCGTCCCTCAAGCTATATTTCCATGAACCTGCTCGACGCCTGGTATGCAACCCGGCGCACGGATTATTTTTTGGAGGCTGTGGGCTTCAGTCGCGGCGCGGCGCAAGGCGGCAGGCCTGAAACGGTTCCCCGTGCGGTCACCATCGATTCGGGGGGCGTGCTTCGTGCGGGTACCTTCGACAATGTCGATATCCGTTCAGAAACGGCGATTGATAATTTCGAAACCCGGTTTTCAAGATACTCTATCCTTTACCGGGAAAACGTAACGCCCAAACTTTGGTTCGATCTCGTCTTTTCGTCCTCAATTTCCCGATTTGACAATCCGGACGACCTGACGATTCAAATCGATCGCTATAATGTGGACGGTTACAGCTTTGATACCCGCACCTATGGTCAGTACAGGCCCGAAATCAATTACGGCTTCGATGTCCGCAACGCTGATAACTGGTATTTCGGACCCGCAATATTCCAAACCGGCGGTACCGGTGCGGCGGCACCCGAAATTCGCATGCGCCCGAATGCCGTCGATAACGCTTACACCGTATGGAAATTGCGTGGCAATTATGCCCCTTTTCATGAGGTGCAGATCAATGCCGGACTTGAATACAATCGCTTCAAATTTCGATCTACAGCTCAAAGGCTTGTCCAAGGCGAAAGTGGCTTTGCCGTGCCGGGATCGCGAGTGCAATCTCTGACCAAAGATTTTTGCGGCCTTACCCATGTCGATCCGCCGCCCGGAACGCCACGGTGCTGGCGGGTCCCCGATATCGGCGCGTTCGTTGCCTATTACGATCTTTATTCAGGCGTCGGACGCAATGAGATGTCATCAGCCCCGCCCTCGACCCGCGGTCTCAATCAGGATGTGCGGGAAGACGAGTTTGCTGCCTATTTCAAGGTGAATTTCAAGGCCTCTTTATTTGACCTGACCTTGTTCGGGAATGCCGGCGTCCGGATGGTAAACACGCATCAAACGACAGGCTTCTTCCTGACACGCTCGCTTTCGAACAGCACGGTTGAACCCGAATGGGCAGCCTATTCGCGACGCTACGAGGATGTGTTGCCATCGGTAAATCTGAAACTTTATCTGGACCAAAACCGGGCGTTGAAGATGTCGTGGGCCCATGTCGTTGCCAAACCACCGATCGCCAGTATTGCAACGGCCACGAGCATCGAAGTCAACGGAGGTCGTCGGCAAATTGTCTCTGGCAATCCTGATATTGAGCCTATTCGCGCCACCAGCCTGGACATCAGTTATGAGCATAGTACCGAAACCGACGGCCTGTTTGCCCTTAATCTGTTTCACAAACGCTTTCAGAACTATATCCAGAACCAAACCTATTTTGCTCAGTTCCGCGAGACCGGATTATCAGAGGATTATCTGACAGGCACCGGCGTTGCGCCAACCGATGAATTTTCGGTGTCAAAATATATCAATACCCCCGGTGGTTATCTGAACGGCGTGGAAATTTACTGGCAGAACAGATTGTACGTCGTGAACGATGCCCTGCGGGATTTCGGGGTGAATATCAACTACACCTATATCCGTAGTGCGCTGGAATATATGACGACCGACTATGTTTCGTCGAAACTGATTTCGGCGGATATGATCGATGTCTCCCGCTCTTCTTACAATGCGACTTTTTATTATGAGAAGCGGCGAATTGAAGCGCGGATATCGGTGAATTACAGAGATGAGTACCTGACGAATGTTCCAGGCTTCTCCGGTGCCGACGCCGGCGGTATTGGAGCCGCCACCTATATCGACGCCAGCGTCACGTTCAAAGCGCGTAGAAATCTGACGATTGAACTGGACGCTACGAACCTGACAAATCAGTCAAACGTGACCTGGGATAAGACGGACGCTCATCTGGTTGGCGATGCCCGCTATAGCGGCCGTCAAATACGCCTGGGCTTTAGGTACGTACCCTGATTAGCCGGACGGCTTAACCCGATTTCGTAAGGGCCGGATCTATGCCGACCGTAATGTGTCGGTCAACGCATTGTGGGTGGCTCGGCCATCTTTATGCGAAGCCCAATTCATTTGTGGCGAAAAAATGCCCGCGCATGTCGGATTTCCACATATGCGGTGTCTACTAACTAAGGACCAAATATATCTGTCTTCGTTTTTGATGAGAAAATTGAATCCGGATATTGGTGATCCATTTTTAGTATTAATGATTTTATTTATATAGATAAATATCCAAAACTAGTCAGTATTGTAACTGATCTAGTCTATTTTTGTGCATTTTTCTCATTAAATACTAATATAAATGACGAATTTTGTGTTTCATTTGGGCAACGTTTTTTCTCATTATTTCATATATGGGAATTTTTACATAAATATACTATTGCCTTTGTCTGAAAGTTACCGCTAACATAATGGTGTGGGTTGCAGCATCGCAACATCGAACGGCGCGCATTGCTGATCAGGTGTCTGGTCAGTGAAGCGGGTACGGCGTTCGATTAAAAACGAAAACAGGGGTTATCGGATGAATGTTCTGAAATTCAAAAAGGGTGGTCGGCCGCAATTCCTGACGCGGACGGGCCATCATCCGGCATTGGCGTCTACCTAGCCGATCAAAGCTCGCCGTCGCACTCGCGCTGATGCCGCGGGTTGCCGTGGCTTATCGTTCCACATTCACGAGCCTCTCAACTGCGGGGGACGGGCAGGCGTCCGTCCTTGCGGGCCGGTTGCGGCTGATTATGCCTCAACTACAACCGGCCATTTTTTTGAGTTTCCCAGTTTCCCAGCCATGACGGGCCCCGGTTCGTCGCACGATCCAACATCTTCCCTGTTGGACCAACTGAGGCGGGCGCTTCGAGTCAATGGGTGTCCGCCTCTTCTTTGATTGCAATAAGGAATTCCGGATTGAAAGTTCTTCGGCAAGGTTTCGCGCTCACCCTTGGCCTGCTTATGGCGGGCGGGCCTTTTATTGCCTTTGGGGCGGACTCTGTCGCGGCTTCCGGCGCGGTTCCCTTGTCGGTTACGGACGCCGCCGCGCGGGCTGACGTCAGGAAAATATCCGCCGCGAAAATCATACTCGTGGGGGATTCCACGACGGCCGTACTGGGGGGGTGGGGCCCCGGATTCTGTGCGCACCGTGTTACGTCCTTCGTTTCGTGCGTAAATCTGGGTCGTGGGGGTCGGTCGAGCCTGAATTACCGTTCGGAAGGGTCGTGGGATATCGCGCTTTCCGAGATGCGGTCTGGAAAAGAGGCCTATAATTCAACCTATGTCCTGATCCAGTTCGGCCATAACGATCAGCCCGGAAAACCTGGCCGTTCGACGGACCTCGACACGGAATTTCCGCAAAACCTGCGTCGATACGTCGAAGAAACGCGCGCTGCGGGCGGCATTCCCGTACTGGTGACGCCGCTTACCCGACGGATGTTCAAGGACGGCAAGCTCGAAAACGATCTGGAGCCCTGGGCGGAAGCGACGCGCAAGGTTGCCAAAGAGATGAACGTGCCGCTGGTCGACCTGCATGCGCGGTCGCGGGCCGCCGTCGAGAGCATGGGGGCTGTCGAAGCGATGAAATTCGCTCAGGGGGAGCCGCCCGCCCACGTTCGTGACGCCGCGAAGTCCGGCACGACGATCCCGGCATCGACTCCGGCACCTAATCTCACGGATGAGCAGCGCCGTAACCTCGCCGAGCCGATGGGGCAGGTCAAGTCGGGCTTCGATTACACCCATATCGGTCCCGTCGGGGCGGATTTCTTTGCCAAAATCGTGGCCGAAGAACTGGCCAATGCGGTGCCGGCCCTGCGCAAGGGGTTGGTGCTTTGAAACTGAAGGCGTTCACGCCGCGGCGCAGGCTGTAACCGCAAAGTAGGAAACCAAACGAAAATTTGCACGCTTACCTGCGGGGACAGCGGGCGGATAAAACGTCATCTAAGGACGAAACAGGGTAGAAATATGCAAAACTTACAAAGAAAATATTCGCGATACCTGCTGGCAGGGACGGCACTTTCGGTGCTGGCGACCTTGACGGCGGGAAGTGCTTTCGCGCAGCAGAGCGGCGGGCAAGGGGCAGATAATGTTCAGGAGGTCGTCGTCGTCGGCGTGCGGGCCTCGCAACAGTCCGCCATCGACCGCAAGAAGCGGGCAAAGACGGCGACCGACTCCATCGTCGCCGAAGATGTCGGTTCGTTCCCGGACCGCAACATCAACGAAGCGTTGTCGCGTATCGCCGGTGTCGGCATCACGCGCGGTGAGACGGGCGAAGGCGAATCCATCAGCCTGCGCGGCAATACCGCCGACCTGACGCGCGTCGAGCTCGACGGCATGTCGGCTGCCCCGTCGGGCTTCGATCTGGCCTATGGCAACCCGTCGGGCCGCGCCGCCGACCTTCGCGAGCTTCCGGCGGATCTGATCAAGAGCGTCGACGTCGTCAAGGGCGCCACGGCGGATCAGACCGAAGGCGGTCTGGGCGGTACGGTGTCGATCCAGACGCGTACCGGCCTCGATTTCAAGAAGCCTTACCTCCAGATGCGTCTGGGGACCGAGCGTAGCTCGCTGAACCAGAAGTGGGTGCCGGATATCGGCATCATCGGATCGCGCAAGTTCTTCGATGGTCGTCTGGGTGTGACGTTCAACGTCTCCTACCGCAAGGTCCTGGGCGAGAGCCACCAGACCTCGATGGATAACTTCGACCAAGGCTATTACCGTATGGCCGATTTCGACAATTCGCCGGAAAAAACCGTTCAGTTCAACCCGGCCACGGTAGGCGGGTCGCTGGCCAATCTGCCCATCGCCTCTTACGATCTGGCGAGCGGCAGCGGCAAGTTCAATACCGATACGCCGCTCGAAGTCGTCACAAAGTCGGCCAATGCCAAGACCAAGGATGACTGTCTGGCGGCCTTCCCGCTCTATACCGAAGCGCAACTTGCCGCGATTTCGACGTCGGTCAACAGCGGTGTCAACCGTCGTGAAGCTCAGAATGTGCGGATCGGGGAGCGCATCACCTGCCTCAACCAATGGAACGACTATACACCGGGCCAGGTGCGTGACGCGATCGAGCGCCAATATGAAGACCGTCTGGCGTGGGATATCCGTTTCGATTATCGCATCAATGACCATCTGACGGTGTTCGCCAAGTACCAGCAGGCCAACCGCGAAATGCAGCAATGGCGCTCGAACCGCAGTCAGGGCAATGTCGATATCCAACCGACCACCAGAGGCGATACGCCGACGTGGAAGAACAGCTACACGCTCGTCAACAATACGACCTTCCCATTCGATTCAAATGACCGGATCATCGCGGGCGACGGCTACTATCTGTATAACCCAAACCAGGTATCGGCATGGCGTGGTCTGGATAACACCGCCGGCAGTGTCACGACCAATAACGGTTTCCAGGTTCTCGGTCAGGCGATCAACGTCGTGCCGGGGTCGGTGACCATGGATGGCAAGCACCACGTGACGTCCCTGACGCTGGGTCGCGGCGAGTACCTGATCGATCAGATTCTCGACACCCAGATCAACGACACCTCCTATATCCAGACGGGTGCCAACTATAAGAACGGGCCGCTACAGATCGATTTCATGGCGAGCCGGACGAATTCCGACTATAACCGCTACAACCTGCGCGCCGCCGTCAAGGCCTATTTCTATGGCGCGAAAATGTCGGCCACGCCTGACGGATCGTGGAAGGTCGAGCTGCCGGCGACCTTCGACCCGAATGATATCTCGCAATATATGCCGCTGAACCCGGCGACGGGCACGACGCCGGCTCAGTCGGCCCTGTACAGCGACACGACCGGTTTCGGATGGCGTCCGCGGATTACCGCGATTCAGGAAGACCAGGCCAAGCTCGACCTGACCTACCGGATGGACAACTTCCCGGTCCTCAAGCGCTTCAAGGCCGGGGTACAGTACCGTGCGATCGACAATCAGGTGTGGAAAGGGGCTGGTTTCCTTCCGAAGCCCGGCGTGAGTGTCCCGACCTCGGATTATCAGGACAGTCTGCGGGCGTGTGAGAACCAGCCCACTACGACGACGGCCAATGCCTGCGTCTACGGCTATGTTACAAATGCCGTGACCGCCACGGCGACCAACTGGATGCATGGCACCCAGACCATGCCCCGGGCTGAGCTATTGTCGCTGATTCAACAAAGCATCTGGGACAATCACGGTGCGCCCTTCTTCCCCGGTTATAGCGGTCTGGAAAGTAAGGAATGGAACAGCCTCGATCTGGCGAAGTTCATTACCTTAACCCCGGCGACCGTTAATTATAACTTCGACTGCGTGAAGGTCTGCAAAGGCTCGGACGGTAATATGTACGCCAAGCCGACGGATTTATCCGCCGAGACGGTTACGGCGGCCTACTATATGTTCGATTTCGAGCAGAAGCTGCCGCTCGATATGACCTTCGAAGGCAATTTCGGCGTCCGCGCGGTCTTCTCGACCGTTACGGGCAGCGGCTACGTCTCGCTGAATTCGACGCGCAAGATCCTCAATACCGGCAATGTGAACCTGGACTGGAACGAGACGAACGGCTACGGTCGCGTCACCACCACGACGATCAACAAGCCGGTTGCCGTTGAACGCACCTATGCCGACTGGCTCCCCAGCTACAACGCCGCTCTGTGGGCCGTGCCGGACAAACTGGTCATTCGTTACAACTGGGCGAAGACCGTGTCGCGTCCCGGCGTCAGCTTCCTGTTCCCGGCCGGGGCCTGTACGGTCGATGAGCGGACGGAATCACCGGCCGATCAGGGTATTTCCGATATCGATCAGAACTGCACCAACTTCGGCAACCCGGATCTGAAGCCTTACACGGCGACGAAAAACAACACGGCGATCGAGTGGTACATCAACAAGGATACCTTCGTGTCGCTGGCCTACTATCGCCAGAAGATCAAAATCGGCAAGCCGTTACGCATTCAGCTCAAGGATCAGGTGTTGTTCGCAGGCTCTGACGAAGTCGATCCGGTCACCGGTCGTCCGCTGTCGGACTTCCAGTTCACCTACAGCACCTGGATCAACCAGCCGGGTGAAACCCAGTCGGGCTGGGAGTTCTCGACCAAGACGGCCCTGACCTTCCTGCCGTGGCGTTTCCGCTATACCGGTATCGACTTCAACTACTCGACCAACACGTCTAAGGGCGCGGCCGGGTTCACCGACCTGATCACGGGGACGAACCTCGGGAACTCCGGTCGTCCGGAATACTTCGGCAACCTGGCGGTGTGGTACGACGACGGCAAGACCAGTGCGCGTCTGTCCTATCAGATGAGGTCCAACGTCCTGGAGTGCATCTCCAACTGTGGGTCGGATCGTCGTCCGTCCTACGCCTGGCCGAGCAACAACCCGCAAAGCTTTGCGGCCCTGCCGTACAATCCGGGTGAAGCCTATTACAACGCCGCCTATGGTTATCTCGATGGCAAGATTTCCCACAAGGTGAACCCGAATATCGAAATCTTCCTGGAGGGTCGCAACCTGACGAAACAGGCCAGCGTTCGCGTCGGCACGGCGCGTGGTCTTGAGGCTTCGCCGGAGTCGGCCTGGAACGTCGTATATGCGGGCCGACGCTTCAACGTCGGTATCGTCTATAAGATGCAGTAACCTGCATTTGGGAGCGGCCTGACAGACCGCTCCTGATCTATCCCTCTGTCACCTCCCGACCCTTGGGGGAGGCCTCTCGTAAGAAGGCCTCCTCTCTTGTATGGTCTAACACTCAGCGGGCCGGACAGCGAACAGAAGGGCATACAGGAAAAAAAATGGTAGAAATTACAAGGCGTACAACGGCGTCAATCGTTTTTCTGGCACTGTTTCCCCTGTCATTATCCGCAAGAACGTCTGGCATAGATGCCGTGGTCAGCCTGAAAGGTGAACCGGGTAGTTACGGCACACTTCAGGCAGCCATCGATGCCGCGCCGCCATCGGCCACAGCGCCCTATCGCATTGAAATCAGGGCCGGAACCTTTGCCGGGCAAACGACGATCCGTCGCGCCAATATCGAGATATTCGGAGCCGGTGTCGGAAAAACGGTCCTCACCAACGACGCCTATGCCGGGAAACTGGCACCGGACGGCAAGCCCTACGGTACCTTCCGAACCGCCACGCTGAACGTTCTGGCGCCGGGGTTCAGAATGGAAAATCTGACCATCGAGAATGCTTTCGATGCGCCTGCCGAGATGCGTCGCCCGGGTGGTTTGCGGGCCGATGACGGCGGCAGCCAGCAGGCCATCGCGCTGTCGCTGGGACGCGGCAGCGACCGGACCATTGTGCGCCATTGCCACATTCTTAGTCATCAGGACACGCTTTATTGCGCCGAAGGGCGCGCGCTGTTTGAACGGTGCCGGATCGCAGGCAGCTACGACTTCATCTTTGGCGGGGCCATTGCTCTGTTCGAGCGCTGCGACATCCGGTCGAGGCCGAGGCTTGATCCGGTGGAAGGCTATATCGCCGCGCCGAGCACCTTGATCGACCAGCCGGCGGGTCTGGTGTTTTCCAGATGCCGGCTGACGGCCGATGTTGGGGTGCCCGACGGCAGCGTATTTCTGGGGCGACCGTGGCGGTCGTCGACCACCGTCAATGGCAGGCGGATGGGCGATCCGCGCTCGGTCGGCATGGCGGCCTATCTTGACTGTCACATGGGGCGACACGTCTCGCCTTTGGGGTGGACGCGCATGTGGTACACCGGGCCCGATGGCAATCCGAAGACATGGTTCGAGCCCGAAGAGGCGCGCTTTCGCGAATACCGTAACACCGGACCCGGTGCCCGCGGTCCTCGTCGAGGCCAGACCCTGACACCCGCTGAGGCCGTGGCGCTTTCGCGTCAGAATCTACTCGGGACGTGGTCACCTGAGCCTGCATAGGTTGGGCATCTAATAATCAAAAACAGTGCGGATGTCTCTCCGCAAACTCTACAGGAGCGCTCTCATGAAACTCAAATATCTTGCCGCCGCTGTGGTTCTCTGGCCTCTGGTCGCGTTGGCGCAGACGCCTGAACCCGTTGTTACGCCCCCCTCCAAGCCTGCGGTAAAGAAAATCAATCCGTCAAAAATCATCCTCGTTGGCGACTCAACCACGGCGGTGATCGGCGGTTGGGGGCCCAGCTTCTGCGGCTATCACGTCAGTTCGTTTGCCAATTGCGTGAATCTGGCGCGCGGGGGCCGCAGTTCGCGAACCTATATACAGGAGGGGTCGTGGGATATCGCCCTCAACGAAATGCGAACTCCCGGATACAGCAAGGTGTGGGTGCTTATTCAGTTCGGTCACAACGACCAGCCGGGCACGGATCGCACGACGAATCTGGAAACCGAGTTTCCTGAATACATCCGCCAATATGTGCGTGACGCCAGAGCTGCGGGCGCCATACCCGTCCTCGTAACGCCCCTGACGCGTCGCGCCTTTGATGGTACGAAGCACGTGAATTCGCTCGCACCCTGGGCGGAGGCCGTTCGGCGTATTGCGGCTGAAATGCAGGTGCCTGTGATCGACCTCAATGCCGACAGTGCCAGAGCAGTGCAGGCGATGGGGCAAGAGGCTGCGGATCGTTTTGCGCAATTGCCGCGCGGCTCAGAGCCGACCGGCAAGGTTCAGCCTCAGAAGAAGGACGGTGAACCTGTCCCGACGGTGGTGCCTAAGCTGTCCTTCGACGACACGCATTTGGGCCGCGAAGGCTCGGACTACTTTGCCGACATGGTGGCGCGCGAACTGGCGGCTGCGGTCCCCGATATGCGGCCGCTATTGGTCGTCACGCCGTAAGGCGTCGAGGCAATAGGCAGCGCAATTTGCCGGCATGTCGCCGATAGTGAGGTATATTGCGCCCTGAGGCTTTGCGGTTTTTTGCCTTACACCTATAAAAGGCTTTGAGGGAATGAAATGAGGGAAACCCCAGCGGGTTCGCTGTTGCAAGTCTTCGTTACGGAGACATACCGTATCGATCTCGCCGGAACCTCTGTCGACCCGTTGCTGACGCGTCTTGCCGCCGCCTGCCACCGTCTGGCCGCCGAGGACGTGGCCGGACAGGCCTGGTCGAAGGCCAAGACCTATCAGGGCTACACGTCCTACGGATCGATTCTGGATCTGACGGTCATTGATCCGGCATTCGTGGAGCTCAGGCAACTGATTGAAAATCAGACTCTTACTTACGCGCGTTGTCTTGAACTCGATTTGCAGGGAAAGGTGCCGAAGCTCTATAATATGTGGATCAATATTCTCGATCCCGGCGGGGGGCATACCGGACACAATCACCCTTTGAATGCCTTTTCCGGCACGATTTATCTTGAGACGCCGCCGGGTTCGGGCGATCTGGACCTCGAAGATCCGCGTCAACCCTTCCTGATGCACGCCCCGCCGCGTCGGGCCGATGCCGAACTGTTTCGCAAGACCTTTATCAGCGTAACGCCAAAGCGAGGGACGCTTTTGCTTTGGGAAAGCTGGCTGCGCCATCAGGTCGGCGTCAATACGGGCAACGGAAAGCGTCTCTCGATCAGTTTCAATCTGGATATGTAAGAACGGCGAACCGTGACAATGAAGGACATACCTGCCTCAGGATCGCTCATGCCGGCCTTCGTGACGGAGATTTACAAGGCCGAACTGGCGGGGACGTCAGCCGATAGTCTTGTCACGCGACTGGACAGGAGTTGCCGCCGGATTGCCGTTGAAGACCAAGAAGGACGGCAGTGGTCGAAACTTAACGGACACCTCGGTTACACGTCCTTTAACTCCCTTCCGGACCTGGCCGATGCCGATGAGGTTTTCGCCGAACTGAAAACGACTCTGGACTATCAGGCGGCCCTCTATGCCGACCGGACCCAGTTGGAACTGGGCGGTCGGAAACTGCGGGTGAAGCGTCTATGGATCAACCTGCTCGAACCGAACGGCGCGCAGTCGAGCCATCTCCATACCCATAGCGTTCTTTCGGGCACACTCTACACCAGCGTACCCGAAGCGTCCGGAAAGCTGAGGTTCGAAGACCCTCGTCTGGGGGTTATGATGCACGCACCCCCACGTCTCCCCAGCGCCCGGCTATATCGCCAGACCTTTATCCCCGTTATTCCGCAACGCGGTACGCTTTTGCTTTGGGAAAGCTGGTTGCGTCAGGAGGAAACGACGCATATGGGGACGGGCCCACGCGTCTCGATCGGGTTCAACCTCGATATCGAGACTTGATAAAGCGGGATCAGGCATATGCTGCGACAATATGGTGACAGCTCTTACCCCAAAATGTGCGTGGGGATTGCTGTGGATCGTTTTCTTTGGTTTCCTTGTCGGCTCGCAAAGGGGGGCGCGTGCATGGACTGGTCAAGCTGGTTGAAAGTGTTTGATCCGTGGTTGGACGGCGTTAATGTCTTTGCGAGCGTTTTTGCCGCGATTTCGGCTTTCTTCCTCGGGTTGATTGCCCTTCGCAGGCAAAACAACACAACCGAGGCGGACTTCTATCTTCAGTTTACGGCTCGCTATAACACCCTGCGAATGCATGAAGCCTTGCTGGTGCTGTACCGGTTGAAAATGTCGAAACCGGATGATTTTGCCCATCACTTCATTCAGGAATTTCGTCAGGGTACGCCTGAAGGGCTTCGCCTGGATCAGGCTCGTCGGCTCGTTAACCGCTATTTCGTCAACATTGCTGAAATGCGTCGCAACCGTTTGATCAATCAGAAACTGGCGCGCATGCTCTGCAATTTCCAAGGATTGAATATATTTTATAAAATCGTCGTGCCTATGAATCAGGCCAAATACGGCAACCAGCAAGAGCATAGTGAAATTTATCAATTGTTAAGGCGAATCAAGTCTAGGTTTTCAGACGGTTCATTTGGTCTTGTAGATCAGGTTGAGGGGTAAATGCAGGGCGTCTCGATTATCATTTCGAGTGTCGGCAAGGGGCGGTTACTCACCGCAACCCAATCGAACATTTATCCCTGTAAGTTTACAATATCGGACTCCTGCGGTGCGCCGAATGATACCGTTATTTGCTTTCGCCTCAATGGCGAAAGCTCTGGGTACTGACAAAGCTTTCTGCAATGCTGAGTGTACTGAGTGGTCCAAAACTATATCAGACCTGTTTGTGGCGTTCTGCGGGTTCAGGCTAGGCATCTGGCTCGAATCGGGATGCTATCTGTGCGCGAATGAACGCTGGAGTGGGTAGTGGAACCTGTCCGTAAAGATCGCAACGCATTCATCAGGGGCCTTATCGAGGGTGAGCATCGCTACGCCAATCGCATATATGAGGCCGTGAACCATGACGGAAAACGTCAACCTCTGGGCAATTACATTCGCGTAGTATTTGATATTTCTTGGCCCGATTCCTCAAACCACGATCAGAAAGTCATCAACGGCAAATTCGACGTGGGAAGTGAGCTGCTCCGCGTAAAGAGTCTGCTGGAACAGTCTCTGATGGAAGCCATAGAAATACACGATATAGTTGTCGGTTGCGTAACGGTTCGTTACAGTCTTCCCGATCTTATCGACAATGAGTCTGTGGTTACGGCCTTGTCACGGCTTTGGAGTCAGAGGGATTTGTATAGTGTGACGGGTGTTTCCGCAAATATTGGCGGACGTTCCGTACGCGCGCACTAATCGGGGAAAGAGCAATAGGCATGGCGCGAAAGAAGACTGTGGCCCACGGCATGGCCATGCGGGCTACAATTCTTATTGTTATCGCACTAAAAGAAGAAAACAAGTATTTTCATGAACTTATTTCCGATCATGTGAAGTCGGACAAAGCGGCAGGGCGTGATCCGAAATGGATCGAAGTCCCGCCCTCGGTACACGAGCGCTATAAATGTATTTATAAAGCCGACACGGGACATGTGCGCATCGTCGTGCATACGCTCGAAGCGATGGGGAATATCGAGGCTACGCTCGGAACGACAGCGGGCATCGCCACCGTGCAGCCGGATCTGGTTATATTGGTTGGGCTGGCGGGTTCATTGCGTCCCGACGAGGTGCAGTTGGGCGATGTAGTCGTATCGACCCAGGCGAAACTCTACACAAGCGACAAGGTTGCGGACTCGCGGGCGATCCTGAAGGATGGGAAGGCGAAGTATCGCTTCGATACCGATACCGAAGACACCGGGCGTTATGTCGTGGATAGCCGCGACAAGTTCATGGATCAGTCCTTCTTCAGGTATGAGCGTCGTTTCGTGGAATCGGCAGGAACCCGGATGATTGTTGCCGACGGTGAAAGCGCCTTGTCGGCGAGCATGGCAGCGATGGAACGGGTCGCCGAAACCTCGGTGCCACAAAGCTATCGGCAGGAGTTCAAGGCGCGATCGGTCCCGAAACTGCATTGCGGGTGGCTGCTGGCCAATTCTCAGGTCGTCGACAGCGCCGAGTTCCGGGATTATCTGGTGGCCAAGGACGGGGACCGGGATTTCGATTTGCACCGCCAGACCGGTGAGATCGATCGCATAGCCTGGAAAGAAGGACGCATACTGGCGGTCGATATGGAAAGCTATGGCGTCCTGCGGGCGGTCGAAACTTTGCGTTCGAAGCAACCGTCAGAAGGCGGCGTGAAAAACCTGCTGGGCGGTATCGTCGTGAGGGGCATTTCCGATCTTTGCGAAGTGAAGGGCAATACCGACGACGGCGGACAAACTCGCCTGATAGCCGTTCGAAACGCAAGCAAGGTGGCTCTCGGTATCATAGAAAGCATTGATTACGGTGAATTGAGTCGCCGCTGACAAGGCCCTGTTACTTTGCTGGCTCGTAAGGTTCCGGATACGGCTTCCTCACATCGACAGAAACACGTATGCTTGCCCTGACAGGACTCGGTCGGAGGGGATGTGAGCAACGCGGTTTTATATGGTCAGGCATTGGCGCATCTTAGGTTGCGGGCGCGTCTGTCGCAGGATCAGGCCGCCAAAGCCGTCGGCACGTCCCAGCCTACCTGGGGGCGGTATGAAAGTGGCGACAGCCTCGCCTTTTACGAACGCCTGAGCGTCAGACGCAAGGTATTGGACGGACTTGGGTTTACGGAACAACAACTCGAAGCCGAGGTGGCGCTTCTGTCCCATGACGGCGCTTTTCCCGGCGGGGACGCGCCCAAGACGTCGGAGGGCGTGTCTGAGACCGGGGGGGAGATAAAGGCATCGGTCGCGCAATGGATCACGCCCAATTCTCGCTTCATGCGCATCCCGACCGACGACATGGCGCCCTATGTCTATGCCGGCGAGGTCGTCCTTTATGACGTGGCCAGGCTCCCGCGCCGTCATGGTGGCGTCGTGATCAAGATGCGCGGCGGGGCCGCCTTTACCCGCCGGTTTGTCCGTCAGGGGAGCGGATTCGTGGAGGTCCTGCGTTACGAAGCGTGCGACATCGACGGCCAACCCGCCTATGTGGAGATCATCGAAAAACTGGCGGCACAGGATGTCGAAGGACTGTATCCCATCCTGCTTCGCAGCGCGCAAACGGAAAATGAATGATTTATTCATTTATTGAATAAATTTGATTGACCTCGCCGCGCGCATGCTTCATCCTCAGGTTGTTATCCTGAGGGAGGCATGACATGGGGACAATCAAGGGCATCCATCCGGTGGATCGTCAGGTGGGATTGAATATCCGCCGTCTGCGCAAGGCGCGGGGATGGTCGCAGGAGATTCTGGCCGAAGGGATCGGCATCACCTTTCAGCAGGTGCAAAAATACGAACGCGGCACGAACCGCGTCAGTTGCTCGAAACTGATGGATATCTGCGAGCGGATGCAAATCCATCCGGTGGATATATTACCGGCACCGCAATGGGACGCGGCACCGGTTGCGGTCTGCACGTGGTTCGAGGACGCGCAATGGGTCTATTTTCGCAATCCGCACTTACTGAGGGATCTGAGTCGCCTCAATCCGTTACAGCTCAAGGCGATCCATGCGGCGGCGCGGGCGTTCGAGCCGGTTTAGGCCGTCTTCAACGCCTGATCGATCGTCGTGGTCAGGCGGATGTCGTCGGCGGTGACGTCCGGCGAAAAACGCTCGATGACCTCGCCGTTACGATCGACGATGAACTTTTCGAAATTCCACAGGACCTCACCGGCAGGTTTGGGCGGGAAGCCATAGCCAGCGAATTTCTCGCGCATGATTTCGTCGCCCGTGGCTTTCGTGCGGGCCTCGGTCAGGGCTTTGTACAGTGGGTGCTTGGTATCGCCGGCAACGCTGATCTTGGCGAACAGGGGGAAGGTGACGTCGAAGTTCGTTGAACAGAAGCTGGCGATCTCCTCTTCGGTGCCCGGTTCCTGCCCCATGAAGTCATTGGCCGGGAAACCGAGAATCTCCAGCCCGTCGCCATGCTTGGCGCGATAGAGCGCTTCAAGTCCCTCGTATTGCGGGGTCAGGCCGCATTTGGAGGCGACATTGACGATCAGCAGAACCTTGCCCTTATAGTCGGCTAATGTGGCGTCCGATCCGTCGATGCGGCGCAGGGGGATGTTGTACAAATCGCTCATGGGGCACTCCGTTTGAGGCACCATAAAGCGCATTCCAAAAAGTGTGCAACGGTTTTTGGAACCCAATGCGCGACAAAGCAAAAACAGCGCAACGGCGGCAGGGTCAATAAAAAAGGGCCGCCCGGAATGGCGGCCATTTTTGAGAAAACAGGTTATAAGACAGAGAATTAAACGGCCTGCGCCGTACGATCGGGGACGCCTTGCGCGAATTGTTCCAGATGGAAACGCAGATAGTTGCACATGGTCAGGGCGTAGATTTCCAGACGATCATGGCTATGCTTATGAGCGAACTGCTCACACAGGATGACGATTTCCAGATAGATCTGGTTTTGCAGCCGTATATAGTCGAAATCGAAATCCGCCGCATCGCACAGTTGCAGCTCGTCCAACCGCTTTTGCTGAGGCGCATCGGGCGTATATTCCATGCCTTGCGTGCCACTGGCTTCGCAGGCGGTCAGCAGAGCCTCATTGAGCCAGATGTGACCCTCGGCCATCTGACGGGCATAGGTGTGGATGTCCGGCTGCGACGTGCGCAGACTGGCGGTCCGGTGGACCTGAATGGCCAGACTGTTGAGGCGCGACACGGCGCTGACAAAGGTCTCAGGCGTCAGGCGGCGGTGAAACAGGTGTCCTGAGGGAAACGGGATGGCGGTGGCAATCAAGTCGGTGAGTCGATGCGGGGACATATACATGCGGTCTTGTCCTTCAAAGAAGGGTTACAGTCAGACTCGCTTTTTAAAGACCCGGCGCTGCGGTGACCGCAACGTTTAACCATCATATACCCTTCTAATGTATCGGCCTGAGGGCGGGGCCTTTAACTATAATTCCCTATCTTTCGGGCGAAAGCAGGGCCAGACTATGTTCAATTATGAGGGGATTTCGTCCGACTGCGGCATAATCGCAGGCAATGGCTTTGATTGCGCTTATACGGCTAGGCTGATCCGGGTAAGGATAAAATATAAGGGCAGAGATTCCATTATAAGGAAGTCGCAAAAGGTGCGGTTATGCAATTTATGCGCTAATTTTATAATGATGGATGGTAGCCCCATTTTCGCAAACGATTGAACAACTCTCTAAGCGCGATTTTGCGCGAACAGGATTGAATTGGTCTGCCTTTGCGCGTTATAGGTCGAAAATAGATCGACCAATGGGCCGTGGCCCGTAAAAAACGACCGGAGACGCCTATGTCCGTTTTATCTCGCCTGATGGCCGCTGTCATAGGCCTGTGTCTGAGTTTGACGGTCCCGGCTTTTTCCCAAGACCTTAATAAAGATTTGAGGCCCAATTTCCTGCTGACGGGGGCGATCAATCGGACGAGCGACGACCTGTCGGGAACCTGGACCTATTCCAAGGATCTGTATCGTACCGGTTTGACCGACATCAACGGCTGGGTCGCCAAGTCGCGGATGCAGCGCTATCGCGACCTCGATGTCGCCGCCGAAGAAGCGAAGGGCGGGACGACCTTTTTCGAGTTCGACATGGATCGCGGGCCGCAGATGACGATCCCCGGTGCGTGGAACGCGGCGGAGCCGGAACTGCGCTATTATGACGGCTTGATCTGGTTTCAGCGCAAGTTCACGCCCAAAGCATTGAACGGGGGCCGCGCGTTCCTGCGCTTCGAAGCGGTCAATTACCGCGCCTATGTCTATCTGAACGGCAAGGAAATCGGCCGCCACGAAGGCGGTTTCACGCCGTTCGTTTTTGAAATTACCGACGCGCTGAAAGCGGGAGAGAACCGCCTGACGGTCGGGGTCGATTCGAAGCACGATGGCAAGACGATCCCGACCGATATCACCGACTGGGACCTCTATGGCGGCATCACGCGCCCGGTGCGCCTGATCTACACCCCCGCGACGTTTGTCGACGACGCCACCGCGACCCTGACGCCGCAGGGCCGCATCACCGGCAGCGTGCAACTGAATGGGCCGAATGCCGCAGGTCAGGGCGTGACCTTCGCGGTTAGTGGCACGGGCATCAAGGCCACGGCGACGACCGATGCGAAAGGTTTTGCCGCCTTCGATATCAAGGCGCCGAAAGGTTTGAAACTGTGGTCGCCCGAAAGCCCGACACTCTATGACGTCATCTTCTCGGCAGCGGGCGACACGCTGAAAGACCGCATGGGCTTCCGCACCATCGTCGCAAAGGGTGCCGATATCCTGCTGAACGGCAAGCCTATTTTCCTGCGCGGTATTTCGCTGCACGAAGAAGAGTTCGGCAATAATCCGGGCCGCATCATCACCGAAGCGGCGGCACGTGCCCTGCTGAGCGAGATCAAATACGGCCTGCACGGCAACTATGTCCGCCTGTCGCACTATCCGCATTCGGAAACGACCGTGCGTCTGGCCGACGAGATGGGGCTTCTGGTGTGGAGCGAAATCCCCGTCTACTGGACGGTCGACTGGGAAAATCCGGCAGTGCTGGAAACAGCACTGCGGATGCAGCGTGAAACCATCTACCGCGACCGCAACCGCGCGGCGGTGATCATCTGGAGCATCGGCAACGAGACCCCGGTGGCAGAACCGCGCACGCGCTTCCATTCGGCGATTGCCGATACAACGCGCGCCCTCGATCCGACACGACTGGTTGGCGCAGCACTTCTGGTGAAAGCCAGTGTCGAAAACGGTCAGACGACCATCCACATTGCCGATCCGCTGCTCGATAAGCTCGATGTCATGGCCGTCAACACCTATGCCGGCTGGTACGGGGACGACACGCTGGACAAATTGCCGTCGCTTCGCTGGGATGTGCCCAACGACAAGCCACTGGTCTTCTCCGAGTTCGGTGCGGACGCTCTGGCGGGCTATCACGTCGCCGACGGTTCGAAGAAGTTCTCGGAAGAGTATCAGGCCGAATATTACCGCAAGACGCTGGAGATGGTCGGCAAGATCGACAATCTGCGCGGCATGTCGCCGTGGATTCTCAAGGACTTCCGCTCGCCGCGCCGCGAACATCCGGTGTTCCAGAATGGCTGGAACCGCAAGGGGCTGTTGTCTGAAACCGGGCAGCGCAAGGCGGCTTTCGAGGTGCTGGCCGACTACTACACTAAGAAGGCCGCCGAGAAGCCCCAATAGTTGCGGAAAATTTAGTATCACAGGCGACGGGATCGTGATTTAGTCTGGCATCTTTTGAAGCTGGGAGCTGAATCATGCGTAAATCACTGGCCTTGCTGGCCATGTCCGTAGGTGTATCCCTCTTGCCGATGACGGCCTTGGCCGACGCGGAAAAGCCCGCCAACCTGATCGCCGACGGCATCCCGACGGTGCCGGACGCCATGGTGGCGGCGACCCGGCCCTATATGGAATTCCGCACGGCGGCTTTCCGCGGCTGGAACCCGACCGACAAATCGATGCTGATTTCGACGCGTTTCGGCAATGTGGCGCAGCTTCATGTCGTCAAGATGCCGATGGGCGCGCGCACCCAGATCTCGTTCGAGGCCGAGCCCGTCGGCGGCAGCTGGTCGCCGCAGGGCGACGTGTTGCTGGTCTCGAAAGACACCGGCGGCAGCGAATTCTTCCAGCTCTATACGCTGAAAGACGGCAAGCTGACGCTTCTGACCGACGGCAAGAGCCGCAACGGTTTTCAGGGCTTCTCGAAGGACGGCGAACTGATCGCTTACAGCTCGACGCGCCGCAACGGCACCGACAACGACCTCTATGTGATGAACCCGCGCGACCCGAAGACCGACAAGATGGTCGCCGAGGTCAAGGGCGGCGGCTGGGGTTTCGCCGACTTCGCGCCGGACAAGAAGACCGCGGTCATCGCGGAATATGTGTCGGTGACCAAGTCGAACCTGTACCTGCTCGACCTCGCCTCGGGCCAGAAGACGCCCATCGGCGACCACAAGAAGGACATCGCTTATGGGGGCGCGACCTTCGCGCCCGACGGCACGCTGTGGGTGACGTCCGACGAAGGTTCGGACTTCCAGCGCCTCGGCACGCTCGATATCAAGACCGGCAAGTTCACGCCGAAATCGCCCGAACCAAAGTGGGACGTCGACAGCTTCGATATCTCTGATGACGGTTCCATGATCGCCTATTCCGTCAATGAAGCGGGTGTCACGCGCCTGCGTCTGCTCGATCCGAAGACCGGTAAATCGACGCCGGTCACCGGCCTGCCGGACGGCACCATCGGCGGGTTCGACTTCGCGCCGTGGGGCGAGATCGGCCTGACGCTCGCCTCGGCCAAGGCCGCGTCGGATGCCTATTCCGTCGATCCGAAGACCATGACCGTCAAGCGCTGGACGCAGTCGGAAACCGGCGGGTTGGACCCCAATGTCAATGCCGAGCCGCAGTTTGTCGAAGTCACCTCGTTCGACAAGGAAAAGGTGTCGGGCTTCCTCTATCGCCCCGATCCGAAGAAGTTCCCCGGCAAACGCCCGCTGATCGTCAATATCCACGGCGGGCCGGAAGGCCAGTCGACGACGGGCTTCCTCGGGCGCACCAACTATCTGGTCAACGAACTGGGCATCGCGGTCTTCTATCCGAACGTGCGCGGTTCGACCGGCTTCGGTAAGCGCTTCGTGTCGTTGGATAACGGGCCGTTCCTGCGCGAAAATTCGGTCAAGGATATCGGGGCCTTCCTCGACGTGCTGGACAAGGACGCCGGCGTCGATGCGTCGAAGATCGCCGTCACGGGCGGGTCGTATGGCGGCTATATGTGCTACGCCGTCGCCATCCGTTACGGCGAACGGCTGAAAGGTGCCAACTGCGTTGTGGCGATCTCGAACTTCGTCACCTTCCTTGAGAACACACAGAGCTATCGCCGCGACTTGCGGCGCGTCGAATACGGCGACGAGCGCGACCCGAAGCAAAAAGCCAAGCTGCTGGAAATCTCGCCGATGACCTCGGTGGCGAAACTCAACATTCCGCTGATGGTGGTGACCGGGGCCAATGACCCGCGCGTGCCGCAATCCGAAGCCGATCAGATGGTTGCCGCCGTCCGCGCCAAGGGCGGCATGGCCTGGCATCTGGTGGGCAAGGATGAGGGCCACGGCTTCGCCAAGAAAGCCAATCAGGACTATCAGTTCTGGGCGAGTTTGATCTTCTGGGAAAAGACCTTGTTGGGGGAGTAACCGCCTATACCTCCCTGCACTTTAGTGCGGGGAGGTGGGACCGCGCCCGGAGGGCGGGGTGGTGGGGTGCCTTACGGAGATTCAGCGGCTGTTGTCATAAGCAAGTAAGAAGAACCCCCACCACCACACCTCCCCAACTTGTTGGCTCGTGCGGTCCCATCGCTTGGCGAAAGCTATACTTTCGCTTGCGCTATACCCCAACAAGTTGGGGAGGTATAAGAATTTAAATCAGCCCCTTCTTCCGCAGTTTCTGCAACTCCGCCAGCACCGCGGCTTCGCCCTGCGTACTGAGGAGGGCCTGAATGCGGTCGCCACCGAGTTCAGACATCGCGACGTGGCGGTATTTCATCAGATAGTTCCCCGCCGCCGGATCATAACCGAACTGCGGGGCCAGCTTTTTCAGCACGTCGTCGGCTGCCGTCGAGACCGTGTGTGAGTGGTTATAGTTGTCGTCCGACGCGGTGTGGATCAGGCATTCGCGCCAGATTCCGCTCTCGCCGGTCAGGCCGCTGCTCCAGTTCACGTCAAGACCTTTGTCCGTTTGACGCAAATACCCCGCCTTTACCGGATCGACGCGGGCGATGATCGCGGCGGCCTCCAGCCAGACGACGAACTTTGGCGCGTCGTCGCCCAAAGGCGCTGCGTGGGCACAGGCCTGCGTGATCACCAGACGCGGCGACAGCCCGCGCGCCATGGTTTCGGCTATGCCGAGAATGTGGTGAGAGCCCGTCGCCGCCGGACCGCCGATGCGCAGTTCGGAGAGCAGCGTCCCGTCGGGTTTCCACTGGAAGACCATGATCTTGGCCCAGTCGTGCCAGATGGCCGCCGCCGAGACGAGGTCAGCATCGACGGGCACATCGCCTGCCTTGGTATAATGCTTCGACAGGTCGGCGCCGATGCGCTGATTGAGCAACTCATGCTCCGGCAGACCGCCCGGCCAGCCGTGGTGCGAATAGAGCGTCCCGCCCGGCGAGGCAGCAAAGGACTGCGGCGAGGTGGGGCAGGCCGTGCCGTCGCCGTTCAGCGGCGGAAACACCCCGGTCATGGTCGCGGCGCTGATATCGGCGACAAAACCGCGCGCCGCCAGTTGCCCGATGATCGCGGTCTTGTCGGCTTCGCTGAGCTTGGCGCGGTGCCGGATGCAGGTGCCCGGTGTCAGCGCATCGACGGTTGACGCACGAATGGTCGGGTCTTTCAAACCTTGAGCCGTTACCTGAAGAGCTTTGTAATCGTTCAGCAAACGTTGAGACACATGCGGCTCGGCATTCGCCGCACCGGCCAGCATAAGCAAACCTAGTGACAGGGCTCTCATTTCAGCTTCTCAATCAGCGCCTTGGCGGCGTGCGGGTTCTTCACCTTGTCGCCGCTGATCACATAGGCGAAGACATCGCGCGGCTTGCCGTCACCTCTATGCCCGACGCAGGCGATATCCTCCGGCACCTTGCCGTGCGAGATCGTCTTCAACCGCGTCGTCCATTCATCGAGCGCCGCCTCGCTGTACCCGATGGGCTCGCTTTCTTCAGTCCCCAGCAGACGCATATAGACGAAGCTGTCCGACGTTTGATCGCCGATCTGCGGGAAGTCCTCATCGAAGGCATTGACCACGGCGACGTTGTAATGGCGCGCCATATCGATGAACTCTGCGTTCTGGAAGGTCGGGCTGCGCACCTCGACCGCGTGACGGAGCGCCACTCCGTCGTGCGATTTCGGCAGCAGTTTCAAGAACGCCTCGAAATCCTCGGCATCGTACTTTTTCGTCGCCATGAATTGCCAGTTGAACGGTCCGAGTTTGTCCTTCAGCTCGGTGACGCCGGAGCCGATGAATTTCTCGATCGACTCCCCGGCCTCGGCCAGAACCCGGCGGTTGGTCGTGTAGCGCGACCCCTTGACGCAGAAGATGAAACCGTCGGGCGTATCGTCGCGCCACTTGGCGAAGGTTTCCGGCTTTTGCGTACCGTAATAGGTCGAGTTGATCTCGATCGAGGTCAGTTGTCGGCTGGCATATTCCAGCTCCTTTTTCTGCGACAGGCCGTCCGGATAGAAGGTCCCGCGCCAGGGTTCGAAATTCCAGCCGCCGATGCCGATATAGACGCTCATGGGAGTACCTCCGTTTGCCGCACTGAACGCCAAACCGCAGCGGGCGTCGAGTGGGAAAATGCATGTACGTTGTAATTGCCAACAAACGTCAGCAGGGCGTGGACGAAGCGCGACCTCCACGATAAAACGGCGTATGAGCGATCTTAAAACCTTTCTCGACTGGCAATCGCGCCGCACTGAACCGAGTGCGGAGGTCATGGCGGGTCTTGCGACCGCCCGCCCGATCCGTCTCGATGCGGGCGGTCTGCAAGCGGAAGGCTGGGGCAGCGATATTCCGGCGGGATGGGCGGTTCAACCGGGGGAGCCGTTGCGCGTCGGCGGATATGATGAGGATCGCGGTATCTACGACAGCGACGTCTTTGCCGGAGAGGGCGGGGAGCGGCGAACCGTGCATCTGGGGATCGACATCTTTGCGCCAGCCGGGTCTGACGTGTTCGCGCCGATCCACGGTCGTGTCCATTCGTTTCAGGACAATGACAACCTCAAGGATTACGGCCCGACGGTGATCCTTGAGCACATGCCGGAACCGGACATGATCTTCTGGACGCTGTACGGGCACCTGAGCCGCGACAGTCTTGAGGATCTCTATGTCGGCAAGGAATTTGCGCAGGGCGATCGTCTGGCGGCGCTGGGTGAGCCCGACGTCAATGGCGGCTGGTCGCCGCACCTGCATTTTCAGCTGATCCTCGATATCGGCGACAGGATCGGCGACTTTCCCGGTGTGTTCAAACGCTCAGAACGGGATCATTGGCAAACGATCTGTCCCGATCCGCGTCCGTTTCTGGGGATTGCATGATACCCCTGTACGAAGACGACGCCCTGCTGGTGTTCGATAAACCGGCGGGGTTGTTGAGCGTTCCCGGCCGTTTGCCGGAAAACAAGGACTCGCTGGCCCCGCGCGTTCAGGCGATATGGCCCGACGCCCTGATCGTGCATCGGCTCGACATGGCGACATCCGGTCTGATCGTCATGGCGCGCGGGGCCGAAGCGCACCGGACCCTGTCCATCGCTTTCGCCGAGCGTCGGGTGCATAAACGCTATGTGGCGGTGGTGGCCGGGCAGGTTAGGGATGAGGAAGGCGAGGTCGATCTGCCGCTGATCACAGACTGGCCCAACCGCCCGAAGCAGATGATCGATTACACCATCGGCAAGCCGTCTCTGACGCGCTATCGCGTCATCGCGCGTGAGGCTGACCGGACGCGGGTGGAACTGGAACCCGTCACGGGCCGGTCGCATCAGTTGCGTGTGCATATGATGGCGCTGGGGCATCCTATCATCGGCGATGTCTTCTATGCACCCACGGAAATACAGGCTTTGAGCTCGCGCCTGTGGCTGCACGCCGAACGGCTTGACCTGCCGCATCCTGTGACTGGCGAAGCTCTGCGATTCGAAGCGCCTGCCGCCTTCTGATTTTTTACGCGCTCTTTATGCGAAGCGGCCCCCTGTCGGATGGGATCGCAACCTTGGGCATGGTCAATTGACCTCATTCAACACATGAGGTTGCCGTGTTCAAAATAGACTTTTCGCTGAAATCAATCCTCATGGCCTGCGTCGTCGCCGGCGCAACCGTTACGCCCGCGCTCCTGCCGCAAACCGCCTTTGCGCAAGCCACTAAGGCCGATCTGGACCTCGATGCGAAACAGGCGCTGACCAACCTCTATGCCAAAAACCCGACCGCCAAGGCCATCGGCGCCAAGGCCAAGGCCGTTCTGGTCTTCCCGAACGTCGTCAAGGCCGGTCTGGTCTTCGGCGGGGCCTATGGCGAAGGCGTCCTGACGCACAAGGGCGAGGACGACGCCTATTACAACTCGTTTTCGGGCTCCTGGGGCCTTCAGGCCGGGGCGCAGTCCTACGGCTATGCGGTATTCCTGATGACCGACAAGGCCGTGACCTACATCAAGGAGACCAAGGGCTGGGAAATCGGTGTCGGCCCGACGGTGGTCGTGGTCGACGAAGGTCTGGCGGCGAACCTGTCGACCTCGACGCTGAAAGACGACGCCTATGCGTTCATTTTCAATCAGCAGGGCCTGATGGCCGGGGTGTCGATCGAAGGCACCAAGATTTCGAAGATCAAAAATTAGCCCCTGGCGGCACACATCATCTCTTCCTCAGAGATCTCGGTAAGTCTTTCTGGGTGACTTCCCTGAGCAACTGGCCCTTCCGTTCGATACGGGAGGGCCTTCTTTTTCTCCCTCCTCCCTACGCTTGCGTGGGGTATAGCGTCAGCGAAGGTATAGCCTTCGCCAGCGATGGCCGAAACGCACAGCGTTGAGGCGGAGGGGGATAACGCCAAGCTATTCAACGTGCTGTGTTGTTCGGAGTCGTACCCCTCTGTCACGACTTCGTCGCGCCACCTCCTCACTGCGTAGGGAGGAGGGAGATAGCTTAACCGTTTTCTTCAGCCACAAACGAAAAAACCCCGCCATAAATGACGGGGTTTTCCGGTAAATTAAAAACGTTTCGCGTCTACGGCAGGACCGCGCAGGCGATGCGGGCACCGGCGCCGCCGATCGGCTGGGTGGTGTAGTCGTCGGCGGAGGCGTGGATCACGACGGCGGTGCCGTCCGCGTCCTTGAGCGCCGGAAGCGCCGAGCCGTCCTTGGCTTCGGCCACGACGAAAGACGAATAGATTTCCGCCTTCACCGTGCCGTCCTTGTGGACGTAGATATTGGTCAGGTCGCCGGAATCGTTCGAGGCGGGATTGAGCAGGCCGTGGGTCAGGGCCGCGGCCGAATCGTGCACGTGCCCTCCGGAGTTCTGGAATTTGGCGGTGTCGCCGCAATCGCCCTTGGCATGGAAATGGACGCCGTGCCAACCTTCCGGCAGGCCCGCAGCGTCGATTTTCAGGATAACGCCCTTGGGGGCCGGGGTGACGGTGACGGTGCCGATGGCCTTGCCGTCATTGCCGGTCAGGGTGCCGGGCGTCGCCGCGCAGGCGGCTGAAGCGAGAGCGGTGGCCAGAAGGCCGGACAGAAGTACTGCGCGCATTGTGTGTTCCTATAATACCGTTTTTCTGGTCGCGCATCTGATCCAAAAACCGCAGAGCACTTTTTGGGATGCGCGTATTGGCCCCCGCCATTGGTGGGCACACTTGCACGACTGCGAACCATTATCAATCATTAACCGGTGTCTTTATGGCCTCTTTATCAAAGGAGGCCACGCTCCGCATTTTGCCGCAAACCCTTCCCCGGCTAGAGAAACGATTGCGCATTTATGGGTGGAGTTATCATGTCGGTGTTCAAGCGTATTGGTGGGTTTGTCTTTGCCTTCGTCGTCATGGGCGTCGTGCCGGTGGTGTCGATGGCGCTCAACGAACAGGCTGTGGCAGCGACCGAAAACCCGTCTACAGGCAAGGACGAAGCCTGGGAAGTCACCGCCATGACGCGGATCAGCGGCCTGTCTTTGCCCGCCAATACCGACACGGTGTGCCTGAGCGCCGAGGACCGTCGCAATCCGCCCAAAGCCCTGTCCAGCGCCCAATGCCCGAACCAGCAAATCACGCGCGACGGCAATACGGTCCGCTGGGTCGCCAAATGCGACAAGGCCGATGCTACGGGCCAGATCACCTTCGCCGGCGATACCCTGACCGGCAAGGTGAGCGGTACGAAATCCGGTACGCGCGTCGATATCGACCTGAGCGGGCGCAGGGTTGGCAACTGCACAAAGTCGTGACGGCCTTGACCGTACGCGGGAGTCGCGGCTTGATGCGCGCATGACCGATACCGCGACCCAAACCGCTCCCGACGGTGCCCTCGACCCGCAATGGAAGGCCTTGCTGGCCAACGAATTCGCCAGCCCCTACATGCAGGTGCTGAAACAGTTTCTGCAAACCGAGAAGGCGGCGGGCAAGCGCATTTTTCCCAGAGGTAACGAATATTTCCGCGCCCTCAACCTGACGCCGCCGGACACCGTCAAGGTCGTCATTCTGGGGCAGGACCCCTATCACGGCGAAGGTCAGGCGCACGGCCTGTGTTTTTCGGTCCGCCCGGGCGTGCGTATCCCGCCGTCGCTGATCAATATCTACAAGGAACTGAACGCCGACCTCGGTATCCCGCCCGCCCGGAACGGGTTCCTCGAAGCCTGGGCGAAGCAGGGCGTTCTGCTGCTCAACAGTGTTCTGACCGTCGAAGAAGGCAAGGCCGCCGCTCACCAGGGCAAGGGCTGGGAGCGTTTCACCGACGCGGTGATCGCGCGGGTGAATGAACTGCCGCAGCCGGTGGTCTTCATTCTGTGGGGGGCTTATGCCCAGAAAAAGGCCTCATTCGTCGATCCGTCGCGGCACCTGATCCTCAAATCGGCGCACCCGTCGCCGCTGTCGGCGCACAACGGATTTCTTGGCAGCCGCCCGTTTTCCAAGGCCAATGCCTGGCTGGACATGAAGGGCGTCGACCCCATCGACTGGGCCTTGCCGGAAAATCCCCTCGATTAATCCCCGTCGTGCGGCGTGCGCCTAGGCTGTTCCTCTTTAAGAGGGCCCTACCATGACTGATCGCGACCGTTTTTATACCTCTATCCGCACCTCGCTGTTCGGTGGAAAGCTGAAACCGAAACAGGTCGAAGGGATCGAAGCCATCCTTGCGGTGTGGCAGGCCGACGACGCGCGCGAACTGGCCTACGGATTGGCGACGGCTTATCACGAGACGGGCTTTACGATGCAGCCGGCCAAGGAAAAGGGCGGTGCGGCCTATCTCAGGCGGATGTACGACCCGCACAGCAAAGATCCGGCGCGCGCGGCTTTGGCGCGGAAGAACGGCAACCTGACGCCCGGTGACGGCGTGCGCTATGCCGGACGAGGCTTTGTGCAACTGACGTGGAAGGCCAACTACAAACGCATGGGCGAAGTGCTGGGGATCGACCTGATCAATGAACCCGATCTGGCCGTGCAGCCTGATATCGCCGCGAGGATCCTGTTCGTCGGCATGACGCGCGGCCTGTTCAGCGGCAAGGCACTGGGCGACTATTTCACCCAAAGCCATACCGACTGGATCGAGGCGCGGCGCATCATCAATGGCGTGGACCGCGCCAGCACCATCGCGGGCTATGCCAGACAGTTCCACGTGGCGCTGACCGCGTAAAAGAAAGCCCCCGGCCATGACCGGGGGCTTTCCTTGTATGGCTCCAAAACGAAGTTCGGCCCAGCCAAGGCGCTTTTTTAGAACGCCTTCTTCAGACTGATGCCATAGGTGCGGGGTTCCGACACCATCCCGGTCAGGTTGTTGAAGTCGATGGCACTTTCGGCGACGATCTCGTCCGACAGGTTGCGGACATAGGCGGCGATTTCCATGCCGCCCGACGTCACATAACCGCCGCGCAGGCCCAGTTGACCGAAGGCCTTGCCCTTGAACTCCACGGCCTCGTAGAGGAAGAAATTGACCGTCGAGCGATAGGCGTAGTCGCCATAGACGAAGACCTTGGCGCCGCTGGTCAGGGGCCAGCTATATTGCGCCGTCAGGTTGGTGACCAGCTTCGGGGCCTGAGGCAGCGGATTGCCGTCGATACGGGCAAAGCCGCCGACGATCGGATCGCGCATCGTACAGCCGCCGCCGCAGGGGCCGACGCCCAGCGTGGGGTCCTGGATTTCGGTATAGTTGTAGCTGGCGCCGGCGGTCAGGACGAGGTTGGCGATCGGACGGGCTTCGAGGTCGATTTCGATACCGCGGCCGATGGCCTTTTCCGCGTTGATCAGCTTGGCCGTATTGACCGAGCCGCCGACGGCGGTCAGCTGGATGTCCTTGGTCTCGAACGCATAGACGCTCAGGTCGAAGCGCAACTTGCGCTGCATGAAGACGCCCTTCATGCCGACTTCGCCGGAGGTCGAGGTCTGTTCCGTGGCGGTGGTCGGCGCGCCGAAGAAGTTGACACGATCCTGAATCGCCGGGGCCAGATAGCCGGTGGCGACGCGGGCATAGAGGTTGACCGACGGCGTCAGCACGTAGGTGGCGCTGAAATCGCCCGACACGTTGTCGCCGTCGACGCGGGTCGTCACCGGCAGGGTTACGCCGGGCAGGGTCGCCTGACCGCCGACCAGATCCTTCTTGCGATCGGACGAATAGCGCAGGCCGCCGCGCAGGGTCAGCTTGTCGGTCGCCTGATATTCCGCCGAACCGAAGAGGCCGTAGTTGATGTTCAGGTTGTCGTGCAGGACGTTCTGGTTCTGCTTGCCCGCGCTATCGTACCCCTTTTCGGAGAATTTCAGGGTCTGGGTGAAGTAATAGACACCGAACTGACCGCGCCACTTGCCGAATTGCTCGGTCTCGAAGCGCAGTTCCTGCGAGAACTCGGTCGGCTTCGACGTGCCGCCGGTATTGGATGGGAAGGCCCCGCGATATAGGCCGGTGCCGCTATAGATGCTGCCGCCGTCGATATCGCCGGTCGAAGAGACCTCGGCCGTTTCAAAGGCCGTGATCGAGTTCAGCGTACCCATGCCCTCGAAGGCATAGGACATCGTCAGGCCGACGCCGCCCGACGACAGGCTCTGGCTGGCCAGACCGTCCAGCGACACCTTCTTGATGTCGAAACCGGCGATGAAGTCGTTGGTACCCTTTTGGAACACACCGGCGCGGAAGATACGCGGCGTACCGTCAAGGTCGCGGACGTGGACGTTGAGCAGGGCATTGAAATTGCCGTTCTCATAGGCCAGTTGCGCGCGCAGGGCCTTGTCCTCATAGCCTTCGAGTTTCTTGGGCGAGATGGCCGAGCCCGAAATATTGTCGACCCAGTCGTCGCGGCGCTGAACGAGGCCGGACAGGCGGGCGGTGAAGCCGTGACCGAGCGGGCCGGTGATCGCGCCTTCGGCATTGACCGTGCCGAGGTTGCCGGCGGCGACGCTGTAATAGCCGCCGAAGATGTCCGACGGCTTGGCCGAATCGAGCTTGACCACACCGGCGGGGGTGTTGCGACCGAACAGGGTGCCTTGCGGGCCGCGCAGGACTTCGACCGAGGCCAGATCGAAGATCGGGAAGGCCTTCAGCATCGGGCTTTCCATCGCCACGCCGTCATAGACGACCGATACCGGCTGGGCGGCATTGACGTCGAAATCGGGATTGCCGAGGCCGCGGATATAGAAGCGCGGATAGGTGCGGCCGAAGGACGATTCCACCGTCAGCGACGGGGTGCGCGCCGACAGGACGCGGATGTCGAGGCCGGACGAATTGATGACGTCGAGCTTGGTGCCGGAAATGGTGGTGACGGCGATCGGCACGTCGATGGCTTTTTCCAGACGGCGCGAAGCCGTGACGACGACTTCGGTGACCGATCCGTCTTCAGCGGGCGGGGCGTCTTCGGCGACGGCCTGACCGGCGCACAGGCTGAGGACGAGGAGGGAAGCGCCGCTCAGGGCAGCGGTCAGTTTATTCGGTGCGCGTTGATTCAGTTTGGACATGCTGGGTTTTCCTCAATGGATTCATGTCCTTCCCCCGCGATTTACCCCTGTGCGCCCCTTTGTTGGTCAGGGGTAGCGGGGTTACGCTAACACAGGATGTCGCTTTTGCAACGGGATCGTGGCGGTTTTGTTGCAAGCGCGAAATCTATGGCTTTTTTGCCATTTCCGTAAGGGAAGGTTCTTTCCCCTATCCTTATTTCACCCCCCGGCTTGGGCATCGAAAGTTTAGCTCGTCAGGTTCACTGTCTCGATATCACGAAGCGCCCATGCACGGGCACACTGCCCGTAACCGGAAACCGGCGGGCCTAAATATAGAGGTGCACTATGACACATAAGACGAAAATCCTGTTGAGCGCTGCCGCTTTGGCCGGTGTCCTGTCTCTGGCCGCGACCGCTTCCGCCTCTGCGCAGAGCTATGACGGCTGGTGCTATCAGAAAGAGAGCTCGGCCCGCACCAAAGGGACGGTGATCGGCGCCGGCGCCGGTGCCGTGGTCGGCAATGTCGTCGCCGGTAAGGGCAACAAGACCGAAGGCACGATTCTGGGCGCCATCGTCGGCGGCGTGATCGGCAATCAGGTCGGTAAGAAAAACAAGGAAAAAGAAACGTCGGCGGCCAACTGCCTCAACAGCCGCTACTATATTTATGATCGCGGATATTACACGCCGGAAGCGCCCCCTGAAGGTTATCGTGTCGCCCAATTCACTCAGCGTCCGTATTACGATCGCTACTGGGTCCGTCGCGACGGTCAGGACTATGCCTATCGCCGTTAAGCGATCAATATAACGGAAAAGCCCGGTCTCATGCCGGGCTTTTTTATGCGTGAAACCCGGCCCTGCCCGAATTCTGCCGCAGGCGGGCGGCATAGGCTCAATCATTGAAAGATTTTCAGCCTGTTCAGTTTGGGTTCAGGCGCACTGGCTATATTGGCCTCACAGAATCCGGTCTCAAAGGAGAGTTTCACATGACCACGTCCGCTCACAAAGGTATCGCTTCCGGCTTCGGTCTGGCCGTCATGGCCGCCGCCCTCATGGTTTCGGCCCCGGCCTCGGCGCAAAACCGTCTCGACGGCTTCTGCTATGAAAAAGAGCAGAACACGAAGACGAAGGGCACGCTGATCGGTGCCGGTGCCGGCGCGGTGATCGGCAATGTCGTTGCGGGCAAGGGCAACAAGACCGAAGGCACAGTGGCCGGTGCGGTCGTCGGCGGCATCATCGGCAACCAGATCGGCGAGCACGAGAAGGAAAAGGCCGTCCGTCAGTGCCTGAACAACCAGTATTACGTCTTCGACGGTCGCGAATACGCCCCGCCGGCGGCGCCCAAGGGCTACCGTGTCGCCTACTATAATGCGGGCGAGCGTCCGGTCTACAATACCTACTACACACACAAGAACGGCAAGGTGCAGACCTGGGCCCCGCCGAAGAAGCACAAGCACTAATCACCACGCCTGACGCCTTCGACGCCCGCTGGAAACAGCGGGCGTTTTTTATATTCCGAAAGGACTCAGCCATAGTTCCGCAACGCATAAACCGAATAGTTTCAGCGCCGTAATGCCGCGGCTTTAAAGGTCATGCTTCGTTCAGATGAGGTTCAAGCCGCAAGGCTCACACTCGTTCGAGGGCAAGCCAACGGCCCGCGCAACCCACGAAAGGCTAAAGCTATGAACACGACCAAGACGATGATGGCCATCGCTGCCACGGCCCTGATGACCGGCGGCATGGCGACGACCGCCAGCGCTCAGCCGCGTCCCTATAATCAGACGCAAACCCGCACCTATGACGGCTTCTGCTATCAGAAGGAAACCTACCGTCAGACGCGCAACACCGAATGGGGTCCCGGCGGTTCGCGCACCACGACCACGACCTATACGACCAATGCCAATTGCCTGAACGGCCAGTATTACGTGTTCAGCGGCAACCGCTACGACCCGCCGAAGGCGCCGCGCGGTTACCGCATCGCCTATTTCTACGACCGTCCGGCCTACAAGGTCTATTACACCCACAAGAACGGCAAGTCGATGAAGTGGGACCCGCGCAATGATCGTCATGATGATCGCAGGGACGACCGCCGCGACGACCGCAACGATAACCGCAACAACGATAATCGCAATGACCGGCCCGGTGGCGACCGTCCCGACCGTCACTAAGCACACGGCGCCCGGTGGAAACACCGGGCGTTTTGCTATATTGCCTGAGAGTCATTTTTAGACTAAACTAATAAGACTTAGTTTAATGGGTGACGCATGGCGACGGTCAATATTCACGAGGCCAAGACGCATTTGTCGCGTCTGGTCGAACAAGCCGCAAAAGGCGAAAGCATCATCATCGCCAAGGCCGGTAAGCCTGTGGCCAAGGTAACGGCGCTCGATGCACCGACACGAAATCAGGTGCGACGACTTGGTTTCATGGCAGGTCAGATCAGGGTGCCGGACGATTTCGACCGTATGGGTGAAGTTGAGATCGCCGTATTGTTCGGTGGCGAATGAAGCTGCTGCTCGATACGCATATCCTGCTGTGGGCGGCGGGGGAACCTGACCGGTTGCCTGCCGATATCCGCCTTCGCCTTGAAAATTCCGACAACGAGTTGCTATTCAGCGCCGCCAGCCTGTGGGAAGTGGCGATCAAGCGCGGTCTGGGCCGCGACGATTTTCAGGTTGATCCGCGCCGCTTACGCCGGGGGCTTCTGGACAATGGCTATCAGGAATTGCCAATCCTCAGCCTGCACGCGGTGTTGGTCGATACCCTGCCGCCGCTGCACAAGGACCCGTTCGACCGCATACTGGTCGCGCAGTCGGTGGTCGAAGGCATCGAACTGATCACGGTCGATCCGGTCGTTCAGCAGTATTTATAAGTAAGTAATTACTGACTTCCCCTCTTTTCGCGCGCGTCGGCAATCGCTATAGATCGCCTATGACAAACATTGCTTCTCCGCTCGACTCAGGCCGCGAGGCCGAAACCGCCAAACTCATTCAGGGCCGGACCGGTCCGTGGGAACTCGTGATCGGCCTGGAAATCCACGCGCAGGTCGCCTCGACCTCCAAGCTGTTTTCCGGCGCCGCCGTCGGCTTCGGCGCGGGGCCTAACGAGCAGGTGTCGCTGATCGACGCGGGCTTCCCCGGCATGTTGCCGGTGCTGAACGGTTTCTGCGTCGAACAGGCGGTGAAGACGGGGCTGGGCCTCAAGGCGCAGATCAACGCCCACTCGCGTTTCGACCGCAAGAACTACTTCTATCCCGACCTGCCGCAGGGCTATCAGATTTCGCAGCTCTTCTACCCCATCGTCGGCGAGGGCGAGGTGTCGATCGACCTCAGCGACGGTTCGCAGAAGATCGTACGCATCGAGCGCCTGCACCTTGAACAGGACGCGGGCAAGTCGATCCACGACCTCGATCCGACCGCCACCTATGTCGACCTGAACCGCGCGGGCACGGCGCTGATGGAAATCGTGAGTAAGCCCGACATCCGCTCGGCGGAAGAGGCCGTGGCCTATTTCAAGAAGATCCGCACCATCCTCGTCTATCTCGGCACGTCCGACGGCGACATGGAAAAGGGCAATATGCGCGCTGACGTCAACGTCTCGGTCCGCAAGGTCGGGGCGTCGTTCGGTACGCGCTGCGAGATCAAGAACGTCAACTCGTTCCGCTTCATGCAACAGGCCATTGAGTACGAAGCGCGCCGTCAGATCGAAATCCTCGAAGACGGCGGGTCGATCACGCAGGAGACTCGCTTGTTCGATTCGGTGAAGGTCGAGACGCGCTCCCTGCGTTCGAAGGAAGAGGCGCACGATTACCGCTACTTCCCCGATCCCGACCTGCTGCCGCTCGAACTCGAATTGGCGTGGATCGAGGACATCAAAAAGTCCCTGCCGGAATTACCCGACGACAAGCGCCAGCGCCTGATGACGCAGTACGGCCTGAGCCAGTACGACGCCACCGTGCTGATCACCGAACAGGCGCGCGCCGATTACTACGAAGCCGCCGCCAAGGGCCGCGACGCCAAGCTGGTCGCCAACTGGGTGACGAACGAGCTTCTGGCGCGTCTGACCAAGGACGGGCTGGAGATCGCCGACAGCCCGCTGCCGCCCGCGCACATCAACGGTCTGGTCGAACTGATCGAGACCAATGTCATCTCCAGCAAGATCGCCAAGACGGTGTTCGAGCACATGTGGGACGGTCAGGGCGCGATCACGCCCGCCGAGATCGTCGAAAAGCACGGCCTCAAGCAGGTGACCGATACCGGCGCGATCGAGAAGGCCGTCGATGACATCATCGCCGCCAATCCGGACAAGGCCGCCGAGGTCGCCACCAAGCCTCAGGCCATCGGCTGGTTCGTCGGGCAGGTCATGAAGGCTACCGGCGGCAAGGCCAATCCGGCGGCGGTCAATGAAATACTCAAGGCGAAGCTGGGCCTTTAAGCGCGCCAGGAACAGAAAAAGCCCTCCCGAGGTGGACTCGGGAGGGCTTCTGCTTAAGTGGCAATCTGGAACGAATTAACTGGTCGGGGCCTTGGTCGGGGTCGCGGCCTTTTTGGCGTGATGCTTGTGCGTTTCGGCCTTCTTCACCGCCTGAACAGCGGCGGGCTTCTCAGCCGGTTTAGGGGCGGTCGCGGCATTGGCGGCGCCGAAGCTGAGACCCAGAACGACCGCCGCGGCGGCCACAGACGTAACGATTTTGGACATATGCATGTTCCTTTTGCCATGCCGTCCCTCCGAGATTTGGGGGCGGCGCGGCAGAGGAAGCGCCCGCTTTGCGACGCGATTAAGACCGCGATTATGGCGATTGCGGCGACGCTACAAACGATTGCAGCAATTCTGATGCAATCGCCCGCAAAGGGCCTCAATCTGCCCGGCAGGCGGGAAATTACGCCGGAAAAAGCCCGGATCGGCATGTCGTTGCCGCAATAAAACCCTGAAAGTTAAAACCGCCACCAGCGCAGGGTTGCCCGCGTTACATTATTGGCACGGCTCATCTACGTCAGCTGGATCAGGTACCAGTCGCCGCTAGCGGTGAGAACGCAGGCGCTCAATTGCGGGGTCAGGGTCGTGCGATCGGTATCGTACATCAGGCCGGATATGGCATAGGCCCCCACGATGGGATCGGGGATGTGACATTCGTTTTCGATCGAATAGCCTTGCCCCATAAGGAAAACCCTCCTGAAGGATCAGGAGGGTTGGAAAGGCTTACTTGTTGACCGGCGGGATGTCTTCCTGAACCGGGGTATCGGTGCGCGGCAGGGGCGGCACCGGCTCCTTCATCTCCGTCTTGGGCGCGTTCGGGTCGATCGGCATCTGCGGATCGGGGGCTGCTGTCGGATCGGCGCTATTGAGGGGTTCGCGGGTTTGCGTATCGGTCGGCGGCGGCGGGACATTGGTCGTGTCGCTGGCCGGCATCGAGGCGTCTTCGGCCTGAGCGGCGCGCAGGGCCTGAGCGTTCAGCATGGCGGTGGCGTCGTTCTGCGACTTCAGATCCTGTTTGGCGGTCGGAGCCTGCTTGGCCATCGGCGCTTCATCGGTCATCGGGGCCTGTTGCGGCTTGTCGGTGGCCAGCGGTTCGGCATCGGGTGCCGGGGTCAGGGTTTGCGCAAAAGTCACGGGGGCGGCGACGGCGCTCAGCAGTGCGGCCACGGCGAGGGTATGCTTGAGTGTCATGATGTCCTCTGGAGGGATGGTGCGGATAACGGAACCAGAGTTTAGACGTGTGGGCGCGCCACGCAATTTTCGTAAACTTGTGAAAGGCTTGCCCGAACTTATCCGCGCTTTGCGACTTTTATTTTTTAATCCGGAAAGGGTAAAAAAGCGCCGTTATCCACTCCTAACGGCGTTATTGGCCGATCCATGTTTTACGAAAAGCCGCACGCTTTCATCGCGGTGCTTATCCGACGTGAACAGCCCTTATCTTATCCCTATGCCGCCGGGGGCGTTTCCCACATTAATCTTGTACGCGGACGGGCGGCATGAGACACTTGAGGCCGGAATATACGGGGGACGGTCCATATGCCGCACAGCGAATTCGCTCTGAGCCTTGAGGGCGTATCGAAAACCTATGGCGATTTCACTGCGGTGCGCGACCTGAGCTTTCAGGTGGCGCGGGGCTCGATCTGCGGCTTTCTGGGGCCGAACGGTGCGGGCAAGACATCGAGCGTGCGCATGATGCTGGGGTTGTCGGCCCCGTCGGCAGGGAAGATCACCGTACTGGGCGGCGAAGGTGCCAAGGTGCTGGACCGCATCGGGTTTCTGCCTGAGGAACGCGGCCTGTACCGCAAGATGACGCCGGTCGACATGATCGTCTTTCTGGCTGGGCTCAAGGGCGTCAAGTCGTCGGTCGCCCGCAAGCGCGCCATCGCCATGCTGGAGGCGCAGGGCCTCGGCGAATTCATGACCAAACCGATCAAATCCCTGTCGAAAGGCATGTCGCAGAAGGTGCAGCTGATCGGCTGTCTGGTTCACGAACCGGAACTGGTCATCCTCGACGAGCCGTTTTCCGGTCTCGATCCCGTCAATCAGCAGGGGCTTGAGGACGTCATTCGCGATCTGGCCAAACGCGGGGCGACGGTGCTGTTTTCGACCCACGTCATGCAACACGCCGAGCGTTTGTGTGAAAACGTGGTCATGCTGACCAAGGGACGCAAGGTGTTCGAAGGTACGCTGAAACAGGCGCGCGCCGCCGCCCCGCGTTACCTCGAACTCGAAGGCGCGGTGTCGCGCGAACAGGTCGTTGCCCTGCCCGGTGTGGCCGAGGTGGTAGACGGGGGCGCGGCAGACGAGGGCGCGCATCTGTGGCGGCTGAAATTCGCCACTGGCGTCAGCCCCAACGCAGCGCTGAAAGCGGCGTTTCTCACCGGGCTTGACGTGCGGCGCTTCGAGGCGCACGAGCCGACCCTGCACGACGCTTTCATTGTGCTTACAAGTTCTTTGGCGGGGGGAGACGCCTGATGAAAACCCTGCTGATCGCCAAACGCGAATATCTCGCCTTCGTCAAGACCGTCGGTTTCTGGCTGTCGCTGGTCACCCTGCCGCTGCTGATGCTCGGCTCGGCTCTGATCCCGCTGATGATGAGCCGGTCGGGCGAGGCGCCGCAGACGGTGGCCGTCCTCGACCTGTCCGGGCAGAACCTGACTCCGGAACTGACCGGCCTGGTTCAGGCGCGAGACCCGGCGCTCAAGGCCATACAGATGTCGGATGCGGTGAAAAATGACACTATGGCGCGCACGGTAGCGTCCAGCATGGCTAAAAAAGGCGGACTCAAGGTCGCACCCTTGCCGGACGGTCTGTCGGCGACGATGACGCGCGACGCGGCCGAGGTGAAGATTTCCCAGCTCATGTCGATGGAATCGCCGCCCGTCACACACGTCGTGGTCGCCTATCTGACGTCCGGGCCCACGCCGCGTCTGGCCTTCGACCTGTGGTCGGCCAAGAAGAAGGGACGGCTGGAAAACCGGCTGGGGGACGATCTCGATGCCCTGCAATTCCGCTATGCGGCGCAGCAACAAGGCATAGCGCCCGAAGTCGCGCGGTCCTTGCAGGAAACGCACGCCGAAATCCGCAGTCTGACGCCGGCCATTGCCGCCGCCAAGGGCGACAAGGGCGCTTCGTTCCGCGAAAATCTCAAGGAAAACGGCCCGCGCTTCGCCGGGGTGATCATGAGCTATATCACCTGGATGGCGATCTTTTCGTCGTCGGTGATTCTGTTGTCGGGGATCATCGAGGAGAAGTCGTCCAAGGTGCTGGAGGTGCTGCTGACCTCGGCACCTGCGGGCAGTCTGTTGCTCGGCAAGGTGCTGGGCGTCTTCATGGTCATGGTAACGGTGGCCGCCGTATGGGGCGGCGTCGGCATGGGCGTCTTCGGGTACAGCGTGGTCTTCATGCCACCGGACGCGGTGGACAATATCCGCACCCTTCTGGGGCTGATCTTCGCGCCGCATCAGGTGGCGCTGATGGTCGCCTATTTCGTCGGTGGCTACCTGATGTTCGGGATTACCTTTATCGCCATCGGCGCGTTCTGCGAGTCGCAGAAGGACGCCCAGGCGATCATGGGGCCGATCGTTATCGTACTGATGATCCCGATGCTGAGCTTGCAGGCAGCTATGATGTCGCCCGACCTGCCGCTGATCCGCTACCTGTCGTGGTTTCCGCTGTTCACGCCGTTCCTCATGCCGTTACGCCTGATGGAAGGCGCGCCGTGGTGGGAAATCGCCGCGACGCTGGGCGGCATGGGGCTGACAGCGTGGATCATGATCCGACTGGGGACGAGAGCCTTCATGCAGGGCGCGCTGGGGAACGGCAAGTTCAGCTGGCGCACCCTGGCGGGACTGGTGAAGGCTTAGTCCTTCTTTTCGACTTTCGCGTCGGCCTTGGCGTCCGCATTGGCCGAAACCCCGTCCTTATTGGCGCTGACATCGCCGTTGACGGTGGCGTTGGCGTCCGCCGTCGGCGCCGCGTTGGCGGCTTCGTCGATGGCTTTCTGAGCGGCATTTTTCGTGGCGGTGGTCGTGTCGGAAGCGCTGTTCTTGGCCTTATTGGCTGCATTATAGGCGTTGTCCTTCGTAGCGTCGAAGGCGGCGCCTGTACGCGCGCGGGCCTCGCTGAGGGTTTCGCCGGGTTTAAGATCGACCTGACCCTGACCTTGCAGCGAGCCTGACGCCTGACCGAGGGGGCCGGTGAGCCCGCCCGTCGCCTGACCGGACCCGCCCAGCAGTTGCGCCGAGGCGGGCAGAGCGACGGCGAGGCTGAGGGCTGCGGCGGCGGAGATGATAAATTGCGATTTCATTGTGCGTTTCCTGAATGGATGGCGCGCGAAGGACCGCGCTGACGCAAGGCAGAAAACGCCGCTATTCCGGCTGAAATGCGGTGCAAAAATAAGCGCCAAGCCGGGAAGGTTCTGCGGACTCATAATGGCGGGATAAATCGGTGTTTTGATACGCCCAAACAAAAACCCCTCCGGCATGACACCGGAGGGGTTGGCTTAAAGCGCTGCCAAATCAGAAGACATCATAGAAGATGTCGATAATCCGGCCGGTCCTCAGATCGACAAGGACGATGTCGTTGCCGACAAAGTAGTATTCCGTGCCGTATGGCTTTGTAGGCAGGTAGTAGTAGTCCGGATCGTAGACGCGGTAGCTGTAGAAATAGCGCGGCAGGATGTCGCCATACTCATAGCGATAGCCGTAATATTCCGTCGGCACGCGGTAATAGCCGTAGCGCGGGGCGAAATAGAAGCCTATGCGAACGCCGGAATAGGAGCGGAAGTCGCGGTGCGTACGCCAGTTGTAGCTGTGGCGCGAGTTCCAGTCATAGCGGTCGTTGCGGCCATTATTGTTCCAGTTGCCGCCGCGATTGTCGCTGTTGCGATTATCGTTCCAGCCACCACGTCCGTCGTTTCCGCGATTGTCGTTACGATCCCAACCGCCGCGATCATTGCCACGCCCGTCGTTGCCCCTATTGTCGTTGCGATCAGGACGGTTTTGGGTTTGACCCGGATTTGGCGTCTGGTTCTGACCGTCACGGGTCGGACGCTGCTGAGAGCCGTTCTGCCACGTGCCGCGTCCTTCGTTGTTACGCCCGTCATTGCCGGGGTTATTGGGGCGCTGCTGCGTGCCGCGATTATCGGTATTGCCCGGATTCTGACCGGCATTCTGGCCCGGACGGCCTTGCCACTGGCCGCCACCGTTGCCGCGCGTGTCCGCACCGGGGTTCGGGTTGGTCGGGCGCTGCTGAGCATTGCCGCGATCGCCGCCGGACTGGCCTTGCGGACGCTCCTGGCGTTGTTCCGAACGTTGCTCCTGACGCGGTTGCTCCTGACGTTGAGGACGCTCCTGCCTTTGCGGAGCTTCCTGACGCTGGGCGACCTGTTGTTCGCGTTGCTGGGTTTCCGCCTGAGCGCGTTCTCGGGCCTGTTCGGCCGGACGTACGGTGCCGGCCTGAGCCATCGGTGCGACGAGCGACAAGGCGACTATCGCGGACATGGTGGTCGCCATTAAATGACGTTTTTGCATGGTTTCCTCGTGTGGCGGTCATTGAGACCTGCCGGGACTCGATGAACGGAGACTTTTTTCTCCGATTGCCCCCACTATGCGCCGTCCATCCTGAACTGAAACTGAATGAACTGTGTCAGCACAGGGGTATCCGATTCAGGCGGGACGGCCAGATTAGGAACGTGGTTTGCAATGGTATTATCTTAGATATGCAAGGCGTATGCTTCGGATTCAACCTGAGTCTTAACGACCGGCGCATAAGCAATCAATGAAGTTTGTTTTAATTTTTATGAATTATAAATAATTTAAACTGATAAATTATCGAACAAGTAATGAATATTATTCAAATAGTAAACTTAAATATGAATATTAAATCATTATTTACATAAAAAATTCACAGTAAATATCGTTGTTAACTTTAATTTCACTTGAGGGGATCAAATTCGACTTATCAACAACCCGATGGGGCCGTGCAAAAGGCGCGGATATGACGATGATGAACGAAGTTTCGACCGAAGCCCTGCCGCTGCCGACCGCCGACATGAACGGCGAAGACCTGTTCAAGCTGGGCCTGATGTATTCGACCGGCCAGAACGGTGCGCCGCTGGACCTGATCTCGGCCCACATGATGTTCAACCTCGCCTCGATGCGCGGGTCGATGGAAGCCAGCCTCTACCGCCGCGAACTGTCGAAGGAAATGGATCGCGAAGACGTCGCCGAAGCCCAGAAGGCCGCTCGCCGCTGGCTGGATCAAGGTCACACGGCCTACGCCGCCTAGGTTTTTGGATCAATTCTGGCTGTAGAGCAGCCAGTTCATGATCCCCGCAGGGACGATATTATTGATATTCTGCTCGACCCAGACGCCGGCCTCGGCCACGCGGGTTTTCGGCACATAGAGAATATCGTAGCGCCTGAGCGCTACCATCGCTCCGCCATTGCCCTTGAGCGGGCTTTTCAGATCGATCATCCGCTGCATGACCGCGCCATCCGCACCCCGCCGAATGACGATGACCTGCTTCGATTTGGCCGCATTGGTGAAGCCGCCCGCCGCGAAGACCGCCGACAGGGCGTCGAAATCGCCCGGCGCCTCGACCCAGCCGGGATTGCGCACTTCGCCGCCGACCAGCACGCGATTATTGGCCGTATCGCCCGGAAAGACGCTGACCTCAGGGTGGCGCAGGTGTGGACGGTACAGCTCGGTGATTTCCGTTTGCAGTTGCGGCACCGATTTGAACGCCGCCATGACCTGACCGACGAGGGGCAGGGTGATGCGGCCGTCCTGACCCACCACGGTCGAGCGGTTGAGTTCCGGCGCGGTCGGGATCTGGATTTCCAGCTTGTCCGATGGGTAGAAAAGATAGAGCGGATCGTCGTCGGTCCACGCCGAAAAGCGCACATTTGAAGCTTCGGGCGCTTTGGCGGCCCACGCGTTGCCAGCGACCACAAGGCCGCCGATACCCATCAGAAACGCGCGCTTCGAAATCATGGTTTTACCGCAAAATGCTTGAAGTCTTAACAATGTTTGAAAATAGGTAAGGGTTGGTTAACGCCTGCATAAGAAACTAAGGTCCAACGGGTGCGCGAAGCGTTCCGAGTCGGCGCGCGGCCTGCAAAAGCGGGAAACGCCTGCGGTGGTCAGTGAGTTTGGACTTTATGCAGTCTCAAGGGGTGTGGAACGCGGAGGAAGACGACGGCTTTACCGGGCCGGCGCGTCGAGACGCCGCGCGCAAGGCCAAGGCCGCGCCCAAATTCCAGTACGGCATCGACGACATCCTGCGCCTGTTGCTGCGCGAATGGTGGCTGATGCTGATCGTCTTCGCGACGATTCTGGGGCTGGGCGTCGCCTTTTCGATGACCCTGTCGAAATCCTATACCGCCGACGCCTCGCTGCTGATGCAGTTGGGGCAGGACTATGTCTACGTGCCGCACGCGGGCGACGCGGCGCGCGGGGCGATCGCCACCATCGACGAGGTGGTGCAGTCGGAAGTCGAAATCCTCAATTCCGCCGAACTGAAACACCGCGCTATCGAAAAGCTGGGTTACCACGCCATCGTGCCGTCCATCCCGGTCAGCTTCGTGCCGCGCACGGCGGCGCAGAAGGAACAGGCCGATCAGCAGGCGATGAAGGTGCTGGGGGCGCTGAAGACCGCGACCGCGCCGCAGAGCAATATCGTGCGGCTGGAGTTCAAGCATGAGAATGCGCAATCGGCGGCGCTGATCCTCAACACCCTGATCGACATCTATCAGAAGTACCGCCACGAGGTGTTCAGCGACGTCACCGCGCCGCTGCTGGAGCACCAGAAGGAGGCCTTCGACCGTCGTCTGCACGAGGCCGACAAGTCCTATGAGGACTTCCTGCTGCGCAACGGGGTCGGCGATTTCGTTGCGGCCAAGGCGACCTACAGCAAGCTTTACGACACGATCACGTCCGAGATCTACGTCGCCGACGCCGGAATCGCCACGGCCAGTTCGCGTCTGGCGGCGGTCAATGCGCGTCTGCGCCAGCAAGCTCCGGAAATGAGCACCGAGCGTCAGCTCGACCTCAGCATCCCGACGAAAATTCTGGCGCTCCGTCAGCAGCGCGAAGACCTTTTGGTCCGCTATACGCCGAACGCCCAGCCGGTACGCGACATCGACGAGCAGATCCGCTCGCTGGAGGCCATGCAGGCGTCCGGCCGCGCCATCGGCGAAAAGGAACACAAGATCGGCGTCAATCCGATCTATCAGCAGCTTCTCACTGATAAACTGACGCTCGAAGCCGAGATCGCCGCCACATCGGGCCGTCGGGCGCAATTGCAGGCGCAGGCTGATCAGGTGACGACCAAGCTGCAAGGTCTGGTCGGGATCGAGGCCGAATATAACAGCCTGTCGACCGAGCGAAGTGCGCTGCAAACCAATATCGCGACCTTCACCCAGCGCATTCAGGAAACCCAGGCCGCGCAGGAAATCGCCGAGAAGTCGCAAGACACGGTCCGCGTCGTCAACCGTGCTCGCCCGCCCGACAAGGCCAAGAGCCTGAAAAAGCCGGTCCTGATTCTGGCGTTTCTGTTCGGTGGGTTCACGGCGCTCTGTGCCGGTCTGTTGAGGGTCTTCCTGCGCAAGGGTTTTTCCAGCGCGGAAATGGCGTCCAAAACGCTTGATCTGCCCGTTTTAGCTCAGGCCAAGACAAAATAAGCGATGAAAAATAAAACCGGCCAAACCCCGTCCCGCAGGGGCGTTGTCCGATAGGCTTTTGATACGAAACAGCTTATGGTCCGCTCAAGCCGCCGTAAGCGTGCGATTCGGTATGTGGGTATATGGTCGATTTAACACGTGAGATGGCGGACCTGATGTCGGCACTGGGGCGTCCTCAGTCCGACCGCGGTCGCGCGCTCATGTTCGTCTCGGCCTATGCCGGCGAAGGCGTGTCGACCGTCGCGCGCGAATATGCCCGTATCGACGCGGCCTATGCCAAGCGTCCGGTGTGGCTGATCGACGCCGACCTGCGCCGTCAGGGGCAACTCGACGCCGTGCTTGAAGAGCCCGACCGCTTCGGCCCGCCGGGTCCGGTGTCGGCGGCGACGCCCGACGGTTCGGTGTTTTTCGCCCTGTCGCCCAAGGGCAAGGACGCCGAAGGCAATCCCGTGCCGGATTCCAAGTATCTCATCGCTCGCCCGTTCTTCGACAAGCGCCTGTGGGTGACGCGGTTGCGCGACCACCTGCTGATGCCGGGGCAGCGCGTCAAGCTGTTCGAACAGAGTTCCTACTGGCAGTCTCTGCGTCAGCACGCTCAGTCGATCATCGTCGATGTCCCTTCGGCGGAACGCGCCAATGCCGCCGTGCAACTGGCCCCGCTGATGGACGGCGTGGTCATCGTCATCAGCGAAGGCGAGGGCGAGATCAATGCCCGTCTGGCGCTCAAGGACGAGATCGAGCAGGCCGGTGGTCGCATCCTCGGCATGGTCTATAACAAGGCGCGGACGGTAGCCAAGCCGTCCCAGCGTCCGGCCAGCCGCTCGGCGGTCTAGCGCATGCTGCGAAAAAGTGGACACCGGTTTTTCGCGCCAAGCATGCGCCAACAGGGAATCTAGCCGTGCTTCGCGACATCATCGATGGCATCCGCGAGGATTGGGAAGGCGACTGGCTGTCGCTGATCCTCGCCGTCGGTATCCTGTTCATGTTCTCGCAGGGTTGGGTGTCGCCAGTCTTCGGATATTCGACCGAACAACCCGCCTGGGCCGGGGCGATCATCCGCAACATCTATTATCCGGTATATGTCTGTGCCTTTGTCCTGCTGGCCCTGAGCTGGCGGCAGGTACTGTCGGGGGTCATGCGGACGCCGATTCTGGTGGCGCTGATCGTCATCTGCGCGGCGTCCTACCTATGGTCGGTGGACCCCAGCGCCACGATGCGCCGGTTTATCGCCTTCGCCATGACGTGCCTCGCGGGCTATGTCATCGCGGCGCGCTTTTCGTGGACCAAGCTGATCGAGGTCGTGGCCATCGCCTATCTGATCCTGATCGCCGGGTCTTTCATCATGGCGATTCTGTTCCCCGACAAAGGCCGTATGACGACCTTGTTCGTTGGGGCGTGGCGCGGGGTGTTCGCCGAAAAGAACAATCTGGGCGCGGTGATGGACGTCGGGTATCTGGCCTGCGTCGCTGCCGCGATCCATGTGCCGAAACGGCGCTGGCTGTGGGCGGCAGCAGCAGCGGGGGCGGCGTTTCTGGTGCTCATGTCCACCTCCAAGACCTCGTTGCTGGCCCTGATCCTCGGCACCGGGGCGATGAGCTTTATCTGGCTGTCACGGCGCGGGCCGATTCTGGGGATCGTCCTGACTTGGCTGGCGGTGTGTGTCCTGATGGCGCTGGGGACCTTTATCGTCCTCATGCCGGAAAAGCTGTTTCTGCTGCTGGGCAAGGACGCAACCCTGACGGGCCGGACCAATATCTGGGAAGGCATCGACTTCGTGATGCAGAAACAGCCGCTGACGGGCTATGGCTACGGTGTGGTCTGGTCGACGGAGGGCGAGTGGACGCCGCTGCGCTGGATCACCGAGGTGGCCGGGTTCCGTGCCTATCATGCCCATTCGTGCTGGTACGAGGTGTGGCTGGCGACAGGCTATATCGGCCTGACGATCTGGGCGTGCCTGTTCGCCGAGACGTGGCTTAAGGCGTTTTACCGCACCTATCGCGGGGACGGGGGCTATTTCGCCTTGCCGTTTATCACCATCTATTCGCTGATGAGCCTGACCGAAAGCATCGCTATCGGCTGGAACGATATCCGCTGGTGTCTGATTGTGATCATGGTGGTCAAGCTGGCCCTGCCGGGGGACGGACCAAAGGCGCGGTTACTATCCGATACACCGGAGACGAAGTACAGAAAACTCTATAGTTGAGGTTTTAAGCAAGGGGAGAGGGGCCTTGAGTTTTATACAATGGCTTGAAAATTGGGCCTATGCTCGTGTTCAGAAACGACAGAGCAAGCTTTATGAAAACGCATTTTGCTATGACCGCGATTTTGAATACAAGCCGGGAAAACTTATCCAGCAATTCGTCAACAAGACCGAAAAGCCAATGGAGGTTTGGATCGAAATGTACCCCGATCTTTATACGCTTCAACCGGGTGATGAAATGACGATTATCTACGAGCAAGATCCCAAGTGGCTTGGATTGGGATTGCATACCGCAGTATATGCCGACTCTCTGCAAATTCATTTACAGGAGTTCGAAACGGCCATCGTGATGATTAATGGTCGGGTCCGCGAGCCAGAGAATCGGGTAGAGGTTTAACCTCCGGCGCGGCGCGCGCCTTCGGCGTAGGTGACGACCTCGAAATCCATTTCGATCGCCGCCTGAGCCAGTCGGTCCAGCGCCTCCGGCGTGCAGCCCCACGGCGACGGATTATCGCGCACATCGTGGGTATAAAGCACCAGCCAGCTATCCGGTGTAGCCACCGCGCGGCGCATCCAGTCGAGCGCCAGAGTCTCACCATCTACGCCTTCGATGCCGACCGCCGGGGCCTGATTGAGGTCGGTGCCGGTGGTGATCAGGCCGTGGTGCAGGGCGCGCGCCGAGGCGTAGCGCGCTGACAATTGCGCCTTGGCCTGAGGCGACACGTCGCCATAGGGATAGGCGAAGGTGGTTGAAGCGGGCAGGCCAAGCGATTGAATTATTTTTTGATTTTGATCGACGCTTGTGGCGATTTCCGAGCCCGATGCCTGACCGCAGTCGATATGCGTAAAGGTGTGACAGGCGATCTCATGGCCGCGCGTATGCAAATCCCGGACCTGTTCCGCCGTCGTATACGGGCCGAAATGGCTGTCCTCGCCCATGATCCCGGCTGAGATGAAATAGGTCGCCTTGAAGCCATGCTTTTCGATGATCTCGGCACCCGCCGTGGCGGCTGATTGCGGCGCATCGTCGAACGAGAAAGTCAGCAGGGGCCGCGTCAGACCCGACAGTTTCGCCGGTTTGCGATAGAGCAGTTTCGAGGCGCGGCGGCGCAACTTGCCATACAGCGAACGGTCGGCGGCATAGACGTCGTCGGCCATCAGACCACCTCCGCATAGAGCGCCGCGCGATAAACCCGCAGCGCCAGGGCCCGCAATTTCAATGGCATATCGTCGTTCAGCCCGATCGACTTGACCGTCTTGCGCAATAGGCCACGCAAGGGCAAGCGACGGATCAGTTTGGCGATCTTGTAGCTCGGGTACTGGGCTACGACATCGGGGTGCTTTTTGATCACGCGGGCGAAGTTGCTGACCGACTGCTCGTACTTGCGGGCCAAAGTCTCGGCGCGATCAAGGCCCATATGGGTCGCCGTATTGTCGATATGGCGGACGCCGAAGTCATTGGCCACGCGCATGGCCCATTCGACGTCTTCCCAGCCCCAGCCGGTGAAGCTGGCGTCGAAGTCCTGCGCCTTGAACACGTCGCGGCGGATAAGCAGGTTCGAGGTGAAAACGTATTTTTCCGGCTGCAAGGATCGCGTGGCCGCGTCGAGACAGTCGCTCTTGCCGGCCATCAGGCGGTGCACGGCGAAGGCCTTGTCCTGCGGCGCCTGAAGCAGCGAAAAGCCGCCGAACACCACGGCGGGATTGTCCTGCGTCACGGAGATCCAGCGTTCGAGAAAATCGGCATGGTCCGGCAGCATGTCGGAATCGAGACACAGGAAGTAGGCGCCGCGCGCCGCTGTCGTCAGGCGATTGCGTCCACGCGCCCGGCCTTCATTGGCGGGCAGGGTGATGAACTTCACCGGCAGGGCAAGATCGTCAATCGTTGACAAAACATCCTGCGTCAGATCGGGTTGCTGCGAACCGTCGTCGAGCAGGATGATCTCAACCCCCGGAATCGGCGTCAGGGCCTTGAGCAACGCGGAGGGGCTTTCGCGATAAAACGGGATCAGTACCGACAGGTGCGGCGTCGCGGCCTCGTCATAGGCGGCGTTCAAAACGACCTGAGCGGATTTGACATGTGCGTTCATGCGGCGACCTTACCCCCGAAACGCTTAAGAAGCCGTTGGCCGTGGTGGCGCACGCCGCTCAAATTCAACGTCAAAGCCAGACCAGCATAGACGACGACGCCGACCGCGCCCTTGATGATCAGTTCGATAATGCCACCGAACGCCGGGATCAGGCGTACGGCGACCATCATCAGGCCGGTCGCGGCGGCTGTCTTGAGCAGGTCCACCCACGGCACGGGCAGGGCGATCGCCTTGCGGCCCAGTATCCACGATCCGATCAGGCCGATGGCGAAACTGAGCGCCGTCGCCATGCCGGCGCCCCACAGGCCGTAGAGCGGAATCAAAGCCACGTTCAACCCGATATTGGCCACGGCCGGGACGATCATGGCGACGGTCAGCAACTTTGTCTGTTTCGACAGGGTAAAGGCCTGAAGGAAGTAATAGGTGTTGAAGCCGGAAAACAGCGCGCCGACGCTGATCAGGGCGGTGACCGACAAGGCCTGCACGCGCAAAGCTTCTCCGATCAATAATTGACTCAGCGGATCGGCGACGACGATCAGCCCGCCCACCGCCGGGAACAGGACCAGCGCCATGGTGCGGAATTGTTCACGCGCGCTGTCTTTCAGCGCGGGCAATCCGCCGCTTTCCAGTGCATGGACTAGAGCCGGGCCACCCGCTGCGCCGAACCAGATAAACAAGACGTCGAGGATGCGCGAGGCGAGGCTGTAGCCTGCGTGATAGGCCCCGGCCTCGGCTTCACCCAGAAACCCAGCGATCAGGAAACGGTCGGCGGTATAGAGCGCCAGAGTCAGGATCAGGCTGGCCGACAACGGCAGACCGTAATGGGCGTATTGCTTGGCGCGCACCGGATCGAAGCGGCCTTTGATCGCGCGGCCCCAGTCTTCGCGTACCACGAACGGCAGGGTCAGGGCGGCGATGATCCCGGCCCCCAGCAGCGGTGAGCCGCCGCCTAATCCCCCCCACGCCAACAGCGCGCCGAAGCCGAAGCCCCCGGCGGTCTGGATCATATCAAAGAACGACGCCGCACCGACGCGGCCTTCGGATCGGCGTTGCTCCTGCACCATCTTGATCAGGCTGCGGAAGACGACGACGCCCAGTCCGCAGCCGACAGCCAGCTTCAATGATTGACCGTGCGCGTCCGGAATTGGCCACAGCCATAAACCCATGCCGACAATAGCCGCGAAGGCCAGCGTCACGACGACGAACAGGCGATACAGCGTGCCATAGAGTTCCGGCGCTTCCGCATTTTCACGCGCTTCGGCGGGATAAAATCGCGCCATGGCGGCTTCGATCCACGTAAAGCACAGGGTCTGGGCGAGGCTCGAAATCCCGAAAGCCAGGGCATAACGACCGAAATCTTCCGGCGACAGGATGCGCGTGAAAGTGATCAGGGTGGCGAACCCGATCAGGCCTTGCAGCACATTGGCAGGGAGATAGCCCCACAGGCCTTTCCAGAACATATATCTCAGCTTTCGGCCCTAAGGCTTTGTTTATTTAGCGGATTGCGCTGCGGTCGTTCAATACGCAGGGAATGGTCATGGCCATGATATAGAGGTCGAGCCATAGCGAATGGCGTTCGATATAGTCGACATCGAGCTGGATGCGGCGGCGCACGTCGTCGGCGGTTTCCAGCGCTCCGCGCGAGCCGTTGATCGCCGCCCAGCCGGTCATGCCGGGCTTCATGCGGTGGCGCCACGCATATTCGGCGACAAGGCGCGCGGATTCGTCCGGGCCGGTCTTCATGCCGATGGCGTGGGGGCGCGGCCCGACCAGCGACATCTCGCCCTTGAGGACGTTGAACAACTGCGGCAGTTCGTCGATCGAGGTCTTACGGATGAATTTGCCGACGCGCGTCACGCGGTCGTCGTTGCGCGAGATCTGACGCGAGGCGGTGGCATCGGCGGCCTCGTTGCGCATCGAACGGAACTTCCACACATTGATCGCTTCGTTGTTGAAACCGTGCCGGCGCTGGCGGAAGAAGACCGGGCCGGGGCTGTCCAGCTTGATGATCAGGGCGACGATCGCCATTAGCGGCGCGAAGACGACCAGCGCGATCAGGCCGATAATGATGTCCTGAAAGCGCTTGTTGAAGGCCTTGCGCTCGTCTTCGGAAATGCCCGACACCTTGGCCAGCGGCATGTCTGACAGGCGCGACAGGGCGGCCTGACGGCCGGTCTCGTTATGGACGTCGACCAGCAGCGACACGTCGTTCGGCAGCATTTTCAGCTTTTCGATCAGGTGGTTGACGCGCGCCTTGGCCGACGGGTCGAGCGCGACGACGATCTGATCGACATAGGGCGTGATCTTGTGGCTCAGCAGGGCCTGCGTGTCGCCGAGGATCGGCACGCCGGACACCGCATCCGGGTTGCGCGCCAGACGATCGTCGAAGATACCCAGGATGTTGACGTCGCGGCGTTCCAGCGCCGTATCTATCAGCTTTTGCGCGTGACGCGTGGCGCCGACGATGACGATGTTCGGCGTTAGAAGCCCGCGCTTGCGCCAGCTGCGCACGACCTCGAACCACAAAACGTGCATCAGGGTCAGGGTACACAGGGCGGTGAGCGTCCACAGGCCGAGCAAGGGCACTTCCTGCGACTCGTTGGGCGAAAACTGCGAGGCGCAGACGCCACCCAGAGCGCCGAGGAACACGGCGGCGGCGACCTTACCGACGTGAACCAGCAGGTTTTCGGTGCGCAGAAACTGATAGAGGTTGAGGCTTTTCAACGCCCAGCCGGTGACCATGACGGCGGTCAGGAACGGCAGAACTTCGGAGACGGGTGAGCGCATCCACCCCAGCGGCGCGATCAGTTGGGCCAGCACCATGGTGAAGCCTGTGATCAGCAAAATGTCGCCGATACGGAACAGGCGGGCATAGCGGTCGTTCGAGCGGCGCTCGCGCAGGGAAATCAGGCGTTCGGGACGAAACGGCCCGCGGCGGTCGCGCGGATCGACAGGCTCAGGGGTCGGCACGGCGCGCATCTGCGGCTTCAGCGACGGATCGGTCTGATCCTTTGCTGTGGCCTGACCACCGGCCCGATGGGCCAGGGTGTCGCGTTTCAGGGCGTCAAGCATGTCCGTTCTGAACACTCTTTGGGGCGTGGTAGCATTATGCGTTGAGGACACCATAGCCCAAGGGGTTTAGACAACCGTTAACGCAGGGCCTTTTTCCTTAAGGGGCCGGGAAGGCGCGGGGTGTGGCGGACTGTTCACACTTTTCCTGACGCGCCCCGTTGCCTTTTGGCGTGTGTCGGGTTAAGTCAGCCGTAACGGAGACGTGCCCGAGAGGCCGAAGGGACTCGTTTGCTAAATGAGCGTACCCCAAAAGGGTACCGTGGGTTCGAATCCCACCGTCTCCGCCATTTTCCTTTATATCTTATTAATTTTAAACGGTTTTTACGTTTTTACGGCTTCCTTCCCGCCTAAAATGCCGCCTTCTTAATCGGTATTGTTGGTGACTGATTGATACGGGCTGCAACGCCGAAAATGCCGGTTAGGCTTTGCGTTCGGCTACAAGAATCATCGTGTAGCCGAAATTGCCCGTTACCTTGTCGCTTGAGTGTTGGCTCCAGCCGGTAATTTTTTCGTCCTTGGCTTCCATCAGCGCTTTGATCGCGTCGATGTGAAATTGAAGCTTGTCGTCAAAAGACTGAGGCCCTTCCGCGTGAGCGACTGCCACCGGCAAAGCGACCGCCGCGCCAATGAAGGGCAGGCCCTGTAAGAGTTTGCGCCGGTTCATTTGACACTCCCACCCATCCAAAGTTCGCCATCTTTGATAAACGTCGTGTTGCCCTTGCCGTCAGTTGCGAACGAGTGAACGGGCGACCGTTGATTGGTGAATGCCTTGCGGGCAACTTCCCAAGACGACTTTTCGTCCTCGGATTGGCTGAAGTCCAGTTCATCGCCGTTTGGTTCGGTGTCGCTGTCGTGGCCCTCGTCGTCGCATTGCGCGCCTTCGTCCTCGGAGACCTGTTCGCGGTCGAATCCGTCTTCAACGTCCGGATCGCCGTCTATGGCGTCCATTGCCGCCAAGAGCGTTTCAATAGCTTGCGCCATGCGTTCGCGTAGCTGCCGGAGTTGTTCGCGGGGGTGTATAAGGATATTGGACACCCCAGACACAGGGGTGCTAAAGCTGCCATCAGCCATGACCGTATCTCCTTCGGATCGGTTGCGGTTAGGTCGCGCCGGGTGCTTCCAACACCTTGCGTGACCGCTAAGTTTATGACATCATAAAGTCATGTCGTCAATTGATAACGTTAAAAAGTCAAAAACAGGTAGGCCGTCCGTAGATTCGGAGGCTTTGACTTTGCGTCTGCCGCGCGACCTCATCGCCGCCGTAGATAACTACCGCCGCGCGCAATCAGATTTGCCAACAAGACCTGAAGCAATCCGGCAGATCCTTTCTTTGCATTTCGGGAAGAAGTGACAAAATTCTTACCCATACTCGCTAAGGAAGCGACGGCGGCGAAGCTTATGGATATGTCCGTCTCAGAGTTTCGCTCGCTGGTCGAAGCTGGCTCCTTGCCACGCGGGAGAGAGATTGCGCCCGGTTTCGTCCGGTGGGTTGTTGACGACCTGCGCCTGATAGCGAGCGGGCGAGCCGCTGACGGCATGGACGACATCAAATGGTGACACCACTTTCCCCCAAAACTGGGGGACAGGCCCAGAGGGACTCGAACCCCAAGCACTACGTTGACATCGTAGGGGTCACAGGTTCCCGGTAGAGCGCATCCTTGGTAAGGCTGAGGTCGGCAAACCCTCTGCCTGCACCCCGCCAGTTCGCATTTACATCTGCGAACCAAGTGCGTACTGCGTACCGCTCGAAAAGCTTATTTCACAAGGCTTTGAGGCCGGTACGCGCCTTGTGAACACCCCCCTATCGCTATTGGAGAAAAAAATCTCTGAATGCTGGGGCAGCGGGTATTTGAGGGAGCGAGCGTCCGAACGCTACACCCGCCCCCCCCGGTGTCCGGACGGTAAGGAGCCGCCCGAATCCTATTCCTCGCCGATATCCAGCTTTCCGTCCTTGATGCCGTAGATCAGCGCCCCAAGGGTCATAGTGGCGATCTGGGCGCAAACGTCGAGGTTGCCGGGTATGACCTCCTCCTCGACAAAAGAGCCCGCGTCACGCGCGTTATATTCCCCTGCGCCGATAAGGCCATAGGTTAGGACGGTCTTGATCTCATGCACCTTCCACTGGCGACCGATGAACCTTTGAAGCGCGGCAGGTATCCCGCCATTAAGCTGGAACTCCAGCGCCTGAAGGTCTGAAGCCCGCAGACAGAAGTCATGGGCCTCGCCACCAAGGGACGCGGTGTAAGTGGTATTCTTGCTCACTTGTCCATCCTGTCCAAACATTGTTGAAGCATGACCTGTGAGAGGATTTTAGGGCGCAGACGAGCGCGGGCTTCTGCAATCATCCTGTCGAAGGCGGGAAGGGCCGCGCCGACGACATCAATGGGCGTCCCTTGATCAAGATACTTGCCCAAGGCTTCATCACGAAAGTTCGCCAACTGCAAATCAAGCATGGCGTCGGTGATCTCGTCGGCGGTCATTTGCTGTTCCTTTGGAGGTGGTCGATATCGTTTTTTAGAAGTTGAAGCCTGCGGGTTAGGTCGTTTTCGCGCATCAAATGGCGGGCCTCTATTTCGACGAGACACCGGCGCATCATCGCCTTAAACAAGACTTCAACCTGCCACGCCTTGGCGTCCTTGCCCTTGGTAAGGGGCGCGCCGGGAGCGAAATGCGCCGCAGCCAGTTCGGCAGCCTTTTCATTGAGCCGGTCGAACCACGCCCCAGCCAGCACCTCGGCCTCAGCAAGAACGTCGTCAGGAACGCCTTTTATCGTTACCCGGCCCATTACGCGACCTCACCCCAGCCAATTCCCGTGATCTGGGCTACCGCATCGGTACGGGTGCGGCGCGCGGCGAAGTCGATAACAGCCTTCATCGCGACGGAGTTGGTTTGCCACATCGAGGTCAGAACGCCATCAGCGCCAAGCGAGGGGGTGTCGTTCATCTGGATCGAGGCTTGCCCCGAACTATCGAGGGAGAAGTCACCCAGCCCCGCCGCCACAGCCGCGCCATTGACGAGGCGAAGCGTTCCGGCCGGAATTGCGTTGCTCACCATTGCGGGCAGGCCAAGGAGTTCGCCGCCCTGCGGGGTCATGCCTTCGCCAAGGTCAGGGAACAGGCTCAGGCCGTTCGCAACGTCCGGCGACATAGCCCAAACGAGATATCCCGCGCCCGTCGTGTTAACCGCGGCGAGCAATGCCTTCACATCGTCGCGCGCATTGGCCTCCGTATTGCCAGACGACGCATCGGCAAAAGTCGGGCTGGGCATGATCAGTTCCCAGAATTTTTGATCGACCACGGTGCTTACCGCGATCCTCAGTTCGGCGTTGATCGTGTTCAGGGCCTCGGTGCTGGACGACCTGATAAGCTCATCGGATGCGACGAGCATGGCGCAGGCCTTTACGGGCGTGAGTTCGGGGGATGACAAAGTGATGGTGGATAGCGGGATAGGTTGACCTTCACCGACAATCCAGCCGGTAGCGTTCATCGTCGTGACGCCGAGGTGCGTTCTCAGTGGCACGCGGCGAAGGCCCGAATCCCAGAGACGAAAGAAAACTGACGTCGTGCGCAGGGTGCTGAACCATGCGTTTGCTGAAATACGCCAGTCCGCCAGCGCATCGCCCGTGCCGTTGTCATGGGTGTGAAGGCCGGGGATGATTGCTTTTTGAAGAAGGGTAACCACCCGATCCGACGCACCGAAGCCTCGCGCCGCCGTAGCGCCGAAGTCTCCCCCGCCGTTCAGTTCGGCCATCATCTTCGCTTTGGCGATCATTGCGACATCGCCGTGTCGTAGGTCTTGAATGCTCATCTCTGTTCTTTCTGTGATAAAGGGCGCGGTGTTACCGCACAGTGCCAAGGGTGTTGAGGGAACGGACGCGACCGGCGAACGACTTCCCGGCGTTGCGATCAGCCTGTCTGATCGCGGTTTCTTGCGCGCGTGATGCCATGCGCTGCATCTGGCTCAAGAGGTCTTCGGTTACGACGGCCCCCTTCATGTCAAAGCGAAGGCTTTGATTGACCATAGTAGGGGCGGCGCGACCCATCTGAGAGGCCGAAGGCATGTTCCGGGTGAAGTCAGTTACATTCTCGCGCGGGTGCATCATGGCGAGGAACCCGCCCTTACCGTCGAGCCCACCGGCCCGCGCCGCGTTGCCCGTCGATCCGCCCCCGTCGAAGCTTGGGATTTTGGAAAGGATCTTATCCAGACGCCCGCCTTTCGTGACGCCGCCGCCTTCAAGATCGACGCCGAGGAAGCCCGCTGCTTTGAGGGCAAGCCATTCCGCAAGCATGTTCTGGAAAACGCGAGTCATCGTCGCACCGAAGTCTTCACCTCGTGCGATAGCGTCACCGAAGGCGTACGAAATTCCTTGCCCGACATAAGCCGCCTGCCGCGCCAACTCCTGTTGCTTGGCAATAATGGGGTCGAGAACGCCGCCCGTGGCTTCCAGCTCATCGTTGAACAATTCAGTATCTAGGCGAATTTCCCCCGCCAAAATCGCCATCGTCCGAAGCTGATCTTCGGTATAAACACCCAAAGAGCTGTTATCGAAGTCAGAGCGCTGGGCGGTTGCAAGGGCAGATTTAGGCGTTGTCTTTGCCGTCGCCCCCGCCTTTGCTGCGGTCTTTGCAGCACCACCGACGCCTACCTTTTGGCCTTCCAATAGGGCAAGCGCGCCCTGTGACTCGGCGTCGATCTTCGTTTGCTCCCGGCGCTGGGCGGCCAGTTGCATGACCGTCTGTGTCTGGGCGGCGTCTGCCTGTCGGCGGCGCTGTTCGGCCAAAAGATTCTGATAGGTTTGATCGACCGGCTTACCTTTCACGTCACCGTTCAGCTTTTTGGCCATTTCACGATCAGACTTTGCCACGGCAAGGGCCTTTGCTAAGTCCTCGTCGGTCGCCCCGTTCGGATTGGCCAGAACCTTGTCGCGCAGGTCGTACTTCTCCTTCGTCGCCGCTTGGCTCATCCAGCTGTCAGCGAGCAATGCGGTCGCGCCGCTCAGGCCAGCAACACCGATAGCGCCAAGACCGGCCAGAGCAATGCGCGCATTACCAGTCCACGCGATCAGGGCTTTCATGCCGGTGATGACGCGGGAAATGGGGCCCGACGCCGCCACAAGGCCAAGGAGGGCCAGCGATGCGAGCTGAACGCCTTCGGGAAGGTCGGTGAAAGCGTTCGTCAGGCCTGTCGCCGTCTTCGTCGCACTCAGCATGGCCGGAAGGAGCGAATTACCGAGAGCAATGGCCGCGTCCTTAAAATCCCCCTGCATCCGCTTGGTTTGGTTCGCCAGCGAGCCCTGCGTGCGCTCCGCGTCACCGGCGGCGACCGCTGTTTTTTGCAGGATCAGGTTCGTCCTGGCTATCGCCTTAGCAGCCTCCGGCGCTTGTTCGGCATTGCCTTTGAAGCCGAGGCGCAGAAGTTCGGCCTTGACCGCCGCCTCGTTAATCACGGCCCCGAAGCGCTTAAGCGGCTCCGTCTCGCCAGTGATTCCGGAGATAACCGCCTGCATCGCCTCGGCGTCGGAAACGTTAAAAAGGGAGCCGATATCAACCGCGCGCGCAGTCAGCTTCTGGATGATATCCAAAGCCTGTTGACCGGACAAACCCATGCCGGAAAGCACAAGCTGAAGCCCGGTCATTTGGCCTTTCACGTCTGTGACCGAACGGCCCACCTTGTCGGCGAGCGTCTTGGCGAAAGCTTCCGCGTCTTTGGTCGATTCCTTGAAAGCGACCTCGAAGGCTGATTGCAGTTCAGCAGCATCGGACGCGGCCTTCACTGAATAGGCGGCGATGCCGAGGAACGCGATTTGCGCCGATGCCTGCGCAGTATCGAAAGCACGGCCAAAAGAACGGCTCATTTCCTGAGCGGCCCTCTGGGCTCGCTTCTCCATGCGCGCCGCTTCTCGGTCAACCGTGTTCGCGCCTTTTTCCATGCCCTTTTGCAGGCGGCGTATGTCGGCGGAAAGCTGAAGAACGAGGGCGTCGGAATCGCGGGCCATGTTTTACGCGCCCTTCGTCTTGCGCGAACGCGCGATGATTTCATCGACGGCAAGGGCGGCAGTTTGGGACTTCCCCAAAACCCTTACGACGGCTTCCTGAAAGCCGGGATGCGAAACAACGCGCCGGAAAAGATCGTCGTCGGCTTCAGTCTGTTTGTTCTGTTTGCCGGTCATGAAAGCTCCTTTTTCTGATTTAAGAATCCCATTGTTCGCGGGTTGCCGATACGTCCGATATGTCCGTTTCCATGTCCGAAATGTCCGTTTGCCGGACATAGCGCCGAACGCGGACAAGTTCAGATTTTCGGATTTCCCACCTCCCACCGGCTTTTTCACCAAGCCCCTGTTCATGAGCAATGCGCCTAACCTGTCGGGTAGTGATGCCAAGGAGCGCCGAGGCTTCCGACGCGGAAAGCCAGATTTCAGGCTCTGGGGGCGGCGCTGTTTGCGGCGCGAGCGAAGGGCTGATCAGTTGCCGGATCGCCGACAGTTCGGACAGGACCGCATTCTGTTGTGCGCGCGAAGCGATCATTTCGGACAGGATCGCGGCTAGGAGAGCGTTAGTTTGATCGCTCATGACAGGTCATCCCCTACGGGGATGGCCCCAACTTTTGTGTTTGAAATTGCCTCTGGTGCGAACGGACCTTGGGACCGGGTGTGACAGTCGGGACTAGAGGGGTCTTCATCCCGCCCCCCTACATAGGTCAGCGTAACGTTGATACGCATTTCACGGTCGCAAAATATTCGGCGACGGTCGCAAAATGTGACACCGTCAGGCGGCAAAGCAGCATTCACGGTCGCAAAATGTGACACCGTGGCGGACAACTTGCAAAAGACCACGGTCGCAAAATACGGCACACATATACATCTAGCCATAGGCACTGTCTTTTGAGAGAGAGCAGGAGCGGGGGCGAAGCTATTCATCAAGCGGCGCTCCCCGCTCTGCTCGGCTGCACACAATCTGAATCTTTCTCGGCGCGAAGCGTCGCAGGGCCTGCCGGTCGCCATCTCCGAAAGTCGTTCGAGGCTTCCCTCCCGGTTCTGTTGCACTTGATGCATGCCAAGCGATATTCAGCCGCCAAGCGAACCTTGGTCGTAAATGAACCCTCCTGAGTACGGTCGATCAAGGCGACACTGATTAGCTGATTGATTGAGGCCGTGACGGTGTTTGGAGCGACGTTGCACTCAAGCGCAAGATCGCGAACCGAGGCCGCCAGATAGCCGTTGTTCTCGCCATTAAACCGTCTTGCGATTTGCAAGTAGATAGAGCGGGCGGCTGGTGTGAGGCTTTTCCATGCGGCGGAGTCAATCACGTCGTATCGCATCATAACGAATGGAGGGCCGCCTTTGCGGCGGCCCTTTTGATCATGTTTGGCCATTCGCCACCTTCTCAGTAGCGTGGATTTGGCGGTGATGCTTGCGACACAACCACTTCACATCCATTGGGCGGTCATAATCCTCATGATGACCATCTATGACGGCATCGTTGACACCGTGAACGGCGGCGCAGACTTCACACGGCTTGCGTTCGATCAGACCGCGCCGGAGTGCCGATCTCAATGAGTGATGCGCCCAGATCGCCTTCGGGTTTTCTGTCCGCCAGTTCAGGGGCGTCTCGCGTGATTCAAGTTCTCCTTTTTGTGTCATGCCGCACCTACGGCATAGGCCAGTTCCGCCACGAGGCGAGCATGAGCATTGGTGAGGCCAAATCGCGCCCGGACCTTAGCCGCAACCCAAGGCGCTTGTTCGGCGCGTTCACTGGTGATAATGTGGGATTTGTTCTTGCCGCCAAGCTGAACAGATTTTGCGCCCCCGTTTGCCGTGCCACCGGCTGCGGGGGTTTCATTTTTTACGATCATGTTTCGTCTCCCTACGCCGCGACCGGGCGGGAGGATTCCCACGTTTCAATGTCGGAAAGCTTCCAGCGTGTGCAGCCGGGGGAGAGAGAAACAGGCTTGGGGAAAGCAATATCGTCCGACTTGGCCCAGCGCCAAATCGAGATGCGAGAAACGCCGAAGCGGTCGGCTACTTGTTTGTCTCAGATAGATACATGGTGAAACCTCATTGATTGAGGTCTTCCAATATTAGGCGCTTTCGCCGTCGGTCGTTCTCAGGTGCGCGGTCTTTTTAGCCGGAAGTATGCACATGCTTTACCCAAGCGGTGAACGCGGACTTTGCATCGCCAGGGATTTCAAATGCTTCAAATAAGTCGTAGAGAAATTTTCCAAAAGGCGATGCCGGGTTTAATCCTCGTGCCGGAGCGGTTTTTCCAGTTGATAATTTCCACACATCTCGCGCTGAGTTTACTAGTTGAACGCCATCCAAATTTATGCGCGATATTCCTTTAACTGAAGATTTGGACTGCTCTATATCCCGTTTTGTAAGACGAATTGCTGTTCGGATATTAGCAATATTCTCCTCGAGCGCGCGCAATGATCCATGCGCCGCTTTACCATCTATTTCGATATATTTGAGAATGCTTTCGTCCAATGTGTCGAGCCGTTGGCCTGAAATGTTTTCTAAATGCGCACCGAAAGAGATTCTCATGTTTAATCTGTTATGGGCGGCTCCCGTCATTGTTGAGGGTTCGAGGGCGGTTACGACGGTAGTCAGGGCGCGGTCAAGGTTCTCCAAGTTATTAATATCATGTAATAAATCGTAAATAGGTGCAGACTCTCCGTAGGTAAATTTTGCGATGTAATCGACCCATACATGGGCCGCCTCTTCATTGAGGTTCAAATGGCGCATAATGACCTCAAATGCCGGATCGTTGTGCATCATGCACCGCCCGCTAGAAAGCGGTTCCATTCTGCCATCATTGCCCGCCTACGCTCGACCATATCAGTCCGTCTGTAAGCGCGTTCGACCTCGCTTCCGACATTATGCGCCAGCGCCATTTCTGCCATATCGCGAGGGTATTCTGTGCGTTCGGCGGCCCAGTCCCTGAAAGTGGATCTTAAGCCATGCGGCACGGCGGGACGCTTTGACCTCGCGTCTATCCATCCCGGTAGGCCCGCATCTATTGCGTCTTGATGCATCCGACGCATGACGGCGCTTATCGACATATCGCTTAGAGTGCCACCGCGCACAGCGGCAAAAACAAATTCAACGTCTTTGAATTTTGGCATACCCTGAATAAGGCTCACGGCTTCTGGCGTGAGCGGAACCCGATGCTCCCGCTTCATTTTCATTCGCTCAGCCGGTACGGTCCAGATACCGGCCTCGAAGTCGAACTCTGACCACTTAGCGCCGCGAACTTCTCCCGATCTTGATGCCGTCATCGCGAGAAATTCCAAGGCTCTGGCGCTGGTGCCCTTTCTGTCCTTAAGAGCGGCAAACCACTTCGCGGCGTCTGCGAGACCTATAGCTGGCTGATTTTCAACGTTTGCGACCTTTCCCGGCTTCGGCAAAACAGCGTCCAGATTGCCGCGCCACCTAGCCGGGTTATCGCCCGTCCGGTTTCCGGCCACGGTCGCCCAGGCTAAGACCAGTTCTATCCGACCGCGCAAGCGAACGGCGGTCTCCGTCTTTTCATTCCAGATCGGCGTTAGGACGCGTTGGACATCTGTGATTTGAATTTCAGAGACGAGCATGTCTCCCAGAACAGGGGCCGCGTATGTGTCAAGCGTCGAGCGCCATTGCTTTTTGTGCTTCTCGTTCTTGAACTCGCCAAGCTTGGTTTCAAGATACTTCTCGACTGCATCCTTAAATTTTAACCCACGCTTTTGCGCTGAGACGAGGGCCGATCTCTTGCTCTTACGCTCCTCAATCGGGTCCACGCCATTCCAAACCTGTTCCTTGGCAGAACGCGCGCGGTCGCGGGCTTGGGAAAGAGACACGTCTGGAAACCCACCCAAACCAATTTCACGACGCTTGCCGCCAATATGGGTCCTGAGTATCCAGCTCTTACCACCTGCTGGCGTGATCTGAATCAGAAGGCCGGAGACACCACCCACCGCAACTGAAACGTTCTTGCCGCGACCCGGATTTTGAAGACGTTTGATATCTAACGGGCTCAATTCGCGCGCGACGCGGGGCATGGCTTATCCTTCTAAATACCCGCCTAAACAGATGTGACTAATCCATTATGGTGGTTACGGATAGAAACACAAGGGGATATTAAATTCGTTATAAAACCGATGCTTATATAATGTTTGGCGGCGTACGTGACTGCGTGGAACAGGAAAATGGCGGCCACCGTCTCCGCCATCTGATTTATGAGATTTGTAACCGCCTTAAGGGGCGGCTTTTTATTGCTATTTTTAGAGGCCGCCAACCTTCAAAATGCGGGGCTGTGACGCATAGACATGCCGCCCTCAATCCAGTGGGCGTAGAAATCGTCGTCGTAAGGATGACGTGATGACCACCAGCGTTGCCGGTCCTCCATCAACCTGACGGGTGATGGGAAATCGACCTTGAGGCCGCTCAGCCCGGCCTGAATCGTCATGCGACCACCCCAGCCGTCTTTCAGGCGGCAACTCCATAGTCGCGCTTCGGCCCGGCAAGTGCCGGACACGCTACTTAAATCGACGCCATAGGCGAAGGTCAGGGTGAGGGTCACCGGCACGGCGCGACCTTCGGTATCGGGCGTGCCGTCGGGGAAGATCAGCCACGCCCGACCCAGCGGATAGGGGGCGCTCACCTTTGCGGGCGGCAGATATTCGCTCATGGCGAAGGTCACGGGGCCGTCTTCGATGTCGATGAGGCTGGGGGGCGGGTCGGTGAGGGGGCTGAGCGCCATTAGCCAGACAAGGCCCAGCCCTTCCGCCATGTCGCCTATTGTCCCTGAACCGACGCCATCATGGCCGGCATCGAGCTTTGGAAACGCTCGGGCGAGTCCATGAACAAAAACGCCGTCGCCGGACCGTTGCCAGTACCGGTCACCGTAAGCATGGCCATGACCGGTGCGCCGTTCTTGGTCGCCGAAAAGCCCACCTGTGCCATACGGCCCGAAGGGTCGTCCTGATAGCCCAGAACCTGAGGCGGGGCGTCGAAATACTTGACCAGCACGTCGTAATAGGTGCGTGACTGCTGCGGGACCGGGCCGTTGCCGCTCAGTTGCTGACGATAGACGTGACCGGCCTGCGAATTGAGGCGGGTCATGCCATTGGGTGCGCCTTGAAGCTGAAGCGGCTGACCCGTGGCCGCGCCGGTGCCCGGCATATTCACCGGGCCGTTGGGGTTAACCGGAAACTGGGGGTTTTGCGGATTTGGGGGGGTATTCGCCGGACCCTGTCCAGGCCAGGGGTTTTGACCGGGCTGTTGGCCCGGCTGCTGTCCCGTATAGGGGGCCGGACCATTGGCGTAGGCGGGGTTTTGGTTGTTGGGGTTTTGGTTCTGATTAGGGTTTTGATTTTGGCCCTGCATCGGCGTTCCGGGCTGGTCGCAGGCGCTCAGTGCCGCGCAGAGGGCCAGCGGAAGGCACAGGATTCGAAGGGTTTGCATCGTCTGTCTCTTTCAAATTCAGAGCGATATGTCGAAAAGTGCCAAGAAGTGTCTTTGGGGTTTTCGACGACAATATCGCGACAAAAATCTAAGCGTCGTAGGTGCCGTCGCCATCGACGTCGTGGTCGGCATTATATTCGTTGGGTGAGGCGGCGCCGGCATTGTCGGCGGAATTGGCGGCGTGATCGGCGGCGCTTTCGCCGTAGACTTCCGCCGCACCCTCCATGCCACGATCGGCGAAGTCGGCGGCGTCATCGGCGGCCTGTTCGCTCGCCTCATGTTCGTCCATGGCCTCGTCGATTTCGGCGACATCGGTTTCGGCTTCGAGGATTTCAGTATCGGCATCGCCGCCCAGGTCCTCGACCTCGCGCATCTCGTATTCGGCCTCCTGCGCGCGGTCGCGGGCGGTTTCCCACTCGCCGTCCTTCATCAGCTGCTCCTGATCCTTTTGCAGGGCGTCGAAGTCCTCGCGGTTTTTGTCGGCGGCCTCGGTGCGGTCGATCAGGGCCTCGGCTTCGTCCGCCGACAGGGCGGGGTTGGCCTCGATCGCGTCGAGTACGTCCTCACGGCCCTCCTCGGACAGGTTGGCGATTTCGACGCGGTAGGTTTCTTCAAGGGTTTCGTTCTCAGGCATGGTCGTCTCCTATTCGCCGCCGGCATCAGCGGACGCATCGTCTGTGGGGGTGTCATCTGTAGCAGTGGCAGGATCGTCGGCTGGATCGTCGCGGACGAGGTAGGGATTGGTCGGTTCCTCGGCGGTCGCCGCCGGTTCCGGGGTCGTGTCGCCGCCATAGACGGGATTGTCGTCGGCGGGATTGTCGAGCGGGTCGCGCTGACGGGCCTGCGGCGTCTGGGTCGAGGTATGGTCCGGGTCCGCCGTAGTCGTCGCGGTGGCTTGCGCCGCCTGTGCCGCCGCCGCGCCGCCGAGCGTCTGCGTGCGGCGTTCCTCGTCGCTGCCGTAAAACGGCTCGGCGTCGAGGATGTTGCCGTCCGCCGCCTCGATGGCCGGGTCGGTCCCGGCCTCAAAGATGCGCCCGTCGGCGGCGTCGGTGATGCCCCTCTCTGTAATTTGGGAACCGTGCGGCATTACTGATCCGTATCGTAAGGATCGTCAGCGGGGTCTTCGTCGGTATCGGGCGCGGCGACCTCGGCCTCGTGGACCTCGGCAGGCGCGGCCTCATAGATGTCGTCGTGCGCCGGATTGGCGTCGAGCACCTGTTCGCCGATCTCGCGGATATGGCCTGCGGCCTCACGCATCCCGTCGAACACACTGCCGGTCGCCTCGCGTGCTTCCGGTGGCAGGGCACCGTCGCCGCCGTCGAGGTTTCTGGCCGCGTCCAGCACGCCCTGAATATTGACGTTCAGACCACCGCCCATGGCGACCTCGCCTTCATCGACAATCCCTCCATCGACCGGGCTGGCCTCGCTGATCTCGCCATCGGCAGCGTCGATGATCTCATCGTCCGGTTGAGGACGCTCGATATGGTTCGGCAGGTTGGACGGCGGCACGATCACCGGTGCCTCGACTGGCGGCGGAGCCACCGGTTCGTCGGGTTGTCTGTAGCCCGGCGGCAGGTCCTGACCCGGCGCGAACTGCGCGTCCGAGGGTTGCGGGTCGGGCACGGGCAGACCCGTGACCGGGTCGATGATATAGCCCGGCGGCGCGGGCGGTGTATCGGGCAGGTCGGGGGCTTCGTAAGGGTTCTCAGCCATGGTCTGTCTCCTCAATCGGCATAAAGGTCAGGGTTGTCAGGTAGTTTCTCTGGCACTTTCTCAGGCGGCGGGCGCACGGTCAGCACGGTACGGCAGTCCGGGTTGGGGCAGCGGATCTTCGCCTCGGCCTTGCCCGCCAGCGCCGCGCGCAGGACGCGCAGGGGCCGGTGACAGGCGGCGCAGTCGAGGCTGAGCGAATTGTCGTCCTGTTCCGGGGCGATGCGTTCGATCTTGGCCGATTTCGGCGGGGCGGGGCGGACCTCCAGCACCTTGCGGCAGTCGGGATTGGGGCAGCGCACCTTGAGCGCATCGACCTCGTTCTGGAACTTCGAGCGGTCGAAACGCAGGGGCTCCGAACAGGCAATGCAGCTCAGCCGCACGTGGCCGTCGTCGACCGGTTCGGCCTTCAGACCGGACGGCTTGGCGGTGTTCACGATCTCCGGCGGCTTTTCGGCGGCGATCCAGTGGTCGATGACGCGCCGCCACTGGGTGAAGTCGGAGGTCGCCGAAAACTCGGCCTGAAGACGCAGGCGGCGCATCAGGAACGGCTGGTTGCCGAGCGTCATCTCGGCCATCTGATGCGCGCCGTTGACGCTGTCGGCGATCTGACGCTCAAGGGCGTCGAGATTGAGCTTCTTGATGACGGGGAACGACTTCATCGCCCATTGCAGGGTCACCTGCCGCACGATGGCCGGGTCGCCGACGCAGATGGCGCCCGCGCGGTCAGCCGTGATCTGCGATTGCCGTGCCCAGGCCATCAGCGGCGCTTCCACCGCGCTTTCGACGATCTTGGCCGGGTTGATGAACTGCATCACGCCTTCGCCCATGATGGTGCGCTGTGACGACTGACCGGTCATGAAACGCGCGACCGTGTTCCACATGGCGTGACCCGCCGCGACGTGACCCATCTCGCGCCCCAGCAGGTAGAGCAACTCGCGCGGGCCGAAATTGAGCAGGACGGAGCCCACGACCACAAACGCCCCGGTTTCGTCGCCCAGCGTCACGCAGTCCCACATCTGATCGCCGGAGGTGTAGATTTCCGGCATGTGGTTGAGCCCGACGATGCGCGCGGCCAAAACCGCCTGATCGAACAGGTCCGGCATTTGATCGGGCCCCAGCCGCAGGCCGTTAACCGCCGCCTCCAGCCACGGGCGGCCCACGCGCTGCGATATGGCCTGGGCCGCCGCATTGATTGGGCCGGAATTGCGCAGCGCGTTCATCGCCGCCGCGTCGAGGTCCCACATCAGGTAGTCGACCGGCATGTGGTAATTGGCCGATAAGGGTCTCAGCCAGCGGCAGGTGACGCAGAAGGGCTTCGATTTCGGCAGGCGCGCGCCATCGCCGCCGCAGGTCGGGCAGTGGCCGTAATGACCGTGGAACGGTTGGACGGGCGCGGGCTCGGCCCCGACCGCCGTACCGCAGCTGCCGCAGAAGCGTTCCCCGGGCAGCAGGCTATGGCCGCAATGCGTGCAGAAACGGGGTGCGTTGTCGGTCATCTTTGCACCCAGCTTTTCTCAAGCGGGCTGAGATCCGCGGCGCCGGACAGGGCGGCCCAGAAGCGTTTTTCAAGACGGCTCTGCTGCCGGTTCAGCGCGACGGTGGCGACGAGGAACCAGAATAACGGGATCAGCGACAACCAGATCAGGCCGGGCATGAGAAACTCGGCCAGTCCGAAGATCAGCAGGCTGACGAACAAGGCAACGACGGTCTGCCACGTGCCGGCGGTGGCGCTCAGTTCCAGCGTCAACTGGATGTGCGTGCGGCGGCCTTCGGTGTCCATCCATACGCTGCCGCAATGGCGGACGGGCAGGTCCGGCAGGGCGGCGATCTTTTCGGCGCCGATCCAGACGTCGGTATCGGCCTCTTCGTCATCGTCGAGGTCGCGGGCGCAGATGCGGAACCCGGCCCCAGTCAAGGCGGCGCGGACGGCGGGATCGAGGCGCTGAACCGACTGACGCGATTGGGCGCGCGAAACTCTGGCATAGGTATGGACGCTCATCAGTGGCCCCCTTTGGACGGCATGGTGAGTTCGCGGCTGTCGGTGATCTGATCCTCGCCATAGGCCTGATTGAGCGAACGGCGGATCGTGCGCGTCCACAGCCACGGCCTGAGTACTTCCAGCGCTGTCCACAGCGGCTTTTCCAGCACACGCGCCCTCAGCCGCGTGGCAACCGCATGCAATGCCGGCCACAGGAACAAAGCCGCGGCTACCGGTACAAGCCAGACCATAAGGCCCGGCTGTTCGGCCATGACCAGCACGCAGCCCATCGCGGCGGCATAGGCGACGAGCAGGGCCAGATAGTAGTCGAGCCCCGTGCGCAGCCCGACCCGCACCGACAGGATGGTCGCGTCGGCGTCACTGCGCACGCGGATCAGCCACTGATAGCGCGTCGGCACCCCCAAAGGCCATTCGCGTCGCTCGCAGGTCCGGGTCAGGGGCTCGCCGGACAGGGTTTGCGGCTGGAAACCGCAGGTCAGCACGGCGCGGTCGATCTGCGCCTGCACCGCGCCCGCCGGGGTTAGCGTCGCGGCTTCGACGGTTTTCCAGTAGGTGTCAGATGCGGTGCGACGGGGCATGGTCTTAGAGCCGGTCCAGAAGCGCGGTGCGGCGCGACTCGTATTCTTCCGGTGACAGAAGGCCCTTGTCGCGCAAGACCGCCAGCTTCTCGATACGGGCGATGATGTCGGTTTCTTCCGTCGGCAGGGGAGCGGGCGGCACAGGCACGGGCGCTTGCGGGGCTGCGGGCTGCGGCGGAGGGGCAGCCGGTGTCATGGCGACTATGGGAGCGGGTTGCGGTGCGGGCGCACTGACGCCGGAGGTCAGGCGCGTCCCCAGTTGCTTGCCGATACGATTGGGAATGGCGGTCGCATAGTCGTAGACGATCCACCCCATCGCGGCGATCGAGAACAGCGGCGCCAGAAGCCCAACGGCGGCGGTCAGGAAGAAGATATTGAACAGGCAGATGCCGCCCATGATCCCCAGCGTCAGGAAGGTCGAGTTCCAGTCGGTCCTGATGCCGAAGGCGACGCGGCTGGAGGTCGGGCCGGTCGGCTGGATCATGACCTGACAGCGGAAGCGGATCGGATTGCCGAAGCCCTTGTGCGGGATGAGGGCCATCAGGCTCGCGGGCGGGATCGGTGCGGCGATATCGGCCTTCATCTCGCTCAGGATGGCTTCGGCGCGTTGATAGGCCTGATCGGCGGGCAGGGCGACATCGGCGTGTTTATCGACGGTCACGTGCCCCAGTCCCGCCGCGCCGGGGGCGAAGCTGCGACCGGGGATTTGAGGCGGCAACGGTGGCGGCACGGGGGTTGGTGCAGGGGTGAGGGCGGTGCCGCAGGCCGAGCAGAAGCGGGTGCCCGCGCGGTTGGCGACGCCGCAGCCGGGGCACGGCACATCGGAGGCAGACGCTGGCGGTGTGGGGGCGATCTGGTTCATGGAAAAAATCCCGATCTAGTTGACGATGATGGCCATGCGCCAGACGGCGGCGACCTGATTGAAGGGAACGGGTTGCGTGTAATAGGCCATCGGGTCGTTGATATGGACCAGCGGCACCACGCCGTTGGGCGTCTGCTGGAACGACATGCCGCGCGCCACGACGACGTGGCCCATGCCCTGACCGGCGTCGATGCCGATGATCACCGCGTGACCCATCTTGAGGGTGCGATAGAGCGTCATGGCGTCGGTGGGCTCGGCATAGGTCGAGGTGCGGCCGCCGAACTGCTGGATCAGGCCCTGAATCTGTTGCAGCGAGCCCGTCGTGACGCAGTTGGGGTTCTGCCCGCCGCAGCACACCTCCGGCGGCTGCCCGTTGGCCATGGCGACCAGCGCGCACTGCGAAGGCGTTTGCGGCATTCCACGGCTGGCGGCGATGATCTGCTGCGATACGGCGGCCCAGCACCAGACCTGGGTTTCCTGGCGCAGGTTCTCGATCGGCAGGTCGACGGGGCTGAGGTCTTCCGGCACGTTGGCCGGGTCGAGCGTCGTGGCGGCGGGGACGATCGGCCCCGGCGTCGGTCCGGGTATCGGCCCGGGACCGCGCAGATCCGGGGTGATGGCCGGCGCCGGTTTCGGCATGAGCTGAACATAGACCGTGCTCAGCCCGCCCAGAACGATGACCAGCAGAACCACGAGGCCGAGCGCCAGCGGATTGCCGAACAGGCCGGCGCGCGAGCCTGAGCGGTAGTCTTTCGTGATGGGAAACGGCGGCTGGTCCATCTACTTCTCTCGCGTGGCGGTGGCGGACGACACGTAAGCGCTGTTATCGATGGCTCTGTCGGGGGCGACATACCGGTTCCAGACACCGATGACGAAGAGCGTCGCAAATATGATCGGAAAGAACAGCAGCAGCCGTATCTTAAGCGTCCGGAACCGGCTGTCGGCAAAGCTCGGCTGGTCATAGGGGCGGGTCATGTTCAGAACCCCGGCTGTTGTTGTTGAAAGCCTTGTTGCGGCATCATGGGCTGCATGATCTGCTGCTGCATCTGGTTGATCTGCGCCTGCATGGCCCACATCGACATCAGGTAGAAGACCAGCGGCAGGGCGGCGACGATCAGGTAGCGCGCCGGGCCATTGCCCAGCACCAGCGAGCTGAAATCGAAATGTCGTAATTTCGCGAGCTTGTCGTTCATGGCGAAGTCCCCGAAGCGGCCCTCATCAGGGCCTTTCATCAGGTTCAGCGTGTCATCGCGGCAAAACGGCTCACAGGAGGTATAAAAAAATCACGACGCTCGGCGAACGCTGATTTTCGTTTCGACAAAAGCGCGAAAGCGTGGTGTAAAATAAGGACCGGACCGGGCGCGAGGGTAAGGGATGGCCGAGGAATTTTATACGCGCGTCCTGATGGGACAATGGCGCGACGGTCTGCCTGAGGCGCGCGACCGCCTGATCGGACGGCTCTATCCCGAACTCAGCCAGATTGCCGCCGCGCGGCTGCGGCGCGAGGTCAATTCTTCGCTGTCGACCGGCGACCTGATCAATGATGTGGTGCTGAAGCTGATGAAGGTCGAGCGCATCGAGGTCTCCGACCGGGCGCATCTGATCGCGCTGGCCTCGCGCATGATGCGCAATATCCTGATCGACCATGTGCGTTCGAAACAGAGCGACAAGCGTCAGCATAAGAAGGTCGAACTGACCACTCGCATCGAAGGCGATCAGCGCCTTGACCTGAATGCGCTCAATTCTGCGCTAATCCGTTTGAAGGCCATAGACGAGGCCCTGATGGAGTTGGTGGAAATGCGCTATTTCGGTGGAATGACGGTCGAGGACATCGCAGCCGTGAGCGGCCTGTCCGAAGCGACGGTCAAGCGGCGATGGCTGGTGGCGCGGGCGTGGCTGACCGATGCCCTGATGCACCCGGTCGAGCAGGCCTGAGTATGATCGACCCTATTGAAACCGAACGCCAGGCGATTGCCCTTTTCGGTCAGGCGCTCGATATCCCGTCGCCTGACCGTCTGGCGTGGATCGAAACCCAGACCGAAGGCCAGACGGCCCTGCGCGAGCGGTTGCTGGCCATGCTGCGGGCGGATTCGCTGATCAGCCTGAAGACCGGCGCGGCGACCGACGCGCTGGAGCCCGAAGCCGACCCGGCGCGCATCGGCGCCTACCGCATCACCGGCCTGATCGGGCGCGGCGGCATGGGCGCGGTCTATCGCGGCGAGCGGATGACGGGTGATTTTCACCACACGGTCGCCATCAAGATCATCAAGACCGGACTGATGTCCGCGCCGCTGATCGAGCGGTTCGAACGCGAGCGCCAGACCCTGGCGCGCCTCAGCCACCCCAACATCGCGCAGCTTTATGACGGTGGCGAAACCGACACCGGCGCGCCCTATATCGTCATGGAATGCGTCGACGGCCTGCCTTTGTTCGACTGGGTGACCGAGCGCGGTCCGGACGAAGACACGCGGCTGCGCCTGTTCGGCGACGTCTGCCGCGCCGTGGCGTTTGCGCACCGCAACCTGATCGTCCACCGCGACCTGACGCCGTCCAACATCCTCGTCACCGACGAGGGGGTGGTAAAGCTGATTGATTTTGGCATCGCCAAACCGCCCGAAGACCCGGCGGAGGCCCATATGAGCGGGTCGGCGTCGATTGCGGGGCTCAGCTTGACGCCGGGCTACGCGGCACCGGAGCGCCTGACCCATACGGAGGTCACGACGGCGGCGGACGTCTATTCGCTGGGCCGGTTGCTGACGAAGCTGATCGAGCCGGCATCGCCTGAACTGAGTGCCATCGCCGCCCGCGCCTCGGCGACGGAGATCGCCGACCGCTATCCCGGCGTCGATGCGCTGCTGGCCGATATCGAGCGCTACCGGACGGGCTATCCGGTCGAGGCCGTGGGCCGCGAGGGCACCTATGTCTTCCGCAAATTCTTCCGTCGTCATCGCCTGCCGGTGCTGGCCGGGGTGTCGGCGGGCGTGGCCATTGTCGTCGCGTTCGGCGGGGTGCTGGTGGCCAATGCCCGCACCGAGGCGGCTCTGGCCGAGGCCGAGCAGCGCTTCAACGAGACGCGCGCCATCGCCAATACATTGCTGTTCGACGTCTATGACGAGGTGAGCAAGGTCTCCGGCGCCACGCAGGCGCGCGAGATGCTGGCGAAAACCGGCGTCGACTATCTCGACAAACTGGCCAACGACGCCCGCGCGCCGGTGGCGGTGCGCATCGAGGCCGGTCAGGGCTTCGTGCGTCTGGCGCAGGTCGTCGGCGGCGGACAGGAAAGCTCGCTGGGGCGCTATGCCGACGCCAATGCCCTGCTGGCGCGCGGCGAGGGCATTCTGAAAGCCGTCCATGAGCAAAACCCTGACAATGCCGATGCCGCAAAGGCCTATGCCGACCTGCTGCTGGAGCAGTCGGGTACCAACCTCTACAACAACAACGATCCGAAGGCGGCGCGCGAACAGGCGCTGAAGGTACAGGCCCTGCTCAAGGACCGTGCGACCAGCGATGCGAAACTGGCCAATGCCTATATTCTCGCCATTCAGGCCGAGGGCGATGCCTATGGCTGGGACAACGACTATGAGACCATGCGCACGGTCATGCTGCGGGCGGATAGCTTTTACAAGGGGTTGCCCGCGACCCTGCGCGACGATCCCATTGTGCTGGGGGCGCGCAGTTCCAGCCTTCGGCTGCTGGGCGAAGCTCAGCACAAGCTGAAACGCGCCGACGAGGCGAAGGCGACCCTAGCCGAGGCGGTCAGCGTCAACAGGGCGCGGGTGAAGCTGGAGCGTGACAATCCAAAGACGCAACGCGGCCTGATCATCGCCCTGTGGTACAGCGCCGTCGTCCACCGGACCAATATGCGCGACCCGGAAGCGCAGGCGGCCATTTCGGAGGCCTATGGCTTAGCGCGCGACTGGGCGAAACGCGATCCCGACGACAACGGGGTGCTGCAACTGGTGGCGATTACCGGCGAGGTCTATGCGCAGGTCCTGACCGATCAAAAGCAGTATGATGCCGCCGAGCGCATCAGCGACGAGGTCATGGCGGCGCACCGGACCATGGTCGCCCGGGCTGGGGATGCACCGGGCGCTATCCGCAGTCAGACGACGGCTATGGCGACGCGCGGCGGGAACTTCTATAACGCCGGACGCTATGACAAGGCCTGCGAAGCCTGGGTTCAGACGCGCGACAATTTCGCCTTGCTGGCCCGGCGCGGTCAGCTCACCGCAACCGATCGCGATAACGGCTATGCCGAGGTGAAGGATTTCCTCGCCAGGGCCTGTCAGCCGCCGCGGGCGGGACTGGGGAAGGAAATATAAGACCGGTCCGCCATAATCAACGCGCAGAGATTTGCCGCGACTCGTGGCAGGCATCGGCATTCCGTTGCTTACTCAGTAACGGCGCGTGATCGAGTTCCTGTTCACGGAAACGGGAAACCGCTCCCGGTAGGAGGCGACGACAGGCTTCATCGATCAGAGCCTGACCTTTTAAGGCGTTCCGACCGCTCGGGCGTCCTTTTGTCACGTCCCAGAACCTGACCTGGCCGTCGCCGCCCGCCACAGCAAGGGTTTTGCCGTCCGGAGAAAAGGCGACATCCTGAACCAAACCGATTTGCCGCAGAGGCGGACCCTCAGGCTCCATATCTGCGGTTCTGAATATCTGGACGGTGGTCGAATCTGTCATGACCGCAAGGCGCTCGCCCGTCGGTGAAAATTTAGCCGACCAGACCGTCTGACTGTCGTCGAGACGGACTATGCCCCCGGCATAGGCAAGGCTTTTGCCGTCGAGTATAATGATCGCCGTACCCGAATGGATGGCCACATATTTGCCGTTGGGCGAATACCACGCCCCTTCGATCACATGGTCGAGATAGACGTCCGGGCTCAGATCGCGTGAGATCACGCTATGGTCGCGCACATTCCAGACCCGCAGGCGCAGGTCCTCGGCCGCCAGCACCGTGCGTCCATCCGGGGAATGCGTCAGATAGGTCTCCCTGTCGCTGTTTTTCAGGTCCATGATCAGGGTGTAGGCCTTGGATGGGGCGCCTTTTGGCGTCTGGCTCAGGCTAGGGCCGGGCTTGCCGTCGGTCGGCGGATGGAGCGTCCAGCTCCAGTCTTCGTCGGAGACGAGCGACCGACCGTCCGCGGAAAAGGCGAGGTTGGTGACGCCTGTGGCCTCTTGCGGCAACGGGGCGGAATCCAGCAAATGATGGGTTTTGGCCTCCCATATCTGTAGGCCGTCGGGAGGACTGGAAGTGACCAGATACTGGCCGTCCGGCGAATAGGCCACCGCGTCCACGCTGTGCTTGAAATATATTCGCTTACCCAGGGCCGGAGACCTGGCGACCGTTTCAGCCAGAACCGCCTCCGCCGTGTCGACATCGACGCCGATCACAGGCCACTCGTGCCCTTGCATCGCGGCAAGGGCAAAACGCGCGGCGCTTTCAAAATCCGATCGGTCGAGAGCCTCCTGAGCCAGCACGGTCAGGGTTTTCGACCGGTCTTCAGCGGCGGTCTGCGCCATCGTGACGGCCAGATATCCGAGCCCCAACAGTCCGATAAACAGGATGACCGATACCACGACCCACTGATAACCTGTTTTGCTTTTCATCCCCACACGCTCCCCGGTATTTTGTCGAGCAGGCTAACGGTAAACGCGCGTGAATTCCATCTGCGAATTCGAAAGGCAGAGGGGTATTCATTTTTATAATATATATATTATAAATATTGACTCGCGGTTTCATGTCCTCAATAAAGACAAAAAAAGCAAACAGGTCAGGGGTTGGAAATGGTTGTGGTCACAGGTGCGGCGGGTTCATCGGCTGAGGGACGGGGGCCGCCAGCGAAGCTCAATCTTATCTATATCTGGATGATTTCCGCCGTTGCGGCGCTGGGGGGGCTGTTATTCGGCTACGACTGGGTCGTGGTCGGCGGCGCCAAGCCCTTTTACGAAGCCTATTTCAATCTGACCTCCGAAGCCCTGATCGGCTGGGCCAATAGCTGCGCGCTGCTGGGGTGTCTGGTCGGATCGATCATCGCCGGATTGCTGTCGGATCGTTTCGGGCGCAAGCCGTTGCTGATCCTGTCGGCGTTTCTGTTTGCGGTCTCGTCGATCCTGACCGGCTGGGCGACCTCATTCGACCTGTTCATCGTCTGGCGCATTCTGGGCGGGGTCGCGATTGGCATGGCCTCGAACGTGTCGCCGACCTATATCGCCGAGGTCGCGCCGCCGGCGTGGCGCGGGCGTCTGGTAACGCTCAACCAACTGACGCTCGTGGTCGGTATTCTGGGGGCGCAGATCGTCAATCTGCTGATCGCCGGATCGGGCACGCAGCTATCGGCCGAGGCGCTGAGCGCGTCGTGGGTCGGGCAGTTCGGCTGGCGCTGGATGTTCACCGCCGTCGCCGTGCCGTCGCTGATCTTCCTCGTCTGCGCCTTCCTTGTGCCGGAAAGCCCGCGCTGGCTGGTCAAGGCGGGTAAGGCCGACAAGGCGAAGGCCGTCTTCGCTCGCATCGGCGGCGAGGCCTACGCCGAGGCCCAGACGGAAGACGTTGCGCAGGGTCTGCGTAGCGACACGGGGCAAGCTAACTGGCGCGAGCTGCTCAAACCCGCCGTGTTTGCCGTGCTGTTGATGGGGATCGGGCTGGCCGTGCTTCAGCAATGGAGCGGCACCAATGTCATCTTCAACTATGCCGAAGAAATCTACCGCGGTGCAGGCTACGACCTCAGCGGCATCATGTTCAATATCGTTATCACCGGCGCGATCAACCTGATTTTCACGCTGGTGGCGACCGCCTTTGTCGATAGGGCCGGACGGCGCGCCTTGATGCTGTGGGGCGCAGGCGGTATGGCGATCATCCATGCCCTGCTGGGTGGAGCCTTTTTCATGGGGCTGACCGGGCCGCTGGTGTTGGGCCTGACTCTGGCCGTCATCGCGCTTTACGCCATGTCGCTGGCGCCGATTACCTGGGTGCTGCTGTCGGAGATTTTCCCGACGCGTGTTCGGGGGTTGGCCATGTCGATCTCGGTCTCGGCCCTGTGGATCGCCTGTTTTGGCGTCACCTTCACCTTCCCGCTGATGAACAAGGCGCTGGGGGCGGCGGGTACCTTCTGGGTTTACGGGATATTCTGCCTGATCGGCTTTGCCCTGATCGCGCGCTTCGTGCCGGAAACCAAGTGCAAGTCGCTGGAAGAGATCGAAACGCAGCTGGGTCTGCGGTGATGAGGGCCTGACGCTTGTATGAATCCTCGCATCTGACTATGCCTGCGGATATGACCACGCCCGTCCGTACCGGTAATGCCACGCACACCATCGTCCAGACTCTGGGCGCGGCGATTGTGACGGGCCAGTATGACGGGCAGGCCTTTCCGACCGAAAAGGCATTGGCGGAACAGTTCGATGCCGCGCGTTCCATCGTGCGCGAAGCGGTGAAGATGCTGTCGGCCAAGGGACTTATATCTTCGCGACCCCGTCAGGGCATCCGTATCGCGCCCGAAGACGACTGGAACCTGTTCGATCCGGATGTGCTGGCCTGGCTGCTGGGGCGACGCTTCTCGCCGGAGTTGCTTCTCGATTTCATGGAGATGCGTCTGGCGGTCGAGCCGGCGGGGGCGGCTTTGGCGGCGGTCCATGCCAGCGCCGATCAGAAAGCCGCCATTCGCAAGGCCATCGACCGGATGTATGCCGCCGAGCGCGGCGAAGACGACGACCTGTCGGCGGATGTCGCGTTCCATGTCTCGGTGCTCGACGCCAGCAATAACCGCTTTCTGAAACAGACTCGCGTCATGATCGCCACGGCGCTCACCATCAGCATCCGCTACACCAACCGCGTCAAGGGCCGCACGGCCAGCGCCGCCGACCACGATGCGGTAGCACAGGCCATCTTTGCCAACGACGCCGACGGTGCCAAAACGGCGATGTTCCGTCTGCTCGAAGGGGCGCTGGACCTCGTTAGAAGTCAGATTAAGTAAACCCGAACTCAGTGTGTAATTTCAAATGCTTGCCTCGCCTATTTCAAAGATCGAAACCTTCCCTGTCCCGCCGCGCTGGCTGTTCGTGCGTGTCGAAACCGAAGACGGGCGTGTCGGCTGGGGCGAGGCGTCGCTGGAAGGCCACACCGAGGCCGTCGAAGGGGCGTTTGCATCCCTGCGCGACCGCTTTATCGGCACCGACCCCGAACGCATCGAGGATGTCTGGCAAACCGCCTATCGCCTCGGTTTCTATCGCGGCGGCCCGGTCCTGATGTCGGCAATTTCCGGCCTCGATCAGGCGCTGTGGGACCTGAAAGGCAAAACGCTGGGCGTACCGGTACATCAGTTGCTGGGCGGTAAGGTGCGCGATTTCGTGCCGGTCTATGCGTGGATAGGCGGCGATCGCCCATCGGACGTCGTCGAGGCCGCCCGCGTGCGTAAGGCGCAGGGCTTCAATTGCGTCAAGATGAACGGTACCGAGGAGATGGGCTGGCTCGACAGCCCGCGCGCCCTGAACGCCACGCTGGGTCGTCTCGAAGCCGTCAAGGCCGAGGGCATGGACGCCGGACTCGACTTCCACGGTCGGGTGCATAAGCCGATGGCCAAACAACTGGCCCGCGCGCTGGAGCCGCTGCAACCGCTGTTCATCGAGGAACCGTTGCTTAGCGAACACCCCGAAGCCATCGAGCAGTTGTCGAAACTGACCACCATCCCCATCGCGCTGGGTGAACGCCTTTACAGCCGCTGGGACATCAAGCCGTTTCTGCAAGCGGCCTCGGTCGATATATTGCAACCCGATCTGAGCCACGCGGGAGGTATTTCAGAGGTCCGCCGCATGGCCGCCATGGCCGAGGCCTATGACGTCGCCATCGCCCCGCACTGTCCGCTGGGGCCCATCGCTCTGGCCGCCTGTATGCAGATCGCGCTGGCGACGCCCAACTTCGTCATTCAGGAAATGTCGCTCGGTATCCACTACAATACCGGCGGGCACGACCTGCTGAGCTATATGACCAATCCCGAAATCTTCGAGGTTAAGGACGGCATGGTCGCCGCCCTGACCGGGCCGGGTCTGGGCGTCGAAGTCGATGAAGACAAGGTGCGCCGTCTGAGCCGCGACTGCCCGCCGTGGCGGAACCCGGTCTGGCGCGGCCCGGATGGTTTCGTGAGGGAATGGTGAAGCGGTTTTCCGGCAAGATGATTCTGATTACCGGCGCGGCCAGCGGTATCGGTGAGGCGACGGCCAGATATCTGGCGGGCGAGGGGGCACAGTTGGCCCTGATCGACCGCAATGCCGAAGCGCTTGAGGCCGTGGCGACCGAACTGGGGGTTTTGGCTCTGCCGTGCGATGTGTCGGATGAGGCAGCGGTCAAGGCGGCCTATGACGAGGCGATAGCTCGGTATGGCTATATTGATGGTGTGGTCAATGTCGCCGGGGCCATGATCTACAAGGGGCTGGCTGAGCTGACCGGCGACGACTGGCATCGTCTGATGTCGATCAACTTCTACGCTGCCGCGCACCTGACGCAACGCGCCTTTGCCACAATGGACCGGGGCGGTAGCCTCGTCTTTGTCGGCAGCATCCACACGCACCAGACCTCGCCGCTGGTTGCGCCCTATGCGGCAGCCAAGGCGGCTCTGTCATCTCTGGCACGCACGGCCTCGATCGAGGGCAAGCCGAAAGCTATCCGCGCCAATGCGGTCCTGCCCGGCGCCATCGACACGCCGATGCTGCGCGAAAGCCCGAACATCAAATCCGGCGCTGAGATCATCGACCCCGCCGATATCGGCCAGCCCGAGGACATCGCTGCCGCCGTGGCCTTCCTGCTCAGTGACGAAGCGCGCTTCGTTACCGGGGCGTCGATGGTCGTGGACGGCGGACGTCTGGCCAAGCTCTGAGTGCCGCACTCGCCTCCTCAAACCGCACCACTAAATGAGCCCGCCCCAAAGCCAACTAAAGCGCAAGAGTGCAGGAATATCACGGGATTTAGGCCTAAAGATTGCTAATTTCGGGATTATTAAAATGAGAATGTACATATTGTTTTCTATGAGAATTTTAACATCTTTGATAGCGGCTTACCTGCTATTTTCATATTCGAAGATAACATCAGAAATAAATGAAAGTTGGGTTTTGGAAAAAGATTCAACCTTTAGCTACGTTTTCTCGCAAAAAGGTGATGGATTTTTATATATGACAAAAAAACAAAATAATGAATTAAATGCAATATATATATAGCGGCAATAGGAACTTTTCTTGTTTCAAGTATTTTTTGGAGTATTAAGATTAAAAAATAAAATTAAATTGACTTTATTTTTGTGATGTAAATTTTATTATTACCATAATATAAAAGCAACTTTTCCTAATTTGGTTAAATTTTTGTCTACACACAGGGAGTTCGTGATTGCGCCATGAGGCTGTTTTGACTAAATACCTGTGTTTATGAACTTAAACATGCCTCCTGATATCTTGCCGGTGATCGGCAAGATATCAGGAGGCATGTAGTTGTCGAGGCCATAGATCCTTGACTTGATGGGCCTATTTACAGTGCCGTCGGTCGCAGCGCGTGCTGTGTCTTGGCAAAACATCCATTTAATCAATGCGCCTGACGGCACTGTCGCCTTTAACGGCTGATCCGCTCGTCGCAGAGGGCCCTGACGGTGTCTTGCAGGCGGGTGACGCGGTCTGTGAGCCAGTCGAGTTCTTCGTCGCTGACGGTGTAATCGGCGGAATATCTGGCCTCGACATTGGCACGGCGTAGCCGGTCGAAGGCCTGACGCGCTTGCTCGCGAGTCACAAAATTTGCGGCAGTCAGTGTTCTTCCATTATATAGTAAGCCTGCTGAGGCAGACTCCCGGCTAAACCGACATAAGGCGGTCGCTATCGATGGATGGCTTGGGGGCGCGTATGCGATAGGGCAGGCTTCGGGCGGGTTGCACCGGCTTGTCCCTGACGGCGGCCTCAAGCGTCGCCGGAGTGTCATGGACGATGGTTTGTTCGAAAAGCGAACCCTGACGGTCGATATAATAGGCCCGGTGATGGTCGGGATCGAGGACGATAAACCAGGCATTGTCCGGCAGCCCCAGATCAGCCCTGACCGGATCGGACAGTTCGCCCGGCCGGAACACGTAGTCTCCATTCAATGCCATTACGCACCTTCGTCGACTTTTGCCTTACTGTGCCCACTATGGCTCAAGTCCCGTGTGGCGTGAAGTCAAAACTTAACAAAAGGTTGTCGTTTGCGTCAAAAATGAAACCGCAAGTCAAAACTTAACAAAAGGTTGTCGTTTGCGTCAAAAATGAAACCGCGCCGACCCGGAGAATCGGCGCAGTTGCCTCAAACCCTTACTTCAAAAGGCGCGCCTTGAGCTTGACTTCGTCCTCGGCGGTCAGGCCGAGGTCTTCGCGCACATAGCGCTGCCAGCCGCCCTCGCGTTCGTTAATCGCCGCGAACGCCGCATCGAGATAACGGGCATCGACGCCCATCAGGGCCTGAAGGACTTCCGGCGGAAGGCGGCGGAAGGCGGCCATCTGCGGGTCTTCCTTGGCCCCGGCGGCGGGTATTTCGGGCTTGTAGTACCGGTTCGACAGCAGGTAGTCCTCGGTCACCGTGGCGCGCGGTACGCCGACCAGCGTCAGGATCAGGGCCGTGGCGACGCCCGTGCGGTCCTTGCCCGCCGAACAGTTATAGACCAGCGGCGTGTCGCCATCGATGATCAGACGCAGCAGGCGCTTGTACTGACCGGCAAACTTGAACGGCGCGTCGCGATAGAAGGTCGCCATCATGGCGCGGGTCTGTTCGGCGGTGACGTCCTTCTGCGCGAAGAAGGCCATGAACGGCGTCGTGTCCATGTCGTAGTCCTGCGCATAGACGGTGACGCCCATATCGGCGGGCCACACCATCGGCGCGCCCTGACGTTCCTGCGTGGCGCGGAAGTCGACATTGGTCTTGATGCCGCGCTGGCGCAGCTCGTCGAAGCCCTTGGGCGTGATGCGGTTCATCGCCGCCGAGCGGTAGAGGACGCCCCACTTCACTTCGTGGCCGTCGGTGGTCTTGTAACCGCCGAGGTCGCGGAAATTGTTGCCACCCTCGATGGCGATCAGGCGCGGTTGGGCTTCGGCGGTCGCGGCGGGCGTCTGCGCGAAGGCGATCGGCGCGAACGACGCGGTGGAGAGGAGCGCCGCAGCGGCGACGCTTTTGAGGCGGAGTTTCATGTGTTTTATCCTTTATTTTAGTAGTTGAAACGCAGGCCGACGAGGACGCGGCGGCCGATCTGTTCGACTTCCGACGGGTGGCTCACGTCGCCCTCATAGGCGATGTAGGTCTCGTCGGTCAGGTTGGAGGCGTCGGCGAAGACGGTGATGTTCTTGTTCACCGCATAGCGCAGGGTCAGGTCGAGATTGCCGTAGGCCTTGCGGTATTCGTCGCCGCCCGAGCCGAGGCCCAGACCGCCGAGCGTATCGGCCCAGTCGTCGCGCCACTGGTACGACAGCCGCGCCGAGACGCCGTATTTCTCGTAAGAAACCGACGTGTTGACGATGGTCTTCGAGGTGCCGGGGAAGGGTACGCCCTTGCGCGCAGGGGTGTCGAATTCGCCGTCGAGCAGGGCGAGGTTGCCGCTGACCCCCAGACCATCGAAGGGCGAGGGCAAGGTCGAGAAGGTCTGCTGATAGTTGAACTCAAGGCCGTAGAGCTTGCCGTTGTCGCCGTTCAGGGTCGAGGTGAAGTCGTAGCCGGTACGGTCGAGGCCATTGGCGTCGTAGGCGTCAGTGGTGATCTTGGTCTTGGAGTCGTAGAGGACGTTGTCAACCTTACGATAGAAGAAGCCCGCCGAGGCGACGCTATCCTTCGCGATGTAATATTCGAACGAAACATCCGTGCCCCAGGTATATTCCGGCTTGAGGTATGGGTTGCCGCCGGAGATCGTGCCGGGCGACGAGGTGTCGTTGATCGAGGCCCCGGTACGGATGGCGCCGAAGGAGGGACGAGCGATGCCGCGCTGGATGGCGCCGCGCAGGACGATCTTGTCCGACAGGTCGAACTTCGCGTTGATGCTGGGGAACAGGTCGGTATAGTCGTTTTCGACCACCAGCGGGGTGATGACCGTGCCGGACTTGGTGAAGCCGGCGATGCGCTGGTTCATGGTCTCGACGCGGGCACCGAAGACGACCTGACCGCCGTCGAAGACGACCTTGGCCATGCCGTAGCCTGCCGTCAGCTTTTCGGTGATGTCGTAGCGGCTGGTCGGGTCGATATTGGCGGCGGGGTTGTAGAGCCCCGCAGCGGCCAAGGCGTTCAGCCTGGTCTCCATATCGTTACGCATCTTGCGGTTGTCGAGATAGTTCAGGCTGATGCCGAGCGGGAAGCCGGTGCTCCACGCTTCGCCCGTCACATAGTCCGAGGCTTTCAGATCGCTCTGGCCGATGCGCGGCAGAAGCGCCGTCAGAATGACGGTCGGCTGCCCCATCGTATTGCCTTCGATCTCGCGGTGATCGTGCTGATAGCCCAGCTTGTAGACCCAGTTGCCGGTGTCGCGCGTCAGGTCGGCCTTGGCGGTCCAGCTATCGGCCTTGATGTTCGAGACGATCGGCAGGGCGATATTGAAATCGAAGGCGCTCTGGTCGAAACCGGTCGTCGCCGCGCCGCGGGCGTAGGTCCCGGCGGTCGCGCCCGTCACGGTCTTGTACAGGCTGATGATCGGGAAGTTCGGGTCATCGAGCTTATAGGAGATCGACGGACGGAGCAGCGGGTTCAATTGCTGGTTCTGCATGAGCAACGGCAGATAGGTGTCGTTGGTCATCTTCGTGCTGTTCAGACGCCAGCTCAGACCCCAGCCGTCGTTGAGAGCGTGCTGACCACCCAGCGTGGTCAGTTCGTTCTTGGTGCGGTATTCGCCGAATTCGGCAGTCGACCGGACGGGGACACCGACCAGATCGCCGCCGGTCGCCGTGCGCGTGCCGGACAGGGCGCTGCCGAGCTGGAAGGTATAGTGGTTGCGCTCTTCGTCGTCGTTGAATTCCGATGACACCCACTTCAGGAACAGTTCGTGGCCTTCGGCGGGACGCCATTCCAGCCCCAGCGACGCGCCGTTGTTTTCACGCACCAGACGGTAGTTGCGCGCGTCGAACGACGACAGGACGTGGTTGGTGTCGTAGGCGAATTCGCGGTTGTCGGTGATCTGTTCGCGGCGGTAGTGCGACACGGCGGCCATGACGCCGAAGGTGCCGTTCGACCACGCGCCGCGAAGGCTGCCCTGACGCTGCTCGCCTTCGCCCAGTTCCATCTGACCGAGGCCCAGTTCGCCCTGAACGTCGTAGCCCTTGCGGTTCATCGGCGAATAGGTGCGCAGATCGATCTGCGCCACCACGGCTTCGGCGGGGAGGTCCGGCGTCAGCGACTTGTTGACGGCCAGCGATTGCAGGATGACCGCCGGGACCGCGTCGAAGCGGAAAGCGCGGCCCGCGCCACCTTCATCGACGCCGATCACCGGCACGCCGTCGAAAGAGACGCTGGTCCAGCGGTTCGGCGCGCCGCGCACCTGAATATAGCGCTCCTGACCCTGGTCGCGCTGAACGGCGACGGCGGGCAGGCGCGACAGGGCGGCGGCGGAGTTCTGGTCCGGGAAGCGCCCGACCGTGTCCGAGGCGATGACGCTGACGAGGTTGTCGGCGTTGCGTTGTTCGCGCAGCGCGGCCAGTTGCGAGTCGCGCAACGGCGCATAGACGACGACGTCGGTGACGTCGTCGGTCGGCGCAGGCGCGGGTGCCTCATTGGCCGACGCCATACCGGCGGTAAAGGCGAGCGTGGACAGGCTGGCCATGGCGGCCGCCCGGAAGTTGTTTTTACAGGAAGTGAACATGATGTGCCCCAGGCATGAAAGATCGTGGGGTGCGAATTAGAACGTTTGTATGTAATAATTTGAACGATTATATAAAAGAATTATAACGTACGTTAACCACATTTGATTGTGGCGCGACCGGCCCGAAGCGGTTTATAGAGGGGAGGTGGTAATTATATACGTACGCAGGGTCGGTCGGTCTTTTGGAACACTATGTTGGCGTAAAAAGCGTTTCGGATCAAAAGATCATGGCGGCCGATCGCCTTCTGGGGGCGGTCAATAGTCTGTGGCGGACGCATGGGCGCGACCAGATGAGCGCGCGCCTTGTGGCGCAAAATGCTCATGCCCAGGCCTCACAAATTAATTACTATTTTGGCAGTTTTGAACAGATGTTATGTTCGGCTCAGGCCGACGCCATCGCACAGGCGATCCTGTGGTGCGACGAAACCCTGTCCAGATTTGGACGGTTCGACGCCGGGACCCTGCCGCCGGAGGCTCTGGGGCACATGCTGGCGGCGCTGATCGACGACTGGTGCCGGGGGCAGGCCGATCTGGCCTTTGCCTGGACGGAGTGTCAGATGCTGGCGGCGCGCAACCCGGACTTTATCGATGCCCGCCGTCAATGGCACGGTCTGTGGGTGCGCTTCTGGGACGAGGTGGCCGAGCGGACGGGTATGACGGCGCAGGCCGAACTACTGCGCCTCTTTTTCAATGGCGAAAGCTTTCTGCACCGCATTCGCTGGCGCGAGACCTTCGACCGGGCCTGCCTGTCCGAAACCTGCGTGGCGTGGGCGCGGGCCCTGCGCGACGGCGAGGCGGGGGCGGGGCCTCTGCGCGATCATGCCCGCCGGGAAACCCAGCGCTTCGCCGCGCCGGTTCTGGTCGACGGCTCGGTCCATGCGCG
>NZ_AWGF01000020.1 GCF_000495855.1 Asticcacaulis sp. YBE204 | reverse complement strand
CAAAATGCAAATGTCAGTGCCACGCAAATTAGACGTGTCAGTCTCCTCCGGTCGGATTTGGCCATGTGGAGGCAGAAGCCATGCGGGTACTGACTATGAGCGATACAGAGCTGAACAAGCTGGAAGTCATACGTGACGTCGATCTTGAACGGATGCCGGCGCGTGCCGCGGCTGTCGTGCTTGGGATAAGCGAGCGACAGGTTTGGCGATTGTTGAAGCGCTACAGGCTACAAGGTGCCGGCGGTTTGATTTCACTGAAGCGCGGTCAGTCCAGCAATCGTAAGACGCCATACGACGTCCGGTTGGCTGTCATGGCTGTCGTCAGGGCCAACTATGCGGATTTTGGGCCGACGTTCGCAGCTGAGAAGTTACATGAACTGCATGATCTGAGCGTGTCGCGTGAGACGCTGCGGGCCTGGATGATCGAGGATGGTCTTTGGCAACCGCGTAAAAAGCGTCGCGGACGCGTGTATCAGCCGCGGTATCGGCGTGACTGCGTAGGCGAACTGATCCAGATCGACGGCTCGGATCACCGCTGGTTCGAGGGCCGCGGCCCTAAGTGCACCCTGCTCGTCTTTATCGACGATGCCACCAGCCGCTTGATGCATCTACAGTTCGTTCAGACGGAATCGACTTTCGCATATTACAAGGCGACCCGAATCTACCTTGAGACTCATGGCAAGCCGATCGCGTTTTACAGCGACAAGCACGCGGTATTCCGCGTCAACAAGCCTGGTGGTGCCAATACCGACGGCCTGACGCAATTCGGTCGAGCTTTGAGCGATCTGAACATCGAGATCATCTGCGCCAACTCCAGCCAGGCCAAGGGCCGTGTCGAGCGCGCCAACAAAACGCTGCAAGACCGTCTGGTCAAGGAACTGAGGCTCGCTGGCGTCAGTTCAATGGCCGATGGCAATGCGTTTCTTCCTGGTTTTATCGCTGACTATAACGCCCGCTTCGCCAAGCTTCCCGCCAACCCAAAGGACCTGCACCGAGCCATGACCGACCGTGACAATCTCGATGACACCTTCACCTGGCGTGTGGAGCGCACGCTATCTCAGGCGCTGACCCTGCAATATGAGAAAGTGCTCTTCATCCTGGAGCCTACCGAAGCGGCTCAGTCGGCCATCGGTAAACGCGTTACCGTCTACGACTATCCCGACGGTCGGCTGTTAATCCGCTACGAAGGTCAGGATCTCTTCGATAAAATACGTCAGGTCAAGCAGACATCGGTCGTTGAGAACAAGCGTCTGGGCAGTCTTCTCGACCTGATCAAACAGAGTCAGGAAGCGAACCCAACGACCTACCGAACCCACAAAGGCCCCAAGCGTCGAGACCAATCCGGGCATATGTTCGATGTTGGTTAGCCAGGCATCCGGTCACAACCAGTCGCGTTAAGATGACCAGCAGCCCAATGGCGAACCAAAAATACCGGGCGCGGAGAGATTGTCTATGCAGGTCCCCCAAAAGCATACAAACCTGTCATTCTTCGGCTGATAAATGAGCCAGTAGCCATTAGAATGAGCAACACATTCTCCAGAGACTACCTCTCCTACCTGGGCGTCGGGAAGTCCTGGCTCAGCGATTTTGGCGGTCACAGCGAACGGCTGACAAACTGCTTCGAGCAAGCTGCTTTCCAAGCCTGCTATATAGCTTTCGGCGTCCCAACCAGTGCCGATGTAGACATCACTAACATCATGGATTTGCGCTTTAAGGCGCTCTATCGGATCAACGGACATGTCATCGACTCCTGCCTGAACGTAATATTCATGGTGTTGGACCGTTCTGCAACGCGATCAAAGAGTTGACAGACAAGTTTGCTACCAAACATTTGAGGTGTTGAAATTATTGCCAGCGTCGCACCGCAAAAAAACAGAAGGGCGACGGGCGGAACGGCGCTGCGCTGGCTTGAAAGCTGCGCGCCTCCCCCGCCCGACTGACATTTCTATTTGGCACAAACCGCGACATTTCTAATCGGCCTAGACATTATCGAGCGATATTTACACGCCGGCTTTGTCGCCACTCTTACAAAGGTTGATAAAGCTCGACCTTGATCCCGGCTGGATCGACGAGCCACGCGAAACGTCCATAGGATTCATCCATCCGCCCTGTCGGTTCGACGCCCTGCGCCTTGGCCGCTTGCAGAACGCCGTCGATGTCGTCCACGATAAGATTGACCATGAAGCTGGCTGTCGACGGTTCGAAATAGGTCGTGTCGGCGGCGAATGGCGCCCAGGTCGTATGACCTATGCCCGGGTGCGCGAACATGGCGCCGCCCCATTCGGTGATCTCGAAACCCAGGACTTTGGCGTACCAGTCCTTTACCGCCGTCGGATCGGCTGCCTTGAAAAACACACCACCCAGTCCTACTACCTTCGCCATATGAGCACCTTCCATGAAAGTGTCAGGCTACGCTGAAACATAGGCGGCGGCAATGGTGCGCGCCGTGCCCTCAATCCAGTGGTGCAGACACACGATAACCCTTGGCGCGCAGGCGTTCCAGCACGCCGCTCTTGCGCAGCAGCAAGGCCAGCGGAAACACAGCTACGGTCTTGCCAGGTCTGGTCAGAGCGTCGCTGACGGCAGTGACGGAATCGGTGACGCTGCGATTCAGTGTCGCCGTTGCCGCCGGAGATCCCGACAGGCATTTCATCAGGGCCGAACCCTGATAGTGGGCGCGGACCGTAGCAATATCGCCGATCGCCCAGGCCTTGGCGGCCACCGGCGCGCGATCGATATCGAAATCGATGTCGTCCAGCGTATGGCTCAGACACGCCTCACCCGCCTCTTCGCTCATGGCATTGACCGCCTTGAACAGCGGACCCGCGTCGTAGCGCCCGGCGGCCTTGACGGGCACACCGGCGGATCGTGCCAGACCTTTGATGGTGGAAACGGGCTCGTTCTCGCTCAGACCGTACTTTTGCAGGACTTCACGGCGCAGACGCGCTCCGGCCCAAACCGGTTTGTCACGGGCAAAATCCCTGATCGGAATACCGGCCCGTTTTGCCGTCTTTTCGTAACGGTTATAAAGGTTTGCCGGCAGGCCATCCTTCAAGGTACTACGGTTCGGCAGCCCCTTTTGGGACATAAGAGACCACAGGTCGCCCGGACCGGTGCTGCTGTCGGCGGGCGTGATTAGGCGATTGGCACCGCGCAAGGCATTTTCCACCCGCTTCGTGGCCCATTTCTGCTTTTTCGGAAATACCGGCAGGACGCCAATAATGATCACCTGACTGTCACCATCCGTGACGCGCCACAAGGCAGGACCGACACCCGGCTTGCCGCGCACCACAACCTCGGTTTCCGTGGACGACCAATCCTCCTGAGCTTGCGCAGCAGGCGGTAAGGCGAAAAGGCACAGCAAGATCAGAACACGAATCATAAAAGCGACTTTGCCGCAGATTCACGACAGTTTTTTAGAGCGATACGCCGAAAAGTGTGACGCGGTGTCTGGCTTTAATATCGCGACACTCTGACGCTTAATGGTCCGCCGCTACCGTCGACGTTTCCGCCGCCCCGCTTTTGTTGATCCGAATAAGCAGCAGCAAGGGAATAGCCGCCAGAGTGAGGATAAACATCAACCAGAACCCGTCGACATAGGCGATCATTCCCGCCTGACGCGTCACCTCGGAATTAAGCGAGGCCAGAGCGCCTCCCCCGCCGCCATTGAGATAGGCGCTCAGGGCCGAATTATCCTGCGTCAGATGATCGGCGATATTGGCATGCGCTTCCTGACTGTTGCGCGCCCACAAGGCCTGAATGACCGCGATCCCGATGGAGGAACCGATATTGCGAACAAGGCTATAGATGGCCGTGCCGTCGGCGCGCAGATGTGGCGCCAAGGTCTGAAACGTCGCCGCCGACAGCGGCACGAAGACCAGCCCCAGACCGACGCCCTGAATGACACCTGGCCAGACGATGTCCTTTTCCGACAGGACCAGCGTATAGGAACACATCAGCCACAGCGAGAACGCCGTCAGACCAAAACCGACCGCTAGAATCAGCCGCAGATCGACCTTACCGACCAGTCGCCCGACGATGAACATGGCCAGCATGGTGCCAAGACCCGACGGTGCCGTAACCATTCCGGCCAACTCCGCCGGATAGTGCAGAAGGCCTTGCAAGAGTTGCGGTACCTGCGCCCGCGTCGCGAACAGGATCATACCGACCAGGAAGATGAACAGCAGCCCGGTCAGGAAATTCCGATTGGTGAGTAGACGGTAGTCAAGGAAGGTTTCGCCCGCCGGACGCGTCGCCGTATGGATAACGAAATAGGCCACCGCGATGGCGGCGATGATGGCTTCCAGCCAGATTTCAGCCGAGGAAAACCACTCCAACTGCTCGCCACGATCGAGCATCATCTGCAAGGCGCCGATGGCAATGCTCAGCGCCGCGAATCCGTACATGTCGAACTTTACCCGCCGCGCGCCGGGCTTGGACGGAATAAAGCGCCAGATGCCCCACAGGGCCAGCGCCCCCACCGGGAGATTGATGAAGAATACCCAGCGCCAGTCGTAATTGTCAGTCAGCCAACCGCCCACCGTCGGCCCCAGAATCGGCCCGATCATGACACCCATGCCCCACACGGCCATCGCCGACCCGTGCTTTTCGCGAGGATTGATGTCGAGCAGAGTCGCCTGTGACAGCGGCACAAGTGCAGCACCGAACGCACCCTGAAGCACGCGCGCCAGAACGATTTCGATCAAATTACCGGAAATGCCGCACAGCATCGACGCGACCGTAAAACCGCCGATCGACCACAGAAACACGGTCTTGATGCCGAAACGGTCGGACAGCCAACCGGTCAGCGGCGTCGCGATGGCGGTGGCCACGATGAACGAGGTCAGCACCCAGGTAATCTGATCGATTGAGGCGTTCAGACTGCCCTGCATGTGCGGCAGGGCGACGTTGGCAATGGTGCCATCGAGCGCCACGATGATGGTCGCCAGCATGATCGAGAAGGTGATCATCGTCCGTTCGCGCGGGGTTATAATCCCCTCGCCTGTTTCCGTCGACACACTCATCGTCAGGACTCGTTTATAAAATTTTGTAATTGTTCCATTATATCCGCCGCCACGGCCAATTTTTCCGGATCGAGACGCGAAACGGTCTCGGCACGGAAGGCGTCCGCCTCCTGCTTGACGCGGGCGAACACCTTGTGGCCGTCATCGGTCAGGACGATATGTTTGACGCGCCGGTCGGCCTCAGAACCCACCCGTTCGACAAGGCCCAGCTTCACCAGCCGGTCGATCATCGACACCATACTGGCACCTTCGACGGACAGGGCCTGCGCCAGGTCGCTTTGCGATGGCGGGGTTTCAGATTTGGCGATCAGCGCGATGGTCATCCAGCCGGATTCGGACACGCCCAGATCGCGCAGGCGTTTATCGAGCGCCCCGCGCCACAGTCGCGCGGTCGCATGGAGGGCTTTGGAAAAGCGTTCTTCGGGCGATATGGGGGAAGACATAGAAAGACACCTAATAATTAGATATCTAACTATTAGGTGTGCAATCGTTTTACAAGGGGTGGATCAAGTTATTTTACCACTGCTCCTGCGGCTTGATCGAACCGGTCATCTGCTCGTAGCGGCCAAGCGCCTGATCGGACAGCTTGACCTTCAGGTGGATATAGCCCTGCTCATCATCGAAACGGCCCAGTACGCGGCCCTGATTATAGAGGAAGGCCAGTAACTGCCCGTCCTGCGGCGCCAGTTCGACATCGATCTCGGTGCCGGCCTCGTCGACCTTTTGGGCGATATCGGTCAGCAGCCTCTCGATGCCCTCTCCCGTGATGGCCGAGACCATGTGCGGCTTGTTCACTGCCCGGTCGGTCACCGCGCGGGCATAGAGGATGTCCTTGGCCTCATCATCGAGCAGATCGACCTTGTTCCACACCTCCAGCATCCGCGACGTATCGAGTTCCGGATGGATGTGGTTGAGCACCTGCATGACGTCGTGGCCCTGCGCCTCGGCTTCGGGGTTCGACATGTCGCGCACATGCAGGATCAGGTCGGCCTCCAGCACTTCTTCCAGCGTGGCGCGGAAGGCCGCCACCAGTTCGTGCGGCAGGTCCGAGATGAAGCCCACCGTGTCCGAAATGATCGCCGCCCGCCCGTTCGGCAGTTTCAGCGTCCGCAGCGTCGTGTCGAGCGTCGCGAACAGCATGTCCTTGGCCAGCACCTCGGCGCGGGTCAGGTGGTTGAACAGGGTCGATTTGCCGGCATTGGTGTAGCCGACCAGCGCGACGATGGGATACGGCACCTTCTTGCGCGCGTTGCGATGCAGGTTGCGCGTGCGGCGGACCTCTTCGAGATCGCCTTTCAACACCTTGATCTTGTCGGCGATCATCCGGCGGTCGAGTTCGATCTGGGTTTCACCGGGGCCACCGGTCGTGCCGGTGGCGCGCTGACGCTCAAGGTGGGTCCAGGTGCGCACCAGACGCGACTTTTCGTATTCCAGTCGCGCCAGTTCGACCTGAAGCTTGCCTTCCTTGGTCCGCGCGCGGCGGCCAAAGATTTCAAGGATCAGACCGGTGCGGTCGACGACCTTCTTTTCCCAGGCCTTTTCGAGGTTACGCTGTTGAATAGGCGTCAAGGTGGTGTTGATGATCACCACATCGGCCTCGACCTCGTCGCACAGGTCGGCGATTTCCTCGACCTTGCCGGAGCCGAATAGGGTGGCGGGATTGGGTTTACGCACGCGGGCGGTATGGGTGGCGGCGATTTCAAGGTCGAGCGCGATAGCCAGACCCGCCGCTTCGTCGATGCGTGACTCTTCGTAACGACGCGCAACAGAAATGCCCTGCGGTTGCTTCACCGAAGGCTGCGCTCCCCCATGCGTGTTCATGTCAGGGTCGATAATGACCGCACGCTGGATGCCCGGTGTGCGGTCTATAAATTTCGTGGTCAATCTTAAGCCTTAAAAGCTGAACCGACGATATCAGTCGTCGGAATCTTCTTCCTGCTCGTACAACTGAACGGGTGCGGCCGGCATGATGGTCGAAATCGCGTGCTTGTAAACCAGTTGCGACTGACCGTCGCGACGCAGGAGCACACAGAAATTATCGAACCAGCTAACGATGCCCTGAAGCTTGACGCCGTTGATCAGGAAGATGGTGAGAGGGGTTTTGGTTTTGCGGACGCTGTTAAGGAACGTGTCCTGCAGGTTTTGTTTCTTTTCGTGGGACATTAGTCAGCCCTCTTGTTTGGATTTTCCGGAGGCAAAAGCACCTCCACACAGAAAAAGGTAAAAGTCGGAAATTTACAATACCGCATGAGTACATAAATCCGTGAAGTATCATAGGCGACAAACACCCTTAGTTACAACCGCCCTAGCGTAAAATATTATTACGTTCAGACACCTGCCGTGCGACGCGCCCGCTCTATATAGGTCTGCCGGAGTGTAAGTGCCACCTCTCCCGGTTTTCCGTCGCCGATAATATCGGTGTCGATCATGATCACCGGCATGACAAAGGTCGAGGCCGCCGACAGGAAAACCTCTTTTGCGGCCTTGGCCTCAGTGAGGGTGAACGCGCCTTCGGAAACGTCGAAGCCCGTCTCGCGCAGGATCTCCAGCAGGCCGATCCGCGTCACGCCGGGCAGGATATTGGCCTTGAGGCTGCGCGTGCGGACCTCGTTTTCGTGAGTCACGATATAGACATTGGCCGAGCCGCCTTCGGTCACCAAACCTTCGCCATCGACGAAGATTACATCGGACGCGCCCGAATCGCGCGCTGCCTGCTTGGCCAGCACGTTGGGCAACAGGCCGACGGTCTTGATATCGCAACGGCCCCAGCGGTTATCGGGTGCCGAAATCACCTTGATGCCCTTTTCGACCTTGGCCAGAGCGGCCTGACGATCGACGGATTTGGCCGTGATGACCAACGCAGGCTTTACGGGTGTCGTCGGGAAGAAATGATCGCGCGGGGCGACGCCGCGGCTGACCTGAAGATAGACAAGCCCCTCAACGATGCGGTTGCGGCGGATAACCTCGTTCAGCACCACGACCAGCGACGCCCGCGACATCGGCATGTCGATGCGCAGTTCGCGCAAGGAGCGCTCCAGTCGATTCAGATGTCCGCCCAGATCGGCCAGTTGCCCGCCGAAGACCGACCAGACTTCGTAAACCGCATCCGCGAACTGATAGCCGCGGTCTTCGATATGGACGGCAGCATCGGCGTGGCGCGTATAGGCGCCGTTGACATAGGCAATTCGGGACATGATTTATCTCAGATAAAGACTCAAGGGGCCTCAGGCCCCTTGAACCCCATAACCTATCCCAGCCGAAGTCTCTACAGGTCTTCGTCTTCCGGGCTGCGGATATGGGCCAGGCCGAGGCTTTTCAGCTTGCGGTGCAAAGCCGAGCGCTCCATGCCGATGAAGTTGGCCGTGCGCGAAATATTGCCGCCGAACCGCACGATCTGCGACGACAGATATTCGCGTTCGAACACTTCGCGGGCATCGCGCAGCGGCAAGGCGATGATGCGTTCCGGACGTATGGCACCGGCCACCGCCGATTCCACCACCTCCGCCGGCAGCATCTGCGCCGTGATCGGTTCGGACGGGTCGCCCGACGCCAGAATCAATAGACGTTCCATATTGTTGCGCAATTGCCGGACATTGCCCGGCCATTCGTGTACCTGAAGCGTCGCCATCGCATCTTCCGACAACCGTCGCTTCGGCAAACCCTGAGCGCTGGCGATACGCTCGATGAAATAGGTAACCAGTTCGGCGATGTCGCTGCGGCGCTCGCTTAATCCCGGCACGCGCACCGGCACCACGTTCAGACGATGGAACAGGTCTTCGCGGAAGCGACCGGCGGCGATTTCCTGCGACAGATCCTTCGAGGTCGAGGAAATGACCCGTACATCGACCTGCACGTCGTTGACGCCGCCGACGCGGACAAAGCGCTGTTCGACCAGCACCCGCAAGATACGCCCCTGGGACTCGAGCGGCATGTCGGCCACTTCGTCGAGGAACAATGTCCCGCCGTGCGCGCGCTCGAACACGCCGATCTTGCGCGGACGCCCGCCCTCGCCTTCTTCGCCGAAAAGCTCGACATCCAGACGCTCAGGTGTCACACCGGCTGAGGAAATCGGCACAAATTCGCACTTGGCGCGCGGGCTGGCGTCGTGGATCATTCGCGCCACCAGTTCCTTGCCGGACCCCGCGGGGCCGGAAATCATGATGCGCGAATTGGCCCCGGCGACCTTGGAAATGGTGGTACGCAGCAGTTGCGCCGCCGCCGAATTGCCCACCAGACCGTCCGGCACCACCGCCTGATTACGCAGGCGCTTGTTCTCGCGGCGCAGCGCCGCCACTTCGAGTGCCCTCTGAATAACCATGATCAAGCGTTCGGTTTTAAACGGCTTTTCGATAAAATCATATGCGCCGCGCTTGATGGCCGAGACGGCCGTTTCGATCGTACCATGACCGGAGATCATGACCGCCGGGATATCCGGATCGAGCTCGCGAATGACGTCGAGCAGTTCCAGCCCATCAAGCCCGCCACCCTGCATCCAGATATCGAGCACGACCAGCGACGGCTTGCGCGCCTTCACTGCCCGCAAGGCCGCGTTGGAATCGGCAGCCGTCCGCACGGCATAGCCTTCGTCCTCAAGAATACCCGCGATCAGCTCGCGGATATCGGCCTCATCGTCGACCACCAGAATATCAACGCCCGAAGAGACTTTCATCACACCCTCATCATTCTGGTCCCGTTATCCGGGGCCTCACTCGTTACCGGCTGGCTTTGGGTCTTGGGCAACCGCAGGATCGCCCTCGCCCCACTGAGATGGACGGCGTCCGCCAGATAGAATTCGCCGCCGTGGTCTTCCAAAATGCGCTTGACGATCGCCAGCCCCAGGCCCGTGCCTTTTTCGCGCGTGGTCACATAGGGTTCAGTCAGGCGATCGCGGTCCTTATCCGGCAACCCGATGCCGTCGTCCTCTATTTCGATGGTAAGGAAGCCTTCTTCCTGACGCATCTCGACGCGCATTTGCCCACCCTCGCCGCCCTCGCCCGTAGCCATATGACGCGAAGTGATCGCCTCGCCGCCGTTTTTCAGCACATTACCCAATGCCTGCGCCAACATCCGACCGTCGCAGACGACGCTGACTTCGGGCAGCGGCTCGGCGATCTCGATCTGCACGTCAGGCTTGGCGACGCGCTGGGCGAACACCGCATGACGGATAAGCTCGGCGGCGTCCTCTTCGGCAAAATTCGGCACCGGCATCCGGGCAAAGGCCGAAAACTCATCGACCATGCGCCCGATATCGCCGACCTGACGCACAATAGTGTCGGTCAGGCGGTCGAAGGTTTCCCCGTCGGTTTCAATCTGCACCCGGTATTTGCGTTTGAGGCGCTCCGCTGACAACTGGATCGGCGTCAGCGGGTTCTTGATTTCGTGCGCGATACGTCGCGCCACGTCTTTCCACGCGGCGTTACGCTGAGCGGCCACCAAACGCGTGATATCGTCGAACGTCAGAACCGCACCACCGGTTTCCAGCGACGAGGCGCGCACGCGGACGCGACGCGTTTCGCCCTTGCGCACCAGATCGACCTCGGCTTCCTCGACCTTGTAGGGCGTCACCTTATCGAGCAGTTCGGAAATTTCGGGTGCGAGATCGCGGATATGCCGCCCCAGCGCTGCATCGACGGCTTCAGACAGGAAATTGGCGGCGTGGCGGTTGATCGCCGAAATATTCTCGAATTCATCGAGGCCGACGATCCCGGCCGAGATTTCCGACAGCACGGTTTCGATAAAGCGCCGCCGCTCCTCGGCTTCCTGATTGGCGGATTTCAGCGCCGCCTGCTGGGTTTGCAGGTCGCTGGTCATGCGGTTGAAGGCGCGCGACAGGACGGCGATGTCTTGCGATTGCTTATCGGTCATCACGCGTGCGTTGAGATCCCCTGAGGCCACCTTGTCTGCGGCCTGCACGAGTCGGGCCACGGGGACCGCGATCGAATCCGCCGCCGAGGTCCCGACCCAGATCGCTCCGATGAGGACCAGCAGGACGGTTTCCATATAGGCCAGCGCGAAGACGCCTTGAACGCGGGCGGAATTCTCGGACGTTTCGCGCAGGTCGGCGATGGCGCTTTGGGCGCTGGCACCTTTGTCCATAATCCCGTCGGGCAAAACCTTTACGCCATAAAGCTTTGCGCCATTGTAGCCTTGCAGGGGGTAGATAAGCCGCACGGCGTCGGGTGCCGAAAAGACGCCCGCATTGATGTCGCCTTCCGAGGCCGTGTCGATGGCGTTCTGGGACGGCGTCAGATAGGGCGGCGCGCCGGGATTTTCCGCTCGCGCCAGCACCTGCCCGCTGTCGTCGATCAGATAGACCGCCGTCAGTTCCCCGCGTATCGAAATGAGATCACGCATGGCCAGCCCGAAGCTGAGCCGATTAGGGAAAAGTTGCTTCATATAGGGACGTTGCAGATCGCGCGCGACGTCGGTCAGGGTGTCAGTGGCTGTGTTGACCTGTGAATCGAAATAGGTCTTGGCGATGAAGGCGCCGTTTTCGACCGACGACTGCACGCGGTCGGAAAACCACGTCTCGACCCCGCGATTGACCAGGACGCCGAAAAAAAGGGCTACGACAAATGCTGGCGTCACGGCGGCCAAAGCGAACATGGTGACGAAGCGTACGTGCAGACGCGCCCCGGCGTCCGCGCCGCGCGTCCGCGCCAGATGGAAGACGCGCCGCAGGACGAAAAAGCTGAGGGTCAGCAATAGCGCCAGATTGAGGCAAACCAGAACAAACAGCACCGGGCTGGAGGGGCCCAAAGGTCCTGATCCCGGCGCGGCGATGATCATCCAGATAATGAAAGCGGTAATCAGGGCCGATAGCGCATAACCTAAGGCCAGCCCCATACGTCCGCGTTCGGTGCTTTTCAGCCCCCGCGACAGCCGCATGCGCCAGAACTCAAGGCGACGATTTACGCTTGTGCCCTTCAAGACCCACTTCCTTCAACGGCCTCAAGCCGCGTGACATTTGCGCACTACTGTGTCCAAATATCAACGCTAATGTTGCATGAAAGCGGCAAAATTTTAAGATTTTAGCAATATTTTATGCTTTTAGATCATCAGGATGCGCAGTTCGCGTTCCACGATGTGTACATCATCGAACCGGCACAACCGGGCCTTGTCCTGACGCCGAACGATGGGATCGGGATGATAATCGCTGGCCTCGATATACCAGCCCAAGTGCTTCTTGAACATTTTCAGCCCCAGCACACTGCCATAGAAGCTCAGGCTGTCGTGCAACTGCTCTACAACAATATCCAGTCGTTGGGCAGTTGTAGGAGCATCTGCACTCTCGCCATTAAGGCTGGCGTCGAGTTGCGCCGCCAGCCACGGACGCCCGTAGACACCGCGCCCTATCATCAGCCCGTCGGCCCCCGATTGCGCCAAAGCGTCCTTGGCGCGATCGCCATCGGTAATGTCGCCGTTGACGATGACGGGTATGCATACGGCGGCTTTGACCGTTTTCACAAAAGCCCAGTCCGCTTCGCCTTTGTAGAATTGCTGCCGCGTGCGACCGTGGACGGTCACCGCCTGAATACCAATAGCTTCGGCCCGCCGCGCCAGATCGGCGGCGTTGCGGCTATTATCGTCCCAGCCCATACGCATCTTGACCGTCACCGGGCGTTTCGTCGCCGTGACCGCAGCCTCCATCAGACGCGCCGCCGTATCAGGTTCGCGCATCAGGGCCGATCCGCACAGCACGCCGGTGACTTCCTTGGCCGGACAGCCGAAGTTGAGGTCGATGATATCCGCTCCCGCCGCCTCCGCCAAGGCCGCTCCGCGCGCTATAAAGGCTTCATCTCGGCCGATCAGTTGCACGATCTTGAGCCCGGCATGGTCGCCCAGTTGTGCCTTGCGCACGACATCGGGTCTTCCGCGCTCCAGTTCGGCACAAGCGACCATTTCAGTTGCCGCGTAGACGGCCCCCAGCTTCGAGGCCATCTTACGGAACGGCAGGTCCGACACGCCGGTCATCGGCGCAATAAGCGCCCGCCCGCCGATCTCGACATCTCCGATTTTCAAACCTTTATAGCTCATAGGGGCGAAATAGCCGTGAAAAGGGCTTTGCGCAATGGGCGCGGTGTCGCTATGGGTGACGCATGACATTCCACGCGATCATCGTCGCCGGCGGTTCGGGTCAGAGATCCGGCGGCAAGAAACAATGGATGCCGCTCGGCGGCAAGCCCGTCCTGCGCTGGTCCATCGATGCCTTTGCGGCGGCGGACGCTGGTGAAATCGTCGTTGTTGTCCCTGCCGAAGACCTCGACCAGGCGAGACTTGTCCTCACAGATATGCCCGTACGTCTCGCCACAGGCGGTACGTCGCGCGCGCAATCGGTGCAGAACGGGCTGGACGCCCTGAGGGACATTGCTGCGATGGCGGACATCGTGATGGTGCATGACGCGGCGCGGCCATTGCTCACCTTTGAATTAATTGAGGCCTTAAGACAGCGCCTGCAAACGGCGCCCGCTGCTATTCTGGCCCTACCCGTAACTGACTCGCTGAAAAAAGCCGACGGTGCGCTCATCGTTGATGCCCCGGCGCGCACAGATCTGTGGCGCGCCCAGACGCCTCAGGCGTTCCGGTTCGGCGATATTACCGACGCCTATGCCGCCTGGCCTGCGGACGAAGAGGCCACCGATGAGGCCATGGTCGCCGATCGCGCCGGTATCCGGGTCGAGATCGTCGAAGGCGCCGCCCGTTTGCAAAAACTGACCTACCCCGAAGATTTCAAAGTGCTGGAGGCCTTCATGTCCCCTACCCGGATGCGTATCGGTCAGGGTTTCGACGCGCACCGCTGGGGGCCGGGCGAAAGCGTCTGGCTTTGCGGGGTTGAAATCGTCCACGATCAAACCCTTATCGGCCATTCCGATGCGGATGCAGGCTTGCATGCGCTTACCGATGCGCTGCTCGGCGCCGCCGGTCTGGGCGACATCGGCGATCATTTCCCGCCCACCGATCCGCAATGGAAAGGCGCATCGTCCGATCTGTTCCTGAAACACGCCTGCGACCTGATCCGCAACAAGGGAGGTGAGATCGTCAATCTCGACGTCACCCTGATCTGCGAACGGCCCAAGATCAAACCCCACCGCGAAGCCATGTGTGAGCGTCTGGCCCAAATAACCGGCACGCGCCTCGATCAGGTGAGCGTCAAGGCAACAACGACCGAAAAGATGGGTTTTACCGGACGGGAAGAAGGTCTGGCGGCCCAGGCCGTGTGTCTGATCACATTGCCGTAACAATTGCGCCGCATTGCAGCATTTTTTAAAATGCTTAAAAAGCATTATTTTTCAACAAAGAAAAATTTTATACCGCCGTTGTGTGTGTCTTTTTTGCCAATCTTCACACCTTTACCCCGCGTAGCAGCAAATTGTCACGTGACAGGGGTTTTGTCCTGTGATTTTGTAGACGGGTTCGGGGTGGCCTGTTCATTAAAGTGTGTTTTAAATTTACTTTAAATTTTTTCTCTAAGCTTTTGCCTGTTTAACCACCCCGAACAGGCTTCTCTCACATTTCGATGTCGATGATCATCTGATCATAGGCGACTTCGACGCCATCGGGCAGTTGCGCCTTCAATTCCTCGTAATCCATATCCTGATGCAGATTGGTCAGAATCGTCCGTTCAGGGCGCACGCGTGCCGCCCACTCCAGCGCCAGTTCCAGATGCGCATGGGTCGGATGTGGCTGATATCTCAGAGCATCTACGATCCACACGCGAATGCCGTCCAAAATGCCAAAGCTGTCTTCCGGCAATCCGCTGATGTCGCTGGAATAGGCGACATCACCGATACGGTACCCTACCGACCGGATCGGCCCATGTGCCTGATCGAAAGTCTTTACCCCTACTTCGCCGCCCACCCCGCTCAGAAACCACGTTGCACCGAAATCCGGCACGCGGCGGGGGTCGCAAATCGGCGGATATCCCATCTTGCCCGTAAAGACGTAACTGAACCGCGACGTCAGCCCCTCATAGGTCGCCGCATCCATATAGCCGGGTACCTGCATTTTGTTGAGTAAGGCAAAAGCCCGCATGTCGTCGATGCCGTGCGTCTGGTCGGCGTGATCGTGCGTCCACAAGACCGCGTCGAGGTGCTTGATACCCGTCTGCATGATTTGAGTGCGAAAGTCGGGGGATGTATCGACGACGATATTGGTGGTCTGGGTCGGATTTGACGTATCGAATGCCTGAAACAGGGCCGAACAGCGGCTACGGCGGTTTTTGGGATTTTCCGGATCACACCGACCCCAATAGCCATCGGCACGCGGCACGCCGGTCGAGCATCCAGACCCCAGGATCGTCGTTTTCAGTATCCGGGTCATGGGCGCGGTATCCGATCAAATAGGTCGTAAAAGGCATTCGTCGTGCGGGTAATCGTCTCCTCGCGCGTCCAGCCCCGAATTTCCGCCAATTTATCGTAGACGTGGGTCACATAGGCCGGCTCATTGCGTCGCCCGCGCATCGGAATCGGCGCCAGATAAGGGCAGTCTGTCTCGACGATGATGCGATCGGCGGGCATTTCGGCGATGATATCGCGTACATCCTGCGCCGCCTTGAAGGTCGCTATTCCTGAAACCGAGAAATAAGCACCGATATGCGCCGCCTTACGCGCTAGGTCTGCACCCGACGTATAGCAGTGGAGCAGGAAGGTGAATGGTCCACGTTCATGTTCTTCGCTGAGAATGTCCCACATCACATCGTCGGCTTCACGCGTATGGACGACCAGCGGCAGACCGCTGTCGCGCGCGGCATTGACATGGGTGCGGAACACCGCCGCCTGAACATCGCGTGGGCTGAAGTCGTAATGGAAATCCAGCCCGCATTCGCCAATGCCCACGATCTTCGGGTGCTCGGCTAGCGCCAACAGATCCGCCACGGTCAAGTCCGGATTTTCGCGCGACTCGTGCGGATGCGTTCCCACCGTCGCCCAGATGTCGGCATTGTCCGCCGCCAGCGCATAGACCGCCTCGAAATTCGACACCCGATCGCTAATATTGACCATCAAGCCAACCCCGGCTACACGCGCGCGGTCGATTACCGCTTGACGATCCTCATCGTATTGCGGCGCGTGGAGGTTGACGTGACTATCGATAAGCAAAACAGAACCTCATAAAACAGTTTAATTAATCGCCCGTATCTCTTTGATGATAGACCAGAAATATTCACCGCGGTCGAGGTTGACGCCTTCCGTTTCAGGCAGAACGACGTTCAGTCGCGTCCATAGCTCAGACCACATCTTGCCCCGTGAGGGTACATCGGCGCTCAGAGCTTGATCGCGCACCCGTTCGCTCAGGGCATTGATAAACTGACTGAACTTCTTCGGCCCATCGATCTTGCTGTTATTGGTCTTGAAAAGGGTCATCAGCGGCAAAAGCTCGAACCGCGAAGGGGGCGTTTTCGACAGCAATTTCGCCGCAAGCTCATCCATCTCAAGCGCTCCGTCTTCCCATAGTCGCAGAGCGCGTCCCGGCGAGCCCTTGGCCATCACCACCAGCCGCTCAAGTGTTTCTTCGGGTAACTCCGTGCGGCTTTCGACAAAGCGATGCACCAAGGCATCGTCCCACGGCGAAAAACCCAGACGTCGGCAGCGCGACCGGATGGTCGGCAGCAATTTACCGGGCGAATGCGATATCAAAAACAGGATGCCGCGTTCAGGGGGCTCCTCAAGAATTTTCAACAAGGCATTGGCTGAGTTGATATTCAGGTCATCGACAGCATCGACGATGCAGACGCGATAGGCCGAGCGCGACGGCGCCTTGGAAAAGAACTCGCCGACTTCGCGCACGGCATCGACGGTGATATTCTTGCGAGTCTTGCCATCTTTTTCTTCGCGCTCCAGCACCAGCAGGTCGGGGTGAGACTGCGCCGTGATAAGGCGCGCATCGGCATCTTCCGGCGACATCCCCAGCATACCGTAACCCCGGTCGCGTTCATGTCCCATGAGGTAACGCGCCGCCCGATAGGCAAAGGTCGCCTTGCCGACCCCCTCAGCCCCGCACAGCAGCCAAGCATGATGCAATCGCCCCCGCGACAAGGCTTCGAGAAACGCGTGCTCCTGGGGCTCGGCATTTATCAGGTCGAATACGGCCCGCGGATGCGCTACGCGGTTGTCTTCCTCTTCCGCCATTTCAAGCCCCCTTCAAAGCCGGAAAGGCCCCCGCAACCACTGCCCATATATCTGCCGTCAGGGTCTCGATGGGGCGGTCGGCGTCGATGACCCGATAACGCTGTCTATCGGTCGCCGCGCGGGCAATAAAACCCTGCCTGAGCCGCTCGTGAAAGGCCAGCCCCTTTGACTCGAAGCGATTTTCTTCGCCGCCGCGTGACAGAGCGCGGGCCAGTCCGGCTTCGACCGGCATGTCCATGACGATCGTCAGGTCGGGCTGCGTGTCGCCGACGACGGTTTGATCCAGTTGTTCGATAAATTCGGCCGTCACCCCGCCGCCTGCGCCTTGATAGGCGCGAGTCGAGTCGGCGAAGCGATCGCAGACCACCCACGCGCCACGCGCCAGCGCCGGTCGTATGACCTGCTCCAGATGGTTGGCGCGCGCCGCATACATCATCAGGGTTTCCGATACCGGCGACCAGCGTCCCGCATCACCGTTGACCAGCAGATCGCGCAGGGCTTCGGCACCACCGGAACCGCCCGGTTCGCGCGTCTGGACGACCTCAAGCCCTTGCTCGCGCAACCGGGTCACCAGCGCTTTTACCTGCGTTGATTTGCCGGCGCCCTCGCCGCCTTCAAATGTGATGAATCGTCCGCTCATGACAGGGATAAATCGGCAATTCCCGCCCCTAACACAAGCTCAATCTAATCGATCCGCGTCAAAATCGCGTCGAAGTAACCGGCGGCCAAAACTTCCTGCCGGCGTAGTTCGGCTTTTTGTGCGCCTTTGAACGGCCCCAGATAGACCACGTACAGGCCGCGCGCCTTATCAATGCGGCCATTGAGCGCATTCTTGACGCGTTCGGCGTTGTCTCGTTCCGAAAACGCCCCGATCTGGACGCGATACTGACGGTCCTCGTCATCAGAACGCCTGGGGGCTTCGGCATAGGTGGCCTTGGCCGCAGACTCCGCCGGGCCGACGAATTTGAGCCTGACGCGCGCCGTACCGGTTTCATAAACCCCCAGGGCTTTGGCCGCGCCTTTGGACAAATCTATCAGCCGATCATCGACAAACGGCCCCCGATCGTTCAGTCGCAACCGGATTGTACGCCCGTTATCGAGGTTCGTTACCTCGACGACCGACGGCAACGGCCATGTTTTGTGGGCGGCAGAGATGGCGTTCGGGTCGAACCGCTCGCCATTGGCGGTCATATTCCCCGATTCTGCGCCGTACCAACTCGCCACACCCGTCAGCGTATCGCCCTTGTCGGGGATGTAGGGCTTATAGGTTTCACCGCGGATCTTATAGGGCCTTAGATTGGCACTTTTATACTGAGTATCGGCGGCCACCTTAGGGTCGGAGACACCGCCGTTGAACTTCGTCCGCGGCCCCGCACAGGCCGTCAGCAACACAAGAGCAGACACGGCCAGCAGAAGGCCGTTTGGTTTTCGGATTGGGAATGGTGTGCGGCACATGGCGGCTTTTCCGAAAAGCGACTCACCTTTTGGAGCCGACAAGTTCAGCCTAAACAGAATTTGAAAAATCTTGGTTAAGGCGAATATCTGAACGCAAATTCTTTTTGCGCCCCTTGGCAAAGCCAATGTCGCAAGCTAAGAACGCCATCCCACTCCTGATGGACAGATGGCCGAGTGGTTTAAGGCAGCGGTCTTGAAAACCGCCGTAGGTGGAAGCCTACCGTGAGTTCGAATCTCACTCTGTCCGCCACCCCTTACCGTCTTTTTATCCCTATACCGCTCCGCGACGGCTTATTTTTACACGAGGCCTGATACCTTTGCTGGGTTGCAAGGGAGACCCCTATGGTTGACGCGCAAAGCACTCTTTCCGACCGCATGCACGAAGCCGAGCGATTGAGCCATCGATACGTCAATCCGGGCCTTACACCCGCCGGATGGGCCGTGGCGGCATTGACCGGCCTGACCGTCGCCGTGGCCATGACGGCGATCTACCGTCGGCTACCGGTTTAGGGAAACGACATGGCTCTTACTCTGAATGACGATGATATCAAGGCCTTGAACCGGTATATCGATACGCTGCTAGAAGCTTTTCGCAGCGGTCATATCGACCAATACAAGGCGCGCGCCGATCTTGAGCACGTTATTACGGCTGCGGCAGCCGACGACGCCAGCGTTCTGACATTCGTGCGCACAGAGCCATCTGAACTGGCTCAGACTAATGGCGACAGTAGCAGAACGGATGAAAGCCTATGGCCATCGGGTTGAGCGATATAGAGCAGCAATCGCTTCGGCATTATCTTGACCTTAGCCTGTCGGATATGAAGGCCGGCCTTGAGGAGAAAGACCGCGTCCGAGGCGAAGTCTTGCGCCTTACACTGGCTGCCGCACAAGACGATTCAAGTTTTCTGGAATTTATACGTCTCGGTGTAGATTGAAATCTGGCTATTTCTTATCCCGAAACGGTGATTTTACCGGTGGCTTTTCAGAAGGTTTTTCGGAATTCAAGCCTTGCATTTCACCCCGCGCCGCCGCACCACCGATGGCAGGCAAGGCGACGGTTTGATAGTCGGACGGAATGACGAACCATTTAGCATCCTGCGGTCCCGAAGCCAGAGCGGCGACTTCAAATAAGGGTGTGCCACGTCCTTTCTGCGTCATTTGCAGAATCACGCCGCTCGTATCCACGCAGACCACCCCCGCCTGATTCAGGTAACCCTTGAATTCGATCAGTCGGCAAGCTTGTCCTGCCTGAAGCGACGAGCCGATAGGCTTCAATGTTGCACCCCGGTCTTGCAATGTCATCAGATCGATCGGCAACGGCAGCAGAGCCGGGGCCCGGTCGAGAGGAAATACCAATGCCGTGCGTTTGCCGCCAGCCGCCACAAGGCTGATCAATAGCCCGCGGTCCTGATCGGCGATATAGGTTTGCAAGATGCCCCCAGAAACGATGTCGATGCGCGTCTTGTTGCCCGATCGGCGCAGTTCGACGGGGTTTTCAAATCCAGCGAGGCGAATTTTGGCATAGAGATCAGGCACGATCTGGGCCTGAGCGGGCAAAACCAGACTGATCAGAAAGCCAATTGTCATTAGCAGGCGCATGCGAAATCCTCTCAGAACTTGATTTTGCCGGGATTCGACGGCAGTAACCAAGCCGTAAAACTCAATCCAAGCCTTTTCGAGGCCACGCGTGAAAGTTGATTCTGCTTCATTTGTCATCGACGCGCGAGGGCATAGATGTCCGGTACCGACCTTACGACTTAAAAAGGCGATGAACGAACGGCCCGAAGTAGCGTTTGTTCTGCTCGCCGACGATCCAATGGCGCAAATTGACGTGCCGCATTTTTGCAATCAAAACAATTATATGCTGCAATCAATAGAACTATTAAATAAATTTTGGCGGTTCAAAATCCAGCGCAACCTTACGGATTGATGCCTGTCTTAGTGTCGCGTTTACCAATCAAAAACAAGAATCATCTATAGCTTTTTTCTCTGTCGGCTTTCGGGCCACTTTTCGCTATATTGCTGCCATCCGAATAGTATCGTGCATCCCGAGGAGCGTATCATTTGACGATTCAGGCGCGTCTGCTTCTGCTGGCCAAGGATCAGCAATGGCCTGAACGTCTGGGGGCGGAACTGGATCGTCTGGGTTGGCGCACGATCACGGCCTATCGTGATGACGCGGCTCTGGCCTGTATTGGTGATCTTCAGATCGAAGCCGTGCTAATCGATGGCGCGCACCCGGCTTGTTCACTGGACCTTGTCGAGAAACTTCGCGCGGCGTGCGCCCCTCGCCGCCTGCCGATCATTCAGATGACCGATCCTGGAACCTATAATGTGCCGACAGGCTGGGACATGGTTTATAGCCGCGACGCACATGCTCAGCAAATATTACTCGGTCTGGAGCATATGGTTCGCGCCAATGTCGCTGAGGAAGAGTATGAACTGCGTCGTGAAACGCTTGCATCGCTGAATATTCCTGCCCCTGACATCGATGATAGGGCGCCGCTGGCCATACTTTCCGTCGGTCAGGCCGATCCGGACTTTTTAGGCCTTAGCCATACCCTGCGGACTCACGGGACCGACGTCTATGCAGCCTTTACCAGCTATTCCGCTTTCGACTATCTGCACGACAAGACTTTTGACGCCGTCATACTCTGGGGTCGCGACTCGATTTCGGAACCTCTGTCGATTGCATCGGGCATGCGACGCAATACACGTCTGTATCACACCCCGGTATTTCTGCGTCTGCAAAAGCCGGTAGACCTCGATCTGGGCGACGCCTTTCTACGTGGGGTGAACGATGTCTCGGCCGTTGGCGCTTCCGAAGCTGAAATTGCTGATCGGGTTATGCGACTGGCACGTGCTCACCGCCGCCAGACCAATATCCGCAAGGCGCTCGAAGCCTTGAACCATAGCGAGCATATGGATAAGGGCACAGGCCTGTTCACGCGCGACCTGTTTGCCGCTCATCTGGCGCGTCTGTCGAACGCCGCATCTGAACGCAACCGCCCTCTGAGTGTTTGTGTGTTAAAGATTTCCGAGAGTCCGGAAATTACTCAGGCGCGCGCCCGCAAAGCGCTCGACCGCGCCATGCCGCAGATCGGTTCTATGATCTCGCGCCTGGTACGGGCCGAAGACACCGCCGGTCGGTTGTCGACCGAAGTCTTCGCCCTTGCCCTGCCCGCGACCGCCGAAGGTGCCGCTCGTATCGTCGGCGAACGCATCAGCGCCGTAATCGGCTGCACTGCCTTCGAAGCCGGCAGCGGGAAATCGCCCTTCGTGGTTGAATTTGACGTCGGCGTCGCGGAAATGCTGGAAAACGAACCGGTATCGGCCGCCCTGACACGGGCGGCTGAACAGATTCGTCCCAGCTATGGTCAAGCGGTTTAACCTGTCGCGACTCCGGCCAACTGCGTCATGATCTTTTCTGCCGCCACCAGACGCGCGGCGGCTTCCGGCCACTCGCCACGTACCAGCAGCTTCTGATCCGGACGCAATTTCCAGTCGTTCGGACGTGCCTGAATAAGCCCGATTAATCCCATCGGATTGGCGAAGGTATCGTTCCGGAATGTAATGACCGCGCCTTTCGGCCCGACATCGATCTTGGCGACATTGGCTTCACGGCACAGGCCTTTGATCCCAACCACCTTCAACAATTGCTCGGCTGCCTCCGGGATCGGCCCGAAACGGTCGATCAGTTCGGCCGCCAGCGCTTCTCGGTCTTCACGCTTTTCGGCTTCGGAGACACGACGATAGAGCGACAGGCGCGTATTGAGATCCGGGATATAGTCTTCCGGGATCATAATGGCCGCCCCGGCATTGATCTGAGGCGACCAGCTGCGGTCGTCGACGACCTGATCGTTGCGGCTGCGCAATTCAGCCACCGCGTCTTCCAGCATCTGTTGATAGAGTTCGACGCCGATTTCGCGGATGTGGCCCGACTGTTCATTGCCGAGCAGATTGCCGCCCCCGCGAATGTCGAGATCGTGACTGGCCAGTTGAAACCCGGCCCCCAGATTATCAAGTGATTGCAAGACCTTGAGACGCTTTTCTGAGGCATCGCTTAAGATATGGTGTGGCTGCGTCGTCAGATAGGCGAAGGCGCGTGTCTTGGACCGTCCGACCCGACCACGGATCTGATAGAGTTGCGACAGGCCGAACATGTCGGCGCGATGAACGATCAGGGTATTTGCCGTTGGTACATCCAGGCCCGACTCGACGATCGTCGTAGCGAGCAGCACATCGTATTGGCCGTCATAGAAGGCCGTCATGACCTCTTCAAGCTGGGTCGGCGTCATTTGACCGTGACCTACGATGAACCTGACCTCCGGCACCTGTTCACGCAGGAAACGCTCGACATCCGGCAGATCTTTCAGACGCGGCACGACATAATAGGCTTGTCCGCCACGGTATTTTTCCCGCAGCAGGGCTTCGCGAATACTGACGCCGTCGAACGGCAAAACATAGGTCCGCACAGCCAGACGATCGACCGGCGGCGTGGCGATGATCGACATTTCGCGGATGCCCGACAATGCCATTTGCAGGGTACGCGGGATCGGCGTTGCCGACAGGGTCAACATATGTACATCGGCCCGGAAGCTCTTGAGCTTCTCCTTGTGCTTGACGCCGAAATGCTGCTCTTCATCAACGATTACAAGGCCCAAATCCTTGAAGCTGACCTGTTCTGCAAGGAGCGCGTGGGTGCCGATGACGACTTCGACTTCACCGTTTTTTAAACCATCGCGGGTTTCATCGGCTTCCTTCTTGGTGACCATGCGCGACAGATGACGGACGCGGATCGGCCAGCCCTGAAATCTTTGGGAAATCGTCTTGAAATGCTGACGCGCCAGAAGCGTGGTCGGGCAGATGATCGCCACTTGCTGACCCGACATGGCCACGACGAAGGCGGCACGCAGAGCCACCTCGGTCTTGCCGAAACCGACATCGCCGCAGATGAGGCGGTCCATCGGCTGCCCCTTGGCGAGGTCTTCCAGCACGTCGTGGATGGCGTTGAGTTGGTCCTCGGTCTCTTCATAGGGAAACTGAGCGCAAAACTCGTCATAGAGCCCCGACGGCGGATCGATCTGTTGCCCCACCTTGAGCGCCCGCGCTGCCGCCAGCTGAATCAGGCCGTCGGCCATCTCGCGCAGCTTTTCCTTGGCTTTGGATTTGCGCGCCTGCCAACTGGCCGAACCCAGCTTGTCGAGTTGCGCGCTGTCGCTATCGGCGCCGTAGCGCGTCAGCAGGTCGATATTTTCTACCGGCAGGTACAGCTTGGCATCGGCGGCGTATTGCAGTTCCAGACAATCGTGCGGCGCATCGTTGACACTAAGGGTTTTCAGGCCTTCATAGCGCCCGATGCCATGCTCGATATGCACGACCAGATCGCCCATCGACAAGGATGAGGCTTCGGCCAGAAAATTATTAGCTCTCCGTCGCTTACGCGGGCGGGCCAACCTATCACCTAAGATATCCGTTTCGGAAATGACGACCAGACCTTCGGTCTCATACCCCTGATCAAGTGGCAGGACGGCGCGCTGGATCGGCTTGGCCTTGGTACCGGCTACGCCGAAGGCTACGGCGTCGGCATAGTCCTTCGCCAGTCGGGTCTTGTCGAGCCCATGGTCGGCCAGCATGGCCCCCAGACGGTCTGAAGACCCTTCGGTCCACGAGGCGAACAGCACGCGTTTGCCCATCTTTGACTTAGCCCTGGCATGCTCGGCGACGGCGCTGAACAGATTAACGCTGTCCTGAAGACGTTCCGGTGCAAAGCTGCGGCCTGTACGTGCCCCCAGATCGACATGTCCGGCGTCATCGCGCTGAAACGACTCGAATTGACGCACACGCCCGCGCGTCAATCCCTCACGCCATTGGTTATCCTTGAGATAAAGCCGTTCGGGTGGCAAGGCCCTGTAACCACTGTCGAGCTTTACCGCACCCTTGGCCATGACGCGGGCATCGATCGAGCCTTTGCGCGACTCGTAGGCATCGATAATCGTTGCCTGCCGCTCGTCGAAAGCCGCGTCTGCCAAAGCGTCGAGCAGGATAAGCGTCCCTTCCGGCAGATAGTCGAACACGCTGTCGAGGTGGTTATAAAACAGCGGCAGCAGGGTTTCGACACCCTGACGCCGGATACCTGAAGACACGGCCGCATAGAGGGGATCGTCGCCCGGCGCACCGAAGTTTTCCAGATAGCCTTGCCGAAAACGGCTTATACTTTTCTCGTCGAGCAGGATTTCGCTGACGGCCATGAAGTCGATCTGCGTCACCTGTTTTAGAGAGCGCTGGGTTTCCGGATCGAAACTGCGGATCGTTTCCAGCGTATCTCCGAAGAAATCCAGACGCACCGGTTCGGATTGGCTAGGCGAAAACACATCAACAATACCGCCCCGCACGGCAAATTCACCGCGTTCCGATACGGTCGATACCCGGTTATAGCCGTTACGCGTGAAATAGGCTTCGAGTTCGTTCGTATCGACGCTCTGTCCCGGCCTGAGAGACAGGAAGCTGTCCTTCATGGCTTCGCGTGGCGGCACCTTCTGGCTGAGTGCCGAGGCTGTCGTCAGGATAAGGACGGGTTTGGCAGGTTTGGCACCAGACAGAGCCTGTAGTCGTGTCAGCCCGTGCATACGCTGCGCGATCAGCCCCGCCGTCGGGCTGACCCGATCATAGGGCAGACAGTCCCAGGCCGGAAAGCGAATGATACCCAGATCGGGGGCGTAAAAGCCCAACTCCTCGGCGACGCCATTCATGCGTGCGTAGTCGCGCGCGACAAACATCGCGAGCCCCTGGGAGCGAGTGAGATCAGCCGCGATCAGGCTGTCGTAACCGGGGGGACATCCGGTCAGCGAAAGGTGTCCGGCGGGCTTTATGATAGAAGTTAAATCGACCATCTATTCTTAAATTTTTGTATAAGCTTTTTTATAATAGGCATTGAGTAAGCTCATGATTTCGGAACGATGCTCATCCGGAACAGGGTCGCGCTCGATAATCCAGCCGTACAGATCGTGATCCGGCGCTTCCAGCAGAACCTCGAATGTATCGAGTTGTGACGGCGTCATGACGGACAGATAATCGTCGGCAAAATTACCGAGGATGATATCGGCCTCCTTGAACCCACGCCGCCAGGCGCGGAAACTCAGCTTGCGCAGGCGGGCCTGAGGATCGGTTTCGGGATGATCTGAGGTATCGGTCATGTTTTCCCGTCTTTGGACGACTCTGTGGACGCAATCACACTTCTCTTTCAGGCCGTTTAATGCTTGAAAGAGCGCTATGCGTCCTGAAATTTTGTTCCCCTATTACACGTCTTTGACCAGCCTGAAAGGGGTCGGACCCAAAATTGCGCCGCATCTTATCAAACACACGGGTCCTTATGTGCGGGACCTTATTTTTACCCTGCCTTCGCAACTGATTTTCAGGCCGGTAACACGCATTGCCGACGCGCGACCAGGGCAGGTCCAGACGATTCTGGTGACGATCGGTAGCTATCAGAAGGCGGCTGGCAAAGGCCCTCAGCGCGTCGTCGTCTATGACGACACCGGCCAGATGCAACTGACCTATTTCCACGCTATTCGCGGCTTTGAGCTTCAGCACCCGGTCGGCGAACAACGGTGGGTTAGCGGACGTGTCGAGAGTTTCGGTTCGAATCTGCAAATTAATCATCCGGATTATGTCGTGCCGCTTAACCGGCAAGAAGATATCCCTTTATTCGAAACCGTCTATCCGGCTACCGCTGCCGTGTCATCGCGGCTAATGAGGCGCTTTGTTGAGGCCGGGCTCAACCTCGTGCCGTCCTTGCCCGAATGGCTGGACGCCACCACCCTCCAGCGCCTTAACATTTCTAGTTTCAGTGAATCTTTGCGCGCGGCGCATTATCCAACGGCAGAAAACGAGCTCTCGCCTGAATTCTCCGCGAGGATGAGGTTGGCCTATGACGAGGCGTTGGCCCATCAACTGGCCATGAAATCGCGCAAGCAGCACCGTCAGGCGTCGGAAGCCCTGGTGATCGACCGGCAGGTGTGGGCGCAACATGCGATCGACGCCCTGCCCTTTCGTTTCACAAATGCTCAGGTTCGGGCTCTCACCGACATTCGTGCCGATCTGCGTTCCGGGTTTCGCATGAACCGCTTGATCCAGGGCGATGTCGGGTCAGGCAAGACGCTGGTCGCCCTGATGGCCATGATCGACGTTGCTGAGGCCGGACATCAAAGCGTGATGATGGCGCCGACAGAAATACTGGCGCGGCAACATTATGAAAAATCGCTTCCGATCCTTGAAAAACTGGGCATTTCCACAGTCTTGATGACGGGGCGCGACAAGGGCAAGGAGCGCGAATCCAAACGATCGGCGGTTGCCAATGGCGACGCCGTGATGGTCTTCGGGACTCATGCCGTCTTTCAGGAAGGCGTCGATTTCAAAAGCCTGCATTTTTGCGTCATCGACGAACAGCATCGCTTCGGCGTGGGGCAGCGTCAAAAACTGTTCCTGAAAGGCGAGAGCGTCCACTACCTGTCCATGTCGGCGACGCCCATTCCCCGCACGCTGGCTCTCACTCAATATGGGGAAGCCGATCTCAGTGTGCTTGATGAAAAGCCAGCGGGTCGCCAGCCCATCCACACGGCGGTCATTCCGCGCGCCCGTTTGGCGGACGTCTTTCAGCGGCTGAGATCGGCTATTGCCGCCGGGTCTCAGGCCTACTGGATATGCCCTTTGGTCGAAGAAAATGAGGAATCCGATCTGATTGCGGTCGAAGCTCGCCATGCCTCGCTTCAGGAAGCGTTGGGACGTGAAATCGGTCTGGTGCATGGCCGCATGGCGTCGCAGGACAAGGAAGAGGTGGTGGCGCGATTTGCGTCGGATGAACTGCCCTTGCTTTGTGCGACAACGGTCGTCGAAGTCGGTATCGATGTACCTAACGCTTCGATCATCATCATCGAACAGGCAGAGCGGTTCGGGTTGGCACAACTTCATCAATTGCGCGGTCGTGTGGGGCGTGGCGCGGCCCAAAGCGCGTGCATCCTGCTTTATGATTTACCGCTCGGTAATACCGCCAAGGCCCGACTGGAACTACTTCGTACTACCGAGGATGGCTTTATCATTGCCGAGATGGATTGGAAGCTGCGCGGCGAAGGCGACATTCTCGGCGCTAGGCAGTCCGGCTTTCCCGCCTATCGCTTTGTCGATCCTGACAAACATGCCGATCTGATCGTAATGGCGGCGAAAGAGGCGCAATATATTATCGAGCATGAAGACCGCTTGCCGGTCGAACGGCGCAAGGCACTCGACGTCCTGCGGCATCTGTTCGATTGGCGCCCGGATATCTCAGATAAGGCCGACTAGGTTAATAAAAACTTAACGTGTTTTCTGGAATTGATAATTGAACCAGCGTTCCGCAATGTCAGCCTGAAGATCGCCATAAAACAGGTTGTAATTGCGGATCTTTTTCTTATCGGACCATGAGCCGGAAGTTACAAAAGAATCTCCGGAAGGCTTTGAAACATATAGAATCTCGCCTCGGCAACGCGCGCTCGTTTTGCGGGAAATCAAACCGGGACTCGCCCCCCATTCCAGTCCGGTAGCGTTTGCTGCCCCAAGACTGTGGCGCGCCTCTATCATATCTTGTGTTGCGCCTCCGGTCAGCGGATTGACGCAGAGGGCCTTTATCTTGTCCATCGGCTCTATGATATCGCCCCGGCCCCAGATCATGGCGCGCCGTTGCGCCTGTAAGGCCTTATCCGGGCGGCCTGAATCAACGCTCAGATAGGCGACGACGCAGCTTGATTGGGCGCGGTTGGCGCAGGCAGGAAATGCCGTATCGGGCGCATAATCCTCCGCAGTTACAAGCGTCTCAATGAAATAGGCTGCCACCAGACGCGATTTGAGTGCAGCATCGGAACCAATTCTCTCCTGAACCAGACGCTGCACCAGAAACCCGCCCTGCTCTATTCCAACCACCACGAAACCGCGGTCATTCCGGCGCTGCATCAAAAAGGCGTCGAAGGCCGCTGCGATATCTTCATAGGCGAATTGACGCGCCTCGCGTGCGTCCTCGCGTTGCGTCAATTGGCTATACAGGCTCGCCTGACGGTATTTAGGCGCATAGACATAACCGATTGTGGCAAAGGGCGCGGCATAGTTCGGTAACTGCGTGCGTATGACCTCGGCGGCTGCCGCCGGATCGGTGATCGGCCCCAGCCAGTCCTTGCCGCCATCGAAGCTGGTGGCATGAACGAAAAAGACATCGACCTTTTGATGATTTCGATTGCGCCGGACTTCATAGCCGTCGAGTGCCGGATTAAGGAACCACGCCGCTTTTGTTCGGTAATCCGGCGCCGGAGGGCGCTTATAGGTCTGGAACGGTACCTTCGGATCGAGATTGTGACGCAGAATGTCGTCACCCCACAGCCAGGACACGCCGAGCGCTGAAATCAACACACCTATACCGATACCGGCCGTCACCAGCCGATTCTTTTTCAGCCATTTGCGTTTAAATTCAGGGAGGACCGAAAATAACATGAAAGGCCGCATCATCCTGGGGTTTAAAAGTCAAAGGCCGGAACAACGATCATGCCGTTTTGCAAGGCCCGCGGCAATATTGGTGGCTTCAAATATTGTGAAGCTCCGTTAAGGGGCCTTTGGCGTGCCAGGTTTATAGGCGTCATTGGGCCAGCGCTTATGGACCCAGAACCATTCTTCTGGCCGGTCGCGAACCACCTGCTCGATGAAAGCCGACACCTTGGCGACGGTTGTTTCGATATCCTGAGCCTTTTGACCGGTATTATCGACCTCGATGGGATCGTGAACGATGACGCGAAAGCGCGCCTTCTCAAGACGTACGACGGTCATAGGTTGCAAGACGGTGCCAAAACGCATGGCCAGTCGCGTCGGCCCCGGTGCCGTATCGACCAAACGTCCGAAAAACGGCGTCTCGACGCCGCGATTGAACTTTTGGTCGTTCATTAGAGCCACAGAATCGCCCTTACCCATGGCGATGAGCAGTTCCTTGGCTCCATCCCCGCCCTTAGGCGCGAACAGGCGCACACCATAGCGCATACGCCCTGCCTTGATCCGTTCATCGATATAGGGATTATTGGCGGCGCGGTAAGTCATTTGGCACTCGACGCCGCTATCGACGATCGTCGACGGCATAATTTCCCAATTGGCAAAATGGCCGGAGATAAAGACGACCGGCTGGTTTCCGGCCGCAATGTCCTTGAGCCGCTCCATATTTTCGACGATCACCCGGCCATTGCCGATACGGATACGGTCCATGATCGCAAATTCGGCGAAGGTGCGCCCCAGATTATCCCACTGGGCCTTGATGACACGGGCTTTCCATCCGTCATCCTTATCCGGAAAGGCCAGATCAAGGTTTTGCCGAACCAGTTTCCGGGTGGGCGTTATCGGACCTATATGGCGGAGCAGCCATCCACCGACATCAGACGCCGTGTCCACCGGCAAGGCTCGCACCAGAGCTACAAAGGCGTCGTAAACCAGGGCTTCGAAGCGCCAGGCCATATCCTGCCAGAAAGAGGGTTTTTCATCACTCATTCTTAAACCGCTCACTCAGACTGTGCTTTTAAGCTCTTCTGAGCTTTCAAAATTTTTAACAACCGCTTTACCCGCGCTTCCGCCGCCAGATGGCTGGAGATCACCCCATCCCATCCGCCGGTGAAGTGGCAGCGGAACACAAAATAGCGTAAAAAAACGAACGGATATTCGAAAGGCAACCGCAGCCAGATCGTCCAGGCCGGCTTTTTCAACGCCTTGGCCTGAAGGTTAGTATATGAATCGAGTTTTTGCCGGATATGCGCATAGGAGCGCGCCGAAAAATGCGTCGCCGAGCCTGTGAGCTGTCCCACAGGCTCGTCTTTTGTATCCACCGTATCGTGCACCAGAGACTCGCGAAACCGCACCTTACGCCGGTCGTACAGACGGACATAGTTGTGAAAATCGGCCCATAGTCGCGGTTTCGATTTTCCGGGATAGACATTGCGCAGTTTGAAACGATAGGCCGGTAAATCCGGTCCTTGGGCCATCAGCGCTTTAATTTCCGCATAGAGTTCCGGCGTTACCACCTCGTCCGCGTCGAGATTCAATATCCAGTCGTGGCTGGCGCAGTCTTCCGAAAAGCGCTTTTGCGGTCCGTAACCGACCCAGTCATTGTGAAACACCTGTGCGCCCATATTGCGGGCAATATCGGTCGTACCGTCGGTCGATCCAGAATCGACGACCACGATCTCATCGACCAGTCCATTTATCGCACGCAGGCACGCCGCAATGCGGTCCGCCTCGTTCTTGGTGATAATGCACGCACTGAGTTTGGCCGGCGGAGACATGAACGCACTCGGATGATAGAGGCCAAAGGCTTAGTCTCGCCGCTTGGTTGCCGTCAATAGCGAATTACCTGATCCAGACCTTGCGGATAGAGCGTATGAGCCACAAGCTCATTTTGATAAGGTGAATACATGCCCGATGCTGTTTTATTGTGGTTTCGCTGTGACCTGCGCCTTAACGATCACGCGGGTGTCGCCGAAGCCGTTCGCAGCGGGCAGCCGATTATCCCACTCTATATTCAGGACGATCATTTTGCCGCAAGGCCTATGGGTGCTGCATCCCGATGGTGGCTTAATCGGTCGCTCACATCGCTCGAGGCCGCGTTACGCGACCACGGATCGCGCCTTATTATCCGGCAAGGCGACACGAAAGATATTTTAAATCAACTGATCTTAAAAAATAAAATTAAAACCGTTATTTGCTCCCGTACTTTTGAACCAAAATGCGAACTTTTCGATGCGAAATTCGCGCAATCCGAGACAATAGAATTCAAGGGTTTCAATACGCATCTGCTGGCCGATCCGGCGGATATTCGCACTGGCAGCGATGGCCCATACAAGGTCTTCACCCCTTTTTTTCGTGCCTTGCAAGCCAAGGGACACCTCGAGGGGCGTAGCTTTTCCTTGCCGAATAAAAAATGGATCGCGCCGGACAAATGGCCGCACTCCCAAACCATCGACAGCCTCGGCCTGTACCCGAAAATACCGCCGTCCGGGAAGGACTGGTCGCAGGGGTTCGAACAATGGACGCCCGGCGAGCAAGGCGCACATGACCGCCTTCAGCACTTCATCGAGCATGGATTGAAAGACTACGCCGAAGGTCGTGACCGCCCGGACCTCGACCTGACCTCGCATCTGTCACCGCATCTGCGATTCGGTGAGATCAGCCCTCACCGCATTCTGTACGATCTCGAACGCGCCGTCAGCGGTCATGCAGGCCTCCGTCAGGGGTGTGAGAAATTCAAGGCCGAACTGGCGTGGCGTGATTTCTGTTTCGGCATCCTGAATCAGCAACCCGATCTGCATCAGGTGAACTTCAAACCGCAATTCGACGATATGCCGTGGGAATACAATGACCGCGCCTTCAAAGCCTGGTGTCGGGGCGAAACGGGCTATAGCCTGGTCGATGCCGGTATGCGCGAACTGTGGCGCACGGGCATTATGCATAATCGCGTCCGCATGGTCTGCGCTTCTTTTCTGGTCAAACATTTGATGATCGACTGGCGAAAAGGCGAACAATGGTTCTGGGATACGCTTCTGGATGCCGATCCCGCCAATAATCCAGCCAACTGGCAGTGGGTCGCCGGATCGGGTGCCGACGCCTCGCCATTCTTCCGTATCTTCAATCCGATAACCCAAGCCGAAAAATTCGATCCTGACGGTCATTATCGACGCGAAAATATTGCCGGTTTTCCGGAATTGAAAAAGCCACGCACCTCCAAGGCCAAACGTAAATTTGAAGACGATCTGTTTGATTTTCTGGGCCATAAACCCGATGATGAAGCCGCCGGCAATATGATCGTCGATCACGGTCAGGCGCGTCAGCGGGCATTGGATGCCTATGCAGGGCTACGAAAAGGAGACTGATATGAGCGCTCAGATCGATACCACAGCCCTTAAAGCCCTGCTGGATGAAGGCTCCGTCAAGATCATCGATGGAAGTTGGGCACTGGACGGCACCGACATGCAGGCGCTCTATGTGCAGGATCACGTCCCCACCGCGCATTTTTTCGATATAGAGGCCATCGGCGACAAATCGACTGAACTGCCGCACATGGCACCGTCATCGGATCAATTCGCCAAGGCGGTCGGCGATATGGGGATAAGCGAAACCGATCACGTGGTTATCTACGATCGTCAGGGGCTGTTTTCGGCGGCGCGGGTGTGGTGGACCTTCAGGCTCATGGGACACGAAAAGGTTCAGATTTTGCGCGGGGGATTACCGGCGTGGCTGGCGGCTGGCTATCCTGTCCAAGCCGGTACGGAATGGGTCAAGGGCGTGGAATACACACCTCGCCTTCAACCTAACCTTTCCATAGATATCAATGATCTTAAGTCGTATTTTGATCTATCGGATAAGCTGATTCTGGATGCCCGGTCGGCGGCCCGGTTTACGGGGGCGACGCCTGAACCGCGGGCCGGTCTGCGGTCAGGCCACATGCCGGGCAGCCGCAATCTACCGGCCTCGGATCTGATCGAAAATGGTATCCTGAAACCGGTATCCGACCTGAAGAACATCTTCGCCGCCCTGCATGTGTCCCCCTCGACCGAAGTCGTCACGACCTGCGGTTCCGGTGTCACGGCGGCAATCATAGCCCTGGCCTTGTTCGAAACGGGCCATGAGGCGACCCGTCTGTTCGACGGTTCGTGGGCGCAATGGGGACGCGAAGATCAGGATACCGTCGTCGTCAGGTCCTAACGCACCGGCGGCGCATAGATCAGGCCTCTTTCCGACGCGTTCCACTGGGCATTGAGCCCACGCGACAACCTAAGGGGAGAGCTTTCTCCGATATTATGCTCGAAAATTTCTCCGTAGTTGCCGACCTGATCAAGGATATTATAGGCCCATTCAGGGCCTAACCCCAACCCGCCCCCCAGGTTACCGTCAACACCCAACAGTCGCTTGATTTCCGGATTTTTCGAATCGGCATGAATATCGTCTATTTTGCCGCGCGTAATCCCCAGTTCCTCCCCCATGATCGTCGCATAGAGGGTCCAACGCACGATATCGGCCCACTGATCGTCACCTTGCCGCACAACCGGCCCCAGGGGCTCTTTGGAAATGATCTCAGGCAGGATCATATGACCTTGCGGATCGTTGAGTGTTGACCGGGCCGCCGCCAGCGCCGACACATCGGCGGTCAGGGCGTCGCAACTGCCCTTGGCGTAGTTGTCTCGCCCCTCGTCCTCGCTCTTAACCACCACGGGTACGAAATTCAGGCCCTTGGTCCGGAAATAGTCGGTCAGGTTCAGTTCGCTGGTCGATCCGGTCTGAACGCATATCCGCGCGCCCTGCAATTCTGTGGCGCTGTTCAAACGCAGCGATTTGCGTACCAAAAAGCCCTGCCCGTCATAATAGTTGACCCCGGCAAAATCGATCCCTTCCCCGGCGTCGCGCGACAGGGTCCACGAGGTCGAGCGCCACAACACATCGACCTTACCGGTTTGCAGAGCCTTGAACCGTTCGGTCGTTGACACCGGGACAAAGGTCACGCGCTCGGAGTCCGAAAAAATCGCAGCGGCCATGGCCCGGCAGAAGTCCACATCGAATCCGCGCCAGTGACCGCTATTATCCTGATAGGAAAACCCGACCAGTCCCGGATGTACACCGCAATTCAACTGGCCCCGCGTCAGTACGGCTTTCAGCGTGGCGCTTCCGGTCGCAGAGACGGTCAGAACGGGCGTTTCACGCGATACCTGAGGCACGTCCTTGCGGTCGTCGCGCGGTCCACAGGCGCTCAGCATCAGACCGGCAACCATCAGCGGGCTAAAAAATTTAATAGAAAAGGCAGGCGACATGACCGAACCAATGCGGTTAAGGCGTGCAACCATTCAATACGAAACGGACGGCAAGGTCAAAGCCTAAGCCGGAATCGGCTTGAAAGATTTGAACAAGTGGCGACCCCGGCAGGATTCGAACCTGCGACCGTCCGCTTAGAAGGCGGATGCTCTATCCAACTGAGCTACGGAGTCTCTTGGGTTAGTGCGTCCAGCTTTGACGGCGATTTGTCGCGAAATTGTCGGCATAGGCCTTGATAATCTTCGGCGGCGTTTCCGGTTCGACCAGACGGAAGGGAATGCCATGCATTTCTGCATAGGTCATGGCCTGTTCCTTGGAGTCGAAAGTCAGGCGTACTTGCGCATTGGTGTCTGCCGACGACGTCCAGCCCATCAACGGATCCGGATGCCGCGCCGATGCCGTTTCAAACTCAAGCACCCAGTCCTGAGTCTTGGCCTTGCCCGATTGCATGGCGGTCTTAGCAGGCTTGAAAATGCGCGCGAACATATCGGTCTCCGGACTCACGGCTTAGGGCAGTTCGAGTCTGTTACTACAAAGACGACCTGTGGCAAAGGGGAATGGCGGATTTTAAACAATGAAAGCCATCATCAATTGCCGTCGAACCTTACACGGCTAAAACCATTCAATAAAAAAGGCCTTCCCAACCGGAAGGCCTTTTTTATTGAATGGTCGGGGCGAGAGGATTCGAACCTCCGACCTGCTGCACCCAAAACAGCTGCGCTACCAGGCTGCGCTACACCCCGAACATCAAGTCCTACCGAAGTAAGGCGCGCTTCATGCCACTTCGACGGACCTTCCGCAAGCCGTTTATCCATTGAACCACAGTTATTGCGCCGTTTCGAAGACGCGGTGTTCTATACGGTCGCCGGGCCGGATACCCAATTTGTCGCTCAGGCCGCCCTGTATTTCGAGGACCACGCTGGCAGGCCCGTAGGAGGGCAAGGGCGTGTCATTCATCGGCACGGTGTTTTTTTGGATCGACAAGACCTCACCGCCGGGCGTGATATAGATAATATCCAGAGGAATGAGCGTGTTGTGCATCCAGAAGGTACGCTCGGCCGCAGTCGGAAAAATGAACAGCATCCCGCGATCGGCTTTTAGCTCAGGTCGGTTCATAAGCCCTTTTTCGCGCTCGACATCATCATCGGCGATCTCGACCTTGAACCTATGGGTCCCCCCTGTGCTGACGACCGATACCTCTTCCAGCTTTCCGTTTTCGGATTGCTGCGCACAGGCCGAGAGAATCAGGCAAAGCGCCAGCACACCGGCTTGAAGGATATTGGACATGGAGTCGCTCCTATTGCGCCGTCGGGGCAACGAGTTCGATCTCGAACAGGGCCGGCCAGTATTTACCCGTCACGAACAGGCGCTTACGCCTGGGATCATAGGCGATTCCATTCAGCACATCCACATTGCCGACCGGACGAGGCGCATAGGACAGCAGGCCCGACAGATCGATCACGCCGGTGACGACACCGCTCTGCGGATCGATCCGCACGATATAGTCGGTCTGCCAGATATTGGCGTAGATCGCGCCATCGATCCATTCGAGTTCATTGATATAGTCGAGAGACTTGCCCCTGATGGTGACCGGGACTTCGCGCACGACATTGAAATTGTCCGGATCGAGGATACGCAAACGATCCGTTCCATCGCTCATAATCAGGTTCTGGTTGTCATGAGTTAGCCCCCACCCTTCGCCGGTATAGCTCAGATTGCCTTCGCTTCGGAAGCTGTGGCGGTCGAGTACGAAGGCCTTGCCGTGTTTCCAGGTCAGTCCGATGATGCGATCTTTCCACGGTGCTATGCCCTCACCAAAATATTCGGGCGCCATGTCGAACTGACGTTCGACCTTTCCGGTATCCAGATCGACCTTTCGGATGACCGATTCGCCGTTCATGCCGGTGCTCTCGTAGAGCGCATCATCCAGAAAGAACAAGCCTTCGGTGAAGGCCTTGGGGTCATGGGGGTAAATCTTGACGACACGGTAGCCGTAGCGCGTCACATCCGCGACCTCGACGGGCGGCGCAACAGCCTGCGCCTGGGCCGTCGAGAGGGGCGACAACCCGACGACGGCCGCCAGAGCGAGTGTTTTCAGGTCAAGCACTCGGCCCATCTCCTAAAACGTCAAAATAAAACGGAGACGCGCGTTGCGCATCTCCGTCAAAATCTTGCCGAAATCGATGGCCCTTTCAAGGCCAAACCGATCAGACCAGCGCCTTAGGCTGTACTTCGGTCACCACCAGACCCTTGGGGCCTTCGCCGAAACGGACCATCAGGGTATCACCCTGCTGGACGTCTTCCAGACCGAAACGACGCAGGGTCTCGATGTGGATGAAAATATCCGTCGGGTCGTTGCCGCGAACCACGAAGCCATAGCCCTTGGTACGATTGAACCATTTAATCGTTGCCGCTTCCAGATCGCCGATCTGGGTGCTGACCTGCTGGCTCGAACGAACCGAGCCCGGCTCACGCACTTCACGCGATGGCGCGGCACCTGTTGCTTCCAGAGCGGTGATTTCGATCACCTGCCAGCCCTTGGCCCGCTTGGCAATCGTACATTCAATGGCCGCACCTTCATGCGCAACATCACGACCGAGGTCGCGGAGCGCAGAGACGTGCAACAGGACATCGCGCATATTGGTCTGGTCCGCGTCTTGCGGCACGATAAAACCATAGCCCTTACCGGCGTCGAACCATTTTACGCGCCCGGAAATGGTTTTGAGCTCTTCAGCTTCGCTGCTCTTATTGTAATCGTACACACTCATATTCCTCACCAAGCCCACAAACATACATCTGTGATGCAGTAACTATAACATGGATATATCAAACGGGCAGGTAAAATCGAGGCCCATTTCGCATTTTTTGCGAAATTACGCCGAAAAATCGCTCATAGCGAGTGAAAAATAGCATTTTACCCCCAAAATGCTCAACCGTGCTGACGCCTATGGCATCAAAGGCACAGTTTACCGTACTCCAGCGACGATGGCGACTGTTTTCACTTGTCCGGAGAATACGCCGTGGCAGTCCCTAGGGGAGTCGAACCCCTCTTTTCAGGTTGAAAACCTGACGTCCTAACCGATAGACGAAGGGACCGCATCTTTGGCGTCATGTTTCTTGATGGCAGTCCCTAGGGGAGTCGAACCCCTCTTTTCAGGTTGAAAACCTGACGTCCTAACCGATAGACGAAGGGACCGCGTCAAGAGGTGCGCTTGATAGCGTCACGAATTGTCCGTTGCAAGCGCTATTTTGAAGAATATTCAACGCGCTTGTGAATATGTCATCTGAACGGACATCCAATCAACCGAAGATATGCGCAACGTCTTCAATTTCGAACTGAACCCCGTTACGACCCATATAGTCATCGGGTTTCAGCCGTCCGGCCACATGAATGGCTCCTGCCGGATTGAGCAAGGCCGTGCCAATCGCCGTATCTTGCGCCCGCCAGGCAATGGCCTTCAACCGTTTACCACTTTCGTCGATCAGGTCGCAGCGGATATGGCCGTTTTTCATAGCACTGGCATAGCCGACGCGCATATTCGGCAGGGCGAACAAAGGCTCAGGGTTGCCCTGTCCGAACGGCGCCATGATCTCGAAGCGGTCAAGAAGCGCCCGCGTGGCGCTGCCGGCGCTCAAGGCCGCATCGATTTCCAGCCGGTCCTTGCGATCGGCCTCGACCGTCGCCTTACCAATAAAGTCGTTGAGGAAAGTTTGCAGTTCCGCAATCCGCTCGGATTCGACGCTGAGGCCCGCAGCCATAGCGTGTCCGCCGCCCGACATAAGAATGCCTGCCTCATAGGCCGCCGACACCGCCTGCCCCAGATTGATCCCGGCCTGAGAACGCCCTGACCCCTTCCCTATGCCGCTGACCGGGTCGATACCGATGACGATGACCGGTTTGTGCCAGCGCTCGCGCAGCCGTCCAGCAACGATGCCAATGACGCCCGGGTGCCAGTCTTCGCGTGCCACAATGACGACGTGATCATCCACCGACGGCAAGCCTTTGGCCGCCGCCAGAGCGAGTGCCTCTTCCTGCACGGCGGCCTCGACATCGCGGCGGGTCTTATTCAGATCATCGAGTTCCTGGGCCACGTGAAGCGCCTCGTCGTCCGATTCCGTCGACAGCAGGCGCACCCCCAGATCGGCGCGACCGATGCGTCCACCCGCATTGATACGTGGCCCCAGTACGAATCCGGAATGGAACACACTCATCAGGCCCGGAGCCTTGTTCGTCTCGCTCGCGTTCAGCCCGGCGACCTTCATCAGGGCTTTGATCCCCTTGTTTTCCAAACGCGACATGACTTTGAGACCCTGAGTCGCCAACGCCCGGTTAAAGCCCGTCAGGGCCGTCACGTCGCAGATCGCCCCCAGGGCGCTCAGATCGAGCCATTTCGTCAGGTCCGGCTTTGGCCGGTCGGTAAACAAGCCGCGTTTTTCGGCTTCCCGGTTCAACGCCGCCATGACGACGAATACCACACCGGCGGCGGCCAGATTGCCCTGTTCGGAGGTACAGCCGGGACGGTTAGGATTGACCACAGCCCTACATTTCGGCGGGTCTTCGCGCATGATATGGTGGTCGATCACCACGACATCGAGGCCGATCGAGGCGGCATAGTCGAGCGCATGATGCGCCGAAGCCCCGCAATCGACCGTAATGACGAGATCCGCGCCCTCGGACTTTAGGCGATCAAACGCCTTCTCCGACGGACCATAACCCTCCAAAATGCGGTCAGGCACATAGACGCTGAGATCATGTCCCATATGGCGAAACCAGCGCACGAGTTGCGCCGCGGAGGTCGCACCGTCGACGTCGTAATCAGCAAAGACGAAGACTTTCTGCTGCGCCTCAAGCGCGTCGAGGATGGCCGCCACAGCCAGCCCCATATCCATGAAACAGTCGGGTTCCGGAAACAACGCCTTAAGTGTCGGTTTCAGATAATGGTCGAGGTCCGCAGCCACGATTCCACGCCCTGCAATCGACCGGGCGATAGGCTCTATAAACGCGTCTTCGATCAGGCCTTTGAGCGCCAGTCTATCGGAAATTTGGCGTAGTTCGGTGTCGCTGACGGCCCGCGCCTGACGACGATCGACCCATAACCGTCCGGTCGCCGAGGTTTCGACCCCTAAAAACGGATCGGGCGCGTTGGCGAATCGGGTCGGGGCAATATTGTCGAGCATAAGATATTAAAGCGTGACGGGACGCCGCATGTAAAGTTTGCGGATCGTCTGAGTTTCGGAAATCATCACCAGACTTTCGGTGGTCACGAACGTTTCTCCCCGCACGGTAACCTCTTTCTGCACGCCGCGTAAAAGCGCGCCGGATGTCACACCCGTGGCGATGAACACCGCGTCGGAACTGACCAGATCGTTCAGCGTGTACTTCTTGTCAAAATCTGTCAGGCCCAGCCGCATGGCGCGCGCGCGCTCATCGTCATTGCGGAAAATGAGGCGTCCCTGAAACTGCCCCCCGACGCATTTCAGCGCCGCGCAGGCCAGCACGCCTTCTGGCGCACCGCCGAGGCCGATATAGATGTCGATGCCCGTTTCCGGCTGGGCCGTGTGGATGACGCCTGCCACGTCACCATCGCTGATCAGATGGACGCGCGCCCCGGCCTTGCGCAGGGAGGCAATGATGTTTTCATGGCGCGGCCGGTCCAACACGCAGGCCACAATCTCGGACACATCGACGCCCTTGGCGGCGGCAAGCGCCTTTACATTGTCTTCGGGCGAGACATCGAGATCGACGATCCCTTCCGGATAACCAGGTCCGATGGCAATCTTGTCCATATAGGTGTCGGGCGCGTGCAGCATGCCGCCTCGCGGCGCGAAAGCGATGACCGCCAGCGCATTGGCCATGCCCTTGGCAGCCAAAGTCGTGCCTTCGAGCGGATCGAGGGCGATATCGATCTGTGGACCTTTGCCCGTGCCGACCGTCTCGCCGATATAAAGCATGGGCGCTTCGTCGCGTTCCCCTTCACCGATGACGATGCGACCGTCTATATCGAGGGCATTGAGCGCCGCACGCATGGCATCGACCGCAGCCTTGTCCGCCGCTTTTTCATCGCCCGCGCCTATTTCCGAATAAGCGCCGATGGCGGCCTCTTCGGCCACGCGAACGATATCGAGACTCAGATCGAAGTCCGAACTTGGCATTCCGGGTATTCCTGTTTTGATTTTTTTGATCGCCGCTTGGTTGCGACGTGTTGGTTGTTATATCAGTTGGCGACCGACGGCGGCGTGGCCCGAACGCGCAATTTGTTCACGAACGCGTTCAATTCTCCCATATCCATCGGCTTGGCCGGTGCGCCGAGAATCGGATCTATACGGGCATTGGCTTTGGTTATAAAGGCCTGCGGTTGCTGATCCAGATCCCACACGATGGCGTCGATGGTCTTTTGCACCGAAATACCGACACCCTGCATCTCAAGGACGCGGGTCTTGATTTCGGCGGCCGTCGGCACGTCTTTCGGTGGCGGCGGAAATTCCGACCACTTCGGAAAATCATGCGCTTGCGGTGCCGGTGCCGGGGGCGTCGCCTCCTGAGCCGCAACCAGCACCGGCGTCAGGGCCAGAATAACGGCCAGCGCCGCAGCCGGAAGAGTCGAAGTGAAGCGGTCAGTCATGACGGGCTCTTTCTTGCCATTCTCTTGGTTCCCAATCGCTGGGCTTGAAGACGATCAAAAGCAAAATTTGCAGGTGCTGAACAGCTTTAAATTATAAGTCGGTCGATTATAGGGCCAAACCGCGCTTTTGATAACGCCAGATTGCGAATGATAAAGTCAGATTTGATCGGCGCATCACCAAAAACCGGTTTAGACATGACGGACAAGAATCACTGCCCGGAGGATAAGATGGCGGAGGACACCCAACCCAAACGCAAAAAAACCGTTTCGGATGCTCCGCCCAAAGCCGTTTCAGTTGAAGCAAAGGCGGCCAAGACGTCGCGCAAAAAAGCCCCCCCCAAAGCTGAACCCAAGGCCGCCCCCAAGCCTGCCGACCTTCCGCCTCCGCAGCCGGAAACGCGTCAGGAAGAACCGGCAACCGACACCAGCTTCAATGCCGAGCAGTTCAAGGCGATGGAGGACCTGTCGGTCAATCTGGCCAAGGCGGCGATCACCGCGCAAACCGCTTTGGCCAGCGCGGTGTTCAGGCAGCCCGAATTCAACGGCTCTGCGCCGTCCGATCCGTTTCAGGTCGGCCCGGCCATGAGCAGCGTCATGAATTCGCTGGCGAAAAGCCCGGAAAAGATGGTTGAGGCGCAAACGGACCTGCTGACCGGCTACATGTCGTTGTGGGCCGATATGACGCGCCGGTCGCTGGGCGGCGAAGCGGGCCCCGACACCAGCCCCAGGGACAAGCGATTCGCCGATCCGCGCTGGCAGGAAAACCTCGTCTTCGACATGATGCGCCGGTCGTATCTGCTGTCGTCGAACTGGCTCAACAACCTCGTCTCCTCGGTCGATGGCGTCGATCCGCTCGACAAGCGCCGCGCCGAATTTTTCACCAAGCTGATCACCGACGCCTTCTCGCCGTCCAACTTCCTGATGTCGAACCCCGCCGCGCTCGACACCCTGATCACAACCAAGGGCGAAAGCCTGGTCAAGGGGATGCAGAAATTCGCCGACGATCTGGCGCGCGGCGACGGCAAGCTGAAGATTTCTCAGGCAGACTACGATCATTTCAAGGTCGGCGAAAACGTCGCCACCACGCCGGGCAAGGTCGTCTGGCGCGGGCCGTTGTTCGAGCTTCTGCAATATAGCCCGACGACCGAGCAGGTCCGCGAAATCCCGCTGCTGATCTTCCCTCCATGGATCAACAAGTTCTACATCCTCGACCTTCAGGCCAAAAATTCGCTGATCAAGTGGCTGACGGATCAGGGCTTTACCGTCTTCGTCACCTCTTGGGTCAATCCCGATCAGTCGATGGCCAGCCTGACCTTCGAGGACTATATGTTCGGCGGCATCTATCAGGCCGTCGCCAAGGTCCGCGAGCAAACCGGAGCCGAAACCGTCAACACGGTCGGTTACTGCATCGGCGGCACGCTTTTGGGCGTCACTCTGGCGCACATGGCCGCCAAGGGTGACACCAGCATCGGCTCGGCGACCTTCTTCACCGCCCAGCACGACTTTTCCGAGGCCGGCGACCTGCTGCTGTTCACCAACGAAGCTTGGTTGACCGAATTGGAGCGCCAGATGGATGCCGCCGGCGGCGTCCTGCCCGGCACGGCCATGGCTGACACGTTCAATTCCTTGCGCGCCAATGATCTGGTATGGTCGTTCTTCGTCAACAACTACTTGATGGGCAAGGAACTGACCGCCTTCGACCTCCTGTGCTGGAACGCCGATCAGACGCGGATGCCCAAGACCCTGCACATGTATTACCTGCGCAAATTCTATAACGAGAACGCGTTGTCAAAAGGCGAACTGAACGTCGGCGGGGTCGATATCGACCTGAAGAACGTGAAAATCCCCATCTACGAACAGGCCGGTCGCGAAGACCACATCGCCCCGCCGGGCTCGGTCTTCAAAGGCGCCAAGCTGTTCGGCGGGCCGGTGACCTACGTCATGGCGGGTTCCGGTCACATCGCGGGCGTCGTCAACGCCCCCGCCGCTCAGAAATATATGCACTGGATCAACGAAGTCAGCAATGCCAAGGGCTTGCCGGAGACTCTTGAGTCTTGGCAACAGGATGCGGTCGAGTACAAGGGCTCGTGGTGGCCGCATTGGGCCGAGTGGTTGCATGCCAAGTCGGGTGATTTGATCTCCGCGCGCGATCCGGCCAAGGGCAAGTTCAAACCGCTGATGGACGCGCCGGGTAGTTACGTTCTGGTGAAGAGTTGAAGACCGTGGGGCCGCAGGCCCCACACCCCATAACTGGGCGCTTAAACGGCATCGTCAGAACAATTTGGGCAAAAAAAGGGGGGCTTCGCCCCCAATAAAATACAGATATCACGCATAACAATTGCCGTCTAAGTGTGAAAATATAGGGGGTGCAGGGGCCTGTGGCCCCTGCGTCTTTCCCACTTACAACCGCAAAATAATCGTCTCGACGATCGGACGACGGCCCCAGACATTCTGCGCGGCCTTTTTGAGCACGCGCGCCACGGTCGTTTCCACCGTCAGATCGTCGTCGCGCTCTTCGCGAGACAACTTTTGCACGGCCTTTTCGACGATATCGCACAGCTTTTCAAGCTGATCGGAAATGCTATCCTCGTCCTCAAACGCCAGCCCCAGACCGCGCACATCGACATAGGACGCCAACTGGTTCTTGGGGTTCAGGGCGAACGAGACAAACAACATACCGTTATGGGCGGCGTGACGGCGTTCGCGCAGAGCGTCGGAAGCTTCCGGCACGATGACGCCGCCATCGACATAGAGACGGCCGGCGGGGACTTCATCGATCATTTCGGCCTTACCCGGTGCCAGACGTACCATGTCGCCATTGCGCGGGGTGACCTGTTCCGGAACGCCGATTTCAGCGGCCAGAGCGGCGTGCTTTTGAAGGTGGCGGCGCTCGCCGTGGGTCGGAACGGCGATCTTCGGCCGCGCCCAGGCGTACATTTCCTTCAGTTCGTCGCGGCACGGGTGACCGGAGACGTGGATGCCGGGGTGATCCTTTTCGGTGTGGATTTCGACGCCCGATTCCGACAGACGGTTTTGCAGCGACCGGATACCGATCTCGTTGCCCGGAATGACGCGCGACGAGAAGACGCAACTGTCCCCCTTCCCCAGCTTGACCAGCGGGTGGTTGCCGTCGGCAATGCGCGACAAGGCGGCTCGCGGCTCGCCTTGTGAGCCGGTACACAGATAGAGGACGTCCTTGTCCTTCATCTTGGCGGCTTCACCTTCGGTGACGAACTCCTGAATGCCTGCCATCAGACCGACGGATTTCGCCGCCGCCGACATGCGGTGCATCGAGCGCCCGACGAGGCAGACCGAGCGGCCATTGGCTTCGGCGGCGCGGATCACGCTGTCCATGCGCGCGACGTTCGAGGCGAAACAGGCGACGGCGACGCGGCCCTTGAGGCCCGCGATGACCTGCGTCAGGGCGACCTTCACATCGGCTTCCGAACCGGCGTGGCCATCGACGAAGACATTGGTCGAGTCGCAGACCATGGCCAGTACGCCTTGGTCACCCAAAGCTGTAATGGCGCTGATGTCGGTGGCCGCCCCCGTGATCGGATCGGGATCGATCTTCCAGTCTCCGGTGTGCAGGACCGTGCCCAACGGTGTTTTGATCGCCAGACCGTTGGGTTCGGGGATCGAGTGGGTGATGGTGATATAGTCGACCTCGAACGGCCCCAGATTGACCCTGCCGCCCAACGGCACTTCGGTCAGATCGAAGTCTTCGATGCCCTTTTCGCGCAGCTTTTCGCGGATCAGGAAGGCGGTGAACGGCGTCGCATAAAGGGGAGCCTTGATCTTGTCCCACAGCCAGCCCAGCGCCCCGATGTGGTCTTCGTGCGCGTGGGTCAGGATGATGCCGAGGATATTTTCGCCTTCGAGGAACTTCGGATCCGGTACGATGACCTCGATCCCCGGCGTCGTCAGGTCGCCGAAGGTCACCCCGACATCGACCAGAATCCACTGACGGTCGTGCTCCGGCCCGAAGCCGTAGCAGTTGAGGTTCATGCCGATTTCGTTAGAGCCGCCCAGCGGCAAAAACACGAGTTCGTTGTTATTCTTAGTCATTCTCTCTTTTTCTTATGGTGCGCTGATATATTTCGAGCAACCCCCTCAGCGTCAGATCGGGGTCGAAAGCATGGATCTTGGTGGTCGCACCCTCGAACAGCGACGCAACGCCGCCGGTCGCCACAACCGTCATGGGCTGGCCGTACTCGGCCTGAATCTTGTCGATCAGATACTCGATGAGACCCACATAGCCCCAGAATATCCCGGACTGCATCGCAGATACGGTGTCCTTGCCGATATAGTGTGCCGGCTTCTCGATCGCAATGCGCGGCAGCTTGGCAGCCGCCTGATGGAGCGCCTGGACCGACAGGTTGATGCCGGGCGCAATCGCCGTGCCTTCCAGCGCACCATCGGCTGAGACGACGTCGAAGGTCGTCGCCGTGCCGGAATCGATGACGATCAGCGGCCCGCCGTAGCGAATCCACGCGCCGATGGTGTTGACGAGGCGGTCGGCCCCGGCTTCGGACGGCTTGTCGATGCGGACGTCGATGCCGAGATGCGTATTGTCACCGATGACATAGGGCGTCTTGTGGAAATAGCGCTGGGCCAGTTTGCGCAGATTGAACAGCGACTGCGGCACGACCGAAGATATGATGCAGTCGTCGATCATACGAAAATCGAGGCCGTTCATTTGCAGCAACTGGTACAGATAGACCGCATATTCGTCCGCCGTGCGCGTCGATTCCGTTGCCGTCCGCCACTGGGCCAGCCATTTTTCACCGTCGTGAACGGCAAACAGCGTATTGGTATTGCCCTGTTCGATGGCTAGGAGCATGGGGTGTCCGTATAGGTGACCGATCCGCTGGAGACGGTGTGGATATGTCCGTGGCGGTCTTCGATGCGCAGCGCGCCGAAGCCGTCGAGGCCGAGAATCGTGCCTTCAACAGGCGTGTTTTCGTGGTTTATCAGACAGATACGGTCGCGGCCATAGGCCTGAGACAACCATTCCTGCGCTGTGGCTTCAAAGCCATCCTTCTGCCAGCTACCGAGGCGAGCAGTAAAGAGAGGATCGAAGTGTTGCAAAAGGTCGATCGCATCGTGCGGCTCACGCGTAATCACGTTCAGCGCCGTCGTACCATAGGCCTCAAGGTCGGGTGCATCGGTGACATTGATACCGATGCCGATCACGATACCAAGCCCTTCATCGAGCGCCTCGGTCTGTACCAGTATGCCGCACAACTTGCGTCCGTCGTACAGCACATCGTTCGGCCATTTGATCTTCAGGCTGTCCGGCGAGGCAACCAAGGGCCGCAGCAGATCGGTCACCGCCAGCGCCGTTACGAACGACAGTTGCGTCACATGGCGCAGTTCGACGGGCAACACGCCGTACCACGACGCCATCAGATTGCCGGATATCCCTGCCCACGACCGGCCCATCCGCCCTACCCCGGCAGTCTGTTGACGCGCCTGAACCCAGCCGGGGTCACGAAGCCCCGCCCGCAAGCGTGATAACGCCTCAAGCTGGGTAGAAGGCAAGGAGTCGAAAATGTCTATCACTGACGCCATGACGACCTCAGCAAACAATCCTTCCCCGTTTACGGGGAAGGTGGCTTTTGGCTAAAAGCCAAAAGACGGAAGGGGGACAACCGTAGTTTCCCCCACCCACCGCTTCGCGGTCCCCCCTCCCCGTAAACAGGGAGGGATTATTAAGATAATGCATCAGTTCAGGCCGAAGCTTTTGACGGCATTGGCGGCCAGTGGATAGAGCCAGGCCAGAGCCACCATCGCCACCGGGAACGAGAAGGCCGCCGCCGCATATGCGATCCACTTGGCTTCGAACGGCGATTTGTCGATCTCGCCCTTGTCGCCATCGAACCACATCAGCTTGATGATACGCAGGTAGTAGAAAGCACCGATGACCGAGGCCACCAGACCGGCGACGGCAAAACCCCAGTAGCCCGCATCGAGAGCCGCACCGAAGACGAAGAACTTGCCCCAGAAGCCCGAGAACGGCGGCATACCCAGCACCGACAGACACAGCACGGTGATGACGATGGTCAGCTTCACATTGATCTTCGACAGACCGGCCAGATCGTCGATCTTGGTAACTGCCACGCCCTTACGGCTAAGCGCCATCTGAACCGAGAAGAAGCCCAGCGTATCGATCATGTACAGCACCATGAACAGCAGCAGCGCCTGAACGCCCTGCGCCGTGCCCGTCGCCATGGCCAGAAGAGCATAGCCCATATTGGCGATCGACGAATAGGCCAGCAGGCGCTTGATATCTTTCTGCATCAGGCCGCCGAGACCGCCGACGATGAACGAAAGCGTCGCCAGAGCCAGCATGACCTGTGACCATTGATCGTGCAGACCGGCAAAGCCGTCGTTCAGGGTGCGCGCCAGAAGGACCAGCGCGGCGAACTTCGGCGCGCCGGCGAAGAAGGCCACGACCGGGGTCGGCGCGCCTTCGTAGACGTCCGGGGTCCACATGTGGAACGGTGCGGCCGAAACTTTAAACGCCAGACCCGAAATCACGAAGACCAGACCGAAGATCAGGCCGACCTGCGGATTGGCCTGCGCCGCCGCGGCAATGGCGTCGAAGTTCATCGAGCCCGTGAAGCCGTAGACCAGCGACGCGCCATAAAGCAGCAGACCCGACGACAGCGCGCCGAGCACGAAATATTTCAGACCGGCTTCCGAACCCTTGGCATCGTCGCGACGGAAGGCCGCGAGGATGTAAAGCGACAGGGATTGCAGTTCCAGACCGACATAAAGCGCGATCAGGTCGCCGGCTGACACCATCATGCTCATGCCGAGCGTGGCGAGGACGACGAGGATCGGGAATTCGAAGCGGTTATTATTCAACCGCTCGAAATAGCCGCGCCCCAGAACGATGATCACGGCCGAGGCGATATAGATGAACACCTTGGCGTAGAGCGCCACGCCGTCGGCGATGAAGGAACCGTTGAACACCTTGCCGTGGCCACCGAAGGCCGCCGCAAAGGCCGCGGCGATCAGGGCCACGCCGCACAGCGCCGCCACCGTGCCGGCCGACTTATCGCCGCGCAGCGCCCCGTAGACCAGGATGCCGAGCGTCGATACGGCAAGGATCAGTTCGGGAATGGCCAGATGAAGAGCCGATGACAAATCCATAGCGAGGGCGCTCCTATCCGCCGGTCACAGCACGGTACGTCGTAACAACGGCGTCCACGCTGGCGGTGGTAAAGTCGAAAACAAAAGCCGGATAGATACCCAGCAGCAGCGTCCCTGCGATCAGGGGCGCGAAGATGATCTTCTCGCGAAGGCTTAGATCGGGATGGCCTTTCAGGGCCTCATTGGTCACTTCGCCGTACATGACCTTCTTGAACAGGGTCAGGGCATACATGGCCGACAGGATGACGCCGAGTGCTGCCACCAGCGCCGCCCAGGTCGAGGCCTGATACAGACCCGTCATGGTCAGGATTTCCCCGACGAAGCCCGACGTGCCCGGCAAACCGACATTGGCCATGGTGAACAGCAGGAAGACGAAGGCGAAGTGCGGCATCAGCTTGGTCAGACCGCCGTAGAAGGCGATTTCACGCGTATGCCAGCGATCATAGACCACGCCGACGCAGAGGAAGAGCGCGCCGGAGATAAAGCCATGCGAGATCATCTGATAGACCGCGCCCTGCACGCCCGCCTGATTGCCGGCGAAGATACCCATAGTCACGAAGCCCATGTGGGCAACCGACGAATAGGCGATCAGCTTCTTGATGTCGGTTTGACGGAAGGCGATCAGCGAGGTCACGACGATGGCGATGACCGACAGGGTCAGGACGAACGGCGTGAACATTTCCGACGCCAGCGGGAACATCGGCAGATTGAAGCGGATGAAACCGTAACCGCCGAGCTTCAGCAGGATACCGGCCAGCATGACCGAACCCGCCGTCGGCGCCTGAACGTGGGCATCCGGCAGCCAGGTGTGGACCGGCCACATCGGCATCTTCACCGCAAACGAGGCGAAGAAGGCGAACCATAGCCAAGGCTGGGCTTCGGCAGCGAACTTGAAGGTCGAGAGCGTCGGAATATCCGAGGTGCCCGCGACGCCGACCATGTACAGCATGGCCGCCAGCATCAGGACGGACCCCAGCAGGGTATAGAGGAAGAACTTATAGGCCGCGTAGATACGGTCCTTGCCGCCCCAGATACCGATGATGAGGAACATCGGGACCAGACCGCCTTCGAAGAAGACGTAGAACAGGAACAGGTCGAGCGAGGTGAACACGCCGATGACCAGGGTTTCCAGCACGAGGAAGGCGATCATATATTCGACGACGCGCGTCTTGACCGACTCCCACGACGCCAGAATACACAGCGGCATCAGCAGCGCCGTCAGAGCGACGAACAGGACCGAAATGCCGTCAACGCCCATATGGTAGTTGAGGAAGCTGAACCATTCGACCTTTTCGACGAACTGATAGTCGGTCGAGGCGCGGTCGAACCCGGCCAGCAGCACGACATTGAGCGCCAGCGTGGCCAGAGTCGTCCACAGAGCGATCCATTTGGCGTTACGCTCGATGACCGCCGTGTCGTCCTTGCGCGACGCCCACTTGACACCGAGGATCGCCAGCGCGCCGACCAGCGGCAGGAAGGTGATGATACTCAGAAGATTGGGGATTACCGGTGACATTTAAACTTTCTCTCCCCTATTTCGCCATGAAGAAGACGACCCAGGTCAGCAGACCCGCGATGCCTAGGAACATGACGAAAGCGTAGTGATAGACGTAGCCCGTTTGGGTGCGGACCAGCTTTTGCGCCGACTTGAGCGCCGTCCAAGCCGCCCCGTTCGGGCCGAGGTTGTCGATGATCTTTACATCGAGCACCTTCCAGAACAGGTCGCCCAGAGCCTTCGAACCCTTGACGAAGGTGGCCTGATAGATCTCGTCGAAGAACCACTTGTTATACAGGAAGGTATAGAGCGGGCCCTTCTGCGCGGCCATGGCCTTCGGCAGTTGCGGCTTGAGCAGGTAGAAATAGACCGCGCCGAGCGTGCCGAGCAGGGTCACGACCAGCGGTGCCCACTTGACCCATTCTTCCTTGATGTGGTGCGCCTCGTGCAGAACGTGGTTGTGCGGTCCGTGCTGGATGGCGTGGCCCCAGAAGGCGTGGGCGTGATCGCCGACGAAGTATGGTGCGAAGACGAAACCGGCAGCGACGGCACCGACCGACAGAACGATCAGCGGCACCAGCATGACCCACGGGCTTTCGTGCGGTGTGTGGGCATGGTGATGGTCGTCATGGCCGTGACCATGATCGTCGTGCGCATGGTGATCGTCATGATGAGCGATCGGCGTGGTTTCTTCGGTCGTGTGACCGTCGACGACGTGATGGTGGTCGTCGTGGGCGTGTTCCCAGATCTTCTTGCCGTGGAAGGTCATGAAGGCCAGACGCCACGAATAGAAGGCGGTCAGCAGCGCAGCCAGAATACCGATACAGAAGGCGAACATGCCCTGCGGCGTGTTGGACGCGGCCCATGCGGTCTCGATGATGGTGTCCTTCGAGAAGAACCCGGCGAAACCGATTTGCGTGTGCGGAATACCAAGGCCGGTGATGGCGATGGTGCCGATGGTCATACAGGCATAGGTGATCGGCAGATACTTGGCCAGACCGCCCATTTTACGCATGTCCTGTTCGTGGTGCATCCCGTGGATGACCGAACCGGCCCCCAGAAACAGTAGAGCCTTGAAGAAGGCGTGGGTGAACAGGTGGAACATGGCGGCTTCGTAGGCGCCGACACCGGCGGCGAAGAACATGTAGCCGAGTTGCGAACAGGTCGAGAAGGCGATGACGCGCTTGATGTCGTTTTGCGTGAAGCCGATCGAGGCCGCGAAGATGGCGGTGATCGCACCGATATAGGTGACGATGGTCTTGGCGACCGGTGCATACTCGAACAGCGGCGACAGCAGGCAGACCATATAGACGCCAGCGGTGACCATGGTCGCTGCGTGGATCAGGGCCGACACGGGCGTTGGGCCTTCCATGGCGTCCGGCAGCCAGGTGTGCAGGAAGAACTGCGCCGACTTGCCCATCGCGCCGATGAACAGCAGGAAGGCGGCCAGATCGAGCGCCGACCATTCATAGCCGATGAACGTCCACGTCGTCCCGGCCTTGGCGGCGATCAGCGGGAACAGTTCGTGGAAATTGATCGTCCCGAACATCCAGTAGATCGTCATGATGCCCAGCGCGAAACCGAAGTCGCCGACGCGGTTGACGACGAAGGCCTTGATGGCCGCCGACGACGCCGAGTCTTTCTGGAACCAGAAGCCGATCAGCAGATAGGACGCCAGCCCAACCCCTTCCCAGCCGAAGAACAGCTGCATGAAGTCGGCGGCGGTCACCAGCATCAGCATGGCGAAGGTGAACAGCGACAGATAGGCGAAGAAGCGCGGACGCGACGGGTCCTCTGCCATATAGCCCCAGCTATACAGGTGGACCAGCGACGACACGCTCGTCACCACGATCAGCATGGTCGCCGACAGAGCGTCGATACGGATCGACCACGCCGAATGGAAGGTGCCGATATTGATGAAGTCGAGCAGCTTGACCGTGAAAGGCTCAAGGCCGCCCCACGTATGCTGCGAGAAGACGTACCACGACAGGGCGCAGGACAGGAACAAAAGGCCCGTCGTCACCGCCTGAGAGGCGATATTGCCGATCCTGCGGCCGAACAGGCCCGCGATCAGCGCGCCGACGATGGGCGCAAGTACAAGGATCGTAACCAGAGTTTGCATGATTTCCTTAGCCCTTCATCATGCTCGCGTCATCGACTTCGATGTCGCCGCGGTTACGGAAGAAGGTAACGAGAATGGCCAGACCGACGGCGGCTTCAGCCGCAGCGACGGTGAGGACGAACATCGCCATGATCTGCCCCTGCACATTATGCAGGTGCGTCGAGAAAGCGACGAAGTTGATATTGACCGCCAGAAGGATCAGTTCGATCGACATCAGGATGATGATGATGTTGCGGCGGTTCACAAAGATGCCGAAGACACCGATGGTGAACAGGATGGCCGACACGACCAGATAGTGAGCAAGACCGATAGTCATTCCTGAATTCCTTCGCCGGTTTTAACCTGCACGATTTCGACCGCATTTTTACGACGGCGGGTCACCTGCGTGTGGATGTCCTGACGCTTGACGTGGACGCGGTGCTGAAGCGTCAGCACGATGGCGCCGATCATGGCGACCAGAAGCACAAGGCCCGAGGCCTGGAAGAGATAGACGTAGTCCGTATAGAGGACGCGGCCAATGGCTTCGATGTTCGACATTTCCGGGCCGTAGACCTGAGGCGATTGCCCTGCTGCGGCGCCGCGGTCGGCGATGGCGATGGCGATCATGATCAGTTCGGTCAAAAGCAGCACGCCGACTACCGCGCCGATCGGCAGGTAGTTGGCGAAGCCCTGACGCAGCTTGACGAAGTCGACATCGAGCATCATCACCACGAAGAGGAACAACACCGCGACGGCGCCGACATAGACGACAACCAGCAGCATGGCGAGGAACTCGGCCCCCATCAGCACGAACAGGCCCGCCGCCGAGAAAAAGGCGAGGATCAGGAACAGCACCGAGTGTACCGGGTTGCGCGAGGTAATCACCATCGCACCGGACAAAACGGTCACTGCCGCCATTATGTAAAAGGCAATTGCCAACATGATCGGGACCTCCGCCCCTTTAGTTACTCTGGGTTCGGGATCGCTCCCTACCCCTTCAAACCGTGATCCCGCAAGCTTTAACCTTACGGAATCGGTGGATATTATCGGTACGGCGCGTCCAGCTCCAGCGAGCGGGCGATTTCGCGTTCCCAGCGGTCGCCGTTGGCCAGAAGCCGTTGCTTGTCGTAGTACAGTTCTTCGCGCGTATCGGTGGCGAATTCGAAGTTCGGCCCTTCGACGATGGCGTCGACCGGACAGGCTTCCTGACACAGCCCGCAATAGATGCACTTCACCATGTCGATGTCGTAGCGCGTCGTGCGGCGGCTGCCGTCGTCACGCGGTTCGGCTTCGATGGTGATGGCCTGAGCCGGGCAGATGGCTTCGCACAGCTTGCAGGCGATGCAGCGTTCTTCGCCGTTCGCATAGCGGCGCAGGGCGTGTTCCCCGCGGAAACGCGGCGAGATCGGGCCTTTTTCGAACGGATAGTTGATGGTCGCCTTGGGCTTCATCATGTACTTCAACGCAAGGCCGGTGGCCCCGATGAAGTCGAGCAGCAATGCGCCCTTGGCGGCCTGAACGAGACGGGCGATCATACGAGGTTACCTCCGAAAACGCGGTAGGCCGCAATCAGTACCACAGCCACCAGCGACAGCGGCAGGAAGACCTTCCAGCCCAGACGCATCAGCTGGTCGTAGCGGTAGCGGGGGACGATGGCCTTGGCCAGCGCGAACATGATGAACCAGAACACCACCTTCAGGATGAACCATAGCAGGCTGATCAGGATGTAGGCCAGCGAACCCTGCGGGACGATCGAGTCCATCGGTATCGGCGACTGCCAGCCACCGAAGAACAGGATGGTGATCATGGCGCACATCAGGACGATGTTGGCGTATTCGCCGATCATGAACAGCAGGTACGGCGTCGAGGAATATTCGACCTGATACCCGGCGACCAGTTCCGATTCAGCTTCCGGCAGATCGAACGGCGGGCGGTTGGTTTCGGCCAGTGCCGAGATATAGAACATGACCATCATGCCGAGCATGATCGGCAGCTTGATGATGCCGAGGCCGAGCAGCCCGCCGCCGCCAAGGAAATTCCAGTTCCAGAAACCGCCCGCCTGCGCGTTGACGATGTCGGACAGGTTCATCGAGCCGGTCAGCAGAACGACGGTGATGATGATGAAGCCGAGCGAGACTTCGTAGGACACCATCTGCGCCGCCGAGCGCAGCGCGCCGAGGAACGGATATTTCGAGTTCGACGCCCAGCCGCCCATGATGATGCCATAGACACCGAGCGACGAAATGGCAAACAGATAGAGAATACCGACATTGATGTCCGATACGACCCAGCCCGGCGCGAACGGAATGACCGCCCACGACATGAAGGCGAGGATAAAGGTCAGCAGCGGCGCGATGAGGAAGACGGTCTTGTCGGCGCCGGCGGGGATGATGACTTCCTTCAGCACGAACTTCAGGAAGTCGGCGAAGGATTGCATCAGGCCGAAAGGACCGACGACGTTGGGGCCTTTGCGCATCTGCACGCCGGCCCACACCTTGCGGTCACCCCACAGGAGGAAGGCCAGCGAAATCATGACGCCCATGATGACGGCGGCGGATTGGCCGATGGTGATGATCGTCCAGCCCCATGGGCCTGACCAGAATGAGGGTTCAGTCATTGTCTCTTACTCCGCCGCCAGACTCAAAGGCGTCGACCGGACCGCCGAAATCTCCGCCATGGCCACCGAGGCCCGCGCGATCGGGTTGGTCAGATAGAAGTCCTTGATATTGGAAGCCAAAAGGCCGTCTTTAATCTCGCCCTTGACGCCAAGGGTGGTCACGTCGAATGCTTTGGCTGTCGGTTTGGCGTCGACGCGGCCAAAGGTCGGGTGATCGGTGATCAGGGCGTGACGCAGGTCCGACAGGCTGTCGTAGGGCAGGGTTTTGCCAAGCTTCGATGACAGGGCGCGGAAAATCGACCAATCCTCTTTGGCCTCGCCCTTAGGGAAGACCGCGCGTTCGGCGATCTGGACCCGGCCTTCAAGGTTGACATACATGCCCGACTTTTCGGTATAGGCTGCCCCCGGCAGGATGACATCGGCGACCGAAGCCCCGGCATCGCCGTGCGAGCCGATATAGACCACGAACGCGTCCTTGAGACCGCTGGTTTCGATTTCGTCGGCGCCGATCAGGACGACCACATCGAGCTTGCCATTCAGGATGCCGCGCGTATCGAGACCGCCCTCGCCCGGCACGAAGCCCATGTCGAGGCCGGCCACGCGGCCTGCGGCCTGATGGACGATGTTGAAACCGTTCCAGGCTTCACGCACCACATTATAGGGAGCGAGCACTTCCGACGAGATCAGGCTGAGGACGGCAGCGCCGTCTTCGCCCGACAGCGGGCCGGTGCCGATCAGGACGGCGGGTTTCTTCGCGTCCTTCAAGAGGTCGCGGAACGCGCCTTTCTTGATGTCTTTCAGCGCCTTGGCGTCGGAACCTAAGTGTTCGTAATCATAGGTCAGGTCGTAGGTTTCGCCGATGACGCCAATCTGCACCTTGCCCTTGAGCCAGGCCTTGCGGATGCGCGCATTGATCAGCGGCGCTTCCAGGCGCAGATTGGTGCCGATGAGCAGAATGACATCTGCCTCTTCCAGCGCCGCGACACCGGTATTGAACAGCCACGATTCGCGCGGCGTATGGGCAGAGACCGGGCCGAACTGCTCGCCATGCTGACGGCAGTCGATGTTTTTCACGCCGAGCGAGGTGAACAGATCCTTGGCGGCCTTGAGGCTTTCGGCGTCTTGAAGGTCACCGGCGATGACGCCGACCTTCTCGGCGGAAGTCACTTGCAATTTGCCAGCCACCACATTCAGGGCGTCGTCCCAAGATGCCGGGGTCAGGCTGCCGCCCTTGCGAACATAGGGTTTGTCGAGGCGCTGGCGTCCCAGACCGTCGACGGCGTAGCGCGACTTGTCCGACAGCCACTCTTCGTTGAGGTCTTCCTTGAGACGTGGCAAGGCGCGCAGCACGGCGGCCCCGCGATTGTCGATACGGATGTGCGCGCCCAGCGCGTCCATCACGTCGATCGTCTCGGTCTTGGTCAGTTCCCACGGACGGTAGTTGTAGGACCACGGCTTGTGCGTCAACGCGCCGACCGGGCACAGATCGTTCAGATTGCCCGACAGTTCCGACGACACCGCCTGCTCCAGATAGGAGGTGATCTCGGCGCCTTCGCCGCGCGAAATCATGCCCATCTCGGTCACACCCGCGACTTCGGTCGAAAAGCGGACGCAGCGCGTACACTGGATGCAGCGCGTCATATAGGTCTTGATCGTCGGGCCGAGGTGCTTTTCTTCGACCGCGCGCTTGTTCTCCTGATAGCGGGAACCGTCGCGGCCATAACCCATGGCCTGATCCTGAAGGTCGCATTCGCCGCCCTGATCGCAGATCGGGCAATCGAGCGGGTGGTTGATGAGCAGGAACTCCATCACGCCTTCGCGGGCCTTCTTGACCATCGGCGTATTGGTGAAGATTTCCTGACCGTCGGCGGCGGGCAGAGCGCACGAGGCCTGCGGCTTCGGCGGTCCGGGCTTTACCTCGACAAGGCACATGCGGCAGTTGCCCGCGATCGACAGGCGCTCATGGTAACAGAAACGGGGAATTTCTTCGCCCGCCAGCTCCGCCACCTGAAGCACGGTCATGCCGGGTTCAAACTCGACCTCGACCCCATTGACTTTAGCTATCGGCATGTGCCTCAAACCTCATAACAAAAACGTACTCTGACCGTAATCAGAACCAAGACTTGTCGCCCACGACGTAGTCCTCATGGAACTGCTGGTCGGATTTTAACAAGTAGATTAGGAATTCTATAAACGCGATAACGGCGACCACGATCGGCGGGATCAGCAGGAATATCCAGCCAACCAACGTACACAAAAGCATGATGATACCGGCCGTATTTTTCCCCAGATAAAACTTGTGGACCCCCAGTCCACCAAGGAAAAATGCCAGCAATGCCGCAACGATCTTGTTTTTCTCGCTGCTGCTGCCCTGCAAGACATACACGCTGCGGGCGATGCCATCCGTGCCTTCAAAATCGACCGTCGTACCGGCGGCGACCGAACGCGCGCCGCCCATCAGATCGGCCTGCGAAAAGCTGTAACGCACGCTGTCGTCACCGCTGATCAGCCCCTGACCGGTATAGTTGTCGAAAGACAGAACCTTGCCCCGCATATGTGTGTCCCCTACTCTGCCGCGATGGTATGCCCGGCGAAGTTGGACTTCGACGAACGGTAAAGCGTGATGCGATCCTCGATCTCGTGACGGAAGTGACGGATCAGGCCCTGAATCGGCCAGGCCGCCGCGTCGCCGAGCGCACAGATGGTGTGGCCTTCAACCTGCTTGGTGACTTCCAGAAGCGTGTCGATTTCCTTCGGGTCGGCGTCGCCGGTGACCATGCGCTCCATGACGCGCCACATCCAGCCCGTGCCTTCGCGGCACGGCGTGCACTGACCGCAGGATTCGTGCTTGTAGAAATAGCTCAGGCGCGCGATCGCCTTAATCAGGTCGGTCGACTTATCCATGACGATGACCGCCGCCGTGCCGAGGCCGGAGCCCAGACCGCGCAGGGTGTCGAAGTCCATGGCCAGGTTTTCGCACTGCTCCGCCGGGATCATCGGCACCGACGAGCCGCCGGGGATGATGGCCTTGAGGTTGCCCCAGCCGCCGCGAATGCCGCCGCAGTGGTCTTCGACCAACTGGCGGAACGGGATCGACATGGCCTCTTCGATATTGCACGGCCGCTCTACGTGACCGGAGATGCAGAACAGCTTGGTCCCGGCATTGTTCGGCGCACCGAAGCCCGCGAACCACTGAGCGCCACGACGCAGGATCGTGCCGACGACGGCAATCGATTCCACGTTATTGACGGTCGTCGGGCAGCCATAGAGACCCGCACCCGCCGGGAACGGCGGCTTCAGGCGCGGCTGGCCCTTCTTGCCTTCGAGCGATTCGAGCAGCGCGGTTTCTTCGCCGCAGATATAGGCCCCGCCACCGTGGTGGACGTAGATGTCGAACGGATAGCCGTGGATATTGTCCTTGCCGACCAGCTTCGCTTCATAGGCCTGCTTGATCGCCGCCTCTAAGCGCTCGCGCTCGAAGACGTATTCGCCGCGCAGATAGACGTAGCAGGCATTGGCCTGCATGGCGAACGAGGCGATCAGGCAGCCTTCGATCAGCAGATGCGGATCGTGGCGCATGATTTCGCGGTCTTTGCAGGTGCCGGGTTCGGATTCGTCGGCATTGACCACGAGGTAATGCGGGCGATCCTTGACTTCCTTCGGCATGAAGGACCACTTCAGGCCGGTCGAGAAGCCCGCGCCACCGCGACCGCGCAGGCCGGAGTTCTTGACATTGGTAATGATCCAGTCGCGCCCGTAGGACAGGATGTCCTTGGTCGCGTTCCACGCGCCGCGCTGCTTCGCGCCTTCCAGGCCCCAGTCGTGGAAACCGTAAAGGTTCGTGAAAATACGGTCTTTGTCTTCGAGGATACCCACCATTACGCGGTCTCCGATTCAGGAGCGTTCGGAATCTTGATCGGCTGGGCCAGCGAACCGTCGAACAGCGACGGATCGGTCAGGCTGGTCGCGCCGCCCAGCGGTTCGGACGTGAAGCGGCCATTATAGGGGCCGGTCTTCGGCGTTTGGCCCGCCGCGAAATCGTCGATGATCTGGGCCAGATTGTCCGGCGTCAGGTCTTCGTAGAAATAGTCGTTGATCTGCGCCATCGGGGCGTTGGTGCAGGCACCAAGGCATTCGACTTCCTGCCAGTAGAACTTGCCGTCCGCCGAGAGCTTGTCCTTCGGGCCGATCTTGTCCTTGCACACCTTCATCAGGGCTTCGGAGCCACGCAGCTGGCACGGCGTCGTGCCGCATACCTGAATGAGCGCCGCCGAACCGACCGGCTCCAGCATGAACATGGTGTAGAAGGTCGCGACCTCATAGACGCGGATCTGCGGCATCGACAGCATCTTGGCGATAGCCGTGATGGCGGGCTCACTGACCCAGCCTTCCTGCTTCTGAACCAGCCACAGGATCGGAATGACCGCCGATTGACGGCGGGAGTCAGGATATTTGGCAATCCACCAGTTGGCCTTTTCAAGCGTTTCAGGCTTGAAAGTAAAGCTTTCCGGCTGAACGGCGGCGAGACGGCGAACGGACATCTCAGGCCTCTCTCATCTGGGGTACGATATTATTTTTAGCAAAAAGGCTCATTGTTTCAGAGCCTCCCAACGGTCGTGACGCGCCTTCATCATGCGCGCCGAGGCCGCCTGGACCAGCGGCAGGCGCTTGGCCAGCAGCATGGACACCACGGCAATGCCGATCGAGGCAAAGACCAGCGGCGAATTCTGAAACTGCGGATTGGCGTCGAGATAGATCTTGACGCCGAAGATGATCACCATCAGCGGCACATAGGTGATCACGGTTTCCAGCAGCAGGTCCTTGAGGTAACCGGTCGCGCCTTCCGGATGGAAGGGGAACGCGGCGCGGCCCAGCATATAACGCAGGCCGATGGCGACCGTCAGGAAGACGATGACGAGGAGGAAGGATTGCCAGGTTTGCATTATACGGCACTCCCCGCTTTACAGGCCGCACGGGCGGCATCGATCCGACGACCGGCATCGCGCACGAACGGGATATAACGCGACAGGCGGCGCATGACGATGATCACGACCAGCGCGCCCAGCAGGATCGGCGAATGCGCCAGTTCCGGGTGCATGATATAGACGTACCAGCGGATGGCCACGCCGATCAGCATGAACGGAATGAACAGAGCCCCCAGACGCAGAAACTCGTCGTGGAGGAAGCCATTGGCTCCGCCCGGATGGAAGTTCCAGGCCGACTTGCTCATCAGCCAGCGCACGAGAATGATGGCAGCGATAATCGTCGATCCGACGATCAGCGGCATCACCACCATCATATAGGGCGCCAGATGCGCCGCGTCGTGCGGGAAGTCGGGGTTCATCGATCGACCTCGCCAAACACGATATCAAGCGAGCCGAGGATCGCCGAGACGTCGGCCAGCATGTGGCCGCGGTTCATCCAGTCCATCGCCTGAAGGTGAGCAAAGCCCGGTGCGCGAATCTTGCAACGGTACGGCTTGTTGGTGCCGTCCGAAACCAGATAGACGCCGAATTCGCCCTTCGGCGCTTCAACGGCGGCATAGACTTCGCCCGGCGGCGTCTTGAAGCCTTCGGTGTAGAGCTTGAAGTGATGGATAAGTGCTTCCATCGAGTTCTTCATTTCGGCGCGACGCGGCGGCGTGACCTTGTGGTCGGCGGCCAGCACTTCTCCCGGCGTCACCTTCAGCTTTTCGAGGCATTGCGCCATCAGGTCGGCGGCGATACGCATTTCCTCGACGCGGCACAGATAACGGTCCCAGCAGTCGCCGTTCTTGCCCAGAACGATCTCGAAATCCAGTTCGTCATAGCACTCGTAAGGCTGCGACTTGCGCAGATCCCACGGCACACCCGACCCGCGAATCATGACGCCGGTAAAGCCCCAGTCATAGGCCTGCTGCTTGGTCACGAGGCCGATATCGACGTTGCGCTGCTTGAAGATACGGTTTTCCGTCACCAGCGATTCGATATCGTTCAGGGCGCGCGGGAATTCCTTGCACCACGTGATCATGTCTTCGATCAGTTCCGGCGTCAGATCCTGATGGACGCCGCCCGGACGGAAATAGTTGGCATGCAGACGCGCCCCGCAGGCGCGCTCATAGAACACCATCAGCTTTTCGCGCTCTTCGAAGCCCCACAGCGGCGGCGTCAGCGCGCCGACGTCCATGGCCTGAGTCGTGACGTTGAGCAGGTGCGACAGGATGCGGCCGACTTCGGAGAACAGAACACGGATAAGCTGGGCGCGCTTGGGCACTTCGAGACCGAGCAGACGCTCGATCGCCATGCAGAAAGCGTGCTCCTGATTCATCGGCGCGACGTAGTCGAGGCGGTCGAAATAGGGCGTATTCTGCAAATAGGTGCGGTATTCCATCAGCTTTTCGGTGCCGCGATGCAGCAGGCCGATATGCGGATCGACGCGCTCGACGATTTCACCGTCGAGATCGAGCACCAGACGCAGAACGCCGTGTGCCGCCGGGTGTTGCGGGCCGAAATTGATGGTGAACTTGCGGTCGTCGAAGCTGGAGCGCGCCTCGACATCGTCGAACACAGCGCCGGTCTTCGCATCGACGAAGGAGGCCATCGGGTTTTTCAGTTCATCAGCCATGATACTATGCCTTCGCCTTTTCGTCGCCCGGAAGCACGTATTGCGCGCCTTCCCACGGCGAGAGGAAATCGAACCGGCGGTATTCCTGCGTCAGCTTGACGGGTTCGTAAACGACGCGCTTTTGCTCTTCGTCGTAACGGACCTCGACGTGGCCGGTCATCGGGAAGTCCTTGCGCAGCGGGTGGCCTTCGAAGCCATAGTCGGTCAGGATGCGGCGCAGATCGGGCTGGCCCGAAAAGAGCATGCCGTACATGTCGAAGGCTTCGCGCTCATACCAGTCGGCGTTCGGATAGACGTCGCGCACGGTCGGCACCGGCACCACCTCGTCGGTCATGACCTTGACGCGCAGACGCACATTCTGGGTCAGGGACAACAGGTGATAAACGACGTCGAAGCGACGGGCGCGCTTGGGATAGTCGGCACCGCACAGGTCGATCAACTGGTGAAACCGGTAAGGCTCTGCGCGGAGTTTTTGCAGCACCTCGACAATGCGCTCGCGCTCGACCACCAGAGTCAGTTCGCCGAACGCAAAAATGGTCTCGACGAGGCCTTCCTTGAAGTCGGCCTTCGCCTGTTCGGCGATCTTGAGGAGTTTTTCTTCGGACATTCTGAAACTCCCTTAGCGACGGATAGTGCCGTTGCGGCGGATCTTCTTCTGAAGCTGAAGCAGACCGTACAACAGGGCTTCGGCCGACGGCGGGCAACCCGGCACATAGACATCGACCGGCACAACGCGGTCGCAACCGCGCACGACACTGTAGCTATAGTGATAATAGCCGCCGCCATTGGCGCACGAGCCCATCGACAGGACGTAGCGCGGGTCCGGCATTTGATCGTAGACCTTACGCAGGGCCGGGGCCATCTTGTTGGTCAGGGTGCCGGCGACGATCATCAGGTCCGACTGACGCGGTGAGGCGCGCGGGGCCATGCCGAAACGCTCCATGTCATAACGCGGCATCGAGGCCTGCATCATTTCGACCGCGCAACAGGCCAGACCGAAGGTCATCCACATCAGAGAGCCGGTGCGTGCCCAGGTAATCACATCGTCAGCCGAAGCGACGAGGAAGCCCTTGTCGTTCAACTCCGTCGATACGGCTTCGAAAAACTTGTCGTGGACCTTGGGATCGTACCCTTCGACGGTGCTGCGACCGGCTTGACCATAAGCCGTCACATCTGTCTGGCCAGGAAGAATTATTCCCATTCCAGGGCTCCTTTGTTCCACTCATATATAAAGCCTACGGTCAGGACACCGAGGAAGACCATCATCGACCAGAAGGCAAACTGCATCGCCGCCTGCGGCAGGTCGAACATCGACACGGCCCACGGGAACAGGAATGCCACTTCGAGATCGAAGATGATGAACAGGATCGAGACGAGGTAGAATCGCACGTCGAACTTCTGACGGGCGCTATCGAAGGCGTTGAAACCGCATTCATAAGCCGACAGCTTTTCGGTATCCGGGGCCTTGGGGGCCAGGACCAGCGCGGCGATGATGAAGCCGAGGCCCAAAACGAGTGCGATGCCGAAGAATATAACGATCGGCAGATATTTTATAAGCAGGGCTTCCACGGGTGCGACCTCACTTTAGTACGCGCCACGCGCCATATTGCGCTGCGAAAGCGCACGACGAATAGCAGACTCAATGAGTGCCTATTAGACCACCTCGCGCCAAGCTTCAAACACTAGAAACAAAGAAAACGTGGGAAATGATAAAATTGTATCAGAAATTATAGCAATTGCGAAGCACTCTCAAATCAACATCGCTCGTCCACAGCCAAATCGGTTTTTGACGTTTTTTGGAAACATCGCGCTTGACACCCGCCCCTGCCCCGCACTATCAAGCCCACCTCTTCACGAGACGCCTTAGACGCCTTGGGGAGACGACATAATCTAGGTTTGCGGGTGTAGCTCAGTTGGTTAGAGTATCGGCCTGTCACGCCGAGGGTCGCGGGTTCGAGTCCCGTCACTCGCGCCACTTATAAAGCGTTTCTTGTAAGTGGGCCGCACACCTGGGTTTTGTCATCGAAATGGAATGCGGGTGTAGCTCAGTTGGTTAGAGTATCGGCCTGTCACGCCGAGGGTCGCGGGTTCGAGTCCCGTCACTCGCGCCACTTGAAAGATACGCTCTTCAGGTGGTCCCGCATTTCCACTCTCTTTTCTCTTTAATTTTCGTCGCCTGCGTTAACTTTGTCATAGGCAAGGTCGTGCGTTTGCGTGTAAGTCTGTCCTGAAATATTGGCAGGGTAAGGACGAGCGTTTTGGGCGGCCGCATGTCGGATGTGACATAGAATCGCCCATATTCATCCGGAAAAGTCGCCACTGACACGTGGTGACCTTTGGGGCGATCCCAAAAGCTTTGCCGCGTTATTTATTATGGGGGCAGGTTTGGCGTCCGATTTTCGACGCCGGACAATCTGTCTGAAAATTTCATACGACGAGCGAAAGCGAACCTATGCGCAAATCTCATCTGTTTAACGCCACCGCCCTCGGCCTCGTTATGGCCGCCGCCTTTGTGGCGCAGGCGCAGGCCGAAACCAGCATCACGACCGCGACCACTACGGCGGTTCGCACCGCGACCATCGGCACCGGCGGTACGGCCGACGACATCAATGTGACCACGGCCGGTACGATTACGCTCAAAACGGCCAATGCGCGCGCCATAACGATCGACTCGAACAACAAGGTGACAATGGCCGGCGCCATCGACATGTCGGCGTCGGGTGATGGTGCCACCGGCATCTATATTGACGGCGGACGCACCGGCAGCCTGACGGTCAGCGGCAAGATCACGGTCACGGACGATTATACGCCCGCCGATACCGATTCCCCGGCGGACGGCATCACGGACGGCGCCTTCGCCACCGGCACGGGTCGTTACGGTATTCGCTCGGTGGGCACCACGCCCTTTATCGGCGATGTCGTGCTCTCGGGCGGGACCACCCCCAGCAGCATTCAGGTCGAAGGCAACAACTCCTACGGCGTACGCTTTGAAAACGCCCTGACGGGCAACTTCACCGCCGAAGGTCAGGTCGTGGTCGTCGGCGACAATGCCCGCGGCTTCGCTTTCGACAATACGATCAACGGCAACCTGTTCATCGGCGGTACGACCACCGCGCAGGGCCTCAACGCCACCGCCCTTAACATCGCGGGTCAGGTCAACGGCGCCGTGGTACTCGACGGCGTCATGACCGGCACGGGTTATCGCCTGCCGACCGTGACCGACTCGACCATTATCGCCAAGCTGACCGCCGAAGACCTGCTTCAGGGCGGACCTCTGGTCAATATCACGGGCAATGTCACCAAGGGCATCCTGATTCAGTCGATTATCGCCGACACCGATTCCACGGCAACGACCAAGAACGACGATGAAGACGGCAATGGCGTCGTCGATACGTCCGACGGCGCCGGCAGCCTGACCCAATACGGCGGCGCGGCGGCTTTGAAGATCGGCTCTTCGTCTCAGGACATCACCCTCAACGCTATTAACATCGCTTCGACCGCTACGGATCTGTACAAGGATCAGAAGTTCGGTCTGGTCGTGCGCGGCGCGGTCGCGTCGGCTGGCGTATTTGAAGGCGTCGCCGCCAAGGCGATCGAAACCGGCGGCTTGGGCCGGACAGTCGTGTTCGAAAACGGCATCCTGATCAGCGGTTCGGTGTCGTCGGCTTCGTACCTGGCGGAGAACCGCGCCATTAGCCTGCTGTCGGGCACCCAGGCGGCCAAGCTGAACGTGTCAGGTCTCGTCAAGTCCGCTATCGCCTCGAAAGCCAATCAGACCGCCTACGGCATCTATATCGGCAGCGGCGCCAACGTCCCTGAAATCAATATCGGCGGCTCGGTTCAGGTCACGGCTTTGGGGTCGAAATCGAACGCCTCCGCGATCTTCGACGGGTCGAATACTCTGGCGCGCCTCACCAATACAGGCAATATCACCGCTGCCCTCACCGCTTCGGATGATGACGGCGACGGTACGATCGATACCATGACCAACCGCGCCGTAGCCATCGATACGCGCAGCAATACGGTCGGTCTGACCCTGACTCAGACCGACCTCAAACCCGACGACGATACGGTCGCCGCGCCGTATATCAATGGCGATATCCTGCTCGGTTCGGGCGCTGACGTGCTCAACATCAACGGCGGCTTCATCCTCGGCAATATCGATTTCGGTGCGGGCGCCAACAGCCTGAAGATCGACACTAAGGCGATCGTCGCGGGCAAGATGACCGGTTCGGGTACCGTAAACATCGATATCGTTAACGGCAGCCTCAATCTGGCACTGGGCTCGAAGCTCAACCTGACGCAGTTGAATGTGCGTAAGGACGGTACGCTGCGCTTTATCCCCGACACGACCGCGCCGTCGACCCCGTTGCTGGTGTCGGCGGGTCCCGCCGTATTCGAATCTGGTGCCAAGGTGCAGATCGGCCTGTCGAAGATCGTCAAGGCGTCGACGCGCTATACCCTGATGACGGCTTCGTCGATCACGTTGGGGACGCTCGATACCGCCAGTCTCGATGCCAATATTCCGTATCTGTATAAGGCCGCCTTGTCGACCGATACGGCCAAGACCGCGCTTTACGCCGATGTTCGTCTGCGCACCCAGAGCGAGACATCGCTTTCGGTCAATGAATTCGCCGCCTTCGACGCGATCATGACGGCGGCTCAAGGCTCGACAGGCGCCACTAACGCCCTGCTTGATCCGCTGACCGCCGAGGGCTTCGAAAAAGCCTACCTCTCCTTCCTGCCGGACTATTCCGGTGAAACCCTGCTCAGCCTCGCCAAGGGCAACGACGCCCTCACCCGCACCCTGGCCAGCCAGTCGATCATCCCGGCTACCGGGCAAAACCAGTACTGGCTCCAGGAATACGGCTATCAAGTCAAGCGTGAACGCGGCGAAGTCACCGGCTTCGAATCGCGCGGCTTTGCCTTCGCAGGCGGAGTCGAGCGCGGCCTGACCTCGACCCAGGCGGCTGGTCTTTATCTCGGCTATACGGCGGCCTCGCCCTCCGACAATTTCGCGTCCCCCGAAGAGGACATGACGGCAACCGATCTCAGCCTCGGTGTCTATTGGCGTCTGGACACGGGCGAAGGTCTGAAGAGCTGGGTGCGCGGCGGCGTCGGCTATACCAAACTCGAATCGACCCGCCAGATTCTCGAAGGCACCTTTATCTCGCAGAATGAAGCGACATGGAATGGTATCAGCTATTCCGGCAGCGTCGGCGCCGCTTACGGTTTCGACGCCGGCTGGCTGAGCCTGACGCCCACCCTGAGCGCAGACTATTACGGCCTGAAAGAAGACGCCCACAAGGAAACCGGCGGCGATACGGCCTTCGACCTCTCGGTCGAGGAACGCACCAGCCATATCCTCAGCGGCTCGGCGATCCTGAATATCGGACGTTCGGATAAGAACGCCCTCTTCCGTCCGGAATTGTGGGTTGGTTATCGTAACAACTTCTCGGTCGAAATCGGCGACACCGTAGCACGCTTCGGTACGCAAACGCCGTTCACCCTGCGCGGTGGTACGGTCGAAGGCGGCGGTCCGGTGGCCGGTCTTCGCATCGCGGCGTCGAACGAATACAGCTACTTCGGGATCGAAGGCGAATACGAGAAACAGGACGCTTACGAGAACGTGTCCCTGTCCCTGCGGGCGCGCTTCCAGTTCTAGGTTGAACGACCTCCCTAATAGAAACGCCGTCTCTCACCGAGGCGGCGTTTTTTTTGTGCCGCTTATCTTCCGTGGACAAATGCGGACTGAGGCTTTGCAGACTGGATTGTAGGGTGGGGCCTTAACCTTGAGAGGATAAGGCACATGGCAAGCACACAACAGAGCCAAGGCGGCTCAAATAATCTGGCAATCATTCTGGGCGTGGCGCTTATCGCCGTCCTGGCGGTTATAGCGGTCTATATGATGCAGGATAACCGTTCGGGTTCCGAGCGCGCGGCTGACGCCATCGAGGCCCTTCCGCAGGGCGTGGACAAGGCCGCCGACAAGCTGGGCGATCAACCACCCGCCGAAAACGTCAAGCGCAATGCCGACAAGGCTACGAACTAGCGGCCCGGCGGTTCGTTTGCACTTTAGGGGAATATTGGGCGACGACGGGATCGAACCCCCCGTTTGCGCCAGCAAACAAAACAAAAATACCGGCGGTTCGGTTATACTTTGGGGAAATGGTGGGCGATGACGGGATCGAACCGCCGACCTACTCGGTGTAAACGAGCCGCTCTGCCAGCTGAGCTAATCGCCCTGATCGTAGGATCAAGTCCGGCAACAAAAATCCGGAGGCCGGTCAATGCCAACCTCCGGACTTTAAGTCAAGTCTCACGGATCGTTTTCCGCAAGAAACCTGTGCTGAAATTAGCCGTTCAGGGCCGACTTCAGGCCTTCGCCGACGCGGAAGCGCGCGGTGACCGACGCCGGACGGGCAACGGTTTCACCGGTGCGCGGGTTGCGGGCGGTGCCGGCTTCGCGCTTGACGGCCAGGAAGGTGCCGAAGCCGACGAGGCGGACTTCTTCACCCTTTTTCAGGGCGTCAACCACGCTGTCGGTGAAGGCATCGACGGCCTTCTTGGCTTGTTCCTTGGTCAGACCCGCCTGTTCGGCGATGGCGGCCACGAGTTCAGCTTTCGTCGTCATAATCTCTCTCCCAGCCCGCGGAAACGGGCATCTGCTTGTAAACCGGTCAACCGGACTCACCTGAGTCGTCGGCGGGTGGACCCGATAGAGACTACAATTTTGGGCTTACGTCAAAAGCGAAATCGTACTTTTTGCACTGCAAACCGAAGTTTTTTAAGGGTTTACACAAAAAAGAGCGAAATTTGAGCGCCTTAGACGCCCGAATTCCGCTCCATTTCATTTAGATACGCTGCGGTTGCACTGCAAAACGCAGCGATTCCTTGGGTTTTAATGGGCCGTCAGCCCATCATTGTCCTCGACCACCGGCACTGCGGTGGGCGAAATCACCGGTTCCACCCACTCGACCGACTCAAGCGGACGAGTCAAGGCGTGCTTAAGCACCTCTTCGACGTGACCGACCGGGATGATTTCCAGACCGGCCTTGACGTTAACCGGCAGGTCGGCGAGATCCTTCTCGTTTTCCTTAGGGATCAGGACCGTCTTGATGCCCGACCGCAGGGCCGCCAGAAGTTTTTCCTTTAGACCGCCGATCGGCAGGACACGGCCGCGCAGAGTGATCTCACCCGTCATGGCCAGATCCTTGCGCACCGGAATACCGGTGAGGACCGAGACCATGGCTGTGACCATCGCCACGCCCGCCGACGGACCGTCCTTGGGCGTCGCCCCTTCGGGTACGTGGACGTGGACGTCGGTGCGATCGAAGACCGGTGGCAGGATACCGAACTTCGGCGCCAGCGCCTTGACGTAGGAATTGGCCGCCGAGACCGATTCCTTCATGACGTCCTTGAGGTTGCCGGTCACCTTCATATTGCCCTTGCCGGGCATCTTGATGGCTTCGATGGTCAGGATGTCGCCGCCGAATTCCGTCCAGGCGAGACCCGTCACGATGCCGACCTGATCGACCTCATCGGTTTCGCCATAGTGGAACTTCTTGACGCCGGCATATTTGGCCAGACGCTCGTCGTCGATGGTAATCGACTTGACCTTTTCCTTGGCGAGGTCGCGGATCGTCTTGCGCGCCAGATTGCCCAGTTCGCGCTCCAGCGACCGCACGCCTGCCTCGCGGGTATAGTAGCGGATCAGGTCGCGGATAGCGGCTTCCGGCACGATCCATTCCTTGTCGGACAGACCATGATCCTTGGCCAGAACCGGCAGGATGTGACGCTTGGCAATCTCGACCTTCTCATCCTCGGTATAGCCGGGGATACGGATGATCTCCATCCGGTCGAGCAGCGGTTGCGGCATATTCAGGCTGTTGGCCGTCGTGACGAACATGATCTTCGACAGATCGTAATCGACCTCCAGATAGTGGTCGGCGAAGGTCGAATTCTGCGCCGGATCGAGGACTTCGAGCAAAGCCGAGGCCGGATCGCCGCGCCAGTCGGCCCCCATCTTGTCGATCTCATCGAGCAGGAAGAAGGCGTTGGTAGATTTGACCTTCTTCATGTTCTGGATGATCTTGCCCGGCATGGAGCCGATATAGGTCCGGCGGTGACCGCGGATTTCCGATTCGTCGCGCACGCCGCCCAGCGAAATGCGCACGAACTCACGCCCTGTCGCCTTGGCGATGGACTTGCCCAACGAAGTCTTACCGACGCCCGGCGGCCCGACGAGGCACAGGATCGGACCTTTCAGCGTGCCCATGCGCGCCTGCACGGCCAGATGCTCAAGGATGCGATCCTTGACCTTTTCCAGACCGTAGTGATCGGCGTCGAGCGTGTCTTCGGCCTTGCTCAGGTCGATGGCCTTGGGCTTAGAGACGCCCCATGGAATGGCCAGCAACCAGTCGAGATAGTTGCGCACCACGGTCGATTCCGCCGACATCGGCGACATGTTGCGCAGCTTGTTCAGCTCCGACATCGCCTTGGTGCGGGCTTCCTTGCTGAGTTTCGTCGCCTTGATCTTCTTCTCAAGCTCGACGATCTCGTCCTTGGTGTCGTCCTGTTCGCCCAGTTCGCGCTGAATGGCCTTCATCTGCTCATTCAGATAATATTCACGCTGCGTCTTCTCCATCTGGCGCTTGACGCGCGAGCGGATCTTCTTCTCGACCTGAAGGACGCTGATCTCGCCTTCCATCAGGGCATAGATTTTCTCAAGTCGCTTGCTGGCTGCAAGCTGTTCCAGAAGTTCCTGTTTATCGGCGATTTTGATGACTAGATGCGCCGCGATCGAGTCGGCCAGAATGTCGGCTTCGTTGACCTCGGCCAGTGCCTGCAAGGCTTCCGGCGGGATCTTCTTGTTGAGCTTGATATAGTTCTCGAACTGCTCGGTCACGGCGCGGACCAGCGCTTCGAGGTCAGGCCCCGGCGTGAAGGCGGGCTCCAGCGCCACGGCCTCGGCTTCGTAATAGTCCTGGCGGTCGGTGAAACGCTTGATCTGGGCGCGCGTACGGCCCTCGACCAGTACCTTGACAGTGCCGTCGGGCAATTTCAGCAGTTGCAGGACATTGGCCAGCACGCCGGTCTCATAGATGCCCTCGGCATCCGGATCGTCGTCGCCGGAATTCTTCTGGGTGGCGAGCAGTATCTGCTTGTCGCCCTTCATCACCTCATCGAGCGCCTGAACGGATTTCTCACGTCCGACGAACAACGGCACGACCATGTGCGGGAACACCACGATATCCCTCAAAGGCAATACGGGTATGGTCAAAACATCAAACATTCACTCAACTCCTGAGCCGGACAGCGATCCCGCGCCGGGCATCGAACGATCACCCTGCGCCCATATGGGCCGGCTGTCCTCTTATATACGGTTCACCAGCCACATTAGACGATTCCAATCGACTGTCGCGCCTGTTAGCCAAAAAAGCTTGTGATCCTTTTTAGCGGCCACGGTGTGAACCTGAGCTGAATGTGGGGTATGCGGATATCTATTCAAGGTTTATCCCCGCGCATTGATGAACCGGTTACGGTGGAAACTTTTACTTGATTTCCGCCCGACCGCATCATATTGGGCAGTTCAGCATCAAGAGTCGGGTGATCCCCGACGCCAACCTGCCTTCCCGGCAAGGTGGCGCCCGTTCAGGGGATGCGGCCTCACCGGCAACTAACGGGTATTGGTCGTATCACCGGACTCTTTAATTACAGAGAGCCCTATGCCGGATACCCTGACCACCCTCGCCCCGCAGCAATTCGCCAGCGACAACTATGCCGGCATCTGTCCCGAAGCCTGGAACGCCATGTTTGAGGCCAATGCCGGGTCCGTGCCCGCCTATGGCGAAGACCCGTGGACGCGACGTGCCGCCGACGCCCTGCGCGACCTGTTCGAAACCGACGGCGAAGTGTTTTTTGCCTTCAACGGAACGGCGGCCAATTCGATGGCGCTGGCCGCCCTGTGCCAGTCCTACCATAGCGTCATCTGCTCGGCCTCGGCCCACGTTGAAACCGACGAATGCGGCGCACCGGAGTTCTTTTCCAATGGCTCGAAGCTGCTGGTCGCACAAACACCGGATGGCAAGCTGACGCCGGATGCCATCCGCGCACTGGCCACCAGCCGCTCGGACATCCACTTCCCCAAGCCGCGCGCCGTGACCATCACTCAGCCGACCGAAACCGGTCAGGTCTATTCCATCGACGAGATCAAGGCCATTTCCTCCCTGTGTCGCGAACTGGGCCTGCGCCTGCATATGGATGGCGCGCGTTTCGCCAACGCCTGCGCGGCACTGGGCTGTGCGCCCGCCGACCTGACGTGGAAGGCCGGGGTCGATGTACTCTGTTTCGGCGGCACCAAGAACGGCATGGGCGTCGGTGAAGCGATCCTGTTCTTCGACAAGGCTCTGGCCGAGGACTTCGATTACCGCTGCAAACAGGCCGGGCAACTTGCGTCAAAGATGCGCTTTCTCGCCGCGCCGTGGCTGGGTATGCTTAAGGACGGCGCGTGGCTGCGCAACGGGCAACACGCCAATGCCTGCGCGCAACGGTTGGCGCAAGGCATTGCGGATGTGACGGGAGTCGCGCCGATGTTCCCCGTCGAGGCCAATGCCGTCTTCCTCAAAGGCTCTGAGTCCGTGCTTGAAGGTTTGCGTCTAAGAGGCTGGCGTTTCTACACTTTTATCGGCGGCGGCGCGCGCTTCATGTTCGCCTGGGACGCCGATCCGCTGCGCGTGGATCAATTGATTCAAGACATCAAAAAGGTAAGTCAGTAAGACGCGGGGTCGCGGACCCCGCACCCCGAAACAAAAACGCGGCCCCGTCTCCGGAGCCGCGTTATTTTAATTACTCAGTCGCGCATAGTTCGCTGTGAGGCGGCGAGAAGGATTGGCTTTTGAGCACCCGACGCGACGTGTACTAAAGTACACGAGCTAGGGCGCGCAAAAAGACGGCCCTTCGCAGCCCCTCACAGTAGAACTAGGCAGCGCCGCCACCGCGCTTTTCAGCGTAGATCAAGAGCGGCTGGGCCCGTTCTTCGACGACTTCGCCATTGATGACCACTTCTTCGACGCCCTGCATGTTCGGCAGTTCGTACATGGTGTCGAGCAGGATCGCTTCAAGGATCGAGCGCAGGCCGCGCGCGCCGGTTTTGCGCACAATGGCCTTCTTGGCAACGGCGAACAGCGCTTCTTCCGTGAAGGTCAGGGTCACGTTTTCCATCTCGAACAGACGGGCATACTGCTTGATCAGGGCGTTCTTCGGCTCGGTCAGAATCTTGACGAGGGTCGCCTCATCGAGGTCTTCCAGCGTCGCCAGAACCGGCAGACGGCCGATGAATTCCGGGATCAGGCCGAACTTCATCAGGTCATCGGGTTCGACCTGATGCAGCACTTCGCCGAGACGACGCTCTTCTGGATCCTTCACCGTCGCGCCGAAGCCGATCGAGGTGCCTTTGCCGCGCCCCGAAATGATCTTTTCGAGACCGGCGAACGCGCCGCCGCAGATGAACAGGATGTTGGTCGTATCCACTTGCAGGAATTCCTGCTGCGGATGCTTGCGACCACCCTGCGGCGGCACGGAAGCAACCGTGCCTTCCATGATTTTCAGCAGCGCCTGCTGGACGCCTTCGCCCGACACGTCGCGGGTGATCGAAGGGTTGTCCGACTTGCGCGAAATCTTGTCGACTTCGTCGATATAGACGATGCCGCGCTGGGCGCGTTCGACGTTGTAGTCGGCGGCCTGAAGCAGTTTCAGGATGATGTTTTCGACGTCTTCACCGACATAACCGGCTTCGGTCAGGGTCGTGGCGTCGGCCATGGTGAACGGCACGTCGATGATGCGGGCGAGCGTTTGCGCCAGCAGGGTCTTACCCGAACCGGTCGGCCCGATCAGCATGATGTTCGACTTGGCCAGTTCCACGTCATTGCCCTTGGCGGCGTGGTTCAGGCGCTTGTAGTGGTTATGCACCGCCACCGACAGGACCTTCTTGGCCTGCGATTGACCGATGACGTAATCGTCGAGGACTTCGCGGATTTCCTTAGGAGTCGGCACGCCGTCCTTGGACTTCACAAAGGCGATCTTGTGCTCTTCGCGGATGATATCCATGCACAGTTCGACGCATTCATCGCAGATGAAGACGGTCGGACCGGCAATGAGTTTACGTACCTCGTGCTGGCTCTTTCCGCAGAAAGAACAGTACAGGGTACTTTTGCTATCGCCACTGGCGGCTTTCGTCATAAGCGCTTCTCACCTTCGCACGCGTCGTTCTCTCTCCTTACGGAGGAAATTTCCGGACGCTTTCCTACTCATACTATGCACCTTTGAACCTTAAGAAAAGGTCATTTCGGTGCCAATTTGGGGCGCGCCCCGGTCGTTCAGGGCATCTATGCACAGATTAGACCGTGCCTCAACCTCCCCTCGCGGTTGTCTTGTCTTCAAAAGGGCTTTTTTCCTTAGACCCGACTCTATATGGGTTGAGGCTTGCGTTTTTAAAGTCACATTGTGAGCCCTATGCCCGCGCCCGCCATTCACGCCTTCGATTTCGACGGCACCCTGACCTATACGGACAGTTTTACCGCTTTCCTGCTCTGGGAATGCGGTCATGCAAAAGTGGCGTCAACGCTGGCGTTTAGGCCCTATATGCTGGCGGGCTATCTCAAAACCCGTGATCGAGGGGCTTTGAAATCGCACCTGCTGTTCAACCTGCTGGGCCGTATTTCACGCACCGATCTTGAGGCAAAGTTCGTAGCCTTCGCACAGGAAACAGGGCCCAAGCTGTTCCGGCCCGATGCCATGGAAACATGGGAGACGGTCAAGACCGCCGGTACCCTGCGCGTCATCGTCACGGCGTCACCGGAACTGCTGGTGGGACAGTTCGGTCAGATGCTGGGGGCCGACCGCACCATTGGTACGCTTTTGGCCTTCGATGCGGAAGACCGCCTGATGCCGGATCTCGACGGCCCCAACTGCCGGGGCGACGAAAAGATGAACCGCCTGGGTGCCGTTTATGGCGACGACCTCGACCTAGAAGCCGCCTACGGAGACACGTCGGGCGACTTTGACATGATCAAAGCCGCCCGGAACGGTCACTATAGGGTGTTCGTAAAACGCCCTTAATTTTAGCGCGCATCCGATTCCAAAAACTGGTGCCCACTTTTTGGGGTGCGCTTATTAAGCGTTGCTGACCGGATCGGTACGCTTTTCATAAACGTGGTCGATCAGGCCGAAGTCCTTGGCTTCTGCGGCCGTCATGTAACGGTCGCGGTCGAGCGTACGCTCGATGACGTCGTAAGGCTGACCCGTGTGCTTGACGTAAATTTCATTGAGCAGCTTCTTGGTCTTGCGGATGTCTTCGGCCTGGATTTCGATGTCCGACGCCATGCCGCGCGCGCCACCCGACGGCTGGTGAACCATGATCTTCGAGTTCGGCAGCGAGATGCGCTGTCCGGCTTCACCAGCTTGCAGGATAAGCGAACCGGCCGATGCCGCCATACCCATACACACGGTCGTCACCGGCGACTTGATATATTGCATGGTGTCGTAGATCGCCAGCGCCGAGGTCACCTGACCGCCGGGGCTGTTGATATACATCGAGATTTCCTTCTTCGGGTTTTCCGATTCGAGGAACAGAAGCTGGGCGCAGATCGACGTCGCCATGCCGTCTTCAAACGGGCCAGTGAGGAAGATGATGCGTTCTTTCAGCATCCGGGAATAGATGTCGTAGGCGCGCTCGCCGCGGCTCGACTGCTCGATGACCGTCGGGATGAGGTAGCTGGTCAGGTTTTCGACTGGATCGCGCATGGAAGTCCCTAAGCGTTATTGGTTATGGGAAAGCATCTAAGGCTAAGAATCTTAACCGAAGGTGTGCGCTCGCCCCGTCTCTTGCAACTTGGCCCCTTCGCCGGGGATTTTCAAGGCCCAATTCAGGGGACAAAAAAAGATGCAGGGAACGCGGTTCCCTGCACCCTGTATTTCCAGAATAGCACCAGCCCAACCATCCGCTCCAAAGAACGGGTGCAGGGGCCGAGCCCCTGCCTTAGGCTTCGTCTTCGGCCAGCAGCTCTTCCTTCGAGATCGGCGTCTCGCTGACCTTGGCGTTAGCGAAGATGTGGTCGACGACCTTTTCTTCGTAGATCGGTGCGCGGATCTGAGCGGCGGCGGCGGGGTTCTGACGGTAGAAGTCGAACACCTGACGCTCCTGACCCGGGAAGTTGCGGGCTTCCTGAGCGATGGCCTGAGCCACTTCCTGCTCGGAGACCTGCACGTTGTTCTTGGTGCCGATTTCGGCGAGCACCAGACCGAGGCGGACGCGGCGCTCGGCGATCTTCAGGTACTCGTCCTTCAGTTCCTGCTCGGACTTGCCGGCGTCTTCTTCCGACAGTTGACCAGCGGCCTTGTCCTGCTCCACCTGTTGCCAGATGCCCTGGAATTCGGCGTCGAGCATCTTCTTCGGCAAGTCGAACGAATGCTTTTCATCGAGGATGTCGAGCAGGGCGCGCTTCATCTTGAAGCGGGCGGCGGTCGAATACTGCTGCTGAAGCTGGCCCTTGAGCAGACCCTTCAGGGCATCGAGGCCTTCGAGGCCCAGACCCTTGGCCCATTCATCATCAGCCACGGCATCCTTGGGCGCCGAGATTTCGTGAACGGTCGTCTCGAAGGTGGCTTCCTTGCCCGCAAGGTTCGCCGCGCCGTAATCGGCCGGGAAGGTCACGTTCAGAACGCGTTCTTCACCCTTTTTGGCACCGATCAGTTGCTCTTCGAAACCGGGGATGAACTGGTTCGAGCCGATGACCAGCTCAGCGCCTTCCATCGAGCCGCCTTCGAAGACTTCGCCGTCGATCTTGCCGACGAAATCGATCTTCAGCTTGTCGCCGTCAGCGGCCTTGGGGGCCTTGCCGCCCTTGGTGTCGTACTGCTTGGTTTGCTTGAGGATGTTCTGGAGTTGCTCCTCGACTTCCTCTTCGGTCGGCTCATAGACCGGACGCGACAGTTCGAGCGTCGTCGGATCGACCGGCTCGAAGTCGGGCATCTGCTCGACCGAGATTTCGTAGGCCAGATCGGCCTGACCGTTGATGACGGCTTCGATGTCGCCGACGGGGGTCAGTTCCGGCTGGCTGGCCGGGCGCACCTTGTGCTGCTCCAGCGTGGCGGCCGAAGTTTCGTTGAGCTGCTCCTGAAGGATTTCGCTCATCAGGTCCTTGCCGTACAGCTTGCGGACGTGGGCCGTCGGCACCTTGCCGGGACGGAAGCCCTTGATCTGCATCTTGGGGGCGATTTCCTTGATCTTGGCTTCGAGCTTGGAAGCCAGGACGTCCTTGGCGATCGTCACTTCGTAGACGCGCGAGAGACCTTCATTCAGTTTTTCAACGACTTGCATCGATCTATTTTACCTTGTGCGTTGGGTGCGCCCGAACCTCGCGTTCGATCACCTTACCGCCGTTAAAGAAAAGCACCGCGCGCACGGATTGCGGGCGGCAAATTCAAAGATGCGCTCTTATGGCATGAGCGGGGATAAGGTCAACGATAAAAGCGGGCGAAAGGAAGCCGATTTCTTAACCTTGCCGCATTAGGGTGGGGGCAATCCTGAATACAGAACGCCAGAGACCTCCATGCTGACTTCACACGCATCGCAAAATGCGGTCGACACCCTGATCGATATTCTGGTGTTCCCGGTGACGCGGTTGTTCGATGTGCATCAGCAAACGATCTGGATCAGCTATCTCGGCACGCTGATCGTCGCCACAGGCTTTTATTTCGTGACGCGCCGCCGCCGCAAGACGAGTCTGAAAGGCCTGTGGCGCTATCTGTTCCCCAAACGCCTCGTTGCCCATGCCTCGACGCGCCTCGACGTCAAGATGTACATCTATTCCGGCCTCTATCTGGCGGCTCAGGCTGCCATCCTGCTGGGGGGCATGAAGGGCCTGACGCCCGCCTTGCTGGCTCTGGCCGAGCCCGTTTTCGGCCCTGGCGCGCCGCACGGCCCCCTGCCCGGCTGGGCTATCATCGCCGTCCCGGCCTTCCTCTATCTGGCGTTCGAACTGGGCTACTGGCTGTCGCACTACCTGCTACACCGTGTCGACTGGCTGTGGGAGTTTCACAAGGTTCACCACAGCGCCGAAGTCCTGACGCCCCTGACCGAATGGCGTCAGCACCCGGTCGAGTTCTTCCTCGTGCCGGTCATCATGGGCGCCGTCAGCTCGATCGCCCTTGCCATCGTGACCTGGGGACTGGGGCCGGATATCGAGATGTCGGCCTTCTGGAACCCCAGCCTGATCCTGTTCGCCTTCGTCGCGACCTATATGCACCTGCGCCACAGCCATGTGAACCTGACGGTAACAGGCATCTGGGGACGCATCTTTCAGTCGCCGGCGCACCATCATATCCATCACTCGACCGATCCGCGCCACTTCGACAAGAATTTCGGTTTCTGCCTGTCGGTGTGGGACTGGGCCTTCCGGACGCTGTACATCCCGAAGAAGGGCGAAATTCTGACGCTGGGCCTTTATGACGAGCATGGCCGTCAGGACGAACTTACGACTTCGGCCAGTCTTTGGACCCATATGGCCCTGCCGTTTCAGAGAGCGTGGAAACTCATTCGACCTGGCAAACCCAAAGACAATGCCGTTATACATCCGGCGGAGTAGGTCGAGGATTTCGGGCACAGTTGAATGAAAGCGGGCATATCTCCCCTCATCACGATGCTTGTGCATTATCTAGCGGCGTTGGTCTTTCCCCGACATCGCTTCAAATGGGATCTCGATATTTCTGCCTCCGAGGCTGAACGGCGCTTGCGTCGTGCCACAGACCCCCGGCGCCATTATACCCCCTTTGATCAGGACATCGGCCTTTTTCGCGGCGAGATAGAAACCCTCGAATTCAATTTGAAATTGAAGGGGCTGAACGAATCTAATTTTCCGACGCCGCGTATCGTTGGAATGCTGGAGCCTGTCGATGAGCGGTCTATCTTATACGGTCAAATCAAGGCGCTGCATTTCGGGTTGGTTTATTGCGTCATGGCGACAGGCGCCGCGCTTTGGCTGTTTGGCGGCTGGATGGTCGTCAGAGGCAACATGGAAATGGTGGCATCCAGCCTGACCGCCGGAATTATCGCCTTTGCTGTCACAAGCTTTTGGCGGCTGTTTCAGTTCAACGCCGATGTAAAAGACATCAAGGCCGCCCTGAGGACGGCCTTGAGCGGCGACGAAAGCCGTTTCTATCCCTTTTCCGGTTGAGGCTCCGGGTCGGTCAACTGCCCCTCCCACTTGGCCACGACCGCCGAAGCCACCGTATTGCCGACGACATTGGTCGCCGAACGGCCCATGTCGAGCAGGTGATCGACGCCCAGTACGATGGCGATCCATTCATCCGGCAGACCGAAATAGCTCAGCGTCGCCATGATCACCACAAGCGAGGCGCGCGGCACACCGGCTATCCCCTTGGACGTAACCAGCAGCAGGAACAGCATCATCAAAATCTGTTCAGGCTTGAACACGACGCCATGCGCCTGCGCGATGAAAAGAGTCGCGAAGGTGCAGTAGATCATCGATCCGTCGAGATTGAACGAATAGCCGAGCGGCAGGACGAAGGACACAATCTTGCGCGACACGCCGACCTTGGGCAGGCCTTCGAGCAGTTTCGGATAGGCCGCTTCGGACGACGCCGTTGAAAAGGCCAGCAGCGCCGGTTCGCGGGCCGCACCGAGGATGCGGAAGATACGACCGCCGACAAATACGAGACCCGCGGCGATCAGAACGACCCACAACACGCCCAGCGCCGAATAGAATCCGCCGATAAACTTGGCATAGGTGACCAGAATCGGCAGCCCCTGCTTGGCGACGGTGGCCGCCAGCGAGCCGAAGATGGCGAACGGCGCGAACTTCATGACCAGTTCGGTGACCTTGAGCATGATCGACGCGGCCTGTTCCGCCAGTTGCATGACCTGCGGGGCCTTGTCGTCCAGCATGGCGACCGCCGTGCCGACGAAGACCGAGAAGACGACGATCTGGAGGATCTCGTTCTTGGCCATCGCATCGATGATCGACGACGGGATCATGTGAGTGATGAACGATTCGAGCGTAAAGCCTTCGGTCGTCGGGGCCTTGACGGCCTCCCCGGCCAACTGGAGGTTCATCCCCGCGCCCGGTTGCAACCATTCGACCATGACGATGCCGAGCGCCAGAGATACGATCGACGCGGCGATAAACCAGCCGAGCGCCTTGCCGCCAACACGACCGACGGCCGCAGCGTCTTCCATGTGGCCGATCCCCGCGATCAGGGTAAACAGCACCAGAGGCGCGATGATCATCTTGATCAGTAACAGGAAAATCTTAGTCAACAGGCTGAAACCGGCCACGGCCTGCGGCAGTTGTTCGGGCGTCAGATACTGGTTGCAGGCCCATCCGGTCGCTACGCCCAGGATCATGGCGGCGATGATGAACAGGGCGAATTTGTTTTTCACGGGGTGCTCCGTCGGAATTCAGTAACCTGTGACACTACCTGAGACGCGGGGCTTGGCAAGAGCGCGCCTTGTTCGCCCCCCAGAATCGTCGCTAATTCATCCTATGAGCGAAATGCCGGACAGCCTCAAGACACAGTATTTCCACGACCGGAATGCCGGCTTGGGTGGCACGGCTGCGCCACATCGCGTGGCTCAGGGCGAACGCGAACTCCTGACCTTCGACATACTGGCGCGACTGGCGGGTTATCCTCAGATCATGCAGCCCGAAGCCGGTGCGTTGATCGATGCGGGTTGCGGCGACCGGTACATAGAGCCCGCCGTGCGACAACGCGGCTTCGACTATCTGGGGCTCGACATCGGCGATATCGATTTCGAGACGGGCCGCCTGCCCCTGCCCGACCACAGCGTCGATCTGTTCGTGTCGCTGGCCGTCATCGAGCACTTGCGCGATCCGGCCCTGTTTCTGTCCGAAGCGATGCGCGTGGTGCGTCCCGGCGGCGGCGTCATTCTGTCGACGCCCAACTTTCAGATGGATTTCAAAAACTTTTACAACGACCCGACGCATGTGAAGCCCTATACGCCGCACAGCTTGGCCAAGGTCATGACCCTGACGGGCCTCGAAGGCGTTTCGGTGTTCCCGGGGCTGCGCTGCAAACCCGACTGGTATTATCAGGGCAAGAACCGCTTCTGGAAAGCGCGCTACCTGCTGCCGTTTCGCGGGGACAACCGTTTCGCGCCGTCGTGGCTAAAAGGGCGTTCGACCTCGTTGTTCGCGATCGGGCGCAAACCGGGATGAATATCACTCACCTCAACAATTCGTTTTTAAAAATCGAAGGCGGCGGCACGAAACTGCTCTGCGATCCGTGGGCAGGCACGGCCAACGAAGGCGGCTGGCGCAGCTTTCCGGAATTCGATCCGGAGACGCTTTATGCGTTCATGGCCGATTGCGACGCGGTCTATATTTCGCACCTTCACGCCGATCATTTCGACCCGACGCTTCTAAAAGCGGCAAGCCTTACCGGCAAACCGTTCATCATAAAAGACTTCAATAACAAGACCCTGCTCAAACGTATTAAGGCGCTCGGTGTCGAAACGGTTATTGAAGTGCCTGCCCTACAGGCCACCGCATTTAAAAACTTGCAATTCGCCATTGTTCCGCAGATGACCAGCAATAATGCGGCGCTGGACGATGAGATCGACTACGATCTGGATACCTCCATCGTGATCCACGCCGACGGCGAGACCTTTTTCAATCAGGTCGATAATCCGCTGTCGCTCGATAACTATAAGGCATTGAAGACCTTTATCAGCAAGACCTTCGGCGATCTCGATTGCGTCTGTCTGGCCACCGGCGCGGCCAGCCCCTACCCGCAAAGTTTCATCGCCTGCGATCGCGACGCCGAGCAAACTGCCGTCATTGCGCGGTCGCTGGACAAGTTCTCTGCCATTATCGATATCCTCCAACCGCGTGCCTACTTCCCGGCGGGCGGCACCTATATCATTCCGGGCCGCTTCGCGCCGCTGAACCGCTGGATCGCCCAACCCGATTTCGAAACGCTGCAATCGACCCTGAACGGTCGAACCAAGGCCTTTACCATTGAAGGTGGGCAGACTCTTGATCTCACGACGTTGGGCGTCACCTTCGACTTGCCCCCTGCCCAGCCCGACCGCACCGCCGCCGTTCACGACCATATGACGGATGCCTATGCGCACGATAGCTTCGACGACATTGGTATCCGCGATACAGAGCTCGATACCTTGTTCACACGCGCCTACGCCAATTACAGCCGCAAGATGCGTGACGACAGCGTAACCATCGCCCAGAGCGTCGCCTTCACGCTTTATGACAATCTTGAGGTGGATGCGGATGGCAATATCAGCAGCACGCCCTGCGCGCGTTACAGCTTCACCGACCATGTCGTACCCGGCATGGAGATGATTTTCCATCTGGACCGCAAGCTGTTCATCAAGGGTCTGACGCGCGCCGCCAACTGGAACCAGTTACTCAGTCTGGCCCTGTTCGAACGGCGTCCGAACGTCTTCCATCCTACCGTTGAATTCAGTCTTAACTATCTGACAGTTTGATGAAATTAATAAATTGCAAAATAAAATCATAATTTAAATTTCAAATCGCAACTTTTATTCGCGTGCCATTCCGATCAGAGTTTCGACCGTCCGCAGGTTACGCGCCGTCATGTCACCTTTCAGATATTTGCCGAGCTTTTCCGCCACCTTTGAGACACCAAAACCCTGCGGCGTGTAGAGATAGAAGACGCTGTCCGTCATATGGAAGGCTTCATCCTGCGTCGCCAGCACCTGCAAGCCGTCAGGATCGTAGCTTTTAACCGGGCCGTTGAGGAAAAACACATGCACCAGTTTGTGCGCGTTTTCGCCCTCCGACTTGAACGGACACGCCGCCAGAGCCGCCTCGACCTGACCTAAGGTCAAGACGACACAGGACGGCCGGAACCCGAAGACCTCACCGATAGCCTGCGTCATATCAGAGGCGATATCCGACGCCGGGCGGTCGGATTCGAATACCGCATTGCCGCTCTGAATATAGGTGCGGACACGCGTATGACCGAGACCTTCCATGGTCCCGCGCCAATCCTTCATCGGCAGCTTGTTATTGCCACCGACATTGACGCCACGCAACAAGGCTATAAAGACGGTCATATGCCCTCCGATAGGTTCGGGTCAGGCCTAACATAAAATCATGCTAAGGAAAAAGACCGGACGGAACGGCTTGAAGCGACGTCCCGTCCATCTGTTGGTGCGGTCGAGAGGACTCGAACCTCCACGCCTCGCGGCGCTGGAACCTAAACCCAGTGCGTCTACCAGTTCCGCCACGACCGCAACGGGGCAGCCCTAGCCGCAATGCCTGTTCCGGGTCAAGTCGCAAGCGACCGTGGGCCCATTTTTCCACGATTAATCGTCAGCCCGACGGCATGAATTCGCACCTGCAATACCGACCGTCATAACGTCGTCATTTTCACCCTTTCCTTCGGGGCAAGACAATCTAATTTCAACCGAAATCAGTTTTCGCCGATTCCGCGAATTTGCCTTAAGTCCTTGAATGAGATTCTTCTTTTTCTGGCTTAAAATCGGCTTTTGCCCGCATTTTCTTTTTGAAATTGGCGGCGTCTGGGTCTAAAGGCAGGACCACAAGCGTTCACGCAAAGTAATAAATCTTTACAGTCAAGTGAGCCGTCACCCCCGAATCTGGCTTGCATTCTCGCGCAATGCACAAGATTTTCGGCTGACGGTCGTGCGATCAGGATAGCTCATGAAAAAGATCGAAGCTGTTATCAAGCCTTTCAAGCTGGATGAAGTGAAGGAAGCCCTTCAGGAAATCGGCGTGCAGGGCATGACCGTTCTGGAAGCCAAAGGCTACGGCCGCCAGAAAGGACATTCCGAACTGTACCGCGGTGCGGAATATGTCGTTGATTTTCTGCCGAAGATCAAAATCGAACTGGTTGTCGCCGACGACCTCGCCCCGGCCGCACTGGAAGCGATCCAGACCGCGGCCCGCACCGGCAAGATCGGCGACGGCAAAATCTTTGTGAGCGACATCCTCGATGTCGTCCGCATCCGCACCGGGGAGTCGGGGCCGCAAGCCGTCTAAACTTCTCACTACCCTCACCCAGGAACTAAGGCGTCAAAAAATGACAGCAGATGACATCCTCAAGCTTATCAAAGAAAAAGACGTCAAGTACGTAGACGTTCGTTTCACCGACGTGCGCGGCAAGATGCAGCACGTGACCTTCGACATCGATCTGGTCGACGAGGAGTTTCTGACCGACGGCACCATGTTCGACGGTTCGTCGATTGCCGGCTGGAAAGCCATCAACGAATCCGACATGAAGCTGCGTCCTGACCTGAAGACGGCCTATATCGACCCCTTCTATCAGCAGACGACCCTGTTCCTGTTCTGCGACGTCGTGAACCCCGACACCAACGAACCCTATAACCGCGACCCGCGCTCGATCGCCAAGAAGGCTCTCGCCTACACGCAAGCCGCCGGTATCGGCGACACCGTGTACTTCGGCCCGGAAGCCGAATTCTTCCTGTTCGACGACGTGCGCTGGTCGATCAAGCCGGACGACATGGGATTCTCGTTCGATTCGAGCGAATTCCCGCACAATTCGTCCAAGGTCTATCCCGAAGGTAACATGGGCCACCGCCCGGGACCCAAGGGCGGCTACTTCCCCGTCAACCCGGTCGACTCGTGCCAGGACCTGCGCGGCGAAATGCTCGCCGTCATGGGCGAACTCGGCATGGAGCCGGAAAAGCACCACCACGAAGTGGCACCCGCCCAGCACGAACTCGGTCTGAAGTTCTCGGACATGCTGACCATGGCCGACCGTCTTCAGCTCTACAAGTACGTCGTTCAGAACGTCGCCCACGCCTACGGCAAGACGGCCACCTTCATGGCCAAGCCGCTGTTCGGCGACAACGGTTCGGGCATGCACGTCCACATGTCGATCTGGAAGAGCGGCAAGCCGCTGTTCGCCGGCGACAAGTATGCCGGTCTGTCGGACCTCTGCCTGTGGTTCATCGGCGGCATCATCAAGCACGCCAAGGCCATCAACGCCTTCGCCAACTCGACGACCAACTCCTACAAGCGTCTGGTTCCCGGCTACGAAGCCCCGGTGAAGCTGGCCTATTCGGCCCGCAACCGTTCGGCCTCGATCCGTATTCCGTGGGTCTCCTCGCCGAAGGGCAAGCGCATCGAAGCCCGTTTCCCGGACCCGATGGGCAACCCCTACCTGACCTTCACCGCCCTGCTGATGGCCGGTCTCGACGGTATCGAAAACCGTATGGATCCGGGCGGCCCCGCCGACAAGGATCTCTACCACCTGCCGCCCGAAGAGCGTAAGCTCGTTCCGGAAGTCTGCGGTTCGCTCCGTGAAGCTCTGGAAAACCTCGACAAGGACCGTGCCTTCCTGAAGAAGGGCGGCGTGTTCGACGACGACTTCATCGACTCGTACATCGACCTGAAGATGGAAGAAGTCATGATGCTCGAACTGCGTCCGCACCCGGTCGAATTCGAACTGTACTACAAGTGCTAATCTGACCTGAGAGTCGGGTTAAAACTAGCCAAACGATGCGAGCCGTCCTGTTTCAGGGCGGCTCGTTTTGCTTGAGGCGACTCTGAATTTCATCAAAATTGATGATTACGTTAGGTCAACTTTTTTAGTTTCAAAAGAAATTAAATTAGTTACAAAAGATACCAAATGTCTTTATTGGATTTGCGCGCGCGTGAGGCGCAATTAGACACATAAATGACGCAATAGCCCGCCCAGCGCCCGTTGCCCATGTATTAACGCAATAAAACCCTTTGCGAAACAAGCCAATAGCGGCACTCTTCGCGTGTGCAATATCCGCTTATCCAAGGGGGATAACTTGAAAACGTGGATCAAACTTACCCGAGTGGCCGCCGCGGCTGCCGCTCTTTTGATGACCTCACCGGTCATCACCGTCGCTCACGCGGCGGCTGTGACGGCTGAGGCCGCTGCGTCCGAATCGGTCGCTGCCTCCGAAGCCGCCACCCCGGTCGAAGCTGCTGAAGCCGAAGCGCCGAAGCTGCTCGCCCACCAGGCTCCGCTCGAACTCGACGGCGCCGCTTCTTCCTTCGTCTTCCTCTCCACCGCCCTGGTTCTGATGATGACCCTTCCGGGTCTGGCCCTGTTCTACGGCGGCATGGTGCGTAAGAAAAACGTCATCGCTACGGTCACGCAATCGGTCGCCGTTTCGTGCGTTGCCGGTCTGCTGTGGTACGTCGTCGGTTACTCGATCTCCTTCGGCGTCGGCAGCGATCTGTTCGGCGTTCCGGGCGAAACCGTCAACAAGTTCATCGGCGGCTTCGACACCTTCCTGCTGAAGGGCGTCACCAAGGAAACGGCGTTCAGCCTGGCCCCCGGCCTGCCTGAAATGCTGTGGATTTCCTATCAGATGACCTTCGCGATCATCACCCCGGCCCTCATCACCGGCGCCTTCGCCGAACGCATCAAGCTTTCGGGCCTGATCCTGTTCATGGCCCTGTGGTCGGTCTTCGTCTATGCACCGATCTGCCACCAAGTCTGGGGCGGCGGCTACATGGGCGGCATGGGCGTTCTCGACTTCGCCGGTGGCGCCGTCGTTCACGTCAACTCCGGCGTCGCTGGTCTGGTGGCCGCTATCTTCCTCGGCCGTCGTAAGGGTTACGGCACCGAAGAAATGGCGCCGAACAACCTGATCTTCGTCATGATCGGCTGCTCGCTGCTGTTCGTGGGCTGGATCGGCTTCAACGCCGGCTCCGCTTGGGCTCCCGATGGCATCGGTGCCGCCGCCCTGCTCAACACGCTTCTGGCTGCACTCGCTGCCGGTCTGTCGTGGAAGCTGGTCGAATGGACCATCCGTCGCAAGCCTTCGCTGCTCGGCATCCTGTCGGGTATCGTGGCTGGCCTCGTGGCCATCACCCCGGCCGCTGGCTTCGTCAACCCGACCGGCGCCCTGATCATCGGTCTGCTGGCTGGTCCGTTCTGCTACATCTTCGCCTCTTGGGTGAAGAAGCTGCTGGGCTACGATGACTCGCTGGACGCCTTCGGCATCCACGGCGCAGGTGGCTTCCTCGGCGCGATCCTGACCGGCGTCTTCGCCGATCCGGCGATCAACAGCCTGTCGGAAGGCGCCAACGTGATGACGCAGCTCTACGGTCTGCTGTTCACCATCGCTTGGTCGGCCGTCGGTACCTTCATTATCCTCGTGATCTGCAAGTTCACGACGGGGCTGCGGGTGTCGGAAGCCGATGAAGAACTGGGTCTCGACTCGGCGCTTCACGACGAAGTCCATCACTAAGTCACAACAGAACCTGTTGCACAAATAAGATAGGGCGTCCGTTTTTCGGACGCCCTATTTTTATACATTACAAGAGTTTAATTCATATTCTCGCCACATTGATTGCAATTATGGCACACTAATCTTGTTTAATCATCACACCCTTGGCTCAGATCATAATCTCTGTATGTTAACCCTGCGGCATCACAAAAACTTCACACATAGTCGCGCGTACAGGAAACATTCAGGTTTGGCAAAGCCATAACGAATCCAATCTGAGGAAGTAATCATGAAAAAGTTTTTGATCGCCGCTGCCGCGACCTCCGCCCTTCTCGCCGCCGGTGCCGCTTCGGCCGAAGGCACTTTCAGCTACAACATTGCCGCCACCACGGACTACGTGTTCCGCGGCATCTCGCAGACCAATGAAGACCCGGCCATTCAGGGCGGCATCGACTACACCAACGGCATCTTCTACGCCGGCACCTGGGCGTCGAACGTCGATTTCGGTTCCAAGGCCGATTACGAACTCGACCTGTACGCTGGCGTCAAGCCAACCGTCGGCAAGTTCAGCTTCGATCTGGGCGTGCTCTACTACGCCTATCCGCAGGAAGATGACCTGAACGCCACCGAGCTCAAGGCCGCCGTTACCTATCCGCTGGGTGCAGGCACCATCGGCGCCGCCTACTACACCAACACCGACGATATGTTCGACACGTCCTATGGTGAAGTCAACGTCGCCTATCCGATCACCGAAAAAGCCGTCGTTTCGCTCGCCTACGGCACCCAGAAGTTCGCCGCCGGTGGCGAATACGACACCTGGAATCTGGGCGGCACCTTTGGCATGACCGACAAGATTTCGCTGGATCTGCGTTATTACAACTCCAGCGAAGACGTCAAGGGCATGGACGAGCGCGTCGTCGCTACGATCAAGGCCGCTTTCTAAGACGAATCGTCTTTGCCTAAGCAATGGAAAGGTCGCCCGTTATTACGGGCGGCCTTTTTATTTTCGGGCGTGACCTGAGGCACGCAGTGGATCGATATCCTCGTTGCGTATCTTCCAACCCATAACGGACCAAGCCATTTAGACAGTTTAAAAACCCATTATAATTCAAACCTATAAATCCGAACCACCTTGGCGAGGCGCGAATTAAGAAAAAGTGACAATTTTACATCAAACAGGTTGAAACGACATGCGGGTACTGGCACTCGACGAAAAAATTGCTAAATTCAACATAGATTTGCAAGTCGTGCCACGACCCGGATGTCATTGTGATCCTGGTTTCATTGCGGCCCAAGAATAATCCGAATCATAAACAGGATACAGATCATGAAGAAATTCCTCCTCGCCGCCGCTGTCGCCGCCAGCGCCCTCGTCGCCGGTGCCGCTTCGGCCGAAGGCGCCCTGAGCTACAACATTGCCGCCACCAACAACTACGTCTGGCGCGGCGTGTCGCAAACCAACAAAGAAGCCGCCGTTCAGGCCGGCATCGACTACACCAACGGCAGCTTCTACGCCGGTGCGTGGGGTTCGAACGTTGATTTCGGCACCGACGCGTCGCTGGAACTCGACCTGTATGCCGGTGTCAAGCCGACCGTGGGTGACTGGTCGTTCGATTTCGGCGCCATCTATTACTCCTATCCGGACGAAGACGGCCTGAACTTCGGTGAACTGAAGGCTGGTTTCTCGCACCCGATGGGCAAGGGCACGATCGGCGCCGCCATCTACGCCAACTGGGAAACGCTGGAAACTCCGTACTACGAACTGAACGCCGCCTATCCGATCGCCGACAAGTGGTCGGTTTCGGGCGCCATTGGCAAGTACGAAGCCGGTTCGGAATACACGACCTGGAACGCCGGCGTTGCCTACGCCCTGACCGAGAACCTGTCGATCGATGCCCGCTACTGGGACACCGGCGATCATGACCTGGGCGCTGTCGCAGGCCGTAACCTCTACAAGCCGCAAATCGCGTTGACCCTTAAGGCGGCTTTCTAAGCACCTTACGGCGTAAGCCACAGAAATCGGTCGCAAGCCCCTTGGGGTTTGCGGCCTTTTTGTTTATGGATTGTTCCAGACCTGCGACAGTTGCGTCACGCACCTGCCCGGCGAATCAGTTCACAGTGAATGTCATGTCCGATCCTATTCCCCAACCCTCCCTGTTCGGCGGTGACACGCCCAAGCCAGCTGCCGAAGAGAGCAAGGCGACCAAGCCCGTCGTGGTGCAGGCCAAGCCCGAAGCCACCATAAATGCGCCGTCCGCCATGACCGCCGAAGGCTATGGCGCATCGTCGATCGAAGTGCTGGAGGGGCTGGAACCGGTCCGCAAGCGCCCGGGCATGTATATCGGTGGCACAGACGAAAAGGCGTTGCACCACCTATTCGCGGAAGTACTCGATAACGCCATGGACGAAGCCGTGGCCGGACATGCCAAGGCCATCTGGGTCGAACTGGATACGGAAGGCTATCTCTCGGTACGCGACGATGGTCGCGGCATACCCGTCGATCCGCACCCGAAATATCCCGGCAAGTCGGCCCTCGAAGTCGTCATGACCGTTCTGCACTCCGGCGGCAAGTTCTCCGGCAAGGCCTATGAAACCTCCGGCGGCCTGCACGGCGTCGGCGTCTCCGTCGTCAACGCCCTGTCCGAGCATCTCGAAGTCACGGTCTGGCGCGATGGGTTTGAATGGCAGCAGAACTTCTCCAAAGGCCTGAGCCTCGGTCCCATCCAGCAGATCGGCCCGTCGAAGAAGCGCGGCACCCGCGAACGCTTTCTGCCCGATCCTGAAATCTTCGGCGTTGGCGCGCATTTCAAACCGGCACGTCTGTATCGTATGGCCAAGGCCAAGGCCTATTTGTTCCGCGGCGTGCAAATCCACTGGAAGTGCGCGGCCAACCACATCACCGACCACACGCCGACCGAAGACAAGTTCTATTTTCCCAACGGTCTGGCCGACTATCTGGCCGAACGCGTGCTGGAAACCGAAACCGTCACCGATATCTTCTCGGGTCGCGTGGAGCGCAAGGGTGAGGCGGGTGCAGTCGAATGGGCGGTAACCTGGTCAGGCGCAGGGTTCGGTGAATTCGATGGCTTTACGCAGTCCTACTGTAACACAATTCCCACCCCGGACGGCGGCACCCACGAAGCCGGGCTTCGCGCCGCCCTGACCCGCTCGTTGAAATCCTATGCCGAAATGACCGGCGACAAGCGCGGCGGCATCGTCACCGCCGAAGATGTGGTGGCTCAGGCCGGTGTGGTCATTTCGGTGTTCATCAAGAACCCGGAATTTCAGGGCCAGACCAAGGATCGCCTGTCGTCGTCCGACGCGCAGAAACTGGTTGAAAAGGCGCTCGCCGACCCATTCGATCACTGGCTGATCTCCTCGCCGAAACAGGCCGACAAATTGCTCCAATTCGTCGTCGAACGCGCCGAAGAGCGTTTGAAGAAGCGCAAGGACAAGGAAGTCCAGCGCGCTTCGGCGACGCGCAAGCTGCGTCTGCCGGGCAAGCTGGCCGACTGCGCCCGTCAGGACGCCCACGGCACCGAACTGTTCATCGTCGAAGGTGACTCGGCTGGTGGTTCGGCCAAGCAGGCGCGCAACCGCAACACACAGGCTATCCTGCCCCTACGCGGCAAGATTCTCAACATCGCCTCGGCGACCGCCGACAAGGCGAAGTCCAATCAGGAACTGTCCGATCTCGGTCTGGCGCTGGGGGTGCAACCCGGGGCGCGCTTCAAGGAAGACGACCTGCGCTATGAACGCATCGTCATCATGACCGATGCCGACGTCGACGGCGCGCACATCGCCTCGCTGTTGATCACCTACTTCTACCGCAGTATGCCTGGGATGGTGCGCAACGGTAACCTGTACCTGGCTATGCCGCCGCTCTACCGTATCAGCCACGGCGCCAAGACCATGTATGCCAAGGACGACGCACACCGTCTGGAACTGCTGGAAACCGAATTCAAGGGCAAGAAGCCCGAAATCGGCCGCTTCAAGGGCCTCGGGGAGATGATGCCGGCGCAGTTGAAGGAAACCACCATGGACCCGAAGACACGGACCCTGGCGCGGGTGACTCTGCCGGAAAACGAGACTGAGATTGAGGATCTGGTCGAGACCCTGATGGGTCGCAAACCCGAACTGCGCTTCAAATATATCCAGCAAAACGCCGAATTCGTCACCGAAGACCTCGACGTTTAGACGGGTTCAGGCCCACTTAATAAACTTCTGTCATTTTGCGCAAAATCTGGTACTAGAGGCGCAAAGCCTTTCACGGTGCGGATTTGCGCCGGTTTCGCGCCAGATTCGCGCGGGCTCGAAGGCGATTTTCCCGTTTACTTTCCCTCTGCCCCCAAACGCAAAGCTTAATGACCAAGTTTACCGATCTAGGCCTCAGCCCTGAAATCCTCAAAGCCGTTGCCGATACCGGCTACGACACGCCGACCGCGATTCAGGAACAGGCTATCCCCATCGCCCTTGTCGGGCTCGATGTTCTGGGGATCGCGCAGACGGGTACGGGTAAGACCGCGGCCTTCACCCTGCCGATGATTGAGAAACTGGCCTCGGGGCGTTCGCGCGCCCGTATGCCGCGCGCCATCGTGCTGGCGCCCACGCGCGAACTGGCCGATCAGGTCGCCGAAGCCTTCGAGAAATACGCCAAATATTGCAAACTGAACTGGGCGCTGCTTATCGGTGGCGTGTCGATGTCGGATCAGGTCGCCAAACTGGACAAGGGCGTCGATGTTCTGATCGCCACGCCGGGCCGCTTGCTCGACCTGTTCGAACGCTCGAAGGTCATGCTCAACGGCGTGCAGTTGATGGTCGTCGACGAAGCCGACCGGATGCTCGACATGGGTTTCATCCCGGACATCGAACGCATCTTCAAGCTGACGCCGCCGTCGCGCCAGACCTTGTTCTTCTCAGCCACCATGCCGCCTGAAATCACGCGCCTGACCGAGCAATTCCTGAAAAATCCGGTCCGGATTGAAGTTTCGCGCCCCGCCTCGACCAACGAAAGCATTACGCAATACGTCTATCGCGTGCCGCAAAAAGACTCCAAGACGATGGCCAAGGCCAAGCGTATGGCGCTGCGGACCCTGATCGGACAGCTCGATATCACCAACGGCATCGTCTTCTGCAACCGTAAGAGCGACGTCGATATCGTCGCCAAGTCTCTGTCGGTGCATGGTTTCAACGCCGCGCCGATCCACGGCGACCTCGATCAAAGCCTGCGCATGAAGACACTCGATGCCTTCCGCAAGGGCGAATTGAAGCTTTTGGTTGCATCAGATGTGGCCGCCCGCGGCCTCGATATTCCCAATGTCGGCCACGTTTTCAACTTCGATGTGCCGATCCACGCCGACGACTATGTCCACCGTATCGGTCGTACCGGTCGCGCAGGTCGTACCGGCGAAGCCTACCTCATCCTCTCGCCACAGGATGAGAAGAACTACGACAAGGTTTTGAAACTCATCAAGAAAGAGCCCGCACCTCTCGAACTGGAAGTCGACTGGACCGGTCTTGAAGATGTCCGTCCGGAACGCCCCGAGCGCAAGGGTCGCGAGCGCTCGCCGCGCGGACGTTCGCGTCCCGTCAAGGCGTCCGAAGGCGTCTCGATGGAGCCGGTCGAAGCCGCCCCCTTGCCCGTCACCGACGTCGGTGCCACACCGGAAGTTGATTCGATTGCCACCTCTGAGGCGGTAGCAACCGCAATACCCGAAAAAAAATCACGCCGCCGCGCAAGTGTGAAGTCGGTTCCCGCCGAGTCGAAGCCCGCAGCGGAACCCCGCACCAAGTCAGATAAAAAGCCTGAATATTCAAACGATAAGGATAGTGACGGCGCCGGCTTCGGCGCCCACGTTCCGGCCTTCCTTCTACGCAGTGCTTACCGTAACTGAGAAATAAGATAAAAATAAATTCGGCCGTTAACCGGCTGTCAGAGAAATTGGCATAGGCTCGTCGTGTCACCGCGAATCAGTGTGACATGAGGAAGCTATGAATAACGACATAGAAGTCAGCGTACGCAGCCCCAACGCCTATACGCTCGCGCAGGAAGCCATCCGAATGATGGAACTGCACGATGTCTGGCCGACGCCGCTCAATTATGAAATCTGGCTCTATGTCGCGGGTGATCCCGAATCCGCCCTGGCGCAGGAGATCCGCCGCCTGATCGGTTCCGGCGAAAAGATCACCGAGGAAATTTCGGAAAGCCTCGCTTCTAAATTTATCACGCGCATGAAGCTCAATGACGAGGTCCGCGACGCTGGCCTAAAGCTGACCCGCGAACTGGCCTCGGTGACCGACGTCATTACCGAAGCCCAGAAGGCTCAGAAGGTTTACAATCAGACCCTGCTCGGCGCGAAAGATTCGATGGTCGACGTCGATGCTGTGCGCCTGCGCTCGCTGGTCGACAATCTGACCGCCGCTACCAATAAGGTCATCGATCAGCACGGCTCACTGGAAACGCGCCTCAACGAATCCTCGCGCGAAGTTGCCCGTCTGCGCAAGCATCTCGATCAAGTGCGCATGGAAGCCATGACCGACGCCCTGACCAACCTCGCCAACCGCAAATCTTTCGACGAAGCGCTGGACAAGCATTGCGAAGGCGATGACGGTAATGTCGTGACTTTGGCCGTGCTCGATATCGACCATTTCAAGCGCTTCAACGATACCTGGGGCCATCAGACGGGCGATCAGGTTCTGCGTTACGTAGCGTCGGTCCTGTCGCGGATGGGCCGTGCACCGCGTCTGGCCGCCCGTTACGGTGGCGAAGAATTCGGCATGATTTTCCCGAATGAATCCATGGCCTCGGTCGAACGTCTGCTCAACGAAGCCCGTCAGGAAATCGCTTCGCGCGTCCTCAAGCGCCGCTCGACCAACGAAGACCTCGGCACCGTCACGATTTCGGCGGGCCTGGCTCAGCGTGAATTCGGCGAAGACGCCTTCGATCTGCTCGATCGGGCCGACAAGGCGCTTTACCAGTCCAAGAACAATGGCCGTAACATGGTCACCTGCGCACCCGGTACGCGCAAGGGCGCCAACGCCGCGTAGAAAGCGACCTGAAATAATAATTTGAACGTTGTTCAAATTTATGCAAATATGCAGACAGGGCAGCATTGCCCTGTCTTTTTTGTTGCAGGTTCCTCATGCGCTCGTTCGCGTTTGCCGTCGTCTACTGGCTGTTTTCGATTGTCTACAGCCTTGCCGCCCTCATCCTGTCGTTGCTCCCCGGACGCAAGCCGGTTCTGTGGATCATCCAACGCTATACGCGGCGCATGGTGTGGGCGATGGACGCTGTCGCGGGTATCAAGCTGGACATCCGCGGCCGTGAAAACGTGCCTGCCGAACCGGTCATCTTTGCGGCCAAGCACCAATCGTGGGGCGACGGTTTCAGCATCTACTCTCAGTTCTCGGATCTGGCCTTCGTCACCGGCGACCATCTGGAGAAATATCCGATGATGGGCACGCTCCTGCGCAAGTTGGGCGCCATCGTCGTCAATAACTGCGGTGGTCACGAAGCGCGCAAGAACCTAAGCCAGCGTTCTGCCGAAGCCGCCCGCGACGGCCGCCACATCCTGATCTACCCCGAAGGCCACCTGAATGCGCCGGGTACCTATCGCCGTTACCGTTCCGGCGTCTGGCACATGTACAAGAATTTCCAGCGTCCCGTCGTGCCGGTAGCTACCAATCTCGGCCTGTTCTGGCAGGAAATGCAGTACAAGAAAACGCCCGGCACGGCGGTCCTGCAATTTCTCGAACCCATCCCCGTCGGGCTCGACAAGAACACCTTCATGGCCACACTGCAATCACGGATAGAGGACCATACCCAGGCCCTGATCGCCGAGGCCACCGGTCTGTCGATTCAGCCATCGGTTCTTATCGATGAAACGCCTGAGAGGGCGGCGAAGCGCGACAAAACCTCCAACACCCTCGCGCAAACCGTTGAATAATTATCAAAATTGAGCTGTCATCAGGCCTTTCTTAAGGCCTGTAGGCTACGGTGATGGCACCAAAGCTACGAGTGCCGTCCATGCCTGCGACCTTCCGCATCAGCCATCTTATAGACGCTGAGAAACAACGTCTGATCATCACCGTGCGGGGACGGTATGAAAGCACCGCCCTGATCGATGCGTTGATCAAGCTGTACGGCACGCTTGGCCATCCCTGGCTCTATGATCGTATTATGGATATGCGCTCTGCCGACGGTTATGTCGAAGTGCTGGACCTGTTGCGCGCCGGAAAATATCTGGCGGAAATGGCAGGTTCACCGCCCCCGCCGCGCAAACGTCTAGCGCTGATTTCCACCGACCCGTTCGACAGACCGCGCCTGGGGAGTATGGAAGACATGTTCCCCAAGGCTTTTATCCAGACGTTTGAGAGCCTCGACGAAGCGCTCGACTGGCTGGATACCGTGCCTGCCGTTTAATCCTTGGCGACCGGCACGATGGTGACGCTCTCGCCGCACCCACAGGCGTCGGTTTCGTTCGGATTATTGAAGACGAACTTCGAGGCCAGCTTGGTCGTCTCAAAATCGATGACTGTGCCGACCAGATAGAGCACCGCCTTGGGCTCGATCAGGATGGTGACGTCCTTGTCCTTGACCACCTCATCAAGCGGGTCGATGCTTTCGGCATAGGACAGGACGTATTCCTGACCGGCACAGCCGCCAGCCTTCACGCCGACGCGCAGGCCGACATAGGGCTGTTCAGCACGTGCCATGATCGACTTGACCTGATGGGCCGCAGCCTCGGTCAGAGATACCACGGCTGGACGCGGGCGGCGTATACGCGGGGTAATGCTCGGCTGAATGTCCATGATCGTCTCTGTGCTTTACCTAGGAAGGGGGCGCATGGGGGAAACCCGTTTCCCCCATGATACTAAAACATATTCAGTTGTAACTTGGCCTCGTCGCTCATCTTCGACGACTCCCAAGGCGGTTCAAAGACCAGATTGACCGTGCAGTCTGCGACGCCGCGCACGCCCATGACGGCGTTTTGCACCCACCCCGGCATCTCACCCGCCACCGGGCAGCCCGGCGCGGTCAGGGTCATATCGACCACGACTTCGCGGTTATCATTGACATCGACGCGGTAGATCAGCCCCAGTTCGTAGATATCGACCGGGATTTCGGGGTCGAACACCGTCTTGAACGCGGCGATCAGTTCGTCGGTCAGACGATCGAGTTCTTCCTGCGGCAGCGGTTCGACCGCCGTCGTTTCCTCGGCTGAAAACAGCTCGGCTTGCGGCTCTTCGCCGGACAGGGAAATGATCTCGTGCTGGGACATGGGTTTACTCAAAGAAGGATTGGGCCTTGGCGACGGCGGTAATCAGCGCGTCGATTTCGGCTTCGGTATTGTAGATGGCGATCGAGGCGCGCACGGTCGAGGTCACGCCCAGACGCGTCATCAGCGGTTCGGCGCAGTGCGTCCCCGCCCTCACCGCTATATTGTAGCGATCGAGGATTTGCGCAACGTCGTGGGCGTGGGCCGAACCCAAAGAAAAGGTCAGGATAGACCCTTTTTCTTTAGCTTCGCCGTGGATACGCACAGAATTGATGGTTTTAAGCCCCGCATGGGCGCGTTCATAGAGCGCCATTTCGTGCGCCACAGCGGCCTCGCGGTCCCATTGCGACAGCCAGTCGATGGCGGCCTTCAGGCCAATGACCTCAAGGATCGCTGGCGTACCCGCTTCGAAACGATGCGGTGGCTCGGCATAGGTAATCCGTTCCTTGCTAACGTGAGCGATCATCTCGCCGCCGCCCTGCCACGGGGGCATGGCCTCCAGCAGGTCGTAGCGCCCCCACAGGACGCCCAGACCGGTAGGTCCATACAGCTTATGCGCCGAAAAGGCATAGAAGTCGCAGCCGAGCGCCTGTACGTCCACCGGTAAGTGAACCACACCCTGACAGCCGTCGATCAGCACCTTAGCGCCGACCGCATGGGCCTTCTGAACGATCTCCTGAACCGGGTTGATCGTGCCCAGAACGTTCGACATATGCGCGATGGCAACCAGCTTGACGCGCTCGGTCAATAATTGATCAAACGCCGCCATATCGAGGCTGCCGTCATCGAGGATCGGCACCCATTTCAGCACCGCGCCGGTACGCTGCGCCAGCATGTGCCACGGCACGATATTGGCGTGATGCTCTAGTTCCGAGATTAGGATTTCATCGCCGGCTTTGAGCGCCAGCCCCCAGGTCTGGGCGACCAGATTGATCGACTCGGTGGCCGACTTTGTGAAGATCACCTCTTCCGGCCGTGCGGCGTTGATGAATTTAGCGACGGTTTCGCGCGCCGCTTCGAAGGCGTCGGTGACCTCGTTGGCTAACCGATGCAGGCCCCGGTGCACATTGGCGTAGGACTGCGCCATGTGGTGGCTCATGGCGTCGATCACGGCCTTCGGCTTCTGTGCCGAAGCCCCGGAATCGAGATAGATCAGCGGCTTGCCGTTAATTTCGCGGCTGAGGATCGGAAAATCGCGGCGGACGGCGTCGACGTCAAAGGGCATAGAACCCTCCGGCCTTGTCCTCGATCCAGTTCAGGACCATCTCGCGCAGGGCCTCGTCCTCGATCTGCTCGGCGACCGGCACGACGAAGGCCTGCATCAGCAGGGCGCGCGCTGTGTCTTCGGGCATACCGCGCGACTGGCAGAAGAACAGCGCCGCCTCGTCCAAAGCGCCAATCGTATTGCCGTGGGCGCATTGCACGTCGTCGGCGTAAATTTCAAGCTCCGGCTTGGCGCGCACATGCGCCCCGTCATTGAGCATCAGGGCCTGATGGCGCATCCGCGCGTCGGTGCCGTCGGCGCCCTTTTCGACATAAATCCTGCCCTGAAATACCGCTGTGGCGCGGTCCTTGACGAGGCCCTTGATCAGTTGCTCGGTCGTGCCGTCGATTTCGGCGTGATTGACGCGGGTGGTGTAGTCGAAATGCGCCGTGTCCTTGAGCAGATAGGCGCCGTGCATCTCGACATGCGCGCCATGACCGGCATGTTCGACATGCGTTTCGAAACGCTGGAACTTCGCGCCGGTCGCAAAGACGTATTGTTTGAACACGCTGCCCGGCGCGGTTTTGACGGTCGAACGGCGCACCGACACGGCGGTTTCGGGCTCATCGAGGATGACCACGCGGGTCAGCGATGCGCCTTCGGCCAGGTCGAAATGCAAGGTGGTGTTTGCGGCGTAATCGAGCGCGCCGCTATAGTCTTCGAGCAGGATCAGGTGTTCGTCCGCGCCCAGCGCGATACGGCCTTCGCCTTGGTAGCCAGCGACCGCGCCCTCTTCCCCGACATCGCTCAGGTCGAGGTAAAGACGGCCGCCAGAGACCTGAATGGCCTTGGTGACAGCCGCTTGCAGATCACCCAGTTGCCCGTCACCGGCGCAATGCCAGTAGAAGCCGCCGAAATCGCCGGTCGCGGCTTGCAGATGCGTCAGAGCGGTGCGCGACGGCACATCCCGCAACACGCGCGCGAGGTCGCTATATTTCCACTCCTCGTTCCGTCGCGTCGGGTAGGACGACGGATCGAACAGGTCGAGCGGGGTCAGGTCGAAGGCCATTACGCGGCCTCACCGAGATAACGGTCGTAGCCGTGCGCTTCCAGTTCCAGCGCCAGTTCAGGACCGCCGGAATGGACGATCTTGCCGTCCACAAGGATATGTATGCGATCCGGCTTGATATGATCGAGCAGGCGCTGATAGTGGGTGATGACCAGCATAGCGCGGTCCGGCGCGCGCAGGGCATTGACGCCGTCCGACACGACCTTGAGCGCGTCGATATCGAGGCCGGAATCCGTCTCGTCGAGGATCAGGAACTTCGGCTTGAGCAGCGCCATTTGCAGCACTTCCATGCGCTTCTTTTCGCCGCCGGAGAAACCGACATTGAGCGGACGCTTCAGCATGTCCATGTCGATTTTCAGCGTCTTGGCCAGTTCGCGCGTCGTTTTGAGGAACTCCGGCGCGCTCATTTCGTCTTCCCCACGCAGCTTGCGCTGGGCGTTGAGCGCCGTGCGGATGAAGGTCAGGGCCGGAACGCCGGGGATTTCCAGCGGATACTGGAACGACAGGTACAGACCGGCGGCGGCGCGTTCATGCACCTCCATCTCCAGCAGGTCTTCGCCGTTGAAATCGACCGCGCCCTGCGCGACCTCGTAGTTCGGGCGACCGGCCAGCGTGTAGCCGAGCGTCGATTTGCCCGCGCCATTGGGGCCCATGATGGCGTGGACTTCGCCCGCCGGAACGTTCAGGTTCAGGCCCTTGAGGATGGTCTTGGTGTCGACGGAGACGGTGAGGTTTTCGATACTAAGCATTGTTATAATAGCCTTCTTTTACGCTGAGCCTTCACCGGCTTCATGAACATTCCGAAGTTTTGACGCTGCAATGCAAATGTCTGCCATTGCAAAAGAGTGGGCCTTCTCATCTATTTCTAACCAGAGAAAACTTTTGTTCCCATCGGCGGCACCGAGAACAAGCAGTCGCTCTCCGGGGTGAACCACTAGAGGCGGTTCACTTACTGAATAGTACTGATTGATTACCTCTATCGGCGTAACCACAGAATACATTTTGACCGGACGACCAAGACTGTCCGACGCTTCATCATCAAACCACATACTCTTGGATTTTCGCATTTCGATATCCGGGTAAAGCGTCATCCCACGCTCCCCTCAAGCGAGATCGCGACCAGTTTCTGGGCCTCGACGGCGAATTCCATCGGCAGTTCCTGCAACACGTCGCGCACGAAGCCGTTGACCAGCAAGGCCACGGCCTCTTCCTGCGACAGGCCGCGCTGCATGGCGTAGAACAGCTGATCCTCGGACAAGCGCGTCGTCGTCGCCTCGTGCTCGAACTGCGCGGTAGCGGTGTCGGATTCCACATAGGGCACGGTGTGCGCGGCACAGGTCTTGCCGATCAGCAGGCTGTCGCACTGGGTGAAGTTGCGCGACCCGACGGCCTTGGCGTGGGCCGAGACCAGACCGCGATAGGTGTTGGACGACTTACCCGCCGACACGCCCTTGGAGATGATGCGCGAGCGGGTGTTCTTGCCCAGATGGATCATCTTGGTGCCGGTGTCGGCCTGCTGCATCCCGTTGGTGACGGCGATGGAATAGAACTCGCCGACGCTTTCGTCCCCGCGCAGGATGCACGACGGATATTTCCACGTCACGGCCGAGCCGGTCTCGACCTGGGTCCACGACACCTTCGAGCGCGCGCCCCGGCAATCGGCGCGCTTGGTCACGAAATTATAGATGCCACCCTTGCCCTCAGCGTCGCCAGGATACCAGTTCTGCACCGTCGAATATTTGATCTCGGCGTCGTCCAGCGCCACCAGTTCGACCACGGCGGCGTGAAGCTGGTTCTCATCGCGCATCGGCGCGGTGCAGCCTTCCAGATACGAGACATAGGCCCCCTTGTCGGCGATGATCAGGGTGCGCTCGAACTGGCCCGTATTTTCGGCATTGATGCGGAAATAGGTCGACAACTCCATCGGGCAGCGCACGCCCGGCGGCACATAGACAAACGAACCGTCCGAAAAGACGGCAGCGTTCAGGGCGGCGAAATAGTTGTCCGACACTGGCACGACCGAGCCCAGATATTGACGCACCAGATCAGGATATTCGCGTAAGGCCTCGGAAATGGCGCAGAAAATCACGCCGGACTTTTTCAGCTCGTCCTTGAAGGTCGTCACGACCGAGACCGAATCGAACACGGCATCGACCGCGTATTTCGGCGCGCTGGCGACGCCCGCCAGCACTTCCTGCTCTTTCAGCGGGATACCCAGCTTGGCATAGACGGCCAGCAGTTCCGGATCGACCTCATCGAGGCTGTTCAGCTTGGCCTTCGGCTTCGGCGCGGCGTAGTAATAGAGATCCTGATAATCGACCTTCTGGTACTCGACCTTGGCCCAGTCGGGTTCATCCATCGACTGCCAGCGCTCGAAGGCGGCCAGACGGTATTCAAGCATCCATTCCGGCTCGTTCTTCTTGGCCGAAATGAAGCGCACGATATCGGCATTGAGCCCCTTGGGCGCGTATTCCATCTCGATATCCGAGACAAAGCCGTGCTCATAGGTCTCAAGCTTTTGAACAGTTTCGATCGTTTCCTTGACCGCGGCCATCAGGCGCTTTCCTTTACTCTGCTGGTGCTCCGGGCGAGAAATCTCTCATAACCCTTTGACCAGATATCCAAAAATTCCTGCCAGTCGGCGGGGGTCGTATTCCACCCGGACGAGACGCGCAAGGCCTTATCGGCCACATCGTTCAGGCCCATGGCCTCCAGCACCCGGCTAGACTTGACCTTGCCCGACGAACAGGCCGAGCCCGACGAAACGCAGACGCCCGCCATGTCCATGTGGATAAGCTGAAGTTGCGCCGTCCAGTCGGGGACGGTGAAACAGGTGATGCCCGGCGCGCGCGGGGCGTCTTCGCCGACAATGGTCGCACCCAGGGCTTTCAACGCCGCTTCAATAGCGGTTTGCGCCCCGGTATCGGTCGCGGATACCGCGCGCACGGCGGCGGCAAAACCGGCGATTCCGGCGATATTTTCGGTGCCCGCGCGATAGCCGAACTCCTGCCCGCCCCCCGGCACAGTCGCGCGGATGTCACGGTCGGCGCTGTAGATCAGCGCGCCGACGCCCTGCGGTCCGCCTATCTTGTGCGCCGCCAGCGACAGACTGTCAGCGCCTAAAGCTTCGATGTCGATCTCGATCTTGCCCGCCGCCTGAACGGCATCGACGTGCAGCCAACCGCCAGCTGCATGAACCTTGTCGGCGATGTAGCGGATCGGATTGATGACGCCGGTCTCGTTATTGACCAGCATGACGGCGACGAACGGGCGATCAATCAACAATTGATCAAGCGCTGCCAGATCGATGAGGCCCGATCTCAACAGCGGCGCATAAGCCACGGGCAGACCGTAGGATTCCGCCGCCTTGTGGAGGCTGTCGTGTTCACCGGCGCTGACAATGATCCGGTCGAACCCGCGCGCCTGTGTCAGGGCCAATTGATTGGCCTCGGTGCCGCCCGAGGTAAAGACCAGGCGCGCCGAACCGATGCCGTTTAGCAGCGCGAGCACCGTATCGCGCGCTTCTTCGAGCAACAGCTTGGCCTTGCGCCCCAGCGCATGAACCGAAGACGCATTGGCCCCGATATCCCATGCCGCGATCATGGCCTCGCGCACCTCGGGCCGGATCGGCGAGGTGGCGGCGTGATCGAGATAGATGGGGGTACGACTCATATGGCCAGTTCCCGCAACGGATCGTGCGCCACGCGGTTTTCGATGGTTACGCGCTTGCGCGTCCGTTTGTTGATCACGTCGCTCAGCGACACGGTCGACAGGTAGTCGTGAATGGCGAAACCCAGATCTTCCCACAGATTATGCGTCAGGCAGCGCTGCCCGCCCGGCATACAGCCGATTTCGCGCGCCGCGCTTTCCTTGGATTGCCGCTTATTGGCCCCCAGCTTGTTCGAGGTCAGGGCGCAGCGCGTCGCCTTGATCGGCTCGTCAACCGCCAGCACGATTTCGGACACGAACAGATCGTCGGCCTTGCGCGCCAGCGAATAGCCGCCGCCGGGCCCCCGCGCGCTCTTGACGAGGCCCGCCTTACGCAAACGCGCGAACAGTTGTTCCAGATAAGACAGCGAAATCTGCTGACGATCCGAGATTTCAGACAGGGAGATAGGCTTACCCTGCGCATTCAATGCGAGGTCGGTCATGGCCATTACGGCATAGCGTCCCTTGGTCGATAATCTCATGCTGATCTCTGTGACGAAAAACCTGCGCAAAGCGAAAAGAGTGTGCTAAACGGCTTGCCTTACAGCGGAAAGCCCGTTTGCAGCGGACTTAGTAATTCCGACTAATATAGTCAAGAATTATGCCCCGCACCATGACACTTTTTGTTACTGAGCAAGGGTTCTATATGCCTGAAGTTATCCTCGCCGGCGCCGCCGGACGAATTGAGGCCCGATATACCGCCGGCAAAACGGAAAACGCTCCCATCGCCCTGATCCTGCATCCGCACCCCAAGGCGGGCGGTCACATGAATAATCCGGTGACGGTGCAACTGTTCCACCTGTTCATGACGCGCGGCTTCTCGGTCCTGCGCTTCAACTTCCGCGGCGTGGGTAAATCACAGGGCGAATTCGATTCGGGCATCGGTGAGCTGGCGGACGCCGCCACCGCGCTCGACTGGCTTCAGGCCAAGAACCCGACGGCATCGCAATTCTGGGTCGCAGGCTACAATTTCGGGGCCTATATCGGCATGCAGCTTCTGATGCGCCGTCCGGAAACCGACGGTTTCGTCTCGGTGTCGCCGCCCGCCAACGCCTATGATTTCAGCTTCCTGGCGCCTTGCCCGGCGTCCGGCATGTTCCTCAACGGCTCGGCCGACGCGGTAGTGCCGCCGTCGGAAGTCGAGCGCGTCGTCGCCAAGCTGCGCACGCAGAAGGGCATCACCATCGCCCACGAAGTCGTCGAAGGCGCGGGCCACTTCTGGACCGACCAACTGAGCGAAGTCGAACAGCGCATCGGTGGTTATCTCGACCGTCGTCTGGCCGGCGAACTGGAATAGTTCCGCGCTTTCCATGCCCGGCAAACTCCCGGACCTTGTTTTCGAGACGCCCGTCTGGGCCTTGTGGCAGCGGCTGACGCCGCTGTTTCCCGGCTGGAGCCTCATCCCCTCGGCGTTTGTGACGCCGGGGGCGTGGACCATGATGGGCGTCGATTTCGTCAGCGGTCTGCGGCGCAATGGATCGACGCGTAAGGCGTTTGAATTGCTGGCGGGCGTGGATGCCGCGATCTTTGCCGCCATCGTCGATCTGGCCACGCTGAACGAAAAGCGTCAGGAACATATCCTAAAGGCCGTCATCATCGGCTATCTGACCATCCCGCTATCCGTCATCGCCTTGCTGGCGGAAATAGCCGGGGATAGCGTGTCGTGCTATGCCCGCGAACACACGACGGCGATCATCCAGTGGGGTTGCGTCCTGACGGCGGCCCCGGCGGGTTATTTCCTCAGCCACTGGCGGTCGAAGCAGATCGTCAGCGTGCTGGAACTGATCCGCATCGAGCGCGGCGATGTGGTCGCCAAACCGTCAGGCGCGACGACGGAGGACTGACGGCTGGAATAGCCGCCCCCCGATCAACGGTGCCTTAACGCCCGTTGTGCCGGGGAACGAAATCGGCAAGCCTCTCAGCGACCGCGCTGCCATGTAGGCAAAGGCTTCGGCCTCTATCGCGCCGCCGCGCCAACCCACGTCTTCGGCAATCTCCACGGGTGCAATGTCCGATAAGGTCCGCGTAAGGACTTCAACCAGATGCGTATTATTCCGCCCGCCACCACAAAGTATAATGGCGCTGGCCTTCTTTACATGGCTGGTAATTTCAAATCGCAGGCTTGTCGCTGTAAACATCAAAAGGGTTGCCATTCCGTCTTCAAAGCCGAGATGCGAAATGGCATCCAAGGTGAAATCGTATCGATCCAAAGACTTTGGCGCTCCCTGAAGAAAGTAGGGATGCCGCATATATTCCCCGACAACATAGCCGTCCGGCGTGCCCTTCGCCGCGACCGCGCCGTTTTCATCGAACAGCAAACCCGTATGCTGGCGCATCCATTGATCCATCAGACCGCTGGCCGGGCCGGTATCAAGCGCCGTCAGACCATCCTCACGCACCACGGTGATATTGGCCACGCCGCCCAGATTGACGACCACGACCGGCAACTTCAAACCCGCCGCCTGCGCCAGAGCCCGATGATAGACCGGCGCCAGAGGGGCGGCCTCGCCGCCCGCTTCGATATCGGCCTGACGGAAGTCGCAAACGACCGGCACACCCGTGCGATCGGCGAAATACTGACCGTCGAACAGTTGCACCGTGCGGCCCTTGATGCCTGCTTTCGGACGTTCGTGCAGAACGGTTTGACCGTGCACGCCCAGCGCGTCGAAATTCTTTAAATTCAATCTATTTTCACGCACAAATTCATCCAGAGCTGTAAGATGAAAATCAGCGATCACGCGGCGCGCTTCGGTGAAAATCTCAGGCTCCGCCTCGCCGCGCGGCCATTGCAAAGCCGCCTTCGTCGCCGCTTCCAAAACCGCGCGCACCTCAACCGGCATCGGCTTTTCGGCATAGGCGCCAAAGCTCAGTTGCGCCTCGCCGTCCGTTTCCAGCACCGCCATATCGATACCATCCAGAGACGTTCCGGTCATGAAGCCGATGATTTTCATGCAATATACCTATGGCAAAGCAAGTCGTGCGTGGTAAAGGCACTGTCGCACCAAACGGTGCTGAAAACCAACAGATAGTTAGAGATCATGACCACCTTCAAATCCGATTTCCTCAACGTCCTTCAACAGCGCGGGTTCATCCACCAGTGCACGGACGCGGAAGCCCTCGATACGCTGGCTTCCGCCGGACCGATCACGGGCTATATCGGCTTTGACGCCACGGCGTCATCGCTGCACGCGGGCTCGCTGGTGCAGATCATGTTGCTCTATTGGTTGCAAAAGACGGGCAACAAGCCGATCGTCCTGATGGGCGGCGGCACGACCAAGGTCGGCGACCCGACCTTCAAGGACACTCAGCGCCCGCTTTTGACCGACGCCCAGATTCAGTCGAACATGGACGGAATCAAACGCGTATTCACCAACTTCCTGACCTTTGGTGAGGGTGCTAACGACGCCATCATGGTCAATAATGACGACTGGCTGTCGGGCTTCGGTTATATCGAATTTCTGCGCACCTTCGGTACGCATTTCACCATCAATCGCATGCTGACCTTCGATTCGGTCAAGCTGCGCCTTGAGCGTGAGCAGCCGATGACCTTCCTTGAGTTCAACTACATGCTCATGCAGGCCGTCGATTTCCGCGAACTGAACAATACCTATAATTGCGTCCTGCAAATGGGCGGTTCTGATCAGTGGGGCAATATCGTCAACGGCGTCGAACTGACCCGCCGCCTGAACCAGAAAGCCGCCTTCGGCCTGACGACGCCACTGTTGACGACGGCTTCGGGCGCAAAGATGGGCAAGACGGTCGGCGGCGCGGTGTGGCTCAATGCCGACGCACTATCGCCCTACGACTACTGGCAATACTGGCGCAACGCCGAAGACGCCGATGTGGGTAAATTCATGCGCCTGTTTACCGACCTGCCGCTGGATGAGATCGCGCGCCTCGAAGCCCTGCAAGGGGCGGAGATCAACGAGGCCAAGAAGATCCTTGCCGACGCCGCCACGCGCATGGTCCATGGCGAAGCCGCCGCCGCTACCGCCCGCGACACGGCGCAGAAGGCCTTTGAACAGGGCGTTCTGTCCGCCGATCTGCCGACCGTCGAGGTGGCGCGTTCTGAGCTTGAGGCCGGGATCATGCTGGCGGCGCTGGCAACTAAGATCGGCCTGACCGGCTCGAACGGCGAAGCCCGTCGTCTGGCGCAGGGCGGTGGCCTGCGCGTCAACGACGCGGCGATCACCGACGGCAATCAAAACTTGACACTGGGCGATCTGAACGCTGACGGCGTGATCAAGCTGTCGCAAGGCAAGAAGAAGATTGTTCTGGTGAAGCCGGTTTAAAGGTTATGGGGCCTCAGGCCCCAAACCCCATAACTTAGAGCAAAATGAAAGGCCGGTGCATAAAGCGCTGGCCTTTTTCTCTGCTCCAAGTAACGGGTGAAGGGGGCTTGCCCCCTTCTAATCTTTACGCTTTTCACTGACCTGAATAGGCGGCAGCGGATCGACGCGGTCCTCGTCCAGCAGCCGTCGCAGGAAGCCCGGCAGGACCAGGGACAGCGGATCGATCTGGGCCTGAGGCGTCTCGAAGCGGCCCTTCAGCTTGTATTTCAGCCCCAGCACGCCCTCGCCCGACTTCGAGGTGATCACGTCGCCGACCAACGGCACCCCGGCAAAGGCGGCATTGACGCCGTAGGCCGGGATTATCGTGCCCTGATAGTCGAGCGATTGCCGCTCGAAATCGGATGAGCCCCAGACATTGATGCGCAGGGCTTCGCCCTTGGCCCAGCCATTGCGGATAAAGAGATACTTGTTGCGATAGCGGATGGGGAACTCGTAATCCTTGAACGTAATACCCGCCCCCGACAGGGTGTCCGACAGGCCTTGCAGCGAGGCCAAGGTCAGCACCTGACCCAGGGCGGGAATCTGGCTGACGCGGATATTTTCGCCTTTGAGCGTCGCATCGACCTGACCGTCGCGGTACTTGCCTTCGACAACCGCCGTGCCGCCGGTCAGGCGTTTGTCGCCGATGGCCGTGCGCACCAGATCGCCCATATTGTCGGCTTCAAAGGTGAATTCGGTATGGTCGTCTTCGGGGTCGAAATCGAGCGTCACCAGCGAGCCTTCTCCGGTCAGGGCCGAGCCCTCGCCCTTGATGCGGTTGCGACCGTCCCATTCGACGTTCAGTTCGACGTCGCTGAACACGCCGGTATCCGACGCGCGCAGGGCCGCAACGTCGATCAGCACGCGTAAGGGTCTTTGCGGCAGGGCTTGCGGCTCGCGATAGGCGACCGGTGGTTCGGACGCGACCACTGGCGACGGCGCACCATTGACGACCACGGTCTTGGGCTTGGGCGGATTGAACCACGGCCTAATATCCAGTCGTGCGCCCTTGATGGAGACGATACGCGTCGACGGGTGATCCAGTTCGTAAAATTTCAGCGATAAATTCGCGAAATCCTTGAGGTAGATGCGCGAGAAATCGGCATAGTCGAACGTCCCGTCTTTCAGCATCGAGGCGCGACCTTCGATGGCGATCCGCGCGCCTTCGGCATGGATGCGCGAAATATTCATCCCGCCGCCTTCGCCACGATCGTCGAAACTAAGCGCCAAGCTTGCGGCCTCGCCCACAGGCTTGACCCAGTCGCTACGCGCCAGTTGAAGCTGAGTTTGCGTCGCATCGATATTCAGCACAGCCGCTGAAATCTCACCCGGTGAAATGGCGTCCGGCGTGCGGTTTTCCGTCTGGAACAGGCTCAGCGCGAAACCGACCTGCCCTTTCAGGTCGAGACTGTGGTTGAGATAACCCAGCCGGTTCAGGAAAGGCCCGTCCAGATCACCATAAATTTTCATCCACGGCTTGGGCGGCCCTGAGGTGAAATCGACGCTTTCGGTATCCGGCAAATCGAAGCGCACCGGTTGCGTCCCCAGCAAGACCTCGCCGCCGATACCCTGCGCGCCCTGCTCCCACTTCGCGAAAACCGGAATGGTCTGCGTTGGCGTAAACCAGGCGCGCGGCAGGCCCATCGCATACAGCTGTTCCGGCGTCAGACTGGTGGTCAGGGTCCGAAGAGGCGGCTTGTCGCCTTCGTCGGTCCAGTCGAGCACGGAATCGATGTCATCCAGCCGGATACGGGCCTCGCGCGACTCCGCGTCCAGCCCGATATCAACGCTCAGTTTTCTAGCCTGATTGAAATAGGGCAAGGCGCCCATGCCTAGCAGTTGCGCCCGCTCCGGTGTGATCGTCGCCTTATAGACCAGACGCGGATGGTCGCTGTCGAGATAGCCGAGGTCACCGGAAAAACCTTCGGCCTCCAGATCACCGGTCCAGATATCCCCGGCGCGAATAAGCCGGATGACCGTCGGAATTTCCGGCTTGAAGCGCGCGAAGATCGGCAGCCCCTGCCCCTTCATCCCGGCGCTCAGCGTATTGCCGGTCAGGGTCACGTGGGTCGGGCGCTCCTCGGTGCCGTCCCAGTTGACCGTGCCATTGAAGATATCGGACTCGATCTCGCCCTTGCCAACATTATTGAAGATTTCCATCTTCCCTTTGAGGGCCACGCGCTTCGTCGGCGAGCCGCCGAATTGCCGCGCGTTGAAGCTGCCGGTGAAATCGACATATTGCATCTTCGGCTCGAATTGCGTCGTATAGCCTATGTCACCGGCATAGGGCCCAAGCTTCGCCGGACCGCGCACCTCCAGATGATCGGCCAGATAATCACCGCTCACCGTCAGATCGCCTTCGGTCAGGTCCCAGCCCAGCGCCGCCTGCTTCAAACCGGCATTGCGGATTTTACCACTGAATTTCAGATCGAGATTTTTCAGGGTCAGGGGCGTAAAGGTCGCGAATTTGATATCCAGCCGCGTCTCGGCTTCGCCCGACAAACGTTCCCGTGTCAAACCTTCCTTGCCGAGATTGCCCCCCGTGAGCGGATCGATAGCCTCGATCAGTTGCGCCGCACCGGACAGGGCCGTCAGCCAGATATGGGTATCGGCATTATCCTTCTTCTTGAAACTTGGCACCGACACGCCGCCACCGGTGATGGGTACCTCGACCAGCCGCCCGCCTTTCAGAAACAGGTCGAAGCGGCTGCCCAGCAGGAGGCCGTTGCCGTGCAGACCCGTCGCGTCCTGAAGCTTGTCATGAAAATTCAGCGCCATATCGCGGAAATCGAAGGTTAGCCGCAAATCCTCGTTTTCCAGCGCATCGGGCTTGAGATGCCCCGGCGGGGCTTTCAACGTGAAATCGGCGTTGGAATAGACCCCGCCCTTGATGCGCCGGATCAGGTCGCCGCGCGTCACCGGCGTCATCTTTTCCGGCCAGAAGGCAAAGACCTGTTCCTTGGTGAAGACGCCCCTGACCTGCGCCGTCAAATCGGCGCCCAGTTGCCCTTTTTCATCGGTATAGATGCGGCCCTTCGTCGTCAGCGGCGACGCCCCACCCAACAAGCCCTTGCCTGATTGGATCGTCAACTCGCGATCGTCCGGTATATAGGCCCCGATGAAATGCACGTCGGTCAGGGTCTGGGCCGGGAAATCGTCGGCCAGCTGACCGGTCACACGCGGTCCGGTGAAGTCGAACTCCACTGCCATCTTGCGGTTGGTTTTTTCGTCTTCCGGCGAGATATGGACCTTGCCGAACAGGTCGGTGTCGAGGAAGCGCGACTTGAGACGGAAGCTCTTGAACTCGACCGTCTTGGTCTTGGGCGCGTAATCGGCCTTGAGGCTCAGCGCGTCGAAGTCCTGCGCCGACTTGCCGAAAGCGTAGCTGCCCTGGCCCGCGGAAATATCGGCAAAGGCGTTTTCCAGACCATTTTTGGCCGAATATTTCAGGCTTCCGCGCCCGTTGACCGCCGCGCGGAAATGCGACAGAGGCCGCGCCACGCCGACCGAGGGGAAGACCTTCGACGGGATCAGGTCGCGGATCTGCGCATTGAGCGACGCCGTCTTGAGATCGGTTTCGGCGTCGGCATGCGCCGTCAGGTAAGAAGTCTGGCCTTCGCTGAGGATCGCCACACCGATATCGGTCTTGATCCGTGTTTTGCGCTTGGTAAAATCGATATGCGCGACCTGCGCCCGCCATTTGAGATCGCTGCCGACCTGACGGAAGGCGATCGTGCCGTCCTTGAGCGAAAATTGCCGTGTAAAGCTAATCGGGCGACCCAGCTTCTCAGGTCCGGTCAGGTCGAGAAACGCCTTGTCGATGGCAAAGGCCGTCGGATCGCCCTTGGCGTCGTAACCCAGTTCATAGCGGCCATTGGTCGACACTGACATGGCGACGAAAAAATCTTCCGCCGTCAGCCGCGCCGGGGCCAGATGCAGCCCCAGCAAACTGTCGATGGCCAGGGCCGCTTCCATTTCGCCGGCCGAGGCGATAACGCGACCCTGCGCATCCTGCAACCTCATTTCGTCGAAGCGCAGGCCCAGAGCATTGGTATCATGGAACCAGACGAGGTCGAGGTGTTTCAGGCTGGCCTTCGCACCCGGTACCGTGCGTTCAAGGCGATTGATGATCAGGAATTTGAGACCATCGATGCGGATCGGGGTCTGCGCCAGATTGATGACGAAACAGGCAATCATCAACAGGATCAGTCCCGTCAGACTGAGCCGCCAGTGTTGTCTTATTTTGGCAATTAACCTATTCACGAAACCCGGAATGAAACGACACTATTGTTTAGATGAATGGATATTTATCCTCTAATCCCATAAGCTTAACCGAAGGCATTGTCATGGCAAAAAAAGCAGCATCCGCAACCGAATTCAAACCCTATGCGGCGCCGAACTTCGACCTGCCCTCGGACGACGGGAAATCGTTCACGCTCAAGGCCTTGCGCGGCAAATGGGTCGTGCTGTTCGTGTACCCTACCGACAATACACCGACCTGCACGCAGGAAGCCCTGGAATTCACGGCCGCCATGCCCGATTTCAACGCATTGGGTGCCACCGTCATCGGCTTGTCAAAAGACGACCTTAAAAGCCATGCGAAGTTCCGCACCAAACACGGCCTGACCATGCCGCTGCTGTCGGACGAAAGCACCACCACCATCGATACCTTCGGGTCGTGGGGCGAAAAAAGCCTGTACGGACGGGTCTATATGGGTACGGATCGTTCGACCTTCCTGATCGATCCAGAGGGTCAGGTTCAGGCCGAATGGCGCAAGGTCCGCATCAAGGGCCACGTTCAAGCCGTGCTCGATACCTTGAAACAAATGAAAGTTAAGACTTGACTTAGTCGACATAAGCATAACCGCGTTATGCGGCATCATTCTTGAAATGAACCTTCCGTATCACTCAAAATGGGACGTTCAGGCGATGGAAATGGTGCTCAACCTGTTGTTTTTCATGACAGCCCTTATTTTCGCTGCACTGCACGCCCCTGCGAATCGATTAGCGCTTGCCAAACCCGTTTTGGTTAAGTCATAATTAAGAAACTCCTTGGGGTAAGGTGTGTGTGATGCGTAAGAAAAGCTTTCAACGCCTGCGGAATACTCTGGAACAAACGTTTCCGGAGCGGCACCTGTTCATCCGTTCCGGCGATGAGACGCAAGGCTACATCCTCAGCACGGGCAAGCAATTCGGACTGGCGGTTCTGGCGACGATCGGCCTGACCTGGCTGGCCATGAGCACCGGCGCGGTCATCTTCATGGCCATTTCCAGCGGTAACGGCCCAGATCGCCAGATCATGATGATGAAGGCGCAGTCCGAGCGCTGGGTCGCCGATCGTCAGGCCCGCCTCGACGTCCTCATGCAGCAAAACGAAGCCTCGTCCGGTTCGCTGGAGCAGTTGGCACAGACGGTCGAAAAGCGTCATGGCGCTCTGGTGCAGATCCTGAAAGATTTCAAAGGCGTGCCGGGTGCCGCAACCGCCCTCGCACCCGGCCGCATCGACGAAACCCTGCCGCCGGTCGAACGCGTCTATGCCGTGCGCGCCGAGCAGGAACGCATGGTCTCCAAGGCTGAAACCTTTGCCAAGTCGCGCGCCGAACGCCTGCGCCTGGCCTTCCGTCTCGCCGGCCTCAACCCAAGCTCTTATTCCGGCGGCGGCGCGTCAGGTGGTCCGCTGCTGGAATCCAAGGATTCCAAGGAACTGGCGGCCTTTCTTAACGTCGATCAGGGCTTTGCCGAACGCATCCGCAATGCGGCCCTGAACCTGTCGGACATGCGCGGCCTCGAAAAATCGGTCAAGGGGATGCCGTTCGCGCGCCCGACCTTCGACACGCGCACGACCTCAGGTTTCGGCGTTCGCTTCGATCCGTTTACGCGTAAACCCAAGAACCACTTTGGCCTTGATTTTGCAGGTCCGTTCCTGACCCCTATCCATGCCACGGCCCCCGGTATCGTTTCGTTCTCCGGTGTCCGAAATGGGTACGGGAACTGTGTCGAAATAGATCACGGTAACGGTTTCAAGACCCGTTACGCCCATATGCAATCCTTCTCGGTAAAGGCCGGTCAACGCGTCGGCGTCGGTCAACGGGTAGGCGCAATGGGCTCGACGGGCCGCTCTACGGGGGTTCACCTTCATTACGAGGTGTGGATCAACGGTCGTCCTCAAAATCCCGCGCGCTTCGTAAAGGCTGGAGACTATGTTCAACAAAACTAGCAAACCCGTCCGTCATACCCCTGAGCCGCCGAAGGCCAATGTGCCGCCGCCGCTCGACATGTCGACGGTCAATATGAAAAAGCCGAGCGCTCCGGTGGCGCCGGCGACGCCTGCCCCCGCGCCGGTCGCCGCGCGC
>NZ_AWGF01000019.1 GCF_000495855.1 Asticcacaulis sp. YBE204 | reverse complement strand
GTTTGAGGTTAGTCAAGGCAAGGGGCCGCAAGGCCCCTTGACCCCATGACTGTCCGAGACAAATGAAAGCCCGCTGAGTCACCTCAGCGGGCTTTTTTGTTTTCTCCCTCCTCCCTGTCGCACAGCGATGGGGAGGTGGATCGGAGCCGTCAGGCGATGAGACGGAGGGGGGCGACAGCGCTACGCCTTCACCCCAAACGCCGGTGCGACCAGATCGCGCCAGATGGCGATGGCCGGACGGCCCATATAGCCGTCGCTGTTCAGCAGTTCGAGCGGCGCGCCAGGCAAGAGTATGTTGATCGGCACATACCGTGTTTGCAGATGGCCATCCTCATACTGAACCGCCGGGAAATGCTGTCCGAAAACCGGCAGGTTCGGTTGCAGCCTCAGATGCAGATGTTCATCCCAGACGTAGTTGTCCATCGAGGCGAAATATTCCCGCATCCGCCAGCTGATCACATCGCTGACGTCCGGCGTCGTATCGATAACATCCTCCGTTGCAATGAATCCCGGCAGGAAGTGGCGCACCGGATCGTCGCCCCAGCATTGTTGCGAGACGGTCGGATCGACCAGCCGGAACGGCGGCGCGATCAGCCAGGCGTGGCCCAGCACCGCCATCGGAAAATCCTGAAAATCATGCCGGTAAAAACCGCAGCGGATATGTTCGGGCTCAACGATAAAGGTCGTCGAGCCCAGTATGCCGTAGCTCCATATACCCAGCCGCTCCAGCATCCGGATCATCATCGAGGCGGCATCGACGCAGGCCCCTTCCCAGCCATCGGCCTTGAGCGTCGACAGGATGATATCGCACAGGCGCGGCACGATCTCGCGCACCCGCGCCTCATAGGCGGCATCGCGCGGGCGCAGATCTACCCAGCGACCGTAGAGTTCGATACAGGACGGATCGGCGGCGCACAGTTCGATAAAGGCCGGATGGCTGTAGAACCCCGGTTGCGTCGGATCGATACCTGCGGTGCGCAGGGTGTGTTCGATCCGCTGGCGTTCTGAGTCTGTGTCCATATTCCGCTCTAACACACATGATAAACCGGATGATAGGCGGTTTAATGCCTCAGAAAGCGATGCGGATTAATCCTTCCGGACGTCATATCCTGTGCGGGAATACCATAGAGGCAAAGCATTAACCCTGACTGTTAGCCGCATTTAAACCTCGTCCTGATACAGACGTGTACCAAGTCTTATGGGGTTTAACCGAATGTCCAGATTGAAATCGATCGAGGTCGTCGCGCCGGACGCCCTGACCGGTGACGATATCGCCGCGTGGGAGGGCTTCACGGCCCGCCGCCCGGACATGATCGGCCCGTATTTCGACGTGCGTTATGTGATGGATATCGGTCTGAGCGTTCCCGATGCCTATGTGGCGCGTCTGCGCGATGAAGCGGGTGAGGTGGCAGGCTTTCTGCCCTACCAGATACGCGGGCGGACCTTGCAGCCCTTGGGCGCGCCGCTCACCGACTATCACGGGATCATCGGCGATGTCGGTTTCGAGATGGACTACCGTTTGCTGTTGAAAACGCTCAAGGCCGACCGGCTGGAGTTTCAGGGGTGGGTAGGAGGTATGGAGCCCACCGCGCGCACCCTTAGCGTCGTGACCCAGATCGCCGACCTTTCCGACGGCTATGATGCTTACTTCGCCAAGCAAAAGGCGCTGCACCACAAGTTCTACAAAAACCTGGGTCGTTGCGGACGCAATGCCGAGCGCGATTTCGGCGGCTTTCAGTTTGCGTTCGAACGCGTGACACCCGACCTGTTGCAATGGGTCATCGATCAGAAGCGCCAGCAATATGCGCGGTCGGGCATGCACGACGTTTTCGGCTGCGGCTGGACGTTGAAACTGCTGAGCGAACTGGCGCGCCGTCAGGATGAAGGCTTCGGTCTGCGCGTCGGCGTCCTGCGCGAAGGCAATCATCTGGTGGCCGCGGAAATCTGCCTGATGCGTGGCGACTATATCCATTTCTGGTTCCCGGCCTATGCCGAAGCCTATCACCGCTACAGCCCCGGTATTATTCTTGCGTTGAAGATCATGGAACACGGCGCGGGCATGGGTGTGACCCGCGTCGATTTCGGTGCGGGTGGCGAAAGCTACAAGCATACCATGACCTCACCGGCTCAGACCTGTCTCGAAGGCGTGGTCACGGCGCGGCCGCTTCTGCTGAGTGTCGTGGGGGATGTAGTGGAAAGTCTGTCGCCGCGTCTCAAGAGCCTGCGCCTGTCCCTGCGGCGCCGGATGCGTGTGATTCGGGCCTGCGAAACCTGTCCGAAGGGACGGCGACATGCATTGCAAGCCCTGATTCGTCGCGGCTTCAGCCGTTTGCGCCAGCCCATAGCCGCAGGCGCGGTCGCGGCAGGTGCTGTCAACGACAATATCGACCTTTAAATTCTCGTTATCGAGGTGTTAAAAGCGCGACCCTGCCTATGCGCCGGGGCGGGCTTTTCGCATTTTCGGATACCTGACGCGAGATATGGCCGATTATAGCCTTAGCCTGAAACTTTTGTGGCTTAAGGGGTTGACGCGGGCGGACTCCTTAGGCATATACGCGACCTCTGTTGGATCGGCCGTGACACTTCGGTGTTAAACGCGTTCCGCATACTACGAAATTAAGTCGTACGGCCTCATCTGATTTCAGATGACTCTGTTCAGACTTTCCGAATGGCCTCGCAGGCAACCCCTGCGTGGCTTTGTTTTTTGCGGATATCGCGTCGGTCTCGTTTTGAAGCGCACGCCAAAAAGTGTTTTCGGTTTTTGGAAACACGTGCGCGACAAGGGAGAAGATCGAAGCCGGTCTTTGAAATGGTTCAACGGACGCGGGATACGCAAACCCTTTAACTTGGAATAAGAGCGATATGGATCGTCAGAATATCCGCATCAGGCTCAAGGCCTTCGATCACCGCGTACTGGATCATTCCACACGCGAAATCGTAAATACGGCCAAGCGCACCGGTGCCACCGTGCGGGGACCCATCCCCCTGCCGACGCTGATTGAACGCTTCACCGTGAACCGTTCGCCGCACGTCGACAAGAAGTCCCGTGAACAATTCGAAATCCGTACGCACAAGCGCGTGCTCGATATCGTCGATCCTACCCCGCAGACCGTTGACGCGCTGATGAAGCTCGACCTGTCCGCTGGCGTGGACGTCGAGATCAAGATTTAAGGGGCCGGATTATGAAAAGAACCGGTCTACTTGCCAAGAAGCTGGGCATGACGCGTTATTTCGACGCGCAGGGCCTGCACACCCCCGTCACCGTTCTCTCGCTCGAAGGCTGTCAGGTCGTCGCTCAGCGTACGAAGGACAAGGACGGCTACACCGCGCTGCAACTGGGCGCTGGTGCCAAGAAAGCCAAAAACACCTCGAACCCCGAGCGCGTGCGTTTCGCCAAGGCGCAGGTCGAGCCCAAGGCGATCCTTGCTGAATTCCGCGTGTCGGAAGATGCCCTCGTCGAAGTCGGTGCCGAGCTTTCGGCCGATCACTTCGCCGAAGGTCAGAAGGTCGACATCCAGGGCACGACCATCGGTAAGGGTTTTGCCGGTGCCATGAAGCGCTGGAACTTCGGCGGCATGCGCGCCACCCACGGTGTTTCGGTCTCTCACCGTGCCCACGGTTCGACGGGTAACCGTCAGGATCCGGGCCGTACCTTCCCGGGTAAGAAGATGGCTGGTCACTACGGTGTCGAAACCGTCACGACCCTCAACCTCGAAGTCGTTCGCGTGGACGCCGAGCGCGGCCTGATCTTCATTCGTGGCGCTGTCCCGGGTGCGGAAGGTTCGTTCGTGAAGATCCGCGACGCCGTCAAGAAGGCCGCTCCTGCGGGCCTGCCGTTCCCGGCCGGTCTGAAGAAGGCTGCCGTTGCCGACACGGCCCCGGTTCAAGCTGAGGAAGCTCCTGCTCAAGAAGAGGGAGCTGAATAATTATGAAACTCGAAGTCATCACCCTCGACAACGGCAAGGCCGGTTCGATCGATCTTTCGGATGCCGTCTTCGGCATCGAAGAGATCCGTTCGGACATCCTGGCTCGCGTCGTCAACTGGCAGTTGGCCAAGCGCCGCGCCGGTACGCACAAGGTCCAGACCCGCAACGAGAATTCTCGTACGGGTAAGAAGATGTACAAGCAAAAGGGCTCCGGCGGCGCTCGTCACGGTTCGCGCCGTGCCCCGCAATTCGTCGGCGGTTCGCGCGCCTTCGGTCCGGTCGTTCGCTCGCATGCGTTCGACCTGCAAAAGAAGGTCCGTGCGCTGGGTCTGCGTCATGCTCTGTCGTCGAAGGTCAAGACCGGCTCGCTGATCGTTCTCGATCAGGCCGTCCTGACTGCCCCCAAGACCGCCGCTCTTCGCGCCCAGTTCGAAACGCTCGGCCTGAAGAACGCTCTGTTCATCGCGGGTCCGGAAGTTGACACCAACTTCGCCCTCGCTTCGCGCAACATCCCGAACATCGACGTCCTGCCGTCGGCTGGCCTGAATGTCTATGACATCCTGCGCCGCCAGACGCTGGTTCTGACGAAGTCGGCGGTTGAGGCGATCGAAGCCCGCTTCAAAGTGGAGGCCTAATCGTTATGGCTGCTACTATTCGCAATTACGACGTGCTTCTGAGCCCGCACATCACCGAAAAGTCGACCCTGCTTTCCGAGCAGAACAAGGTCGTCTTCAAGGTGGCGCTGGACGCTTCGAAGGACGAAGTGGCCTCGGCCGTTGAAGCGCTCTTCAACGTCAAGGTCGTCAAGGTCAACACGGTGGTCACGAAGGGCAAAACCAAGCGCTTCAAGGGCATCATGGGCCGTCGCAACGATGTCAAAAAAGCGATTGTTACCCTCGAAGAGGGCCAATCGATCGACATCACCACCGGTCTGTAAGGGGAGGTTTTAACAATGGCTTTGAAGCATTTTAATCCGACCTCGCCCGGCCGTCGCGAACTGGTTCTCGTTGACCGTTCCGAACTGCACAAAGGTCGTCCGGAAAAGTCGCTCGTCGAAGGTCTGACCAAGTCGGGCGGTCGTGGCGCCGGTGGCCGTATCGCCGTCCGCTTCCGTGGCGGTGGCGCGAAGAAGCTTTATCGCATCATCGACTTCAAGCGTCGCAAGTTCGACGTCGTCGGTACGGTCGAGCGTCTGGAATACGATCCGAACCGCACCGCGTTCATCGCGCTGATCAACTACGCCGACGGCGAAAAGGCCTATATCCTGGCCCCGCAACGCCTGAAGGCCGGTGATCAGATCATCGCTTCGGAAAAGGTCGACGTGAAGCCCGGCAACGCGGCTCCGCTGCGCGCCCTGCCGATCGGTACGATCATCCACAACATCGAGCTGAAGCCCCTCAAGGGTGGTCAGCTGGCCCGTTCGGCTGGCGCCTACGCTCAGCTGGTCGGTCGTGATGCCGGTTACGCCCAGATTCGTCTGGGTTCGGGCGAGCTGCGCATGGTGCTCGACACCTGCATGGCCACCATCGGCGCCGTGTCCAACCCGGACCACATGAACGAAAGCCTCGGCAAGGCCGGTCGCAAGCGTCACATGGGCTTCCGTCCGCACGTCCGCGGTGTGGCCATGAACCCGATCGACCACCCGCACGGTGGTGGTGAAGGCCGTACTTCCGGTGGTCGTAACCCGGTTACCCCGTGGGGCAAGCCGACCAAGGGCCGCAAGACCCGTACCAACAAAGCGACGGATAAGTTCATCATCCGCTCGCGTCACCTTAAGAAGGCTCGCTAATCCATGGCTCGCTCCGTATGGAAAGGTCCTTTCGTCGATGGCCACCTTCTTAAGAAGGCGGAAACGGCTCAGGACTCCGGTCGCAAGGACGTCATCAAGACGTGGTCGCGCCGGTCTGTCATCATGCCCCAGTTCGTGGGGCTCACCTTTGGTGTTTATAACGGTCAGAAGCACGTTCCCGTGCTCGTGTCGGAAGACATGGTCGGCATGAAGCTCGGTGAATTTTCGCCTACGCGGAACTTCCCCGGCCACGCCGCTGACAAGAAGGCGAAGAGGAAGTAAGCATGTCGCAAACGTCCAATCCGCGTCGCGTCAAGCCGACCGAAGCCCGCGCCAAGCTGGTTTCCATCCGTATCAGCCCGTACAAGCTGAACCTCGTCGCCCAGTCTATCCGTGGCCTCAAGGTTCAACGTGCGCTGAACGAGCTGGAATTCTCGCATAAGCGTATCGCCGGTGACGTGCGCAAGGCCCTGTATTCGGCGATTTCGAACGCTGAAAACAACCACAACCTCGACATCGACAATCTGTTCGTTGCCGAAGCCTATGTGGGCAAGAACATCGTCATGAAGCGTTTTGCGTCCCGCGCCCGCGGTCGCTCTTCGCGTATCCTGAAACCCTTCTCGGAACTGACGATCGTCGTCCGTGAAGCTGGCGCGGAGGCCGCATAACATGGGTCAGAAAGTCAATCCGATCGGTCTGCGCCTCGGCGTCAACCGCACCTGGGATTCGCGCTGGTTCGCTGCCCGTCAGGAATATGCCAAGCTGCTTCATCAGGACCTGAAGATCCGTAAGGTTCTGAAGGAAAAGCTGAACGCCGCCGGCGTGTCGCGCATCATCATCGAGCGTCCGCACAAGAAGTGCCGCGTGACGATCTACGCCGCCCGTCCGGGCGTCGTGATCGGCAAAAAGGGCGCCGACATCGACAAGCTGCGTAAGGACGTCGCCGTCATCACCGAAGGCGAAGTGTTCCTGAACCTGGTCGAAATCCGCAAGCCGGAAGTCGACTCGCAACTGGTCGCCGAATCGATCTGCCAGCAGCTGGAGCGCCGCGTCGCTTTCCGCCGCGCCATGAAGCGTTCGATCCAGTCGGCCATGCGTCTGGGCGCCAAGGGCATCCGTATGAACCTGTCGGGTCGTCTCGGCGGTGCGGAAATCGCCCGTATGGAATGGTATCGTGAAGGCCGCGTGCCTTTGCACACCCTGCGCGCCGACATCGACTTCGGTTTCGCCGAAGCCCTGACCACCTACGGCATCATCGGTGTCAAGGTGTGGATCTTCAAGGGTGAAGTGCTGGAGCACGATCCGATGGCGCAGGACAAGCGCTGGGCGAACGAAGCCTCTGGTCCGTCGTCCAACGAGCGTCCTGAGCGCGGTGACCGTAACAACCGTGGCCCGCGCCGCGATCGCAACAATAAGGAGGCCTAATCGCTATGCTGCTTCCTAAGCGCACAAAATACCGTAAGGCCTTCAAGGGCCGCATCCACGGTAATGCCAAGGGCGGCTATACGCTGAACTTTGGTTCCTACGGTCTGAAGACGGTCGAGCCTGAGCGCCTGACCGCCCGCCAGATCGAAGCCGCCCGTCGGGCCATCACGCGTCAAATGAAGCGTCAGGGCCGCGTGTGGATCCGTATCTTCCCTGACCTCCCGGTCACGGGCAAGCCCGCCGAAGTCCGGATGGGTAAAGGTAAGGGTGCCGTGGATTACTGGGCGGCCCGCGTGGCTCCCGGCCGTATCCTCTTTGAAATCGACGGCGTGCCGGACGATATCGCGCGTGAGGCTCTGCGTCTCGGTGCGGCGAAGCTGCCCGTCAGCACCCGCGTCGTGACCCGTCTCGACGCCGGCGTCGCGGCGGCTGCGGAGTAAGATCATGACCAAGATTGCCGATCTTCGGGGCAAGACCTCGGACCAGCTCCAGGAAGAACTGCTGAACCTCAAAAAGGAACAGTTCAACCTGCGTTTCCAGAAGGCCACCGGCCAGCTGGAAAAGACCCACCGCGTGAACGAAATCCGCAAGGACGTCGCCCGCATCAAATCGCTTTTGAACGCTCAGAAGTCCGCCTAAAAGGAATAGACCATGCCCAAGCGCATTCTTGAAGGTCTGGTTGTTTCCGATAAGGGCAACAAGACCATCGTCGTAAAGGTGGAACGCACCGTTATGCATCCGCTTTTCAAGAAGCCGGTTCGCGTTTCGAAGCGCTACCACGCTCACGACGAGAACAACACCTACAAGACCGGCGAGGCCGCCCGCATCATCGAATGCGCGCCCAAGTCGAAGCTGAAGACCTGGGAAGTGCTTCCCAAGGACGCCGCCTAAGTCTTGTGACTAAAACCTTTGCAAGACGGTTCCGGCGCATCCGGAATACCCCTTGCAGACGTTGATTTCGGGGAATGCTCGCGAAACTTTTGCCAAATAACGGCAGATCGTTTCGTCGGGCATTTTTCCGTTTGCTTATTCCGGGGAAATAGGGTTTAAGGCCCGCTTCCTCGGAATCTCTATCGTTATCGTGGAAAGCCCGGCCCGTAAGGGCAGGGGCCTTTTGCGAGATTTTGGAAAGTTTGAATTATGATTCAGATGCAAACTAATCTGGACGTTGCCGATAATTCGGGCGCGCGCCGGGTCATGTGCATCAAGGTGTTGGGCGGCTCCAAGCGCCGTTACGCCTCGGTGGGTGACCTGATCGTCGTCTCGGTTAAGGAAGCGATCCCCCGCGGCCGCGTGAAGAAGGGTGACGTTCTGCGCGCCATCGTCGTTCGCACGTCCAAGGACATCCAGCGCAAGGACGGCTCGGTCATCCGTTTCGACGCCAACGCTGCCGTCATCGTTAACAAGTCGAGCGAGCCTATCGGCACGCGTATCTTCGGCCCGGTGCCGCGCGAACTTCGCGCCAAGAACCACATGAAGATCATCTCGCTGGCGCCGGAGGTCATCTAAGCTATGGCTGCTAAGATTAAAAAAGGCGACAAGGTCGTCGTCCTCACGGGCAAGGACAAGGGCCGTTCGGGCACCGTCCTGAAGGTTCTCCCGACCGAGAACCGCGTCGTCGTTCAGGGTATCAACGTCGTTCAGCGCCACACGCGCGCGTCGCAGACGAACCCGCAGGGCGGCATCATCCAGAAGGAAGCCTCGCTTCACCTGTCGAACGTCGCCATCGCCGACGTGAACGGCAAGCCGACCCGCGTCGGTTTCCGCATCGAAGGTGACAAGAAGGTCCGTTTCGCCAAGACGACGGGAGCTGTCATCAATGGCTGATCAAAAGTACACCCCGCGCCTGAAGAGCGTTTACCTGGAGACCATCCGGGCCGCCCTTAAGGAAGAGTTCGGCTACACGAACGAAATGCAGGTCCCCAAGCTCGACAAGGTTGTCGTGAACATGGGTATCGGCGAAGCCGTTGCCGACTCCAAGAAGGTCAAGGCCGCGATCAAGGATCTCGCCGCCATCACCGGTCAGAAGCCTGCCGAAACCAAGGCCCGCCAGTCCATCGCCGGCTTCAAGCTGCGCGAAGGCATGGTGATCGGCGCCAAGGTCACGCTGCGCAAGGACCGTATGTATGAATTCCTCGACCGCCTGATCACGATCGCGCTGCCGCGCGTGAAGGACTTCCGTGGTCTGAACGGTAACTCGTTCGACGGCCGTGGCAACTACGCCATGGGCCTGAAGGAACATATCGTGTTCCCGGAAATCAACTACGACCAGATCGACCAGATGTGGGGCATGGACATCGTTGTCTGCACCACGGCGAAGAGCGACAAGGAAGCCAAGGCTCTCCTGAAGCACTTCCAGTTCCCGTTCACCTCGTAAGCGGAGAAGATAAGACAATGGCTAAGAAATCTGCTGTCAACCGCAACGAGATGGTTAAGGCCCTGGTCAAGAAGTACGCCGCCAAGCGCGACGCTCTGAAAGCCGCCGCCATCGACGAATCCCTTCCCCTGGAAGAGCGCTTCGCCGCCCGTCTCGCACTCGCCAAGCTGCCCCGCAACTCGGCACCCACCCGCATCCGTAATCGCTGTGAAGTGACCGGCCGCCCGCGCGCCTTCTACCGCAAGCTCAACATGAGCCGTATTGCGCTGCGCAAGCTGGCCAACGAAGGTCAGGTTCCCGGCATGACGAAGTCGAGCTGGTAAGGGAATATCTGAAACATGTTTATCTCTGACCCCTTAAGCGACCTGATCGCGCGCATCAAGAACGCTGCCATGCGCAAGCGTTCCAAGGTGCTCACCCCTGCCTCGAAACTTCGTGCCCGCGTGCTCGACGTTCTCAAGGACGAAGGTTACATCCGCGGCTACGAGCTGCTGGAAGTGCCGGGTGAATTCCCGCAGTTCGAAATCGAACTGAAGTACTTCGACGATCAGCCGGTTATCGCGGACATCGCCCGCGTCTCCAAGCCGGGCCGTCGCGTCTATTCGTCGATCGCAGATCTGAAGCCCGTCAAGAACGGTCTCGGCATCTCGATCCTGTCCACGCCCAAGGGCGTCATGTCTGACAACGCAGCCCGCGAAAACAACGTCGGCGGCGAAGTCCTCTGCCGCGTCTACTAAGACGACGGCTGTCAGGAAATTAAGACCATGTCACGGATTGGTAAAAAAGCCATCGCAGTGCCGTCGGGCGTGACCGTCACGCTCGAAGGCCAAAAGGTCACCGTCAAGGGCCCCAAGGGGCAACTCGACTGGACCGTCGTAGAAGAAATCGAAGTCAAGCAGGAAGCGGGTTCGCTGTCCGTCGCCCCCCGTGGCGAAACGGCGCGTCACCGTTCGATGTGGGGCCTTTCGCGCACCCTGATCGCCAATATGGTGAAGGGCGTGACCGAAGGCTTCGAATCGAGCCTCGAACTGGTCGGCGTCGGTTACCGCGCCGCCATGAAGGGCGCCAACCTCGAACTGTCGCTCGGCTTCTCGCACCCCGTCGAAGTCACGCCGCCCGCCGGTGTCACCTTCGTCGTGCCGAAGCAAACGGAAATCAAGATCCAGGGCATCGACAAGCAAGTCGTCGGTGAACTGGCCGCGAAGATCCGCAAGATTCGTCCGCCCGAGCCCTATAAGGCCAAGGGTGTGCGTTACGCCGGCGAGAAGGTTCGCCGCAAGGAAGGGAAGAAGAAGTAAGTCATGGCTCTCTCTCCTCGTGAACAAATGGCTCGTCGCGCGCAACGTAACCGTACGCGCCTGAAGAAGCTCTCCAACGGCCGCCCGCGTCTGTCGGTCTTCCGTTCGGACAAGAACATCTACGCCCAGGTCATCGACGACCTGAACGGCAAAACCGTCGCCGCGGCTTCGTCGCTGGAAGCGGATGCCAAGCGTGGCTCGGACACCTCCGCCGCTACCGAAGTCGGCAAGCTGGTCGCCCAGCGCGCCATCGAAGCCGGCATCAAGGATGTCGTGTTCGACCGCGGTGGCTACATCTATCACGGCCGGGTGAAGGCGTTGGCTGATGCCGCGCGCGAAGCCGGTCTCAACTTCTAAGGGGTACATTCAATGGCTCGTCCCAGCGAAAACCGCAATGACCGCCGCGATCGTACCGAAGAACCTTCGGAGTTCGTGGAAAAACTGGTCCACATCAACCGCGTCGCCGCTACCGTGAAGGGTGGCCGTCGTTTCTCGTTCGCCGCTCTCATGGTTGTCGGTGACCAAAAGGGTCGCGTTGGTTTCGGTCACGGTAAGGCCCGTGAAGTTCCGGAAGCCATCCGCAAGGCGACCGAAGAAGCCAAGAAGTCGCTCGTCCGCGTGCCGCTTCGCGAATCCCGCACCCTGCACCACGACGGCTACGGTCGTTGGGGCGCCGGCAAGATCCAGCTCCGCGCGGCCCCTCCGGGCACCGGCGTGATCGCGGGCGGTCCGATGCGTGCCGTGCTCGAAACCCTCGGCGTCTCCGACGTCGTCGGCAAGAGCCTCGGTTCGTCGAACCCCTACAACATGGTGCGCGCCACGTTCGAGGCCCTGAAGGTGCAGTCTTCGCCCCGTCAGATCGCCGCCAAGCGTGGTAAGAAGGTTGGCGACATCCTGACCCGCCGCAACGATGGCGCGTCGTCGCCTGAATCCATCGAGGGCTAATCATCATGGCTCAAGTCACTGTCAAGCAAACGGGTTCGCCCATTCGCCGCACCAAGGACCAGCGCGCTACGCTCGCCGGTCTGGGTCTCAACAAGATGGGCCGTACGTCCGTTCTGGAAGACACCCCTTCGGTTCGCGGCATGATCGCCAAGGTCGCCCACCTCATCGAGATCGTTGAGTAGGTCAGACTAACCGATTAGTTTAAACGCCCCGGCAGCCATGCCGGGGCGTTTTGCTATTTATGAGAGCTGTATTTCTTAACAGTTCCACAATTTCAGCCGAGTCGGCGGTCTCCGTCGGCGTAACATTAGTCAGAAAGGCAAAGACATGACCAAGCTGAACGAAATCCGCGATAACGAAGGTTCGACCAAGGGCCGTATGCGCGTCGGCCGTGGCCCGGGTTCGGGCAAGGGCAAGACCGCCGGTCGCGGCGTCAAGGGTCAGAAGTCCCGTACCGGCGTTTCGCTGCTGGGCTTCGAAGGCGGCCAGATGCCGCTGTACATGCGCATGCCGAAGCGCGGCTTCAACAGCCTCAACCGCAAGGAATTCGCCGAAGTCAACCTGTGGCGTCTGCAACAGGCGATCGACGCCGGCAAGATCGATGCGTCCGCGCCGATCGACGCCGTTGCCCTTAAGGCCGCTGGCATCATCCGTCGCGAGCTGGATGGCGTCCGTCTCCTCGGTGAAGGCGAACTGACCTCGAAGGTAAGCCTGTCGGTCTATTCGGCCACCGCGTCGGCCGTGAAGGCTGTCGAGGCTGCCGGTGGCTCGGTGACGCAAAAGCGTCCGGCCAAGACCGAAGAAGCCTAAGCAAAAATGTCACGTGCTCAGGACTTATCCTCCTGAGCACGGCATTTTGCGACATTCGTACCCATATGCGACCCAGTCCCAAGACTAAAGTCGGCGTATAGCCGCTTTGACAATGGGGTGCGGGGCCCGTAAGGGTGGTACACGAAGGGCCGGAATCGCCAAACGCGCGTCCGCCCATGACTTGAGGTTTTTATGGCATCTGCGGCTGAACAATTAGCGGCCAATATGAATTTCGGTTCCTTTGCGAAGGCGACCGAGCTTCATAAGCGTCTTCTTTTTACCCTTGGGGCACTGATCGTCTATCGTCTGGGGACCTATATCCCCATTCCGGGTATCGACATCAACGCCTTCGCTCAGTCGTTTTCCGAGCAGTCCAAGGGCATTCTCGGTATGTTCAACATGTTCTCCGGCGGTGCCGTCGAGCGCATGGCGATCTTCGCCCTGAACATCATGCCGTATATCTCGGCCTCCATCATCGTTCAGCTCATGCAGTCGGTCTATCCGCCGTGGGAAAAGCTGAAGAAGGAAGGCGGGGAGGCGGGCCGCAAGCAGCTCAACCAATATACCCGTTACCTGGCGCTGATCCTGGCGCTGGTGCAGTCTTTCTCCATCGCCGCCGGTATGCAGGCCTCGGGTCTGGCGCTCGATCCCGGCCCGATGTTCCTGATCTCCTCGGTCGTGACGCTTACGGGCGGTACGTTGTTCCTGATGTGGCTGGGTGAGCAGATCACCGCGCGCGGCGTCGGCAACGGCACTTCGCTGATCATTTTCGCCGGTATCGTCGCGGTCCTGCCGCGCACTATGGGCAATCTGTTGTCCCTGTCCAAGGAAGGCCAGATTTCGGCGGGCATCCTGCTGCTGCTGGTCCTCGTTCTGATCGGCACCATCGTCTTTATCGTTTTCATGGAGCGTTCGCAGCGCCGCCTTCTGGTTCAGTATCCGAAGCGTCAGGTCGGCAACCGCATCATGGGTGGCGAGTCGTCCTTCATGCCGCTCAAGGTCAATACCGCCGGGGTTATCCCGCCGATCTTCGCCTCGTCGCTGCTGCTGATGCCGACGACCGCCGCCGCCTTCTTGGCCAAGGACCCGTCGAAGGTGCCGGAATGGCTGTCGTGGCTGCCATCGGTCACAGCACTGCTGAACCACGGTCAGCCGCTGTTCATCGCGCTCTATGCCGCCCTGATCATCTTCTTCTGTTTCCTCTACACCTCGCTGGTGTTCAATCCGGACGAGACGGCGGAAAACCTGCGCAAGTACGGCGGCTTCCTGCCGGGCATTCGTCCGGGCAAGCGCACCGCGGAATATCTCGACTTCGTTCTGACGCGGATTACCGTCATCGGCGCGGCCTATATCACCGCCGTCTGCCTGCTGCCGGAAATTCTCAGCTCGAACCTCGGCAACAACTTCTATTTCGGCGGCACCTCGATCCTGATCGTCGTGACCGTGACCATGGATACCGTGGCACAGATCCAGTCGCATCTGCTGGCGCACCAGTATGACGGCCTGATCAAGAAATCCAAAGCGCGGGGAGGGCGCGGTCGATGAACCTTATCCTGTTCGGACCGCCGGCGGCGGGCAAGGGCACTCAGGCCAAGCGCCTCGTCGTCGCCCATAATCTGGTTCAGCTCTCTACCGGCGACATGCTCCGTGCGGCGATCGCGTCGGGCTCGGAACTGGGAACTAAGGTAAAGTCGATCCTCGATATCGGGGGGCTGGTGTCGGATGACATCGTCATCGACCTGATCAAGTCCAACCTCCCGGCGGCGGAAGCGGCGGGCGGCGCGATCTTCGACGGTTTCCCGCGCACCCTGGCTCAGGCCGAGGCGCTGGACGCGATCCTGAGCGAACGCGACGCGCCGATCGATGTGGTCATCCGCCTCAAGGTCGATGAGACCGCTCTGGTCGAACGCATCGAAAAGCGCTTCGCCGAGCAGGGGCGTTCGGATGACAATCCGGAAACCTACAAGGATCGTCTGGCGACCTATAATGCGCAGACCGCGCCGCTGCTGCCGTACTATGCGGCGCAGGGCAAGCTGGTCGAGGTCGACGGCATGGGTTCGGTCGAGGAAGTCTCGGCCCGCGTCGAGGCCGCGTTGTCGGCTTTGGTTAGTTAAACAAAGTTTCGGGAACTTCGGTTCCCACCGATGAGAATCGCCTTAGGGCGGGGCTCATCATCCTTCCGGCGTGAACCGGAATTCTACTCTAAAGCGCTTCGGATGGCCTTCACCTCCTGCCGGAATGCTTTAACCGCTTACTCACCGGGATATGATCGGGATTCACGTTTGAATCTTGACAATATCTCAATCGTACCCATTGACGGGAGCGAAACCCTCTGTATAAGGGGCAGCTTCCGCGAAAGGCGCCCGGTTATCCCACGATCCGAACATGGATTGCATGGGTGGCTGGCGTGTCACCTTTCGCATTTTAACGTGCAAGTCAGACACGTTCAGGAGATTTAGACGTGGCCCGTATCGCAGGCGTCAATATACCGACCAACAAGCGCGTGATCATCGCGCTACAATATATCCACGGCATTGGTCAGCAAAAGGCCAAGGAAATCGTGGAAAAGGTGGGCATCGAAGACGCCCGCCGCGTCAACCAGCTCTCGGACGCCGAAGTGCTGCAGATCCGCGAAACCATCGACCGTGACTATCTGGTCGAGGGCGATCTGCGCCGCGAAGTCTCGATGAACATCAAGCGTCTGATGGACCTGGCCTGCTACCGCGGCCTGCGTCACCGTAAGGGCCTGCCGGTCCGCGGTCAGCGCACGCATACCAACGCCCGCACCCGCAAGGGTCCGGCGAAGCCCATCGCCGGCAAGAAGAAGTAATCGGAACCTGATATGGCCAAAGAACCTTCACGCGTTAAAAAGCGCGAGCGTAAAAACATCACTTCGGGCGTGGCGCATGTCAACGCTTCGTTTAACAACACCATGATCACCATCACGGACGCGCAGGGTAATGCGATTTCGTGGTCGTCGGCCGGTCACATGGGCTTCAAGGGTTCGCGCAAGTCGACTCCGTACGCCGCCCAGGTTGCCGCCGAAGACGCCGGTAAGAAGGCGATCGAGCACGGTGTCAAGACGCTGGAAGTCAGCGTCGCCGGTCCGGGTTCGGGCCGTGAATCGGCTCTGCGCGCGTTGCAGGCCGTCGGCTTCACGATCACGACCATCCGTGACGTGACCCCGATCCCGCACAACGGCTGCCGTCCGCCGAAGCGTCGTCGCGTTTAATACCTAATTCTACCCCCTTTTCCGTTGCCCTTGGCCTAAAGCCGAGGGCAACCATTCTCGTCTGAGGGACGCAATGATCGAAAGAAACTGGCAGCAGCTTATTCGTCCCGAGAAGCCCCAAATCGAGTCCGGTCAGGATTCCCAGCGCAAGATGCGTCTTGTGGCGGAACCTCTGGAACGCGGCTTTGGCGTGACGCTCGGCAATGCTCTGCGCCGCGTACTCCTGTCCTCCCTGCAAGGGGCGGCGGTGACGGCGGTACAAATCGACGGTGTCGTTCACGAATTCTCCTCTATCGAGGGTGTTCGCGAAGACGTGGTCGACATTATCCTCAACATCAAGCAACTGGCGCTCCGCATGCATGCGGAAGGCCCCAAGCGCATGGTTCTGCGCGCCTCGTCGGCCGGTCCTGTGACCGCCGGCATGATCGACGTCCCCTCGGACATCGAAGTGCTGAACCCCGATCACGTGATCTGCACCCTCGACGAGGGTGCGTCGGTGCGCATGGAATTCACCGTTCAGACCGGCAAGGGCTATGTTCCGGCTGACCGTCTGCGCCCGGAAGACGCGCCGATCGGCCTTATCGCCGTCGATGCACTCTATTCGCCGGTCAAGAAGGTCGCCTACAAGGTCGAGCCGACCCGTCAGGGTCAATCGCTCGACTACGACAAGCTGGTGCTGGAAGTCGAAACCAACGCCGCAGTGACGCCGGTGGACGCCGTGGCCTATGCCGCGCGCATCCTTCAGGACCAGCTCCAGATCTTCATCACCTTCGAAGAGCCGAAGCCGGCTGTCGTCGAAGAGGGTAAGCCTGAGCTGCCGTTCAACCCGGCCCTGCTCAAGAAGGTCGACGAACTGGAACTCAGCGTCCGTTCGGCCAACTGCCTGAAGAACGACAACATCGTCTATATCGGCGACCTGATCCAGAAGACGGAATCGGAAATGCTCCGTACGCCGAACTTTGGCCGCAAGTCGCTGAACGAAATCAAGGAAGTTCTGTCCTCGATGGGTCTGTCGCTCGGCATGGATGTGCCGAACTGGCCGCCTGAGAACGTGGAAGACCTGGCGAAGAAGTTCGAAGACCAGATTTAGGCCTCACAAATTCATCTGGCTTCGCCAGATAAATTTGTGGTTTAGAATATAGTGAAAGCCAAGCTCGGGGCGGCGCAGTTCGCACTTTGGGCTTGGCTTTTGCTTTTTTTGAGAGGGCAATTCTACGAATTGCTTAATCACTTATCGGGAAAGACCAAAACCTTGTCCCGGTAATTTCCGTCACTCGACGGACGTTCGAAGCGGGCAGGGGCCGTCGGCCCTCAGACCTTTGCCTTCGGGCTCGTTTTTGGGGTCACGCTAGCCGCAAGTCGCGGCGTGATCTTATGGAGAATTATCATGCGTCACGGTACCGGTTACCGCAAGCTCGGTCGCACCACTTCGCACCGCATCGCCATGTTCGCCAACATGTCGGCTTCGCTCATCAAGCACGAACAGATCGTCACCACCCTGCCGAAGGCCAAGGAACTGCGTCCCTTCGTCGAAAAGCTGGTCACCCTGGCCAAGTCGGGCACCCTGCACGACCGCCGCATCGCCATCTCGCGCGTCCGCGACGTGCCGCAGGTCGCCAAGCTGTTCGACGTGCTGGCCAAGCGCTATGCTGATCGTAACGGCGGTTATATCCGCATCCTGAAGGCGGGTTTCCGTCACGGCGATAACGCTGCCATGGCCGTCATCGAATTCGTCGATCGCGACGAAACCGCCAAGGGCAAGGATTCGGGCCCGGTGTTCGCAGTCGAAGCCGACGGCGAAGAATAAGAATTACCTGTCAAAGGGTTGATTATAAAGGCCGCTGGTTATCGCCAGCGGCCTTTAGTCTTTTATAAACTTCCGTTAACGCGCCTGTGATCGATTGCGGCGTTTATGTGACTTCGCGATTTTGCCTTCATACCCTATCGTCCCAGTGTGGATTTAGCGTTTTCGCTCGCCACCGGTTTTTTCAAACAGACGAGGAGGTTCACTATGCCGACAGAGACTCTCGCCGACCGTTATGAATATGAGGGCGCCATCAGTACGTCCGAAGCCATGACGGAATACACTAGCGCTGCTGTTCAGGCCGCGTCCGAGGTGGAACCGTACAGTCAGCCGGTGCTCGATGCCGTGCGCGCCTGCGATTAAACGCAAGGTCCTTTCAGCCATTTCAAAGCCCTCGGTGCAAACCGGGGGCTTTTTTCGTTGTCAATGAAACAGTTTCGCTTGTCATCCGTCCGTCGTGCTTCTTAACTAAGCTGAGGGAATTATCGGTAAGGAATCGGTCATGCGGGCAGCAGCAAAATTATGGATCAGCGGGCTTTTCCTTCTCCTTCTGTCCGCCTGCGCCACGGTGCCGAAAACGGACAAAGGCCCGCCGAACACCCTGATCCTGATTTCGATCGATGGCTGGCGCGCCGACTATATGGATCGCGGCCTGACGCCCAATCTGAAATATCTGGCCGATAACGGTGCGACCGGTGCCATGCGCCCCAGCTTCCCCAGCCTGACCTTTCCCAACCACTATACGCTGGTGACCGGTATGCGTCCCGACCATCACGGGATCGTCGGCAATACCATGCGCGATCCGCGCAAGCCGGGTGTGACGTTCAAGCTGTCGAATGCCGAAGCGGTGACCGATGGCTTCTGGTGGGACGACGCCAAGCCGTTCTGGGTCAGCGCGCGCGAGCAGGGCATGGTGGTCGGTACGATGTTCTGGCCCGGATCGGAAGCCGAAATCCACGGCCTGCGTCCGAACCTCTATTCGAAGTTCGAGGATCACGTCCCGCCGCAGGACGTGGTGACGCGCGGCATGGCGTGGATGGATGTGCCTGAGGCCGAACGACCGCGCGCCCTGACGCTCTATTTCAGCGATGTCGACCACGCCGGTCACGACTTCGGCCCCGACGCGCCGGAGGTGGATGCCTCTCTGAAAGCGGTTGATGCAGCGATCGGCGCGTTGATCGCCGATCTTCAGAAACGTGGCCTGTGGGGCAAGGTCAATCTGATCATCGTCGGCGACCACGGCATGACCAAACATAAGCCGGACACCTTCATCAAGCTGGCCGATCTGCTGCCGCAGGGCATCTACGAACTGGTCCCGTCGGGTCAGATCGCGGGTTTCAACTATGTCAAAGGTCACGAGGCCGAACTGGATGCGATCCTGCTGAAACCGCACGCTCATATGACCTGCTGGCCCAAGGCGAAAATTCCGGCGCGTTTCCACTACGGCACGCACGTGCGCGTCCCGGCAATCGTCTGCCTCGCCAATCCGGGCAGCTACATCGTGTCGCCGTCGAAGGACAACTGGATGCCGAAGCCTCAGGGCGGCAGCCACGGTTACGATCCGTATGAGCCGGAAATGGCGACGCGCCTGATCGCCTTCGGGCCGGATATCAAATCCGGAGTCAGGCTCGACGCTTTCGACAATGTCGCCGTCTATCCGCTGGTCATGCATCTTTTGCACTTGAAAGCGGAAAAAACAGACGGGCGTCTGTCAACCCTGAAGGGCGTCGTAAAGCCGTAGCCAAGGCCCGCGATTTCGCCTATGAAGATCGTTTCTGAGACACAGCACGAGCCCCTTAAGTGAGCCAAGCCCCGGACCTGTCGCGTCGCCATAAGGCCGCGGTGCCCTTCATATTCGTTACGGTGTGCCTCGATATCGTGGCGCTTGGCCTGATCATTCCCGTCCTGCCGTCGCTGATCGCCGATTTCGTCGGCGACGTGTCGCGCTCAGGCTATTGGCTGGGGCTGTTCGGCTCGATGTGGGGCTTGATGCAGTTCTTTGCATCGCCGGTCATCGGCGCGCTGTCCGACCGCTTTGGTCGCCGCCCCATCGTTCTGCTGTCGAACTTCGGGCTCGGCGCCGATTACCTGCTGATGGCGATTGCGCCGGGACTAGGATGGTTGTTGCTGGGGCGTCTGATCAACGGCATCACCTCGGCCAGTATTTCAACGGCCTATGCCTATATTTCTGACGTCACGGCACCGGAAAACCGCGCCAGATATTTCGGCCTGATGGGCGCGGCATTCGGCGTTGGCTTCGTTCTGGGGCCTTTGCTGGGCGGTGTGTTGGGTAAGTTCGACCCGCGTCTGCCCTTCTATGTAGCGGCGGGCCTGAGCCTTCTCAACTTTTTCTATGGGTTGTTCGTTCTGCCGGAATCTCTGGCGAAGGAAAACCGCAAGCCGTTTTCGTTCCGTACGGCGCATCCGCTGGGTGCGGCGAAGTTTCTGATGAAGAATGCCGATCTGATGCGGCTGGCCCTGATCAATCTGACGGTCAATTTCGCTCACAGCGTCCTGCCGACGACCTTCGTCCTCTATGCTGCCCTGCGTTTCAACTGGGGCGCATGGGAGGTGGGCTGGACTTTGGCGGGCGTCGGCGTATGCAGCGCCATCGTGCAGGCTTTCCTCACGGGGCGGGTGGTCAGGGCCATTGGTGAAAAGAAAGCCATGCTGCTCGGCCTGACCTTCGGCGTAATCGGCTTCCTCGGTTATGGTCTGGCACCCAATTGGCAAGCCTACGTCATCTTCATTCCGCTCATGTCACTCTGGGGGCTGGCCGGACCGTCGGTTCAGGCCCTGATGACGTCGAAGGTTACGCCACAGGAACAGGGTACGCTGCAAGGGGCCAATATGAGCCTGATGTCTACCGCCAGCATCTTTGCGCCGATGGTCTTCGGGGCGGTATTCGCGGTCTCAACCTCGTCGCATTTGCCGCTGGCCTTTGCCGGCGCCTGTTTCGTGCTGGCCTCGGTAATACTGTGTATCGGCCTGCTGATCGGGACGACGGTCAAGGCGGCGATCCGGCCGGGGACCACAGCCCCGTCCGCACCGGCGCACTGAGGCCGCTATGGGGGGGAGCCATAAGCGCCTGAAACCGGGCGTCCTGTTTATCTTTATTACCGTTTGCCTCGACATGGTGGCACTGGGGATCGCCATTCCCGTCCTGCCGCACCTGATCCAGGGCTTTGTCGGCACGGTCTCGGCGGCAGGGTGGTGGAGCGGCCTGTTCAACAGCCTGTGGGGCCTGACGCAATTCGGCTGCTCGCCGATTCTGGGGGCGCTGTCTGACCGCTTCGGTCGGCGACCGATCATCCTATTGTCCAATCTGGGACTGGCGCTCGATTATCTGATTATGGCCATCGCGCCAAACCTGTGGTGCCTGCTGATCGGGCGGGTGCTGAACGGCGTGACCTCGTCGTCGATTACCACGGCCTACGCCTATATCAGCGACATTTCCGAGCCCGACGAGCGCGCCCAGATGTACGGTTACGTCGGCGCAGCCTTCGGTCTGGGCTTTGTGCTGGGACCGACGCTTGGGGGGCTTCTAGGCGATATCGACCTGCGCCTGCCGTTCTGGATCGCGGGCCTGCTCAGTCTGGTCAATGCCATTTACGGGGCGCTGGTCCTGCCGGAATCGCTCGACCAGGCCCACCGCAAGCCGTTCAGCCTGAAAGACGCCAATCCGGTCGCCTCGATCCTGTTCCTGTGGCGCGCCAAGAGCGTCATGCGCATGGCCCTGATCAGCATGGTGTCGAACTTCGCCCACCATGTCATTCCCGCGACCTTTGTGCTCTATGCCAGTTACCGGCTCGGCTGGGGGCAACGCGAGGTAGGGTTGGCCATGGCCTATTACGCGGTGTGGGCGATCATCGTGCAGGGCGGGCTGACCGGGATTGTCGTAAAGACCATCGGCGAGAAGGCGACCTTGGTGGTGGGGCTGCTGTGCGGCACGCTGGGTTTCATCAGCTACGGTTATAATACCAACTGGCACATCTTTCTTTTCTCGATCCCCTTGATGGGCTTCTGGGGGATGACCAATGCGGCCTTGCAGTCGCTAATGACGACACGGGTCAAGGTGGACGAACAAGGTCTGTTGCAAGGGGCGCTGTCGAGCCTGATGTCGCTGTCGGGCATCATCGCACCGTTCGTCTTCGGCTACATCCTGTCGGTTATGACGCGCCCCGGCGTCGATAAGGTATGGAGCGGCACGGCCTTCTTTGCCGCGGCTCTGACGCTTCTGGTGGCGCTGCTGATGTCGCTGGGGGTCAGGGACCGCGCCAAGGGCGAGCCTGCACCGCCGAAAGCGCCGAACATCCACCACGACGGCGAGCCGCTGTTTTAAGTTTTTTAGCCACGGATAAGGCACGGATGCCGGTGCTTCTCACCGGCTGACACGGATATCCGAGTCACAGGCACAGCCTTAGCTCCACGAAGGACATCCGTGTTCGCCGCGCTTGCGCGGCATCCGTGCCTTATCCGTGGCTAAACCTTAATCAAACACGCCTTGAAGTCGCCACGATGGTTTTTACATTATAGACCATGACGACGTTTACAGAGATGGCTTCGATGACGATGAAAACCGCCCTGATGGTCTCCGCCTTTGCGCTTTTGGCGGCTTGTTCGCCGGGGGAGGGTAAGTCGCAGGATTATCAGGGGCTCCATCAGGCCCCCGCGCCCGCCACGCGTAAGGTGCCGGGCGACGCCGGGACGCTGAAATCGTCCTTCGCCCCCGTGGTCAAGCAGACCGCCCCCGCTGTGGTCAATGTCTATGCCCAGCGCATCACGCGCCAGCAGGTCGATCCGTTCTGGCAGATGTTCGGCGGCGGTCAGCCGCAGGCCCGCGTCGAAAAATCGCTCGGCTCCGGCGTCATTGTGCGCGGCGATGGCATCATCGTCACCAATAACCACGTCGTGCAGGGCGGTCAGGAACTGATGGTCGTCCTCAGCGACCGGCGCGAATTCCCGGCCAAGGTCTTGCTGGCCGACGAGCGCACCGATCTGGCCATCCTCAAGCTGGAGGCCAATGGCGAGAAATTTCCGACGATCAATCTCGACGACGGGCGCGACCTTGAGGTCGGCGATCTGGTGCTGGCCATCGGCAACCCGTTCGGCGTAGGGCAGACCGTGACCAACGGTATTATCTCGGCCGTTGACCGCACGACCGACGCCGAAGGCACCTTCATCCAGACCGACGCCGCCATCAATCCCGGTAATTCGGGCGGCGCGCTGATCGACATGGACGGCGACCTGATCGGCATCAACTCGTTCATCCTGTCGCGGTCGGGCTCGTCGGCAGGCGTCGGCTTCGCCATCCCTGCCGCTGTGGTCAAGCGGGCCGTTGATACGGCGCTGGGCGGCAAATCCACGCTGGTCAGACCGTGGCTGGGCGCCAAGGGTGACCCGGTGACCTCTGACATCGCCAAATCGCTAGGCTTGTCCAAGCCCGACGGTGTGCTGGTCTCCGACGTCTATGCGGGCGGTCCGGCGGATCAGGCGGGCCTCAAGACCGGCGACGTGGTCCTCAGCGTCAATGGCGAGCCGGTGAACGATCCCAAGACGCTGAACTATCGCATCAGCCTGCTGGGCGTGAACAGTAACGCGGCGCTGAACGTCGTGCGCGCGGGCAAGATCGTCAATCTCAATGCGAAGGTCGTCGCGCCCAGCGGCGCACCAAAAGACCAGCGCGCCCTTACCGGCAACTTCCCGCTGACCGGGGCGACGGTCGTCAACCTGTCACCGGCCGTGGCCGACGAACTGGGGCTCGATCCGTTCGCGGCGTCGAAGGGTGTCATGGTCTATAGCCTGTCGGGCCGGTCCTATGCGGCGGCGGCGGGCTTCCGTCCTGGCGATATCGTCAAGGACGTCAACGGGCAGGCGATCACCTCGACCGCGCAGCTTGAGGCGGTGCTGAAAGCCGCCAAGGGCCGCTTTGTGGTGACGATCAATCGCGGCGGTCAGACCATCACGGCGCAGTTTTAACGCATTCGCTAAAAAGTTGCCCCGCAAGCGGGTACTTTTTAGCGTTTAATCCCGCTTCGCCAGTTCTTCGCGTAGGGCGCGATTGTCCTCGATCACCGTTTCCAGCAGGCCGATCAACCGCGCCACGTCCTGTTCGCGCAGCAGATCCATCTTCTCGTGCAGACCGCAGATATCCTCCTCGGCCTTGATATTGACGGTGTAGTCGGCTTCGGCCTTTTGCCGGTCGACCTCGGACTGGCGGTTCTGCGACATCATGATGATCGGGGCGGTGAAGGCCGCCTGAAACGACAGAACCAGATTGAGCAGGATGAACGGATACGGGTCCCAGCCCTTGATCCACGCCACGCTATTGATGACCAGCCAGCCGAACAGCAGGATCGACTGCACGATGATGAAGTGCCATGAACCGACGATCGAGGCAATGCCGTCGGCCATGCGCGCGCCCAGCGGAATATCCGAGACAAGGTGCGGCGGCTCGGAATGTGGTGGCTCATATCTTTTCGCTGATTTTGATGGCCAGCTTGCAGCCGCCTTTGATCACCGCCGACAGCAGCGGATAGAGCGGCGCTTCGTGCGCGCCTTCCTCTATGGCGTGGTCGTGGTGACGCAGTTCGTCGTCGCGGAACTGCTGAAGCTCGGCCGCCAGTTGCGGATCGCGGGCACGGGTCTCGTCGATCTGGGCCTGATAATGGTCCGAAATGACGCTCTCGACGGCTTCGGTGCAGGCATGGGCGGCCTTTTCGCCGAGCAGAGCGGTCGTCGCCCCAAGGCCGAGCGCCGCCAGGCGCCAGACCGGCGTCATCAGGGTCGGGCGCACCCGACGTTCGCGCATCAGGGTCTCGAAGCGGTCGAGATGGACCTGCTCCTCGCCTTCCATGCGCTTGAGATCGTCGCTCAGGGCCTTTTGCGGCGTCGCGCCGAAGACGGCCGCCTGCGCGCGGTAGATATGCACCGCGGCCAGTTCACCCGCATGATCGACGCGCAAGATCTCATGCAGCCGCCGTTCGCGCTCGCCCGCGCCGGGCTTGGGGGGAACGGTTCGGAATTCGCTCATGGGGGAAGTCCTTCAAGCGCATTCCCAAAAGTGTGAAGCGGTTTTGGGATCAAATGCGCGCAAAAATTAACTACGGACCTGACGCTGGGACAGGCGGTAATAGAGTTGCAGCCGCAGCGAGGCGATCAGGCTGAGGACGGCCAGAACGCCTGAAATCACGGCGTTCCATCCTGCCATGCTGAGGCCTAAAAAGCTCCACGCCACGATGTCGCACTGCGGCGCCTTGATATTGGCGCCCGACAGCATGGCGGCGATCGAATCGATCGACACATCGTCCGAAGACCCGGTACAGGTCGCGGGCAGGGCCCACCATTTTAGCTCGCCGCCGGCATGGAAGACGGCAATGGCGCACCCTGTGGCGAAGATGGCGAACAGGACGAAGGAAAAGACGCGCGGCGGTCCCTTGGCGCCTGTAAACACCGCCCAGACGGTGGCTACCAGCGACACCCCGACGGCGATCCAGTAGATGTCGCGCTGTTTCAGGCACAGATGGCAGGGATTGAGGTCGCCGAAGGTCTGGAAGGCATGGGCCGCGCCCAGCAGGCTCAGCGCACTGATCAGGGCGATGACCGACCACCAGCGGCTAAAAAACAGTACGGCCTTCATCATCGAACCTCAGTTATCACTCGCGGCGCAGTCTATAGGGGATCGCCGAAATGGCAATCAGCGACTGCCACATAAGCCTAGATAAACTTTATCGCCACGATGCCGAGTACCAGCACGCCGACGCACACCGCCGCGACCAGATTGATGCGCTTTTCGATCAGTTCCTTGGCCTGCGGGCCGAAACGTTGCAGCAGAAAGGCGGTCAGGTAGAAGCGCGCGCCGCGGGTGACCACGCAGCTGAAGATGAACATGCCGAGGTTGAAGTGCGCCAGACCCGAGGCGATAGTCACCAGCTTGAACGGGATCGGCGTCAGGCCCTTGCCCAGAATGACCCACATGCCCCATTCGTCCATGAAGTGGCGGAAGTGCGCCAGTCCGTCGCCGTGGCCCATCAGTTTGAGCAGCCACAGGCCCACGGGCTCAAGGAAATAACCGATGGCATATCCGAACAGGCCGCCGAGGACCGAAGCGATGGTGCAGATCAGGGCGAAGCGATAGGCTTTTTCCGGCTTGGCCAGGGCCATCGGGGCCAGCATGACGTCAGGCGGAATAGGGAAGAACGAGCTTTCGGCAAAGGAAATCGCAGCCAGCACCTTTTCGGCGTTCGGTTTGGCGGCCTGTTTCAGGGTCCAGTCATACATAGGACGTAGCAAGTTACGTATTTCCTTGGCTTTTCGACGTGGGTGGCGCGTCGATCGCGTCCCCATATCAGGTGCGCGGCGCTTTGTCGCCTCACAGCCTGTTGCAGCGCGAAAATAATCTGTGCGCCTTCTGGCCTCAGGTGATGGCGAAATGATGACGCGCCACAGAGAACATGGGTCGCGTTTTGATTAGCCACCTTGGCTAAAGGATTAATAAAAACTCATTTGATATTTGTCCGGTTACGACGCATCTTCCCGCAACCTCAGGACAGGAAACCGGTATGCCGTACAGTAAGCTTTCGCTTGATAACTATCTTCCCTACAGGCTTTCCGTGGCGTCGAACGCCGTCAGCGCGCTGATCTCCACCGCCTATGACAGCCTCTACGGTCTCAAGATACCGGAATGGCGTCTGATCTGGGTGCTGAACGAAGACGGCCCCTCGACCCAGCAGGCGCTGGTCAAGCGGACCGGCATGGACAAGGTCACCATTTCGCGCGCCGCTCAGGCCCTGGCCAAGCGCCGCCTGATCACGCGCGCGCCGCACGAGCATGACGGTCGCTCGCACCACCTGATTCTCACGCCGGAAGGCCAGCGCCTGTTCAACGATGTGGCCCCGTCGGCGGTCGAGTTCGAAAAGGAAGTGCTGGCCAACCTGTCGGCGGATGAAATCAACACGCTCAAGGATCTGCTGCGCCGCGTCGAGGACGCCGCACTCAAGACCCAGAGTAAATCCGAGCGCTAAGCCTATCCAATCTGAATGCCACAGTGGGCCCGCATTGATGTAATGCGGGCCCACTTGCGTATGAAAACGCGCGAACCGTCTGGCGCACCGCGCGGCAATCTGTTAACCCTTTTCAACAGGATCGTGTAACCCGGTGGGGAAGGTTTCAGGGGCGGATGCGTTACAGCGGGGATGACTACAACACGCCGCCCGACGGCTTTTACGACCCCACCCTGTGGGACACGCTGGTGCGCCTGTGGTGGAGCGGCGGCCTGATCTGGATCGCCGGCATTGTCTTTTGTGTCCTGATGATTCTGGCCGGGACTCTGGCGGGCAGCAAGAGCGGCCCCGATGCCTTCTACGATCTCAAATCCGGCGTCAAGGCCCTGTGGCTGGCCGTTACACGCTCGGTATCGGGCTCTCAGGCGCAGGTGGTCGAAAACGCCCGCACGGTGATCGCGGAAAACGATCGTCTGTTTGCCAATACCAATGCCCTGATGAACCTTGTGGCCAAACACCACGATGCCCTGACCAAGGCCGCGACGGCCATCAAGGAAGTTGATGCGGACAAGGCCAAGACTCCCGCCGCGGTAGCCGCCGGTATGTCGGGTGGTACGGTCATCAATATCGCGGTCAATCAAGGCGGCGGCGTCACCGCCGATCCCGACGGTCGCACGCCTGTTCAGAATATCGGCGCCATGGGTGGGGACGTGAACTATCCGGGCAAGCCGGAAGAGAAAAAGAAGCCTGCGCCCGGTTTCGACAAGGCGACGAAGGTCTGGCTGCTGCTGCAAAAGCTGTCGGCACAGTGGCGCGACCTGACTCTGATGACCGCGCAATACGCCGCCGTCCAGAAACAATTGAACGACTCGCCGGTCTATCGCACACCGGAAAATCTGACGGGCACGGCTGGAGCCGATTCCGCGCAGGGCTATATCCGATGAGATATTCCGACGCCCCTGAGGATTTCGGTGATCCGTTCGGCGAAGGCCCGCGCGCCGTAGCGACGGTCATTCTCGATGGCCATACGCTGATGCTGCTGTGCGGTCTGGTCGTGGCCGGTCTGTTGCTGGGGGGGCTATTCTACTGGTTGACGCGGGGCTTTGCCAAGTCGGGGATCGAGGCGAAACGCAAGGCGTCGGCCAAGTCGATCTATGACAGCATAAACGTTGCGCTGACCCGCGCCGTACATGCGTCGGGTGCGATACAGGTCGAATATGCCCGCGAACTGTCGGCCACGGTCGAGGCGCGATTGGGCAGCCTGCTCGTACTGAAAGACAAGAGCGGCAAGCTGTTCGAGGATCTGGCCAAGGCGGTCGACGAACCCGACCCTGTGCCCGGTGAAAACAAGCCGGAAAAACCCGCCAAGGTGAAGGTTGAGATGACCGCCGACGAGCATCGTGTTGCCGTGTGGCAGGCTTTGCAGGGTTTTCACGCGGTCTGGTCGGACGAGAAGGCCGTGCTGGCTCTGATCGAAGGCGCGCAGGCCGAATTGAGCCGGTCACGGTCGATAAGTCGAGAGCTTACGCTGACCCGTCCGGCGACGCCGCCACCGGTTTCGCCCTCGCCCAAGCCCGGCAAGAAAACCAAAGCTCGTAAATCGGGGCCCGCCGTTGATCCAACGGCGATCGATGTCGTGATTTCGACGCCGTCAGGCCCGGACGATCTGCCGCCGCTGCCACCGCGCGCAAAGAACGGCAAGCTGGCCAAGCACAAGAAAAATATGCTGGCTTAATCTATTGATTTTGTTGATAAATGGTGCCCCCGGTCGGACTCGAACCGACACACCTCTCGGTACCGGATTTTGAATCCGGCGCGTCTACCAATTCCACCACAGGGGCACTGTGTCAGGGTGACAAGAGCGCCGTTGTTACCGAGTTTCAGGCGGCTGTGCAAGCCGGAAAAACCGGTATCCCCATAGACTTAATCTTCGGGTTCGGCGGCCTTGCGTTTCACATCGTCGCCCCAGGCGCCGATGATCTCGGACAGCACCGCCAACATGGAGGGAAATTTCGAAGCGAGGAAACCGGCGATGACCGCGCCGACGGTCGCCAGCACCGGCGAGCGGCCCTTGAGCGCATCGAGGATGCGCGAAATATGCACGACCGAGGACTGCGCGTAGGCCGCCTGGGTCTGTTGCTTCACAAAGGCTTGCTGGCGCTTTTTCTCTTCCTTGGTCAGCCGCTTGAAAACCATGTAAACGACCAACGGCAGGATCATCGCCGCACCGAGCGCCACCGGACCCCACACCGGTCCCAACCAGATTTGCAGGGCGTTGAACAGGCCGATACTGGCCCAGGCGACGCCAAGGATGGCGGCGGCGACCAGCAAAACCACGGCGATGATCGAGTCGCGCAGTTCACTGAGTTGTTCGGACAGGTTAAACATGGCGAGCCCCGGAAGTTAAAAGAATGAGCCGACACACTATGGCGGTTTGACGGCCTTTAGGGCAAGGATATCCCCACGATTCCGTAAGAAAACGATAAAAAACGAGCGCTGTTTATGAAAACCTTCGCCGAAGCCCTGTGGCACATGCTGGGTGTGGTCAGCGCGCCGGTATACTGGTTGCTGTGGCTGCTGTTTCTGTGGGGCGGGTTCATCCTGATGGGGCAGGGTGACGCGACCGGCCAATGGGCCTTGGGGCTGGTACTGGTCCTGTTCGTTGCGCGGTTCCATCCGCAGGTCAAAAAGCTCGGTGGGCGGTGGATGAACGTGCTGGGGTGTGCGGCGTTCGGGCTGTTTGCGGCGGTGAATTTTATTCTGTGACCGCCAGCGCTTTGCGGATCGTCTCGATCATTCGGTCGATCTGCATTGTTTCGACGATCAGGGGCGGCGACATGGCAATGATATCGCCCGTCACGCGGATCAGCAGGCCGTCGTCGAAGCAGCGGTCGAAAACCTCCAGCGCGCGAGCGGTCGCCGCGCCTTCGCGCGGTTGCAACTCGATCCCGGCGACGAGGCCGAGATTGCGGATATCGATGACGTGGTTTGCATCGCGCAGGCTGTGCACGGCGTCTTGCCAATAGGGCGCGATCCCGGCGGCGCGGGCGAACAGGTCTTCCTCTTCGTAGGTTTCCAGCGTCGCGATTCCCGCAGCACAGGCGAGAGGGTGGCCGGAATAGGTATAGCCGTGGAACAGCTCGATCGGGGTGTCAGACGCCTGCATGAAAGTGTCGTAGATGCGGTTCGACACGGCGACCGCGCCCATGGGGACGGTGGCGTTGGTGATGCCCTTGGCCATGCACAGCAGGTCCGGTCGCACGCCGAAATAGTCGGCCCCGAACGCGGCACCCAGACGCCCGAAGCCGGTAATGACTTCGTCGAAAATGAGCAGGATATCGTGCTTGTCGCACAACTCGCGCAGGCGTTTCAGATAGCCTTTGGGCGGGATCAGCACCCCGGTCGATCCGGCAACGGGCTCGACGATGACGGCGGCGATCGTCGAGGCGTCATGCAGAGAGACGATCCGTTCCAGCGCGTCGGCAAGGTCCGCGCCGTGTTCGGGCTCGCCTTTGGTGAAGACGTTTTCCGACAGATGCGTATGCGGCAGGTGATCGACCCCGGCGAGAAGGGTGCCGAAGTGCATGCGGTTCTTGACGAGACCACCGACGCTGATGCCGCCGAAGCCCGTGCCATGATAGGCGCGTTCGCGGCCGATCAGGCGCGTCTTGGCGCCTTGGCCGCGCATCCGATGATAGGCTAGCGCGATCTTCAAAGCGGTATCGGCGGCTTCGGAGCCCGAATTGGTCAGGAAGACTTTTTTGAGGTCGTAGGGCAGGATGCCGGACAATTTGTGCGTGAATTCGAACGCCAGCGGGTGGGCGATATTGAAGGTCGGGGCGAAGTCCATCGTCGCGGCCTGTTTCTGGATCGCGGCGGTGATTTTCGGGCGATTGTGCCCGGCGTTGGAGCACCATAAGCCAGAGGTCGCGTCTAAAATTTCGCGCCCGTCGTGGCTTTTGTAGAACATGCCGTCGGCCTCGACCAGCAGCTTGTGCCGGCCGGATTTGAAGGCGCGGTTGGGCGTGAACGGCATCCAGAAGGATTGCATCGCATCAGGGGAAGGGAGGCGGTCGTCCATCGGGGCGCTCATGAGAAAGATGGGATTTGTCGGAACCGAGCATACAGGCTATAGATTTCGCTTCCAGTCTATTGTGACGCGCGGCGTGAAATCGTGATCACATTTTTGAGGTCATGAATACGGTATGGGTTATCCGGGCTTGAATCAGTTTCCCCTTGCGATGGATGATGAAACCTCGATCCACGATCAGGTCTATGAGGCCTTGGCCGAGTCGCTCATTCAGGGTCAGATTCCGCCGGGAAAGTCGGTGTCGTTGCGCACGCTGGCCAACGAACTGAACGTCAGCCCCATGCCGGTGCGCGAGGCCGTGCGCCGTCTGATCGCGCAAAAGGCGCTGGAGTTGCAGCCGTCAAACAAGCGCCTGCGCGTGCCGTCTTTGAGCGAAAATCGCCTGCTGCAATTGATGACGGCGCGGCAGTGGGTCGAGCCGGAACTGGCCTTTTTAGGCGCGCAGAAGATCACCCGCGACGTTATCGTCGAGCTGAAAAACGACGATGAGCGCCTGATGGCGGCCTTAAGCAAGGGCGATGTCGACGGCTATATGAAGGCCAATTACGCCTTCCATTTTCGTCTCTATAACCTCGCCGAAGCCGATCTGTTCCTCGATATGGCGCGGACCCTGTGGCTGCAATCGGGACCGTTCATGCGCGTGGTGTTCGGGCGTCTGGGGACCGTGCAATTGCCGCAGGATCACCATCAGGAACTGATCCGCGCTCTGGAGTCCGGCGACCACGCCGCGGTGCGTCAGCATATGGCTGAGGACGTGCACGAGGGCATGGAACTGATGCTTGAGGCGTTGAAGGGATAGTCCCCTCTCCCCGCAAGCGGGGAGAGCCGGGTGTCCGGTGGCGGCTAGGGTGAGGGGCTTCTTCCTTTTCTGTGACTCGCCCCTCATCCGTCGCTGCGCGCCACCTTCTCCCCGTAAACGGGGAGAAGGGATTGACGGACTGCCTGCTCGCGTGCTGAACTGTGATCACAGTTTCGGAGGTTGTTGTCATGAGCGCGTTTTCGACTCCCTTGTCGCCCGCTACGGACCTCGACGGTGTCATCAACGCCCTGAGCGCCGTCGCCAAGCCCGCTCAGGCCTTTATCGGCGGTAGCTGGGTCGATGCCCGGTCCGGCAAGACGTTCGACAACCGCACCCCCCGCGATGACACGCTGATCAACCGCATCGCCGCCTGTGAGGCTGCCGATATCGACACGGCGGTGACCGCCGCGCGCACGGCGTTCGAGGACGGGCGCTGGAGTCGTCTGGCCCCCAAAGCGCGCAAGCAGGTCCTGCACAAACTGGCCGATCTGATGAGCGCCCACGCCGAAAATCTGGCGCTTTTGGAGACGCTTGACACCGGCAAGCCGATCCGCGACAGCCGCGCCGTCGATATCCCTCTGGCGATCAATACGACGCGCTATTACGCCGAGGCGCTCGACAAGATCTATGGCGAGGTCGGGCCGACACCGGACAACCGCCTGTCCTATGCCGTGCATGAGCCGTTGGGAGTCATCGGCGCCATCGTGCCGTGGAACTTCCCGCTGCACATGGCCATGTGGAAGGTCGCGCCCGCCCTGGCTATGGGCAATTCGGTGGTGCTGAAACCCGCCGAACTGTCGTCGATGACCGCGCTCTATGTGGCGGCTTTGGCGATCGAAGCCGGGGTGCCCGCAGGTGTGTTCAACGTCGTCACGGGGCTGGGTCACGAGGCCGGAGACGCACTGGCCCGCCATATGGATGTCGATATGATCGCCTTTACCGGCTCCGGTCAGGTCGGTCGGCAACTGATGAAGGCCTCGGCCGAGTCGAACCTCAAGCGCGTGTCGCTGGAGCTGGGCGGCAAGTCGCCGCAGATCGTCTTCGCCGACTGCGCCGATCTTGACGCCGCCGCGCAAAACGCGGCGTGGGGCGTGTTCTACAATCAGGGGCAGGTGTGTACGGCGGCCTCGCGTCTGTTTGTCGAAGCCTCGATCAAGGACGCTTTCGTCGAAAAGGTCATCGAGGTGACCAAATCGATCAAAGTCGGCGATCCGTTCGATCCGGCCACGCAGTTCGGGGCGATGATCTCTGAAAAGCAGATGCACACGGCGCTCGGCTATATCGACAAGGGACAGGCCGATGGCGGGCGCTTGCTGCTGGGCGGCAACCGCGTGCAAACCGAGACGGGAGGCTTCTATGTCGAACCGTCGCTGCTCGATATATCCGCCGCTAATGTGCTGGCGATGGAAGAGGTGTTCGGGCCGGTTCTGTCGGTCCTGACTTTCACCGACGAAGCCGAAGCCTACCGTTTGGCCAACGACACGGTCTATGGGCTGGCGTCGGGGGTGTGGACCGCCAGCCTCGACCGCGCCATGCGGGCGACCAAGGCGCTGAAGGCCGGGCTTGTGTGGGTCAATGGCTGGGACGCCTGCGACATCACCATGCCGTTCGGCGGATTTAAACAGTCGGGCTTCGGTCGCGATCGCAGCCTGCACGCCCTATATAAATATGCCGACCTCAAGGCCGTTTCCATAACGTTCAAGGCATAGAATTATGAAATTGACTCCCGCCCTTATCGATCTGCTCGGCGAAGATATCAGCCTAAGCCCGCCGTCTTATCCGCACTTTGCCGTTTATAACCCTTCGACCGGCGACGTGCTGGCCTATGTGCGCGAAATGACCGCCGCCGACACCGAAGCGGCCATCGCGGCGGCGGAAAAAGCCATGCCGGCCTGGGCCGCCCTGACCGCCAAGGCGCGCGCGAAAATCATGGAAGCGTGGTACGCCGTCATCATGAAGCATCAGGAGGCCTTGGGGCTTCTCGTGTCGCTGGAACAGGGCCGCGCCATCAAGGAAGCGCGCGGCGAAGTCGCTTATGCGGCGGGCTTCATCGAATGGTTCGCCGAAGAGGGCAAGCGCGCCTATGGCCGTACCATCCCGGCCACGGCGGACGGCAAGCAGTTGCTGACTATCAGCCAGCCGGTCGGCGTCGTCGGCGCGATCACGCCGTGGAACTTCCCGCTGTCGATGATCACCCGGAAGCTGGGGCCAGCGCTGGCGGTGGGCTGTGCGGCGGTGGTCAAGCCGTCGGAAGACACGCCGATCTGCGCCATTGCCTTGAAGCGTCTCGCGAAAGACGCGGGCGTGCCGGACGGGCTGATCGCCATCATCACCACGACCCATTCGGCGGATATCGGCGCGGTGCTGACCTCGGATGCGCGGGTGAAAAAGTTCTCCTTCACCGGTTCGACGCCGGTCGGCAAGAAGCTCTACGCCCAGTGCGCCACGACGGTGAAGAAGATTTCGCTGGAGCTGGGCGGCAATGCCCCGGTGGTGGTGTTCGACGACGCCGACCTCGATCTGGCGGTCGCGGGCGCTGCGGCGTCGAAGTTCCGTAATTCAGGCCAGACCTGCGTCTGCGCCAATCGCATCTTCGTTCAGCGCGGAATTTACGACGCCTTTGTCGAGAAATTCGTCGCCGAGGCGCGCAAACTGAAATCCGGACCGGGCTATGAGGAAAGCACGGGGCTGGGGCCGCTGATCAATCAGAAGGCCATCGACAAGGTCGTGCGGCTGGTCGATGACGCGGTATCCAAGGGGGCGAAACTGGCGCTCGGCGGGAAGGTCGATGCGCAGGGACCGCTCTATTATCCCGCCACCGTCCTGATCGGTGTGACGCGCGATATGCAGATGTTCGAGGAGGAAATCTTCGGACCCGTGGCGGCGCTCTATCCGTTCGACACGGAAGCGGAGGGGATCGCTCTGGCTAACGACACGCCGTTCGGATTGGCAGCCTATGCCTTTACGCAGGACATCACGCGCGGCTTGCGCGTGGTCAAGGCGATCGAGGCGGGGATGGTGGGTCTGAATGACGGCGTCATGTCGACCGAGGTCGCACCTTTCGGAGGCGTCAAGGAATCCGGCATCGGCCGTGAAGGCGCAAGCGAGGGGCTTGAGGAGTTTCTGGAGACCAAGTTCATCAGCATCGCGGGGCTGGGGTGATTAGAGGGGGTGTGCTTATTCCCTTCGCCCCTACGGGGTATAGCGCCAGCGAAAGTATAGCTTTCGCCAGCGATGGGTGGCGCGAAGCGCCGGATGAGGGGGCCTTTGCGTGGATTGCCACCTCAGCCTCGCAGGCCCGCGCCCAGCCCTCTACCCGCAGGGGAGAGGGGGAATAAGGATGTCTCTCACTGACTTCATCGCCGAACAGATCGCGATCTTCAACGCCACCCACCCCAAGACTCTCGCGCTCGCTGCCGAGGCGCGGACAGTCTGGCGCGGTGGGGTGCCGCTGCACTGGATGGACGACTGGGCCTCGCCGGTGCCGCTGTTCGCGACCTATGCGAAGGGCGCGACCCTGTGGGACGTTGACGGTCACGTCTACGACGATTTCTGTCTCGGCGACACGCCGTCGATGTTCGGTCACGGGCGCGATGAATTGCAAACCGCGATAGCCCAACAGGCGGGTCAGGGCGTTGGCTTCATGCTGCCGACCGCCGACAGCGTTGAGGTCGGGCGGCTGCTCTCCGAGCGCTTCGGTTTGCCGCTGTGGCAATGCGCGACCACGGCGTCGGACGCCAACCGCGCGGCGATCCGCTGGGCACGGGCGGTAACGAAGCGCGATAAAATCCTGATCATTGACGGGGCCTATCACGGGATGGTCGATGACGCCTTCGTCGTGTTGAAAGACGGCCAAACCGTCCAAAAGCCCGGCCTGATCGGGCAGGTCACCGACCTGACGCAATACACGGTCGCCGTGCCGTTCAATGATCTGAGCGCGATGGATAGTGTCTTGGCGGGCAACGATATCGCCTGCGTGTTGCTTGAACCCGTGATGACCAATTGCGGCATGATATTGCCGGACGAGGGCTATCATCAGGCCTTGCGCGACCTGTGCGACCGCACCGGTACGCTGCTGATCTATGACGAGACGCACACCCTGTCGTCGGGCTATGGCGGCTATGTGCGCGACCACGGTTTGCGCGCCGATATGCTGGTCATCGGTAAGGCTATCGCGGGTGGTATCCCGGCGGCGGTGTGGGGCGTCACGGCAGAGGTCGCCGCTCGCATGGACTCCACGCAAACAGAAATCGGCGGCGGGTCTTCCGGCATCGGCACGACCCTGTCCGGCAACGCTTTGGCCATGACGGGGATCAAAACCATGCTGATGGAAATCATGACCCGTCCGGCCTACGACTATATGCAAAAGGGTACTGAGAGCCTCGTCGCGCAACTGCGTAGCGTCATCTGGCGGCAAGGGCTCGATTGGAGCGTGGTGCATGTCGGCGCACGGGCCGAACTGGTCTTTGCCTCGCCTGCGCCGCGTGACGCGGAAACCATGCGCAAGGCCCTTGATCCGACCCTGTTAAAAGCGTTTCATCTGTACCTGATCAATCGCGGCGTTCTGATCGCGCCGTTTCACAATATGATGCTGATCTCGCCGAAAACGACACCGGAAGCGGTAAAGCGGCTGGTGGATACCATCGAAGCTTTTAGCATCGAATATAAGCGTTTCACATCCTCCGCTGCGTAGGCGGGAGGACGAAAGAGAGCCCAATGTCACTACCCCCGCACCCCATGGTCGCCACCGTTGACGAAGCCAAAGCCTTTCTCGATGCGCACCCTGAAATAAACTATTTCGAGATACTGTTCACTTCGATGACCGGGGTGCCGCGCGGTAAGCGGTTACGACGGCATGAACTGCTGCCGATCTATGAATACGGGCGTTTCCTGCCGGGGTCGATTCTGGTGGTCGATACGTTGGGGGCCGATTGCGAGGACACGGGTCTCGTCTGGGAAGACGGCGACGCGGACCGTGTCGCAAGGCCGGTGCCGGGGACGCTGACGCCCGCGCCGTGGCTGGGCGACGACGTCGGTCAGGTCATGCTGTCGCTCTATGAGCTTGACGGCAAGCCCAACGACCTCGATCCGCGCCATGTCCTGCAAGGGGTGCTGGACCGTTACACGGCCGATGGGCTGACGCCGGTGGTGGCGTGCGAGCTGGAATATTACCTCGTCGATATCGAGCGCAAGGACGGACAGCTTGTCCCCGCGCGCGGTTTCAACACCAATGAGACGCCGAAGGGTATTCAGGTCTATGGCCTGCCCGAGGTCGAGGCGCACGGCGAGTTCTTCCGCACCCTGTGGGAGACGGCGGATGTGATGAACATCCCGCTCGAAGGGGCGATTTCGGAGTTCGCGCCGGGTCAGGTCGAACTGACGCTCAAGCACAAGCCCGATGCCCTGCGCGCTGCGGACGACGCGGTGCTGTACAAGCGCATGGCCAAGGGCGTAGCCCTCAGCCTCGGTATCGAGGCAACCTTCATGGCCAAGCCGTGGGCCGATCGCGCCGGTTCCGGTTTTCACGTCCATGTGTCGGTCGCCGACAAAGATGGTAAGAACCTGTGCGCCGCCGAACACCCGGAAGGCTCGGACCTGCTCAAAACCATGATCGGCGGCATGAAGGATCATCTGGCCGACTGCATGGGTATCCTCGCGCCGGGGGCCAACTCCTACAAGCGCTTCAAGGCCAATTCCTACGCCCCGGTCGGCCTGACCTGGGGGGTGAATAACCGCACGGTCTCCCTTCGCGTCACCGCCGGTCCCGCCCATACGCGCCACGTCGAACACCGCGTCGCAGGAGCCGATGGCAACCCCTATCTGGTGCTGGCCGCGATTCTGGCCTGTGCCCACCACGGCATCACGCAAAAGACCGATCCCGGCCTGGCAGTGGTCGGCAACGGCTATGCCGTGGCGGCGGAAACGGGCGCGACCTTACCGACTAACTGGTATGCGGCGGTCGATTATCTCGATAAGTCGACGGTCCTGCGCGACTATCTGGGGGATCGCTTCGTCGACATGTACGTCAAGGTCAAGAAAACCGAACAGGCGCGCTTCTTCGAGGAAGTGACCGAACTCGACTACGACTGGTATCTGAGAAACGCCTGATCTGTAAATAATTACCGCATTTGCGAACGTGATCACAGAAGCCGGTTGACAGAATGTCATTCCCGTATTCTGTTAACTTATCGTCACATTCAGGAGGGGGCCGAATGGGTCCCGCTCTGGCTCAAAGCGCATCCCGAAAAGTGTGCAACGGTTTTCGGATCAGATGCGCGGCTTAAAATGCACCACCGCGCTGCCTTGTCCCGCAAAGGCCGGCGTTTGAAGCCTTGAAGGAGATGGGATATGAACTCTTCACGTCATCGCGCCTCGCGCCGTTCGCTGTTGCAAGGCCTTGGGGCTGCCGCCATCGGCATCAGCTTCGGCGGACTAGGTGCCTGCTCTCAGGCGGCAAAACCGGCGGCTGGGGGCGAAGAAGCCAAGCTCAACTTCTACAACTGGGCTACCTATATCGGTGAGACAACATTAGCGGATTTCAAAGCCGCATCGGGCATCGACGTCAATATGTCGATTTTTGCGACCAATGACGAACTGTTCGCCAAGATGAAGACCGGCAATTCCGGCTTCGATGTCATCGTGCCGTCGAACGACTTCGTGGAGCGCCTGAGCCAGGCCGATCTGCTGCTGCCGCTTGACCACGCCAAGCTGCCCAACCTCAAAAACATCGACCCGGCCTTTATCGACGTGGCCTATGATCCGGGCCGCAAATGGTCGGCACCCTATACCTGGCTGGTGCTCGGCATCGGTTACCGCAAATCGAAAATGCCAGCGGGCTTTGTGCCGGATTCGTGGAAATATCTGTTCGATTCCGACATGTTCAAGGGCAAGATCGCCGTCCTGTCTGAAGCGGGCGACATGATCCGTCTGGGGGCCAAGTATCTGGGGCACTCGGTTAACGGCATCGATCAGGCGACCATCGACAAGGTTACGGCGATGCTGATCAAGCAGAAGCCCTTCATCAAGGCCTTCCACGAAGATGACGGTCAGGACATGCTGATGTCGAAGGACGTCGATCTGGTGCTGGAATATAATGGCGACATCGCTCAGGCCAAGGCCGAGGATGACGACATCGATTTCATCATCCCGAAAGAAGGCTCGCAGCTCAATTCGGACAACTGGTGCATACCGAAGGACGCTCCACGCCCCGACAATGCGCACAAGTTCCTCAACTATATGATGGATGCGACGGCCTCGAAGGAAATCTTCGAAACCATTCTTTACCCGACGACCAATGCCGCGGCCAAGGCCCTGATGCCGGACAGCTACAAGAGCAATCCGATCATCTTCCCGCCGGCCGACGTGCTGGCGCGTTGCGAATACGCGGCCTTCGACGAAACCAAGGCTCAGGTCTACGAAGACGCCATGACCAAGATCAAGGCGTCCTGATCCACGATCGCGCCGGGGCAACCCGGCGTGTTTTTTTCGTTTCGTCGACTTGGACGGGGGACGGGTATGGAACAGAGCTGGCGTCAGGCCAAGGGTATGTTCGCCGCCATGCTGAGCGCGCCGCTCGTCTGGCTGGTTTTCTTTTTCTTCGTACCGCTGGGCATAGTCTGGCTGTACAGTTTCGGCCAGAACGAGGGGCTGGTCGATATCGCCTTTACCGGCACCTGGGCCAACTATGCCAAGGCGCTGGAGCCGCTCTATCTCGGCATCTTTGCCAAATCGCTGTGGATCGCGGCCTTGACCACGTTTTTGTGCGTGGTGATCGGTTTTCCCGTCGCATTGGCCATCACCTTCGCGCCGGAAAAATGGAAGCCATGGTTCCTGCTGCTGATCATGCTGCCGTTCTGGACCAATCTGCTGATCCGTACCTACGCACTGATCGCCGTTCTGCGCACGGAAGGCTACGTCAATCAGACCTACCATTTTCTGTGGAATAACGCGTCGGGGTTCATGACCGTGATCGGTCTGGCGCCATTGGGCGAATTCCAGCCGATGGAGCTGTTATACAATAATTTCGCGGTCATTCTGGGGCTGGTCTATGTCCACCTGCCGTTCATGATCCTGCCGCTGTATTCGACGCTGGACCGTCTGGATCGTTCGCTGCTCGAAGCGTCCCTCGATCTGGGGGCTGGCCACATCCGTACCCTGTTTTCGATCGTCGTGCCGCTGGCCGGGGCAGGGATCGCGTCGGGCGTACTGATCACCTTCATTCCGGCGCTTGGGGCCTATCTGACGCCGGACCTGCTGGGAGGTACGGATTCCCAGATGATCGCCAATGTCATCGAATCGCAGTTCAAGCGCGCCAATAACTGGCCGTTCGGAGCGGCACTGGCGTTTTTGCTCGTCTATCTGACCTTTATCGGCATCGCCATTCAGGGCTTTCTCAACAACTCGGCGAAGAAGCGGGGCATGGGATGAGCGAGACCATTATCAAAGTGAAAAAGACACCGCCGGGTCCGCTGGAATATCTGCGCCGCTGGCCTATTCAGGCGTGGCTGGTCGCGGTCACGGTGTTCCTCTACGCACCGCTGATCTCGCTGATGGTGTTCTCCTTCAACGATTCCAAGCGCAACGTCGTCTGGCAAGGCTTCACCCTGAAATACTACGTCAAGGCGCTGACGAACGACAGCCTGATCATGGCCTTTACCAATTCGATGGTTATCGCGCTGTTTTCGACCATCCTGTCGGTCATCGTTGGCGCTATGGCGGCCATCGTTCTGTGGCGGTTCCGTTTCAGCGGTCGGACGGCGTTCGACGCCGGGCTGGCCATTCCGATCGTCGTGCCGGAAATCTGCATGGGCGTCGGGATGCTGGTCTTCTTTGCCAAGATATTTCCGTGGCCGCAGGGCCTGCCGTGGCCACTCAATCTGGGCGCCATCATCATCGCCCACATCTCGTTCAGCTTTCCGTTTGTCGCCGTGGTCGTCCGGGCTCGGCTGGCGTCTTTCAACCGCGAACTCGAAGAAGCCGCCAAGGATCTGGGCGCCAGCGAATGGCGCACCCTGATCGACGTGCTGATCCCGCATATCCAGCCGTCGCTGATCGCGGGCGGGCTTCTGGCCTTCACTTTGTCGCTCGATGATTTCGTCATTACCTTCTTCACGTCAGGGCCGGATACGGTGACCTTCCCGGTGCAGATCTATTCGATGGTGCGTTTTGCGGTGACGCCGGAGATTAATGCGGCCTCGACCATCCTGATCGTCGTCACGGTGCTGCTGACCTTCCTTGCGCTCAAATTCCAGGGCTCCGACGCCCTGACCGCCGGTCACGGCACGGAGAAGAAATAACATGTCCGAAGCGAAAACCATCATCAGTTTCGAGAACGTCTCCAAACGCTTCGGCAAGAACACCGCTGTGGACAATGTCTCGCTCGACATCAAGGAAGGCGAATTCTTCTCGCTGCTTGGGCCGTCGGGTTGCGGCAAGACCACGCTGCTGCGGATGCTGGCCGGGTTCGAAATGCCGACCGAAGGCCGCATCCTGATCGACGGTCAGGACGTCTCGACCACGCCGCCGAACAAGCGCCCGGTCAATATGGTGTTTCAGTCCTACGCCGTCTTTCCGCACATGACGGTGCTCGATAACGTCGCCTATGGCCTCAAGATGGACGGCATCGGCGGTTCCGAGGCGCGCGCCCGTGCCGAAGAGGCGCTGGAGCTGGTCAAGCTGGCCGGGTTCGGGCCGCGTAAGCCGGATCAGATGTCGGGCGGCCAGCGCCAGCGCGTGGCGCTGGCCCGCGCGCTGGTCAAGAAGCCGCGCGTCCTGCTGCTTGACGAGCCGCTGTCGGCGCTCGATGCGAAATTGCGCGACGCCATGCGCACGGAGCTATCGCTGCTTCAGGAAAAGGTCGGCATCACCTTCATCATGGTCACCCACGATCAGGACGAAGCCCTGGCTATGGCGACGCGCTGCGCCGTGATGAATCGCGGGCTGTTGCAACAGGTGGCGACGCCGTTCGATCTGTATGAGTTCCCCAATTCGCGCTTCGTCGCCGACTTTATCGGCAGCGTGAATCTGTTTGAAGGCACCCTCGATATCGACAAGCCGGACCATGCGATCATCAAGACGAAGGACGTCGGCGACATCTATCTCGACCACGGCGTGACCGGCGCGACCGGTGCGACGGTCTGGGCGGCGCTGCGGCCGGAAAAGATCGAAATGGACAAGTTCGACCACAAGCCGGCGAAAATGGAAGACGCGCCCGACGGCTACAATATCGTCGCCGGGACGATCCGCCTGATGACCTACCTGGGGTCGGAAACGGTCTATGAGATCGAGCTGGAGAGCGGTCGGATGGTCAAGGTTTTGCGTTCGAACCTGACACGCTGGGATCAGGAAGAATTTACGTGGGATGAAAAGGTGTGGCTGTCGTTCAATGCCTGCGCCCCTGCGGCTTTGCTGAGTTAAGCCATGCGTGAGCCGCTTCCGGTCGTCGGCATCATGTGCTGTCACCGCGATTTCGGTGTCGAAATGGCGCAGGCGGTCATGGACCGGTATGTGCGCGCCGCCATGACCTACGGCCAGTGTTCGGCGCTACTGATCCCGGCCATTACCGGTTATTTCGACGCGCAGGCCGTGGCGTCACGGCTCGACGGTTTACTGCTGACCGGTTCGCCGTCGAACGTCGAGTCGCACCGCTATGGGCAGGCGGACGGCGAGGGGCCGTTCGATCCGGCGCGCGACGAGGTAGCCCTGAGTCTGATTGAAAGTCTGATCATCGCGGGGCGTCCGGTCTTCGGCATCTGCCGTGGTTTTCAGGAGATCAATGTGGCGTTGGGCGGGACGCTCAGGCGCGATCTGGGGCAGGCGGCGCCGGGCTCCAACCGCATCGACCACCACGCGCCTGCCGATGTTGCCTTTGACGCCATGTTCGACCACACGCACGAGGTCGCCCTGACGCCGGACGGCGTGCTGGCGCGAGCCGTTCTGCACGATAGCCTAAGCGTCAACTCCGTGCATTTTCAGGGAGTCGATGTGTTGGGCGACGGCCTGACCGTCGAGGCCGTCGCACCCGATGGCATCGTCGAAGGCTTCAGTGCCAATATCGGCGGCGCTCAGGTGCTGGGGGTGCAGTGGCATCCCGAATGGCAACCGGACCGCCATCGTGACCGGCAGACCTTTTTTGAACTGATGGGGGCGGCCTTGCGGGGCCATCCAATTTGAGCGCGTAGTCTAAATTGTGATCACAATTTTGCCGTCGATTGCATTTAGGCTGTTTCCATACGCCGCCGTACAGCTATAGTGCGGATATTCCCACTTTCACCGCAAGGTCTGCCATGCCCGCTCCTGCAAGCCACAACGAATCCGCTGAACTCAAGGCGCTTGATCTGGCCCATCATCTGCCCGCGCAGGCCGACTACCAACTGCTCGAAGACCTCGGCGGCAGCCGCATAATCACCCATGCCGAAGGCTGTGTGATCACGGATATCGACGGTAAATCGCTGCTCGACGGCATGGCCGGGCTGTGGTGCGTCAATGTCGGTTACGGGCGCACGGAACTGGCCGAGGTCGCCTATCAGCAGATGCTGGAACTGCCCTATTACAATACCTTCTTCAAGACGGCGACCGAACCGGCCATCCGTCTGGCGGCGAAGATCGCCGACAAGATGTCCGAGGGCAATCCCGACCTCAAACACGTCTTTTTCAACTCGTCGGGCTCGGAAGCCAATGACACGGTGCTGCGTCTGGTGCGCCACTACTGGACGCTTAAGGGGCAGCCGGAACGTAATGTCATCATCAGCCGCCGCAACGCCTATCATGGCTCGACGGTCGCCGGCATGTCGCTGGGCGGGATGAGTTTCATGCACGCTCAGGGCGGGCCGCTGGTGCCGGGGATCGAGCACGTCCGTCAACCCTACATGTTCAATGAAGGCTTTGGCGAAGACCCGATCGCCTTCGCCGACGCCTGTGTGAAGGACATCGAGGACCGGATTCTCAGCGTCGGGCCGAACAAGATCGCCGCCTTTATCGGCGAGCCGGTGCAGGGCGCGGGCGGGGTGATTATCCCGCCGGAAACCTACTGGCCGAAGGTCGACGCCCTGTGCCGCAAATACGGTATCCTGCTGATCTGCGACGAGGTTATCTGCGGCTTCGGGCGGCTGGGGCAGTGGTTCGGCCACCAGCACTACGGTGTCAAACCGGACATTATCGCCATGGCCAAGGGCCTGTCGTCGGGCTACCTGCCGATTTCGGCGGTCGGCGTGTCGGGCGCTATCGTCGAGGTGCTGAAAACCGGCGGCGATTTCGTCCACGGCTACACCTATTCCGGTCACCCGACCGCCGCCGCCGTGGCGCTGCGCAATATCGAGATCATGGAGCGCGAAGACCTGATCACCCGCACGCGCGACGTGACCGGACCTTATCTGGCCAAGGCCTTGCAGCGCCTCGCCGTGCATCCGCTGGTCGGTGAAGTGCGCTCATTAGGCCTGATCGGCGCGGTAGAAATCGTTGCGGAAAAAGGCACGAGTACACGCTTCAAAGGCGCTGAAGGCACGGCCGGGCCGCTGGTCCGCGATATCTGCATCAAGAACGGCCTGATGGTGCGCGGTATCCGCGACTCGATCGTCATGTGTCCGCCACTGATCATTAGTGAAGCCGAGATCGATCAACTGGTTTCGACCATCGAGACCTCGCTGAACGAAGCCGAACCGCAATTACGGGCGCTGTAAGATGAAGTTTACCTTGACGATGATGGGTCTGTGCCTGTTCACGTCTGTCGGGGCCAGCGAATACGTCAATCCGGATCGGTTACCGTTCAAGGCACGCTTCCCTGATCCAGAGGTATCCGTTCAGACGGTCGAGGCCCTGCGTCCGTTGCTGGAACGTGCGCTCAATGAAAAGCGTCTGATCGCCTATCCGATGTGCCACAGTGGAGGGTGTTTCTGGGATGTGCCGCCGGTGCATTGCGAGGACGTAAGTGCCGTCGAAACGGCGTGGCGCATTGAAGCTATCGGCAACGATACGGACGCCAACCGGCAGATGTACAGCCTCATCGAAGCTCACAATCTGACGCTTATGGCTCAGGGTGTGATGGCCGCATGGGGGTGCCGCCGGCTGGACGTGCCGGATAAAGCTATTTAGCGGAGTCTTTTTTATCCTTCGCCTTGTCCATCGCCTTGGTGCGGTCGGTTGGGACATAAACACCCGTCACGCGATCGAGCACAAAGCCGGTTTCATTGATCCGTCCGCCGTATTTCAGGCACGGGTCGGTTGCCTGCGTATAGGTGCGCTTGGCAGGCAGGGGCTCCGGCGACATGACCCGCGCCGCATCGTCGCCGAACGGCTCGGCGAATTGCAGGGCGTCGCCCAGCCGCGACAGGGACGGCGAGTCGGTCCCCAGCGCCTGCGCCTGACGCGCCCAGACGATAGCCGCGACCTGCGTCTTGCCCTGTTTCAGTTCGGCCTCCGCTGCCAGTCCGCCAAGCGAACCGGGCACGCGCAGACCGAGCGGGCCGGGGATAAAGAAATTGACCGCGGCCGCCGCGCCTGAGCCCGCCGTGCCGGTCGGCTCGAACCACGTTACCGCCGAATGGACCTGAGCATCGCTCGACGCGGCATCGGCGACGATCTCATAGCGTTCGGCCAGTTCAAAGCAGAGCTGCGCTTCGACTTCGGTCAGAACCAGAAGGCGTTCGTTATCTTTCAGCGTGTAGCGCGTGCTCGACCCTGTCATCAGCCGTGTCGGATGCAGATAGACGCGTTTCACGCCGTTCAGGGCTGTCGTGTCGCGATATTCCTCCGTCGTGGTGCGTCCTGTTTTGCCCGGCTTCAGATTGTTCGTCGCCGACAAACTGGAGGCATCGGTCAGCGGGGCGCCGACGCAGGCCGACAAGAACAGCGATGCAGTGATCAGGGCGGTGGCGGTTTTCAACATGACCGATCCTCAATATGTACTGAACTCTGCTGTCAGGCAGCTAAGGGATCAATACGTTCCGCTAAGTGTTCGGATTACAGGGTTTGTCATTTGAACTGGGGATGCCTTTCGGCGAACGCTGATATTTATCGAAATGCGATCAGGGGAATTGACGTTGAACCACACATCTATCTCACGCCGTGCCGCGCTCACGGGCCTTGCGGGCACTTTTGCACTGGCAGGTGCTTCGCCGGTCTGGGCCGCCAAGGACAAGAAACCCTCGGCCCTGACGGTGTCGTCGGCGGCGGAAGGTGAAGCCAATGCCGCAACGCTTCTGACGCGCTATGGTAAGTTGGCCTTACCGGCAGGCGGACGCGTTCTGCCGTTCTTTCAGGTCGAACTGGTCGAGCAGGATGGTACGCGCGTCGAGGACCGCAAGTACCACGCCAATGCCACTGCCGATTCGACCTTCAAGGTCGAGGGAATCGATGATGCGCTGGTGCAGGCGGCGGTCGATCGGCTCTATGCGCAATATATCGATGGCCTCAAAGCGGCGGGCTATGTGATCGTCACCGACGCCGAAGCCGATAAGAGCGAAGCCTGGGGCAAGCTGAAAGGCGGGCTGAAGCCGTCACCGCTGGTCGCCGATACCGGCAAGCGCGGCAAATCGACCTTCTACGGGCCATCTGGTCGCGGCATCTATATCGCGGCGGGCGATATCCGTTTTTCCGGTCAGGGTGCGTTCGCGGCCTTTGCCGGAGTCGGTAACGCCATGGCGCAGGCGACGCAGGAATTCCACCTGCCGACCCAGTTGCAGGCCGGTGTGCTGGGGATCGAACTGGCGGTCGGGTTCGTCAATATCAAGGGCGAAGGCGGCGGCAAATACTCCAACATCTTCGGCGACGGGGCCGTCAATATCAAAGGCGATGCGGTGATGCAGGTCATACCCGAACGGTCGCGCCTGTGGTTCATGTCATATCCTGGTGCCGACAGCGGCCGTCAGGAACTGGTGTTGTCGAAAGTCGTCCTGCCCGGCACCAATCCCATCCTTGAATTCAAGGACGTGACGTCCAAGAAAGCCAAGATCGGCGATGCGGCGGGGATGATGATCGGCATGGCGACCGGTACCGGCGGCAGCTATTCGACCAAGACCTACCAGATCACGCTCGACAAGGAAGGCTTCCCGAAGGCGATGGAGGGTAGCCTTAGCGGCGTTACGGCGGCGATGCTCAAACGTTTGCAGGGGCTTCCGTCGGAACCCGCAGGCGGAAAGCGTTGATTGTCTAAGGCGTAACCGGCTAAGACAGGTTTATGAAAACCAACCTTAGCCCCAACTTCCTTCTTCTGCTCGCCCTTGTCGTTGCCGCCGGTGCGGTGCTCGCCTATGTGCCCGGCCTAAGCGGTATCGGTACCTTCGTCTTCGTCGTGCTGGGCTGGGTCATTGGCCTGTGTCTGCACGAGTGGGGACACGCGGCGACGGCGTCGGCGTTCGGCGATCATACGGTTGAAGGGCGGGGCTATTTGTCGCTCGATCCGGTCGCCTATATCAACGGGCCGACGACTATCATCTTGCCGATCATTATCCTGATCATCGGCGGTATCGCCCTGCCGGGGGCGGCGGTGATGATCCGTCCCGACCTGATCCGGAGGCGCTGGCAACAATCGGTCGTGTCGCTGGCCGGGCCATTGATGAGCCTGTTGGCAGCGCTTCTCGCCTATACCGCAGGCCTGATCACCTATGCGCTCGGCGGCGAAGCGGTGCTGGGCGACGCCATCATGTTGCTGGCTTTTTTCAACCTGATGGCCTTCGTGCTGAACCTGCTACCGGTGCCGGGCTTCGACGGTTTCGGCGTCGTCGCGCCGCTGCTGCCGCAGCCGCTGCGGGGTTGGGCCGAGCAGCTTGAGCGTATGCCGCTGATCAGCCTCGGGGCGATGGTGCTGATCTTCTTCTTCGGTTTCGGCCTGGTCTATGGTTTGATGGCGGTCGTGGCCAATTTCTTCAATCTCGATTTCACGACGGCGTTCGAGGCCTTCGACCGGTTCCGTTTCTGGCGTTAAAACCTGAACAGCTCCGCATCCGGGTCTTCGCGTCCGCTGAGTTCAGCGCTGAGGATTTCCGCCGCCAGCCGTGAGAACGTAATTCCGTTACCGCCATAGGCGAGGATGGCGAACACGTTATTCATGCCCGGTACCGCGCCGATGGTCGGCAGGCCGGTAACGCTGGTACCGAACGAGCCGCACCACGCGAAGTCGGCGCGGCTATCCAATTGCGGAAACAGGGTCTTCAGCTTCTCTTCCAGCCGTTTTGTCTTCTCCGGCAGCAGACTGTCGCGGTGGTCCTCGTCCGAAAACGCTTCGTCCTCACCACCGCAGATGACGCGTCCATCCGAGGTCGTGCGCATATACAGATAAGGATCTGACGCCTCCCAGATCATCACCCGTTCCGGCCATAGCTTGTCCGGCTGCGGTTTGGTGGCGATGGCGTAGGTGGAGTGGATCGAATGGCGGCTTTGACGGATGGCCGCCGGGGTCTCATAGCCCGTGGCATAGATCAGATAGCGCGCTTCGATTACAGGGCCGCCTTTGGTGCGTAGAGTCACGCCGTCGCGATGCGTCTCGACGGTCTCGACCTCGACCGGACAGAGGATTTCTGCACCCCGTTGCATGGCCGCGCGATGAAAGCCTGCGGCCATGCGCAGGGGCTGCACGGTCAGGTTTTGAGCTGTCAGGATCGCCGCGTCGCGGTTGATGCCGAAGTGGTCGCGGAGGCCTTTGCGGGTCACATAGTGGTTCGGCAGGCCTATTGTCCGGCGCATTTCACCTTCACGCTTCAGCGCTCCCGGATCGAGGACGTTGCCGCTGAGATAGAGCGAGGCGGTGCGTTTCATGGCACAGGGGATGCCCAGCAGTTCGACGCGTGCAGCCAGACTGTCGAGCGCCAGTTTCGAGCGTCGCCATGCGCGGCACGCCTTGTCGTGCCCGATCTGCTGAATCAATTCGGTCAGGGGATTGTCGATCTCGTATTGCAGTAAGGCTGTAGTCGCTGCGGTCGAGCCTTTCAGCGGCGGGCGGCGGTCCAGCATGATGACGCTGAACCCTTCCGCCGTCAGGGCTTCGGCGGCCATCGCCCCGGTTACGCCGGCGCCGATGATGACGATGTCGGTCTTGCGATCACGTTTCAGCGCGCCGGTGCCGAGACGCGGGACAGGATGCGAAAGCCACACCGGTTCTCCGGTGCGCAGGTTTTTAGCGGTGTTCATGCGGCGAAGGTGCCGCTGCCCGCATCAGAGATCGATTGGATTCGCATTCAGAAATCTAGGATTCCTGAATGATCACGCCGTACCAGCCGAGCCCGGCATAGGTCTCGTAGCCGGGTGTCTTATGAAACGCTATCAGGCGCTCGGCGCGGTCGATATAGTGTCCGCCTTTGCGGTCGCGTGTGTCCAGCGGCACGCGTTCGGTCAGAACACCACGGCCATCCGAAGCGGCGATGATCAGGCCGTTGGCATCGACGAGCAGGGCCCGGGAACGGCTCTTTTCGCTGTCAGTGAGACGCACCCCGTTAACGATGGCGCGCGCCTGCGGCTGCCAGTCGAAATGCACCCCCAGCACACCGATCAGTTTGCCGTCAGCGCGCCCGCCTTCGCGCACGCCGGTGGCGTAGGTGGCGATCTGCGCGCCGTTCAACAGGGGTTCGGTGGTGATGTCGGCGACCGCAAAGGCATTGCCGTCGGGCAGGTCGAACGCCTTCTGGAACCAGTCGCGTGCGCGCACACTCTCACCCGCAGCGCGGAAGACCGATGGGCGACCGCTGGCGATGATCTTGCCGTTCAGGTCGCACAGCCACAGATCGAGATAGACCGTATAGGCGTCGAGAATGACGCCCAGCCGCGACGACGCATAGGCGCAGGCATCGGCGGACGGATTCGCGGCGGCTTCCCAGACAGCGGAATCGGTCGCCCACCAGCGCACGTCGCAGGTCCGCTCATAGAGATTGCGGTCGATCAGTTCGATGGCGTTGAGCGACAGGTCCATCAGGCGCGACCCCTGCGCCTGCAAGGCCATGTCCTTGGCCAGTTTTTCCAGCGCCTCGATCTCGCCACCCAGTTCGGAGGCCAGCGACAGGGACAGGCCCTCGACCTGTGTCGAGATGGCCTTGACCTCGTCGGCGACCACGCCGAAACCGGCCCCCATATCCCCGGCGCGGCGGGCCTCGATCAGGGCATTGAGCGCCAGAATGCGCAGGGTTGCGGTGACCTGACGGATGTCGCGCACCTTGTGCTGGGTCAGGTCGCGGGCACGCACGGTACAGTCGATGATGTCGTTGACGCTGACTTCGGTTTCGCTGATCGTATCCACGACTCATAACCCCCATAAAAGATGGGGGCATTGTCAGCATGGCACGGATGGTTGCAAGTCAAACCAGTCTTATTTTGCCGCGTTGCACAAGAGTGTTGCACCTGTGCATCCTTTTTGTGGACGGTTATTCGCCCTGTACGATAACACCGTACCATCCCAACCCTGCATAGGTTTCGTAACCGGGCGTCTTGTGGAAGGCGACCATGGCGCGGTTGACCGGATCGACATAGTGGCCGAAGGCTTTGCCCTCGGTTCTGAGGCGAACGCGCTCGGTGAGAATGCCGCGACCGTCGGAAGCCGCGATGACCACGCCTTCGGCGTCGATCAGCAGGACGCGGGTATTGCGGCGCTCCTCTTCGGACAGACGCACGCCCTGGGTGATCGAGGCGGCCTGCGGTTGCCAGTCGAACTGAATGCCGAGAACGCCCAGAAGCTCGCCATTGACGTCGCCGTCGCGGCGGACCCCGGTGGCGTAGGTGGCGACCTGCGCGCCGTTGAGCAGGGGCTCGGTGGTGATGTCGGCGACGGCGAAGTCCTGACCGCTGCGCAAAGCGGCGGCGCGGGCGAACCAGGGACGGCTGCGCACGTTCTGACCGATGACGCGGTGGGTGTCGGGGCGGCCATTAGCGATGATATTGCCGTCGAGGTCGCATAGCCACAGATCGATATAGACGGTGTAGGAATCGAGGATAACGCCCAGACGCTGGCTGGCATAGTTCGTGCGCGTCGCGACCGGTTCGGCAGCGGCCTGACAGAGCGCCGAATCGGTGGCCCACCAGCGCACGTCGCAGGTCCGCTCATAAAGATTGCGGTCGATCAGTTCGATGGCGTTGAGCGCCAGATCCATCAGGCGTGCGCCCTGACTGGCGTGGGCCATGTCCTGAGTGAGGGTTTCCAGCGTCACAATCTCGTTGCCCAGATCCTTGGCCAGTCCCTCGACCTCGGTCGAGATGGCGCGGACTTCGTCGGCGACCACGGAAAACCCGGCACCTTTTTCCCCCGCGTGCTTGGCTTCGATCAGAGCGTTGAGCGCCAGGATGCGCAGCTTGCCGGTCACGGCGCGGATGTCCTTGACCTTGTTGCTGGTGATGGTCTTGGCCTTGGAGGTCTGGGCCAGGATGTCGGAGAGGGTGACGCCTTTGGCGGGACTGCCACCGGACAGGGATTGGGCGGACATGAACAGCTTCCTTCGTTGCAAGCAAGGTCATGCGGTGCGGCGACGGGGCCGGACACACAGAGAGGTTAACGGTGCGGGGTATTAAGCTTAAGCCACTCAGACAGTACGCCTGAGATCCTCGTTGACCTGTTGCGGCGCAATATGAGCATGGCGCGCGAGACGGTTAACAACAGGTTAAGCGTTTCAGGGGGTGAGTTTCGTTTTTACACGTAAAATGCAAAATCGTTTTTAAATTGTCGCAAAGAAGTCACAGAATGATATCTTACGCAACGTAAAGCGTTGCGTATGAAACTTAACAACCCTATACAAAATAGGGATTACAGGCGGTCGCGCAGCGCGTACCAGCTCAGGCCTGCTATCAGGGCGGGTGTTTGTAGCCACGGCCCGCCGGGAAACGGCGGCGGGCGGAGTTGCGACAACAGGTCGATATCCCGCGCATCGCCCAATGCTGCGTGTGCGAGCAATTTGCCGAAATAGGGGGCCAACACCACGCCCTGACCGCTGTAGCCGGCACTTACCAGCCGGTCGGGCGACAGGGCGCGGACGAAGGGTTGGCGGCTTAGCGTAATCGCCAGCGTTCCACCCCAGGCGTGGGTGATTTTGATATTTGCTAGCTGAGGATAGATTTTCAGCATATTGCGGCGGACGAAGGCCTTGATGTCCTTGGGGAACCACGGCGTATAGTTCTCGCCGCCGCCGAACAGCAGTCGATTATCCGCCGTCCGCCGCCAGTAGTTGACGACAAAACGCGAGTCGGCGGCCGCATAGTCGTTCGGCAGGATCGTTCGATCGGGTAACGGCTCGGTCGTCAGGATGAAATTGTTGATAGGCACGACGTGGCGATCGATGTCGCGATCCAGCCCCTGCATATAGCCGTTGCCGCAGATCAGCAGCTTGCGGCACTTCAGGCGGTGACCGTCGCCGATGCGCAGCACGTAACCGTCCCCTGTAGGATGATAGCTTTGCACGCGGCTATGTTCGTAAAGCGCGGCCCCTGCGGCATGCGCGGCACGCGCCATGCCCAGCGCGAATTTGAGCGGATGCAAATGACCCGCTCCGGCGTCGAACAGGCCGCCGTGATAGACATCGGTGCCCAGTTCGGCGGCGACCTCGTGTTTGTCCATCAGGGATAGCTTGTCGTAGCCGTAATTCTGGCTGACGAAGTCGGCATAGGCGCGGTCGTCCTCGGCAAAGCGCGGCTTGTGCCAGCTATGGATCAGGCCGTGGCGAAAATCGCAGTCGATATTGTATGTATTGATCAATTCGAACAGGTGCGCCTTGGCGGCCTCCGCCATGTCCCACAATGCGCGCGCCGCATCTGACCCCAGTTGCGCTGCAAGGGTTTGCGGATCGACGCGCTGACCGGTGTGGATCTGCCCGCCGTTGCGCCCTGATGCGCCGGAGCCTATTTGCGCCCCTTCGATAAGGGTGACGGAGACACCGTGCCGCGCCAGTTCGAGTGCCGCACCTAGGCCGGTATAGCCGCCGCCGATAATAGCGATGTCGGTGGTCTTATCGCCTGCGAACGTCGGAAACGCGGTGATGGGCACGGTGTCGGCGTACCACGAATTATCAGGATGTCCGGTGTTTTTGGCAGTCTGGGTCATCTGACTTATCCCGTCTCCCCGCTTGCGGGGGAGGGGTGGGCGCGGGCCTGCGAGGCTGAGAGGCAACAAAGGACGTGCAATGAAAGGGGTATGCCTCTCATCCGGCCCTATCGGGCCACCTTCTCCCCGTAAACGGGGAGAAGGGAAAAATTACACATTCAACAACAAAAACTCGCGTTCCCACGGGCTGATCGTGCGCATGAAGGTCTCGTATTCGTGGTGTTTGACCCGCGCATAGGCCGTGACGAACTGCGAGCCCAGAATTTCCCTGAGTTCTTCGCTGCGTTCCAGTTTGATAACTGCCTGAATCAGTGAATAGGGCAGGTCGGCGGACGGGTCGTTCGAGACATCGGTATCGACCGGCGCATCGGGCGTCATGGCCTTGACCATCCCCAGATAGCCGCAGGCCAAAGTCGCGGCGATGGCCAGATACGGATTGGCGTCCGACGACGGAATGCGACACTCCAGACGGCGGTTGTCAGCATCCGATGGCGGCACACGCAGACCTGCCGTGCGGTTGTCAAAGCCCCAGTGCGTATTGACCGGCGCGCCCGAACCCTTCGACAGGCGGCGGTAGGAATTGACATAGGGCGCGAGCAAAGAGGTCGCGGCAGGCAGGTGGGTCTGCTGACCGGCGATGAAATTGAAGAACAGTTCGGTGGGTTCACCGGTTTTCGGGTCGGAAAACAGGTTCTGACCGGTTTTCATGTCGACGATCGACTGGTGGATGTGCATGGCCGAGCCGGGCTCCAGCGCCATCGGCTTGGCCATGAAGGTCGCGTATATGTCGTGCTCCAGCGCGGTTTCCTTGATCGTGCGTTTGAACATGAAGACCTGATCGGCCAGTTCGAGCGGATCGCCGTGGCGCAGGTTGATTTCCATCTGCGCCACCCCGGATTCGTGGATCAGGGTGTCGATCTCAAGGCCCTGCGATTCCGAATATTCGTACATGTCCTCGAACAGGCCGTCGAACTCGTTGACCGCCGAGATCGAATAGCCCTGACGTCCGGTTTCCGGGCGGCCCGACCGTCCGATGGGCGGCTTCAACGCATAGTCGGGGTCGATATTCTTTTCGACGAGATAGAATTCCAGTTCGGGCGCGATGACCGGCTTCCAGCCGCGGGCGTGATAGAGCGCCAGCACCTTGCGCAGGACCTGACGCGGGCTCTCTTCGACCGGTCGGCCATCGGGGTGATAGGCGTCGTGGATGATCTGCGCGGTGGGGTCGGTCGCCCAGGGCACGGTCGCCAGCGTGTTGAAATCCGGTTGCAGGAAGATGTCGGTATCGGATTGCACGGTGCCGACGATGCCTTCGAGGTCGGGGAAGTCGCCGGTAATGTCCTGATAGAAGATCGACAGCGGCAGGTTCATCGCCGCCGTGGTCAGGAACTTGCGCACCGGCATGATCTTGCCGCGCGCCACACCGGCGAGGTCCGGCACCATGCACTCGATTTCTTCGATATTTTGCTCGGCCAACCAGGCAGCGGCTTCGGAGACGTTCGCCGTGCCGCGCTTGGAGAAGCCGGTCTGCGGGCGTTTGGACTTCGATTTCATAAGTCACACTTGAATAATGGAATTTTGATGCGGCGGGATTCTAAGGTCGGATGATGGCGCGTCGCGCCCCAAATTCCAACCCCGCACCTGATCTGTCATTGTGATCACAGTTTGCGGCCGTTGTCGAGGGTGTGTGCCGATGCGTTTGCTGCTGACCCATTATTTTGAAGGCCTGCCGCGGTGGGTTGCCGTGTCGGCCATGGTCGTTGTGACCTATGCGGCGGCGTTTTTGGTGGCGTGGCTGGTCATGGCCTTTGCACGCTGGCGGGCAAAGCGCCATGTTACGGCGCTTTATCGGTTCGATGTGGAGCGCCTGAAAAGACCGCTCTATACGGTCATGCCGGTGCTGGCGGTGTTCATGGCGGTGCGGGTTGTCTGGCCCGACCTCATGGACGGTGAAACCGTCATCATGGTGACCAAGTTCCTGACTATCGTTCTTGTGTATTGGCTGGCCCTGTGCGCCATTGATATCGTCAGCGTGTCGATCTCACGCCGTCATGACATCACGGTCAGAGACAATCTCAAGGCCCGCCGCGTCCACACCCAGCTCATGCTGGCACGGCGGTTGGCGACGTTTTTGCTGGTCGTGTTGACGCTGGCGGCGATCTTCCTGCTGTTCGACGAACTGCGCGGTCTGGGGGTCAGTCTGCTGGCCTCGGCGGGGGTGGCGGGTATCGTCATCGGCTTCGCGGCGCAAAAGACGCTCGGCAACCTGCTGGCGGGGATACAGATCGCCATCACCCAACCGATCCGTCTGGAAGACGCCGTCGTGGTCGAAGGTGAATGGGGCTGGGTCGAGGAGATTACCCTGACTTATGTCGTGGTACGGCTGTGGGATTTGCGGCGGCTGGTCCTGCCCATCGGCTATTTCATCGAAAAGCCGTTTCAGAACTGGACGCGAACTTCGGCCAGCCTGATCGGCACGGTCGAACTCTATGCCGACTATACACTGCCGATCGAGCCGCTGCGGGTCGAACTGAAACGCCTGCTGGCGGAGACGGCACTGTGGGACGGGCGGACCGAGGTCGTGCAGGTGACCGAAGTCTATGACGATACGATCAAGATCCGCATTCTGGTCAGCGCGCTCGATTCGCCGACGGCCTTCGATCTGCGCTGCTATGTGCGGGAGAATATGGTCGATTTTATTCAGAAAAATTACCCCGAAAGCCTGCCGCGACGACGGTCGATTACATTTGACGGTTCAGGTTCGGGTTTTAATGCGCTAAACGGCGGGCATGATTCAGCCCACGATAGTCGAGATCGACGACCCTGACGATGATCGCCTTGCGCTTTATCGCGATGTGAAGGACCGCGATCTTACCGGTCGCGAGGGTCTGTTTATGGCCGAGGGCAAGGTCGTGCTGGAGAGGCTGTTTACCTCGCCTGTGGCGGAAACGGTCAGCGTTCTGACGACGCCCGAGCGGTTATCGGGATTAGCCCATTTGCCCAACGCGCCGGTCTATGTAGTACCTCAGACGGTTATGGACGCGGTGGCCGGATTTCCAATCCATCGCGGTTATCTGGCGTTGGGGCGATACGCGCCGAAACAGACTTTGGCCCAGCGCGTCTCCGCGAACCGCGCGCGCGTTCTGGTCCTTTGCGGGATCAGCAACACCGACAATATGGGCGGGCTGATGCGCAACGCCGCGGCCTTCGGCGTCGACGCGGTGGTGCTTGATGCCACCTGCTGCGATCCTCTGTATCGCAAGGCGATCCGAGTCAGCGTCGGGGGCGTGCTGGAAGTACCTCACTACCGCATGAACGATATTATCGGCACATTGAAAGCGCTCGACCTGACGCCCTATGCCCTTACGCCATCGGGAAAGGTGACGCTCGATGTGGTGCCGCCCGCCGCGCGTTCGGCGGTGCTGTTCGGCGCCGAAGGGCCGGGCCTGAGCGCCGACATCATGGCGGCCTGCGAAACCGTGCGCATCGACATGCACGGCGGCTTCGACAGCCTCAATGTCGCGACGACCAGCGGGATCGTACTGTATAAATTCACAGCCTGATCTGATGTTTCAGGTGCGCCGCGTCGCGCACCAGGGTTTCCGCCACGCGGGCGGGATCGTCGTACATCCATACCGCCGTCGTCGGGCACTGAATGACGCGGGCCGGATTGCCGTACTTCGCACGGATAGCAGTCTCGTCGAGGTTCTTCATGACGATGAAGTCGAAGCGCGCAGGCGTACCGTCGGCGCCATGCCAGTACCACCACGGGTCGTTACCCCAGACATAGGGCTGGCCGTCGGGACTGATCTGCTCGGCGCGCAGGCGGAAGTCGCTGGATACCGAGATCGGTCGCGCCACCCAGAAGGCCGCTAACCCGCGTGTGAGGGATGGATACCGGCTGAGGCAGGCTTCGACCGGATCGCGCCAGGTCAGCGCCGGAATGGCGCTGCCGTGGGCGGCGGTTCCGGCGGCCAGACCAGCCAGGCTGCCGGCCAGAATGACGCGGCGGCCGTTTCGCAGGTGTCGGGCCACGGCTCCGCTGAGCAGGATCAGCGGCCAGACAAACAGGGCCATCAGGTAGCGCGAGGCACCCTGACCGCCGTAATAGACGATGAAAAACCCGATCGGCAGGCTCATGGCGGCAGCGACATAGATCATCTGGCGGCGGGCATCGCCGGACCGTTTGACAGCCGCCGTCACCACGCCGACAAGCACAACAAGTCCGATCAGATAATATAGATTGAACGGATTGAGCGACAGAAGGTCATGGCGGAGGAGGCGCAATGCGTCGGCGACGGCCTGAACCGTCAGAGGCGGCGCGCCCTGTGAAAAGAAGAGGCTGGACGCGCCGACGCCGCACAGGCCGAACGCCATCAGACCGGCATAGGTCTTCTCGCGCCATAGCGAGCGCCGGAGCGCGCGCGGGCTGACGAAATCCAGCCGTGTCAGAGAGGCCAACCCTAACGGCGCGACGGCGAACAGCAGGAACAGGGCGTCGGACAGGCTGGTCAGAAAGATTATCACCGACAACAGAAGCTTTTGCGGTTTCAGGGGGGCGTTCAAGCGCGTGAACAGCCAGATCGACACGATCAGCGGACCGGAATGATTGACCGGAAACAGCAGGGCGTCGTAGGGCGGGCTGAGGCCGGGCACCTGTTTCAGGCCAAAGGTCAGCAGCGTGAACACCAATGCGAAGGCAAGTGCCGCTGTGGGCACCCTGATGTCGGGATCGAGTTGGTGAATGGCGGTGGCGCTGACCCAGGTCAGGGCGAGGAACGAGATCACCGCATAGCCGAAAAAAGCCACGCGCGGATCGCCGGTCAGAAGGGCCAGAGGATGATAGACGGCCTGATCGGGGAAGAAGCTGAGGATGCGCGCCTGCTGAAATCCCAGATAACCGTTGGGGCGCATAAAAGCGTTGTCGTGCAAGGCGGCGGGTAACAGAATGTCGGAATTATAGAGGCCGTGTACGGCGGCAGGCGACAACACGATCCACGCCACCAGCCCGAAGACCAGTAATATCAGGCCGGCCGCGAAGGCGGTCTGGTTCAGGGGGAGGGAAAAGGGTTTGCGCATGGTAGCCGAGCTTCGCAGATGCGAAATAAAAATGCAGTGCGGGCGGTCACGCAGTTGTGCCACCGTCTGGGCTTGACTGACGCAAGGGCAGGGCGTCTAATATAGTGTCAAATGCAACAAAATAAGTTGCGTGGCACGACAGGGATGCCGGATTGATCCGGCGAAAACACAGGAGTGGGTATGCTTAAGGCCGCTATGGTCGGCTGGGGCCACACGCCGTTTGGACGGCTCAGTGGCCAGTCGCTGGAAGACCTGATTCAGGCGGCGGCGCGCGAAGCCCTGGCCGATGCCGGGATCGCCGGCGCGGACGTCGATGCCGTATTTCTGGGACTTTACAATGCCGGGCTGACGACGGACGGTTTTTGCGCCTCGATGGTTTTGGAGGCGGATGAGGGTCTGCGTTACAAGCCTGCGACGCGACTGGAAAATGCGTGTGCGTCGGGATCGGCGGCAATCCATGCAGCGCTGGATGCCATAGCTGCCGGGCGCATCGACGTGGCTTTGGTGGTCGGGGCCGAAAAGATGACCGATGTCGATGGGGCCGGCGTCACGCGTTCGCTCGGCATGGCCAGCTATCAGAAAGAAGAGGCGGGGCTGTCGTTTCCCGACATCTTCGCGCGCTATGCCAGGGTCTATGCGGACAGGTACGGCGATCCAACATTGGCTATGGCGCATGTAGCGGCCAAGAACCATGCGGCGGCTATGCACAACCCTCTGGCGCAGTTGCGCAAGCCGCTGTCGGTCGAGTTCTGCCACACGGTGTCGGATAAGAATCCGTTGATCTCCGATCCGCTGAAAATGACCGATTGTTCGCTGGTCTCGGATGGCGCGGCGGCGCTGGTGCTGGTCCGAGCGGATCGGGCCAAGGACTTCAAACGCGCGGTCGGTTTTCGGGCGGCGGTGCAGGTCAACGATCTGCTGCCCTTGTCGCAAAAGGATTTGCTCGCCTTCACCGGCCCGCGCATGGCCTTCGCCAAGGCCTATGAACAGGCCGGAATAACCGTCTCCGAGTTGAGTTTCGCCGAGGTGCACGACTGCTTCACCATCGCCGAGGTGCTGGTGGCGGAAGCAATGGGTCTGGCGGCCAAAGGGCAGGGCACGGACTTTATTATTGCTGGCGGCACGGGTCGGCAGGGTGTTCTGCCGACCAATATGTCCGGTGGCTTGAAGGCCAAGGGCCATCCGGTCGGCGCGACGGGTGTGTCGATGCATGTCATAGCCGCGCGGCAACTGACTGGTGAGGCCGGGGACATGCAATTGCCTGATCCGAAGCTGGGCGCAGTATTCAATATGGGCGGCGGCGCGGTGGCGAACTATGTGAGTATTCTGGAGCGTATTTCTTAATCCCCTCTCCCCATTGGGGAGAGGGCTAGGGTGAGGGGGCTTTCGCACTCTGACCCTTTCCCCCTTACCCGGCGCTACGCGCCACCCTCTCCCCGCAGGGGCGAGGGGATTAGCAGAGGTCTTGATGACACCCGGTGCGAAATTCAGAGATACGTTGAAAGCCGAACAGCCGTTACAGGTCATCGGCGCGATCAATGCCAACCATGCCTTGTTAGCGAAAAGGGCCGGTTACAAGGCCATCTACCTTTCCGGTGGCGGTGTCGCGGCGGGGTCGCTGGGTATGCCCGACCTTGGCATTAGCGGACTTGAAGACGTCCTGATCGACGTGCGGCGGATCACCGATGTCTGCGACCTGCCGCTGCTGGTCGACATCGACACCGGCTTCGGGCCGAGCGCCTTCAATATCGAGCGCACGGTCAAGGCGCTGATCAAGGCCGGTGCCGCGGCGTGTCATATCGAGGATCAGGTCGGGGCCAAGCGCTGCGGCCATCGTCCGGGCAAGGAAATCGTCTCCGTCGCCGAGATGGTCGATCGCGTCAAGGCCGCCGCCAATGCGAAGACCGATCCGGACTTTTTCCTCATCGCGCGTACCGACGCGATTGCGGTGGACGGCGTCGATGCCGCCATCGAGCGCGCCATCAGATGCGTCGAGGCGGGGGCCGACGGTATCTTCGCCGAAGCCGCCTACGACCTCGACACCTATCGCAAATTCGCCGACGCCGTGAAAGTGCCTGTGCTGGCCAACATCACCGAGTTCGGAAAGACACCCTTGTTCACGCGTGAGGAACTGGCCTCGGTCGGCGTGGCGATCCAGCTTTATCCGCTGTCGGCCTTCCGCGCCATGAACAAGGCCGCCGAAGCCGTTTACGAGGCCATTCGCCGCGACGGCCATCAGAAGGCCATGCTCGATACTATGCAGACGCGTGACGAGCTCTATCAGCGCATTGGCTATTACGATTTCGAAGATCGCCTTGATGCGATGTTCAATAAAAACAAATAACAGGAGAAACGCCTATGAACGCAGTGACCGAACTGCCGAAAGGAGAGGCGACGACAGCCTTCAAGCCCAAGAAATCCGTCGCCTTGTCCGGCATGGCGGCGGGCAATACCGCGCTCTGTACCGTCGGGCGGACGGGTAACGACCTGGCTTATCGCGGTTACGATATCCTCGATCTGGCGCGAGGGTGCGAGTTCGAGGAAGTGGCTTACCTGCTGGTACACGGGGCCTTGCCGACCCAATCGGAACTCGACGCCTATAAGACCAAGCTGAAGGCCCTGCGCGGTTTGCCGGTGAGTCTGAAATCGGTGCTGGAGAACATCCCGCCTTCGTCGCACCCGATGGACGTCATGCGCACGGGCGTGTCGTTGCTGGGCTGCCTGGCGCCGGAAAAGGACGATCATAACGCACCCTCGGCGCGCGATATCGCCGATAAGCTGATGGCCAGCTTGGGCTCGATGCTGCTCTATTGGTACCACTACAGTCACAACGGCAAGCGCATAGAGGTCGAGACCGATGACGATTCCATCGGCGGGCATTTCCTTCACCTGCTGCACGGGCAAACGCCGCGCGAAAGCTGGGTCAAGGCCATGCATGTCTCGCTGATCCTTTATGCCGAGCACGAATTCAACGCTTCGACCTTTGCCGGTCGGGTCATCGCCGGGACGGGGTCTGACATGTATTCGTGCATCGCCGGGGCCATCGGCGCGCTGCGCGGCCCCAAGCACGGCGGGGCCAACGAGGTCGCTTTCGAGATCCAGAAGCGCTACGACAACGCCGATGCGGCGGAAGCTGATATCCGGGCGCGCGTGGCGAACAAAGAGGTCGTCATCGGCTTCGGGCATCCGGTCTATACGGTGTCCGACCCGCGCAACGAGGTGATCAAGACCGTGGCGCGCGGCCTTAGCGCCGAGCAGAATTCGATGAAGATGTTCTCGATTGCCGAGCGGCTGGAAAGCGTCATGTGGGACGCCAAGACAATGTTCCCAAATCTCGACTGGTTTTCGGCGGTGTCCTATCACCGGATGGGCGTGCCGACGGCCATGTTCACGCCGCTGTTTGCCATTGCGCGCACGGCCGGCTGGTCGGCTCATGTGATTGAGCAGCGCATCGACGGCAAGATCATCCGTCCCAGCGCCAACTATACCGGTCCTGAGGATCGGGCGTTTGTGCCGATTGGAGAACGTCAATAAATCTCCTCCCTGTGCCGAAGGCATGGGGAGGTGGCATCTGAGCAAAGCGAAGATGACGGAGGGGGATTGCGCAAGTGTTTGAGCGCGTTGAGGCGTTTGGAGACATCCCCCTCCACCGCTTCGCGGTCCCCCTCCCATCGCTACGCGACAGGGAGGAGAAAGAAAGTCCATGTCCACACATATCTCCAATATCCGTACTGAACCCGACCGCGTGTTGGCCGACATCGCCGACTACGTGCTCGACTATAATATCGACTCGGGCCTGGCCTTCGAGACCGCGCGCAATTGCCTGATCGATACGCTCGGCTGCGGGCTGGAGGCGCTTGATTATCCCGCCTGCACCAAGCTGCTGGGGCCGATCGTGCCAGGCACCGTCGTGCCGCACGGCGCCAAGGTACCGGGTACACAATTTCAGCTCGATCCGATACAGGCGGCCTTCAATATCGGCGCGATGATCCGCTGGCTCGATTTCAACGACACCTGGCTGGCGGCGGAGTGGGGGCACCCGTCGGACAATCTCGGCGGCATCCTCGCCGTGGCCGACTGGATTTCGCGCAACAACGTCGCGAAAGGCAGGAAGCCTCTGCTGATGAAGGACGTATTGCGCGCCATGATCAAGGCGCACGAAATTCAAGGCGTGCTGGCGCTCGACAACAGCTTCAATCGTGTCGGCCTCGACCACGTCATCCTCGTCAAGGTCGCTTCGACGGCAGTTGTGGCGCAGATGCTGGGCCTGACGCGCGACGAGATCATCGACGCGGTATCGCTGGCCTTCGTCGATGGCCAAGCCTTACGCACCTATCGCCACGCGCCCAATACCGGCTCGCGCAAATCGTGGGCGGCGGGCGAAGCTACCAGCCGCGCGGTGCGGCTGGCCCTGATGGTGCAGAAAGGCGAGATGGGCTACCCGTCGGCGCTCACCGCCAAGACCTGGGGCTTCTACGACGTCTCGTTCAAGGGGCAGGCGTTCAGCTTCCAGCGGCCCTATGGCAGCTATGTCATGGAACACGTGCTGTTCAAGATATCCTATCCGGCGGAATTCCATTCCCAGACCGCGGTCGAAGCGGCCATGCGTCTGCATTTCGAGTTGAAGGCGCGCGGCAAAACCGTGGACGACATCGCCCGCGTCTCGATCCGGACGCATGAGGCCTGTATCCGCATCATCGACAAAAAGGGGACGCTGAATAACCCTGCCGACCGCGATCACTGCATTCAATATATGGTCGCCGTGCCGCTGATCTTCGGGCGGCTGACGGCGGCGGATTACGAGGACGCTGTGGCCTTCGATCCGCGCATCGACACCTTACGCGACAAGATCGTTTGCCACGAAGACCCAGCCTTCACCGCCGACTATCATGATCCGCAGAAGCGCTCTATCGCCAATGGTTTGACCGTGGAATTTACCGACGGCACGATGATGGAAGAGATCGTCGTGGCGTACCCCATCGGCCACAAACGTCGTCGTGAGGAGGGTATACCGCTGCTGGAGGCCAAGTTCCGGACCAATCTGGCGCGTCGGTTTCCCAAAAAACAACAGGACGCGATCTACGCGCTCAGCCTTGATCAGACACGGCTCGAGAACACTCCGGTGGATGAGTATGTAGATCTCTATGTAATCTAGCTCGCCATTGCTTTCTTACGCCTTGAAGACCAGCTTGGGATGCACATCCAAGGCAGGAAAACATGACGCAAGATACTGAAAAAACTGAAAAGAAGGGCTGGTTCGTTTGTTTCGCCCAAGCTGCGGCGGTGGCGACCGGCAGCCCTGTGGCGTTCGGGCTGGCGGCGGGGGTGGTGATCCTGTGGATCATTACCGGACCACTATTCAAGTTTTCCGATACCTGGCAGCTGGTTATCAACACCGGTACCACCATCGTCACCTTCCTGATGGTGTTCCTGATCCAGAATACTCAGAACCGCGACTCCAAGATCATGCAACTCAAGCTCGATGAGCTGATCCGCGCGGCGAAGAACGCCAACACGGCCTATATCGACATGGAGAATATGAGCGAGAAGGAACTGGCCGACTTGCAAAAGCACTATGAAGGTCTGGCAGCCAAAGCCCGTCAGGAAGGCGACGAAAAGGAAGCCGCTGCCCATGCCGAAGCCAGCGAGAAGGCAACAAAGGCGTTGGGATAAGTGACAAAAAAATGCCGCCCATTTTTCAGGGGCGGCATCTTCTCTCTTAATTTCGTGAAATTTAGTATTTTTCGTCGAGCGCCTTGATGGCGTCGTGGTGGGCCTGAAGCGTCGGCAGGGTCTTGGTGGCAAAATCCTTCACCGGACCGGCCTGACCGTCCTTAGACTCCTTTTCAAAGAGGTCGACCGTCTTGTCGTGCGCCTTTTGCTGGGCGTCGATATATTTGGCGTCGAACTCTTCCGGCTTGGCGTTCTTCAGATCGTTGAGCATATTGGTATGCTCTTCGTCGAGGCCTTCCTTCGGCGGCGTCAGACCGGCGGCGGTGACGGCGGCCTTCAGGTCGGTCGCGGCCTTGGTGTGGTCGGTAACCATGCGCTGGGCAAAGGCCTTGAGGTCGGCATTCTTGGTACGTTCGATAGCCAGTTTGCTCGACTCGATCTCGAACAGACCCGCGACCGTGGCGCGACCGGCGAAGTCGACATTTTCCGACGCCGAGGACGAGGCGCTGTCATAGACCGAAGCCACGCTTTCCGAGGCGCTCTCAGACGCTTCCTCGGCCGCCTCTTCTTGCGGCGAGGAACAGGCGGCTACGGCGATGAAGCCGGCCAATGAAGCGGTGAGCAGGGTTTTCTTGAGGATCATGTACGTCTCTCTCCTTGGGAGCGCCGTCCAAAACGGAGTGTGGCGCGGTAAAATCTAGCGTTTGAATGCCGCCGCTACCCTGGCCCCTATACCTGCGGCGACAAGGCCGACGGCGGACAGAGCGGCGAAGGGATGATTGCGGAGGGTGTCCTGCGCACGTGTCCGAAAGGTCGGCGGAACGGGCGCGGGGGCTGTTGTCGTTGCGGGAGGCGTCGAAGGAACGGGCACCGGTTGAGGGGCCTGAGGAACGACAGGGGACATGACCGGAGGATTGGCGGACACGTGCAACTCCTTGAATAACGGAAAGACTGAACAGCTGACGGCAACCTAGTCAGCACCGCATAAGAAGGCTCCGTCGTTCGTTTCGGGTTTCGTGAAAAACCTATAAATAGCAATATATTATCCACAGGCGCTGTGACTTGGTAAAATCAGGAACGGCTTTTTTGCAAAGGTAGCCGGGATGAGACGACGACATTATACGCCGCTACGCGCAGCGTCGGACCCGTTGTCCAAAAGGAAAAGCCCCATGCCTGTGCTCTATACGCCCGATGTTGAAACCGTCGATGAGGACGAGACGCAACTGGCCGCCGAACTGGCCGAGACGTTGATCGGAATCAGTCGCAAGACCGCCGGGGATACCGGGCAGGGGTTGCGCAGCGTACATGCCAAAAGCCACGGCCTGCTTGTCGGCGAGCTGACGATAGCGGAGGATTTACCACCCGAACTGGCGCAGGGCTTGTTCGCTCACAGAGGGCAATATCCTCTCGTGATGCGTTTTTCGACCACACCGGGAGATGTTCTGCCCGACAAGGTGTCGACACCGCATGGACTGGCCATCAAGATATTGAATGTCGAGGGTGCGAGGGTCACGGGCTCTGAGACTGACACGACGCAGGATTTCGTCATGGTCAACGGTCCGGCGTTTCAGACCAATAATGCCCGGGCCTTCCTCAACAGTCTCAAGCTTCTTGCCCTCACCACCGATCGTGCAGAGGCGGCCAAGGTGGCTCTGTCTTCTGTCCTGCGCAATACCGAAAAGATCGTTGAAGCTTTCGGCGGTAAATCCACCCCGATCCGCGCGCTGGGTGGCGAAGTGCCGCGGCACCCCGCCGGAGAGATCTACTATACGCAGGTGCCTGTACGATATGGTGATTATATCGCCAAGTTGTCCATCGTTCCCGCGTCTGACAATGTCAGGGCTCTGCGCGAAGTGAAAATCGATGTCGGCGGCAAGGATCTGATTTTGCGGGAAACCATGATCGAAACCTTTCGGCACCAAGGCGGAGCCTGGGAGCTGCGGGTACAATTGTGCGAAAATCTGGAGGATATGCCGGTCGAGGACGCGGCGAAGGTATGGGATGAAGCGATCAGTCCTTTTTATACCGTTGCCCGCCTGACGGTTCCCGCCCAATCGGCGTGGAGCGAAGTTAAATCTCAGGCCATCGATCACGGCATGGCGTTCAATCCGTGGCACGCACTGGCAGCGCATCGGCCATTGGGGTCGATCATGCGTTTGCGGCAGGCTGCCTATGTGGCTTCGTCGACGTTCCGCCGGCAGACGGACGGTCGTGCTTTGGCAGAGCCCTCAAACCTTGACGCGCTACAGCCTGAGTTTGCAGGCTAGCGCCTGGGTTGCGCCCTGTGTCGTGGCATAACAAATTTGCATAATGAAGGTGAGTGGAAAAATAAAAAATCTATAAATAATTTTTAAAAATCAACATTTTAAAGTGTAAATTGTTGAAGCTTTTTACGCGTCGTATATTGTGGAGGAGCGTTTTTTATAAAAATTGACGCTACGTAAAGTGTTTGCGGGGTGGTTTATATGGGCGGGCCGTTTTCGGACTCAGACCAGCGGGGAGAACCCGATTTCGAGCACATGCGCAGCTATCTGGCGGCCATTGTGGAATCCTCGGACGACGCGATTATCGGCAAGACGCTGGACGGCGTTATCACCGCCTGGAATGCTTCGGCGCAGCGCATTTTCGGCTATACGCCCGAAGAGGCCATCGGCCAGCATATTACCCTCATCATACCGCACGACAAACGCGACGAAGAAACCCACATCATCGGTCAGGTCCGGCGCGGCGAGCGTATCGACCATTTCGAGACGATCCGCGTCGGCAAGTTCGGGCAGGAGGTCCACCTGTCCCTGACCGTGTCGCCGATCCGCGATTCCAGCGGTCGGGTTATCGGTGCCTCCAAGGTCGCCCGCGACATCAGCCAGCAAAAGGCAACCGAAGCCCTGCTGGCCGAGGTGACCCGCCGCCGCGAAGAGTTCATGGCCAATATGAGCCACGAACTGCGCACGCCGATGAATGCGGTGATCGGACTGACCCACATCCTGGCGATGGCCGAGAACCTGACGCCCAAGCAGCACGAATACCTTGCCGTCCTCAAACAGAGCGGAGATAATCTGCTGGGGTTGATCAACAACCTGCTCGACTTCTCGAAGCTTGAAAACGGGGCGATGGAGCTTGAGGTCAATGACTTCAACCTGCCGGAACTGATCGAACACACCATCGGCCCCCAGCGTCTGTCGGCCACACAAAAGGGCGTGGCGTTGAATGTGTCTTTCAGCGGCCCCGTGCGCGAGTTTTATCGCGGCGACGGCCTGCGTTTGCAGCAAATACTTACCAATCTGGTCTCAAACGCTCTGAAATTTACCGAAAGCGGGTCGGTCGACCTGCGCGTCAGCGCCGTTGATGTCGGTGCCAAGGCGTCGCGGCTGCATTTCGAGGTCATCGATACCGGCATTGGTATCGGCGACGAGGTGCTGCCGCTGATCTTCGACAAATTCATGCAGGCCGACGCCTCGATGACGCGGCGCTATGGCGGGTCGGGGTTGGGTCTGTCGATCAGTCAGGCCATTGCGCGCCAGATGGGCGGCCTGATCAGCGTCAAAAGTACGCTGGGTCTGGGGTCGGTGTTCACACTGGACGTCCTGATCCAGCACGATCCGTTGCGGGCGACACTGGCGCGCCGACCGGAAGCCGGGGTCGTGCGCAGTCATCAGAACGCGCTGGTGGTCGATGACTACGAACCGAACATCCTGGTCGTTACGACCTTACTCGACCGGTTGGGCTTCGGCTACGACGTAGCGCGCAACGGCATGGAGGCCGTCCGCCGCAGCGAGCAGTGCGACTACGACGTAATCCTTATGGATGTGCAGATGCCGGGCATGGACGGTTACGAAAGCACACGTCGTATCCGCGAGCTGGAGGTCCTGCGCCATCTGCCCGCGACGCCGATCATCGCTATGACGGCCCATGTCGGTGAGTCAGATCGCCAGAAGTGCCACGACGCCGGGATGACCGGTTTCATTCCCAAACCGTTCGAACCCGTCAATTTTCAAAATCTGCTGACCGACCTTGTCCGCAGCCCGTCGTCAGACGCGGATTTATCGGTATCCGGCCTGCGGGCGAACGCGCCCGACGTCAATGCCTGAAAATAACGAACCATACAGCGAGGGCGATAACCAATAGGGAAATCAGGAGGATGGCGCGCGCGGCCTTCTTGTTGCGAATGCCCGAACGCCTGAAGCCGAACATCGCCAGGCTTTTCTTGTCGTCGCTATCCATGACGCCTCCCGCATAGTCGATAGAACGAAGTTACCCCAAAAGTTCTGATCTGTCGATTAGATCACTCCCATGGCGCGCGGTGTCTTTGGGGTGATTGGCTAAATGGCATGGAAAAGTTTATACCAGTTTATACCTCACGACCGCGCGCGATACGTCACGTGAAAGGGGTGTAACATTTTGATTTTAAAGGGAATAGTGGTGGGTGGGCACGGACTCGAACCGTGGACCCGCTGATTAAGAGTCAGCTGCTCTACCAACTGAGCTACACACCCACACTATTTCAGACCGCGTTTCGTAGGGGAGGTTGGTCATCCCCGGCGGTGAGGGGCGGAACATACGAATTTTTTCACCGGTTTCAAGCCTTATTTAAATTATTTTGCGTTTGAGCTGTGGAAGGTTGATATTGTGGCGGCCAAGCGCGCCAAGGCGAGTGAAAATCCTAACGAATCTTCATAAAGATGAAAAAGACTCGCAGAACGTTGGAATTTATTAAACCTTTGCGGGTATTTTCGCACCTTGTAACAGGGCGTAAGGAGTAAAGGGTATGGCTTTTCGGGATTTGAGCGGCGCAGTGGATTTTTCCTATCTGGAATCCTACACGCGCAACGATATCGAAGTGATGGAAGAGGTCCTGCGCCTGTTCCAGCAGCAGGCCGAAATCTGGGCGCCCTTGCTCAATACCTCGCACGCCGGGTGGCGCGATGCCGCCCATACGCTGAAAGGCGCGGCGGCCGGGATCGGCGCCCATGCCCTGTCGGTGGCAGCGGATGCGGCGGAGAAGGGCGATCTCGAAGGGGCCGGTGGTCGGCTGGAAAAGCTCAAAACCGCACTCGACGCGGCCCTGATCGACGTGGCGGCCTATGTGCATGGGCTGCAACTCAAGGCGCTTCGGGTCTAAAAATGCTTGGCAATCGGCGGTCTGCCCTTTAAAGGCAAGGCAAAATAAAAGCCGAGGCCTGCCCACGATGAGCGACGACGAACTCCATATCCTGTGTACCGACCGTGAGGGTGTGGTGCATAATCTGCCCGCGATCGAAGGCTGGCGGATCATGGAGATCATTCGCGACAACGGTCTGCCGATCAAGGCCGAGTGCGGCGGGGCACTGGAATGCGCCACGTGCCACGTCTATGTCGATACCAAATGGACTGACAAGCTGATCGAAAAGAGCGACGAGGAAGAGGAAAAGCTTGACGAAGCCTTTGTCGTCAAGCGTAATTCGCGCCTGTCGTGCCAGATCCTGATGCGTGACGATCTTAACGGTCTTGAAGTCACGCTGGCTCCCGAAGGTTAAACCCGAATACTCCCCGCAAGTGCAAGGTGCTTCCATGCGTAATACCGTTCGTTCTTTCCTGATGGCCGGTGCGGCCCTGCTGTGTGCCACGCAAGCTATGGCCTGGGGGCCGACGGGTCACCGCATCGTCGGCGAAGAGGCCGCGCGCGCCCTGCCGGCCTATATGCCGGCCTTTCTGCGCTCGCCCGAAGGTATCGGCGATATCGGTGCCTATTCCAACGAGCCCGACAACTGGAAGGGTGCGGGTAAGGTCCACGATTTCGAACGCGATTCCGCCCACTTCATCGACCTCGATGACGAGGGCAAGACTTTGGCGGGCGTGAAATTGCAGGAAGTGCCGCAGTCGCGTTCCGATTTCGACGCCCTGCTGCGTACCAAGAACGTCATGCCGTGGAAGTCGGGTTACCTGAACTATGCTCTGGTCGACGCCTATCAGCAGGTGGTCAAGGATTTCGCCTACTGGCGCGCCTTGACCCACGTCGAAGCCAAGGAAACCGATGCGGCTAAGAAGGAATGGCTGCGCACGGCGATCCGCCGTCGTGAGGCTTTGACGCTCCGCGATATTGGCATCCTGTCGCACTATGTCGGCGATGCGTCGCAACCGCTGCATCTGTCGATCCACTATAACGGCTGGGGCGAGGAATATCCCAACCCGCAAGGTTTCACGCTGGAGAAGATCCACGGTCCGCTGGAAAGCGCCTTCGTCAGCGCCGGGATCACCAATGAAATGATCCGTGGGGCGCTGGTCGCACCGGAATCGTGTACGCTCAAGACCGAACGCTGCTTCGACGCCAAGCTGGACCGCAACTGGACCTATGTCGTGCCGATGTATCAGCTCTATAAGGACGGCGGTTTTGCCGAGGGCGACAAGCGCGGCATCGAGTTCATGAAGGGCCGCATCGCGCAGGGCGCGTCCGATTTGCGCGACGTGCTTACCGATGCGTGGCGCGATTCCAAGACCATGAGCTTCGGCTATCCGACCATGACTTACGAAGACCTGCTGGCCAATAAGGGCGACTTCTGGCAGTCGCTGCGCGGCGAAGACAACAAGTAGGATGTCCGGGGCGCTGAGGGCCTTCGGCGACAGGCGGGCGGGACTGGATTATAGGCCCCGCGCCGCCGTCTATGGTATGGTATTGCGCGACGGCTATATCGCGCTGGTCCAGCAGGGCTACAGTCATTTCAAATACGACTTCCCCGGCGGCGCGATCGAAGCGGGGGAGACCAATGCCGAAGCCCTGAAACGCGAGTTTCTCGAGGAGGCGGGCGTCGAGATCGAACCCGGCGCGGCGGCGGGCGAAGTGCTGCAATATTTCGTCAATGCCGAGGGTGATGCCTTCGCCAACCATGCGCATTTCTACGAGGCGCTGATCGTCGGCGAGAAGCCGGAGGCCAAGGTCGAGGCCGATCACGAACTGGTCTGGATGCGACCGCTGGAAGCGCTCAAGCGGCTGGAGAAGGACGGCTATGCCTGGGCTTTACTGACGTGGCTTAGAGGTTTAGCGGCGTAGGATAAACTCGAAATCCGTCGTGCGACCGACCTTGAAGCCATAATCGCCGACGCGCTTGAAGCCATAACCGAGATAGAGTTTCTGCGCCCGGTGGTTCTCGCTCCAAACGCCGACCCATTGAGGCGCGTCGTCGTAACGGGCCTTGAGATAGTCGAGCCCCAGTTCCAGCAATTTTTTGCCCAGGCCGCGCCCCTGCGCCGAATTGGCGACATAGAGGCGCTTGATCTCGCCCTGCGTATGCTTGTCGGCTTCGATGTGCGGCAGGCTGACGGGACCGGCCTGGATATAGGCGACGGCCATGTGAGCTTCGTCATAGACGATGCGCCAGAACTGATCGGCCTCGTCGATTTCCCGGAGCAAGGCGTCCGGCGCATAGGCCTTGTCGAGATAGGCGTTCAGGTCGTCCGCCGGGTAGAGGTGCCCGAAGGTGTCCGTGAACGTCGATTTGGCGAGCGCAGAGAGGGCGGCGATATCGGAGGCCTGAACGGAATGAATCAGCATGGTGAGGCTCTTACACCAAAGCGAAAAGCTTCACCATGCTCATATGCGGCCGTTATTTCAACAGCGACGACAAGACGGCTTTGACGGTTTTCGGCGCCTGACCGGTCAGGGTCTGGACCGAATCGGTGACGCCGTCGAGCTGGCCGGCGCGGATGGCGGCTTCGGCGGAGGTCAGCATGTCGGCGACGAAGCCGGGCAGACCTGCCTGTTGCAGACCGCCATTATATTGTTCGTCGGTGACGGCGACGACCGCGACGGGCTTGCCGGTGAGTTGCGAGGCGAGTGCGACGACTTCGCCATAGGTCAGGGCTTCGGGGCCGGTGATGGTGAAGGTGCCTTCCGGGGCGTCACTCAGGGCCGCAGCCGCAGCGCGGGCGGCGTCTTCACGTGCCACATAGGCCACGCGGCCTTCGGGAGCCGAGGTATAGAAAGAACCGGTTTCCAGTGCGTGCGGCAGGCTCATCAGCAGGTTTTCGATGTACCAGTCGTTGCGCAGGATCGTATGGGCTATGCCCGAAGCCTTGAGCGCCTGTTCGGTGCCGTAATGGTCGGGAGCGAAGGTGATCTTGTTGCCCGGCTCGGCGTTCGGCAACGAGGTGTAGACGATATGTTTGACGCCTGCGGCCTTGGCGGCCTCGATCGCGGCGGTGTGTTGCTTGAGGCGCTGCCCCGGCACGGCCAGCGCGTCGGTCGAGATGAGCAGCAGACGGTCGACGCCCTGAAACGCCTCGGTCAGGGTGTCGGGCGCATCGAAATCGACCGTGCGGGTGGCAAAGGCGGTGCCGAGCTTCGACGGATCGCGCGACCCCGCGATGATGGTGTGGGTGGTGCTGTCGAAGGCCTTGAGGACAAGCTGGCCGAGTTGGCCGGACGCGCCGGTGACGAGCAGGGTGGACATCGGATATCTCCTTAAAAATATTTATAGTCTCTTTTCGAGATCAGGTATAAAATAAGAAGCTATGCAAGTCTGTAAAGACGGCACTATTTCGGGAGATAGGGATGAAAAGGGAACTATTGGCGGACGGAGAGGCCCCCAGCGTCGCCGAAGCCGTGCTGAACGCCGGATTCGATATGGCCAATTGTCCGGTACGCGACGTGATGGATCATATCGGCGGAAAGTGGTCGAGCCTGATGCTGCTGACTTTGTCGACCAAACCGCATCGTTTCGGCGAACTGAAACGCGCCGTGCCGGATATTTCGCAGCGGATGCTGACCCAGACCCTGCGCGATCTGCAACGCGATGGCTATATCAGCCGCCACGTCTTCCCGACCGTGCCGCCAAGCGTAGAGTATCGTCTGACCCCCTTGGGGGAGTCGATTATGCCCCCCCTGAGCGCGCTGGTCGGCTGGGCGGTGGACAACCATCCGAAGATCGTGGAAGCGCGGAAAGTGTACGAGGCAAGTGCCGCGGAGAATTGAGCTATTGCGAATCCGCTGCGCGTGTAAAATGGCACCATGAAACACCCCAAGGATATCCGCGGGCTGGTCCTCGACTCGGTCGTGGTGCTGGTGCCCAAGGTCATGGCCGTCCTGATGATGCTGGCGGGGACTCTGCTGCTGGCCTCGGTCCTGTCGCCGATCGACCCAGCGGCCATGCCCTTCGTGCGCAAGTGGCTGCCGCTGGAAGTCGTCGAGTTGTCGCATATTGCCGGTGCCGTAACCGGGGTGTTGCTGATCTTTGCCGGGCGCGGCCTGTGGGAGCGTATCGACACGGCGTGGTACATGGCGCTGGGGCTGCTGCTCGCCGGGGCGTTCCTGTCGGTGACGCGCGAGCTGGCCTTCGGCGTGGCCGAGGTGATGATGCTGTGCGCCCTGATCCTCTTGCCGTGCAAGCGCGCCTTCAACCGCAAATCGCGCATCCTGACCCTGACGCTCAAGCCCGGCTGGCTGATCGTCACGGCAGGTCTGCTGCTGCTTATCGCTATTGGCGGGTTCTGTTTCTACGAGCGCGTCCCCTATGCCCATACCTTGTGGCAGCGTTTTTCCTACGAGGCCAGTGTATCGCGGTTCCTGCGCGGGCTGGTCATCATCGCGGCGACCGTGCTGTTGTTTGCGCTCTATCGCCTGTTCGGCATCGCGAAAACCGCGCCGGACCTGCCCGACGAGGACGATATCGAGGACCTGCGCGGCGTCGTGCAACTGGCCGACGATCCTCAGGCCTGGTTGGCGCTCACCGGCGACAAGCATATCCTGTGGAACGAAGACCGCACGGCGTTTGCCATGTACGGCGTATCGGGCCGAAGCTGGGTCGTCATGTCGGCGCCCGTGGGGCCGGAAGCCGAGGTGGCGCGTCTGGGCTGGCGGCTGAAGGAAATGGCGTCGCTGGCCAAGGCCAAGCTGTCTTTCTACCGCGTCGGACCGGAATTCTTGCCCCTGATGCTCGATCTGGGGCTGCGGCCGTTCAAGATCGGCGAAGAGGCGCTGGTCCCGGCACAGGGCTTCGATCTGGCGGGCAAAAAAGGCTACGCGTTTCGGCAGGTGTGGCGCAAGTTCGAGCAAGCGGGAGCCAGCTTCGAAGTCATCGCGCCAGAAGCGCTTGAGACTCATTTGCCGCGCCTCAAAGCCATTTCCGACGCATGGCTGGACGACAAGGGGGCCAAGGAAAAGGGTTATTCGCTCGGCTATTTCGACGCCGACTATATGCGCCTGACGCCGGTGGCGGTCATCCGCATCGACGGCGAAATCATGGCCTTTGCCAATCTGTGGCCGTCCACAGGGAAATCGTCACTTAGCCTCGACCTGATGCGTTATGCGCCCGACGCGCCGCCCAATATCATGGAATATCTGTTCCTCAGCCTGATCTTCCACGCCCGCGACGAAGGCTTTACCTATTTCAGCCTCGGCATGGCGCCGCTGGGCGGGCTCGACGCCAAGCCGCTCAGTCCGGCCTGGTACAAGATCGCCGCCCTGATCTATGCCTATGGCGGCGAGGTCTATAATTTCGACGGCCTGCGTGCCTACAAGGAAAAGTTCAAGCCGGTGTGGAAGCCAGTCTATTTCGCCGTGTCGGGTAATGAGACCGCCCTGATGCCGGCCTTGTGGGCAGTGGTCAATCTGGGCGGTCGGGTTGAAAAGGCCAAAGATGAGGATTAGCGCCGCGCGGCCAAAAAGCGCGAGTTGCGTAGCAGACCTGCCGAAACCAGCGACACCAGAATCCCGACCGGGAAGATTTCGCTGAAGGTCATGGGCATACGGTACAGAGGATTGCGGTAGTCTTCTGCGAACTTCGCCATTTCGGCGGTGAGCTTCGCCAAGGCCTCGCCGCTCACACCCGCGGCCTTTTGCTCGGCCAGATAGGCGTCGCCGTAGGTTTGGCCGAAGTCGAGACCCGTCACGGCCAGCGCCGCTTCCCAACCCAGCACATAGAGTATGGCCGCGACAAGGCTGATGCCGAGGCCCAGGCCGAAGGCCGGCCAGAAACGGATGACGCCGCCTTGCATGATGTCGCGATGACGCTTGATGGCAACGAATACCGTGCTGAGCGCGATCAGCATGACCGTATAGCCGATGATCATGCCCCAGGGCATGGGGACGTGGCCTTTGAAGATCAGGGTCAGGCCGAACAGGTGGAGTGAAACGATAGCGCCCGCAAGGGCGCCGTAAGCGAGAATTTTTTTGAACATGAGATATCCTTTCAGGACGCGCATCAGCACGGATTTCCCAAATCGAATCAATCGCCCAAAAGGGTGATTTCGCCGAAATAGTCCCTCCGTCTTACGGCACGATGCCCAGTTCACGGGCGCGATGGATGGCTTCGGTGCGCCGCTTGGCTCCCAGCTTTTCGAACAGGTGCGCGACGTGGGTCTTTACCGTATTGGGCGACAGGTCGAGCGCGCGGGCGATTTCCTTGTTCGATTGCCCGGCGGCCAAGCCTTTGAGGACGGTCAGTTCGCGGGCGCTGATCCCTAATGCCGACAAGGCCTGAGGATTGCCGTCGAAAACTGCGGGCCGGGTGGCAAAGACACGGGCACCGACCGCGACGCCCAGCGCCAGAAAGGCCCCGGCGATCAAACCGACATAGAGCTCACCCGGATGAAACCGCACAACGCGCAGATAATCGAGCCCCTGCAAGGCCAGAGCCCCCGCCGACAATATCGTCCCCCAAATAAGGGTGGTTTTCCACATATATGCCGCCTTTCCGTGCCGATAGTTCGCCGCAAACGTCGTTATTTGTCAAATGCCGCGGGGCGAATGTCACTTAGTCTGGAAAAGTTCTCGATTATCTGATTTATACCGCAGGCCTGAGGTCGTGCGTAAGGAGTGTCGTCGTGGAGAACCCGTCGGGGGTAGAGAAGTTGTCTGCCCGTCAGAAGGAGATCCTGCGTCTGGTCGCTCAAAACCATCAGGCCAAGGAAATCGCGCGCCTGCTCGACATCGGCGAACGCACCGTCAAGACCCATACCGAAGCCGCTCGTGAGCGCCTGGGCGTGGCCACCAGCCGCGATGCCGCGCGTTTGCTGGCCGCCTATGAGGCGCAGACCGGCACTCAGCCCCCCCCCCAAACAGGGGTCGGTCGCGACGACCGAGGGGCGGCAAGACCGATACCCGCTGATAATGATATCGCTAAGTTGCCCCCTGCCGCCGAGGGGGCGGGGCCATCCGGTGACGGTGCGAGGGATATGTCCCACTCTCGCGCTGTCCCGGATATCGGCATCCCGGAAACATCCGGCAAATATTCCCGTTTGCAAGCCTATCTCACGCGTCTGAATCCCGTGCAATGGATCGGCCTGATCCTTGTTCTCGCCCTGATATCGACCTTTCTGGTCAGCGGTCTTCTGATTGCCGCGGTCGGTATGATCGAGGCCATCGAACACGTGGTTGCGCGGCTCGAATAGAATGCGCGACATAGCCCATATTATCTGGATTGCTGTCGGGCTGATTCTGTTGGTGGGCGTTACGGCGCTGGCGCTGTGGAAGGGTGGTCGCGATGAGCGTATCGCCGCCATAATCATTTTCATCGCGTCGTGGCTGACGCCGCTGTTTCAGGACAAGGTTACCTATTTTCCAGGGACTGCGGCCTTGATCCTCGATGGGTTCATAACGATCTATTTTGCCGTCCTGTCCCTGAAAACACGGAAAATATGGACGCTGGCGGCGGCGGTTTGCATGGTCAACACCATGACCGCGCATATCGTCCATTTAATGACGCCCGACATGAATCTATACAGCTATCTCACCGGCATCGGCTTCTGGGGCGGGATTGCGCTGTATCTGGCGATCGGCGGTGGCGTTTGGGAAGAAGAGGTCCGCCGCCGTTACATTTCTTACCGCGATATTGTAGCCGAAAACCGCTGACACTTTCGGCATATCGCTTAGATTTCCAACGCGTGACTGTGAGCAATCCCGGCCTCTGATACTGTCCAGGCATGGGCGTAAAACTCGACGCCACCGGCTCTGGCCGCATCGTAGGCCGCACCGAATTTGCGGTCCAGATCGCGCGAAATATCAAAGCGAACCACGTTGTCGCGCTGAACGCAGAAAACGACGACGGCGCGGTATCCGGCCGGAACCATCTCTATCAGTTCATGCAGATGCTTGGCCCCGCGTTCGGTCACGCAGTCGGGAAACTCGGCCAGTCCCGGCGCGCGCGAATAGTGGACGTTCTTGATCTCGACATAAGCGTCGGGCCGTGTCGGATGGTCCTGCAACAGCCAGTCTATGCGCGAATTATGCCCGTATTTGACTTCGGGACGCATTAGCGGATAGCCACCCAGTTCGGGTATCATATCGCCGCGGATCGCGTCCGAAACCAGCCGGTTCGGCCACTGCGTATTGACGCCGACCCAGATACCGTGTTCGCGCAAGGCCTCCAGCCGGTATTGCAGCTTTTTCTTGGGATCATCGACGTGGGTCACCAGCGCTTCGGTGCCCGGTTCGAGCAGTCCCAGCATCTTGCCGGGGTTCGGGCAATGGCTTAAAACGGTTTCACCGGTATCAAGTTCGACTTCGGCAAAGAATCGCTTGTATGTCGACACCAGACGGCCTTTTGTAAGGCGCTTTGCAAACATCATGGGAAGCCTCCGCCTCTTTCCATAAGGAGCCGCCGTTGTGACGGTCAAGACAGAAGACGAAAACCCGACCGCCGCCGTGCTGATTATCGGCGACGAGATACTGTCGGGCCGGACGCAGGACACCAATGTCAACACCATTGCCAAATTCCTCGGCGCTTTGGGCATCGATCTGGTCGAGGTGCGCATGGTGCACGACGTCGAAGCCCAGATCGTGCGTACGCTGAACGAGTTGCGCACCAGCGTCGATTACGTCTTTACTACCGGCGGCATCGGCCCGACCCATGACGACATCACGGCGGACTGCGTGGCCAAAGCCTTCGGTGTGGGCATAGACGAGCGTCAGGATGCGCTCGATATCCTGCTGGCCCGCTATGGCGGCGATGCCAACCTGCTTAACCCCAACAGCCGCCGCATGGCGCGCATCCCCGACGGGGCCAGTCTTATTGTCAATCCGGTGTCGGGGGCACCGGGTTTTCAGTTGGAAAACGTCTTCGTCATGGCCGGCGTGCCGCGCATCATGGCCGGGATGCTCAATGATCTGCCGCACCGCCTGCGCCACGGGCAGCAGGTGCAGTCTCGCACCGTCAAGGCGACCTACGTTCCCGAAAGCCTCGCTGCTGACATTTTAAAGTCGCTCGACGCGCAATATCCGGACCTGTCGCTGGGGTCATATCCCTTCGGCATCTATCCTGAGGAATTCGGTACGCAACTGGTCATCCGGGGGCGCAATGCCGACGACCTCGACGCCGCCTTCGCCGCCCTGCTGGAAGGCCTGCCTGCCGTTGTGGAGCAGGCCCGCCAGCGCTATCCCGCCGCCCGTTTAGACGTTCTTTGATCAGAGACCTCCCCATGAAGCTCAGAGCCCTCCTGCTCCTTACGGCTGCCGTTCTTGCCGTCTCCGCCCCCGCTATCGCCGCACCGAAGCCGAAACCCGCCCCGGCAGCGGCCCCCGAAGCGCCCGAAGTCACCGCGACCAAACTGCGCGACGCGGCGTTGAAATCGAACGTCGCCTATGATTTCGTGGCCGAGTTGACGACGCGTTTCGGCGCGCGCCCGGCGGGTTCGGAATCCGAACGCAAGGCGGCGGAGTGGTCGGCGGCGGAACTCAAAAAGATGGGCTTCGACAATGTCCGCATCGAAAGTTTCCCGCTGCAAATCTGGCAACGCGGGGCCGAAAATCTCGAAATCGTCGGTCCCTTCGCGCAAAAGATGGTCGTGACGGCGCTGGGCGGTTCCGGTGCTACCCCCGCGGGCGGTGTCGAGGGTGAAGCCGCGATCTTCGAGACCTACGCCGAATTTGCCGACTCCAAGGCCGACCTGACCGGTAAGATTGTCGTCATCCTGCAACCTACCGTGCGCACCCAGACCGGACAGGGCTACGGCGTCAATTCCGGCTCCGTCCGCCGTCAGGGCCCGGAACTGGCCCGTTCGCGCGGCGCGGTGGGCTATATCATGCGCTCGCTAGGCACCGAAGACCACCGCTTCGCCCACACCGGCGCGACGCGATTCCTCGGCGAACAGGGGCTGGCGGCGCTGGCCATGTCACCACCCGACGCCGAACAATTCGAGCGCCTGCTCAGGCTGCAACGCGAGGGCAAGGCCGGACCGATCCGCCTGAAAATGCTCTCGACACCGACCTTCAAAGGCGCGGGCATGTCGCAGAACGTCGTCGCTGAAATCAAGGGCTCCAAGCGCCCGAACGAAGTGATCGTCATCGGCGGCCACCTCGATAGCTGGGACCTCGGCACCGGTGCGATCGACGACGGCGCGGGCGTCGCCATCACCATGGCCGCCGCCAAGGTCATTCTTGATCAGGGTGTGCGTCCGGAACGCACCGTGCGTGTCGTCTTTTGGGGCTCCGAAGAGGTCTCGCAACCGGGCGATCAGGGGCTTTCGGGCGCCAATGCCTATGCCACAGCCCATGCCGGCGACACCCACATTGCCGCCGCCGAAAGCGATTTCGGCGCCGACGTGATCTATTCGTTGCAATTGCCGAACAGCAATTATCCCGACTTCAACAAGAGGCTGGGTATCGTGCTTTATCCGCTGAATATCTTCATTGACCGCGTCGTCTCGACGGGCGGTGGTCCGGACACCTCGCCGTTGAATGCCAAGGGCGTACCGGTTTTCGACCTGCAACAGAACGGCACGGACTATTTCGACGTCCACCATACGGCGGACGACACGCTGGACCGTATCGACCCGAAGAAAATGACGCAAAACGTCGCCGCCTGGGCCGCGACGGTATGGATGATCGCCAATACCGAGGTGGTCTTCCAGCCGACGAACGGAAAATAGGCTTTGCAGTGTCGGCGTTTTTATTTAAGACACCGGCACTGGTTTGCGGGCATGGCGGAATCGGTAGACGCAACGGACTTAAAATCCGTCGGAGCAATCCATGCCGGTTCGAGTCCGGCTGCCCGTACCAGCAGGGTCGCAGACCCTGCACCCGTTACTTGGAACAAGTGACGAGGCCACAACAAATTAAAAGGCGGCAGAGTAATCTGCCGCCTTTCGTTTTACGCAATTATCGACCCTTATAGCACGCCCAGCATCTGGGCGACCAGCGGGTGACGGACGATGTCCTTGTCCTTGAGACGGACGACCGACACGGTTTCCAGTTCGTCGAACCTGTCAGCGACCGTGGCCAAGCCCGACAGGCCCGGCAGCAGGTCCGACTGGTTCGGGTCGCCGGTCACGATCATGGTTGAGTTCCACCCCAGACGCGTCAGCAGCATCTTGAGCTGCGTATAGGTGCAGTTCTGCGCCTCATCGATCACCACGAAGGCGTTATTGAGCGTGCGACCGCGCATATAGCCGACCGGGGCGATCTCGATCAGGCCTTCCTGCATCAGCGCCTTGACGCGCTTCATGCTCAGGCGGTCGGTCAGGGCGTCGTAGAGCGGGCGCAGATAGGGGGCCAGCTTGTCTTCCATATCGCCGGGCAGGAAGCCGATCGACTCGCCGGCCTCGACCGCCGGACGCGACAGGACGATCCGGCCGACCTTACCGGCTTCGAGGGCTTCCACGGCCTTGGCAATGGCGAGATAGGTCTTGCCGGTGCCGGCTGGCCCGAGCGCCAGGACGAGGTTCTTGTCGTCGATGGCGGTCAAGAGTTCGGCCTGACCGTCGGATTTCGCCTTGATCGTCTTGACGTAGGACTGATCCCGTTCTTCGTTCGCCGCGCCCATAGGAGACCAATTGCCGTGATTCACGGTGATGCGGCGGACTTTACTGTCGTTCGCATACTGTTCGGAATCGAGAGAACCTTCGCGCAGGAAACGCTTGGTGGAACGCTGCTTGGTCATGACTGGCCTCCTAAATAAAGGCGCAAGCCGGAAGGCAGTGCAAGCCTCCGGGCAGTACGCGGCAACAAAAGTGGGAAATATTTGTTGGTGGCATGCCGACAAGAAAGCCGGGATGCTTGAGGCATAAAAAAAGACGAAACCGTGTAAGGGTTCGTCTTCGCGTATGCGTCAGGGGAGGTAATGAGAGGGCGCCGGGGTGCGCCGCATCCAAGGGGCCGAGCCGCCGGAGGCGGAGGGACCACAGAGGGTACGGATGCAAACCTTAGAGCCACTTTGAAGCCTCATTAAAGGTAGCGGAACCGGGTGAACCGGGTCCTGATGAGGGCAACTGATTCCCCCGTAAGGACGGTACCAGATTCGGCGATAATGCTTACCGAGTTCTTAAAACAGTTGTGGAAAACTTTTCGCATACGCGAAATGGGGGAATTTTCATTCGCCCGTGCGAGCAGTTTTCATATCTATTGAACGCCTGCTGGCATAAGGAAACAATGAGAGGGAGAGTGTAAAATGACGATATTCGCATTGGATGGTGTATCTCCACAAGATGTTGAAAATAATGAGGTCTATATCGCGCCTGGCGCTCAGGTCATTGGCGATGTACGCTTTGGGGCAGAGGCCAGCGTCTGGTTTAACGCCGTTTTGCGCGCTGACAATGAGCCGATGATCGTCGGTGGGCGGAGCAATATACAGGACGGGTCTGTGTTGCATTCCGATCCCGGCTCGCCGCTGATTATCGGCGAAGGCGTGACGGTGGGCCACAAGGTGGTGCTGCATGGCTGCACGATCGGCGACAACAGCCTGATCGGTATCGGCTCGGTGATTCTCAACCGGGCGCAGATCGGTAAGAACAGCATCGTCGGGGCAGGGGCTCTGGTGCCTGAAGGCAAGGTCTTTCCCGATGGCGTGCTGCTGATCGGATCTCCGGCGCGGGTCGTGCGCGAACTGACGGCGGAGCAGATCGAAGGATTGAAACGGTCGGCGGATCATTATGTGTGGAATGCACAGCGGTTTAAAAACGGCCTTGATCCGGCCTGATTTTTACAGTGGTATAAAGCTACTTTCGGGGGGAATCGGGATGAAGCGCGTCTGTGTGACGGGGATCGTGGCTGCGGGTCTGTGTCTGGCGGGGCCGGTGTGGGCGCAGACGGAGCCTCCGCAGCCCGCCGAGGCGAAATCCGACGACAAACCTGCCGAGAAAATCGCAGAGGTCACGGTCACTGCCAGCAAGGCGTCCACCCGCATCGATCGTCGTGTCTATGACGTCAAAACCGATCCGCAGGCCTCGACCGGATTACTGACCGATGTGCTGGCCAAGGTGCCTTCGGTTACAGTCACCGCTGACGACAAGGTCTATCTGAGGGGCGATTCGGGCGTCACCATCTGGGTCGACGGCAAGGCCCCGCCGGAAGGGCGCCAGGTTCTGCGCACCTTGCCTGCGTCGGAGATCGAGCGCATCGAGGTGATCACCAACCCGTCGGCGCAATATGCGGCGGGGACCAGCAAGGGCATCATCAATATAATCACCAAAAAACGTCAGACGGTGAAGCGTCGCGGCAACCTGTCGGCGCGGATCGATGAACTGGGTGGTTATAGCGGCGGGATCAGCTTTGACGACGGCAAGGGGCCGTGGAGCTGGGGCTTCGGGCTGAACGCATCGCGCAGTTACAGCGACTTTGCCTATGCCTCGATGCGTGAGGCGCTGGCCGCCAGCGGTGTGGTCACCACGCGTCTCGATCAGTCGGGGTACAACGACTACCGGAACGAAGGCACGTCGGGTAATCTGCGCTTCGGCTACAAGCTGGGGCCGCGCAGTTCGCTCAAGCTGAAGCTGAGCCAGAGTTCGCCGCGCTTCTATTCGAACGAGACGACCGATTTCGCGGTCGATGGCCGGGCCGCCTATCGTGAGCAGGTGCGCGATCTGTGGCGAATGTCGAACCGGGATCACAATCTGATCTATACGTTCGCCGATGACAAGGGCGAGCGACTGACGCTCGAAATCGACGACTATCTAAGCCAGCAGAGCGACCCCGTGCGCCGTGAGATCCGCGATGCTCAATCGGGCTATGGCAATGGCTTACGGCAAACCAATGAAATCCAGCGTGACCATGGCCGGCAGGTCAAGGGTGACTATGAAAGGCCCTTGGGCGACAACCGGATATTGAACGCCGGGTTCGACTGGAAGGCGCAGAGCAGCGACTCCTACCGCCGGTTCGACACGTCATTTGCGGATGAAACGTCGCGTCAGAGCCAGTTCATCGGGCGCGAAACCACAGCGGCGGCCTATGTCACCCTGCAATGGCCGCTGGGGAAATGGACGGCTATGCCGGGGTTGCGCGTCGAAGATCGCCGCCGTCGCTTTCCGGGGCAGGCCTTTGCCGCCGCCGGGGGCGATACGGAATGGTTTCCATCGCTGCACCTCAGCCGGCCCCTGAGTGAGGGGGTCAAGTTGCGCCTGAGCTATAGCCGCCGCCTCGATCCGGTGCAACTGAGCCAGTACGATCCGCAGATCGTCTTTACCTCCCCGACCAGTACCCAGAGCGGCAATCCCGATCTGGCGCTGGTCCTCGTCAATTCGCTGGAAGCGAGCTACGACGTCGAACGCAAAACCTCCGGATGGGGGCTGACGGCCTTTTACCGCGACGCCAGCAACCAGATCGAGTGGCTGTCGCAAGCCGATGCCAATGGCGTTTCCCATAGCCGCCCGGTGAATATGGGGCGGACGCAATTGGCCGGATTCGATGCCAACTGGCGTGGGCCGATCGGGAGCTTGCCGGGTAAGGGCAAGTGGAGCCACACCAGTTCGGCCAGTTATAGCTATGGACGCGCCGATGCCGCACGCGGCGGAGGCAACCGCGAATCCCTGTTCTGGCAAGTGCGATCCATTGTGCAGTATGATGGTCCCAAGCGCGGCGCGCTGAGCGGGGATCAGTTTCAGGCGACCGTCTGGGTGTCGGCCTTCGCACGTCAAATCGAGTCGCGCGGCGATGCAATCTGGGGCATCGATCTGACGTGGCAGCGGCCCCTGACGCCGAAGCTATCCGTCGTGGTTTCGGCACCCTACATCATCCGAAAGTCGACCTATACCACGTCAAGCGAAGCGACGACCTACCGCTCTTGGCAAACGACCTATCGTCCGAATGGCTATTTCCGGATCGCGTTGAACTACAAGTTCGGCAATTGAGCGGTTCGGCGAGCGTGAAACCGATTGCGTCTCATGCGGCCTCTTGAAAGCCGCATTGCCGGTCCTATGTCCTTAAAATAGCTAATTTTGAGGAGAAAACGCATGTCTGCCCTTCAGTGTCCCGTCTGCCGAAACGACTTCCGTGAGGTGCTGAAAGAAGGCATTATCATCGACGTCTGCACCCAGTGCCGCGGGGTGTGGCTCGATCGCGGGGAACTTGAGAAACTGTTGTCGCTGGCCGCCGGCGGGACCGTGCAGAGGGCACCGGAGCCGCAACCGGCGCAATATGCGCCACCGCCGTTGCAACAATCGCATTATCAGCAGCCGCAACAACCCTATCCTCAGCAACCCTATCATCAGGGTCATCAGACCGATAAATACGGACGCCCCGTCGAATACGACAAGTACGGTCGCAAGATCGAGTATGACAAGTACGGCAACAAGAAGAAGAAAAAAGGCTTTGATATGCTCGATATGTTCGATTTCGGGGATTGATCCAAATCATTCCTCCCCATCAAAGATGGGGAGGAATAAGGGGCTCACTTCAAAAACGTCTTCAGTTCGGCGTGAAACACGTCGGGCTGGTCGAACATGATGAAGTGATAGCTGTCGGTGATCTGGCGGATCGAGACGTTCGGCGCGTTGGCGTAGGACAGCTTGTAATAACCGGCCATCTGTTCGGCCGTCAGCGGCGCACCCGGCGGCAAAACCCACAGGACGCGCAACGGGACGGTGATCTTGGGAAGTTCCGGACGCAGGTCGGTGGTGATCAGGTCATACATGGCCTGACCCGACGTCGCCGGGTCGCTGTCGAGCGAGTACTTGACGGAGGCGGGGCGCAGGGCTTCGGTCCTTATCATCCCGGCAATGGTTTGCTGCGCCATTGCCTGTCGCGCGGCAGCGGGCGATTTGGCGATGCCGTCGCGAATCTGTGCAGCGACGCTTTTGACGGCTTCGGGCGTGGCATTGGGTACGAAGATAGCCCCCATGAACGGCATCATGTCGACGACCATGACCTTTGACGTGGAATCGGGATGGCGGGCGGCAACCATCATGGCCAGCGACCCACCCATTGAATGCCCGACAAGCGCCGGTTTTTGCAGTTTTTCGGTCTCTATATAGCGGGCGATCTCTTCGGCGACCGGGGCGACGACGGGACCTGAGCTATTAGCCTCCGGGGCGACACCCGCGAACCCTTTGACCTGAACGCGGTGATAGCGATAGCCGGGCAAGGCCTTGACTGTTCCGTCCCAGATTTCCGCCGAGGATGACAGGCCGGGGATCAGCACGACATCGGGGCCTTCGCCTTCGACCGTGACGACGATGCGGTCGCTTTGGAAGGTGTTGGCAAACGCCGGGGCGGCCATGATCAGCGGTATGGCCATTAACAGGGTCTTGATCAGCATGACTATGCCTTTGGTGGATAAGGGTTGGGAAAGACCGCTTCTACATTTTGGCCAAAGGCCGAGGCGATGCGGTAGGCGAGGTCGAGCGACGGATCGTGCCGTTCGGTCTCCAGAGCGTTGATGGCGTAGCGCGATACCCCGACGATGTCGGCGAGTTGTTCCTGCGTCAAATCGCGTTCGGCGCGCAGCACCTTGAGGCGGCTCTTCATTAAACCGAACCCTTGACGAACGGCGTGACCATGCCGAACACGGCCCAGAACAGCGGATAGACCAGCCACGCCGGGATATCAGGAGCGCCCAGGAACTGCTGGAACGGGCTGAAAGCGACGACGACGGTGATCGTCAGGCCGATGGCGATCAGCATCTGCCGGGCGATGACGGCGCGCACGAATTCGTCCTGCTTATTGATCAGATCGTAGGCCAGTCTGGTCTGGATCAGGACGGTAAGGGCGGGGACCAGCGCCAGCACCCACAGGGCAGGCGCAGGCCAGTCATAGGCCTTGCCCCAGGTGAGGCCGAAGATCGCGGCGAGGAAGATCAGCCATAGGGCGATCGAGGTGACGACATAGGCGGGGGATTTGGGCCACGGGATCATGAGTTGGGCTTTCCTGTCTAAATGTTGTGCATTCCTAACATTCAAGAATGTTTTGCGTCAACAAAAAAGTTGTGAATTCACAACATTTGGTTGGAATAGCGCTCAAATAAGGACTTAAGACGCGGGGCCGCTGGCCCAGCACTCCTTCATCAGGCGTGCGCAAAGGCTGTTCATTCTGTCGGTATCGGGGTGTGGGGGG
>NZ_AWGF01000018.1 GCF_000495855.1 Asticcacaulis sp. YBE204 | reverse complement strand
TCGCGTCCCCAGGAGTGGTGTAATTGGCCGGGAGCGTAGCGCAGGCTCGCTGCCCGTCCAAAGGGCAAAGCGAGCCTAAGCGCAGCGGGTGGTCATCAGTGATTTTCGGATATGGTTTGGGTTCTCACACTCACACCAGAACGAAGAACACCGATGACCAAGGATATGATGGCCCTGAAAGGGCTTGTTGAGAAGACGTCCGACAGCGATTTGTTGCGCGAGATGATCGGCTTCGCGGCCGAACGGCTTATGGCGATGGAGGTCGGCGCCGTGACCGGCGCGGGCTACCACGAAAAGAGCGGTGACAGACTTGCTCAGCGCAACGGCTACCGTGAGCGCGATTGGGAAACCCGCGCGGGCACGGTCGAATTGCGCATCCCGAAGCTTCGCAAAGGCAGTTATTTCCCGGGCTTTCTGGAGCCACGGCGGATGGCTGAAAAGGCGCTGACGGCTGTCATCCAGGAAGCCTATGTCCAGGGCATCTCGACGCGCTCGGTCGACGATCTGGTCAAGGCGATGGGAATGAGCGGCATCTCGAAAAGCCAGGTTAGCCGGCTTTGCGAGGAAATTGATGAGCGCGTGAAAGCGTTTCTCGACCGTCCGATCGAAGGCGAGTGGCCGTATATCTGGATCGACGCCACCTACCTGAAGGTCCGCCGTGGTGGGCGGATCGTTTCCGTCGCCGTCATCATCGCTGTCGGCGTCAACAGCGATGGCCGCCGGGAGGTTCTGGGCCTGGAGGTCGGCACTTCCGAGGCTGAGCCAATCTGGGCGGAGTTCCTGCGCAAGCTCACGCGGCGAGGCCTGCGTGGCGTCAAGCTGGTCATCTCGGATGCCCATGTCGGCATCAAGGGCGCCGTCTCCAAGGTGCTCAACGCCACCTGGCAACGCTGCCGCGTCCACTTCATGCGCAATGTCTGCGCCCACGCCGGCAAGAGTGGCCGCCGGGTCGTCTCAGCCTTCATCGGCACGGCCTTCGCCCAGGAGACGCCGGAAGCCGCAAGCTCACAATGGCGAAACGTTGCCGACCAGCTCAGGCCCAAAATGCCCAAGTTGGCAACCATCATGGACGAAGCCGAGCACGATGTCCTGGCCTACATGACCTTCCCAAAGGAACACCGGATAAAGCTGCACAGCACCAACCCGATCGAGCGACTTAACGGGGAAATCAAGCGCCGCTGCGACGTCGTCGGCATCTTCCCAAACGACGACGCCATTACCCGACTGGTCGGCGCCATCCTGCTCGAACAGAACGACGAGTGGGCCGTCCAGCGCGGGCGCTACATCACCCTTGAAACCATCGCACAAGTCAGCGATGATCCGCTTATCAGTATGCCCGCCGTGGCCAACTGATCAAAGCCCGGACCCGTCCGGAAATCATTGAGGCCGAGCGCTCAATTACACCACGCCCTGGGGCACGAT
>NZ_AWGF01000017.1 GCF_000495855.1 Asticcacaulis sp. YBE204 | reverse complement strand
CGGGTGTGGGGCCTGCGGCCCCCCAAGCCTTAGAGACCGTTTCAAAAGTCTAATTTGAGCGCTTAAAAACGCTATATGTTTGAGTCACTTGTGCGTGGTGACGCACAAGTGACTTTGTTATTTTGCACGACGACGGCGCAGTTTGTCTTTGGCCTCTTTTACCATAGCGCTAATGCGTTCGCCGTGGTTGGAGCCCTTCCAAATGTCATCAGCACCATGTTGTTGGAAATAACGTCCCATTTCATCGGGGTCGAAATCTGGATGACCAATTACATCGCTCAATGCTGCTCTGAAATTCCCTACGTCAGAAGGGTGGCTCGTTGACCAAGTGGGTTTTCTCAGAAAATCGTCAAATATGTGATACATCGACAGTCCCTTTTAACTGATGCACCACAAGTCTGAGGACCGTTTGATTAATGAAAGATTAACGCTTGGAACAAAGTGAGAATCAGTCCCTGATTGCAGATCATGTGGATAATTGCAAACGAGATATCAAATGGCTGACGGATCTAATACACCCGAGTACGTAGCTTACATGCTAACGCAAACCATATATGCGGCAGAGAAGGGATCGACACACCCTTCAACTATTAACCGCAAAGACTATCTTGACCTCTATTCCGAATGTCTCGACGCGGTTCGCGCTCGCAGGACTTACGAAGGCAACGATCCGGGAGCGTGGTTGGCATAATGCCATTCTGGACCAAAGTAATTCCACCACTGGAATAATATTCCGTATAATTTTGATAATATAATGAACCCACGCTTCGATAAACACCAAATAACCAAGTGCTATCATAATTTGGATAAGGCAAAAGAAGCCCTGTCTGAATGTCGGAATGCTCAGAATTATAATCAATTCGCAAACTCTTGGGCCGACTTTTTAACCCGTAGCGGGTCGATTATCCATGCAATAGAGGGCGGTTCGCAAGCTACGCCCCAGGGTCGCCAATGGTACGGAAGCATTAGAAAAAGAGATAAAAATGATGAATTGCTATCCTATATGTATCAAGCAAGGAATGAAGTCGAACATGGAAGAAACACTGTAATAGAAACCGCAGTTCCTTTTCCCTTTGGATTAGTTAACCCAGAAACAAATGAGTTAGAGCCATTTTTAACTATTGATCCCAATAGGGCTAAAGTCGAAAAAACAGATTCTGGATTTATACTAACATGGGAAAGAAATCCCAAAATAATGGATGAGAAGAAAAATTGGAAACTGGGAATAGGCATTCCCAGAATGGGGCTCGCCCTTATCCCGATTATAGATAGTAAATTTGGAACTGTTTTTAAAGTGCCAACTACGCATAATGGTCAGCAGTTAAATACAAAAAAACCTATAGAAATTGGTGAAATTTATATTTCACATCTTGTTTCTTTTATAAAAGAAGCTGAATCAATGTCTTGAAACTCTAGACGCATAGCAAGATATATAGCCTCAACAATCCACTCAGCCTTATCGCCGAACTTAAATTCATAATATCTGTCCACACCAGCTTTAATCATTTCCGGTGCAATTAGAATTTCATCTGTCATAATTTTTATACTTATTTAAACAAGCTCTCTCACGCACTTGACGTGCATATGCACGTCAAATGTTCTGAATGCGCTACAAGCGCGATTTGATTGATTTTAGATATGGCTACGCCGATTAATCAGCGCATATGTGCTTGAGCGTAAACGACACCATCGCCCACCTGATCATCGCTACGCTATGTTCGATCAGGCGTTCTTGGTCTTTATCCAGACGACGGTAGTCACCTAGCCAAGCGAAGCTACGTTCAACGACCCAACGCTTTTGCATAGGGATGAAACGCTTTGCAATCTGAGCAGGGTTGTTCGATGTACACATGGTTGCACCGACGTTATCTTTTACCCATTGAGCCAAAGGCCGACCTTGATAGCCTTTGTCGGCATAGATAATTTTCGGCGCTTTACGTAACCACTTTACAGCTTTGCGTAAAACACGCTTGGCGCCGTTTGTGTCATGCACATTGGCCGGCGTAACAGACACGTCGATCATCAGGCCAAGCGTGTCTGTAACTAGATGGCGTTTACGGCCTTTGACACGCTTGCCACCATCGTAGCCGCGCTCGCCTCCGGCCTTGCCAGTTTTTACAGACTGCGAGTCTATGACGACAGCAGTAGGTGACTCGTCACGCATATATGCAAAGCGCGATAGCTCATAAACTTCGCGCTGAATTTTGCGTATGACACCCTTACGCTGCCATGTCTTGAAATAGCGATAGACGGTTTGCCACGGCGGAAAGTTGACAGGTAGTTGGCGGTACTGACAGCCAGTGCGCACCTGATACAGAATCGCGTTTACGACATCACGCACGTTTGTCGTGCGCGGTCGTCCGCCTGACTTTGCCTTTGGGATCAGATGCTCGATCATTTCCCACTGCGTGTCAGTTAAATCTGAGTCATAGCCCCGCAATAATGCCACCTATATCAAATGTGACATTTTAACATTTCTAGAAATATCGGTCAAATTGAGCAGCGCTACACAAACTGAACGACTGGCCGATTTGCGTTGCGAGTCTGGGCGTGATAGCATTTCGCGTTGCTCAAAGTTTGGTCACTGAGAGCATCACGCCATCATGCGTTTGAACAGGGCTCCCGCTAGGTCGGGCGGCCCACCGAATAAAATACCTCATGTGCTACGTGTCTTTGATACGTAGTCAGGGAATACGTGGGACGTGCTTACCCTGTTCGCGCGTGACCAACCGCCTGACGCCAGCTTGGCTCGGGCTCATTGAACGTGGGGTAAATCATGAAATTAAAGAGCGTAGCGCTTGCCGCTATCGGATCGTTGTGCCTGCTCAGTACGAACGCTGTAGCCGCAGAAGCTAAAATCTATTGCAAGAGCGATAGCGGCCCTATGCTGCTCAAGGGCGTAGACATCCATGTTCTAGTGAAAGCGTATCAGGATACATACGATCTGCAATCGTACTACTCACCTGTTCAATACGTTGAGAACATGATGGTGCTGCACTTTTACAATCTGCGTTGCAAACAAAAATGCACTCAATTCGACTATTTCGTTTCGGGTGATGCCAGTCGCATTCAGCTTAATCACCTGAATATCGTCCTTGATGGAAAACGCTACAAATCAGAAGTGAAAGGCGACGAACTTTGCCAGATCACTAGAGACATTTTAGCTGGGAAAAAGGTTGAAAAAGTAGAGGGTGAATAATGACGAAATGCAACTTTACGCTCGAAGAGGTACGCTCAAGCTATTGCGCGTGATTGGAGAAAGCTTGATTCTATGGGGCATCATTCCCACATCAAAATGGCCTAGAAATTAGGTGAACCGATAGGGTGTGGAAGATCCTATCGGTTCTATTTTCAATAACCGTAATGATCGGAAAGGCCATTGAAAAATTCTGAGATTTTAAATGAAGCTATTCGTCTTGTTGACGAAATCTATGCAAGCACCCAGAGCGTTGAAGCCAGAATGGCAGCGGCAAATTTGCTAATGCCATATCGACAGAAATTGATGGCTAAATTGCAGAGTGCTTTGATTATCGAATCTACGTTACCAGCGTAATCTGCTAAAATTTAAATTGTTATGTTACCTTAGCTGCGAAGCAGCAAATTAGGCCCGCAAGGGGCAACGCGATAAGCAAGAGAGGGACGTTCAATGAACGTCCCTATTGTTTTGCAAGCGTTTGACTTTTATGCGTTATCGACTTTTGAAACAGTCTCTTAAGCCATCGCCTCGGTGATCGCCTTATTGGCCAGACCGTCGGCGCGTTCGTTCATCTCGTGTCCGGCGTGTCCCTTGACCCAGTGCCAGTGGATCTTGTGCCGCTGGCGGGCTTCGTCGAGGCGTTTCCACAGGTCGTCGTTCTTCACCGGCTTCTTGTCGGCGGTCTTCCAGCCACGCGCTTTCCATGAGTGAATCCACTCCTTGATGCCCTTGAGAACGTACTGGCTGTCGGCGTGAAGCTCGACCTCGCACGGCTCTTTCAGGGCCTCAAGCGCCATGATCACGGCCATCAGCTCCATGCGGTTATTGGTCGTCGCGGCCTCGTAACCGTAGAGTTCTTTCTCGTGCGGCCCAAAGGTGATGATCGCGCCCCAGCCGCCCTTGCCGGGATTGCCCTTGCAGGCCCCGTCGGTGAAAATCGTCACCTTTTTCATGCTATTCGGCAGCCTCGGTCAGGACGCGCGGCAGCTTGAAGGTCACGGTTTCCAGCACGCCATTGGCTTCGCTCATCGTCACGTCGAAACGTGCCTGAATGGCCGCGATCAGATCGGTGATCAGGTTCTCCGGCGCCGAGGCCCCGGCGGACAGGCCCATCGTGGTCACACCTTCGAACCAGGTCCAGTCGACCTCCGACGCGTCGTCGATCAGGTGCGCGACCTTCGCCCCGGCGCGCAAGGCAACCTCGACCAGGCGCTGAGAGTTCGAGGATTTCTTCGAGCCGATGACGAGGAACAGGTCGCAGTCTTCGGCCACCTGCTTGACGGCGTCCTGCCGGTTGGTCGTGGCGTAGCAGATGTCTTCCTTGTGCGGGACGGCGATCTGCGGAAAGCGCTGCTGCAATATGCCGACGATTTCCGACGTATCGTCGACCGATAGGGTGGTCTGCGTCACAAAGGCCAGATTGGCCGGATCGACGGGCTCAAAGGCGCGGGCGTCTTCGGCGGTTTCAATCAGCCGGACGACGCCGTCGGGCAGTTGCCCCATCGTGCCGATGACCTCGGGGTGACCCGCGTGGCCGATCAGGATAATCTCGCGGCCAGACGCGTGATGGCGCTCGGCCTCGACATGGACCTTGGAGACCAGCGGGCAGGTGGCGTCAAGGAAGAACATTTTGCGCTGCGTCGCATCGGCGGGGACCGATTTCGGCACGCCGTGCGCGGAGAAAACCACCGGGCGATCCGGCGGACACTGATCGAGGTCCTTGACGAACACCGCGCCAAGACCTTTCAACCGGTCGACCACGTGCTTGTTGTGGACGATTTCGTGGCGCACATAGACCGGCGCGCCGTAAAGCTCGATGGCGCGTTCGACGATTTGGATGGCGCGGTCGACGCCGGCGCAGAAGCCGCGCGGCGTGGCGAGATGCAGGGTGAGGGCAGGTCGGCTCATGTGTCGATACATAGGCCTATTCCCGGCGCATTTCCAGTTCCAGATCATTATGTTTTATAATGATCTGGATTTTTTAGTCCCTCGCCGGGCGGTGGCTCCGCCACCTTGGCCGCCGCCTCAATGGCGGCTTGAGCGGAATGAAATCATTCCGCTCTAACCCTGCATCATGCACAACACGGCTTCGCCTTGATCTGGCCTTTATGGCTATTTAAACCCTTTAAAAAATCCGGGCGAGGCGCTACTAAGTGGGGACGCGTCGTCGCGTTTCTCTCACTCCGCCTATCACAGGGGCCTCTATGTCTTCGAAATTGCGTGCGCTGGTGTTCGGTCTGTCGCTAGCTGTGGCCTCCGCCGCCGTACTGCCGGGAATCGCCTCGGCTCAGAACCGCGACCGCGACCGTCAGCAATCCGAAGACGGCGCCGAAGATCGCGCCAAAAAAGAAGAAGAATGGGAAACCAAGGATCTGCGCATTGCCAAACGCCGCGCTGATGGCCCGTGTCCGTTCGTCAAGGTGCTCTATGACGCCGCCCGTTATCAGGACTTCGAAGCGGGCAAGGAAGCTTCCGCCGAAGCCAAGTGGACCGGTCAGATCAACGGCGTGGCGTCCGATTGCGCCTATAAGGGTGGCGAGCCGATCGAGATCGAGATGATCGTCGGTTTCTCGCTGGGCAAGGGCCCCAAGGCGGGTGCCGATTCGAATACCTACCGCTACTGGGTGGCGGTGACCGACCGCGACGAGACCGTGCTGGCCAAGGAATATTTTGATCTGCCGGTGAATTTCAACGGCAAGACATCGGTCGACGTCGCGACCCGCATCGAAAACATCGTTATTCCGCGCGCTGCCGCCAGCGTGGCCGGCGATAATTTCGAAGTCCTGATCGGCTTCGACGTGACGCCGCAGATGGTCGAATTCAACCGTCAGGGCAAGCGCTTCCGTTTCGCCAAGGTGAAAGCTCAGTAGTTTTCGTTCGCGGGCTGACGGGAATTTTCAACTGTCACCGGAAAGATACTGACAAACGGCTTCACATGCGCTTAAGTGTTAATGAGGGTTAACGCTTGCGTTATTGGGGCCGATGTCAAACGCTGAAAAAGCTAAGAAAAATGGCGCGACATCCGGCAGCCCGAATAGGGGGCTGAGCGGTTTTGGCCTACCGTTTCTGCGCAAGCGCGCGGCCATCTATTACGACGGTTTCAACCTCTATCATTCGGTCGATGCCTATAAGCGGCCCTATCTAAAATGGCTGGACCTGCGCGCTTTGGCCGAGGCGCTGGCGCCGAAATCCGAGGTCGTCAAACGCGTCGTCTGGTGTTCGGCCTTCCGGCCGCAGTCAAAATCCAAACTCAAACGCCACGAAGACTATATGAATGCCCTTAAAGCGCGCGGCGTGACCTGCCGCATCGGGCATTTCGTTTCGGCCATCGACGGGTGTAACGCCTGCGGCCATCAGTGGCATCTGGCTATCGAGAAGCAGGGCGACGTCAATCTGGCGCTGTCGATTGCCGCCGACGCCGAGGATAACCTGTTCGACGTCTGTTACCTGGTCACCGCCGACGGCGACCACGCGGCGACCGCGCGCTATTTCAAGGAACGCTTCCCGAAGAAGCAACTGGTGCTGGTCTGCCCACCGGGACGTTATCCGAACAAGCATATCGTGCCGTTCGTCGACCGCGTGGTGGAAATCGAGCGCGAACATCTGGAGGCGTCGCTGCTGCCGCAGATGACGAAATACCGCACACGGTTCTTGGGCCCGCACAAGCTGATCGAGCGCCCGGAAGCCTACGACCCGCCCGAACTGCGCGAAAAGGGCCACCTGAAGGTCGTTGTGAATAACGGCTAGAGGTGCGTTACTTTCAATGTATGTCCCCATTTGTCGTTGAGGTATTCGCTCAACAGGCGGCGGTGGCAATGGTGCGGGGTGGCTTCTGAACAGAGCAGGCAGGCACCGTCGAAATCCTCGACCTTGAAACGCGTTTCGACCTTGCGGTCAGCCATCAGATTCAAAAAACGCGACTGAAACTGCCCCCAGTCGCCTTTTTCTTTCTTGAAGGCTTTCAGAATGTCGTCGGTGGGGGCCAGAACCGGGTGGTGAGAATAGTCGATTCCGCCCAGCGATTTCAGAAACCACGCCAGATCCTCCGATTTGGCGAAACCGGCCAGTTGCGAACTGTTGTGCAGGCGGATGTCGATCACGCGCTTGACCCCGACATTTTTCAGGCGGGTAAAGAAATGCACGGCGGTGGTTTGGGTAAAGCCGATCGTATAGAGCGAAACACCCATCAGGCGGCTTCCGAAAAGGCGACCTTGCGGGCGCGCTGCGCGTAGGCATGAGCGAGGAGGGTGTCGGCGTCGGCGAACAGGTCGTCCTGCGTCTTGTTGGCCATCAGCAGCAGTTGCGCCTCGATCTCGGTCTGGGTGATCTGCGCGCCATCTGGCAGAATGTGCCGCGTGTCCATGGCCTCACGCAGCAAGGCGCGCCCGACCAGCAGGCAGCGATGGCAATCGAGCGGATGCTGTTCGGAACACATCATGGCGACGCGATAGGTCTGGGCTCCGCCGATCAGGCGCTTCATGCCGGAATGGAAAGACTCTTCACGGGCCATGGCTTCGTAATCGGCCACGCCGTCGCACATCAGGCGGCGTTCGGGGCGTCCGCCGAGTTCCTTACCCAGATAGACATAGGCAATGTCTTCGCTTTTGAGTCGGGCCTTGAGGATATCAGAATTATAGTCGGCGGCATGACGCGAATAGGGCTGGGTGCGCACATCGGCGATGGCGGTGACATCGGCCTGTTTCAGCAGATCGATGAACTGCCCGATCTCATGATTGGAATGGCCGATGGAGAACAGGTTCATTTTACGCATAAACTCCATTCAGCATGACGAAGCACTTGTCGGGGTGGTCTTTAAAGGCGCGGGCCAGCCCCAACCGTAAATGCAGGCGAGGTGCGTCCGGCCACAGGGTATTTATAGCATCGACTCCGCGATTCCTCCACACCTCCCGCAAAGCGTGACTGCTGACCGGCAGGCTATAAACACGTTCGCCGTCATCGAGCCGGGCTTTCAGCCGCTCGGCGTCTTCGTAGAAGGTCAGTTGCGCCGGGGTCGTCGCAAGCCCGCTCAGGGAGGGCGCCTGACCGTCGTGCGGTACATAGACGTGGGCTTCGCTGTGCCACACGGAACTGATCCGGGTCTGATGCGCAAAGGCCTGAGCTACAGTCGAGGCTGCCGGTGGGGCAGCGACGGCCCAATCGATCGGCTGGGCCGATAACCTTTTTATTTTGAACGCATGAATCGGCGTATCTTCGTTTTTGTGCGGAAAATGCGTGGGTAGCGCCGGACCTTCGGGTGCAAAATAGTAGGTGTGACCGGGTTGAAAGCCGTGCCGCTTAAGCAGAGTGGGCGACCAGTGCAGTTGACCGGGCAGGGGGCGCACCATCCGTTTGCGGTGGATATCCCATCCGGCCACGCAAAAATGACCCAGCTTCATTTCCGTAATGTCTGTCAGCAGCACTTGCATGATCGGCCCCCGCCTCTCGATATATGCACAACATACGGGAATTGTGCCGGATTGCAATTTTTGACTGCATTGAGGCATTAACTCCCGTCTTGACTCTTTTCGCGTCCTCCCGCACAAGCGAAGAATCTTGCGGGAGAGTGCATGACCAGATCATGCCGCCGAAGGCGCAACCGCCCCGGAAACGCTCAGGCCCACGGACCGCAAGCCGAACTAAAACGCTGGAAAGTGGCGCGTCCGTAGGGATGAGCGCCTACCGACGGAGCAAAGCGTGGTTTTTGCCGCGCCTAAATCTCTCAGGTCAAAAGAAGACAGCGGGGGCAGGATGTTATCGAACCTTCTGCGTATCCCCGTGTCCGTCATTTTGCCGAGGCCCTCATGTCCGACGTCGCGTTGAAATCCACCCCGCTTGAAGACCGTCATGTAGCGCTTGGCGCGCGCATGGTGTCGTTCGCCGGTTACAACATGCCGGTGCAATACGAAGGCGTCATGGCCGAGCACAAATGGACGCGGTCCGAGGCCGGTCTGTTCGATGTGTCGCATATGGGGCAGGCGCGTCTGACTGGGACGGGCGCGGTGGCGACTCTGGAGGCTCTGACCCCGACCGATTTCGCGGCGCTCAAGCCCGGCAAGCAGAAATATTCGCTGCTGCTCAACGAGCAGGGCGGTATCCTCGACGATTGGATGGTGTCGCGTCCGACCGCCGAAGGTTTCATGCTGGTGGTCAATGCCGCGTGCAAGCATCAGGACTTCGCTATCATCGGCGAAAATCTGAAAGACGACACCAAGTTCGATATCCTTGGCGACCGCGCGCTGCTGGCGCTGCAAGGCCCCAAGGCCAAGATCGTCATGGCGCAGGTCTGCGCGCCCGCCTGTGAGATGTACTTCATGGACTGCGGCACGTTCGAGCTTCTGGGCGAGACGGTGTTTATCTCACGTTCCGGCTATACCGGCGAGGACGGTTTCGAGATCAGCATCCCCAATGCCCGCGTCGGTGAACTTTGGGACCTGCTGCTGACGTTCTCAGAGGTGAAGCCCATCGGTCTGGGGGCGCGCGACAGTCTGCGCTTAGAGGCCGGGATGCCGCTCTACGGGCACGAAATGGACGAGACCTATGGCGTGGTCGAAGCCGGCCTGAGCTTCGGCATGTCGAAGTCGCGTCTGGAGCGCGGGGATATCCGCGGCATAGATCGCATCCGCTCTGAGCGCGAGAACCCGCAACGGACCCGCGTCGCTTTGCGCGTCCTCGAAGGCCCGCCCGCGCGTGACGGCGCGAAAATTCTCGCTTCGGACGGTGAAGAAATCGGCATCGTCACCTCCGGCGTACCGTCGCCGTCGCTCGGTTATTCCATCGCCATGGGTTATGTCCCGGCCACCCAATCCGCGGTCGGCACCAAGCTCAAGCTGGAAGTGCGCGGCAAGGCCTATGCGGCCGAAATCGTCTCCATCCCGTTCGTCGCGAACGGCTATCATCGCAAACCCAAAGCATAAGGGCATCGTCATGAAATTCACCAAGGAACACGAGTGGGTCAAGGATCAGGGCGACGGCACGGCCTTCGTCGGCATTTCGGCCTATGCTGCCGACGCGCTGGGCGATGTGGTCTTCGTTGACGTGCCTGCCGCCGGGACCGTGCTGAAAAAGGGCGACAGTTTCGCCGTGGTCGAGTCGGTCAAGGCCGCCTCGGACGTCTACGCGCCGGTCGATGGCGAAGTCGTCGAAGGCAATCCGGAGCTTGGCAACGCGCCGGAAACCGTCAACGCTGTACCGGAAGCCGGTGGCTGGTTTGCCAAGATCAAGCTGACCGATCCGTCGCAATTGGACGCCCTGATGGACCGCGAGGCCTACGAGGCGTTTTTGGCGACGTTGTAATAGAATCCCCTCTCCCTTGAGGGAGAGCCGGGCGGCCGGTGCCCGTGGCCTGAAAGCCGGGTGAGGGGGTGCTGGTGTCACACCCTCACTATTTTGAAATATTTCCCCCTCACCCCAGCCCTCTCCCTCAGGGAGAGGGGGTTAAGTAGTGATATCCATGTCCCGTTCAAATCAGTCCACGCCCGGTCCCTTCGTTCGCCGCCATATCGGCCCGTCGGAAGGCGAAATCGCCGCCATGCTCGACACGCTCAAGGTGGGCGATATCGACGCGTTGATCGACCAGACCATCCCCGTCGCCATCCGTGAGCGCACGCCCATCGGCATCGGCGCGGGCCTGACCGAGGTCGAGGTGCTGGCGAAGCTGCGCGATATCGCCGATCAGAACACGCCGCTGATCTCGCTGATCGGGCAGGGCTATTACGGGACACTGCTGCCGGGGGTCATTCAGCGCAATATCCTCGAAAACCCGGCCTGGTATACGGCCTATACGCCGTATCAGCCGGAAATCAGCCAGGGCCGTCTCGAAGCCCTGCTCAACTATCAGACGCTGCTGTGCGACCTGACCGGGCTTGATGTGGCCAATGCCTCGCTGCTCGATGAGGCGACCGCCGCCGCCGAAGCCATGGCGCTAGCCCGCCGCTCGTCGCGCGTCAAGGCCGACCGATTCTTCGTCGACGCCGACACGCACCCGCAGACCCTCGCGGTCATCCGCACCCGCGCCGAGCCGCTCGGCTGGGAGGTCGTCGTCGGCGATCCAGCCACCGCCGAGGGCGACTATTTCGGCCTGCTGCTGCAATATCCCGGCACGTCGGGCGAGGTGCGCGACTTCCGCGCCGTCATCGCCGACTTCAAGGCCAAGGGCGCTATCGTCTCCATGGCCGCCGATCCGCTGGCCCTGACGTTGCTGACCTCACCCGCTGAACTGGGTGCCGAGATCGCCATCGGTTCCATGCAACGCTACGGCGTGCCGATGGGTTACGGCGGTCCGCATGCGGCCTATATGGTCGTCAAAGACGCGCTCAAGCGCTCTATGCCGGGCCGTCTGGTGGGCGTCTCGGTCGACAGCCGCGGTGAGCCCGCTTACCGTCTGGCGCTGCAAACGCGCGAACAGCATATCCGCCGCGAAAAGGCGACCTCGAACATCTGTACGGCGCAGGTTCTGCTGGCGGTTATCGCCTCGATGTACGCCGTCTATCACGGTCCGGACGGTCTGAAAGCCATCGCGCAAACCATTCACGGTCACACCGATACGCTGGCCAAACGCCTGAGCGGGCTGGGCTATGAGGTCGTGACGAAGGCCGCCTTCGATACGATCACGGTCAAAGCCGCCGATGTCGCCGCGCTGCACGTCCGCGCTGTCGAAGCCGGGTTCAATTTCCGCCGCATCAACGACCAGCATGTGGGTGTTTCGCTGGACGAAAGCATCACCGCCGTCGTGCTGGACCGCATTGTCGCCGTCTTCGCCGATGGCAAGACCGAAGGCGCAACGGGTGAGGGCGTCGCCCTGCCGGACAGCCTGCTGCGTCACGACGACATCCTGACCCATCCGGTCTTCCATTTGCACCGGTCGGAAACCGAAATGCTGCGCTATATGCGTCGCCTGTCGGACAAGGATCTGGCGCTCGACCGCACCATGATCCCGCTGGGCTCCTGCACCATGAAGCTCAACGCCACGACCGAGATGATCCCGATCACCTGGCCGGAATTCTCCAACATGCACCCTTATGCCCCCGCTGATCAGGCGCAGGGTTACGCCGCCATGTTCGAGACGCTCGAAGCTTATCTGTGCGCCATTTCGGGTTATGACTCGGTCTCGTTGCAGCCCAATTCCGGCGCGCAGGGCGAATATGCCGGTCTGCTGGCCATCCGAGGTTACCACCTGTCGCGTGGCGACGCGCACCGCGACATCTGTCTGATCCCGGCCTCGGCGCACGGTACCAACCCGGCCTCGGCCCAGATGGTCGGCATGAAGACCGTTGTCGTCGCCTGCGACACCGACGGCAATGTCGATTTCGAGGATTTCAAGGTCAAGGTGGCTCAGCACGCGGCGAACCTCGCCTGCATCATGATCACCTATCCGTCGACCCACGGCGTGTTCGAAGAGCACATCACCGACATCTGCGATCTGGTCCACGAGGCCGGCGGGCAGGTCTATCTCGACGGCGCCAACCTCAATGCGCAGGTCGGTCTGTCGCGTCCCGGCCACTACGGTTCGGACGTCAGCCACTTCAACCTGCACAAGACCTTCTGCATACCACACGGCGGCGGCGGTCCCGGCATGGGCCCGATCGGCGTCAAGTCGCACCTGACGCCCTTCCTGCCGACCGATCCGCAGACCGGCGAGGCGGGGGCGGTCTCGGCGGCGCATTACGGTTCGGCCTCTATCCTGCCGATCTCGTTCGCCTACATGTTGCTGATGGGTGATGAGGGCCTGCGTCAGGCGACCGAGGTGGCTATCCTCAACGCCAACTACATCGCCGAGCGCCTAGAAGGGCACTATCCGGTGCTCTATCGCGGTGAGAACGGTCGTGTGGCCCACGAATGCATCATCGACGTCCGCCCGATCAAGGACGCGACGGGTGTGACGGTCGACGATATCGCCAAACGTCTGATCGACCACGGTTTCCACGCCCCGACCATGAGTTTCCCGGTCGCCGGGACCCTGATGATCGAACCGACCGAATCGGAAGCCAAGACTGAGCTGGACCGCTTCTGCGACGCCATGATCGACATCAAGCGCGAGATCGATGACGTGGCCAATGGCCGCTTCACGCATGAGACCAGCCCGCTGCGCCACGCGCCGCACACGGTGTTCGATCTGGCGGGCGATTGGGACCGCGCCTATAGCCGTCAGGAGGGCTGTTTCCCGACGAAAGCCTCGATGGCCAACAAGTATTGGTCGCCGGTGGGGCGTATCGACAACGTCTATGGCGACCGCAATCTGATCTGCTCGTGCCCGCCGATCGAAAGCTATATGGACGAAGGCGCCGAATAGAGTGCTCCCATTCTGAAAAAAAGCCCCGCAGGTAACACCCTGCGGGGCTTTTTTACACACCGTGATCGGCATTAAGGCAACAGTGCCGTAATTCGGTTGCATCACCCCTTTATAAAAGGCGCAGCGATTCCTATATCGCCGGTGTGAGCGGGCGTTTACCTTGAATACCGACCAAATAGTAAACCTTACCGTGTTATCCGATTTCAACTGACAGATTTGGGCCGCCGATCCTTATAGATCGCGATAACCCATTCGAGGATCGATCATGAGCCGCCTTTCAGGCTTCTTTGCTGGCATTTTGAAGCCTTCTGAAAAGAAGGTCTCGGTGTCGCGCGCCCTGAAGGTCGTGAAGGTCCGCAAGAAGAAAAACCCGGTCCATCGTGGCGTCAGCCGGATATGGCGCGCTGGGCTGATCGTTCTGGGGTCATTGCTGGTCTTGCTCGGTATCTTGATCGCGCCCTTGCCAGGGCCGATGGGTATGCCGGTATCGATCGCTGGCCTGATCATCGTTTTGAAGAATTCCTACTGGGCCAAGCGTCAGTTCATCAAGGTCCAGCGCAAGCATCCGAAATGGCTGGGACCCCTGCGGCGTCTGCTCCGCCCGCGGGCCAAGGTGGTTTCGATTGTCTGGCAGCAGATGCTGAAGACCGAGAAGATGGTGCTCAAGGCGCCCGGTCGGATGCTTGGCGGTTTCCGGCGCCGGTTTCTCAGGAAGTCCAAGAAAAACATCTTCCATACCCAAAGCGCGAAATAACCCTTCGGTCAGATGATCGGAGGGTTTTTGTTATCGTATTCCTCCCGCGCAAGTCAGAGAGGCTAGAGCATGAAAAAGCCCCGTGGCGGAACCACGGGGCTTTTTCATTAGCGTGTACAATCGCTTACGACAGGCGCGAACCCACTTGAGCGATGGCCTGATCGACCAGCGGATCGGCTTGCAGGTTGGCCACACGTTCCAGCAGGATCGTTTCGGCCAGACCGGCAGCCAGATCGGCGGCCGCAGCTTTCACTTCGGCGGTCGCCTTGGCTTCGGCCTGAGCGATCTTGGCTTCGGCCTGAGCCTGACGGCGCTTGATCGACTCGTCGAGGTTGACCTTGGCTTCAGCGGCAAGGCGCTGGGCCTCTTCCTCGGCAAAGGCGATCAGGTCCTTGGCCTTTTGCTCGGCAGCCTGACGTTCGGCCTTGATCTGGTTGAGCAGGGCCTGCGCTTCCTGACGGATGCGGACGGCTTCGTCCAGTTCCGCGCGGACGGCGTTGCCGGTGTCGGCCAGCGATGCCCACAGCTTTTGCGGCACCTTCATGACGATCAGCAGCAGGAAAAAGCACCCAAGGCCGATGCGGACCCAGGTTTCGGGATTGGCCCAGAAGGACGGTTCTGCGTGTTCCATCTAGGTCTCCTTACGCTTTCTTCAGAGCGGCGGTGAGCGCCGTCTTGGTCGGGGCCTTGCCGGTCAGCTTTTCGATCAGGGCCGACGCGGTGTCGGTGGCGATCTCGGTGACGTGAGACAAAGCTTCGTCGCGCTTGGCGCGGATCGAAGCTTCCGATTCGGCCAGAACCGCGTTCAGGCGGGCATCTTCCTTGGCTTGGGCAGCGGCCTGTTCGGCAGCGGCCTTGGCCTTGGCGTCGGCCGCCAGCTTGCGCGCGGCGACGTGAGCGGCGGCGGTTTCAGCCGCAGCGTCTTTCGCCTGAGCTTCGGCCTCGTCGCGGATGGCGCGGGCATTGGCCAGATCTTCGGCGATCGTTGCGCCGCGCGTGTCGATGACCTTGCGCAGACGGGGGGCGAACACCTTGGCGATCAGGACGAACAGGACGAGGAAGATGATGACCAGCCACACCATCTGACCGGCCCAGTGTTCCGTCTGGAACTGCGGCAGGCCGCCCGACGCATGCTCTTCGGCATGGGCGGTGGTGGTGTGGGTGTCGCCGTGGGCCGCCTCGGCGGAGGCTTGCGCTTCCGCGACAGGCTCAAGGGTCGCGACCGTGGTCACCGGCGCGTCTGCGCTGGTGTCGGTTGCGGTCGTGGCCTCCGGGCTTGAGGTAACGCTCATGGTTTGATCCTTTTGCCTCACACGCTCAAAAACGCGGGAAGCGTGGTCTGTAACAAACGGGCGGATCAGACTCGTTTGCCAAGCCTGATCCGTCGTTGAGTAGTTCTAAAAGTCCTCAGAAGAGAACTAATTAGCCGTTCAGGATCATGATGGCGATAACGAACGCCAGAATGCCGAGGGCTTCGGTCAGCGCCATGCCGATGAACAGGTTGGTCTGTTGCGACTTGGCGGCCGACGGGTTGCGCAGCGCGCCCTGGAAGAAGTTGCCGAACAGAAGGCCGAGGCCGATACCGGCGCCGATCATACCCAGCATGGCCAGGCCCGCGCCGAGGAACTTGTAAGCAGAAGCGTCCATAGACTTTTAACTCCGTAGGAAGAAAGAGAGAAACTTAAAGAAAGAAGTACTTAGTGGTGATGCAGGTTCACCACGTCGTTGAGGTAGACACAGGCCAGAACCGCGAACACGAAGGCTTGCAGATAGGCCACCAGGAACTCCAGCGCCGTCAGGGCGACGACCGCGGTGAGCGACACGAAGCCGCCCAGATACCCCGCCACGCCCGCCGAAGCCAGTGCGACGATGAAGCCCGCGAACACCTTCATCACGATGTGGCCGCCGACCATGTTGCCGAACAAACGCAGCGTCAGGGTGATGGGGCGCATCAGGAAGGAGATGATTTCAATAGGGATGAGGATCGGCAGGATCAGCAGGGGCACGCCCGACGGGCAGAACAGCTTGAAGAAGCCCAGACCGTTGCGCAGGATGCCGACTACGATCACCGTGCCGATGGTCAGGATGGCCAGCATCGCCGTGACCGCCAGTTGCGACGTCGCGGTGAAGTAGGTCGTCATGCCGACGAGGTTACAGCTCAGGATGAATAGGAAGAGCGTAAAGACGAAGGGGAAGAAGGCGCGACCGTCGTGGCCGATGATCGATTCGGCCAGATCGTCGATCAGGCCGAACAGGCCCTCGGCCATGACCTGAAAGCGACCCGGAATGATCGAGGCGCGGGCGGTCGTCAGGCTGAAAAACAGAATGACCGAGCCGACGCCGATCAGCATGGCCAGAACCGAATTGGTGATCGAGAGATCGACGGGCACACCAGCGACGTCAATAACCGGCAGGTCGACGACCTTCTGGATCTGGAACTGGTGCAACGGATCGGCCATAAGCCCTACCTCATCAATTAAATCTGCGGTGCCGGGAAACCGGCGAAAGAATTCTTTGGCGCCTCACGTGAATCCGAAAAGTGGTGTCCACTTTTCGGCGCGAGGCTACTTTTGTCCAGTGCGGGCGACCGCATAAACCCCGGCCACCAGTCCCAGTATCGCGCCGATAATGATCCCGAAGGGGCGCGTATGCAGGTACTCGTCGCTTAGCCAGCCCGCCCCAAGACCGATGAAAATCCCGCCGAGAAGTTCGCCCAGAGCCTGATAGCCCTTTCCGGCGCCCGCTTCGCTTTCGCCGTGATCGACCTCGGTCTTGCGCTTTTTCCGCTCGATGGCGTCAAGGCGCTTGTCCAGATCGTCAAGCTTGGTCGAAGTCTCTTTATCGGGTTCGTCAGTCATGTTCGGCCCTTTCAGGGGAGGCACGCACCCCTTCCGGACGGCGCGGAACCTAATCGGACAGACCCGAAAGGTCAAGCAATCCGATGACAGAAAGTTGATCTTATTGCGCCTTATTATGCGGTGCAGCATCCCTATATCGGAAAATCGCCTTTTTGTATCCACTTATACCGTGATCAGAGCTTCCGCCGCGGTCAGATCGACGCTGACCAGTTGCGAGACGCCGCGCTCGGCCATGGTGACGCCGAACAGGCGGTCCATGCGCGCCATGGTCACCGGATTGTGGGTGATGGCGATGAAGCGCGTATTGGTCCGCGTGCGCATTTCGGCCAGCAGACGGCAATAGCGATCGACATTGGCGTCATCGAGCGGCGCGTCCACCTCGTCCAGCACGCAGACCGGGGCCGGATTGGCGAGAAACACGCCGAAAATCAGGGCGGTGGCCGTCAGAGCCTGTTCCCCGCCCGACATCAGGCTCATGGTCGACAGGCGCTTGCCCGGCGGACAGGCGTAGATTTCGAGACCGGCCTCCAGCGGATCATCCGATTCGACCAGCCGCAGTTCCGCCGAGCCGCCGCCGAACAGGGCGACGAAAAGGGTCTTGAAGTGTTCGTTGATGACTTCAAAAGCCGCCAACAATCGCTCGCGACCCTCACTGTTCAGTTCGTCGATCCCTTCGCGCAGACGGGCGATGGCGGTCGTCAGGTCGAGGCGTTCGCGGCTGATGTTTTCCAGCCGGTCCTGATATTCTGTCGCCTCTTCCTCAGCCCGTAAGTTTACCGCGCCCAGTTGGTCGCGTTCGCGTTCAAGGCCCGACAGCAGCGCCTCGGCCCCGGCGGCATCGGCGGGGGTGGCGATGGCCTCTTCCTTGAGGCGACGACCCAGCGCGTCGGGTGTGTCCTGCGTCTGATCGAGAATCTGCGACTCGATCTCGTCTTTCTTGGCGGTCGCGGCCTCAAGACGGGCCAAGGCCCCGGCGCGGTGTTCGCGGGCTTCGGACGCTTCGTGTTCGCGGGCTTTTTCCGCCGCGTCGGCTTCGCGTTTGGCGGTTTCGGCGAAGGCGAGCGCATCGCGCGCCGCCGACAGACGCGTTTCGGCCAAAGTCAGCGAATCGAGCAAGGTCAGGCGTTTGGCCTCGAAGGTTTCCGGTGCAGCCTCGGCTTTGGCGAGCGCCGCGACGGTCGTTTCCTGTTCGCGGGTCAGTTTGTCGACGCGGCCGCCCGATTCGCCGTGTCGCCGCGTCCAGTCGCTCAGGTCGCGGCCGAGGTTGCGCTCGCGGGCTTCGCGCTGCTGACGGTTGCGGCTGTCCTCATCGAGCGCCGAGCGGGCGGCCAGCACGGCCTGACGCTTGGCATTGGCGTGGTTGCGCGCCTCGACCAAGGCATCGTTCAGGTCGTCCTGCGCTTCGGGTGTCGATTGTTCGTCGGCGAGGGCTTCATAGGCGGTCTTGGCCTCCGAGAGATCGCCGCGCAGACGCTTGATCGTCCCGTCGAGCGCTTCGAGGCGCGACTCGTACTGCGTCTGTTTGCGGCTCAGATCGTCGGCCAGCCCGGTTCTGGCGCGCAGATCGCGTTCCAATTCCGGTAGTCTGATGCGCGCCAGACGCAGACGCTCCTCGAAGCCGCGCAAGGCATTGGCGGCCTCGGTCAGGGTCGCCTGCGCGGCATTCAGTTGCGGCTTGAGCGCGTCGATGTCGTTTTCCAGTTCCTCGAACCGCGTCCGTTGCGCCAGCCGCACGGCGGCGGGTTTCGGGGCTCTGGCGCGGACGATCAGCCCGTCCCAGCGCCACAGATCGCCCTCGACCGAGACCAGTCGCGCGCCCATCGGTAATTGCGTTTGCAAGCGGTCGCCGTCGGCCTGCGCCACGACGCCGATGGCTTGCAGGCGCAGGGCGAGGGCTGGGGGCGCTTTCACCACCTCGGCCAAGGGTTTGACGCCTAAAGCTGCCAGACCGTCGATGGCCGTGGCCGATTCGAAATCTTCGGCCCAGAAGGCCAGTGCATCCAGCGCGCCGCGTTTGGACAGGCTGAGGTTCAGATCGTCGCCCAAGGCGGCGGCGAGCGCCAGCTCGTAGCCCTTGTCGGCGCGCACGGCGTCGAGGACCGGGCTTTTTGCCTTGCCGCTATTGGCGTTCAGCACCTGCGCCAGACCGCGTGATTCGGCGGTCAGCCGCCCCAGCCGGTCCTCGATATCGCGGACGGCCTTGCGCGCCTGCGCCTCGGCATTGACATGGCCGACGCGCTCGCCTTCCAGCGCCTCAGTCGCGGTGCGGGCCTCATCCAAAGCCGTTTGCAGGCCGGTCGCCGCCTCGCGCGCGGCTTTCAATGCGGCGTGATCGAACGCCCCCAAAGCCTGTTTTTCGCGCTCGGCCTGATTGGTCTGGGCCAGCAGCCGTTCGAACCGCGTCTGTGCTTCTTTCAGCCGCGTCGCCTCCAGCCGCTGCCGTTCGGTCAGGGCGGCCAGTTCGGCGGCCAGTTCCTCGATGCGCTGATCGGCCTCGACGCGCTCGCTTTCCGACATCAGGACGGCGGCCTTCAGTTCCGGTTCGCGAGACGGGGCCTCCTTGATCTCAGCCCGGACGCGCTCCAGCATCTCGGTCAGGCGCTCGATCTGCGATTCGCCGTCGCGGGCCAGTTCCAGTTCGCGCGCGTGGTCGGCCTGTTGGCGGCGCAGGTCGGATTTCAGGCGCTCGATCTCGGCCAGAGCCTGCTTCTCTTCGAGGTCGAGGCGTTCCTTCTCGATGGTCAGGCGGTGATTGACGGTCGCCGCCACGGCCTCTTCGTCGCGCAGGGCGGGGATTCTTTCGGCGGCGGTCAGCGCCTCGGTTTGCGCGGTAGCGGCGGCGCGGGCGGTGTCCTCGACACGGCGGGAAAGCGTCTGCATGTCGCCGGTCGCGGCCTGAAATACGGCCACGGCCTCCAGCCATCTGGCGTGCAGGATCGCCTTTTGCAGGGCGCGGATCTCGGCGGAAATCTTCTTGTACTTGTCGGCCTGACGCGCCTCGCGTTTCAAACGCGACAGGGCGCTGTCGAGTTCGCGCGAAATATCGTCCAGCCGCGCCATATTGGCTTCGGCGGCGCGCAGACGCAGTTCGGCCTCGTGACGACGGGTGTGCAGGCCCGACACCCCGGCGGCCTCTTCAAGGACACGGCGGCGGTTCTGCGGCTTGGCGGCGATCAGTTCGGAAATCTGCCCCTGCCGGACCAGCGCCGGGGAATTGGCCCCGGTCGAAGCGTCAGCGAACAGAAGCTGCACGTCGCGGGCGCGGACCTCCTTGCCGTTGACGCGGTAAGTCGAGCCCTGACCGCGATCGATGCGCCGGGCGATATCAAGCACGGGCTGATCGGTGAAGGGTTGCGGCGCCAGACGCGAGGCGTTGTCGATGGTGAGCGTCACTTCGGCCCAGTTGCGCGACGGGCGCTTGTCGGACCCGGCGAAGATGACGTCTTCCATGCCCGCGCCGCGCATCGCCTTGGCCGAGGTCGCGCCCATGACCCAGCGCAGGGCCTCCAGCAGGTTCGACTTGCCGCAGCCGTTCGGCCCCACGATCCCCGTCAGGCCGGGTTCGATGCGGAATTCGGTCGCATCGACGAAGGACTTGAAGCCCGAAAGTTTCAGCCGTTGAAACTGCAAGGAGAACCTGAGGGTGAAAAGCGTTGAACCCTTGCTTGTAAGGCGTGAGAGACGGTTAAGGCAAGCCGTCCTGTGGATAAGGCGGTTTGCCTCAATCCCGCCATTTGGCTGCGGTAGCCAAAAGAGGCGAAGAGGGGGCTTTCATGCTTAGAGCGGTTATTGTCAGCCTGTCCTTGCTGGCGGCGGTGCCTGCCTGCGCACAAACGGACGCCGACTGGGATCTGACCGAGGTTTCGGTCGCCAAGCAACTGCCCGGTCCGGCGCTATGGCGCGTAACCAAGGGCGATAAGATTGTCTGGATTATAGGCACGACGACCATTCAGAGCAAGGTCGCCTGGGACAGCGCCCGTATCGACCGTATCCTGAGCGATGCCGAAACGCTTTATCTGCCGCCCGCGGCGGTCGGCGGCGTGTCGATCATCTATCGCGTGATGAAAGACAAGGACTTGCCCGGCAAGACGCGGCTGAAAGACGTGGTGTCTGAGGTCGAATATGCGCGTTTCCGGGAAACGGCGCAAAAGCACGGCATCAAGACATCCGACATGGAAAAGGATAAGCCGCTGTGGGCCGGGATGCGGCTGTCGATGGCGGTCAATAACAAATACGGTTATGCGTCATCGCCGATTGAAAAGCAGCTGACCAGGACCGCCAGGAAGCACAAGGTAAAAATCCAACGCGTGGCGACCTACGAGGTCAAGCCGCTGCTGGTGCAGGTCAATGGGATCGACGTTGCCGAGTCCCGCCGTTGCCTGATCGCCTCGCTGAACGGCATCGACTATGCGACCAAGACCACGCCGGGGATTACAACCGCCTGGGTCAGCGGTGATGTGGCACGTTTAAAACCCCTCCTGCGCGGGCAGCCAAAAGACGCATGCCTCGACGCTCTGGGCGAAGACCTGACCTCACGCTCGACCGCCGACACGGTTGGTGCGATCGAAAAAGCCATGACCGGGGCGCGGCGGAGCGTGCTGATTATGCCGCTAGGCGCTTTGCTGAGTAACGATAAGCTGATTGGCGAATTGCGCCAGCGGGGCTTTACGGTACGCGAACCGCGTTGAGCCGTTTGAGGAGGGGCCGAAATGAAAGCATGGATAGGATGGGTCGCCGGGGGTGCGTTACTGGCCGCCGGGACGGCGTGGGCGTGCCAGCCTTGTCAGGAAAGGCTCCCTCTTGCCGACAGCATCGCCCGCGCCGACCTGATCGCCGTCGTTGAGGCGACGTCTAACGTCCCCGATAATCCTCAGGGCGAAGACAAATACATTACGGTGGCCGTCGAACGGTCCCTGAAAGGCAAGTCCGGGAGCAAAACGATCAGCGTCAGAAGCTGGCACGGCATGTGCCCCTACGGCCTGTTCATGACCAAAGGCAGTCGTGCCGTGGTTCTGCTGACGGGATCGGGGTCCGGTTACGAATCGCTGTCGGCCGTTTGCGGCGCCGGTGGGTTTGGTATCTCGGATGGCAAGGTCACGGTCGAAGGCGAGGCCCTGACCGTCGATGCCTTCGCCACAAAATATATTACTTCGCCGCAGCCTTGATGGCGGCTTCGATCGAGGCATAGTCGCTCTGGACGCGCTTGCCGTTGACGAAGAAGGTCGGAGTCGAGTCGACATCGTCCGTCGTCATCTGGGTCTGCATACGCGCCGAGACGGCCTTGTACAGAGCATCGTTCTTCACGCAGGCATCCATTTCGCTTTCGCTCAGGCCGCTTTTCTTCGACAGGTCTTTCAGCACCGGCAGGACATCGCCGGTCTCATAGACCTTGGACTGCGCCGACAGGAAACCATCGATGACGGTGAAATAGGCCTTGCTGCCGCCTTTCTGACCGATCCAGTTGCTCTTGTTCGCCGCGCAATGCCCCAGCATATAGACGCCGAAGGCCATCGGCGCCGGGCTTGTCGCCACTTCGCGATAGACGTATTTCACCTTGCCCGTCTTTACGTAGTCGCGCTCGAACTTCGCCCAGTTGCTGGCGTACCATGCCGCGCAGTGCGTGCAGGTGACCGAGGCGTATTCGGTGACCACCACCTTGGCATTGGCGGGCCCCTTGCTCATTTCCTTGAGCAGCGGCACCGGCTTGGCGGCGGGCTTGGTTTGCGCGTCCGCCGTCAGGGTGAAGGCGGTGGTCGCCACAACGGCGACAGCAAACACCGCCACCGCCTGCTGCCAGAAGGGGGCTTTGATGACCGTGTCGATGAACTTCCGGGCAGAGGCGGTGAGAGACATGCAGATTATTTCCTGAGAAGCGCCTGATCTAACGCGGTGGTGACTTGTTCTAGGTCCGTAGAATCGCCAGTGTACTTTTGACCGTTGATGATAAGGGTTGGCACGTCTTCGATATTATCCAGTGCTACCCATTTTGCCGTATTGGTATTTATGCGATCCACGGCAGCCTGATCTGTGATGCAGGCCGTAAAAGCTTCATGAAATAAGCCTTCTGAGCGCGCTATATTTTCCAGTGTGCTTTTACCCTTACCCGCGAAAATGTCGGGTTGAGCCCGTATTATTTTTTCGACGACCGGAAAGTATCTCTTCTCCCCAGCACAACGAGCAATGAGGAATCCTGCTGTTGAGACATCTAACGGAGATGTTGGAAGCTCGCGAAGCACGTAGTGAACTTTTCCGGAGCGAATATACCTCTTCTGTATCGTCGGAAAAATATCCCCGTAGAATGCGGCGCTATGGGTACTGGTAACCGAAACATATACGACGAGAGTCACTGGCGCGTTCGGTTTGCCAAGGCTCATGTCTTCGAATGCCACGGGTAGCGTCCGGGCAAGAGCGGGGGCATTAGTATCAAGCAGCAGGCCGGCAACGAAAAGAAGCCACAAACCCTTTCGCATTAGCAGGGTAGTGTGAAGCGTCTTAATGTCACCGGCCAGGGGCATTCCGTTACTTCTTTTCAGCGGGCTTGGCGTTGTTGAGCGCGGCGGTGAATTCCTCGACCTTGGTATAGTCGCCGGTGAATTTCTCGCCGTTGATGATCAGGGTCGGCGTGCCGGTGATGTCGTCTTCCTTGACGTACTTTTCGATGTTCTTGTTGATACGCTCAAGACCCTTGGTGTCGCTGACGCAGGTCTGGAATTGCGCATCCGACATGCCGGCGGAGCTGGCGACGCGCTTAAGCACGCCCTTGCCGTCGCCCGTGGTGAAGATTTCCTTTTGTGAACGCATGATGGCGTCGATGACCTGGAAATACTTGTCCTTTCCGGCACAGCGCGCGATCAGAATACCCGCGGCGGAAACGTCCGTCGGACCGGTCAGGAATTCGCGGTAGATATAGTGGACCTTGCCGGTGTCGATATAGTCCTTCTTGACGGTCGGAAAGACCTTCTCGTTGAAGTCGGCGCAGTGGACGCAGGTCACCGAGGCGTATTCGATCAGGGTGATCGGCGCATCGACCTTGCCGAGCGTCATGTCGTCGTTGCTGGCGGCGCTGCCGTCAGTGCCACCGCAACCGGCCAGGGCGAGCGCACCCAGGGCGGCGGCGGCCAGCAGGGTGTTCCGGACGAAGGATTTACGGGTCGGGTGCATGGAAGCGGCCTCGTGAAGTGATCGGGGTGGGAACTCTGAGGTTTTGAGTCCGTGATGGCCCTTTCCTAAGGCCAGACTAGGGCTTTTGGCAAGGGAGAGTTTCGGTTAGCGAGGGTTCTTGTCCTTGAGCAGGACGGCGCGGCCCAGCTTGAGGAGTTCGCGTTTAAGCCGCTCATCGGTCACGTCTTTCAGGCTCTCCTGAAGACCGAGATCTTCGATAGCGCTAAGCGGTCGTTTGGGCGCAGGCGGGGCGGTTTTAGCCGTGCGCTGGATAGGCCCCTGGCTGAGGCGCAGGCGTTCGACGGTTCCCGCACCAAGGAAGAGGTTGACGCGGTCGATGATGACGCGGTTCTGGTGCTGGATGACGGCGGCATAGGCGCCTTCGACGCGAAGCTCCAGAGTTCCCCCATTTTTACTTTCGGGCGTCTTGCTGCCCGGTTTGCCGCGCACGACCTTGAGCGGTTCGGTGATCCGCGCCACCGTGTCACCGACGATTTCCGCCCAGCGGCTTTTCAGACGGCCCGCGCCTGTGTCGTAAGCTTCAAATCGCTCATTGAGCGTTTTCAAAAGGGGCGCTATCTGTCGGTTGACGGGCGGCGGCGGTTTCGGCGCCCGTCGCGTGCGGGTCGTACGCAGGATGCGTACCGCTTCGTCGAGGGATGGCAGGTTGTCTTTCATGGTTCTCAGTATAACGGACTCCTCTGCTGATGTCTCGCCTTTGCGCGCCGCCTTACTGAACTGGTACGACGCCAATGCGAGGGTGCTGCCGTGGCGGCAAGGTCCGGGTAGTGACGGGGCTGCTGATCCTTACCGCATCTGGGTCTCAGAGGTCATGTTGCAGCAGACGACCGTGCCGCACGCCTTGCCCTATTTCGAAAAGTTCATGGCGCTATGGCCGACGGTGCGCGATCTCGCCGCCGCGCCCGATGAGCGGGTTATGGCCGAATGGGCGGGACTTGGGTATTATTCTCGGGCGCGCAACCTGCTGAAATGCGCGCGGGTGGTTGTCAGCGAGCATGGCGGCGTGTTTCCGGCTGACGAAGTGGCCTTGCTGATGTTGCCGAGTTTCGGACCCTATACCGCCGCCGCCGTGATGAGCTTTGCGTTCGGCAAGGCGGCGAACGTCGTGGACGGCAATATCGAACGTATTATGAGCCGGTTATACGCCGTCAAAACACCTATGCCGGCGGCGAAACCGGTCCTGCGCGAACTGGCCGGACGCTGGGTGAGAGACGATCGGGCGCGGGACTGGCCACAGGCGCTGATGGATCTGGCCAGTGCCGTGTGCCGCCCGAAATCGCCCCTGTGTATGTTGTGTCCTTTGCGGGAAGCCTGCGCGGGTTTTGCCGAGGGTAATCCGGACATCTATCCGTTGAAAACGGCCAGGGCACCCAAGCCTGTGCGCTATGGCGTAGCATTTCTGATCGTCTCTGAAGACAGTTTTATCGTCGAACGCCGCCCTGACAAGGGTTTGCTGGGCGGGATGCTGGGTTTGCCGCATCTGGACTGGCGGGATGAGGTGTGGAGTGAAGACGAAATTGTTACTCCCCTTTCCCCCTCACCCGATGCTTCGCATCACCCTCTCCCTCAGGGAGAGGGGAGGTGGGTTTCAGTCGGCACCTACGATCACGTATTTACGCATTTCGCTCTGAAACAGCAGGTGTGGCAACTGGAGTTGAGCGCTCAGGAGGTGTCGGCATTCCTTCGACAGCACAATCAGTATCAGCTCCTGCCGTGGGCCGACAAAAAAGCCTTGCCGACGGTATTCGGCAAGGCTTTGAGGCTGGTTTAACCGTCACTTAGGTTCAAGCCACAATGGCCGAACCCGCATCCGCGGTACGTTACGGGTTAAGGGGGTTTAGATTGTCGCGCATTCCGAAAACCGCTGAGCCCTTTTCGGAATGCGCTTTGGCCCCTTAACCTTCCTTGTTCGAACCGTTACCCGCGATCGTGCACTTTTCCGGCACGCCGGGGTTGGTGGCGGCGATGTGGCACGGCACGGCGGGGTTCAGGGCGGTGCGGGCCTTGTTGAGGACCGCGATATAGCCGCGCTTGTTGACGCAGGCGATTTCCATGACCACCTGGCCGTTGTTTTCAAAGGCGTAGCGGGCTTCACCTATAACGCAGTCGGCCTTGATCGACTTATGACCGACGGTCAGCTTTTGCAGGTTGGCCTTGAGCTGATCCTTGCTGACATAGGCGCAGTCTGTCTTTTGCGTGGCGGCAGCGAAGCAGTCGAAGGTGTCCAGCTTCCCGCCCGAACCGGCGTCGGGGATCAGGGCGATCAGGCCGTTCGGCATTTCAGCACACTTGAATTCGGCCAGGTCGCGCTTGCTGGCGTCATCGCGGCCGATGCGACGGAAGTCTTCGATGGTGCAGGTCACGCTCCCGGCGGTCAGGGCGGTGGCATAGGCGTCCTTGTATTTCGCCTTGGCTTCCTCGGCCTTGGCCTTGCCGGCAGCGGCCAGAGCGGCATTGTCGGTGAATTTGCAGCCGCCGATGGCCGCTGCCTTGTCGCAGCCTACGGCGCCCTTGAACTCACCGGCCAGGTCGGTGACCAGAACGAACCCGGCCTTACCCGTGCAGCCGATTTCGTAATATTCGGCATCCTTGCTTGCACCGACGAAACGGGCGTTCGACAGCGTGCAGTCCGGAGCGTTTTTCTTGAGCAGGGCAGCAACGGTTTGCGGCGCGACTTCCGGCGTGGTCAGTTCGCATTTGAGCGGCGTTTCGGCCACCTTGAGGCAGTTGAAGAAGGTTACGGACTTATCTGCCGCCTTGTAGGTAGGGACGACGAAAACGCCGCCGGCGGTGTTTTTGCAGCCGATTTCGTAGGTTTCGGTATTGGCTTTCATGTCGGCGCGAATAAAGCGCGCGCCGGAAAGGGCGCAGGCCGGGATTTTCGACTTGGCCGTCTCGCCCAGCCAGTAATGGGCCGCGCGATTGCCTTTCAGCTTGCAGACCTGGCTCCCGGGCTGGGCCTTGGCGATGGCGGCAGCTTGCAGGCAGCCCAGAGGATCACCGAAGGGCGCATTCTTGGCTCTATAGAGCAAGTACCCGCGCTGATCCTTGCAGACGATTTCGAAGGCTTCGACGATGGTTTTCTTACCATCGACCGTAGCTTCACCGGGCACCGGGTTCGAGGCTTCGGTGACTTCGCAGGGCAGGCCGTATTGCTGCACCAGCTTGCTGACGTTCTTGACGTTTTCGGCGGCGGCTTCCGCGGCCAGCATGGCCTTGCGGTCCTGTGCCTGAGCGGGCGACAGCACCGCCATTCCGGCAACAAGGGTAAAGGCCAGCGCGATCAGGCGCAGGATGGGCATTTTCATGGACGTTCCCCAAATTTATAGGTGATATTTTGGGGACAGTTTAAACACGCGGTTATGGGCGAAATCAAGCACCATCGTTTGTGACTACGACTTTGGTCTATCGTATGGCCGCTTCGGAGGAAGCGGCCATACGATAGGATTTTTGCTTGAGCGCATTTCTTGGCGGCGAACCGGTTCCCACTTCGCCGGAAATGCTTGTAAAAAAGACCCGGTGTTTCTACCGGGCCTCACTTAATTATCATTATGGACGCTACAACCTGCGGCGGTACGTTCAGGGTGCAGGGGCTGAGCCCCTGCTAGTGACCCTGCCTGATCCGCGAGCGCAGGTCGTCGATCGGCTTGAACCCGGCATCGGACTTGAAGCGCCAGTAGGTCCAGCCGTTGCAGGCCGGGGCCTGCTCCAGCATAGCGCCCAGCTTGTGGATCGAACCGCTTAGCTCGCCGTGGACCAGCGAGCCGTCGGCGCGAACGCGGGCGGTCTTAAGGCCCTTGGGGCAGTACAGCGTGTCGCCGGGTTGCAGCAGACCGGCCTCGACCAGCGCGCCGAAGGGGACGCGCGGCTCGGATTTCTTGGAGCCCATGACGGCGAGATCGGATTCGCTGACGCGGATGACCTTTTCGATGCGCTCCATCGCGGCCTTGGCGTAGGTCGGATCGCGCTCGATGCCGATGAAGTGGCGGCCCAGACGTTTTGCGGCCGCGCCGGTGGTGCCGGTGCCGAAGAAGGGGTCGAGGACGACGTGGCCGGGCTTCGAGCAGGCCAGCAGGACGCGATAGAGCAGGCTTTCGGGCTTCTGGGTCGGGTGGACCTTGTTGCCGGCCTCGTCTTTCAGGCGTTCTTCGCCGGTACACAGCGGTATGGCCCAGTCCGAGCGCATCTGGGTGTCTTCGTTGAAGGCCTTGAGGGCGTCGTAATTAAAGGTATAGCGCTTCTGGCCCTTGTTCTTCGTGGCCCAGATCAGGGTTTCGTGGGCATTGGTGAAGCGGGTGCCCTTGAAGTTGGGCATGGGGTTGGCCTTGCGCCAGATGACGTCGTTCATGACCCAGAAACCGAGGTCCTGCAAGGCGACACCGAGGCGGAAGACGTTGTGGTACGAGCCGATGACCCAGATGGCGCCGTCGTCCTTGAGCACGCGCTGGCATTCGCGCATCCAGTCGCGCGTGAAGCGGTCATAGGCTTCGAACGAGGCGAACTGGTCCCAGGCGTCGTCGACGGCATCGACCTTGGAATTGTCCGGTCGCAGCAGGTCGCCGCCGAGCTGGAGGTTATAGGGCGGGTCGGCAAAGACGAGATCGACCGATTTGTCGGGCAGGGATTTGAGGACATCCACGCACTCGCCCAGATGGATGGTATCGAGTTCGAGTGCGGTATTTTGCGCGATGGCTTTCTGCGGCATGTGGCGTGTCATAAAAACCCCTTGGACGTGAGCGCGGCCCTTCTGGGCGCGCGGTCTGAACCCACAGCATTCAATCCTTTGCGGTAAACAAAGGTTTAATTTTGATTCGCAAGGAATCGTCGGCGGGAGGTTTTTTTGCGGTGAGTCTTTTTGGACTCAGATTTGGATTCGTTTTGTTCTGGTGAGGCGCTTATCTCACCGTCATATCGCGGATTTCCTGACCAAACGCGATCAGATTGCCATCCGGCCCCAGCACCAGCAATTCGCGCTGGGCGTAGACCTTATCGGCGGGGCCGTGTACGTCACCTTCGGGCAAGGTGTCGAGTTTCGGCTTCAGTTCGGCATAGAGCGCATCGACGTCCTCTACATCGATATAGTGGGCGAAGCGACGGGTGCCGGGCGGGGCGTCGCAGGCTTCCAGAATACGAAAGGCCGCCGTCTCGCGCCAGACATAGGCATAATCCGGATGGGGCAGGGGCCAGCGCTGAAAGCCGAGGATATCGGTGAAGAAGGTGACCGCGGTCTCCAGATCCGGCACGTGGATGAACGGCGTGATACGGATGAAGTTGCCCATCAGTCTATGGCTCCCAGAAGCGCGCCCTGACCCGACTGTAGCACATGGCCCTGCGTCAGAGGTATCCAGAAAAACTCCAGTCGTGTCGGCGGCGCGGTGCCGTCATGGGCTTCCTCGGCGAACCAGCGCGCCGGCAAGGGCGCGGTCGGCCGGGCAAGATAGAAATGACGGTTCTGGATTTCAGCACGATACGGCGTGATGTCGTAGGTGTCGCTCCCCAACTCGCGTTCGATGACGAAGGTGTCGTGTCCGGTTTCCTCGCACAGTTCGCGCAAAGCGGCGGCTTCGGGTGTTTCGCCGGAGCGAACGCTGCCGCCAGGGACTTGAATCCCGACCTCTTCGAAGCTGTAATCGACATGGCGGAAAACGAGCAGGCGACCGGCTTCAACGCAATAGACCAAAGCCTTGTCCTTATGCGCCTTCATAATCGACTTCGGTCAGGGTGCGGATCGTCGCCCACGACATACGGTGGATCGGCGAGGGGCCGTGGATGCGCAGGGCCTCGATATGGCTTTGGGCCTGATAGCCCTTGTGACCCTTGAAGCCGTACATCGGATAGAGGCCGTCCATCTCGATCATGATGCGATCGCGGGCCGTCTTGGCGAGGATAGAGGCCGCGGCGATCGACAGGCACTTGTCGTCACCCTTGACGACGGCGGTCGCGGGGATGGCCAGGGGCGGACAGCGATTGCCGTCGATCAGGGCATGGACGGGCAGGGTGCCCAAGGCTTCAACGGCCTGAGTCATGCCCATCATGGTCGCCTTGAGGATATTGTGGCAGTCGATGTCGGCGGCGGACATCTCGATCACCGACCAGGCGATGGCGGCAGCCTTGATTTCGGGTTCCAGCTCGAAGCGCAGCTTTTCGGTCAGCTTCTTGGAATCGGCTATACCGGCAGGAATACGCGCCGGGTCGAGGATAACGGCGGCCACGCACAATGGCCCGGCGCAGGGACCGCGTCCCGCTTCGTCCACCCCGCAAACGAGGCCGTCGATGTTCGATTCGTAGCTGAAATCCGGCATTTGATCGCTCTACACGGATTCAGCTGTTTCCTCAACGCTTCCCGAACGGCTTGGACGGGCGGATGCCGGGGTCGTAGGCCGGGGCCTGCCATGCCGGTGGGGCGGGCCGTTCCGGTTCGGGCGCCGCATCGCGGCCATAGGTGTTTATCATCGGACCGGACGAGCCGGGACCGAAGTCGAAGATCGGCTTGTGCGGCGGGCGGGCGGCATCGGACTCCGCTTTTGCGCGGGCAATGGCGTCGTCGATGCGGGCGGTATTGGCGGCGCTGCGGTCGTCGGAAAAGACGCTGATGTCCGGGCCGGGATTTTTGGGGTCGTCGCCGAAACGGTTGGCGCCGCGGTTGCCGGGCCAGCACATGAAGACGAACAGCACGATCTGAGTAATCGTGCCCACAAAACCCCACATCGAGCCGCGCATCAGATGGCCGAGGGCCGCCGGATCGGGCGCGCCTTGGTAGCGCGCGGACTGCGCGAGCAGCATGACACCTTCCCAGGAACTGAAGACGCTGAGGACGCAAGGTGCCAGCAACAGAATCCACCAGCCGCTGCGCCCGGAATCGTGCAAACGCCGGAAGACGAGGGCGTAGTTCGGAATGATACAGGCGGCCGCAAAAGCGAAGATGCCGACCGTCGAGATCAGCCCGCCGACAGCCGCCGTGCCGATCTTGCCGGACGTGACCGACAACATCAAAAAGACGATCAGAACGATATAGACGATCAGCTGAAACAGCCCGAACATGAAGTATTCAAGGCGGCGGGCGCGGCCTTTGAAGTCGGCATAACGGGCAAAGGGACGCAACATCAAATTCATGGTGATGGCCTGTGGCTGGGGCATGTTTTCCCAAGCCATAACCGGAATCCTTGAATTTGAGACTAAAGGACGTGGTTAACGCCGTTATGCGAACTCAGTTTGGGGAACGACCGTACCGATTTTCACCAGCATTGCCGGGCAGGGCGGCGACCAACAGCATGATCAGCTGCGCCACGACAAACGGCAGGACGACGTACATGACCAGACCGGCCATCACCTCGATCATCACGGAGAGCAGGGTATAGATGCCCAGAAGATCGAAGGGCGGAGCGTCGGCGGGGTTTGGGCCCTTGGGGCGGAAGGACAGGTTAAACGCCGCCACCCCCGCGCTCGAGACGACCCACGGCGCACCGACCCACAGGCCGCTGAGATTTAGGTCGTGCAGCCGTCTGACGCACAGGGCCAGATTGGGGGTCAGAAGCAGCAGCCACAGCACCCACAACAGCGGATGTGAAAAGACTTCGCCGGTCCTGAGCCGCGCGCCGAAATCGCTGAGCAGCGTAATGAGCCCGGCGTAGATCGCAGTCTGTGCGCCAATGAAGGCCCAGAACTCCGCCCGCCCCGAACGGCCACGAAACCGCCCGTAGTGCCGCAACGGCTTCAGCAATAAGGCTTTCATCGATCCCCCCGATCCGCCTACTCAGTCCACACCAGATAAGGCCTGAGCCAGTCCGGTGGGGCCAGTTCGACCGTTTCCGCGTCGACTGTCAAGAGCGCGCCGTCCAGTCGGTCGAGTCGCATCAGGGCCAAAGAGCGCCCGTTGCGCGAGGCCAGAACTTCACCGGCGCGCCTGTCGCCCAGCAGAACCTCGGCACCGAATGCGAAGGTGCTCGTATGGATCAGCGGGATCAGCCGGTTCTTGATCTTGCCGCGCCGCTTCATGCGCGAGGTCGTTTCCTGACCGACGAAACAGCCCTTCTTGAAGTCGATGGCGTCGATCAGGTCGAGATTGATGTCGATGGGGTAGAGGTAGTCCTTCGGGAAGTCGAAGCCCGGATCGGCCAGCCCGTGCGTCAGACGGAAATCGACGTAATCGGCGATATCCCCGGTCGCGTCGTCGTCGCCATAGTGCCGGAACAGGTCCGCCTGACGCGGATCGGGCAGGTCACCGGCACCTATGGACGCGAACACTGTGGCGTCCGGTTTCGACAGAGCGACCTTCGCGCGCAACTTGAACATATTGAGGCGATTGAACAGATCGTCGCGCCCATCGGCGGCGATTTCGATCCACACCTCTTCCGGCCCGCGCGGGTGAAGGAAAAAATCTGCCGACAGCTTGCCTTGCGGAGTGAGAAACGCGCCATAATATAAGGGCTTATGCGTGCCATCGGCCACGGCGGCGAAGATGGCCTCGGCATTGATCGTCGTCTGACCGCCCAAAAAGACACCCCAGTCCGGACCGGTCAGGCCGATCAGGGCGCGGTGGGGCAGGGCGATAAGCGGGGATGGATTTTCAGTCATTTGGCGGTCAATCAAATTCGGGATACTGTGTGTAACATGAGCCGACCTTTTCCGATTCTGGTTATTGCGCTTGACGCACCGAAAAAGGCGCTTGCCTTAGGTGGGGTTTTGTCGCGCCTGCTGCAAGAAGTACCGAACGCGTCGGTGACGCTTGTGACGCGCAGCGAGTCCGCGCCCTTGTTCGCCGATTACCCTCAGATCGAGACGGTGTTTCCTTTTGACGGTGAGGTCGCCTCATGGGCCGGTCTGAAACTGTGGTGGTCGTTGCGCAAACGCGTTTGGGGCTTGTTGCTCGATACCGGGCCAAGCCTGTGGTCGCGGTTTTTGCTGGCCAAAACCCGCGCCATCGCCTCGCCCTATCACGAAGACGAGCATCCGGTCGTGCTGGCGTCGCGCTTGCTGAAACTGGAAGCGCCGGAACTCCCGTGGCTTCAAGTGTCCGAGGCGCGCGCGGCCGGTGCCGCCATGTTCCTCGACGGGGACGAAGAGACACCGCTGCTGGCCATCGCGCCCGGTGCCCCGTGGCAAGGGGCGCAATGGCCGGCGGAGCGTTTTTCGGTGCTGGCCTCGCGCTTGATGAACGAGGACGGGCCGCTAAAAGGCGCGCGGCTGCTGATTCTGGGCGGGGAGGGCGATCGCGAAGCCGCGACAGCCCTGCGCATGGCCGCGCCCAAGGCCCGTGTGATAGAGTTGACAGGTAAGCTCGATCCGTTGACGGCCTATGCCTGTTTGCGGCATTGCCATGCCTTCGTCGGCAATGACGATATATGGCTGCATCTGGCCGCCGCGGCCAATGTGCCGAGTTTCGGGCTCTATGGCCCGTCGGACGATGCGGTTGAAGCGCCCTTGGGCCGCAATGTTCACGTCCTGCGCACGCCGCGCCGGTTCGAGGAAATTCGCGCCATGGACCCGAATCTTGATCAGGCCATGTGTCATATGCTCGACCTGTCGCTCAACAGGGTATATGAGGCGGTGAAAACGACCTTAGCTGTCGAATCCTAAAGCCCCCTCTCCCCTTGGGGAGAGGGCTGGGGTGAGGGGGCTGCGACGGTTGCCCCCTCATCCGGCCTTTCAGGCCACCTTCTCCCCAAAGGGGCGAAGGGAAGAAAGGAGCCTCTTCCCATGCCTACCTACGATCTGATCATCCGCAACGCCGACATCATCAACCATGCTGGGCGCGGCACCGGCGATATCGGCATCCGCAACGGCAAGTTCGCAGCCTTCGGCGATCTGTCTCAGGCCGACGCGGGCGAAGTATTCGACGCCACGGGGCTGCTGGCCATGCCGGGGGTCATCGACACGCAGGTCCACTTCCGCGAGCCGGGCCTTGAGTGGAAAGAAGACTTGGAGACCGGTTCTCAGGCGGCGGTTCTGGGCGGTGTCGTAGCCGTGTTCGAAATGCCGAACACCAACCCCAACACCATCGACGTGGCGACCTTCGAGGACAAGCTAAAGCGCGCCGGGCACCGCATGCACTGCGACCACGCCTTCTATGTCGGCGGCACGCACGAAAACGTCACGCAACTGGGCGAGCTGGAGCGCTTGCCGGGCTGTTGCGGCGTCAAGGTGTTCATGGGGGCCTCGACCGGCACGCTGCTGATCGCCGACGACGAGGGCGTGTTCAATGTGCTGAAAAACGTCAAGCGCCGCGCCACCTTCCACAGCGAAGATGAATACCGTCTGGCCGAGCGCCGCGTTCTGGCGCGCGAAGGCGACTGGACCAGCCACGACTATGTGCGCGATGCGCAGTCGGCGATCCAGTCGACCCATCGTCTCGTCAAGCTGGCTCGCGAATGCGGCAAGCGCATCCACGTCCTGCACGTCACCACCGCCGAGGAAATCGATTTTCTGGCGCAGAACAAGGACATCGCCACCGTCGAGATCACGCCGCAGCACCTGACGCTGGTGGCGCCGGAGGCCTATCAGCGCCTCAAGGGCTATGCCCAGATGAACCCGCCGATCCGCGATCAGTACCACGTCGATGGTCTGTGGCACGGTATCAACGGCGGTATCGCCGACGTGCTGGGCTCGGACCACGCCCCGCATACCATCGAGGAAAAGGCGAAGGCCTATCCGGCCTCGCCGTCGGGTATGCCGGGTGTGCAAACCCTTCTGCCGGTCATGCTGACCCACGTCGCCCATGGTCGTCTGTCGCTGGAGCGGCTGGTCGATTTGACCTCGGCCGGGGCGCAGCGCGTCTTCGGTCTGGCGGGCAAGGGCCGCATGGCGGAAGGCTACGACGCCGACATCACTCTGGTCGATCTTAACCATAAGCGCGTCATCACCCACGACCAGATGCGCTCGCGTTGCGGCTGGACGCCGTTCGACGGTTTCGAGGCCCACGGCTGGCCCAAGGCGACCATCGTGCGCGGCAAGATCGTCATGCGCGACGATGAGATTGTGGCACCTTCCCTTGGTGAGGCCTGCCGCTTCGTGGAAACCCTGTAAATCCCCATCCTCGGCCGACTAATACGCAGTCTGCGCTAGCGGGTACCAACGTACCCGCGTCGCTTGTCGGCTATTATTCGACTCAAGGCTGGAAATTTACGATCCGGAGTAAGTTCCTTAATAAAAAAGCCCGCCGGTGTTCCGGCGGGCTTTTCGTTTGGCGATCGATCCGGCCTTAGTCGTTGGTCGCACCGGCGGGCGGCACATAGGTGCCGTTGCCGGGGATTTCGCACTGGATCGGGTATTTGCGGCCCTTGGCGATGTTACAGGCCACCACGTCGTCGAAGGCGATCCGCGACTTGGCGATGGCGCCGACATAGCCGCGCTTATTGGTGCAGGCCACCTCGACGAGGATGCTTTCGGCTTCACCACGACCCAGATAGTTGACCTGCTGGACGTCGCAATCCTTCTTGGCGCCCTTGATCAGCACATCGACCTGCTGGTCCAGCGCGGCCTTGGTGACGAAGCCGCAGGCCTGACGGCGGGCGACGAGGGTGAAGCAGTCCATGACCTCGGCCTTGGCGGTGGTGCCTTCGGTCGGCAGGAAGACCGCCAGACCGAACTTTTGCTCAGGACACTTGTATTCGACCAGTTCGCGCTTGAGGCCTGTCGATTCCATGCCGAGCACGCTGTAATCGCTGACCGTGCAGGGTACGCCGACGGCCTTAAGGCGCGCGGCGTACGTCTCACGGGTGCCCGCAGCGGCAGCGGCGGCGTCGGTAAACTGACAACCGCCGATATTCTTGGCCTGAGCGCAGTCATAGGTCGCCTGATAGGTCAGCTTGGCATCGGTCTGCACCACAAAGCCCGGTTGACCGGCGCAGCCAATTTCATAGAAGTCGGCATTCTTGCCAGCGTCGCGGGCGAGGAAACGCGCCTTTTCGACGACGCAGGTGGCCTTGGCTTGCTTGGCCACCGGTTGAAGGCGCTGGGCGGCCTGTTCCGGCGTCGTATAGGTGCAGGTCGAATTACCCTTGGCGATCAGGCAGTTGATGAAGATCGGCGCATTGGTGTTCGGAGCGTAGGGCACATCGATGATGCCGCCCGCAGACCCCTGACAACCGTATTCATAGCGATTGGTCTTCTGGTCGGCGATCTGACCCAGCCAGCGCGCCTTGTCGACGGTGCAGTTCGCATCGCTGGTTTTCACCAGCGGCGTCAGCCAGGTATAGTGCTTCTGGTTGCCGGGCAAGATGCACTGGATATCCTTGGGGTTGGCCATTTTTTGCGAATAGGCCTGAGTGCAGTTGCGCTGATCCACGTTTCCGGCGGACAGATTCTTGTCGAGAATATAGCCGATGCCCTGCTTGCAGGTGACTTCGACGACCTGAACCTTTGCCGACTTGCCCGTCGAGTCCTTGCGGGTCGATTCGCCGACATAGTAGGCGTCGGACGGATCGCAGGCGATTCCGGCGGTTTTGATCATGGCCGGTGCGTCGGCTATGCCGCGCGTGCGCTGCTTTTCATTCAGCTTGGGCGCTTCCTGAGCCGAAGCCGCACCGGCGCTCAGGGCAAGGGCGGTGACGAAGGCGACACCCTTGAAGAAAGTAGAAAGGGACATCAGGTGCTTTTTCCTTGAATACATACCTGTGGAACGGATGCTGCGCCGTTTTCGAGCCTCTTGGAAACTGTTGGGAGGCCGCTCTTTATGGGTTACGAGTGTCTCTACAAGATGTGGCGCCTTGAAGGCAATGGGGCCGCGAATTTTAACAACCGCGCTCGGTAAAAAAGGGATACGGATTATTCGCGACTTGCCTGACCTTGCGGAATCTATGCGAAGTTCCTGGCAATTATATGAAGGCAGGGAATTTCCATGAGCGAACCGGTTCTGATCACCTCATCGAAGGGCGTGTTGCACCTGACGCTCAATCGCCCGCACAAGAAAAACGCGCTGAATCACGCCATGTACGCGGCGCTGGCCGACGCGATCGACGGCGCGACGGCGAATGATGATCATCGCGTCGTCCTGATCGATGCGGCGGGCGACGATTTCTGCGCGGGCAACGACATCGCCGATTTCGTGGCCCTGGCCCAGTCCGCCGGATCGGTGGCCGAGCGACCCGTCTTTCGCTTCCTCAAGGCCCTGACCTATTGCGCACGGCCTCTGGTCTTCGCGGTGCAGGGACAGGCTGTGGGTGTCGGTACGACCATGCTGTTGCATGGGGATCTGGTCTATCTGTCCGACGATGCGCGTCTGAGCCTGCCGTTCCTGAAGCTCGGCCTGACGCCTGAGGGCGGATCGAGCCATCTTCTGCCCGCCCGTATCGGCCATGCGCGCGCCTTTGAATGGCTGGCTTTCGGGCAGGCGCTACCTGCCGCCGACGCGTTGAATATGGGGGTTTGCAATGCCGTGACGCCGCGCGACGATCTGAGTAATCGCGCCCAACTGGCGGCCGAGCGGCTGGCGGCCCTGTCGCCCGAGGCGTTAAGGCAGGCCAAGGGTCTGATGCGCGATCCCGACGCCTTATGGGCTCAGATCGTGCGCGAAGGCGAGATTTTCCGCGCCCGCCTCAACAGCCCCGAGGCCGCCCAGGCGTTTGCGGCCTTCCTCAAGCCGTGATATAGATGAGCGGATCAGGGGCGGGGGCTGTTACAATCCTTGCCCTAAATTTATTTGACCCCTCAAGGGTTTGTATCTATTCCAGCCGTCGCTGGTCGTGACGCAAGCGTATTTTATCATAGTATTTCGGGTGTAGCTGAGCCGTGGATACCTATCCGTTCGAACGTTTGATTACCGTGGAGGGGGCTGCGGACCGCGACGCCGCCGAAGCGCTGGTCAATCGCGTGTTCGGTCCGGGACGCTACATCAAGACTGCCGAACGCCTGCGCGAAAACAATGCCCCGATTGATGGCCTGAGCTTCGTCATGCGTCAGATTACCCGCGGCAAGGCCCGCGAGCAGGGGCTGACCGGTTCGGTGCGCCTGTGGCCGATCAAGGTCTACGATCCTGAGCATGAGCCGCTGGGCGAACTGGCCTTTCTGGGGCCGATCGCCGTAGATCCCGATCACCAGAACCACGGCATCGGTCGCGCCCTGATCGAAGTGGCGATACGAGCGGCGTTCGCCAGGGGCGTGACGGGTATCCTGCTGGTTGGTACCCCGGCCTATTTCGAGAAGTTCGGCTTTGTCCGCGCCGAAGGCCTGACCCTGCCGGGCCCGGTCGATTATCGCCGCCTGATGATCCGCTACAACGACGCCTATACCGGCGAGCCCCTGACCGGCGCCGTCGATAAATGACCTCCGGCGAAGGCTTTCTCAGCGAAGCCGCGCGGTTCCCCGACAAGACATATCCCGTAGACAGCTGGAATCCGACTCTATGCGGCGAGATGGATATTGTCATTCGCAAGGATGGGGCGTGGCTTCACGAAGGTCGCCCCATAACGCGCCCGGCGCTGGTGCGGCTGTTTGCCAAACTGTTGCGGTGCGAGGGCAACGACTATTTCCTGGTAACGCCGGCCGAGAAGCTGAAAATTACCGTCGAGGACTTGCCGTTGCGAATCGTCGATTTCGAGGGCCCGGTATTTATGACCGATCAGGACGAACGCGTGACCCTTGGTGCGGATCATCTGCTGGTGTTTGATCGTATCGGCGACGCGTATCTGCCGCGATTGCGGGTGAGGGGTAATTTGTGGGGCCGTCTGACGCGGGCCTGTACCTATCGGTTGTTCGAGATGGCGGAGATTGTGGACGATGGGTGCGTACGGGTAAGTCTGAGCGATCAGACGTTTGATGTTCCCGTAATTTCTGGATAGGGTTGCCATTAAATCCCCTCTCCCTTGAGGGAGAAGGTGGCCGAAGGCCGGGTGAGGGGGAAATGCCTCATCGTGCAATGGCTAACTGTTACCCCTCACCCCGACCCTCTCCCTCAAGGGAGAGGGGGAAGAAATGAATTGGCTTCAGTCCTCCTCCCGCCCATTATGCTCCGTCTCGCCGTCCGGCAGGTCTTCGCCGCGCTCGAAGCGCGCGGCGGGGAAGGGTGCGTACGCTTCGTCGGCGGCTGCGTGCGCAATGTCGTCATGGGGCGCGAACCCACCGACCTCGATCTGTCGACTCAACTGACGCCAGATGAGACCGAGGCGGCGCTGACGGCGGCGCATATCCGTCACGTTCCGACCGGCAAGGCCTTCGGTACCATATCGTCAATCATTGACGGCGAGGCTTTCGAGATCACCTCCCTGCGCGAAGACGTCGAAACCGATGGCCGCCGCGCGGTGGTCAGCTTCACCACCGACTGGGCGAAGGATGCGCAGCGGCGCGATTTTTATCTCAACGCGCTCTATGCCGATATTCGCGGCGAGGTCTTCGATCCAACCGGCAACGGGCTGACCGACGCGCACGAAGGGCGCGTGCGATTCATCGGCGATGCCGAGACGCGCATCCGCGAGGACTATCTGCGTATCCTGCGTTTCTTCCGCTTTACCGCCAGCCACGGTCAGGCGATGGATGCAGAGTCGTTCGCGGCCTGCACGCGTCTGAAAAGCGGGATCGATACCTTGTCGGGCGAGCGGATCAGTCAGGAACTGTTCAAGCTGTTGGGCGTGGCCGATCCGGTCGCCATAATTGAATCCATGATTGATAGTGGCGTGATGGCGCATGTCCTGACCGGCATTGCGACGACACCGATCGCCCTGAAAGTTATGTGCGGGCTGACGGAAGACGTCGAACTACGGCTTCTTGGATTGCTCTACCCCGACGGCCTGAGCCCATCGGCGCTGAATCGTCTGCCGTCACGGTTGCGCCTGTCCAATCGCATCGCAGACCGTATTCGCCACGCCGCCCGGCTATGGCCTGAGGTGGATATAGAGGCCGATGATGCGGTGTGGCTGAGAACCGCCTATCGTACAGGCAAGGCCGCGCTGCATGACGCCCTGATGCTGCGCGCCGCCGTATCGGGTCGCTCGCGCACCGAATGGCCGGAGACCGAAGCTCGGATAGAGCGGCTCGATTTGCCGGTTTTTCCTTTGAAATCTGCACAATTGGTCGCCGCGGGCCTCCCACCCGGCCCGCAACTCGGACAGGCGATGAAGGGCATCGAAGCCGATTGGGTCGCACACGATTTCTCGCAAAACGTGATTGACGCTGCCATTGACGAAATCCGCAAACGGACAAAAATATAAGGGACTTGTAAACCGTTCCCCCTGCCTTTCATTACCTGTGCTTTCATGTCTTATATCGCCATTCTGGAAACCGGCGTCCCGCCCGATAACCTAAGCGACACCTACGGCACCTATGCCGATATGTTCGCGCAGCATCTGGCCGCGCCGAACCGTCAGTTTCGGGTTTTCCGCACCCTCGAAGGCGAACTCCCTGATCCCGCCGATCACCTGACGGGGGTCGTCATTACCGGGTCACCGGCAGGCGTTTACGAAGATCATCCGTGGATCACCTCGCTGATCGACTGGCTCAAAGGCGTCGATGTTGCCGTGCCGGTGGTCGGTATCTGCTTCGGTCATCAGGTCATGGCGCAGGCCTGGGGCGGCCACGTCGAGAAGTCCAAAAAGGGCTGGGGCGTCGGCCTGCACGAATATACCATCCATGATAATGCCTTATGGCGTGAACTGGCCGAAACGGATCTGCCGGCCCTGCATGTGGCCGTGACCCATCAGGATCAGGTGGTCAAAAAGCCCGATGCGGCCATCATTCTGGCGGGGTCGGAGTTCACGCCGCATGGCGCGCTCTACTATACCGACCGCAAGGCGATCTCGTTCCAGTGCCACCCGGAATTCTGTCAGGATTTTGCCGGTGATTTGCTGCTCAGCCGTCGCGGCACGCGTATCAGCGAGCATCTGGTCGATCAGGCGCTGGAAAGCCTCAAATCGACCTCCAGCCGCGATCAGGTGCTGGGCGCGATCTCAAAGTTTCTGGCGGCGTAATCTGTGGAGAATGCTTGGCTCTGGGGTGCTTTCGGCTTGGGAATTGCGTTTCTCGTTCCTTTGCTATTGGTGTGGGTAGGGCTGAGATCGCAACTTATCGATGCCTATTTGGCGCATGATAATTTTGTGCGCCTTCCCCATGTACCTGAAGTCCACAGAGGCGCCCCGCCATCTCACGACACGCTGGCGTGGTTGATGATCGAATGGGAGATTTATCGGACGCCTATCGCTGAAAACATGGAGTCGTCTCTCCAGTCTTTGATGCGTGTTCAGCGATGGTGGGTGAGGCTGATTTATCTGCCCTGCGCCGTTCTCCTCGCCCTGTCTTTAGGGCGTTGGTTAATAAAAGCAGTTATAGAAATGGCTACGGGCCAGTAGCATTATTAAATCCCTGCCGATTTTTTGCACGGTTCCGGCCTAGGGTCTCTGCGTCAGAAGGAGACCTCGCATGGAATATCACACCGGACGACTGATCGATCACGTGCATCTGGTCGTCAAAGACCTCGACGCCAGCAAGCGCTTCTACAAGGCTGCCATTTCCGCCGTGAAGCCCGATGTGCGCATCAACGAAAGCGACCGTCATCTGCAAATCGATGAACTCTACATCTCGCAGGGTGAACCGCTGTCACACATCCACCTGTCGTTTCAGGCAAAGGACCGGGACGCGGTGACGGCCTTCTATGATGCCGCTATGGCGGCGGGTGGTCGCGACAACGGCGCGCCGGGTGAGCGCGATTATCACCCCGGCTATTACGGCGCGTTTGTCTATGATCCCGACGGCAACAACATAGAGGCGACCTTCCACGGCCCATCGACGCGCTCAGCAGAAGCGGTGGTGATTACGGCCACTTAACCAGCGGCGGCATCGATGACAGGATGGCCTCGACATTGCCGCCGGTCTTCAGACCGAACATGGTTCCCCGGTCGTAGAGCAGGTTAAACTCGACATACCGCCCCCGTTGAACAAGCTGCCGGTCCCTGTCTTCCGGTGACCAGACCTGTCTCATTCGTTGTTTTACAAGGGATGGATATGTAGACAGAAAGGTCTGCCCCACGGCTTTTGTAAAAGAAAAGTCTGTCTCGTGCGCCCCCGAATTGAGATGATCGTAGAAGATGCCGCCGGTACCGCGCGGCTCGTTCCGGTGCGGCAGGAAGAAGTATTCGTCGCACCATTTTTTGAAACGATCATAATAGGACGGATCGAACCGGTCGCAGGTTTCACGGAACGCCTCATGAAAGGCTACGGTCTGCGGCGCATCGGGCGACCGGTCGGCATCGAGCAGAGGCGTCAGATCAGCACCGCCACCGAACCAGCTCTGTGTCGTGGCGATGAAGCGGGTGTTCATGTGGACGGCTGGCACATGCGGATTGGTCATGTGCGAGATCAGACTGATGCCGCAGGCGAAGAAGCGCGGATCATCAGTGGCACCCGGCACAGTCTTGGCGAAGTCGGGCGAAAAAGTGCCGTGAACGGTCGAGATATGGACGCCGACCTTTTCGAACAGCCGCCCATGCATCATCGACATTTCGCCGCCGCCACCTTCGGCACGGGTCCACGGCGTGCGGACGAATCGCCCGGGCGTGTCACCATAAAGCTCGGCGGGGGCTTCGTCTTCCAGCGCCTCGAAGGCGGCGCAGATCGAATCGCGCAAGCTGCGGAACCACGCCGCAGCGGCTTCGCGGCGTTCAGTCAGGATTTCGGTGGGGAGGGGGGCGGAGTCTGTCATGATACGTCCTTAGGTGTCCGCATTGGCTTTCGCAAACCCTTGTGTCTGCCGAAGCGCTTCGCCGAGCGCCATAGCGGCGGAATTGATCACATTGATCGAGCGCATCCCCGGCTGCATCGGGATGAACAGGCGGGCATCTGCATAGGCGTGTACCTCGTCCGGCACACCGGCGCTTTCGCGACCCATCAGCAGGATATCGTCGAGCGTAAAGGCGAAGTCGCAATAGGGTTGTGCGGATTTCGTGGTGAAGAGGATGACACGGCTCCCCTGTGACGTTTGGTCGCGCCATGCGGTGAATTTCGCCCACGAATCGTGCCGTGTCACACGGGCGGCGTCGCCATAATCCATGGCCGTGCGTTTGACCGCTTTGTCGCTCAAAGGAAAGCCGCACGGTTCGATGATGTCGAGTTCGACCCCCAGACAGGCTGACAATCGGATCGCACTGCCGAGATTTTGTGGGATATCCGGTTGAAAAAGGACTAAACGCATTTTATTGCCATATTTTTGAGAGGGGTGGTTTGTATCCATCCCTCAATTGTGGTTATAGACGAACAGGACTCCGTGCGACATGGAGTCGCGCATGCCTTTAGCGCGCCGATTCGCGAACGCAAACCGCATTCGACGCGCCGGGGTATGTGCAAAACATAAAATTAAGGACCGGCCGTCGAGAATCGGACCTGTCTGCATTGAGGTTAACATCCGGTCCTGTCCGACAGGGTGGCGCGCGCGCGCAAGAGAAGAGGTGCTAAGGTGAGCGAACCTGAGAAGGATCATGGCACGGTTGTGGGCGAAGACCCGAACCGCCGCGATTTCATTTACATTGCCGCCGGCGCGGCTGCCGTGGGCGCGGTCGGCGTCATTGCCGCACCTTTGGTGTCGCAGATGAACCCCGCCGCCGATACCCTGGCCATGGCCTCGGCCGAGTTCGATCTCGGCAAGGTGCAGGAAGGCATGCAGGTCGTCATCAAATGGCGCGGCAAGCCCCTGTTCGTGCGTTACCGTACGCCCAAGGAAATCAAGGAAGCCGAAGATGTCAAGCTGTCGGACCTCAAGGATCCGCAGACCGACGCCGACCGCGTCAAAAAGGGCAAGGAACAGTATCTGATCCTCGTTGGTTCGTGTACGCACCTCGGCTGCGTGCCGACCTTCGGCGCCGGTGATTTCGGCGGTTGGTTCTGCCCGTGCCACGGGTCGCACTACGACACGTCGGGTCGTATCCGTAAGGGCCCCGCGCCGCTGAACCTCGCCGTGCCGGAATATACATACCTGTCCGACACCAAAGTGAAGATCGGGTAAGGGGGACATCATGAGCGACCATCCTTCAACCTATGAGCCGAAGACCGGCGTCGAGAAGTGGCTGGACCAGCGCCTTCCGATCGTCCGTCTGGCCTACGATTCGTTCGTCGACTACCCGACGCCGCGCAATCTGAACTACTGGTGGACCTTCGGCGGCATTCTGTCGGTCTGCCTGATGATCCAGATCATCACCGGCATCATTCTGGTCATGCACTATGTGCCGCATGTCGACATGGCCTTCAATTCGGTCGAGCGCATCATGCGCGACGTCAATTACGGCTGGCTGATCCGCTACGTCCACGCCAACGGCGCGTCGATGTTCTTCTTCGCCGTCTTCGTCCACATGTTCCGCGGTCTTTATTATGGGTCTTACAAGGCCCCGCGCGAAGTGCTGTGGATCCTCGGCTGCATCATCTTCTTCCTGATGATCGCTACGGCCTTCATGGGCTACGTCCTGCCCTGGGGTCAGATGTCCTTCCACGGCGCGGTCGTCATCACCAACCTGATCGGCGCCATCCCCGTCATCGGCGGTCCGATCCTGACCTGGTTGCAGGGCGGCTTCGCCGTCGACCAGCCAACGCTGAACCGCTTCTTCTCGCTGCACTATCTGCTGCCGTTCGTCATCGCCGGTGTGGTCATCCTCCATATCTGGGCGCTGCACGTGACGGGGCAGAACAACCCGGCCGGTGTCGAGATCAAGTCTAAGGAAGACACCGTACCCTTCACGCCGTATGCGACGGTGAAGGACGGCCTCGGCATCATCCTCTTCCTGATGTTGTTCTCGCTATTCGTCTTCTTCATGCCGAACGCACTGGGCCACGCCGACAACTATATCCCGGCCAACCCGCTGGTCACCCCGGCGCATATCGTGCCCGAATGGTACATGTTGCCGTTCTACGCCATCCTGCGCGCCGTGCCGGACAAGTTCCTCGGTGTCGTTGCCATGTTCGGCGCCATCGCGGTGATCTTCGTCCTGCCGTGGCTCGATACGTCGAAGGTGCGCTCGATGCGTTACCGTCCGGTTATGCGCTGGTTCTTCGTGATCTTCGTCGTCGTCTGCCTCGGCCTCGGCTGGTGCGGCGGGCAACTGCCCGATGACATGGTCTTCTCGATCGGTACCAACTCGGACGGCAACCCGATCGGCCTGAACTATGTCTGGCTGACCCGCGGCCTGACCTTCTACTACTTCGCGTTCTTCCTGATCATAATGCCGTGGATCGGCCTGAAGGAAGATCCCCTGCCGGTTCCGGCCTCCATCAGCGAGGCCATCCTCGCCGACCACGCCAAGAAGAAGGGCTGAGTCAGATGTCTGCTTTTATGACGAAAACCCTCAAAACCTTCGGTTTGATGGCGGCTGCGGCCACACTCGTGGTCTCGGCTCCGGCCCTGGCTTCGGGCGGCGCGGCCCACCCGCACGCCCCCAAGGAAGGCTTTTCCTTCGAAGGGCCGTTCGGCACTTTCGACCAGGGCCAGCTGCAACGCGGCTACAAGGTCTTCCGCGAAGTCTGCTCGAACTGCCATGCGGCGACGCTTCTGTCCTTCCGTAACCTCGGCCAGAAGGGCGGTCCCTTCTACGACGAGAAGTACAAGAACCCGAACGACAATCCCTATGTGAAGCAGATCGCTTCGGAATTCGAAGTGCCGGATATCGACACCGACACGGGTGACGCCATCACCCGTCCGGCGACGACGTCCGACCACTTCCCGAAGAAGTTTGCCAACGAATATGCGGCGCGTGCGTCGAACGGTGGGGCCCTGCCGCCCGACCTGTCGGTGATCACCAAGGCCCGCCACGGCGGTGCCCGCTACGTCTATTCGCTGCTGACCGGTTATCATACGCCGCCCAAGGGGCTACACGTCGCCGAAGGCCAGCACTACAACCCCTATATGGCCGGCGCTCTGGCGACCCAGTGGTCGGGTGATCCGCACCACGTCCCGGTCGGTGGCGTTCTGGCCATGGCCCCGCCGCTGAAGGATGATCTCGTCACCTTCGACGATGGTACCAAGGCGACGACGCACCAGATGGCCGCCGACGTGGCCACCTTCCTGGAATGGGCTGGCGATCCGCACGCTACACTTCGCAAGAAGACCGGTGTCGCGGTGCTGATCTACCTCCTGCTGTTTGCGGGCCTGACCTATGCGGCATACCGCAAGGTCTGGGGCAACAAACACTAGCCGGAACGTCCTGACGGGCTGCAAAGTGCCGTCTTTCTGCGATCCGATGCTCACGTACTTAAGTACGCTGCGCTTCGGGTCTCGAAAGCCAACACCTTTCGCCGCGTCATGCCGTCCCTCTAACTAAGCATTCAGGCCCCCTGAGTTCGCTCAGGGGGTTTTTCGCATCTGGAGGGAAAACGCGACGTCTCGCGGTTTTAAGCTTTCTCGGCGGCCATAAATTTTCTATAAATGTGATCATGGCCTATGACTCACCTTCCTTAGCCGCATTGGCGCGTCAGGCGCTTGCCTTCGCTCCCCATTTGGCGCTGGCTAAGGCCCTGTTGCCGCATCTCCCGGCGACTGATGACGGGTCGCACGACGTCTCGCATCTTCAGCGCGTGTTCAAGGTCGCTATGGCCCTGCATGAGCGGGAAGGGGGCGATGCCGAGGTCATAGCTGCTGCTGTCTTGTTGCACGATGTCGTGGCGATCGAAAAGAACTCGCCCCTGCGCAAGGAGGCCTCGCGTCTCTCGTCCGAGCGGGCGCAGGCGCTGCTGATCGACATGGGATGGGAGGTGCCGCGCGCCGAAGCCGTCGCCCATGCCATCCACGCCCACGCTTTTTCGGCCAATATCGTGCCGGAAACGATCGAAGCGAAAATAGTACAGGACGCCGACCGCCTCGACGCCATCGGGTTTGTCGGCGTCGCGCGCTGTTTCTACACGGCGGGCCGGATGAACAGCGCGCTGTACGATCCCGTCGACCCCAAGGCCGAGGATCGCGAACTCGACGATCTCAGCTTTGCGCTCGACCATTTCGAGATCAAGCTGCTCAAGCTGAAATCCGGCTTCAAGACTGCTGCTGGCAAGGACATGGCCGATCTGCGCCACGCACGCATGACGGCCTTCGTCGAATATCTCCACGAAGAGATATAAAAACGCCTTTCAGGCGAATTATTAATCACGTTGTTATCTGGACAATCGGCGCAATCGGTTGCAATTTGCAGACGCCGGTATGTGACCCCATGCGGGGATGACCGGCGCGCTTTTCTGGCCTGAGCGTAGCGTTCCCGCTTTTCTTACATGCGACGATTTTCAACTGCCTCTACAGGCGGTCGTGAACCTGTGTGTCTTCACCTTTTCCTTTTAACATTCAAAGGAGTTCAGCCATGCGTATTTTGGGGGCCATAGCCGCTGCGGCGGTTTGCCTGATGTTCAGCGCGCCCGCCGAGGCCGCCTATAACTGTGCCAAGCCGACCGCCGGACAGGCCCATACCGACGAAGACAAGGTCGCCATCTTTGCCATTCAGAAAAAGATTCAGGACGCCAAGGCGGTCAACGGCAAGGACTATCTGGGGCCGCAGGACGGCATCATGTGCGACGCGCCCGACGGTAAGGGCAAGTTCTGGCACTTCGCCAATGCCTCGATCTACTGGTAACCCAATACGGGGGCGCACGTCGTCGCCGGTCTGATCCGGGCGAAATGGGCCGAGATGAACTGGGAGCAGGGGGTGCTCGGTTATCCGATGAGCGACGAGATCGATACCTATGACGGTCTGGCCAAGGTTAGCAAGTTCGAGGGCGGGCAACTGACATGGCGGCCGTGGACCAATAAGGTGACGGCGGCGCTGACTACCGATCTTCAGGTCGATCTGCCGTTCTCCAGCGGCGAAAAATGGCGCGTGGTTCAGGCCAACGGCTATATTCTCGACGACCCCAAGACCACGGCCAACGAAGGCGACAGCCACCAGGCGAAGTGGGTCTATTGCTACGATCTGGTGGCGGTGTCGCCGACCGTGACCAAGGGGGCGAAGTTCACGGCTTCGGCCACCGGCACCATCGTTCTGGCTATTCAGGGCAACGCCAATGACGATTCGGTCAATGCCAATGTCGTGGTGCAGTCGCTGGGGCTGGGCCGTTATGCCTCGTCGCTGCATGTGCAGCAGAACAGCTACAGCAATACCTTCGGCAACGGCAAACCCGCTTTGACGGTGGCAACGCCGTGGCTTGACCGCCCGGTGGCCAAAAGCGGCGATGCCATTGCGACGGTCGGGCGCACCGGCACCGGCGGCGAGCATATCCACTATTGCGTCACGACGACGCCGGACAATGCCGCCTATGCGCCGTTCGAATCGGTGCCGTTTGCTTTCCGCAACTATGAGGTCGCCACCAACGACACGGGTACGACGTGGAAAAGCGTCGCGGTCGGGCGGCCCATCCGCGGTTCGATCCTGCGCAAGGGTACGGCGACGCCGACGGGCCTGCCCAAGGTCAAGCTCAGCGCGGCCAAGGATCTGCTGCATTTTGGCGATGTGTCGGGGACGGTGACGCTTCCGGCGGGCAAAACGCTCAGCACCGGCAAGGTCAAGGTGACGGCGTTCAGCAGTTGGGGCGAACCGCTGGAGGCCGTCTATGCGACCGGTACGGGGGCAGGACCGTTTACCTATAAGCTCAATGCGCCGAACTATACCAATGTGCGGATCGAGGTCAGCGTGGTGGACACGACCGATGCAGCGCTCAAGGCGCTCAAAGGGGCGAAGGTCCTGACCATCGTCGCCAACACCAATACCAAGGTGGATGTGGTGGTGAAATAACGGTTATTACAAATATCGTAAGGCGGTCGTGGTCCCCCTGTTCGGGGGCTGCGACCGTTTCGGTACCGGACTAGCGTGGCTCCCATTGGAGGGACCATGCGCTATTTTTCGATCAGCCTGTTGCTTTCGTTTGTTGCCGTCACTGTGCATACCCCGGTACAGGCCATGACGGCGGATGAAGCGCGGACTACCTTACGCAAGATATCCGGGATCGAATGGGCTTGTGACGGCTATCAGTCGAATATCGCCCAGTCGAGCCGGGTTATCATGGATTTCGATATCGATTTCGCCGGTAAGGTAACCGGCAAGCTGACGGGCTTTGCGGCGCTCTATAATCGGGAATACCGCGTGGTGGCGCGCCTGGACGGCAAGGTTCACGCCAATGACGGGCAGGCCAATATCCGCATCGACAAATACACCATCGAAACCGCCGACGCTTTGCCGGCCAATGCCTCGTGGGGCACGTGGGCGACCTTCGACCTGACTGTGAAGACTGAAGCAGGTAAGCTGGTTATGACCGGTGTCGAGCACGGCCAGCATGGTGAGGTACATTATACCTGCAAGCCCTACGGTACATAATGATGATGCGTAGGGCCGTGTTTTTCAGTCTGATCCTGGTGTCATCCCCGGTCTGCGCCGAGGAACCGTGGCCGGAGCCCGTTATATCGAAAGACCCGGCCAAGATCCGGCAGTGTCAGGCCTTGAGTCTGGCGCTCGACAGCCACGACGAGGCCCTGACCCGCTTGTACCGTGACACCGGCGAGGCCGGAAACCGCGCGGGCATGCCTTCCTCCGACATCAATAGGGCGTTGCGCGAGGTCGATCAGTTGCGCATGGACGCCACGGTGATGAGCTTCGATCTGCAACTGTGGTACGACCGGCCCGCCGGGACGGCGCAGGGACAGGCCGAACTGAACGCCTTGCCTATCCCCGTGCTGCTGGCCTATGCCGAAACCTGCTTCACGTGGCCCGATGGCAGGAAGCCCCCGCGAACCATGGCCAAGGGCGCGCCGTTTTTGAACGAGTAAAACGCAGCCTCAGCCATCTTCTCCAAATTATGGGTGCAGGGGCCACGCCCCTGCCTACACGTTGAAGCGGAAGTTCAGGATGTCGCCGTCCTTGACGAGGTATTCCTTGCCTTCCTGACGGAACTTGCCGTTTTCCTTGCAGCCGGCTTCGCCGTTGAACTTGACGTAATCGTCATAGGCCATGGTTTCGGCGCGGATGAAGCCCTTCTCAAAATCCGTATGGATGACACCGGCGGCTTGCGGGGCGGTGTCGCCGACGTGGATCGTCCAGGCGCGGGCTTCCTTGGGACCGACGGTGAAGTAGGAGGCCAGACCCAGCAGCTTATAGGCTTCGCGGATCAGGCGGTTGAGGCCGGGTTCTTCGAGGCCGAGGGTTTCGAGGAACTCCGAACGCTCATCGGCGTCGAGCAGGGCGATTTCCGACTCGATCTGCGCTGAGATGACCACCGACTTGGCGTGGTCGGCGGCGGCGCGCTTGGCGACCGCATCGGACAGGTCGTTGCCCTTGTCGGCGGCGGATTCCTCGACGTTACAGACGTAAAGCGCAGGCTTCGAGGTCAGGAGTTGCAGCATCTCCCACGCCTTGGTGTCTTCCTTCGACACCTTGCCCTTTTCAAAGGCGATGCGGGCGGGACGGCCTTCGCGCAGTTCGGCGAGAGCCGCATTGATCAGCGAAACGGTGAGCGCCGCGTCCTTGTCGCCGCCGGTCTTGGCGCGCTTTTCGAGGTTCGGCAGGCGCTTTTCCAGCGATTCGAGGTCGGCCAGCATCAACTCGGTCTCGATGATTTCGAGGTCCGACAGCGGATCGATACGGCCTTCGACGTGGGTGATGTCGGTATCGACGAAGCAGCGCGCCACGAAGGCGATGGCATCGCAGTCACGGATATTGGCGAGGAACTGGTTGCCGAGCCCTTCACCCTTCGACGCGCCGCGGACGAGGCCTGCAATATCGACGAAGTTGATGCGGGCGGGGATGATTTCCTTCGAGCCCATGATCTTGGCCAGCACGTCGAGGCGCGGTTCCGGCACGGCGACGTCGCCGGTGTTCGGCTCGATGGTGCAGAACGGATAGTTGGCCGCCTGCGCCGAAGCGGTCTGGGTCAGGGCGTTGAACAGGGTGGATTTGCCGACGTTGGGCAGACCGACGATTGCGACTTTGAGGGCCATTGGGATTCCAAAGGTAAGAACGTGTAATTGGCGGTGTGCGTAACCGATTTTGGCGCATGACACCAGAGATTTACGGGCTTTGTAACGTGGTTCTTCGAGCGGGCCGCGCTAGTCTCGCTGTATGAAACAGATACTGACCACGCTTTTGCTGACCGCCATGACCGCTGCCTCGGCTCAGGCCTATTGCGGCGACGCTCATGACAAGGCCTTCAACCAGACGGTCAAACGTACCTTCAAGGCGATCAAAGAGCAGGACAGCGGCACCCTGCTGTTTATCTTCAACCGCGACAAGGTGACGATCGGGCCGGAACGGACGGCGGTCGCCTATGCCGACTTGCAGCGGCAATTCGCCGACAAGAGCGGCGACTATTACTGTGACATCTTCGTTTGTCAGGCGCAGCCGGGGCTGATGAACCGCCTGTTCAACGGCATTAGCGTGTCAAAATCCATGTCCTACAATTTCGGCAAGGCCGAGGGGATCGTGCGCATCAGCAACGGGTCGGTCGCTTCGGAAATCGAGTTGCGCTACAGCCTCAATGGGGCGTGCGAATGGCAACTGGATTCTTTGTATCATCGCTGAGCAGAGCATTGGCAATCCTCGCGGAGATGGATAGGCTGGTCGCAAATGTAACCGCCTGAGGCCGCCCATGACCCGCTTTAACCGTCGTTCCTTTTTTGCTTTGACCGGAGGAGCGGCCGCTATGGCCGCGACTCCGGGGTGGTCGCAAGAGGCCGACGACAGCACGAAGATCGACGCGATCGTCGAGCCGTTTCTGGCCAGGTTCGGTGTCCCGGGTGCGGCGGTGGCGATCATTCGTCCCGGCAAGCCAGACTACGTCAAGGGGTACGGTGTACGTACGCTGGGCAAGCCGGGAACCGTCGACGTTCATACACAGTTCGGTGTGGCGTCTAACACCAAGGCCTTCACCACAGCGGCTCTGGCGCTTTTGGTGGAAGCAAAAAAGATCGGCTGGGACGAACCAGTAATTACTTATATTCCGGAATTTAAGATGTATGACTCGCGCCTGACGCCTTTGGTGACAGTGCGCGATCTGGTCAGCCATCGCGCCGGGCTGGGGCTGGGGCAGGGCGACCTGATGCTTTTCCCCGCGTCCGACCACAGCCGCGCTGACCAGTTGAAAGGCGTGCAGTATCTCAAACCTGCTTATGGATTCCGCTCGGGTTTCGCCTATAATAATGTCATGTTCACCATGGCGGGCCTCGTCATCGAGCGCGTGTCGGGGCAGAGCTACGAGGCCTTCATCACGCAGCGCCTGCTCAAGCCGCTGGGCATGACAGAGGCGGTCATCGGCTGGCCCAACGTCAAATCATCAAATGTCGTCGGGCGTCACGCGCGACTGGGGCCATCCCTGCGAGGAATCGGCGAGGTGAGTGTGGTTCTGCCCGAAGAGACCGCCAGTTTTGCTCCCGCGGCCGGTCTGGTGACCAGTGTCACCGACATCCTGCCGTGGCTGCACACCCAGTTGAACAAGGGCAAGATGCCGAATGGCGAGCGCCTGTGGTCGGAAGCCTCAAGCAACGAGATGTGGAAACCCGCCAACATCGCCGGTTCGGGCGCGGGACCGACACCGGAAACGCCGTCGGCGGCGATGTTTCGCACCTATGGTTTGGGCTGGTTCGTACAGGATTATCGCGGCCTGAGGCTCGTCTCGCATTCCGGCGGTCTGGTGGGGCAGGTGACGCAACATGCGCTGTTGCCGGAAAAGGGTATCGCGGTGGCTGTCTATACCAATACCGAAGACGGGATCAGCGGCACGATCCGCAATGCCTTGCTCGATTACCTGATCGGCAAACAGGGATTCGACTGGATGGGGTCGGCGGAGAACGGCCTGAAAAAGCGTAACGAAAAGGCCATTGCCGATACTCCGAAAGTGGAGGCGGGCGGGCCGTCTCTGCCGCTGGCTGCCTATGCGGGGACCTATCGCGACGCATGGTACGGCGATGTGAAGATTTCAACCATGGGCAAGGGCGCGATCGCGCACCTGATGGTGGATTTCACGCGCACCGACAGGCTCAAGGGCGCGATGCAGGTCTTCGGTCCGGACAAGTTCCTGACGCGTTTTCCGAAGGACTGGGGCGAGGACGCGGTGCTGACCTTCGAGGTGAAGGACGGCAAGGTGCTGGGCTTCAAGGCCAAAGCATGGTCGCCGCTGGCCGATTTCAGCTTCGACTATCACGATCTGGATTTAAAGAAGATTTAGGCAGGCACCCGCACGCTGGCCAGAATGCGTTCGGCGGCGCGGACGGCGCCGTCTTCCTTCGCCACCACCGTGGCGGCCTCGGTGGCCTTTTGCGCGAAAGACGGTTCGGTCAGCAGGCGATCAAGCAGACGGATGGCCGAGGCCTTGGTCCATTTGTCGAAAGTGATGTCGAGGCCTGCGCCCAGACGCTCGATGCGCCGGGCATTGTCGAACTGATCGCCAAAGACCGGGGTAATGATCTGGGGCCGCCCGGCGCGCAGGGCCTGAGCCGAAGACCCGATGCCCCCGTGATGGATATTGACCTTGGCGCGCGGCATGAGCAGCGAGTGCGGCGCATAGGGTACGCAAAGGATATCCGGGCCGAAATCGTCGTTGAGCAGGGGACTTTGGGCGCCCACCAGCAAGACAGCGCGTTGGCGCAGCGCGCGGGCGGCCTTGGCGGCGTCGCGGTAATAGGATTCGCCGTCATAGACGGCGGTCGAACCGAGGCTGAAGACCAGCGGCGCCTCACCGGCGCTGAGGAAGGCTTCCAGTTGCGGCGGCAGTTCGCTGCGGCGGCCGTCTTCCGAATCGTAGAAGGGGAAGCCGACGATCTCGCTATGCGGCGGGAAGTCCGGCGCCACATCGCCCATCAGGGGTGAATAGAGGCCGAGCGTCAGTCGGTCGGAATGGACGCCGCCCAGATTGACGTCCATGTCGACGCCGTATTTCGTGTAGATAGCGCGGATAGGCGCCAGCGAGCCCCACAGCTTTTTTTCGCCCAGCCAGAAGATGGCGCGGTTATATTGGCGGCCCAGTTCGGTGCGCGGTGACAGCATCAGCGGCGCGGCCTTGAGCTTGGGCGGGTCGTAGATCGACAGCATGACGGCGGGTTGCAGGGCCACGGTGGCAAACGGGCAGTTTTCCAACAGCGCCGCCAGATGCGCCGTATAGGCGTAGGACGATGAAACCACCAGATCGGCACCGCTGACCAGCGGGCGCAGTTCGCTCAGGCCCTGTTCGATATAGGGCGCGACCAGATGCTTGAGCATGAAGCCGTGGTCCTGCGAGAAGTGGCGGATGATTTCCGCCGGGTCCTTACCCAGGTTCTCGCGATAGGTATCCATGCTGGGGCCGCAAGCGCTGAAGGCAATGCCGGCGGCCTCAACCTTGTCGCGGTAATCGGGATGCGAGACCAGAACGACGTCCGCCCCCCGTGCTTTCAACGCCAGGGCCAGAGCCATGAAAGGGTGCAGGTCCCCAAGGGAACCGAAGGTCGACAATACGATCTTAGGCACAACCGGCATCGTCAATAACCTACTCGGCAATCTTTTTGGGATCGAACTTGGGCGCCGGGCTGAGGCGCATCACTTCGGTCATATATTTCTCGGCCTCCCCCATCAATGCCAAAGGCAACGCCTTGACGCAGGCGTCACACAGGCGATCCACCCAGTCCTCGGCCTTATAGAAATCGGAAAGAACCCAACTATGTACCAATTCTTTTTGCCCCGGATGTCCAATCCCCATTCGCCCGCGAATGAAGTTGGGTCCCAAATGCCCCATGATGGATCGTAAACCATTATGTCCCGCATGACCACCACCCATTTTCAGGCGGAAGCGTCCGGGCGCCAGATCCAGTTCGTCATGAAAAACAAGGATATGGTCGGGTTTGACCTTATAGAAGGACGCCGCTTCCAGCACGGAATTACCCGACAGGTTCATATAGGTCTGCGGCTTCAGGGTTAATATCTTGACCGGTCCTTTGGGGGTCTCGACCGTGCCGTCGGACACCTCGGCCTGAAACTTCTTGCGGGTCGGGCCAAAGCTGCCCGATTCTACAAGGCGGTCGATGAACATGAAGCCGATATTGTGACGGTTCTTCGCATATTGTGCGCCCGGATTACCGAGACCTACGACGAGAAACACTGGGGGCTCCGTGACATCAATAACCCTGTCTGTACCCGTACTCAGGCGGGAATCAGAGCATGAGGCGCGATCTAATCAAAAAAATGGCAAGGCGAATATGCCAAAACTGTGTGTGTGAGGCGGAAACCTGTAAATTCGCACAGAAAAAAGCCCCGTCCTTACGGAAAGGACAGGGCTTTTTACATGTTCGAAAAGCCGATTAGGCTTCGGCCGAGGCTTCTTCGCTCTGGCTGGCGCCCGAGGCGGTGATCGAGGCGATCACGACGTCCTTGCCCTGAACGGCGGTAACGTCCGACGGCAGGGTCAGGTCGCCGACGTGAACCGAGGCACCGATTTCCAGACCCGACAGGTCGACGATGACGTCTTCCGGGATGTGGTCGGCAGGCACCGAGATTTCCAGTTCGTGGAAGGCTACCGTCAGGGCGCCGCCCTTCTTGAGGCCCGGCGAGGCTTCGTGGTTCTTGAAGTGGACCGGCACGTTGATCTTGATCGACTGGTGCTCGTCGACGCGGTACAGGTCGAAGTGCAGCGGCACGTCGGTGACCGGATGGAAGTCGATGGCCTTGGCGATGACCTTCTGGGTCTCTTCACCGTACTTCAGCGTGACCAGGTGACCGGCCAGTTTGCCCGTATAGAGGGCCTTCTTGAACGCGTTCAGGCTGACGGCGATCGGCACAGGGGCCTTGTCGCCACCGTACAGGATGCCCGGTACCTTGCCTTCATTGCGGGCAGCACGCGCGCCACCGGTACCGGTGCGCTCACGAACTTCAACGTCTAAAACGATCTCGGCCATCAGCCAGTTCCTCAAACAATATAGCGCCGCGAAACACATGCCCCGCCCTGTGACCCTCCGGGATTGGAGGTGCGGGCAAACGCAATTATCGCGGCGTGGGTAACCCCGAAAATCTTAAGAGGCGCGTAGATACACGCTAAAGCCTGAATAGGCAACCGTCGAAAACGGGGAATTTCGCGGTTTTTTTGACCGTATCCGGCTTAAAAAGCCGAAAATCCTCCGAGGCGCGACAGAGAACGCTTCGGAGGATTTTCCAATACTCAAAAACAGCAGCTATGGTCTGTTGTCAGCTTTTTTTCTTCGCCGCCGTGGTCTTGGCCGGCGTTTTGGCGGTAGTCTTCGCCGTCGTCTTCTTGACCGGTGCCGGGGTGATGTAGGGCTTGGCGTTGACGTACTTCATCTGCTCGGTGCCGTCGGCATTATAAGCCACCTGACGCTTGGGCGTCAGGTCGAGCGCGTTGGACGATAGTTCACCGATACAGTTGCCGGTATCCATCAGGATGTGCTGACCGATGCAGAAGACGTCATCGAAGTGGAAGCGCGAGGCGGCCAGACACTGATTCAGCATCAGCTTCGATTCGCCGAGGCAGCGCGGGCTTTCGCCATCGTTGAGAAGGGCGGTGACGGCGTCCTCGTTCGACCCGGTGCCTTCGCCGAGGATCGATATGGCGGCGATGGCCAGAGCGCGGTTGACGCCCGAAGTATAAGGCTGGTTGAACAGGGTTTCCCGGTCGAAATTGGCGGGCATGATCGCCTTTTCGTCGAGCGTTTGGGCCGAGCTGGCGTCGCTGGACGGGACGACATTGACGCCGATGGCGCCTTCGCCGGTCGAGCCGCCGGTAGACGCCTTGGTAACGAGGCCTTCGCCGGTCAGGGCGGCGACCAGAAGGCGCGAGCTTTCGTCGCTGACCACGCCGCGCGTCGTCGTGGAGGATAACTTGGTAGCGGTCAGGCGACCGGACGGGTCGTTGACGACGCCCTTCGACCAGGCTTGTTTCTGGATAGTGTAGGCGTTCTGCTTGACGGCAGAGCCGCGCGCATAAAGCATTTCACCGTCCGACGACAGGGCGAGGATCACGCGGCGGGCGGCGATATTGGCGCCGGGGATGGTCGCGGCATAGGCTGGGTTGGCGAGAATCTTGTTGACCATGTCGCGGCGGGCTGTTTCATCGGACGCATAGCCGCGCAGTTGCGAACGGAAGGCCGGTTCCTGCATGGCGACGATGGCGGCATAGGCGACTGCACCACGGCCCAGTTGCTTGGGTTCATAGGACGCGCCCTGTTGCAACTTGGCCTGCACCATGCTGCCGTCGGAGAAGCCGGTACCCATCTTGCGAGCGCTGTCGATATAGGCGACGTAGACCGAAGCGGCGTCGGATACGGCCGGCGCCAGCGAGACCGGCGGACCGGCAGGCGCCGGGGGCGGCGGTGCGG
>NZ_AWGF01000016.1 GCF_000495855.1 Asticcacaulis sp. YBE204 | reverse complement strand
GGCGGGGTGTCGACGACCGGAGCCGGCGGCGGGGTCGGCGTGCCGAGCGCCCAACGCAGGCCGACGGTGACGGTCTGGTTGTTGAACTTGCCCGAGAAGCCGTTGTTGGCCGGGCCGAAGAAGTTCGGCGTATAGGTGGTGGTGGCCGCGACGTTATACTTCAGGTTCACTTCTTCCGTCGTCAGATAACGGTAGGTGAGGTCCAGATTCAAACGGTCGGACAGGGCCCACGCGAAACCGGCCAGGGCCTGGTAAGCGGCGACGGTGTCTTCACCGGTGATCTTGAAGTTGGCGTTATAGGTCGCCGCCTTGCCCGAATAATCGGCCTTGACGCGGTCGAGACCGATACCGACGCCGACGAACGGATGGAACTTCGACTCCGGAATGAAATCGTAGATCAGGTTCGTGATGAAGGTCGTCTGGTCGAAGCTGCCGGTCACGCCGGTCAGGCCCGGCGTCATGCCGATGCCGGGGGTGCCGCGGACGGAGTCCACGTCGCCGGGGCGGTAGCCGCCTTCGAATTCAACGCGCCACTTCGGGCTGTAACGGTAGCCGAGACGGGCGAAACCGGCCCAGTCGTCTTCCGTCGAGGTCTTGAAGACGTAGGTCGGGCTCAGGCCGGTGCCTTGTGCAACCGGCGCATTGCGCGCGTCGTAATCGGACTTCGTGTTGTAACCGAGGTCGACAGCGCCGTACCAACCTTCAGCTTCCTGAGCAAAGGCGCCAGTCGCCGTTGCCAGTGCGACGAGCGCAGCGCCCGCCAGCAAATTGAGTTTCATGTGTAATGCCCTCTCTTGGCCATCGATCGAACAGCCGAAATCCCGGCTGAGTACCGTTGTTTACAAATGTATACATAACTTTGGGAACGTTTTTTGCCTAGCACCTAAAATGGTATTTTGGTTAAAAATGCGCCCGGTGAATCGCTTTAGCGACGACTGACACCCGAAAGACACGAATTATGACGGGTCAACTCTTGAACATCAGATGGCTTATCACCTCTAGGATCGGGTGTAAATTTTCAATAATTAAATGTGAATAGCTGTGGAAAGGGACTTGCGGAATTCGTTACATGTGAGTAGGAGAACACCTCGTTCAGACCACTGAGCGATTTGCGCTTCCTTTTGGCGCAACACCTTGAAAAGACGGAGAGGTGGCAGAGTGGTCGAATGTACCGCACTCGAAATGCGGCGTAGGTGGAAGCCTACCGTGGGTTCGAATCCCACCCTCTCCGCCATTCAAAAAGCCCGCCGGTTCGGCGGGCTTTTTTGATTCTGTGGTAAATTTACCGCGCTTATCGCAGTGGATATTTAACGTTCACAAAGGACGCCGTCGCCGCAATCCATTGCAGCGCACCCAGACTCGATTCGCATTTGCGAGATGAAGTCAGGCGAGTTCGATCTCGCGCAGGCGCACCGTATCGCAGACTTCGCCCGCGCGCGCCGGGTTGAGCGTGTCCTCCAACGCATTGAACAGGCTGTCGGCCCCGGTCACCAGCAGCGGACTGTCGTCTTCTCGCCGGGGCAAACCGAGCGGGTCGTGACCGCCTGCGGCCGTTTCGGATATTTGCACATGGTGCTGATGCTTGGTCATGACCTAGGCCTCGCCCGTCTGGTGCAAGCGGAAATGTTCGCGCACCGCGTGGTTTAGTTCGCCGATCTGCTCGATCCACAGATCGCTGGAAATCGAGGTCGCGCCGATGGCGTCGATCAGTCGACGGATATCGGCGATTTGATGCGCGCCCTCGCCCGTTCCCGCGCGGCCCTCATGCCCGTCAGCGTCTATATGCGCCAGCAAGGCCGCTTTCAGCTGTTCGTAGCCCGCCACGCGCAAGGTGCGGTTGGTCGTGCCGATAATGTCGTCGAGCAAGGCGATCACGCGATGACGGTCGTCAGTATCTACGGTCATTCGGCGGCCACCTTCGTGTCTTCGGCGACGGCGTTTTCGATATCGCCGGTCAGACGCTCGTCCTCGCAGCCCCGCGCAATGTCGCCGAGCGACACCACGCCCACCAGCCGCCGGTCGGCATTGAGGACGGCCAGACGACGTATCTGGTCGCGCTTCATGCGCCGGGCCGCGTCCTCGACGTCGTCTTCATCGAAGCAGTAGATGATGCGATCGCTCATCACATCGGACACCGGCGCGTCGGGCTTTTTCCCTTCGGCCAGACCGCGGATGACGATATCGCGATCGGTTACCGCCCCTTGCAGGCGATCGTTGGAGCCCACAGGCAGAAACCCGCAGTCGCGGTCGCGCATCATCTGCGCCGCCTCGCGGAAGGAGGTGGAAGGATGCACGATGCGGACATCGGTACACATGACCTGACGGACTAACATAGATTGCTCCCTGACTTCTGGAGCTTCAACCTATACGAAAGGCCATAAAAAGGACGGCAGTCTTGGCGAGTCACATGTAAGGATCGAACAAGACGCGCCTTTATGGATTTTCTATATCCTCACCTTTCAGCTTCGGGGCGAGAAAAGCGCAGACGATCAGCTGCAACTGATGGAACAGCATGACCGGCAACAGCACCGGCCCCAGCACGGCGGGCGGAAACAGCGTCCCGGCCATCGGCACGCCGGACGCCAGACTCTTTTTCGAACCGCAGAACAAAACGACGACGCGATCCTCGCGGCTAAGACCTGCCCGACCCGACGCCCACCAGGTGAAGCCCATGACGGCGGCCAGCAAGGCGGCGCCCGCGACGAACATCAGGGTCAGATCGCCAAGGCCGACCTTCGACCACAGGCCCTCGACCACCGAGGCCGAAAAGGCGGTGTAGACGACCAGCAGAATCGAGCCGCGATCAACGCGTCCGACGAGGGTCTTGTGCCTGTCGAGAACCCCTTTCAGAACCGGCCGCAGCAGGTGCCCGACGATGAACGGCAGCAGCAGTTGCAAGGCGATCGAGCTGATAGCATCAAGCGATACACCGCCGGCCGCTTGCCCCATCAACAGCGCCACCAGCATCGGCGTGATCAGGATGCCGAGGATATTGGACACCGAAGCGCTGCACACGGCGGCGGCGACATTGCCTTTGGCGATGGCGGTGAAGGCGATGGACGACTGCACCGTCGAGGGCAGCAGGCAGAGGAACAGCAAACCGGATAACATCATCGGGTCCATGATCGGGCCGAGCGCCGCCCGCAGCCCAAGCCCCAACAGCGGGAACACCGCAAAGGTCGTGGCGAAGACCAGCGCATGGACTTTCCACGCCTTCATCCCGGCCCAGATCGATTCGCGCGACAGCTTGGCCCCATGCAAAAAGAACAGCAGGACGATGGCGGCGTCCTTGGTCCATTCGGCCATAACGGCGGCTTCGCCCCTCACGGGCAAGATCGAAGCCAGCAGCACCATGCCCAGCAGCATGAGGATATAGGGGTCGAGGACTTTGAACAGTTTCATGGGGTTTGTCCCGCCAGCAGGGGCACGAGGATATCGCTGACCGGGGTCGGGATACCATGCTTGCGGCCTTTTCGCACGATCACCGCATTGCGGGCGTCCCATTCGGTTTCGCGGCCCGCCGCCCGGTCGTCGTACATCGAATTGGTGTCGTCCGGGGTAGCGTCCATGAATTTCGCCATCTGGGCCTCGATGAGGCTGTCGGGCAATTTCGCGCCCTCGGCCCTACCCACCGCCACGCATTCACTGAGGATGGCGCGGGCGATATCGGCCACGCCCGGTTTATGGAAGACGCGCATCGGCTGACCGGTCAGGGCCAGGACCGCGCCGCCGGGCGCATTGACGCACAGCTTCAGCCAATTGTCGGTGACGAAATCCCCGGTCGTGCGCGCGCTGACGAAGGTGCCGTCGAACAGGGCGCAGAAATCACGGCCATCGGCTGAGTCCGGCACCAGCAGATTGGCCCGCCCGCGCCATTCGACGACGCCGGGGGCGTAACGACCTGCGGGGATATCCACGACCACCGGCACCAGAGGCACGTTCGGCACCAGCGGTTCGACACGCTCGACGTGTTCGACGCCGTTTTGCAGGATGGCGACGCGCGTCCCCTCACCCGCCGCCGCGTTGAGCCAGTCCGCCGCGCCCTGAACCTGATGCGCCTTGACGCAGAGCAGTACCCAGTCGGGCGGCGTGACCTCAGCCGGATCGGTGACGACGGTGACGGCCAGATCGCGCGCGGGTTCGCCGGCACAGTTGACGCGTAACGGCGCGAAGGCCTGACGCGCGGCGAAGGTGACGTCGTGTCCGGCGTCGATCAGGGCCGCTCCGGCGCTCAGGCCGACAGCGCCCGGTCCGATGATCAGGATATTCTTCATTTTAAGTACCGGCTTCCCTTGGGTGAATCTGTACCGCTGCTGCGTTTGACGTTAAGGTCAAGACAATCTCATGCGGAGCGTACTTATGGCCAGCGACCCTATCAAACGTTTCAAGCTGATCAACCTCTATCCGCCGATGATCGGGGCCGGTATCCGCGTCGTGCGCTATTCCGACGACTTCACCGAGATCGAGGTCCACATGAAGCTACGCTGGTGGAACCGCAACGTCGTCGGCACACAGTTCGGCGGCTCGCTCTATATGATGTGCGACCCGTTCTTCATGGCGATCCTGATGACGCAACTGGGGCGCGGCTATATCGTGTGGGACAAGGCGGCGCGCATCGACTTCCTCAAGCCCGGTCGCGGGCGGGTCAAGGCCATCTTTCGCATCCCGCCGGAAGAGATCGCGCGGATCAGGGCGTTGGCCGACAGCCAGCCCAAGATCGAGCCGGAATTCGAGGTCGATGTGGTGGATGACGACGGCGTAGTGGTGGCGCGCGTCCACAAGACATTATATGTGAGGAAGAAACCCGCTAAATAGCTTAGAATGGCCTTACTTAAACTCCCTCGCCCCTACGGGGAGAGGGCTGGGGTGAGGGGGCCACCTCCGAGCGTGTCACGCCCCCTCACCCGGCCTTTCAGGCCACCCTCTCCCCATAGGGAGAGGGGAAAGTTGAAATCATGCCCTCCTTAGCCAGCGACAATACCGCCCCGATGCACCCCGCCGTTCTGGCAGCCTTAGGCGCCGTCAATAGCGGCCACATGCCGTCCTACGGGGCCGACGAGGTCACCCTCCGCCTCAACGCAAAACTGCGCGAGGTGTTCGCCGCGCCGCAATTGCGCGCCTTCCCGACCTTCAATGGCTCGGCGACCAATGGCGTGGCGCTGGCCGCCATGATGAAACCGTTCGAGGCCGTCATCGCCACGCGCGACGCCCATATCCAGAACGACGAATGCGGCCTGCCGGAGTTCTTCACCGGGGCCAAGATTCTGATCGCGCCGGATCACCTCGGCAAGCTGACGCCCGACGGTATCGAGCGCATCGTCGCCGGATCGAAGGACCACGCGCCGCACGCCGTGCGGCCCCGGGTGATCAGCCTGACGCAATCGACCGAGATCGGCACGGTCTACAGCATCGCGGAGTTGCAGGCCTTGCGTGCCGTTGCCGATGCGCACGACCTGCTGATCCACATGGATGGGGCGCGCCTGAGCAATGCGGTGGCCTCATTAGGCGTGTGGCCGCGTGAGGCCGTGACTGGCGTCGATATATTGTCGTTCGGCGGCACCAAGGCGGGCGCGGCTCTGGCCGAAGCCGTGGTCATCTTCAATCCGGCGCTCCAGCGCGATTTCGAATACTGGCACAAGCGCATGGGGCAGTTGCCGTCGAAGATGCGCTTCGTTTCCGCGCAATTGCTGGCCTTGCTGGAGGGCGATCTGTGGCTTGAACTGGCTGGTCACGCCAACGCGATGGCGCAGCGGCTGGAGGCCGGATTGGCTGGCATCGACGGCGTATCGGTGCTCTATCCGGTCGAAGCCAATGCCCTGTTCGTCACCCTGCCACCCAAGGTCGCAAAGGGCCTTGAAGCGGCGGGCCATAAATTCTATCCGTGGTCGCTCGCCGGGGATAATGCCTACCGTCTGGTGTGCAGTTTCATCACTACCGCCGCGGAGGTCGATCAGTTCCTTGCCGATTGCGGCTCTCAACAATCCCCTCTCCCTTGAGGGAGAGGGCTAGGGTGAGGGGGAACTGTTAAACACATACTCGCTGCACCCTTTCCCCCTCACCCGGCCCAGTCGGGCCACCCTCTCCCTCAGGGAGAGGGAAAAAAATGACAAGTCCATGTCCAAAACCACCGCCGCCACTGCTGCCCTCACCAAAGCCGGGATCGTCTTCGATCTCCACCCCTATGCCTACGACCCGGACGCGCCGCGCGTCGGACTGCAAGCCGCCGAGGCCCTGAACGTCGATCCGTCGCAAACCTTCAAGACCCTGATGGCCGAGGTCGACGGCAAGGGCGTCTGCGTCGTTGTGCCGTCGGACGGCGAAGTGTCGATGAAAAAGCTGGCTGCGCATTTCAAGGGCAAGTCGGCTAACATGATGAAAGTGCCCGAAGCGGAAAAGGTCACCGGCTTCAAGGTCGGCGGAATCTCGCCCTTCGGCCAGCGTAAAGCCCACCCCACCGCCATCGACGAAACCGCGCAGCTTTATGACATTGTCTATATCAATGCCGGTCAGCGCGGTTTGCTGCTCAGCATCGCGCCAGATGAGGCCTTAAACTTCCTAAATGCCGGATATATGGATTTAATGGCGGAATAACTATGCGCATGATACCGTCCTCGAAACAGGGGGCAGGACATGCTGAAGACCGTTTTAGCGACCATTTTTCTGATCGCGACCAATATCGGTGTCGCTCAGGCCATACAACCGTTCGATATGGGTTACCGTGATGGGGAACCTGAACGATTGACGGAATCCAGCGGCCTTGCTGAACGAAACGCAGACACGCTCATCTTGAATTTCGACGGTAAGCCAGTTGTCCATCTTAAAGACAACGCTTCGGGAAACTGCCCGGTTAATGAATGCTATATCTGGACCTACTGGATGATGTGGCAACTGAAAACGTCAGCGGACAGCGCGCCGGAACCTCATGCCTTGACCGTTTGGTATCCGGGCGAAGGCGGAAACCTTATTCTGATCGGCAAAGACGGGCGCTTGTTCTGGTTCGATGCCAATGTCGCGCCCTCACCCGATGGCCGCTACGTGACCGACTCAGCGATCGAGGAGATGCATAGTCCGGCGCAATTCCACCTGATCGATTGGGCCTCGCCCGATCATGCCACAGCGTGGAAAGCACCTTTTCCCTGTGAAATACCGGAATGGGCAGGTCCGTCATTGTTTTACGTGGCCTGCCAGAATCCGCAACTAAAGTCCCGTAGTTTTGCCGAAGTCAGCCTAATGCCTGATGGGAACTGGAAATTGCGGGAATTAGGCGGCTTACCCAAGGGCATATGGCTGCTGGATGAGTTTATCGCCAAAGGCGCCAAGGTGGTCGCCGTTCCGAAACGCCACCTGAGAGAGGTGGTGCTAACGCCGTTTCGTTACGATGGCCGCCCAATGTGGCCAACCACTGAAGTCTATAATGACGTCATGCGTTCGGTAACGGTCGTAAAATCCAAATAGGCCTAACGCGCTTCCTTGCCGATGGTCATGCCCTTTTGTACCGCCGGGCGTTCGCCGACCTTGGCGAACCAGGCATTGATATGCGGCGTGGCTTCCAGCAGCGCTTCCTGCTTGTAGAAGGTGCGGAGCGTATTGATCCACGGATAGATGGCGATGTCGGCGATCGAATAGTCCTCGCCCGCCACGTAAGGATGCTTCGACAGTTGCGTTTTAAGCACCTTCAGCAGGCGGATCGCCTCGGTCTTGTAACGGTTCTGGGCATAGGGCACCTGTTCCGGCGCGAATACCGTAAAGTGGCCCAGTTGCCCCAGCATCGGCCCCAAACCGCCCATCTGCCAGTTGAGCCATTCCAATACCTTATACCGCGCCTCGCCCGACGCGGGCAGCAGCTTGCCGGTCTTTTCGGCCAGATAGACGAGGATGGCGCCGGTTTCGAAGACGCTGATGCCGGTCTCGTCATCGACGATGGCCGGGATCTTGTTGTTGGGGGAGATTTTGAGGAACTCCGGCTTGAACTGATCGTCCGCGCCGATATTGATCGGATTGACCTTGTACGGCAGACCCAGTTCCTCCAGCGCGATGGAGGCCTTGAAACCGTTGGGCGTCGTCCAGGTGTGCAGGGTGATCATCGCGGAAATCCTTAGTTCGGGTTTCCCCTGTCGGGGTGTCTCAGTGCTGCGTCAGAGATAGGGGCGCAATTGTGGCGGTCAAGGGCTGCAAATCAATATTTACGCCCCTGACTACGGCTTTACCACCATCAGCCAGAACACCACCACGATCGCCGGAAAGGCGAGCGCGCCGAGGATCACCCACCAGCGTTCATAGATCCAGTAAAGTGGCGGCAGGGGCTCGCCCGACGCCAGTGCGGCTTTCGACAGGTCGCGCATCCGGATCTGCATCCACACCACCGGCAGCCAGCACAGGCCTGCGAACACATAGAGCAGCAATCCGCCCAGTACCCAGCCACCGAACAGGCTAAACCCGCCCAGATGGACCAGCCATAGCCCGGTCAGAAGCTGCACCGTCACGGCAGGCGTGGTGAAAATCCAATCGGCAATGACCACGTGGCGCGCGGCGAAGGCGATGCCCGCGACGTCCTTGCGCCGATTGGCCATGAACATGAAAAAGGCCGTGCCGATGCCTGTCCCGAACAGGATGGTCGAGGACACGACGTGTACCCACTTGATCCACAGATAGAGCATTGATCCCCCTCCCCGACAGGCCTATGACAAGGTGATAAAGGGTCAGGGGATGATGAGCAAGACCGACGCCGATACGCTCTATCTCGTCTATGACGGCGACTGCCCGCTGTGCCGGGCGGGGGCGCAGGGTTTTCGCGTCAATCGCGCCGTCGGACGGCTGGAAACGCTCGATGCGCGGACGACCGATCACCCGTTGATAGCCGAAATCAAGGCGCGCGGTTTCGACCTCAATCAGGGCATCGTCGTCGCCTATCAGGGACAGTTGCACCACGGCGAAGACGCCATGCATATGCTGGCTTTGATGGGCTCGTCGAGCGATGCGTTCAACCGTTTCAATGCCTGGCTGTTCCGCTCGAAAGCGCGGGTCAAATGGCTTTATCCGGTGCTGAAAACCGGACGACGCGTGAGCCTGAAATTGATGGGGAAGCACGAGATATGAAAACCACCTTCGAAGCCGTGTTCGATGAGCAGTGGGCCGCCCTGCCCCCGGCGCTCAAGGCCCACTACGCCAACCGGCCATTTTCGCGCGATCGCGTCACCGTCGAAGGGACGCTCGATGTCGAGATGCACCCGTGGATGCGCAAGCTGTCGTGGCTGATCAAACTGACCGGCATGCTGACGCCCTATGAAGGCACCGCCGTGCCGACGACCGTGCATTTTCATTCCGAGCCCGACAGCAACGCTTTCGTCTTTGAGCGCATTTTCAACTTTCCGGGCCGCGCGCCGGTCGTGTTTCGCTCGCGTATGATCTCCAAACGCGCCCACCGCGTGACCGAATATATGAAGACCGGCGCGGGGTGGAAAGCGACCTACTATTTCGACAAAGACAAGGTCATTCTGCGCCACGCCGGTTATGTGGTGCGCCTGCTGGGCCTCGATATCCCCATGCCGATCGAATGGCTCGTCGGCTACGGCTATGCCTACGAACAGGCGACCGGCGAGGACAGCTTCAAGATGCACATGCAGATGTCAGGTGGTTTGCTGGAAAAGCCGCTCTACAGCTACGGCGGCGAATTCCGGGTGACGGAGATTCTGCGGCGTGACTAATTCGGTAATGGTGTTAGGCGGCTATGGTAATTTCGGTAAGCGCATCGCCGATGGCCTGAGGGCGCGCGGCGTATCCGTGATCATCGCCGGGCGCGACCCGAAACGCGCCGAGGCCTGCTTCGACCTCAATACGGGTCTGGCCGAAGCTCTGGCCACATACAAACCCGCCGTCGTCGTCCATACCGCCGGACCGTATCAGGGCGCGGATTACCACGTGGCACGGACCTGTATCGCCGCGGGCGTCCACTATGTCGACCTATCCGACGCCCGCGATTTCGTCGTCGGATTCAGCGCGCTCGACGCCGAGGCGAAAGCCGCCAACGTGACCGCCATCAGCGGGGCCTCGACCGTGCCGTGCCTGTCGTCGGCGGCCATTGACCATTTCCGCGACCGGTTCGCCACGCTGGATGCCGTCGATTTCGGCATCTGTCCGGGCCAAGGGGCGGAGCGCGGTCTGGCCACCACGGCGGCGATTTTGTCCTATGTCGGGCAGCCGCTGAAACCGTTCGCCGGACACGAGAAAGCCTATGGCTGGCAGGGTTTACGGCGGCACCGATTCCCGCATCTGGGGCCGCGCCTGATGGGCGATTGCGATATCCCCGACCTCGACCTGTTGCCCGCGCACTATGGCCTCAAGTCGATCCGTTTTGGCGCCGGGCTGGAGCTGGGCTTTATCCATCTGGGGCTATGGGCGCTGTCGTGGACGGTGCGCTGGCGGCTCCTGCCCTTTCCGCTGCCGAACCTGGCCAAGCCGTTGTTAAAAGCCGCCGACCTGTTCGATCCACTGGGCTCCGACGATGGCGGCATGTTCATGGTCCTGAGCGGCACCGGGCACGACGGGAGGCCCAAACGGATCGACTGGCATATCATCGCCAGGGACGGCGACGGACCGCAGATCCCCTCGGTCCCGGCCATCCTGCTGGCCGAACGGCTGGCGCAGGGCGAACCGCTGGCCGCCGGCGCGCGCTCCAGCCTCGGCCATATCCGCCTAGACGACTATCTGGCCGCGCTGAAACCGTTCAATATTGCAACCGCTTAACTCGCCTTCAAACGCTTCTTCTGCGCCTTGATGACCTCTAGTTCGCTCTTGGCGATCTGGCTCTTCGGGTCGAGCTTCAACGAGTCCTTATAGGCCTTCTCGGCCTCGTCCCACCGCGCCAGCTCGATCAGGGCATAGCCCTTGCGCCGCAGAATAGCGGCCTTGCCGAGGTCCGACAGACCCAGCATGAAATTGTTCAGGTAACCATCGGCCTTGGCGACGGTTTCCTCGTTACGCCGGTCTTGCCCCATGCAATACAGCTCTTCGGCGATCATCAGTTCGTCGAACGGATCGCGCTTCAGACCGTCTTCGAGCACCGTGATGCAGCGGTCATAGTCCCGACGGTCGGCATAGGCCCAGCCCAGGCCGAAAGCCAGTGTCGCATAGGCCGTCTGACCGTGGAGATTGAGATTATTGTTGGCCTTGCTGTCCTTGTCGCCCGCCGCCATCGCGCCGACCAAAATCGCCGCCGTCATATTGCTGGTGTAGATATTGATGCCGTTTTCGCAGCGCTCGATATAATAGGGTGCGGGTGCGGCAGCCATGACGGCTTCCATTTCCGTCACCATACCGAGAATAGCCGCGCGATCGCCTGAACGGAGCGCCGTTCTGAACTTGTCCGCCAGGCCTTGGGCCTTTGCCTCGGCGTCCTTGTCGTGCGTCTGGCACGGCGACACCGGTACCAAAGGCAGGATATCGTCTTTCTTGTCCGCTTCCGCGTAAGCGCCGGTTGCGGTCATGGCGACGCATGCCGCGACGAGTATCGGTCTGAAAATCATGAAAAAGCCCCCCGTTATGATGACGGGAGGCTAAACCGGAACGGGTATGTCTGGCAAGACTTAACCGCCGCGCAGATAGTCGCTCTTGCCCAAATCGACGCCGTTATGACGCAGGATCGCATAGGCGGTGGTGATATGGAAAAAGACGTTCGGCAGCACGAAACCGATCACGTAGCTGTAGCCGGTGAAGTTGATTTCGCGCGCCGGGGTTTTCAGCACGACGTCGCGCGTTTCCGCGCCTTCGAACAGGGCCGGATCGACCGATTTTATGAAATCGACGGTCTTTTGCAGGCGTTCTTTCAACTCGGCGAAGGTCGTTTCCGTGTCCGGCATGGACGGGTTTTCCGTGCCACTCAGACGCGCCACCGCGCCCTTGGCGGTGTCGGACACCGACTGGATCTGACGACGCAGCGGGTGCATGTCGAGCGCCAGACGCGCCTCGGTCACCACCGCCGGGTCGATCTTCTTTTCCGTCGCATAGGCCTCGGCCTTGTCGAGGATATGGGTCAGGTTTTTGATGCCGTTGAGCAGTACGGGCACGGTCATCGAATAGATATTGATCGGCGGGACGTCGGACATGGTTTCGCTCTCTGTGGTGCAATATGCCCTACGCAAATGGGCGGCAGACGCGTCCGATCAAGAGGCGGGATTTCGATTATCTGCGATATATTGAAGTTCGTATTTGGCCTGCATATTGCCGGGTTCGAGTTTCAGCGACGCCTTGAACGCTTTTTCCGCCTCGTCCCAGCGCTCCAGCCCAATCAGGGCATAGCCGCGCGATCGGAACAACCCGGCCTTTGCCTTCTTGTCCAACGGCTTGCGTATGAGCAACGCGTCGACGGCGATCAGCGCCTCGTCGTACCGTTCCAGCTCGATCAGGGAAAATGCCGCCTCGTGCGCCAGCGCCATATCCATCGGCGTATAGACCGTACCGCGCACGAAGATCGCCCGCGAACCTTCGTGGTCACCCGACTGTGCGCGCAACCAGCCGAGCGCCAGCGCCACCTTGCCATAGACGTTGAGCTTCCCGGCACAGGTCGGGTCGGCGGGATCGGGCGCGCGGTCGAACGCCGCTTCCAGTTGCGGGCGCAGGGCCTCCAGCGCCACCTGATCGGTCGCCTCGTACAGCCGTTCCGCACGCACGAACAGCATCGTGTCAGGGCGCGAAATGAGCGGACAGGCCTGCGCCGCACCGGCAAACACCAGCACACAGAAAATAGTCAGCCTGATCATGTTCCACCCTCTTTTCCTTAAGGGAACCACAGGTCGCCCCGACTGACAAGCCAGCGTTACGCGCTTACAGCACTTGTAACGGGCCCGCCCGGTCGGTCAGGGCTTCGGTGCGGAACCGCCCGTCGGTCGTCACGTTATAGTCGCGCGAGGTGATCGACGACACCGACACCCATTCGGCCTCGGCGCGCTCCGTCGTCAGCGTCAACCGCACAAAGCCGTTGCGGTCGGTCGAGGCCGCCAGCACCTCGGCGTTCTGATCGGTCAGCACCTTCGGCAAATCGAAGTTCGGGATGATCTTGTCGAACCAGATGGTCGGGCTGGAGATCGCCGTGACGCCGATTTCGACGGCGACTTCCGCGCCCGTTGTGTCATGAAGTTGATTGGCCCAGGCCTGATGGCTGTCGCCCGACAGGACGATGGCGCGCGCCTTCGCCGCCTTGATCAGGTCGTAGAGCCGTTCGCGCTCCGCCGGGTAGCCGTCCCAGGCATCGAGATTGAGCGGCAGGGCATCGTCCTGACTGAAGGTCAGGACCAGCGGCTCGACGATGGCACGGACATTGCCCGGCAGGCTGTCGAGCAGTTTTTGCACCTGTGCGTCGCCATAGACCTTGCGGATATTCGGCCCGGCGACCTTCGCCATGACCACCTGATTGCCGAGCACCTGCCAGCGCACGCCGTCTTTGGTCGAAGCGGTCAGGGCTGCCCCCAGCCAGTCGCGCTGCGCCTGCCCCAGCAGTTCGCGCGCCGGGTCGTTCAATTTCACGCGGAAGGCGTCGAAGTCGAGGCCGGTGGCCGTCTTCGGCACATCGGTCTGGTAATCGAGCTGTTTGCTGCGCGCCAGCAACCGCGTCTCGGTCATGAACAGTTCGGCCAAGGTGCCGAAACGGAAGCTGCGATAGATGGCCTCATTCAGTTGCCCCGGCTGCGGATCGCGGATCGGCATCCATTCGCGATAGGCCCTCAGCGCCACGGCCTTGCGCACCATAAAGTCGCCTTCGCGGTCCGGTTGGTGGTTTTCGGCGCCGCTGGTCCACGGGTCGTTGCAGATTTCGTGATCGTCGAAGACGCAGATCCACGCCGCGCGGGCGTGCGCCGCCTGAAGGTCGAGATCGGACTTATATTGCGCGTGGCGGGTGCGGTAATCGGCCAGCGACACGATCTCGTGCGGCGGGTCCGGCACCCGGCCCAGCATCCGCCCGTTGCCCATGCCGTAGTCGGTCAGGCCCGCGCCGTATTCATAAAGATAGTCGCCCAGATGGACGACCACATCGGCCTCATCGAGGTCGGCTATGGCGCGATAGGCGTTGAAATAACCGTTCGGGTGCAGCGAACACGAGGCCACGGCCATGATCACGCGCTCGGTCTTTTCGGGGAGCGTCTTGGCCTGACCGACGGGCGATTCGACGCCGTCACAGATGAAGCGGTAATGATAGACCGTGCCGGGTTTGAGCCCCGCCACATCGACCTTGACCGTATAGTCGCGTCCGGCGTCGGTATAGAACTGTCCACTGCGCAGAATGGTTTTGAAACCGGCGTCGGTCGCGATTTGCCATGTCACCGCCGTCATGGCCTCGAGACCCGACACTCTTGTCCACAGGACCAGCCGGTCGTTCAGCGGATCGCCGGCGGCGACCCCGTGGCGGAAATGCGCCCCCTTGACCGGCGCAGGACCGGTGGCGCTGACGGCGGGGGCGGCACCCGCCAGACCCAGCGCCATCAGGGCCTTGCGGCGATTCAGTCTGTAGTCGGTCGTCATGCCCGCCGTCCCCTGCGTTGCAACGCTCAGACCGGCCTTTAGGGTGATTTCATGACAGCCGCTTATCGACTTTGCGACAGTTTATCCACAGGCCGTAATTCATTTGACTCTCGCCACAAAAGTGATATCACTTTGATATAAGAATAACGGAGGACTTTTAATTATGGCTGACGATACGAAACCCCTGAGCGATCTGGTGGCGCAGGGCTGGGAAATTCTGAACTACAGTTCGTCTCACGATGCCGCGGGCCTGAATGTAGACAATTTTCTTCTGCGCAAGCAGAAGATGCACCGCGTCCTCACCCTGCGGCCGAAGATGATGGGCAAGGGCTACGCGACCACGGAAAGGGACATCTGAGATGAACACGCAACCGATAAACAGCACGCGCGAACGGCCGGGTGCGGGCAGCAGCGGCGGCCTGTGGCTGCTGATCGTTCTGGTGTTTCTGGCCGGGGCCGGGGTCGCCATCGCACTTCGCCTGATCCCGCCCGCGATCGTGATGGGCGTCCTGACGCTTCTGGCCGTATCGGGCTTCTATACGGTGCAGCCCAATCAGGCCGTGGCCATCACGGTCTTCGGCAATTACAAGGGCAGCGACCGCACGACCGGCCTGCGCTGGGTGCCGTTCTGGTACACGCGCAAGAACGTCAGCCTGCGCGTGCGCAACGTCACCAGCGAGGCGCTCAAGGTCAACGACCAGCGCGGCAACCCGATCGAAATCGCCGCCAATGTCGTCTGGCACGTTTCGGACTCGGCTCAGGCCCTCTTCGACGTCGACGACTATAATGTCTTCGTCAATATCCAGATCGAGACGGCCCTGCGTGAAACGGCACGGCAATACGCCTACGATCACGCCGAAGACGGGGCACCGACCCTGCGCGACGACGCCGACATCGTGGGGGCGCGCCTCAAGGCCGACCTTCAGCTGCGCGTCGAGGTCGCCGGCGTGACGGTCGACGAAGCCCACCTGATGCATCTGGCCTATGCGCCGGAAATCGCCGGAGCCATGCTCAAACGTCAGCAGGCCGAGGCCGTCATCGCCGCGCGTCAGAAAATCGTCGCCGGGGCCGTCGGCATGGTCGAAATGGCGCTGGAGCAGTTGTCGGAGCGCGGCGTCGTCAAGCTCGACGAAGAGCGCAAGGCGGCGATGGTGTCGAACCTTCTGGTCGTGCTGTGCGCCGACCGCGAAGCCCAGCCGGTGGTCAATACCGGCACGCTGTACGGCTGAGATCGTGGCCTCGCCCGGTAAAAAAGCCTATCCCCTGCGCCTCCCGCCTGAGGTGCTGACGGCGGTCGAGCGTCTGGCCGCGGCCGAACTGCGCTCGACCAACGCCCAGCTTGAGATGCTGCTGCGCGAAGCCCTGACCCGGCGCGGCGTCCGTCTGCCCGTGCCGGGGACAGAGGATTAACCATCACGTTCCTCGCCGCTGTTGTAACAACTTATCAACACACCGGTCGGTTAGGGACTTGCCAAAAGCGCGCTCAGGACGCATAGGCGGCACAGGATCGCGTATCGGGCGTATTTTCTCAGCACAATTTTCATTTGCGCAAGAATTTCTGGTTCGGATCTGGTGTAAAGTTGCGTCTGGACTTGTAGTGCTTTCAATTTATCGTTTCGAAGACTTTGTCTCCGATACTGTTACGGCCCCCACCGAAGCCGCGTTATTCGGCTACCTGTCCCGTGCGGTAGGCCAATACGGCTACGAGCGGATAATATTCTCTATTTTCAACGATCCGGACATCCCGGAATGCAGCCATGCCTACGGCATTCACATGCAGGCGCTTGAGGGATGGAAGGCGTTTTACAATGAAAAGAATTACGCCCGGATCGACCCGCTTGTGCGGGCCGTAAAGTCCGGCGTGCGTATTTTTGCCTGGGACGATCTGGCGAAATTCTACAGCCTGAGCCGGGCGCAGGCCCATTTCATGGGCGAACTGGAAGATCTGAATTTACGTCAAGGGATCGCGGTGCCGCTGGCCGGAGGCCGCGCCGCCATAGGTTTATCGACGGCGGACCGTGAAAAGCGTCACGTCGATCTGCCGCTTCTGAACGCGATATGCGCCCAGTTCTATCAGGCCTACCGCGACATGAAGACGCCTCATTGTGCAGGGCGCGTGGACATCCATCCCCTGAGCGTCAAGGAACGCGATGTCCTGCTGTGGCTCGCCGCCGGTAAGACCGATGGCGAAATCGGCCAGATACTGGGCATCAGCCAGAGCACGGTCGATGGCCACTTGCGCAGCATTTTTCATAAGCTTGACGCACCCAACCGGGTCGTAGCGACCGTCCGCGGTCTGAAACGCGGATATATCAGTCTTTAGAGCCCAGCCTGTACTTTAATTTCTCGGAAACCAATCCGGGCGTTTGCCCTATTGGCGGATAACCGTGTTTTCGGCACCTTGGGCAAGATTGTTACTCACCCGATATGAGCGTTAAGGTTATGAATCAGGACAAGTTTATGGACGCCCTCCTGGGGCAGTTGGATCTCCTTCAGGACCTGGCGCTCAAGGCCGGCGACCCCGATCTCGCGCAAGACCTGAACGCGATGATGGCGCGAACGCTGGAGCGCTATTGCGCGACGAAGCGGTCGCGCATGGAGCAACAATTCCACGGACGCAAGCACATCGCTTAAACCGCGATAACCGCTCCGTTATAGGTTCTGGCGATGAAATCCTTCGCCGTAGCCGACGTCAAAGCCACCGCCAGCGCCGTGATGCGCGGATCGTCTTTTTTGTCGGCGCGCGCCACCAGATAGTTGATATAGGGGCTGTCCGAGCCTTCGATGATCAGGGCGTCGCGCTTGGGCTCCAGCTTGGCGTCCAAAGCATAGTTGGTGTTGATCAGCGCCAGATCGACCTCGCTCAGCACGCGTGGCAGGGACGGCGATTCCAGCTCCTTGAACTGGAAGTTCTTCGGATTGGCGGCGATGTCTTTCAGGGTCGCATTGATATTGGCCGGGTCTTTCAGTGTGATCAGGCCGTTCTTGTGCAGCAGGATCAGGGCGCGGCCGGTATTGGACGGATCGTTCGGCAGGGCGATGACCGCGCCATTGGGCAAGGCGTTGATGTCTTTGTACTTGCGCGAATAGGCCCCGAATGGCTCGACATGCACGCCCGCGACCGTGACCAGCTTGGTGCCGCGTTCGGTATTGAAGGCCTCCAGATACGGCAGGGTCTGGAAATAGTTGCAGTCGATCAGGCCCTGATCGACCTGCAAATTCGGCTGCACATAGTCGTTGAAAATCTTGATATCCAGCGTGATCCCGCCCTTGGCCAGTTCCGGCGCGATGGCTTTGAGGATTTCGGCGTGCGGCACGGCGGTCGCCGCCACGCTCAGGTGGCTGAGGTCGGCCTTGGGTTTGGCACAGGCTGCCAGCGAAGACGCAGCTAGAACCGATCCTACAAATCCACGACGTGATAGCATGTTGAGTTCCTCCTACTTACGGGCAAAGCGGGCCACCAGCCCGTCGCCCAGCCCCTGAAGCCCCTGAACCAGGGCGATGATCAAGACGACCGTCACCACCATGACGTCGGTCTGGAAACGCTGATAGCCGTAGCGCACGGCCAAATCGCCCAGCCCGCCGGCCCCGACGACGCCCGCCATGGCCGTGTAGGAGACGAGCGCGATGGCCGTCACTGTAGCCGCTACTATCAGCGACGGCAGGGCTTCGGGCAAAAGCGCCTGAAGGACGATTTGACGCTTCGACGCACCAAGCGCGCGGCTGGCCTCGATCACCGAGCGGTCGACTTCGCGCAGGGCGTTCTCGACCAGCCGGGCGAAGAACGGCGCGGCCCCCACGACCAGCGGCGGGATCGCGCCCCTCACCCCCAGCGACGTGCCGACCAGAGTCAGAGTGACCGGGATCAACAGGATGAACAGGATCACGAAGGGGATGGAGCGCAGGACGTTGACCCCGAAACTCAAAGCTGCATAGACGCCGCGATGGGGCGACAGGCCCGACGGCGACGTCACCGACAGCCACACACCCAGCGGCAGTCCCAGCGCGATGCTGGCGACCAGAGACGCCGCGACCATGCCGAGGGTCTCACCCGACGCCCGCGCGATTTCCAAAGGATCGATATTGCCGAGCCATTCCATCATGCCGCCTCCCGCACCTGAACGCCCGCCAGCCGCAGGGCGTCGATGGCCTTTGTGCGGTCGGGTCCACTGATGTCGGCCCACACATCGCCATAGGGTCCGGATTTGAGTGCCGAGACCTGCCCGCTGCGGATGCTGACCCAGGCGTCTAACCCTCGCAGGCTGTGCGCCACGGGGTCAGCCCCTTGCCACGTCAGGCGCACAAGACCGGCGTCACCCGGTGGTCTGAAATCCGACAGTACCCGGCCCTGCGCGCTTTTCGGCGTGAACAGCACCTCGGCCACCGTGCCCGTTTCGGCCAAATGCCCGTGGTCGAGCACGGCCACGCGGTCGCAGACCCGGCGCACCACCTCCATCTCGTGCGTGACCAGCACCACCGTCAGGCCCAGATCGCAGTTCAGGGCGGCGATCAGATCGAGGATATCGCGCGTCGACTCCGGATCGAGGGCGCTCGTCGCCTCGTCGCACAGCAGGATGTCGGGCGCATTGGCCAGCGCCCGCGCGATGGCCACGCGCTGCTTCTGACCGCCGGACAACTGCGCCGGATATTTGTCGGCGTGGGCAGTGAGTCCCACCTGCGCCAGCAACGCATCGGCGCGCGCCTTGCGTTCGTGCCGGGTGCCGGTCCCGGCGATATCCAGCGCATAAAGGACGTTCTGCCGCGCCGTGCGCGACGACAACAGGCCAAACTGCTGAAAGATCATGCCCAGCTTGTGCCGCCGGATGGACAGATCGGCCTCGGACAAGGTGGCCATGTCGATACCCGCGACCTCGACACGCCCCTCATCGGGCCGTTCCAGACGGTTGATGAGGCGGATCAGGGTCGATTTCCCCGATCCCGACGGCCCGATAATGCCGAACACCTCGCCGGTGGCGATCTCCAGATCGATACCGGACAGGGCAGCCTGCGCCCCACCGCCCTTGAGCGGGAAACGCTTGCTGACCCCGCTCAGGCGGATCATGGGCGCGGAACTGTTATCGACTGAAACCATGTTCCGGTTCTAGGCAGTGCGCGGAAGCCGGTAAAGCGCGATTTTCTGCGGCCTCAGGTGATCCAGACTAAACCGCCTCTTAGTAATTCACCCGCACCGTGACACCGACCATGCGCGGTTCGCCCGCGATGAAGGTCGCTACACCGAGGTTGTCGCCCGTATTACCCGCGTCCTTGATATAGGCTTCGTCGGTCAGGTTGTCGGCGAACACTTCAACCGACCACGGGGCTTTTTTAGGCGCGAAGCCGAGGCGCAGGTTGAGCAGACCATAGGCTTTCTGCTTTTCGTCCTGCACCGTGTCGCCGACCGGGCGCAGATTCGGCACGGCGGTCTGAAACTGCGGCAGGTCGTTGTCGTTCTCGAAGAAGACGTCCGATTGCCAGGTATAGGTCGGGGTGACCCAGAAGCGCAGGGCTTCGGTCGAGAACTTGAAACGACCGCCTAATGATACGCTATGATCCGGGCTCAGGCGGAAGCGATTGCCTTTGTAAATCCCGTTACCGAAGCGCGAATGGTTATAGGCGTAGGTGGCGAAGATATCCGCTCCCGGGATCACGCGGTAATAGGCCTGGGTCTCAAGGCCGTAGGCGTCGGCCTCTCCCGCGCTGACCGTGACCAGACCGCCGGTCGAGGTCGAGACCTGTGTCTGGAAGTTCTCGTACTTGTAGCCATAAACCGCCGTGTCCCAGCTCAGGCGACCGCCCATCAGGCGCGTCTTGAGACCGAGTTCGAGGCTGTCGACCGTCTCGGCGTCGGCTTGGGTAAATTTCGGCTGGGCCAGCGGCGTGGCGCCGGAGTCGCCCGACAGGACCTTGGGCTGACGGCCGCGCGCCACCGAGACGTAGCCGTTGACCGTATCGCTGAACAGGTAGCGGCCCACGAGGCGCCAGGTGACGCCGTCGTCGCTGAACGACTGGCTGACGACGTTGCCGTTACCCGGCGTCGGCTGCTTGAAGATACCGACCGGCGGCAGGCCCGCCACGGCGGCTTTCGTCACGGCAGCCGTCCAGGTCGCGATCATCGCCTGCGACGGCGCGGTGCCGGTTTGCAGGAAATACTGCGTCGCCAGCTGATTGACCTGCGCGCTGATGGCGGGGGAAAGCTGCGAGGCGGCGGCGAGCACCGACGGCGTCTCGACGCTGGCCGAATAGCCCGACACCTTGTCGTCCTGCGTGTAGCGGATACCGGCGCTCAGTTCGAACTTCGGCGTTACGCGCCACGTGGCGTCGGCATAGGCGTCGATCGACTTGGTGTCGCCATAGGTGGTCGACACTTCGCGGTGCGTGGTGTCGAGATAGGGTGCCAGCGGGCCGAAAGCGGCATTGGCCGTGGCTTGCAGCACCGGCAGGGACTGCGGCGTCGGGCGCGTCAGGACGTTGGCGAGGAACAGGCCGGCGGCGCGCTCGTCGAATTGCAGCGGCACGGCAGTCGAGGCCTCTTCTTTGAAGTAGCTGACGCCCGCGAACCACGACACGGCACCGCCCGTATCGTAGTTGAGGCGTAGTTCCTGCGACCACTGTGACCCCTTGGCGATTTCGGCGGCGGTCAGCAGGTTGAGCGACATGCCGTCGGCGTCGAAGACTTCCGAGGCGCTGAAGCGGCGGTGCGCCGAGATCGACGACAGGCTCCACACGTCGTTGATCGCCCAGCGGCCCAGCAGGGTCGTGCCGGTCACCGTGCGCTCAAGGCCGAGGTCGCGGCCCAGGAAACCGGGCGACAGGGCGGCACCGCCGAACGGCGTGCGATCGCCCAGAACCGCGCCCGTATTGGGATCGGTCGGGTTCCACGTCCCCGACTTGAAGGCCGTGCCCGGCGTCGAGTCCTTCTGCGTATTGACGATCAGGTCGAAGCCGAGCACGTCCGACGGCGTCCACGCCGCCGACAAACGTAAAGCATCCGTGCCGAGCCCGTTGAAGTCCTTACCGCCGAGCAGGTTCTCGACATAGCCGTCGCGGTGCTTGGTGCGGCCTGCCAGACGCACGGCGAAGGTGTCGCCCAGCGGCACATTGATCATGGCGTCGACCATGCGGAAATTGTAGTCGCCCGCGCTGACGGCGGCCTTGGCGTCCAGCACCGGCTTGGCCTTGGCCTGAATGACATTGACCGCGCCGATCAGCGCGCCACGCCCGAACAGGGTCGATTGCGGGCCCTTGGCGACTTCGACGCGCTCAAGGTCGAACAGTTCGACATAGGAACCGCGCGAGCGCGAAATGCTCACCCCGTCCTGAAACACCGAGACGCGGGTTTCCGCGGTCGCCGTGCCTGAGTCCGAGGTCACGCCGCGCATGACGAAGCCCGGATTGTTCGGTGACTGGTCCTGCACCTCGAAGCCCGGCACGAACAGGGCCAGTTCGGCGAAATCGGTGATGCCGACATCGGTCAGGAAGCTGTTGCTCAGGCCCGTCACCGCCGCCGGGACGTTGAGCAGCTTCTGCTCGCGCTTTTGCACCGTGACGACGATTTCGGGGATGACGTCTTCGTTCACTGTTTGGGCGGAAACCGGCGCAGCAGCCATAAGAGCGAGAGTGGAAACGGCCATGAGCGAAAGGCGCGAAGACGACATGGGAACAACCTGCAAATAAGGGAATAGGACGTTATCTCGTTGCAGGCTTAACGAAACCTTATGACAGTCGCGTTGCGCTTTGGTGTCAGTTGTGGATTGCGTCGCGCGCGTTACCTAAAAGCGACAATGGCGACCGTATGGAAATCTGATAATTCTCGCTGCGTTTTTATTTTTATCGCGGTACACCCTCTTGCAAGCCATAACGGTAACTCTTATAGTTACGTTTAGTCGCATACATGTTTCTGCCTCAAAAGGATCCCTTCATGAAGCCCCTGTTCAAATCCGCTGCCGTCGCCGCCGTTCTGTTTGCTGGCGCCATGAGCCCTGCTCTCGCCGCGCCGGAAACCTTCAAGCTCGACCCGACCCATACCGAAGTCGCCTTTAGCTGGAACCACCTCGGCTATTCCAACCCGACCGCCAAGTTCATGAACGCTGTCGGCACCGTCACGCTCGACGAAGCCAAGCCGGAAATGTCTTCGGTCGAGGTCTCCTTCGCCATCGCTGGCCTGAACACCGGTTACGATGTCTTCGACGGCCACCTCAAGGGTGAGAAGTTCTTCGACGCCGCCAAGTACCCGACCGCAACCTTCAAATCGACCAAGGTCACCGTCACGGGTAAGGATACGGCCAAGGTCGTCGGCGACCTGACCATCAAGGGCATCACCAAGCCGATCACCCTCTCGGTCAAGCTGAACAAGATCGGCGAGCACCCGATGGCGAAGAAGAAGGCCGCGGGCTTCAGCGCTACGGGCGCCATCCTGCGTTCGGAATTCAACATGGGCGCCAATGTCCCGTTCGTCAGCGACGAGATCAAGCTGGTCATCACCGCCGAAGCACAAAAGCAGTAAGTCACGCCTAAGCCTATACGTACAGGAACGGGCGCAATTCGGTTGCGCCCGTTCTTTTTTGGAGACCTGTCATGTCCGCGAAAATGCCTACCCTCTATATCCCGCATGGCGGCGGTCCGTGCTTTTTCATGGACTGGAACCCGCCGCATATCTGGGACAGGATGGGCGATTATCTGCGCGATATCCCTCGTCAGGTGGGCCAGAAACCGAAGGCCATTCTGGTCGTATCAGCCCACTGGATGACCGAACGCTTCACGGTCCAGACCAAGGCGCATCCGGGTATGCTGTTCGACTATTACGGCTTTCCCGACCATACCTATCAGCTGAAATATCCCGCGCCGGGTTCGCCGGAACTGGCCGAGCGCGTGATCGAACTGGCCGCCGGGGCCGGTATTCCGGTCGATCGCGACGCTGAGCGCGACTACGACCACGGCGTCTTCGTGCCGTTCCTGTTGATGTATCCCGATGCCGATATCCCCGTCGTGCAATTGTCGATCAAGACCAACTGGAAGCCGGAGGACCATATCGCCTTGGGCAAGGCGCTCGCGCCACTACGCGACGAAGGCGTGCTGATCGTCGCCTCGGGCATGAGTTTCCATGATCTGAAAGCCCTGATCCGCGGGACGCTGGTGCATGAACCGGTTAACGGCTCACACCATTTCAACGACTGGCTCAACGACAGCCTGACGCGGCATGACGGTGGGGAGCGCGAGGCGCTGCTCGCCGACTGGTCACGTGGCGCGGGGGCGCGCATCGCCCATCCGCACGAAGACCATCTGGTGCCGCTGTTCATCGCCGCCGGGGCCGCTGGAGACGATGCCGGTGTGCGGACTTATGACGAGACGCTCCGTCCGATGAACACGGCGGTGAGCGGTTTCCAATTTGGGTAATGGCGGAATATTTACGAAAGCTGACAAACTGCCAGCTTTCGTAAATCCACACGTCTTGGCATAGTCTTCGCATCAACCGGAGACGCACCATGTACGACCTGCACATCGCCAATAAGAACTATTCCTCGTGGTCCCTGCGCCCGTGGGTGCTGCTGCGCGAACTGGATATCCCGTTCACCGAGCATCAGCACTTTTTCAGCACCCCGATCGGCGAGAACGTACAGTTCAAGGCCTTTTCACCGACGGCGCTGGTCCCCGCCTTGCAGGACGAAGCGGTGACGGTCTGGGACTCGCTGGCCATCGCCGAATATGTCTATGAGACGCATCCCTCCGTCTGGCCCACCGATCGCGAGGCCCGCGCCTTTGCCCGTTCGGCGGCGGCGGAGATGCATTCAGGCTTTTCGGCCCTACGCAATATCTGCACCATGAACTGCGGTTTGCGCATCGAGTTGACGGAAATTGCTGCGCCTTTGCTGCGCAACATAGAACGCCTCGACGCCTTGTTCCGCGAAGGCTTGCAACGCTTCGGCGGGCCGTTTTTGGCGGGTGCGACCTTTACGGCGGCTGATGCCTTTTACTGTCCGGTCGCATTTCGCGTACAGACCTATGGCCTGAAACTGAGCCCGCCGTCGCAGGCCTATATCGAGCGTCTGCTGCAATTGCCGTCGATGCAGGTGTGGTACGCCGAAGCCCTGCAAGAGACCGCGCGCGAACCGGAACACGAAGACGAAGCGCTGGCCGCCGGAACGATTACCGCCGATTACAGAGTGGTATAATTATCCGGCGGAAGGCATCGTCCGGAGCCTCCCGCCGCGGCAGGTCATCTCACGGATGGCCTGCCGTTTACGCGCCGTGCAAAAGTTCGGGCGGCAAGGTCATTGCCACCCAAGACGGCGGGTAAAGCGGAGAACGGCCTCAAGCAGGCCAAAAAGATCAGGACGATGCGGGGGAATATAGACTTCGGTCGCGCGCTGGGCCTCGGACGGCAGATTGGCGCGGGCATCGGCGCGCAGCGCCGGGAACAGGGGATCAGGGGTACGCATACTCAACACCACATTTACACAGTCAGACTCTATAGCCTGAAAACCCGAAGCGTAACCATGTTCACTTAATGCGCGATTAACGCCCCGGTTGCATATCCTGAGCGGCATATCATCCAAGGCACTTGACGTGTGCATTTATTTCGTTATTTTGGCAACGAGCGAATTAATGGGGGTAAGTTATGAAAAATGCGCTTGTGTCCGCCTTGATCTGGATCATCGCCCTGCCCGCCGCCGCCGAAGAGGCTGCCGGTATCTGGCACGGCAAGCTGATGGGGCAACTCAATATCATCCTGCGCATCGAGAAGGACGGCGCGGGCTATAAGGGCGTTCTGGAAAGTCCCGATCAGGCCAATTTCAAGATGCCGCTCGACAGCGTCACGGCGACGCAGGACAGCCTCGATGTCACCGCCGCCAGGATCAATGGCCGCTATCAGGGCAAGTGGGACGAGACGCAAAAAGCCTGGGTGGGCACGTGGACGCAAGGCCAGGGCCTGCCCCTGACGCTGAGGCGCATCGACGCCGATCAGGCCAATGGCTTCGCGCCGAAACGCCCGCAGGTCGATGCGGCTGAGGCGGCTCTGGCCCATTATCACGTCGAGGCGGTCACCCTACCCGGCGCGGTCGCGAGCGTCACCCTGTCGGGTACGTTCAGCGCGCCCAAGGGCAGCGGACCGTTCCCGACGGTGATACTGATCGCCGGATCGGGCCCGAATACGCGCGACGAAGCCGTTGCCGGACACAAGATTTTCCTCGTCTGGGCCGATGCCCTGAATAAGGCCGGGATCGCCGTCCTGCGTTACGATAAACGCGGCGTCGGGGCCTCGACGGGCGATTACAAGGCCGCAACCACCGCCGATTTCGCCGCCGATGCCGAAGCGGCGGTGACGTGGCTCAGGGCGCGCAAGGACGTCGGGGCCATCGGTCTGATCGGCCATTCCGAAGGCGGCGTCATCGCCCCTATCGTCGCCAATCGCGATTCTGCGGTGAAATTCATCGTGCTGATGGCGGGGTCCGGCGTGCGCGGCGATCAGGTTCTGCTCGGTCAACAGGCTTTGATCGGTCGGGCCAACGGTCAGACGGAAGAGGTCATCGCCAAGGCAGCGGCGACCAATCGCAAGATTTACGACGCGATCATTACCGACCCCGACCACGCCGAAGCCAGGGTCCGCGCCATTGTCGAGGCGGAACTGCTGCCGTCTCAGAGGGTCGATGCCGCGATCATCGACAGCATCGTCAAGCCGGTCACCGCGCCGTGGATGACATATTTCATCGCCTACGACCCGGCGCCGGAACTGCGCAAGTTGAAGACGCCGGTGCTGGCCCTGATCGGCGAAAAGGATTTTCAGGTGACGGCGAAGGACAACCTGCCGGTTATCACCGCCGCGCTCAAGGACCACAAAAAGGCGACGGTACGCGAATTGCCGGGGCTCAATCACCTTTTCCAGACCGCCCCGACTGGCGCGCCGTCGGAATACAGCCAGATCGAGGAGACGACCTCACCGGCAGCGCTCGATCTGGTGACCGGGTGGATCAGGACACAGTAGCACCCTTTTTCAGTTCGTCCTCAAGCCATTCCATGTCGTCGTCGCTGAGGCCGAAATGATGTCCGGCCTCGTGGATCAGGACGTGGGCGACGAGGTCTTCGAGCGTGACCTCTCCGCTGGCCCACTCGTCGAGGATCGGGCGGCGAAACAGGTGGATCATCGGCGGCAGGTCGCCGGTATAGACCTCGGTTTCCGCCGGACGCCCGCTATAGAGGCCGGTCAGTTCGAACGGATCGTCCATCTCCAGATCGGCGAGCAGCTCTTCGGACGGGAAGTCTTCGACGATCAGAACCACGTCGCGCAGGTGTCCGGCAAACGGCTCCGGCAGCTTGGCCAGAGCGTTGCGGGCAATGACCTCGATGGTGTCCAGCGATGGCGGCGGGCCGTATTTGCGCGTCATTCGGCCGCCGGACGCGTTTCGGTGTCCGGATGGACCTCGACCGGTTTTTCGCCGTCCCAGACGACCCAGTACTGCCCCAGACGGCGCTTGCGATCGATGGCTTCGGCCACGGCTTCGCGCAGAACGCCAAGGGCGTGATCGGCAACGGCTGAAACGTCTTTATTCGTCATTTCAAGTCTCCGGCCAAATGTTCCAGATGCGCAAAAAGAACAGGATCGGCAATCCGGCAGTCTGCACCTGACTGCTGAAATATCTTATCCGCGCGGTCATCGTCGTTCATATAACACACGCAAATATCGACCTTCATTCTATAGACATTCAGAAGATTGTGCAAACCACGCGGGAAGCGTCGTTCGATATCCGTGATGGGGATATTGTGGCCACCGTGAGCGACACGTTCAGCGACACGACGCTTGGAAACGGCGACATCCGGCAGAGCGAGATAATGAAGCTCGACCTGCCAGCCCTCTGCTTTCAACCGTTCAATCAGTCGCAAGTAACCGCGTCCGGCCAGCGTCGTCTCGAACGCAAAGCCCTGTTGCGCTTCGATGCGGGTGTCCATTTCTTTCAGGAACAGGCGCGCGGCAGCGGTGGCTTGCTGTTCGGGGTGAAAAGGCGACAGACCCGAAGCGATCAGGTCGGCATTGATGAAATGCGCCACGCCGATGGCTGGCAGGTATTTCAGCGCAAAGGTCGTCTTACCTGCGCCATTCGGTCCGGCAATGATAAGGCACTTGGGCATCCGGTTCCACCATGAAAAACGCCGTCGGCACAAGATGCACCGACGGCGTTACAATCGTCAAGGAAGCGGTTTTAGGCTTCCATATCTTCCGGCAAGCCAACCACATGGAAGCCCGCATCGACGTGAACCACTTCACCTGTCGTCGAGAACCCAAGGTCAGACGCCAGCCACAAAGCCGCGCCCGCGACGCCTTCCATCGAGGTTTCTTCCTTCATCAGCGAGAACTGGCCCGACTTGGCGTGCAAGCCCCGGCCACCGGCGATCCCGGCGAGGCTCAGGGTGCGCATGGCGCCCGCCGAAATGGCGTTGGCGCGGATGCCCTTGGGGCCGAGGTCGCGGGCGATGTAGCGCGTCGAGGCCTCAAGGGCGGCCTTGGCGACGCCCATAGTGTTGTAGTTGGGGATGACGCGCTCGGCCCCGAGATAGGTGAGCGTGACCAGCGAACCGCCGTTCGGCATCAGCTCGGCGGCGCGGCGGGCCGTGTCGACGAACGAGAAGGCCGAAACGTTGAGCGCCAGCAGGAAGCCTTCGCGCGTGGTGTTCTCGACGAACGAGCCTTGCAGTTCGTTCTTGTTGGCAAAGGCCACCGAGTGGATGACGAAGTCGATCTCGCCGTAAATCTCTTTCAGCTTGGCGAAGGCCGCGTCCATGGACTCGTCAGACGTCACGTCGCATTCGATCAGGTGCTTGACGCCGATCGAGTCGGCCAGCGGCTGCACGCGGCGCAGCAGCGACTCACCGAGATACGAGAACGCCATGTCTGCACCCTGCGCCGCCAGTTGCGAAGCGATGCCCCAGGCGATGGACTTGTCATTGGCAACGCCCATGACGAGGCCTTTTTTGCCCTTCATCAGGTCGCCCGTGGGGAATTTCCAGCCGGATTCAGCCATGTCGCAGTCCTAGTTCTTATAAATCAGCTTGAGAGAGAATGATCGAGCCATTGGTGCCGCCGAAGCCGAACGAGTTCGACATCACGGTTTCCAGCGCCCCGTCGCGGCGCTCGCGCAGGATCGGCATCCCGTCGAAGGCCGGATCGAGTTCCTCGATATGAGCGCTCTTGGTCGCGAACCCGTGCTGCATCATCAGCAGGCAGTAGATGGCTTCCTGAGCGCCCGCCGCGCCGAGCGAGTGCCCGGTGAGCGACTTGGTCGAGGAGATTAGCGGCAGGTTCGCGCCGAAAACGTTGCGCACCGCGCCCATTTCGCGCTCGTCGCCGACCGGCGTCGAGGTGCCGTGCGGGTTGAGATAGTCGATCTTGCGGCCACCGGCCTGACGCAGGGCTTCGCGCATACAGCGTTCCGCGCCCTCGCCCGACGGCGCCACCATGTCGTAGCCGTCCGAATTGGCGCAGTAGCCGACGACTTCGGCGATGATATTGGCGCCGCGCGCCTTGGCGCGCTCGTATTCTTCGAGCACCACCGCGCCCGCGCCCCCGGCGATGACAAAGCCGTCGCGGTTCTTGTCGTAGGCGCGCGAAGCGACCGACGGCGTATCGTTATAGTTCGACGACATGGCACCCATCGCGTCGAACAGGTTCGACAGGGTCCAGTCGAGTTCTTCGGTGCCGCCGGCGAACATCACGTCCTGACGGCCGAGCATGATCTGCTCCGCCGCCGCGCCGATGCAGTGCACCGAGGTCGCGCAGGCCGAGCTGATCGAATAGTTGATGCCGCGGATCTTGAACCACGTGGCCAGCACCGCCGAAGGGCCCGACGACATGGCCTTGGGCACGGCGAACGGCCCGATGCGCTTGGGCGACTTCTTTTCGCGCGTGATGTCGGCGGCTTCGACGATGGCCTTGGTCGAAGGACCGCCCGCGCCGAAGATGATGCCGGTACGCTCGTTGGAAATGTCGGACTCGTCGAGGCCCGCCGACTTGATGGCCTGCTCCAGCGAGATGTGGCCATAGGCCAGACCGCTCGACAGGAAGCGCGCGGCGCGGCGGTCGACGAACGGCGTCCAGTCGCCGATGGTCGGTGCGGCGTGAACCTGGCACTTGAAGCCCAGTTCGGCGTATTCCGGCGCGGCTATAATGCCCGACTTCGCTTCACGAAGCGACGCTGTGACTTCGTCGGCACCCGTGCCGATGGACGACACGATGCCAAGACCGGTGATGACAACTCTGCGCATATCAGTATCCCCTGCGATGGGTCGTGGCGGTTCTTACACCAGATCCTTGGCGTCGAACAGGCCGACGCGCAGGCCCGAGGCGGTGTAGATCGGCTTGTCGTCGGCAAGGACGACGCCTTCGCCGATGCCCATGATCAGCTTGCCGGTAATGACGCGCTTCATATCGATGCGGTAGGTGATCTTCTTGACCGACGGCGTGACCTGACCGGTGAATTTCACTTCGCCGACGCCCAGCGCGCGGCCACGACCGGGATTGCCCGACCAGCCGAGGAAGAAGCCGACCAGCTGCCACATGGCGTCGAGACCGAGGCAGCCCGGCATGACCGGATCGTTGATGAAGTGGCAGGCGAAGAACCACAGGTCCGGATGGATATCGAGTTCAGCCTCGATATAGCCCTTGTTGAACGCGCCGCCGTCCTTGGTGATCGTGATGATACGGTCCATCATCAGCATCGGCGGCGCGGGCAGCTGCGCATTGCCGGGGCCGTACATTTCGCCGCGCGAACAGGCCAGAAGATCTTCGTAGCTGAAGGAGGAAGGACGGTCGCTCATTGGGGCTCCGGGTATAGAATCGTACGCATCGACGTTATGACAAACGGCGCTAATGGCCCATTCGTAACAGGCTGTAAAGATGCGTTACACGCATCACCGCTGCGGCTCAATGCTTTTTAGCGTTTTTTATGGGGTGCGGAGTGTCGAACTACGCCCGTTCATACTCCCCCACTGGTGGGGGAGATGTCAGCCGCGCGAAGCAAGGATGACAGAGGGGGGCCTTGCGGTATCGACAAAGGCCCTCCTCTGTCATTTTCGCTGGCGCTCAAATGCCACCTCCCCCGCGTGACGGGGGAGTATGAAAAATAAGAAAGCATCTGAGCTTTACGACAGCCGCGTCAGGGCGTCGGGGCGCTTGCAGACCGCCCCTTCCTGCGCGCCCCACAGGCTCTTTTGCGGCACCCAGCCATCGACATTACCGACCGTGATCCGGCAATAGTCCTTCTTGCACTTGTCAAGCGCCGCCAGCGACCGGGGATTGAGGCGGGCCTTGACCTTCGCCGTGGCTTTCGGTCCGCTGAGCAGGTCGATTTTCGCGGCCCCCATCGACACGACGCTGCGCTGGGATTTCAGCATGGTCTTGCTGACCCAGGCGATGCCACCATCGGGATCGCAGATCATCCGCCATTCCTTGGTCTCGGAAATGATCTGTACCGGCAGGTTCTTCTGCTTGTAGGTCCACAGGACCTTGTTTTCCTTGGTCGGCCCCGACCGGGCATAGACCTCGCTTGAGCGCAACGACGCCCACCGCGGCACGGGTTGCTTCGACGGCGTGTCGAAGGCGTCCTCGGCGGGACCGGCCAGCGCGGCACCGGCAGGCATCAGACAAAGCGCCGTCAAAAACCCCATCATAAGTATCGACGCCCAACGGCGTGCCTTGACGCAAGGGCCTGCGCTATGGTCAGGTGATTTCACAGCGAACGACGGGCTGAACAGGGTCATCGGCAGGACACAAACTAAGGCTGGCATGAGGGATAGCTGGTCAAGACATGCGTCCGAAAGCTTCAGATTTGGTTAACCATAGGGCGATAAGCGGCCATGCAGCCGTAAAATTCGCTTCCCGGATTTGACGAAGACCCTGTAGAAGCCCGCAAACCAGATGCCACAGGAATTAAGCCGCGATGAGCAAGAAGCTTAAGGTCGTCATGACCGTGAAACTGCCCGACGGGGTCGAGACGCGGTTCCGCGAACTGTTCAACACGACTCTGTGGCTCAACAAGAACCCCATGCCGCGCGAAGCCCTGCTGGATGCCGCGCAAACCGCCGAGGTGCTGGTGTCCTCGATCAACGACCGCATCGATGAAGCGTTTTTCGAGGCGGCGGGCGAACAGCTCAAGATGATCGCCAATTTCGGCGTCGGCCACGATCATATTGACATCGCGAAAGCCGTCGAAAAAGGCATCATCGTCACCAATACGCCGGGCGTCCTGACCGAAGACACCGCCGAGATGACCATGGGCCTGATTATCGCCGTGTCGCGCCGCTTCATCGAAGGCGCCGAAACCGTGCAGCGCGGCGAGTTTTCCGCCTGGTCGCCGACCTTCCTGATGGGCCGCCGCATCTACGGCAAGCGCCTCGGCATCGTCGGCATGGGCCGCATCGGTCAGGCCCTGGCCCGCCGCGCCCGGGCGTTCGGGATGCAGGTCCACTATCATAACCGCAAGCCGGTCTCGGCGCGCATTTCCGAAGAGCTCGAGGCGACCTACTGGGACGATCTCGATCAGATGCTGGCGCGCATGGACGTCGTGTCGATCAACGCGCCGGGCAGTCCCAGCACCTTCCACCTGCTCAGTGCCGAGCGTCTGGCTCTGCTTCAGCCCCACGCCATCCTCGTCAATACCGCCCGCGGGCAGATCGTCGACGAAGAGGCGCTGGCGCATCTGCTGAAAGCGAACCGGATCGCGGGGGTCGGCCTCGACGTCTATGAGCGCGCCACGGCGATTTCGCCAGAGCTGTTCGGGTTGCCGAACGCCGTGCTGCTGCCGCACATGGCGTCTTCGACGGTCGAGGCGCGCACCGACATGGGCGACCGGGTGATCCTGAACATCAAGACGCTTCAGGACGGCCACCGCCCACCGGACCGCGTCATTCCGGCGATGCTCTGACCCTTATACCTCCCCAGCTTGCTGAGGAGGGGGACCGCACGACGCTTGCGGAGCAAGCTAGATGCGGTGGTGGGGGTTCTTGCTTACTTGAATCGCAAGGCTTGCATTGAACCTCCGCAAGATACCCCACCACCACGCCCTCCGGGCGCGGTCCCCCTCCCCGGCATAGCCATGGAGGTATAAGAATAAGAGAGGCAACCCCTTCTCCAAAGTTTTTCACAGATTCACACCCCAAGGGGCTTGCAAAGGCTCAAGGCTTTTGTCTATAAGGCCCACCTCTTCGGCCACGTGCCGGAAAGATGCGGGCGTAGCTCAGCGGTAGAGCGCAACCTTGCCAAGGTTGATGTCGAGAGTTCGATCCTCTTCGCCCGCTCCATTTCCTTATCGCTTAAGGAAATGAGTTGAACAGATTCAAGCGGGCGTAGCTCAGCGGTAGAGCGCAACCTTGCCAAGGTTGATGTCGAGAGTTCGATCCTCTTCGCCCGCTCCAATCTCCTCAGGTTGGACACAATTTTCTCAAAAAAATCTTCATATCTCCAACGACGTGCCTCCCCTTGCGCGCGTCCGCAAAACAGGTACGCTTATTGCATCCGCACAATATGATGGGGTGAGGTCGGCACAGGCTGTGCCAGACTGACGCGCGTTTTGGAGACAATAGGTCCATGCTTCTGGAAAGCGAAGGCGATCTGGTTATCGTTCTGGGGGTGCTGGCGGCCCTGCTGCTGGCTGTGGCCATCGGCGCTGGCATTCTGGTCGTCTTCCGGACCATGCAGATCCGTCAGTTTCAGGATCTCCTGTTCAAGGCCGAACGCAAGATCGATCACCTTGAGCGCCGCATGTTTAACGTGCTGAACGCGGTCCCGGTGGCGCTGGTCGAAACCGACGCGACGGGCAAGTTCATCTTCGCCAACAAGGCCGCGCACCAGTTGCTGGGGCGCAAGGATAACGAACTGATCGGATTGAGGTTTCACTCGGCTACCTGGGGCATTACCTATCCCGACGGCCGCATCATCCCGCCCGACCTGCTGCCGATCGCGCGCACCCTGCGCGGTCAGACGGTCAAGGGCTTCCAGCACCTGATTTCCAACCACGGCAGCCAGACCAAGACGCTGGTTTCGGTCACCTCGATGCCGATCATGAACACGGTCGGCGAGGTCATCGGCTCGACCACGGCGCTCGTCGAACTGGACACCCAGACCGGCGAAGGCATCGGCGATATTTCCGGCGTCTGGCGCGGGCAATGGTTCGCCGCCGCCCCGGTCCCCTTCTGGGGTCTGGATCAGAATGGCACAGTGCTCGACGTCAATGCCCGCGCCGGCGTCGTCTTCGACACCCCGCGCGAGCAGTCGGTCGGCGAGAACTGGGTCAAGACCTTTGTCGCCGATGCCGATTTCCAGAAGGCCATCGACTACCTGTCGGACCTGTCGTCGTCCAGCCATCCGGCCTCGATCAATCTCGGCCTGAAAGACGGCAAAGGTACGGTGAAACCCGTCATCCTCACCGCGTGGGCCGTCACGACGCAGGACGGCGCCGCCGAGGGCCTGACCCTGATGGCCGTGCCGACCGAGGTGACGCTGTCGGTGTCGGTGTCGGCGCCCGTCGCCTTGCCTGCCATCGCGCCGGTCGTGTCCAACGAGGCCCTTGAGGCGCTCAACGACCTGCAAAACGCCGAACGCGCCCGGGCGGCTTTGGGCGTCGGCGTGTGGCAGTACGACGCCGCGTCGGACTCCATCGTCGAGGACGAAGGTATGCGCCGCCTGATCGGGCGCGAATACGACGGCGGTCCGACCCTTATTTCCGACGCCGATCAGGCCCGCGCCGACGAGGCTTTCGGGCGTCTGATGTCCGGCGAAAGCGACGTGCTCAATCTGGAACTCAGCGTCCGTCAGCCCGATGGCTCATTGCGCTTTGTGACGCTCAAGGGGCAAGGCAAGGGCAGCAACGGCAATCGCGAACTGTTCGGTGTCGCCATCGACGTGACCGCCGCCAAGACCCTGGTCGAACTGCCGGCAGACGCCGCCATCGGCGAGGACAAGGCCGCGCTGGAAACGCAGGTCGCGGCCCTGACGCACGACCTGAAAATGGCGCACGCCGATCTGGCGACGCTCAAGGCGCTGGAAGGTGAACTGGAAGACCTGAAGGCCGCGCGTGAAGAGATCGAGTCGCTAAAAGCCGAAAAGGCCGATGCCGAATTTGCCGAAAATCCGGAATTGTCCACACTCAAGGCGCAACTGGACGAACTCAAGGCCGCCGAAACCGAGTTGCTCAACCGCGCGCAGGACGAAATCGAGGCCCTGAAAGCCGAGGTCGAGGCGCTGAAAACCGCGCCGGTGGACACCACCGACCCCGTGACCGGGATTGCGCCCGAGGCGGTCGAGGCCCTGCACAACGAAATCGAAACGCTCAAGGCCGAGAATGCTGCGCTCAGCGGTCTGAGCGAACAGCTTGAAGGCCTGAAAGTCGAAAAGGCCGAGGTCGAGGCGCAATTCGCCCTATTGCTGGAAACGCCCCTGCCCGCGCCTGAACCCGCTGTCGAAGCGGCCCCGGAACGGACTTTGGGCGACATCGCCGAAGACCTCAGCGACCTGACGCGCGTCTGGAAGCCGGACGGGACGCTGGTGCGTCTGTCGCGCGGCTGGCACGTCCTGACCGGTTGCGGGGCGCAGGAATTCCTCGAAGACGGTTGGCTCGACAACCTGCACGACGACGATCAGGCCCGCGTCCACGACACGCTGAAAGACCTGCTTGATCGCAAGACCGGCGGCGACCTCGGCTATCGTGTCCGCACCGCCGATGGCCACTACGTGTCCGTGCTGGAGCGTCTGACGCCGGTCGTCACCGACGGGGCGTTCGACGGCCTGATCGGCATCGGATTCGACCTGACGGCGCATCTGCCTGCGCCGGTTGCGGCGGAACCGGTCGAAGAATCCTATACCGACAAGCTCGAATACCTGACCATGAAAGCGCGCACTGGGGCGCTGGAACTTGAAATCGCCCAGCTTCAGCACGCCAAGGGCGAACTGGAGCGTCAGGCGCGGGCGCTCGACGATGCGCTGGCCAAGGCCCAGCAATACGAGACGGTGGGTCGTCTGACCGGTGACGTCGCTGCCGACTTCTCGCAGATGCTGAACGTGATGAACGCCGCCCTCGACATGATCGGCAAACAGTCCGAAAATCCGGACCTCAAGCGCCTGTCCGACGCGGCGCTGGCGGCGGGCAAACGCGGCGAGCGCCTGACACGGCAATTGCTGGCCTTTACGACGCAGGCGAAAGAGAAGGCCTGATTGCAGACGCGCATCTGATCCCAAAACCGCTGCACACTTTTGGGGATGCGCTTTTTGCTGATCGCGCATCTGATCCCAAAACCGCTGCACACTTTTGGGGATGCGCTTAAAGCTTCTCGCCGGGAAGCTTACTGGCCTGCTTGATCCAATCGGTGAACTGCGCCTCGTCGAGCGCACCCTCGCGCACGTCGAGATAGCGTACATTCGCCTGCTTCGACTTGCCCGGCGGCACGGGCGTCAGCGATGCGCCCTGAAAGAAGGTCACCTTGACGTAGTTGGTGAAGCAGTGAAACGCCACGAACCAGCTGTCGTTTTCGAGGCCGTAAAAGGGCGTGTTCCACTTCACCGCCTTCTGCACCTCCGGCACGGCGGCGACGATCAGTGCATCGAGTTGCCGCCCGATACCCTGCTTCCAACCGGGCATAGCGTCGATATAGGCCTGCACCGGCGCGTCACCATAACCCTTGGCGATCTGCGGATTGCCACCGGACAGAAGAACGGGTTCGGTTTTAGGTGGGGTCATGAACATGTCCTCAGCATGAAATAGGAAGATGCTTTTACCACGGAAGTGAAGTTCAACAGCCGCGTTCAGTATAGGCCGAACGGAGGAAGCCATGACAGCAAAAGCACTCCGATCACCGACAACAGGGTCGAAACCCAGATGCCAAACGGCCAGGGGTGCTGATGGCGCCGCATTTTCAGAATTGCGCCTATGAGCAGGACAAACCCCAGATACGCGACGGGTCCCAAAAGGAAACCCGTTACCGCACGCTTTGCATTTTGCAGGATTGCCAGCGCCATACCGTATCCGGCCCACATCGAGCCAAATAGACCCACGGGCACGACTAAGGTGGTGATTGTATGTCTGACAAGGGTTCTGGCATTCATACGATATGTCTATACCGGACGATATCAGGCTGGCAAATTAGAGTATGTACAATAAAACGCCTGAAAGCGTTTCTTCCGGCGAGCCTATATATTTGTAACGCTAAGACTTTTTGCGGCGAATTTTCGTGTTCTTGGCTTCGGCGAATTTTATCGTCTCTTTCGTGGTAAAAATAATCCACCTCTCAGGCATCCGGAAACTAACCCGTTTTCCGGTAAGGCGTGCCGTCGGGCCATTTACCGGTGCGGGCCGCGCGCTGTTCGCGCAAGGCGGCCTGTTTGTCGGACCAGCCCTTTTGCAATACTGGCGCGTCTGAAGCGGGCGGGGTTTGCGGCTGCGCCGCCCCCTCCGTCGGCTTCGCTTCGCTCGCTGCACGGCACGGGCCGCCCCGCTCCCCACTGCGTAGGGAGGAGGGCGTGTGATCGACGCCAGTCTGCGCAACCTTCGTCTTCGTCAGCGGCGTATGCAATTGCCGGATCAGGCGCGTCGCCACGCACAGGGCGCTGAGTACGGCGACGACCTCCTTGAGGGTCGAAGGTGTGGCGCGCTCGATCTCGGCGAGCATGCGCTGGGCCTGAACCATCAGGCGGTCGTGTAAGGGAGTATATGTGTCGGTCATACCCCATGATGCGCACGGTTCGGAGCAGCGGGGATAAGTGCGTCCGTGCCACCCCGACAAAAAAGCTTCGCAAAAGCGGCCTATGGGCGGTAACCTGCCCCTTCACCGCACGAGCGCCGCATGACCGACACGCCAGAAACACCCCTCACCTTTGGCTGGGAAGAATGGGTCGGCCTGCCCGATCTGGCCCTGCCGGCCATCCGGGCCAAGGTCGATACCGGAGCGCGGACCTCCGTGCTGCACGCGGTCGATATCGAGCCCTTCGGCACGCCCGACCGGCCGCGCGTGCGCTTCGTCGTCAATCCGGTGCCGGGGCGTTACGATATCGAGGTCGCCTGCTCCGCCGACCTGCTGGGGCAGCGCGAGGTCACCTCGTCGAACGGCGAGACCGAGTGGCGCTATTTCATCCAGACCCATATCGACATCGGTGGCCATCTGCACCCCATCGAGATGTCGCTGACCAACCGCGCCAGCATGATGTACCGCATGCTGATCGGGCGGCAGGCGCTGGAAAGCCTCGGCGCGATGGTCGATCCGACCGCCGCGCACCGTCAACCCATCCTCTCCTACGACGTCTATAGCCGCGCCGAGGCCCCCAAGGCCGTCAAGCGCCCCTTGCGTCTGGCTATTCTGACGCAGGACGCGGGCAACTACTCGATCCGCGCCCTGATCCGCGCGGCGCAGGAGCGCGACCACGTCATCGAGGCCATCGAGACCTCGCGCTGTTATATGAACATCAACGTCACGCGCCCCGAAGTCCATTACGACGGCAAGCCATTGCCGCAGTTCGACGCCATCATCCCGCGCATTGGGGTGCCGATGACCAGCTACGGCCTGGCCGTCGTGCGTCAGTTCGAGACGACCGGGGCCTATTGTCTCAACCGCTCCTCGGCCATTTCGGCCTCGCGCGACAAGCTGCACGCGCTTCAGGTCATGGCGCGCAAGGGTATCCCCATGCCGGTGACGGCCTTCGCCAAGTCGCCCAAGGACACCGACTACGTCGTTAAGTTGGTCGGCGGCGCACCGCTGGTCGTCAAGCTGACAAAGGGCGCGCAGGGCCGCGGCGTCGTGCTGGCCGAAACGGAGCTGGCCGCCGCCTCGGTCATCTCGGCCTTTCGCGACCTCGATGCCGAACTGCTGACGCAGGAGTTCATCAAGGAGGCCGACGGCGAAGACCTGCGCTGCCTCGTCATAGGCTCCAAGGTCGTCGCCGCCATGAAGCGCAAGGCCAAGATCGGCGATTTCCGCGCCAACCTGCATCAGGGCGGCAAGGCCCTGTCGGTCGAGATCACCGAGGATGAGGCCGATATCGCCGTCAAGGCCGCCCGCGCTTTGGGGCTACAGGTGGCGGGGGTGGATATATTGCGCTCGAATTCCGGCCCCAAGGTTCTGGAGGTCAATTCGTCGCCGGGTCTGCAAGGGATCGAGAAGGCGTCGGGCGTCGACGTCGCCGAGCTGATCATCCGCCATATCGAAGGCAAGTTGCGCCCGGTTCAGCATCTGCCGAAGAAGAACCCACGCGCAAAACGACGGGAATAATTTCTTCCCCTTTTACCCTTGCCATGCCATTTAGATTCCCATGGCCCGCTTCGGTTTCAAGGATGAGGATCTGCGCCTGTGGCATCTGGTGACGGCCACGGTGCGACCGCATGCGCCGCGTTTAAAGCCCGAAAAGGCCAAGCCGCCAAAACCCGAACCTCAGATCGAAACCGTGACGATCAAGGGCATGCCCGAAGGCCAGAACACACTTTCCGCCCCGCGTATTGAACGGCCCCTGCCGCTGGTGCCGTTCAACATCGGACAGGCGTCGAAATCGCCGTCAGGCTTTCGCCTGATCGAGACGATGCGCGACGGACCGGACCCTATCGAGCCCAAACGCAAACGCCGCATTTCGCGCGAACGCGACCCCATCGAAGCGCGCCTCGACCTGCACGGCCTGACGCAGATTCAAGCCGAACAGCGGCTCAAATCCTTCGTACAGCAGGCCTGGGCCAACGACTACCGCGCCGTACTGGTCATTACCGGCAAGGGGATGGCAGAAAACGGAATATTGAAGCGCAACGCGCCGGAATGGCTGGCCGATCCGGCGCTGTCGTACATCGTCGCGGGCATATCTCAGGCCCATGCCCGCCACGGCGGCACTGGCGCGCTTTACGTGGCGCTTAAGCGGCGGCAGGTCTAACCGCGATTTGATCCACGATCCGGGCTGCAATAATCGTCCTCAAGTTCGGCGTAGACGCCGCTGCCCTTGTCCTGGCGGTCCAGTTCGATGACCTCGCGCAGCAGACGGCAGGCCGTGGCGCTATCCCCCGCCTTCCAATGAGCGCGCGCCGCCAGATAGCCTTCGCGGATTTTCGTCCGCCGTTCCGCGGTCGGGCTATAGGGGACGTACCCGAACCGCGGATCGAAGACGCCATCCGGACGAACCTCATAAAATCTGCCGTTGCGCGAATCGTAGATGACGCTCGACGACCAGCGCTCGTAACGCGGCTGATTGTCGTAGCGTTGAGCCAGAGACGGATTGGCAGTGGCCATCACCAATATCACACCTAAGGCAATCATGCGCACGGCTAACCTCCTGCCGCCCAGACGACGGCATTTACGGCACAGAGTCTGACACGAGGTCGCAAATTTACAAAATCACAGATGCCTTATTACGATCTGTCAGGCTTAACTGCGGTCGGTGGTGCAGTATTCGGCCTCCAGATCGCGATAGATATCATCAGGGGCCTCCTGATCCAGACCGGGATTGGCTCTGTTTTTAGACCTGAGATAGCGCTTGTCCAGTTCAATGGCCTTACGCATCGATCGACAGGCGGCGGCATCCCTGCCTTCGGATTTCTGCGCCTGCGCCGCTTCGAAAACGGTACGGGTCCTTTGCCTCAGATCACCAGCTGACGGCAGGCTATTAGAGGTCATACGTCCCGACGCATCGCGGGCATAGAACAGGGTGCCATGAATCGGATAGTAGCGTTGCTCAGGGCGCATCGAATTATAGCTGTCTGCCGGGGGCACATATTGTTGCGCCGAAACCGCCGTAGCGGCTCCCGATCCCGCAACCGCGATCGTCGCCACCATCATAAAAACACGCATAAAAACCTCCCTTTTTTAGTTTCGGATCAACTGCGAACGCTGGCGCAAAATTCGGTTTCAAGGTCTTCGTACAGACCTGGGCGGGTATCCCTGATCAGTTCCGGATAAAGTGTATTTTTCCGGCTGACATATTGCTTTTCCAGATCAATCGCCTGACGCATGGATCGGCACGCCGCTTCGGCATTGCCTTTTTCACGCTGCGTCCGGGCTTTCTTGAAGGCCGTCTGAGCGCGGCTCATCAGATCATGCAGCTTACGGTCGGTAATTTGGCTCCGCACACTGGGGGCCGGGTCGCGATAACGGCCGTCATCGGCACTCGCATTGAAGCGATAATCCTGCGGCCGATAGGTCGTGTCACCACCGGAGTAAATCGAGCTTTGCGCCCCTGCCGCGCCGGCTATCGCCAGATTTGCGACAACGGCAGCTATCCATAAAACACGCATACCAACCTCCCTGTAATAAGGTTCATCATGCTTCGGCGTCGGATTTACCAATCGCCGAGGTTGTGATCACTATGGCACAGGTTGCGGGTTTGGCAAGGGTTTAGATAAGGCCGTTATCCCTGGCCAGCTGGGCATAGGATACCTGCGGGCGCGGACCGTAGTGGCTGATCACTTCGGCGGCGGCCAGCGCCCCCAGACGGCCGCAGGTTTCCAGATGCAGGCCCTGAGTCAGGCCGTAGAGCACGCCCGCCGCATACTGATCGCCCGCGCCGGTCGTGTCGACCACGGCGCTGACCGGATAGCAGGGAATGTCGTGCGAAATATCGGCCTTGATGGCGACCGAGCCCAGTTCCGACCGCGTGATGAAGGCAAGGTCGGTCTTGGTCTTGAGATACCGCGCGGCCTTATGGAAGTCGTCGGTCTGGAAGAAGGACAGAAGCTCCGACTCGTTGGCGAAGACGAGGTCGATATGCTGCTCGATAAAGGCCATCAGGTCGGTGCGCCAGCGATCGACCACGAAGCGATCCGACAGGGTGATGGCGGTCTTGCGCCCCACGGAACGCGCGATCTCACAGGCCTTGGCAAAGGCGGCGCGGCCCGACGGCGTGTCGAATAGATAGCCTTCGAGATAGGTGATCTGCGACGCCTTGATCAGTTCGGGATCGACGTCGGCGGGGCCGACCAGCGCGGCGGCGCCGAGAAAGGTCGCCATCGTCCGCTGACCGTCTTCGGTGATATTGATCAGGCAGCGCGCCGTGTGGGTCGGGTCGTCGTGCAGGAACGGCGTGTCGAAGCTGACGCCCATCTTTTTCATGTCGCGGCTGAAGACGTTGCCCAGCTCATCGTGCGCCACCTTGCCGATATAGGCCGCCTTGCCGCCGAAAGAGGCGACGCCGGCGATGGTATTGCCCGCCGAACCGCCCGATTCCTGTGTCAGCTCGTCCCGCGACACCATCTTGTCGTAGAGATTGATCGCCCGGTGCTGGTCGATCAGCGTCATGCCGCCTTTCGGCAGACCTTCATCGGCGATGAAGGCTTCGGTGGCGGGGGCCAGAACGTCCACGATGGCGTGGCCTACGGCGGTGACGTCGAACTCTTGAGACATGCGAGATAATCCGGTTGCGTTTGGGGTGTCTTTGCGCAAAAACCGCCTGATGAGCAAGTCTTTATTGATACTAACGCCCAATCCGGCCCATCCGTCGCATCACGGGCGCTGGCCCGCGGTGCTGGACGCCTATCGCGCCGCCTTTGCCGGGTTCGAGGTCCACGCCCAGCCGTGGTCGGAGCCGTTGACCGAGGCCTACGACCTCGTCCTGCCGCTGGTCGCGTGGGGGTATCATAACGCGCCGGATGAGTTTCGCCGCGCCCTGGCCGCCATCAAGGCCAAAGGCTTTAAAATGCTCAATCCACCGGAAATCGTGAGCTGGAACGTCGACAAGCGCTATCTGCGCGACCTGGCCGATGCGGGTATACGCATCATACCGACCCTGTTCACCGAGCGCCTGACGATAGCCGATATCACCGCCGCCCGTGCCGATTTCGGCCAACAGGCCGTCGTGCTGAAACCGATCGTTTCCGCCGGGGCCAAGCACACCATGATCTTCGACGGCGACACCCTGCCGCTACCCGGTGAAGACGCCAAAAGCGGCCACAGCGCCCCTGAAGGCGAGGCGATGATCCAGCCGTTCATGCCCGCCATCCAGACCGAGGGTGAATGGTCGCTGATCTTCTTCGACGGCACGTTCAGCCATGCCGTACTGAAAACCCCTAAGCCCGGCGATTTCCGCTCACAGCCCGATTACGACGCCCATCTGCGGTTAGAGACCCCGCCGGTCGCCGCCGTCGAACTGGCCTATGAGGCGCTGGAATTCGTCGGACAGACCCTGCTCTACGCCCGCGTCGATATGGTCCGCGACGCGCAGGGCCGGTTCTGCCTGATGGAACTGGAGCTGATCGAACCGGACCTGTACCTCAAATATGAGGACGCTGCCCCGGCCCGCCTCAGCCACGCGGTGGAACACGCCTTAGGGACGTGCGGCCATCATCATTGATCCGCCATCCTGAATGTGATAACTTTGTGCTTACAAAGGAGTCCGTCATGAAGGCCAGTATACGCAAGATGGGCAATTCGCAAGGGGTCATCATCCCCAAGGCCGTGCTGGCGCAACTGGGCCTGAGCGAGAGCGTCGAAATGACGGTGACCGAAACCGCCATCATCCTCGCCAAGCCGAAAAGTCCGCGCGACGGCTGGGCCGAGGCCAGTCGGGTTTTAGCTGAAAACGGCGACGATACCCCGGTCTGGCCAGAGATCGCCAATGCCGACGACGCCGACCTGACATGGTGAAGCGCGGCGACATATGGCTGACCAATCTCGATCCGACGGTCGGCAGCGAAATCCAGAAAACCCGTCCGTGCGTCGTCATCTCACCGCCGGAGTTACACGACTATCTGCGCACGGTGATCGTCGCGCCGATGACCACCGGCAGCCGTCCGGCGCCCTTTCGCATAGACCTGACCTTCGACGGCAAGACCGGGCTGATCCTGCTCGATCAGATCAGAACGCTGGATAAGACGCGGCTAGTCAAACGTCTGGGGGCTGTGCCCGATACGGTGCTGATCGAAACGCTCGCTACCCTGCGCGAAGTGTTCGAGGTTTAGCCTACGCCGATCTTGGGGCATAGATCCTCGACGATACAAGCCACGCACTTCGGATTGCGCGCCACGCAGGTATAGCGCCCGTGCAGGATCAGCCAGTGATGCGCCCGCGTCAGCCACTTGCGTGGGATGACCTGCATCAGTTCGGCCTCGACCTTGTCCGGCGTATTGGCCGCCGCATCGACGATCCCCAGCCGGTGCGAGACGCGAAAAACGTGCGTATCGACCGCAATCGCCGGTTCGATATCCAGCTCATTCAACACGACGCTGGCGGTCTTGTTGCCGACGCCGGGCAGGCTCAGCAGATCGGCGCGATTGAGCGGTACTTGCCCGTCGAACCGCGACAGCAGGATGCGGCACATCTCCATCACGTTCTTCGCCTTGTTGCGGTAAAGTCCGATCGAGGAAATCATCTGCATCAACCGCTCTTCGCCTAAGTCGAGCATGGTCTGAGGCGTGTCGGCGATCCTGAACAGGGGCGCGGTCGCCTTGTTGACCGCCACGTCGGTCGTCTGGGCCGACAGGGCCACGGCGACCGTCAGGGTGAACGGATTGGTGAAGTTCAATTCGGTCTTCGGTTCCGGCTTGTCGGCCTCGAAGCGCTCGAACAGCTTTTTGACGGCGGCAGCGCTACGCATGATTTTCCGCCGCCATGACCGTTTCCCACTTCATCCACTTCTCTTCGATAGCCGCATTGAGGTCTATGCTTTCGTCGCGCGCCATCAGGAAGATCATGCAGATGACATCGGCCATTTCCATCGCCACGTCGTGCCGGGCGGTGTCCGGATCGCGGCGCGAGCGGCCGGTCATGGCGAGATAGGCTTGCGTCAGCTCCCCCACCTCTTCCTGCACCTTGAGCAGGTGCCAGTCGCCGCCGCGGTCAATGCCGTGTACGCGCTCGTAACGATCCGAAATCGCTTTCAGGCGGTCGATAAAGCCTTCAAGCTCAGGCAGGGGTTGCGCGGCCATCGAAACATCACCGTTCATTATCTGTTCTGAAATCGGTTTTAGGCAGGATTCGCACGGGTCACAAGGCCGCGCGCCACTTTTCCCTATGCCCGCCGCGTTTCGCCCTATAAGCTTTCGGAATGTACCCGCCGGATACCGCCTTGAACCCGCTTGACAAAGATATCGCCGCCATTGCGCGCATAGACGCCGTCCCGACCATTCTCGACGTCGTGTGCCGCACGACCGGCATGGGCTTTGCCGCCATCGCCCGTGTGACGGATGAAAAGTGGATCGCCTGCGCCACGCGCGACGATATCGGCTTCGGGCTGAAGCCCGGCGGCGAGCTGGAGCTGCGCAGCACGATCTGCGACGAAATTCGTCAGTCGGGCCAAGGTGTGATCATCGACGAAGTCGCTGCCGATCCGTATTTCGTGACGCACCACACACCGCTTCAGTACGGCTTCCAGAGCTATATCTCCCTGCCGATCCATCGCGCCGACGGCAGTTTCTTCGGCACATTGTGCGCCATCGACCCGAAGCCCGCGAAGCTCAACACACCGGAAACCATCGGCATGTTCCGCATGTTCGCGGACCTGATCGCCTTTCACCTCGATACCCAGGACAAGGCCGAGGCTTCGGCGCTGGAACTGGCCGAACACCGGGCCACCGGCGAATTGCGCGAGCAGTTCATCGCCGTTCTGGGCCACGACCTGCGCAATCCGCTGGCCGCCATCGCTTCGGGCTCGCACCTGCTCGACATGCCCTTGCCCGAAGATCGCCAGAAGACCGTCATCGCCATGATCCGCACCTCGGCGGCGCGCATGGCCGGACTGATCGACAATATCCTCGACTTCGCGCGCGGCCGCATGGGCTCAGGCGTCGGCATCGATCTGGAGCGTCAGCCGGTTCAGCCGGTGCTGGAACAGGTCGTGTCGGAATTGCGAATGGCCGCCCCCGACCGCGTGATCGAAACGCATTACGACCTGCCGCAGCCGGTGACCTGCGACGCCAAACGTCTGGCGCAGCTCTTTTCCAACCTGCTCGGCAATGCCCTGACGCACGGCGCGCCCGATCAGCCGGTCCGCGTCTCAGCCCGCACGGAAAACGGTCACTTTATCCTGTCGATCGCCAATGGCGGCGAGGCCATCCCCGAAGCCGCCCGCGCCCGTCTGTTCCAACCCTTCGCGCGCGGCGAGGTCAAGCCCGGTCAGCAGGGTCTGGGGCTCGGCCTCTATATCGCCTCGGAAATCGCCAGTGCCCACGGCGGCAGCTTAAGCGTCGCGTCGGACGCCGCGGAGACGCGCTTCACGCTGGACATGCCCGCCTGATGCGATCCGTGCTGTTCGTCTGCCTTGGTAATATCTGCCGCTCGCCGCTGGCCGAGGGCCTGTTCCGCCATCACGTCGAAACCGCAGGCCTGAGCGACCGGTTCACGATCGACAGCGCGGGGACCGGCAACTGGCATAAGGGCGAGCCGCCCGACCGGCGCTCGATCGCGGTCGCCGCGCGCTATGGTGTGGCCATTCATGAACAATGCGCCCGGCAACTGCACGCGGATGACTTTCACCGCTTCGACCTGATCCTCGGCCTCGACCGCGACAATGTCCGCAATATTCGCACCCTCATGCCGGACGATGCTACCGCGACCGTCGCGCTCTATCTCGATGAGGCGCTGGGCATCAGCAAGGACGTGCCCGACCCTTACTACGGCGACGCGCGCGACTTCGAGACCGTCTATAATCTTTGTGACAAAGCCTCTGTCGCCTTGCTGGCCAAGTTGACAAAGCCTGCCCCCTGACGCCAGATACAGCCTTCAGTATTTTTATCTTGTCGCGATATTTTGCGGAAAACCGCTAACACTTTTCCGAATATCGCTCAGTTTTTATTTTGTCGCGATATTTTGCGGAAAACCGCTAACACTTTTCCGAATATCGCTCAGTAAGGAGCACCGCGTGGTCAAGCCCTCGGATCAGGACTTCAGTCAGATGATCATCAACCATATCAATATCGGCAATAGCGACGCCCAGAAATCCGAACCCGGCGTCGCCGGTGCGGCCCTGATGCACGCCGCGGCGCGCTTCAACGCCTATGTCAGTTCGCTGCAATATGTGTCGCCGCGCATCATGCAGGACCGCCGTCAGTTCGAGATCGATCACTATCTCAAGCTCTACAAGGAAATGCTGGAGCAGCATTACGACGAATATGTCGCGAACTACGACCAGTACCGCACGCCCCCCAAGATAGGTTAAGGAGATAGGTTGATCATGAGCGACCCGAACCCCTCGCCCGAAGCCTTCCGCCAGATGGCCTCGGAATATATCGAAGTCGCCAACCGTCAGGGTCAGGACGCCTATGTGGGTGCCGTGGCGACCGCCATGCTGCACGCCGGGGCGCGCTATGCGGCCTTCGTCGCCGCCAGCAACAGCCCGAACAAGACCCAGATGCAGTTGTCGCGTAAAACCAATCTCGACCAGATCACGGCGCAGTTCCGCACCTATCTCGAAGGTCATTACGACGAGCATAGCGAAAACTACGACAGCTACATCAAGCGTTAGAAAAATACTCAAAAGCCCCGGTCCTTCCGGGGCTTTTTTTCACAGCGGTTCCGTTGACAAATCCCCCTCCCTCACCCCACATACGGCAAATAAATCAACGAGGAGCACCCAGTGGCCGAAGTTTCCAACGAACGATTCAATGAGTGGATCGTCGAGCATATCAATACGGCGAACAGCCATCTGCCCGAAAGCAATCCCGGCGTCGCCGGTGCGGCCCTGATGCAGGCGGCGGCGCGGTTCAACTGCTTCGTATCGTCGACGCAGTTCGTCAGCGGGCGCGTCATGACGCAGAACAAGGACGCCCATATCGACCATTACGTGAAGCTGTATCGTGAATATCTAGAAAGCCATTATCAGGACTATACCGATAATTTCGCCGCCTATTCGCCGCCGGTCCTGGGGATTTCCAAAACATGAGCCAGACGACTGAACCCACCTTCGGCGACCTGGCCTCGGCCTATATCGACACCGCCAATGCCCAGGCAAAAACGAGCGACAGCGCGCTGGTCTCCGCCGCCCTGTCGCACGCCGCCGCGCGCTTCACGGTGCATGTGGCCGCCGGTAACGCGCTCGACGCCACGCAGTTCGCCGCCAATCGCAAGGTGTTCATGCAAGACGCCTTGAAACATTACGCCGACTATCTGGAACACCATTACGCCGAATATGTCGATCAGTTTGCCCGCAATACGGGCCGCGAATAGAAAAAGCCCGCTCAATCGAGCGGGCTTTTTTAATAGGCTGAATTAAAGAATATACCGACTCAGATCGGCGTCCCCGGCGATCTCGCCCAGACGCTGCTTCACATAGGCCGCATCGATGGTGACGGTCTGACCCGCCTGATCGGCGGCGGTGAAGCTTAGGTCCTCCATCACCTTTTCGATGATGGTGTGCAGGCGGCGCGCGCCGATGTTCTCGACCTTGGCATTGACCTGCGCGGCGGCGGCGGCCATCTCGACGATCGCGCCGTCGTCAAATTCCAGCGTCACGCCCTCAGTCGCCATCAGGGCCTGATTCTGCTTGATCAGATTGGCTTCCGGCTCGCTCAGGATGCGGCGGAAGTCGTCCTGCGTCAGCGCCTTCAGCTCGACGCGGATCGGCAAACGGCCCTGCAATTCCGGCAGCAGGTCCGACGGCTTGGCCACGTGGAAGGCGCCCGACGCGATGAACAGGATGTGGTCGGTCTTGACCGGGCCGTACTTGGTCGAGACCGTCGTGCCCTCGATCAGCGGCAGCAGGTCGCGCTGGACGCCTTCGCGCGAGACGTCGGCCCCGCCGCGTTCGGACTTCGAGGCCACCTTGTCGATCTCATCGAGGAAGACGATGCCCTCCTGCTCGGCCAGGGACAGGGCTTCGCGGGACACGGCTTCCTGATCGAGCAGCTTTTCCGACTCTTCGGACAGCAGGATCGGCTGTGCCGCCGCGACCGTCAGGCGCACGTTTTTCTGCCGCCCGCCCATCGCCTTTTGCAGCATGTCGCCGAGGTTTATCTGATTGCCCGCCTGACCGGGGATTTCGAACATGCCGATCTGCCCGCCGGTATCGGCGACGCTCAGTTCGACCTCCTTGTCGTCCAGTTCGCCGTTGCGCAGGCGCTTGCGGAAGCTGTCGCGCGTCGCCGGTTGCGAGCCGGGGCCGACCAGCGCATCGAGCAGGCGTTCCTCGGCAGCGGCCTCGGCCTTGGCGCGGACGCCCTGACGGTTCTTGTCCTTGACCATAAATATGGCGGCTTCGACGAGGTCGCGGACGATCTGATCGACGTCGCGGCCGACATAGCCGACCTCGGTGAACTTGGTCGCCTCAACCTTGATGAAGGGGGCATTAGCGAGCTTCGCCAGACGCCGCGCGATCTCGGTCTTACCCACGCCGGTCGGGCCGATCAGCAGGATGTTCTTCGGCGTGATCTCGTCGCGGATGGCCGGATCGGTCGCCTTGCGCCGCCAGCGGTTGCGCAACGCCACGGCTACGGCCTTCTTGGCGTCGGTGTGGCCGATGATATGGCGGTCGAGTTCCGAGACGATTTCACGCGGGGAAAAGGTGGTCATTACAGATTCCAATATCTAAAGCGCATTCCGAAACGAAGTTCGACGAAGTCAAAAGTGTGCAGCGGTTTTTGGATCAAATGCGCGATAAAGCTTTAAGCAAAGGCCGCGACATCCGGCGTCCGGCACATCAGGCGCAAGCCGCCCGACACGGACGCATCCGACGGCGTAAAGCCTGCCTTTTCGCAGCAGCGGACGGCGGCGGCGTTGGCGGTGTGCGGGGCGACACGGACGACCTGAGCGCCCTTCTTGAACATGCCCTCACACACCATGCGCAGGGCCTCGGTGCCGACGCCTTCGCCCAGCAGCGAGGCATCGCCGATGAACAGGTCGATCAGGAAGGTGCCGCGCGGCGTTTCCGCATAGCACGGGTCATCGGCCTCATGATCCGGGCAGCATTCGTAGCTCTGCACATAGCCCGCCGGCTGGCCGTGCCAGTTGAAGATATAGCCGGTGCCGTTGGCCGCGCCGACATAGGCGAGCGCGTCTTCGACGGCGTCCTCGGCGGACTGGCCGTCGTGGCCCCACCATTGCTGCACGTGCGGAGACGACATCCACAGCAGGAGCAGGCCTGCGTCATTATCGGTCAGGGGGCGGAACGAGATCACGCTTCCAGTTTCTCCAGGGTGACATTGCCGTTGGTATAGACGCAGATTTCCCCGGCGATCTTCATCGCCTTGCGCGCGATGACCTCGGCGTCGGGTTCGTAATCGAGCAAGGCGCGCGCCGCTGACAGGGCGTAGGTGCCGCCGGAACCGATGGCGGCCACGCCATCTTCGGGCTCCAGCACATCGCCGACCCCGGTAATCGTCAGGATATGGTTCTGATCGCCGACCAGCAGCATGGCCTCCAGACGGCGCAGATAGCGATCCGTGCGCCAGTCCTTGGCCAGATCGACGCAGGCCCGCGCCAGTTGATCCGGATAAAGCTCCAGCTTGGCCTCAAGCCGCTCCAGCAGGGTGAAGGCGTCCGCCGTTGCCCCCGCAAAGCCGACGATCACCTTGCCGTTGGCGAGGGTGCGGACCTTCTTCGCCCCGCCCTTGACGATCGTCGGCCCCATCGAGACCTGACCGTCACCGGCGATCACGGTCTTGCCGTTCTTGCGCACGGCCACGATCGTGGTCCCGTGCCAGTTAGGAAAATTGCTGTCTGTCATCCTCGTTACTTGGCGTGTTTGGAGTTGCGATTCAAGTCCCGCAGTGCCATTTCATCCCCATGTCCTTACCTAAGCTCCCCCCCGAACTTACAGACGACGATCTCGACCGCTACGCCCGCCATATCGTGCTGAAGGAAATCGGCGGATTGGGGCAGATGCGGCTCAAGGGCGCGAAGGTGCTGATCGTCGGTATGGGCGGTATCGGCGCCCCTGCCGCACTGTATCTGGCGGCGGCGGGGATCGGGACGCTGGGCCTTCTCGACGACGACACGGTGTCGCTGTCGAACCTGCAACGACAGGTGCTTTATGCCACCGGCGACATCGACGCAGGCAAGGCCGAGACGGCACAGGCGCGGCTGTCGGCATTGAACCCCCACGCCGAGTTGATCCTGCATCCGGTGCGCCTCACTGAGGCCAATGCCGCCGGGATCATCGCGGGTTACGATATCGTGCTGGACGGCTGCGACAATTTCGAGACCCGGCATCTGGTCAACCGCGTCTGCATGGCACAGGGCAAGACGCTCGTCTCCGGCGCACTGGGGCGCTGGTCGGGGCAGGTCGCCGTATTCAATGGGCAACCCTGCTATCAGTGCTTCGTGCCGGACATCCCGCCCGATGCCGAGACCTGCGAACGCGTCGGCGTGGTGGGCGCTCTGGCCGGGATCATCGGCTCGATCTGCGCGCTGGAGGTCGTCAAGCTGATCACCAAGGCCGGAGAACCCCTGATCGGCAAGCTTATGCTGTTCGATGGCTTGTCGATGACCTCGCGCGTGATAGGCTTGCCGGCGGAACCGGACTGTCCGGTATGCGGGAGCCACGCGTGAGACGGTTGTTTTTGAGCCTGAGTCTTGTCCTGATCGCCACCGCCGCGCAGGCCGGTCCCGGTGATGCAGCCTTGGGCGAAGACCTGTTCGACCAGTACTGCGCCGCCTGTCACGACACCGGGGTGTCGAACGGTCAGGGCCCGTCGCTTAAAGGTGTGGTTGGACGCCGGATCGCCGCCGTGCCGGGCTTTGCCTATTCGACACCGCTGAAAGCCGCCGGTGCGAAAGGCGAGCGCTGGAGCGAGGCCCAACTTGACAAGTTCCTGACCGAACCGTCGAAGATGTACCCCGGCACCGCCATGCCGCAGGCCATCGGCAAACCGGAAAGCCGTGCCGCGCTCATCGCGTTTTTGAAGACGAAGTAGGCGCCTATTTCTTTTCCGGCGCGCCGACAAAGGCACGCAGCAATTTTTCCTGATCCAGATTCTTGGTCAGGCCCTCAAGGCCCTCGGCGACGTTCGGGTCCTGAAACAGGGTTTCCATCGCTTTTTCGCCCAGCGAACCGAACGCGGTCTCCAGAGCCTCAGGGCCATCGGCACGCATCGCCTCGGCGGTCTCGGCGCGGCAGTCTTCGGTCAGAAGCCGCATGGTCAGGGCGCCGACCTTGCGGTCGATTTCTTCGCGTTCCTGAGGCGTGACCTTTGCCATGTCGGCGACGCCCGGATGATGGGAGACCGCCGAAAAAATCCAGCGCACCAGCACCACCTGATCGGCCTCGGTCGTGGTGCGCGAAAAACAGGCCCCCAGCGCCGTGCTGGCCGGACCAGCGGTCGCTACCGACGGTGTAATCGCGCACAGCGCCAGCCCGGTCATCAGGGCGAAAATCGTTTTGAATGGCATGGTTCCCTCCTCGAACAGATCACAACCATAGCGCAACATCCCCCCGCCCTGTCAACCGACGGATCGTCGCTTCATCCGGTCTCATTGCTTTCCTGACGACGACGCAGGACACGTCCCGACGATGATCCATCGCCAGCCGGCCGCGCCCGAATATCGGTAGACACACACCTGTTGCCCCGGTTCGACCGAGCGGTAAAAGTGGTCATCCACGGAAACCTCTTCGCCCGCTGCACGGTCGCCCCACGCAGTGACCTCAAGACCGTCGCGATGCTTTCCGGCGTTTTTCTCCAGCACCGTCACGGGAAAGGTCTGCGCTTCCGATCGGTCGAGATACCAGTTGCCGAAGACCAGAAGCCCCCAGAAATAGCCCAGATAAACCACGCCGTAGATGATGATTGACCATTGCCAGCGCCGCTGTTCGACCCACCGCATCAGACCGTAGGCCACAAGGCTCAGACCTGCGGCTATGGCTAAAGGCACCTCCCAGTCGATCATCTCGATATCGAGCATGGCCCTCAGCCCCAGAATGCCCGCCGGCATAGCCGCCCAGTCATGCAGGGACAGACGATTGTCATCTTCGTCCTTATGCAGCATCCAGCGCTTCCGGTTGAGGACGACCGCGCCTACGGTCAAGGCTGGCAAGGCCGCCAGACACGCCAGCGCCCACAGGTACGGCGACGGATAGATCATGCCCCACAGTCCGCAGGCCAAGCCGATCATGCCGCCCCGGCCTATCCACGTCTCCTGAGTGGTGACCGCCTTATGCCGCGCCTCTTCGGTATCGCCATAGACGGGATTGGCCAGAATTCTGTCTGCCGCCTCCCGTTCTTCCTTCGCATCCAGATTATCGAAATCCTCGAACCAGAGCAGGAAATCCTCATCCTTGCGACCGAAATTGGAGATAGTTACCGTCTTCGATTTGGGGGCGTTGTAAACGACGGTAAAGTGCAAGGCGCCGTATTGGTTCTGGATATTGCGGGCGCCCACTATGTCGCGCTTCATCACCACGACACGACGCAGCAAATCCTGAAACTCGAACCGGTCCGCGTAGAAATCCAAGTGACTTCTCAGGCTGAGCAGGCTTGAGAAGCCGCAAATCAGCCCTATGGCCGTACCCATTACGCCTAGAAGGATGTCGTTCCAAGCTGTTTGCCCCAACGTCCACACGGCACCGGCGACGGCCGCACCGACGCAGAGTACGCCAAGCACCGCCATCAGCCAGAAGGTCCTGGGTCCGTAGCGGTATACGCGCGGAATATCGGAACTTTCGGAATGCATTTCGTCCCCTTGAGCCCAGCATAGCAAAACATTGGACCGTGACCAGCCCGATCGATTAGACATTCCCCGCGTTTTCCTGTATAGGCCCGCATTCGCTCCCACATCTGTTGCTTATCCGAAGGTTCCCTCCGTGGCCTATACGCTCGACCTGTCCGCAAAACCTGCCATTCAAGTGGTTGGCCAGAAGGTCAATATCACCGGCCTGACGCGCGACGGCCTGATCGCGGCGCTCAAGGAATCCGGCGTGGTCGAAGAGCGTAAAGCCCGTATGCGCGCCACGCAGATCTGGCGCTGGGTCCACCATTACGGCTTCACCGATTTCGAGCAGATGACCGATATCGGCAAGGATCAGCGCGGTCCTCTGGCCGAGAAATTCACCCTCGCCCGTCCCGAAGTCGTCGAGCGTCAGGTGTCAAAGGACGGCACGCGCAAGTGGCTGATCCGCATGGCACCGGGCATCGAGGTCGAGACCGTCTATATCCCCGATGTCGGCCGGTCGGGCGCTTTGTGCGTCTCGTCGCAGGTCGGCTGCACGCTCAACTGCTCGTTCTGCCATACCGGCACGCAGAAACTGGTGCGCAACCTGACTGCCGCCGAGATCGTGGCGCAGGTGCAGATCGCGCGCGACGACCTTGAGGAATGGCCGTCGCCCAAGGAAGACCGCAAGCTGTCGAACATCGTTTTTATGGGCATGGGCGAGCCGCTGTACAATCTCGACAACGTCGCCGACGCCATCGACATCATCTCCGACAACGAAGGCATCGCCATTTCGCGCCGCCGCATCACGGTGTCCACGTCCGGCGTGGTGCCGGAACTGAAGGCGCTGGGCGAGCGCACGGCCGCCATGCTGGCCATCTCGCTGCACGCGACGAACGACGATCTGCGCGACCTGCTGGTGCCGCTGAACAAGAAGTATCCGCTGGTGCAACTGATCGAGGGCATCCGCACCTATCCCGGCATTTCCAACGCCCGCCGCGTGACCTTCGAATACGTCATGCTGAAAGACGTCAACGACAGCCCCGCCGAGGCCCGCGCCCTGCTGAAACTGCTCAAGGGCATCCCGGCCAAGATCAACCTGATCCCGTTCAATCCGTGGCCCGGCACCAACTATCAGTGCTCGGACTGGCGCACGATCGAGTCGTTCGCCGCCATCCTGAACAAGGCAGGCTATGCCTCGCCGATCCGCACCCCGCGCGGGCGCGATATTCTGGCGGCCTGCGGTCAGTTGAAGTCCGAAAGCGAGAAGGTCCGCGCCTCGGTCCTGCGTAAAGCGGGTCAGAATGGGACAGATGAGGTGGAAACCGAACTGCCCTACGGCCATCTGGCGTCGGGAATGGTTTGATCTTTCCCCTCGCCCCTTGGGGAGAGGGTGGACAAAGACGATAGTCTTTGGCCGGGTGAGGGGGAAATCTTTCCTCCTTAGCCTAATTCTGTCTCAAATTACACGAATGGATTGAGTGACTCCCCCCTCACCCCAACCCTCTCCCCGCAGGGGCGAGGGGGCGCGGATTACGGCCTTGATATTGCACTGCGCTTAAGCCAATACTTGTCGTCCGCGCGGGACCGCGGGCGTATTTGGGGGCTTAAGCGTCATGATACCCGACTTTCTCAATCTCGATTTCCTCACCCCCGAAGTGCTGCGGCCGGAAATTCAGGCCTTCGCTGCCGGTTTCCCCGTCACCCTGTTGCACGCCGGTGTGACGCTGCTGATGCTGGTCATCGGGGCGACCCTCTATTCGATCCTGACGCCGTACAAGGAAATCCAGCAGATCCGCGACGGCAATTCCGCCGCCGCCGTCGCCTATGGCGGGGTGATCATCGGCCTGGCCGTGCCGCTGGCGGCGTCGATGTCGGCATCGGACACCGTGCGGGAAATCCTAATCTGGGGCGGTGCGACCGTTCTGTTGCAGTTGTTCGTCTTCCGCATGGTCGACTTCCTGCTGACCGGCCTGCCGTCGCGCATCAATGAGGGCGAGGTCTCCGCCGCCGTCCTTCTGGTCGCCGCCAAGCTGGCCGCCGCCCTGATCCTCGCCTCCGCCGTCTCCGCCGGCTAGGCATAGAGGTTTAAGATGACACTCCTGCCCGACTGGATGGTATATGGCACGGCGGTGGCGCTTCTGGTCGTCATACCGGGCCGCTGGGGCGACAAGTCGATGTCGCCGCCCGCCCCGCCGCCGCCGGGCGAAGGCGAAATGGCGCTGTTTGCCGCCTATACGCCGTTTTCCCACGCCGAAATCATCACCCTGCCGCTGATGAACAAGATCGAATACCGCGGCACGGCCTTTTCGGTCTCCAAATCCGGCGAGTGGGTGCTGTCGCGCGAAAGTATCCGCAACTGCCGTTACCCCTTCCTCAATGTCGGCGGCAATCTGGGGGTGCGCATCCGCGTCCAGTATAAACGCAGCCTCGACAACTACGTGCTGGCGGTGACCGACAGCGGCGCCCGGCCCCTGCCCTTTGCCGACCCGGCGACGATCAAGCCGGGGATGCGCGGCTTCATGCCGGGCTATCCGCACGGGCAGGTCGGCGAGGCGACGGGCCGCCTGATCGGCAAGACGAAACTCAGGACCGGCAAACGCTTCCAGAAGCCCGAAACCGTGCTGGCCTGGGCCGAAGCCGGGCATACGGCGCAAATTCCCGGCAGCCTGAACCAATTGATCGGCGGCCCGACGCTGAACGCGCAGTCGCAGGTCATCGGGATCACGCTCAAGACCAATCCGCGCCGGGGGCGCATCTATTCCTCGACGCCGGAAACCGTGGCGAAGATCGGCACCACGCCGTCGCGCAAATACGATTTCGAGCACGAAGACCTGCTGACCCGCCGCAATTACGGCGTCGTATCGGATACGCTGCGCCGCGAATACCGCGTGGCTCAGGTGGGCTGTATCCAGAGCTGATTGTATTATACCTCCCCACTACGTGGGGAGGGGGACCGCGCCTGAAAGGCGGGGTGGTGGGGGCCTTACGGAGGTTCAATGCCCACTGTAGCAAGTAAGCAAGAACCCCCACCACCACATCTCACCGACTTCGTCGGCTCGTGCGGTCCCCTCCCCGGCATAGCCAGGGAGGTATAATATGGCGGCAAGAAACGGGAGGTGACAGGGCGCGACGCGCGTGTAAGTCTGACCGCCCTTTTGCGGAGTTCTCCCAATGATCCCCGGCGACCTTGTGCCTTTGGAACGCGCCCATATGACGGCGCTGTCCGAGGCCGATCCGAAGCTCAAGCCCCTGTTCGCCGCGGTCGGCGATCTCAATTTCCGCCACCGCGCCGGCGGGTTCGAGGGCCTGCTGCGCCTGATCGTCGAGCAGCAATTGTCGGTCAAGGCCGCCGATTCCATCTGGCAAAAGGTGCGTCTGGGGCTGATCGAGGTTCTGCCCGCCAACCTGCTGGCCCAGACCGACGACGCCCTGCGCGGGCACGGCCTGTCGCGGCCCAAGGCCAGATATGCCCGCATCCTCGCCGAGGCCGTCCACGACCGCAGCGTCGATTTCGACCGCCTGCCCGGCCTCGATCCGGAGGCCGCCATCACGCATCTGACGACGCTCAAAGGGATCGGGCGCTGGACGGCGGAGGTTTATCTGATGTTCTGCGAAGGCCGTCTCGATGTGTTTCCCACCGGCGACATCGCGCTGCGCGAAGCCGTCGGCTGGCTCGACGGCCTTGAGGCGCGGCCTGACGAAGCCTATTGCAAGGCGCGCGCCGAGGTCTGGTCGCCCTACCGTTCGGTCGCCGCCCATGCCCTGTGGGGCTGGTACAGCGCCGTCAAGCGGGGCGAACTGAGCCGGACGTTTTACTGACGGGTATAGATGCGCAGGAAGATCGGCTTGTTAGGCCCCGTACCGCTATTGTCAGCCCAGGTCACCGCAAAGCCGTTCGGCGACGCGCCGATGGATACGGCATCGAGCGACACGCCCGACATGGCCTCGAACTCCGCCATATACTTCGTGCCCTCAGGCGTAATAATCTGCCCCGCCAACCGGTTATTGACCTCGTACAACAGGACGTAATTACCGCCCGTCAGGCCCACGCCACCGCGATAACTGGCGCTGACGGTGGTGCTGTTGGTCACGCTGACAGTTGCACCATAGGTCGAGCCGTCACTGGCATAGGCCTGACTGCGCAAATTATAGGCCGACGGTCCCGACAGTGTCCACTGGGCGACAAACCTTGCATTTTCCAACGGCAGCAGACTGGCGCCGAAGGCCTCCAGACCGCCCGCCAAAGCGATGGGTGCGCCCGACGTGCCGCCCAGAGCGCTGTAACGCTGCACCGACGCCTTGAGAATGCCGGAGGTGTTGGGAATGGCGTTGTCGTCATAAACCCCGACGAAGGTGCCGTCGGTGAGGCCAACGGCCATATAGGAGGGTATTGTCCCGCCGATAAAGCCCGTCGGGAAACTCTTGAGCAGCAGTTCGGAACCCACCACGGCACCCGAGTTGGTATAGATTTGCGCCCTCACCCCGTCACGGGTCGTCACCGCCATCAGGTCCTGCGCCCGGTCACGGTAAACCACCATGAAGCCACCACTGACCGGTATGATCTGACTGGTGAGACCGTCGGCCACCGTTGTGGTATTCACCTTGAATTCCGCGCCCGACTTCGCGCCATTGACATCGAAAAGCTGCGCCCGAATGGCGCGCGACGTTGTGCTGGCGTCTTCCCAGGCCACGACGAATCCACCGTTCTCCAACGCCAGTATGGCGGGTCGGCTCTGATCGCCGGCGGTCGTGGTGTTGGCGGTCAGCTCCGTTGTCACCGCCGCGCCCGCCGGGGAGATGATGCGCAACAGGATAGCTGATCCGGCGGTATCCGGCGTACCCGCCACGACGGCGCGATCGGTCCAGGCGACGACATAGTTGCCCCCCTTCAATCCGGTAACAACGGTATCGCCGCGGAATCCCCCCGTGCGTGTGTTGACCGTGACGACCGTTCCCGCAGCGTAGCTGGAGGACGAAGACGACGACGAGGTTGAGGACGACCCGCCCCCACTCGACGACCCGCCGCCGCCTCCACCGCAGCCATGCACCATGACGACCGCGAACGGAATGGCGGCCAGAATCAAGGCCTTGCGCAGATATCCATGCATTATAACTTCCCCCTTTTGACCGCGCTACGGCGGCAACCCCCTCGACACCTCCGGACGACCGACCGTCCGGCATGTTTCAACATTGAAACATGCCATCTTGTACAGGCGTTGCCATCTCATGGCAATCCTGAGGCGTTGCGACAGGCATTCGGGGTCGGCTTATTTACCGCTTACACAGGGGCTCAGGGTGCGCCATATCAACCTTATGCGGGCTCGGAGATGGTGAATATCCAATCACAAAGTACCCCGAGGAGCTTCCCATGGATATCTACGGCTATATCAAGAAGGACCACCGTCGCTTTGAGGACCTGATGGAGCAGGTCGAAAAGGCCCGCACGACCGCCAAGCGTCTCGACGTCTTCCGTACGCTCAAGGCCGAGTTGATCATCCACGCCAAGGCCGAAGAGCAAAGCCTCTATGCGGCGATGGACAAGGCGACACGGTCGAAGGCGGTCGAAAAAAAGCTCGATCACACGACCGAAGAACACGACGAGATCGAAGGCTTCCTCAAGCAGATTTCAGCCGCCTCGCCGTCCAGCGATCAGTGGATGATCCATTTCGGCGAACTTAAACACGCCTGCGCCCACCACTTCGAGGAAGAGGAAGGCACACTATTCGAAAAGGCCAAGGGCTATTTCGATGCCGCTCAGGCGCGCCAACTGGCCAAGGACATGGACGCGCTCAAGCGCGAAATGATGGCGGATGCTTAAAGCGTATTGATAAAAAAGCCCGGTCAACCGACCGGGCTTTTTTGTTAAAGCCCCGCGCCCTTGACCAGATCGGCGACCACCGACGGATCGGCCAGGGTCGAGATATCCCCCAGTTGATCGGGCGCACCTTCGGCAATCTTGCGCAGAATACGGCGCATGATCTTGCCCGAACGCGTCTTTGGCAGACCCGGTGCCCATTGAATGACATCCGGCGACGCAATCGGGCCGATTTCGCGTCTGACCCAGTTGCGCAGCTCGGTTTTCAGCGCGTCGGTTGGTTCCACGCCCTTGACCAGCGTCACGTAGCAATAGATCCCCTGCCCCTTGATATCGTGCGGGAAACCGACCACGGCGGCTTCGGCGACGGCGCTATGGGCGACCAGCGCGCTTTCGACCTCGGCCGTGCCCAGACGGTGGCCCGACACGTTCAGCACGTCGTCGACGCGGCCCGTGATCCAGTAATAGCCGTCCTCGTCGCGCCGCGCGCCGTCGCCGGTGAAATACATCCCCGGATAGGTCGAAAAATAGGTCTCGATGAAGCGCTGATGGTCACCGAAGATCGAGCGCATCTGCCCCGGCCACGAGTCGCAAAGACAGAGATTGCCTTCGGTTGCGCCGGTCAGCACCTTGCCCTCGGCATCGACCAGACAGGCCTCGACACCGGGCAGCGGGAAGGTCGCCGACCCCGGTTTGAGCGCCGTCGCCCCCGGCACTGGGGTGATCAGATGGCCGCCGGTCTCGGTTTGCCACCACGTATCGACGATCGGGCATTGCCCGTTGCCGACGACGCGGTGATACCACAGCCACGCTTCGGGATTGATTGGCTCACCGACGCTGCCGAGCAGGCGCAACGACTGACGCGAGGTTTTCAAAACGGGTTCGTCGCCGTCGCGCATCAGAGCGCGAATGGCCGTCGGCGCGGTGTAGAAGGTCGTCACCTGATGTTTGTCGATGACCTCCCAGAAGCGGCTGTTGGTCGGGTAGTTCGGCACACCCTCGAAGATCAGTGAAGTCGCCGCATTGGCCAGCGGCCCATAGACGACGTAGGAGTGGCCCGTCACCCAGCCGACATCGGCGGTACACCAATAGACATCACCGTCTTGCCAGTCGAACACGGTCTTGAACGTATAGGCGGCCCACGCCAGATAGCCGCCGGTGGTGTGCAGGACGCCCTTGGGCTTGCCGGTCGAGCCCGACGTATAGAGGATGAACAGCGGGTCTTCGGCGTTCATCGGTTCCGCGGGACACTCGGCGCTCAAGGCATCGAGTTCCGTCTCGACGCAGACATCGCGGCCTTCGCGGTTGATCGAGCAGCCCTCGCCGGTGACGAATACCGTCTTCACATCCGGGCACTGCAAGAGCGCCAGATCGGCATTGGCCTTGAGCGGAATGGCCTTACCACCACGTCGGCCTTCGATGGTGGTGATCAGATATTGCGACTGGCAATCGAGGATGCGTCCGGCCAGACTGTCGGGTGAAAAACCCCCGAAGACGACGCTGTGGACCGCGCCGATGCGGGCGCAGGCGAGCATGAAATAGGCCGCTTCCGGCACCATAGGCATATAGATGGTGACGCGATCGCCCTTCTTCACGCCGTATTTTTTCAGCAGATTGGCGCGCTTGCCGACCGCTTCGGCGAGTTGCACATAGGTGATTTTGTACGATGTACCCGGCTCGTCGCCCTCGAAGATGAAGGCCGTGTGGTCGGCTTTTTCCGGCAGGTGGCGGTCGATGCAATTGGCCGCGACGTTCAGCTTGCCGTCGTGAAACCAGCGGATGCGGAAATCTTCGCGGTTGAACGACACGTCCTTGACCTGCGTGAACGGCGTCGTCCAGTCGAGCGCTTCACCAAGCGTGCGCCAATGGGCGTCGGGGTTGCTTTTGACCAGATCGCGCTGAGCCTGAAGCTGCGCCGCCGTCACCGTTTCGGCGCGGGCAAAGTCGTCGGGTACAGGAAAAAGCGTCGTATCGGTCATGAGCGTCCTCGGTATTTTATTCTTAAAACTTACCTTGAGATAAGCACTGCCCTCCCCCGGTGTCGAGGGCGCACGCTTCAAAAAAACGTGGTCAAAGCAGCGGGAAAGGCCTAAATGACGGTTACAAAAGATACCGAGGTTCCCATGCTGCTCGCCCACTCGACCTGGCCCGAAATCGACGCCTTCCTGAAGACCTCGAAGACCGTCATCATCCCCATCGGCTCCAACGAGCAGCACGGCCCGATGGGCCTGCTCGGCACCGACTGGCTGTGCCCGGAAATCATCGCCCACGCGGCGGAAAAGCAGGGCAATATTCTGGTCGCGCCGACGTTCAATATCGGCATGGCCCAGCACCATCTCGCCTTTTCCGGCACGATTTCCTTGCGCCCGTCGACCTTTATGGCCGCCATCGAGGACTGGGTGAAGTCGCTGGGGCGGCATGGCTTTCAGCACATCTATTTCCTCAACGGCCACGGCGGCAATGTCGCCTCGATCGAAGCGGCGTTCTCGGAAATCTACAGCCAATGGTCCTATAAGGGTATTCGCTGCCCGTTCGCGCTGAAACTGACCAACTGGTGGGATCTGCCGGGCATTGCGTCTTTGTGCGCGCGGCAGTTCCCCGTCGGTCACGGCAGCCACGCCACGCCGTCCGAGATCGCCGTCACCTACGCCGCCTATCCCGACGCCGTGCGCGATGTGCCGATGGAGCCCAAGATTGCACCGAACGGCCCGATCCGCGATGCGCTCGATTACCGTGCGCGCTTTGCCGACGGCCGCATCGGCGCGGATTCGTCACTGGCCACGATTGCGCTGGGTCAGGAGATCATCGACGCGGCGGTCCCGGCCTTGTTGAAGGATGTCGAAAAGTTCAGTAACGAGGTGCGGCCTTAAAGGTTGTCGCGCATTTGATTCCAAAAACCGCTGCGCACTTTTCGGAATACGCTTAAACCGTCACCACCTCGTCGCCGCGCCGCTCGACCGGCCACGGTTCCAGATGGTCGCCCGCGCAAGGGCCGCCGATACATTCGCCGGAGTCTTTCAGAAACGACGCCCCGTGCCAGCGGCAGATGATGACGTCCTGTTCGCGGGTCTGATAATCGGTCTCTTCCTGATCGCCGCCCAAGGGCATGCCATTGTGCGGGCAGGCATCGACATAGCCGCGCGGCAGATAGTCGTCGAGGATGACGAAGCCTTCGAACCCCTCGACGCGATAAAGGACTGTGCCGGTCGTTTGCAGATCGGCCCAGCGACAGACGACGGTGCCGGGAGGCGGTCTCACCGTTCCGTCTTCAGCGGGCGCGACATCAGTTCGCCGATGGCTTCATCGACGCTGGCCTCACCCGACAGGATCGTTGCCACCATATTGCAAATCGGCAGTTCGACGCCCTGCTTTTCCCCCAGATGCTTGACGGCGGGGGCGGACTCGACGCCTTCGGCGACGGATATCTTGCCTTCCAGCGCCTCGGCCAGAGTCTTGCCGCCCCCCAGCGCCAGACCGACGCTCATATTGCGCGATTGCGGCGACGAGCACGACAGGACCAGATCGCCCATGCCGCACAGGCCGCCCATGGTCTCGGCCTCGGCCCCCAGCGCCACGGCCAGACGCGTCATTTCGGCGAAACCGCGCGTGATCAGGGCCGCGTGGGCCGAGCGCCCCAGACCCTTGCCTTCGGAGATGCCCGCCGCGATGGCCAGCACGTTTTTCAGCGCGCCACCCGCCTCCGCCCCGATCATGTCGTCGATCAGATAGGGTCGGAACGTCGTCGTCGCTATGGTCTTCAGAATACGCGCGCCCAGATCGTCGTCCTTGCACGCCAGGGTCACCGCCGTCGGCAGGCCGCGCGCCACCTCGGCGGCGAACGACGGCCCGGACAGGACCGCCGCGCGAGCCTGCGGCAGGGTCGCGGCCAGCACCTCGTTCATCAGGCAGTCGGAGCCGCGCTCGACGCCCTTGGCGCACAGGACGATCGGCAAGCCGTCGGCGACGTAGGGCGCAAAGGCCTTTAAGGTCGCGCGCATATGCTGCGCCGGGGGCACGGCGAGGATCAGATCGCAGTCGGCCAGATCGGCGAGATCCGCCGTCGCCTTCAATCCCGGCGCCAGTTCGATATTCGGCAGATAGAGGTGGTTCAGGTGGCGGCTGTTGATCGATTCGGCGACCTCCGGCTCACGGCATTGCAGCAGCACCTCGCGTCCCGCGCGCGCCGCCACAGCCGCCAAAGCCGTGCCCCACGCGCCCGCGCCGATGACGCCGACCTTTTGAAAAGGCTGCGCTTCCTGAAACTGGGTCAAGCCTTGGCTCCCTTGCGTCCCGAATTCTTGTGTATGGGTGCACTGATCGCGCGGCGCTCGTCAAGAGGCCAGCGCGGGCGGGCGACGGTCGTCAGGCTCTGACGGCGGAAATCCTCCCCATCGAAATCGGGTGCGCGTCGCTTTTCGGCGAAGTGTTCGAGGCCCGCCAGCGCGATCATCGCCGCATTGTCGGTGCAGTAGGCCAGCGGCGGCGCGACGAACGCGAACCCGTTTTTGGCGGCCAGAGCGGTCAGTTCCGCGCGCACGGTCTGATTGGCAGCCACGCCGCCCGCGACGACAAAAGCCGGTTTATCGACATCATTAGCCAGTTTGAAATCGACCATCGCCCGCGCCGAGCGTTCGACCAGTTGCCGCGCGATCGCCGCCTGCACCGAGGCGCACAGATCGGCGCGGTCCTGAGGCGTCTTGACCTGTTTCATGGCGATTTTCGCGGCAGCCGTTTTCAGGCCGGAGAAGGAAAAATCGCAGTCCTTGCGGCCCAGAAGCGCGCGCGGCAGCGTAAACCGTCCGGCATCGCCCGTTTTGGCTGCGCGCTCCAAAGCCGGACCGCCGGGATAACCGAGCCCCAGCGTCTTGGCGATCTTGTCGAAGGCCTCACCGGCTGCATCGTCGATGGTGGTGCCCAGCCGTTCGTAATCGCCGACGCCCCTGACCGACAGAAGCTGACAATGGCCGCCCGACACCAGCAACAGCAGGAACGGGAATGTCACATCGTGCGTCAGGCGCACCGACAAGGCGTGGCCTTCGAGGTGGTTGACGCCGATCAGCGGCAGACCGCGCGACAGGGCAAACCCCTTGGCGAAAGACAGTCCGACCATGACGCCCCCGATCAGCCCCGGCCCGGCGGTCGCCGCCACGGCATCGAGATCGTCGGCGGTGACGCCTTTGTCGGCGGCCTGAGCGAGCGCCAGTCGCGCCAGATCGTCGATGGTCTCGACGTGGCTGCGCGCGGCGATTTCCGGCACGACGCCGCCGTAAGCCGCGTGCTGCACGACCTGAGAATGGATGACCGAGGACAGGACCTCGACCGTGCCGTCGTCGGCCCGCCGCACGACGGAGACCGCCGTTTCGTCACAGCTCGATTCGATACCCAGAACGCAGAGAGACATATAGACCGCTTAATCCTAAAACCCCCTCTCCCTCAGGGAGAGGGGGTCGGGAGGAGTGCGAAACCTCAAAAGGGCAAATGGCCGCACGTCAAGGGGCTTGCAAGCCTCGGCGCTAAAATTTAGGAAAGGAAATTCGCAATCGAGGGCGGCTTCTTACCCCCTCTCCCCACTGGGGAGAGGGTTGGGGTGAGGGGGCATCTTCGTCCGGCCCCCTCATCCGCCGCTTCGCGGCACCTTCTCCCCACAGGGAGAAGGGAAGGAACAAAATGACGGCACTCCTGAAAATCGGCACCCGCGGCTCGCGTCTGGCGACCACCCAATGCGGCTGGGTCCAGCGCCAGATCGTCACGGCGCTCGGCCACGACCCGATGCACGCGCACGACCTCGCGCCGCTGGTCATCATCACGACCCAGGGCGACCGCATTCAGGACCGCCGCCTGATCGAAGCCGGCGGCAAGCAGCTCTTCACCAAGGAGATCGAGGACGCGCTGCTCAACGGCGAGGTCGATGTCGCCGTCCACTCACTCAAGGACATGCCCGCCGAGGAAATCCCCGGCCTGTCGCTCTGCGCCTTCCCCGTGCGCGAAGACCCGCGCGACGCTTTCGTCTCATTGAAATACCATAGCTTAGAGGAAATGCCCGCCGGGGCGAAACTCGGCACCGCCTCGCTGCGCCGTCAGGCTCAGGCGCTCGCCGTGCGGCCCGATCTGGAAATCGTCATGCTGCGCGGCAATGTCGATACGCGCCTGTCGAAACTGGAGGCCGGACACTGCGACGCCATTTTGCTGGCCGCCGCCGGGCTCAAGCGCATGGGGCTCGAAGCGCACATCAAATCCTATATCGACCCGGAACAGTTCCCCTGCGCCCCCGGACAAGGGGCGCTGGCCGTGCAATGCCGGACCTCTGACCTCGATCAGGTGTGGATCGAACGCCTGCACCACCCCGACACCTTCCTGCAAATCTCGGCGGAACGCGGGGCGCTGGTCGCGCTCGAAGCCTCGTGCCGCACCGCCGTCGGGGCCTATGCCAAGATCGAAGACGGTGCGCTGACCCTGTTCGTCGAAGCCCTCACCGCAGACGGTAAAACACGCTGGCAGCGCCGCGAGACGATCAGCGCTCCGACGCCGGAAACCGCCCACGCGCTGGGCCTGCGACTGGGGCAATCGATCCGCAGTGAGGCGGGTGACCAGCTGATCCAGTACACGTCTTGACCCTCGTCTGGATCACCCGCACCGAGCCCGCCGCCACGGTGACCGCCGCAAAGGTCGCCGCGCTGGGGTTCGTCCCGCTAGTCGATCCGCTGCTCACCGTCAAGGCCCTCAAACCCGACCTCGATCCCAAGGCGTTCGACGACCTGATCGTCACCAGCCCCAACGGCCTCGACGCCTTTTGTGCGCAGCATAGCGACCATCGTCATACAGTCTGGGCGGTTGGCGATACCACCGCCGAGGCCGCGCGCCGCGCCGGGTTTATCCACGTCCACAGCGCGCAGGGCGACGCGGGCGATCTACTCGAACTCCTGAAAACCGCCGATCCGACGCGGCGTTATCTCTATGTGTCCCCGGAAACCCCGGCGCGCGACCTGTTGTCGGATCTCGGCGGTTACGACGTCACCCGCGCTGTCTTTTATCGCACCGTCGAACGCAGGGCCAACGCTCCGATCAACGACCTCACTCATGTCCTGCTGCATTCACCACGCGCCGCCGCGCTGGCCGCGCCCTATCTGCGGGACGCCACCCTCACCGTTATCTGCATCTCGGACAATACCGCGCGCGCCCTGCGCGAAAGCCTGAATTTGGTCACTGGAAATTTACCGTCCGCAGGCCTAAACATAAGGGTGGCCGCTACGCCTGACGAAGCGGCCATGCTAGACCTGCTGACATAACCAAAAAAGCGCGGATACCCATGACCGACGACCTTACTCTTGGCGCCTCCACCGTAACCGATACGGAAAAGACGAAATGGGCGCGCGGTCCGCTGATCATCGCCTTTGCCTTTCCCATCGTCTTCGTCGTTCTGGCCTTGCTGGCGCTCGGTTATGGCCTTTACAAGAGCAAGGAAACCGCCGCCCCCGTCGCGGTGGCCGAGAGCCCCAAGGACGCGGAAATCGCGCGCCTGACCGCCGAACTGAACGCGCTCAAATCGCAACCTGCGCCCCTGCCGGTGGAAGCCCCCGCGACCGCCACCCCCGCCCCCGCCCCGGTCTATGGCGACCCTAACCTTGCCGCACGTTTGACCGAGCGCATGGATCGCCTTGAGGCCAATCAACGCCTGCTGGTTCAGGCCGCGGCTTCGGCCACTGCCGCCGCCGGTTTGCAGCAAGCCGCCAAGGGTTCGCAACCCTTCCTCAGCGAACTGGCCGACGTCGAAAAGAGCCTGACCGACACGTCGCTGATCGCACCGTTGCGGCCTCTGGCGCAAAAGGGCGTCCCGTCCGAAGTCTCGCTGGCCATCGAATTCCCAGCCTATGCCGCCCGCGCCCAGACCGCCGCCAAATCGACGGCGGACGACAGCTTCCTGGGCCGCATCGGCAATGCGCTCAACGGCCTGATCAGCGTCCGCCGCGTCGATGGCACAGCCAAGGGCACCGACAACCTGCTGCTTCAGGCGCAGGGACGCCTTGATGAGGGCGATCTGGCGGGTGCTTTAGCCGTGCTGGCGACCCTGCCCAAGCCCGCTCAGGACGCGCTGGCCCCGTGGCTGACCAAGGCGCGCAACCGTCTGCTGGTCGATACCACGACGCGGCGCATCACGGTCGACGCCCTCAGCCGCCTGTCGCAGGCCAATTACAGCACCGTCAATACGGGGACCGCCCTGTGATCCGCACCGTTCTCATCCTTCTCGGCATCGTTGTTCTGGTCGCCATAGCCCTTGGGGCTACCGGCGAAGCGGGCACGGCCAGCCTCGTCTGGCTCGGCTACCGTATCGACACCTCGGCGGCGACCGCCGTCATCGTCATCGGCCTGATGACCTTTGCCGCCGTCTGCTTCTGGAACCTGGCCCTGTGGCTGTCGCGCTCGCCTCAGCGCGCTGAACGCAAACGCGCCGCCACCCGCCGTCGTCAGGGCGAAGACATCCTCACGCGGGGCTTCCTGGCGGTCGCGTCCGGTGACGGGCTCGAAGCCCGCCGCCACGCCGTCAAGGCCGTCGACATGCACGACAATGTCGCCTTGGTCCGCATCCTCAATGCCTTTGCCGCCGATGCCGCGGGCGACACCGCCGCCATCCGCGCCGCCTACTCGGCCATGCTCACCGTGCCGGAGCTGAAACTGGCCGGACTGCGCGGCCTGATGAACCTCGCCATCGCGACCGGCGACCGCAGCGAGGCCATCCGTCTGGCCACCGAAGCCTATAATCAGGCCAAACCCGCCATGTGGGCCTTCAAGACCCTGTTCGAGGCCAAGATCACCGCCGGCGAATGGGCCGAAGCCCTCGCCCTCGTCGAGGGGGCTTTGAACCGCAAGCTGGTCTCGCCGCTGTTCTCCGAACGCGCCCGCGCCTCGCTGATGGCGGCGTCGGCCGCACAGCTAGAAACTGCACCGGACGCCCAGATGCGCGAACAGGCGCTGGACTACGCCGTGCGCGCCGCCAAGCTGCAACCGATGTTCGCCCCCGCTGCCGTTATCGCCGCCCGCCTTCTGGCCGCGCACGGCAAGCTGGGCCGCGCCGAGGACGTGCTGGAGGCCGCCTATGCCGCCGCGCCGCACCCGGCGATCTGGCTGGCCTATCGCGACCTCGTGTCGGACGAGACGCCGAAGGACCGCGCCCGCCGCCTGCACGGCCTGATCGACCGCAACCCGGGACATCGCGAAAGTCGCCTGCTAACGGTCGAACGCGCCGTGCTGAACAACCGCCGCGAGGACATCGCCGCCGCCACCGCCGCCCTTGAAGACGATCTGAGCGAAGAGCGCGTCACGCGCCGCATCTGCGGCCTGATGGCCAAGGCGGCGCTGGCTTCGAACGACATCGACGGCGCCCGCGCCTGGGTCGCCAAGGCCTCGATCGCGCGGTCGGAGCCCGACTGGTCCGACCTCGACCCGGAAGGCAAGGCGTTTGCCTATACGCCCGCCGACTGGACGGCGCTGGTCCTGACCTATGCCGAAACCGGCGCTTTGGCCCATCCGCGCCACGAACGCTCGGAAAAGGGCCTGCCCGACGTGCCGGACATGCCGACGCGCTACGTGCCGTCCATGCCGTTCGTCCGCGCCGCGCAGAAGAAAACGTCGCCTGCGCCCCTGCCCGACAATCTGGCCGAAGCCCCCGACGGCTACGATGCCGCGGTGGCGGGGCACGATCTGGATGAGCCTGTGGCGGTGGCCGAGGTAAAGCCCCGCGCCAAACGGGCAAAACCCACAAAATAATTCGCTTATCCCCCTTGCCAAGCGGGCGCGCCTGCCTGTAAAGAGACGCCCTCCGAACCGGACGGGCGTCTCTTTTTCGCCCGCGCAGGCGTGCCGCTTTAGCTCAGCCGGTAGAGCACATCATTCGTAATGATGGGGTCAGGTGTTCGAGTCACCTAAGCGGCACCATTTTCTCTTTTAAAATCAATAACCTACAAACGTCCTTTGGGCCAGAGTAATTTGGCGGTGCATTTGGGGCACAAATGGGGCACACACAGGTTGGCTGATGGCTCTTTGCGCCGATAAACTCTTTTGCTTCTCTTCGCGCGCAGGGTAAGACGTGCCAACTAACTGACGCATGGACTCACTATGACCGACGCGAGAACTCTGGCGCTTGTTGACGATATTCTCGCGTTGGGGACAGAAACATCTTGGACTGAGTTCAAAGAAAACAACGCTGATCCAGACGGTATGGGTAAGCGAATTTCTGCCATTTCCAATGCAGCAAGGCTTGCCGACAAGCATTTTGGCTACATGCTTTGGGGAGTGCGCGACGAAGATCGCGCTCTCGTCGGCACCACATTCCGCCCGTCCGCCGCTAAAGTGGGGAATCAGCCTCTTGAGTTTTGGCTGTCGCAGCGCTTAAGCCCAGATTTGCCTATCGTCTTTAAAGAGGTGGAGCACGCGGGCCTTAATATAGTCCTGTTGGAGATACCAGCAGCAACAACTGCACCAATTGAATTTGATCGAACTGCGTATATTCGTATAGGTAGCGCCACTCCGTCTTTATCTGATCATCCAGAAAGACAACGTGCTTTATGGGCAAAACTTCAACCGTATGTATGGGAAAGTGGGCTTGCAGCGCAATTTATTACCTCAGACACGGTACTGAGCCTGCTAGACTACGTTAGCCTCTTCGAATTGACGGGGCAAACACTACCCGACAATCGGGCCGGCATTTTTGATAGGCTTGAGACAGAGCGCCTGATTATGCGCGACGTCGGCGATCGCTGGAATATTACTAACTTAGGTGCGATTTTGTTCGCGAAAGATCTGGACCAGTTCGATTCCCGCTTAGCTCGGAAGGCTGTTCGTTTCGTTGCTTACGACGGCAATAATCGCGCAGACATGGTTAGCAAAAGGCAGGATGGCAGAAAGGGATATGCATCCGGTTTCAAAGGGCTAATTGATTACGTTTCCGGCCTGCTTCCTGAGAATGAGCACATCGGTCGAGCGTTCCGTACCGAAACGGTCATGTACCCGCCCATTGCAATTCGCGAGCTTGTTGCCAACGCCCTAATTCATCAGGACATGTCTATCACGGGTACAGGCCCTCTGATTGAATTATTTAAAGATCGGCTTGAAATTACCAACCCTGGCCAGCCCTTAATTGCGCCAGAGCGATTTATTGATTCCCCGCCCCGTTCTCGTAACGAGGCGCTCGCTGCCTTCATGCGCCGCATGAAGATATGTGAGGAGCAAGGCACTGGCATCGACAAAGTTGTAGCTTCTGTTGAATTGTATCAGCTTCCCCCTCCCGACTTCCGAGTTGAGGGTGAGGCTATGCGCTGCGTACTGTTTGCTCCCCGACGGTTTAGTGCGATGTCCCCGGATGAACGTATTCGCGCTTGCTATCAGCATGCTGTGCTAAAATTCATCAGCGGGGACATTATGAAAAACGCCTCTTTACGGGAGCGCTTTGGAATTGAGCCTCAAAATTCGGCGCAGGTTTCCCAAGTAATTAGTGCGACGTTAGCGCGTGGAAGAATTAGAGCGGCTGACCCGGATCGACCTAAGTCTGGATATGTGCCTTGGTGGGCTTAGGCTAACATTTGAGTGGGATTTGATTGTCGCCGCAATCAAATCGAATGACTGTCAATTTTTAATTGATACTTCAATGGGTTATTGAAACGAAATCAAGAAAAAAGATTTGAGTGGGATTTGATTGCCAATTAATTCTAGCGATAGATAAGGACGGCCAAGAGTCCCGACGCTGGAAATGAAACCAATTCGAAAGCCTACCCTTCCTCTTTAGAGACGGTATAGCAAAAAATGGCTCCGGAAAATCCGGAGCCATCCTTTTACGTCCTAGAACTTCGTGCCGATCGTCACCATGGTGGTGATCGGGGCGCCGATCCAGAAGTAGTTGCCCGAGTCGTAGAAGACGTTGCCCGTCGAGATCGCCGAGATATATTTCTCGTTGAACAGGTTCTTCACGTTCAGGCGGACATAGCTGTCCTTCATCGGGCCGATGTCGCCGAAGTCGTAGCTGACATTGGCGTTCCACACCGTGTAGCCCGGTGCCGCGTCGCCATTGGCCAGCGAGGCGTAGCGCTTGCCGGTATATTTGCCGGTCACGCCGAAGTCCCAGTTGCCGTGCTCGTAATCGACGTTCACCGCGTGCATGATGCGCGGGATCTTGCCCAGTTGCTTACCCTTGGTCGGGTTGTAGGCGGTGGCCGAATAATAGACGTTCTCCAGCATCTCGGTGTCGGTGTAGGACGACGAAGCGTAGATATCGAGACCTTCGACCGGCTTGAAGCCGATTTCGGCATTGATGCCTTTCATGCGTGCCTTGCCCACGTCGGTGGCCACCGAAGCGCCGATCGTCTCGTCCCAGGCCGTTTCGACGCGGTGATCGAAGTCGGTCTTCCAGACGGCGATCGAGCCCGACACCATCGGCGAGGCATAGCGGTAGCCGAGGTCGATGGTCTTGGAGATTTCCGGCTGGAGATCGAGCGACAGGCGGTCGTAGAGCGAGTCGGTCCGCGGCGCCGAAATGGTCTCGGCATAGCTCGAATAGACCGTCTGGTGGTCGGAGACCTTGTAGCTGACGCCGAGGTTCGGCAAAGTCTTGTCGTAGGACACCGTCCAGCTGGCCGGGGCCTTGGCGGTGATCTGCGTCGTCGTGCCGGTCAGGACCAGCGTCGTGCCGTGGCTGGTCGAGCAGTAGGCGGTCGAGGACGAAATCTGGTAGCAGTAGTTGTTCAGCTTGCGCTCGAAGTCCGGCAGGCGCACGCCGGCGTCGATCTTCAGCTTGCTGTCGAAGAACGAACCGGCATAGGTCAGGGCGAACTGCTTCAGGTTGGCGTAGGATTGACGGTTGCGCTTCTGGATTTCCTCGCCGTTCTTGCCGCGCAGCCACATCGACTCGTCTTCAGCGAAGATGTCGCCGATCCACTGACCGCCTTCGAGCAGGCTGACGTGGCCGGTCTGGCGGTGGTCGCCGTGGTCGTAGGTATAGGCGGCGCGCACGGTGTTGTGGTCGTCAAGATACCAGATCAGCGAGGTGTTGATCGTGGAGCGGCGGGTCTCGGTGACGCTGGGCGAAAAGACCTTGTAGGCGGTGGTCGAAACCACGCCGTCGTGGTTGGCGTCGTACCCCTTCAGCTCGTTCCAGATATAGGACGAGCCGACCATCGACAGGACGCCGGTCGATTCCGTCAGGGTCGAGACCTGCGTGCCGCCGTCGGCCAGGGTGTACTGGAAGCTGGGGTCGATGGTGAGGACCAGATTTTCCGTCAGATGCTTCTTGAACTGAGCGCGGATATTGCCGTTGTTCGTCGGGTTGATGCGGTAGCCGTAATAGCCGGTCGCGCCCGACGAGATCGAGTTCGACACCGTACCGATGGTCGAGGCATAGGCTTCGGACCAGTTACCGCCGTTAATGGTGGTCAGCGAGCTGTTGTAGATCGCGTTGTTGCGCGTCTCGTTGTAATAGAAGGCCACCGAGGCGAAATCGCCGCCGCCGAGCGACTGATAGATGCGACCATTGACCTGCTTGCGGTCTTCGGTGCCGACGCCCTTGAACTGGTTGGCGCTCAGGTTCGAGGCGGCGACGAAGGCGGTCGTGCCCCACGGACCGAAGGCGCCGGTATCGACGCGGACATATTCACGCGCATAGTCGTTGGTGCCGAAGGTGCCTTTCACTTCGACGCCGAATTTGTCCTTCGGACGGCGGGTGATGTAGCCGATGGTGCCGCCGCCGGCCGAGGCCGTCGGGCTGTCGACATCGGTGGTCCCCAGATTGACGTCGACCTTGGCATAGATTTCCGAGTCCGGGTTCATGGTCGGATAGTAGGCATAGTTGCCGGTGTCGTTCAGCGGCATGCCGTCGAGCATGAAGGCGATGCGCTGCTGATCGAAGCCGCGCAGGGTGATGTCGCCGCCGACCGAGCCCGTGGCGCTCTGATCCGAGAAGTTGACGCCGGGCAGCAGGTTGATCGCTTCGAGGATCGAGCCGGGGCCCTGCTTTTCGATGAATTCCTCGGTGACCGACGAGCGGGTCTTGGTGACGCTCTGATCGACCGCCAGACCGCCGACATTGCGGTTGCGCTGACCGGTGACGACGACTTCCTTGACGTCTTCCAGCGCCTGGGTGCCGGTCGATTGCGCCAGCGCCCCGTGCGCGCTCAGAAGACCCGCCATCGCGGTCCCGGCCATAAATACTGATTTCGTGAACTTCATTACGGAGTATCCCTTCTCCAACCTACTTGATACAGCGGCGCCGCAATGGAGAGGAAGCGGGACGCCCGGTGCCTGCCGAAGCTAACAGCACAAGCGCGATCCGTTAAACATAGATTGTGAAACTATTGCGAATGCAACAGTATTCATAAATATACGGTGTGGACTTGCCACACTATATTTCAAACTTGAAATCGAAAATATTGTTCTTAAAATTTCATTTTATGATTTAAAATCATGGAAATTCGAAAATTATGACAACGTTATTATTAAAAAATGGGGCAAATAGTGATCCATATGATGTCACGCTTGAAACAATCCTGCGACAAGGCATTTGCCCGCCTTTAGAATTTTATAGGATCGCCATAGATACCTATTGACCAAATGAAGACGCCCGCCATTATGCAGCCCTAGGCTGCCACCAGAGCAGATACACCTGAAACCAGTCAGGGTATGGGGGAATTCATGTTCAGATCGCTTCGCGTCGCCATCGTCGGCGCGCTCATCGTGGCCGCGCCAAGCCTCGTCACGGCGCAATCCACAACGCCCGCGACAACCGCCGACGATATTACCGATGTGACCGTCTTCCTGAGACGCGAAAACAGTATTCCCGGTCGCAATATCCGTATCCCGGCCGGGTCCGCATCCAGTTGCCGCTTCATCGGAACGTCCGGGGGTGATTCCGACTATATACAGCAATATCTGGCGGCAACCGGCAGCGATCCGTCGGCAGCCGACGACGATTCAGGTTATATCAATATCAATGCCCCTTATGGAGACGCCTCGCGAGATAGCTCTGGCGGGGACCCGTTTTTCTCACGCAACGACAGTTTCGGCGGCGATCAGTTCGGAGATCAACGAAGCGCCCGTGACGGCTGCACGCAGGCCGATTATAATTTCGCTGCGGGACGGGCGCATATCGCGCGCAACGACCGGACCCTCAGCGACGCTTACGCGCTCTTCGATCAGAAGAAATACCCCGAAGCGTTCGCGATGTTCAAAAAATCCTACAGCAAGATGGGGTATCCTCAGGCCGGTTTCATGATCGGCAAGATGTATCTCTATGGCGTCGGAACCGAAAAGAACGCAGCCGAGGCAATTAAATGGCTGCGCAAGGTGGCCGACGCGCCCCGCCCTGCCCAGCCGCCGCGCTTCGATCCGAAAAACCCGCATATCATGTCGCCTCAGATCGACGCCACCATAAGTCTGGCCAAGATCTACCTTGTCGGTTTCGGTGTACCGCAAAACAGGACAGAAGCCCTGAAATGGTATCGGAAGGCCGCCGGTTTCGGCTATATTCCGGCGCATAAGACCGTCGGCGACTTCTATTATTTCGGTTATGGCACGCCTCGCGATTTCGCGAAGGCGGCCAAAACCTACAAGGTCGCCGCCACCTTCGACTACGCACCGGCGCAATTTGCCCTGGCCCAGCTTCTGGAGGACGGGCAACCCGGCGTACCGGCCGATCCGAAACAGGCTCTGGCGTGGTACAGCCACGCGGCCAAATGGAACCATCCCGGCGGGCTCTATGCTCTGGCCGTGGCCTACGATACAGGTCAGGGTGTGAAGGCGGATCCGGCTCAGGCGCTTTATTTCTACAAGGAAGCCGCCGTGCGCGGTCATCCGGACGCGCAAAACGCCATCGGCACCTACTTCTATCGCGGCGGCAGCCTGCTGCCCAAGGATGCGCCCGTCGCCAGAAAGTGGTTCGATATCGCCGCCCGTAACGGCAATGCGGACGCCATGTTCAATCTCGCCGTCATGTACATGAAGGGCGAAGGCGGGGCGGTCGATCGCGTCAAGGCCTGGGCCTGGTTCACGCTGGCCGGAAAGGTCGGTCACCCGGATTCGAAAGCCGCCATTACGGCGCTTGAGCCGCAGATGAGCGCGACCGAAAGAGCCGAGGCGGAGGCTCTTTTCAAACCAAAGCCATAATCCACCGCACCCTGTCCGACTTTCGTCTATATTTATCAGACAAAGCGCAGGGAAACGTTTGCGTACCCGTATAAAGACCAACAGATAAGATTAAGGGGGCTCCCATGTTAAGATCGCTGAATGCCGTCGCATTGAGTGCGTTATTGCTTTCCGCCGCCGTACCGGCGCTGGCGCAAACCACCCAGACCCAGAACAAGACCCAGACTCAGGAAAAGACGACGGCCCCCGCAGCGAAGACAACGGAGCAGACCCCGGCGCCTGCGGCCAAGACGACCGAGCAGGCGCCCGCTTCCGGCGCCGACGACATTACCGACGTCACGGTCTTTCTGAAAAAGAAAACCAGCGTCCCGCAACAGAACATGCGCATCGATACGCGCTCGGCCTCTTCATGCGGCTTCTTCGGCAGCGACGGCAGCGCCGACTATATGGCCGACTACATCCGCGACTTCACCGGCAGCAACGATTCGAGCGATCCGAACTCGTTCGATGAAAACAGCCCCAATGGCGACGCCTCGCGCGACGGCGGCACCTCCTTCTTCGATCAGGCCGAACGCGGCGTGAGCGAAAGCGGCGAAGAAACCGGCGCGACCGGCTGCACCACGACCGACCGTGCCTTCGCCGCCGCCCGTGCGCGCATCGCGCGTAACGACACGACGATCACCGAAGCCTTCGCCCTTTTCGACCAGAAAAAGTTCCCCGAAGCACTGGCCATGTTCAAGAAGAGCTACGACAAGGTGGGCTACGAAGACGCTGCCCTGATGATCGGCAAGATGTATCTGTATGGCATGGGGACGCCTAAGGATTCGAAGCAGGCGGTCTATTGGCTGCGTCGCGTCGCCGAACGTCCGTTCGACATCAACCGCGAACTCCACAAGTTCGATCCGAAAAATCCCGAAGCCGCCAATACCCTGGCCGAAGCCAATCTGACGCTCGCCAAGATCTACCTCACCGGCTACGGCGTTCCGAAGGACCAGAAGGAAGCGCTGAAATGGTTCGAGCGCGCCAGCTATATCGGCTATGTGCCGGCGACCAAGACCGTCGGCGACATGTACTATAACGGTGTCGGCAACGCCAAAGACGTCAAGAAAGCGGTGAAAAACTATCAGGACGCCGCCAAGTACGGCTACGCCCCGGCGCAGTATGCTCTGGCCGAAATCCTCTATACCGGCGAAGGCGATATCAAGGCGGACCCCAAAATGGCGCTGGCCTGGTACAACGAAGCCGCCAAGGCCAATCACCCCGGCGGGCTCTACGCTTTGGGCGTCGCCTACGATTCCGGCGAGGGGGTGGCCGCCGATCAGCAAAAGGCGCTTTATTTCTATAAGGAAGCGGCCATTCGCGGCAATGCCGATGCTCAGAACGCGGTCGGCACCTACTTCTATCAGGGCGGCAGCCTCCTGCCCAAGGATGACATCGCCGCGCGTCAGTGGTTCGAGGTCGCCGCCAAGAACGGCCAGACCGACGCGCAGTTCAATCTGGCGGTCATGTACATGAAGGGCGAAGGCGGGCCGAAAAATCTGGTCAACGCCTATCTGTGGTTCGCGATGGCGCGCAAGGGCGGGCATGAAAACGCCGCTGCCGCCATCAAGGCCGTCGAGGCTCAGATGACCGAAGCCGACAAGGCCGAACTGACCAGGCTTCTGGCGCCCGCGCCGAAAGGCTAGGTTTTACGCCCGTCGCCTGCTAAGAAAAGGACATGCGCGTCATGTCCTTTTTTCTTGCCTTGCTCGTCGTTGCCGCACCCGTGGCAGCCCGCGAAGCCCCCCTGCCCCCGGCGCAGGCCTTTGCCATGACCTATGTGCGCCAGGGCGATGCGGTACAGGTGCGCTGGGTCATGCCGAAGGGCTATTACCTCTATCGTGAGCATATTACCGCCTCCGACGCGCAGGGACGCACGGTGAAAATCCGCACACCGAACGGCACGATGAAGGCCGATCCCACCTTCGGTCCGGTCGAGGTCTATTACGGCACCGCCCGCGCCGATATCCGCCATAAGGGCGCGATAACCCTCAGCTATCGCGGCTGTCAGGCGGACGGGCTGTGCTACATCCCCGTCCGTGTGGTCATCCCGGCGCGATAAAAACGCTTGCGCCAGACACGGAAAATTTGCACACCGGACGCATGATCACGCGCAGACACATGCTGGCGCTCGGCGCCGCCGCCACGGCTTTTCCTTTGACCGCGACCGCCCAGCCGGGGTTTCCGACGCTTCAGGAGGTTACCGTCGATCCGGATGTGCCGGTGCTCGGCAATCCGAACGGCGACCTGACCATCGTCGAATATTTCGACTATCAGTGCAGCGTCTGCAAGCACGCCCATTTCGATCTGCTGAATATCGTCAAGGCCGACGGCCATATCCGCTGGATGATGCGCGACTGGATCATCTTCGGCGAGGTCTCGACCTATGCGGCACAGGTGGCGCTGGGGGCTCAAAAGCTGGGGGTCTATGAGACGGTCAGCTCCGCCCTGATGCGCATCCCCGGCGGCAATCTCAACAAGGGCGACATCTTCGGCGCCATGATGCAGACCGGCCTCAGCCCGGCGGATGCGCTCAAGGCCTATCGCGCCGATCAGGCCCGCATCGACGCGCTTTTGGCCCGCAATGCCGTTCAGGCTGAGGGCTTCGGGTTCAGCGGCACGCCGTCCTTCATCATCGGCAACGCCGTCTATCGCGGCGCGCTTTCGCCGAATGATATGAAACAGGCCATTGCCGATGCCCGCCAGCGCCAGAAGGCCACACCTGTATAAAAAAGAGGCCGCTCCTTACGGAACGGCCCTTCAGTCAGGATCAACTCTTAAACTCAGTGGTCCACCGCGCCCGACGCCCCAAGCCCGGTTTGCGAGCGAACGAACTGCGCGAAGAATTTCTCACGTTCCGCCTTCGCTTTGGCCGAATTGTCGGTGATCGAAAAGAACCACGTCCCCACGAACGACACGATCATGGCGAACAGGGCCGGGTATTTGTACGGAAAGATCGCCGTCGCGTGATGGAAGACGTCGACCCACACGGTCGGGCTCAGCACCGTCAGGGTCAGGGCCGTGATCAGGCCCAGCGCCCCGCCGATGAAGGCCCCGCGCGTCGTCAGCTTCGACCAGTACATGCTGAGGAACAGGATCGGGAAGTTGGTCGAGGCCGCCACCGAGAACGCGAGGCCTACCATGAAGGCGATGTTCTGCTTCTCGAACACGACGCCGAGCCAGATGGCGACGATCCCCAGCAGCACCACCGACACTTTCGAGACGGTCATCTGCTGTTTTTCGGTTGCCTTGCCCTGACGGATGACGTGGCTGTAGAGGTCGAGCGCCACCGACGACGCCCCGGCCAGCGCCAGACCGGCGACGACGGCGAGGATGGTCGCGAAGGCCACGGCCGAGATAAAGCCGAGGAACACGTCGCCACCGACGGCCTTGGCCAGATGCACGGCGGCCATGTTCGACCCGCCGAGCAGTTCGCCCGCCGCGTCCTTGAACGCCGGATTGGTGCCGACCAGCAGGATAGCACCGAAGCCGATGATGAAGGTCAGGATGTAGAAATAACCGATGAAGCCCGTGGCGTAGAAGACCGACTTGCGCGCTTCCTTGGCGTCGCTCACCGTGAAGAACCGCATCAGGATGTGCGGCAAACCCGCCGTCCCGAACATCAGGGCCAGACCGAGCGATATAGCCGAGATCGGGTCGGAGACCAGTCCGCCGGGGCTCATGATCGCCACACCCTTGGGGTGGACGGCGACGGCGTCGGCGAACAGCTTGCCGAAATCGAAATCGACCGAGACCATGACCATGATGGCCATGAAGGTCGCCCCCGACAGCAGCAGGACGGCCTTGATGATCTGCACCCAGGTCGTCGCCAGCATCCCGCCGAACAGCACATAAAGCACCATCAGCACGCCGACCAGCACCACCGCCACCAGATAATCCAGCCCGAACAGGAGTTGGATCAGCTTACCGGCGCCGACCATCTGCGCAATCAGATAAAAGGCGACCACAGTCAGCGACGACAGGGCCGACAGGAAACGGATCGGCGTCTGGCTCAGGCGGTAGGACGCCACATCCGAGAAGGTATATTTGCCCAGATTACGCAGGCGCTCGGCCATCAGAAACAGGATGATCGGCCAGCCGACGAGGAAGCCGATCGAATAGATCAGGCCGTCGAAACCGGACGTAAAGACCAGCGCCGAAATGCCCAAAAACGACGCCGCCGACATGAAGTCGCCGGCGATGGCCAGACCGTTCTGGAAACCGGTGATCGACCCGCCGGCGGTATAGTAGTCCTTGGTCGAGGCCGAGCGCTTCGAGGCCCACTTGGTGATGCCCAGCGTCAGGAGAATGAAGGCCAGAAACATGCCGATGGCGATATAGTTGGTCGGCTGCTTATGCACCTCGCCATTGATCGAGTCGGCGAAAGCCAGCGCGGGCGCGGCGGTCAGAGCCGCGGCGGCGATCAGGGAACGCAACACTCTCATTGGTCCGCCTCCGCGAGGATTTCCCGCGTGATGCGGTCGAACTCGCCATTGGCGCGCTGCACATAGATGCCGGTCAGGATGAAGCACAGGAAGATCAGACCCAGCCCGCCGGGAATGCCCCAGCTCATCACGGTCGCCGAACTGACCGGTTGCCCCAGCAGCTTCGGGTCGAAGGCGATCAGGCAGACGAAACCGTAATAGGCCGCCAGCATGACGATCGACAGCGTCCAGGCGAAGCGCCCGCGCCGTTTGACCAGCGCCTGAAATTTCGGGTTGTCGTAGATGCGACGATAGACGTCATCTGTACTCATAGCGGTTCCTCTGCCTGTCGGCTTTTTATTGTTTGAGAGCGTACGTGACGCCCCTCCCTACCGCTATACGACTTTAGTCGCGCCGGTTTGGCAAGGGGTGACGCGCGCCACCGGTTTCATTTGAAATTTCCGCTTGCGCCCCGTGGTGCGCCGGTTAATCTCCTCCCGAGATTTCCGAGGGGCTGACCATGAAACCGCACCACCTGATCCTTATGGCCGCGCTGGTCGCCGCCCCCGCACTGGCCGCCGACAAGCCCAAGCCGGTCACGCCGTCGTCGATCATTGAGTCCGCACCGCCCAGCGTATGGCGCGACGTAGCGGCGGAGGATCTGGTGGTCATGACGCTGGCGGACGGGCACAAAGTCGTCTGGCAACTGGCGCCCGCGTTTTCGCCGGTCCACGTCGCCAATGTGAAGGCCTTTGCCCGCGCCAAGTGGTGGGACGGCTCGGCCCTGATCCGCGTGCAGGATGGCTATGTCACGCAATGGGGTTGGCCCGACGAGCCGGAACCGAAATATCCCGACAGCGTGAAGGCCGAACCGCCCGCCGAGTACGATCAGCCGGTGACGGGCAAGCTGCGCCCCCTGACCTATCGCGATGCCTATGCAACGCAGGTCGGCCATATCGACGGCTGGCCGGTCGCCTCAGACGGCAAAAGCCAATGGATTCCGCACTGCTACGGCATGATCGGCGTGGCGCGCGGGCTCAATCCCGACACCGGTTCGTCGTCGCAGCTCTATACGGTCATCGGCCACGCCCCGCGCCACCTCGACCGCAATCTGGCCATCGCCGGACGCGTGGTGTCGGGCATGGAATACCTCACCGCCCGCCCGCGCGGCACCGAAACGCTGGGCTTCTACAAGGCCGCCGAGGAACGCACGACAATCGTCTCGATCCGCGTCGCCGCTGATCTTCCCAAGGAAGAACGTCCGGCCTTTCAGGTCTTCGACACGCGCAGCCCGACCTTCGACGCCTGGGTAAAGGCACGCGCCAACCGCAAGGACGACTTCTTCGCGGTCTCGGCCGGAGCGTTGGATATTTGCAACGCTTTGCCGCCCGTGCGCGAGAAAAAGTAAAAACCGCTTTTGTCGCGCTCTCCCATGCGCCAACAATGGTTAACGGGATGGGGTCAGATGACGATTGTACGGTACATTGCGGCGGTTGTGCTCAGTCTGGGGCTGCTCCTCAGCCAGGTGCACGTCCTGTTCGGCGGTATGGATCAGGCCCGTCAGGCCGAACGCGTCAGCGGCGAGATCGCCAAACTGGAGCCTGAGGTCGGGCAGTCGAAGGCCTTCTTCGCCCTGATGCAGACCTACGATACCAACGCCATCCGCGCCCGCATGAACGGCGACTATATCGACGCCAATTTCGACCTGATCATGGAGCGGGTCTATCTCTATCTGCCGCAGGAGGCCCCGAAAAGCGTCAAGCCGGTGGGGTATCTGGTCCGCCAGATGGAGGGCAAGCGTTTCGTCTTCGTCGTGCTGGAATACGAATTTTCCGACCGCTGGGTTGTGGCGACGGTGACGTCGGAACCCTCGAACCCGCAGCGCCTGATCGCCGGATTCAACCTCAATACCTATAGCGCCTCGCTGCTGGAACGCACCAAGTTCCGCCTGAGCGGTCAGAGTATCGAGCACTATATCCTGCTGGGGTTGGCGGTGCTGAACCTGGTGTTCTGCGCGGCGACCCTGTTCGTGTGCATCGTCGCGCCGCGCGTGCGCTGGCGGTTTTTGTGGATCGCCCTGATCCTGCTGGGGGTGGGATTGATGAGCTTCAACTGGCTGGAAGGACGCATGGCGCTCAATATCATCGACGCCGGTCTGCCGCCAACGCGGCTGGCGCTGGAGCTATATCAGCCGCTGTTCATCATGCTGTCGATCCCGCTGGGGGCGATCCTGTTCTGGATGAATTTCAGGCGGCTGACGCGGGCCTGACGTCCCGCTCCCCACAGGGGCGAGGGACGTC
>NZ_AWGF01000015.1 GCF_000495855.1 Asticcacaulis sp. YBE204 | reverse complement strand
CGGCTGACGCGGGCCTGACGTCCCGCTCCCCACAGGGGCGAGGGACGTCAGGCCCGCGTCAGCCGCCTCACCCCCGCCCTCTCCCCGCAGGGGAGAGGGGGTTATTACCCGAACACCGCCTTCAAAATCGCGCTGGTCCGCTTGGCCGGATTGGTGCGGATGGCCGTTTCTTCCTGCCCGACATAGTAGAACAGCCCATCGAGCGCCTTACCCACGGCAAAATCGCTCAGATAAACCTTCGGCTCTTTCTGGATATAGTTGCCCAGACCATTGCGCTTGATCGCCTTGTCCAGCGACTGCACGGCGCCGGTCTGTTCCAGCGCGGTCTGCACCGGCGGGGTAAACAGCGTGATCAGGCGCGGCGTGGTCGATTTTTGCAGATACTGCGTCCCGGCGGTCGAACCGCCCTTGATGATGCCGACCGCGTCCTGCACCGTCAGCGACTTGATGGCATCGATGAACAGGCTCCTGGCCACCGGCGCGGCGGTCTCGGCGGCGCGGTTGACGCGCAGATGAACTTCATCGAGCGCACTGGAAAGCCCCAGCGGTTTCAGCGTTTTCTGCACCTTGGCGAGCGTGTTCGGAAGCGGGATCTGGATCAGGCTGTCACCCCAGTAGCCGTCGGTCTTGCCGACCCGCGACACGGCGGCGGCGGCCCCCAGCGACAGGGCTTCGCGCAAGCCGCTGTCGGCCTGACTGTTGGTCAATCCGCCCTTGGACGCCGTGACCGCCTTGACGATCTTCGACAGATCGCTCTGGGCCGAGGCCTGCGTCGTCCAGCCCGCCGAAATCAGTGCCGCAATAAGAAACCGCCGGTCCATGAAGTATCCTCCGTTGAGGATAAGAGGGTATGACAGAGCCGATGAATTGGAAATGAAATTCCTTTGTGTCATGATTAATGAATGAGGGGGCAGGATATGAAGATATTAATCACACACCTGATAGCTGTTACGCTTAGCTTGATGCCCAGCCTGACACAGGCCGCAGGCGATAAAGATTTTATCGTCTTTTTTCAAACAAATAGCGCCACAATAGATTCCAACGGGCGGGACACACTCAATAGTTTCGTCGGATTCTACACCAGCCATCAGCTTCTATGTGTGAGCGTGATGGGACATACGGATGCTGCGGGGTCCGATAGATATAATCTTAGACTGTCGGAACAACGCGTCAAGGCGGTAGCGACATATATTGGCGATAAAGGCGTCCCGTCGAACCAAATCAGACTGGGATGGAAGGGCGAGCAAACGCCTATCGTGCGCGCAATCGCTGAGGAGCCGTTCAATCGCAGAGTAACTCTGGCGCCGATAGATGACCCCGTCGCCTGCCCAGGCAGCAAGGCGTCAACTGGGCCTGTAGTGATTTATGATTATCGGGACTTTTTCGCCTATTTCGCACACGACAGCGCTACATTGGACACGGATGCCCGCGACGAACTCGATCAATACGCCGAATTTCATAAGGGGTGCCAATTTATTGGCATTCTTTTGACCGCTCACGCCGATACATCTGGCCCATCGCGTTATAATTTGAAACTGTCCCAGCGGCGGGCCCAAGCCGTAAAAAACTATTTAACGACCAAGGGCATTGCCGCTGAAACAATCCGAATGAAATGGGAGGGCGAACGCCATCCAGCCCTTACCACTCAGGGGGAGGTGAGAGAGCCGTTGAACCGGCGCGTATCCATCGAGTGGATAGGTGACTGCCAAGAGGCAGATGCCCCATAGACCAACTTCCGAAAAAACTATCGCCGCAACAAGCTCACATCCCGCACCGCGCCCGTATCCGCGCTGGTGACCATCGCCGCATAGGCCTGCAAGGCCGCCGACACGTAACGCTCACGGTTTTTCGGCGTGTAGGCGTCCTTGCCACGCGCTTCTTCCTTGGCGCGGCGTTCAGCGATCACGGCGTCCGAGACAGCCAGCTTGATCGTCCGTTCGGGGATGTTGATCTCGATGGTGTCGCCCTCTTCGACCAGGGCGATCAGACCGCCCTGCGCCGCTTCCGGCGAGGCATGGCCGATGCTAAGGCCCGACGTGCCGCCGGAGAACCGCCCGTCGGTCAGCAGGGCGCAGACCTTGCCCAGACCCTTCGATTTCAGATACGAGGTCGGGTAGAGCATTTCCTGCATCCCCGGACCGCCGCGCGGGCCTTCGTAGCGGATGATGACCACGTCGCCCGGTCCAACCTTATTGTTCAGAATGCCCGCCGTCGCGTCTTCCTGCGACTCGAACACGCGCGCGATGCCGTTGAAGCGCCAGATGTCCTCATCGACGCCCGCCGTTTTCACAATACAGCCGTTTTCCGCGATATTGCCGTAGAGCACCGCGATGCCGCCGTCCTTGGTAAAGGCGTGCTCGACCGAGCGGATGACGCCCGTCTGACGGTTGGTGTCCAGTTCGTCCCAGCGGCGGCTTTGCGAAAAAGCCTGAGTCGTCCGCACGCCACCGGGTGCCGCCTTGAAGAAGGTCGCCACGCGCTCGTCGTTCGAGGTCTTGATATCCCAGTGCGCGATGGCCGAGGCGAGCGTCGGCGAGTGCACGGTCGGCAGTTCACCGTGCAGCATACCGCCACGGTGCAGTTCGCCTAAGATTCCGATGATGCCCCCGGCGCGGTGGACGTCCTCGATATGGACGTCGGAATTGGCGGGCGCGACCTTGCACAGACACGGCGTGACGCGCGACAAACGGTCGATGTCCTGCATGGTGAAGTCGACGCCCGCTTCCTTGGCCGCTGCCAGCAGGTGCAGGACGGTATTGGTCGAGCCACCCATGGCGATATCGAGGCGCATGGCGTTCTCGAACGCTTCGAACGTGGCGATCGAGCGCGGCAGGACCGAGGCGTCGTCGGTTTCATAGTAACGGCGCGTGTTTTCAACGATGGTGCGCCCGGCTTCGCAGAACAGGGCTTCGCGGTCGGAGTGCGTCGCCAGGGTCGTGCCGTTACCCGGCAGGGACAGGCCGAGCGCTTCGGTCAGGCAGTTCATTGAATTGGCGGTGAACATGCCCGAACACGACCCGCAGGTCGGACAGGCGGCGGCTTCGACGGCGGCGACCTGTTCGTCGGAGATACGGTCGTCGGCGGCCTGAACCATGGCGTCGACCAGATCAAGCGCGTGGGTCCGGTTGACGCCGTCCTTGTCCGGCCACACGACCTTGCCCGCTTCCATCGGCCCGCCGGAGACGAAGATGCACGGGATATTGAGGCGCATGGCGGCCATCAGCATCCCCGGTGTGATTTTGTCGCAGTTCGAGATGCACACCATGGCGTCGGCGCAGTGGGCATTGACCATATATTCGACCGAGTCGGCGATCAGGTCGCGCGACGGCAGCGAATAGAGCATCCCGCCGTGGCCCATGGCGATACCGTCATCGACCGCGATGGTGTTGAATTCCTTGGCGACACCGCCCGCCTTTTCGATCTCGCGCGCCACCAGCTGGCCCAGGTCCTTGAGGTGGACGTGGCCGGGGACGAACTGCGTGAAGGAATTGACCACCGCGATGATGGGCTTGGAGAAATCGGCGTCGGTCATGCCGGTCGCGCGCCAGAGCGCCCGCGCGCCCGCCATGTTGCGGCCGAAGGTGGTGGTGCGGGAACGATAGGCGGGCATGATGAACCTCGGCTGACTTTATAATTTGGGCCATATAAAACGAATGAAGCCAATTGCAACAGCGCCCCGACGCCGCTTTTACCCACAGGACGGGATTCCGGCGCGATTTGCATTTTTTTGCGCCCGCGAAACTGTTGCGCGAAGTCGCCGGGTCGCAGGGTAAATTTTTGCCGAACCCAACATATCGGAAATATATTTTCTAATTATGGCTATATGCGAAAAATTATTGCCTCATAAATTCACCGCAACGCGTCCTGAAGAAAATTTTTTGCGTTTTTGCCTTTGCAATTTGAAAAGGTTTCAGGCTATATGATCGCAACACGGGACCATTGTGGCCCTGATGACGGAGACGCACACGTGCGCAAGGCTATTGCCATCGCTGCAAAACAGGACGTTCGGGCCAAGGCCCTGAACCTGTCCTTTGCCGCGTCCGCCGTCATCGTAACCCTGATTAACCTACTTATCGTAGGCGTACTTGTACGCCCTATGATCACGGAGTGGTAGAGCAGGTTTAACCCCGCCTTTCGAGGAATATACGTCCTCCCGCTCCCTGACCAGAGCGGGCTTTTTTGTACATGCCCAAAGCCTAAGACCTCACTTAGTAACGCGTAACACCCCTTTTAAAATCGAGACTTCGCCATGAACGCTCAGACCCGCATCATCGACCCCGCCGCCTTCTCCAGCTCGAACTTCGTGATTCTGCACGGTTCGCTGTCGCCCGAAGGCTGCGTGATGACCGGTGGCGGTTTCGAGCGCGACCCGCACGAAGCCCGCACCCGCGTCTTCGCCATGGAATCGGACGCCATCGCCGGGATCGAACAGGGCCGCGTCGCGCACGGGGAAGCCATCGTCATCGCCGCTGCGGATGATGCCGAAATGTCGGCCATCTTCGCCGCCATCGAGACGGCGGGTCTGCGTGATATCGCCCTGATCTCGAACGGTCGTTTCGCCCCGTCGAGCAACGGGATCGTCATTGGTCACGTCGGCAAGGCGATCCGCTATGTTCAGAACTTCGACACCTTGACGATTGACATCAAGAACCGCCGCATCGATATCGACGCCGACATCGTCGCCCGTCGTAACGATGCCCCGCGCGAAACCAAGGTCAAGAACGGCTTCGCCCCGATGGGCAAGTATGCTGCCCTCATGGCCGAGGCGGCTGCCGCCGAGGCCAGTTCTTACTAAAGAAGCTGGCCGCCGCCGAAGCGCAATAGTTTGTCGCGCAATTGAAACCGGAAACGGTTAGGGATTGCGCTTAATTTTCAACAACCGGCACCAAGCCGGATCTAATGGAGCCTCCACTGTGAAAATCTATACCAATGACGACGTTTCCCCCGACAGCCTGAAGGGCGAACGCGTCGCCATTATCGGCTACGGCTCGCAAGGCCGCGCCCATGCTCAGAACCTGCGCGATTCCGGCGCTGATGTGATCGTCGGCGTCCGCGCCGGTGGCCCGGGTTACCAAAAGGCCACCCACGATGGTCTGGCGACCGCTGAAATCCGCGACGCCGTCAAGGACGCGACCATCATCGCCATCCTGACGCCGGACATGAGCCACGCCGACATCTACAAGAACGAAATCGAGCCGTTCGCCGCCAAGGGCGCCGCGCTTCTTTTCGCCCACGGCTTCTCGGTCCTCTATGGCCGCGTCATCGCCCGTGAAGACCTCGACGTCATCCTCGTCGCCCCCAAAGGCCCGGGCGACCTCGTTCGTCGCGAATACCAACGCGGCCGCGGCGTGCCGACCCTGTTCGCGGTTGACCGCGACGTCACCGGCAACTCGGCCCGCAAGGCGCTGGGCTATGCGCGCGGCATCGGCGGCACCGTCGGCGGCGTGATCGAAACGACCTTCAAGGAAGAAACCGAAACCGACCTGTTCGGCGAACAGGCCGTTCTGTGCGGTGGCACGACCGAGCTGATCCTGATGGGCTTCGAAACCCTGACCAACGCCGGTTACCGCCCGGAAATCGCCTATTTCGAAGTCCTGCACGAGCTGAAGCTCATCGTCGACCTGCTGTACGAAGGCGGCTTCGCCAAGATGCACGAGTTCGTGTCGGAAACCTGCAAGTACGGCGATCTGGTCTCGGGTCCGCGCATCATCAACGAAGAAACGCGCGAGCGCATGGAAGAAGTCCTCAACGACATTCAGTCGGGTGACTTCGCCCGCGACTGGATCCTTGAGAACATGGCCGGTCGTCCGCGTTACAACGCCCTGATGCGTCAGGATCTGGATCACCCGATCGAGCACACCGGTCGTGACCTGCGCGCGCGCATGTCGTGGCTGAACCAAAAGGGTAACGGGTAGCCCTCACTTTGTTTTCCGGTAAACCGGAAAACAAAGTGGTTGCCTGAACGGACAAGGAAAGGCTCGAAGCGGTTCTTCGCCATTCCTTGACTTTCTTCTGCTCAGTTCCGGCATCAGCCGGAACTGAGCCAATCAAAAAAGCGAAAAATATCCGAAGGCCAATCTTCTGTTTTCTGGCCCGAGGATATTTTTCTCCACACCGAATTACACATCATTTGCCTGCAAATGATGTGAGGGTAGATAAATGGCCACCAATAAACCGACCGGCGCGCAACTCGTCATCTCAACGCTGAAGGCGCTGGGCGTAGACGTGCTGTTCGGCTATCCGGGCGGCGCGATCATGCCGATCTACGACGCCCTGGCCGGGTCCGGCCTGCGTCACATTCTGGTGCGCCATGAACAGGGCGCCGCCTTCGCCGCCGACTCCTATGCCCGCGCCACGGGGCGCGTCGGGGTCTGCATGGCGACCTCCGGCCCCGGCGCCACCAACCTGATCACCGGCATCGCCAACGCCTATATGGACTCGGTCCCGATGGTCTGCATCACCGGTCAGGTCGGCACGCACCTGCTCGGCACCGATGGCTTTCAGGAAGTCGATTTCCTCGGCCTGACCCTGCCGATCGTCAAGCATTCGTGGCTGGTCCGCGACGCCTCTCAGATTCCGGCGATCATCGCCAAGGCCTTCGCCATCGCCAAGGAAGGCCGCCCCGGCCCGGTTCTGGTCGACATCCCCAAGGACGTCGCCGCCTCCTTCGTCGAATCCTCCGACATGGGCGAACTGTCGGCCTATGTCCCGCCGGTTCCCAACGCCGAAGCCATCGACGCCGCCCGCGCCCTGATCGAACAGGCGAAGAAGCCGCTGCTGTACATCGGCGGCGGGGTTCACATGGCCGACGCCGATCAGGAGTTGCGCGACTTCGTCGAGCGTACCGGTATCCCGCTGGTCGCCACCCTGAAAGGGCTCGGCACGGTCCCCACCACGCACGATCTGGCGCTGGGGATGCTGGGGATGCACGGCACCCGCGCCGGCAATATGGCCGTTCAGGAAACCGATCTGCTGATCGCCGTCGGCGCGCGTTTCGACGACCGCGCGACGGGCAAGCTGAACGCCTTCGCCCCGCACGCCAAGGTCATCCATTTCGACATCGACCACGCGGAAATCCACAAGAACCGCCGCGCCGATGTCGGTATTGTCGGCGACCTGAAACTGGCCCTGCCTGCCTTGCAGCCCAAGATGCCGGACATTTCCGAATGGGTGAAGTTCAACAAGGCCAACAAGTGGCAGCACCGCTTCAAGTACGACGCGCCGGGCAAGGGCATCTACGCTCCGGCCCTGCTGAAATATATGTCGGAAGTCGCCGCCGATAAGTTCATCGTCGCCTGCGACGTCGGCCAGCATCAGATGTGGGTCGCCCAGCACTGCGAATTCGCGCAGAACAAGGCGCACATCACGTCCGGCGGTTCCGGCGCCATGGGTTACGGCCTGCCCGCCGGGGTCGGCGCCAAGCTCGCCCTGCCCGATCACCACGTCGTCACGGTGTCCGGCGACGGCAGCTTCATGATGAACATTCAGGAGATGGCGACGTTGCGCCGTTATGGCATCAACCTGAAGATCGTGCTATTGGACAACTCCTCGCTGGGGCTGGTCCGCCAGTGGCAGGAACTGTTCTACGAAGAGAACTACAGCGAGATCGACCTGTCGGACAATCCCGACTTCGTCGAGGTCGCCAAGGCGTTCGGGCTGAGTGCGTTCCGCATCACCCAGCGCCACGAAGTCGAAGGGGCCGTCGATCGCCTTCTGGCCGCCGATGCGCCGACCCTTCTGCATGTACTGATTGACCCGCGTGAGAATGTCTGGCCGCTGGTGCCGCCGGGCGCGTCGAACGCCGAAATGATGGAGGAGCGCTGGGATGAGCCAATCGATTCATATTGAGATTGACCGTCTCGAAGGCACGCTGCTGCGCATTCTCGGCCTCGTCGAGCGTCGGGGCTTCCACATCGATGGCCTCGACCTCTACGACCTCGGCGAGGATACCCGCGGCCTGACCCTGACCCTGCGCCCGCGCGACGCGACGCGCAGCTTCGACACCCTCGGCTTCCAGATCGACAAGCTGTACGGCATCAGGCGCGTCCCCGCGCCGCAAGCCGCCCACACCGTCGCCGAAGCTCAAAAAATCAGCGCTTAAAGAGCACTCGTATTATGACCGTAGTAAATCGCGACCCGAACCGCGTCATCGTTTTCGACACCAGCTTGCGTGACGGCGAACAGGCCCCCGGCTTTTCGCTCGGCGTCAAGGACAAGCTGATGCTGGCCCATACGCTCAAGGAACTGGGCGTCGATGTCATCGAGGCCGGTTTCGCCGCCTCCTCGCCCGGCGACGAAGAAGCCATCCGCACCATCGCCCGCGAAGTCGTCGGCCCGACCTTTTGCTCGCTGTCGCGGGCGCTGGAATCCGACATCGACGCCGCCGCCCGCGCTTTGCTTCCCGCCAAGCGTAAGCGTTGCCATATCTTCCTGGCCACCTCGCCGATCCACCGCGCCGCCAAGCTGAAAAAGAGCCGCGAGCAGGTGCTGGAGATTGCGCACAAGGCCGTCAGCTACGCCTCGAAGATCTTCGACGAGGTCGAATTCTCGCCGGAAGACGCCATCCGCACCGAACAGGACTTCCTGCACGAGGTCTGCATCGCGGCCGCCGAGGCCGGGGCGCGGACACTGAATATCCCTGACACGGTCGGCTATACGACGCCGAAGGAAATCTTCCAGATATTCACCGACCTCAAGGCCGCGCTGAAGGATCATCCGGACGTCATCCTGTCGGCGCACAACCATAACGACCTCGGCCTTGGCGTCGCCAATACGCTGGCGGCACTCGAAGCCGGGGCACGTCAGATCGAGGTCACCATCAACGGCATCGGCGAACGCGCCGGCAATGCCGCGATGGAAGAGGTCGTCATGGCGCTGCGCACGCGGCCGGAACTGTACAAGCTGCACACCGGCATCGATGCGACGAAGTTCTCCAAGGCCAGCCACCTGCTGTCGCGCGCCACGGGCACCATCGTCATGCGCAACAAGGCCATCGTCGGCAAGAACGCCTTCGCGCACGAATCGGGCATCCACCAGCACGGCATGTTGTCCGACGCCCGTACCTACGAGATCATGCGCCCGGAAGACGTCGGGGCTGAGAAATCGAACCTCGTCCTCGGCAAGCATTCGGGCCGCCACGCCATCGCCAAGCAAGCCGAGGCTCTGGGCTTCGACCTTGACGAACTGGCGCTGGGCGACCTGTTCGCCGCCTTCAAACGCCGCGCCGACGAAATCGGTGAAATCGACGAATTCGAGCTGATGTCGCTTTTGACGCGCAACAATGCCGACAAGGACGACGCGCGCCTGTTCAAAATCAGCAGCGAAACGACGCGCGATCAGGTCAATATCACGCTCGACCTGTTCCGCGACAACGGCGATCCGCTCAAGGTCTCCGCCACCGGCGTCAACGCCTTCGAGGCCGGTTTCCGGGCTCTGGTCGAGGCGTATCAGATCGAAGCGCGGGTCAATGACTGCGAAATCATCCAGTCGGGCTTCACGTTCGACGGTGGGGCCTTTGCAGAAATCAGTTTACAGATTAAGGGTGAGGCATATCGGGGCCGTGGTCGCGGCCCCGACCCTGTATGGGCCGGGCTCCGCGCCATGTGCGACGCCTTCGAAAAATACGTCTTCCTGCATGACAGGAAGGCGAAAGCCCAAAGAGCTAACCCTCATTCTGATTCTGGAAAAGTCCATGAAACCGCTCGCTGAAAAAATCTGGTTCAACGGTGAACTCAAAGCCTGGGAAGACGCGAAGATCCACGTCCTGACCCACGGCCTGCACTATGGCACCTCGGTGTTCGAAGGCGTCCGCGCATACGACACGCCGAAAGGCCCCGCCGTTTTCCGTCTGGCCGAACATACACAACGCCTGTTCGACTCCGCGCGCATCTATCACATGCCGATCCCGTTCACGCCCGAACAGATCAACGAAGCCTGTAAAGAGACCCTGCGCGTCAACGGTCTGAAATCCGCCTATCTGCGCCCCATCGCCTTCCTTGGCGAATGCGGTCTGGGCGTCACGCCGAAGCCTGAAAACGTCAAGGTCGATGTCGCCATCGCCGCCTTCCCGTGGGGCGCCTATCTCGGCGAAGACGGCCTGACCAAGGGCGTCGACGTCATCGTCTCGTCGTGGCAGCGTCTGGCCCCGAACACGGTTCCGCCCGCGGCCAAGGCCGGCGGCAACTACCTGTCGTCCTACCTGATCGGCCGCGAAGCCCGTTCGCGCGGCTACGAAGAAGGTCTCGGCCTCGGCACCGACGGTCGCCTGTCGGAAGGCGCGGGTGAGAACCTGTTCCTCATCATGAAGGGCAAGATTCACACGCCGCCCGTCTCGTCGTCGATCCTTGGCGGCATCACGCGCGACACCGTTCTGACTCTGGCGCGCGAAGCCGGTATCGAGGTCATCGAACAGGCCCTGCCGCGCGAGATGCTCTATCTGGCCGACGAAGTCTTCATGACCGGCACGGCAGCGGAAATCACGCCGATCCGCTCGATCGACGACATCCCGACCCGTGTCGGCGGCCCGGGTGAAGTGACCAAGCTGATGCAGCAACGCTTCCACGGCCTGTTCAACGGCGAGACCGAAGACACCTACGGCTGGCTGGACTACGTGAACTAAAACTATCGGCCCAAGAAAGGCCCCCCACCGTCAGCCCTTCGGGCTGCCACCTCCCCCACAAGTGGGGGAGTATTTTCATAAATACCTCCCCGCCACGCGGGGAGGGGGACCGCGAGCGTAAGCGAGTGGTGGTGGGGGCCTTACCGGCCTTACAAGATACTCAGGACGACCCGAATGTCATCGCAACCGAAATCTCTTTTCGAAAAAGTGTGGGAACGCCACATCGTCGAGGACGAATCCGCCGATCGTCCGGCTGTCCTCTATATCGACCTGCACCTCGTCCACGAGGTCACCTCGCCGCAGGCCTTTTCCGAACTGGACGCGCGCAGCCTCAAGGTGCGCCGTCCCGACCGGACGTTTGCGACACTCGATCACTCGATCCCGACGCTGGGTCCCGACGCCGAAGGCAACCGCCCGTACTTCACCCCGCAAGCCAAGGCGCAGGTCGAAACGCTGGAGCGCAATACCGCCGCGCACGGCGTCAAGCTGTTCGGCTGGGGCTCGGAAAACCGCGGCGTCGTCCACGTCATCGGCCCGGAAATGGGTCTGACCCAGCCCGGCTACACCGTCGTCTGCGGCGACTCGCACACTTCGACCCACGGCGCGTTCGGCTGCATCGCGTTCGGCATCGGCACCTCGGAAGTCGGCCACGTTCTGGCCACCCAGTGCCTGGCCCAACGCAAGCCCAAGACCATGCGCATCACCGTCAATGGCGAACTGAAACCCGGCGTGTCGGGCAAGGACGTGGCGCTGGCCATCATCCAGCGCCTCGGCTTTGGCGGCGGTACGGGCTACGCGCTCGAATATACCGGCCCGGTCATCGAAGCGCTCGACATGGAAGGCCGCATGACGGTCTGTAACCTGTCGATCGAAGCCGGGGCGCGCTGCGGCATGATCGCGCCGGATCAGAAGACGGTCGAGTGGCTGCGCGGTCGCGCCTATGTCCCCGCCGACTATGACGCGGCGGCTGCCGAATGGCTCAAGCTGAAATCCGACGACGGCGCGGTGTTCGACGACGAAATCGTTATCGACGGTTCGGTCATCGAGCCGATGGCGACCTGGGGCACGACGCCGGATCAGGGCGGCGCGATCTCGAAAGGTGTGCCGGTCGCCTCGAATGAAAACGAGGTCAAGGCGCTCAACTATATGGGCCTGCACGGCGGCGACAGCCGCTCAGTCGCCAAGGTCGATGTCGTCTTTATCGGTTCGTGCACCAATGGCCGCCTGGCCGATCTGCGCGCCGCCGCCGACATCCTGCGCGGTCGCAAGGTCGCTGACGGGGTGCGGATGCTGGTCGTACCGGGCTCGGAACAGGTCCGCATCGACGCGGTCGCCGAAGGGCTGGACAAGGTCTTTACCGACGCCGGCGCCGAATGGCGTCTGCCGGGCTGTTCGATGTGCATCGCCATGAACGGTGATTTCGTCGCGCCGGGGCAACTGGCCGTGTCGACCTCCAACCGCAATTTCGAAGGCCGTCAGGGCCCGGGCTCGCGCACCGTGCTGGCCTCGCCCGCCACGGCAGCGGCCTCGGCCATCGCCGGTCACGTCGTCGATCCGAGAGATTATTTGCAAAGCGCTTAAACAAAGAAAGGCCCCCCTCCGGCGCTGCGCGCCACCTCCCCCGCGTGGCGGGGGAGTATGAACATAACCAAGCTTCATACCTCCCCACCCCGTGGGGAGGGGGACCGCGAGCGTAAGTGAGTGGTGGTGGGGGCCTTAATCAACAAGGTCCGACTCATGTCCAATCAGGAACCGATCAACACCTTCTCGTCGCGCATCGCCGTGCTGCCGGAAGCCAATATCGACACCGACCAGATCATCCCCGCGCGCTTCCTGACCACGACCACCAAGGCCGGTCTGGGCGACGTGGCGTTCAACGACTGGCGCTACAATGCCGACGGCTCGAAGAAGCCGGATTTCATCCTCAACACCATCGACGCCAGCGAGCACCGCGTGCTGGTCGGCGGCGACAATTTCGGCTGTGGCTCGTCGCGCGAACACGCGCCGTGGGCCCTGACCGACTTCGGTTTCAAGGCGGTAATCTCGACCAATATCGCCGACATCTTCAAGTCGAACAGCCTCAAGAACGGCCTGCTGCCGATCGTGGTGACGCCGGAGATTCACGAGAAACTGCTGAAAAATCCGCAGCAGCGCGTGACCATCGACCTCGAACAGAACCAGTTGAGCCTGGAAGACGGCACAGTCTTCGTCTTCCACATCGAAGCGTTCGCGCGCCAGTGCCTGCTGGAAGGCGTCGACGCCATGGGCTGGATTCTGAACCGCCTGCCCTCTATCGAATCCTACGAACAAAAGACCGGAAAGGCCGCTTAAACCAAGGCCCCCACCACCGCATCTAGCGCTTCGCGCGTCGTGCGGTTCCCCTCCCCATGGTATGGGGAGGTATTAAGAAAACAGCGCCTTCATACCTCCCCGCCACGAGGGGAGGGGGACCGCGAGCGTAAGCGAGTGGTGGTGGGGGCCTTAACCGACCATGCCATCTGATAGGACCTTACACATGCCCTCATTCAACATCGTCGTTCTGCCGGGTGACGGCATCGGTCCCGAAGTCGCCGCCGCGGGCGTCGAGGCCCTGAAAGCCATCGGCGAAGTCTATGGCCATACGTTCAACTTCGACGAAAAGCTGATCGGCGGCATCGCCATCGACGAGCGCAACGATCCCTACCCCGCCGATACCGACGCCGCCTGTCTGGCCGCCGATGCCGTGCTGCTGGGCGCGGTCGGCGGCCCGAAGTGGGACCTGCAACCCAAGCGCCCGGAACAGGGCCTGCTGGCGGTGCGCAAGTCGCTTGGCCTGTTCGCCAATCTGCGTCCGATGGACGTCGCCCCGTCGCAGGCCTTCCGCTCGCCGCTGAAAGAAGACATCGTGTCGGGCGCCGACATGCTGATCGTGCGCGAACTGACCGGCGGTCTTTACTTCGGCAAGCAGACCCGCACCGAAACCCAGGCCACCGACGAATGCCTGTACACGGTCGCCGAGGTCGAGCGCGTCGCTCGCGTGGCCTTCGAGGCCGCCCGCAAGCGCCGCAACAAGGTGACAAGCGTCGACAAGGCCAATGTCATCGAGACCTCGCGTTTGTGGCGCGAAACGATCATCAAGCTGCACAAGGCCGAATATTCGGACGTCGAGCTGGAACACGCGCTGGTCGATTCGATGGCCATGCACCTCGTCACCCGCCCGAAGTCGTTCGACGTCATCGTCACCGAGAACATGTTCGGCGACATCCTGTCCGACCTCGCCTCGGTCCTGCCGGGCTCGATCGGTCTGCTCGGTTCGGCCTCGCTGGGTGCGACCGGTAAAGGCCTGTACGAGCCCATCCACGGCTCGGCCCCGGATATCGCCGGTAAAGACCTCGCCAACCCCATCGGGACGCTGAAGTCGGTATCGATGCTGCTGCGCTTCTCGCTCAACCTCAGCAAGGAAGCCGATGCGCTGGACGCCGCCATCGAAGCCGTTATCGCGGCGGGCCAACTGACCAAGGACCTCGGCGGCACCCTGCCGGGCTCAGAAGTCACCAAGGCCATCGTGGCGCAGATCCGCGCCGGGGCTTCGGTCGCGGCTTAGGCGATACGGCAGATCAAACAAAACCCCGCCGGATCACTCCGGCGGGGTTTTGTTATTCCCTCTCCCCAAGGGCGAGGGGGCTAAAGTAAAGCCCGCACCTCCGCCTCATCCAGCCCCTCGACCTCGATCTGCTTGAGACGCGAGGTGTCGCCCGCGAGCAGCGTCAACCGCGATTTCGGTACTTTCAACCGCTTGGCAAGATAGGCGATCAACGCTTCGTTGGCCCGGCCTTCGATGGGCGGCGCGGCGATGCGGACCTTCAAGAACGCTCGCCCCTGCTCATCCGTGTCCCAGCCGTCGATGCGGTCGGACGCCGCCTTTGGCGTCAGCCGGACGACCAGTCGCGTCAAGCCATGCCGCCGAGAAGGCCTCTCAGGCCGTTTTCAGCCAGCGGCAACAGATAAAACTGCATGCCCTTGATGACCAGAATCGCCAGAATCGGACTGATGTCCACACCGCCGAGATTGGGCAGCATGCGACGGAACGGCTCAAGGATCGGGTAGGTCATGCGATCCAGCATATCCATGAAACGATAGACGCCCGGATTGCGCGTATTGATGACATTGAACGCCACCAGCCAGCTCAGGATCGCGCTGATAATGATCACCCAAACCGCAAACGACAGCAGGCCATTCAGGACGAAAAAAATGAAGCCGATCATGGAAATCCCTTAAACACGCCCCATCCGGGCCTTTCTGTGAATATAGCGGCCAGATTGGGATTAACAAGTTAAAGCCGTCTTGACACCTGTGGGCGTTTCATTAAAACACCCTGCACAGCGAAAAGGGGCTATAGCTCAGTTGGTAGAGCGCCTCGTTCGCAATGAGGAGGCCAGCGGTTCGAATCCGCTTAGCTCCACCATTTCGCTGCTCATCCGACGCCCGCCGTGCAGACCCTGCCGGCGGGCGTCGGTTTTTGCAACCTACCCCTTCACGCAAACAACCTGCTTCAGGGTATGGACGATCTCGACGTGGTCGGCCTGCGCCTTCATCACCGCGTCGATGTCCTTATAGGCGGCCGGCGTCTCGTCGATGACCTCGGCGTCCTTGCGGCATTCCACTCCCGCCGTGGCGCGGGCGTGGTCTTCCAGCGTGAAGCGCCGCTTGGCCTCGGCGCGCGACATGGCCCGCCCGGCGCCGTGCGAACACGAACACAGGGCCTCGGTCATGGCTTGCCCGGCGATCCCGCGCACGATGAACGAACGCGCACCCATCGAGCCGGGGATGATCCCCAGCGTCTCCGGCGTGATGCGTACCGCTCCCTTGCGCGTGACCAATACGTCCGACCCGAAATGCCGTTCGTGCGCCACGTAATTGTGGTGGCAGTTGACGGCCTCGCAGTCGCACGTAAAGCGCTTGGGCACCGATAACGACAGGGCCTCAAGCGCCGCCGTCATCATCAGTTCGCGGTTCGTGCGGGCAAAGCGCTGCGCCCACGACACCGCGCCCATATAGTCGCCGAACAGCTCGGACCCTTCGGGCAGATAGGCCAGATCCTCGTCCGGCAGGTTGACGAACCAGCGCTTCATCTCGTGCTTGGCGCGTTCGATGAAGTACGAGCCGATGCGGTTGCCGATCCCGCGCGAGCCGGAATGCAGCATGATCCACACGGCATCGTTTTCATCGAGGCAGACCTCGACGAAGTGGTTGCCGGTCCCCAGCGTGCCGAGGTGGTTCTGCGCCCGATGCGCGGCCTGCGAAATCTTCGGGTGCTTGTCGACGATCTTTTGCAGTTCGCCGGACAGCTTCGAAAATTCGGCATTGGTCGCCTCAGACGTTTCTCCCCACGCGCCGCGGTCGTTCGTACCGCCATTGTCGGTCCGCCCGTGGGGGATGCGCTGCTCGATCGCGGTCCGCAGCCCCGACAGGTTGTCGGGCAGGTCGGATGCGGTGAGCGTGGTGCGCACGGCCATCATGCCGCAACCGAGATCGACCCCGACGGCGGCGGGGATGATCGCGCCCTTGGTCGGGATGACCGAACCGATGGTCGCGCCCATCCCCCAGTGAACGTCGGGCATGATCGCCACGTGCTTATGGATGAACGGCATGGCCGCGATATTGTCGAGCTGCTTGCGCGCCTGATCCTCGACGGCGACTCCGTCGATCCACGCCTTGATCAGCCCGCCACGGGCCCCTTGAAATACTTGCATAGGGATAGCCCCTTTCCGGAGCATCCTTGGTGCCCCTATTTTTTCGGATCGATAAGACCGGCAAGCTCGTAAGGCGTCTCGCCGGTCAGTTCGTACAGTTTAAGCCAGGCCCTGACGGCGGCAGCCGCCGGTCCGGGGACCGGCAGGCCGGCGAACCAGCGGGAAACCGAGGAGCGGTCGACATCCAGCGCCTCCGACAAACGGGACTGCCAGCCCCGTTCTCCGAACAGCAGAATAGCTGCCACCCTCAGTTCCTCCGCCGTCATGGATTAAGCTCCCTGTGTGAGCAGTTCCTGCTCACGGATGAAGCTCAGCACATTCTCGGAAAACCCGTCGATGTGCGTCCATGCGCCGCCGTAACCTATGCCGTTGCGGTACGAGGCCACATTGATCATGTAGGCCTGTATCGCCACCGGTTGCGGTACTCGGTCGGCGCTCTGTTCGTCGGTGATGACGATCAGACGGTCATGTTTAATGCCGTTGACCTTCGTCACCGCCTTGCCGAGCTCCGTACCGCCGTGCGTCTGCGACCGGAGGACCGCGTCGACGCCCGCCATGCCGCGCCGGGGCGGGACTTCGACGACCGCATTGGAGAAGGTGAAGACCCGCACCTCGCCCGGAATGATAGCCGCCAGCGTTGCCGCCGCGTCCATCCGGGTCAGGTCCGATTTCGCCGACAACCGGCAATCCATCGAGCCCGACACGTCGACCAGAACGATCGTCCGGCCACTGAACACAGGCTGTTCGAGGACCGTCTCGCTCAGGGCCTGATCGAGCCAGGGCTCGAAGCGCGGGGCCGCGCGGGATGCCGCCACATAACGGAACGGCAGGACGCGCTCGGCCCCCTTCCGGGCCAGAATCGCGGCCTTGACGAGGTCCTCGTCGACGCCCGCCTGATCCATGTTGCGGAGGTTCCGCAGCAGGGCCAGATAACCGAGCTTGCGCTCGGTCAGCAGGCGCGTGAAGGTCTCACGCTTATCCGCCCCGCCCGACAGCGCGACTTCCCACGTATCGGGAGACGCCAGCGTGCCCTCGGCCAGTTGCTTCCAGAGCAAGGCTTGCGCCTCGTCTTTCGGTTTGGCGTGCGACAGGAACAGGACGTCGCGCAGACGCACGGCACCCGCCCGGTCGTATTTCGCCAACGCATAGGCGTCGAACTTGACGAAGGCCCGGGCCAGACCCAGCTTCATCTGCTTCGACAAAGGCCGCTTGCCGTGCCGCCAGTAGATCGCCACCAGTTCCGACAGTTCGTCGGCCCGCTGGATCACCCGCTCGATGGTGGGTGCGACCAGAGGCCCGCCCGTCTTGATCAGAGCGCAGAGCAGGAGCAGCGGCGCGTGGCGCAGCTTCATCTGCTCGCGCGCCTCGATGGCCAGAGCCGCCACCGTCTCCGGCGCGACCTCAAGGGCCAGCGTGTAGATCCGTTCGGCGATGCTTTCGCCGTCCTCGTAGAATTCGTTTTCCCACAACAGGCACGACAACACCGACCGGCGCAGCCTTTGCTCTGCCGACAGGATCGCGGCGGGGGCCCCTTCATACGTGATGCATGACAGCTCAAGTCGGGGGCGCTTTTGGAAAATGTTCAGTCGCATGACCGCACCTTCTCTGCATCGTTGATGTTAAGCGCAAGGGATCGATCACCGGACCGAATGTCCGGTGGCGTCTTGCGCATGAATGGCACTTGAATGGCACTGGGGCTTGGGGCGAACGAATCGCGGTGACGGAAGACGCCTGACCGCAGTAGTACGCCTGCGATTGCTATCGATGGGGGCATTCAGGGGAACAGCCGGAGACGGACTGTGGTGCTCCCGATTTTGAGCGCACGGCCTGAGCCGTGACGGGAATCGAACCCGCAACCCGCGTGAAAGGCGAAGTAACCGCCCCCTACGCCACCTGAATGGATGCCGTTCGGGTGGTTCCCTGATCGGGCCTGCCTGAGCGACAAAACGGTTACTAACGCAACTTGTTGCGTTATGCAACATAAAAATCAACTTTCCGGGAATAATCGGTTCCGGTTGGGAGGCACTTCCGCCGGATTGTCGCTAATCCGGGCTGTTCCGGCTTGTCAGTTCAAAGACCTGACATCCGGGGCTGCCTTGTCCCGTGGGTACGAGCGATGAAGCCGGCGCCTGCGCCACGGAAAGCTAATTTTTAGTCGCGCATGTGGTTCCAAAAACCGCAAAGCACTTTTTGGCATGCGCTTAACAACCGGGGAAAAACCGATATCGCGGGGCGTTTTGGAGACGATGAAAGCGATATCTGCGCCACCGGCAGCAAGGGAATGAACGAGGACGTTGACGGCAGGCATCAAAGGGTCTGCCGAGCGTGACAGGCTCGGTGTAAACGTCATCTACGCCACTTGCTTAGGCATGCAGGGAACCGACGAAAGCGCGTTTGACTATTGCTCTATCCCCTGAGCTACGGGGCAACCCCCGGCCGGACTCGAACCGGCGACACATAGTTCCGAAGAAATCGCTTTCTACACCACTGCACATCGTCACAAAAGCAACGACACGTCTCACTTACCCAAGCGCGTTGCACAGCGCAACACAAAAAATCTTTATCTGACTTGCGTCTGGCATGACGTGGCATTCTCACCACACCTCTGCCACGCTGGCAATGCGCCATTATACCGGTTCAACGCCCGCACAAAGCGGCCTGTTCGCGTGTCGGGCATCGACCTGACGTTCATGACAACTTGACGACACCGGATATTCACCGTCAAATATCGACGGGTGCGCCGGAGCCGCGCCGGGGATATCGGTAATTGACGTGGTTGCGTGACATAGATCGTTGGTTTTGCGCGGAAATTTCTCCGCATGAGCACCAATACACGTCCCTGGCCATGCGCCTGACCGGCAATATCGACAATGCCCGCGACCTTGTCCACGACGCCTATGCGCAGGTTCTGTCGCAGGAAAAGTGGCGTCAGATCGACAATCCGCGCGCCTATGTGATGCGCACGGTCTATAATCTGGGCCTCAACGGCATTCGGCGGTCGCGTGTGGTGTCGATGCAACAACTGGCCGACGCCGACGCGATCACGCAGATCGACATATCGCCCGACGCCTTCGATACCTTTTCCGACCGCGAAGAGCTTGGCCGGGTCCTCGACGCCGTGGCGCAATTGCCGCCGCAGTGCCGCAAGGTCGTCACCCTGCGACGCATCGAAGACCTGCCCCCGCGTGAGGTCGCCCGCCGCCTGAACCTCAGCCTGTCCACCGTCGAAAAGCATCTGGCGCGCGGTCTGGTCCTGCTCGCCGACCTGCTCGACGACGCCCCCGACGTGTCGGCGCCGTTGAAAACCACGCGCCCCGCGCGAAAGACACCTTTCCAAGTTCTGCAATCGCGACTATTAAGCCGATAATCACACAGGGCAAATGACACAGGGGTTTGGGGCGTGACATCCGGCGATACATCGCGGCAAACGCTTATGGAGACCGCCGCCCTGTGGCAGGCGCAGCTCGATTCCGGCACGGCGGACAGGGCTGAGTTCGAAGCGTGGCGTTCGGCCGATCCGCGCCATGCCGCCGCCTTTGCCCGTCTGTCGGGCGTTCTGCATCAGGTCGATCGCGCCAAGAAAGCCCATCCGGCGCGCCGTCCCGTGTCCGCACCCCTGCCCTCGCGCCGTCGGTTTCTGGCAGCGGGTGGCGGACTGGCGGCTGCCGGTGTGGCCGGTGCGGTTTTCCTGCCGTCGCTGGCGCGCGCGCGGGTGCGCACCGAGATCGGCGACCATAAGCGCCTCAGCCCGGGTTACGGCCTGAACCTCGATATCAATACCCTGTCCACCGTGTCGTGGATCACCGGCGACGAACGTCAGGTGTGGCTGGAACGCGGGGAAATGGCCGTCACCGTTCTGGCCGGATCGCCGCCCTGCCGTGTCGCCGGGGGCAATGGCCGCCTGACCCTGGTCAGCGGCACGCTGAATGCCCGTCTGCGCGGCGAAGCCCTCGACCTGATGGTCATGGACGGCGATTGCGTCATCATCCCCGAACGCCTGCCGGTCATCGAGAACGGTCCGCAGGCTACGGTCGGCAAGCCGCTCACCGTCAAGGCCGGACACGCCATCATGGCCACAGGCGCCGCGACGCGTCTGCGCCCCGTCAATGACGGCGATGTCGAATTCACCGCCGGGTGGCGCAAGGGGGAGCTGATCCTCGACGGCCAGACGCTTGGCACGGCGGTCGATGAATATAACCGCTATCTGAAGAACCATATCCTGATCGCCGACCCGCAACTGGAAAGTCTGCGGCTGGGCGGGCGCTTCGATACGCGCAATCCCGACGACTTCCTGTCGGCCCTGAATGCCGGATTCGGCATCCACGCCGTGCGCGAACCCAATGGCGCCATTATTCTGACGAAATAAATTCTTCGCCTATTCAGATATTTAACAGAAATATGAATTTTTTGCGGTGCAGCACTAGCGGTTTGCGGCGGCTAATATGTCTTTACCATGACGCCGCGGCTGTGCGCGGGGTCACATGTTAGAATCGCGCATTTAATCCGAAACATCGTTCGGCGGAGCCAAAACCGCTGCACACTTTTCGGAATGCGCTCAAAATCGCGCCCGCACGCGCGCTGCACCCTGGGGATATACATGCTGAAACACACACTCAAGCGCGGAGGCTCTGTGGCCGCGCTCGCTTTGGGCCTGAGCCTGATGACCGTCGGCATGGCGGCGTCCGCCGCCGAAGCGCCGAAGCCCGTCATCGCCTTCAACATCCCGGCCCAGAACGCCGCCAAGGCCCTGAACGATTTCGCGCGTCAAGCCAATATCCAGCTGCTGTTCCCCTATGATGCCGCCGCCAAGGTCAGGACCGCGCCGATCAAGGGTAAATATACCCGCGAAGAAGCCCTTGCCCGACTGCTGGTCGATACGAACTTCGAAGTTGCCAGCATCACTGCCACGACGGTTACCCTGCGCGAAAAGACGCCCGCGGAGGCCGCGCAATCCCGCCCCCAGTCCAATGAGGACGTGCAGGAGGTCGTGGTCACCGGATCGCGCCTTCGCCGTCCGACCTTCGAAAGCCCCATTCCTCTGGTCGTCATCGGCAATGAGGAACTGGCCAACGAAGGCTATATGGATATCGCCGATGCCCTGACCGATATTCCGGGCATCGATCAGTCGGCCAGCCTGACCAACGGTCAGTCCTCGACCCAGACCAACGGTATCTCGACCATCTCGCTGCGCGGCATGGGCTCGAACCGCACCCTGACCCTGATCGATGGCCACCGCACGGTGTCGAACGTCGGCAACAGCAACACCGTCTCGCTGTCGACCATCCCGGCGGCCTTCGTTGACAAGATCGAAGTGACGACCGGCGGCGCGTCGGCGGTCTACGGTTCCGACGCCATCGCCGGCGTCGTCAACATCAAGACCCTGGCCAAGTTCGACGGCATCCGCGTCCGCGCGGTCAAGGGCCTGACGCAGGACGGCGGCGGCGGGTCCAGTGAAGTGGCGTTCCTCGCCGGAACCTCGTTCCTCGACAAGCGTCTGCAACTGATGATCGGCGCCAACCACGAAGAGCAGGAGATCCTGCGCGCTTCCGACCGCGACTGGGCGCTTGTCAATTCGACCTATTCGCAGACGACCAATCTGCTGACCGGCCCCGACGTCTCCAGCTACACCTTCGGCGGCCGATTCCAGACCTCGACCAGCTCGACGGCGACGAAATACTATTTCGACGAAACGAGCGGCACGGCTTACAAGACCGGCTTCGTCACCGCCACCAACGGCGTCGACCTGCGCCCGGAAGGCACGCTGATCACCCCGCGCACCAGCGACAACGTCGCGGTCAAGGCGACCTACGATTTCGGCAACGACCTGATCCTCAAGGGTCAGGTGCTCTATTCGACGATCGAAACCGCCGGGACGCGCTATACCCCCAGCGCCTATTACAACACCACCTACGGCATCAATGACGAATATACCGTCGGCCGCATGAACAAGATCAACCCGTATCTGGCGCTCTATCCAACGCTGCAAACCGCAACACCGACCGCCGGTCTTTACTGGTATCGTCGCTTCGGTGAGGTCGGCGTCATGACCATCAACAACAGCCGCGAAACCCTGCGCGGCATGTTCAGCCTTGAGGGCAAGGCCTTCGGCGGCAACTGGGACTGGGACCTCGGCTATTCGTTCGGCAAGTTCGAGCAGGATCAGTACCGCTCGAACGGCCTGAACTACGAGAATCTGTCCTACGCCATGAAAGCGACGACGGTGAACGGGCAGATCGTCTGCCTCGACGTGACCGCCCGCGCCAATGGCTGCGTGCCGGTCAATCCGTTCGGCGTCGGCTCGATCAGCGTGGCGGCGGCCAACTATATCCGCGCCAATGCCTGGTATCATTCGGAAAACGAGCAGGAATCGGTCACCGGCAACCTGACCGGCACCCTGTTCGAACTGCCCGCCGGGCCGGTCGAAGCCGCCTTCGGTTTTGAAGTGCGCCGCGACTCGACCAAGACCCAGACCGACGATCAGACCGAACGCGGCGTGACCAGCTACGCCTACATTCCGCGCTATGAAGGCGAGGTCAAGGCCAGCGAAGCCTATGCCGAAATCGCCGTGCCGCTGCTGCGCGACGCGCCGTTTGCCTATCGTCTGAACATCGACGCCGCCGTGCGCGCCGCCAAGTACGACCTGAGCGGTGTGGACAACACCCTCAGCTATCGCGCGGGTCTGCAATGGGCGCCGGTCAAGGGCCTGAACTTCCGCACGACGCTGGCCCGCGCCCAGCGCGCGCCGAACATCACGGAACTCTATTCGCCGCCGCGCGACGACTATGAAACCGTGGTCGATCCGTGTTCGGGCGTCACGGCGACGACGACCGGCACCGTGGCGCAGAACTGCCGCAGCAATGCCGGTATCGCCGCCGAAATCGCCGCCAACGGCGTCTTCACGCAGGATTCCAGCAGCATCAATACGCCAAACAGCGGCAATCTGGACGTCAAGGAAGAAACCGCCGACACGATTACCGCCGGTATCGTGTTCAGCCCGTCCTTTCTGCCGCGTTTTCAGGCCAGCATCGATTATTACGACATCAAGGTCGAAGGCGTGATCGCCTCGCTGCAAACCTCGACCATCCTCGGTTCGTGCTATGCCGACGCGTCGGGCACCAGCAACCACTTCTGTAGCTTCGTCTCGCGCGATTCCGAAGGCCAGCTGACCCGCATCATCAACAAGGTCGATAACCTCGACGAGATGCGCGCCCGTGGCGTCGACGTGGCCGTGGCCTATCGCTTCGACCTCAATTCGTGGAACGTGCCGGGCCGCTTCGATGTGCGTGTGAACTACAACCGCCGCCTCGAACTGGAAGAAAGCTATCAGGGCCTGAGCGGCCTTGAGGTCGACGACTGGGTCGGCGAAGTCGGCGGTGCCGAGCACGAAGCGCAAGGTAGCCTGGCGTGGAACAACAAGGGCCTTCAGCTCAAGTGGACGGCGCGCTATATCGGCGAGGTCGTGGATTCCAACGAGCGTCTGGCGGCCGTCAAAGCCGCCGGTACGGTCAACCCGCTGTATCTCTATCTCGGTTCCTATACGCGCCACGATGTCAGCTTCAGCTACAAGCCGAACACCAACAAGTCGCTGAAAGTCTTCGGCTCGATGCGCAACGTGTTCGACGAATACGGCCCCTACCTGCCGTCCGGCACGGATTCGGGCAACGACTTCAACTACTCGTCGATCTACGGCGTGACGGGACGGTCGTTCAGCCTCGGCTTCCAGGTCGATTTCTAAATCCCAAAACGAGCCCCCTGCGGAAACGCAGGGGGCTTTTTTCTCAAGCGCATCCTAAAAAGTGTCGTGCGGTTTTTAGATTCAGATGCGCGTCAAAAATCACTGAACATCGTTACCCTACCTAAGGAACTCTTATGCGTTCGCTTTGCCTTGCCCTGTGCCTGTCCGTCAGCCTGCCCGCCCTTGTCGTCGCCGCGCCTGCACCCTTAGCCGCCACCGCCGAACAGCCGCGCGTCATGACCGCCGTCGATCTGCTCAGCCTGCAACGGGCCTCCGATCCGAAGATATCGCCGGACGGACAAACCGTGCTGTACCGCGTCAGCACGGCGGACTGGAAACAGAACAAGGTCACCCTGTCGCTATGGCGAGCCAAAATGGACGGAACCGATGCTCGATTGATGGTCGAGGACGGCGGTTCGGACCTGACATGGTCGCCGGACAGCCGCCGTTTCGCCTTCGTGGCCAGGCGGGGCGAGGACAAGGCGGCCCAGATCTACGTCATGTCGCTCGACGGCGGCGAAGCGAAACGCCTGACCGACAGCCCCAAGAATATCAGCAATCTCAAATGGTCCGACGACGGGCGTTTTATCTATTTTGCCGCCCAGACCCCCGACTCCAAGACCGATAAGAAGCGCATCGCCGACAAGGACGACATGTTCGCCTTCGAGGAACCGCGCGGGCGCAATACGCTGCGCCGCGCCGACGCCGTGACGGGGAAATTGCATACAGTGGTGTCGGGCGATTTCGACGTAAAGAGCTACGATATCGCCGCCGATGGCGAGACCGTGGCCTATATCCGCGCGCCGTCGCGGTTGCTCGATGACGGGCAGTTCGGCGAAATCTGGCTGCATCCGGCCGCCGGCCCGAACCGGCAGCTGACCGACAACGACTACGGTGAAGGCGGGGTGAAGATCGCGCCGGATGGCAAGACGATCCTGTTCCTCGCCAACGCCAAGGACGGGCGCTACGGCACGGTCAATCGCAACCTGTTCGTGCTCGATGCGGCGACAAAAGCCATTACCGAACTCGGCACCCGCGCGACCAACGAGCCAGGATGGGAGATCGAGAGCGCCGCCTTCGCGCCCGACGGCAAGTCGGTTCTCTTCACCGCCAATGAAGGCGTCCGCGCGACGCTGAACCGCGTCCCGGTCACCGGCGGCGCATGGACGACGCTGGTCACCGGCGACAGCGTGGTGTCCGATTTCGATATCGCCAACCGCAGCGGACGCATCGCCTATATCCAGTCCTCGGCGACGCAACCCGCCGAACTTTACACGCTCGACGCGGCGAAAAAGCCGGTTCAGGTCTCGCACCTGAACGACACGCTCGGTCAGCGCTTCCGCCTGCCGAAACAGGAGGCCGTGCAATGGACCGCGCCCGACGGACAGAAGCTTGAGGGCCTTATCACCTATCCGCTCGATTACGTGGCGGGCAAGGCCTACCCGCTGATCGTGCAGAGCCACGGCGGCCCGCGCAGCGCCGATCAGTTCAATATCTTCAGCTACGGCCGCCTCAATCCCCTGCTGGCGGCGCGCGGCGTCATGACGCTCAGCGTCAATTATCGCGGCGGCACGGCCTATGGCGACACCTTCCTGCAAGGGATGAACGGCGGCTATTTCAAATATGCCGACAAGGACGTGCTGTCCGGCGTCGACGAGCTGATCACGCGCGGTCTGGCCGATCCTGAGCGTCTGGGGACGATGGGCTGGAGCGCCGGCGGACACATGACCAACCGCCTGATCACCACGACCAACCGCTTCAAGGCGGCGGCGTCCGGCGCGGGGACGGTCGACTGGACCTCGATGTACCTGACGTCCGATACGCGCTGGCAGCGGCAGGAATGGTTCATCACCCCGCCCTACGGCACGACGGCGCGCCGCGACCTCTATGAAGAATATTCGGCCCTGTCACGCCTCGACAAGGTGACGACGCCGACCCTGATCATGGCCGGGGCCGAGGACGACCGCGTACCGACCCAGCAGTCGATCATGCTCTATCGTTCGCTGAAAATGCTGGGGGTAGAGACCGAACTCTACCTCGCCCCGCGTGAGCCGCATAATTTCGCCGAACTGCGCCACCGCCTGTTTCAGGTCAACAAGCACATGGACTGGTTTATCACGCACCTGACGGGCGAGACCTATATCTGGGATACAGCACCGGGCAGCGACAGCAAGGCCGAAGCCCCCGAAGGCTGAGGCGCTTGCAGTCTCCTTATTTTTACTCCGGCGAAGGCGGGCACAATTTTACTCTGCCTGTGACTATGCTGCGGACTCTGCCCACCGCCGGAGGATCGATATGGCCCTGCTGTCCCGCCCACCCTTCTCACGTTTTGGGCCTGCCCCCGCCCTGCGTACCGCGCTGATTGCCGGAAGCCTTGTCGCCGTTGCGGCGCTGGCGGCGAAATACGCTGCCGACCGCTGGGCGCGCCGTCCCGCGCCCCGGTTGCTGGAAGCGGGAGATTTTGCGACGACGGCGCGCAGCCTCAACCGCTTCGTCGTCTCGGCCAGCCATATCGCGCAATCCAAGGCGCAGGATAATGCCGTCTTCGCCTTGGCCGAGCATCTGATTGAGGCACACAAGACCACCGAGGCCGATTTCGACGACGCGATCGTCTCCGAAGCCCTGTGGATGTCGGCGCGTGTGCTCACCCCGGAGCACGAGGCGCAACTCGACCATCTGCGTCACGCCTCGCTTCAGGATTTCGACACCGCCTATATCGAGGCCATGATCGCTGCGCACAAGGCCGCCGTCGGGGCCTTCGCCGTCTACGCCAGGTCAGGCGAAAGCGGCGACCTGAAAACCCTGGCCGGTCAGGTCGTGTCGCTATGGCAGGACCACCTTGACCGCCTGCGCACAAATACCGTCATACCGGCATCCTCCGATCAGAAGGCCAACTGACATGCTCGCCAAACCCCTGCATCCGAACAAGACGATCCACCGCAATGTCGATCTGGAGCCGGTCGAAACGCCTGCGGACACATAGCCGAACGCCGAGGCCGCCAGTTCAGGCCTCGGCACCGACCCGGTCAACGAACGCGCCGACCGCTAAATCGCCGCTTAAATCGCCGCTTAAATTGCCTCTGGGCACTCGATGTGGCAGATGGCCAGGGCACGCGTCAGGGCGACCTGCACGGCTTGCGTAATCGCCAGACGGGCCGGATTGGCGACCCCGTCGACGATTACCGGCACGCGGGTATAGTAGGAATTGTAGATCGCCGCTACGTCCATCAGGTGACGGACCAGCACCGACGGATTGGCCTGTTTCGCCGCCGCTACGACCTTTTGCGGGATTTGTTGCAGCTTTAGCAGCAGGTCGGCTTCCTGCGCGTCGATGGCGTAGTCCACCCCCATCAGCACCGCCGCACCGCCGCCGTTTTTGCGCAAAATGCTGCGCGCCCGACACGCAGCATAAACGACATAGGCACCGCCTGAGCGTTCGAACCCGGCGATGGTCGCCTCCATGTCGGAGGCGTCGATTTCCACCGCGCCCTTGATGTCCTGTTTGAGATCGTTGAAGACGATCGAGCCGATGGCCAGGGCCGAGGCCGCGCTGTCGAGTTCTGCCTCGTCAGTCGTCACGCGATCCGACAGACGGTTGCGGAAATAGACCTTGGCCGCCGCCAGCATCCCCGTGACGTTCGACACCGACTGACGCGACGACAACTTCTTGCCGGTCTGGGCATCGACATAGAAGCCGAAATAGACGTGCTGAAACTGAGTCTTGTCGGCGGACGCAATCCCTGTCGCATAGGCCGAACGGAAAAGGCGGTTGAAGTGGACCTGCTGCTCCTGACCCACCACATAGAAGACATCGGTCGGGTCGAACATGTCGCCGCGCAGCTTGATGGCGCCCATGTCGCGCGTCGAATAGATGCTCTGCCCGTCGGCGCGGCGCACCACGAAGCGCTCGTTATTGTCCAGCTTCACCACCGCCGCGCCGATATCCTTGCGGATACGGCCGATCAGATTGTCGCGCTCGGTCTCGCTGATATCGCCTGCGGCAAACCGCGCCTCTTCGATGGCGATGTCGGCAGCAGCATGGCTTTCGTCGAACAGCACCGCCGTGCCGTCGGCCAGCGCCGCATCGACCGTGGCGTCACCGACCTGATAGTAGAAGCTTTCGCCGATGACGAGATCGAAATGGATATTCAGCGCGTCGTAAAAACCTTCGAACGCGCCCAGGCTCCACTGCACCATGGCCAGCCACAGGGCAACCTCTTCGGCATCGCCGTTCTCCAGCGCCCGGAAGCGCGCATCCGCCGTAGCCACATAGTCGGCAAAGGCTGATTTCAATTCTTCCAGAGTTCCGGCACCAGAGAAATACCGTTCGGCGATGGCGGCGTCTTCGGCGTCCCAGTCGGCACGCTCTGTCTTCGCTTCGAGTATGCGTTCGATCGAGCGACGGATCTTGTAGATTTCCAGCAGCTTGTCGTTGTCGCCCAAATCCGCCGGGAACAACGCCCCGAACCGGCGATAGCCTTCCAGCATGAAGCCGAAGCCGCCGAAGTCGTTGATATGGTTGACGCGGAAGGCATCAGCCCCCGACCGCTCCCACAGGTTCGACAGGACGTGACCGACGATGGTCGAGCGGATATGCCCCGCGTGCAGGGTCTTGGCGACGTTGGGCGACGAATAGTCGATGACCGCCGAGCGGTTCACCAACGCGTCGGAATCGCCGAAGTGCGCGCCGATAGCGGTCACCGCCTGCGCGCCGCTCAGCATCCAGCCGTCCGACAGGGTCAGGTTGATATACATGCCCTTGGTTTCGAGTTTCGCCACGACATCGGCGAAATCCGGCCCCTGCAAAATTTCGACGATCCACGGCAGATGATTGGCCATGAACCCCTTGGGGCCACCGTCTTTCAGCAACTGCGGAAACCGTAGAGCCAGATCGCCGCCCATCTTGGCGCGGTCGATGAAGTCGAACTTGATGTCGAGATCGAAACCCGCCTTGACCGATAAGGCGTCGGTGATGCGCTTTTCAAGCTGAGGCAAGGGATAGGCGTCGAACGACTGACGCACCGAGGCCTCGCGTTCACGGCGGTAACGCGCGACAAAGGCGTTGACCTCCTGCAAACGGGATTGATTGACCTCAACGAGCGCGTTCATGGCGATGTCCTTAAAAACCTTGAACGCGTGCATCTATGGGATGTTGCGGCAAATATCAAGGCGATGAGGCTTATCCGAAACCCAGCCACACCGCCACGAGCAAGGTGACCGCCGCACAGGCCAGCGGCATGAAGCGGCCCAGACTGCGCCGCCGACGGACAGGCATCACGGTCAGGCCATAGAATGGCGATTTCAACGGATCCATCTGGCCGCCTCAGTATTTGGCCGAGGCATCGCTGGCCGGAAAGGACTGATCCACGGCCTTGTCGATCTCGGTTTCGGAGATATTGTCCTGCGCCGCCTTGTCTTCCTTCAGGATTTTGGCGTGCGGCGTTTTCTTGAAAAAGCCGTCGGAAAAGCCCTTGGCGTAGGCGGAAACCTTGGTGAACATCGTCTTGTCCTTGGATAGAAGACGCGGCGGTACAGCCCTTGCCGCAAATATTCACGCTAACACCGCCGTTATCAGAAAGCGCTGCACCGCAGGAACGGGAAAATAAGCGCGGCATAAGACCCCTTTTACGCAAAGCTTATGCGCGCGCTCGTCACCGCCATTTCTTCATTATCGCGGCCCGGCCACATCTTACCGTCATCATTGTAAGGAGCGTGGCCATGTCGAAGGTTCTGGTGCTATATTACTCGTCCTACGGACATATCGAAACCTTGGCCGAGGCGGTGGCCGAAGGCGCACGCAAGACCGGTGCCCATGTCGATATCCTGCGCGTCCCCGAAACCGTGCCGCAGGACGTTGCGGAAAAGGCGCATTTCAAGCTTGATCAGAAAGCACAGATCGCTACGGTCAACGATCTTGAGCAATACGACGCCATCATTATCGGCGTCGGCACGCGCTACGGCCGCATGGCGTCTCAGATGAGCGCCTTCCTCGATCAAACCGGACCTCTGTGGGCGCGCGGCGCGTTGAACGGCAAGGTCGGCGCGGCTTTTACCTCGACCGCGACCCAGCACGGCGGACAGGAAACGACGCTGATTTCGATGATCACCAACCTGCTGCATCTGGGCTTCGTTATCGTCGGCCTGCCCTATTCGTTTCAGGGGCAAATGGGCGTGGCCGAAGTCACCGGCGGCTCGCCCTATGGCGCCACGACGATCGCCAATTCCGACGGCACCCGTCAGCCGAGCGCCAACGAACTGGCCGGGGCGCGGTTCCAGGGCGAACTGGTCGCCAATACCGCCAACCGCCTGTTTGGTTAAGGCCGCATTTTACATCTTTAATAAGAACCCAAGGGTCACAAAGTGGTGAAAACGTAAGAAAAGGATAAATTTTTCCCGCTATTGTTGTATTGTTGCGTATGGCCGAACGGATTCGCAATTACCTCCCCGACACTGGCGCTCTAACCCGCCTGCCCGACGGCGTGCCTGTCATGATCCGTGTGTCGGACGCCGTCGGCAGGTCCACAGGGTTCAGCAATGAATGGCTCGCCTTTCGCGGTCAGACACTCGATCAGGCGCTGAGCGAAGACTGGATCACCGCCATACATCCCGACGATCAGGAGACGTTCCGCGATCTTTATGCGACCGGCTCCGTCGGCAGGGAACCCCGCGAGCAGGAATATCGTCTGAAAGACGCCAAGGGTGACTACCGCTGGATGCTGGACCGCAGCGCCCCTCGTTACGAGGGCTTCGGCCATCTGATCGGATTTACCCATATCTGCACCGACATCGACGTCTATAAGCATCGTGAACAATATTTGACTGAGGCCCGCGACGCGGCCGAGCGCCTCAGTCAGGCTCGATCGGAATTTCTGGCCCATATGAGCCACGAAATCCGCACCCCGATGAGTGCGGTCATCGGTCTGGCCCATATTCTGGCGACGGCGACCCCGCCCCTGCCGGAAAAACAGGCCAACTACGCACGTATCCTGCAATCGAGCGCCGATTCGCTGCTAGACCTGATCAATGACTGCCTCGACATCGCCAAGATCGAAGCCGGTCATGTCGAACTGGAGGCCTTGTCGTTCGACCTGACCCGCCTGGTGCGCGACGTGCTGGACATGCTGCGCCTCAAGGCCGAGGAAAAGGGGGTCAGGCTCGACCATATCGATCTGTCGAAGGGGGCGGGGCCGCATACCTTCACCGGCGATCCGGCGCGCCTGCGCCAAATGCTGGTCAATCTGTGCGCCAATGCCGTCAAGTTTACGGACAAGGGCCGGATCGAGGTAACCACCGATTACCGGCCAGACCCCCAACCCGACCCACAATCGCTCTCCGGTGAACTGATCATCCGCGTCAAGGACACCGGCATCGGTATCGACGCCACGCGGCTCGATACCATTTTCGACAAGTTCGTGCAGGCCGATTCCGCCACGCACCGCACATATGGCGGCACGGGGCTGGGGCTGGCCATTACGCGCGCCCTGGCAGAAAAAATGGGCGGTCGCGTCACCGTCAATTCGTCGAAAGGTCAGGGAGCCGTCTTTACCCTGCGTCTGCCGCTGAGGCCATCGGACGCCTCGCCCTCAGATCAGACCCTCGCCCCGCGTAAAGCCGGTGGCCGGCGTGTACTGGTGGTGGACAGCGGGCCGGACGCGGTCACCTGCCTGCAAAATTTCGGCTATATCTGCGACGTGACCCCCAGTGGCGAGGCCGCACTGGAGCGTTTCGCGCTGCGTCAGGACTACGCCGCCATACTGATCGACGTGCAACTCGACGGCCATCAAACGGCTCAGGCCCTGCGCGCGGCGGAAGCGCGGCGCGGACGGTCGCGCATCCCCATGCTTGGCCTTGTCGCCGGCACCCTGCCCGGTGACCGCGTCCTGTGCCTCAAGGCCGGGATGGACGACGCCCTGCCGAAACCGCTCGACCCCGTAATGTTGCGGCAAAAAATGGAGCGCCTTCTGGTGTCCGACGCGGCTTAGGCGTGTGAACCGGGAAACGCTCTGGCTTATCCCCTCTTTGCAGTTCTACGGTCCATTGCCCCTCCTCCGCTTACGAAAGCCCCTCTACAGTGGGGGCATAATCATAAAACGAGGATTCCCGTGTCACCCCTGATCCAGTCCGTCATGATCATTCGCGCCTTTTGCGATGGCTTTCTGCACCCGGTTCGTACCCTGCGCCGCTGCCATCGTGAGGACCGCCGCCTGCGTGAAAACCTTTGCGAAGAGCAGGTCGATCACATGGTTGAAGATACTTTTCCGGCCAGCGATCCCCCCAGCACTTACTGATAGTTACGGGGAAGAACGGTTTTAAAATACCGCTTTCCAAAGCTCCGTATAAACAATATTCATTGCAACGAAATTTTATTCAAAATTATAAGTACAATTGAATATATATTTTAAATTATTTCAATTTTAATTTATCATTTAAATTCAAAAATACACAAATTAAACATTCGCAAATTTTTACAACAAATAATTTTCATCTAAATTGCGTCATTAAATTTAAAATATACAATACATATAAAATAAATATATCATAAATAATCTTACTCGCATCTTCAAAACTCGTGATCACGTATCCCTGTATTTTCAAAATGTGCCTCGCCCCCGTTGCATCGTCACAAAAAAGGCACTAGATTCCTTCCCTGCGGGGCAAGCGACCACAGTATAAAAACAGGACCTTGGCGTCCGATGCCGCTCCCCAAGCGTACTCACCCCTGTTGACGTCCTTGCCGAAGGGAGCCGGCCATGAAAATTCTGATCGTGGAAGACAACGAAGCCCTGGCGCAAACCACGGGCTGGATCGTCGAGATGCTCGGCTACGACTATCGCCTGAGCCTGACGCCGAAAGACGCGCTGGTCGCCGGGAAAGAGTATCTGCCGGATGTGGTGCTGATGGATATCGGCCTGCCGGGGATGAGCGGTTATGACCTGTGCCGCGAAATGCGCCAGCTGCCCGCTCTCAACCAGACCGTCTTCATCGCCCAGACCGGCTGGGACGAGCGCGAACACAGGGCGCAGTCCGAAGCCGCCGGTTTTGCACATCATTTGACCAAGCCCGTCGATCTCAAGACGCTTGAAGGCGTGCTCAATCGCCTGGCCGAAGATACCCTGGCGCGCGGCTGAACGCGCTACTCTACACAGACAAACTAAGACTTTGGGGACCGATCCATGCCGAACCGGGCACTGAATACTGCGCAGCAAGGGGCGAATGGGCGCGCCAACAAGGCCGATATAGGCGTATTGGCTGCCCTGATTTTCGTCGCCATCTTCTTCGTTATCAGCGGCATCGTCTCCTTTTCCAACATCGCCACCCTGAACAAGGACGCCAGACTGGTCGCCCAGACGCACGAGGTTATACTGGGTTTGAGCGACCTGCTTTCGACCATGAAGGACGCCGAAACCGGGCAGCGTGGCTACATCCTGACCGGCAAAGACACCTATCTTGAGCCTTATACGCAGGCCGTGCAGAACGTTCAGGAACGCGCTTCCGCCGTCGACACCCTGATCGCCGGGACGCCGTCGCAGGAAGCGCGGATGGTCTCGCTGAAATACCGCATCAAATCCAAGTTGGAAGAGCTGGACGAGACGGTGCAACTGCGCCGGACCAAAGGCTTCGAAGCCGCTGCCGCCGTGGTCGGTACCGACAAGGGGCGTGCCGATATGGATCAGGTACGCGTTCTGATCTCGGCTATGCAGAGCGAAGAGCGCGCCCGCCGCGTCCAGCGCCTCGAAGAAATGTCCTCGGCTTATAATACGGCGGTCTTTTCGACCATCATCGCCGCGATTTCCGGCATCCTTCTGACCCTGATTATCGCCTTCCTCGTCCGCCGCGCCACCGAAATCACCCGCCGTCAGGAATGGATTCAGGCCGGTGAAGTCGGCGTCAGCACCGCCGCCATGGGCGAACAGCGCCTTGATGAACTGGGGCGCAATATCCTCGCCTTCCTGTCCGACTACAGCGGTGCCAAGGCCGGGGCCTTTTTCGTCAAGGACGGCAGCATCCTGAAACAGGTGGCAACCTTTGGCGTCCCCGCCGACAGCGATGTGCCCGCGACGCTTAAAATGGGCGAAGGCGTCGTCGGTCAGGCCGCCTCGGACGGCAAGACGATCCTGCTGGCCGATGTGCCGGAAACCCACCTCGCCGTCGGCGCAGCGCTCGGCCAGTGGCGTCCGCGTCATGTGGTGGTGTCGCCCGCCCGCTCCGAAGGGCTGGTCGATGCGGTGCTGGAACTGGGCTTCTTCGATCCGGTCGATGCCACGAAGCTGCAATTGCTTGATCGCATCTCCGAATTCGTCAGCATGGCCGTCCGTTCGGCCAATTACCGCGCCGTGCAGCAAAACCTGCTCGAAGAGACCCAGCGTCAGTCCGAAGAGCTGCAAACCCAGTCCGAAGAGTTGCGTGTGAACAACGAGGAGCTTGAAGAACAAAGCCGTGCCCTTAAGGAATCGCATATGCGGCTTGAGCAGCAGCAGGCTGAACTGGAGCAAACCAATGTTCAGTTGTCCGAACAGGCGCGTATCCTCGAAATCCAGAAGGAAGACCTCAATCGCAGCGCTGGCGAGATAAGTCTTAAGGCGCAGGAACTGGAACAGGCCAGCCGCTACAAGTCCGACTTCCTCGCCAATATGAGCCACGAACTGCGCACGCCGCTCAATTCGTCGCTGATCCTGGCCAAGCTCCTCGGCGACAACCGCGACGGCAACCTGACCGAGGAACAGGTCAAGTTCGCCCGCACGATCCAGTCGTCGGGCAACGACCTGCTGGCCCTGATCAACGATATTCTCGACCTGTCCAAGATCGAGGCGGGCCAGATGGATATCAATGCCGAGCCGGTGTCGTTCAAACGTCTGGCCAACGATCTGACGCGTGTGTTCGAGCCACTGGCCAACGAGAAGAAACTGAACTTCACCGTCGATCTATCGCCCGACCTGCCAGAACTGTTCGATTCCGACCGTCAACGTCTGGAGCAGGTGCTGAAAAATCTGCTGTCGAACGGCATAAAGTTCACCGAAAAGGGCTCGGTGGTGCTGAAAATCGCGCCCGCGGCGGATGGCAAGGTGGCCTTCGCCGTCACCGATACCGGCATCGGGATTTCGGAAGAACAGCAGCGCACGGTCTTCGACGCCTTCCGTCAGGCGGACTCGACCATTTCACGCAAATATGGCGGCACGGGCCTCGGCCTGTCGATCTCGCGCGAACTGGCGCGTCTGCTCGGCGGCTATATCCGGCTGGACAGCGAAGCGGGCAAGGGCTCGACCTTCACCCTGGAACTGCCGCTTGCCTATAATCCGGATCAGGTCGCCCTGCGTGTGGATCAACCCCACCATTCGGTACCCGTGATCGAAACCTTCGACGAACCGCCCGCCGCCGCCCTCCCGCTGTCGAAGCCGCGTCTGCACGACGACCGTGACAGCCTGACCGGCGACAAGCGCCTGCTGCTGGCGGTCGAGGACGACCCGGCCTTCGCCAAGATCCTCTACGATCTGGCCCACGATCTCGGCTTCCAGTGCCTGCTGGCCTCGACTGCCGAAGACGCTATGGTCATGGTCCGTCAGTACGTCCCCGCCGCCATGGTGCTCGATGTCGGTCTGCCCGACCATTCCGGCCTGTCGGTGCTCGATCGCCTGAAGCGCGACCCGCGCACGCGACATATTCCCGTCCACGTCGTCTCGGCCAACGACTATATGCACACGGCGCTATCGATGGGCGCGGTCGGCTATATGCTGAAACCGGTCAAGCGCGAAGAACTGGTCGACGCGTTCGAGCAGCTTGAAACGCGGCTGGAGAAGCGGATGCGCCGCGTCCTGATCGTCGAGGACGACGCCGTTCAGCGCGACTCGGTCATGGCGCTCCTCAAGACGCAGGACGTCGAAACCGTGGCCGTCGGCACGGCGGCGGAATGTTTGGAAGAGCTGAAAGATCACACCTATGACTGCATGGTGCTGGACCTGAGCCTGCCCGACGCCACCGGCTATTCGCTGCTGGAAACCCTGTCGGCGGAACAGGACTATGCCTTCCCGCCGGTCATCGTCTATACGGGCCGCGACCTGACCTCGGAAGACGAGCAGAAGCTGCGCCGCTATTCCAAATCGATCATCATCAAGGGTGCGAAATCGCCCGAACGCCTGCTCGACGAAGTGACCCTGTTCCTGCATCAGATGGTGTCCGAACTGTCGCCCGAACAGCAAAAGCTGCTCAACAAGGCCAAGGGCCGCGACAATATGCTGGAAGGCCGCCGTCTGCTGGTGGTCGAGGACGATGTGCGCAACGTCTATGCCGTGACCAACATCTTCGAACCGCTGGGGGCCATCGTGCAGATCGCCCGCAACGGTCGCGAAGCGTTGGACGCGCTGGAAATCTCGCAGAAATCACCCGACACCGCCGTCGATCTGGTGCTGATGGACGTCATGATGCCGGAGATGGACGGCCTCACCGCGACGCGTGAAATCCGCAAGAACCCCGACTGGAAGAAACTGCCGGTGATCATGCTGACGGCCAAGGCGATGAAGGACGATCAGCAGCGCTGCCTCGATGCGGGCGCCAACGACTATATGGCCAAGCCGCTCGATGTCGAAAAGCTGGTCTCGCTGGTGCGGGTCTGGGTGCCGAGATAGGGTAGATGAAACGGCCATTTACAGAGACTCCCTCCTCCCTATCGAGCCTTGGCGAAGATGGGGTATAGCGGCAGCGAAAGTATAGCTTTCGCAAGCGTTGGGCACTGAGCGATAGCGAAGTGACGGAGGGGGACGACTCCGAAACTTCCAGCCCGTTGAATGACTTGGCGTTATCCCCCTCCGCCTCGACGCGCTCAAGCCTGTCGGCTTTCGCTTGCTCGGCACCTCCCCACTACGCAGGGAGGAGGGAGAAAAACGAAATGACGGGTTTATCTAACATCTTCTCTAAACTGAGTTTTCCGTGGCAAGCCTTTCCTAAAGTCCCTTCAGCACACACTTACTGATTTTATTTTTATTTGAGATCACAATAAGGTCGGTCTGAAATTTATAATCCCGCAAAATTTTCAGTCGACCCTCCGGGGCATTTGGGTGTCGTGCATAATAATAAGATCGAGGACATAGAGATCCGTCTCCTGCTGGAGGCCATCTATCTCAAATATCACTACGACTTTCGCGGTTATGCCATGGCCTCGATCAAACGCCGTCTGGTGCAGGCGCGCGACCGGTTCGGCTGCCGCACGATCTCCATGCTTCAGGACCTGGTGCTGCACGACGAAAGCGTGCTGATGGAGCTGATGGGTTACCTCACCGTGCAGGTGTCCGAACTGTTCCGCGACCCGACCTATTTCAAGGCCATCCGCGAAAAAATCGTGCCGCATCTGCGCACCTATCCGTCGCTCAAGGTGTGGATCGCGGGTTGTTCGACCGGTGAAGAAGTTTACTCTTTTGCGATATTGTTTCGTGAAGAGGGGCTTGAGGACCGCACCATTTTCTACGCCACCGACATCAATCAGGACAGTTTGCGCAAGGCCGAAGCCGGGGTTTATGGCCTCGACCGAATGCGTCTGTTTACCGAGAACCACCGCCTGTCGGGCGGCAAGTCGTCGCTGTCGGACTACTATACCGCTGCCTATGGCGCGGCGACTTTCGACAAGTCCCTCCGTAAGCGCGTGGTGTTTTCCGATCATTCGCTGGTCACCGACGCGGTGTTTGCCGAAACCCAGATGGTGTCGTGTCGCAATGTGCTGATCTATTTCAACAAGGATCTGCAAAACCGCGCCATCGGTCTGTTCCGAGACTCCTTGTCGCACAAGGGGTTTCTCGGCCTCGGCTCTAAAGAGACTCTGCGCTTTTCTTCGCACGTCGACGGGTTTGCCGAATTCGCTCGCGACGAACGCCTCTATCAGAAGCGCGAGGAGGCCTGATGGGACAGTCCACCCCGATCAAGAAAGCCGTCGTCATCGGCGCGTCGGCGGGCGGGCTTCAGGCCCTGTCGGCCATCCTGCCGCATCTGGCCAAGGATCACGACCCGGTGGTGGTATGCATCCACCTGCCGCCGCACAAGGACAGCGTGATTGCCGAGCTGTTCGCCGGTAAATGCCGCATGACCGTCGTCGAAGCCGAGGACAAGGCCCCTATCGAGACCGGGACCATCTACTTTGCGCCACCCGATTACCATCTGCTGATCGAGCAGGACCACAGCCTGTCCTTGTCGAGCGAAGCGCCCGTCTATTTTTCGCGCCCGTCGATCGACGTGCTGTTCGAGACCGCCGCCGAAGCCTATGGCGACAACCTGACCGGCATCGTCCTGACCGGGGCCAATGAAGACGGCGCGGCGGGTTTGCGCGCCGTGATCGATGCGGGTGGGCGCGGCCTGATCCAGATGCCCAGAGGCGCCTATGCGCGGCTCATGCCGGAATCGGCGATGGCCGCCTGCCCCGAAGCCGAAGTCCTGACGCTAGACCAAATCGCGGCGACCCTGACCGGAGCGACCCTATGATCACGCCCGCCGAGCCCGTTCATATCCTCGCCGTCGACGATCTCGACGAAAACCTGCTGGCGCTGGAGGCCCTGCTGCGCCGCGACGGTCTGGTGCTGCTGAAAGCCCGTTCGGGCGTCGAGGCCCTCGAAATCCTGCTCAAACAGGACGTGGCTTTGGCCTTGCTCGATGTGCAGATGCCGGAGATGGACGGTTTCGAACTGGCCGAGATGATGCGCGGGTCCGAGCGTACCCGTCGCGTGCCGATCATCTTCCTGACCGCCGGGTCCGCCGACCGTGAGCGCCGTTTCCGCGGCTATGAAACGGGTGCCGTCGATTTCCTGCAAAAGCCCATCGAGGGCGACATCCTGCGGTCCAAGGTCGAGGTCTTTTTCGAGCTTTATCAGCAACGCCAGCAGATCGCCGCCCAGCGCGACGCCCTGCAATCGACCGCCGAAGAGAACATGCGGCTGCTGCGTGAAAGCCGCCGCGCCGCCGAGGCGCTGAAAGAAGCCGATCAGCGCAAGGACGAGTTTCTGGCGACTCTCGCGCACGAACTGCGCAACCCGCTGGCGCCGATCCGTAACGGCTTGCAAATCCTGCGCATGTCGCCGGAAGGCACCATGGCGGTCAATGTCCGCGATATGATGGACCGTCAGATGACGCATCTGGTGCGCCTGATCGACGATCTGCTCGACGTGTCGCGCGTTTCGCAAGGCAAGATCGACCTCAAGCGGGAACGCATGGCGGCGCAGGACGCCATTCACGCCGCCGTCGAGACCGCGCGCCCCCTGATCGATCAACTGGAGCATCAGTTTACGCTCGACCTGCCCGAGGCTTCGGTTTGGGTCAATGGCGACCTGACGCGGCTGGCGCAGGTCATCGCCAACCTGCTCAACAACGCCGCCAAATATACGCCTGAAGGCGGGCGTATCGTCCTCAGCCTGAGCGAGGACGACGGCCAGGCCGTCATCCGCGTCAGCGACACCGGGCTCGGTATCGACGAAGACATGCTGCCCAAGGTGTTCGACCTGTTCACGCAGCTTGATCGTAACCTGCACCGCGCGCAGGGCGGGCTCGGCATAGGGCTGGCGCTGGCGCAGAAGCTGGTTCACATGCATGGCGGCACCATCGTGGCGCGCAGCGGCGGGCTCAATCAGGGCTCGGTATTCGAACTTCGCCTGCCGCTGTCGGAAGCGGCGGCGCGGCGCGAGGCGGACGCCCCGGCGGCGGAACACAAGCCGCTCAATGTGCTGGTGGTCGATGACAACCGCGAGTCGGCCCAGACGACAAGCTGGATGCTGGAACTGATCGGGCACACGGCGCGCACGGTGAACGACGGCTATGCGGCGCTGGAAGCGGTGAAAACCGACACGCCGGATGTGGTGCTGCTCGATATCGGGATGCCGGGGATGAACGGCTACGAGGTCTGCCGCGAACTGCGTCAGAACCCGGATTTGAACGAGACGGTGATCATCGCCCAGACCGGCTGGGGACAGGAACGCGACCGGCAAAAGGCCTTTGAGGCCGGGTTCGATCATCACGTGACCAAACCGATGAGCCTTGATGCCTTTACGCGCTTGCTGGGGGAAATCACGGCGGAACGCGAAGCGTCTGTTTAACCTCCCTCCTCCCTATCGAGCCTTTGGGCGAAGATGGGGAGGTGGCGAAACGCAAAGCGTTGAGGCGGAGGGGTATAACGCCAAGCCTATTAACGCACTGCGAATTTCGGAGTCGTACCCCTCCGTCAGTCTGCTTCGCAGCCTGCCACCTCCCCACTTCGTAGGGAGGAGGGAGTCAGCTCAACCGCTTTTTCAAAAACGCCAGCACCATTACCTCGTCGGGTGTTAGCGACGCCGCATCCGACAGGTGCGCGTCGATTTCACCGACGATCTGTTGGGTAAGACTGCCTTCCAGATAGGCGTTGATCACCTCCGGATGGATATAGCCCTTGCGGCAGACGGCGGGGGTGTTGCCCAGCCGTTTCGAAACCTCGTCGATGGCTGCTTTCAGGTTACGCTTGGCCTGCGCGTCGCTCTCGAATCCTTCAAACGCCTGTAGCGCCAAGGCCGCCAGCACCGTGCCGGTGAAGGTGCGGAAATCCTTGGCCGTAAACGCCTCGCCGCTGATCTCGCGCAGATAGGCATTGACGTCGGACGAGGTGACGTCCCGCACCTGCCCGGCGTCGTCGACCCAGGCGAACAGTTCCTGCCCGCCGAGGTCCTGACAGCGGCGGATGGCATTGGCGATGCGGCGGTCCGAGAGTTTCAGGTTCCACATCTTGCCCGACTTGCCCTTGAAGCAAAAGCGCACGGTCTGACCCGACACATCGACGTGCTCGTCGCGCAGAGTCGTCAGGCCGTAGGAACCATTGGTGCGGGCGTATTCGTCGTTGCCGACGCGGATCAGAGTCTTTTCCAATAAAGCCACCACGGTCGCCAGCACCTTTTCCCGGCACGGGGTGCGTAGGCTGAGATGTTCATGCACCTTCGCGCGGATGTCGGGCAGCTTTTCGCCGAAACGCAGGATGTGGTCGAACTTGGTGGCGTCGCGCGTCGCGCGCCAGTCGGCGTGGTATCGGTATTGCTTGCGGCCGCGCGCGTCCTTGCCGGTCGCCTGAATATGGCCGTTGGCATAGGGGCAAATCCACACGTCCTTATAGGCCGGTGGGATAGCCAGTTTATTGATGCGGGCGATCACTTTCGCATCGGTAATGCGCTCGCCCTTGGTGTCGAAATAGACGAATTTCTTGCCTGACCTACGGCGTGTAAAGCCCGGCTTGCGGTCGCTGACGTAACGCAGGCCCGCCTCCTTGGCCTGTTCCACCGCGTCGCTGACCGGGAAGGAGCCGTCCATCACAGCGCCAGATGCTGCAAAATATCCTCCACCCGCAAGGACGCGAAGCGGATCGAGGAATCGGCCACGCCATAGGGCAGGAAGACCCAGTCGCCGCACTTCATCGCGCCGCAGCTATAGACGACGTTCGGCACATAGCCTTCGCGACTGTCTTCTTCGGGGGCCAGCATCGGAGTCTTTGAGCGCCCGATGACCTTGCGCGGATCGTCCTTGTCGAGCAGGACCGCGCCGAGGCAATAGCGGCGCATGGCCCCCACCCCGTGCGTAAAGACCAGCCAGCCCTCGTCCAGTTCGATCGGCGAGCCGCAATTGCCCATCTGAACCAGCTCCCACGGATAGTTCGGCTCGATTATGCGGTCGCCGTAGCTCCACACCATCTTGTCGTCGGTTTCCATGTAGTAGAGGCTCTCGTGGTCCAGCCGCCCGATCGCCGCATAGCGCCCGTTGATCTTGCGCGGGAACAGGGCCAGCCCCTTGTGCGTCGAGGCCAGACCGCGGAACGGCGTTAGATAGATGGTATCGAAATCCTCGGTCTCGAACAGCTCGCAGCCGATTTCGCGACCCGAATATGCGGTGTAGGTGCCAAGATAGGTCGTCTCGCCGTCGTCGTCGGTAAAGTGAACCAGCCGCAGGTCTTCGAGGCCGTTGGACTGCGCCCTTGTCGTCGGGAAGATGACCATGCCGGAAATATCGCACGCCTTGTAGCGCATGACGGTAATCGGGCCGTCGGTCGCCGACTGCGCCGGTTTGGCCGCAACGATGAAGTCGGATTCGGGCTCAAGATCGATGGAACCGTCGTCATTGTGGAACAGACCGATGCGGAACGAGATGGTCGAGATATGTCCCTCGCCCACCGTGCGCACCGACATGATGAAGCGCGTCGTGCCTTCCGGGGCACCTGCCTGATCCGGGTGCGGCACCACCGACGGATTCATGATCGCCGCCGCTTCGAAAGAATATTCGTGGCAGAAATAGGCGCCGATCAGGGCGGCGTGGTCGTCGTCGATCTTGTCGAGATCCTCGACGCGGCCCAGCACGTTCTTGATCTGCTTGAAGCGGTCGAGGAAGATGGCGCGCGCCTGCAAATGGCGGCCGATAAAATCGCGGCTGACATTGTCGAGTTCGGCGCAACATTCGTCGCGACTGAGCTTGAGCAAGGCGCGGCAGACGCGTTCGGCCCGCGACATCGAGCCTTGTGCGGTCGAGGAGGGCTCGACCGAAATGGTGAAGGGGCGCAGGACGACGCGCTCCGGATTGGCGGTCAGGACCGTGTCGTCGAATCTGATATTTTTCATGTAACCCCGTCTCCCCCGACGGCCCGTTGCATGCGGCGGACCACCGGTTAGTAAAGTCGTCTTAAATTAAGCTTGCAGGCCGGAAATCTTGAGCGCCGACCAGCCGAGGTGCCAGGCCAGCACCGATTCCGCGCCCTGATTTTCATTAACACCGTGCGGCGTCAGGCCGTCGTAGCAGCCGCCGTCGTCGGTGATCAGGCTCAGGCCATGGTCGTTTTGCCCAAGGAACCAGCCGTAGGCCTTGTGCGCTTCGGCGGTCCAGCGCGCGTCACCGGTCAGGCGCGCCGCCGTCAGGCAGGCCTCCAGCGTCGCCTGCGCTTCCAGCGCCTGCTGATCGAACAGGGGATGGGTCTGGGCCGGGGTATCGGGATTGGTGTCGAACCATTTGGTCGGGATCGGTCGCAGGTGACCGTCCGCCGTTTGCTTGTCCATCAGCCAGCCGAGCGCCGACAGGGCATCGGTTTTCATCTGGATATCGTTCAGGACATGACCGGCGATCAGCAAGCCTTCGGGCAAACGGGCATTGTCGTAGGACAGGGCCGTTTCGAACCAGCTATGTCCGTCGGTGCCATCCTCGTTTCTGGCCCAGTCGCGATAGGCACCGTGCAGTTGGGCGGCGAGCTCCGCGATCAGAGTCTTCACCTGCGCGGGCTCACCGACGTGACCGAGCGCACCGTCCAGCGCCCGCAACACCACGGCGCGCGAGCGGTTGGATTGCCAGTCACCGACGTGCGGCAGGACGCGCTGCGCCAGTTCCTTGGCCCACAGTTTCAGATCGGCGGGCAGGTCCGAACGGACGACCTCGATCAGAGATTCGAAGCTGCGGGCGCAGCAATCGTCGGAGCCGCCCTCGTCCAGCCATTGGCGGGAAAACGACATGAAATTGCGGAAGCGCCCCCCATTCCACGCATGGTTCATAAATCCGGCATATCGGTAGGCGCGGTCGATCTGACGGTCGTCCAGCGGGATCAGCTTCGACTGCCGCGCCATCAGCATCAGGGCGCGGGCATTGTCATCGGCGCAGTAGCCGTGCGCGCGGTCGGGCAGGCGATACCGCCCGTGCTGCGCCATACCGCAATCGTCGGACAGACGCTCGACGGCGCGCCACGACGGGGCGGGACAGAGCGTGAAAACCGGCGTGGGAACCTGCGCTTCGGGCCGCTCCAGATCAGCCTCGGCGCGGCGGATATAGCTGGCGGCAACCGCGCTCCAGCGCGACGGCAGGGCATATTCGTAAGCCTTGGCCGACATGGCGGCGCGCGCCTGATCGTCGGTCAAAAGGTCGCTGATCGCCGAGGCGAACGCGCGCGAATCGCGGAACGGGCAAACCACCCCCACGCCATTGGCCAGAGCCTCGACCGCATGCCAGTAGGGCGCGGACACGACCGGCTTACCGACCGCCAGAGCATAGCTCAGCGTACCTGACGTGATCTGGGTTTCGGTCAGGTATGGCGTCACATAGACGTCGGTCGCCTGAAGAATGTCGATCAAATCGTCGTCGGAAATGAAGCTGTTGACGAAGCGGATATGATCCTCGACGCCGAGTTCGGCGGCCATTTTTTTCAGGCGGTCGCGATAGGCCTCACCTTCGTTGATGATCAGGTTCGGGTGCGTCGCACCGACCACGAGATAGACGACGTCCGGACAGGCCTTGCTGATATCCGGCAGGGCTTCGATGATCGTCTCGATGCCCTTGTTCGGCGACAGCAGGCCGAAAGTCGTCAGGACGCGATGACCGGCGACGTCGAGGCCGGGTTTGAAGACCTCGGGCGAACTATAGGGACGCGCGGGCGCGCCATGCGGAATGACGGCAATCTGCGCGTCCGGCACGCCGTAGACGCGCTTGAGGATGTCGGCGCCTTTGTGCGCCATGGTGATCAGGGTCGAGGATCGGCGGATCAGCGCCTCCATCACCCGGCGCTGCTCGTCGTTCGGGTTTTCCAGCACCGTGTGCAGGGTGGTGACGACGGGCATGGTGACGCGTTCCAGACAGGCCAGCAGATGCGCGCCCGCCGGACCGCCATAGATGCCGAACTCATGCTGCACGAACAGGGCCTGCGTCCCGGCGGCGTTAAGGTCGTCGGCCAGCTTTACATAGGCGGAAATGTCGTCCTGCGGGATATGTTTCGTCACCTCGGCGGGATAGTCGTAAGGGCCGGCGTGGTCGTCCATAGCGATGACGTCGAAGCGCGCCTGCGGCAGGGCCGTGTGCAGGCAGCGATAGATATCACGGGTGAAGGTGGCCAGACCGCACTGACGCGGCGGAAAATTGCCGATGACCGCAACGCGCTTAAGCCGGGTCGAGGCCACGGCGGGGGACTGGGTTAAAATCTGGCTCAGGTCGGAAACCTCGGTTTCGACGGCAAAGCTTTTGTCCTGAAGCATGACGAATCCTTTGGGCGAACCCTTCGAATGAAAATTTGCGCCTGCGTTCCGGAACCGGTCTTATGTTACCGATAAGAAGCGTCTGAAAATAAGAGTCGCAAAGAAAAATAAGCGTCGCTGATTATCCGGAAGCAGAATGTCACTTTGCAGCCATCGCGTATAAAGAAGCAGTGGGGAATGGGGTGCATTGCAATAAATGCCGTAACGAAAGCGTCATAATCGGCCTGATCGGCGACCTGCACGTATCCTTACCGTATTTGTGTGCCAATCCCCCCTGTTCAGGGGTATTGGCGGGTGGGGGTCTATGCGCTTATGCTGGCCGTAACGTAGATATGGGTGTCTTTCGGGGAGGCAGGCTTCACGCATGCGCAAAATTACCAAAATTCTGGGTTTAGGCGTGGCCGTCGCCATGCCCTTGATGTCGCCGCTGACGACACTGGCACAACCGGCGTTCAAAACCGGCCTCGACGCCCTGCCGCCCGAAGAATACGCACAGGAGCCCGCCGCACCGCGCGCCCGTTCCGCCGTGCTGTTGTCAAAGGCCGACCTGACGCCCTATTTCCCCAATCCCGGCGATCAGGGGATGATGGGCTCGTGCTCTGGCTGGGCGGTGTCCTACGGCGCGCGCTCCTATTATCTGGCCGGCGAAACCAAGAAGAAGCCCACCACCACCGACGAAATCTCCAGCCCCGGCTTCGTCTTCAACCAGTCGTCGTCGCGCCCGAACATCAAGGGCGATCAATGTGGCGGCGCGACCTTCCGCGGCGCGCTCAACGTGCTGGTCAATGTCGGCTCGACCTCGTGGACCTACTGGCCCTATACCGACACCACCTGCATGCCGAACGTGCCGTCGAACGACGCGCTGGCCGTGTCGTCGCGCTGGAAAATCCCCGGCTACGATGCCTTCACGACCGAAAACATCAAGACGCTCGATTCGTACCGTGAGCGCCTTGAACGCGGCCATCCGGTCATTGTCGGCCTGACCATCAATACCGACGAATGGTTCCGCATGCCGAAGGGCAACTATACCTACACGCTGGGGGCGACCTCGCTGATGGCGGGCGGCAAGCACGGCTATCACGCCATGGTCGTCATCGCCTATGACGACGACCGCGTCGCCGCCAATGGCGATAAGGGCGCGTTCAAGCTGATCAATTCGTGGAGCCGCGACTGGGGCGACGGCGGCTATGTGTGGATTTCCTACGAAGCCTTCAAGGCGATGGTCAAGGAAGCCTATGTCATGACCGGCATGGCCACGCCGCTCAATCCGCGCAACGACGCCGGTCCGGCACCGCAACCGCAACCCACGCCGACGCCGACGCCGACGCCGCAGCCCAATCCGGCGCCGGTGGATATCTATCCGCAACTGACCCAGATCGTCGGCGGTTTCCGCACCGGGGAACTGCGGCTTGAGAAGCTCGGCAACGGCTACCGCATCACCGGCCACGGCTGCGTCGACGAGGTCCGCCGTCTGCGCAAGCAACTGAGCCCCTATCTCGGCCGCCTGATGATCAATGTCGAGGAAACGCCCTGGCCGGCGTGCGAAATCCGCGGCCTGATGAAAACCGCCATCGCCCGCGGCGGCGTGCAGGTCAGCGTGACCAATCTAGAAGCCGGGGCGGTCACCGCCGAACGCGGCGTCGAGGTATCGCTGGCCGAACAGAACGTCGAATCGACGCCGATCCTGAAAAAGGGCGACCGCTTCAAGATCGACGTGACGACCACCGCCGCCGCGCCCTATGTGCAGGTCTTCTATCTTCAGGCCGATCAGTCGGCGAAGGAAATCTATCGCGGCAAGGTGTCGCCGAATGCGGCGGGTCTCTATCATATGTCAATCGGTTCGGACGGTTCGCCGCTGCGCCTCAAGGCCTCGCCGCCCTACGGCATCGAAGCCGTGCTGGTGCTGGCCTCGACCCAGCCGGTCAGCGAGAAGATCATCGCCATGAATGCCTCGGAAGTGTCCTTTATGGACCGTCTGCGCGGCGACCTGTCGAATGACACCAACGCCAATGCCGATATCCGGGCGGCCATCACCCAGGTCGAGGTGCAGGACACCGTCGCACCGGGTACCAGCTGGCTGGTCACCGCCGCCGAAGTTCAGAGTTTCAACGCGTCCGGCGTCGAGGACCTCTCCAACGACGCACCGGGTACGGGCCTGATGAACGCCATCGGCGATCCCAAGGGCCCGAAAATCACCGTCCTGAGCCCGAAGCTCGACGGCGCGATCAACGGCAAGATGGCGATCAAGGCGACCTTTGCCGCCCCGGCCGACGCCAAGGTCCGCCCGGAAACCGTGCGCGTCCGCTACAAGACGCCGGTGGGCTGGTTCGACGTGACCGACCGGGTGCGCAAGGAAGCGCAGGTCTCCGCCGCTGGGATCACCGCCGCGCCGATGGACATCCCCAACGGCAAGCACCTCATCCGCGTCTCGGTCTTCGACGACAAGGGCCGCGAAGCCATCGTCGAGATCGCGGTCACGGCGGGGCAATAGTCCGCTCATACATGGACAGGCGGTGCGAGTCGGGTCGCACCGCCTGTTTTTTTTGTGTTACAGCTGGTAGCGGGATAAGGGTAACGGGGTTCAGATGCGAGTTTTAGCGGCGTTTATCGCCATGTGCCTGATGATGTGCGGGGCCGCCACGCAGGCCGAAACGCGTCTGGCGCTGGTCATTGATCAGGTCGGCTATTCCGGCAATCTGTCCCCCCTTCCCGGTGCGCGTCAGGAGGCCGATCAGGTCGTGGGCTCGCTGCAAAAAACCGGCTTTCAGATCACCCGCGTCCATTCGGCCACCCGCCCGCAACTCGATACAGCCTTTCGCGATTTCCGCCGTCAGGTCAGTGCCAATCCCGGCGCGGTCGTCTTCATCTACTATACCGGCCACGGCATTCGCGATGCGGGCTCCGATACCAACGACAACTACCTGTTGGGCGTCGAGGCCGATATTTCCGTCGCTTCCGACCTGACCGCCTATGGCGTCCAGCTTCAGAACCTGACCCAGCAATTCTCCCAGACCGGTGCGTCGGTCGTGATCTTCGTCCTCGACGCCTGCCGCACCACGCCGACTCTGGGCAAGGCCGGGACCAAGGGACTGGCACCGGTGTCGGCGGCGGCCAATACGCTGGTCGCCTATTCCACCGGTGCGGGCGATGTGGCCGATGTCGGCGTCTATGCCCCCGTACTGGCCGAAGAAATGCTCAAGCCGGGGCAGGACGTCATTCAGCTGTTCAGCAATGTGCAGAAGAAGGTCGCGGCAAAGACCAGCCGCAAGCAACTGCCGTGGTCGAACAATCTGATCTACAGCGATATCTGTCTGGTTTCATGTCAGGGTGAGCAAATGGCAGGACCCTTGCCTGTCGATGCACAAAAGGCCTATGAGGACGGACGCAAAGCCGAAACGGCCGGTGATTACGGCGCGGCCCTGACCTTTTACGAACAGGGCTGCACCGCCGGAAATATGAGGGGGTGCTATAATCTGGCCAGCCTGTATTTCAAGGGTACCGGCGTCGCACAGAACAAGGCGCTTGCCTTTTCACTCTATCAGAAATCATGCGACGGCGCCTTTGGCGTGGCCTGCCGGTTTCTGGGTTTCAGTTATCAGGACGGCACGAATCTACCCAAGGATTATACCCGCGCTTTCGCCTTGCTCGAAAAAGGGTGCAATCTGAAAGATCAGGATTCCTGCGCTCACCTTGCCTATCAATATATGTTTGGGTTAGGTGTGCCGAAAGATGATGCCAGGGCCTATGCTCTATATGATAGTGCCTGCAAAACCGGAGTCATGTACGCCTGCGAGAATCAGGGCCGTATGCACGAATGGGGATCGGGCCTGCCTAAGGATATGATCAAAGCTCGAAGCCTTTACCAATATGCCTGTGACCGGAAATATCCGTCAGCCTGCGTCGCTCTGGCCCTGACATATGGTGATACCCCCGGACTGACCGACAGGGAAAAGACTGAGTTTCCCGTCGCCCGCAAAGTCGCTTTGCAAAAAGGCTGTGATCTCGGATATCCAGTGGCCTGTGATGGCTTGAGAAAATAATGCCGCCCCTGACATCGCCTGCTTCATGAAAAATGCTGTTAGGCGCACGCGGTCCTCTGGCGTAAATGTCAGGCCTGTAATAGGGTGAACGCCGGTATGTGAGCACGGGAACGAGTCCGTGGCGAAAATGCCGTTCTGATTGTTTCAAAAGTTGTTTTTATGCGGGCGGCCGATCCAAAAATCGGTTGCAGCGGCGTTGCGTACCCCTGAATCGGGGTGCTGATGCGTGACCGAATATGTTTAATTGCACCGGGTTAGCAGGCGGGTTGGGCGTATATCGCCCACAGGGGATGTCATGAGAGTTCTGTTCGCGATTTTAGCCGCTGTTGTGATGATGGCGGGCGGTTTTTCCAAAGCCGAGGCGCAGGCGCGTCTGGCGCTGGTCATCGATCAGACGGCCTACACCAAGCTGACCCCCTTGCCCGGCACCGAAAAAGAAGCCGGGTTGGTCGCCGACTCGCTGACCAAGGTCGGCTTCAAGGTCACCCGCGTCCATAACGCCAACAAATCCCAGCTCGATACCGCCTTCACCAATTTCCGCCGCGCTCTGGCCGCCTCGCCCGACGCCATCGGCTTCATCTACTATACCGGCCACGGCACCCGCGACCCGTCCGACGAAGGCGGCGACAACTACCTGCTCGGCGTCGAGGCCGATCTTCAGGTCGAGGCCGATCTGGAAGCTTACGGGGTAAAACTCGGCTCCCTCACCGCGCAGTTTTCGCGCACCAATGCCCGTGCGGTGATCATCGTCGCCGACGCCTGCCGCAACACGCCCTCCTTCGGCAAGGCCGGGACCAAGGGCCTTGTCGCCGTCGCCGCCGAATCCAACACCCTGATCGCCTTTTCGACCGACCTCGGCGACGTGGCCGATGTCGGGGTCTACGCGCCCGTGCTGGCCGAACAGATCGTCCGTCCCGGTCAGGACATCACCCAGGTCTTCGGCGCCGTTCAGATCGAGGTGTCCAAGCGCACCGGCAAGAAGCAACGCCCGTGGTCCAACAACCGTATCTACGACCGCATCTGCCTCGTCTCGTGCGAGGTCGCGCCGCCGCCGCCCTTGCCGCAGCCGGACAAGCCGTCCGCGTGGGAGGTCGAAAAGACTGTCTGGTCGATGGCGCGCGACTGTACCGACTATCAGGCCTATCTGGCCGACTATCCGGCGGGTGCCTTCGCCAGTCAGGCCAAGGCGCGTCTGAGCGCGTCGGGCTGCCAGACGCAAAAACCCCCGGCGCCGTCACCCAATCCGCAGCAGGACGACTATAATTCGCAACAGGCGGCCAAGGATTACGACGACGGCCTGAAAGCCTACACCAACGGCAACTTCACCTCGGCCCGCGGCCTGTTTGAAAAGGCCTGTAACGGCGGCTCGATGAAGGGCTGTAACTATCTCGGCTTCATGTACGATCAGGGCAGCGGGGTCGCGCAGGATTACAGCCGCGCCGCCAGCCTGTACAAAAAGGCCTGCGACGGCAACTTCTCGCTCGGCTGCTCGAACCTCGGCAGCTTCTACGAGAACGGCTTCGGCGTGACCCAGAGCTATAGCCAGGCGCGCGTCTATTACGAGAAGGGCTGCAACACCGGCGACGGCATGGGCTGTTCGGGCCTCGGCTGGCTCTATGAGCAGGGCAAGGACGTGACGGTTGACGCGGCCAAGGCACGCACGCTCTACGACACCGCCTGTACGCGCCTCTATGCTCAGGCCTGTTTCAACCTCGGTTACCTGTATGAAAAGGGTCGCGGCGGCGCGGTCGATTTCGGAAAGGCGCTCAGCTTCTACAAGAAGGCCTGCGACAACGCCTATGCGCTGGGCTGCAACAATCTGGCCGTCCTTTATGAGAACGGCACAGGCGTCGCCAAGGATCTCACCGCCGCGCTTCCGCTCTACGACAAGGCCTGTACCAACAAGGAAAGCATCGGCTGCTCGAACGTCGCCCGCCTCTATTATAACGGCTTCGGCGTCGCCAAGAACCTGAGCACGGCGCGGACCTATTATCAGAAGGCCTGCGACCTCGGCGACACCGCCAGCTGCGAACAGGTCAAGAGCCTGTCGCAGGTGACCCCGCCGCCGCCGGTCGACAATTCGCCCGCCGCCATGGGCAAGGTCTATGACGACGGCGTCACCGCCTACAACAACCGCGACTACACGACCGCTGTCCGCCTGTTCGATCAGGCCTGTAACGGTCGCGAATACCGGGGCTGTACCTATAACGGCTACCTGTACGAGCGGGGCCTGGGCGTCAGCATGGACTACACCAAGGCCAATGCCTACTACACCAAGGCCTGCACCGGCGGGAACTCGACGGGCTGCAACAACCTGGCCATCGCCTATGAAAACGGCCGCGGCGTGACGCAGGACTATGTTCAGGCGCGCACCCTCTACACCAAGTCCTGTTCGCTGGACGAAATGGCCGGCTGCTTCGGCATCGGCTACCTGCTCGATAACGGCAAGGGTGGTGCCCGCGACTATGTTCAGGCGCGCACCTACTACGATCAGGCCTGCACCGGCGGCAGCATGCTGGGCTGTAACAATCTCGGCGTGATGTTCGAAAACGGCAAGGGCGTGGCGGTCGATCTGGCCCGCGCACGCACCCTTTATGAGAAGGGCTGCACCGGCGACAACATGGTGTCGTGCAACAATTTCGGCATCATGCTGGAAAACGGCAAGGGCGGCGCGATGGACAACGTCAAGGCCCGTCAGATCTACGAAAAGGCCTGTACCGGTCAGAACTATTCGGGCTGCGACAATGCCGGCGGCCTGTGGCGCGAAGGCAAGGGCGGGGTTCAGGACTTCGGCAAGGCCCTGACCTTCCATACCCGCGCCTGCGACAACGGCACCTTCTCCGGCTGTACCAATGCCGGGTGGATGTACGAAATGGGCAAGGGGACGGCGGTCGACATGACCAAGGCCCGCGCCCTCTACGAAAAGGGCTGCAACGGCGGCAACAGCATCGCTTGCAACAATCTCGGCATCATGATGGAAAACGGCAAGGGCGGGTCTATGGACAACGTCAAGGCCCGTCAGATCTATGAAAAGTCTTGCTCGGACAACAATTACGGCGCCTGCGACAATGCCGGGAACATGTGGCGCGACGGCAAGGGCACGGTCATGAACTACGACACGGCCCTCGTCTATTACCAGAAGTCGTGCAACGGCAATTTCGGCACAGGCTGCACCAATCTCGGCGTGTTCTACGAGATGGGCCGCGGCACGGCGGTCGACTTCGTCAAGGCGCGTCAGTTCTATGAAAAGGCCTGCAACAACAACGAATCGATCGGCTGCTTCAATCTGGCCCGTCTCTACGCCAACGGATCGGGCGGCGCGGTCGATGCGGTCAAGGCTCGCGAAACCTACAAAAAGTCGTGCGACCGCGGCTATCAGGCGGCCTGCGCCTACGCGAAGGAGTAGGCGATGCGCAAGACGATCGCTCTCTTGCCGATCATCGGCTTCGCCCTGACGGTCGCCTTTGCCGCCGACGCGCCCGACGCCTTTGCCCGCGCCTCGACCCCGCCGCCGAGCACCAAGGTCGTCGGCGGGCGTCTGGCCCAGGCCGAACAATGGCCAGGCTTTGCCGCCATCGCGCTGGAAACGCCCAAGCAGACCGCGGTCTTCTGCGGCGGCAGCATGATCGGCCCGCGCCACGTCCTGACGGCGGCGCACTGCCTTGAGGAGTTTTCCCCCGAACTGGCGGCCAAGTGCAAGAAATCGACCATGCCGATGGGCCTGATGCGCATCTTTCCCGGCCTGACCGACCTGCGCAACGCCACCCGCGCCAGTGCCTACCGCGTGGTCAGGCTCACCGTGCATCCCGGGGCGCACTGTTCGGACGAACTGGCCAGCAAGGTGCCGACCTACGACAACGATATCGCCATTATCGAGATCGACCGCGACTGGACGGGGCCTGTCGTGGCCCTGTCCGGCGTCGCCGCCAACGACCCCGATGCGGGGCTGGTGGGCGTAGCCGGTCTGGGGACGACCGAGTCCGAAATGACCGTCGCCGAAAAAGGCCGCGACGGCATGCTGATCGCCGCGCGCTCGAACCAGTTGCTAGAGGTCCATATGCCGGTCGTTTCGACCGCCGACTGCGTGCGCGGTCGGGGGGCAGCGGGTGGCGGCATCGTGGCGCAGAACCAGATCTGCGCCGGGTGGATGTCGCCCTCGCCCGCCAGCGCTATCGGCGATTCGTGCGGCGGCGATTCCGGCGGGCCGCTGATGGCCTATGACGGCAACCACCGCCCCTATCAGGTCGGTCTGGTCAGCTGGGGCCCGACGCCCTGCGGTCAGGTCGGCAAGCCCGGTGTCTATACCCGCGTATCGCGCTTCCTGCCGTGGATCAAAACGGTGGCGGGCAGCGTCAATATCGCCCAGCCGCTCGACAAGCAGACCGAGGCCCCGACCGAACCGCAGGGCTTTGCCGAACTGGAGCTGATGCTGGCCCCGGCCAAGGGCCGCATCCAGATCGATATCTGCACCGATGCTGACAGCACCAAGACCTGCGGTCTGCGCGACCTGACCGAGGGGACCATTATCGTCCTCAAGGTTTCCAGTCCCATGAGCGGGCGGCTGGTCCTCATCGACCGCAACGCCGACTTCATGGTGACTCAGCTCTATCCCAACGATTTCGATTCGACGGCGGCCAAGGGCGGCATCACCGCCAATACGCCGGTCTTTTTCCCCGATCGCAGCTATGGGTTTCGCATTCAGGCGCAAAAGCCCTACGGCAAGTCGAAGCTGATGGCGATCCTGTTGCCGCCCGGCGCCAATCTCGATGCCTTCGTCGCCTCGCAAAAGACCCTGACCAAGGGCGTCGATGTATCCTACGCTCCCGGCTGGGAAGACGGCGAAAACAGTTTGGGCCAATATGCGGGCAATCTGGCCAACGAGATTTCCAAGCAGATGGCGGCAACCAAGGCCGGCAAGGAGCTCAAGGGCTGGGGGCTGGCAACCATCGAGTATACGGTTAAAAAGCCTTGAGAGCAGAGCGGCTTTAAGTAGATTGAGCTCCCTCCTCCCTACGTAGTGGGAAGGTGGCAGCAAGCCGTAAGGCTATGCTGACGGAGGGGTATAACGCCAAGCTGTTCAATGCGCTGGATTTTCGGAGTCGTGCCCCTCCGTCATTTGCTACGCAAATGCCACCTCCCCACTACGTAGGGAGGAGGGAGCGAAACAAACTCATTCCGATCTGAACCCTTCGACGTTTTCGGTGGTGACCGGCGTGCCGGTGACGGTTTTCACGCGCACGTTTTTTAGCGTCACGTTCTTCACCGGCTGCTCACGCTCCGCCTTGAGGTAGGCGATGCTCTTAGCTTCACCCACCTCGATATTCGACACGTGCAGGCCCTCGATCGGCGTCAGCTTGCGCACATAGGTCGGCATCAGGGTGCGCCACTGATAAAGCACATCGGTTTCGACCGCGATCACGCTGCCCGCGATCTTCGTGGCCGAAACGTTCGACATGTGGATGTTTTTCACATAGCCGCCGCGCCGCTCGTTGGTTTTCACATAGAGCAGGTTCATGATCGGCACGGCGTGACCGTCCGCGCCCTTGCCGTCGCCGATGAAGTGGCAATTGTCGACGAAGACGTTCTCGATGCCGCCCGACAGCTCGCTGCCGACCGCCATGAGCTGGTGCCCGTTCCTGATCCGGCAATTGCGCATGACGACATTCTTCGTCGGCGTATTGAGCCGCCACGCGTCCATGTCGCGGCCCGACTTGACCGAGATGGCGTCGTCGCCCTGATCGAAGACGCAATCCTCGATCAGCACGTTCTGGCTCATTTCCGGATCGACGCCATCATTGTTGTGGCCGTGGGCGCGGACCTTGATGCGGCGGATGACGACATCACGGCAGAGCAGCGGGTGGATGCACCAGAAGGGGCTGTCTTCGAGCGAAAAGTCTTCCAGCAGCACGTTCTTGCAGCGATTGAACTGGACGAAATGCGGACGCAGGTGGTTCTCCCCGGCGACCATCTGACGTTCACTGACCGGCACATTTTTATAAGCCATATTGTAGAGCGCCACCAGCGCGTCCATGTGCGGCTTCGGCCGCGCGTACCACAGCCTCCACACATCGAGTCTGGCTTTGAGCTTGCCTTCGCCGGTGATCGCCACGTTCTCGCACTCGAAAGCATAGACGAGCGGCGAGTAGTTGAAGCACTCGATGCCTTCCCACGAGGTCTGGACCGGCGGCAGGTAATCCTCGGGCTTTTCCGAAAAGAGCAGGGTCGCGCCCTTTGAGAGGTGCAGATTGACGTGACTTTTCAGGTGGACCTTGCCCGTCGGCCACGTGCCTTCGGGGACGACAACAACACCCTGCCCCGCCGTATGGGCCGCGTCGATGGCCCTGGCGATAGCGGCGGAGGTGGCAGCCTGATCGTCCTGACGCGCCCCGAAATCGGTGATCAGGAAGCGTTTGGCCGAGGCGAAGTCCGGCACCGTGATCGACGGCATGTCGAAGGGGGCAGTGGCGCTTACCGTTTTGCGTTTTGCGAGCGGGATACCGGCACAGGCGCTTGTCCCCAGAATGGGCACGGCAAAACCGGCATAAAGCACCGAACGGCGGGAAAAGGTCATTGGGCGGTCTCCAGCACCGGGGCTTGCATCAGCCCGGACGGCAAGGGTTTGAGATTATCCATGTTCTGCGGCTGGAAGCGGTCGCCGTACTTGGCCCTGAGCGCCGTATAGTCCGTCGCCGGACGTCCGGCCAGGGTATTTACCGCCGTATTGGCCACGCGGATTTCGATGCGGTTGTCTCCCGCTTTCAGGAACGGTTTGAGGTCGATTTCATAGGGTGCCGTCCACACCGCCCCCGCGCGTTGGCCGTTGACGAAGACCTCCGCAGCGTCGCGCACCGGCGCGTTCAGCCACGCGCGGCTGCCGTTGCGACGACCATTGGGGATGGTTTCGGGCGTGCCGTCGCCGAAATCGAGCCGCGTCAGGCCCGCCGCAAGGTCGGCCTTATTGAGTTTAATCGTGCGGCTATAGGTCGCCACGCCGGAAAAATGCTGGCGCGCCGGATCGTTGGTCCACGAGCCGAAGGCGGCGACGGGTTTGGTCGATGTGCCGAAGCTTAGGGTCCAGCCGCTGACGAGGGGGCGCGATGGTGCTTTGGCGGTAACGACCGGTGTCAGTTTCGCCGAAGCGGCGGCGCCGAAGACGAAGACCCGCGACTCGTACGGGGCCAGCGTGACCGGCGCACCGTCCCACGCGCGCACCGTGCCATCGACGGCGTTCCACACCTGACCGGTATTGCCCGCGCTGAACGTCAGCGGCAGGGTGACCGGCGTGTTGCCGGTATTGGCGACGAAATAGAGGTCGCCGTCGGCCAGCTTGCGATGGACGAAACCCGTCTCCGGCGTCAGGCCCGTGACATCGGGCGCGGCAATGGTTTTGAGCGTGGCACCCACATCGTTTTCGGCGACAATCGTGCCTTTGAACAGGCGGGCGCTGATAGCCTTAACCGCCGCCGTATCGGCCTCGGCCTCGATCAGGTCCGCCCCGCTGTCGGGCAGACGGTCCACGGCGACGACCCAGCCGCCCGCCTTGGCGAAGGCTTCTATCTTCGCATAGGCCGCCGGATCGATGCGCGTCATCTTCGGCAGGATCAGCACTTTCGCCTTGAAACCCTTGGCCGACAGGGCCTCATCATCGACATAGTCGAACGCGAACCCGGCATCGAGAATCTGCGCGGTCGGGCCCTTGGTGATGTATTTCCCGGCTTCGCCGTCGACCGACACCGTGCCCGGTTTCGACGCCGCCAGCGCATCGTCCTGCGGGATATAGACGGCGATGTCGGCGACGGGCTGCCCCTGTTGCAGCAGCCAGCTCATGCGCTGGAGATAGAGATTGACCTCCGGCATGACCGTCCACCACGGATTGTGGTCGTTGAACACGGCGGCGGCGTACATGGCCCAGCCGGGCTCAGGCGCTTCCGGCGGCGAATAGGGCCAGCCGTGAGCGATGAAGTGGTTGACGCCTTGCAGCATCAGGGTATCGGCCTCGGCCTTGATGTCGAGCGGCGTCGCCTGAAACGCGCCCTGATGCAGCCAGGTCCAGGCTTCGGCGCTCGTCACGGATTTTTCATACAGGTGGTTGGCGGAACTCGCCCAGCGCATACGCGAAAAGATGCGCCAGTCAGCCCCCTCGCCATCAGCCAAATCGACGCGTCGCATCGACGACAGGGTCACCGGCGGGTGGCCATAGGTTTGCGAGCGGAACCGCGTGCCGTTCCGCTTCGCCCAGTCGTTGACCGGCGTCAGGTAGCGTTCCTCGGTCAGTTCGGCCAGCGTCAGGCCCCAGTCGCGGCGGATGGCGGCGCTGTCGGGCGTGGTGTCGAACCATTTGAGCAAATGGGGTTTCAGATCGTAGCCCCGGCGCTTTTTGAACTCGGCCAGCAGGTCGTCGGTCCAGTCGGTGCCATAGGCTTCGAGGCTGTCCGAGAAGACGGCATAGGGCTTCGCGTCCGGAAACGCCGTCAGCAGGCGGTCGCCCACCGCGTGCAGGTGCGTCTGCACGGCGTCGGGGCTCATATGGTCGAGGACGTAACCTTCGGACCCGACCGAGGCACGCTTGACCTGTTGACCGGTAGGGCTTTGCAGGACGACAAAGACCGTGCGCGCGGCAGGTGCAGCCTTGACGGTGACCTTGCCCGCCGTTGGTTCGACGAGAACGGCATCCGCCGCCGAAGTACCGACAAAGGCGGCCACCACGCGCTCGCCCGGTTTCAGCGTAGGCAGATCGACCGCCGTTGCAGAGGCCGCCAGCGGCAGCTTGACCAGCGCCACACGGGCCGCCGCAAGGTCTGCCGTGATGTGTGGCCCACCGAACGGCCAGCCGGACCCCAGCGTCACATCGACGCGCAAACCTTCGGCGCGCCCCGTCTCATTAGCCCGTTTCAGCGCCGCCAGATGCTGGTCGGACAGATAGGGCTGATTGCCGTCCAGTTCCAACGGATAGAGCGCCGCCAGTTCGAAACCGCCGAACCCGCCCTGCTTCATGGCCTTGATTTCGCGCACGATCTCGGCATCGCTGACCTTCGGGCCGAACCACCACCAGCGCACCATCGGTCGCGCTTCGGCAGGCGGTGCCGCAAATCCGTCGGCCACGGTGTCGGCCTGCGCCGGTCCCCACAGGGCCGCAACGGCCAGAGACGTGGTCAACAACAGGCGCAAGGATTGGGTGGCAGGTCGTGGCATCGTGTTTCCTCTTTTTATATGGGATGACGGCGATCTTGGTGTCGCTCTTCCATCAACGTTGGCGCCCGGTAAATCCGTTCAACGACACCTTATGACACCGGTATCATTTTTACAGACTTAAGCGCTGCCGCAACCGATTAATTATCACATAAATGAGGGGTGGCAAGCCGGAAAGCGCGTTTAGCCCTTAAGGTCCTGCGCGAAGGCGAGCATGGCGGTGCGTTGCGGCACGGACAATTCGTCCATATCGAAGCTTTCACCGCGCGCGATAGCGCGGATCATAACGTGGGTCAGGGCCGAGGACAGCGACCAGTTCCAGTAACGCAACACGGTCTGCGCCCGGTCGACCGCCAGCATGTCGTAGGCCAGCAATACACGCGCCAGATCGGGATGGGTGTCGCCGTCCTTTTCCGCCGGGCGTCTCAGCGCCTTCCACAGGTTGCGCAGATCGGCCTTTTTCAAGCCCGTTGCCTTGCATAACACGGCCAGGCCTTCGCCGCCCCGGTCGCGCAGGATCTTGGCGCCCGTCGATGGTTTAAGGCCCGACATGTAGGAAATCTCTTCCGCCGTGTGGCGCGTCATGCCCCGCGTGGCGGCTTCCTTCAAGGCAGTCTCCAGGCTCTCGTAGGGGCTTTTCTTGATCGCCTCGCGGTTACGTTGCCGGCGTTCGATGAATTGCAGCGCCTTGCGCGACAGGGCGTCGTTCCAGCCTTCTTTTGCCGCCATCGCAAATACATCGGCGGCGGCGTCCTGCATCACTTCGCGGTTGACGGCGAAACGGCTGAGGATCGTGCGGCGAACATCCGAATCCGACCACCAGAACATGACATAGGCCGAGCTGGGGCGCAGTTCGAGGCGCTTGATGATCAGCGGCACCAGATGCAAGGCGTTCTGGCTCATCGCCACGGCGGCTTCGATCGCGGCCTGCGACAGGGTCGATTGCCGGTTTTTCAGCAGATATTCGACCGCTTCGAGGTCGCCCGTATCAGCGATGGCTTCGCAGATGACCGGGCCGATGGCCTTGCGCTGGGCCAACAGGCGGTGATGGAGCGGCGTACCATTGCGCACGCAATAGAGCAGGTCGGTATCGGCCAGCGAGTCGCAATCCTCGATCAGACAACGAGCGATCTCAGGTTCGTCGGTGATCAGCAACCGGACCAGCGAATGGGGGACTTCGTTCAGACGGCTGAGGCGGCGCGACACCTTGAGGCGCTCGCCCTTCTGGGCTTCGCGCAGCATTTCGACCAGCAGATCGGCAGTCACGGCGCGCTCGAACGCGTTGACGCGCGTTTCGGGCAGGCACACCACGTCGGACAGGCGTTTCAGCAGGGTTTGACGGGCGGGAAAGACCAGTTCGGCGGCTTCATCGATACCGTCGAGGTCCGGAGCGTCGTCGCTCTCGGGCAGGATCGGTTCGGGTGCAGCACTGGCGGTCATGCCTGCAATATAGACAGAGACGTGTTAAAAAAGAATATCCCCCTGAATGCGCGAGGGATTCATAAAGCACCTCCCCTGAAACGAAGTTCGGCGAAGCCAAATCAGGGGAGGGTCTTAAAAAATTACAGCCCGTCGAACAGAGCCGTGGACAGATACCGTTCCGCAAAGCTCGGAATGATCGCCACGATCGTCTTGCCCGCATATTCGTCCAGCGCCGCCAGACGGAAGGCCGCCTCAAGCGCCGCGCCCGACGAAATGCCGACCGGCAGGCCTTCAAGCTGCGCCGACTTGCGCGCGGTGGCAAAGGCCTGATCGTTCGACACCTTCTCGACGCGGTCGATGACGCCCTTGTCCAGAATGCCCGGCACGAAGCCCGCGCCGATGCCCTGAATCTTGTGCGGACCGGGTTCGCCGCCCGACAGGACCGGCGAGGCTTCCGGCTCGACGGCGACGATCTCGACCGAGGCCTTTTTTGCCTTAAGCACCTGCCCGATGCCGGTGATCGAACCGCCGGTGCCGACGCCTGAAATCAGCACGTCGACGGCACCCGCCGTGTCGTTCCAGATTTCCTCGGCCGTCGAAATACGGTGGATCTCAGGGTTGGCCGCGTTTTCGAACTGTTGAGGAATCACCGCGCCCGGCGTGGCCGCAGCCAGTTCGGTGGCGCGGTTGACCGCCCCGCGCATGCCCTTTTCCGCCGGGGTCAGTTCCAGACGCGCGCCCAGCAGTGCCAGCATCTTGCGACGTTCCAGCGACATCGATTCCGGCATGACGAGGATCAGTTCGTAACCCTTCGACGCGGCGACGAAGGCGAGCGCGATGCCGGTATTGCCGGAGGTCGGCTCGATGATCACACCGCCGGGCTTCAACTGACCCGACGCTTCGAGCGCCTCGATCATCGCCACGCCGATGCGGTCCTTGACCGACGACAGAGGGTTGAAGAATTCGAGCTTGGCCAGCACCGTGGCCTTGGCACCGTATTCGGCCGACAGGCGCGGCAGCTTGACCAGCGGCGTGTCGCCGATGGTGTCGAGGATCGACTCGAACACCTTGCCGCGACCCTTGCGGGCATAGCGCGACGTCGAAGCGGCGGGTAAGGAGTCAGGCATGAAAGGACCTCCACAATTGGTCTTTTATTCGGCTGTATATTATACTGACGCCCGCAAAGACGCCGTATCGTGAATGTGGTGCGGTACGCTTGTTACTACAAATACCCGGCAATGAAAGAGCGCTAACCCTTTCGTGATCGGCATTTCCCGTGATTAATCCGAGCGCCAAATGCCTCGGAACTATCCCCGAAACAGGAAATTTCAGCGAATATAGCCTTTGGGGAGTTTCCTGATAAGGCAAATCACCTCACACATGGCGTTAGCCGTACTGATCAAGAGAGACCCCGCTATGGACGATTTATCGCTGGCCACCGCCGCGCCTGACACTTCCGCCGAGGCCGCCGACACGCCCATGACCCAAAGCGCCCTGCCCAATCCCTACGATCTGGCGACGCAACTGGTCGGCAAGCTGTGCCACGATTTTATCTCGCCGACCGGCGCGATCATTTCCGGTCTCGACCTGCTCAGCGACCCGTCGGCTCAGGATATGCGCGACGACGCGATCAACCTGATCCAGGCTTCGGCCAACAAGATGGTGACGCTGGTCCACTTCGCCCGCGTGGCCTTTGGCGCGGCCAGTTCCGCCGAAGCCTTTTCGGCGAAGGAACTGAACAAGACCCTGTCGGACGTCTTTTCGACCATGCGCGCCAATCTGGAGTTTCAGATCGACGACTCCATCGTGTTTGAAAAGCCCGCCGCCCGCGCCCTGATGAACCTCGGCTATATCGCGGGCAACGCCCTGCCGACCGGCGGTATCGCCACCCTGACGCGCGAAGAGACGGACGATGCGATCATCCTGAAATCCGAGTCTAAGGGCAACCGTGCGCGTCTCAAGCCCGAAGCCATCGAAGGTCTGGCGGGCAAGCCGCTGTCTGAAGGCCTGACCGGCCAATGGATTCAGCCGTTCTGGCTCTACAGCGTCGCCAAGGAAGCCGGTGGATCGCTGGAGGTCACCGCCGAACCCGATCATCTGTCGATCACGATCACCTTGCCGAAAATCGCCTGATCGGCGCTTAAAACCGCGTTACGCTTTTTTGCGCAAAAGGGTCAAAATTCAGCTTTCGGTAACCTTCTGAAAACACTCCCTTAACCAAACCCAGTGAATATAGCCCGTTACAAGGCCCGCCCTGCGTCCGTTTTCCGACGGCTTACGGCGGCACCAATTGCGTTTGACGGGGTATGCTGTGGACGATCTTATCGCCGAATTTTTGACCGAGACTGCCGAAAGCCTTGAGGTGGTCGATAGCGAACTGGTCAAGTTCGAGGCCAATCCGAACGAGCGCAAGACGCTCGACAATATTTTCCGCCTCGTCCACACGGTCAAGGGCACCTGCGGCTTTCTCGGCCTCGGTCGCCTCGAAGCCGTCGCCCACGCCGGTGAGACCCTGCTGGGCCGCTTCCGCGATGGCAAGCTTGAGGTCAATGCCGATGCCGTGACCCTGGTCCTGCACTCGATCGACCGCATCAAGATGATCCTGGCCGGACTGGAAACCACCGGTCTTGAGCCCGACGGCGACGACCACGACCTGATCTCGCAACTGGAAGCCATGGCCGAGGGTCGCGAAGTCGCCATCGACACGGTTCAGGCCGTTTCGGTCCCCGACCGCCCCATCGCCTCAGATGTTGCCGAAGCCGCCCTGGTCGAGGTCAAGGCCGAAGTCGCCCGCACCCTGCGCCCCGGTGAAGTGTCCGAAGAAGAGCTGGAAGCCGCCTTCCTCGCCGCCGAAGCCCCCGACTGGATGTCCGAACCCGATCCTACACCGGCGCCTGTTATCGAGGCGCCCAAGCCCGCCCCGGTCGCCGCGCCCATCGTGGAAACCGTCGCCACCGACCTCTCGACCTCGCTCAGCGCCCTGTCGGCCATTGCCGGCGGCGAAGACGGCACGGGCATCGCCACCACACAGTCGATCCGCGTCTCGGTCGATGTGCTCGAAGGCCTGATGACGCTCGTCTCGGAAATGGTCCTGACACGCAACCAACTTCTGCAAATTTCGCGCAACCGCGAAGACTCGGCCTTCGCCACCCCGCTGCAACGCCTGTCGACCCTGACCGGCGAGCTTCAGGACAGCGTGATGAAGACCCGCATGCAGCCGATCGGCGCGGCGTGGAAGAAGCTGCCGCGTCTGGTGCGCGACCTCAGCCACGAACTGGGCAAGAAGATCGACCTCGTCATGGAAGGCGAAGGCACGGAACTTGATAGACAAGTTCTGGAACTGATCCGCGACCCCCTCACCCACATGGTGCGCAACTCCGCCGACCACGGCCTTGAGCCGACGCAGGAACGTATCGACCTCGGCAAGCCCGCCAACGGCACCGTCAAGCTATCGGCCTTCCACGAAGGCGGCTATATCGTCATCCGCATCTCGGATAACGGTCGCGGCCTGAACACCGCCCGCATCCGTGAAAAAATCGTCGAAAAGGCGCTGGCGACCCGTGCCGAAATCGACGGTATGAACGATCAGCAGGTCCACCGCTTCATCTTCGCGCCGGGCTTCTCGACCGCCGCCAAGGTCACCAACCTGTCGGGCCGCGGCGTCGGCATGGACGTGGTGCGCACCAATATCGAACAGATCGGCGGCCAGATCGACCTGAACTCGGTCCAGGGTCAGGGCACGACCTTCACCATCAAGATTCCGCTGACTCTGGCCATCGTTTCGGCCCTGATCGTCGGGGCGGGCGGCCAGAAATTCGCCGTGCCGCAGACCGCCGTCATGGAACTGGTCCGCACCGGGGCCAACGCCGAACACAAGATCGAAAAGATCGAGCAATCCCTCGTCCTGCGTCTGCGCAACAAGCTGCTGCCGCTGGTCCAGCTGGGGCCGACGCTGCAACTGGAAGCCGCCACGCAGGAAGACCCGACCTTCGTCATGGTCATTCAGGTCGGCGAACGCCGCTACGGCCTCGTCGTCAACGACGTGCTGGACACCGAGGAAATCGTCGTCAAGCCGCTGGCCTCGATCCTGCGCGACGTCGATGTCTTCTCGGGTGCGACCATCCTCGGCGACGGTTCTGTGGTCCTGATCCTCGACCCGAACGCCATGTCGGAGCGCGCCGGGAACATGCTGGAAGAAAAAGCCGCCGAAGAAAGCGAAGAGACCCACGTCGATGCCCAAGGGCAACGCGTCGCCATGCTGCTGTTCAAGGCCGGCGGCGGCACGCCGAAGGCCGTCGAGCTTGAGCACATCACGCGCCTCGAACACATCGAATCGTCGCAGATCGAGATCATGGAGGGCCGCGCCGCCCTGCAATATCGCGGCAAGCTGATGCCGATCCTGACCGTCAGCGGCCACTATCACGACCTGCTGGCCGCCCGCGAACAGGAAGGCCATATCCAGCCGCTCCTCGTCTTTACCGGCGAAGGCTATGCCATGGGGCTGGCCGTCGATGAGATCGTCGATGTCGTCGAAGACCGCCTGTCGATCGAGCTGTCCGCCGACCGTCCGGGCGTCCGCGGCACCGCCGTCGTCGCCGGTCGCGCCTGCGAAATCCTCGACGTCGATCACTACCAGCTGCGCGGTCTGGCCGAACACGCCCGCCGCCAGCACCACGGCCACGCCGTTGTCGAAACCGAAGCCGCTTAATTTGTCACCTCATGTGTATCCGAAAAGTGCCCTCCACTTTTCGGCATGAGGTTCTGAGGGATAGAACATGAGTATCCGTGATTACGTTACCCTGCGCGTCGGCGGTCAGTTGTTCGGTGTCGATGCCGCCCGCGTCCACGACGTCTTCCACCCGCGCGGACTGACGCCCGTGCCGCTGTCGCGCCCGGAAATCGCCGGGGTGCTGAACCTGCGGGGCCGCATCGTCACCGCCGTGTGCGCGAGACGCCGTCTTGGCCTCGCCCCGCGCGAAGCCGACGCGCCCGAACCTCTGGCCATCGGCCTCGAAGTCCACGGCGACAGCTACGGCCTCGTCATCGATTCGGTCGACGAAGTGCTGAAACTGGACGACGAAAAGTTCCACTCGCCGCCGGGCAACCTGCCGCCGCGCTGGGCCGAAGTGATCGTCGGCGTCTGCCAGCTGGAGAAGGAACTGCTCATCGTTCTGGACCCGCACACCCTTCTCGACGCGGCGCATCTTAAAGCCGCGTAATAGCGTAACTAAGCGTTTCACTAGGAAACCTGCTCATGAAAACCTGCCTCGTCGTCGACGACAGCCGCGTGATCCGCAAGGTCGCCCGCCGCATTCTGGAAAACCTGCAATTCGAGGTGCTTGAGGCCGCCGATGGTCTTGAGGCCCTGAACGCCTGCAAGACCGCGATGCCCAACGCCATCCTGCTCGACTGGAACATGCCGGTCATGGACGGCATCACCTTCCTGCGTCAGTTGCGCAAGGAAGAGGGCGGCAAGGCCCCGGTCGTCGTGTTCTGTACGACCGAAAACGACCTGTCGCACATCACCGAGGCCCTGACCGAAGGCGCGTCGGAATACATCATGAAGCCTTTCGACGGTGAAATTCTGGAAGCGAAGTTCTCCGAAGTCGGCCTGATTTAGTAAGCGTTAAGAGTACCCATGTCTATCAATCCCCATCCTGCTGCTTCGCTTCGCCCGATCCGGGTGATGATCGTCGACGACTCCGCCGTGGTGCGGGGCCTCGTCACGCGCTGGATCGAGGCCGAAAGCGACATGGTGCTGCTGGGGTCGGCGACCGACGGGGCCAAGGGCATCGAAAAGGTCAAGGAACTCCAGCCCGACGTGATGATCCTCGACATCGAAATGCCGAATATGAGCGGCATCGAGGCCCTCCCCAAGATTCTCGCCGCCCGCCCCGGTCTCAAGATCCTGATGGCCTCGACCCTGACGACGCGCGGCGCGGCGGTGACCATGCGCGCGCTGGAACTGGGCGCGGCGGATTATGTCGCCAAGCCGGATTCCTCGCGCATCGGCGGCGCCGACGGCTATCGTACCGAACTGCTGGCCAAGGTCCGCGCCCTATGCGGCCGCATCCGTCACTGGCCGGGCCAAGCGCCTGAAAACAAGCCCGCAGCCCCGCCGGTTCGACTGTATCCGGTCAATCCCTCGACGCCCGCCCCGGCGCCCGTAGCGCGCCCCGTGAGCCCCACGCCGCATCTGGGTCACGTCGCCGCGCCGACGCGCGTGCGCACCCCTGGG
>NZ_AWGF01000014.1 GCF_000495855.1 Asticcacaulis sp. YBE204 | reverse complement strand
TGCGGGCGGCGGGGGCGGGGCCTCGGTCTGGCAGGCCGCGAGGCTCAGCGCCATGATCGAGGCGGTGAAGGTCATGAGCCACGGCTTGAGAGCGGCTTTCGATACTACGGTCATACTCTGTGTACTCCTCAAGCTGTGCAAGCTTTCGCTGGTCGCGTCACTATGGGTGCGGATGCCGCGCATAAGCAGCGCATAAGGCATCAATAAAAATATCGTATGGCAATGGTGTGAAACCAAACCCCGTCCGGCGGGCATGATAGCCGCAAACCGTACCTTCACAAGGTCGTTCGTTCAAATTCACCTTACGCTAGAAATCCTCATAAAAGCGCCAAAAATATGGCTTTTTCGATGTTTGACCTGCGTGAGTCGGGCAAACCTGGAAATAACATTTCCGTGATATTGGGGTCAGTTAAGGCGTTGTGGAGAGGGTTAAATTAACCTTAAAAACAAATAAAAAAGGCGTCCCGAAAGAACGCCTTTTCTGTCAATGGTTGCATCGCATTTTAATCGAACAACTTAGATACCGACTCTTCGTTGGCGATGCGGCGTATCGCTTCGCCGATCAGCGGCGCAACGCCGACGATGCGGATCTTGGGATGGGTGCGGATATGCTCCGGGACCTCGATCGAATCGGTGATGACCAGTTCCTTGAGCACGGAACCGGCGACGCGGTTCATGGCTTCGCCGGACAGGACGCCGTGGCTGATATAGGCCGATACCGAGCGGGCGCCACGATCGATCAAAGCCTTTGCCGCGTTGACCAGCGTGCCGCCGGAATCGACGATGTCGTCGAACAGGATGCAATCGCGGTCGGTGACGTCGCCGATGATATTCATCACCTCGGACTCACCGGCGCGCGGACGGCGCTTGTCGACGATGGCCAGATCACCGCCGAGGCGGTCGGCCAGGGCGCGGGCACGGACCACGCCGCCGACGTCGGGCGACACGACCATGATCTGACGGGCATTGTCGTAGTGGTCCTTGATGTCGCGGGCCATGAAGGGGATGGCGACCAGATTGTCGGTCGGGATATCGAAGAAGCCCTGAATCTGACCGGCGTGCAGGTCCATCGTCAGGACGCGGTGCGCCCCGGCGCGGGTGATCAGGTTGGCGACCAGCTTGGCCGAGATCGGCGTGCGACCGCCGGTCTTGCGATCCTGACGGGCATAGCCGAAATAGGGGATGACGGCGGTAATTCTTTTGGCCGAGGCGCGGGTCAGCGCGTCGATACAGATCAGCAGCTCCATCAGGTTATCGTTGGCCGGGTAGCTGGTCGACTGAATGACGAAGACGTCTTCGCCGCGCACGTTTTCGTCGATGGTGACGAAGATTTCCTTGTCGGCAAAGCGCTCGATGCGGGCTTTGGTCAGGGGCGCGTCGAGATAGTTGCCAATGGCCTGAGCCAGAAGGCGATTGGAGTTTGCGGACAGCAATTTCATGGGGAACCTGTGTGGGCGGCAGGGGAAAGACATGAGGCGTCTTAATTTGCGGCGCTTTTAACAGGTGAGGCCTGAGGGGCAACCCCGATTCGTCGCAAATTCGTAAAAAAGCCCGGACGGCGTTATGGACGCAACATGATCGCGCTGATCAGGCGGCCATAGTCCGGCTCCTGCCGCAAGTAGCCGCGGCGGTTGGAATGGAACAGGGCCTCTTCGGCGCAGGTGTCGTGGCCGGTGGCCGCGACCTGAGTCAGGCCGAGACGCTTCAACCGCATGATGCAAAAGCCGGGCAGGTCGAACCAGCGTTTGTCTGCCGTCTTGCCCGGAATGAAGAAGGCAGTGCTGTCGGGGTCCTGCGCGCGGAAGGTGTCTTCGTAGTCGGCCGAGACTTCGTAGGAGCCCTGCGCGATGCACGGACCGACGACGACGCGCAGGTGTTTCGATTTCGCGCCCTTGGCGAGCAGTGCGTCGTATTCGGCTTCGATCATACCGCCGAGCGCGCCTTTCCACCCCGCGTGGCAGGCACCTACGACGCCATTGACCGGGTCGGCCCACAGCAGCGGCGCACAATCGGCGGACAGGGCACCGATGACGAGGCCCGGCGTGGTGGTGACCAGACCGTCGGCTTCGGGACGGGTGTCGTCGGGCCAAGGGCCGTCAACGGTGACGGCGATTTTGGAATGGACCTGATAGCAGTTGAGCAGGCGGTCTTCGGGTTGATCAAAGGCAGCGGCCACCCGGCGGCGATTCTCGAAGATGTTTTCGCGCGTGTCTTTCGAGCCCTGACCGACGTTTAGCGACTCGTAGGGGAAGGGCGATACCCCACCGTGCCGGGTGAAGAACCCGTGCTGAATATTTGGCAGGTCGAGCAGGGGATGCAGGATACGCGGGGGGAGGGACATGACCTTTACCTAATCCTCCAGCTTTATCGCTTCAAGTCCGGGCAGAATCAAATCCGGTGACGACATCGCCATGACCTTGAACAATTCGCCCATCTCGTCCGTCGAAATCAAGCGGTGGACCTGACGGGCCAGTTTGTCCGTCTGCTCCGGGTTCTTCGCGCGCAGGGCCTCGAAGCGCTCGATGATGCCCAGGCGTTGCAGGAAGACGCCCTGAGGCGTGATCTGACTCACCGTCAAGCCCATGTTCAGCGCCGTCACCGCCAGAGCCGGAAAGTCCGCCCACTGCGTCAGGTCGTGCGCGCCGGGATCGGCTAACGGGTCGGTCTTTTCGTGCTTGTGCAGCGCCTGAAGCGTATCGCCGGGTTCAGGACGGTCGCGGCCATAGTCGATCAGCAGCGCCGCGCCGGACGCTTCCTGAATGAGCGCACCCAGCGACTCGACAAAACGGTTCTGCGCCGGGGAGACTTCGCATACCTGACCGACTTCGGCGGTAAAGGGGGCTCTGAAATCCTCCGGCGCGGGAACAAGACCTATGATCAGGTCGCCCTCATGCAAACCGACGCAGCGCTCGAACCAGCCATCGTCGGTCAGTTGGAACTGCCGCGCGGGCAGGCAGTCGAGCACCTCATTGGCGACGACGATTAAAGGCGCGTCGGTCGGCAGGTCGTGCAGATGGTCATAATAGTGGATGTCGCCCAGCCTTTGTGACTGCACGGCGCGCAAGGGCAGGGACGGTTCGACCAAGGCGATCTCGGCGGCGGCCTGAAAGGCGGGCATCAGGCGGAAGCTGCGCAAAAGGTCGCTCATCAACGTGCCGTCGCCGGGGCCGATCTCGACGACGCGGACCTTTGCAGGCGCGCCCATGTCCTGCCAGACCTGCATGACCCAAAGGCCGAGCAACTCGCCGAACATCTGCGACACCATCGGCGCGGTGATGAAGTCGCCGCCTTCGCCTAAAGCCGGACGCGTCGAATAGTAACCATCCTGCGGATCGAACAGACAGGCCCACATATAGTCGGGAATGGTCAGCGGGCCGTCGAGTTTTATCTGCTCGATCAGGCGTTCCTTAAGTCCTACCACCTTAGGCAAGTCCATCCGGCGCTTTCGTTTCCGGCTTCTCGACCGAGGGTTCGGGTTCGACCCATACGCCGGTCGGCTGGGTCTTGCCCTTGAGCGCACGCCAGATGAACCACGCACCTGCGATGACCATCGGCAGCGACAGGATCATGCCCATGGTGATCGGGCCTTTCAGCCACTCGTACATCTGAGCGTCGGGGTTGCGCACGGTCTCGACGACGATGCGGCTGAGGCCGTAACCCGCAATGAAGACACCCATGATCAGGCCCGGTTGTTTCAGCTTCTTATAGGTGTGCATCAGGACAAAAATCACCCCGAACAGCAGCAGGCCTTCGAGGGCGGCTTCATAAAGCTGGCTAGGGTGACGCGGCAGGTAACCGGCATAGCAGCGGCCATAGGCGTCGACCGCCGTGTACTTATTACAGAAGACGATGCCCCATGGCACGTCGGTCGTCCGGCCCCACAGCTCGCCGTTGACGAAGTTGGCGAGGCGGCCGAAAAACAAGCCGATCGGCGCGGCGATCGACAGCATATCCCCCAGGGTCCACGGACTGATCTTATGTTTGCGGGCATAGAGAACACCGGCGATACAGACCCCGATAAAGCCGCCGTGGAAGGACATGCCGCCTTCCCAGACCTTGAAGAATTGCAGGGGATTACGCAGGATCGGCGCCAGATCGTAGAAGACTACGTAACCGATCCGCCCGCCGAGAATGACGCCCAGAGCCATCCAGATGATCAGATCTTCGAGATTTTCGTTGGTCACCGGCGCGCGGTTACCCGGCCAAAGGGTTTCGCGCTTGATAAGCTGCGTCAAATAGTACCAGCCAAGCGCGATCCCCGCCACATAGGCCAGCGCGTACCAGCGCAGCGCCACGGGCCCGATCTGGAAAATGACGGGATTGATATCCGGTAGGGTCATAGGCGTCGGGTTCCCGTTTTTGTGCAACCAAAAGGCTGTGCAAGACCTAAAGGAATCATCGAAGGGCCGCAAGAATCGTGAAAAACTTTATTTCATCGGTCACAGGGTCTATAGGACGCGGCTGTGACATCCTTATTAAGACAGGGTTCTTCCCATGCAGTCGAAAAATCCGTTCCTCGACGAATTCGCCAAGCTGTCGACCAGCGCCATGTCGCTGGCTCAGGCCGCCGGTGACGAAGCCAAGGCCGCGTTCCGCGCGCAGGGCGACCGCTTCGTGGCAGATATGGACCTCGTGCGCCGCGACGAACTGGACGCGCTGAAGGCCGAGATCGCCGAACTGCGGGCCGAGATCGCAGCGCTTAAAGGTGGCGCCCAAGAAGGTAGCACTAAGTAAGATGGACCTGCCTCAGGCTGATTATTCCGACCACATGTCCGACCCTCTGGACATGGTCGAGACCATTTTGGGTGACGAAGGCCTGACCTTCGAGCGCACGCCGGACGGCGAGGTCGTCTTTGCGCTGGCCGGTGACTGGAAGACCTACGACATGTGGTTTTCCTGGCGACCGGAAGGCGACTGCCTGCAACTGTGTACAGCGCTCGACATCCGTTTCGATCCGCCGAAGGTGCCGAGCATCTACGAGCTTCTGTCGCTGGTCAATCAGCGCGTCTGGTTCGGCCATTTCGAGGTCTATCAGGACGAATTGCTCAATACGGATGAGGGCCAGCCGGTCGCCGACATCGTCTTTCGTCACACCTTGGTCTCGACACCGGTCGAGCGTCCGGGGCAGCTTCAGACCGCGCATATGATCAATTCCGCCGCCGAAGCCGTCGATCGCTTCTATCCGGCCTTTGATTTCATGCTGCGTGGCGCTAAGAGTCCGGCAGACGCGATGGCGGCCTGTCTGTTCGAGACGGTCGGCGAGGCGTAGGCCCTTACGAAAGCGGAGACGCATCATGCTGGCGAAACCCATTCTTCTGGTTGGTGCAGGGGCGCTGGGCTCGGCGATCCTCAAGGGGATGCGCGTGGCGGGCCATGTGACGCCCGAAGACCTGATCATCCTCGACCTGACGCCCGGTGAAGAGGCGCAGACATATGCCGGTCTCGGCGCGCGGCTCAATCCCGGCCCTGACGTGTGGAGCGAGGCGTGGACCGTGATCCTTGCCGTCAAGCCGCAAAGCTGGCGCGGGGCGGCGCAAATCCTTAGTGGCAATTTGAATAAGGGTGCGACCCTTGTATCGGTCATGGCCGGGGTGCGCACGGATGATTTGTCCGCCGTCTTTGCCCCCTTGAGCGTAGCACGCGTCATGCCGACGACGGGCGTGGCCACCGGCAAGGGCGTGGCCAGCCTGTTCTCAAGCGACGGCAAGGCCTTGCAGGCGGCGTCCGACCTGTTTTCGCCCATGGCCTCGACCGTGGTGCTCGACCACGAAGGCCTGATCGATGCGGCGACGGCTGTGTCGGGGTCCGGTCCCGCCTATGTCTATGCCTTTGCCTCGGCGCTGGAAAGCGCGGGTCTGGCGACGGGCCTGACGCCCGCCGATGCGAAGACACTGGCGCGGGCGACGCTGATTTCGGCGTCCAATCTGCTCGATGCGACCGGTGAGGAACCCGAAGACCTGATCCGCAAGGTGGCGTCTCCAGGTGGTACGACCGAAGCCGCGCTGAAAGTCCTGCGCAAGGATGGCCACGGCCTCGACGAACTGATCGAGGCGGCGGTTCTGGCCGCGCAAAAGCGCTCTCAGGAACTCGGCTAAGTTAAGGGGGTCAAGGGGCCTGAGGCCCCTTGCCTTTGCTTACTTGATTTGAAGTTTCGCTTCGATCTCTTTCCAGTCGACGATTTTGAAGTTCTGGCGCGCGCGGGTGGTCGAGAGCGCTTCGCCTTCGGTGTCCATATCGTCCTGCATCACGACGATGCCCTTGCCGTAGGGGCCGACCTGACCGCCCAGCGCCGCGACGCCGTCGGTGCCCGTCACCGCATCGATGCCATTGCCCGGAAAGACCGAGAAGCGGCCCTGATAGACCGGTGCGCCATCGACGCGCCACACGGCGAAGGCCGAATCGCCCTGCGACGAGGCGATCAGGAAGGTCTTGTCGCCATCGCGCAGCAGGGTGAGACCTTCGGCATCGGCCTTGACGATCTCCGACGGAAGGCTGACCAGCGCGGTGCGCGCCGCACCGGTGGCGGGATCAAGGCTGTAGATCCAGATGCCGACGTTTTCTTCGGCGATGTACAGTTTCTGGGTTTTATCATCGACGACGCAGCCTTCCGACTGCGTGCCGACATTGAAACGGCGGGTCTCAGTGAGGACCGGCTTGCCGTCCACGACTTTCGCCGTAGCCTGCGCCACGTCGCCGTTCTTGCCGATCATGATGGTGACGAGGTCGCCCGCGGTCGTTTTGCCAAGGCAGAAACCGTAGGCCTCCGACGTCGCCAAAGATGCAAAGCCCCAGTCGCTGGTTTTCAGCGTCTTGGTATCCAGCTTGAAGAAGCGCACGCCGTTGCCGACGCGGTCCGACGCGGCCACCACCACCGGTAAACCCAGCGCGTCGTTGCGCAGATCGACATTGTTCATCGGTCCGACGGCGAGGAAGTCATTGACCTTGCCGTCGATCGTATAGCTGTAGAGACCGGCCTTCTTGTCGGTGCCGTAGATCACGACGCGCGACGGATCGGACGGGTCGGCCCAGATTTCCGGATCGTCGGCGGCGTCAAGATTGGCCGTGCCGACGGCCACGGTTTCCACGGCGGCCAGAACGGACGTGCCGGTGCCCTGAGTCATCTTGGCCGAGTCGGAAATGAGTTCCGAATGCACGCATCCACTTAGAGTTGCGCACAGTAAAGCGCTGGTCGATACTGTCACAAAAGCTTTATAATAATGCTGGAAAGTCATCGCAAACCCTCGAATGAGCTAAATTCGGTGCTTCATAGCAAGGTTTTCAACTTTTGCACTTATTATAGCTGAAATAAAGTTCGATATTTTGGACACAGTTCGATGCCGTGTGTCTGTGAATTAAGATTGCTGACACATTTGTTATAAAACTGTCACGGCCCCTGAGTATCAGCCCCCACAAGTTCCACTGCCTTATGGGGGCATTCGATGTTTTCCAAGTTCCGTTCCACCCGCCTGAGCGTCGCCCTTCTGGCCACGACCGCTCTGGTTTCCGGCACCGCCGCCGTTGCCGCCGATGCGCCTGCGGCTGACGACGTCACCGAAGTGACCGTCGTGTCGCGCCGCCCTCTGGCCGAGTCCGATGCCGCCGCTCTGCGCGTGCAAAAGAATTCGGACTCGCTGGTCAGCGTCCTGTCGGCCGACGAAGCCGGTAACCTGCCGGACCAGAACATCGCCTTCGCCATCGGTCGTCTGCCGGGTGTCGGCCTCGAGCGCGATCAGGGCCAGGCCCGTTACGTCAACCTGCGTGGCATGCCGCGTAAGTGGGCGACCATCTCCTTCGACGGCCTGAGCGTCGTCTCGGCCGAAGGCCGCGACTCGCGCTTCGACAATATCCCTTCGGCCATCGCCTCGCAGGTGCTGGTCCAGAAGGCCATTGTGCCGTCGATGCCGGGTGACACGGTTGCGGGTAACATCGACATCCGCACGCGCCGCGCCTTCGACTACAAGGGCCAGAAAATTTCGGGCAAGCTCGGCATCGGCCGCGTCGAACTGGGCGGTGGTGAAGAGATCGACTCGAACCTCGTCTATTCGAATATCTTCATGGGCGGTAAGCTGGGCATCGTCGCTCAGGGCTCCTACTACCGCCGCAACATGGCGACGGAAAACTGGGAAGTCGATCCGTACCTGACCCAGCGCGCCGCCGCGCCGGGCAAGACCTTCGCCCGTGAGTTCGAATACAAGAACTACCGCCTGACGCGTTATAATTCGTCGGCCTCGCTGCGCGCCGATTACAAGATCGACGAAAACAACACGCTGTTCGCCTCGTCGATCTGGACGATCTTCAAGGACGACGAACTGCGCGACAACTGGATCGTCCGTCTGGACCAGGGCACCAACGCCGCCGGCGTCGCCTATAACTCGGACGCCAATTTCTCGGCCGCCGATCCGAAGCTGGGTACCGTCTACGGTGCGCGTCTGAACGCCCGTATCGACTACCGCGACTCCGAAGAAATCCTGGCCACCAACACCATCGGCGGTGAGCACAAGAACTGGTACGGCAACGACGTGTCGTGGCGCCTGAACTACACGGTCGGCCTGAACGGCGGCGACACGCCGGTCACCGCGGCCTTCCAGAGCCCGTCGACCTTCACCGACCGCCCGACCGCCGTCTATGACTTCCGCAACGGCGAACAGAATATCGTCCGCCTGTACCGCACGACCGGCACCACCACGGCCCGTGTGCAGGGTGCAGCCGTCCTGTCGGCCGAAGAGTTCAACACCCCGCTGCAAACCTTCGGCCGCAACGCCGGTGGCGAAACGACGCAGGCCTATACCGCCAAGGTCGATTTCGACCGTCAGAGCGAACTGTTCGGCCTGCCGACCAAGATCGAGTTCGGCGGCCTGTTCACCGCGCGCAACAAGAAGAACGAGCTGGAAACCTACACCGCGACGCCGACGACGCTCGCCGGTAAAGGTCTGGCCGTGCCGACCTGGGCGACGCTGGCCATCGACGACCCCTACAAGGGCAAGCAGGTTCTGGGCTATACCTTCCGCTACACCAATCAGGGCCTGACCAACGGCCTGATGGACAGCTACATCAATACGGGCGCTGCGGTGCGCGACACGGCGGCTTCGACGACCAACTATTGGAAGGTCGACGAAAACCAGATCGCCGCCTACCTGATGGCGACGACGACCTTCGACTGGGGTAACATCGTTTACGGCACCCGTGTCGAAAAGATCGAGAACAACGGTCAGGCCTACGTCAATTTCAGCGCCACCTCGACGGCGGATTACCGTCTGGTCCAGACCTCCAGCGACGACACGCTGTTCTACCCCAGCGCTCACCTGAACTGGAACGTCACCGACAAGCTGAAGGCGCGCTTCTCGCTGAACCGCACCGCCTCGCGTCCGGACTACGACGACCTGCGTCCGAACTACACCTATTCGGACTCCAACCAGACGGTGTCCGGCGGCAACCCGAACGCCAAGCCGGAAAAGCAGACGGGCTTCGACGCCTATCTGGAATATTACGGCGACACGGGCTTCCTGTCGGCGGGCTTCTTCTACAAGGACATCCAGGACGTCCTGTTCAGCCAGTCGGGCACCTTCGGCTCGTCGGTCCTGAATTCGGGCACCACCGATCGTTCGACCTACACCCTGACGACGCTGCGTAACGGCGGCGACGGCAAGTTGTCGGGCGTCGAAATCTTCGCCTCGCAAAGCGCCGAAACCTTCGTTGAAGGCCTCGGCTGGCCGGAATGGCTGGGCGGGTTCGGCGTCAAGGCGTCGGCCACCCTGTCGGACTCGGAAGTCACCGTCCCGTCGGTCGGCGGCGTCCCGGCCCGCAAGGTCTCGCTGCCGGGTACTTCGGACGGCGTCTATAACCTGCAAATGATCTACGAAAAGTACGGCCTGACCGTGCGTCTGGCCTATCAGTACCGCACGACCTGGATCCAGGACATCGGCACCTATACGATGGTGGGCGGCGTAGCGGTTCCGACCGACAACGGCGACGTCTACTGGGACGACGATGAAGAAGTCGATCTGTCGGTTCGTTATCAGGTCAACAAGAATCTGGAATGGTTCATCGATGGCTCGAACCTGCGCAACCAGGGCGCTCGTCGCTACGGCGCGGTCTCGACCAACCCGATCGAGTTCGAAAAGTTCGGCCAGCGCTACGTCACCGGCCTGCGCTTCAACTTCTAGAGCGATATGCCGAAAAGTGTCAGCGGTTTTCGGCTATAATATCGCGACACAAAACTTGGGTGGGGGAGGCGGTTCAAAACCGCCTTGATCCCGGAAAGAAAAGCCCGCCTTCACATGAAGGCGGGCTTTTTTTATGCTTTCAATTTCGCCGCCTTGCGCTTGCGCCACAGGCGGCGCATCCACCAGCCGAGCGGGACGAGGACCAGGGCGAAGGGCAGGGCGCCCGCGATCAGCAGGATGAGGAAGCCCAGCGAGGCCATGACGGTTTCCACAACGCTGCTCAGGGCATCGGTCAGAGGCGCGAACGCCGAGCGTCGGCTGATGGTCGGAGAGTCGTCGTAGGTCAGAGTCAAGCCCGAGGTCGCCACGCGTTGTCGCATCGTCGCCAGAGACGACGACAGCGAATCGATATCGCTCTGTACCTGCGACAGCTGCGTCTCGGCCTCAACCAGTTCGGCGATCTTGCCGGGGCTTTGGCGGATGATGGTTTGAAGCCTGTCGCGCAGGGCCGTCTTGTTTTTCAGGCGGGCTTCGGAATCGACGATGTCCAGACTGAGGTCTTCGGAGGTCACCGATTGCCGGGTGATGCGCGCCTTGTAGGATTTGAGGTCGCCGCCCAGACCGGTCTTGAAGGTTCCCAGCCATTGCGGGGCGACGCGTAGCGTGATCTCAACTCGCGTCGATCCGGCGTCGGGATTGGCGGTGGTACTGGCGTTCAGCACCTGGCATTGCTGCGGTCCGGCTTTTTCACACAGGGCCTGATGGTGTTTGGCCAGAGCCTCGACCGAACTATTGCGCAGTTCGAAGCCATACGCATAATCATAGGCCAGTTGCGGGACACCGATCGCTATGGGTGCCTTCGCCGCCGGTGGAACGCTCGCATTGCCGCCAAGAATGCCAGGTTCCGGGGCGGCGTTTTCGACCGCGGCATCGGCCGGGATATCGACAATCGCCGACTCGAAGGATTCCCCGGATGTCTGTTCGGCCTTCGAGCAGCCGGTCAGGATTAGCGCGGCAATGGCGGTGGTCGTCAGTAGATATTTCATTGATTTCCCCTCTGTATATTCATCCCGTTACGGCAGGTTAAACCTGCCGTAACGGGTGTAAAGTCGAATTATCAGGCCTGACCGGGACGTTGTATAGTCTTGGGCGCAGCCTTGGGGTTGCGGTTACGGCGCACCCACCAGGCGACCGGCGCGGCAACCAGTCCTATCGGCAGCAGATAGCCGAAGACGGTGATCAGCACGGTCAGGACGGAGACGAAGTTCGGCCCCAGATTGCCGATGGCGGCGCTGAACGGCGCCCAGGTACCTTTCATGGCGACCGCGGAAGTCGGTGTGTAGGTCAGGGTCAGTTGCGACATGGCCACGCGCTTTTTCATGGTCGCCAGAGCCGTTTGCGCAGCGTCGATACCGCTCTGGACCTCGGCCAGTTCGCGGCGGATATCGGCGACCTCGGCCAGCTTGCCCTTATGGGTGCGCAGGGTTTGCTGGAGATTGTCGCGCAGCGCGATCTGGTTCTTGATGTGCGCTTCGCGGTCGATCATGGCCACGCTGAGGTCTTCGGTAGCGATCTGCTGGGTTTCGATCTGGCCGCCGACGGCCTTCAGTTCGTTGGTGAGGTTCTTGCGGAACAGGCCGATCCATTGCGGCGTGGCGCGCAGGACCAGGGTGTGTTGCGCCTGTCCGTATTCACTGCCGGTGCGCGTATTGAGCGACAGGACCTGACAGGTAGCCGATCCGGCGATGGTGCAGGCGTCCTGATGGCCGGTGACCATGTCCTGCAAGCCCTTTTCCGGGGCGCTGAGACCGAAGCTGTAGTCGTAGGCCAGTTGCGGGATCGACGGCGCTTCGGTTTTGGGCCCGGACGGCGCGTCTTCGACCGTCGGCGCGGTCTCGGCAGCCGCGTCGGCGGGCATGGTTTCTTCGGCCATGGGCGCTTCTTCGGCGGGTTTGGAACAGGCGGCCAGCGAGGCTGATAACAGGAGAATGGCGGCGAGGGCGGACGCAGATTTTTGACGCAACATGATGAACTCCCCAGTGTGAAATGATGCAGGTCCGTGTGGCCTATGCATCCAGTTTCGCGCCGGGATCACGGCATTTTCACGACAAAATCACGAAAATGTGATTTTGTCGTGATTTTTATGTTATTTAATTAACATGTTCTTTTTATTCAATTTTTGAAAATTTAAGACGCGATAAGCCTTAAGATTCGCGGCAAAATTGCGGCAGGCAGCCCTCAGGCAGTCTGACGTAGGGCCTGACCCAGAGCCTTTACCTGATCGCGCATCTGCACCAGATTTTCGCCCTCCATATTGAACAGACAGAACATGGCGGCCGGGATTTCGGTGGCTTTGGCGGTCAGCGCCTTGCCCGCCTCGGTGAGCGTGATGCGCATGACGCGCTCGTCCTTCGCATCGCGGTTGCGGTCGATCAGGCCCTGCGTCTGAAGGCGCTTGAGCAGCGGCGTCAGGGTGCCGGAATCGAGAAACAGCGGCGCGCCCAGCTCGCTGACCGAACGGTCGTCCTTCTCCCACAACAGCAACATGACCAGATACTGCGGATAGGTCAGACCCAGTGGCTCCAGCAGCGGCTTATAGGCCTGCGCAAAGGCGTGGGCGGCGCTGTGGATGGCGAAGCAGATCTGATTGTCCAGTCGCATATGGGGCGGGGTGAGGGGCTCGGTCATGACTTTATCCTTTGAAATCAGGGGATAGCATAAAAATATCGAAAAATCCATTAAATTGCGCACAATTTAATTGACATTGCATTGTGCACAATTTAATTAAGCGTCATGTAATCAAGCGTCCCACCCAAATCTCTTTGAAAGGCTAAACCTATGACCACCCTGATCACGCCCGTCTATACCGCCCATGCCACCGCCACCGGTGGCCGCGAAGGCACCGCGTCATCGAACGACGGCCGCCTGTCGGTCAAGCTGTCGACCCCCGCCGAACTGGGCGGCAATAACGGCGACGGCACCAACCCTGAACAACTGTTTGCCGCCGGTTATGCGGCCTGTTTCATCGGCGCCGTAAAGTTTGTCGGTGCGCAGAAGAAGGTGGCCATTCCGGCGGACGCCTCGATCAATTCTTCGGTCGGCATCGGGCAGACGCCTGCCGGTTTCGGTCTCGAAGTCACGCTGAAGGTCAATCTGCCGGGCGTCGCCGACGAGGTGGCCAAGGCGATTATCGAAGCCGCTCACGGTGTCTGTCCCTATTCGAACGCCACGCGCGGCAATATCAAGGTCACCGTCATCCATAACGGTGAAGCGGGCGAAACCGTCGTCGCCGAATAGATTGGCCGGATACCCTGTTAAAAGCGCTGCCTCGAAAGGGGCGGCGCTTTTTTGTTACTTGCCCCGGCGATGCCGCATTGCTGCGCCATTGCGTCCACGGAGAATCCCCTTTACGCAAAGGTGAAGAGTGGAAACAATCATGACGCTGAAAAACTGGACGCCGCGGCCAAGGCCCGCGGGCGTGACCATGCCGGGCCGTTTCGGGCGGCTGGAGCCGCTCGACTGGAAGCGGCATCGCGACGGGCTCTATGCCGTGGCGGGGGGCGAGGTCAATGCCGACCTGTGGCGTTATATGCCGCTGGGGCCGTATCTGAGCCCGGACGCCTTGCAACGCGAGTTCGAAGCCACGCGTGCTGCCGACGGCTGGGAAACGCTGGTGATCATCGGCGCGGATGACGTCATCAAAGGCATGGTCTCCTTTATGCGCATCCGCGAAGCGCAGGGCTCGGCGGAAATCGGCGCGGTCATGTTCGGCCATGCGCTGCAACGCACGGCACTGGCGACCGAAGTGCTATATATGACCGCGCGCTATCTGTTCGATCAACTGGGTTATCGCCGCTACGAGTGGAAATGCAACGCCGCTAATCAGTCCTCGGTCCGCGCCGCGCAACGCTTTGGTTTTACTTACGAAGGCACCTTCCGCAACGACATGGTCATGAAGGACCAAAACCGCGACACGGCATGGTTCTCCATCATTGATTCCGAATGGCCCGCCATCCGTGCGGCCTACGAAGCATGGCTGGAGCCGTCGAATTTCGACGCCTCCGGCAAGCAGATTTTCCGGCTCAAGACTCGCTGATCAGGCGGTCGCCAAAGCCCGGTCGAGTGCCGCTATCAGGTCGTCGGCGTCTTCGAGGCCGATCGACAGGCGCAGCAGGCCTTCGGTGATGCCTGCCGTAGCCTGAGCCTCCGGCGACATGGCGGCGTGGGTCATCGAGCCCGGATGCACGATCAGGCTTTCAACCCCGCCGAGGCTTTCGGCCAGGCTGAACAGTTCGACGACATCGAGCACGCGCTTGACGGCCTTGACGCCGCCGGCCAGTTCGAAGCTCATCATGGCCCCGAAGCCGCTCTGCTGACGCGCCGCCAGTTCGTGCTGCGGATGCGATTTCAGGCCGGGATAGAAGACCTGCGACACCGCCGGATGCTGGTCGAGGAATTCGGCCACGCGCTGCGCCGACTCCTGCTGCTGCTTGACGCGGACGAAGAGGGTGCGCACGCCACGGATGGTCAGATAGCTGTCGAACGCGCCCGCCGTGGTGCCGAGGCAGTTGGCCCACCAGCGATACAGCGTCACGTCTTCCGGCGTGGTGCAGACCAGCGCGCCGCCAATGACGTCGGAATGGCCGTTGATATATTTGGTCGTCGAATGGACGACGAAATCAGCCCCGAATTTGATCGGATTTTGCAGGGCGGGCGACAGGAAGGTATTGTCCACGGCCACGCGCGCCCCGGCTTTATGACCCAGAGCGATTAGCTTTTCGAGGTCGATGACGCGCATCAGCGGGTTCGACGGCGTCTCCAGCAGAAGCAGACCGGCAGGGGTGGAAAGCGCCGCTTTTATGGCCTTGTCGTCGCCCTGATCGACATATTCAACATTGATCAGGCCCTGTTTGGTGCGCGCATTGAGCAGGCGTTGCGTGCCGCCGTAGCAGTCGTGGGGAACGATAACACGCTTGTTTGGCAGGTCCTGCCACAGCAAATCCAGTGCCGCGAGACCTGACGCGGTCATGACCGCACCGGCACCGCCTTCCAACTCGGCGATGACTTCGGCGATGATTTCGCGCGTCGGATTGCCGGAACGGGCGTAATCGTAGGTCCGCTTCTTGCCGAAGCCCTCGAAGCTGAAATTGGTCGAGAGATAGATCGGCGGCATGACCGCGCCGTGCGCCTTATCGGTGTCGATGCCGATATTGACGACCTTGGTCGCGATGCTGGCGGTCTTGAGATAGTCTTTCATCGTAAGCCTTTCCCCTCGCCCCTGTGGGGAGAGGGTGGCGCGAAGCGCCGGGTCAGGGGGAAATGGGTCGGGGTTGCCCCCTCACCCCAGCCCTCTCCCCGCAGGGGAGAGGGGGTTTATACTAAGGATGTGCGAACGATGTCCGACACCAGTCTGATTTCCTTAAGAAAAGCGTCGTGCCCATAAAGTGACGGGAAGTCGATGAACACGCTGTCCGACAGGGCTTCGGCAAACGCTTTCATGTCCGAATAGGGCACCAGCCGATCGGTCGGGACGGCGGCCAAAAACACCCTGGCGCTGATCTTTGCTGGATCGACGCGGTGGCGATCAAGCGAGTCCGACATCGAAATCCAGCGGTTGGCGTTCGACACATAGGCGTCGCCGCGCGCGCGCAAATAGCCGCAGACCGTATAGTTATCGCCCGCCAGATCCGGCGCGGGGCCGTCGAAGCGCTCACCGAATTCGGCCTCGGAACGATAGGTTGTCATGGCCAGTTGCCGGGCCAGCGAAATGCCTTCCTGCTCACGGCCATTGTCGAGCCCGAATTGCAGCAGGCGGCGCTGAAGCCCACGCATGGCGGTGGCCATCGGATGCGCGCGGTGGGCGGCGGAAATGCAGCAGACACGCTCGATATAGTCGCCATAAAGCTCGGCGAAGGCCAGACCGATCATGGCGCCGTAGGACGCGCCGATGAAGGCGAACACGCGCTCGACCTTCAAATGATCGAGGATCAGTTTCACCAGCCGCGCCTGATCGTGGGTCGTGATGGTATAGACCTGCGACGCGGGCAGGCGCGGGGCGAATTCGATGGATAAGACACGGAATTGATTAAGGTCCAGCGCTTCGGCGGGACCCGCGACGCCTTCCCACCAGCCGGGTGCGGCGTCGGTCGAATCTTCCTTGGCGAACAGGATGCGCCCCGCGGAAATCCCGCCGGCGGCCACGACCATGCGTCCGTCGGCAGGGCCGTAAAGGCGCGCCACGACGTCGGTCTGTTCCAGTTTCTGACCGCTGTGCAGACGGAAATCGTCGGGGATATCGACGCGGATATCGGTCCCGGTCAGGTCAGGCGCGGCAATGGGTTTGATAAAGCTCATAGTGGTCCGGTTGGCTTAAAACGCAACACCCCATCTTGACCAGTCGAGAGAAGGGGGGACGACCGGCCGGACAGCCGTGGCGTCGCTTCTCTCATCTGTCGGAATGCGAAATTCCGCAGGAGTTGGCACCATTCCAAAGGCTAAATGAAGCATCTGGCGGTTGCCCCAGCGTCGTCGGGCCTGTCCCTCGGCTGGTCTCGATGAGTTTGTGCGGTCCTTATGCGTAAATGCGTCGGTTTCGTCAAGGGTTGTAAGAAACCGATGCGGAACGTGCGCGCGGCATGATCCGGCGGCACGCGACCGGCGTAGGTTTCATATGACCCAATTCATAATTCCCGATCGTCGTGTGTTTATGGTTGCCCTTGCGGCATTGGCCGTGCCGATATCGGCGCACGCCGAAGTGCCGGGGTTGCCCGGCGCAAAACAGATGGGTACCGCGCGTTACAGCGCGTTTGGCCTGTCGATCTTCGACGCCACCTTGTTTGCGCCCGGCGGTGTCTACAAGGCCGATGCCCCGTTCGCGCTCAAACTCGACTACCTCAAGACGTTCAAGGCAAAACACATTGTCGATAATTCGATAAAAGAAATCCGCAAGCAGGGCGTCACCGACGCGGCGAAACTGGCGTCATGGGAAACGCAGATGACCGCGATCTTCCCCGATATCACCAAGGGCGCGCACATCATCGGCGTTCGAGATCAGGTCGGTAACACGACCTTCTATCATAACGGCAAGGCTATCGGGTCGATCAAGGACCCGCAGTTCACGCGCTATTTCTTCAATATCTGGCTGGGGGCCAAGGCTCCGGCGGCCTTTCGACAAAAGCTTTTGGGGGCCGCATGACGACGACCTGGATCATCGGCGCATCGAGCGGTATCGGCGAGGCGCTGGCCTTTGAACTGGCCCGCCGGGGCGAGACCCTGATCCTTAGCGCGCGCAACGACAAGGCCCTGACGGCGATTGCCGGGCGGCTGGCCGGGGAAGGTCATCGCACCCTGCCGCTGGACATTACCGACGCAAAGGCCGTCACCCGTGCGGCGCTGGAAGTTGCCGAGGTCGTCGGTCACGTCGATCGTGTGCTGTGCTTCGCCGGGGCCTATACGCCAATGAAGCTGGGGGCGCTGGATCTGAAAGAGGTGCGGCAGATCATCGAGACCAATCTGCTGGGCGCGTTCAACGTTACCGAAGCCGCCCTGACCCTCCTCACACCGCAAGGCCGGGGGCAGGTCGCGCTGTGTGCCTCGGTGGCCGGATACCGGGGCTTGCCGAACGGTCAGCCTTATGCGGCAACCAAGGCCGGCGTGATTTCGCTGGCGACCTCGTTGCGGGCCGAGCATGGCGATGTATTGGACATCAAGGTCATCAATCCCGGCTTCGTCAAGACGCGCCTGACCGACAAGAACGGCTTCGGGATGCCGATGATGGTGACGCCGGAACAGGCGGCCAAATCGATCGCTGACGAACTGGATTCGAGGCGCTTTGAGATTCATTTCCCGAAACTCTTTACGAGGCTGATCAAGCTATTGAGCTGGCTACCGGATTGGCTCTATTTCAGGGCCGTTAAACGCATGGTATAAGGCGCTTCAGCTTGAGGCGGGGCCATGCTTACGAAGCGTTTTCTGTTGTTATCGGGACTGGCTCTATGGGCCATGCCGCAGACCGGTGTGGCGGAGAATAGCTACAAGCCGAAGACGCCTCAGAAATACATTCGCGGCAAGCGCGGCGGTTGTTACTACATCAATAAAAATGGCAACAAGACCTATGTCGACCGGTCTTTATGCAAGTGACGCTTTAGGCCGTCCCCATTCGGCGAATACGATCCCGGCGACGATCAAACCCAGCGCCGCGAAATGAAAGCCGTGCAGGGGCTCGCGCGGGATCAGCACCGACAGAACGACCCCGAACAGCGGGATGGTGTTGATGAACAGGCCCGCCCGGTTCGGGCCGATCAGCTCGACACCACGGATATAGGTCACCTGTGACACCAGCGACGGCAAAAGTCCACAATAGAGGACGATCCACCAGCCTGTGGCGTCCGGCCAGACGATGCCCGTATCGCGCGACATCCATAGCAGATAGGGAATAGCCGCCATCAGCGCGCCCAGCGTCGGCACGGCCATCAGGCTTTGCCAGTGAATGTCGGGCTTGTATTTCAGCGTCACGGTATAGACGCCATAGATCAGAACGGCGAGCAGCATCAGGGCGTCGCCGATATTGAGGTCCAGTTGCGCGATGCGGCTGAGGTCGCCGTGCGTCGCCGTCAGGCCGACCCCGATCAGGGTGACCAGAAAGCCCGCGATCTGCGCCCACGACGCCTTGACGCGGAACAGGGCGAAGTTGACGAGCATGATGACCAGCGGGATGCCCGCGTCTTCGATGACGACATTGATAGCCGTGGTGTGTTCCAGCGCCGTATAGAGGACGATATTGAAGGCCGCGAAACCGAAGAAGCCATAGGCCAGCAGCAAGGGCAGGTTCCGCTTGATTACTGGCCAATCGCGTTTTAGCGGCTTGATCGACACCGCGAAGATAATGCCTGCCGCCAGTACCCAGCGCGCCGCCGACAACATGGCAGGGGTAATATGCCCGACGGCCAGCTTGCCCGCGACCATGTTCCCGGCCCACAACAGGCTGGCGATCAGCAGAAATCCGTAGGCTTTTAGGTTCACGCGAAACTATCCGGGCGCAAAGGCGGTAAAGACGGCCCGCATAGCACTAAAAACCGGCCTAAACGCATCTTTTTTCTTTAAATTTCGGCGAAAGACTTATAACGCCAATCCGACCCGCCTGCCGTAAGGGCGAATGGAAAAAAGGAAATCTGCATGTCTACTCTGGTTGTGAAATTTGGCGGTTCGGTCCTGACGTCGGAAGCGGCCTTGCACCGGGCGGTGTCCGAGGTCTATCGCTACGTGCGCGACGCGCACAAGGTGATTGCCGTCGTATCGGCCTTCAAGGGCGAGACGGACCAGATTATGCGGCTGGCGGTGGGCTATACGCAGGCCTCCGCGTCCTCGGCGACGCCGCACCTGCTGGCGACCGGCGAAATGAAGGCCTCGACCCTGTTCGCCATGGCGTGCGAACGCTCGGGCATCGTGACGCGCTTCCGGTCGGTGGCCGAAATCGGTCTGGTGGCCGAAGGCGACCATTTCAACGCCAATCCGGTCAGCCTGAAAACTGACGTGCTGATCAATGATCTGCAAAAGGTCGATCTGGTCGTTGTGCCGGGCTACGTCGCCGAAAACGCCGCCGGTGAGCCGGTGCTGCTGGGGCGCGGCGGTTCGGATCTGACGGCGGTGTTCCTGGCGAAACATCTGAAAGACGCCGGTCAGGACGTCCGCGTGCGTCTGAACAAGGACGTGGATGCGGTCTACGACACCGATCCCAACACCTATTCGGATACCGCCAAACCGTTCGCCGCCCTGTCGTGGGAAGAGGCCGAGAAGATCGCCTTCCCGATCGTACAGGCCAAGGCGATGAAGTACGCCCACGAACACGGCCTTGAGGTCGAGGTCACGGGTTTGGCCAAGGGCTACGAGACCGTACTGGGCCGCAAGACGGTGGAACGTAAAGCGCCGGTGGCGAACCGCAAGCTGCGCGTTGCTGTTATGGGTGCCGGTGGCGTCGGCTCGATGTTCCTGCAACGCGCCATGGAATGGTCGGACCTCATCGAAATCGACCGCGTGCTGGTCCGCGATCCCTCCAAGCGCCGCGATCACCCCCTGGCCGGGAAATTCACCTCGGACGCGCGCAACTTCGCCCGCGCCGACGTGGATGTCTTCGTCGATATCGGCACCGGTGTGTCGCCGTCGGCGGAACTGCTGGAGCAGTTTCTGAAACTCGGCGTCGGCGTCACCTCTGCCAACAAGCAGGCCGTGGCCTCGGTGCAGGGCAAGCTGAAAGAGGCGGCGAAATCGTCGGGGGCGCTCCTCACCTATTCGGCGAGCGTAGGGGGCGGCGCGCCGATCATCGAAGCCCTGACGCGGGCGGTAAAGTCGCACAAAATCAAGAGTATTGCCGGGGTGGTCAACGGTACGTCGAACTTCGTCATCGATCAGGTCGAGGCGGGTAAGACGTTCGATGCTGCCATGGACGAAGCCCGCCGCCTGGGCTTTGCCGAGCCGGATTCGACAGCCGATCTCGACGGCACCGATGTGGGCGCCAAGCTGAAACTGTTGCGTGAAATCGCCTTCCCCGGCCTGACCCCGGTCCATGTCGAGGTCGGTGCGATCACCGACGAATCTCTGGTCATCCCCAAGGGCAAGGGGCTGCGCTACGTGGCGCGCGCCATCCTGACCGACAAGGGGCTTGAGGTCTCGATGAAGCTGGAAGAGCTTGAGGCCGATCACTATCTGGTTGGGGCGAAGGGCGAGCAGAACCGCGCCATTATCGAACTGGATAACGGCGAATTCTGGTACGTGACCGGCAAGGGCGCGGGGGCGTGGCCGACGTCGGAATCGTTGCTGGCGGATACACTCGAAATCGGACGGCACGTGAAGTAAGAATTATACCTCCCCAGTTTACTGGGGAGGGGGACCGCACGAGCCACAAAGTGGCGAGATGTGGTGGTGGGGGGCTGCGGCGTCGTGACAGCGCATAGATGGGCCAGCAGATTCAGGCATGGATTTTACGCGAGCCCCCCACCGTCTCGTCGCTTCCGCGCCGATCCCATCGCTTGCGAAAGCTGTACTTTTGCGGCGCTATACCCCCAGTAAACTGGGGGAGTATGTTAGAAATGGTAGCCGTGCATGCTGGGAGACCCGCTTGCAGCGCCGCGTAAATTGCGGCAAAGACGCTGCATGACGCTTGACGACCTTAACACCTTCTGCGCGACCCTGACGGCGGCGCACCACGTCGTGCAGTGGGGCGATCACGACGTGTGGAAGGTTGGCATTGAGGGCAAGGGCAAGGTCTTTGCCATCGCGGGGACGCAACCCGACGGCCACCTGTCGGTCAGTTTCAAGGTTTCGGACATGGCGTTCGAGATCCTGCGCGACCACCCCGATTGCCGTCCCGCGCCTTATCTGGCCTCGCGCGGCATGAAGTGGATTCAATACTATACCGGCGACCAGATGACCGGCAATGAGGTGTGCGACCTGTTGCGGGACTCGCATCGGCTTGTCGCGGCGGGCCTGCCGAAGAAAACCCAAAAGGAACTGAACCTTTGAATTATCGCCACGGTTTCCACGCCGGGAATTTCGCCGACCTGGCCAAGCACGCGGCGACCTTAAGCTACCTGCGCGCCTTGAGGGCGGGTGCGCGACCGCTGAAGGTGGTCGATACCCACGCCGGGGCCGGGTTCTACGACCTGTCGGACGAAACGTTTTCACGCTCGAAAGAAGCCGAAGCGGGGATCAAGTACCTGCTGGGGCAGGACGTACCACCGAGCCTGAAAGCCTTGTCGGACTATGTGTGGGCCAAGAACAGGCAGTCGGGGTTCAATACGCGTATCGGCATCTATCCGGGGTCGCCGACCCTGATCATGGATAACCTGCCGGCGGGCGGTGACTATGTCGGCTGCGAATTGCGCCCCGATGACTATGAACTGTTGAAGGATCGCATCGCGGCGCGCGGCGGCAAGGCGCTCTATGCCGACGGTTACGACACCGTGATCGGCATGGCGGAATCACCGAAAGACCTGTTCGTCCTGATCGATCCGCCGTTCGAGAAGTTCGAGGATTATGAGCGCATCAATGAGACTTTGGCGGCGGTGCTGGCGGTAAAGCCTGACACCAAGGCGCTGGTCTGGCTGCCGCTGAAAGACCTTGAGACGCTCGACCGGTTCCTGCGGCATATGGAATGCGCGCTGCTGGAGGATCAAACGGGTCATGCGCCGGTGATCGACGTGGCGGAATTGCGATTGCGACCTTTGACCAACCCATTGAAAATGAACGGTTGCGCGCTGGTGGGCATCAATACGCCGCCGGAGGTTCTGGCCGATATCGAAGCCATCGCCCAGGACGTGACGACGGTTTTCGGCGAGACGGGCGGCAAGGCGCAGGTCTGGCGGCTGGATTAAGCGGGCTCTCGCCGATCACGCGAAGTTTTGATGCCCTGCGGCCCTGTGGACAATGGCCACCTGTGGATTTCTGTGATAGACCTTTGTGCATTGCAGCATAAACTTAACCGCGAGGCCGAAAGATGTTGACCATGACCGATGCCCCAACCCGTTTCGACGCCCCCAAATTCCCGACACCCGAAGAGATCAAGGCCGCTTCAGAGCGCGTAACGCATTTCTGGGTCGGCGCCTGCTCGCCCTTGTGGGTGCCGTTCTTCGCGGCGACCTCGTTCGGTGTCTCGACCTGGATGCTGTCGAGCAGTCTGAGCAAGACCGTAGCCGACAACGACCTGTATAAGGATCTGCCGAAGGGCTTTGTCGACATGATGTCGCTGCGCCATAGCTGGTTCAAGGCCGCCGACGACAGCGCACACGTCCTTGAAGAGGTCGGTGACGCGGTAAAGGAAGCCGCCGCCACGCCGGTCGCTCTGGTGCTGGACGCCGAAGCCGCCGTCATCGAGTCGCTGAAAGAGACATCGCCGGTGGTGGCCGAGGCCGTGGATACGGCTCAGGCGCTGGTGGAAGACACCGTCAGCGAAACGACAGGCACCATTGAGCCGGTGGTCGAAGACGTCGTGGCTGAGGCCGTCGAGGTTCAGGAAACTGTGGCCGAAACGGCGAAAGAGTCTGTCGAGGACACGATTGCAGCGACCGAAACCGCCGCAGCTGCCGATCTGCCGGACTTTGCGGTGGAGCCGGCCTTCGAGCCCGTGCCGGTTGTCAAGGCGATGCCGAAGCGCCGTCCGGCCCCGAAGAAGTAAAGCGCTTATTTCGCTGGATAAATATCCACGCGCACCGGACGATGGTCGGACCCGTAATAGGGACCGGCCTTACGGTGTTGCAGGGACAGTTTCTTGCCCGACAGCACGTTGTCGATGCCGACGCGGAACATCCCCGGCAGCACGGCGGGCCACGTCCCCACCGGCGCGGCGGCGGGCGTCAGGCCGACTTCGCGGTTGAAATCGCGCATGGCCGAGGCCGACGGCGTAGTATTGAAATCCCCGACCAGCACGATGTCTTCCGGTGTTTCGTCCTTCAGATCGGCGGCGAGGCGATCGAACTGTGCCGGTTGATCCTCTGGCGCGGTGAACGGCCAGGGGCGCGTCAGATGCGCCACGGCCAGCGTGAACTTGCCCGATGGCGCGCTGACTTCGGTGGTGATCAGGCTGTAGCCGACGGGGCGAGGGCGGCCCTTGCTCAACGGGTAACGCGAAAAGATCAGCGTATCGTAACGCCGCACAATGTGAGGATAGCGTTGTTCCAATGCGGTCGCCAAGGTCGCGTGGGCTAATGGTCCAGCCTCGACCACGGCCACGATATCGGGATTTTCCGCCTCGACCCAGTCGAGCAAACGGGCGGGGGTCTGGTTCTTGATCCACAGATTGGCGAATATCATCCGCACGGGTTTGGTGTCTTTGGCGGGTGCGGGCTGCGACGGAAACACCTGCGGCCACAGGCTGAGGCCGAGCACGACCGCTGCGATCACCGAGATCAGGGCGGGCAGGCGTTTGCGCACCTGCATGAAGATGAATGCCGCGATCAGCGCCCCAAAGAAAATCGGCGCACTGAAAATGTCGAGCAGGTAGCCCTTGGCGGCGTGCGGATCGATCAGACACGCCCCGGCCAGCCCCAGAAGTATAAGGCTGAGCAGAAGACAAAGTAAGGAAAACAGGCGGAGCGTTAGCACTAGATCACGCTGCGTTTTGAAGCAAACTTAGCGTGGCCTAGATTTTTTGTTGGTCGCATGCTTGATGCGAAAAACCGGTTTCCATTTTTTCGCAGCATGCTTTAAATCCGCACAGCCGTGCCGGAGCAGGTGACCATCAGCATGGTGCCCTGAGAGACGGTTTCATAGTCCAGATCGACGCCGACGATGGCGTTGCCGCCCATCTGCGCCGCCTGATCCTGCATTTCGCGGAAGGCGGCCTCGCGGGCCTGACGGAGCACCTTTTCATACGAGCCCGACCGCCCGCCGACGATATCGCGGATACCGGCGAAGAAGTCGCGGAAGATATTGGCGCCCAGAATGGCTTCGCCGGTGACCACGCCCAGATAGGTCTGAATTGGATGGCCTTCGATGGTGGGCGTTGTGGTGACGATCATGGTCGATTCCTTACCCGATAACGTGGTTAATATTGACGTGCGTGCCGGTGGCGGGCAATCTGTAGCCAATCCAAGGCGGGGGGAGCAAGTGACATGTTCGTAAGAACCACCTACGACGTGCAAAGGGTCTACGACTCCGTCGGAACGATCAAGCGTCTGTCGGACCGGATCATCGGTATCGGCCCGATCAATATCATCGGCCTCGACGGCATTCTGGCCTGGGTGCCGGGCGTAGGGACCGTCTATTCGATCGGCGCCAGCCTGTTCATCATGGCCAATGGTATCCGGGTTCGTATGAGCCCGATCACCTTCGTCCAGACCTCGATCATCCTGCTGATCGACTCCGGCGTCAGCGGTCTGGAGAGCTTTATCCCCTTCTTGCCGGCGATTACCGACACCCTGTTTCAGGGCCATCTCTACGCTTCGCACATCGTCCAGAAAGAGATCGAAAAGACGCTGTATCTGGAGGAAAGCGCCCGCGATGCCCATAAAAGCGGTCGTCACCACGACAATGTCGCCCTGATGAAGGCGACCAGGGGCAAGAAGCGTCTGGTCTATCTATTGCCCTAGATATCCCCGATAACGCAGGAAGCGCGACACTCGACGGATCGTAGTCATCCGCCGAGGTCACCATGTCGCTTCAAAATACCCCCCGTCTGGGTTTGCCGCTCCTGCAATCAGGGCAGGCGCAAAAACACGTTACGCTCAATGAAAGCCTGTGGCGACTGGAGGCGCTGGTTCAGGCGCGCGTCCTCAGTCGCACGCTGGCGCTCCAGCCGTCATCGCCCGCCGAAGGCGATGCCTATATCCTGCCGTCAGGGGCGGCGGGGGCATCGTGGGACGAAGCGGATACGGGCGACTATCTGGTCTTTCAGGCCGGTTACTGGGAGCCGCTCAACGTACCGGAAGGGGCGCTGGTCCGGGTCATCGACGAAAATATCTATCTGGTTCGCACGGCGTCGGGCTGGACCAGGCTTCAGGACAGTTTCGACGCCCTCCAGAACCTGCCGAAGCTGGGCGTCAACGCCACAGCCGACGCCACCAACCGCCTGAGCGTCAACAGCGCTCAGGTCCTGTTCAACCACGCGGGCGCGGGCAGTCTGACCTATATCAACAAGGCGGCGGCGGGGCATGACGCGGGCGTTGTGCTGCAACAGGGCTTTTCGACCCGCGCCATAATGGGGCTGTTGGGCGACGGGCATTTCCATCTCAAATCAAGCGTCGACGGTTCGACGTTCAACGGCGAATACGTGCTGCACAGCGATGGCACCATGCGTTTTGCCCTGACCTCACCCGTCGGCGCTTCGGCGGTCAGTTTCGAAAAGCCGCGTTCGGGCACGGCCGGCAGCCGCTATGCGTTCGGCGATGTCGGCGGGCTGGAGTCCGATCTGGGCGGAGGCTACTGGCGCGGCCTGCATCTGTTTGGTCCCAACGGCGGGGTGACCTACGGCAGCGATCTGGCCTTTCCGTCGGCGGCGCAATACTTCGAATATGACAGTCTGCACGACCCCGCCCGCGCCGCCTATGTATTCGGTATCGGCAATGCGCTTGGGCATAATCATGATCTTGTCTTTCGGGTAGAAACCGACGACCGGCTGCGTCTGGGGGAAACGGCGGTGATCGTCTCGAAACCGTTTCTGCCGATGGTGGACAATGCCGTGACGCTCGGCAGCAGTTCGGCGCGGTTTTCGGTGGTCTGGGCCGCCAACGGCACGATCCAGACCTCCGATGCACGCGACAAGACCGTCGAGGGCGTCGTGCCGCCGACGATCGCGCACGCTTTGATCTCGGCAGTCGAACCGGTCTTTTTCCGCTGGATCTGTGGCGGGCAGACTGTCGAGGAGGATTTCACCTATACCGTCGTGCCACCGGGCGCCGGAGCGGATTTCGACTACGAGGCCGCGCGTCCGGTCGGCGAGCAGCGCATCACGCCACGTCCGGGGCAGCGCACTCATGCCGGTTTTCTGGCACAGGATTTCGAGGTGGCGCTTAATGGACTGGGTATTGATTTCGGTGGGTGGGGGCGCGAAGCCGTCGACGACCCCGACAGCCGTCAGTGGATCAGGCCCGATCAGCTGGTACCGGTCCTTTGGGCGGCGCTCAGGGATGTGCAGACGCGTCTGACGGCGCTGGAGGCAGATGCCTAGAGCTTTATGCCGGTCGGAAACTGACGGATAACGTCGCAGTGCCGATCGTAGATTGCGTAAAAGGCTTCGACCAGTTCGGAGATTGTATAATAGCGGATGCGATCAAAGGCGGGAGTAAGGTCCGGGTTCAGGTCGTAGGCCCGGTCTATAGGCGGATTGTTAAAACGGAGTTCCAGCATCCGATGCATTGCGGGGGCGGGCGTTTTGACGACCGCCGACAGATAGTCTTCCTGAGTGACCTCGCGCATGTCGTAATGCCTGACGCCAAGATGATCGAGGATGCGGTCCGCCATAGCGCTCAACAGATAGGCCGTAGGGTGGTTCATCGAATTGAACAGACGCCGTTCCCGGTAATGTTCCGCAATAAAATCGGCGATACCGACCTCGAGAGTCGCTTCGCGCCGTTTCAACTCCGCCAGCGACGTTTCGGCGGCAGTGGCATAGGTTTGCGTAAAAAAGGCATCATCGGAAAACAAAGCCGTGGCGCGATCCGGTGCCCATCCCTGCTGGTAAGCGTAAACGACCGGATAGAGGTGATAATCTGCCATCGGCCCCTGTACGATATGCCGGGCGCCGTTGCCGTGGATATATCCCATGTCGGGCGTGTAGCCGGAAAAGTAAACGTTCGGAATGATCAGAAGGCGGTCACCGCAGAGCGCTTTCAGACTGGACTGACGTATCCACACGACGGGGTAGTCTTCGCTGATCGTCTGGGCCAGCACGATGTCGGCGGCATCGATCAGGGCCGCGTAGTGCTCATAGGTATTGTGCGGCACATGGTCCACCGGCACCGCCCCCAGAATTTCGGCAGATGGGGCCATCCATTTTAGCATCGACTGAAGGGCTGCTGTCTGACAGTTGCCAATGAGTACAATGCGTGGGCTGCCCACGGAGGGCGGAACGTGCAGCGGGGACTGTCGAGGGGTGTTGGAGCGTAACAGGCGGCGCGCTACCCGGCGAAGTAAATTCATCTACATATCCGATGGTTGTCTGCGGCAACGAATGCGGCGTTCCACTCACCTTTGTAAAGCCTGTTTCGCGTCAAATGTCACGTAAGGACCGATTGAGACGTCAGTGCCGGATATGGCGAAGGCCCGGTCGTTTCCGAACCGGGCCTTCATGGTGCCGTGGGTGGAATGGCACCCTGTGTCGCATATGTCCGCGGCGGAATGAAATTATGCCGACACCACGACTTTGATATGCGGTGGAATGACGACCGGGGCGTGGGACGTGAACTGTCCTTCCGCACCTGTAAAGCCCGTCTTGACCCAGATATCACGCGAAAGCAGATTGGCATTGGTCTCGATAACCGATGCCGACACGGAATCGGCACCGCGCTGGCGAAGTGCCTCAAGTACCAGCGCGACGGCTGCGATTTCAACGTCCAGGCCGATAACCCGGCAACTCATGGCGAACTGTGAAATTTCATCGCCTGAAGCACAGAGAACACCGGTCAGCCCATAGGCGGTATGCATGTCCTTGACTTCGAGGGCATAAAATGCGCCGCCCGTTGCCATATAGGCCTCGGCTTCAGCAAACGTCCAGCGCACGCCTGTGGTGTTAAACTGGTTGGTTTTGTTGAGCAACTCGAAGGCGCGTGCGAATTTAGGATGATCGGTGGCATCGATCCGAATGACGGACACTTCGATGCCCAGAGTCGCTAAAAACTCGCTGCGCGGCATGATCTTGCGCTGTGTTTCACGCACGGCCTGAGCCTTGATCATTTCCGAGCGATTGGCCGACTCGGCGGTAATGGTCGCTACCTGAGTTTCCGGAGCCCACAGAAGCAGGCGACGCCACATATAGGGATTTGACCCGATTACGCGCATTTCCGGAAAGTTGGTTTTTACAACATCGCGCTCCACAGGATTGTCGTCGATATAGACCACGCTTTTGGGCAAAAGATTCACTTCGGAAAGTATCTCGTTGATGTTTTCCGCTTTGGATTGCCAGTTGATGCGCTTCGTAGCGAATTGATCAAGGCCGAAGTGCGCGTAAGGCCAGAGTTCTGTTACGCGGGCCTCGGTATTTTTTGAAACAATTCCGAGAATAATGCCACGTTTTTTGAGGAAGGCGAGCGCTTCGACGAAACCGGCGGGCCAGCCTTCGGTATGCGTACCCCCATTATCGGCCAGAACCCCCCGCCACAGCGTGTCGTCGAGATCGACGAGCACCATTTTGACGCTGTCGGTCTGTTGAGCGCTGCGATAAATGGCTACGATTTCGCTCCAGATCGTCTGATCGAAGATATGGGAGTCAACGGGATAGTATTCGGTCGCTCTCCGAAGGCCTTCAAGACGTCCCTGATCATGTTCAAAGTCCCCGTCGACAAGCGGCGTACCATGAGACATTACCCACAGGACATCGTCCTGAAGGCGGCTGCGGCCTATATTGCCGGCAATACGTTCGATATCAACCAGATAACTGTTGGTGTGTGCAGATACCTCCGAGGCCAGATGTTCATTCAGGCGCTCGACAAAATAGGCCATATTACGCAGGTCGTAACGCGGCAGGGCGCGTCCTGTCGGGTTTTGTTGCGGCGTGAGGAAGTTCATGACAAAGGTCATCAGGCCGTGCGAACGGTTAAGCGCCATATACTCGTTGAGGATCATGGACAAACGATCGCAGGCGGCCTCAAACGCCACCGTGTATTCGTCAGGGCGGTCGTATCGAAGGTTGGTATAGGTGCTGTCAGGGATTACCGCTCTCAAAGGAATTTGAATCACCTGCATATCGTAATCGGAGACGGCATGCGGTGGCGTGGGCATGGCCGCCACATTGTTCAAGAGCATGAAATCTGCGTCTGCCGGAGTATGGCTATTCTTTATGACCCAGGGAAATCCGCTTGTAAGGCATGAACCAACGACCAGCACACGCCGCAGGCGCGTGGGGGTTAATTGTAAATCCTTTGGGATCAGATAGTCTTGTCCGGTGAACGCGGGGGTAGCAAGGTCGGCGGCCCCGGTCAGGGACATCGTATGGATCAGGTCGGTTCGATTGTGTCGGCTTAGTATATGCATCATGGCGATCGGGGCGCGTTGATGATCTCTGGCAAATTCCGACAGCGTTTTCCAGCGGGCGAAAGCCTTGACGTCGTTGCCGGACTGCTCCGCTATTCTGGCCGCGATATCCCACGTCCAGACCCCTTGCGGAAAGCGTTCGAGCGCTTTTTGAGCCAAAACTTCTGCTTGTTCCAGATCGCGACGGGCGACGATTTCAATTTGCAAATTGTAAGCCGGATCATTGTCCGGAAATCGGGCGCACAAGGTGCCTATGATGCTCAAGGCATTATCTTCATTACCATCGTTAGCCGAGGCGCGGGCAAGGTCCAGAGCTGACCAGTAATCGACCTGGGTTCCTTGAATATCAAGTGTGTCGGGAACGGAAAAATCCTTTGGGTTAGTCAAGGGTACGATAGGCCGACCTGGGATGCGACGCAATAACTTGCTGATCAAAAGGGCAATGCGCACCGCGACGCCTTTAATAATTAAGCGGAAAGAAAGGTCGGGATAGGGTAAAGGCAGAAAATATGGTTGATCGGTATTTGGATATGCTGGACGGCTTTTAGGGCGGACGATGTTGGGTGGCCACACATCCGCCTAACGCCACCAAACATATGGCGGCATGGGCGCAGAGTCCAGATTTTATCTACAGGGCGTAAATATGGCGAAGGCCCAAACCCTTATGGGGCTTGGGCCTTCATGGTGCCGTATGGCAGGATTGAACTGCCGACCTCAGCCTTACCAAGGATGCGCTCTACCACTGAGCTAATACGGCTGAACCGGCGTAAACACCGGCTGAGGCGGGCGTCATAGCGAAGACCGTTCAAAACGCAAAGCAAAAAGTGCGCGAAATGGCGATTTATCCCTCGCTTTTTGTGGATGGCGCGCTAAATCGGGTCGAAACACCGGGACACGATATGACCGATACGCCCAAGAAAAGCGAAAAAGACGAGAAGGCCGCCCGTGTCGCAGCGGCTCTGCGCGCCAATCTGCAACGCCGCAAGGCCGCCGCACGCAAACCTGACCAATCCGCGCCGTCCACTAACGATGACGTTAGCGAATAGCTTTCTTATTGCACCTAGCGCGTGGTGATGTAGAACCGCCTATTCAACCGATTGCCGTTATGAGTCTTCACTTTGAAACGGCGCACCAACGAAGATTAGGCGTATATATGGATCGCATTGCCCTGGAAGGCGGAACCCCGCTTCACGGAGACATCCCCGTCAGCGGAGCCAAGAACTCCGCCATCAAGCTGATGGCCGCGTCGCTGCTGACCTCCGAACCGGTGCGCCTGACCAATATGCCGCGTCTGGCCGATACGCGCCTGCTGGGTCGTCTGCTGCAACGTTTCGGCACCTCGATCACCGAATCGATCGGTGACGATGGGCAGGAAACCCTGCTGCACACGCCGGAAATCACCTCGGCGTTTGCGCCCTACGACCTCGTGCGTCAGATGCGCGCCTCGTTCAACGTGCTGGGGCCGCTGCTGGCGCGTACCGGCCATGCCAAGGTAAGCTTGCCCGGCGGCTGCACCATCGGCGCCCGTCCCGTGGACCTGCACCTCAAGGCGCTCGAGGCGTTGGGTGCCCATATCGACATGCACGAAGGCTATGTCTTCGCTCAGGCCCCGCGCGGGCTGAAAGGCGCGGAGATCGAATTCCCCTTCGTCAGCGTCGGCGCGACCGAACACGCCCTGATGGCGGCGACCTTGGCCCACGGCACGACCGTGTTCCACAATGCCGCCTGCGAGCCGGAAATCGTCGATCTGGCCGAATGCCTGAACGCTATGGGCGCGAAGGTCAGCGGAGCCGGGACACCGACGATCACCGTCGAGGGCGTCGCTGCGCTCAAGGGCACCGACTGGTCGGTCATCTGCGACCGCATCGAGGCCGGGACCTATGCGCTGGCCGCCGCCATGGCCGGCGGCGAAGTGCGCCTGACCAAGGTGCGCCCCGAGCTGATCGGCATCCTGCTCGACAAGATGCGTCAGGCGGGCTGCGAGATCACCACCGGCGACAACACGGTCACCATCAAGCGCGGGCCGGGCCGTCTCAAGGCCGTCGACATCACCACCGAGGTCTATCCGGGCTTCGCGACCGACCTTCAGGCGCAGTTCATGGCGTTGATGACCCTGGCGGACGGCGAATCGACCGTGCGCGAGACCATCTTCGAGAACCGCTTCATGCACGTGCCGGAACTGAGCCGTCTGGGGGCCAGCATCGCCGTCCAGACCGGCGGCGAAGCCAAGGTCACCGGCGTCGATGAACTGCGCGGGGCGCAGGTCATGGCGACCGATCTGCGCGCCTCGGCCTGTTTGATCATCGCCGGTCTGGCGGCCAAGGGTGAAACCATCGTCAACCGCGTCTATCACCTTGATCGCGGCTTCGAAAACCTCGAAGGCAAGCTGTCGGCCTGCGGCGCGAAAATCCGCCGCATCAAGGGCGACACGCCGGTCGAAGAGATCGACGAGTAAGGCGCGCGGGTGTTCGGCTTTTTCAAAAAACCGCATAAACATCTACGGCTTCTGGCGCAGAACGCCGAAGACGTGCTGCCGCTGGCGGCCCTGCTTCAGGACGCTGCCCTGCGCGGCGACGACGTGCACTACGATCAGCGCTCGCGTGCCCTGACCCTGCGCATGAACCGCTTCTGCCATGAGCATCAAAGTCGTCAACCGCTGCGCGCCAACTGCGCCTTGCAGATCGGCTCGATCACCGGGCTGAAATCGCGCGGCTTCGATCTCGCCAAGCCGCCGCATGGCATGGCGCTGCTCGACCTCAGCCTTGAAGCGCTCGACGCGCCGGCCTATGTTGTCGGCCTGACCTTCGCGGGCAAATCGGCCGCGGAACTGCGCATCGAAGTCGAGGCGCTCGATATACTGTTCATGGATCTGGCGGCCCCGCACAGGGCGCGCTCCACCCCCAACCACCCATTATAGTTGTCGCGCATTTGGGCCCGAAAACCGCTTCGCACTTTTCGGAATGCGCTTAAGAGGACAGAGCAGAATGAAGATTGCCCGTATCGAGATCGATCCCGACAGCCTGTCCTCGCCCTCGACCGAGGTCGAACACGAACGTCAGGTAGCCATGTTCGACCTGATCGAAAAGAACAGCTTCAAACCCGACGGCGGGACGGCGGACACATACGACCTGCGTCTGGCCTATGAGGACGGGCGGCTGGTCTTTGACGTGACGGGTGAGGGCTATGCGAAGAAGATCATGCTGTCATTCACGCCGCTCAAGCCGATCATGAAGGACTACGCCATGATCTGCGAAAGCTATTACGAGGCGCTGAAAAACGCCACGGTGGGGCAGATCGAGTCGATCGACATGGGCCGTCGCGGTGTGCATAACGACGGGGCGGAACTGCTGACCGAACGCCTGAGCGGCAAAATCGACATCGACCACGAAACCGCGCGGCGGCTGTTCACTCTGATCCACGCCCTGCATCTGCGGGCTTAGTCTCCCTCCTCCCTACGCAGTGGGGAGGTGGATCGATGCCGATAGGCAGCGAGCCGGAGGGGGCGGCGCAGCCGCTAACCCAAGTCTCCGCCCGTGGAAATCCGGAGTCCTCCCCCTCCGTCAGCCCTGTGGGCTGCCACCTCCCCACTGCGTAGGGAGGAGAGGATATTATCTGAAAATCATGTGTGTTTTTAAGGTCGCGTTTGAAGAAATTTGCTCCTGACGCGGATCGGTTCATGTTCGGTTCATCAACATGGCGAAAGCGCCTCAATTGAGGTTAAATTGATGATATTCTTATGAAAAAGGCCAGAAATGGCCTTTTGCCCGGCGCAAAGCCGCCCCTTTACGTCTCCATATTCAATTCATCGAACGGGCATTGAACCCGTCGGTATTTAGCACGGCCAAAAGAGACCGTGCGGCACATGAATAAAGACTAAAGGAGCCTACCATGAAGACCATGCTTTTTGCGACCGCCGCGATTGCCGCCGCCGCCTTCGGCGCGACCACCGCTTCCGCGCAGTCCCTTTCGCAGCCGCAAGTCTACGGCTCGATCGGCGCCACCGCGACCGACAATAACGAATCCGATTCCAGCCTGAACTCGATGAACGCCCGCGTCGGCGCCAAGCTGACCCCGCACTTCGGTGTCGAGGGTGAACTGGCCTCGGGCACCAACGGTGACACGACCAATACCGGCCGTTACAAGCTGACCAACAAGAAGGCCGCCTATGCTGTAGGCTTCGTGCCGGTCAGCGATAAGGTCGATCTGATCGGCCGCGTGGGTGTCTCGGACACCAAGCTGAAAAAGTACAACAATCAGGCCATTGCCGAAGACGGTACCGCGCTTGATGTCGGTGTCGGCGCTCAGGTCCACCTGAATGAGTCCTACGCCATCCGCGGCGACTATACCCGCTCGTCGTTCAAGGACGACAAGGGCGACGCCGATAACGTGACCGTCAGCGTCGTGAAGAAGTTCTAATTCACACATCAGGTGTCGCGGCAAAGTGCTCCTCAGGCCTTGCCGCGACGCACAGGGCGGTGTCTCCGAAAGGCGGCACCGCCTTTTGCCGTCTGTTTTAGGCCTTCCCTCAAAACCCGTTTGGGTATAAAGGGAGCGCCACGATTTTACCGGGCGCTGCTGTGTGGCAGATTCGCCTGTTTTTCCTTTTATTGTGGGACCGAATGGCAAAAGAAGAACTTTTGGAGTTTGCGGGCGTTGTGGTTGAACTGCTGCCGAACGCGACCTTTCGCGTGAAGCTCGAAGACTCCGGGCACGAAATCATCGCGCACACCGCGGGCAAGATGCGCAAGAACCGCATCCGCGTGCTGGCCGGTGACAAGATCATGGTCGAAATGACCCCCTACGACCTGACCAAGGGCCGTATCACCTATCGCTTCAAGTAAGAGGGCGCGCATGGCGCCCTTTATTCTGGCCAGCGCCAGTCCCCGCCGCGTGGACCTGCTGGCCCAGATCGGTCTGAAGCCCGATCACATAATCGCTTCCGACATCGATGAAACCCCGCTCAAGGGGGAGACGCCGCGCGAACTGGCGCTGCGTCTGTCGCGAGCCAAGGCCGAGGCCGTGGCGGCCTCGTTCGGTGCGCCTGCCTTCGTGCTGGCCGCCGATACGGTGGTCGGTGTCGGTCGCCGTATCCTGCCCAAGGCGGAGACCGAGGCCGAGGTGCGGCAATGTCTGGAGCTCCTGTCGGGCCGCAATCATCGCGTCTTTACCGGCGTCGCCCTGATGTCGCCGAGCGGACTGTCGCATAAGGTCGTCGAGACGCGCCTGCTGTTCAAACGGTTGAGCGCTGCCGATATCGACGGCTACATCGCCTCGGGGGAAGGTATCGGTAAGGCGGGCGGCTATGGCATTCAGGGCCGCGCCGGAGCCTTTGTCATCCATATCAACGGTTCGTTCCCGTCGGTGGTAGGGCTGCCGACCTACGAAACCGCCCTGATGCTGAACGGGGCGGGCTACCGTTGAAACTCTTCTATGAGGCCCGCTTTAGTTTGGCCCGCGCCTGTGTGGTGCAGAACGGTCAGCCGTGGCTCTACGCCGAAGGCCGCGTCGATGACCCGTCGCTGTGCCTGTGGGGTGTGCGCTCGGTCGCCCGCCTGACCGCCAAGACCGGCGGCGTCGGCTTCCTGAAACTGGCCGACGGGTCCGAGGCCATGCTCGACTTGGCCAAAGACGTGACGCTGAACGAAGGCGCGGCCATCGAGGTCCAGATCGCCGCCGAGGCCCGTGCCGAAAAACGCCCGCGCGCCCGCTATATCGGTCCCGGAGACACGCCGTGTAGAGTCTCTCCGCCGCTCGACCTCAAAGGCCGTCTGATGGCCCAGGCGCGCCACCTGATCGACCCCAAGGGCACGTTCGAGCTGATCGAGGGTGAGGACGCCGCCGACGCGCTCGACATCGCCGAGGCGCAGGCGCTCAACCCCAGCACCGACCTGCCCGACGGGGCCTTCCTGACCATCGAGCCGACGCGGGCGCTGATCGCCTGCGACGTCGATCTCGGCGGGGCGGGGGAGGGACTGGCCAAGGCCCCCAAACAGGCCATCAAGGCGACCAATGAACGCGCGCTTTCCGAGGTTGCGCGACGGCTCAGACTGGCCAATCTCGCGGGTCTGGTTGTGGTCGATCTGATCGGTTCCAAGCATAACGGCGAAAAGCTGACCGGCATCCTGCGCGACGCCTTTGCCGCCGAGGGGCCGCGTATCATCAGCGGGCCGATCACGCGTTTCGGGACCTACGAATTCACCCGTCCGTGGGGGGCTGCACCGATCGACGATCCCCATACGGCGACCTTGCGGGCTGCCCGCCGTCTGCTGTGGCAGGCGGTGGCCGAAGCGCGCTCGGATGTCGGAGCCATGTTCATCCTGCGCGCCCCGCAATTGGTGGCGGGTATCGTGCGCCAATGCCTGAAGGACAGCCTCGATCCCCTGTCGCCGCGCCTGAGCGTTGAGGTCGTGGATCACGCCGCGCCGACAGTTGTCCGCAAGCGCTGAGCGGCCTATATAGCCGTTATGACCGAGAAATTCTGCGCCTATTGCCATAAACCCTATCATCTGCCCGATCCGCTTCTGCCCAATGCGGCGAAGAGCTACGCGCCGTTCTGTTCCAAGCGCTGCGCCGATATGGACATGCTGCACTGGCTTAAAGGCGAGTATGTTATCGGGGGGGCGGGCAGCCTCAGCGTCGAAGAAGACGTGCCGGACAATGTGCCGACCAGATCGGAAAACTTATCCTCATCTTTTGACGACGAAGACGCGGATTAAAGCCGATTTTTCGATATTTTGCCCGTTTACGCGCTTGCCAAGCCATTTTGCCTCCCTTATAGAGCGACCTCCCGACGCGGTGCACCAAGGCCCGTCGATGCAAGAAGTGCCTGGATAGCTCAGTTGGTAGAGCAGCGGATTGAAAATCCGCGTGTCGCTGGTTCGATTCCGGCTCCAGGCACCATCTCTCACTTCGTTGCCGAACCAGCGCATTATTGAGTTTGTTTGCTGTCGCAAACAGGGGTTCGATTCCGGCTCCAGGCACCATCTCCCTCTTTCATTACCGAACCAGCGCGTTTTCGCGGCTTGAATTTCGCACGGCAATCTGGCCTTCTGTGAGCAAAACAAACTCAGGGAAGCCGTCCGATGATCTTCAAAGTCCGCTGCCTCGCCGGAGGGGTGGTTGCCGCCTTATTGCTGGCCATGCCGGTGCAGGCGAAGGCCCCCGCAAACTGGGTGTCGACGTGGTATGCGGCGCCGGAGCCCGCCGGAAAGGCAGACAAGCCCATCGAAGACAAGACCTTGCGGCAAATCGTGCGCGTTAGCGCCGGAGGCGAACAGGTGCGCATCCGGCTTTCAAATGCTTACGGAACCACTCGGCTGCGCCTTGACGAGGTGCGTGTGGCGCGGCGCCTGACCGGCAGCCGTATCGATACCGCCAGCGACCGCGAACTGACCTTCAATGGCCGCAAGGGCGTGACCATCGCGCCGGGCGCCTATGCGATCAGCGATCCTGTGCCGCTCAGGGTCGCCGCCAACAGCGATCTGGCGCTCTCTCTCTATATATCCGGGCCGACAAAGATCACGACCCTGCATGATATCCAGCGTGGGGTAATCTACATCGCGTCGGGCCGTCAGACCTCGGCTGCCGAACTGCCCGAAAGCAAGGCGGATATCGGCATCGGTCGCGCCTTTCCGTGGATCGTCGGGGTCGAGGTGGCCGACACGCCCGCAAAGGCCGCCGTCGTCACCTTCGGCGATTCGATCACCGACGGTTACGGCATTACGCCGGACAAGGGCGGGACCTGGCCGGAAATCCTCAGCCAGCGGCTGGAGACCGCTAAAATGAAACTGAGCGTGGTCAATGCCGGGCTGAGCGGCAACCGTTTGCTGCACCACGGGCAATCGGCGCGCTTCGGCGAGTCCGGCCTGTCGCGCTTCGATCGCGATGTGCTCAACCAGCCTAATGTCGGCGCGGTGATTATCCTGATCGGCATCAACGATCTGGGGCACGCGGAAGGGCCGGGGGCGGCGGAATACGTATCGGCGGAAGAGCTGATCGACGGCTACCGGCAACTGGCGGCGCGGGCGCGCGAACGCTGTATCCGGGTCTATGCCGCCACTCTGACGCCGTTCAAGGGGACGGTCTTCAAGAACTACTATGCCGAGGAAAAGGAATCCCGCCGTCAGCGGATAAATGCCTGGATCCGCGAGGGTGGGGCGTTCGATGGCGTGATCGACTTCGACCGCGCGGTGGAGGCGATGCCGGGGTCTGGCCTGCTGAAGGCCGAATACGATGTCGGAGATCATCTGCATCCGGACGATGACGGAGCGGCGGCTATGGCGGCGGCAGTGCCGCTGTCTATGTTCAAGGGGCTGAAGCCGGCCACGGCCCCCGGGGCCTGTCGCAAATAACTTTAAATGGCGTGTACGGATCAAGGCGCCACGATTCGCGTGCTCTCCGGCGGCATCGGCCTACCGCATAGGGGCGAATATAGCAGGGTATTCTTACGGAAATCAGCCATTTTCCATACGAATTTTTGATCGTCGTTTCGCAAATCGGCGTTATAAAAATGACATAGAGTGCGGAGAAGTCAGGCTTTTTCCCCTGCGGCACGTAAAGGGAAGGTGAGGCGATCACGAATATGAAAAAAAATTCAGGTTTCGTGAAAATAATTCTCACTGCGCCCTATGGATTAACTATCGGACACAATTGAGTTTTTAGAGGAAACCTGCGAATGCTGCCTTGCCTGTTGCCGAAATGATACGCGAAGTGGCGTGATAAGCACCTTGACGTTCACAGGGGGGATAGGCTCTTTTAGGCTCAAATCACTTTGTAACCACCAGTGTAACAAAGGGATCGCTTTTTTTGACTTCTCGGTCATAATGGCAAAAGTTTGTGCGCAGCGTATCTGGATGTGAGCGAATAGAAGTCGCACCGGTACGAAACACACGAGAGGTTCACGAAGGAACATGCTCCTTGCGGTGTCATGTTTTTTTGGGTGCCATGGTTTTAACACGTCTTAGGTTTTAACTGGGGGTCTACGCTGCCCCTATAATCCTTGGTCAGCCTCCTTAACCGGGGGGTCATCCTTATTCAGGAATTGGCGAAAAATGCTCGAACACAAGAAACACAACCCGCTTATCGCTCTGATTGGTGCCGCGGCACTGTTCGTGAGCGTCCCGACGTTTGCGGCCGCTGCCGCCGCCACGTCGCCGGCTGCTGCCGAAGCCCCTGCGGCCGCCCCGGCCGAAGAAACCGCCGAGTCGTCCTCGGAAGCCTCGAAGGGCAGCCACGACCTGACGGTTGCGGGCATGTTCGCTCAGGCCGTGCCGGTCGTTAAGGTCGTCATGATCGGCCTGGTGCTGGCTTCGATCATCTCCTGGACCATCCTGGTCATCAAGCTGCTCTTCTTCGCCGGCCTCAACAAGGCGACCACCAACTACCTCGAAGGTTTCCGCGGCGCCCGCTCGATCGCCGACATCAACCGTCTGTCGACCTCGGACGAGTTCGCCGGTAACCCGCTGGCCGACATGGCCGCCGTGGCCACCGAAGAAGTCCAGATCTCGAAGCAAGCCGGTCTGGCCGTTTCGGGTGAACACCGCGACTCGACGCTGCACCGCGCGTCGCAATCGATCAACGCCGTTCAGGCCGGTCTGGCCAAGCGTCTGTCGGGCGGTCTGGTCTTCCTCGCCTCGGTCGGGTCCATCGGGCCGTTCGTCGGTCTGTTCGGTACGGTTTACGGCATCATGAACTCGTTCATCGGTATCGCGAACACCAACACCACCAACCTCGCCGTCGTTGCTCCGGGTATCGCCGAAGCCCTTCTGGCTACGGGTCTGGGTCTGGTTGCCGCTATCCCGGCCGTCGTCATGTACAACGTCTTCAACTCGGCCATCGCGGCTTACGGCACCCGTTCGGAACAATTCGTTTCGGAACTGATGAACTCGCTGTCGCGTCAGCTCGACAAAGGGGCGTAATCTAGATGGGAGCCAAGCTATCCTCTGGCAGCGGCGGCTCGAAATTCCACATCGAGCAAAACAGCGAAATTAACGTTACGCCGTTCGTCGATGTTATGTTGGTTCTTCTCATTATCTTCATGGTGGCGGCTCCGCTTGCCACCGTGTCGGTTGAAGTTAAGCTTCCAACGGCAGTCGCCCCGCCGCAAGAAAATCCACCCCAGCCGGTGTTCATTTCCATTCAGGAGAATGGCAATGTCTTCATCGGTGACTTCCCCACCTCTCTCGACGCCATGGGCGCCGATCTGAAAGTTCAGATTCGCACCCGTGACCCGGAAAAAGAGCGCATCTTCATCCGCTGCGACAAGTCCACGCGTTATGCCGACTTCATGCAGGTGATGAACGTACTGCAGGACAACGGGTTCTACAGTGTGGCTCTGGTCGGTGAAGACGGTAACAGTTAAGAGGATTAAGAGATGGAAGAGACCCCCCACAGGCGTCGAGATCCTATTCTTGATCCGCCGTTAAACAAAGACAAGACGCCGATCTTCATCGGCATAGGCGTAGCGGCCGTCGCGCACATTGCGCTCGGCTACTACATCTACAAGGAAAAGTTTGAGATCAAGGAAGTCGTCTACGAGGACACCAAGATCGATACTGAACTTGTCGATTTGCCGCCCCCGCCACCGCCGCCACCCCCACCTCCGCCGCCGCCGGACATGCCGCCGCCGCCGCCGAAGTTGCAGGTACGCGAACCGGTGATCAATACCGAAGCGCCGCCTCCGCCGACTCCGATCCAGATCGAGCCGACGAAGAAGGAAGAACGCGTCGAGTATAAGGGGCCGCCGCAAATCGTCCCGGGACCGCCCCCGCCGCCGGCACCGCCGGCACCTGCGGGTCCGCGTTACGTAGATGCGCAATGGACCTACCCGTCCAACGACCGCATGTACGACCTGTACCCCCCGCGGGCACAGGACGCGGAAATGGAAGGCGAAGTCGTTATCGACTGCGCCCTCAACTCGCAAGGCCGCGTGACGGGCTGCGACATCATAAGCGAAAAGCCTGCGGGCTATGGCTTCGGTGCCGCGACTGTCAAGGGTTTCATGCGTTTCGCCAAGGCCAGCCCTGGTGGTGACGGTGCAATCCGCGACGGCGACCGTAAGAAGTTCCGCTATAAGTGGACCCTCGAATAGGTCACTGCACTTTGCAAAATACAGGAACCCTCCGGCTTCGCGGCCGGAGGGTTTTTGATTGTCCTGAGCGTACCCGATGTCTTTGTACGAGGGCGACGGACCCGATCCGCACATTGGTGTGATCACGAAAAATAACGCTGTACACTTAGCGTTGCTAAGTTTACATTATAACAAGATCATGGACGGGCGAACCGGTGAGGGGCTTTTGAACACGGGGGTTCAGAGGGGCCGGAAATTAAGGTTTCATGCATTCAAAAGGCGAACCCGCAATCCATTCGCCAAATGCCCTCACAGGGCTCCCAGGAAAGGACACGCTTATGGCGTCTGCCGTCAATCATCCGTCGCGTAATCCGCTTTTCGACCGCCTTCCGCAGAAGCGCCTGTCACCGACCGTGGCCAGCGGGGTGGCGATCGCCATCCTGATCCATGCCGGGTTGGCGGCCTACATCATCCACGAACGGTTCCAAATCGCCGTGCCGGAGGAGGTCGATGTCCCGCCACCGTTCACGGGCGCTATCCTCAATATGGAAAAGCCAAAGCCCAAACCGGAGCCGACAGAACAAAAAGAGGTGCGTCAGACGACGACCGTCATTCACACCCCCGCCGATCCGGTCATCAGCGACGTGACGCCTTTAGAGGTTGCGCCGACGCCGCCGGTCGATGTCCAGCCCGGTTCAGGCCCGGTGGTCACCCTTACCGGTACGCCGGGGCCGACGACGGTGAGTGACGCGCCCGTGGGGCCGTTTTACGTCAAGGCCGTGTGGAGCAAATTCCCGGACGCCAATGCGATGATGCAGTATTACCCCGCCCGCGCTACGGACGCCGAGGTCGAGGGTTCGGCGACGCTTGCCTGCACCGTCACCGACACCAAGGGCCGCGTCCGCTGTGACATCCTCGGCGAAACGCCCAAGGGCTACGGCTTTGGCGACGCAGCGGTGCGCGCGGTCGAAGCCAAGGGCCGCGCCGACACCAGCGCCGGTGCGGTACAGGTCGGTTCGGTGATGAAGGTGCGTATGGGCTTTGCGCTCGAATAAGCGGATCGTTGTGGCGTAGCAACGATGGCCTCCGGTGACCTCCCGGAGGTCTTTTTTATGCCGGCCTTATCGGAATACTGCCTTCAACGATTGACCCTGACCGGTGAACTGAGCAGTATCGCCGAAATTTCACCGCTGACATATTAGGGATGCGCCATGACCCTTCGCTCGATCAAGCCGAAACATTTGCTGCTGGGGGCGGCCGCCCTGATTGCCGTCACGCTGGTGGCCTGTGAGACCAACGAGACCCTCGGACGCAGTCAGTTCCTGCTGGTCGACAACAAGGATCTGGAGCCGACCGCCTTGCAGGGCTGGGCCGAGATGATGAAGACGGCCAAGCTGTCGAACGATGCCGCCCTGATCCGTCGGGTGCGCACCGTGGGCGCCAAGATCGTCACGGCAGCGGGATATAATGCGGCGGAATGGGAATATGTCGTCTTCCAGAACGATCAGCCGAACGCTTTTGTTATCCCCGGTAACAAGGTCGGCGTGAACAGCGGCCTGTTCAAGGTCGTAAAGAACGATGACCAGTTGGCGGCGGTACTGGGGCATGAAACGGCTCACGTGATCGGCAAGCACGCCGCCGAACGCGCGTCGCAGCAGCAGGCCGCGGCGATCGGCTTGACGGTAGCACAGGGCGCGACGTCGGGTCGGGCGCAGCAGGTCATCGCCAATTACGGCGGCATGGGCGCGCAACTGGGGCTGCTGCTGCCCTATTCGCGCAAGCACGAGCTTGAGGCCGACCGGATCGGCGTCGATATCATGGCCAAGGCTGGCTACAAGCCGTCGGAAGCGGTGGCTCTGTGGCGCAACATGCAGGCTCAGGGCGGAGCAGGGACGCCTGAATTCATGTCCACCCACCCATCGGATACGACGCGCATCAATCAGCTCGACGCCTATATCAAATCGAAGGGGTATCTGTAGCGCCGGGGAAGGGGGATGACATACAGGGGGTGGGGATTAGGTGTAATAGCGATGTTGCTGTTGCCGGTTACGGTTGCGGCGTCTGCGGGTACGGTCAAGCCGGAACTGATGATCTCGCCGCGCGCCTCGCAGGTGCTGAATCTCGTCCCTAAAGAGGTGCTGAACGAACATAGTCGCGGCGAGGTCTGGCTTCGGTGCGGATGGACGCTCAAACGGCGGCTGGTCAATTGCCGCGTCACGAAAGAAGTCCCCGCAGGCTTTGGGTTCGGGGCGGCGGCGATCCAGGGCTTTGAAACCTATGCCTATCTGAAAAAAGTCGACGCCGCGTCTCGCGAGGGTGAAGACATGGAATTTCGTTTCGTTTGGGAGGTCAAGTAGACGGAGACAAACGCCTTAGGCGGAGCGCGCTTGACGCCCTGCTCAACCCAAGCGATAACGGTTCTAAAGAGGGGGATTTGAAATGCTTGTATTCAGGATAACGACATCGGTGATGGCCTGTTTGGCCCTGGTCAGTGTTGCGCAGGCGCAGGACGCCGCATTGCCGCCCGTTCCCAGTTTCAAAACTTTGCCGGTCGGACAAGCTATGGCGTCACTTTACCCTAAGGCTGCCGCAAAGGCTCGTATTGAGGGCGATGTGGTTATCGCTTGTGGCTGGACGGCTAAAGGTCATCTCAGAAATTGCCGTGTTATCAAGGAAACGCCGGAAGGTTATGGCTTTGCCGAAGCAACGGTGAAGGGCTTTGAAACCTATGCCGAACTCAAGGACGTCGCGGGAGAGTCGGCACTGGGTGAGGAAAAGAAAGTCCGTTACAAATGGACCATCAGGTAATGCGTAAATTCTCGTATCGATTTGCCATCGGTCTGGTCGGGCTGCTGCTGAGTGTGTCTGTGACCGCCTCTGCCGCGCAAGAGGCTACGGGCCGCTACCACTATAAAAGCTTGCCGTCGCCTCAGGAACTGCCCACGCCGACAGGGCCGAATATGAAGAAAAGCGGTGGCGAAGTTAGCTTTACCTGCGACGTTACCGCTGAGGGGCGGCTGCAAAATTGTGTGGTTCTTACAGAAGATCCGGCGGGTGCCGGGGAGCAGATCGTCAAGGTCTATGTCCGTAGAACGCTTGTCGACATGAAAAAGTCGCAAGCCGCTTTTGAGGCCGGTGAAAAGGTCAAGCTGAGACACCAGTGGACGGTCGATTAGCCGGGTTTTACACGGCTTATATGTCTTTGTCTGAAATTACCCCTTGATCGGCGGGCCGCTGCACGTTAGAGACACGGCCTTCGCGATGACGTGCTGCCTTAGCTCAATTGGTAGAGCGCCAGATTGTGGCTCTGGAGGTAGCTGGTTCGAAACCAGCAGGCAGTACCATCGCGGTGAATTTCCCTACATAGTGATTTTACACGGACCGATTGACGCAATTGTCATGCGGGGTCTGGCTATGCGCGTAAATGACGCTATATACCCGCCATAAAGGATGGTTTTATGGTCTCAGCCTACAGTCTCATCGTTATCGGCGGCGGAATCGTCGGTCTGAGCGTCGGTCTGCGGGCGCTGGATCATGGCCTGTCGGTCAGGATCGTAGCGAAGGACGCGGTGGAGGCTTCGACCTCGGCCCTGTCGGCGGGGATGATCGCGCCGGCGATGGAGGCCCTGACCGAGGCCGATCCCAGGCTGTCCTATGCCCGCTATATCGAGGCGCAGAAGCACTGGCCGTCGTTTGCCGAAGACCTCGGCCTGTCGGAAATCCTCGAACTGGCCCAGCCCGCCGTCTGGCTGTGGTCGGGCGACAACGGCCCGTCGCCCGACGAGATGATGCAACGCTTCACCGACATGGGTGCCAAAGGTCAGGTGATGCGCGAGGAAGATCTGGCGAAGCTGGGCTATCACGCCCCGTTTCAGGCGATCGAAATCGTCGGCGAGTGGCTGATGGCTGCGGAACCGGTGCTGAGTTATATGAAATCGGTCTTTGTCGAGCGCGGCGGGCAGTGGATCGAGAGCGAAGCCGCGCAGGTCACGCCTCAATCGGTGACGCTGAGCGACGGTCAGCGTCTTGAAGCCGGCCATGTCGTGGTGTGCGCCGGGTTCGATTCGGCGGCGTTTGCCGAGGCCGTGCCATCTCTGGCCGCGCTGAAACCGATCAAGGGGCATCTGCTTGATCAGGCACAAAAGGCCGATCCGGCGCTCGCCGGGCGGATGATCCGCTCGCCGTGGGGGTACTGGGTGTTCCTCGACGGTCTGGCCAAATTCGGTGCGACCATGCAGACGGGCAAGGCCGATTACGAGGTCGAACCGGGTGTCGTGACGTCGCTCAGTGAAAAAGCCGCCAAATTCATGCCCGACTCGGTTGGCGGGCTTGCGGATGCCGTGCCGCGCGTCGGTGTGCGGGCGGCGACGCCGGATAGCTGGCCGATGATCGGACGCGACGTCAGTGGCGTCTATGTGGCGACCGGGATGCGGCGCAACGGCTGGATCTACGGTCCCTTTGCGGCGGACGTGCTGATGGCGCAGATCGGCGGGCAGGGGGCACCGGAAGGCTCGGAAGCCTACGATCCGCAGCGATTCACACCCCATTAACCATAATGCGGCAAAATTTGCCGCATGACCTCGTATGCGTCCCCTTATCCCACGTCTGATGGCGTCTCCTCTCGCAAGGGCGGGGTGGTGGCCTCGATCACGCGCGCCGCGCAGCGGACGGGGGTCGACTTCACCTATCTGCTGAAGACGGCGCAGCGCGAAAGCTCGCTCAATCCGACGGCCAAGGCCCCGACCTCTTCGGCGGCGGGCCTGTTTCAGTTCATCGAGCAGACCTGGCTGGCGACCGTCAAGCAGCACGGCGCCAAGCACGGCTACGGTACCTATGCCGACGCGATCCAACAGGGCAGCAACGGGCAATATTACGTCTCCAACCCTCAGGCGCGCCGTCAGGTGCTGGGCCTGCGCTACGATCAGGACGCGGCGGCGACCATGGCGGCGGAAATGACGGCGGGCAATGCCGCCTATCTGAAAGGTCGGACGGGGCGTACACCGACGGCGGGGCAACTCTATGCCGCGCATTTTCTCGGACCGGCGGGGGCGGCGAACCTGATCAAAACGGCGGAGCAGCGGCCCAATGCCTCGGCGGCCTCGCTGTTCCCGGCGGCGGCGGGGGCCAACAAATCGATCTTTTATCGCAACGGTGCACCGGTGACGGTGACGCAACTGATGGCCAATCTCGATTCCAGGGCGGGCGGCACGGGCGAGATGCAGATGCCGGACGCCGAGGACGCGACCTCGGACCTGTTCAACAGCCGCGACGGCTTTATCGTCGCGCGCGCTCAGCGCCTGCAATCGGACGCGCAACTGCTGAATATGGTGTTCGGCGGCGGGGCAGGCGATCAGAGCCTGCTGGTCGCCACACAACTTCTGTCGGCTTTCGGTCCCGGCAAGGACGACAGCGCCGACAAAGACAAATCGTGGTTCGGGTGACCTTCGACCGGCACTGGCAGGCATTATCCCAGCGGCTGGGATTGGCGGATGATACCCGCGAAACGGTACGATACTGGTTGATTGAATGCTACTCGGAGCCCCATCGCTATTATCATCGTCTCAGTCACATCGAAGCCATGCTGGAGGGATTCGTCCGACTGCCGGATTGGACCGATCACGATGCGGTCGAGTTGGCCATTATATTTCATGATGCCATTTACGATCCGTCGCGCAGCGATAACGAAGCGTGCAGCGCCGACGCCATGCGGGCGCGGCTTTCCGAAATCGATGCGATGACGCTCAATCGCGCTTCGGCCATGATCGAAGCGACCAAATCGCACAAGGCGACGGGCGACGCGGATGCCGATAGATTGCTCGATCTCGACATGGCCATCCTCGGTGCGCCGTGGGCGGCCTATACGGCCTATGCCGAAGGCGTCCGGCGGGAATATGAACCCGTCTACGGGGCGGACGCGTATCGGGCAGGGCGCCTGAGCCTGTTCATCGAACCTGCATTGCAGGCGGATCGTATTTTCCTGACGCCTGAGTTCGCAAGTCGGGAGGCGCAGGCTCGTCTCAATCTGAAGCGTGAAGCCGAAACGCTCAGACCGGCATAAGGGCGCGGCGCAGGGCGTCCTCGGACTGCGGCATCAGCAGCGGTTTGATGCCCAGTTCATTCAGGGTTTCGGCCTGATGACCGTCCGGCAGCAGAGCAAGAACGTTCAGCGCCTCATGCGATTGCGTCGAGCGCAGACGCTCCAGCCACGCCGACAAGGCCGTGCGGTTGCCGTCGTCGCTCAGGTCTTCGAATACGCCGGTCGCCACCAGCAAGGCATCGACCTCGCCCTTGGCGGCCAGCGACAGGGCGCGATGGCGCGTCGTGGCGGTCAGACATTTGTGGCCCATCGTTTCCAGCGTGTCGCGCAGTTGCGCCGAGCGCAGGGAATCGTTGGACAGCAATAGGACGCGCAGTCCCGTCGTATCGGCGACGACCGCTGCCGGTGCTTCGACGGCCGGACGCGGGACGGCGATGTTCGCATCGAACGGCAGATCGAGCCAGAACTTCGAGCCGACATCGGGGGTGCTTTGGGCATCGATATCGCCGCCCATCAGTTCAGCGAGGGTCTTCGACAGGTTGAGCCCCAGACCGGCGCCGGAATGACCGGCCGAGGTGCGGGCGATGCGTTCGTGCGGCGCGAAGGCCCGGATCAGTTCGTCGGCGTCGAGGCCGGGGCCGGAATCGACGATTTCCAGCCGGACATGGTTGCCTGACGGCGGCAGAAGCTTCACCTCGACCTTGCCCTTGGGCGTGTACTGGATGGCATTCGACAGCAGGTGCGACAGGATTTGCTCGACGCGCGCGGCGTCGCCGATGGCGGCACCTTGCGTGGGCAAGGCACCCGAAACCGTCAGTTCGAGGCCTTTTAATTGCGCCATCTGACGGAAGCCGTCGGCGATCTCGCGGACGAGGCCGTCGAGATCGAGGGGGCCGGTGACGACCGTCATCTGGCCCGATCGCGCCGTATCGTCGTCGAGCGTGGTGGTGATCAGGCCGAGCAGGTGTTCGACGCCCACCCGGGCGTTTTCGACATAGTGGCGCGGGGCCGGGGCGCGGCTGAGGAGCGTCAGGCCCTGCGACAAATTCTGTTCCAGTCCGCGCAGACCGGTGGTCACTTCGCGCGACAGGGTCTGCATCAGGGCCATCTGGCTGTGGGTCAGGGCATCGCGCGCCGACAGGGCCGCTTCGCGGTCCTGCACCAGTCGCAACTGATTGAATTCAAGGCGGTAATGTTCCTGAAGGTGACGATTGAGGATCAGACCGAACGCCAGGGCCAAGGCCAGGGCCGCGCTGACCAGATTGGCCAGTTCGGTCTGTTCCGGCATCAGGTGCAGGGCGATGATGGGCCCGATCATGGCCAGGGGCGCCAGAGTCAGCAGGTAGAGCAGGACCGGCGCGCTGAAGAAGATGATGCCGACCGCGGCACCGGCGCAGATCAGGACGAAAATATGGGCCTGATCGCCGCCGGTCAGGGCGGTCAGCGACAGGCTGAGCAGGCTGATGGCCCACAGGCCGCCGCACAGCCACTGCCGACGGGTGCGCACCCGAAGGTCGCGCCGCGTCGGGCGGTCGGTGCCTTTCAGCGCAGGCTTGATGAGGAAAAACGCCGCCCAGACGCAGACGAACAGCAGGAGGTTGAGCCCGATCTGCCAGCCGCTGAGGAAGAACTGCGCCGCCCAGACATAGACCGGCAGGCCGATGCCGAAAAAGCCCAGCGCATAGGGCAGCAGGCGCACCTGCGCCCTGAGGCCGTAATCCAGGACGATCTGCGGATCGGTCAGGTCGGGGGGGGCCGGTTCTGAAAAGGTCGGGGCGGGGATGCGGGAAGGATGCGGGAACATGGGGTAATCCTATCAGCAAGACCTTGCGCGAGCGTTACCGATTGCAAATTTAGCGCGAAAATTAACAAATTTGCACACAGCCGCGTGAAGCGGCGCAGCGCGGTAAGGTTTCGTTAGGAATTGAGGCGGAAAATCTGGTCCAGCCGTAGTCCCACAAGGGATTCGGAACGAAGGAATTTCCGCATGTTCGCCTCACGTACCTTTCTGTCCGAGCAGGATATCGAACGCCTCGTCAAAAGCGACAATGCCGACGATCGCGCCGTCGCCACGCACAAGGTTTGCCGCCTGATGGAACGCAGCGATCTGAGCGAGGTCGAACGCGCCGCAGCGCAGGAAATCATCCGCCTTCTGTCCGAAGATGCCGCCGAGCTGGTGCGTCGCGCCCTGTCGGTGACGCTGCGCACCTCCGGCCTTTTGCCGCACGACGTAGCGATGAAGCTGGCACAGGACGTTCATACGGTCGCCGTGCCGGTCCTGTCGCATTCGCCGGCCTTTTCCGACGACGACCTGAGCGAGATCGTCCGGTCGGGCGGGCCTGTCCGTCAGGTGGCCATCGCCAAGCGCGACACTCTGGCCGAAATGGTGACGACGGCTCTGGCCGACTGCGCCGTCGAAGAGGCCATCGTGATTGCCTGCGCCAACGACAATGCGCGATTTTCCGAGACCGGGATGACGCAGGTGCTCGACCGCTTCGGTGCGTCCGAAGTCGTCCACAACACGCTGGTCAACCGCAAGGCCCTGCCGGTGGTGGTGACCGAGCGCCTGATCCACATGGTCAGTCAGAATTTACGCGATCAACTGATGACGCGGCACGCCATCCTGCCCGAAACCGCGATCAAGGTCGCCGACGCCACGCTGGAGCGCGCCACGCTCGACATGGCCGATCAGACGGGTGCCAGCCGCGATCCGGCGGGCCTTGCCAAGCATCTGGTGACCTCAGGCCGCATGACGCCGTCCCTGATGCTGCGGGCGCTGGCGCGCGGGCATATGGGCTTCTTCGAGCACGCTCTGGCCGAGTTGTCGGGCGTACCGCACGACCGCACCTGGCTGATGGTCCACGACGCCGGACAACTGGGTCTGCGCGCCATCTACGACCGGGCCGGGCTTCCGGCGCGCATGTTCCAGACCTTCCGTATTGCGGTGGACACCTATCATTCGCTGGCCAGCGAGCAGTCGGACCTCGATCCCGTGCATTTTCAGGAACGCCTGATCGAGCGCTTCCTGACGCAGGTGCCGTTCGCGCCGCGCGAGGATCTCGTCTATCTCTATGAACGTCTGGACCGCGACTCCAAGGGCCAGCGCTGGGAAAAGGCGACGGCGGAAAAAGGCCTGACGCAAAAGGCAGCAGCTTAACAGCCAAATAGATAAAGGCCCGGAGATCGCTCTCCGGGCCTTTTGTTTTCAATGACTTGCGATCAGACCTTGATCTTGTCCAGATGCTCCAGCACCCGCGCTTCCAGCGTTTCGGCGAGCGTCTTGCCGACCGGATGGGTGTCTTCCTTAATGCGGCCGCGGACGACGGCGCGGATGGCGTCGATATGGGCGTCGATCAGCATCTTGGGCGACTGCATACGGATGTCTTCGTCGTCCAGCATCTTGCAGATCGACCCGGCGATACGCGTGATCAGCGGGTAGCCGTAGGTCGTGCCGAGCCCCTTGAGGTCGTGGCAGCGGAAATAGAGCGCCTCGGCGGTCTGGGTCGTGAAGCCGTCCTTGCGAATGTTTTCCTGCGCGGCCTCAAGCTTGGTGACTTCTTCTTCCAGCCAGCTTTCGAACTGATCGGACAGAGACGTCAGGGCTTCCTCGGCCTTGGCGATGGCGGCCTGATCCAGCGCCCCCAGCTTGCCGCCCACCTTGGCGCGCAAGGTGTTGGGGATTTGGATGATCTGGGCTTTTTCGGACATGCGCTCAAAATTCCTGCGGTTTTGGTCAGGGTGTTAACCGCAGACATTAACCGCAACGGATTTAAGAAGCCCTAATAAGCGCGTAAAAATCAGGTCCGCGCCAATTTAAGACGTGAACTGCTCGGCCATGACGCGTTCGTCGTAGCCGTTGCCGGCGTCGAACAGGATGGTCGCCGACAAATCCGGGGCTTCCGAGACTTCTACTGAGCGGATATGGCGCACTTCGAAGGTGTCGGCGGAAGCCGCGACCGGGCGTTTGTCGAACTCCAGCACCTCGAAGCGCACTTCGGCGGTGTGCGGCAGGATGGCACCACGCCAGCGCCGGGGCCGGAAGGCGCTGATCGGCGTCAAGGCGAGGGCCTGAGCGGTCAGGGGGATGATCGGGCCGTGCGCCGACAGGTTATAGGCGGTCGAGCCGGCGGGCGTCGCCAGCATGGCGCCGTCGCAGATCAGTTCCTCCAGTCGCTCGGTGCCGTCGATCAGAATGCGCAGCTTGGCGCTTTGATGCGTCTGACGCAACAGCGATACCTCATTGAAGGCCAGGGCTTCGTGAACTTCGCCGTCGCCGGTGGTGGCGCGCATGTGCAGGGGGCTGATCAGGGTGCGCTCGGCGTTCTCGATACGCTCGATCAGGCCGTCTTCCTCATAATGGTTGAGCAGGAAGCCGACCGAGCCGCGATTCATGCCGAAGATCGGCAGGCCGTCGCGGAAATAGGCGTGTACGGTTTCCAGCAGCCAGCCGTCGCCGCCCAGCGCCACCACGACGTCCGGGCTGTCCGCCTGACCGTAGCGGGCGCGCAGCGAGGCGCAGGCCGCGAGGGCTTCGGGGCGTTCGGAGGCGACAAAGGCGAGTTTCAGCGACATGAGGTGCCCGCGTAATAAAGGGACATCGCTCTTACCCTAAAACGGTTCAGGCCGGAACGGCTAAAATGGCCGTTAGTCGGGCGCGGGCTTCGTTGCGGCTCAGGTCGAAGATGCTGCGGACGAAAGGCGCGTGAGCGGTCATGCTGTGCGGCTTGCCCTCATTGACGGCCTGAAGTCGCGTCAGCACGGCCGGATAGGCCGCGCGGTCGATGCCCGCCAGCACCAGCATCAGGGTCAGCGGCACGGCGGAGGCGTCATCGAGTGCCCGGCGGATAACGGCGATGTCGAAGCCTGTCGCTCGTGCCAGCCCGGCGCAGAAGCCGCCGAAATCGCCCTGTTGCAGACGATGCAGGGTCTGGCCCTTATCCATCGGGGGAGGGGCGTGGAAATCGATCGCATAGAGTTCGGCGAACCGCGCGTTCAGTTCGTCGCGCAGGCGCGGGCCAGTGAAACCGAGCAGGACGGCCGCCAGCCGACGGGGCAGGGCGGGATGCCGCACCAGCGCGGCCCTCAGTGCGATCCGGTCGCGCGCCGCGTGGCACAGGCGATCCAGATGATGCTCGGACAGGTCGGCGTCGCGATTGTTGAGCAGAGCGAGGCCGACCGCTGCGGCATTCAGGCCGATCAGGGTGTCGATAACTTCAGGCATCAGCATACGGCGGCGGGCAACCAGAATGACCTTGTCTTCAATGCCTTCGGTAATCAGGGCGTTCAGGGCCTCGGCACCCAGCACCGGCGTGTGCAGGATCAAACCGGCGCTGACATCGACCGGCAGGCGACACAGGGCGGCGATCAGCACGGGATCGGCCCAGTCGGCACGCGACAGTTCGGTCAGGATCGGAACCTGATCCGCCGGGGGCAGGGCGACGATCAATTCGCCCAACCGCACCGCCAGATGCCTCGCCTCCGGCGCAGCCGCCTGACCTTCGTCCCGGACCATCTGTCGGGCGGCGACGTTCAGCTGCATCAGGCGCAGAAGCGTGCGCACCTGGGTCAGGGGCTGAAGCGTGCTGGGGCGTACCACCTCCGGCGCGCGCACCTCCACCTTCGCCGAAACGGCGGCTGACAGGGCGGGGGTGGGGCGGCGTGACAGCAAGGCAGACGATCCGGTGACGTGATTCGCAACAGAGTTTACAAAGTCTTGCGGCTTAGGGTGAACACTTGCTTAAGATTAACAGGGTCTGGCGTGATCACAAATGCGACAGAGACCCGATGGCAAGGTTTTGAATATTTTATAATATAGATGGCCCTTGCCGCGTCTTTTTGACGCGTCTGTTAATCTTGTTTCAACAGTGCGTGCCTAGGTTGATACACACCTGTATCAAGCTTAGGGCCAACCATGTCCGCAGTGTCCCCGGAAAGCCGACCGAATGCCCCGGCCGAAGAACGGCTGGTGATCGAACGCGAAGACGCGGTGACGATCGTCGAGCGCCTGCGCGAAACCCATGCCGACGCCAATGGCAACGCCTTTCTGCTCAAGCTCGATGCCCTGATCGTGCGGCTGGGGGCGAAGTGGGACGTCAAGAGCGAACTGGTCTTCGAGCACCTGAAAACCGGCTTCGAGCGTCGCTTTCAGGAACCCAACTGGTGTCTGAGGATCAATGACGACGCCTGGCTGGCCATCATCCCGGATGTGGGATCGCGGCGCGGGGCGCTGGCGGTTACCGAGATGTGGCGCGAACTGGGGAATTTCTTCGTCGGCGACGTCTCGCATCTGGAGACGCCTCTGTTCGAGGTGCGGGTCGAGGACGTCGACCGTTTCATGCTGCGACCCATCGACCTGAAAACCTGGTTCGATCGCCCCGAAGCCGAGGCGGCGAAACTGAAGCCCATTACCGGCGAGACGACCGGCGAGGCCGTGCGCGGCCCCGGCATGGCGCCTCAGATGACCAATATTCAGCGCCCGGTCATCGTGGCGGCGACGGTGACCCACGCCAACCGCACCCTGCGCGTGGCTTCGTCCAACGAACCTTTGTTCGAGATGAAGAAGATGGTGATGATCGGCCACCGCCTGGAACCGATGGTCATGGAAGCCATCGACAACGCGCTTCTGGACCGTAAGGCGCTGGCGGCGATGGACTGGGGTCTGCGCGAGCAGATCGACCTGACCAATATCGAGCAGGGCCTGAAAATCCTCAGGATGCGCGAACCCGAACAGCGCAAGATGCTGATGGTCGTGCCGGCGGCGTTCTCGACCTTCGCCTCGCAGCGCGCGCGTCAGAAGATCACCCACGACGTGGCGAAAGCTGCCGCCGAAATGGGGTTGAAAGTATTGTTCGAGATCCGCGGGCTCGACGGTGTGCCGCCGCATCGGGTGCTGGAAATCGTCTCGATGATCAAGCCGTTCTGCATGACGGTGGTGGGCCATGTTTCGGCAGATCGCAAGGTTATCGCGGCGCTGAACAAGTGCGGCCTGTCGGGTATCTGCATCGAGCACGACGGCGTCCGGCGCGACGACGACGCCTTGCAGGAGTATCTGACACAATTGTCCGTCGCGGCAAAGGCCTCGGCAGGAGCGTGCATGGTGCAGGGCTTCGACAGCTATCGTCAGATGGCCGTGGCGCGTCTGGCCGGGGTGACCCATGCTTCGATCAAGACGGCGGCGATGATGAGCCCGCGCGGAGCGGGCGCGGCGGCCAAGACGGTCGCAGAGGGTCTTACTCTGACCTCGTCGCCTCAGGCGCAGGCGGCGCTGAGTGCCCTGGAACGACCGGAGTAATCTCTCTCCTCCCCCACTGCGTAGGGAGGAGGGCGTTAATTGAACGTGTTGCACGCATTCGGATCGCCGGATGAATACCCCGCATTGAACCAGAACATGCGTTCCTTCGACGTGCCGTGGGTGAAGCTGTCGGGCATGACCTGACCACCGGAGCGCTTTTGCAGCGTGTCGTCGCCGACCGCCGAAGCCGCCGTGATGGCTTCCTCCAGATCGCCCGATTGCAGCCAGTGATTCTGCGCGTCCGAGCGTTTGGCCCACACGCCGGCATAACAATCGGCCTGAAGCTCCAGCTTCACCGACAAGGCGTTGGACTCGCTCTCGCCCAGAGCCCGGCGGGCGTTCTGCACCTTGTCCGACACGCCGGTGACGTTCTGGACGTGGTGGCCGACCTCGTGGCCGATGACATAGGCCAGGGCGAAGTCGCCCGACGCCCCCAGATCGCGCTCCAGCGTATGGGCGAAGTCGAGGTCGAGATAGACGCGCTGATCAGCCGGACAATAGAACGGCCCCATCGCCGATTGTCCCATGCCGCAACCGGTCTGGGTGCCCTGCGTATAGAGGACGATGGTCGAAGGCTGATATCCCTGAATCAGGCCGCCCCACACGTCGTTGGCCGAGGTGTGAATCACGTCGGCAAAATCGCAGGCCTTGTCGCCTTCGGGGCAACCACCGACGGCCACGGAACTTTGCGTCCCGGTCTGGCCTGTCTGGCTCAACAGAACCTGAGGGTCGATGCCGAAGACGAAATAGCCGATCAGGGCGATGACCACCGCGCCGATACCGCCGCCGCCCAAAGCCACACCCGCCCCCATTCCACTACCTTGGCCGCGACGATCTTCGACCCCGCCGCGCCGTCCGCCCTGCCAGTCAACCATGTGCCTGTGTTCCCTCTGATTGTTTCTCTGTCAGTTTAACCGGCTTTCGTAAGGAGACAATAGGGTACCCTTTGACGCCGCCCATCGCGCCTGTGTGGATTTAGTTGCATTGCATATTTTTAATGCACGCTTCGTTGACTGTTCGTTCAGTAAAACGATAGATGAGAATTGATATCAAGCCGTTCAGGAACCCGCTATGCGCGCCGTCTTTCCCGCGATTACTAATGTTATATCGTACCGTTCAGCGTTGAAGGTCTCAGCGGTCGCCGCCGTGATGCTTCTGGGAGGGACCCTGCTGACGGGCTGCTCCGGCGGTAAGAAGGACAAAGAGGCGGAGAAGGGTGCGGCGCACCACAATGCGCTGGTCGAGGTCGCGGTGGCGGGCGAAGCCGTGGCGCCGGGTCTGATCACGGGATCGGGCACCATCGGGGCGTGGCAGGAAGCCCCCATCGGCGCGGAAGTCGGCGGCCTGACGGCCACGGCGGTTCTGGTCGATGAAGGTCAATACGTTACCCAGGGCCAGCCGCTGCTGAAAATGAACGATGCCGGTCTGCGCGCGCAGTACCAACAGGCCGAGGCCGGGGTGTCGAGCGCCAGGGCGCAGGCCGTCGAGGCCGAGCGCGCCTATCAGCGCTACAAGGAACTGTTCGACAAGGGCTATGCCTCGCAGGCGGCCATCGATGAAAAAGAGTCCGCGCACAAGACGGCACTGGCTCAGGTCTCTACCGCCGAAGCCTCGCGCACCGAGGTCGGCACGCGTCTGGCTCAGACGGTGGTCCGCGCGCCTGTATCGGGCCTGATCACCTCGCGCACCGCCGTGGCGGGTCAGATCGTCAGCCCCGGCGTCGAGCTGTTCCGCATCGTTCGCGACAACCGCATCGAACTGAACATGGAAGTGGTCGAGACCGAACTCAACCTGATCAAGCCGGGCATGAGCGCCACGGTCACCAACGATCTGGGCAACAGCGTGTCCGGCACGGTCCGCGTCGTCACCCCGGCGGTCAATCCGGAAACGCGCCTCGGCTATGCCCGCATCGCCATCCCGGCCACGGCGGGTTTCAAACCGGGTCAGTTCGGTCGCGGCAGCGTCAATGTCGGCGACCGCAACGTCGTCAGCGTGCCGCAAAAAGCCATTGTTTATAAAGACAACCGTTCGGGCGTCTTCGTGGTCGACGCCAAGAACAAGGCCGTTTTCCGGGCGGTGACACTGGGGCAGGTGACCGGCAATACGGTCGTCCTGCGCGACGGCGTGACGCCGGGTGAAAAGGTCGTCACGACGGGGGCAGGTTTCCTCAATGACGGCGATACGGTCACGATCGGTAAGGCCCCTGCGGCCAAGCCCGCCGGCAGCGAGGCGAAGTAATCATGTCGACTCCTCCTACAGCCGACAAACGTCCCGGCGGCTTCCAGATTTCATCGTGGTCGATCCGCAACCCGATCCCGACTCTGGTCTTCTTCATCCTGATGACCTTTCTGGGGATCGCCGGTTTCCAGAGCATGCGGGTTAATAACTGGCCCGACGTCGATTTCCCGTTCGTCGTCGTGACGGTGGTGCGCTCCGGCGCTGCGCCGTCCGAACTGCAAAATCAGGTCACCCGTATCGTCGAGGACTCGGTGTCGGGCCTCGGCGACGTGCGCCACATCCGCTCGGTCGTGTCGGAAGGCGCCTCGACCACACTCGTGCAGTTCCAGTTGGGGACGGACCTCGAAAAGGCGACCAACGACGTGCGCAACGCGGTGGCGGGGGTGCGCGGCAACCTGCCCGGCGACGTGCAGGACCCGATCATTTCGCGCGTCGACAATGCGTCGGGGCAGCCGCTTCTGACCTACACGATCCGGGCGTCGAACATGTCGCCGGAACAGCTGTCGTGGTATGTCGACAACGATATTTCCAAGCGCGTTCTGGGTGTCAAGGGCGTCGCCAAGGTCAACCGCAACGGCGGCGTCGATCGTGAAATCCGCGTCGAGCTGGATGCCGGGAAGCTGGCCGGGCTGGGCGTCACCGCCGCCGACATCAGCCAGCAACTGACTGCCTTCAACGTCAACATGCCCGGCGGCCGCTTCAATTCCGGCGGCACGGAACAGACGATCCGCACGCTCGGCAATGCCGATACGGTTGCCGCCCTGTCGGACAAGCGCATCACCCTGTCGAATGGCAGCAGCGTCCGTCTCGGCGATCTGGGTCAGGTCATCGACACCTGGTCGGAGCCGCGCTCGCGCGCCCGCTTCAATGGCAACGAAGTCGTCGGCTTCAATGTCGAGCGCACGCGCAACACCTCCGAAGTCCATGTCGCCGAAGGCGTTCGCGCGGCGCTCGACAAACTTCAGGCCGAAAACCCGAACGTTCAGATCGTGCAGGTCGCCTCGTCGGTCGATGAAGTGCATCGCTCCTACGAGGTGTCGTTCGAGGCGCTGATCATCGGCGCGCTGCTGGCGGTCTTCGTGGTGTGGCTGTTCCTGCGCGACCTGCGCGCGACCTTTATCGCCGCTGTCGCCATGCCGATGTCATTGCTGCCTACCTTCTACGTGATGCACGCCATCAACGAGTCGTTCAACATCGTCTCGCTGCTGGCCCTGTCGCTGACCGTCGGCATTCTCGTCGACGACGCCATCGTGGAAATCGAGAACATCGTCCGTCACATCCGCGAAGGCAAGAAGCCCTATCAGGCCGCCATCGAGGCCGCAGACGAAATCGGTCTGGCCGTCGTGGCGACGACCGCGACCCTGGTGGCCGTCTTCGCGCCGACCGGTTTCATGCCGGGCATTGTGGGACAGTTCTTCAAGACCTTCGCCATCGCTGCCTGCGTCTCGGTCATCTTCTCGCTGGTGGTCGCGCGAACCCTGACGCCGCTAATGGGGGCCTATCTCCTGCGCGTCAAGCCGGGCGAGGAGCACAAGCACGACGAACCCTTCTGGATGAAGGACTACCTCAAACTGCTCGGCTTCTGCCTGCGCCATAAATGGCTGACGGTCGCCGCGGCGATCCTGTTCTTCGTCAGTTCGACGGCGCTGGTCATCGTCATCCCTTCGGACAACATTCCGGCGGGCGATCAGTCGATGTCGGTGATGAACGTCACCTATCCGCCGGGGACGCCGCTGGCTGAAACCGACGCGACGGTGCAGGCCTTCATGGCCGAGCTGAAAAAGCGTCCTGAGGTCAAGAGCACCTACGCCGTCATCGGCACCAATACGGCCACCCTGACGGTCAATCTGGTGCCGATCAAGGACCGCAAGATGTCGCAGACGGAATTCGAGCGGTCCTTCACCGAGGTTCTGCACAACTATCCCGGTGTCCATGCCTCCTTCGGTCAGGAAGGCGGCGGCGGGACCGGCGTGTCCTACCTGCTGGTGTCCGACAATCACGAAACCCTGCGCGACACCTCGATCCAGCTGATCCGCGAAATGCAGGGGCTCAAGGAACTGACCAACGTCCATTCGGACGACAACGTCACGCGGCCGGAAATCATCATCACGCCCAAGGCCGATCAGGCCGCATTGATGGGGGTTTCGACCCAGGCGATTTCTCAGGCGGCCCGCGTGGCGACCATGGGCGACATCGATCAGGTGCTGGCCAAATATAACGACGGCGACCGTCAGGTCCCGATCCGCGTCCTGCTCAAGGAGTCTACACGCCTCGACGTCAATAATCTCGATACCCTGATGGTGCCGACCCGGTTCGGCACCTCGGTGCCGCTGACGGCGGTGGCCGACGTCACCTTCGGGGCCGGGCCGATCGAGATCAACCGCCTAGACCGGACGCGCTCGTCCACCATCAAGGCCGACCTCAACGGCGTGCCCAACGGCACGGCGGACAAGGCGATCAAGGCCCTGCCGACGATGAAGAAGGTCATGGCCGGCGAAGTTCCCGGCGTGCGCAGCGTCGTCTCGCCGGACAGCGAAGACTTCGCCGATATGGGCAAGAACTTCGGCATCGCGATCGGAACCGGGATCATCCTGATGCTGATCGTGCTTATCCTGCTGTTCGGCAGCTTCAGCCACCCGTTCACCATCCTGATGGCCCTGCCGGTGTCGTTCGGCGGCGCCTTCATCGCGCTGGTCCTGTGCGGGATGTCGATGTCTATGCCGTCGATGATCGGCCTGATCATGCTCACCGGCATCGCGGCCAAGAATTCGATCCTGCTGGTCGAATACGCCATGGTCGAGATGAAGGCCGGGGTGCCGCGTCAGGACGCCCTGATGGATGCCGCCCGCAAACGCGCCCGTCCGATTATCATGACGACGATTGCGATGGGGGCAGGGATGATCCCGGTCGCCGTCGGCAGCGACGCCTTCCGTCAGCCGATGGCCGTGGCGGTGATCGGCGGCCTGATCACCTCGACGCTTTTGTCGCTGCTGTTCATTCCGGTCATGTATATCCTGATCGACAAGCTGTCGAACGCCATCGGCAAGCGCATCTCGCCGTTCTTCCATGCCGACGGCAAGGCGGAGGACGAGAAGCGCGTTTTGTCGGCGGATGAGTATAACCACCTTAAAGACGAGTAAGAAAAAGCCCGGTCAACCGACCGGGCTTTTTCTTATCAGGCTGCCGGTGGGGTTGGCGTTTCCGGCTTAGGATACTTCTCGATCCCGACCTGATGCGGGTAGGGGATCATGATGCCGTGGGCGTGGAAGGTTTCCTTGATCGATTTGAGGATATCGGCGCGGATCTGACCGTGCTTGGCGACCTCGACCTGCGCGGTGACCTTGAGTTGCACGCCATTGTCCATGAAGTTTTCGACGCCTGCCCACACGGCGGGCGTTCCCATCGTCCCCGGATGCTCGGCGGTGATGGTCTTGAGAATGCCGAGCGCCTCATCGAGATCGGTGGCGAAATCGACGTTTACCAACAGGGCCAGAGTCCGGTGGCCGTAATGGGTCTGGTTGATGATGCGGTCGGAAAAGATCTTGGCGTTAGGGATATAGACCTTGTGATTGTCGCCATTGGTGATCTCGGTCAGGAACAGGCCCAGCCGCACGACCGTGCCCGAACTGTCCCCGATGGTGACGGTATCGCCGATACGGTAGGGCTTCTGCGCGAGCAGCATGATCCCCGACGCCACATTGGCCAGCGTCCCTTGCAGCGACAGGCCGATGGCCAGCGACGCGGCACCCAGCACGGTCAGGATCGAGGTCGTCTGCACGCCCAGCCGATTGAGGATAACGACCAGCCCGACGATCATCACCATCCACCAGACGAGTTGCGACAGGAACTCCGGCAGGGTGCGGTCGGCGTCGGAATGGGCATAGCGCTTGGCGGTTTTTTTCACCGTGTTCGACAGCCACTGCGAGAGGAACAGGGTGACCATCAGGATCAGGGCGGCGATCAGCAGGTTCGACAGGAAAACCGAATGCTGAGTAATGTCGCCCCAGGCATTTTTCACATTGGCAACGAAATAGCCGAAGCGCGTGGTTAGTTCAGTCATATCGAAGGTCATAGGCTGTTATCACTCGGAACACTGGAACCGTTAAGGTGTAAAAATGCAGGGGTTTAAAGGTCTGTGCGCCTAAAGATTTGGAAAGTAGGCCTTGGCCTCGGGCCGCCACAAGGATTTCAGTTCGGCGTAGGGCACGACATAATAGACGCCCATACAGGCCCCCAGAGCGTGCGGCAGATCGGTACGCGAGACGACAAGGCCCTTGGCGCCGAACGAGAAACTGTAGCCACCGCCGTAGCTTTCGACATCTTCACCGAGACACTCCCGATCGACATCGGCGGCGAACCACGGTGATTTAGGGTTCAGCTTCGCCTGCAAGGCTTTATATTCGGCGGTTTCCGATCGTTCGTCGCCGTCTTTCCAGCCTGCGGGCGTGTTGAAGAGCTTCAGCACCCGGTCGAAATCGAGTTCGCCGCCTTGCCGCAGGTCGTAGGTGTGGATGACCCAGTAATTATTGGGGTGCGCGCCACCGCAATAGGTCGAGCCGGCGTCTTCGACGGCCATCAGGGTTGGCGTCAGGTAGACAACTTTCTCGGTGGTTTCGTCGTAGCCGCCCGTCGTCCCCTGGCCGTTACCCCCCTTCATCGACAAGCAATCGAGCGCGCCTTCGAGGCGGAAATAACGCTCGATATCCAGCGTCGCATTGACCTTTTTCATGGCTGCCGCGTCGGGGTGACGCGTCAGGCTGAGGTAGTGCACGCCGGTCGCCTTGTCGGTCACGGTGCGGTAGGCGATCGGCCCTACCACAGTCTCAGGTCCGTAAACATTATCCTGATTGAGGCGGCGCGAACGGAACGGATCGTCGCCCACCGGCACGTCGGGCGATTCCAGAACCGTATCGACGACCGACAGGTCCTCGACCGTGCGGATCGCTATGGTCGAAGCCACGTTGCGTGCGGCCACCTTTTTCAGGGTGACGGGGACGGCAGCGCTCTTGCCCTTGGCGGTCCATGTGCCGGTCAGTCCCGTCGCGCTGGCCTTGAGCGAAAAGGTGCCTGTGACCGGGCATTGCGGGTCTTCGCAATAGGGGCGCTCATCCATCAGGCCATTGCCGCGGCCTTCCAGCGGGATCAGGCCGCGATATTTGGTGTAATAATAACGTCCGCCGGTGAGCGTCTTTCCACCGACCGTGGCGCTGCGCACCTCCAGCACGATGGGGCTCTTGCCGAGCGTGCCTTCATAGACCGTCTGCGTGACGGTGTCGGCGGCGGCGGGGAACGCGTACACAGTCAACAACACGGCAATCAGGCGGCGCATGGCTTATCCCTTTATTTTGCGTCTCTGGCGGAAGAAGTCTTTTAGCATCGTCCCGCTCTCGGCCTCAAGCACGCCGGAGGTCACCTCCGGTCGCCAGTGACAGGTTGACTGGGCAAAGAATTTCGGGCCGTGGTCGACTGCGCCGCCCTTGGGGTCCGGCGCGCCGTATATCACCCGTCCGATGCGGGCGTGTGACAGGGCTCCGGCGCACATGGCACACGGCTCCAGCGTCGCATAGAGCCACAGGTCGGTGAGGCGGTAATTGCGAAGTACCTGCCCCGCGTCACGCATGGCCAGTATCTCGGCGTGGGCGGAGGGGTCGTTAAGGGTAATCGGCGCATTTTTTGCGCGCGAAACGATGGTTTTACTTGACGGATCGTAGATTAAAGCGCCTATCGGCACCTCGCCGGCGTCAGCCGCCTCCTGGGCGAGCGAAAGCGCCAGACGCATCAGGGTTTCATCTTCGTCAGCCATAGGGCTTTAGACCGGTGAAACGCTGCGGGCGTCAAGTCAAAACGGCCCTGCGTGAGCAGGCCCAGCCAGAAAGTCACCCCGATGACACAAGACAACGAGAACCCGACTCCCGAAGCGACGCACACGCCGCCGGTCGAGACGCCCCCCGAAGACTTCACCCCCCGCGCCGATCCCGGTGCCGAAAAAACCTTTGCCGACAAAAAGCCATTCGAGAAGAAGGCTTTCGGCGACAAGAAATTCGGCGACAAAAAAGGCCCGAAAAAACCGGCTCTGCCCGCCGAGCGCATCGCCAAGGTACTGGCCCGCGCCGGTCTGGCCTCACGCCGCGAAGTCGAGCGCCTGATCGGTTTGGGTAAAATCGCCGTCAATGGCCGCATCCTTGAGACCCCCGCCGTCACCGTGACCGCCGAAGACGTGATCACCGTCGAAGGCAAGCCGATCCGCAAGGCCGAGCCGACCCGCGTCTGGCGCTACCATAAGCCCGTCGGCCTGATGACGACCCATCAGGACCCGCAGGGCCGCCCGACCGTCTTTTCGTCGCTGCCCGAAGACCTGCCGCGCGTGATTTCCGTTGGCCGCCTCGATCTCAATTCCGAAGGTCTGCTGCTGCTGACCAATGACGGCGAACTGGCCCGCGCGCTGGAACTGCCGACGACTGGCTGGAACCGCGTTTACCGCGTCCGCGCTCTGGGCCGCACGACGCAGGAAGCGCTCGACAAGCTGGCCAACGGCACGACCGTCGAAGGCGTCACCTATGGTCCGATCGAAGCCAAGCTCGACAAGGCGCAGGAAAAGGCCGATGGCCGCGCCAATCTGTGGATCACGGTGTCGCTGACCGAAGGCAAGAACCGCGAAGTCCGCAAGGTGCTGGATTCGCTGGGCCTCAAGGTCAACCGCCTGATCCGTATGGCCTACGGGCCGTTCCAGCTCGGTAATCTGGAGCACGGCGAGGTCGAGGAAATCGGCCCGCGCGTGATCCGCGAACTGCTGGCCGACAAGATCGATCCGCGCAACCTGCCGTCGGAAACCGCCAGCCAGACGCAGTCGGGCTTTAAGTCGCGCGATGGCGGTGAAGGTCGTCGCGGCGGTGGTGACCGTTTCGCTGCCGGTGGCCGTCCGACCAGCCCGACGCCGGGTGCCGACTTCAAGCGGGGCGCGCGCAGTGATTTCAAACCGCGCGGCGACCGTCCAGCAGGCGCGAAGCCCTTTGGTGATCGTCCCGCGCGTCCTTTCAGCGACCGTCCGTCCTTCCGTAAACCGGCCCCGGAACGCGACTTCAAGGATCAGGATTTCGATGAACGGCCGCGCTTCGCCAGCGATGGCGAGGCCCGCGACCGTCGTCCGGAACCGCGCGGTCAGCGCGAATGGGCCCCGCGTCCGGATCGCCCGCGCGAAGAGCGTCCGAGAAACGAGTCTCGCGGCGAATTCAAGCCGCGCGGTGATTTCAAACCGCGTGGCGATCGTCCGGCAGGCGACCGTCCGGCGCGTTCGTTCGGCGACAAACCGCGCTTTGATAAACCGCGCGGCGACTTCAAGCCCCGTGAAGGCGGCGACCGTGACTTCAAACCGCGTGGTGATCGCCCGGCGGGGGATCGTCCCGCCCGCTCGTTCGGTGACAAGCCGCGCTTCGATAAGCCGCGTGGCGACTTCAAGCCCCGCGAGGGTGGTCCCCGTTCTAACGGCGATCGTGATTTCAAGCCGCGCGGTGATCGTCCGTCTGGTGACCGTCCCGCCCGTTCGTTCGGTGATAAGCCGCGCTTCGATAAGCCGCGTGGCGACGTCAAGCCCCGTGAGGGTGGTCCCCGTTCTAACGGCGAACGTGACTTCAAACCGCGTGGTGATCGTCCGGCAGGAGACCGTCCGGCGCGTTCGTTCGGCGACAAACCACGCTTCGACAAGCCCCGCGAAGGTGGTGACCGCGATTTTAAGCCGCGCGGTGATCGCCCGGCGGGCAAATCCTTCGGTGGCAAGCCGTCCTTCGCTGGTAAACCCGGCGGTCGTCCCGCCGGCGGTCCCCGTCCCGGTGGGGCGCGTCCGACCGGCCCGCGTAAACCGCGTCCGGAATAGGCCGTGCGCGTCGTCGGTGGAGCGTTTCGTGGCCGCGCGCTGACCACACCGGACGGGCAAAACACCCGTCCGACGTCTGACCGTGCGCGTCAGGCCGTGTTCAATATCCTAGAACACGCCGAGTTCGCCCCGAACCTTAGCGGCGCGCGCGTCATGGACGTCTTCGCCGGGTCCGGAGCTTTGGGTATCGAAGCCATGTCGCGCGGTGCCGCCTTCTGCCTGTTCGTTGATACGGACGACGCGGCGCGCGGCGCGATCCGCGAAAACGTCGAAGCCTTCGGGCTATTCGGCAATACCCGCATCCACCGCCGCGATGCCACGCAACTGGGCATCCGCCCCGGAAATGCGACTGAGGCCTTCGATCTGGTATTCATGGACCCGCCGTATCGCAAGGGATTGGGGCCACAGGCACTTGAGGCCCTACATACAGGGAAGTGGCTGGCGGAAAACGCCCTGATCATGCTGGAAATCGCCGCCGACGAGGACTTTTTTGTCACTGACCTGTGGCAAATAATAGACACTCGAATCTATGGTCAAGCGCAGGTCATCTTTCTGAAACAAAAAATTTTTACGGAATTTTAATTATACAAATCATTGAAATAGTTTGTATAATTTTTTAGATCACCGTTATCTGTGGCTAAATTAACCCTATTTGAAAAATACCGTATTGACGGTTTTTTTATTATGACCCCACTATGTCCTTAACAAGGCGTAAATATAGCGCCGACGGCCCGCATAGCGGGATAACTGGGTTAAGATTGGGGTGATGTCATGACTACGGAAACCGTAGAGGTGTCGGTGAACAAGCGTCGCGGTGGCCTTCGGGTGTTGCTGATGGCGGGTCTCGGGGTTCAGGCCTGGGCACTCGTGATGGGTGTCGGTCTTATCGTTCTCAACGTCGCGCGTTGATTTGGGCCTGTGGCATTTGCCGCGGGTTTTTTTATGCCTTTTTCTGTGCCTGATCTAGCAACCGGGCACAGCCGGGCCGACGGGGGAGTGGGACAAGGGGCGGCGGCGCATGGGTTGCGCGCCGTCCCTGTTGTCGGCATCACGTCATAAGATTTTACACGGAAAGCACGGATGATCGCGCATAGCGCGATAGGCACGGAAAACACAGAATAGGTTCTGTGTTTTCCGTGTCAGCTGCGATAGCAGCCGTCCGTGCTTTCCGTGTTATTCTAAAATTGCTTGAATAGGAAACCGTGTCTAAATCTCTTAGACACGCGTTAAATCTTACCGACGCCCGAACAGTTTCTCGATGTCCTTGAGTTTAAGTTCGACATAGGTCGGGCGGCCGTGGTTGCATTGCCCCGAATGCGGCGTGGCTTCCATCTGGCGCAGCAGGGCGTTCATCTCATTGGCCGTCAGTCGGCGACCGGCGCGCACGCTGTTGCGGCAGGCCATATTGCCGCAGATTTCGGCCATTTTCTCTTTTAAAACCAGCGCTTGGCCGTTTTCGGCGATGTCGTCGGCCAGATCACGGATTAGCCCGGCCACGTCGTCATCCCCGATCAAAGCAGGGACTTCGCGGACCAGAATCGTGTTGGGACCGAAGCTTTCGATCATCAAACCGAAGCCTTCCAGATCCTCGCGGCGGCTCATCAGGCGCGTCACGTCCGACGGTTCCAGATCGACGATTTCGGGAATCAGCAGGGTCTGACGCGCGACATTGCCCTCGGCCATCATCGTCTTCATGCGCTCATAGACGAGGCGTTCATGGGCAGCGTGTTGATCTACAATGACGAGGCCGTCTGTGGTTTGAGCCAGAATATAGGTCTCGTGCAACTGAGCGCGCGCTGCACCTAGCGGATAGGCTTCAAACTCCGGCGGTAGCGGTGCGGTGAAGGCGGCGGACAGTTCCGATACGCCGATATCGTCCAATACCGCAATGTCCGAACCAGTATCGACGCGCGCCGACGGAAGAAACGTATCGGGTTCGCGGTTATAGACTGGGTGGAAATTGGGGTGCGGCTGTTCCGGCGTATAGGCGCGGGGTGCGTAGCCGCCGTTCAATTGCAGCGACGACAGCGACAGGGTCGGTTGCACCGGCGCGCGATACCCCGACGACAGCGGATTGAACGTGTTGAGCGCCTGATCGGCGACGGTCGTGGCGGCACGGTGACCGGCAGAGGCCAGTGCGTGTTTCAAGGCACCGATGATCAGGCCGCGCACCAGATTGGGGTCGCGGAAGCGCACCTCGGTCTTGGCCGGGTGGACGTTGACGTCGAGTTCCTGCGGATCGATCTCGACATAGAGCACCGCCATTGGGTGGCGGTCGCGGGCGAGAAAGTCGGCATAGGCCCCACGCAAAGCACCGGTCAGCAGCTTGTCGCGCACCGGTCGACCATTGACGAACAGGTATTGATGCTGGGCATTGCCGCGCGAAAAGGTCGGCAGTCCCGCATAACCGGTGAGCCGCACGCCTTCGCGCTGCTGATCGATAAGCAGGGCGTTGTGGCCGAAATCGTCACCCAACAGTGCGGCGAGGCGCTTCAACCGCCCCTCGAATCCTTTTGGTTCCGGATAGAGTCGTAGCGAGCGTTTGCCGTCCATAGTCAGCGAAAAGCCGACGTCTTCGTGGGCCATGGCCTGCCGTTTGACTTCTTCAGATATCGCCATGTTTTCCGAACGATCGGACTTCATGAACTTCAGCCGCGCCGGGGTGGCGTAGAACAGGTCTTTCAGTTCGACACGTGTGCCGTTCGGGCGCGAAAACGCCGCCGGGCGCAAGGCCGATACGGCGCCTGCATCGACGGTCAGGGCCAGCGCGCCATCCTGCGCCGCCGTGCGCGAGGTGATGTCGAGCCGCGCCACTGAGCCCATCGACGGCAGGGCTTCACCGCGAAACCCCAAAGTCTGGATGTGCAGCAAATCCCATGTGCCGTCGGGCTGCGGTTTCAGTTTCGAGGTGGCGTGGCGCTCGACGCTGAGCGGCAGGTCGTCTGCGTCCATGCCGCGTCCGTTGTCCTCGATCAAGATGCGCGACAGCCCGCCCATGTCGGCGCTGATGTCGATCTGGGTCGCGCCGGCGTCGATGGCGTTTTCGACCAGTTCCTTGATCGCCGAGGCCGGACGCTCGACCACCTCACCGGCGGCGATGCGGTTGACGGTATCCTGAGGGAGGCGGGCAATGACGGACATCACCCTAATTTAGGTGAGTCCGGGGGTCGGGGCAATATGAGAAGGGGCTAACCACAGATTACACAGATTTCACAGATTAGCTGCGTCACCACCATCACTCCGGCGCGAAGCGCCAATCTGTGAAATCTGTGTAATCTGTGGTTTCTTCTTTTACGGCTTCTTGAACACCAGCACGAAGCGGTCGGTCTTACCACGGACGGCGGGGTCGAAGACGTTCAGGTCGCGCTTGTCTTCCGGATGCGAGAGGATGTCCTCGTCATCGACCAGCAAAAATCCGGCCTTGTTGAGATCGGCGATGACGACTTTTTTGTCGATGCGGTGCGTGGTGTTGGTTGCCGTCGTACCGCTGCCGTCGGGGGCGTGGTGATCGACGATGATGTACAGCCCGCCGGATTTCAACTGCCCAAACAAGGCTTTGTTCATGGCCAACGCGTCCTGGCCTTTTTCGTTATAGGTGTCGTGATAGATCATACTCGACACCACCACGTCATAGGATTTTAACGGGGCGGGGATGGCGGTGAACGGCGCGATGACGACCTTCACATTGGGGCGTTTGGCCTTCATCTCGTCCAGCGCGCCCGCCATCTTGTAATAGTCGACCCAGCCCTGCGGATTCTGGACATAGACCGTGCCGGTCGGCCCGACGGCGGACGACAGCAGGTAGGATAGGTAGCCCTGACCGGCGCCCATATCGAGGACGCGGTCACCGGATTTGACATGATGCAGGATGAAGGCGACTTCGGACTTGCGTACGGCGTCGCGTTCGATCTGCGCCGTCGGGCGGTCGCTGGCGGCATAGGCCGCGTCGGCGATCTTCGGATCGACCTCGTGGGCGGTGACGGTGAGGGCGGTGGTGGCGAGCAACAGGCTCAGGCCAAGGGCGCGGAAAGCGATTTTCATGTCGTATCTCCCTGAAATTTGCGCGGAGGGTGCCGCAAACCGCTGCGACTGGCAAATGACATCGGCGTAATGAACATGGTATGCAAAAGGCTGCCCGTGGGCAGCCTTTTTAAAGCGTAAAGCCAAATCAAATCGAAGGGCCGCCCCGAGATTTGATTTGTCGATGTTGAAACATCCCTCGATATGCGAAGCAGATCGAGGGATGAGGACTAAAGACCCGGCAGCTTGAAGGATTTTTCCTTCTTCTGCTGGATGGTCACGGGGTTGGAGCCGATCAGGGCCTTGATGCGGGCGGCTTCGGCATCCGGGTCGATGGCGTTGGCTTCGTTGCCCAGCACCGTATTGGTGTTCGGGGTCACCGAAGGCTTCTCGTCCTTTTTCCAGAACAGTATCTTGTTGGCGAAGCCTTCGTCCTTATAGGCCAGATCGCCGAATTCATCGTCGACGACGTAGCGCGCCAGCGGGTCGGCCTTGTCGCCTCCGGCCTTGGTGGCGAGGATCTTTTCGCCGTCCGAGCGGGTGAAGGCCTGACGCTGACCCAGCAGGGCTTCGCGCGCGGCGGATTCGGGCATCAGTTCCTGCGGGCGCGGCTCACCGGGGGCAGGCGGACGCAGGGCGAAATCCGGCGGTACGACCAGTGGCGCCTTGGTCACGACGCGGAATTCGTCGGGCACGACCTTGTTCAGGCCCAGCGCGCTTTTGGTCGATTCGCAGCCCGTCAAACCGACACCGGCGACCAGCACCAAACCCACCATTAAGGAAACCGACTTCATTCTTCGCTCCGATTATCGCACCGCTAAAAAACGGATGCGAGAGTGTTACTTGCTTTTGTCGCCCCTGCCAAGGGGCGGCTTAACCCTGTTTTTTATCTTCCTTATTGAGGAAGAAGACGTCGATGAACAAAAGCGCGACCCCGACATTGATCGCCGAGTCAGCGATATTGAACACCCACTTGAAACCCAGTCCCGAAAAATCGAGGAAATCGACTACGGCGCCATAGGCGATGCGGTCAATGGCGTTACCGATTGCGCCCCCGGCGATCAGCGCCAGACCGATCGCCAGAACCAGACGTTCGGTACGTCGAAGCCAATCGAGCAAACAGACGGCAACCCCCAATGAGAACAGGACCAGAAGCCAGCGCCGCCAGGCGAAATCGCCGATCAGGCCGAAACTGACGCTATCGTTCCATACCATGGTGAAGGAAAAGAACGGCCAAATCTTGACCTGTTGCAGACTGGGGAGTTGTAAACCGTACAAAATCCAGATTTTCGAGGCCTGATCGAGCAGGATGGTAATCAGAGCCAGCCACAGCACTTTGCGTCCCAGCGCGGTGGTGAGCGGCGCGGCGAAGTGAGCTTTGAGTTTGGCTTGGAAATCAGACATGCGTCGCGTCCCATTCGGCCACCGCTTCGGCGTCGCGCAACGAGAGGTCCGGATAGCGCGGATCACTGCCGACTTCCGGCAGGATGCGCCACGAGCGCTGGCACTTCTGGCCGTGGGCGATGTGGACCACGACCGAGACGTCCTTGACCTCCGCCACGCGGAAAGCGTCATCGGGCCCGACGGAATTACTCAGCAGCGCCTGAGAGGTGCGGAAGACTTCGGCGGCGTCGATGCCGTCAAAGGCCGCCATCAGCGGGTCGGAATCGATGAACACGGTCGGAGCGGCTTCCAGAGCCGAACCGATGACCTTCTCGCGGCGCTTTTCTTCGAGCGCCCCGGTGACGACGGCGAGCACGTGCTCGATCTTTTCCCAGCGCGCGGCCTCGGACGCATTGTGCCATTCGCCGGGCACGGCGGGCAGCGTCCGGTAGAGGTTTTCCGGTGCGTCCGGGTAACGCGACGCCCAGGCCTCTTCCATGGTGAAGGTCATGATCGGCCCCAGCCACGCGGTCAGGCGGTCGAACAGGATATCCATGACGGTACGACAGGCGCGGCGCTTGAGATCCGACGGCTTGTCGCAATAGAGGCTGTCCTTGCGGATGTCGAAATAGAGCGCCGACAGGGTTTGCGAGGCGAAATCGGCGACCGGACGGATGACGGCGGCGAAGTCATAGGCGTCGTAGGCCGCGCGAACCTGCGCATCCAGTTCATGGACCCGGTGCAGGATGTAGCGCTCCAGCGACGGCAGGTCCTTATAATCGACGGCTTCCGCAGCGTCGTAACCGTTCAGCCCGCCGAGCAGGTAGCGGATCGAGTTGCGTAGCTTGCGATAGGCATCGACGGTGGTCTGGATGATCTGCTTGCCGATGCGCAGGTCTTCGGAATAGTCCGACAGGGCGACCCACAGGCGCAGGATTTCGACGCCGGATTCCTTGGCGATATCCTGCGGGGCGACGACATTACCCTTGGATTTCGACATCTTCTCGCCCTGTTCGTCGAGGACGAAACCGTGGGTCAGGACGGCCTTGTACGGCGCACGCCCGCGCGTGCCGCACGATTCCAAGAGCGACGACTGGAACCAGCCGCGGTGCTGATCCGAGCCTTCGAGGTAGAGGTCGGCGGGGCTTTGGGTGTTTTCGCGGCCCTCAAGGGTAAAAGCGTGGGTCGAGCCGGAATCGAACCACACATCGAGGATGTCGGTGATCTTCTCGTAGTCGGCGGGATTATATGAATTGCCAAGGAAGTCTTCGTCGGGGCGCGTGAACCAGGCGTCGGCGCCTTCCGACGCGATCAGCTTGATGATGCGGTCGTTGACGGCTGCGTCTTTCAGCGGCTCGCCGGTCGTCTTGTCGACATACATGGCCAGCGGCGTGCCCCAGTTGCGCTGACGGCTGATCAGCCAGTCGGGGCGGGTTTCGACCATGTTACGAATTCTCGTTTTACCCGAGGCCGGGTAAAACGCCGTGTTATCGATGGCGTTCAGCGCGGTATCACGCAAGCCGCCGTCCATGCGGATGAACCACTGCGGCGTGTTGCGGAAGATGACCGGGGCCTTCGAGCGCCACGAATGCGGATAGGAGTGATCGACACGACCACGCGCCAGCAGGTTGCCGGCCTCGATCAGCTTTTCCATCACCGCGCCGTTGGCCGGGCCGAACTTGCCGGCCTTCTTGCCTTCGGTTTCGAGCACTTTCAGGCCTGCGAACAGCGGCACGTGCGGGTAGTAGGCACCGTCCGGATCGACCGTGTCGGGGATCGAGTCGAGCGAGCGGCCCGACTTCAGCCACACCAGATAGTCGTCCGCACCGTGGCCGGGCGCCGTGTGGACGAAGCCCGTACCGGCATCGTCGGTGACGTGATCGCCCGCCAGCATGGGGACGTCGAAGCCGTAACCGTCGTCGAACGCGGCGAGGGGGTGCGACAGCGTCAGGCCATCGCAGTTGAAATCGCCGACGCGTTCCCATTCGGCGATCAGCGCGTTTTTCTTGACGTCCTCGGCCAGCTTGTCGGCCACGACCAGTTCGTCGCCTGGCTTCGACCACGGCTCGAAGGCGAGGTCCGGCTGCATCGACACGACGCGATAACGGCCATAGGCGATTTTGGGGTTATAGCTCACGGCGCGGTTGGCCGGGATGGTCCACGGCGTCGTCGTCCAGATGACAATCTTGGCGGTGTCGCCCTTGACCGGGAACTTGACCCACACCGTCGGGCTGACATGCGGATGGTACTCGACCTCGGCGTCGGCCAGCGCCGTGCGCTCGACCGGCGACCACATGACGGGCTTGGAGCCGCGATAAAGCTGGCCGGACATCAGGAATTTGTGGAACTCCTGCGTCACCTTGGCCTCGGTCGTGAGGTCCATGGTCGCATAGCGTTCGGCCCAGTCGCCGAGCACGCCCAGACGCTTGAACTCCTCGCGCTGAACGCCGATCCATTCGGCAGCGTATTCACGGCAGGCCTTGCGGAATTCGGCGGCGGGCACCTCGTCCTTCTTGCGGCCCTTCTGACGGAACTGCTCCTCGATCTTCCACTCGATCGGCAGACCGTGGCAATCCCAGCCGGGGACGTAGTCGACGTCGTAGCCCATCAGGAACTTCGAACGCACGACGAAATCCTTGAGGATCTTGTTCAGCGCGTGGCCGATATGGATATTGCCGTTGGCGTAGGGCGGTCCGTCGTGCAGGACGAACAACGGCGCGTGTTTCGCCTGACGCGCCTGGCGGACGCTGTGGTACAGCGCGCCATCTTCCCATTTTTGCAGCATGACCGGCTCGGCCTTGGGCAGACCGGCGCGCATGGGGAAGTCGGTTTCGGGAAGGAAGACGGTTTCGCGGTAATCGCGGGGGGTATTCTCGGACATGAAGCCTGAAATCTCTTTAGGAGGGAATAGGGGACGCGTCAGTATCCCAGCGCAAGGCCTCTTGATCGGGCGGCTTACGCTGGGCTGAAAATTCGCATTTTCACCCGTATCGTCATCATGGCTGTGCGTTTATCAGACAGGGTTTGCCTTGCCTAGCGCTTTCAATCGGGGCATTCTGATTTTCGGGGACGCTCACCGGGTTATCGGGAGCTTCGAATGACAGGGTTTCAAACGATCAAAGCGTTGCGATTCATCGCGGCGCTAGCGCTCACACCTCTCCTGTGGTGGTGGGCCGGATGGCTGGCGGCGGCGGATGAACCGTTGCTGGGCGGGATACAGGAAGCGGCTTATTGGGCCGGTGTCTTGTGTCTGGGGCTCATGGCAGGCGTGGCCAAGCTGGTCGCCATAGGTCGCAAGCAGAACCTGACGGCGGGCCTGTTGGCGGTTGTGCTGGCGGTGCCGGGGATTGTGCTGGTGCTTTTGGCGATGATGCCGGTGAGCCGTGCAAGTGATGACTGGCGTTCTTACGCTATGGTGTTGGGCTTTTTTCCGGCCAATGCGCTGATATTCAGCCTGATCGCCGGATTGCCTGTACGGGGCAAAGGCTCACCACATAAAGATGAGAGAAGATGTTAGGGAGGTACGAATGTTCCGTCGCGCTTTACTGATCACCCTGCTGGCCGTCGCGCCCTTGGCGGCTGTGGCCCAGACCGCGCCGCCGGCGGTCGTTTCCGGGCCTCAGGCCTATGCGCCGTTCGAGGTCATGGTCGGCAAGACGTGGCGCGGGAAATCGGTCAAGACCGCAGGCGTCGAGGACATCCAGCGCTGGGAATGGGCCATCGGCGGTCACGCGATCCGCATTACCCATTCGGTCAATGGCGGGGCCTATGCGGGTGAGACGCTGATCTTTCGCGAAAAAGCGACGGGTGACTATATCTATCACTACTTCACGACCGGCGGCTTCCATACGACTGGCACGATCAAGATCGTCGGGCCGGGCAGCTTCGAATATACTGAGACCGTACACGGCACCGCCCAACCGATGACGCTGAAAACGAGTGGGATTATCGGCGCCGATGGCGTGTACCGCACGCGCACCCAGAGCGAAAAGGACGGCCAGTGGGTCGAATTCGGCGGCTTCGATTATCGCGAAGACCCTGCCGCCGTGGTTGTCATGCCGAAGGTGCCATCATGAGACTATATGCGTTAGTTGCCGCCGCCCTGCTGACCGGGTGTTCCGCGCCTGCCGTGGAGAAGGCCGAGCCCACAGCCGGGGCGAAAGAGGTATTTTCCGATTGCAAATGGGGCGAGGTCAGGGGCGCAACCTTGTCGATCTGGAGCTATGCCTGCCCTAACGCCCATCTGGTCGCTGACGAGACCCTGCCGGGGTTCGGCATCGTCGAAGGCACGGCGGCGGACGGTTTTGGCTATCGCCCGGTCATCCGTACGCTACCGAAAGCGAAGGACGCCGCCATCGACGCGGTCTTGCCGGAGATACGCCAGCTGTCCCCGGGGCCGGCGACCGCCAGTTGCGTTCTGGTCCCCGCACAGGACCCGACCGATCCGGCGTCGAAGCGCGCTCTGTTCGAACTGGTGCCGACGGGCGAGGCGAAAGCCGTGTGGGACAAGACCGTCGAAACCGGCGAGGGCGAGGAGGCGCCGTGCGGCGCTTTGGGTGTCGGTCTGGCGGGGAGCCGGGTGTTCGAGGTTCTGCCGAACGATCCGACGCGCGTGGTATATATCGACTATGGCTCGGAGATTCAGATCTTCGATACGAAGACACTTAAGTAAACACCCTCGCCCCTACGGGGAGAGGGTGGCGGAGCGTAGCGAGGCCGGGTGAGGGGGCCTTTCACACACCGAAGTCCCCCCTCACCCTGCGCTTCGCGCTTTCCCTCTCCCCGCAGGGGCGAGGGGATTTAGCTAAAATACGCCTTGGCGGTTTCAGCATCCTTCGCGATCTGTTCTTTCAACGCTTCGAAGGACGGGAATTTATGCTCCGGACGGATATAGTGCAGCAGTTCGACCTCGATCGTCTGGTCGTAGATTTCGTGATCCAGCCCGAAGATGTTCGTCTCGAACCGCTCGCTCAAACCGCCGACCGTCGGGCGTTTGCCGAAATTGGTGACGCTGCCCAAGACCCGCCCATCAGCGAGGTGCGTGCGCGTCACATAGACCCCGTATTTCGGCCGCAGATAGTCGCCCAGTTCGATATTGGCCGTCGGAAAGCCGATCTGGCGGCCGATCTGGTCGCCGCGCGTGACCACGCCCTCGAAGGCCTGCGCCCGACCCAGCACATGCCCGGCCAGTTGCGGATTGCCGCTGTCCAGCGCATCGCGCACCGCCGACGACGACAGCTTGTGCCCGGTCTCGTCGCTCTGGCACGGGGTAATGAAGGTCGTAAAATCCATCGTCTCGCCGAACGCGGCCAGGGCCTCCGCCGTACCGGTGCCTTTCGCGCCAAAGCGGAAATCGAAGCCGCAACTGACGTGGCTGAGGTTCAGGTGGTCTTTCAGGATGATCCGTGCGAACGCCTCCGCCGTCAGGGCCGACAGATGTTCGTCGAAACGCAGGACCAGCGCATATTCGACGCCCAGCGCCTCGAAGGCGTGCAATTGCTGAGCCAGCGACATCAGGCGGAACGGCGTCACGGCCTCGCCCGTGCGGCTGAGAAAATAGGTCTGCGGGTGCGGGTCGAAGCAGATCACCGCCGAGGCCTCACCCAGCCGATGCGCGGCGGCGATGGCGTTTTCGATCACCCGCTGATGGCCGCGATGGACGCCGTCGAAGCTCCCCAATGCGGCCGAAGCCCGGACGGGCAGGGGCAGGCCTTCGGCGGCGGCATTGAGCGCTGTGGTGCGCAGGCTGCCGTCGGCATCCACGGCCAGATTGAAAGCCTTAAGCATCGGCAGGTCTTCTGGGGGCGATGACTTCGGCGGCGCCGTCGGCATAGGTCTTGTTGCGGACCTTGGCCGTTGTCGAAATGACTACGTGAGCGGTTTTCAGGTCGATCTCTTTCACGGTGGCGACGATGGTCACTTCGTCGTCCAGCTTGACCGCGCGTTTGAAGTTCAGCACCTGCGACACATAGATGGTGCCGGTCCCCGGCAGGCCACCGGCGATGGTCGCCGATATCCATGCCCCCAGCAGTGCGCCGTGGGCGATGCGGCCCTTGAAGGCGGTGGTGGCTGCATAGGCCTCATCCATATGGACCGGATTGTGGTCACCTGACACCTCGGCAAAGGCGCGGATCACGGCGTCCGACGCGGTAAAGGTGCGCTCAAGAGTCTGCCCGACGGTGAGGTCTTCGAGATAGACGGTGGGGAAATCGGTCATGGGGGCGTCCGTAAATACAGTTCACTGACCGATCTAGAGCGCATTCCGAAAAGTGTGCAACGGTTTTCGGAATCAAATGCGCGACAAAACAAAAGTTTAGAGCACGTCCCGATCAATCAGATCGGGACGTGCTCTAAACCCGCCATCGCGCTTTGCCAAGGGCGATATGTGCGATTCTCAACCGCGAATCCCGTCGCAAAACTGTGCCGTTCTGACATTCTTTTTCGTATCAAGGTTCACAAATGAGACATTTTTCGTGGTTAACGAGGTTTATATTATTGAAAAAAATAAGAAAATTTAGGTAACCGCTTTAACCCTATTTTATCGGGTTGTCGTCATTATGGTGACTGTCTTGATGTGAAGGGCCTGCATAAGGCGGGCCCGGTAAATTTTAAAAGGTGGGGCTTACTCACATGGCCGTCGATATGTCCATGACGATCCTGGTGGTTGATGACTACAAAACCATGCTGCGGATCATTTCCAACCTGCTGAAACAGCTGGGTTTTGAAAACATCGAAGAAGCTTCGGATGGTGCCGAAGCGCTCGAAAAGATGAAGAAGACGAACTATGGTCTGGTCATTTCCGACTGGAACATGGAGCCGATGACCGGCTATGAACTTCTGCTGAAGGTCCGTTCGGACGATTCGCTGAAGCGCACGCCCTTCATCATGGTCACGGCCGAATCCAAAACGGAAAACGTGATCGCCGCCAAAAAGGCCGGTGTAAACAACTATATCGTCAAGCCGTTCAACGGCGCGACGCTGAAGCAAAAGATCACCGCCGTCCTCGGCGAATTCTAAGATTTTAAAGAATAAGCAGGTTCCCCATATGGGCCAGGTTGCACCAAAATTATCAGAGTTTCCGGAGCTTGAGACCGCTGACGCGGCCATGGTCAAGGAAATGGAGCCCAAGCTCATCAATCTGATGCAGCAGTCCGAGGCCCTTGTCAGCCTGATGCGCGACTTCTTCCAGCAGCTCGACAAGCGCCGCGCCGAAGAGTTCCGGATCATCGCCGGCTATATCGCCAAGGCCAAGGAAGAGATCCGCGAACTGCGTCCTCAGGACCTGTCGCAGGAACGCATCCCGACCGCCGGGGCCGAACTGGAAGCCATCACCCGCGACACCGAAAACGCCACCCACACCATCATGAACGCTGCCGAAGCGATCATGGGCATGGATGTGTCGGACCCCAAAGCCTATAAGGCCGCGGTCGACGATCAGGTGATGCAGATCTTCGAGGCTTGCTCGTTCCAGGACATCACGGGACAACGTGTTTCCAAGGTGATCAATGTCCTCAAGCAGATCGAGGAGCGTGTCGGCAAGCTGGCGACGACCCTCGGTGTCGAGGACAAGGAAGTGCCGCTAACGGACAAGGAAATCCGGGCGCGCGACCTGCTGCTCAACGGTCCCGCTATCGGCGGCCCGGAAACACGTCAGGATGCCATCGACGCCATGTTCGATGAAGCCCCGGCACCTGAGATGAAGGTTCAGGCGCCCAAGGTTGAAGCGCCGAAACCTGAAGTGAAACCGGCCCCCAAGCCTGAACCCACTCCGGTGGCCAAGGTGGAAGCGCCTAAGCCTGCGCCGGAACCCGTAAAGGCCCCCACGCCCGAACCGGCCAAATCGCAGGACGATATCGACGCCCTGTTTGACACGCCCAATTCTCAGGAAGATATCGACTCGATGTTCGATATGTCGCCCGAAGACCTCAACAAGACAAACTCTCAGGACGATATCGACGCCCTGTTTGACTAAAAGCGCATCCCGAGAAGTGTGAAGCGGTTCTCGGATCAGATGCGCGACAAAGAAACCCGCGAAAACGCGGACCATAAAAAAGTTTGGTGATGTGGAAACCGGTGCGATGGAAATCGCGCCGGTTTTCGTATGTGCTATATGTAATATAAAATAAGCACGGGAAACGCCATGACTTTGATCAACCGCCGTACGTTCAACGCCGCCCTGATGGGATTACCGCTAGGGAGCACTATGGCCGGATCGGCCCTTGCCAAGGGCACCGGAGCGTTTCCGTTCCTGATCGGGGCCGACGTGTCGTGGGTGCCGCAGGACGAGGCGGCGGGCGCGGTCTATTACGACAAGGGCGTGAAGGGCGATATCCTCGATATCCTGAAAGCCAATGGCTTTAACGCTATCAAGCTGCGTCTGTTCGTCAATCCTGAGAAGGGCTATGCGCTGAAAGCTGCCGCCAATCCGGAACCGGACGCGCCGTGGTGCGGCCTGACCCAGACGATCCGTATGGCCAAACGCGTCAAGGCAGCGGGGATGCACCTGTCGCTGACCTTCCATTACAGCGACACCTGGGCCGATCCGCAAAAGCAATCGAAACCCGAAGCGTGGGCCGGTCTGGCGTTTCCGGAACTGGTCAAGGCGGTCGGCGACCATACGCGGACCTCGCTCGAAGCCATGAAGGCCGCCGATGCGCTGCCCGACCTGATCCTGATCGGCAATGAGATTACGTTTGGCATGCTGTGGCCCGACGGACGCGTGCCGCTCAGCGTACCGACGGGCAATCCGCAGACCGACGCGGTGCATATGAATGTTCCCGATGCGGGCGGGTTCGACAAGCTGGCGCAATTGTTGAATGCGGGATTAGAGGCTTCGCGCGCGGTGGCCCCCAAGTCGAAGACCGCCGTGCATAACCATCTGGGGCGTCACTGGCCGATCGTCAAAAACTGGACCGATAATCTGCTGTCGCGCGGGGTGCGCTTCGATTCGGTCGGCTTTTCCTGTTACCAGCAGGCCGAGCAGGGCGACTGGGCGCGGACCTTTTCGGCGTTCGTGAAGACCTATCCGAAACACGATTTCTTCGTGTCGGAATATTCGAGCCGCAAGCGCTATCTCAATGATCTGGTTCACAATAATCCGGGGCGTCCGGGGCTGGGCACCTATATCTGGGAGCCGACACGGCATCAGGAAGCACTGTTCGACCGCGACGGCGTGACGATGGGCGAGGGGCCGAAGCCCGACCTGCTGCGCGATGGCGTCAATAGTGCCGAAGCGCCGGGTGCCGTACCAGCGCCTGCGGGGGAGCCGCGCAAACGCCGTCCGGCGGGCGGGCGTTACGATGCCAATGGCTTGATGAACGTGTACCGAAAGATGGCCAAAGACTACCGTGGCTAGACTTTTGCTTGGTCGCGCATTTGATTCCGAAAACCGTTACACACTTTTCGGAATGTGCTTTAGGTCAATGCCCCCGCGATATATTTCGCCTGAGCGTTCTGCGCCACCAGCACGGCGGTCAGCAGATTCGGATCGAGCACGCCGTCTTCGCCAGTCGCCTCGGCGGCGTGGATGCCTGCGGCGATGAACAAGAGGTCGAGCCCCTGACCATTGGCGCCCAGCACGTCGGTCGGCAGGCCGTCGCCGATGGCCAGGATACGCGACTTGTCGACGGCCTTGCCCGTCAGGCTTTCCAGCGCGCGGTAACAGAGGTCGTAGATCGGCGGGTAGGGCTTGCCGGCCATGATCACTTCGCCGCCGAAGGTCATGTAGATGTCGGCCAGCGTTCCGGCGCAATAGATGATCTGATCGCCGCGCTGGACGATGCGGTCGGGATTGGCGCAGATCATCGGGATACTCCGCGCGGCGGCGGCTTTGAGGTCGGGGTGATATTGCTCCAGCGTGTCGTTCTCGTCGTCGAACAGACCGGTGCAGGAAATAAATGCCGCCGTCTCCGGTGTACCGCTGCGGTTGACGTTCAGGCCCTCGTAAAGCGGCAGGTCGCGGTCGGGCCCGATGACCCAGGCCGACCCTTGCGGTGCATATTCGGTCAGGAAGGTCCGCGTCGCGTCGCCGGACGAGACGATGGCGCTGAAGGCATCGTCATGAACCCCCAGATCGGCGAGCTGCTTTTGCAGGCCGTCCCACGGACGCGGCGAATTTGAGATCAGGACGACCGGTTTGTCGGAGGCCTTGAAGGCTTTCAGCGCCGCATAGGCTTCGGGGAAGTGCCATTTACCGTTATGGATGACGCCCCAGATGTCGCAAAAGATGGCGTCGTACTGATCGGCGACGTCGGACAGGTGGCTGAGAAGCTGGGGCGTGGTCATGGCAATTCCGGACAAACAAAAGGGAGGACGTAATGTCCTCCCTTTAGCGATATTGGTATGTCGATGCCAGTGTTTAAGCCCGGCGGCGCTGCGGCAGGGTCGATTTGACGAAGCCCGCAGGCGGCGCGGTCTCTTGCAGAACCTGCTCCTTGATGGCGCGCGGTTCGCCGAACAGATGGCCCTGGGCATAGCCGATCTCGATTTCGAGGATATCGACGACCTGACGCTCGTTCTCGACCTTTTCGGCGATGATCTCGATGCCATAGCGCGACAGCAGGTTGGCGTAGTCGCCCGCATGGATATCGCGCAGGAATTTCAGTGCCGGCTTGCCTTCGACGGTCATCAGCTGATCCATCAGGACATTGGCGCCGATCTTGACGTAACGCACGTCGGAGCGTTGCAGATCCTGAAGGTCGAAGTCGATCGAGGTCACCTTGTCGATCGAGAACTTGAAGCCCATATCGGCCAGCTTGGCCATGTGGCGAGCCTCGACCGCGCCGCGCGTGGCGAAGGCGTCCTGACCCAGCTCGAAGATCAGCGAGTCGGCCAGATCGCGGTTTTCATTGAGGAATTCGAGGAACTGCGGAAAGAACACGTCGTCGCGCAAGCTTGTCAGGGACACGTTGCAGAAGATGCCGATGCGGCGGTCCTGCTTGGCGAGGCGGCGCACGATCTGCACGCAGCGGAACAGCAGCAGGTTGTCGATCGACGGCACGAGGCCTTCGGGCTCGGCGACCGACAGATATTCGGCCGGCATCAGAACCCGGCCCGTCACGTCGCGCAGGCGCGAGAAGCTTTCGTAGAAGATCGTCTTGCGCTGGGGCAGGGAGACGACCGGTTGCAAATAAAGATCGACGCGGTTTTCGATCAGAGCCTCGCGCACAGTCTCGATCAGGGCGAGCGCCTGCTGTTCGCGGCGTGACAGCGGGGCACCTTGCGGCGCGGCGATCTGGGCGGGACCGGCCCGCCAGTCGGCGAGGCGTTCTTCGATGCTTTCGCCAAGTTTCAGCACCAGATTTTCCAGCATCTTCACTTCGGAAGTCAGTTCGTCGGTGCGGCCGACGCGCTGATGCTGAACGCGGTCGGCGAGTTCGACCATGTCTTTTTGCGTGTTGTCGATCGCCTCGACCATCAGGCGGTGGGCGTCGCGCACGAGGTCGATCTCTTTCGACAGGCGGCGCTCCGAAAGGTACTGATTGACGAAATTATGCAGGGCGAAGGTGACGCCGAGCGTCCCCAAAGACGCCGCGATGCACGCGCCGACGTCCGAGCCATTGACATAGAGCCACATGGCCGCGCTGAGCGACAGAAGCAGATAAGCGCCCATAAGCAGGGCGGAGGTCAGTTTTCCCATCGGGACGGCTTTCCATCACAACAGCGAATCACTCGCCGGATACACACGGATGCCACTATGGGATGATTTGGCTGCCTTGTTAAGGTTTATTAACGACTTACAGCAGGCCGTCAGTGGCGCGGCGGAAAGGACCGGCATAGCTGCCGTCGCCTTTGCGGCGGCGGTCGGGACCGAAATAGGTCTGGCAACGGATGAAAGGCCGCGGACGCATGACGACGGCGTCGAGGCGGCTTAAGAGCGCGCGGGCGGTCAGCGGCTTGACGACGAATTCGTTGACACCGGCGTCGCGTGCCTCGACGACGCGGGAACGTTCGGAATGGCCGGTGATCATGACGACGGGCAGGTAGGGGTTCGACGAATCGCTCGATTTGCGCAGCATCCGCGTGAATTCGACGCCGTCGATCGGGAACATGTTGAAATCGACCAGGGCGATGTCGGCAGGGTATTGTTTAAGGACATCGAAGGCTTCGGCGCCGTCCTTCGCCTCACGCACGTCGCGGATACCGGACCCCTTGAGAATAGCGGTGACGATCGAGCGCATATGCTGGTTGTCCTCAACCAGAAGTATTTTTAATGTGCCGTAGTCCGCCATTTATGATTATTTCCGGTCTTCGCCGTCGATACGCGCCCGAAATAGAGCAACGGCGTTGTTTTTATAAACCTGTTTTATCTCCATAGCGCTGTTACGATGAAGCGAAAGTAATATCAAGCGAAAATTGAAACCGTTTTGTGCGGTGCGAAGTCGAAAATACAGGTAAAATAGCTTTTAGAATATAGGTTTATATATTGTATCATTGTTATTTATTGCAGGTGTGTAAAAATTTTAAGCGGTATTATTTGCATGGGAAAGCTGTACGTATGCGTACGGTTATCATCGATGCAGATCTACACCCACAGACTGGGGTCCATTGCACGGTCGCGCCATTTCAACCGCCAGCACAGGTGCGGTCCGGTGGCGCGACCCTTGGCGCCGACCTGTCCGATCATCTGGCCCTGATAAACGATGTCGCCCTTTTTAACCGTCAGGGTTGAAAGGTGCAGGTACATCGAAATCAGGCCTTGCCCGTGATCGAGCAGAATCAGGCCGCCCTCGAAATGCAGGTCGGGCTCGGCCAGGGCCACGCGGGCGGTCTGCGGCGCATAGACCGGCAGCCCCGCAGGGGCGGCCATGTCGAAGCCGTAGTGCGGGCTTTTGGGTACGCCGTTGAGGATGCGTTGATTGCCGAAGGTACCCGACACACGGAAGTCGCGCAGCGGCCAGGTGAAGCCCTTGCGGAACCAGTCGGCGTCCTCGCGGTGGGCGAAACCGGCGGTCTTGAGGTCTTTTTCACGCGCGATGCGTTCCAGAAGCGTCGGATCGCTGGGGGTGACCTGATCGGGCGGCAGGTTGTCGATGCGCTGAATATCATAGGCGGTACGGGCGACTTCGAAATCCATGCGCCCGTCACCGGCGATATCGACGCGGGTCATCTGAGGGGCATCGCGGTCGAAGCCGATGACGAAGCTGCCGTCCGCCGAAGTGAGGCCGCGCGGCGTGCCGTCGACGCTGATTTCCCGGCGGGGCGAGGCCTTGCCTATGGCGTAGCCGCCCTGAACGAGTTTGCCGGTCAGCGTGAATGGGCCGGTCAGGGTGCGTGTCCACGTGGCGCCGTAGGGTCGGGGTTGCGCGACAGCAAGGCCCGGTAGCAAGCCTAAACCCGCGATAAAAACACGTCTGTCTATTAGCCGTTCAGCTTTTTCCATTGCGCGGTGGCTTCCTGCGGGCCGGCATAGGCCTCTTGCGTGCGGGGATTCCAGTAGCGCAGGGCCTCCAGCGGGATCTGACGGCCGGACACGGCGCAGATCACGAACTTGCCCGGACGCATGACAGCGTATTCGCCGTCGCCATAATGCAGGACGGCCTGATCGGGCAGGGAGGGTTTGGCGTGCATATTCATAAAGCGAAGATAGGCGGCTTGCGCGCCGGGATCAAGCCGGGGATTGGGCCGCGCTGTCATAAAATGACCATCTTAGGTTCGCAGTTTATACCTGAGGGGAACCAAAGACATGAAAGCGATCCTGCTGGCGACTGTCCTTGTGCTAGATGCGATGCCGGCGATGGCCCAGCCCGCGTCGCCGTCTGAGAGCGGCTATGCCCCTCGGAAGCCCGATTTCGACCGCGCCGAAGCCGTGCGGCGTTTGGGGGATACGAGTCTCGTCTATTGGGTGGACGGCCCGACTCTGCGCATCGCCGCGCGCTCGTCGGCGCGTGAGCCGCGTCTGTGCTGCACCTTTCAGCCGCCGATGTACGATCTGAGCGATGGTATCTGGGGCCTGATGGTCGAGGTGCCGGAGCTCGATCGTTCGGTTATTCAGATGATCCTTGCCGGTGACGCCACGGTGCCGCAAACCTATCGCGGACCTCAGGCGTTGCCCGATCCGGTGCGCGTCGAGGCCCTGAAAGGGCGGGTCGAGACGGTCGAGATCGACAGTTTCAGCCTCAAAGAAAAGCGCAAGGTGACGATCTATCGGCCCGCCGTGCCGCCGCCCGCGACCGGCTATCCGGTGATCTATATGGCGGACGGGCAATCGACGGCGGTCTTTGCCCTGATCGTTGAATCGCTGATCGATCAGGGCCTGATCCAGCCCGTAATGATGGTTGGTTTGTGGCATGGGACGGGGCCGCGCGACGGCGGCTGGGATCAGCGAAACCGCGAATATCTGCCGTCGGCTAAGGTCGATCCGGCGGCCTATCAGCGTCACAGCAACTTCGTGCTGACTGAGGTCATGCCACTGGCCGAAAAAACCTACGGCGCAAGTCGGCGACGTGACGACCGTCTGACCTACGGCTTTTCGTCAGGCGGGTCGTGGGCGATGTCGTTCGCCCTGCGTCATCCGGACGTTTTTGCCAAGGCCTCTGCGGCGGGGATGAGCGCCGGGCCGGACAATTTCGCCTTCACGGGCGAGGAAAAAGTGGCGCTCTACCTGACCACCGGACGCTACGATCAGTTCTATCAGCGGAACCTGAAAACCTGCCAGAACGCGCAGGCCGCAGGGGTGGCGTGTCGGTTTACGGGGCTCTATGCCGGACACGATTCCTATGTCTGGAACCACGCCTTGGTCGAGAGCCTGAAAGCGTCGTTTTCGCTAAAATAGGCTGCCCTGTTCGGGCGGTTTGGTCGCCGCGCGCGGCTTCGAGGCTGGTGCGGCAACCGGTTTTGGCGGCGCAATACCGTCCGCAGCCACGACGTCCAGAGTCCGGTTGCCCTTGAACGTCAGTTCCAGCGCGTCGCCGGTCTGAACGCCGTCGGGCGAGGTGATCAGGGCGCCGTCCTTGCGGTTGACGCGGGCAAAGCCGAGGTTCAGCGGCCGGTCGGGATCGAGGCTGACGCGCAGCTGATCGAGGCGTTTGACGCGCTCGGCTTTCAGCGCCAGCAAGCGGTCGAAGGCGGCGGTCATGCGGATTTCAAGCTGCGGCAGACGCGCCTGACGGAGGCTCGTTTCGACGCGACGGCTCATGGCGGCGTCAAGGCGCGCGGTGACCTGAGTGAGCGCTTCGCGTTTCAGGTCGAGCGGACGCAAGGTCAGGGTCGGGGTCAGGCGCGCGGCCACACGGCTGAAGTCGCGGTTATGGCGCTCGACGCCGCGCATCAGGGCCGCGGTGGCGCGATCCGACAGTTGCGCCACGCGGTCGGCCTTTTGCACGCGGGGACGTTCCAGCAGGTGCGGTTGAAAGCGCGCCGAGGTGCGACCGAAGGCATTGTCGTGGGCGTTGAGGTTCTTCAGCAGCCCGCCGCCGAGGCGATGGCTGACATAATCGAGCCGTTGCTGGGCATTATCGATCAGATCCTGCGGTTTGGGCAAGGCGCGCGACAGAAGCGCCAGCTTTTCCTGACGCGACCGCATGGCCTGCGCGAAGGTGCCGATACGGCGGCGCTCCAGATCGAGCAGGAAGCCGCGCAGTTCGCTCAATACCGGCGTGGCCATTTCGGCGGCTCCGGTTGGCGTCGGCGCTCGGCGATCCGACACATAGTCGATCAAGGTGGTGTCGGTTTCGTGCCCGACCGCCGAAATGACAGGGATGGTGCAGGCGGCCACCGCGCGGGCCAGATTTTCGTCGTTGAAGGCCCAGAGGTCTTCGACCGAGCCACCGCCGCGCGCCACGATGATGACGTCGGGCCTGATTCCTGGATTCTGGGGCGCTTCGCCGGACTGAAACCCGCGCAGGGCATGGATGACCTGACCGGCGGCGGTGTCGCCCTGTACCACGACGGGCCAGACGACGACTCGGCATGGCCAGCGGTCGCGGATGCGGTGCAGGATATCGCGGATGACGGCGCCGGTCGGCGAGGTGATGACGCCGATGGTCTTCGGCGCGAAGGGCAGGGGTTTCTTGCGCTCGCGCTCGAACAGGCCTTCGGAATGCAGTTTGGCCTTGATGCGCTCAAGCTGCGCCAGCAGCGCGCCGACGCCCGCGGCCTCCATGCTCTCGATGACGATCTGGTATTTGGACGAGGCGGGGAAGGTGGTCAGCTTGCCCGTGACGATAACCTCCAGACCGGCCTGGGGCTGGGCCTTGAGTCGGCTGACATTGCCCTTCCATACGACGCCATCGATGGCGGCGCGGTCGTCCTTCAGCGTCAGATAGACGTGGCCGGAGGCGTGGCGGGTGACCTTGGACACCTCAGCGCGGACGCGGACGTGGTCGTAGGCGGTCTCGATGGTGCGCTTGAGCGCGCCGGCCAGTTCGGACACCGACCACGGCGGGTTGTTGGACGGCGAATCGACGGGGCTGAGAAGGTCATCGGACATGACTGGATTTTAGGCTCTGCTGAGAGTGGTGTCCATTCTGAAGCGGCTTTAACCGGGTATTCAGCCTGGTGTGGCATAGAGGACGGCAGAGTACCGGAGTATACCGTCCATGCTGTCCACCTCTTTGACCGATCCCGAAAGCCGCCGCCTCAGGGCCTTGCGCGACCTCGATATCCTCGACAGCGAGCCCGATCCGCGCTTCGACGAGGTGACGCGGCTGGCGGCGGAGCTGTTCGAGGTGCCGATCACCGCCGTGTCGCTGGTCGACTCCGAGCGTCAGTGGTTCAAGTCGAGCGTCGGGCTTGAGGTGTGCGAAACCTCGCGCGACGTGGCCTTTTGCGAATACGCCATCCGCAACGACGCGGTGATGGTCGTGCCGGACGCGACGCAGGATCCGCGATTCAAGGACAACGAACTGGTCGTGGGTGAACCCGGCATCCGTTTTTACGCCGGAGCCCCCGTGCGTTTCGACGGCGTGCTGGTCGGCACCCTGTGCCTCGTCGATACCGAACCACGCCACGATTTCGGTCTGACCGAGGCGCGGCGGCTGACGGCTTTGGCCTCGACCATTTCCGCCATGATGGCCATGCGCAAGGACGGGCTGGTCAAGCGCCAGGTCATCCAGAAACACGACGAGACGCAAAAGAAACTGGAGATGATGGAGGCGATCGCCGGTGTCGGCTACTGGAGCGTCGACATCGCCTATCAGACGGTGCAGTGGTCGCGCGGGGTCTATGCCATTCAGGGGCTCGATCCAAAGGCCTATACGCCGAACATGGCCGACAGCGAGTTGCGCTACCATCCCGACGACTGGCCGATGATCAAGCGGATGCTGCGCGCCGCCATGATCGAGGGCAAGCCGTTCAAGTTCGAGGCGCGGATGTACCGCACCGACGGCAAGCTGCGCAACGTCATCGCCGAGGGCTCGGTCGAGCGCGACGCCTCGGGCAAGCCGGTGTCTTTGTTCGGCGTGTTTCAGGACATCACCGAGCAGCGGCTGATCGAGGAAACCCTGACCGAAGCCAAGATCGCCGCCGAGAATTTCGCGCAGGCGCAGTCGGATTTTCTCTCGAACATGAGCCACGAGATCCGCACGCCGCTGACGACCATCATCGGCTATTCCAACCTGCTGGCCGAGACGGAGGGCCTGCCCGAAGAGGCGCAGGGCTATGTCGGGCGTCTGCAAAAGGGCTCGAAGGCGCTTCTGGGCCTGGTCAACGACGTGCTTGATTTCGCCAAGCTGGAGGCCGGGCTGGTGACGCTCGATCCACAACCGACCGACCTGCGCGATCTGGTCGAAGAGGCCTGCGGGCAGTTCGCCGTCCAGACCCGCGCCAAGGGGCTGGGCCTGCATCTGGACTATGACCCGGCCTGTCCGGAACACGTGCTGATCGATGACGTGCGGCTCAATCAGGTGCTCTACAACCTCATCGGCAATGCCTGTAAATTCACGGCGCGCGGCGATATACGCATCAAGGTCATGGCGGTGTCGCGCCTGCCGTTGAACCTGCGTATCGAGGTGCGCGACACCGGGCCGGGCATCGCCGAAGACCAGCAGGACCGCCTGTTCCGCCGCTTTTCTCAGGCCGATCACAGCATCAACCGTCAGCACGGCGGCTCCGGTCTGGGGCTGGCCATCTGTCAGGAAATCAGCCGCCTGATGGACGGGCAAATGGGCGTCGAGTCGGTCGAAGGCGAGGGGAGCTGCTTCTGGCTGGAGTTCCCGGCGGAGGCCATCAACGCGCCTGCCGAACTGATCGAAGCCGCGCCGGAGATCGGACACCTCAATATCCTGATCGCCGACGACCATCCGCATATGCGCCAGATGCTGCGCGCGATTCTGTCCGGTCGTGCCGGGGCGGTGTGCGAAGCCTCGAACGGCGCCGAAGCCGTCGCCGCCTGCATGACGCAGGGCTTCGACCTGATCCTGATGGACATCCACATGCCGGTGCTGGACGGCGTGACGGCGGCGCGCACCATCCGCGAACATTGCAGTTTCAACGCCTCGACGCCGATCGTGGCCCTGAGCGCTTTCGCGGCGGAAACCGTCTGGCAGGGTGTCGAGCCCCTGTTTGCCGAGACCCTTGTCAAACCGGTCGATCCCGCAGCGCTTCTGAACGCGCTCGACCTCGTCCTCCCCCCTGAGCCGGAGTTCGTGCGCTCATGTCGAAAATAATCACCGGGTACGATACCCGCCGCCGCCGCGTTCTGGTCGTCGAGGACGACAGCGAAGTGCGCCTGTTTATCCAGACGGTTCTTAGCCGTGCCGGGATCGACGTGGTGGTCGCCTGTAACGGCATGGAGGCGCTGGATATCCCCGATCCGGCAGGGCTGGACGCGATCCTGCTCGACCTGTCCATGCCCGAAATGGACGGCTTCACCTTCCTCGCCATGCGTCGCGGGGCGTTGAAAGAGGTGCCGACGATCGTCCTGACCGCGCGGCACGAAAGCCAGGACGTGCGCCGCGCGGTGGAGTTGGGGGCCAAGGATTACCTCGCCAAGCCTTTCGACAATCTGGTCCTGCTCAAGCGGCTGGCTCGATCGATGAAGCCGCTCGACCGGATGCCGAAATCGTCGGCAGTGTCGTGGTAAGCCTGTAATGACAGGCTTACTACTCCGTCAGGTTTCGAGGACGACGAGGTTTCGTCCTTGATTTGAAAATATAGGTTGCCGCCACAATTAAATATAGAACGAGCCAGACCCCGCAAACAAAGATCAGGTCTATAGCGTATATACGAAGAAATTCTGGCTGCCATAGCCGTTCAAGGCCAAACCGCCACACATTCAGGCCTGCAATAAAGGCCATATATAACAGTAGTATAAGGCTGATCAGCCCCATACCTTTCAGCGTTTTATACCAGACCTGCAAGATGGCCCCCTGTCATCAGTCATCTGCTATTATGTGCATATCAGCTTAATTTGAACACCGCCGAGGCGTGCGGGCGCAATTCCAGCGACAGGGTCGTGTCGGCGTCGCTGACCGCCCCGGTCCACAGATTGGTCACGCGGGCCTTTTGCGAGGCGTCGATGGCTTTCAGCTTCTGTTCGACGACCAGCGGATGATCGGAAATATTGAATAGCGCCAGATACTTGCCCTTGCCGTCGGCGGTGTCCGCCGTCCACACGACCTTTTCGCCGTCGTTGGAGACCGGGCGATTGTTCTGGCTGTTCTGATTGAGCGCCAGAATCTCCTTGTTGGTCAGCAGCTTGAGCGTCGGTTCGTCCAGCGCGCGCAGATCACCGCCCATGATCAGCGGCGACCGCGTGATGGACCACAGGCTCATCAGGGTCTGCTGTTCATCGCGGTTGAACTTAGTCTTGCGCTTGCCCAAAGCCAGCAGGCCCAGCGGCAGCATGTCGGCGTCCGGCCACGCGCCCGGTTTGCGGAAAGAATTCCAGTTTTCCAGTCGCTTGAACTGATCTTTTAACAGACGCCACTCGTCCCAGAAATCGTCGGAGATGCGCCACATCTGCGCGTATTTCTGCGCATGGACGCCCCAGGCGAGGTCGGTTTCCCCCGGCGACAGGCTGAGGATCATCGGACGGCCTGAATTGGCGATGGCCTTCTGCGCGCCCTCGATCTCAGCCCAGTTATTGGCGTAGGGGCGGCTCATATCGTCCATCTTGATGAAATCGACACCCCAGTCGGCAAATAGTCTGAACACCGAGTCGTAATAGGCCTGCGCGCCGGGCTTCGACATATCGACGCCGTACATGTCGGTGTTCCAGGTGCAGACGGAGTTCGGATTGGCGATGTCGCGGGCCGTGTATTTCGTGCCCAGAACCGGCAGGTTTTTCTCATAGGCCAGACGCGGGATGCCACGCATCAGGTGAACGCCGAACTTCATGCCCGACTTGTGGACGGTGTCGGCCAGCCCCTTGAAGCCACCATTGGCCGCCGACGGAAAGCGATTCGGTGCGGGCAGCAGGCGTCCGTAACCGTCCATGGCCAGATCGGCCTTGTCGCGGTAGTCGTAGCCGGTGGCGTTGGGTTCGTACCACTGGATATCGACCGTGAAGACGTCGTAGCCGAAGGGGAGGAGCTTGTCGGCCATGATCTGCGCGGTTTCCAGCGCCTGCGCCTCGGTGAGCGTGGTGGCAAACGAGTTCCAGCTATTCCAGCCCATCGGGGGTTTGGCGGCGCGGATGCCCGACTTTTCGGCCGCCTGAGCGGGCAGGGTCGCGGCGGCGAGCAGGGCAGGCGCACCGAACAGGGCGCGGCGATGGATGGTCATGAAAAGCTCCCTTTTATTTTGTCTGACTATTGCAGTTTAAGTTTTGAATGGCCAGATCAATTATACCTCCCCGGTGCATCGGGGAGCCGGGCGGCCGGTGCCGGGGACCGCACGACGCTTGCGGAGCAAGCTAGATGCGGTGGTGGTGGCCTTCGCTGTAGACTCATTCACACGCGTCGGGTCAGTTGGGTATCTGTGGCATCTACGCGAGCCCCCCTCCGTCTGCTGTGCTTCGCTTGCAGCCACCTCCCCCAGTAAACTGGGGGAGTATGAATAGGGGGAAACATGATTAACCCTCGCGCAAAATCTTCGCCATCACCTTGCCCTTGGCCAGTTCGTCGATCAGCTTGTCCAGATAGCGGATTTCGCGCATCAGCGGGTCTTCGATGTCCTCGATCCGTACGCCGCAGATGACGCCCTTGATCAGGGCGCGCGACGGGTGCAACTGCGGGGCCTGCGCAAAGAAATCCTCGAATGTCGTTTTGGCTTCCAGATGGGTTGCAAGCTGCGCCTGACTGTAGCCGGTCAGCCAGCGAATGATCTCATCGACCTCAGCAGCGGTGCGTCCTTTCTTCTCCGCCTTGGTCACATAGTGAGGATATACGCTGGCGAAGCTGATGGTATAGATTCGGTGTGGGGTCATGGTCGCAGTCCTCCGGTTGGTGCATTAGCATCTTATACTGCGATTAAACTACCTTATACCTCCCCGGCGTGCCGGGGAGGGGGACCGCACGACGCCGCGATAGCGGCTAGGTGCGGTGGTGGGGGCCTTCGCTTTCGTAGTTAAAGCGCTCGTCGGGCCGCAGATTTAGTCGCGGTGTCTACGCGAGCCCCCCTCCGTCTCGTCGCTTCGCGCCGATCCACCTCCCCCAGTAAACTGGGGGAAATCGCAAACCGCGATATTTTGCTTGACCAAATACGCGGCGTAAGGGAAGTCACGGCCATGAATATTCTGCTGATCGGTTCGGGCGGCCGCGAACACGCCCTCGCGTGGAAAATCCGCCGCTCGCCGCTGGTCAAGCGTCTGGCCATCGCGCCGGGCAATCCCGGCATGTCGGACCTCGGCGATATCCACGACATCAAGGTCACCGACGTGAAGAATCTCGTCGGGCTGGCGCTGTCGATTCAGGCCGATCTGGTCGTGGTCGGGCCGGAATCGACCCTGGCCGAAGGCATCGCCGACGCTTTGGCGCGGGTCAATATTCCGTGCTTCGGCCCGTCGCAAAAGGCCGCACAGCTTGAATCCTCGAAGGCCTTCACCAAGGACTTCTGCAAGCGCCACAATATCCCCACCGCCGATTACGAGACCTTCACCGACGAGTGGGAGGCCAAGGCCTTCCTCAAGTCGTATCAGCCGCCCTATATCATCAAGGCCGACGGTCTGGCCGCCGGCAAGGGCGTGGCGATCTCGCCCGACCTTCAGGACGCCTATGCCGAGGTCGAGGCCATGTTCGGCGGACGCTACGGTGCGGCCTCGAAAACCGTGGTCATCGAAGAGTTCATGACGGGGGAAGAAGCCTCGATCTTCGCTATCGCCGACGGCGAAACGGCCATGCTGTTCGGCTATGCGCAGGATCACAAGCGCGCCTTCGACGGCGACACGGGCCCCAATACCGGCGGTATGGGCACCTACAGCCCGGCGCCGATCGTGACGCCGGAGCTGCTGGAGATCACCAAAAGCGACATCCTTGGGCCCACCATGCGCGGCATGAAGGCCGAGGGCGTGCCCTACAAGGGCGTGCTCTATGCGGGTCTGATGGTCGAGGACGGCAATCCGCGTCTGGTCGAATATAATGCCCGCTTCGGCGATCCGGAATGTCAGGTCCTGATGCTGCGCCTCAAGAGCGACATCGTGCCGTACCTGCTGGCAGCGGCGACGGGCCGTCTGCGCGATCTGCCGGAGCCGGAATGGCATTCGGACGCCGCCGTTTGTGTGGTCTTCGCGGCGCAGGGCTATCCCGACAGCCCGCTCGGCGGCTCGATCATCCGTGGTGCCGAGCAGGATTTCGGCCCTGAGGTCAGCGTATTCCATGCGGGGACCAAGCGCCTCGATGACGGGCGTCTGGCCGCCAATGGCGGGCGCGTGCTGAACGTCTGTGCGCGGGGCAAGACCTTGCAGGAAGCCCGCGACGCGGCCTATGCGGCGATCAACAAGATCGACTGGCCGATGGGGTTTTTCAGAACGGATATTGGTTGGAGAGCCTTGTAGTTCCCTTCTCCCTGCAAGCGGGGAGAAGGTGGCTGAGTGCAACGAAGCCAATTCACACAAAGAAAGTTGCCCCTCACCCCAACCCTCTCCCCGCAGGCGGGGAGAGGGGGCTACAGTTCCTTCCTATAGCGCACGAACATCCACGGTTCCGAGCGGTCGCGGCGCAGTTCGCGCGAGGTGATCGGGCTGGTTGTACGCGGGCCGCTATAGCGGTCGCGGTCGGCGTCATAGACGCGGCTGGTGATATTCTCCAGTTCGATGCGCCAGCTCGTTTTCGGCGTCGGCTTGTATTCGGCAAAGACGTTGGCCCAGATTCCGGCGCGGTAGTAAGAAACCTCCTTCACGCGGTAGACCTTCTCGTCGTAGCCGGAATTGACCCGGAAGCCCCATTGGGTTTTGCGCCGCGTCAGGTCCTGCGTGTAGTTGATTTCCCATTGCAGGCGCGACTCACCGGACATGCGGCGCCGGGCCTTGGTCACCGGATCGGTAACCTCGGAATCGGCTAGTGATATCTTGGTTTTCAGCACGCCGCCCGGTATCTTCAGTTTATCGGTCGGCAGGGTCGTGTCGATGACGAACTGATCCGCCGTGCCGTCGCCGATATTGCCCGTGGCATCGAAGACGCTGCCGTCGGTGGCGTAGATCGGCAAACGGTCGATGACGTCGCTGATGTCCGAATGGACGTATTTCAGTACCACCGCACCCTTTTCCCAGAAGCGGTAATTGGCGGTCAGTTCCGACACCCAGGTCTTCGACGGCTCAAGGCTGAGGTTACCGGCCTTGACGGTGGAATCCATCAGATCGATCGAAGACACGAAGTCGTCGAAATCGAGTTGCCCCACCTCGCGTTCAAAGCGGGCGGTAAACTGCCACGGGCCTTTGGGCGACCAGGTCACCTGAAATTTAGGCTTCGGATAGGTGAAGCTCTGCGAATCGGAATGCTCGCTCTGCTGAGAAATCGTCGACCATTCGTATTTCAGCCCCGCCTCGACCGACACTGTCTTGCGCGCCTGCCACGTCGCCAGAACCGAGGCTTCGGTGCGGTCCTCTTCCACGAAAACCTTCGAGGCGGGCAGGGGCTCGTTGACACCATTGATGGTCAGTTTGTTGTCGGAATCGAGCGAATTATAAGCCTTTTCCAGCCCGGTCTCGATCGTCAGGCTATCGCTGTGCTTCCAGATCAGCTGCCCGGAAACGATATTTTCCTTCGACAGACTGGCTTCGTCGAAGACGGTTTCTTCGGTCGGGTTCTTGTAGAAATCCTCGATATCCTCGTCCGACCAGCGCGTCAGGGCATTCAGTTTCAGCGTCAGTTTCTTGCCGAGCGGACGCACATATTTGCCGCCGAATTCACCGGCGTCTTCCTTGTAATCGAGGTTCTCGACGGCGGTGGTATTGGTGATATAGCGATACTGCGCCCGGTAGGTATTGGGAACGTATTTGCCGTTCAGGCTCAGCTTGCCGCCCCACAGGGGGTGCGTGCCGTTGCCCATCAGTTCGATGCCTTCGCCCCCGGCCTCGGCCAGGATTTCGGTGCGTTCAGGCGTCGTCCCGCCGGTGCGGAAGATCAGCTTTTCGCCGTTATTATTGCCCTCGTCGAAATTGTTGAAGATCGTCGCCGACAACTCGATGCTCTTGTCACCGGCATTGCGGCTATAGGTGCCGCGCACCACGGGGCGTACCCAGCCGTTGGTGAGAAAGCGCGAATTGGCGATAAAGGTGATGGTCGGCTTGTCCGACTTCTTGCGGATGATGTTGACGATCTTCGACTGGCCCTGCATGTCGATGCCGTCGGCCCCACCGATGATCAGGTCGATGCGTTCGACATCGGAGGCCGAGATGCGGTTGAGCTGGTCGCTGACCGCGTCGGTCTTGGTCGTCGGACGTTCGCCGTCGATCAAGACGTTACCCGCCGCACCGGCGAAACCGCGCACGCTGTCGCCGTTTTGCAGGGTAAAGCCGGGGATGCGGCTGACCATGTCGAGCGCCGACTGAACCTGAAAATCCTTGAAGAAGGCGGTGTCGTAGGCAATCACCTGACGCGACGACTCGGCCGGAGCCTGTTGCGCCATCACCGGCAATCCGGTGGCGACCGTCAGGGCGGCAGTCACTAAGAGGACGGTTTTAAAATGACGCATAAGGCAAACCCCCGACAAACTAGACACCGCTGTTACGGTAACAACGGCAACCGTCTGTCTCACGAAGGCAAGGCCATGCCAAATGAACAATATTTTATATAATTACAGCCAGTTAATCATTACGGGAAGTTAATCCGGCAGGTGCTCCGTCAGGGTGCGCATGAAGCCGCCCTGATCGTCGAAGCGCGCCGTGATCGGCAGGTAGTCGATCCGCGCCCGCCATTCGGGTGTAAGGCGCACCCAGTCCTTTTCAGTGGTGATAACCCGCGCACCGCGTTGTTCGGCCTTTTCACACAGGATCGTCAGAACGGCTTCGCTGACCGGTTCATGATCGGCAAAGGGTTGGAAATCCAGCAAATTATAGCCCAGCTCCGTCAGGGTGGTTTTGAATTTCCACGGCTTGGCGATCGCGGCGAAGGCGAAGACCGGTCCCGGCGGCGACTTCGGCATCGGGATCAGACGCGCCGCATAGACGGGCAGGTCGCCGAAACATTTGAGCAGCTTCTGATCGATCGGCGCCTGTTCGTTGGGCAGCCACAGGACGACGATATCGGTGCGTTTCAGGGCGTCCTTCATGGGCTCGCGCATCGGCCCCATCGGGAAGACCGCGCCGTCGCCGAATGGCCAGGCGTCATCTGAGGTATCGCCGTCAACCACCAGAATATGCAGGTTTTTATGAATCTTGACGTTCTGGTGCGTGTCGTCGGTTATAACGATCTGCCGGTCGCTGTTTTCGATCAGGCGCAGGCCGTCGGGGCGGTGGCGCGCGATATAGATGTCGTAATCGGCGGCCAGCATCAGGGGCTCGTCACCGACGTCCGACGCGGTATGCGTGGCCGGATCGACTTTGACCGGACCCGTCAGGCTGCCACCATAGCCGCGCGACAGACCGGCGGCGTTGAGGTCCAGCTTACGCAACCGGCGCAGGATTTCGCGCTCGACCGGGGTCTTGCCCGATCCGCCCAGGGTGGCATTGCCGACCGAGATCACAAACAGGGGAGAGGCGTAAGGCTTGGCCGTGACCTGCCGGAACAGGGTCACGCCCTGCCACAGCCACGACAGCGGGGCCAACGCATAACGCGTCAGGGGTGCGCCCTTGCCGCCGCGCTTGTACCACCAGTCGGGCGTCTTAAGCCGCATCGGTCGCTCCTGGCACGAACGGCGTGATGTGCGCCATGACGGCGCTCAGGGTTCCGGCTTCGCGTTGCGCCAGAGCCAGCGCCGACCGGTTGGCGTCGAGCATGGCCCCCGGCGTCGTCAGGAAAGCCTTCACGTAGAAGCCGAGCATTTCGCGGTCATCGGCCTTGAACGCCGCCCCGGCCTCGAACATCGGCGCATAGACGCTGTCCCAATTGTACAGATCGCGGCCGGTAATCACGGCCTTGCCCAGACGTGCGGCCTCCAGCGGATTGTGTCCGCCGATCTTTTCGGAAAAGCTGCCCGCCATGATCACCATGTCTGCCAGTCGGAAAAACACGCCCAGTTCGCCCAGAGTATCGGCCAGATAAATATGCGTGGCCTCGCTTAAAGAGTCCAGTTTCGATCTTTGCGCGACCTTGAAACCCAGTGCCTCGAAATCGAAACGGATCGATTCGGCGCGCACCGGATGGCGCGGCGCGACGATCAGCAAGGCGCCGGTTTCGCGCAACACGCCTTCCAGCGCGCTGGCGATATAGTTTTCCTCGGTTGGGTGCGTACTGGCGGCCAGGATCACGGTGCGACCCATGATCTGCTCCTCCAGCGTTTCGCGCGCCGCCGCGTCGTCGGGCAGGGCATCGCCGATGGTCTTGAGATTGCCGATGGGGCCGACTGTGACGCCCATGTTTTTCAGGCGCGTCTCGGAGTCGTGCTCCTGTGGCAGGACCAGTTTGAAACCTTTCAGCAGGCGCGACATGGGCCCTTTGATTGCCTGCCAGCCCTTATAGGTTTTCTCGGTGATCCGCGCCGAGATCAGCAGACGCGGGGTGCCGCGTTTATCGAGCGCTATCAACTGGTTCGGCCAGATATCGCTTTCGATATAGACGGCCAGATCGGGATTCCAGTGCGCCAAAAACGCCTCGACCGCTTGCGGCGTATCGACCGGAGCATATTGGTGGATCACCCCGTCGGGCAGGCGTTTGCTCAGGATTTCCGCCGAGGTCGTGGTCGCCGTGGTGATCAGGACGCGCAGGCCGGGATGATCGTTCAACAGTTGATTGATGACCGGCAAGGCCGAGACGCTTTCGCCGACACTGACCCCGTGGAACCAGATCAGCGGACCGTCGGGGCGTGCGATGGTGGTCACACCCAGGCGTTCATTGAGGCGCTGCGGGTCTTCCTTGCCACGCGCGGCGCGCTGCCACAGGAGCGTCGGCACGAAGATATGGAACAGGCGCATCAGGGCCGCATAAAGACTTAGGATCATGACACCCCCGCAATCGCATCGGCGCGGTCGGTCAATGCCGTGAGAGTCGCCTCCGCCTCAAGACGGATGACCGTCAGACGGTCTTCGTCGGCATCTCTGGGGACTGGCGGCAGAACCTCCCATACCATCACGCCCCGGGTAAAGGGCAAGGGGATACGCATATGGTCCCAACTGTTCAGGGTTACGAAGCGTCGCGTCGACTGCCCGAGCAGGACCATTGGCGCGTCTGTCATCTGTGAGAGCTTGAGCGAACCTTCGGTCATGACCTGAGCCGGGCCGCGCGGTCCGTCCGGTGTCATGGCAACCGCATTGCCGTCGCGTAACCATCGCAACAGTTCGCGAAAAGCCTGCGTGCCGCGCTTATCCTTGTTGGGATCGCTCTTCTTGGCCGAAGATCCCCGGATCGAGGTGTGGCCGAAACGCGTATTGATCCTGACGCTAACGGCGCCGGATTTGGACAGTGAGGCCAGTACGGCCAGAGCCTGCGCCCGACCCTTGGGCCAGGCGGCGTGACCCAGATGCAGACGCTGATGCCAGAACATCCATACGATGGGGCGTTGCGGGTGCGCATCCCATAGCGCTTCCACCGGTTCGCGATTGATCTGTGTCCAACGGGTCGTCGCATAACAAAAGCGCAGATAGGCAACGACAATGGCCGCCATCAGGTTTTGGACAAAGGGGGTATTCAGCGCGGCTTTCATGCCACCTCGGACGCGGCATGTGTGAACTGGGTTTGCGCCAGGTCGGCATAGAGGCCGTTTTGGATCAATAGTTGATCGTGCGTGCCGCGTTCGACGATCTCGCCGTCTTTCAGCACCAGAATCTGATCGGCGTGGCGCACGGTCGACAGGCGGTGGGCGATGATGAAGGTCGTGCGTCCGGCCATCAGGCGTTCCAGCGCCTGCTGGACCTTGATCTCGGACTGGGTGTCCAGCGCCGAGGTGGCTTCATCGAGGAGCAGCAGAGGCGCGTCTTTCAGGAAGGCGCGGGCGATGGCGATGCGCTGTTTCTGACCGCCCGACAGACGCGACCCGCCTTCGCCGACGCGGGTGTCGAGGCCCTGAGCAAGGTCGGCGATGAAGTCCTCGGCGGCGGCGTCGCGCACGGCCTGACTTATGGCGGCGTCGCTGGCACCGGGACGGCCATAAGCGATATTGGCGCGGATCGTGTCGTCGAACAGGAACGGGTCTTGCGAGACCAGCGCAATCCGTTCGCGCAGAGAGCTCAGGGTCACCGCGCGTTGCGGCGTGTCGCCGAAGCGGATATCGCCCGATACCGCGTCGTAGAAGCGCGGCAAGAGATTAAGCAATGTTGATTTTCCTGAGCCCGACGGTCCAACCAGCGCCACCGACTGACCGGCGCGCGCCTCAAAACTGATGTCGCGAAGAACCGGTGCGTCGCCATAGGCAAAACTCACGCGGTCGAAGGTCACGCGGTCGAAGGCCCCCAAGGGCTTGGCGTCCGGGGCATCGGTGATTTCGGGGGCGACATCGAGCGCCGCGAACAGACGGCGGGCCGCGGTAAAGCCTTCGGCCATTACGGTTTGCAGATTGGCCAGTTGCCGCAAGCTTTGTCCGGCGGCGCCCAGAAACGCGATATAAGCCGTAAAGCCCCCCAGCGTCATGGCCCCTGACTGCGCCCGCCAGCCGGCATAGGCGACGACGAGGGCCAGGACGATGGTGGTCAGGGCCTCTGTCATGGGGGCTGCCGAGGCGCGGGCATTGGCCCCCTTGATGATGTGCTTCTGACGACGCTCGATAACCGCATCGACGCGGGCCTGTTCATAGGCTTCGCGGTTGTTGATCTTGACGATTTTAACACCGTCGAGACTTTCCATGATAGCGGTCGACAGGGTTGAGGTCTCGTCCATCGCGCCTTGCGCGGCCTTTTTGGTGCGGCGGTTATATTGCCCCAGCACCGCGCCGATCACCGGGCCGATCAGGAGCACGCCGAGCGTCATGCGCCAGTCGATCTGCGCCATCGAAACCAGCGCGGCGACGACGATGCCGGTATGCTGGACGTAGTTGACGACGCCGTTGGTCGTCGCTTCGCGCATCAGGCCTGCGTCGAACAGAACCGAGGACAGGTAGCTGCCGGAATGGGCTTTGTTGAGGTGGCCGAGGTCGGCGTGGATCAGATTGCCGAACAGTTGCGACTGGATGCGCCCGACCAGGCGGTGGCCGACCTTATTGACCGAGGTCGCCAGCCCCAGCTGCGCGATCAGGCGGACGATGGTGGCGGCGATCATCACGACCGGCACCCAGATCAGCGGATGGGCGGCGACGAAGGGCGGGACTTCGGAGGCCGCCGCCGAATCGCTTTCGCCGAACAGAAGCTCGATGCCGGGTTTCAGGCACCAGATGACGAACTGAGTCGAAATCGCCACCATGACCGCGCAACCGATGGCTAAAGCTAAGAACCCTTTGAAAGCTTGCAGGTAATCGCGCCACACCCGCTGCATAAGCGCGTTTGTGCTTAAAGATGGCAGAGCAGGAACAGCGGGATTGGGCAGCATAAATGAGGCGTAAGTGACGGAAGTTGAAACTATATAGGGTCAGGGTCAGTTGCGGCAAAGCCAATAGTTTGTGTTTGGCCGGGGAAATCGCTATATGCGGGATCGAGGAACCTCTCCTTATACCTCCCCGGCGTGCCGGGGAGGGGGACCGCACGACGCGCGAAGCGCGAAGCGCTAGATGCGGTGGTGGGGGCAAACACATTTCACGCCTCACAGCAGGTTGAAATTGGGTATGCCCCCCACCGTCTGCGAAACCGCTGGTTTCGCATCCACCTCCCCCAGCGAACTGGGGGAGTATAAGGGGTGGTCGTGATCTTAAATAACGAGTCGTCGTGAAGCTTTTCAAGAAATCCAAAACGCCCAAGGTCTTCGATACAACGACCAAATGGGGTCTTTTCAAGACCTATCTGGCCTATCTGTGGGGGGATCACGCCTATCTGCGTCTGGGTTTCACCAACGCCCACTGGATCGACGACAAGATGGTCCGCACCAACCAGCCGTGGCCGTTTCAGCTCGCCTGGTTCAAAAAGCACGACGGCGTCAAAACCGTGATCAATCTGCGCGGGGGGCAGGGCGCCTTTTTTGCGCTGGAAAAGTACGCGTGCGAGAAGCTGGGCCTCGATATGGTCGATTTCATCGTCACCTCGCGCGACGTGCCCTCGGCCCCGGCGATCCTTGAGGCCAAAAAGCTGTTCGATGAAATCCAGTATCCGGCCCTCATGCACTGTAAATCGGGTGCGGATCGGGCAGGGATCATGAGCGTCCTCTATCGCCACCTGCATCTTGGCCATCCCATGCGCGAGGCGGTCAGGGAACTGGGCCTGCGCACCCTGCACATGAAGGCGGGCAAGACCGGTGTGCTCGACTATATCTTCGAGCGCTATTTTATCGAAGGCGAACCGCAGGGGATGAGTTTCGTCGAATGGACGCAGTCGCCGCTCTACGATCCGGTGAAGATCAAGGCCGATTTCAAATCCTCGTGGTGGGGCACGCTGCTGACCGAGAAGATTTTCAGGCGGGAATAGTCTGGAAAATGCCGCAGTCGCGGATTAGCCTCCGACTGAAATGGGGACCCACAGGATGAAACTGAAATTCGCAATAGTGACGCTGGGGATGCTGGCGGTACAGGGCTGTGCCACCGCGCCGCGCTCGGCGCAGGACGCTCAGAACAAGGCCGAGTATCAAGCCAGCTTGCCGTCGCCCAAGGCCTGCAAGGCCAAGAGTCTGGTCTTCGTCAAGGATGTGAACGGTAAGGGGTTCTGTGTCACCGAAGCGCAAGCGAAGTGCCAGCGGTCCAGTCTGTTCGTGCTGGGGGACAGCGATTGTCTGAATACGCTGATGTGGAAGGACGATAACGCCCGACCTGAGCCCTTACCCCAAGGTACAACGGGCAATCCCGGTAAGAAATAGCGCCAGACAAGATTTTGGGGCCATTGGCCCCAAACCCCCTAACTGCCCAGTATAAACACCGACAGTGCCGTTTGCTCCCGGTTACGGGTGAAGGGCCTGTGGCCCTTCGGCCCTTACCTATCAATCGTTCGCCGGGTTGAGCAGGCGGTGGGCGTGGATAACGAAATAGCGCATCAGGGCGTTGTCCACCGTCGATTGCGCCTTGGCGCGCCACGCACCCTTGGCCTCTTCGTAGGTCGCGTAGGCACCGACGAATTCGACCTTCGACAGGTCCTTGAATTCGGTGGCGCTCAGGTCTTTCAGTTCGCCGCCGATGACGACGTGCAGCAGTTGTTTGGAATCGCTCATAATATACTCTCAGAGATGTTCGAGGGTGAGAAGGTGGGCGCAGCGGCGCCGGATTTCCGGGTAAAGTCCGGCATTGGCGCAGATCAGCGAGGGTTTCAGCGTATCGGCATCGTTGAAGTCGAACGCGCGGCCCAGATGGTCCGACACGACCGCCCCGGCCTCATGGCAGATCAGGGTCGCGGCGGCGACGTCCCAGTCGCGCTTGGGTGTCAGGGCCAGGGTAAAGTCGGCCTTGGCAGCGGCCACGCAGACCATGCGATAGGCGACCGAGGGACGCGAGGTGATGTTCATCTTGGGCCAAGGTTCGGGCCAGATGTCGCGGCCGAACAGACGCGCGTCGCCGATGCCGTGGGCGGCGGACAGATTGTCCGTGGCCGAGGCCGTGATCGGCTGACCGTTAAGAAACGCCCCCAAACCCTTGGCCGCGCTATACATTTCGTTGGAGTCCGGCGCATAGACCACGGCGGCGACCGGCTGACGATCGCGCACCAGACATAGCGCGATGGTCCAGTAGGGGCTGCCCTTGGTGAAGCCCATCGTCCCGTCGATCGGATCGAGGACGAACAGTGATTCCTGCGTCAGGCGGGCGTCGGTGTCGGGCGATTCCTCGCTCTGCCAGCCATAGTCAGGACGGGCATTGAGCAGGGCTTCCCTGAGCCACAGATTGACCTCAAGATCGGCATTGGTGACGATGGAACCATCGGACTTGTACGAAATGACCAACCCCTGCGCCTTGAGATGCTGCGCCAAAGCTCCGGCGCGGCGTGCCCGGTCGATCAAAAGGTCGAGGTCGTCTTTTAACGGGCGGGGTGCCATCACTTGCCCCCGATATTGAGTGCATCGACAAGGATCGACGGCGCGTCGAGCGTGCCCTTGATCTCAAGGTCCGACGCAGGCTCCAGCCGCGCGAAAATGTCGATCAGATTGCCGGCGACGGTGATTTCATTGACCGGATAGGCAATCTCGCCATTCTCGAACCAGAAACCCGAGGCGCCGGCGGACCAGTCGCCGGTGTCGGAATTGACGCTGGGGCCGAACATCGAGGTAACGATGACGCCGCGGCCTGCCGAGCGCATCATGTCTTCGGGCGAGCGCACGCCGGGGCTGAGGATGACGTTATGCGCCGACACCCCTGCCGGATGGGCCAGAGAGCGCGAGGCGTGGCCGGTCGAGGCCATGCCCAGTTGCCGCCCGGCCGAGGTGTTGAGCAACCACGTCGTCAGGACGCCGTCTTCGATCAGATGACGCTCGGAGACGGCCACGCCTTCGTCGTCGTAATAGCACGAGCCGAGGCCGCGCTTGCGGAACGGGTTGTCGATGATGTGAACGCCGTCGGCGAAGATTTTCTGGCCCAGCCGGTCCTTGAGGTAGCTGGAGCCGCGCGCCACGGCGGTGCCGGATATGGCCCCCAGCAGCAGGCCGATCAGCGACTTGGCCGTGCGCTGTTCGAAGATCACCGGCGCGGTCTGGCTGTCGATCTTGCGCGCGCCCATCGCCTTGAGGGCGCGGTCGGCGGCAAGGCGGCCCGTCGTTTCGGGGGCAGGGAGGTCCGTGTAAAAGCGTGTCGAGCGGCCTTCGCCTTCGCGCTCCATATTGCCGTCGGCATCGGTGGCGATCAGCCGCGCCGACTGGAAAAACAGGCTGGTGCGGTGCTCGCCGCGAAAGCCGTCGGAGGTCAGCATAGTCCAGTGGGTGAGGGCGCGGCCCGCCGAGGCGCTGTCGGTCTGGAGCCGGGCATCGACCTCGACGCCCGCCGCTTCGCAACTCAGGGCGCGGCCTTTCAGCGTTTCGGCGTTCAGTTCCGTCGCGTCGAAGATATCGAGGTCGGCGGCCGGGCCTTTGAACAGGCGCTCACGGTCGGCCAGACCCGTATAGGGATCGTCGGGCGCGAGGCTGGCCATGGCGATGCAGCGATCGACCAGCCGCTCCAGCGTCTTGGGCGAAAATTCGGATACCGAAACAACCGCCTGTTTTTGCCCGACAAAGACGCGCAGCCCCAGATCGGCGGTTTCATCGCTTTCGACCACTTCGACGGCGCTCTTGCGCACCCCGACGCTCAAGGAGCGGCTGTCGGCAAACACCGCCTCGGCGGCATCGGCCCCCCGCGCGCGCGCCGTGCGGATGACGCGGTCAAGAAGGTCCGTCGTCTCAGGATTCGGCGAGTCTGTTTGCGGTTGCAGCATACGTCTATCTAGGCCTGAGGCCCGGGGTTGTGCAAGTCACAAATGGAACAAAGTCAGGTCCCGCGCTCTATTTCGGAAACCCTTGTTTTATTGAAGAGATATCTGAATTTTTTCCTGAAATTTAGCATAATCTTCAGGTCTTGCGTCCTAGGGTGCGTCTCAGGCGGGCCGTTTCCGGCGGTCCGCGCGTCGTGAACCCTCACCCCGCGAGTTGGCCATGCGCACAGACACCGCATCGATTTCCGTCCTTCGCGACCGGCTTCACCGCCTGTGGCGCGGCGCGACGGCAGGCATTTTACGTCGCCGACGCGCCGAGGCCGTCGATCCGACCGAATTGTTGCGTGAGAAGGTCATCGCCATCCGCCCGATCGTGCGCGGCCTCTGCGGCGTGGTGGGCAGCTATTATTGCCTGATCTTCGTTTCGCATTTTTTCTATGAAAAAGGCATCGCCCTGCCGGTACTGGCCTCTCTGGCAGGGGTAACGGCGCTGATCTGTTTCAGTCTTCTCTTTGTATATACGAAGAAAACCGAGTCCCTGACGCGGTTGGAAATCACCGGCCTGTGCATCAATCTTCTGATGTACAGCAATGTCGTCACCTATCAGAGCCTGCATTTCGAACCGGCCAAACTGATCTATTTCGTCCTGCTGACGCTGGTTTACGCCACCTCCGGCGCGTCGCTGCGCGTGGTGCTGCCGTCGTCGTTTCTGGCGATTTCGACCATGTATATTCTGGCGCACAGTGCCGGTTTTCCGGTGCTCAAACAGCATATCTGGGTCGGTATTGCAGGTATCTTTACCGCGTTCGGCATGGCGGGCATCATGCGCGCGACCATCTTCCGCTCCGTCCATGCCCGAGTCGTCGCCGAAAAGCACCGCCGTGAAGCGCAGATTCTGGCACATTTCGATGCCCTGACCGGTCTGCCCAACCGCCGCAGTTTCTTTGTCGAGTTAGAAAAGGTCATCGAGGGCCGCCGAAAGGGCGGCAGCTTCGATCTGGCCCTGATCGATCTTGACGGGTTTAAGCCGATCAACGACATCTACGGTCACAGCGTCGGCGATGCCCTGCTGATCGAGGTCGGCCACCGTCTGCGCGCTTGTGTCGGCAAAGACGGCACGGTGGCGCGTCTGGGAGGCGACGAATTCGCCTTGATTCTCAAGGGCGCACGATCCGACGAAGCCCTGCGGCAGTTCGGGGCGCTGGTCTGCGACAATCTGCGGGAAACCTATCTGCTCGGCGGCGGTGTGGCCGCCAATATTTCCGCCTCGGTCGGCTTCGTCCATTCGGATGCCGACGAGATGACCGGTTCGCAGTTGCTGGAGCGTGCCGACTACGCCCTTTACTACGCCAAGCAGAATCTGCGCGGCGCGCCCGTGGTCTTCAGTGCCAAACACGAAACCGAGATGCGCGATTTCGGCCTCATCGACCAGACCCTGCGCTCCAGCAATCTGGAACGCGAAATGTATATCGTCTATCAGCCGCAGGTCGACCTCGCCACCCAATCGACCGTCAGCTTCGAAGCTCTGGCGCGCTGGGAATCGGAAAAGCTGGGCGCCGTGCGCCCCGATATCTTCATCCGCGCCGCCGAACGGTCGGGCCTGATCAGTGACATCACGCTGATTTTGCTGCGTAAATCTCTGGTGGCGGTGAAGTCGTGGCCGTCGCATCTGCGCGTCTCGTTCAACCTGTCGGCGCGCGACCTGAGATCGACACGCGCCATCGGGCGGATCTGTGAAACCGTGCTGGCGTCCGGCATCGACCCGACGCGCATCGAATTCGAAGTGACCGAGACCGCCATGCTGACCGACTTCGATCAGGCGGTCGAGGCGCTGGCGCGGCTGAAAAGCATGGGCTGCCGCATCGCGCTCGACGATTTCGGTTCGGGCTATTCCAGCTTCAGCTATATCCACCGTCTGCCGGCAGATAAGATCAAGATCGACCGCAGCTTCGTGACGCAGTTGTTGAAACACGACTCGGCGCAGAAGATCATCAAGACGATCATCGACCTGTGCGGCAACCTGTCGCTCGATCACGTCATCGAGGGCGTGGAGACCGAGGCCGAACTGAAACGCCTGCGCGAGGTCGGTGCGCGTTATATTCAGGGCTATTATTTCGCCAAGCCGATGCGCGCCGAAGAGGTGGCGGGCTATCTGACCAAGGAATATGGCACGGCGACCTTGCGCGAAGCGGTCTGACCTACTCACCCTCTCCCCATTTGGGAGAGGGTGGCGCGTAGCGCCGGGTGAGGGGGACCAGTCAGCCCTTTTAGCGCATCTTATCCCCGCTATGTGTAACCACGTCATCATGGGGACATGACCGACACCTATGCCCCTCTGCACACCCGCCTCATGGCTCAGGCCGACCGTCTTCTGTCCTTCGTCGAAGGCCGCAAGCCCTCGGTGCCGCAGGAGGCCATTGCCCTGCTACGCGCCCTGATCGCCGCCGAGCGCCTGATCCGCCAATTGCACACGCCGTTGGTGAAGACGAAAGGGCGCTCCACGCCCTCAGAGCCGTTGAAGCCTGCCTCCCTCCTCCCTATCGAGCCTTGCGAAGATGGGGAGGAGGGAGCGAGCGAAGCGACGCTGACGGAGGGGGCGGCGCAGCCGCAAATCGCCTCGGATTCTCAATGGCGCAAGGGCTGGTCCGACAAACAGGCGCAGCTACGCGAACAGCGCGCCGCTCGGACCGGTAAATGGCCGGATGGCACGCCGTACAGTAAGACCGGGTAAGCGCTCTGCATTACGTCTATGTCGTAGTCGCAACGGGAGAGCGTTTACGCCAGCCCCGTATTGTCATGAAGACGTGAAACGGAAATCCGACGAGCGGATAATTGCCGAAGAAGAACGGCAATAAAGCGTTGTTTGTGCCGCTATGTGGAAAGGTGACCGGAAGGCTCAGAAGGAGCAGACTGGTGATTTTAAACCCGGCGGCCAACCACAATGCCTTTTGAGGGGATAGGGTTTTTTGCCGTTCCAACCGGAAAATCAGCACCGCGTCTATCAGCAAAAGAACCGCTGTTGGCAGGTGATAGACGGCAAATACGATCTCCGGATAGCCCTCAGACTCCCGACCGCTGAGTTCCCATGCCAAAGGTGTGAAGGCGCATAAAGCACATATCACGACGGCGGTGACGCTAAGGCCCAAAAGAAGCCAGCCGTATTTCATCACATCCCCCTTGAGCCCCCTTTAACTCTTCAACCATATCGGTTAAATCGAATTATGGGGGCGAATATGAAACAAAAAATCTGGCTCTATACAGGTCTCGCGGTTTTGCTGGCTCTGATGGCCGCCGCGCTTTTCATACCGTTCAAAAGTCCGGTGACCATTCGTATCGATTTGCCGCCGCCATCGACGGACAAAGCCCACTAAATTATTTCTTCCAGATCGGCTTGCCGGAGCCCGGTAGTCCCATCGCCGCCCATTTGGCGCTGACGCGGTCGATCACGTCCTGCTCCATATACAGTTCTTCGCCCCATTCGCGGTGGGTTTCCGGCTCCCACTTGTTGGTGGCGTCGAGGCCGACCTTCGAGCCCAGCCCGCTTTCCGGCGAGGCGAAGTCGAGATAGTCGATCGGCGTGTTCTCGATGATCGTCAGGTCGCGCGCCGGGTCCATCCGCGTCGAAACGGCCCACATGACGTCCTTCCAGTCGCGGCAGTTGATGTCGTCATCCACCACGATCAGCCACTTGGTGTACATGAACTGTCTGAGATACGACCACGCGCCCATCATGACGCGCTTGGCGTGGCCGGGATAGGCCTTCTTCATCGAGATGACGGCGATGCGGTACGAACACCCCTCCGGCGGCAGCCAGAAATCGACGATTTCGGGAAACTGCTGACGGATCAACGGGATAAAGACTTCATTTAACGCTTCTCCCAATACCGACGGCTCGTCGGGCGGCCGTCCCGTAAAGGTCGACAGATAGATCGGTTTTTTGCGCATGGTGATGGCCGAAACCTTGAACACCGGGAATTTTTCGACCGAATTGTAATAGCCGGTGTGGTCGCCATAGGGGCCTTCGTCGGCATATTCGTCGAGCAGGACGTGGCCTTCGAGGACGATTTCGGCTTCGGCCGGCACCAGCAGGGGCACGGTTTTGGCCGGAATCAGTTCGGCCTTGGCGCCGCGCAGAAGTCCCGCAAACTGATACTCTGACAAAGTGTCCGGCACTGGCGTCACGGCGGCGAGGATCGTGCCCGGATCGGCCCCCAGCACGACGCAGGCGGGCAGGGGCTCGGTCTTTTTGGCCTTCTTCCAGCGCGCGTGATGCTGCGCGCCGCCGCGGTGGGCCAACCAGCGCATGATGGCCTTGTCCTTGCCCAGCACCTGCATCCGGTAGATGCCGAGATTGAAGTCGTCCTCGCGCGATTCCGACGGCCCTTTGGTGACCACCAACCCCCAGGTGATCAGCGGCGCGGGCTCGCCGGGCCAGCAACCCTGCACCGGCAGCTTCGTCAGATCGATATCGTCGCCGGTCAGGACGACCTCCTGCACAGGGGCCTTCGAGACGGTCTTTGGGCGCATCCCCATGACGGTCTTGGCCAGCGGCAACATGCTGAGGGCGTCCTTGAAGCCGCGCGGGGGTTCCGGTTGACGCAGGAAGGCCAGCAACTCGCCGACTTCGCGCAGGTCCTGCGGATTGGTGCGCTCCTTGCCTTCGAGCGTCACGCCCATCGCCACGCGCTTGACGGTGCCGAACAGGTTGACCAGCACCGGCATGTCGGATTTCGACCCATCGGGCAGCAGGACATTCTCGAACAGCACCGCCGGGCCCTTGTCGGCCAGAAGCCGGGTCTGGATCTCGGTCATTTCAAGGTGCGTCGATACCGGTTCGTTGACCCTGATGAGTTCGCCTTCGCGTTCGAGTTTACTGATGAAATCACGCAGGGATTTGTAGGCGCTCATGACCGGCACTTTCGTAAGAATACGTGCCGAGACATAGGCCGACGGGCGGTGCGTGGCAAGTCTTCTCCGCCCTGTGCTTGCGTGGGGCGGTGGTAAATGCGACACATCCTATACCTCCCTGCACTTTAGTGCGGGGAGGGGGACCGCGCCTGAAAGGCGTGGTGGTGGGGTGTCTTCGGCATTGTCCACCCTACCCGTCGTGGCTTCGCAACGCCACCCTCCCCGCCAGCGGGGAGGTATGATGAGAGGCAGCATCGACTATGATAGATACAAAACTCTTGGTCATCGGGGCGACGAGTCTGGTCGGGCGGCGGTTGCGCGACATCGCCCCCGATGCGATTTTCACCACGCGCAAGCCGAAGCGTTCGGGCGAGGTGTTTCTCGACCTGATGCATCCGGAAGCGTTCGAGGGCAAGGGGTTCGACACGGTCATCGTCACCTCGCCGATCTGGTTGATTACTGAAAACGTACTGGAGGCTTTGTGGCGGCAGGGCATGAAACGGGTTGTCGCCTTTTCGTCGACCTCGCGCTTCAGCAAGACCTTTTCGCCGGAGCCGGAAGAGCGCCGGATCGCCGATCTGCTTAGCGAATCCGAAGCGCGGATCGAGGCCTTTGGCGCCACGCACGATGTTGGCTGGACGATCCTTCGTCCGACCCTGATTTATGATGAAGGCCTGGATCAGAATATCAGCCGTATCGCGCAGACGATTGATCTTTTAGGCTTTTTCCCGGTCTGCGATGGCGCCAAAGGTCTGCGTCAGCCGGTCCATGCCCGTGATCTGGCGAAGGCGGCAGTGCAGGTAATCAATATTGATGTGACGCGTAACAGGGCCTATGATCTCTCCGGCGGTGAGACCCTCAGTTACCGCGACATGGTAGCGCGGATTTTCGCCGCCAAGGATAAGCCCGCACGCATCCTGTCGTTTCCGGCGGCGTTGTGGAAGCTGGGTTTCGGTGTGCTGGGGATTATCAAACCGGGCGCGACGTTGAAAAATAATGTCAATATGGCATTGCGGATGAACACCGATCTGGTCTTCGATCACACCGCGGCCACGCGCGATTTCGGTTACGATCCGGCGATTTTCAAGCCGGATTTTTAACGTAGGTGAGGTGTTACCCGCGCCTTGAGCAAGGTGATCAGGATGGGGTCCATATAGTCGTAGTCGTCGGGGATGTTCAGGCAGATGACTTTCGCCTTGCCGATATAGGCCTTGAAGCGCTTGCTGAGTTTGTTGCGGTGCGCCTTTTCCATAACGAAGATGATGTCCACGCCCTCGAAATGCTCCGGTGTCAGAGGTTCTGCCGCATCGGCCCCCAGCCCGGCGGACGCGACCTCAAGATTCGGGTACTGCGAAAAGACCTGCTCAGCGGTTGGGCTGCGTAGTTTGTTGGCGGTGCAGAGAAAAAGAAGACGTTGCATATCTATCGCTTCAATATGGCGCGGGCTGTCCAGACCGCCTGACTGAAACAGGCTTGCAGCAGATAGCCGCCGGTGGGGGCTTCCCAGTCGAGCATTTCGCCGATGGCGTAAGTGCCGGGTAGGGCTTTCAGTTCATAATCCGGTGTCACGGCGTCGAAGCGGATGCCGCCCGCCGAGGAAATGGCGCGCTCCAGCGCTTGCGCGCCGGTCAGGGTCACGGGCGCGGCTTTTATGAGCGCGGGTGTAATCTCCTGACCCGTTTCGCGCAGCAGGGCGATGGCGGCGGGCGACAGATTAAGTGTTTTGCGTAACTTGTTGCTTAAACTATCATTTTTAGCCCCTCGCGACAGTTTGTTGACGATCTGGGCCTCGCTCAGTTCCGGTTTGAGGTCGATCAGCAGAGTTGCCGAGCCCTTACGCGCGATCGTGTCGCGCAAGGCGGCCGCATGGGCATAGACCGCGCCGCCCTCTATCCCTTGGCGCGTCAGCATCAGCTCGCCCTTGCGTACACGGCCTTCGTAGGTGAGCGCGATGGGTTTTAGCGGTTCTCCGGCGAAGCGGTCGCGGAAATGCTCGCTCCACGTGACGGTGAAACCCATATTGGCGGCCTTGAGCGGCGCGATTTCGACACCGCGCGCACCTAAAATGTCGGTCCAGCCACCGTCCGAACCCAGCTTCGGCCACGACGCCCCGCCCAAAGCCAGAACGATAATATCGGGCCGGACTTCGACCGTCTTGTCCCCATGCGCGAAGACGAGGGCATTATCGGCCCAGCCTGTCCACGCGTGGCGCAGATGAAACCGCACGCCCTGCGCCTCCAGCCGTTTGAGCCAGGCGCGCAGCAGCGGTGAGGCCTTGAGCGCCTTCGGGAACACACGGCCTGAACTGCCGACGAAGGTTTCGGCCCCGAGCGCATCGGCCCAGTCGCGCAGGTCCTTGGGCGTGAAGGCTTCAATGGTCGGTTTGACCTGCGTCGCGCGGTTGCCGTAGCGCCCGATAAAGGCGGCCAGCGGCTCGGAATGGGTCAGGTTCAGCCCGCCGCGTCCGGCCATCAGGAACTTGCGCGCCACCGAGGCCATCCGGTCGTAGATATCGACGCGGTAACCATGGGCGCTGAGGATTTCGGCGAGCATCAGACCGGCAGGACCGGCACCGATCACGGCAATGGTTTTGGGGGCAGGGGACATACCGGTGTTTAGGCGTAAGGCGTAGGGCATGGCAAGTCTATAGATTTCGGTTATGAAAAATCAAAAAATTATCGATTTTTCTTTGAATTGGGTCAGCGCTAATCTCAAATCATAGCCCTGAAGGAGACTTGCCATGCGTCTGTTCGCCAAAACCCTGTCCTACGGTACGATCCACGTCGCCGTGGCCTCGACCGTTGCCTATGTCCTGACCGGCAACTGGGCCATCGCACTCGGGATCGGTCTTTTGGAGCCGATGGTGCAGACGCTCGTTTTTCCGCTGCATGAATATATCTGGGAACGCAAAGTGCCGGAAAAGCTGTCGCTGGCTCATCACCACTAGGCATGGTTTTACAAATCCATCTTGTGCAAATGAGAATTATTATTATATTCTTGTGGAAATGTACAAGGGGCGCCCATGCGGCTGTTGTTCAAGACCCTGACCTATGGTGTTCTGCATGTCGGTGTGGCGACCGGTGTGGCCTATGTGCTGACGGGTAATCTGGCGATTTCTCTGGGGATCGGTCTGCTGGAACCCTGCGTGCAGACTCTGGTCTTCCCATTGCACGAATATCTGTGGGAGCGAAAATCGGGCCGGATTCAGTGGTTTCACAAGCACTGATTTTATTGATTTCTTACGCTCTCCTTATCTTTGGAGATGCGCTCAATAATTGCCATAATCGCCCCGCAGACTTACCCCGGTCGAACCTGCCCTTTTTCACGAAGGTTCGAAGCCATGAAACGTATCATTATCATTTCGCTGATCGCCATGCTGCCGGTGCTTTCGGCTTGTAACACCATCAAGGGCGTCGGCCGCGATATCGAATCGGTCGGCGATGCTCTGGATAAGGCGGCCAGCTAGACCGTTCTGAGGGGGATGCTTGGATCGCCGGACCGTTTTATGGGGTTTGCCCGCCATAGCCGTGACTGCGCAGGCGCAACCCCAGTCGAAAGCCGCCCGGCTGCTGGCGGCGGCGCACGCCCAGACGAAGACCCGAGTCACCTACGATCCGACCTATACGCGCATCCCTTATCCCAATGGCGATGTGGCTCCGGACAAGGGCGTCTGCACCGACGTCGTCATCCGCGCCTATCGGAGCCTTGGGATAGATTTGCAGCGCCTTGTCCACGAAGATATGGCGAAAAATTTCAGGCTGTACCCCAAGGCCTGGGGGCTGAAAAAGCCCGACCCCAATATCGACCACCGCCGGGTGCCGAACCTTGAGGTCTTTTTCCGGCGCTTTGCCGCGGTGCGCCCCTTAAGTCGGAAGCCGGAAGACTATCAACCCGGCGATCTGGTGACGTGCCGTATCATCGGCTCCCACCTGCCGCATATCATGATCGTGTCGGACCAACTGGCTTTTATGAGCCGGAACCGCTATCAGGTGATCCATAATATCGGGGCGGGCCCGAAGCAGGAAGACCAGTTATTTCTCCATGACCTCACAGGACACTACCGTTTCGAACTCTGATCAGGCCCCTGAAGCGGAATGGGACACCCAGCACGGCCTGAGGCCTCTGGTCAACTTCCTGAAGCAGGCGCGCAACCATTATCTCGATCAGTTCCGCTCCTTTGTCGAAAACCAGCGCAAGGCGGGCTATGCCGGCGAGCCGGAAGCCCTGTTGCAAACCGACGACGACACGCTGTTCGACCGGTTTCTGGTCGCCGACTACCTGATCACTTCGGCCAATCCGCACGTGGTGCGCTTCGAGCCGTCGCGGATGTTGTCGTTTTCGCCGATGGTGGTGATATTAAACGGCATGACGGTGACGATCGAGCGCCTGCGCTGGGACGATGTGGTGGTGATCAGCGACGTGGCCCTGCCGAGCAAAGAGGCCTTGCAGGTGTGGTTCGAGGACTGGACCGAGCCGCGCGGCAATCCCGAAGATCACCATGCGCCTCTGGCCAATGTCCTGCATAGCGTGCGGTTCGAACACGGTCAGTTTAGGATCGATTTCGGCTCGGCCCTGCCCAAGGCGCTGGTCGATCTGTTCATCCTGCTGCACGAGTCCGGGGCCCGGGATGTAAAGCTGATTTAGGAGGTTTGCCATGACCATAACCATCAGCGTTTTCGATCGGTCGCCTGACGGTGGTAAGGGGCTGGCGCGCGATACGCGCGTCCGCTGGGCTATGGAGGAGGTCGGCCAGCCGTATGAGGTGCGCGGGGTTTCGTTCGCCGCCATGAAAGAGCCGGCGCATCTGAGCCGTCATCCGTTCGGGCAGATTCCGACCTATGAAGAGGGTGATCTGGTGCTCTTCGAGACCGGCGCTATCGTGCTTCATATCGCGCAAAATCACGCCGGTCTATTACCGAAAGAGGCCGATGCCCGGGCGCGGGCGGTCATGTGGATGTTCGCCGCGACCAACACGGTCGAGCCGCCGATCCTCGAACTGGCCAATGCTGTACTGCTGGAGCGCGATAAGCCTTGGAATGCCGAGCGTTTGCCGCTGGTCAAGGACCGCGTTCGTGATCGTCTGCGTCAGTTGTCGGCCCGTCTCGGCGACGTGGAGTGGCTTGATGGGGCATTCAGCGCGGGTGATTTGATGATGGTCTCGGTGCTGCTCCGGTTGCGGGCGTCGGGCCTGCTTGACGAATTTGAAAACCTGGCCGCCTATGTCGCGCGCGGCGAGGCGCGTCCGGCCTATCAGCGGGCCTTCGCGGCGCAGTTGGCGCTCAATACCCGCATGTAATTTTAACATTCGTTCTGGGATAAGGGCGCCATGACCCGGCTGCGCGTCCATCACGTCACCACCTATACCTATCGCCGACCTGTGGGCTTCGGCCAGCACCGCCTGTTGTTTCGACCCCGCGACAGTCAGGACCAGCGGCTGATTTCGGCCAGCCTGCGCATCCATCCGGAACCGAGCGACCTCTTCTGGATCCACGACGTCTTCAACAACTGTATTGCCGTGGCCGAGTTTGAAACCGAGTCGGATGTCCTGCGCTTCGATACGACCATTGTGCTGGATCACACGCATCAGCAGGCCCTGCATTTTCGTACCGACGAGGAGGCGCGTATCTGGCCGTTTACCTACGAGGACGAGCATCTGCCCGACCTCGCACCCTCGATGCAGCGGCAATATCCCGACGACGTGACCGAGGCCTGGGCGCGACGCTTCGTCAATCCGGCAGGGCCGACCGTGACGGCGCAGTTGCTGGAGGACCTGACCCACGCCATCAGGCAGGATTTCAAATATATCCGCCGCACCAATCCGGGGACGCAAACGCCGGAAATGACGCTCTATTCCCTGAGCGGCACCTGCCGCGACTATGCGCTGCTGATGATCGAGGCGGTGCGCTCGTTGGGCTTCGCCGCGCGCTTCGTGACGGGCTATATCTATTCCCCGGCGCGCGATGGCGCGGGTAATTTGGGGGGCGGCGCGACCCACGCCTGGGTGCAGGTCTTCCTGCCCGGTGCCGGCTGGGTCGAGTTCGATCCGACCAACGGCATTATCGGCAATCGCGACCTGATCCGCGTCGGCGTCACTCGCACCCCCTATCAGGCTATACCTTTATGGGGAACGCACACCGGAAGCCGCATCGATTCTTTAGGCATGGATGTTCAGGTTAACGTTACCACGCTGGAGAGCGCGGACCCGACGACCTCCCCATCCGAAGAGTGACCATGAAAATCAAAGCGGGTTATACCCTGACCTATGACTGCCCGCAGCCGACGCCGATGCTGCTGTGCCTCAACGTTCATCCGTCGCGCCGCGCCGACCTTTTGACGCCGCAGGTGGTGCAGTTTTCGCCAGAGATCGAATCCTGGACCTATGCCGATCCGTTCGGCAATGCCTGTACGCGCATCACGGCCCCCGCAGGGCCGCTGACCATCTCTTCCGAATTTACCATCTACGACACGGGTCTGCCCGACTACGTGCCGTATGATGCGGTTCAGCACGAGGTGCGCGACCTGCCCGACGAGGTGCTGGTCTATCTGCTCGGCTCGCGCTATTGCGAGACCGACCGCCTCACCGATATCGCCTGGGCGTTGTTCGGACAGACGCAAGCGGGATGGCCGCGGGTGCAGGCGATCCTCGATTTCGTCCACCACCATATCCGCTTCGATTATCAACTGGCCGACCGCCGCCGCAGCGCCTACGGGGCCTATGAGGAGCGGGTAGGGGTGTGCCGCGACTTCGCGCATCTGGCCCTGACGCTGTGCCGTTGCATGAATATCCCCGCGCGTTACTGCACCGGTTATCTAGGCGACATCAAGGTCGCGCCGGTCCCGGCACCGATGGACTTTTCCGGCTGGTTCGAGGTCTATCTCGGCGGCCACTGGTACACGGCGGACGCCCGCCACAACACGCCGCGCGTCGGGCGCATCCTGATGGCCGTGGGGCGCGACGCCACCGATGTGGCTATCTCGACGCAGTTCGGTCCGGCGACCCTGACGCGGTTCGAGGTCGTTACCGATGAAGTGCTGATGGACGAGGTAGCGTGAGCGATTGGCCTGCACCGGTCGAGATTCTGAACCCGGACGGAGCTTCGGACATCGTGCTTCTGTGCGAACATGCGTCGAATTTCATCCCTGTTGAATATGCGGGATTGGGCCTCGGTGCGGATGATCTTCAGCGCCACATCGCCTGGGACCCCGGTGCGGCGGAGGTGACCCGGCGGTTGTCGGCGGTATTGGATGCTCCGGCGTTTTTGGGGACGTTTTCGCGGCTGCTGATCGACCTGAACCGGCCTTTGGGGACGCCCGGCAGCATCGTTACGCGCTCCGAGGCTACGGATATCCCAGGTAATCTTGTGCTCGATCCCGGCGCAATCCAGCGCCAGACCGAGCGGATATTCACGCCGTTCCATGCAGCGGTGACGGCCTGTCTCGATGCCCGACAGGGCCGCCCGACACGGCTGGTCAGTATCCACAGCTTTACGCCGGTCTATCTCGGCGTGACGCGTCCGTGGCAGGGCGGTGTCCTGTTCGGCGAGGCGAAGGCGTTCGGCGAGGCATTGGTCGCGCGGTTGATGGCGCAGGGGCTGAATGTCGGGGCCAATGTGCCCTATCAGACCGATCGCGCGGAGGACTATGCCGTGCCGATACATGGCGACGATCGCGGCCTCCCGGCGGTGCTGATCGAAATCCGCAACGACCTGATTGCGGACGATCAGGGCGTGGCCGCGTGGACCGCCGCCCTGCGTGCGGCTCTTATTTCCGCAGCGTTATCTCGGCCAGAAGGCGATCCAGAGACGACAGGATGAACTTCAGGTTGGTCTCGTCGGCGAAATCGCCGTCGACGAACTTCTTGTCGATCCCGGCGATGACGACTTCGGCTCCGCCGAGCGGATGCGCGCCGATGGCCGCCAGCGTGCCGCGGATCTGCGACTGGGCGCGGACACCGCCGGTCGAACCGGGCGAGGTGGTGATGATCAGCACCGGCTTGCCGACCAGAGCCGCCTTGCCGTAGGGACGCGACAGCCAGTCGATGATGTTCTTGGTCGAACCCGGCATGGCGTAGTTATATTCCGGGCTGGCGATGATGATGCCGTCGGCGGCATTGACCTGCGCGCGCAGGGTTTCGACCGCGGCCGGGTTCGGCTCGACATCGAGGTCCTGATTATAGACGGGCACGTCCACGACATCGGCGACTTCGATTTCGACGCCGTCGGGCGCGGTCTTCGCCAGGGTCCGCAGCAGGGCGGTGGTGTGCGAAGCCTTGCGCAGGGCACCGGAAATGGCAATCAGCTTGGTCATATCAAGAACTCCGAAATCTAATCTGTAATTGTGCAAGATACAGCCCTTGCATCGGCGAAGGGAACCCCGAAATGCAGAGAACCGCATAATTTGTTTGCCAAGTCAGTTCGGCAATCCTCTTATGCGTATCAAGGAGCTTCGCATGAGCCACGACCACGCCCCCGGCGCGCACTGCCATCACGACCACGACCATGACCACGGGCACGGTCACGTCCACGATCATTCCGATCCTGTGGTCGATCCGCAGTACCGCAAGGTCTTGTGGTGGGTGATGCTCATCAATGCTGCGATGTTCTTCGTCGAGATCGGCGCGGGGTATCAGAGCCTGTCGAAATCGTTGCTCGCCGATTCGCTCGACTTCGCCGGCGACGCCATCAATATCGCGCTCAGCCTGTTCGTCCTGACAGCCTCGGTGCCGACGCGGGCGAAGATGTCGCTGTTCAAGGCGGCGTCGATGTTTCTGTTCGCGCTGTGGATCATGGGGGCGACCCTGTGGCAGGTCTATACGGGCGATGTCCCCAAAGCCGAGATCATGGGCCTCATCAGCGTGCTGGCCGTCGCGGCGAATCTGTTGTCGGCGTGGTGGCTGTATAAATTCCGCGAGGGCGATTCCAATATGATGTCGGTATGGCTGTGCGCGCGTAATGACGCCGTCGGCAATGTGTTGGTCATGGGCGCGGCGGTGGGGGTCTTTTTCACGCACAATACCCTGCCGGACGCCATCGTGGCGCTGGTCATGGTCGCGATGGGGCTACAAGCGGCGACGCAGATCGCCCGACGGGCGTGGGGCGAACTACAGGCCAGCAAGGCGGGCGCGTAGGGCCGGAACGGTTTCGGCCTCGAACCACGGGTGCTTTTTCAGCCAGATGCCGTTGCGCGGCGAGGGATGAACCAGCGGAAAGAATGCGTCGTAGGTGTCGGCTTGCCGCACGCGCTCGGTCAGGCTGAGGCGATCGTCGAGATAGGCGTTTTGCGCATATTGCCCGATCAGCAGCGTTAGTTCGATATTCGGCAAGGTCTCAAGAACGCGCTTATGCCACAAAGGTGCGCATTCCGGACGCGGCGGATTATCGCCGGATTTACCCCTGCCGGGATAACAGAACCCCATCGGCATGATGGCGATTTTAGACGTGTCGTAAAAGGATTCTGACGACATCTGCATCCAGTCGCGCAGTCGCTCGCCCGACTTATCGTCCCATGGAATGCCGGATGCGTGGACCTTCGTGCCGGGGGCCTGACCGATGATCAGGACGCGCGCAGAAGGATTATCGGCGCGCACCACCGGCCTCGGCCCCAGCGGCAGGTCTGTGCAAGCACGGCAGGTGGCGATTTCGTCGAGCAGGCTCAAAACAGGCTCGTTTGCACGTCGCCGACGGGCTCGAAGCGGTAAAAATCCTCCGGCGGCAAGGCCGGGTCGAACAGGTCGTTGTGGAGCCACGCCTGCCATTGCCGCCGCCCCACGACGACCGGTTCGCGGTCGTGGATGGTCGCCATCTGCGTCCCGGCAGCGCGGGTCAGGACCGTGAAGGTGTCGCCTTCCCATAGACCGGCCAGAACCAGCGGTTCATTGTCTTTGCGGGTGATCGTCCATTTCTGGCGAGATGCGGCGGGCCCCGACCATTCGTGAAACCCGGCGACCGGCACCAGCGCATGGCGTCGGGCAAAGGCGTCCTTGAACGTCGGCCTTTCGGCAGCGGTCTCGATGCGGGCATTGAAGGTCGCGGCCTTTTGCGGCGCGGTCGCCCATGCTGGCACAAGGCTCCAGCTCTTGGTGCTCAGCACCGGGCCTTGCGTGATGATCGGGTAGGCGTCGGTCGGTTTGACTACGCCCTCGTTATACGCCTCGATGATCACCGCGATGACTTCATCCGAGAAGCCCAGACTTTTCAGGAAGTCGATCCATATTTTAAGCGCCAGCAACTGTCCGCACATTTACTTTGCTCTGCTCACCACGATATCGGCGCGAACGGGGAAATGGTCTGAGCCTATATCCTTCAACACCTCAAGCTCACCATAGACGATATCCTTAGCGAAGATATGGTCGATCTGGATCGCCAGAGGCGGCATATGTACTGGCCAGCTATAGGCCCAGCCAAGCGGAGTGCTGACCCGGTTCAGGCCCTTGCCGGTCAGCGGCTTAAGCGAGGCCGACCACAGGGTGGCGTTGAGGTCGCCCGCTATGATGATGGGCTTTGGGCTGTTCTGCGCCAGATCGGCAAGGGTTTGCAGATAAAGCCGGTTTTCGAGATTATATCGTCCACTGATCGGTGGAATCGGATGCGCCGCCAGCAGCACATAGTCGTCGAACTCCACCCGCATCAACGGCAGTTGAAGATCGCCGACAAGGACGGTCTGCGCGGTGAACGGCGCGGTGGCGTAGATGGCCATGCCGAAATTATCGCGACGCGGCGCTTCATGCCTGTACGGATATTGAAGCGCCTCCGGATCGGCATCGCCCCGTTCTTGTTCCGAAAGGTTCGTATCAACGTGTTTAAGGGTGTCGAGCGACAGGCCGTCGAGCCAGCCCTGATCCACTTCGGTCAGAACGAGCACATCGGGTGGCGACGAGGTGATCACGCGACGCAGGGTCTGAAAGTTACGGTTGGACGTCAGGACGTTGGCGGACAACAGGTCAACACGGGTATAGGGCTGAAAAACCACAGACACCATTTCGCCGCGCGTCACCGCTGGGAAGGCCGCCAGCCGGACGCCAATCGGCAAGGCATTCAATAGGATGATGGCCGTGGCCAATCCTATGGGCAGCTTGCGTCGGGCCAAAAGCGCCAGAGGCAATAATAGGACACCGGCCAGCAATGCCTGAGGCCGGAAGGGCGTCAGCAGGTCGAAAGCCCAGTATTGCCCGCCGAGAAAGGCGAGGATGGTATAAACGAGCCCCAGCCCCAAAATTCCGGTTAAAATCTGACGCATTGTTTCCCCCGCCCTTACAGCCGTTGTAACTGGTTATGGACTACCGTTACGGCTATGAGGTCATGATACAGCTTATTGTCAGCCGGGGAATTGGTAATGCGCGCGGGATTCATATCGTTGGTAAGCATCGCCCTTATCGGGGTATCGGGTCAGGCGCTTGCCGACGACGCGACGCTGAACGTCATGACCAACCGGGGCTGGACCTGCCAGGGGGCGTGGTACAACAGGGCGGCCAGCGATAACCGCGTCTATTTCACCTTCGGCATTTGGGCGGAGCCCAGACCCGACAACCGTCTGAGCGGCGACGCCAAGATGGTCTATAAGCTCGACGGGCGGAACTATTCGGCGATGTATCGCAGCGGCGGCTTCGTTTTCGACAATGCCGAGGACGGCACGGGCTTCTATTTCGAGGACTTCGCCATCACGCAAAAGGACGATATCACGTCGTTCGATATGCAGTGGATCGACCATCTCAAGGTCAGCGTGAAAGCTGTCGGCAAGGGCGCGAACATGTACCTCGAAGGCTATGTCCTGACGCGGGCCGAGACCTACGAGCCGCTACGCTGCGTGGCGGGTTCATAAAACCGTAGCCGTCAGGCCGCTTTTTCGCTATCAGCGGCGCATGTCCCTATCCCGCACCTATACCGGCTCTGAGCCGATCCGTCTCAACAAATGGCTGGCGCAGTCGGGCGTCTGTTCACGGCGTGAGGCCGACGCCTTCATCGCCGACGGGCTGGTGTCGGTCGATGGCGAGGTGGTGCGCGACGCGGGCCGCAAGGTTGAGAGCGGTCAGACGGTCACCTTCAATCCGGCGGCGCAGAGTGAGATCGATAACAAGCTCACCGTCATCTACCACAAGCCGGTCGGTATCGTTTCGGGTCAGCCGGAAGCGGGGGAAACGCCGGCCGTGCGCATGATCCGCCGTCCCAATCACTACGGACAACTCACCGTCTGGCCGGATCAGAACTCGAAACTGGCCCCCATCGGGCGGCTGGATAAAGATTCGCGCGGGCTGTTGATCCTGTCCGAGGACGGGGTGATCGCCAAGGCCATCATCGGTCCGGACAGCGAGCTTGAGAAGGATTACACCGTCCGCGTCAAGGGCCCGATCTTCGAGGCCAAGCTGAAATGGCTGCGCCACGGGCTGGAGCTGGACGGGCGCAAGCTGAAACCGGCGGTGGTCGAACAGGTCGGCGAACAGGTCCTGCGCTTTGTGCTTCAGGAAGGCCGCAATCGTCAGATTCGCCGCATGTGCGACATGTGCGAGTTGCGCGTCATCGATCTTTACCGTTCGCGCATCGGCCCGGTCCAGATCGGCGACCTGCCCGAAGGCCAGTGGCGGCTGCTGACGACGGAAGAACGCGCGGCCTTAATGGGAGGGAAATAATGAGCGATAACAATTCGCCCGACGAACAATTCTGGGACATTGCCGATAGCTTCATCGCGCTGGCCAATCAGCATCAGGCGCAGGTAGGTCCACACAGAACGAGTGCCTGCCTTTTATATGCGGCTTCGCGCTATAATGCTTTTGTTGTGGCAGATGCGGCTGAAACCCAAGTCGATATGATGCGTGACCGGGACGCGGCGCGCGCCTATTTCATCGATCAATACACCAAGATGCTGGATGAAAACCTGAACGACTGGGTTGAAAACTTTAGTGGGTACACAGGGCGCAGGTGATGGGTGCAGGGGCTGTGCCCCTGCCCGCCGGAGGCCCTTACTTTGCCGCCTTGAAACAGGTCGCTACATGGTCGTCGACTAGCCCGACCGCCTGCATATAGGCGTAGAGGATGGTCGAGCCGACAAAGCTCATGCCGCGCTTTTTCAGGTCTTTCGATAAAGCGTCCGATTCGGGCGTCGAGGCCGGGACGTCTTTTAGCGTCTGCGGACGGTTCAGTTTCGGCGCGCCGTCGACGAAGCGCCACAGATACGCGTCGAAGCTGCCGAACTCTGTCTGGATGGCGATGAAGGCGAGGGCGTTCTTGCGCACCGACCAGATTTTCAGCCGGTTGCGGATAATGCCTTCGTCGGACATGCGCGCCTCAAGCTCTTCGTCGGTAAAGGCCGCGCAGGCCGCGATATCGAAATCTTTGAAGGCGGCGCGGTAGTTGTCGCGGCGTTTGAGGATCGTTTCCCAGCTCAGGCCGGCCTGTGCCCCTTCGAGAATTAGCATCTCGAACAGCTTTTGGTCACCGTGCAGCGGCACGCCCCATTCGTGGTCGTGATAATGGACGTAGTGCGGCTTGCTTTCATTGACCCAGCCGCAGCGTATCTTGCCGTCGCTCATAAGTTCTCTCCGGTATTGGTGCCTGTCTAGTACGCGCCGGGCCCGGTTCTGTCAGCAGGATGATTGTGGCCGCAAGGCGAAATTTTTCAGCCGCCTGTGACGTTTCAAACACATAAGAACTTCCGTGACTTACGAAATTTTTATGAAAACAGAGCCCGACCATATGATTTTTTTGCGCAGGGTGTCGATTTTTAAAATCGGTTGTCAGAAATGTGGCCGTTCCTAACGGCGCGGATTCCGGCATTTGAATCTGCAACTTAGTTGCAAATTCACTCTTCGCATCCGCGATATCGGCGTCAGAACGCGGCGACTTTATGGCTGCGCACCGGCATTATGACCAAAGTCTGTTTTACCGCATTGCGACGTTCGGACGGGGGGCATCCCGATGGTTTACTTACCCCGCCGCCCCTAATTTGAACTCAGCCGAGGCGGTGACGCCAAGCTGGCCTACACCGCCCCCTCAGACGCCTGGTTCGGATCGGACCGCGCCAATGGGATGGCTCTAATGCAATTCTGATTTGAAACCCCCCAAAGGAACGATCTCCAATGAAAAGCTTCAAACTGTCGACCCGTATCGCTGCCTTCGCCATCGCCGGTGCCGCCCTGTCGATGACCCCGGCCCTGGCCCAGACGACCACTCCGGCACCGGACGCTCCGGTCGCTGCCCCGGCTACCGAAGCCCCGGCCGAAGGCGCCGTCAGCCTGACCGGCAAGATTGCCGCCGCCGGTGAAAAGGCCGGTACCTTTACGCTCAAGGTCGGTGAAGCCGACGCCGTCAAGGACATCGCCGTCGACGCTTCGGCCGCGACCTCGGACGGCCAGCCCTTCGCCATCGGCGATGAAGTGACCGTGACCGGTACGCTCAGCGCCGACGAAACCTCGTTGAAGGCTTCGTCGCTGGCCAAGACCGCGGCTCCGACGGACACCGCCGCCCCGGCGACGGATGCGCCGGCTCCGGCCACCGATGACGCCGCCAAGCCGGCTGAAAAGCCTGCCAAGGAACCCGCTCAGTAATCTGGCGGAATGTAATCCGGTCTGATCACCGGTAGCCCCTTCACGAGGGCCGTGTCGAAGCCCCGCCTGTGCCCTCACAGGCGGGGTTTTCGTCTTTGCGGTTCCCCTATGCCGGGATCGGGTCTTCGGATCGGATACTTATCCCATTCCGTTTAGATTCAAGGCATTAATATCAAGGAGAACGCCATGAATACCTTTGTCACCAATGGTCCGCTCACCGACTGGAAAGATCACGATGCCTTCTGGCGTCAGGATTTTACCAACCGGCCTTACGGCGTCGGCCAGAGCTATGAGCAACTGGAACCGGCCTATCGCTTCGGTTATGACCTGTTCGGGCGTCGCGACGGCACCGCCTTCAACGACATCGATGATGCAGAGCTGCGCGCCGAGTGGGACGCCTATCCGCGCCGGGGTGAACTGGATTGGGACCGTGCGCGCGACGCCGTGCGTGATGCCTATCTGCGCAGCGATATCGACCATCCGTCGGAATTCGACCGCGTAATCCACGATAAGTAGCCTTAAATCCTTCCCCGGCCTCGTCGGCAGGCAAAACGGGGAAGGATTATTTTACATAACGCTTCAACACATCCCTAAGGTCTTCGGGTTTGAACGGCTTGGCGATATAGTCGTTCATCCCCGCGGCCAGACAGCGTTCGCGATCCCCCGTCAAGGCATGGGCCGTCATGCCGATAATCGGCAGGGGTGCGGCGCTGTTTTGCGTTTCGAGGTCGCGGATCACCTGCGTCGTGTCCAGTCCGTTCAGACCCGGCATCTGCACATCCATCAGTATGGCAGCATAGGTGTGCGGGTCTTTGAGCCGGTCGATCGCCGCCTGTCCGCTGCTGACGGCATCGCAGGCATAGCCGAACGCCTCAAGAAAAGTCGTGGCGACCAGGACGTTCGGCGCATAGTCCTCGACGAGCAGGACCAGAGGGCGCGCGGGTTCGAGTTGTTCGACCTGCGTCGGCACGGTTGTCAAAATCGCGCCGTCGTCCACGGGCAGTGGCAGGCTCAAATGGACCGAGAACACCGAGCCCTTGCCGGGTTCGCTTTCCAGTTCGAGCCGCCCGCCCATCGCGTCGGTGAGGGTCTTGCTGATCGCAAGCCCCAGCCCCGTCCCGCCGAATTTGCGTGTGATCGACGCATCCGCCTGCACGAACTTGTGGAAGATGGCGTCGCGCTGATCCGGTGCAATGCCTATGCCCGTATCGGCAATGGAGAGGGTAAGCGTGACCAGACCGTCGCGCGTCGTGGCATTAAGGCCTAGGCTGACCTGACCCGTCTCGGTGAACTTGATGGCATTGGAGCAGAGATTGAGGATCACCTGCCGCAAACGCGTCGGGTCGCCGACGACCTGAGGACACGGCGTATTCGTGTGGATGAACGCCAGCCCCTTTTCGCGCGCCTTGACCGCCATGATGCGCGCCACGTCTTCCATCAGCTGAGCGGGCGAAAAGGCGATCTGTTCCAGCTCGACGGAGCGTGCCTCGATTTTCGCAATATCGAGCAGGTCGTTGAGGAGCGCCAGCAGCGAGTCGGCGGACAGTTGCAGGGTGCGGATGAACTCGGCCTGCCGCGCCGTCAGCGGCGTAGACAAAGCCAGAATGTGCGACAGGCCGATCACCGCGTTCATAGGGGTGCGGATTTCGTGGCTCATATTGGCCAGGAATTCCGACTTGGCGATATTGGCGGCCTCGGCCTTTTCGCGCGCTTCGACCAGATCCTGAATGTCGGTAGAGGAGCCGTACCATTTCAGGATATTGCCGTCGGCGTCCTTGGCCGGGCGCAGGCGGCTGAGGAACCAGCGGTACTGCCCGTCGGCCCCCTTGATGCGGTATTCGTATTCGCACGGCGCGCCCGCCGCAACGCCCGCTCGCCACGAGGTCAGGACGCGTTCGGCATCGTCTGGGTGCAGCAGCCGCCGTCCGGCCACATAGTCGGAGCCTTCGGGCAGGCCGGTATATTCGTACCAGCGACGGTTCATGAATTCCGGATTGCCTTCGGCGGAGGATATCCAGATGATCTGATTGACGGCATTGGCCAGATCGCTCAGGCGTTTTTCCGAGGCCTGTAGCGCCAGTTCCGACCGCTTATGGTCGTCGATGTCGGTGAGCGAGCCGACATAGCCGAGATAATCGCCATCGTCGCTGTAGTGCGGATTGCCGCGCACCATCGCCCAGCGATAGTCGCCGTGCTGATTGAGGACGCGGAACTCCAGATCGAAGGCGGCCTGACGGCTGGCGGCCCCCAGATAGACCTCATAGGCACGCGGCCCGTCATCGGGGTGGACGGCCTGAAGCCAGCCGAGACCGAGGCTCTCCTCGAAGGTCTGCCCGGTGAATTCCAGCCAGGCGCGGCTGGTATAGGTACACAGATTGTCGGTGTCGGTGACCCAGATCATCGCCGGGGACGTGTCGGCGAGGCGGCGGAAGACAGCCTCGCCATCGGGCGACGGTGTGGAGCGTTCAGGAGGGGCGGTCGGTGACAGCATGAACGGCTTCGGTAACGGAGAAACGCACGGGAATCGCACTGTTACATGCTTGTCCGTGACTTGACAAATGGTCGTCGGGACGCGCTAATTGTCGGACAATAAATAGGGAGCGACGCTAATGACGAAATCCTTGATCGCGGCTTCGGTTGCGCTGGCGCTGGCGTGTGCGCCCCTGGCTCAGGCGGAAACGGTTACCGCTACGGCAAGCGTGGTGTCTGAGAAGGGACCGAAGATCAGCCGCAATCTCTATGGACAGTTCGTCGAGCATCTGGGGCGCGGGGTCTATGAAGGCATCTGGGTCGGTCCGGACAGTCCGATCCCCAATACGCGCGGCATCCGCAACGACGTCGTGGCGGCGCTGAAACAGATCAATGTGCCGGTGGTGCGCTGGCCCGGCGGGTGCTTTGCCGACGACTATCACTGGCGCAAGGGCGTGGGACCGGAGCGCAAGGGCAGCATCAACTCCAGCTGGAGCAACGCCATCGAGCCCAACACCTTCGGCACGCACGAATTCATGGATTTCGTCGAGCAGATCGGGGCGGCGCCCTATGTCTCGGTCAATATGGGCTCCGGCACGGTCGAGGAAGCGCAGGAATGGATGCAGTACATGACCGCGCCGGCCAATACCGCGCCGGGGGCCGAGCGGGCGAAGAACGGCCACCCCGAACCGTGGAAAGTGCCGTATGTCGGCGTCGGCAACGAGAGCTGGGGCTGCGGCGGCAACATGTATGCCGAGGAATATGCCAACCGCTTCCGCCAGTATCAGGGCTATATCAAGACCTATTCCGGCCCGCGCGCCTACAAGATCGCCACAGGTCCGGATACCGACGATTACGAATGGACTGAGACGGTGATGAAGCGCGCCATGAAGTGGCGGCCCAATGCGACTTCGCCTATCCTGTATAATACGACGCGTCCGCTGATGGACGGCCTGTCGCTGCATTTCTATACCCTGCCGACCGACAGATGGGAGAAGAAGGGTATCGCCACGGGCTTCGACGAGTCCGCGTGGATTTCGACCATGCGTCGTGCCTTGCTGATGGACGAGATGATCCGCCGTCACGGCGCGATCATGGACCAGTACGACCCGAAGAAGGAGGTCGCCCTGATCGTCGACGAGTGGGGCACTTGGTACGACAAGGATGAAAAAGGCCCCGGCGGGCTGTGGCAGCAGAACACGCTACGCGATGCGATTGTCGCAGCGGTGACGCTGAATGTTTTCCACGATCACGCCGACCGCGTGCGTATGGCCAATGTCGCCCAGATGGTCAATGTCCTTCAGGCCATGATCCTGACCGACAAGGAAAAAATGCTCCTGACCCCGACCTATTACGTCTTCGATATGTACAAGGTCCATCAGGAGGCCACCGCTTTGAAGCTAGGCTTCAAATCGCCGGTCTATCAGTACGGCGACGTCAAGGTGCCGATGCTGTCGCTCACTGCCTCGAAGGACGCGGCGGGCAAGGTGCATGTGTCGGTGGCCAATCTCGATCCGAACCGCGACGCGGCTTTGACGGTGGACCTTGGGGCATTGAAGGTGTCGAAAGTGTCGGGCCGCGTCCTGACCGCGCCGAAAATGGATAGCTTCAACAGCTTCGACGCACCGGACACGGTGTCGCCGAAGGCCTACACCGGCGCGAAGCTGAGCGGCTCCTCGCTGACCCTGAACATCCCGGCCAAGTCGGTGATTACGGTGGAGCTGGAGTAGGGTAAAAGGATCGTTCAGATGATCGGCAGGAAAAAAACAAAATGACCGAAGAGGAAGCACGTAAAATCGTTGAGGCGCGCCTTGAACAGATGTGTTCCGCCGATAGAGATCTCGATCTTATAATTTCCGGCATGGAACCGGTTAAATCGGGATGGGTCTTTTTCTATGCCGACAGGCGATTTATTGAGACCGGTGACTTTATGTACGCAATTGGTGGCAATGCGCCGTACTTCATTACCCATACCGGCGAAATCCACAATCTGCCGACCTGGACCAGTTGGGAAGACGGTCTCAAATTGATCGGGCATTCAAGGGTCTAAAGCTTATCGAACACCGAGCCCATGCGCGGGCTGAACAGGCGGTCGTAGGTCTTGAGCAGATAGCCGTCGGTCATGCCCGACACGTAGTCGCCGATGACGCGCATCCCGTCGGGTGAGGCCTCGTAACGGTTGAACTGGTCTCGAGGCAGCAGGCGTTTCGGGTCCGATTGCAGGGCTTCGAACACCGCCACGACCAGCTTCTGGCCCTTGAATTCCAGATGCTGGACGCTGGGGCTGCGGATTACGTCGTCGAAAACGAAACCTTTAAGCGCCTCAAGAAAGCGATACGGGCCGGGGGCCATCGCTGCGCGATAACGCAGCAGGGGTTCATCGAACGCAGCCTCGATAATCTCCACCGCCGTCAGGAAGTGATGCACCAGTCGGTTGACGTAATGTTTGCGCGAGTCAGAGCCCCCGAACAGCGCCCTCACCATCTTCTCATAGACGTCGTTCTCGCTTTCCTGCGGGTACTTGGCCTTGAGCGCATCGAGGAAAGACGCGCAATCGGCCTCCGGTACGGCCGTGCGGAACCCGGCCTCGGTCACCAGCCCCAATGCAATAGCGTCTTCGAAGTCGTGGACGCCGTAAGCGATGTCGTCGGCCACGTCCATCAGGCTGCAATCGAAGGATTTGTGCCGCGTCTTGCCGTGCTTGCCGGGAACTGCATCGACCGCCTGAAAGGCCTCGCGTGCATCGGAGGGGAGAGGCGCCAGCACCCATTCGACGATGTCGGCCTCGCTGTCGAGATAGCATTTCGGTGGCTTCGACGCCTTGTCGTTGATGATTTCCAGTGTGGTCGGGCCGCTGACCAGCGACGGCGTCAGGTCCGGATTGACGGTGGCGCCGAAACCGGCCGGGTATTTGAGCACCCCCAGAAGCGTCCGCCGCGTCAGATTGGCTCCGGCGCTTTTCGAAAACGTCTCCAGCCGCGACAGGATGCGCAGGGTCTGACCGTTGCCTTCGAAGCCGCCGTGCCCGCGCAGGCAGTAGTTCAGCGCCACCTCGCCGCCGTGACCGAAGGGGGGATGTCCGAGATCGTGGGTCAGGCCGATCGCCTGAATCAGGCTGCGGTCGGGCAGGAAAGGAACGGCGGGATGGTCGGGAAAGCGTTTGGCCAGCGACTTGGTCAGGCTACCGGCGATCTGCGCGACCTCCAGCGAGTGGGTCAGGCGCGTGCGGTAAAAATCGCTGTCGCCGAGGTTCAGGATCTGGGTCTTGCCTTGCAAGCGCCGGAACGAGGCCGAATGGATGACGCGAGCATAGTCGATGTCGCCGGCGTCGCGGGCGTCGTCGGTCTGCGCGCTCCAGCTTTCGCGGCGGGCATAATACCAGTCGGGGTGGGGCATTCAGGCTTCCCGGGGAATAGAATCGCCCTGAGTCTATAGGGTGTCGGAGGCAACGGCTATGCTTTCGCCGTGAGTTCGGTGCGGACCGTCTCCAGAATCGCATCCGACAGGGCCGGATCGTCAACGGCGCGCGCCAGGGTCATGGCCCCGATCAGGGTTGACAGGCGGACAATGGCGGTTCGCGGCATAGCCTCATCAGCGGCACCGCCGGCAAACAACCGCTCCAGCACCGTCAGATAACCCTTGAAGTCTTCGGTAAAGGCGTGGCGCACGGTGTCCGGCTGACGCGCGATGTCGGCGCACAGAGCCGGATAAAGGCAAGCCATGTCCGGGTGATCGCGGTACTTGTGCGACAGGTAACGCGCGACATAGGCCACGGCCTCGCCCTCAGGATCGGCGACGCGTTTGGCCTCCAGCGTCCCGGTGCGTTCGCGGACCCAGGCCGAGCAGGTTTCGGCGATCAGGGCCTCCTTGGACGCGAAATAGTTATAGAAGCCGCCGTGCGTCAGACCTGCCGCCTGCATGACCTCGGCGACCTTGACGCCGTCGAAGCCTTTGAGCCGGAACAGTTCGGCGGCGGCCTTGAGGATCAGCTGGCGGTTCTGTTCGACCTGTGCGCGCGAGGTTTTCATCGAGGCTCCATAAAATCTGCCTTGACTTTACATGATGATGATCATTAATGCAAACATGATAATGATCATGTAAAAGGATTCGATCATGTCCAGAGCCCTGGCCGAACAGTTGCGTCGCCACGATATCCACTATGGCTGGGTGGTCATGGCCGTGACCTTCCTGACCATGCTGACGACGGCCTGTGCGCTGGGGGCGCCGGGGGTGCTGATGCCGCCGCTGGCGAAGGAGTTCGGCTGGACGACCGCTGAGATTTCCAGCGCGCTGGCCGTGCGGCTGATCCTGTTCGGCCTGATCGCGCCGTTTGCCGCCGTGCTGATGCTGCGCTTCGGCCTCAAGCGGGTGGTGGCTTCGGCCCTGGCCCTGATCGTCGCCGGTCTGGGCCTGTCGCTGCTGATGGGCGAGCTGTGGCAGCTTCTGCTTTTGTGGGGGATCATGGTCGGCTGCGGGGCAGGGATGACGGCGATGGTGCTGGGGGCGACGGTGGCCAGCCGCTGGTTCGTCGCCCGGCGCGGCCTCGTCGTCGGCATTCTCGCGGCGTCGAGCGCCACGGGGCAACTGGCCTTCCTGCCGCTGATCGCGGCGGTGTCGGAGGCCTGGGGATGGCGTATGGCGCTGCTGCTGGTTTGCGGCCTGCTGATGATCGCGCTTATCCTCGTGCTGGTCCTTATGCGCGACCGGCCCGACGAGATGGGGCTCAAGGCCTTCGGTCAGACCGAGACCGTGCCGCCTGCGACCATCGCCAAAATCACCCCGTTCGGCGCCCTGCGCGAGGCGTCGAAAAGCGGCACCTTCTGGATATTGTTCGCGACTTTTTTCATTTGCGGGGCCTCGACCAACGGCCTGATCCAGACGCATTTCGTGTCGCTGTGCGGCGACTATGGTCTGACGGCGGTAACGGCGGCGTCGGTTCTGGCCCTGATGGGGGTGTTCGACCTGTTTGGCACGGTAGGCTCCGGCTGGCTGACCGACCGCTACGACCCGCGCCTGCTGCTTGCGGTCTATTACGGCCTGAGGGGCGTGGCGCTGCTGTTCCTGCCGGAATCGACCTTCACCGTCATGGGCCTGACGCCGTTCGCCATCTTCTACGGGCTCGACTGGATCGCCACCGTGCCGCCGACGCTCAAGCTGACGGCGCAGCGCTTTGGCCCTGAAAAGGCGGGCGTCATGTTCGGCTGGATCTTCGCCGGGCATCAGTTGGGGGCGGCCTCGATCGCCTTTTTCGCGGGCTGGGTGCGCACGGCCTATACTACCTACGTCTATGCGCTGCTGATCGCCGGGGGGCTGTGCCTGATCGCGGCGGTCCTGTCGTTACTGGCGCCGAAGGCCAGACCCGTGTCCGCCTGAGAGTCGTTGCCCAGAATGCAAAAAAGCCTCCGGCAACGGAGGCTTTTTTCATGCGGGTTATGGCGGACAGAGAGGGAGTCGAACCCTCGGTACGCTTTCACGTACACACGCTTTCCAAGCGTGCGCGATCGACCACTCCGCCACCTGTCCATCCATACAAACACGCCGGGTCGGCGGCGTGCGGAAGGCGGCGGTTATACCCAGCCATGACGAAAGCGCAAGAGCCCTTGCGCCTCTGGTGTTATCTTTTTTCATCCCTATATGGACGGAGTTGTTCTATGTTGGGGATAATGCACGCCCCGTGTCAGGAGTTTCAGATGTTCGGTCTCAAGTCCCGTATGATTTCCCGCGAAGAGGCCCTTCCGGGCCGCGCCGAGGCCATTCCGACCGATCAAAGCCATGCCGTGCTCGGTACACCGCTCAAGGGGCCGTTTCCGGCAGGGCTCGACAGCGTCGTCTTCGCGATGGGCTGTTTCTGGGGCGTCGAGCGTTTGTTCTGGCAGCAGGACGGCATCTATACCACCTCTGCGGGCTATATCGGCGGCTATACACCGAACCCAACCTATCGCGAGGTATGTTCGGGCCAGACCGGGCACACCGAAGGCGTGCAGATCGTCTATGACCCGACGAAGATTACGTTCGACCAGTTGCTGAAGCTGTTCTGGGAGCGTCACGACCCAACCCAGGGCTTCCGTCAGGGCGGTGATGTCGGCACACAGTACCGCTCGGCCATCTTTACCTCGACCTCGGCCCAGTACGAGGCGGCATTGAAGTCACGCGATGCGTTCGAGGCGGCGCTGTCGGCCAAAGGGCTGGGCCCGATCACCACCGAAATCTTCGGACCGGATGCGGATGCACCGTTTTATTATGCCGAAGACTATCATCAGGGCTATCTTGAAAAGAATCCCGACGGCTATTGCGGCTTGAAGGGGACGGGCGTTACCTGCGCGATTTAAAGTTCGCCAATACGCCGGGGATCTGTTCGCTCAGGTCCTCGGCGATCAGGCCGGGACCGAAGCGGCGGGCGGCTTCCGAATGCAGCCATACGCCGGCACAGGCGGCTTCGAAGGGCGTCATGCCCTGCGCCATCAGGCCGGTGATCAGGCCGCCCAACACATCGCCGGAACCGGCGGTCGCCAGCCACGGCGGGGCATGACGGTTGACGACCAGCCGTCCGTCGGGGTGCGCGATCAGGGTTTCCGGGCCTTTGAGCAGGACGATGGCCCCCGACGCTGCCGCCGCATCGCAGGCCGCGTGGGCGCGCAGGTCGGCCTCCCGGCTGTCCAGCTTGCCGAAGACGCGTTCGAATTCGCCGTCGTGCGGGGTGAGGACGCAAGGCCCTTCGATGGAAGAGAACAGGGTGTGCGGATCGTCCTTGAACACGCTTAGGGCGTCGGCATCCAGCACGCACGGCTTATGTGCGGTGAGTGCGACCAACACCGACTCGCGCGTCCGCTCGCTGATCCCGGCGGCGGGGCCGAGCAGGACGGCGGTGACGCGACGATCGCCGATCAGGCCCGCAAATTCGGCTACGTCACGCACAGGCTTGGTCATCACCGCTTCCAGTGCCGTCGCATAGACGATGAGGGCCGATGGATCGCAGGCGACGGACACTAAACCTGCCCCCGCCCGCAAGGCCGCCCGCGCTGCCAGCCGTGCCGCGCCGGTCGAGTGGATAGGTCCGCCCAGCACCACCGCATAGCCGCGATCGTACTTGTTGCCGTGCGCTTCGGGCGAGGGGAAGTGCTCGAACCAGTGTTCCGGGCGGTTGTCGGTGGCGGTAGGCAGGGTAGTCATAACAGGTATCCGGAAATTAAGACCTATAGGCTATCATGCCCCGACTAAAGAACCAGTGAGGTTGTCGCTATAGTTACGGTTGCGGCTTTTATTGCGGCGGGAAATATTGCATAGGGTCGCCGCAGGGTTGGGTGGTTGAATACCGCCCGCAGGAGCAGAGCATGATCGGGCTTACGCGCACCGATACCATTACGTTCGAAGAGTTTATCGTCCGCTCATCCGAAGCGCGCGACGCCGAATCGTTGTTTGGAGTGTTGTCGAAAACGGTAGCCGGATACGGATTCGACCGGGTGATCTTTACCGTACAGCGCGACCTGGATCTGCCTGCCGATAAGCAAACCCACGGGGTGTTCCACAACTATCCCGAAGACTGGCAGAAATATTACGGGGAAAAGAGCCTGTGGCGGCTCGACCCGGTCTATCGCGCGGCGGCGACCGAGGACTGGGCCTTTCGCTGGACCGATCTCGAAAAGCGCAGCCGCTATTCCGCCGGACAGGTCAAGCTGATGCGCCTCAGCGAAGAGGCAGGGCTGAACGGCGGTATCGGGGTGCCTATCAAGGGGCCGCGCGCCCAGATCGCCGGGGTGGCGGTGGCCAGTTCGGGTGCGCGCGATGCCTCGCATATCGATATCGACCTGATCAACGCCGTCTGCAATCAGTTCTACGCCGCCTATAAGCGGCTCTATGCCATCAAGGCCCCGGAAACGGATGCAGCACCGCTTTTGTCGCCCAAGGAGACCGAGGTCCTGACCTGGGTGGCGGCGGGCAAGACCGATGAAGATGTCGCCACGATTCTGGGGATCAGCCGCAATACGGTCGACGCCCATATGCGCCATGTCTTTCAAAAGTTGGGCGTCAATAATCGCGTGGCCGCCGTGGTCAAGGCGATCATGAACGGGATGATACAGCCGTAAAAGCGCAGGTTAAATTGCCACATCCCGAATTTACGTGATATCGCCGCAAACTTAGTGCAGCTAAGGTTTGGTCGTACCGTCGAGGAGAGCCGATACATGCCCCGCAGAGCCACCGGCGTCGTGCCTGATCTTGCCCTGAGCGTAGCGGGCGAGGGCGCAGACCGCGAGCAGACCCTGCTGCATATCGTCTCGACTCTGGAGCATCTCAAGGCTCGCGCCGAACAGGTGGGCGAACAGGAAGTGGCCGAGCTGATCGGCGCAACCTTCACCCTGTGCCTGAATACCTATGCCGCCAACAAACGTATGGCGGTCGGTCAGGCTGCGCAAAGGCACTGAGGTGTAGAATTGTCGGTATGTCGTGACCGGAAGCCGGGGGGCCGGGGGGAGCGACATATCGTACAGGCCGGAATGGACGCCGAGAGCCGTCCCCCTTGAGGCTCCGTTCCGGCCGTTTCTTTTTTGGCGCGCATGTGAATCCAAACGAAGTTCGGCGAAGCCAAAATCCGCTGCACACTTTTTGGCATGCGCTTAAAATTACAATTAATTTAGCTTTGGCCCGGTTGCCGCACCCGGCTTCTGCGCCTAGTCTTGTTGGCAATGTAACCAACATACGGGTGTCCCATGCTCAATCGTCGTTCGCTTCTGGCCGGGGCTTCGGCCCTGACCGCCACGGCTGGAGGTCTGTCGGCCTGTGCCGCGATAGGCAGCAAGCCGTCGATTGCGGTGGGTGAACCCGATCCGACAGCGGGGGGACGGTTGAAAGCCACCTTCGAGAGCATTTTCGATGCATATCTGGAGCTGAAACCCGTTTCGGCGACGGATACGGGCCTCGATGTCGACGCCCGTGCGCCGCTAAAGGCCAGGCTCAACATGGCCTCGCCTGCCGACCGTGAGAAGGACAAGGCCTTCTACGCGACGTCGTTGAAGGCGCTCAAAGCTATCGATCGGACGAAGCTGAGCGGCATGGACCGCATCAATTACGATACTATCGTCTGGGACTATACCGAGACGGTGCGCGGCTATAGCGCCGCCCCCTATGGCGAACCGCAGGACTATTGGGGCCCGTACAGCGTCACGCAACTGACCGGCAGCTATCAGACGACGCCGGACATGCTGGAAAACCGTCATACGATCGCGACCAAGACCGACGCCGAGGCCTATCTCAGCCGTCTGGAGGCCTATGCGACCGTCATCGCTCAGGAAACCGAGGCCGTGAAAGCCAAGGCGGCCAAGGGCGTCATCGCGCCGGATTTTGCGCTGAAAAAGGCCATCACGCAGTTGAAGGGCCTGCTGGCCGTCGCGCCCGCCGAGACCAATCTGGTTAAGTCGTTCGATAGCCGCCTGAAAGACAAGGGTATCGCCGACGCTTCGATGAGTGCACAGGCGTTGAAACTGGTCTCCGGCCCTGTGTATCAGGCCATGCAGACTCAGGTTATGGCGCTCGAAGCCGTCCTGCCGAAGGCGACCCACGATGCGGGCGTCTGGCACATTCCCGGTGGCGACGAGCACTATGCCTTCGCGGCGGGGTACAATACTTCGACGACCTTCACCCCGGCGGAAATTCATCAGATTGGCCTCGATAAGGTCAAGGAAATCAACGCCGAACTGGAAACGGTGATGGCGAAACTAGGCATGACCAAGGGTACGCCCGCCGAGCGCATGAAGGCCATGTCGAAAGACCCGAAGTTCATCTTCGAGAACACCGACGCCGGTAAGGACAAGCTGCTGGCGCACCTCAATGACCAGATCGGCGTCGTTCAGGCCAAGCTGCCGGCCTATTTCAAGACCTTGCCAAAATCGGCGGTGACGGTGCGCCGCGTCCCCAAGGCGACCGAGCTTGGCGCGCCAGGGGGCTATTACTGGCCGCCGTCGTTGGATGGCTCGCGTCCGGGCGCCTATTATATCAATCTGCGCGACACGGCGGAGGTGCCGACCTGGACCTTACCGACGCTCACCTACCATGAGGCCATCCCCGGCCACCACATGCAGATTTCCATCCAGCAGGAAAACAAGAACCTCCCCATGCTGCGTCAGATGGGTATTTTCAACGCCTATGTCGAAGGCTGGGCGCTCTATGCCGAAGAAGTCGCGGCCAAGGACATGGGTATGTACGACGACGACCCCTACGGCCGGATCGGCTATCTGCATGACGCCATGTTCCGCGCCTGCCGCCTCGTGGTCGATACGGGGATGCACTATAAGCGATGGACGCGCGAACAGGCGATGGCCTTCATGGACGAAAATACCGGCGAGGATAACGAGACCGAGATCGAGCGCTACGCCGTGTGGCCGGGTCAGGCGCTGGGCTATATGATCGGCAAGATCAAGTGGCTGGAACTACGTGCTAAGATGCAGGCCAAGCTGGGGGCGAAGTTCGATATCCGTGAGTTCCACGACACGGGCCTAGTGGCCGGGGCCGTGCCGCTGGCGGTGCTTGAGACCGTCTATAACGAATGGGCGGCCACGCTCTAATCCCCTCTCCCGCAGGCGGGGAGGGGGATTTTCAGGCTTCATACTCCCCCAGCAGTCGTTTCAACCGCTTACCCTCAGGCCTAAGAACCCGCAGATAGCGCACGATCTGGATCACCAGTGATATCCCCAGCACGCTGCCGAACAGCAGCGCGCCCTGCTGGACGTGCGCCACTTCCATCTTGCCGACGCTAAGCAACTGCCACAGCGCAATCCCTGTCGCGATGGGAAACAACCCCATCAGTCCAAACATGATCACGGCCTTTTGCTGCTTCATGCGGTTTTCATCCAGTTGCGCGCTAAGTTGTTCGGGCAGTGACGCCGCCGGATCGGGGAAGCGCCGCACATGACGCTCAAAGGCCCGCTTCATCAGGATCAGCGCGATCCACGGCGTGAGCAGCATGGCGATCGCCCCCCATTCGTGCGCGGGATCGAAATTATTGTGCTTGATGACGCCGTAACCGAAGATGAAGGTGATCGCCCCCAGTACGGCGGTCAGGAACAGGAAAAAGGCGCTTTGGCTGGCGCGGCGGCGGTTCAGGGTCTGCATCATATCCTCCATCAGATAGGCCTGTGCCGTATGGCTCAGGTCACGGGCATTGGCCCGCCACAGGCGTTCAAAGGTTTCAAGATTCATCGGGATCGTCCTTGATCAGGGTGGCAAGGCGGGCCCGGGCACGCGTCAACCGCACGCCGATATGGCTCTCCGTCAGACCGTGCATCGCCGCCATGTCCGCATAGGGCACCTGCTCCAGCCACAGCAGCATCAACGAGCGGTCGATCGGCGACAGGTCGCGCAGGGCTTCATAGATTCGTTCCAGCGGCGCGCTATCGTCCGCCTTATCGAGCAGGGTCAAATCGCGCTGCGTTTCGAACAGCCGCAACAGGCGCAGCCCTTCACGCTTCTTCCATGTCAGGGCGCGGTTGTGCGCCACGCGGTAGATAAAGGTCGTCGCCGCGCTGTCGCCGCGAAACGCGCCGTGCGCCTTCCAGCAGGCAATCATCACTTCCTGCAACAGATCCGGCTGATCGGCGGGCGCGGCAAAGGCGCGGCTGATACGCCGGAGCGCGCTCAGATGCGGTCCGATCCAGTCGGCAAAGGCGGTGGGGTGAGGGGGCATGTCGTCCGATGTTTGCGGTGTGTCGAAAGATTAGACAACCGCACCCCGTTCAAACTTACGCGACGGGGAAAACTTTTTATTGGACCATGTGTCCAGGCCTGATAACTTAACGTGGCTAAGTGCTTAATCTGTTTCGACGGATCGACCCGCAGGGATCGTATAAGAACGGTCTGACGCGGGAAATAATCGCAAGGGGGAGGACATGACCGGATCACGGAATGAAATGCCTTTGTCGCGCAAACCTCTGAGAGGGTTTGCATGAAGCCCTTTGCCGCCGATGCCCTTGAGGATCTGGTCCATGCGCGGGCGCGTCTGGCCATACTGGCGTTCCTGTCGACGGCGGGACAGGCCGATTTCACCGATTTGCGCGACGAGATTGGCATCACCGACGGCAATCTGTCGCTGCATTTGAAAAAACTGGGCGAGGCGGGATACGTTTCGATGCGCAAGAAGATCATCGCCAAGCGCCCCAATACCCGCATCAGCCTGACCCAGACCGGCCGCGACGCCTTTTATAACTATCTGGATCAATTGAAGCTTATGCTGGACAGCGTTCCGGCCAAGCCCGCCACGTAATTATTTTCTGGAACGGGGATAATTATTTATGAGAACATATTGCGAACGTGGAACGAATGGGGTACAAACGATTCAACAGATTTAACCGTTGAGGGGGATGGACCTCGGGGACGGGAATCGTGCCATAGGAGGGTTTGGTTTATGTCGCAGGCGGTATTGAAACTCGTGGGTAAAGACGAAGCAGAAAAACAACGCGCTCTTGAATCGGCGCTGGCGCAGATCGATCGCGCCTTCGGCAAGGGCTCGGTGATGAAACTGGGCGCCAATGGCAAGACGACCGATATCGAATCGATTTCGACCGGATCGCTGGGCCTCGATATGGCGCTCGGCATCGGCGGTCTGCCCAAAGGGCGGGTCATCGAAATCTATGGTCCGGAATCGTCGGGCAAGACGACGCTGGCCCTGCATACGGTGGCCGAAATCCAGAAGGCGGGCGGTACGGCGGCTTTCGTCGATGCCGAACACGCGCTCGACCCGACCTATGCGCATAAGCTGGGCGTCAATCTCGACGACCTGCTGGTGTCGCAGCCCGACAACGGCGAACAGGCGCTGGAAATCACCGATACGCTGGTCCGTTCCGGTGCCGTCGATATCGTGGTCGTCGACTCGGTCGCGGCCCTGACGCCCAAGGCTGAAATCGAAGGCGATATGGGCGACAGCCTGCCGGGTCTGCAAGCCCGGCTGATGTCGCAGGCCCTGCGCAAGCTGACCGGTTCGATCTCGAAGTCGAAGTGCATCGTCATCTTCATCAACCAGATTCGCATGAAGATCGGCGTCATGTACGGTTCGCCGGAAACGACGACCGGCGGCAACGCGCTGAAATTCTACGCTTCGGTGCGTCTCGATATCCGCAGCATCGGCAAGATCAAGGTCCGTGACGAAATCGTCGGCAACAATGTCCGCGTCAAGGTTGTCAAGAACAAGGTCGCCCCGCCGTTCCGCGAGGTCGAATTCGATATCCTTTACGGCGAAGGCATCTCGAAGCTGGGGGAAATCATCGACCTCGGCGTCAAGGGCGGCATCGTCGAAAAGTCGGGCTCGTGGTACTCGTTCAACTCGACCCGCATCGGTCAGGGCCGCGAAAACGCCCGCGACTTCCTGAAAGCCAATCCGGAGATGGCGCTGGAAATCGAAAAGGGCGTCCGCAAGAAGGCCACGGCCATTGCCGAAGACCTGCTGGGGACCCCGGAACCCGATGACGACGGCGAAGACTAAAGCCTTCTGAATTGAATGCCCTGTCCGTGATCGGACAGGGCATTGTGCTATTTGACGCATAGTTTTTTGCAAATAGCGCAAAAAATACCCACGGTGCCGCAAAGGTCTTTGCGCAGACTGGCAACCTCTCTATATACGGCTGAATCTGTGCTTTCTTTAGACCGGCCCTGCCGTTCGGAGTCCCATGCCTTCCTTAAACGAAATCCGTCAGACCTTCCTCGACTACTTCGCCAAGAACGACCACGAAGTGGTGTCGTCTTCGTCGCTGGTGCCGCAAAACGACCCGACGCTGATGTTCACCAATGCCGGCATGGTGCAGTTCAAGAACGTCTTTACGGGCGCGGAAACGCGGCCCTACAAGCGCGCGACGACGTCTCAGAAGGTCGTGCGGGCGGGCGGCAAGCATAACGATCTCGACAATGTCGGCTATACGGCGCGCCACCACACCTTTTTCGAAATGCTGGGGAATTTCTCCTTCGGCGACTATTTCAAGGAACAGGCAATCGAACACGCCTGGAACCTGATTACCAAGGAATACGGCCTCAACAAGGACCGCCTGCTGGCGACCGTCTATATCGATGACGACGAAGCCTTCAATCTGTGGAAGAAGATCGCCGGGTTCTCCGACGATCGCATCATCCGCATCGCCGGGTCTGACAATTTCTGGTCGATGGGCGATACCGGTCCCTGCGGCCCGTGTACGGAAATCTTCTACGACCACGGCGACCACGTCTGGGGCGGCCCTCCGGGTTCGCCGGAAGAAGACGGCGACCGCTTCGTTGAAATCTGGAATCTGGTCTTCATGCAGTTCGACCAGCAGCCGGACGGCACGCGCCTGAACCTGCCGAAACCCTCGATCGATACCGGCATGGGGCTTGAGCGTGTCGCGGCGGTGCTGCAAGGTGTGGACAACAACTACGATATCGATCTGTTCAAGGCTCTGATCTCGGCCAGTGTGGCGGAAACCGGCGTTGCCGCCGAAGGCGAAGCCCTGCCGTCGCATCGCGTCATCGCCGACCATCTGCGCTCGACCTCGTTCCTGATCGCCGATGGTGTCACGCCATCGAACGAAGGTCGCGGTTATGTGCTGCGCCGAATCATGCGCCGCGCCATGCGCCACGCCTATCTGCTGGGGGCCAATGAGCCTCTGATGCCGCGTCTGGCCCCTGTGCTGGTGCGCGAAATGGGCGACCATTACGGCGAACTGAAGCGCGCCGAGGCGACTATCGTCGAAACCCTGCGTCAGGAAGAAGAGCGCTTCCGCCGCACGCTGGGCCGGGGCATGAACCTGCTCGACGATGCGACGCGCGACCTCAGCGAAGGCGGCGTTCTGTCGGGCGACACGGCATTCAAGCTTTACGACACCTACGGCTTCCCGCTCGACCTGACGCAGGACGCCGTGCGCGCCAAGGGCCTCACGGTCGACACCGATGGTTTCGATGCGGCCATGAAGCTGCAAAAGGAAAAGGGCCGCGCCAACTGGAAGGGTTCCGGCGAAAAGTCGGTGCAGGCCGAATGGTTCTCGATCCGCGACAAGGCGGGCGCGTCGGAATTTGTCGGTTACGACGATCTCGATACCCAAAGCCCGGCGGTGGTCATCGTCAAGGACGGCGAAAACGTCACCGAAGGCCTGGTCGGCGACAATCTTCAGGTCGTCTTCGGCCGCACGCCCTTCTATCCGGAAGGCGGCGGGCAGGCGGGTGACACCGGCACGATCCGTTGGGCCGGCGGCGAAGGTCGTGTCCTCGATACGCATAAGCAGGCCGGTGATCTGATCGTCCATGACATCGAAATCAGCGAAGGTGTGCTGGCCGTCGGCGACGACGTGCATCTGAGCGTCGATGCGCACAAACGCACCACGACCCGCTCGAACCACTCCGCCGCGCACCTGCTGCACGCCGCGCTCAAGCACGTTTTGGGTGCGCACGTGGCGCAAAAGGGCCAACTGGTCGATGCCGAGCGTATGCGTTTCGACTTCAGCCACGGCGCCCCGCTGACGCCGGAAGAGATCGAGCGCATCGAGGCCGAGGTGAATGCGGTCATCCTGCAAAACGAAGCCGCAACGACCAAGATGATGGCGCCGGAAGCCGCCATTGCAGCCGGTGCCGTGGCGTTGTTCGGTGAGAAATACGGCGATGAAGTCCGGGTCCTGTCGCTCGGCCACGCGCTGCAAGGCGAAGGTGGTTTCAGCGTCGAACTGTGTGGCGGGACGCACGTCTATCGCACGGGTGACATAGCGCTGTTCAAGATCGTGTCGGAAGGCGGCATTGCTGCCGGGGTTCGCCGTATCGAGGCGGTGACCGGTGAAGCGGCGCGTCAGTACCTGCTGGAGCAGGCGGGCGTCGCCAAAGCGCTGGCCGATCAGTTCAAGGTGCCGGTGGCGCAGGTGTCCGCCCGCGTCGAAGCCCTGATCAGCGACCGCAAGCGGCTGGAAAAAGAACTGGCCGATGCCAAGCGCGCGCTGGCGGTCGGCGGCGGCGGGGCAGCCTCGGGCCCTGAAGAGATCAACGGTGTTAAGGTTCTGGCCCGCGTGCTCGACGGTGTCGGCGGCAAGGATCTGCGGCCTTTGGCCGAGGATTTCAAGAAGCAGGTCGGCTCCGGCGTCGTGGCGCTGGTGGGTGTACTCGATGGCAAGGCGGCGGTGACCGTCGCGGTAACGCCGGACCTGACCGGGCGTTTCAATGCCGCCGAGCTGGCCAAGGCGGCGGTCATTGCGATGGGCGGTCAGGGTGCGGGCGGCAAGGCCGACTTTGCTCAGGGCGGTGCGCCGGACGCCACGAAGGCCGATGCCGGTCTTGAGGCGATACGCGCGGCGATCTAACCTGCGACATATCAAAGGAAAGCCGTCCGGTGTGAACCGGACGGCTTTTTTGTTATGCGGAAACGATCTGCCAGACGCTGAACAGGCCGATGGCGATAAACAGGGCCGAAGCGACGTAGCGGACGACCTTCATCGGCACGATCTTCAACACCTTGTCGCCGAACAGAACGGCGGGGACATTGGCCAGCATCATACCCAGTGTCGTGCCGACGACGACCCAGACAAACGCGTCCTCGTACCTGGCCCCCAGAAACACAGTGGCGACCTGAGTCTTGTCGCCCATTTCGGCGAGGAAAAACGCGATCAGGGTGGTGATGAACGGGCCGTAGTCTTTCTTAGGGGCTTCGTCGTCATCCATCTTGTCGGGGATCAAAATCCACAAACCCAGCGCGATGAACGCCACAGCGACGATCCACGGCATATAGGTAGTCAGCGCCAGTCCCGATACGAAATGCCCGACCCAGGCGGCCAAGGCGTGATTGGCGATGGTGGCGAAAAAAATGCCCCAGATGATCGGGATCGATTTGTGGTAGCGCGCGGCCAGGATCAGCGCGAGCAATTGCGTCTTGTCGCCGATTTCGGAAAAGGCGACGAGGGCGGTGGAATTGAGAAAAGCGTCCATAATCAACAGATTCGGTCGGGCGGCAGAGACTTACGGCACGCCTGACTCCGCCCAACCCTAGGCTATGACAGCCATAATGGCTGCGTCAGAAGCGCCGCAGGTCTCACCAAATCCGTATAGGACCGAATAACGCCATGCCGATGCCCGGCAAGTGTGTTGACGTTACCGCGCATATCGCGCCGGTTACTCCCCCGAAGGACGGCTCAGGCTTTAGCCGGGACTCACAGGTGAGTCAAGACCAGCGCCAGCCCGGAAAGGGTGAACAGCGAAATGACGGTCGACTGGGCAATGGATACCGCAGCGCCTTCGTACCACAGGCCGTACATGCGCGCCTGAATGAAGACGCTGACTGCCGTGGGGCAAGCAGCGAGGAAGACGGCGACCTTGAACAGCAGCGGCGGCACGCCCGCGATGTGCATGACCACGGCCATGATCGCCGGAGCCAGCAGCAGCTTGCCCGTGACCGCGACGACCGTGACCGGGGTCAGGCCGCGCAAACGCTCGAATGGCATAAGGCCGAGCATCCCGCCCAACGCCACCAGCGCCACCGGCACCGACGAACGGCCCATGATATCGAGCGCCTGATCGACCATCGGCGGGAGCTTGACACCGGCCAGCATCAGGCCGACGCCGAGCAGCGACCCCAGTACGGTCGGGTTTTGCATCGTCCGCTTGAGCGCCAGTCCGACGCCATTTCCGCTGGCCATCGACAGGCCCGCGCAGCCGATGAAAAACAGTATGAGGAAGTCGGCAACGAACAGCAGCGGTGCGGCCTTGAGCACATCCGGCCCGAACAGACCGGCGGCGATCGGCATGCCCAGAAAGGCGCTGTTGGAAATAAAGGCGGCCATGCCGGCGCCGGTCGCTTCGCCGCGCGTGGCTTTGAAGGCTTTGGCGGCGACAATGCACAGGCCGGACGACAGAACGAACGCGCTGGCGTACAGCGCCAGCCAGCTGGACATAGCGGCATCGGGGCGTGGTAACTGGGCAAAGGCGTGGATCAGATAGGCAGGGAAGCCGAGCCAGTAGAAATAGGCACTCAGGCCGTCGAGGCCTTCGGCTTTCAGCCGTCCCGTCCGCACGAGCAAAGCGCCCAGCGCAACGAAGCTGAAGAAGAGAAGAACACGGCTGATAGTATCGAACATGCAGGCGGTTTAAGGCTTTGCCGCCGTCATGAAAAGCCTATTTCGCATCCGGGCCGAAATCGGCGGCGGGCGAGCTTGCGTCGCCCGTTGCTTCGACGGCGTCGGGATCGGGCAGGCCGATATGGGTAATCTGCCAGGCGAACAGGCCCTTGCGTTTCATGGTGAAGACCGTGACACCGATATCGGGCTGTTTGATCCCCAAACGCGCGCGGTCGATGCTCCAGTAAAGGATGCGCGGCATCGGCGGCTTGGGCGAAAATTCGCGCGGTTCGACGGTGTTGGCGTCCTTGCCCGCGCCGTAGGACAGGGCCAGCAGCCCCTTGGCGGTGAGGTACGAGTCGACGTCGACGATCGGCGTTTTCGGCGGGGGCGCGGCGATGTCGGTGATGGCGCGGCCGATGGCGCCGATGGGATCGCGCAAAACCGATGGCGGCGGCGGGGCGGCGGTGACGTCGCCCTTGGCCTCGGCCAGAAGCTGCGCCCTCAGGCTGGCGCGCACGTCGTCGAAGGCGACCAGTTCCGAAAGGCTCTTGATGTCCTCGGACTCTGCCGCCGAACGCAGATCGTAGAACGCCCACACCGGGCCGATGGCAAAGCCGAACAGCGCCACGAGCACGGCGACGATGATGGCGATCGACAAGGTCTTGAACACGCGTATTTCCCCAGACTATACGGACTGAAATGGTTAACACGGAAAAATGGGCCTGTCGCCCTGTCAGAACGCGTGAACAAAAGCCCACGGCATTTTAATATGCGGGTGTGGTATGATCTCCACCGGGTCGGGGCCTTTTCAGGAGCCCCAAATGAATACGACCGTTGACGATCTGCTGGATCGCGTCGATCAGTTGCAAACCAAAAAGGACGGTCATGCCACGACGCGCGCGGTCGAGGACCTGCTGGAACAGGCCCTCATCGCGGCGCGTGAGGCGCAGGACGTCGATGCCATGATCGAGGTGGCCTTGCGCGTCGCCCTGCTCAAACGCGATCAGGGCGATTTTGAAAGCGCGCTCGACGACCTCGGCGATCTGGCCGTCGTGGCGCGTGAGCAGGGGGATGCCTTTACCCTGGCGGTCGTTCTGCGCCACATGGGCGATATATTTCTGTTCGGTGAGGATTTCGAAATGGCCGAGTCCTATCTCGGCGAGGCGGTGACCCTGCTTGAGAAGGTGCCGGATGTCGATCCTCTGACCCGCGCCGAGCATTTCCGCAGTCTGGCGCTGTGTTTCAATGCCCAGGGGGAGCGGGAAAACGCGCAGACCTGGTGGCGGCAAGCCCGCGACCTGTTCCTGATTGCCGGGAAAGAGGCGGGCGCCGTCGAAGCCGAATCCTATCTGTTTCCGTAAGTTTACACGGGCTGCCGCATGATCAGTCGATGGACGAAGCCCATCTTTTGCCGCACACGCGGTGAGAGGATGAACGGGTAGAGCGGGCGCTCACCCATGGCCGAGTGGATCGAATTGATCGCCAGACTGAGCGGCACCCAGACATCGGCCAACTTCTTGAAGTCGGTAATACCGTAGGGGTCGAAATCGACGTCGGCGGTAAGCTGTTCGGGATTGGGCGTCTTGAGCGCCATGCCGTAGCAGTGCGCGGTTTCCAGCGCATCGGTGATGTGCAGGACGTGAGCGAAGGTCTCGGCGAAATCCTCCCACGGGTGCATCGAAGCATAGGTGCTGATAAAGGTATCGCCCCAGAAACGCGGCGGCCCTTCGCTGTAATGGCGGGCGATGGCCTGATCGTAATCGAGGCTCTCGTCGCCGAAGACGGCGCGGCACTGCTCGATCAGGCCGGCGTCGCGGACCAGCTTATTCCAGATAAAATGCCCGCTCTCGTGGCGGAAATGCCCCAGCAGCGTGCGATAGGGCTCGCCCATCTGAGCACGCACGGTTTCGCGCACGGCGTCGTCGGCTTCGGCGGCGCGGATCGAGATGACGCCCTCATCGTGGCCGGTCATGGCCTGCTGGCATGAACCGTCGGGCAGGTGCGAGTCTTCGAGGTAATCGAAGACCATGCCGCCCTTGGGGTCGGTCTTACGGTCAGGGGCGGGAAGGTTCCATTTCAGAAACGCATAAAACAGGTGCCGCTGGGCCTCGGAAATGCGCCGGAAGGTGTCGAGGTCGTTGGGAATCAATCGATTGTGCCGGCAGGCACGGCAAAAGACGCTGTCGTCGCCGTCGGCCACCAGCCAGTTGCACACATCGGTCTTGGCGTTCTCGCAGAAACGGTAGGTCCGCTCGCGACCGGCGGGACGCCACAGTTGCTTGCCATTGGCGTCGGTGCCGATGGGATCGACGGCGCGCAGTTCGAGGCTGAGCGGCGAAAAGCCCAGACGGTAGCCGCAGTTGACGCAGTTGCGATTGTGGAAAAAGGTCGTATTGCCGCAATTGCCGCAGTGAAAGATCTTCATGCCGTAGAGGTCCCTAGTTTTTCGGCGAACCTAGGCGGAAACGCATAAGGCGAGTATGGGCGAATGCGGCGGCAATGCAAAGCGGTGGTTAAGGTCAGCGCCACACGTCCGGGTGCGCGTCGATCCAGCCCTTGACCACAGCCGACAGCTTCTGATGGTCGGCGAGGGACGGATGACCATGACAGCCAGCATAGTCGAGGCCACTGAAAATGACGGCATCGACGCGGGTTTCGCCTTCGCCTTTCAGGGTTTGAGTGACGGCGATAACCTGATCGCGGATTTCGCCGTCCATCTGATCCGAGGCCATCAGCAGAAACTGCGCTTTGGGGTGATCGGCACGCAGGCGTGTGACGAAATCGACATAGGTGGTGCGATAATCGGCACGTAATGCTGCGCGGGTCGTCCATTTTTCACCGGCGGTGAGCGCGGTGGAAAAATCGTTGGTGCCGAGCCCTATGACGATTAGCTCAGGTTGCCAGTTCGGGTCGCTATATTCCGTCTTGCCGTCGAACAGGACGTATTTGTAAAGCAAGGGCAGGGTATCGGCTCGTAAGCCATTGTAGTTGCGGACCATCCCGCGACCGGAAAAGGCATTGATCTGGTAATCGGCATCGTACGCTTTTGCCGTTATCGGTCCGAAGGCCTGAGACGTGTCGGTCGTCGCCCACACGTCGTCCTTGGTGCATTCGCGTTTCGTCGAGGTGTTGCCGTAGCCTACCGTGAACGAGTCGCCGATAAATTCAATCTGACGGATGCGGGGAGGCAAAGGCAGTGCGCGGCCTTTGGCAACGAGAATTTGATTGAAAGCACCGGAATAGGTTTGTGTTTCGCTGATTTTTTCGATGCGGATTGTGTGGGTACCGTCGCCCAGCTTGCCAATTCGTATAACCTCATGGCCCTGATCGGCAAGCCTCATATACAGTTTCCCATCAATCAGAACCTTATACTGGACGCCGGAACCATCGGTTTCCAGCGAAATTTCAGGCCCTTTGAAGGCCCCTTCAAAATAGACGCCGGGCCATTGGTGCTTATGGCCGATTTGATTGGGAACCGTTTCAACCCGGCCGCCGACATGTAAAGAAACGCGTTCATTTTCTGGATCTGCCGACACACCGGAGGCCAGAAGTATTCCGGGCACAAGCCACAAATATACTGCCGGTTTCATTATATCTCCCTTTTTTAAGCCGACAATGTCGGGAAAACCCTGACCGGTCAACAAACGAAAAGGCCGCCCGCGAACGGACGGCCTTTCAGTATTGCCTCGAAAGAGGGTTAGCTTAAGCCGCCAAGGCCTTCGACAGGTTTTCGGAGATCTTGTCGAGGAAGCCCTCGGTCGTCAGCCAGCCCTGCTGATCGCCGACCAGAAGCGCCAGATCCTTGGTCATGAAGCCGGCTTCGACGGTGTCGATGCAGACCTTTTCCAGCGTTTCGGCAAAGCGCGTCAGTTCGGCATTGTCGTCCAGCTTGGCGCGGTGCTTGAGGCCCTGCGTCCAGGCAAAGATCGAGGCCATCGAGTTGGTCGAGGTGGCCTGACCCTGCTGGTGCTGACGGTAGTGACGGGTCACCGTGCCGTGAGCGGCTTCGGCTTCCATGATCTTGCCGTCCGGGGTAACCAGAGCCGAGGTCATCAGGCCCAGCGAGCCGTAGCCCTGAGCGACCGTATCCGACTGCACGTCGCCGTCATAGTTCTTACAGGCCCAGACGAAACCGCCGCTCCACTTCAGCGCCGAGGCGACCATGTCGTCGATCAGGCGGTGTTCGTAGGTCAGGCCCAGTTCCTTGTACTTCGCCGCGTATTCGGCGTCGAAGATGTCCTGGAAGATGTCCTTGAAGCGGCCGTCATAAGCCTTCAGGATGGTGTTCTTGGTCGACAGATAAACCGGGTAGTTGCGCGCGATGCCGTATTCGAACGAGGCGCGGGCGAAGTCACGGATCGATTCGTCGAGGTTGTACATGCCCATGGCGACGCCGGCGCCGGGGAACTTGAACACTTCGTGCTCGATGACCTGACCGTCTTCGCCGACGAACTTCATCGTCAGGGTGCCCTTGCCGGGGACCAGGAAGTCGGTAGCCTTGTACTGGTCGCCGAAAGCGTGACGACCGACGACGATCGGCTGTGTCCAGCCGGGGACGAGGCGCGGCACGTTCTGGCAGATGATCGGCTCACGGAACACGACGCCGCCGAGGATGTTGCGGATGGTGCCGTTCGGCGACTTCCACATCTTCTTCAGGCTGAATTCCTTCACGCGGGCTTCGTCCGGCGTGATGGTGGCGCACTTGACGCCGACGCCGCAGGCCTTGATGGCTTCGGCGGCATCGATGGTCACCTGATCGTCGGTGGCGTCGCGGTTTTCCATGCCCAGATCGAAATATTGCAGATCGATATCAAGGTAGGGATGGATCAGCTTGTCCTTGATCCACTGCCAGATGATACGGGTCATTTCATCGCCGTCGATATCGACGACCGGATTGGCTACCTTGATCTTCGCCATGTGCGTTCCCTTTGAGAAGGTGGTTTCGGTTGGCCTCCTATAGCGCCAAGCCGAAGCCGGTGCAAAGGGCGAAATGCGAAAGGGGCGGAGCAGGGCGCGTTTTTACTGGCGAAATATCGATTTTGCCGGTGCGGATTTGTCACCTGTGAGGGGTGATGGCGCTGGTGAAAATGACGCGCGCCTTCTGGCGATTTAAACGCGCCTCATCTATAGAGCCGTCATGAAAGACAATCGACCTGCCCCGCCCGTTGAGCGCCCCGACCTGACCTTGCCCTGCGTGATCCTCGATCGCCCGCAGATGGCCGAGAACATCGGCTCGGTCGCTCGCGTCATGGCCAATTTCGGCCTGCGCGATCTGCGCATCGTCAATCCGCGTGACGGCTGGCCGCAAGAACGCGCCTGGGCCATGTCGTCTGGGGCGCACTGGCCGCTCGACAACGCCACTATATATGAGACGGTCGCCGAAGCGATCGCCGACCTCAATATGGTCTATGCGACGACGGCTCGCCCGCGCGAAACGCATCTGCCGATCCGTACGCCGCGCCAATGCGCCGACGACTCCTATGATAATGCGCAGAAGGGCCTGAAAACCGGCCTGCTGTTCGGTGCCGAACGCGCCGGGCTGGAAACCTTCGACATTGCGCTTTGCCAGTCGATCGTCACCATCCCCGTCGATCCGGCCTTTCAGTCGCTCAACCTGTCTCAGGCGGTGAACATCGTCCTCTATGAGTGGCGCCTGAAGATCATGGATGCGCCCAAGGCCGCCTTCACCCAGAACTTCGACAAGCCGGCGGAGCTGGACAAGCTACACGGGCTTTATGAGCATCTGGAAAGCGAGCTCGACACCGCCGGCTTCTTCTTCCCGCCGGAAAAGAAGGAATCCATGCAGCGCAATCTGCGCGTCGTCCTCAACCGGGCGCAGATGACCGAGCAGGAAGTCCGTACCTGGCGGGGCGTCGTGACGGCGCTGGTAAAGGGCAGGGGACGGGTTCTCGCCCGGATTGCCGCTGAAAAGGGCGAAAATCATCTGCCTCCTGAGGATAAGTAAGGTTTTCGGGCCTTGTGCTGTGGATAGGCGGCAAAAAATGCCGAAGCAGCGTTGACTCTCGGTCTGGCGGCCTTTAGACACCGCCCTCCCGGCGACGGACATAACGAAGCGACGAAGTTTGAATGAGGAAAACCTCAGTAAAACCAAGGCCTTGGATGTGTTTAAAGCCCGGGAATGTCGATTGAAAATCTTTTAAGATTGTCGGTTGACAGGGGTGGCAAGGATGACTATCTACGCCGCTCCGCTGCACACGAAACCTTCCGGTATCGGATGCGGCACGGTCAGGTTCCTGATTTTAAAACGGTCGAAAAACTTTTTTAAAATAAAGACTTGACTGAAAAAATCGAGCGGTTATACACGCCGCTCTCCGCTGAAAAGGCCTTACGGTTTTGGAAGCGGACGGGTCGAAAAAGTTTGAAAAAACTGATTGACTTAAAAATCTGAAGCGGTATAAGCGCCGCTCCTTCTGACAGCTAGGTTAAAGTTGTTCACCGGGCCGGTTCGGCTGGCTCGTGTGG
>NZ_AWGF01000013.1 GCF_000495855.1 Asticcacaulis sp. YBE204 | reverse complement strand
TAGGTCCAGGCTCCAATTTGCCCAAAGCGGGCTAAGGTCTAAAAAAATGTGATGGAGCGGGTAGACGGGATCGAACCGACATCCTCAGCTTGGAAGGCTGCTGCACTACCATTGTGCTATACCCGCCCGTGTGAACCACATGGTGCCATGCGGTCCGTACAGGGATGATCCGAGGTATGAGGGGAAATGGTTTTGAGACCGTGCGATGGTGGGGGAAGCAGGACTCGAACCTGCGAAGCTTACGCAGGGGATTTACAGTCCCCCCCCTTTGCCGCTCGGGACATTCCCCCAAACGCACGGTGTCTCAAAACCGGTCGCCCTTAAACTCAATCTTTCGCAAAAGAACAAGCCCAAAAACGAAAAAACTTTTTGGTTTCTGTGGATGCCCGCAGTAAAGAGGGCGCCCAATCGACCCAAAAGCCTTCCCGGCCTCAAATCGGAGCGCGTCTTATAGTGTCATCAAATCGCGAACGCAACGACCCTAAGGCGCGCAAGGGGCAAAACTTCGACAAAAAATCGGGTTTTCAGGGGAAAAGTCGCGATAAGGGGCCTCAGCGCCCCGTGGTGCAGGACGGCGGGCGACCGGCGAAAGCTCAGTCTTTTCAGAAACCTAAGGTCAGCGAAGACGGCTGGGTGTGGGGGCTGCACGCGGTCGAGGCGGCGCTTAAAAATTTGTCGCGCAAGGGGCCGATCAGGCTTTATCTAACGGCGGAGCGCCAGAAAACCCTGTTTGCGGGGGCGCTGAAACGCGGTGACGTCCATCAGCGCCTGACCGAAATGGCGGAATTCTCCAGCTTCCTGCCGCAGGGCGCGGTCCATCAGGGCATCGCGCTCAATGCCCCGCCGCTCGACGGCGAAGATATCGATTCGCTGATGGAAATCGCGCTGAGTCGTTCGACGCCGGTCATCATCATGCTCGATCAGGTCACCGATCCGCAGAATATCGGCGCGATTTTCCGCACCTGTGCGGCGTTCGGGGCGGCGGGCCTGATCATGCAGGACCGCCATTCGCCGGTCATGCAGGGCGTACTGGCCAAGACGGCAGCGGGCGCGATGGACATGGTACCGTTTGCGCGGGTGACCAATCTGTCGCGGGCTTTGGAAGCGCTGTCGGAAAACGGCTTCGTCACGCTGGGTATGGCGGGCGAGGCCGAACACAGCCTGCAAGCCGTCCTTGACCAACAAGTCTGGCGCGGCGCAGGCAGCCCGCGCGGTCTGGTCATCGTCATGGGTTCGGAAGGCGAGGGAATCCGCCGCCTTGTAGCCGAACACTGCGATTTTCTGGTCAAGATCCCCATGCCGGGCGGTTTCGAGAGCCTAAATGTCAGCCACGCGACATCGATTGCGCTGTATGAAAGCCTCGGTCGCGAGATTAAGCCTGTGGATTAGTTTTTTTCGCGCATTTGATTCCGAAACGCAGTTCGGCGAAGCCAAAACCGCTGCACACTTTTCGGAATGCGCTCTTAACCCTCTGGACAAGGGCGCGGCGCAAATCTAGGACAGGAACGATCCGCCTTTCATTCGCAACGAGACCCGCCGTATGGACTTCCTCAGCAATCCCGATTTTCTGTCGCAGGTCTCGGCCTTCTTTTCGGTCGTGTTTATCGATCTGGTCATGGCGGGTGACAATGCCGTGGCCGTCGGTCTGGCGGCGGCGGGTCTGGCCGCAAACGACCGCAAGAAGGCTATTCTCTACGGCCTCATCGCTGCCGTCATCATGCGCATCGGCTTCGTGCTGATCACGGCGCAGCTGCTCAGTGTCGTCGGGCTTCTGTTCGCAGGCGGTCTGTTGCTGTTGTGGGTAGCGTGGAAGATGTGGCGCGAACTGCACGAGCAGGAGGCCGAGGCGCGCGCCAAGGCCAATCTCGAAGACGCGACCGGTGCCGATATCAATGGCGAGAGCATGGGCGGGGCGGCGGCAAAGCCTGCCAAGACCAAGAGCTTCAAGACCGCTGTCATTCAGATCCTGATCGCCGACCTCTCCATGTCGCTCGACAACGTGCTGGCGGTCGCCGGGGCGTCGCGTCAGCACCCGGAAATCATGGTCTTCGGCCTTATCCTTGCCATCGCCCTGATGGGCGTCGCCTCGCACTTCATCGCCAAGGTCCTGCATAAGTTCCGCTGGATCGGCTTTGTCGGTCTGGCCGTCATCCTCTATGTGGCGTGTAATATGATCTGGGAAGGCCACCGCGACGTGGTCGTCGATCTCAAGAAAGTCGATGAATATAATCAGGTGGTGCCGGACTTCATGGACATCACGCAAAAGGATATCGACCACTTCACGCACGGCGGCAAAGCGGCGCATTAAAAAACGGCCTCCGGTTCGGGGGCCGTTTTGTTTTCAGGGCATGTCTTCCGGCATATCCTCAAGCCGATAGGACGACAGGCGGGCGCGGTAACCGTCGGGTGAGGGGCCGAACCGATTGGTGCCGCGCTGACCGGCCATGAAGCCGCATTCGACCAGCGCCCAGAGTTGGCCCACTACCGGGATCAGCGCGACAAGGCTCCACCAGCCGGACTTGCCGCGGTCGTGCCAGCGTTTGGCCAGCAGGCAGAAGCCGATCCACAAAAGCGGCAAGGCCAGGACCAGCCACGGTCCAACAGGCTGCGCTCGCAGACTTTCAAAAGATGTAGGTAAGCTATTGGCCCATAAGGCGTTATTGAGAAACGCGATCACGCTGATCAGCAGGAACAGCGTGATGGCCCAAGCCCAGAAGCCGAGCCGCGAAATGCGCCCGTTGGGATTCAGCAAGGTGTCGATGATGGTCATGTTTCCTCCGTCCGATTTTTGAATCGGTTCTTGTATTTGGTGAAATTACCATAACGGCGTTCATTCAAAAGGGCCGTGTCGGTAAACTTGTCGGGAGGGCTGCGACAAGATTGCAGATGCAAGAGCGAGCAAATACCGTTATGGTCTGCAAATGCGAATAGTTCTGAATATCCTCGGCCTGTTGTTCGTGGCACTTGGCGTTATCGGCATGTTCCTGCCGGTCATGCCGACGACGGTGTTCTGGATCATCGCGGCGGTAATTTTCGCGCGCTCCAATCCCGAATGGGAGCGGAAGATCATGGCGCATCCGAAATTCGGGCCGCCGATCAAGGCGTTTCGCGAGCGCGGGGTCATCGGTCGTACCGCCAAGATCGCGGCGGTCGGCGGTATGGCGGTGTCGTCTCTGATCGGGTTTTTCACGCTGCGCGGGGTATGGATGTGGGTACCCGCAGGGGTCTGCGCCCTGTGCGCGCTCTATGTGCTGTCACGGCCTTCAGAGTAGGCTTTGGCGGAATAGTCACGCCGGTAACCGCTTGACCGCTGAGGGAGGAAGCAGGTAGCGTCCTGCCACCATAGTTCCGAGGTCATCCATGTTCAAAACCGCCACCGCTGCCGCCGCGCTGCTCGGAGTCACGCTGATGTTTTCGCCGATGAGCGCCTTGGCGCAGGCCACCCTGACGCCGGAGCGTGTATTCGCCGATCCGGACCTGTCCGGGCCTAAGGCGGTCGGCGCCAAGCTGTCGCCGGACGGTACGCTTTTGACCTTCCTCAAGCCGAAACTGAGCAATGCCACGGTGCAGGACCTGTGGGCCGTCGATGTCAAGGGCGGCGAGCCCTATGTGCTGGTCGATGCCGACAGCCTGTCCTCGGCCGGCAAGGAACTGTCCGAAGCCGAAAAGGCGCGGCGCGAGCGGATGCGCGTCTCGGCGCGCGGCGTGGTCGCCTATGACTGGGACGCGTCGTCGAAGTCGATTCTGGTGCCGCTGGATGGTGATATCTACATCGTCGATCGCACCACGAAGAAAATCACCCGCGCCACGCAAACCGAAGGCGACGAGGTCGACGCCAAGCTGAACCCCAAAGGGGGGCAAGTCGCCTATGTCCGCGATCAAACCCTCTATGTGCAGGAGCTTAGCACCGGAAAGGAAACCGCTGTCTCGCCGAAAGGCGAGGGGGTGATCTCCTACGGCGTGGCCGAGTTCATTTCGCAGGAAGAGTTGGGGCGCTATACCGGTTACTGGTGGTCGCCGGACGGCACGAAGATCGTCTATGCCAAGGTCGATGAAACCCCCGTCGATGTCGTCGAGCGCTTCGAGATCAGCGGTACGGGTGCCAAGACCATCGATCAGCGCTATCCGAAGGCGGGGCGTCCCAACGCCATCGTTACCCTGTTCGTCCACGATATGAAGACCGGCACCGATACGCCGCTCGATCTGGGAGCCAATAGCGACATCTATCTGGCGCGCGTCAACTGGGCGGCGGACGGTCAGTCGGTCTACGTCCAGCGCCTGAGCCGAAACCAGCAAACCCTTGATCTGCTGAAATATTCGGCGACCGGCGGCGCGGCGCAAACCGTGCTTTCCGAGACCTCGGACACCTGGGTCGAACTGCACAACGACCTGCGTCTGCTGAAAGGCGGCGGGTTCATCTGGTCGTCCGAGCGCGACGGCAATAACCACCTCTATCTCTACGACAAGGCGGGTAAGCTGGTCCGTCAGGTCACCCACGGCGATTTCCCCGTGGCCAAGGTCGCCGCGCTGGATGAGACGAAAGGCGAGGTTTGGTTCGAGGCGTCGTATAAAACGCCGATCGAAATGGGACTGTACAAGGTCGCCTATACCAAGGCGGCCGAACCGGTGGCCCTGACCAAGGACGGTGGCTGGTGGGCGACCGAGGTGGCGGGCAATGGCAAGGCCTTTATCGGTACCTATTCCGACCCGGCGACGCCGTCGCAGACCGCGCTCTACGATTCGACCGGCAAGCGCGTGCGCTGGATTGAGGAAAACGCCTATACCGACAAGCATCCGTATTTTGCCTATAAGGACAGCTACAGCGCGCCGGAATTCGGCACGATGAAAGCCGCCGACGGGGAAACCCTGCACTGGCTGATGCTCAAGCCCAAGGGCTTCGATCCGGCGAAAAAGTACCCCGTCATCGTCTCGATCTACGGCGGCCCGGCGCGTCAGGACGTCAAGCGCGCCTGGGTGTCGCCGGCCAATCGCCTGTTTCAGGAAGCGGGTTATATCGTCTTCGTCCTCGACAACCGTGGTACGCCCAACCGCTCGGTCAAGTTCCAGCGCGCCATCTATAAGTCCTTCGGCGGGGCCGATATCGACGATCAGATCGCGGGCGGCAAATGGCTGCAAACCCTGCCTTATGTAAAGGCCGACAAGATCGGCATCATGGGCTGGTCGCAGGGCGGTTTCGTGACCCTGATGGCTTTGACCGCCAAGGATACACCGTTTGTCGCCGGTGCCGCAGGCGCGCCGCCGACTGAGTGGGGCCTCTACGACACGGCCTATACCGAGCGCTATATGTCGACGCCCCAGGCCAATGCCGAGAACTACGCCAAGTACGACGTGGTCAATCGCCTCGATAACCTCAAGCCGAACAGCCTGCTGCTGATGCACGGTATGGCCGACGACAACGTCATCCTGCAAAACACGACGCGGGTTATCGACGGGCTGCAAAAGAAGTCGATCCCGTTCGAACTGATGCTGTTCCCCGGTGAGCGTCACGGCGTGCGCGGCAATGCCAAGAACCTGTTCCGCTACCGGCTCTATCTCGACTTCTTCGCCCGCAAGCTGAAGGACGGGGAATAGATACAGAGAAAGTGCCGTGCATGAATGACCAACAGGCGGATCAGTTTTGGAAGTTTGTGCGCGGCGATCTGTCGACGGATGGTTTCGAGGCGTGGCTCTACTCTCAGACAGATTTGGAAGCCGCTGTCGGTGAGGCTCTGTATTTTACGCTTATCTCCACAAACTATCGGAGCATTGAAGAAATATACTCCGTCAAAAAGACGTTGGAAGCTCTGCTTCGGCCTTTGATGACGTGTGAATGTGCCGCTTTGCCGAATAGTGCTGTTGTGCCTATGGGAATGCAAGGTCTTGACGGGCGCTTCTTCGCAACCGTCGATACGGTCGCCGAATATGGTCCGGAGGTATGGTGGCTCTATGCATCAAGATGCCGGGCCTGCGGACAGGGGTGGTTGGTCGCCCAAGAAGAGAGAATATATGACGACCTCTTTCTGAAACGGCTAACTGTCGAAGAAATAGAGAACGTTGTGGGCGGCAATTGGCCCGAGGAATTCAGGACTTACGAAAGCGTGTTGATCGCGGGACGCCAACTCAGCAGATCGTGTCGGTTCATTGACCCGCTGGCACACTCACTTACGGATACCGCGCGTATTCTTAAAAGGGACAGATCGGACATGCCGGATGCAGAATTGGCGTCACTGCTTGGCGTCGATATCGATCATGCCCGTGCTATTCTGAAGGCAAGTTCGCGACACACTTCCCGTTAAAATCGTCATCTTGCGAACTCCTGTTACATTACAAGTGCTTCATGACAGCTAATTAAGTTGTCACCGACGCTCGCCGTGCGGCAAAATCGTTTCATCAGATCCATTTAGGGGACTAACGAAATGATCAAATCCGTACTGGCGGGCGTTGCCGTATCCGCGCTGGGCACTATTGCCGCGCAGGCCCACGCCGCCACCGAAGTCGAACTCAAGAACGTCGCTGCCCGCGTCATCGTTACGCCGGAAGACCGTAGCGACGTCAAGCTGACCGTGGCCTACGGCAAATCCACCCTGCCGAAAATCCTGATCGCGACGCGCGGCGACCGTCTGATCGCCAACGGCCAGCTGGGCAAGAGCGTCCATTGCAGCGGCCCCAATGCTCGCATCACCGGCAAAGGCACGATCGCTCAGGGCGATCTGCCGGTCATCCATATCCGCGTGCCGCGCGACGCCAAGGTATCGGCCGGCGGGGCGGTCTATGGCCGGATCGGCGCCACGCGCTCGCTGGAGTTTGCTTTGGGCGGTTGCGGCGACTGGACCGTGGACGACGTCGAACAAAAGGCCGAACTGAGCATCGGCGGTTCCGGCACGGTGCGGGCGCGCAATCTGGGCGAGGCGGAAATCGCCGTCGGCGGTTCGGGCGACGTCTATGCCAATCGCGTCGGTAAGCTGGAAGGTGCCATTGGCGGATCGGGTTCGATCAATGTCGCCGAAGTGCGTGGGCCCGTCGAAATCGCCATCGGCGGTTCGGGCGATGTGCGGCTGGACAAGGGGTTTGCGCCCAAGGTCGAGGTCAGCATCGCTGGTTCGGGCAATGTGCGCTTCAACGGCGAGGCGCAGGACGTGGAACTGTCGGTCGTCGGCGCCGGCGACGTGACGATTCGCAAGGTCACCGGCAAGGTCTCCAAGAGCGTTATGGGGTCGGGCAACGTCCATATCGGTAACTGACATTTTTTGTCGCGGTAAATTCCTACAAGGAACGTGACATCGCTATCTCCGCCGGTTCATCACGTCCCGGCGGCGATCCAGGAAACGGCCTGATCCATTGTGATCCTGCATTTCTCTGGTTCTCCAAACCTTGAAAGCGCAGTCACGCTCCTGTGGCTGCGCTCTTTTTTGGTTTACCTGCCGTTTTTTCGGTGGATTTTACGCAGCCGTGGCTTGCCCTTGGGCGGAACCACTGATAAACGGCTGCCCTCTCAGGGATTTGTGCGCGGCGTTTGCCATCGCCTAAGACCGATAGGGGTATAGCTCAGCTGGTAGAGCGCCGGTCTCCAAAACCGGAAGTCGTGGGTTCGAGTCCCTCTGCCCCTGCCATTTTTTCAGGTTTCCGTTTTTTCTGCAAAGCCGGGACCTTCACTTTCGAAGTGAGGCTTGAAATTCGCGTTTCCGGCCTCATTTCTGTTGTTCAAACAACTGTTCTGGAACCGCAACCCATGGCGAAAAAGCCGACTTCGACCACCACGGCAGACAGCGCGCGCAAGGTCAGCGTCGCGCCCGTGACCACGGCGCGTACCGCCGGTACGGACACCGTCACCCCGAAGAAGCGCACCAGCCCCGCCAAGTTCATCCAGGAAGTGCGTCAGGAAGCGCGCAAGATCACCTGGACTTCGCGCAAGGAAACCTGGATCACGACCGTCATGGTGCTGATCATGGTGTTGGTAGCCTGCGTGTTCTTCTATATAATCGACGGTGGCCTCGGATTCGTGGTCAACTTCCTTATCAATATCGGACGCTAATCAATATGGCCGAAACTCTCGAAGCTGCTCTGGCTCCCAATCCCCGCCATAAGTGGTACATCGTCCACGCCTATTCCAACTTCGAGAAGAAGGTGGCCGAATCCCTGCGCGATCAGGCGAAGTCGCAGGGCCTTGAGGACAAGTTCTCCGAAATCCTCGTGCCCACCGAAGACGTCGTCGAAATCCGCCGCGGCCGCAAATTCAACTCGGAACGCAAGTTTTTCCCCGGCTACGTGCTGGTGAAGATGGAAATGACCGACGAAGCCTATCACCTCGTCAAGAACACGCCCAAGGTCACCGGCTTCCTCGGTTCGGGCCTGAAGCCCGTGCCGGTCAGCGAAAAAGAAGTCCAGCGCATCGTCGGTAACGTCGAAGTGGCCGCTGAAAAGCCCAAGGTCGTCCTGTCGTTCGACATCGGCGAGAAGATCAAGGTAACCGACGGCCCGTTCGCTTCGTTCGACGGTGTGGTCGAAAGCGTCGATCAGGATCATGCCCGCCTCAAGGTGTCGGTGTCGATCTTCGGTCGCGCCACCCCGGTCGATCTGGAGTTCTCGCAGGTCGAAAAGACGGTCTAAGCGCCGTTCCAATCTGGAATTTGGAGCCCCGTGCAGACCCTGCGCGGGGTTTTCTTTTTTTGGGCGTTCTGTGCTAAGATACGACCGGAGGATGATCATGGGATGGTTTGAACGTTTCAGATTGCGCCGCGCGGTACGCCGATACGCCCGCTATGTGCCCGCCGCCTTGCGCAAGGGGTGGGGGAAGTCCGAGTTTTACACCCCAGGACAGGTCGAATCCGTTCTGAACGCCCTGAAAATGACGGACGGTTATCAGGATCTGGCGCGCGCGGTGTTTCTGACGGAAACCGATTTCCTCGAAGCTTCGGATGGAAACCTGAACCTCTCTTACGATGAAATCCGCGACCTGTTTTTCAGCTTTTCATCCGTGTCCGGTTATGGGCAGTACGAACACGCACCGTTAAGTGACGGCGATGCGGTTAACCGGTATGGCGTCGGATGGAGCCGCGAATAATATATGCGTTGAAAGCCGATCGGAAGTTTGCTTTGCCTTCACAGGTTGGAGGCGCACATGAAAATTCTGGTGACCGGCAGTTCGGGACATCTGGGCGAGGCGCTGATGCGGACGCTTCGGGCGCGCGGCGACGATGTCGGCGGTGTCGATATCCTGCCGTCGCCCTTTACAGACCATGTCGGCTCGATTGCCGACCGGGCGTTCGTTGCGCGCTGCATGGAGGGTGTCGAGGCGGTGCTGCATACGGCGACCCTGCACAAGCCGCATGTGGCGACCCACAGCCGTCAGGACTTCATCGATACCAATATCACCGGCACGCTGAACCTGCTGGAGGAAGCGGCGGCGCGAAAGGTGAGGGCGTTCGTCTTTACCTCGACGACCAGCGTCTTCGGTGACGCGCTGGTGCCGCCACCGGGCGAGCCTGCGGCGTGGATCACGGAGGACGTCGTACCTGCGCCGAAGAACATCTACGGGGTGACCAAGACCGCTGCCGAAGACCTGTGTCAGTTGTTCCATCGCAATCACAGGGTACCGTGCATCGTCCTGCGTACCTCGCGCTTCTTTCCGGAACCCGATGACTCGAAGGCGGCGCGCGAGGCTTTCGACGATACGAACCTCAAGGTGGTCGAATATCTCTATCGCCGCGTCGATATCGAGGACGCGGTCAGCGCGCATCTGCTGGCGATCGAGCGGGCAGGCGATATCGGCTTCGGCAAATATATCATCAGCGCTACGACGCCGTTTCAGCCGTCGGACCTTGCGGCCTTGCGCGAACACGTGCCCGATGTGGTGCGCAGCTATGTCGATTATGAGGATGTTTTCGCAGCGCGCGGTTGGCGGATGCCGGAGCGGCTGGACCGGGTCTATGTCAACGCCCGCGCGCGCCGCGATCTGGGCTGGGCGCCGAAGCACGACTTTGCGTCACTGATCGACGGTTTGAGGCGCGGCGAAGACCCTGTTAGCCCTCTGGCGCGTCAGGTCGGCATCAAGGGCTATCATGACGAAGCCTATGCCGACGGCCTGTTTCCAGTGGAGAGTTAATTATACCTCCCTGCACTTCAGTGCGGGGGGGCCGCACGAACCGACGAAGTCGGTGAGATGTGGTGGTGGGGTGCCTTTAATCTCAACGAGTATAGTCGCTGGATCGCTTGGTAGGCCCACCCCACCCGTCATCGCTCTGCGATGCCACTCTCCCCGCCAGCGGGGAGGTATAAGAATAAGACCGATCCCCCTTGCGCTCTTTACCCTTATCGTCTATAGCGCCCGCTCTTCACTCACAGTGAAGTCAAATCCGTGGGAGGGGCGACCCAGACCACGGCTCACAACGTCCCAAAATACCGGGACTTTATGGAGATATCCAATGGCTAAGAAAATCCTGGGCTACATCAAGCTCCAGGTGAAGGCCGGCTCTGCCACGCCTTCGCCCCCCATCGGCCCGGCTCTGGGTCAGCGCGGCGTCAACATCATGGGTTTCTGTAAGGAATTCAACGCCCGTACTGAAAACGTCGAAAAAGGCACGCCGCTCCCGACCATCATCACGGTCTATCAGGACAAGTCGTTCACCTTCGTCACCAAGACGCCGCCGGCGACCTTCTTCATCAAGCAGGCGCTGAACCTGAAGTCCGGCTCGAAGCTGCCGGGCCGCGATTCGGCCGGTTCGATCACGCAGGCTCAACTGCGTGACATCGCTGAAAAGAAGATGAAGGACCTTTCGGCACACGACATCGACGCCGCCGCCAAGATCATCGAGGGCTCGGCCCGTTCGATGGGTCTGAAGATCGTCGACTAAGGGGAAATCTGATGACCAAAATTGCAAAGCGCATCAAGGCTTGGAACGTCGAAGGCGAAAAGCTGCACGGCCTGACCGAAGCCCTCAACGTGGTGAAGTCCAACGCCAAGGCCAAGTTCGACGAATCCGTCGAAATCGCCGTCAATCTGGGCGTTGACCCGCGTCACGCCGACCAGCAGGTCCGTGGCGTCGTTCAACTGCCGTCGGGCACCGGCAAGGACGTCCGCGTCGCCGTGTTCGCCAAGGACAAGAAGGCCGAAGAGGCTCTGGCCGCGGGTGCCGAAGTCGTCGGTGCCGAAGACCTGGTCGAAAAGATCCAGGGCGGCTTCATGGACTTTGACCGCGTCATCGCGTCGCCGGACATGATGGCTCTGGTCGGTCGCCTCGGTAAGGTGCTGGGTCCGCGCGGCCTGATGCCGAACCCGAAGGTCGGCACCGTGACCCCGAACGTCGCTCAGGCCGTCAAGGACGCCAAGTCCGGTGCGGTCGAGTTCCGCGTCGAAAAGGCCGGTATCGTTCACGCCGGCATCGGCAAGACCTCGTTCACGGTCGAACAACTGGAAGCCAACGCCAAGGCGCTGGTCGATGCTCTGGTTAAGGCCCGTCCGTCGGGTGCCAAGGGCCTCTATGTCCGCAAGATCTCGCTGTCCTCGACCATGGGTCCGGGCGTGAAGGTCGACACCTCGTCGGCTGTCTAAGTCTTGCGACAATAGACGAAATTAAAGCCGCTCCGGCAACGGAGCGGCTTTTTTGTTGCCGGAAGGTGGGTTGATAATTATTATCAGGGCCGGAGGTGCCTCATGCCCAGCAGCGTCAATCTCGGTCCCCATCTTGAAGACGTGGTGACCAACCTGATCACGTCCGGTCGCTACAGTTCACGCAGCGAGGTTCTGCGCGAAGGTGTGCGTATCATCGAAGAACGCGAAAAGCGTCTGGCGGCTCTGGATGCCGCTATCGCGCGGGGTATCGCCGATGCCGATGCGGGCAGGGTACACGATGCTGACGATGTGCTGCGGGAGGTGACGGCGTCGCTTAAGGCAAAATACGGTACATGAGGCTGATTTTCGCTACTGCGGCCCGCGACGATTTGAGATCGATCGGCGAATATATAGCCGAAGATAACCCGACGCGCGCCATTACGTTCGTCGCTGAACTTGTAACCGCAGCCAAGGCATTGATCATAGCGCCCTATGCTTTTGCGCTTATGCCGAGATACGAACGCTCCGGTATCCGGCGCAAGCCTTATAAGCGATATGTCATCTTCTATCGCGTCGAGGACAATAAGATCGTTGTCATCCATATTCTCAACAGCGCTCAGGATCATGAAGCGTTACTGTTGCCAGACACCTGATCAGCACATCTTAGCCTTCTTATCCTTCGCCCATTCCAGCGCGCCTTCTATGTGGGTGAGAAACACCGGATCGGACCAGTCCGTGATCTGGTGCCCCAGGGCCGTAAAGAAGACGCCGCCCTTGCCTATGCATTTCGTCCAGATGATCGGATGGTCCTTGCCCATGCGTCGTTTGTCACCGGGGTCGTAGGTCGTCTCATCGGCGGTCGCCAGCACATGGACGCCGGGACCGCGCGGATTTCGGTCGAAGCTGTACCATTCTTCGTTGCGCGTCCAGTTGACCGGTAGCTTTTTCATCGCCGGATGGGCCGGGTCTTCGATGCGGACGACGCCGTCCTGAATTTGCGGGTGCCCCCCGAAACCCGCCCCTATGACATGGTCGATGTACCACGGCCACGGATGGCGGCTGGTGCCGCCTGCGCCGTGCAGGGCGACGATGCGGCCGCCGTTTTCGAGCCATGTCTGAAAAACGACCTTCTGTTCCGGCGTGAACAACTCCCCCGTCGAGTGGTTGAGGACGACCACGTTGAAACGTTTCATGTCCTGCGCGTTGAAGATAGCGGCATTGCTGGTCTCATAGACCGCCCAGCCGCGCCGGGTCGCGATGTCGATGACGGCTTTGGCGGTGGCGGGCATGCTGTCGTGCCGCCAGTCATTGGCCTTGGACAGGATCAGGATGGCCGGGCGTTTGACGGTTTTCGGCACGACCGGGGCGACCGTCTCGAAAACGGGTGTGGTCACGCGCTCGGCGGCAACCGGCAGGGCGGCGAGGGCGATGAAGCCCGCCACAAGGAGTGATTTACGCATGGTGTTTCCTCTTATTTTTGAGAGGACTATGCGCAGAGTTTTACGCTACGGCAAGGGCGGGCGTGCCGCTGTGGAAGCGGAACTCCGGATCGGGATCGCTGATGAGCGCCTGTTCGACCGGGCGGATGGCCTCGATGCGGCGGGCGATGTCGTCGGCGTCGCCGTAGAGATGCGCCAGCTTGAGATAGTTGGTGAAATGGCGGCCTTCGCTGTCGAGCAGGCCCTTGTAGAACTTGCCGAGTTCGGCATCGAGATACGGCCACAGGGCCCCGAAGCGCTCGCACGAGCGCGCCTCGATAAAGGCCGAGACGATGAGGATATCGGTCATCATGCCGGGTTCGCTGCGTCTAACCATCCGCCGCAAGCCCATAGCATAGCGCGACGGCGTCAAAGGGCGCAACTCAACGCCGCGCTTCTTCATCAGCTTCATGACCTGCTCATGATGGACCAGCTCTTCGCGGGCCAGCCGCGACATGGCGTTCATCAGGGTCTCGTGCGTATTGTACTTGGCCATGATGTTGAGCGCGTTCGACGCGGCCTTGTACTCGCAGTTCTTGTGATCGAGCAGCAGGATGTCCTGATGCATAAGCGCCGCGTCGATCCACGCGCGCGGGGTCTCAGAGCCCAGAAAGTCGATGATATCAGCCAGCATGGGCGGGTGTTTGCCAAAGCCGCCGACTGAAATCAAGCTATTCAGCCGGCTGGGCGATGGCCACGGGTTTGGTTCGCAGGGTCAGCAGCAGGATGGTGGCGATGATGCAGGCCGTGCCGATGACATCGAACACGCCGAACGGCACGTTCAGCCACAGAACGGCGATGACGGTGGCCGACAAAGGCTCGGCGCTGGCCATCAGGCTGGCGGTGCGCGCGCCGATCAGCTTGGTCGCCTGAATATAGGCGAGGAACGCGATCAGGGTGCCGCCGATAATGGCGAAGGACGCGGCTCCGAGCGTCCCGGCGTCCCACGTGCCGCGCATGTCCCACGGGGCGTGGATGAAACTGAACGCGACGCCGCCGATCAGCATGGCCCACCCCAGAACCACGGGGGCCGGATAATGGCGCATCAGGGTAATCGGCTGGATCGAATAGACGGCAAAGGCCACCGCCGAGGCCAGTCCCCAGAACAGGGCGGCGGGCGAAATCGACAGGCCGCCGGGATTGCCGTGGGTCACCAACAGGAAGGTGCCGCCGACCGCGAGCGCAATCGACAAAGCTTCGAACGGACCGGGCAAACGCTTTTCGCGGAAGGCATACCAGGCGGCGATCATCACCGGGCCGGTATATTGCAGCACGGTCGCCGTGGCGGCGTTCGATTCCCGGATAGCGGCGAAATAGGTATATTGCACCGAGATCATACCGAGCATGGCGAAGGCGAACAGGCGCTTGAGATTGGCCTGATCACGCCAGATCGCCCACACAGCGCGTGGATAGCGCACGGCACAGATCGCCAGCAGCGCCGCGCCTGAAATCAGCATCCGCACCGTGACCATCCATTCGGCGCTGACGCCCTTGGTCTCGAACAGGTATTGCATGGCCGTGCCGGACACGCCCCACATCAGAGCGCCGAGAAAGGCCAGACCGTAACCCTGAGACGCCGCGCTGCGCATGACTGTTCCTTGTAGAGTGCTTTAGCAGGGAATATATTGCGGCAATGACGATAAGTGCGCTCTTAAACGGAGCCTTGTGCGAGAAAATGTCTCATTCAGGCGCGTGATATGAAAAATTTTACCCCGGACGCTTTCGACTACGCCATCCTCGATGCGGTGCAGGCCGACAATAAGGTGCCGCTGCGGGAACTGGCCGAACGCGTCAACCTGTCCACCGCCGCGGTTCAGCGGCGCATCCGGCGGCTGGAGGACGAAGGCGTCATCACGCGCAATATCGCGGTCATCGAGCCGCACCGCGTCGGCTTACCGATCACCATCGCCGTCGAGGTGACGATGGAGCGCACCCATATCGACGAACTCGATGCCATGCGGGCCTTGCTTACCGCCGCGCCGGAGGTGCAGCAATGCTACTATGTGACGGGCGAGGCCGACTTCGTGCTGATCGTGCTGGTCGAGACGATGGAGCAGTACGAGGCGCTGGCGCGGCGGCTGTTCTACGACAACCGGAACGTCAAGACCTTCAAGTCGATGGTGACGCTGGACCGGGTAAAGGTGGGGTTGAGTGTGGACCTTTCCGAGCGCATTCCCAAAAGTGGGAACCGGTTTTGGGCCCCAAATGCGCGACCAGATTAAAGCCGTTGAAAGGTCTGGCGATAGGCGGTCGGGGTGGTCGACAGGTTTTCACGGAAATGATGCCTGAAATTGGCGGCGCTGCCGAAACCGCAGGTCAGCGCAATGCTGTCGATAGGCTCCGGCGTCGCCTCCAGCATATCGCGTGCGATTTGCAAGCGAACCTGCATCAGCCATTTGGCGGGCGTCGTACCGGTGGCTTCCTCGAAGCGGCGCAGGAAGGTGCGTTCGCTCATGCCGGCGCGGCGGGCCAGTTGCGCCACGGTGTGCGGGCATTCGACGTTTTCACGCAGGTAATCGAGCAGCGGCCCCAGCCGGTTGCGCTCGTATTCGATTGGCACGGATTTCGGGATATATTGCGCCTGACCGCCGTCGCGGTGCGGCGGCACGACCAGGCGGCGCGCGACCTTGTTGGCGGCTTCGGGGCCGAAGTCGCGACGGATCAGATGCAGGCACAGATCGATCCCCGCTGCGCTGCCCGCCGAGGTCAGGATCTGGCCTTCGTCGATATAGAGCACGTCCGGCACCAGCTCGATATCCGGATAGGTTTCAGTGACATAATCCACATACTTCCAGTGCGTGGTGGCCTTGCGCCCTTTCAGCAGGCCCGCCGCCGCCAGCACGAAGGCGCCGGAGCAGATGGTGACGATGCGCGCCCCGCGATCGTGGGCGCGCTGCATGAGGTCGATCAGCGTGTCGGGGATCGGTTTGTCCATTGGCCAGCCGGGGATGATGATCGTGCCTGCGGTTTCCAGCCACGCGCGCGGCGCGTCCGCCGTGACGCTCAGGCCTGCCGTCGTCCGACACGGCCCGTCATCGAGCGACACGACGCGAAAACGGTACCAGTTCGGCCCCATCTCAGGCCGCTCAAGGCCGAACAGTTCCACGGCAATTGAAAATTCGAACAACGGCATCCCGTCGAAGGCGAGGGCGCAGACATCACGATTGAAATCAAGGTTTGGCATGATTGGCAATATGCGCTGAAATCCTGCCATTGGCAATGGATCAGCCCGCCGGGATATTGGCCACATTGCGGGCGCAGGTGCGCAAAGCCGTGGCTGCAAACCCTTTGTTTTTCATGTCGAAGGTGCCCATCGGTTTGCCCTCGAAGGTCACGCTGACCACCTGCGCCTTTTCGAGCATTCCCATGGCTTCGCCGGTACTGGCCGGACCTGACGGGTTCTTGTCCCAGCCCGCCCACAGGCCCTGCACATAGCCGTTGCGATAGCCGCCCCATTTCGCCGTCGTCTTGCCGACGCCCTTGAAATCCAGCGTCATCGGCTTTGACTGATCCTTGGTGTCCTTGTCGTCGACGATCTCCCAGCGGTTCTGGTGGATACTGGCGCTGAAGGTGCCATCGATATGCAGCAGGAAAGTGAGGGTGCGGCCGTCGGCGCGCGGATAGTTCAGGGTGCAGCGGTCGCGACCGACCTCAAGCTGAAAGGCATGGGTTTCCGGCTCGGCGGCAAAAGCAGCAGGCGTGGCCAGCATAGTGGCGACAGCAAACAGAGCGATGCGCATGATGAATCCTCTCTAGCGCATCCCGAAACTGTGAAACGGTTTTCGGATAAGATGCGCGTTAAATACTAACGGCAATAGGGGTTGGATGACGGGCAGGCGGTCGTGGAACCGGACAGATAGTTGTACATCTGGTTCCAGTTGGAATTGTCGATGATCGAGGACACGCTCTGGCCGGAATAGCTGCTCGACTTGTACGGCGTGTAGGTCGACCCCGACGAGACGTAGTTGGCGTAGGCCGAGGCGTTCCACCGCGACCAGCGCTCGTACTGCGCCTTCTGATAGGCGGCGAATTCCTCGGCGCGGCGCTTGCTTTCGACGCGGATCGGTTCGGCCAGCATGGAGCGATAGATGCCCTCGGCCATTTCGCTGCCGCGGCTGGCGGCGATCAGCATGTAGTTTTCGCCCTTTTTGCGGTCTTCCTTGACGCCGTCGCCGTACCAGTAGGCCATGCCGATCCATATGGCGGCTTCGACGTGGCCGACGCGCGCGGCGTTCTCTATCGCAATGATGCCCTCGGCCTTGCGCGAGGTGTCGAACACGCCGTCAAGGCCATAGACCAGCCAGCCGCCGATAACCCACGCTGCGTCTTCGTTCCCTTCCTGCATCAGGCGCACGACGGCATTGACGCCTTCGTTACGGTCGGCGGTGCTGGCCGATTTGACGTATTTTTGCGCTTCGGCCAGTTGTTGCGTGACCGTCAGGCTGGGGTCGATCTTGGGGATCGTGCTGCGGATGCCCGGATTGCCATCGGCGACCATCTTGGCGTATTTGCAGCCATTGGCCCAGCCGAGCCGGCACGACTTGTCGAGGAGCGCGATGGTCACGCCGCCGTTCCCCGCAATGCCCAGACCCTTCTGATAGGCGTAGGATAGCTCGTCGCAGGCCTGACCGTTATTCAGGTCGCAGCCCCGGCGCATAAAATAGAGCCCCTCCATCTGGTTGGTGGTGGCGCCGGGCGTCTTGCCGTACATGCCGATCTGCCCGATGACGACGCAGGCCACACTGTCGCCCGCTTGACATGAGGTATGCAGGAACTTCTCGCCCTTATTGAGCGACGCCTTGTCGCCCTTGATCAGAAACATACCGTAGAGGCGGCAGGCGCGCACCCGGTCGCCGGTCGAACTGACGCAGCCGGTCTCGGAGGCGGCGCGGGCCTTGGTGGCGTCGATGGGAACGCCTTTGCCGGTGTTATAGGCCTCGGCCAGACCGCTACACCCCCAGGCTTGCTTGGCGGCACACCCTTTCTCGAAAAGCGGTACGGCCTTTTTGTTTAAAGCCACATCGGTCGTTTCATCGAACCACTGGCGTGCCTGAATCCAGCAGCCGTCGTCGTCATTCGCCGCGCAGGCCTGCGCAATCAGGGCGTCGGCCTGCGCGCGGTTCTGCGCGGCGTCGGGACCGCGCATCAGGGCCTGAGCCAAGGCCGAACAGGCCTTGGGCGTCTTGTAGGTCTCGCAGCCGGTCTTGGCGAATTGCCGTGCCATGTCAACATTGACGAAATTGGCCTCGCCCGACAGGACGACCTCGGCGGTGCGCGCGCAAGCGTGGCCGCTGCCCGCCTTGCAGGCCAGCCGCCAGTAGCCCAGCGCAACGCGCATATCGGGCCGGATGGCCCCCAGCCCCGTCTCGAACGCCCCGGCCAGTTTCACACATTCGGCGACCTTGCCACTGCGGCAGGCCTTGTCCCAGGTCATCGACACGCCCCACAGTCGGTAGGGCATGTTCTGATGGCCGGTATCGATGAAAAAGTCGCGGCTATCGTCGTAGCGCGACGGCAGCTTTTCCGCCGCCATAGCGGTGCCGCTGATAGCTATCAGCAGGCAAACGAAACGCAGGATTTTCGCAAACATGGCCAGCCCCGTGATCGAAGACCGGAAGAGTCACAAAACGGTGTTTTCCCCACAACCCATGTTCAGGGGTAGTGGCGCGGCCTGACGGGATTTGTAATAAAGCCGCCAAAAGCGTGGGGCAGGGCTTGATTTTACGCGGACTTGCGGATAAAGAGCGCCCCTCGGCTAGAAAGAGCAATCTTTCCTGTCGTTCTGTCCGAGACCTTCGAGGGAGCAGGGGCCACCTGTTCCGTAATGCACCGGGAGCCCCCGGGCGTCGAAATTGAGACGGGACGCGAAACGCCTCAAGATATCACGTTCTCCCTTAAAGAGTACGCGATCCTTGTGTTTTTTGCCTCTCATCATGGACAGTGACTTCATCGTTTCGGGCAACCGGAGCGCTTAAGTCGTACGCTTTGCGGGATTGTCCCGTAAAGCAATTCCTCAACCGGAGGCCACAATGGACCGCGCTAAAAAAGCCGAATCGATTGAAGAGCTCAAGAGCGTCTTCGCCGAATCCGGCTCCGTGGTTGTTGCCCAATATTCGGGCATGACCTTTGTGGAAATGGCTGATCTGCGCCTGCGTCTTCGTAAAGAAGGCGCCGTGCTCAGAGTGTTTAAGAACCGTCTGGCTCAAAAGGCTCTGGACGGCTCGGTCGGCGAAGCGGGCGACGCCCTCTTCAAGTTCCCGACCGTGCTGGCCTATGCCAATGACCCGGTGACGGCCGCGAAAATCTCCGCCCAGTACGCCAAAGAGAACGACAAGTTCAAAATCGTTGGCGGCATCATGGACGGTACTGTTCTCAACGCCGACGGGGTCAAGGCGCTTGCCACCCTGCCGTCGCTCGACGAACTGCGCGGCAAGCTCATCGGTCTGCTTCAGGCCCCGGCGACCAAGGTTGCCGGCGTGCTTCAGGCGCCCGCGGCTCAACTGGCTCGCGTCTTCAACGCTTACGCGACCAAAGAAACCGCTTAACAGCTCATTCCCATCCCATCTTACCTTTAAGGAAATACAATGTCTAAACTGGAACAACTGGTCGCCGACCTGTCCGCCCTGACCGTTCTCGAAGCCGCTGAACTGTCGAAGCTTCTCGAAGACAAGTGGGGCGTCTCCGCCGCCGCTCCGGTCGCCGTTGCCGCCGCTGGTGGCGCTGCCGCTGCCCCGGCTGAAGCCGTCGAAGAGCAAACCGAGTTCACCGTCGTCCTCGTGGACGGTGGCGACAAGAAGATCAACGTGATCAAGGAAATCCGTGGCATCCGTGCAGACCTCGGTCTGAAGGAAGCCAAGGACCTGGTTGAAGGCGCGCCGCAACCGGTCAAGGAAAACATCTCGAAGCAAGAAGCTGCCGACATCAAGTCGAAGCTGGAAGCTGCTGGTGCCAAGGTCGAAGTTAAGTAAGTCGGGTGCCCCCGACCGGGGGTACTTGGAGCGGTATCGCTCAACTTACTAAAAATGCAGGCTCGGGAGTTCGCTCCCGGGCCTGTTTTTTCTTGATGCGGCTGTTATACTGCAAGCGGGGGGAACACATGTCATATAAGCATTTTCTTATTGTCGGCCTGATATTTTTCGCCAGCTCTTATGGTCTTGAATATTCGGCTGCGGGAGGAAATATCAATCTGTGGCGAAATATCTGGCTCGCCAATCCGACATTTTCTTTTCAGGCTGCGCTGCTTTTTACGGTTGCCTTTTTGAGTTTCCAGACCACTTGGCGACATCGCGCCGCAGGCGCAGTATTATTTTGTGGCGTAAGCGCCATCCTTGTTCTGGCGGCTGCGGCTTTCCTTGATCCGGAACCGGTTCATCTCATAAATGCCATTGCCTATACGGGCGCGGGCGCGTGGATCGCCTACTGCGTTTCGACATATGTATTGCCGTTAATCGCCAAGGGTAACCGCAGCATCATAAACATCGGGCTGTTTGGGTTGAATGCCTTAGGATTTGTCGTTTTTATCTTTGTAATGGCGGGATACCTCATAGAGGCGTCCGGATTGAAAACAGGGATATTATACAGTCTGGGCGCACTGGTGGGGGGCTTGATCCAGTATGTTCGTCGCAAGATGGCAGAGCGGACGGAACCCGACTGAAGCGAGTTCACACTATCCCCGCGGCGGCATAGGCGGACGGCCGCCGCCGAAGCCATTGGGGGGCGGGCCCATCCTGGATGCCTGACGCGGGCCATCGCCCAGAGCCAGAGTCACCGTGCCGACAAACCCCTCACGCACATTGCCGGTAAGCTTCACCGTCTGGGCCTCGCGTTCGGTGGCGGTGTTGTCTCCGAAGACCATATCCGTGTCGAAACTGACCCGCGCCAGATTATTTGTGCTGGCCTCATAGCCTTCCGCCTCGCGGTAGATCTGCTCGCATAGCGCGCGGTCGAAAGCGAACTGCGTGGTGGCGATTTTGTCGTCGGCGCTGTGGGCAGTGGCGAGCGAGGGATAGACCTCGACATGAATATGGGGCATCCGACCGTCGTAGCAGCCGGGAACGATGGTCAGGAACTCGGCCACGCCGTCCTTATCCGTCGGCTGCACACCGCGCAGGAAATCCTCTTTCGGCAGGGCGTAGAGCGAATACTGCCCGTCGCGGGTGCAGTTCCAGATATAGACGGCGTGATCGGCCAGCGGACGGCATCCGGCACCGGTCAGCCGGATGCGCAGGGTCAGGGGCACGCCCGCTGCCATAGCGCCCGTATTGCCGCTGGTGCGGATATCGCGGCGCTCGATGAACGGCAGTTTCAATGCATTGGGGCTTTCTGTCGCCGATGCCCTTATGCCCGGCGGTCCCCGGCGCGAGCCGTCGGCGGGGAAGGGACCTTCGGTCTCTTCGGGCAAGGTGACGCAGGTGTCGGCCAGAGCCGGACCGGCGATAGCGGCGCTTCCTATCAAAGACATAACGTGGCGACGGGACGGGAACGGTTTACGCATGGGGCCTCACTTGAACTGAGCTTAGTCTAAAGACTTCACACGGCGGTATGATGTCGCCGCCGCAAGACGGGCGGTTTTGTCGTGGCAATCCCTGTGTTAGATTGCCGCATGACGCCCGAACTCAGACTGTCACTCGACCTGATCCGCTCGATTATGCCGCAGGACCAACCGTGGTGGATTATCGGCTCGACCGCGCTCTGTCTGAGTGGTGTCGATATCGTGCCTAAGGATGTCGATGTCTTTGCGTCGTCTGCCGTGATCGAGGCCGCGCGGATAAAGCTGAACGCCGAAACCATGCCGCCGCGCCCGGACGGCAGGTTCCGCTCCAACCCCTATTTCCAGCACACGCCCGAAGGAGGCGTCGAGATCGACTTCATGGGCGATCTGGAGGTGTTTTCAGGAGGCGAATGGGGTAAATTGCAAATTGAAAGTGAGGATTGGGTTGATGCTCTGCCGGTACCTTCGCTTGAAGAGCAAGTGCGTATATTGCATCTGTTCGGAAGAGATAAGGATATTGTGCGCGCCAATCGTCTGGTCCTCCCCTGATTTCAGGGGATGCACAAAAAAACGGATAGTTTCAGGATGCAGTCTATTGTGGTAGTTTTGCTGAAAGGGAGGGGGGCATGAATACACCGTCACAGTTTCAGACTATTATTGACAAGCGCAATCGTGATGCCGGCATTCGGGATATTCCAGAACCGAAAACGACCGGCATTTATAAGGCGATAGACATCGCCATGGTAGTGATTAGTTTTAGCCAGGCGCTTGTGTTTGCAAGCTTTCATGACAAAAGCTTAAGTACCGAATGGGAGTATTTCTTCGAGTCTTTAGTAGCGCCGATTTTTCGCAATATTGCAGTGTTTGCTAAGGCCGATGATCCACCGACATTATTTTATCTCACTATCCTTCTCATTAGTCCGCTCTTAGTCATAGTGCAGGATAGGCGTTTCCCTATGAAGGTATGGGCTTTGGTCGGCTCGATATGTGTCATGGCAGGCGCTATGTTTTCATCTTCCACGTCCGCGCCGTACGCCGTTGTTTTGGCTTTCATCGTCTGGTATCTGGGTCAGGTGATAGCGACACACTTCATCCGCCTGTCAAAGACGTTCAGAATCGTCAATAACGACAGAGTCGTTGCCGGGTGCTGTTTGTTTGTTGCTCTGTTTATCATTGGTGTCGGCGTGCCCGATATTTCCAACTACGTCCTGCCGTTGGTTGCGGGCATTTTTCTCGGCATTTGGATGTGGTTTTACAAGCCCGCTGAGAAAGTTTAAATCTCCCCTCGACATACGTGGATAAGTAGGCTATGGCACACTCCCTTTTAAGGCGTACTGCGCCTTGATATAGGCCCGAATGCCGGTTTTATGCTCTTTCCACCGGTGAGGGGCCTTAAGCTTTCTGAAGCGAAAGCCTTTGAAAAACAGCGTCTTTGGCGGAAACGTCATAAAAGAGCAGGCGCATAAAACGTTTCTCAAAATGCCCCGTTCGCGGGGTGATACCTAAAAATCTAAACGCGTTTAAACGCTTTCAAGGAATAACGATGGCCCTGTCGTTCACCGAAAAGAAGCGGATTCGTAAGTCTTTTGGCCGAATCCCCGAAGCGATCCGTATGCCGAACCTGATCGAGGTTCAGCGCTCCTCCTACGAACAGTTCCTGCAACGCTTCGTCCGCGCCGTCGAGCGCGTCGACGACGGTCTGGAAGCCGTGTTCAAGAGCGTCTTCCCGGTCAAGGATTTCAACGAGCGCGCCACGCTCGAATACGTCTCGTACGAGTTCGAAGAGCCGAAGTACGACGTCGAAGAATGCATCCAGCGCGACATCACCTATGCCGCGCCGCTGAAGGTCAAGCTGCGTCTCATCGTGTTCGAAACCGATGAAGACACGGGTGCCCGTTCGGTCAAGGACATCAAGGAGCAGGACGTCTATATGGGCGATATCCCGCTCATGACGGACAAGGGTACCTTCATCGTCAACGGCACCGAGCGCGTGATCGTCTCGCAGATGCACCGTTCGCCGGGCGTCTTCTTCGACCACGACAAGGGCAAGACCCACTCGTCGGGCAAGCTCCTGTTCGGCGCGCGCATCATCCCGTACCGCGGTTCGTGGCTCGACTTTGAATTCGACGCCAAGGATATCCTCTATGTCCGTATCGACCGTCGCCGCAAGCTGCCCGCCACGACCTTCCTGGCCGCGCTGGGCATGGACGGCGAAGAAATCCTGACGACCTTCTACGACGTCGTGCCTTACGAAAAGAAGGGCGATGCCGGCTGGGTCACGCCGTACAAGTTCGAGCGCTGGCGCGGCGTGAAGCCGGAATTCGACCTGATCGACGCCGACAGCGGCGAAGTGGTCGCTCAGGCCGGCACCAAGATCTCGGCCCGTTCGGCCAAAAAGCTGGGCGACACCGTGAAGTCGCTCCTGCTGTCGCCGGACGCGCTCAATGGCCGTTATCTGGCCCGCGATGCCGTCAACTTCGAGACCGGCGAAATCTATGCCGAAGCCGGTGACGAGCTCGATCCCGCTGCCATCGCCGTGCTGGAAGCGCAGGGCTTCACGACCATTGACGTGCTCGACATCGACCACGTGACGGTCGGCGCCTATATGCGCAACACGCTGCGCGTGGACAAGAACACGTCGCGTGAAGACGCTTTGTTCGACATCTACCGCGTCATGCGTCCGGGCGAGCCGCCGACGATCGAAGCCGCCGAGGCCATGTATCAGAGCCTGTTCTTCGAAATCGAGCGCTACGACCTGTCCAGCGTCGGCCGCGTCAAGATGAACATGCGTCTTGAGCAGGACGTCTCGGACGCCGAGCGCGTGCTGCGCAAGGACGACATCCTGAAAATTCTCAAGATCCTCGTCGGCCTGCGCGACGGTCGTGGTGAAATCGACGACATCGACAACCTCGGCAACCGCCGCGTCCGCTCCGTCGGCGAACTGCTGGAAAACCAGTACCGCGTCGGCCTGCTGCGTATGGAACGCGCTATCAAGGAGCGCATGTCCTCGGTCGATATCGACACGGTCATGCCGCACGACCTCATCAACGCCAAGCCGGCTGCCGCTTCGGTGCGCGAATTCTTCGGCTCGTCGCAGCTCTCGCAGTTCATGGACCAGACGAACCCGCTGTCGGAAATCACGCACAAGCGTCGCCTGTCGGCCTTGGGCCCAGGCGGTCTGACGCGTGAGCGCGCGGGCTTCGAAGTCCGCGACGTTCACCCGACGCACTATGGCCGTATCTGCCCGATTGAAACGCCGGAAGGCCCGAACATCGGTCTGATCAACTCGCTGGCCACCCACGCCCGCGTCAACAAGTACGGCTTCATTGAATCGCCTTACCGCCGCGTCATCGACGGGGCTGTGCAGGAAGACGTGACCTACATGTCGGCCATGGAAGAGTCGAAGCACACCATCGCTCAGGCGAACGTGCAGATTCAGAACGGCAAGTTCGTCGACGACCTGACCACGGTCCGCATCAACGGCGAAGTGACGCTGGCCGGTGTGGAACAGGTCGACTATATGGACGTGTCGCCGAAACAGGTCGTCTCGGTCGCTGCCGCGCTGATCCCGTTCCTTGAAAACGACGACGCCAACCGCGCCCTCATGGGCTCGAACATGCAACGTCAGGCCGTGCCGCTGGTGAAGGCCGACGCGCCGTTTATCGGCACCGGCATGGAATCGGTCGTCGCCCGCGACTCCGGCGCCACCATCGCGGCCCGCCGCACCGGTGTCATCGAGCAGGTCGACGCGACCCGTATCGTTGTTCGCGCCACGGAAGAAACCGACCCGGCCAAGCCCGGCGTCGACATCTACCGCCTGTCGAAGTTCCAGCGTTCGAACCAGAACACCTGCATCAACCAGCGCCCGATCGTAAACGTGGGCGACAAGGTCGCTGCCGGTGACATCATCGCCGACGGTCCGTCGACCGATCTGGGCGATCTGGCGCTGGGCCGCAACGTCCTCGTGGCCTTCATGCCGTGGAACGGCTACAACTTCGAAGACTCGATCCTGATCTCCGAACGCATTGTCCGCGACGACATCTTCACCTCTATCCATCTGGAAGAGTTCGAAGTCATGGCCCGCGATACGAAGCTTGGGCCGGAAGAAATCACCCGCGACATCCCGAACGTCGGCGAAGAAGCCCTGCGCAACCTCGACGAAGCCGGTATCGTGGCCATCGGTGCCGAAGTCCAGCCGGGCGATATCCTCGTCGGCAAGGTGACGCCGAAGGGCGAAAGCCCGATGACGCCGGAAGAAAAGCTCCTGCGCGCCATCTTCGGTGAAAAGGCTTCCGACGTCCGCGACACCTCGCTGCGTCTGCCGCCGGGTGTGGCCGGTACGATCGTTGAAGTCCGTGTCTTCAACCGTCACGGCGTCGAAAAAGACGAACGCGCCATGGCGATCGAGCGTCACGAAATCGAACGCCTCGGCAAGGACCGCGACGACGAACTGACCATCCTTGAGCGCAACATCTACGGTCGCCTCAAGGAAGTCATCCTCGGCCAGACCGCCGTCTCCGGCCCGAAGGGCATGGGCCGCGGCGAAGTCACCGAAGAGAAGCTGGGCGAAGTGTCCAAGGGCCTCTGGTGGCAGATCGCGCTCGAAGACGAGAAGCTGATGGGCGAACTGGAAGCCATGAAGCGCCAGTTCGAAGATGCCCGCAAGCGTCTGGACCGTCGCTTCGAGGACAAGGTCGAGAAGCTGCAACGCGGCGACGAACTGCCGCCGGGCGTCATGAAGATGGTCAAGGTCTTCGTGGCTGTGAAGCGCAAGCTTCAACCGGGCGACAAGATGGCCGGCCGTCACGGCAACAAGGGGGTTATCTCCAAGATTCTCCCGGTCGAAGACATGCCGTTCCTCGCCGATGGTGAGCACGTGGACATCGTTCTGAACCCGCTGGGCGTGCCGTCGCGCATGAACGTCGGTCAGATCTTCGAAACCCACCTGGGCTGGGCCTGCGCCAATATCGGCAAGCAGATCGCCAACCTCCTCGAAGAGTGGCAGAACGGCGGCCAGAAGCAGGCGCTGATCGATCACCTGAAGGGCGCCTACGGTGCCGATCAGGAACTGCCGGAAACGGAAGAAGAGCTGATCGAGCTGGCCAAGAACCTCGCGCGCGGCGTGCCGATCGCGACCCCGGTCTTCGACGGTGCGCACATCAACGACATCGAGGACATGCTCGAATTCGCCGGCCTCAACCGTTCGGGTCAGTCGATCCTGTTCGACGGCCAGACGGGCGAGCAGTTCAAGCGTCCGGTCACCGTGGGCATCATCTACATGCTCAAGCTGCACCACCTGGTCGACGACAAGATCCACGCCCGCTCCATCGGGCCGTACTCGCTCGTTACCCAGCAGCCGCTGGGCGGTAAGGCGCAGTTCGGCGGTCAGCGCTTCGGGGAAATGGAGGTCTGGGCTCTGGAAGCCTATGGTGCCGCCTATACCCTTCAGGAAATGCTGACCGTGAAGTCGGACGACGTGGCCGGCCGGACCAAGGTGTACGAAGCGATCGTCCGTGGCGACGACAGCTTCGAAGCCGGTATCCCGGAATCGTTCAACGTCCTGATCAAGGAAATGCGTTCGCTGGGTCTCAATGTCGAATTGGAAAATGGTCAAGGGTAAAGGCTGAGGGGTCGCAAGACCCCTCAAATACCCCGTCACCGCATCTGATTTGTTTTTCGGGCGATACGCCCAAATTGGAGTACTGGAATGAACCAGGAAGTCCTCAATATTTTCAATCCGGTCCAGGTCGCCCCGACCTTCGACCAGATCCGCATCACCCTGGCCTCGCCCGAAAAGATCCTGTCGTGGTCGTTCGGCGAGATCAAGAAGCCGGAAACCATCAACTACCGGACGTTCAAGCCGGAACGCGACGGCCTGTTCTGCGCCCGTATCTTTGGCCCGACCAAGGATTACGAATGCCTGTGCGGCAAGTACAAGCGCATGAAGTACAAGGGCATCATCTGCGAAAAGTGCGGCGTCGAAGTGACGTTGTCGCGCGTTCGTCGTGAGCGCATGGGCCACATCGAGCTGGCCTCGCCGGTCGCTCACATCTGGTTCCTGAAGTCTCTGCCGTCGCGTATCTCCATGTTCCTCGACATGGCGCTGAAAGACGTCGAGCGCGTCCTGTACTTCGAAAACTACATCGTCACCGAGCCCGGCCTGACGCCGCTGAAGCTGAACACGCTTCTGTCGGAAGACGAATACTACCGCTATCAGGAAGAATTCGGCGACGACAGTTTCACCGCCGAGATCGGCGCTGAGGCCATCCGCAACATGCTGATGTCGATGAACCTCAACGAGGTCGCCGACAAGCTGCGCGCCGAACTGGCGGACAACCCCTCGGAAATGAAGGCCAAGAAGGCCTCCAAGCGCCTCAAGCTGATCGAGGCCTTCCTCGAATCCGGCAACAAGCCCGAATGGATGGTCCTGACCGTCGTGCCGGTCATCCCGCCGGAACTGCGTCCGCTGGTGCCGCTGGACGGTGGCCGCTTCGCCACCTCCGACCTCAACGACCTCTATCGCCGCGTCATCAACCGGAACAACCGTTTGAAGCGCCTGATGGAACTGCGCGCGCCGGACATCATCATCCGCAACGAAAAGCGTATGCTTCAGGAATCGGTCGACGCCCTGTTCGACAACGGTCGCCGTGGCCGCGTCATCACCGGCGCCAACAAGCGTCCGTTGAAGTCGCTCGCCGACATGCTGAAGGGTAAGCAAGGCCGCTTCCGTCAGAACCTGCTCGGCAAGCGCGTCGACTATTCGGGTCGTTCGGTTATCACCGTCGGTCCGGAACTCAAGCTGCACGAGTGCGGCATCCCGAAGAAGATGGCGCTGGAACTGTTCAAGCCGTTCATCTATGCGCGCCTCGACGCCAAGGGCCTGTCGGGCACCGTCAAGCAATCGAAGCGCATGGTCGAGCGCGAGCAGCCGCAGGTGTGGGATATCCTCGAAGAGGTCATTCGCGAACACCCGGTCCTGCTCAACCGCGCGCCGACGCTCCACCGCCTCGGCATCCAGGCCTTCGAGCCCAAGCTGATCGAAGGCAAGGCGATCCAGCTGCACCCGCTCGTCTGTTCGGCCTTCAACGCCGACTTCGACGGTGACCAGATGGCCGTCCACGTGCCGCTGTCGCTCGAAGCCCAGCTCGAAGCGCGCGTCCTGATGATGTCCACCAACAACATCCTGTCGCCCGCCAACGGCAAGCCGATCATCGTGCCGTCGCAGGATATCGTCCTCGGCCTCTACTACCTGTCGCTCGTGAAGGACAAGGAAGCCGGCGAAGGCATGATCTTCGGCGACCTCAACGAAATCCAGCAGGCGCTCGACGCCGGCGTGGTTTCGATGCACGCCAAGATCAAGTGCCGCTTTACCCAAAAGGACGAAGACGGCGTCGTGCGCACCAAGGTCGTCGATACGACCCCGGGCCGCATGAAGATCGGCGCGCTCCTGCCGTACAATGAGAACATCGGCCTCAAGGTTCTGGATAAGACCCTGACCAAGAAGGAAATCGGCAACCTCATCGACATCGTCTACCGCCACTGCGGTCAGAAGGCGACGGTGATCTTCGCCGACCAGATGATGGCGCTGGGCTTCAAGGAAGCGGCCAAGGCCGGTATCTCCTTCGGCAAGGACGACATCGTTATCCCCGACACCAAGAAGGGGATCGTCGAAGAGACCCGCAAGCTGGTCGAGGAATACGAGCAGCAATACGCCGACGGTCTGATCACCAAGGGTGAGAAGTACAACAAGGTCGTCGACGCCTGGTCGAAGGCGACCGACCGCGTGTCGGACGAGATGATGAAGGAAATCAGCCGTAAGCACCTTACGGAAGATGGCCGCGAAAAAGAAATCAACTCGATCTACATGATGGCCAACTCCGGCGCCCGCGGTTCGCAGGCCCAGATGAAGCAGCTCGGCGGGATGCGCGGCCTGATGGCCAAGCCGTCCGGCGAGATCATCGAAACGCCGATCATCTCGAACTTCAAGGAAGGCCTGTCGGTTCTGGAATACTTCAACTCGACCCACGGTGCCCGTAAGGGCCTCGCGGATACCGCGCTGAAGACCGCCAACTCCGGCTACCTGACCCGTCGTCTCGTCGACGTCGCTCAGGACTGTATCATCATGGAAGAAGACTGCGGCACGACCCGTGGCATCACCATGCGCGCCGTCGTCGAAGGCGGTGACGTGCTGGTGTCGCTCGGTGCCCGCGTCCTGGGTCGCACCACGGCCGAAGACATCCGTGACGTCGCCTCCGGCGAAGTTGTCGTCGCTGCCGACACCTATATCGACGAAAACGTTGTCGAGGAAATCGAGAACTCGGGCGTTCAGTCGGTGAAGGTCCGTTCGGTCCTGACCTGTGAAGCCGAACTCGGCACCTGCGCGGCCTGCTACGGTCGCGATCTGGCCCGCGGTACGCGCGTCAATATGGGCGAAGCGGTCGGCGTCATCGCGGCGCAGTCGATCGGCGAGCCCGGCACCCAGCTGACCATGCGTACCTTCCACATCGGCGGTACGGCGTCGGTGGCCGAGCAGTCGTTCTACGAGACGACCTCGGACGGCGTGATCAAGCTGTCGGCGGCCCCGACGGTTCAGGGCGCGCACGGCGATCTGATCGCCATGTCGCGTAACACGGTCATCACCATCCACCACGATGGCAAGGACCGCGAAACCTACAAGGTGCCTTACGGCTCGCGTCTGCGCGTCAAGGAAGGTTCCGAAGTCAAGAAGGGCCAGCGTCTGGCGGAGTGGGACCCCTATACCACCCCGATCATCACCGAAGTGGGCGGCAAGATCCGTTTCGAGGACCTCACCGACGGTCAGTCCGTCCGCGAGGAAACCGACGAAGCCACGGGTATCACCAACCGCGTCGTCACCGACTTCCGCGCTTCGTCGCGTGCCGCCGATCTGCGTCCGACCATGGGCGTGATCGACGATGCCGGCACCTACAAGCGTTTGGCCAGCGGGGCGGAAGCCCGTTACCTGCTGCCGGTCGGGGCCATTCTCTCCGTCGGCAACGGCGACGAGGTCCGTCCGGGTGAAATCATCGCCCGTATCCCGACCGAAGGCGCCAAGACCCGCGACATCACCGGTGGTCTGCCGCGCGTCGCCGAACTGTTCGAAGCCCGCCGTCCGAAGGATTGCGCCGTCATCGCCGAAATGGATGGCCGCGTCGAATTCGGTCGCGACTACAAGAACAAGCGCCGCATCAAGATCACTCCTGAGGATGGTTCCGAAGCGGTCGAATTCCTGATCCCGAAGGGTAAGCATATCTCCGTCCACGACGGCGATATCATCCAGAAGGGCGACTACATCATCGACGGTAACCCCGATCCGCACGATCTGCTGCGTATTCAGGGCGTCGAGGCTCTGGCCGAATACCTCGTCAACGAGGTGCAGGAAGTCTACCGTCTGCAAGGCGTGCCGATCAACGACAAGCACATCGAAGTCATCGTGCGTCAGATGCTGCAAAAGGTCGAAATCCTCGAACCGGGCGACACGGGCCTCATCCGTGGCGACCACCTCGACAAGGCCGAAGTCGATGTCGAAAACCTGAAGGCGGAACGTCGTGGTGGCCGCGCCGCCCTGACGCAGCCGATCCTTCTGGGGATCACCAAGGCGTCGCTGCAAACCAAGTCGTTCATCTCGGCGGCATCGTTCCAGGAGACCACCCGCGTCCTCACCGACGCTTCGGTCAACGGCAAGATCGATACCCTCGACGGCCTGAAGGAAAACGTCATCGTCGGTCGTCTGATCCCGGCCGGTACGGGTGCCTATCTCCGCTCGCTCCAGCGCGTGGCGATGAAGCGCGACGAGGCTCTGGCGCACCAGCGCGAAGAGACGATGGAACCGCTGCCGGCGGAAGTCCTGCTCGAAGGCCCCGTGGCTGGCGAGTAAGCGTTAAGCGCATTCCAAAAAGTGTTCAGCGGTTTTTGGATCAAATGCGCGACAAGCAAAAGAAGGCAAGGGGGCTCGCCCCCTTGACCCGAAACTGTCAAAGCCCTCGAACTCAGGTTCGGGGGCTTTTTCTTTGGCTCCTGTCTAAATACCAAATCGTTTGACGATAGCGCGGTGCCCCGTGCTATGAATCAAGCTGCGCTTAAAAACAGAATAAGGCCGTGGCGCGGGCAGGGAGATAAACATGGACCGACGTTTATTCTGCGTTAGCGCGGCAGCCTTGCTTCACGTTGGTGTTCCGGCGCAGGCCGCCGTGCCCGCCATGCAGCGACACCCCTTCACGCTTGAGACGAAGACGCGTGAGCGACTTACTAAACTCGGTCGGGACGTCCCCGCCTTCGTTAGTTCCTACCTCTCGCATTTCCAACCGCACACGTCGGTCTGGGGATACGAAGACGGTGTGGTGTGGACGGGCATACTACAGCTTTATGACGCCACCGGGGATAAGGCGTTCCTAAACTACGTCTACGACGATATGCACACGCGCGTCGCCTCCGATGGCGCGTTACCGTTGTTCAAGCCCATCCCGTACAATATCGACATGATCAATGCGGGCCGGGTGCTGCTGCCCCTGCACAAGGCCACCGGCGAGGCGCGCTTTCGCAAGGCGATAGACGTGCAGTTCGAGCCGCTGAAAACCTTCCCGCGCACCAAGACCAGCAATTACTGGCACAAGGCGCGCTATCCGTGGCAGGTCTGGCTCGACGGCCTCTATATGGGGCAGCCGTTCCAGACCCAGTATGCCCGCGTAACGAAAAATCCGGCCCTGTTCGCCGATACGGTGAACCAGATAAGGACGGTGGAGAAAATCCTGCGTCACCCCGGCAACGGTCTTTACTACCACGGCTGGGATGAAAGCCGGGCACAACGCTGGGCCGATCCGAAGACCGGCCTGTCGCCCAACTTCTGGGGCCGCGCGATGGGATGGTGGGTCTGCGCCCTGATCGATACCTACGACCTGTCGGACGGTTTCGATGCGCAGGGCCGTGCCGATATCGCGCGCATCCTGCGTCAGACGATCGAGGCGCTGCTGGCGGTGCGCAGCCGTGACGGCCTGTGGTATCAGGTGCTCGATCAGGGGACGCGCGCCGGTAATTACGAAGAGGCCTCGGCCTCCGCCATGATCACCTATGCGATCCTGAAAGCGGCGCGGCTTGGTATCGTCGATGCACCGACGCGGGCCGAGGGTATGAAAAGCCTGTCGGCGTTGATCGAACGTTTCGTCACGCCCACGGCGCTGAATGGTATCTGTCAGGTCGCGGGTCTCGGCGGGACGCCCTATCGCGACGGCAGTTACGACTACTACCTGTCGGAAAAGATCGTGGCTAACGATCCGAAAGGCGTCGGTGCCCTGTTCATGGCTCTGGCTGAGGCGTTGCGGGTCTGATCAGGCTGTTTTCGCGCTCAGGCGGCGATAAAGCCACGGTTCCACAAGCGATACCACCACCAGAACCGCCGCGCTGACAAAGGCCAGGCCCAGCGCGTTCAGAGGCAAAGCGCCGTAAAACGCGCCTGCACCAATGCCGATAAAGGCAACGATCCCGGCCATATGCAAGGGTGCCCATGCACCGCTCGTGACGCGGATAAACAGCAGATTGCCGAGCAGATAGAGCGCGGGACCGCCGAGAATGGAGGCGACATTGACGATCCCGGCTTCCTCATGCGGGTGCATCAGCACATGTTCGTCGCCGACCGCCGTCAGGATGATCCCGGCGATCAGCAGTAGATGGATATAGGTATAGGCGACCTGCGCCAGTTCGCCGGGCAGTTCGGCGTGCGCGATCTTGTGGCTGGCCTTGCTGGCCGTGATACCGAAATAGAGCCACCACATGGCGATACAGGTGACGAAGGACTGCAAAAAGGCCAGGGTCGTATCGAGCGACAGGGCTTCGTGCGCGAAGCTGGCCCCCATGACGAGGATCGACTCGCCCAAAGCGATGATGACGAACAGGCCGCAGCGTTCGGCCAGATGCTCGCCGTCCACGTCCCAACTGGCAAACGACGATTTGCCGATCACTGGCACCCAGTAAAAGGCGCGCGGCCCGATATACTCGATCAGCAGAGCTACGGCCCACAGGCCCAGACGCAGGTCGCCGTCACTAAACGCGCCCCATATCCAGAAGATACCCGAGGTCGCGAACCACGTCGTAATACGGATAAAATTCAGATGGTTTTCATGACTGTGGCCTCGCACGGTGATGGCCATGAACAGCGACCGTCCGACCTGCATGGCGACGTAACAGCCCGCAAAGATCAGGCCGTGGACCGGACTCGAAAACGCTTGAGGCAGTGAAGTCGTCAGGCCGAGCCCTACCAGCATCAGGACGAACAGCATGACGCGAACCGGGCCGCTTTCGGGGTTCATCCAGTTGGTGACCCACGAGGTATAGATCCACACCCACCACACGGCGAGCAGCAGCAGCAGGGTTTCCAGCGCGCCGCGCGGCGTGAAATGGGCCAGAAGCGAGTGCGACAACTGCGTGATCGCGAAGACGAAAACGAGGTCGAAGAACAGTTCGATGAAACTGACCCGACCCGAATGGACGGCGGTGCGGTCGCGGAACAGGTGAGAGGAGGGCATTAGGTCACCGTGAAAAGGAGTCGTAGCATAAGACCGTAGTTTTTCCGGCCTGTGAAGATCGGTCAGAGGGGTTTATGTGCGCGGTGAATGGCGACTATGCCCAGGCTGAGCGGGCGGACGCTAACCGCCTCGAAATGCTTGCTTTCCAGATATCGCGTGAAGGTCTTGCCGTCCGGAAAATCGTGGATGCCGCGCAGCAGGTAGTCGTAGGCCGACCGGTCGCCGCGCGCGATCAGTTGTCCCATGACCGGCAAGCACAGGTTCATATAGGTCAGATAAAGCGCCTGAAGCGGCGCCCAACCGATACGCGACGCTTCGATACACAGAAAAACGCCACCCGGTTTCAGGCAGCGGTAAATTTCGCGCAGGGCGGCGTCGCGATCTACGATCTTCATCCCGAATGCCATGCTGATGACGTCGAAGCTATCGTTCGGCACGTCGCGCATGTCGCCAGCGTCGATGCGGGCAAAGGTAACGGCCCGATCTTCCAACTTGGTCCGCGCCACGTCCAGCATCGGCAGGCAGATGTCGGAAACCACCACCTGCCCGCGGCGTGTCGAGGCGTTCAGGACGCGTTGGGGGATGTCGCCCGTGCCGGAGGCGAGGTCGAGCCAGTCGCCGGAACAGGCCGTGACCTCGGCGGCAAAGGCACGCTTCCACAGGCGCTGAATGAAGAAGCTGAAATAGTCGCAATAACGGTCGTAGTCGCGCGCGATACGGGCGAAGACGTCGTCGGTCTGCGGCTGAAATTGCGCGGCGTTTTCCGTCACAGGGCTTGCCCCGCCGCCCAGCCCGAAGACCAGGCCCATTGAAAATTATAACCGCCCAGCCAGCCCGTGACATCGAGCGCTTCGCCGACGACGTACAGGCCCGGACACAGGGCGCTCTCAAAAGTTTGCGAAGAGATGTGCTGGGTGTCAATCCCGCCGACCGTGACTTCGGCCGTGCGGTAGCCTTCGCTGCCGTCGGGGACCAGACTCCACGGCTGTAGCCAGGCATTGATCGCCATCAGCTTCTTGTCCGACAGGTCGGCGATGCGTGTTTCACCGTCGATGATCGCGGCTTCGAGGATGCGGTCGGACAGGCGTTTCGGCACGACCTCCGACAGAACATTGGCGATGTGCTGCCGCGGGGTCGAGCGGCGGCGATCCTTCAGCGTCTCCATCACATTGATGTCGGGGCGCAGGTCGATCTCGACGGCCTGACCCGGCGTCCAGTAAGACGAGATTTGCAGGATCGACGGGCCCGACAAACCGCGATGGGTAAACAGGAATCCATCATTGAATGACTTCTTGCCGATCCTGACGCGCGCATTCAAGGAAACGCCGGAAAGGCCTTCTATATATTGCAGTTTTTCACCACCCAAGGTGAAGGGTACCAGGCCGGCGCGGGTAGGGACGATATCGTGCCCGAACCGCCGCGCCACGTCATAGGCAAAGCCGGTCGCGCCCATCTTGGGGATCGACAGCCCGCCGGTGGCCAGCACCAGATTTTGACATTCGATGACGGCACCGGGCACACTCAGGCGGAAACCCTCCGGTGTTTTTTCGAGATCGCTCACCGGGCTTTGCAGCCAAAGTTCACCGCCGTGCGACTTGAGATCATCGAGCAGCATGTCGATGATGTCCATCGCCGAATTATCGCAGAATAGCTGGTTTTCGGCCTTGTGATGATAAGGAATGCCGCGCGCGACGACGCGATCCAAGAAATCCCAGGGCGTGAAGCGTTTCAGCGCCGACTTGCAGAAGTTCGGATTGGCCGAAATGTAATTCTTTTGCGCCGCGTCCAGATGCGTGAAATTGCAGCGTCCACCGCCGGAAATGCGGATTTTCTCCGCTGGTGCTTTGGCGTGGTCGATGACGACAACCTTGCGCCCGCGTTTGGCGGCTTCGATGGCGGTCATCAGGCCCGCAGCCCCGGCGCCTATGATTGCGGCGTCGAATGTACGCGGTGCGGTCATAACCTATCCCAAAAATTTTACCGAGACCTGACCTTAAGTCACACTTGTTGAAACGGAAATTGCCGTTAAGGTCAATTTGAACGGCGCGACTCGCGTCTCATACAAATATCCGGAGGAATGTACCATGACCGATCTGGCCGCCATCACACAAAAAATCGCTTCCGCCGTGGGCGAGAACTCGGGCCTTGGCAAACGCATCAAGCTCGACTTCGGCGACGAGGGCAAGATTCTGATCGATGCCGCCAATGTGCCGAACATCGTCAGCAACGACGACGGCCCCGCCGATACGACGGTTGTGGTATCGCTGGACAATCTGGTGGCGCTGAAACAGGGGCAACTCGACCCGATGATGGCCTTCATGTCGGGCAAGCTGAAAGTGCTCGGCGACATGGGCATCGCGCAAAAACTGATCCCGCTGCTCAAGGGGTAAGCATAAAGAAAAACAAAGGCCTGAGGATAAGTCCTCAGGCCTTTTCTCATATGGGTTCAACCCGGTCCCGACCGATTGGGCACCGATGCGGCGATTACGCGGTCGCCGACATAGGGGTTGGACTGGCGCTCCTGTGCGAAGCTCGACATCGGCCCGTGACCGCAGACGAAACGTACATCCCCCAATGGCCATAGCCGCGTCGTGATGGCGTTGATCAGGTCGGCGTGGTTACCGCGCGGAAAGTCCGTCCGTCCGATCGAGCCCTTGAACAAAATATCGCCGACCTGCGCGAACTGCGACGGCGCGTGGTAGAAGATGACATGGCCCGGCGTGTGACCGGGACAGTGGATGACGTCCCACGTCGTTTCGCCCAAGGTCACCGTATCGCCGTGATTCAGCCAGCGGTCCGGCTCGAAGCTTTGCGCGTCGTAGATCCCCCAGCGCTGGGCGTCCTCCGGGATGCGCTCGATCCAGAAGCGGTCGTCCTCGTGCGGGCCTTCGACCGGCGCACTGGTCGCCTCGCGCATGGCCTGAGTCCCGCCCGCGTGGTCGGCATGGCCGTGCGTGACCCAGATTTTCTCAAGCGTCAGGCCGCGTCGGTTGATCTCGTGCAGCACCGGCTCGATATCGCCGCCAGGATCGATCACCGCCGCCTTGTTGGTTTTAGTACACCAGACGACGGTGCAGTTCTGCTGCAACGGGGTCACCGGGGCGACGAACAGGCGGACAGGGGGTTCAGCAGTCATAACGATTCCACGATGTTTTGTTCTACATACACTGTAGTACCTTGTCACAACAGGCTTTATGACGCATTTGCGAAGATGGTTGCAGATTGAACCTTTGCATTATAGTCTCGATTAAATCGACGTATCGCACCGAAATGTCGGCAAAATTTTTGGGGGCTTGGCGGATTCCTTAAGGGGGGACTCCCTGAGCTTAAATCAAAGTTCATAAAGGGTGACAAATGAACACTTGGCGCATCAAGCCACTCGATGCGATTCTGGCGACGGCGGAGAAAAAATCGCTCCACCGCTCGCTTGGCGCATTCCAACTGACCATGCTGGGGATCGGCGCCATTATCGGCACCGGTATCTTCGTTCTGACCGCCGCCGCCGCACAAAAGGCCGGGCCCGGTATGATGTTCTCGTTCATCGTCGCCGGTATCGTCTGTGCCGTGGCCGCGCTGTGCTACTCCGAACTGGCCTCGATGGTGCCGGTGTCGGGTTCGGCCTACACCTATACCTATGCGGTGATGGGTGAACTGATGGCCTGGATGGTCGGCTGGGCGCTGGTGCTCGAATACGCTGTGGCAGCGTCCGCCGTCTGCGTCGGCTGGTCGGGCTATATCATGGGGCTGGTCAAAAATACGACCGGATTTGCCTTACCAGAGCTATTGGCTAATGGACCGGCCTGGGGCATGAACGGCTTTGTTCCAAGCGTTGATTTCTCGCACGGCATCGTCAACCTGCCGGCCATCGTCGTTGCCGGTCTGGTGACCTGGCTGCTGGTCATCGGCACCAGCGAAAGCGCCAAGGTCAATGCCCTGCTGGTGGTTATCAAGGTCACCGCACTCACCGCCTTCATCGTCCTCAGCTTGCCGCTGATCAAGGGCGAGAACTTCACCCCCCTGATGCCGACGGGCCTGTTCGGCAGCAACGGCATGGGCGTCATAGGTGCCGCCGCCTCGATCTTCTTCGCCTATGTCGGCTTCGACGCCGTGTCGACCGCCGCCGAAGAAACCAAGAACCCGCAACGCAATGTGCCCATCGGTCTGATCGGTTCGCTGGCCATCTGTACGGTCTTCTACCTGCTGGTCGCTGCGGGCGTCATCGGTACGGTCGGCGCCCAGCCGATCACCGACGCGGCGGGCAAGTTCCTGTCGCCGGATGGTGCCGACTTTGCCGCCGCCTGTAAGGCCGCTGCCGAAGGTTCCGCCCCGATCGTCTGTTCGCGCGAAGCTCTGGCTGAAACCCTGCGCCGCATCGACTTCCCGCTGATCGGCAACCTCGTCGGTCTGGCCGCCTCGATCGCCCTGCCATCGGTTATCCTGATGATGATCTACGGTCAGACGCGTATCTTCTTCGTCATGGCCCGCGATGGTCTGCTGCCGGAAAAGCTGGCCGACGTTCACCCCAAGTTCAAGACCCCGTGGAAGATGACCATCTTCACCGGTATCTGCGTTGCCGTCGCCGGGGCCTTCTTCCCGGTCGGGCAACTGGCCGATATCTCGAACTCCGGTACGCTGTTCGCCTTCTTCATGGTGGCTATCGCCGTCATGGTCCTGCGCAAGACCGATCCGGACCGCAAGCGTCCGTTCAAGACGCCGCTGGTGTGGATCGTGGCCCCGATCGCTATGGTCGGCTGCGTCGGCCTCTACCTCAACCTGCCGTTCATCGCCAAGATGGTGCTGCCGGTGTGGGGTGCCATCGGTCTGGTGATCTACTTTGCCTATAGCCGCGGTCATTCGCACGTCGGTCGTGGTCATATCGAAGTCCACGAGGACGACGCCGATTTGCCGCCACCTCCGGCGACGACATAACTCTGATGAAAGCGCCCGGTTCCGCCGGGCGCTTTTTTCTTGCCGTGTCAGGTGACGCGGATTAGGCAGGGACATGCTGCCTATCGAAGAGATATTTCCCGCGCTGACTGCGTACCTCAGAGACCGGACGACGGCGATCATCATTGCGCCGCCGGGGGCGGGTAAGACGACGGGTGTGCCTTTGGTGCTGCTCGATGCCGCGTGGCTGAGCGGGCAGAGGATCGTCATGCTGGAACCCCGCAGGCTGGCGGCGCGGGCGGCGGCCATGCGTATGTCTGAGACTCTGGGGGAACCGGTCGGACAAACCGTCGGGTTCCGGGTGCGCGGCGAAAGCAAGATATCCAAACAGACGCGCATCGAGGTCGTCACCGAAGGCGTCTTTTCGCGCATGATTGTAGACGACCCGGCGCTGGAGGGGATTGGCTGCGTCATTTTCGACGAATTTCACGAACGTAGCCTCGACGCCGATCTGGGGCTGGCCTTCGCGCGCGACAGTCAGGGTGTGCTGCGCGACGATCTGCGGATACTCGTCATGTCGGCAACGCTTGACGGCGAGCGCGTCAAGGGCGTGCTGGACGACGCCGAAATCTTCCACAGTCTGGGGCGTGCCTTTCCGGTGACGACGCACTATGTCGGGCGTGATCAGGCCCTGCGGATGGAAGACGACGTGGCAAAGACTGTGTGCCGCGTGGCGCAAAAACTGACGCCGGAACGCGCCGAGACCTTGCTGGTATTCCTGCCGGGGCAGGGCGAAATCCACCGCGTGGCCTCGATCTTGTTTGAGAAGGGATTGCCGGACCATATTGATCTGCATAAGCTTTATGGGGCGATGGACCCGTGCGACCAATCGGCCGTGTTGAGCAAAAACAAGCCGGGACATCCGCGTATCGTATTGGCCACAGCTATCGCCGAAACCTCCTTGACGCTCGACAAGGTGTCGATGGTGGTCGATAGCGGCGTGGCGCGGCTAGGGCGTTTCGATCCGGCGCGCGGCGTGGTGCGCATGGTGACCGAGCGCATCTCGAAAGCTTCCGCCGATCAGCGCCGGGGCCGCGCCGGGCGGACGCAAGAAGGCGACGCCTACCGTATGTGGGACGAGGAAAACGACCGTGCGCTGATCCCGTTCGCGCGGCCGGAAATTCTTGAGACCGACCTGTCGCGATTGGTGTTGGACCTGCGTCTGTGGGGGGCGAAATCGACCGAGGGTCTGGCCCTGCTCGATCATCCACCCAAGGCGGCGTTTCAGGAGGCCGAGAGCCTGCTTAAGGGCCTTGGTGTTTTGGACTCGAAGGGCGATCTGACCGACCATGGCCGGATGGTCGGGCGGCTGCCGCTGTCGCCGCGTCTGGCGCATATGCTGCTGCTGGCGGCGCGCGATGGCGTGGCCGAGACCGGGGCGGCGCTGGCGGCCTTGTTGTCGGAAAACGGACTGGGCGGCAAGGCGGCGGACCTCGATTTGCGGCTGGAAGGCCTGAACCGCGATCGTTCGCCCAAGGCGTCTCAGGCGCGGTCGCTGGCGCAGAACTGGGCCAGACAGGCGCAATCGCTGATCGGTGCATCCAAGGGTAAGGCCGGGGCGAAACCGGCCCATGCCTTGCTGGCCGAATGCTTCCCGGAACGCGTGGCCAGGGCGCGCGGCAAGCCGGGTGAGTTTGTCATGGCCAATGGCCGGGGCGTCTATGTGGACGAGCACGATGTGCTGGCGAAGGAAGCCTATATCGCTGTGGGTGATCTCGGTGGCGGAGCGGGGCGCGATCGGATTTTGCTGGCCGCGCCGTTGACCGAAAACGAGATACTGAGCCTGTTTGCCGACCGGCTGGAGGCGCGTGTCGTGCTGGAACGCAACGGCGGAAAATTCAAGGCCGTCGAGCAAAAACGCCTCGGTGAACTGATCCTCTCGGCGCGGCCTTTGGCGCAGGTGCCGCCAAAGCTGCTGATTGAAGCGGAAGTTGAAGAAATCCGGCAAAAAGGGTTGAAAGCGCTTAAATTTTCCGAGAACGCCGAAAGCCTGCGCGAACGCGTCAATTTTCTCCATGTGCAAGACCTGGCGTGGCCCGATATGTCGGATGCAGCGCTTCTGGCAGGCCTGAGCGACTGGCTGGGGCCCTATGCGGCGGGCAAACCGTTGTTGTCTCTGTCGGCCAGCGACGTGTCGCAGGGCTTGCTGGGGATGCTTGACTACGATCAGCAACGGCAACTCGACCAGTTGGCGCCGGAAAGCCTGCGACTGCCGACCGGTTCGGGTGCCCGGATCGACTATGCGGCCGAAGGTTGGCCGCGGGTGTCGGTGCGGGTGCAGGAGCTTTATGGCGTTACTCAGCACCCTGTCGTCGGGCCGAACCGAACGCCGGTGACTCTGGCGCTTCTGTCGCCGGCGCATCGGCCTATCCAGATCACCCGCGATCTTCCGGCTTTCTGGAAGGGTTCGTGGTCGGAGGTGCGTACCGATATGAAGGGCCGCTATCCACGCCACGTCTGGCCCGAAGATCCCGCCAGTGCGGCACCGACCACGCGGGCAAAACCCAGAGGCACATAAAGCGGCGCTTAAACACATTTAATCCATATGCCGGACGTGGGCGTAATTATACCTGCCATTGGAGATACGCCATGATTACGGTTCATCACCTCAACAATTCCCGTTCGCAGCGCGTCCTTTGGCTGCTGGAGGAACTGGGTCTCGACTACGAGGTCGTGCACTACGAGCGCGATGCCCGCATGTTCGCGCCGTCGGAACTGAAGGACATCCATCCGCTCGGAAAATCCCCCATTATCGTCGATGGCGAGGTGGTGGTCGCCGAGACCGGCAACATCGTCGATTATATTCTGGAGACCTACGGACGGGGAAAACTGGTTCCGTCCGATGCGGCAGAGCGGCGGCAGATGACTTACTGGATGCACTATGCCGAAGGCTCGGCCATGCCGTTATTGCTGTTAAAACTGGTGTCGTCGCAGATCCCGAAGCGCGTGCCGTTTTTGATCAAGCCGATTGCACGGCTTATTTCCGGCGGTCTGGAAAGGTCCATGGTCGAACCGGGCCTAGTGGCGCATTTTGCCTTTTGGGAGTCGTCGCTCGAACCGACCGGCTGGTTCGCCGGTGACAGTCTGACCGCCGCCGACATCATGATGAGCTTCCCGCTGGAAGCGGCGGTCAGCCGTGCCGGAGCTAATGCCTTGCCGAACGTCACCGCGTTCCTGACGCGCATTCATGGCCGGGACGCCTATAAACGCGCGCTGGAACGCGGCGGCGATTACGCCTATGCGTGATCCTTATGGACGACGGGTGGGCGCGGCTTTTGCGGTTGGCCGTCCTTGACGATGATAATGCAGGCCGACAACGAGATGGTGAGAGCACCCAGAAGGGCGAATTTCAGGACTGTTTTCATATGGATTGTCCTTACTTGGTCGCGACGGTTTTGTTGGTTTCGTGCTTTTCAGTGTGCGTCACGCGCGACCCGCTATCGGCATAGATGATGCAGCCCGACAGGGTGGCGGCCAGCGCCGCGGCGGCGATAAGTTTCAGCGCAAGTTTCATGAGATGGCTCCTTTTCTTAGGTTGAACAAAGGGCCAAGTTCCCAACCCATGCCCTGTAGCCAAGGCATAGAGTACCTTTTCTGAACGCAGGCTGAATGACAAAATTGTAATGAAAATAGCCGGTTAAAGCTGAGGTTTAAACCGGCTTAACGTGACACCGTTTTCTTGTCTTTACGCTCGTAATATTGCTCGCAGCGGCGGTCGTCATAGACGCGATCGCAGCGGGGTTCTTCGTAGTTGGTTGGCGAGTCCTGATAATAGTCGTAATAGGCGGGCGGGTCGTCGTAGTGCGCACACGCCCCCAGCGCCATAATGGTTACCCCCAATCCGGTCGCCTTGAGGATAGAGCGGGTCATATCTGAAGCCTTTCATTGATGACTTCAGGCTGCGCTGTTTCCCCGACAAAGCGAAATAGGAAAGGTTAATGGTGTTGTAAAACGCTTATAAGCCGCTTGCCGCATAGATCATGATGCCGGTCGCTACCGACAAATTCAGGCTGTCGGCGCGGCCACGCATCGGAATCTTGACGTGCATGTCGCAGGTCGCGGCGATGTCGGGCGTCAGGCCGGACTGCTCAGTGCCCATGAGGATCAGGGTCGGGCGTTGATAGGGCGCGCTGCGGTGGTCGTGTGACGCCGTCAGAAGGGTGCCCACGACCGAACCGGTCCAGCGGGCGCGGTCAGTGATAAACTCTTCACGCGTGCATTTGACGATCGGCAAGGCGAAGATCGAGCCCATCGTGGCGCGCACGGTTTCGACGCTGAACGGATCGACGCAATCACCGATCAGAATGACACCGCCGATAGCCGCCGCGTCGGCGGTGCGGATGATCGTCCCCAGATTGCCGGGGTCGCGGACCTGCTCCAGCGCCACCCATACGTCGTTGGTCTGCGGATCGATATCGCTCAGGCGTTTGGTGAGTTGCGGAAACACCGCCAGCACCATCTGCGGGTTTTCCTTGCGCGCGACCTTTTCGAGGATTTCGCGCGTCACTTCCAGTACCTGACCATTGGCCTTCAGCGTCGCGTCGATGGCGCGTTCGAGCAGCGGATGGTGGTCGGCGTCCTTGCCATAGACCAGAATCTGCGGCGCGAAGCCCTGATCGAGCGCGTCGATGATGATCTTGAGGCCTTCGGCCAGGAACTGCTGCGTCGCTTCGCGTTCCTTGCGCATGTGAAGCGCGCGCAGGTCCTTGATCGTCTGATTTGTGAGGGAGGTTATCTGCTTGATCATGAGCTTAGACCGGCTCCTTCATCCAGCGTGCGAAGAAGGAGAGACCGATCTCACGCGGGGCGATGTCGACGGCTTTGGCACCCTTCGGTGTCTTGCCATCTTCGATCAGGGTCAGTTCGCCGTAGTCGATGCGCCCCGGACGCTGCCCGATCGATTCCGCCATCAGGTGCGCCAGGGCCGGCCCCGACACACGGGCGGCATAGGCGTTGAGCAGGAAGAAGGCTGCATCGTCCGACAGCAATTGCGCGCACAGGCCGAGCATTTCCGGTAGATCCTCGAACAGACGCCACACTTCGCCGGTCGGGCCACGGCCATATTTCGGGGGATCGAGAATAATCCCTTCGTATTTAGAACCGCGCTTGACCTCGCGCTGCACGTATTTGCGAGCGTCCTCAACGATCCAGCGAATGGGGGCGTCTTCCATGCCCGACAGTGTCGCATTCTCGCGCGCATAGGTGACAGATTTTTTCGACGCGTCGACATGGGTGACCCGGGCGCCGGCGGCAGCGCAGACGAGACTGGCGACGCCGGTATAGCCGAACAGGTTCAGGACACGCGGCTGATCGGCGCGCTTTTCGAGGGCGGCCTTTTGCCAGGCCCAGTTGGCGGCCTGTTCCGGGAAGAAAGCCAGATGGCGGAATGAGGTAAAGCGTCCGTAGAACTTTACGCGATCGTAGCCCAGCGCCCACTGTTCATCCGGACGGCGGCGGAAGGCCCAGCGACCACCATCTTCGTCTTCGTTCTCGGCGTCGAATACGGCGTCGGCGGTGTCCCACAGGGCCGGATATTTCGGCGACCACCAGCATTGCGGCTCCGGACGGATGACGAGATAATCGCCATAGCGTTCAAGCTTACGACCACCGCCGGAATCGACAAGGGCATAGTCGCGCCACGGCGTTGTGCGCAGGGTCAGGGGATGGTCGCTGATCAGGGTCATGTTTCGGCACATAACGCTCCCGACCGTTTCCGTCAAAGTTTATTCAATCCGGCTTGGCTAATGGCTCGTGATCGGTCTTGTCCCAATGAAAGGGGCGGGTGATCAACTGATATAGCGCAAAGGCGGCGCTGATCGACTGCAAACCCCAGTAGACCGGGGCGTGAAGCAGGTCGCCAAGGGTAAATACGGCGCCTGCGCGCCGGGTGCCGATCTTCAACGCCCATAAGGCACTGCCCGTGCCGATAATCAGTAATATCCAATCCTGGAGCGGTAGCACGAACGGGCCGAATTCCAGAACCTGCAACATCGCATTGGCCAGCAGCAGGGCGGTGAAAGGCGCATAACACAGGGCCGACATGGCGCTCAGGCCGACACCGAGGCCGAGCGCCAGAGCGACCGCCGGCCTTACGTCTTTCAGGCGACGGGTATGGACGATGATCGTCTGCATATAGCCCTTTATCCACCGCGTCCGTTGCGGAATCCATGTCCTTAACGTGGTTGGCGGGCTTTCCAGCGTCGGTGAGGTAATGACCTCGCTACGATATCCAAGTTGCGCCAGACGCAGGCCGAGATCGGCGTCTTCGGTCACATTGTACGCATCCCACGCGCCAATCGATTTCAAAACGGACGCTTTGAAGTGATTGCTGGTCCCCCCCAGCGCGAACGGCAGGCCCCATGCTTGAAAGGCAGGCAGCAGGACGTCGAACTGTACGGCGTATTCGGCGGTAAATTGCTTCGAAATGAAGGTCTCGCCGCGTATGGGCCGCAAGGGCGCTTGCAGGCAGGCCAGATCGGCGGGGCCGGCTGCAAATCGGTGCGCGGCTTCAAGCAACTGATGCGGGTCGGGTTGATCTTCGGCATCGTAGATGACGATCAGATCGCCTCGCGCCCGGTCAAGGGCATAGTTCAGGGCGCGTGGCTTGGTGCGCGGAAAGCCGTCCGGCACGCGGATGACGCGCATGTAGCCTAGATCCTGACGGGTATTCAGCAAGGCTTCGAAGGCGATCAGGGTCTCCGAGTCATCGTCTTCCAATGCGAACAGCACCTCAAACCGGCCGCGCGGATAGACGAGCGCATCGAGCGCTGTCGTCAGTTGCGAAACGATTTTCGCTTCCTTGTACAGGGCGACGATCACGCTATAGGTCGGCAGATTTTCATTCGACGCATCAAGCAACAGGTCCGCTTCCGGAAGGTTTTGTGCTACGGTTGTCGCTATGGCGCGCATCAGGGCATTGAGCATAAATACACCCCAGCACGTCCAATACAGCGTGCTGATCAGGTAGTCAGGTGCCGCTATAGCCGTGGCGATGACGGCTGCGGATGTCGCCCCCAAAAAAGCGAATTGCCAGGATGCCGGACGGGATCGTGCTGAAAAAAAGTCGCCCAGCGGTATGATCTGCGTCGGCGGCTTTGCGGAATCGCGAGGCGGCGCATATGATGGTTTTCGTCCGGGCGTGACGCGGACAGAGGGGCGCATGCGACGCGCGGGACTGTGAAGCGGTGGTGCGATGGTATGTCCCCTGACCGTCTTAACTGCCGAACGATCCCTTGGGTAATATAAGACTGAAAACAGAGTTGTGGATAACCAATTGCGGGTAGTATTAAGTCTAAAAATTATCACCTTTTGGTTGTGTCTGTCTGTTCCTGTCAGCGCGGCACCCTTGCGCGTCGTATCTCTGGATATGTGCGCCGATCAATATGTGCTGGCGTTGCTACCGAAAGACAGGATCGCCGGATTGTCGTTGCGGGCGCGCCATCGGGACTCCTATTTCAAAGCGCGCGCCGAGGGTTTGCCGTTGCGTCGGGCGAATTTGGAGACGCTTTTGATGCTGAAACCCGACGCCGTGGTGCGAACCTGGGGGGGGGATGCCAAACTTCTCAAAGCACTTGAGGTACGCGGTATAAAGATAATTCAGATCAATGAAGTGGGGAATTTTACTCAGGCAAAGAATGAGGTAAAATCTGTAGGGCAAGCCTTAGGTGTAGCGCAGGAAGGTGTGCATCAATCTTCGAAGATGTCTGCGGCGTTGGACAAAGTGCAAAAGCCGTCTCAGATGCGTCGCGTCCTCTATTATACACCTTCGGCGTACTCGGCGGGTAAGTCGACCTGGGTCGGACAACTGATCTCCGCGACCGGGAATGAGTTGGTCGCCGAGCAGGACTATTTCTATTACCTGTCGCCGGAAACTTTTCTGAGCGCGCGTGCCGATGTTTACGCTTTGGGCTTTTACGGCGACGCCTATGCGATGCGCCGCGCACCAGGCCGACACCCTTTGGTGCGCCAACGCATTGCTAAGTCACCGCATGTGACCATCCCCAGCCCGATGTTGGCGTGCAGCGCGTGGTATTCTGCCTTTGATTTGCCGAAACTGGCTGAAAGACTGAAATGAAACCTACTTTGATTGCCGGTTTGATAGGCGTAGCGGTTGTCGCCATTGTCGGATTGATGATGTTGGGCGATGTATCGCTGACGGCGACGGACTATGCCGACGCGTTCCGCTCGCCGGACAGCATACCGGCTCAGATCCTGTGGCAGATACGTTTGCCGCGGAACCTGTGCGGGTTTCTTGTCGGCGCAATGCTGGGCGTGGCGGGGGCGATCTCACAGGGTTATTTCCGCAATCCTCTGGCCGAACCCGGCATTATGGGTGTTTCGGCAGGGGCCGGGCTTGGGGCGGCGGTGGCGATCGTCTTCGAGCTGGGTCTGACATCGTGGGGCGTCGAAGGATTCGCGCTTCTGTTTTCTGGTTTGATTTCGCTGATTATTCTGGCGTTCGTGGCGAAGTTTCCCGACCGGCAGGCCTTGATTCTGCTCGGCGTCGGCCTGTCGAGCCTGTGCGGGGCGCTGATGGCGCTGGTGTTCAACCTGTCGCCGTCGCCGGTAACAACGGCCGAAATCCTCGGCTGGATGATGGGCTCGGTCGAAAACCGTAGCTGGGAAGACGCGGGACTAGCTACGGCGGGGTTGGTGGTGGCCGGGATCATGGTCGCGCGACTGGGACGCGGATTGCGTATGCTGAGCCTTGGCGAAGACACGGCGCGGTCGCAGGGTGTCAATGTCAAGGCGGTCGCGGCGCTGTCGGTGCTGTCGATCAGTGTGCTGGCCGGCTTGTCCGTGGCGGTGGCCGGTGTCATCGGCTTTGTCGGTTTGGCGGCACCGCATTTCGTGCGCACGCTCGGTATTCGTGACCCGTACAGTCTCATATGGCCTTCGGGACTGGCCGGAGGGCTGATGGTCCTGCTCGCCGACGCCTTTATCCGCGTGATCCCGTCGAGTACCGATATCCGGCTGGGAGTGCTGACGTCGCTGATCGGCGCGCCTTTGTTTGCGTTGTTGGCGTGGAAAAGCGCGAAGCAATGGGTGAGCCAATGATCGAGGTCGCTTCTCTTGAAGTGCGTATCGGCGCGACCGTGGCCGTCGCCTCGGTTGATGTCCGGTTTGACAAGGGCCGCTTTTACGGCGTAGTCGGCCCGAACGGTTCCGGCAAGACGACCTTGATCCGTGCGCTGACCGGGCTGCTTATGCCCGATGCGGGCGAAGTGCGGATCGATGATCATGATCTGTCCTCCCTGTCGTTGTCGCAGCGCGCGGCGCGGATAGGCTATTTACCGCAGGATCGCACCATCGCCTGGGATTTGAGTGTAGTCGAGGTCGTGCGACTGGGGACAAAGAACAGTGACGTCGCCGTGGTGGCCGAAGTCTTGGCACAGGTCGGACTTGAGGCGCTTAAGGAGCGTGGCGTCTTTTCGCTATCCGGTGGGCAGCGCGCGCGGGCTTTGCTGGGGCGGCTTTTGGCGACACGGTGTCCGGTCCTGCTGCTCGACGAGCCCCTGACGGCGCTCGATCCGGCGTGGCAGCGGCAGGTGCTGCTGATCCTGAAAGACATGGCGGCGCGGGGTCATACGGTGATCGTCAGCCTGCACGACCTCGGTCTGGCGGCGCAGTTCTGCGACGAGGTCTGCGTGATGCTTGAGGGCCGTATCGCGGCGTTCGGTGCGCCGGAACAGGCCTTTACGTCGGAGGTTCTGGCGGAGGTGTTCGGCCTCTCCGGCGAATTGCGGACCGAGCCGGACGGTCTGGCCCTGCATCTGGCGGCGCAACCGCTTTAAGCGCATGCCGAAAAGTGTGTAACGGTTTTCGGAAACAAATGCGCGACAAACAAATTCTAAGCTTTCATTTCCTGCACCAAGACCGCCATTAGCTCGGCAGCGGGCAAGTACCGCGCCAGCGGTGCGCCCTGACCGGCCCATTGCGCGCCGAAACCGCCTTCGCCTTTGGCCTTGGCCGCGGCGTTGAGCGCCTTGCCTGCATCGTAGGCGATGGGATAGTCCGGTGGCGTGCCGGTGGTTTCCTGCCCGAACGCGGTGAAGCGGTTGGCGAGGCACCGTGCGGGGCGGCCTGAAATGGCGCGGGTCATCAGGGTGTGGGCGTCAGGATGGGTCAATGCCGCTCGATAGGCAGCATTGGCGTGGCTTTCCGGGCAGGCAATAAAGGCTGTCCCCAGTTGCACGGCAACGGCCCCAAGATCCAGCGCCGCCCTTATGCCGTGCCCGTCCATGATGCCGCCGGCGGCGATGACCGGCAGGTCGCACCGGCTGACCAACAGACGGGTGAGGGCAAAAGTCGTCAGTGCGTCGTCGCGCGCGTCGGGATCGAACATGCCGCGATGACCGCCCGCCTCGAAACCCTGAGCGACGATGCCGTCCAGACCGGCGGCTTCGATAGCCTGCGCCTCGGTTAGGTTGGTCGCGGTGGCCAGCAGGACGCACCCGGCGGCTTTCAGCGCGGCGATGCGGCGGGCGTCCGGCAAACCAAAATGGAAGCTGACGACCGGCGGCGCGGTTTCGACCAGGACGGCCAGCATGTCATCATCTTCGGCAAAGCTTTTGTAGATCGCATATATGCGGTTCGGCGGCACGGCGTCATAATCAAAAAACAGCGGCGACAACGCCCCTAGCCACATGGCCTCGCGGATGCGATCGGGCTGTGGCGGCGTATGGACGAAAACATTGACGTTGAAGGCGCGATCGGTTTGCCTGCGGACCGCTTCGATCATGGCGCGAGCGGTAATGGGATCGCTGGCACCGACGGCGATGGAGCCAAGACCTCCGGCATTCGATACCGTTGCGGCCATCTCCGGCGTCGAGACTCCGGCCATCGGGGCCTGAACGATCGGCAGACTGAGGTTCAGGCGATGCAGGAGAGTCATGGTCGGCGGGCTTTGTGACGAAGTAAGATGGGAACCACAGATTACACAGATTTCACAGATTAAGCGCGAACCACTGACCGGGGATTGATGGCGGGCAGCTACTTGTATTTGCGATTTTAGATTATCCGCAGATTATGCGGGTCGAACACCTGAGTTTACCCGAACGCCAACGCACCGAAGGCGCTCTCAATCTGTGAAATCTGTGTAATCTGTGGTTCCTGAAAATAGGATACGCAGACTAAATGGTAACGGGGTGGCACGACATCGTTACCGCTCGGATATCTGTGTTCATCTGTGGCCATCTGTGGAGAAACTTAGTAAACTAACCACCAATCTGGCTGTGGGGCCGTACGCAAAGGGTCTCCACAGATGGCCACAGATGAACACAGATAGAATGGGCCGTTTGCCTATCCGAAATCACATTTACGAACATTCGCGAGGTACCTTCCTCCGGCATCCAGACATTTGTCTTGTTCCCAAAAGCGGGCCAGAGACGGGGTCAGCCAGAAACTGGCGGCGATTAAAGAGGCGGCGATGCCGCCGATGGCAAAGATAACTATTTTGAATCGCCGGTGACGCGGCATCCTACTCCCCCGCCTTGGCTTTCAGATCGTTATAATTGACCGGTCCGGTCGGCAGTGACCCCGTATCCGATGCATCGTCGGCGTCGGGCGTATAGAGGATTATCATGCCGCGTTTGAGGTCTGCCATCGGTGTCAGCGGCGCGGTGCCGCCATTCAGGCGTGCGCGATAAACCACCGTGTTTTCCATTACCCGCATCATGTAGTTGCGCGTCTCGGTGAAGGGCGTGCATTCGATAAAGCTCAACGGATCGGCGGTTTCGCCGCGCGGGTCGCCGCAATCGACGATCCACTGCGGCGGACGGCCCGGCCCGGCATTGTACCCGGCGGCGGCCATGACGTACGACCCGCCGAAGCGATCGACCAGTTCGCCGAGGTGATAGGCCCCCAGCTTCATATTGTAGTCGGGCTCATACAGCATCGAGTCCGAATAGCTCATCGACATGCGCCGCGCGACGGCCCTGGCGGTCGGCGGGATGAGTTGCATCATACCTCGGGCATTGGCACCAGAGCGCACCATCGGATCGAAGCCCGATTCCTGACGCGTAATGGCCAGAACGAACGCGCCTTCCGGCGATTTGACGGCGGGCAGGGCGCGCAGCGGATAGGCGCGTTCGGGCAGGTAGAAGCCGCGCTGCTGCGCCACACGGGCCACGCGCATGGCCAGATCCTGCGTGCCATAGGTGCCTGCCAGGTCGACCAGCAGGGCCTGTTCTTCGGCATTGGGCAACACGTCGTCGAGCGCGAGGATCAACGCGTTGAACAGATCGCGCTCGCCCGCCTGACCGAGGATTTTCGCCGCCTTGACCATGTCGCGGTTAGCAAAACGCGCGCGGTCCTCAGGCGTCGGCACAGGCTCCTTGCCCAGCGTGATCGAGGTCTTGCCCCCCTTTTCGGCGGCCAGTTGTCCATAGAAGGCATAGATGAACTGCCCGCCTTCGACATAGTTGGCCTGTGCTTTTTGCGCGTCGCCCGCCTGACCGCGCGCCTCATAGGCGCGGCCCAGCCAATAGTGGGCGCGACCGCGCGTGATCGGCGACGTCCCGGCTTCGCGGATCTTGTCGAAGTGCGCGATGGCGAGATCGGGTCGGTTGAGTTTGATCAAGGCCGTCCACCCGGCGAAGAACTCGCCCTCGGCCTTCTTTTCGCCGTTGGGGAAGCCGCCGCCCTTCATGGCGTCGTAGGCGGCTTGATAGTTGCGGGCCTTGAGCGCGGCGCGGAAGTAGCTGAGGCGCTCGGTCCACAGATTGGTGATGGCAGCTTCGGAGGCCGGGGCGGGCGGCAGGTCGGCCAGCAGACCGAAGCCCAGCGCCTCAAGCTTCTGACGACGCAGGAAACGCAGGCGCTCATAGGCCAGCACCGGATTGCGCGGACTGACGCTGAGGGCGGCCTCATAAAGCGTCGTCGCCGAGGCCGAACCCGACCGCAACGCCATAACGGCGGTGGCGACCTGACGGCTCGTCTCATCGACCAGCGGCAGCAGCGCCGAGGTCGCCGGACCCTGCGTGCCCAGCAGAAGCGTGTTCAGGCGCACCTTATGATCGTCGGCGGTAAGATAGCGTCCGAAACTGGCCTGAAAGCGCGACTGATCGGTCAGGTCGAAGGCCTGATCGCGCCACCAGGCTTTCGCAAGCGTCGCCGCTTCGGTGGTCTGGCCCTGACGCTCGTAGGCCGAGATCAGCGCCATCGCGCCATCGACCGTGAGCGGCGGCGCGCCCTTGAACCACTCGATGGTCTGCTGCGGCGTCATGCCGGAATTGAGTATCTGCTTTTCGGCGGCGATCTGGCGCTTCTGTTCGCGTGGCCAGCCCCACAGGTCGCGGCGCGCGCCGTCCAACGCCGCAAAGCCGTAGATGTCGCCGTCATTGGTGATAATCGACCACAGAACGATCTTTTTGGCGACGGGATCGCTGATCGAGGTGCGCAAGGAGTCCGCGAGCGCAAAGTTCTTCGAGCGCGCGGCGGCCAGCGCCTGCTTCATTGCGGCGGAGTCCGATTCGGAGATCAGGCCGGCGACATAGGGTTGCGGCGCAGTAGGGGTGCTACCGTCCTGCGCCATGACCGGCGACAGGGCGACGCACGAAAGCGCAATCAGGCTGACCCCCAGGGCGGCGCGGAAGGAGATGTGGCGCGTCACCGCTTTGAAAGTACCTGAGTTTTGCGTCATGCGGGAACCTCTGTCAGTTTTGAAATATATGGCCGCCGTTTCCGGCGTAAATATGAACTTTCACGTCTCTTAGCCCGATTTTCGGGCGACACGCATCACAGATCGATCACAAAAAGCGTTAGTAACTAAGGGTGTCCGTTTATCTGCCGCAGTGCAACCGAAACCGTCGCGGCTGTTTTTCTTTTTATAAAGTCGTTGCAGCAAATCCATTGTGGTTTTAAGGCTCTTTTCCTTAATTGACGCCTGCATCAGGACACGACTCTCATGACCACCGCCGACCGAATTCCCCTGTTTTCCGGAGTGATTACCGCTCTGGTGACGCCGTTCAAAGACGGTCAGGTGGATTATGCGGCGTTCAAAACCTTGGTCGAGACTCAGATAAAAGCGGGCGTTCATGGCGTGGTGCCGGTCGGCACGACGGGCGAAACCTCGACGCTCTCGATGGAAGAGCACAAGGAAATCGTGCGCCTCTGTGTTGAGACCGCCGCCGGACGTATCAAGGTCATCGCCGGGGCGGGGTCGAACAATACGCTTGAGACACTTGAACTGGCGCAACACGCCAAGGCCGTCGGTGCCGATGCCGTGCTGGTCGTCGTCCCCTATTACAACAAGCCGTCGCAGGAAGGTTTATATCAGCATTTCAAGGCCCTGAACGATTCGGTTCAGATCCCGGTCATGCTCTATAACGTCCCGGGCCGTACCGTGATCGACATGTCGAACGAGACCATCGTGCGCCTGTCGAAGCTGCCCAATATCGTCGGCATCAAGGACGCCACGGGCGATCTGGTCCGCATGAGCCAGTTGCGGATCGCCATCGCGCCGGGCTTTGCCTTTATCTCCGGCGACGACCCGACGCTGCTGGGCTATATCGCGCACGGTGGTCACGGCGTGATTTCCGTCACCTCGAACGTCGCGCCCGCCGAAATGGTCGCGCTTTATGAAGCCGCTGCCGCAGGCGATTTCACCACGGCGCGCGATTGGCAGGACAAGCTGATCACCCTGCACAAGGTGCTGTTCGCCGACGCCTCGCCGTCGCCGACCAAATACGCCCTGAGCCAGTTGGGCCAGACGACCGACGAGGTGCGCCTGCCGATCGTCGCCTGTGCCGACGCCGTGCGGCCGCTGGTCGACGACGCTATGAAACTCGCGGGGCTGTAAGTGGCCGAACCTCAATCCAACTATAAGCAGATCGCCGACAACCGTCGGGCACGGTTCGACTACTTCCTCGAAAACAATACCGAGGCGGGGATCATGCTGACCGGGACCGAGGTCAAGTCGCTGCGTCAGGGCCGGGCCAATATCGCCGAGTCCTACGTCTCGATCGAAAACGGCGACGAACTGGTGCTGATCAATGCCGACATCCCGCACTACGGCTTTGCCAACCGCTTCAATCACGATCCGCGCCGCCATCGCAAGCTGCTGATGCACCGGCGCGAGATCGCGCGCTTCATGATCGCCGTGCAGCGTGAAGGCATGACCATCATCCCGACGAAGCTTTACTTCAACGACAAGGGCATGGTGAAGGTCGAGATCGCTCTGGCCAAGGGCAAGAAGCTGCACGACAAGCGCGAAACCGAGGCCAAGCGCGACTGGGGCCGTGAAAAGGCGAGAATCCTGAAGGACCACGGTTAAACTTTACGGTCCGGCGCCGAGCGTGAACGGTATTCTGGGCGGGCGAAACGCAGCGGGATTATCGCTGGGACGGTCAGGATCGTAGGGTGCGCCGTCGGGCCAGAACCCCGTGGCCTCGGCCTTGTCCATGGCGTCGCCGTCTTCGACGATCTGAGGCCGGTTGGGATCGAAGGGCGACCCATCGTCGAAATAGCCCTTGAAGGCGTCGCGCTTGTATTTCATCGCCAGCAGTTTTTCGTAAAGCTGCTGGCCGTAGCTGTCCATTGGCTTGTCGAGTTCGGCTTCGCGCTCAAGCTCGTCTAATTGCGCCGAGGTCAGCGGCTTGGGCGGCGCGTAAAGCTGCGTCCACAGGCGCTCGGTGGCCAGAATAAACCGCCCCGCGCGTTCGCCTTCGAGAAAGTCGGTCGGCTTGGGTAATTGCCGAACGGCCTGAACGATCAGGTCGGCCTGATCGCGGAGGCGCTGACGTGCCGGACGGATGGTGTCGCGCTGGTCGGGGCGGGTGACGCGCATCAGCACGACGTCGGCAACCCGGATCATGCGGACGGCGCGCTCGCCATCGAGATAGGTTTCCGGCAGGTCGATGTCTTCGATGGCCTCGGCGATTTCGGACGCGAATTCGCGCAGCTCCGCGCGGCGCTGTCTCAGTGCGCGGGCGTCGTCTTCGGCGTTGAAGGCGGTTTCATCCATCGTGTCATGGTAAGCCTGGGCGTTTGTGGGAGGATAAGTTCAAGGTTCTCCACAGATGGCCGCAGATGCACACAGGTGGCGTTCATTTTGCCTTATCCGTGGCTAAGAACCTTTGGTAACGAAAGCAGGCAGGAAGAGGGAGAACCACAGATTACACAGATTTCACAGATTAGGTTCGTTGCGGCTTGAGGATAAGCCTCAAACACGATGTGTGCGGTGTCTCACGAATGACGCGCAAAGCGCATCCAATCTGTGAAATCTGTGTAATCTGTGGTTTCAAATCTTGCGGACGCGGCCACTTGGCACCAACCTGACCGCTCATAAAGAATGTCTGTGTGCATCCGTGGCCATCTGTGGAGAACCTTGCCATAGACGCCACGCGACCAACCCAGTCCTAATCCTCGAAATCTTCGGCGAATTTCGGCGCGGTGTTCTGCTGCTGACGCGGGCGACCGACGACATTGGCCAGGTCGGCCAGATCGACGAAGGTGTCGGCCTGACGGCGGAGTTCGTCCGACGTCATCGGCGGCTGCGACTTTACCGTCGAGACGACTGTAACGCGGCAGCCCTTGCGTTGAACCGCTTCGATCAAACGGCGGAAGTCGCCGTCGCCGGAAAAGAGCACCAGATGGTCGGCGTGATCGGCGATTTCCATCATGTCGCAGGCGATTTCAATATCCATGTCGCCGCGCCAGCGCTTGCGACCCTGGGCGTCCGTATATTCCTTGGCGGTTTTGGTCACCAGCGCGAAACCGTTATAGTCGAGCCAGTCGACCAGCGGGCGGATCGGCGAATAATCGTCGCCTTCGACCAAAGCTGTGTAGTAATAGGCGCGCACAAGGATGCCGCGCTTGCGGAATTCGTCGAGCAGCTTACGGTAATCGATGTCGAAATTGAGCGCCTTGGCGGCCGAGTACAGATTGGCGCCGTCTATAAAAAGCGCAATTTTATCGGTGGGATAAAAACTCATGGAAATATCTTTCGTTTAAAAAATGCCGGATAAAATACTTAAATCAGATCGGTCGACGCCCCTGCGGGGACAGGGCATCTATATCGCCTTCGGTTCCAATATGCCCTTTGGCGGTTATACTGCATTGCAGCTATTGGACCATGTTGTCAAGCGACTGAGTAGGGCTCACGTAACTGTTGAACAGGTCTCAAGCCTGTGGCGCTCGAAAGCCTGGCCGAATCCGGAAGATCCACCGTTTCACAACGCGGTTATGCGTGTAACGGCAAATTGTGATCCCATCTCATTGCTTGAAACATTGCACGCGATAGAAGCTGAAACCGGTCGCAAAAGGTCTGAAGATTACGAAGGCGTAATAAAATTACCGGTCAATGCGCCGCGTGTACTTGATCTTGACCTGATTGCTTTTGACGATCAGATACTAAGTAGCCCTTTAACTCTGCCGCATCCGCGAGCCCACGAACGCGGGTTCGTCATGGGACCAATGGCTGAAATCGCGCCGGACTGGGTTCATCCCGTGCACGGCAAAACGGCGCTTGACCTATTCGCTCAGGTTACCGTGGCCACGGATGCCTATGCGGCCGAAGATACCGCAGGCTTGCTCGGTCGCTGATCGAGCCACATATAAAGCCCGACACCGCCCAACACCAAGGCCGTGCCGATAACGTCCGACGCGCTGATCGTCTCGTGCAGGATAAAGGCGCTCATCATCAGGGTGAAGACCGGATTGACGAAGCCGATCACCGCATTGGCCTGCGACGAAATGCGGGCGAGGGCGAAATTGATCAGATAGCCCGGCAGGACCGTGGCGCCGATCGCCAGTCCGAGACACAGCCACACTAATCCGGGCTGAGCGAGGAGAGACGGCACGGCGCTGAGCCGATGCGTCACGCCGAAATGGACGAAGGTGGCGAGCGCCGCGCCGACCATGGCGACCGAGGTGAACAACGACGGCCCCATGCGGGCGATGACCGGCTTGGCCAGCAGCAGATAAAGCGCAAACGCAACGGATGAGGTCATGACCCACGCCGTGCCGATGGCGATGTCGTGCCCGTGTTCGCCCCCATGACGTGTGAAGTCGCTGACGAAGACGAAGGCAAGACCGGCGTAGGCGATGACGAATGCTGGCAGGGCCAGAGGTTTCAGCTTCTGACCGAAGAACGCTGCGCCGAACAGGATGACGAACAGAGGATAGGTGAACAGGATCAGCCGCTCGAACTGCGGCGTCAGATGCACAAGGCCTTCGAAGTCGGTATAGCTGGCGAACCAGTAGCCCAGCACGCCCACGGCCAGGGCCCTGAGATAGATATTGAGCGGTAATGGTTCGCGCCCGCGCTGGCGATAATGGGTAATCAGGCCGATAATGACGAAGAACGGCGTGGCGATCAGCAGACGCAGCATCAGAAGCGTCGTGGCATCGACGTGGTATTCATAGGCCAGCTTGATAAAGATTCCCTTGGTCGCGAACAGGAACGAACCGGCGAAGGCGAGGGCGTAGCCGCCCCATTTGAGGATCGCGTTTTGAAACGTACGGGTCATAGCACGGCTATAGGCTTCGGGCGTATCTCAGGCAAGACCGTGGAGGCTCTTGACCGTACAATCTTGACGGGTATGATGAGGCGCGGGAGGAGGGTTTATGAAATATATTCCAATGGTTATGGGGCTCCTTTTAAGCACGCCGGTTTGGGCGGACGAGGCCTTGTGCGACCTTGAATCCGACGGTCGGTCGTTCACGCATCTGGCGCAGGAAGGTACATCGAAGGTCGAGCGACTCGATGTGCCCGAAGGCGCGGGGGCTTTACGGTTCGAAGCCCGGTTTGCGGCCTTTCGCGACTATGATTACTTCATGCCCAATTTTCAGATTCGGTTCAAATCGCGCGACAACCCGGAATTCAATCTGATGTTCCGGATGCGTATGGGCGACGAGGCGATCATCGCCACGACCGATCTGTTGACGGACGGCAATACCAGTCCCCATGCGGACGGCCCAAACATCAGAGGGTTCGAGTACCGTGGCCGGGCGCGTCAACCGTTCCGTGCCGATATACTGTGGACCGCGCAGGGCGAATATACGGTACGCATCTACACCACGGACAAGGGCTTCGATGGCCCCTACACCAGCCGGACCCGATCGGCAGGCGCACCGGTACAGGTCTATGTCATTTCCCAGGCGGCCAAGATGGAGATCAAGAACCTGCGTTTCGGCAAGGTCTGTGCCGCCATACCGTGAGGAATTTCTTGTTTTTTGATGCAACTCTGTTTAAGAGGATGCCCAACGAGTTTAACAAGCGCGGTCAGCCTCACAGGTGCTCCTGTCTGGCGACGGCGCTTTTGTCACTATTTACAAAGGGTTCTCAATGGCTCGCGTTACCGTCGAAGATTGCGTCGAAAAGGTCGAAAACCGCTTCAATCTGGTGCTTCTGGCCGCGCATCGCGCCCGCGCCATCTCCAGCGGTTCGGCCATCCTGCTCGACCGCGACAACGACAAGAACCCGGTCGTCGCCCTGCGCGAAATCGCCGACGACGTTCTGTCGCCGGACAGCCTGACCGAAAGCCTGATCGCCTCGCTGCAACGCGTCGACGAGCGCACCGAAGCTGAGGAAGAGGCCGAAACCCTCGCCCTGCTGGCCGATCCGTCGCACATGCAGATGTCGGAAAGCGAACTGATCCGCGCCCTGCAATCGGACCGCGACGGTGGTCAGGAAGAGCGCTACTAAGCTTTATTCCAGAATTTTCGCTCAAACGCCGCTCCTCACGGGGCGGCGTTTTTGTTTTGAATCCTTCACAGTCTTACCGGCCTTTTTACTGGCGAATATGGCGAAGCGGGGTTAAGCTTCCCATGTGTGGCGGGGTCCCTTCAGTCTAAGGCACCTGCATGTTAAAAAAGAGTCTGGTATCTATGACGGCAGAAGGACAATCGGTATTCGCACCCCAGGCCTCCGATCCGGATGTGCCTGCCGTGCCGCCCGGTTTCCCGGAGGAAAAACCCTCCGAACTGCCGCCCGGTGAGCCGAAGGAGGGCGATGTCCGCCCGCCGCCGGAAACACCGCCCATCGATCCGCCCGCGGAAACCCCGCCTTTGCAGCCGCCGGTGGAAGCTCCACCCAGCGACCTGCCGAACGAGATTCCGCCCCCCGCGATGTCGTCAGAGGAGGTGCAGGCCGCAAAGCCTGCACCCAAACGGCGTTTCCTGCGTCAGATGGAGCTGATCGACCGCGTCGCGGCCTACGATCCGACCGTAGATGAGGCCATGCTCAACCGCGCCTATGTCTATGCGATGCGCATGCACGGGGCGCAGCTTCGCGCGTCGGGCGATCCCTATTTCGCCCACCCGATCGAGGTCGCGGGCATCCTGACCGACTATCGCCTCGATGCAGCGGCGATTGCGACGGCGCTGCTCCACGACACCATCGAGGACACGCCGGCGACGCGCGAGGAAATCGCTTCGATGTTCGGCGAAGAAATCGCGCAGCTGGTCGAGGGCGTGACCAAGCTCACCCGGCTTGAGCTGCAATCGGAATATACCAAGCAGTCGGAAAACCTCAGAAAATTCATACTCGCCATCTCGAAGGATGTGCGGGTGCTGCTCGTGAAGCTGGCGGATCGCCTCCACAATATGCGCACCCTGCAATACGTCCCGGAGCATAAGCGTGAACGGATCTCGCGGGAAACGCTTGAGGTCTATGCGCCGCTGGCCCGTCAGATCGGCTGCAACCGTTTCGCCACCGAACTCGAAGAACTGGCCTTCAGCTTCATCAATGCCGACGGTCGCGACGCCATCATCCAGCGCCTCGAAGACCTGCGCGAGGAAAAGGGCACGGCAGTCGCCGACATCGCCGAAGATATCCGCGACACCCTTCACGCCGCCGGGATCGAGGCCCGCGTCACGGGCCGTGAAAAGTCACCCTATTCGATCTGGCGCAAGCTGCAACGCAAGTCGATCGGCTTTTCGCAACTGTCCGACATCATCGCCTTCCGCGTCATCGTGACGACCGAGGACGAGTGTTACCGGGCTTTGGGCGTCCTGCACCGCGAATGGCCGTGCGTACAGGAGCGCTTCAAGGACTTCATCTCGACGCCGAAGTCGAACAACTATCAGTCGCTGCACACCACCGTCGTCGGTCACAAGGGCTCGCGCATCGAGATGCAGATTCGCACCGACGTGATGGATCGCGTGGCCGAAGAGGGGCTGGCGGCGCACTGGGGCTACAAGAATTCCTCCTACGGTTTCGACGAAGAGGCCGCGACGCTGATGGCCGGGCGCAATCCGATCGCCAATCTGCGCGCCATCGTGCAGATCGCCGAAAACGGCGGCGATTCCGAAGAGTGGGTCGAACACGCCAAGCTGGAAATGTTCCTTGATCAGGTCTTCTGCTTCTCGCCGAAGGGCCGCCTGATCTCGCTGCCGCGCGGGGCCATGCCGCTCGACTTCGCCTATGCCGTCCATACCGAGGTCGGCGATACCGCCATCGGCGCCATCATCAATGGCGAGCACAAGCCGCTCAGGACCGAATTGCAAAACGGCGATCAGGTCGAAATCATCACTGGCGTCGAGGCGCGGGTCAATCCGGACTGGCAGTCCCTGACCTTTACGGGCAAGGCGCGTGCTGCCATCCGCCGCCATATCCGTCAGACGCAAAAGGACGATTTCATCAAGTTGGGGCGCTCGGCCATCGAACGCGCGGCGGCTCAGGTCGACAAGACCCTGATCGACATAAGCTGGCGCGCGGCCTTCGAGCGCTTTCAGGTCCAGTCAGAGGACGAGGTCTTCGAACTATGCGGGCGCGGCAAGATCACCCCGCTCAAGGTGCTGGAAGCGATCTATCCCGGTCTGAAACTGCCGGCGACCCTGACGACCGACTCGTTCAGCCGTATTCGTGACGGCGACGACGCGGCGGCCTATGTGCGCGGTCAGGCGCTGAAAGCCAATCAGAAGATCTGGTTCTCGCGCTGCTGCTCGCCGGTGCCGGGTGACCGCATCGTCGGCATTGTCAGCGAAAATCAGGTCCACGTCCATTCGATCGAATGCGAACGCCTTGAGGCCTGGGAAGGGCAGAAGGACGCGTGGATCGACCTGCAATGGACGCTCAACGCCGAAAAGAACACCATTTCCGCCGCCCGCATCCGCGCCAATATGCGTAACAAGCCGGGCGTTCTGGGGCAGGTCTGTACCCTGATCGGCGAGGCACGCGGCAATATCGTCAATATCCACCTGACCAATCAGCAGGTCGATTTCCTCGATGCGGAGTTTGAGGTCGAGGTGATGGATGCGCGTCACCTGACCAATATCAATGCCGCTATCCGCACGAATCCCTCGGTCGAAGGGGTCGAGCGGATTCGTGGGTGACCTGATAGACTTCAAAGCCAGACGCAAGGTGCCATTTGCCGAACTGACGTCAGTGCCTCAGCCGCAGATGGGCGTTCCGTTTCCCATAATCGTCGCCTATGACTGGGACACTCTGGTCGTTTATGAAGCCGAGGGCTCACCCAATATTTTTCCCGATCTCCAACCGGGCGGCATGAGTTCCCATTCGCAAGGGCCTACGGTGGTGCTGCGGTTCGGTCACGTTTATCAGCATCGCTTTGGTCAGCCCGATGAAAATACGGTCGCACAGCACCCTTTGTATCGATGCGGACTGGATACCTATACCGCCGTCGAAATATTCGAGTCCCCATGGCTGAATGAGGCAAATGACGAAGCTTTACGGCATTTCTTCATTGCGTTTCACGACTCGTCTTTTGAATGTCTGGCGAAACAGCTGGACGTCAAGGTCATATGGAAACCTCATGAGTTTGAGACGATAGCCGAGCTCATGAGTGAATTTACGACTCCGGGCTGGTGGGAAGCTAAACCGTAAGGCGGAGACTTAGCATTTTTTGCCTGAGCCCTTTAGCTTGTGACGGCTCTGCGTTAAAGGGGACCATCCTTTTCTGAATCGCTTTTACGCCCGGCGTAGAACGATATTTCACAAGCGACCGAACCTCATGACCTCTGAAGACGTAATCAACGAATTTCGCGCCGCCAATGCCCTGCGCGAGGGGCATTTCGTGCTGTCGAGCGGCCTGCACAGTCCGCTGTTCCTGCAAAAGAACCTCGTCTTCATGAATGCCGACCGCTGCGAGCGTCTGTGCAAGGCATTGGCCGAGAAGATCGTGGCACAGGTCGGTGCGGTCGATGTCGCCATTTCGCCCGCCGTCGGCGGTATCATCCCCGGCTATGAAACCGCGCGTCACCTGAAGGTGCCTTCGCTTTATGTCGAGCGCGAGGGCGGGGTGTTCAAGCTGCGCCGCGGCTTCCACATCGAACCGGGCGCGAAGGTCGTCATGGTTGAGGACATCGTCACCACCGGCCTGTCGTCGCGCGAATGCATCGCCGCGATCAGGGAACTGGGCGGCGAGGTCGTCGCGGCGGCGTGTATCGTCGACCGTTCGGGGGGTAAAGCAGATGTCGGCGTGCCGCTGATCTCGCTGGCCAGCCTGGAAGTTCCGGCCTATCCGGCGGACGCCCTGCCGCCGGAGCTGGCCGCCATTCCCGTACAGGACCCCGGTTCACGCCGGATCGCGAAAGCCTAACGAAATGAGCCGCATACGCCTCGGTCTTAATATCGATCATATCGCCACCGTGCGTAACGCGCGCGGCGGCGACGCGCCCGACCCGGTGCGCGGTGCGCGTCAGGCGCTGATGGCGGGCGTAGATGGCATCACCGCGCACCTGCGCGAAGACCGCCGCCACGTCCTCGATAAGGACATCTGGGCGCTGAAAACCGTCTGCGACGAATTCGGCAAGCCGCTCAATTTCGAAATGGCTGTGACCGACGAGATGATCGGCATCGCGCTCGACCTCAAGCCGCACGCCGCCTGTCTGGTGCCTGAGCGCCGTCAGGAACGCACGACCGAAGGCGGGCTCGATGTGGCGGGCAATATCGAACTCGTCGGCGCGGCGGTGGCCAAGTTCAATGCCGCCGGTATCCGCTCGTCGCTGTTCATCGCGGCAGATGCGTTACAGGTCACGGCGGCGTCGAACATCGGCGCGCCGGTGGTCGAATTCCACACGGGGGCCCTGTGCGACGCGTGGCGCAATGGCGAGACCTCGATCGTCGAGGACGAGATGAAGAAGCTCGAATGGGCGGCACACATGGCGGCCTCGGTCGGTATCGAGGTCCATGCGGGGCACGGCATCGACTACGACACGGTGACCTTCATTTCGCGCGTTCCTCAGATCAGGGAACTGAATATCGGTCATTTTCTGATCGGTGAGGCGGTCTTTGTCGGGCTGGATGCCTCGATTGCGAAGATGCGCACCCTGATGGACGCGGCGCGCGGATGATCGTCGGCATCGGCACGGACCTGACCGACGCCCAGCGGATCGAACAGTCCGGCGACAAGTTCGGCCAAAAGTTCCTCGACCGCGTCTTCACGCCCGCCGAACAGGCCTATGCGTCCAAAAACGCCACGCCGTATCAGACCTACGCCAAGCGCTACGCCGCCAAGGAAGCGGTAATGAAAGCGCTCGGCACGGGTTTGCGCGGGTTTCATTTTACCGATATCGAGGTTGTGAACGACGTCTTGGGTAAGCCCGAAGTGACGCTGTCAGGCGGCGCTCTGGCGCGGCTTGAGGCCATCACGCCCGCCGGACACGCCGCGCGAATCCACCTCAGCCTGACCGACGAGGGGCCGCTGGCCGGGGCTTATGTGGTCATTGAAGCGGTGCCCGCAACCGCCTAACAAATCGGTAAGCCTATATTTAGACCCAATCTATAAATAGACAGGTCCGTTGAATATGCCTAATGCTATGGGCGCTGAATATGATGGGGCGAATTTATGAGCGCTGAAGACAAGGTCATCGAAGACGGTATAGTCGAGGGCGAAAAGCCTGCGTCGTCGCTGAAAGACGAGACGATGGATATCATCAAGACGGTAGCTATTGCGCTGCTGATCACGCTGGTGTTCCGCACCTTCCTGTTCCAGCCCTTCACCATCCCGTCGGCCTCGATGGAGCCGAACCTCTATGAGGGCGACTATATCGTCGTGCGCAAGTGGGATTACGGCTATTCCAAGCACTCGATCCAGTTCTCGCCGCCGGTGATTTCGGGCCGCATCTTCGAGAAGCAGGCCAAGCGTGGCGATGTCGTGGTGTTCAAGCTGCCGCGCGACAACAAGACCGACTATATCAAGCGCGTCGTCGGCCTGCCCGGCGACCGCGTTCAGGTTCGCGACGGCAAGGTCTATATCAACGAGACCATTGTGCCCGCGGTCGACAAGGGCCCGATCTCGACCGGCATTTCCTATGCGACGCCGGGTGTCGAGGTCATCGAAGAGTCGCTGCCCAACGGCGCGACGCACCTGACGCAGGACATGGGCTATAGCCCCAAGGCTGACGATACCGAGGTCTTCACCGTGCCCGAAGGCCAGTATTTCGTCATGGGCGACAATCGCGACAACTCGCTCGACAGCCGCTTCTCGCCGTCGGATTACATGCAGCCGGGCGTCGGCTTCGTGCCGGCGGAAAACCTCGAAGGCAAGGCGACCATGGTCCTGATTTCGTGGAACAAGGGTGCGTCGTTGTTCAAGCCCTGGACCTGGCTCGACCTGCGCTGGGACCGGTTCTTCAAGATGTTGGATTAATGCCGGAACACGCGTTTTTAATACTCCCCCACTTGTGGGGGAGATACCGCTGTAAAGCGGGAGAGGGGGGCCTTGCTGATGTTGCAAAGGCCCCCCACCGTCATGGCTTACGCCATGCCACCTCCCCCGCGAGCGGGGGAGTATTTTAATAGTGACCCGTATCCAACGCGACGCCTCGGCCCATCGTCAGAAACTCCTGACCGGACTTGAGGCCAAACTCGGTTACACTTTTATCCACCGTGAGTTGCTGGAAAGCGCCCTGACCCACGCCTCGGTCGGTGACGGCGCCAAACGCAAATCCGGGGCCAGCGACAATGAACGGCTGGAGTTCCTGGGTGACCGCGTGCTGGGCCTGATGGTGGCCGAGGCCCTGATGGAAGCCTTTCCCGACGCCGAAGAAGGCGAGATGTCGCAGCGCCTGCATGGGCTCGTCAGCCGCGAAACCTGTGCCGAGATCGCGCAACAACTCGGCGTCGGCCCGGCGCTCCGTCTGGCGATCGGCGAGACGCGTTCGGGCGGCCGCAGCAACCTGACCATACTCGGCGACGCCTGCGAAGCCCTGATCGCCGCCGTCTATATCGATGGCGGGTTCGACGCCGCGCGCAAGGCCTTTTTGCCGCTGTGGCAGCCGCATATCCGCTCCGGCCACGACCGCTCGCACCTCAATCCGAAATCGCACCTTCAGGAATGGGCCGCGCAACAGAAGCTGTCCGCACCGAAATACGAGATCCTAAACCGGTCGGGCCCCGATCATGCCCCTATCTTTACGATCGCGGTCAGGATAGAAGGATACGATCCCGTCTCAGCCAGCGGCAAGTCCCGTCAGGAAGCCGAAAAAGCGGCGGCCCTCAGCTTTATCGAAAACGAAGGTCTTAATTGACAAACACCTCTTCCTCTACCGATGCGAACCACCGCGCCGGTTTCGCCGCCATCATCGGTGCCCCGAACGCCGGTAAATCGACGCTGGTCAATGCGCTGGTCGGCTCAAAAGTTTCCATCGTCACGCAAAAGGTCCAGACGACGCGCTTTCCGGTGCGCGGTATCGCCATTCATGGCGACGCGCAGATCGTGCTGGTCGATACGCCGGGTATCTTCAAGCCGCGCCGCCGTCTTGATCGCGCCATGGTCAAGTCGGCCTGGGGCGGGGCGCAGGACGCCGATGTCGTGGTGCTGCTGATCGATGCCGCCGCACACATCGCCGTCCATTTCGCGCCCGAAGGCACCAAGGCCGATGCCGCCGACAAGCGCTGCGTCGAGGACGCCGAGGCAATCATCGAAGGCCTCAAGGCCAACAATACGCGCGCTATTTTGGTTCTGAACAAGATCGACCTGCTGAAACGCGACAACCTGCTGGCCGTGGCCGATAGTCTGTTCAAGGAAGGCGTCTTCGATCAGGTCTTCATGATCTCCGCCGAAAAGGGCAATGGCGTGAAGGACCTCATGGAGGCCCTGTCGGAAAAGATGCCGCTCGGTCACTGGCTGTATCCTGAGGATCAGGCCGCCGACGCCCCGGTGCGCATTCTGGCGGCGGAAATCACCCGCGAAAAGCTGTTCCTGCGCGTGCATGAGGAACTACCCTATGCCTGCGCGGTGGTCACGACCGACTTCAAGGACATGCCCGACGGTGCGGCGCGCATCGAGCAGACCATCTTCGTCGAACGCGACGGCCAGCGCGCCATCGTGCTGGGCAAGAACGGTCAGACCCTGAAATGGATCGGTCAGAAGGCCCGCGAAGAGCTAATGGAGATTCTCGACCGCAAGGTGCATCTGTTCCTGCACGTTCAGGTCAATGAGCGCTGGAGCGACGACCGGGCGCTGTATGCGCAGTTCGGATTAGAATTTGAGGCGTAAAAATACTTATACCTCCCTGGCTTTGCCGGGGAGGGGGACCGCACGAGCCTGCTGAAAGCAGGTGAGATGTGGTGGTGGGGTATCTTACTTTCTGCACTCTGCCAGCGTCCTTTTCAAGCAAGAACCCCCACCACCGCATCTAGCGCTGCGCGCGTCGTGCGGTCCCCCCCCCAGCAAGCTAGGGAGGAATGATTTTGTGGAGCGTGTCGGTGCAATTCGAAGACGATGCCTTTGTCCTAAGCGCGCGGCCTCACGGTGAAACCGGGGCCGTGGTCAATGTCCTGACGCGTGAGCATGGCCGTATCGCCGCTCACATCGCCGGCGGCGCATCGCGGCGCATGAAGCCTTACTTGCAGCCTGCAAGCCATGTCCGTATCGCCTATCGCGCAAGGACTTCGGAACAATTAGGCTCGGCGACCATCGAACCGCTGGATGAAGGTGCGTCGCAGGTCTTCGACGATCCTGTGGCGCTTTTGGGCGTGCAATGCGCCTGCGTCATGACCCGCGCGGTACTGCCCGAACGCGAGGCCTTTCCCGGGGCCTATCACGGCTTTGAAGCCCTGATGAACGCGTTTCAGGTGCCCGCGATCTGGCCCTATATCTATATCCGTTTCGAGGCCGGGTTGCTCGAAGCCGTCGGCTACGGTCTCGACCTGACGGCCTGCGCGGTGACAGGGGAACGCGACGATCTGGTCTATGTGTCGCCGAAATCGGCCCGCGCCGTCAGCCGGAACGCCGGTATTCCGTATGCGGACAAATTGCTCGCCCTGCCGCAATTTCTCCTGTCCTCGCAAGGCGGTTTGTCCTCCGACGACCTGAAAAAGGGCTTCGACCTGACCGGCTTCTTCCTTGAGCGGCATATCTTCCATCCGCTCGATCGCCCGTTGCCGGAAATCCGTACACGGCTTATCGATGCGGTACGCCAATCCTGACATCGTTTAAAAATTACGCTGTTCTCTACGCTTTGGTAAGGTGTATGGCGTAAGGTGATCGAATCGGCGGGGATGCCGGACGGCTATAACGGAACACGATGAGCTTTAGCGACACAGAGTTGATGGCGGCCAATGTCAACCCGACGACGGGTCTGGCGACCGACTATCTCAACCTGTTCAACGAAGCGATCATGCTGTTCGAAATGGGCCTCGACATGCCGGACATGGCCGAGGAACTGATGGAATGGCACCGTCGTGGCTATGTCGAGCACTTCGAGCAGTCGGGTTTCGAGCAGAAGGACGTCGTCATAGCGGCCTATAATCAGGCCCCGGTCGCCGCGCGTCAGGCCTTCGATCAGGCCTGCACCGACGCGCTGGATGTCTTCGAATCCGCCATCGCCATCCTGCTCAGTTCCAATGTCGAAGACCCGGTGGCGCGTCAGGACCTCGAAGCCCGCCTCAACGACATGAAGGCCCGCGTTGTAGAGATGGACGCCCATATTCACGGCAAGGCCACACGCATCGAAAACAGCCTGCAAAACGCTGTGGATGCCCTGTTCTGATCATTTTCCCTTAAACCTGTTGCGTTAGTATCCGCGTATGTCCACACCCTCGATCGATCCGTTCAATGCGCCTCTGCCGGAGGTGCTGCAAAAGCTGGCTGAGGGCCTGCTGGCCAGCGGCACGGCGCTCGCGATCTTCACGCCGGACGATGCGCTGCACTACGCCTCGGCGGATTTCCGCGACATCTATGCGGTGCAGGACGGTGCGCAGACCTTTTCCTCGATCATGCGCCATTGTTTCGACGCCAGGGTTGGGCCGCTGATCGAGGCCGAAGACATCGAACCGTGGCTGGCCATGGCCAATGCCAAACGCCGCAGCCAGGCCAACCGCAAGTTCGAGATCGACCTGCTCGATGGGCGGTGGATGTGGGCGTCGGAAACGACCTTCGCCGGCGGCTGGATATTGCTGATGATCGCCGACTGCACCTTCGTCAAGGCCAAGGAATTCCACCTGAAAAGCGCGCGCGACGCCGCCATCGTGGCGTCGGAAACCGACTATCTGACTGGTCTGCTTAATCGCGGCGCCATGATGAAACGCTTCGGCGATCTCATCGAATCGGGCGTCGTGTCGGGCGAGGTGTTCAGCGTCGTCCTCATCGACCTCGATCACTTCAAGGCGATCAACGACCGCTTCGGGCATCAGGCCGGTGATGAGGTGTTGCGTCACTTTGCCGACGCCGCGCGCGCTACCTTACGCGGGGCCGACCTGTTCGGACGCATCGGCGGCGAAGAGTTCCTGCTGATCATGCCGAAAGCCACCGAAGATCAGGCCTTGAAGGTCTTGAAGCGCCTGCAAAACGAACTGCGCGTCCAGACGATTCCGATGAACGACGTGATCCTGCGCTATACCTTCTCAGCGGGCGTCGCCCAATGGCAGGCGACCAAAACGCTAGACAGTCTTTACCGCGAGGCCGATCAGGCGCTCTATGCCGCCAAACACGCCGGGCGCGATCAGGTCCGCGTCGCTTGAAGTCATGCTGACATGATTTGTCAGCATGTGGGGTAAGCTCTCCGTATCGAAGGAGACGAACCATGACCCTGACCGCCACCTGCCATTGCGGCGCGACCCGTATCACCTTGCCGCGCCAGCCCGAAACCGCCCACGAATGCAATTGCTCCTACTGCGGGCGACTGGGGGCCTGTGCTGTCGTAATAAAGCGCTGGTCGGGCTAACGATTTATTTTCGTTTTCTACGCGAGCCCCCCTCCGTCTGCTCACTTCGTTCGCATCCACCTCCCCCAGTAAACTGGGGGAGTATGAAGAAGATGGGTCCGAACATTGTGTGAACAGCTTTGACGGGGCAAGGTCTTGTCACGCCTTGCGCCGCGCCTTAAAATATAAGGATGACACCAGTGATTCCCGATGAAGGCGGCCATATCCTCAGCGAACCGATGGGCGAAGCCCTGTCGCGGCGGTATCTCGCCTATGCGCTGTCCACCATCATGCACCGGGCCTTGCCGGACGTGCGCGACGGGCTGAAGCCCGTCCATCGCCGCGTGCTCTACGCCATGCACAATATGCGCCTGAACCCGCAGGCGGCGGCGCGGAAATCGGCCAAGGTGGTCGGTGAAGTCATGGGTAACTTCCATCCGCACGGCGATCAGTCGATCTACGACGCCCTGGTCCGCATGGCGCAGTGGTTCGCCCAGCGTTATCCGATGGTCGACGGGCAGGGGAATTTCGGCAATATCGACGGCGATTCCGCCGCTGCCATGCGTTACACCGAATGCAAGATGACCACGGCCGCCATGCTGCTGCTGGACGGCATCGATGAAAATGCGGTCGATTTTCGCCCGACCTACGACGGTCAGGACGAAGAGCCGGTCGTGCTGCCGGCGGCCTTCCCGAACCTGCTGGCCAATGGCGCGACCGGTATCGCGGTCGGCATGGCGACGTCGATACCGCCGCACAACGTCGCCGAGCTGATCGACGCCTGTAAGCTTCTGATTGCCGAGCCGAAAACCGACACCGACGGGTTAATGAACATAATTCCCGGCCCGGACTTCCCGACCGGCGGCATCTGCGTCGAGCGCCGCGAGGCGATCCGCGAAGCCTATGAGACCGGCCGCGGTTCGGTCCGCGTGCGGGCGCGTTACGAGGTCGAGGATCTGGGGCGCGGCAACTGGCGCATTCTGGTTTCCGAAGTGCCGTACATGGTGCAGAAGTCGCGCCTGATCGAGCAACTGGCCGACCTGATCGAAGCGAAAAAGGCCCCGCTGCTGGGCGATGTGCGCGACGAATCCGACGAAGAGGTCCGCCTGATTCTTGAGCCGAAGACGCGCAATATCGAGCCCGAAGTCCTGATGGAAAGCCTGTTCCGGATCTCGGATCTGGAAACACGCTTCGCCTTCAACATGAACGTGCTGGACAAGACCGGCACGCCGCGCGTCATGGGCCTCAAGCCGATCCTGACCGCCTTCCTCGACCACCGCCGCGAAGTGCTGATCCGTCAGTCGCAGTGGCGTCTGGACAAGATCGAGCGCCGTCTGCACGTGTTGGACGGTTTGATGATCGCCTTCCTCAATCTCGACGAGGTGATCCGCATCATCCGCGAGGACGAGACCCCGAAACAGACCCTGATGGCGCGCTTCAGCCTGACGGAAATCCAGGTCGACTACATCCTCGACACCCGTTTGCGCCAACTGGCCCGGCTTGAGGAAATGGCGATCCAGTCCGAGCACGACAAGCTGGCCAAGGAACGCGATGGCCTGATGGCGCTTTTGGCCTCTGACAAGAAGCAGTGGAAGCGTATCGACGAGCAACTGACCGATGTGCGCAAGCAGCTTCTGTCGGCGCGCCGCACCACCTTTGCCGAAGCGCCGCAGGGCGTCGAGGTCGCGGCCATCGAGTCGTACCTGCCCAAGGAAGCCCTGACCGTCGTCCTGTCGGAACGCGGCTGGATTCGCGCCACCAAGGGCCGCGTCGACGATCCGTCCGAACTAAAGTTCAAGGAAGGCGATCAACTGGGGCATTTGGTGTCGGGGTTCAATACCGACAAGCTGCTGATCATGACGTCGGACGGACGCTTCTTCACGCTCGGTTGCGACAAGCTGCCGTCGGGTCGTGGTCATGGTGAACCGCTGCAACTGATGCTGGAGATGGACGAGAAGGCGCGCATTCTGGCGGTCTTCATGTTCACGCCGGGCGCCAAGCGCCTGATGGTGTCGAAGAACGGCTACGGCTTCGTGATGAACGAAGAGGACGCTGTTGGCAACAAGAAGGCCGGCAAGTCGGTACTCAATGCCGATGGAACCGAAGCGTTTGCCGCCTTGCCGTTGACGGGCGACAGCGTGATGATCCTCGGCGAAAACAACAAGCTGCTGATCTATCCGGTGTCGGAACTGCCCGAAATGGCGCGCGGCAAAGGCGTCAAGCTGCAAGGCTACAAGGACGGCGGCGTCAAGGACATCGCGGTCTTCGACTCGAACGGGCCGATTCAGTGGTACGACGGAGCGGGCAAGGCGCGCGACTTCAAGGACCACAAGGACTTTGTCGGCAAACGCGCCAGCGTCGGCAAGATGGCCCCGCGTGGATTGCGGAAGCTGAGGCCGGTTTAAATCCCCTCTCCCTGTGGGGAGAGGGTGGCGCGGAGCGCCGGGTGAGGGGCTCACTTTGATCCTTGAATACAAAGGTAAGACGTACCGTTGTGTCGTGGGCAGCGATGTCATCCGTGACGGTATGTATATAGAGGTATCAATTGATGGGGATGACAGCGATCCTCTCATCGAAATCTTCTATTCCGACGTGACGCACGATCTGAGCGTGACAGTGTTTCAGCCGGATATAGCGCTGGCGGTGCTGGAATGGGCGATCTCGGTGGCGCGGGAGCGACTACTGCCCTCATCTGCTGACGCGTCTGACCTATAGGCGCATCTTATCAGGTCTTTACGCTTTCAGGATCAAGTCCTCTTGGAATAACGCCGCTCTCGCTGTACCGTCTCCCGCAAACCGACAACGGAGAGGATGCGCCATGCACAAGAACACGATCTGCCTGTGGTACGACAAGGACGCTGAAGCCGCGGCCAATTTCTACGCCAGCGTTTTCCCCGACAGCGCCGTGACCGGTGTCCACAAGGCCCCTGCCGATTTTCCTGGTGGCAAGGCCGGACAGGTTCTGACAGTCGAATTCACCGTGCTGGGCATCCCGTGTCTGGGGCTTAACGGCGGTGATGTGTTCAAACAGACCGAAGCCTTCTCGTTCCAGATCATGACCGAGGATCAGGAAGAGACCGACCGTTACTGGGACGCCATCGTCGGCAATGGCGGCAAGGAAAGCGAATGCGGCTGGTGCAAGGACAAATGGGGCCTCAGCTGGCAGATCACGCCGCGCGTCCTGACCGAAGCGATGGCGCAGGGCGGCGACGTGGCCCAGCGCGCTTTCGCGGCCATGATGACCATGCAGAAGATCGATGTCGCAAAAATTGAAGCGGCAGTGCGCGGAGACTAGGTTCTAAAGGTTCTCCACAGATGGCCACAGATGCACACAGATGGACCGAGCGTGGAACTCTGGCATCAAGTTCATCGGTGTCTATGCTTTTGAATAACCACAGATTACACAGATTTCACAGATTGGACGGGTCACGGCGCGTCCTTTTTGTCTGGCCACGGTTATCGGGCCGAAAGCCCGGTTCGCTGCCACGCGCTTAATCTGTGAAATCTGTGTAATCTGTGGTTCTCATCTTCTGACCATCGATGCCCGCGCGCGGTCTATCTGTGTGCATCTGTGGCCATCTGTGGAAAACCTTCCCTCACGCAATCGATTTTCAGCTTGCATCCTGACGCGGCGCTTGCTGCATAGCCCTATGCAAAAGATATTCGGCTTTCAGGACAATACCGAGACCATGAGCGACATGCTCACCCACACGCTGCGGCGGATCGAGGGCGAGCATACGACCCTGCGCGAACTCATCGAGATCATGGGCGAGCAGGGGCTTTTGCTGCTCTGCGTGCTGTTGTGCCTGCCGTTCATGATCCCGGTCTCGATCCCCGGCATTTCGATCCCGTTCAGCGGTGCGATTGCCCTAGTTGCGGTCGCGATCATCTTCAACCGCCTGCCGTGGCTGCCGCAAAAGATACTCGACCGTGAAATTCACACCGAAAAGCTGGTGCCGGTCCTGCAAAAAGGCGTCGGTATCGTCTCGAAGATCGACCGGTTCGTAAAGCCGCGACTGCTGGCTCTTACGACCGGAATCCTGTCGAACCGCGTCAATGGTCTGGTATTGTTGTGGGCGGCCATCGTCATGATGCTGCCGCTGGGGATCATCCCGTTTTCCAACACGCTACCGGCGCTGGCGATCCTTCTGACGGCGGTGGGCATGATCCAGCGCGACGGCGTGTTTATCCTTGTCGGACAAGCCTTTGCGATCGCGGGAACCGCCTATGTCGTGGCCATCCTTTATGGCGCATTCGCCGCAGGACAGGGCGTCGGTGGCCTTTTTTCTTAAACCGCCCGCTTGGCGCATATCCGCCATGCCATATAGCCGAACATGACCACCATTGCGGCCAAAACCACGACGATGCAACCGACCTGCGCCACATCGAGCGGCGCGAAGGCCCACAGGCCGGCATAGGCCAGACCGCCCAGCATCAGCGCCCAGCCGCCGACACGGCTTACGGCGTGCCGCAGGGCCGCCCGAGCGATCGACTGCGGCGGGGCGCACTCCAGCGTTTTGGGCATACGGTTGCCGTACACCGCCAGACCGAGCCCGATCAGCACCATGCAGCCGCGTGTCGTCGTCTCGCCATCGATCAGGCCCTGTTTACGGGCCAGAGTCAGCAACAGGGCGCCGACAATCTGTATGCCCGCCAGGATCAAGGCGGCACGGATATTTTTCTTCGAGGCACTGAGGCCGTTAGAGTCGCTCATTTCGTGGTTCCTTCCTGGGGTGGGGTGGGATCGGTTCTGGGCGTCGCGGGTTCTTCGGCGGTCGGACTGAATAGCCGGGCAAAACCGAGCAGGGCATCTTCCAGCACCGTCAGTTTAAGTTGATAGGTAATGGTCGTGCCGATCTTGAGCGAGTCGATCAGGTCGGCTTCTTTCAACACGGCGAAATGCGCCGACATGGTGGGGCGCGACACCGGAAACCGGTCGGCCAGTTCTCCGGCGGTCATGGGCCTTTCGCGCAACAATTCCAGTACCTTGCGGCGGGTCGGATCGGCGAGGGCTTTGAAAATCGAGTTCATAATCGATATTTAGCTAAACATCGAAATTTAGTCAATAATAATTTCGACGAATGACTAAATATATAATGAAAGGCTACTCTGTTTTGGGATCGGCTTCAAAATCCACTGGGGTCCAACCGAAATCGGTCAGGGCTTCCAGAGGCCGATAATTAGCCTTGTAGTCCATCTTGGGCGAACCCTTGACCCAGTAGCCGAGATAAACGAAGCCATAACCGGCCTTCGTCGCTTGATCGATGTGATCGAGGATGACGAAGCGCCCCAGCGAGCGGTTCATCAGGTCCGGATCGTAAAAACTATAGACCAGCGACAGACCGTCGTTCAGCGCATCGACCAGCACACAGGCGATCAGTTGCCCGTCTAGACGGTATTCGATCATGTGCGTGCGGACGAGGGTGTCTTCGACCATGGCGACCAGATCGGGCCACGTCATGTCCATCATGCCGCCGTCGGGGTGGCGGATTTTCAGATACTTTTGCAGCAGTTCATACTGTTCGCGCGTCGCCTCCGCTTCGGCGAATGACCGCGTAACGTCACTATTGCGGCGCAGGATACGCTTGTCGGTGCGGCCGTGCGCGTAATCCTTGACCGGGATGCGCACCGACTGACAGGCGCGGCACGACGGACAGGCCGGACGATAGGCGATGTTCTGCGAGCGACGGAAGCCGATAGAGGAGAGCTGATCGTTGACATTGATCGCTTCGAGCGGCGGCAAATGGACGAAAACCTTGCGCTCTTCCTGCCCCTCCAGATATGGGCACGGCCCCGGAATGGTCAGATAGTATCTGAGCTTGCGTCCGGGAAAGTGTTCGCTCATCGCCGTGTGTCGAGCCTCTGGTTGCCAGAGGATTAGACCTCAAATCGGGCTTAAAGAGAAGGGTTTTCTGGCAGAACCGGGGCTTCGCGCAGCAGAATTATCGCAATGCGGCGATTTCCGGCCAGAGTCGGATCGTCCGGATACAGGGGTTCCTTGGCGGCCTTGCCCGACACCTGCGCCACGCGGTCCTGATCGACACCGGCGCCTTGCAGAATCTGACGGGCGGCATCGGCACGATCGGCGGACAGTTTCCAGTCCTTGTCGGCTTGACCTGTGCCCGGCGTACCCGAAGTGTGGCCGGTGATGGTGACGCGGTTAGGCAACTGATTGACGACCTTGGCTACGGCGCGCAACAAAAGCTTGGCGCGGTCGTTGGGCGTGGCCGAGTTCGCATTGAACATCGAGCGGCCTTCCTGATCGATCAACTGGATGCGCAGGCCTTCGGGCGTCTGATCGACAAGGATGTTCTTCGACAGTTCGGCCAGTTCCGGCATGTCCTGCAAGGCCTGACGCAGGGATTCCGCCGCCGAACGAAACGAGGCTTCCTCGCGCTTTTGCAGTTCTTCGCGCAGTTGCTCTTCGGGAGTCTGCGACAAATCGGCGGTGTGTTTCGACTGGCCGTCGCGGTCCTGCATGTCGGGCGATTCGGGCGCCATCTGCTCGATGAAGGCCATCGAGCCTTCCTGCTTGACGCCGTCCTTGCCGATCGCGGTGCCGCCGAGGATGCCGCCGGAGCCCGAGGTCGTCTGCGACACCGAGGCCGGGGCGAAATAGTCTGCGACGCCGCGCTTTTGTTCCGGCGAGGTCGTGTTGATCAACCACATCAGCAGGAAGAAGGCCATCATGGCGGTCACGAAGTCGGCATAGGCGACCTTCCAGGCGCCGCCGTGGTGTCCGCCACCGACGACCTTCTTGACTTTCTTGATGACGATGGGCGCGTCGCGGCTGGCCATGGGAACTCCATCAGCACCTGGACGGCGCGATTACAGATTCGTTTATCGGGGATTAATCTTAACAGGGGGTTGAAGCGCCGCCTCGTGCCTGGCCAATTTCACGATTGTAACGCTGTTATGAATAGCGCATTCTGACACAGGCAACTTCATTAGGGGACTGACATGAAGATCAATTACTGGGGCGTCGCCGCAGGTGCGTTGTTTGCGTGGTTTTTCGGCTTTATCTGGTACGGCCTGCTGTTTTCCGAGCCGTGGATGGCGCTGGAAGGGCTTACCAAAGAAATGGGTGCGGGGCAGGAATGGCGGATGGGGCTGGGTGTGCTTCAGGTTATTTTTCTGGCCTTCGGCATCTACTGGCTGCGCCGCGTGACCGGGACGGCGGGTTATGTGGCGGGCCTTAAGGTCGGCGCGTGGGCCGCGCTGTTTTTTGCGGTGTCGACTGTCTGGCTGCGCTTCATCTACGGCCTTAAGCCGCTGGCGCTGATCGGCATCGATTGCAGCTATCTGCTGATCCAGATCGCCGTGACCTCGGCCATCATCTGTGGTTTTTATGGGTTCAAGCGCAAATCCGTTTAAGCGAAAGTTGACCGCCTCCGCCATTTCAGGCCATAGGATAAGACCTGATTTTGCGTGAGTGAGGGTGAATGAGCGATCCGGATCGTATGGCCTACAGGCATGTGCTGGGGACTTTTGCGACCGGCGTGGCGGTTGTCACCGCGCCGGCGCAGGACCGCGACGGTACGCCTTGTGTCATGGGGCTGACCATCAATTCGTTCGCTTCGGTGTCGCTGGAGCCGAAGCTGATCCTGTGGTCGCTTGACCTGCGCTCGGACCGCTACGGTGTGTTTTCCGACGCCAAGACCTTTGCGATCAACATCTTGCCGGTCGAGCAGCAGGCTCTGGCCGACCGGTTTTTCCGCGAAAACCCTTATTGCCGTGAGGGCGACGATCTGGCCTTCGCGGACGAACCGCTGCGGCTCAAGGGCGCGATGGCGTGGCTTAAATGTAGCCAGTACCAGACCCAGATGCTGGGCGACCATCTGGTCATCGTGGGTCAGGTCGAACAGTTCGATCAGTCGGACACGCACTTCGGCGAACACGGCCTGACCTATTTCCGCGGCCGCTATGGGCGGACGCACTCGCTTTAATTCTCCAAAGTTTCGAGGTTACCATGCGCATCGTTTTCGCAGGTCTGGGCGTCATGGGCGCGCCGATGGCCGGTCATTTGCTGAAAGCCGGATTTGAGGTCGTGGGCTTCAATCGCTCCGTCGAAAAGGCGGCGGCGTGGGGTGAAGCGCATCAGGCGGCCTTTTCAGCCGATTTCGAGGATGCTGTGGTCGATGCCGAAGCGCTGGTCCTGTGCGTGGGGCGCGACGACGACGTGCGCGATCTGGTGACGCGGGCGGTGGACCGCATGGCGGTGGGGAGCCTCATCGTCGATCACACCACGACCTCGGCCAGACTGGCGCGTGAGATGTTTGCGTTATGCGCCTCTAAACACATCCATTTTTGCGATGCGCCGGTGTCGGGCGGACAGGCGGGGGCGGTCAATGGCGCGCTGTCGGTCATGGCCGGATGCGAAGCGGACGTGCTTGAGCGTGTCGTGGCTTTGACCTCACCCTACACGAAATCGATCACCCGCATCGGCGAGGCCGGGGCAGGTCAGACGGCCAAGATGTGCAACCAGATCGCTATTGCCGGCGTCGTACAGGGGATTTCCGAGGCGCTGCATTTCGCAAAGTGCGCTGAGATCGATCCCGATCTGGTTTTGCAGGCCATTTCGCAGGGGGCGGCGGGGTCATGGCAGATGTCGAACCGCTGGGGCACGATGAATGAGGGCAAGTACGACTTTGGCTTCGCGGTCGACTGGATGCGCAAGGATCTGGGGATCGCGCTCGACGAGGCCCGGACCAACGGCGCGCATCTGAGCATGGCCGCTCTGGTTGATCAGTTCTATTCCGAGGTGCAGGCCATGGGCGGCAACCGCTGGGACACCTCGTCGCTGCACGCGCGTCTGGAGGCGAGGCGGAAGTAAGCTGTTCAGCTTTTCAAAGATTGGACATAGGTCTTAAGGCCGGTCGTATATTCGTCATCGAAGCTGATTTGGCTTATGTCTTCCCAGTCGATTTCGACGGGGCCTTCTATAGGCGCGGCGACGGCATCAATTCCATTCAAAATGAGGCGACGTGAGACGTGAGCAATCTCACCTACTTCACACCCATCACTTATATGAACAGCTATGGTTTTTTCCATAGCCTTTAATGCCCAGCAGAGTTCGGGGAGACTATCGAAATTGAGGCCGTCGGGTTGCACGCTCTTGTGAAAGCCTAAGGCGCGCAGAATGGTTGAACGTCCGGTTTCAGTCGGGCTTTGCCGCCATCCGGCAAGGTGACTAAGCGCAAAAACGGCAAAACCATCCGTATGCCAATCGTCAATAATTTGTAGCAAAGCAAGCTTATCGCTCACGGCAATGACGTAGCCTTCGTACTGACTATAATCATCACGATGATCGGTTATGAGCTTAACGCAATCGGCAGATGCTAAGGCAATATCAAGCGCCTGAACCGAATACTCGTAGTCGCTTTCGCTCATCGCTCCAGCTTCTCCGCCACATACTTGGCAAAATAGGTCAAAACCCCCGAAGCACCCGCACGCTTAAACGCCAAAAGAGTCTCGAAGACGCCCTTGTCGTGGTCCATGAAGCCCGCCGCCACCGCGGCCTTGATCATCGCATATTCGCCCGACACCTGATAGACGAAGGTCGGCACCTTGAACGTCTCCGACACGCGCTGAACGATGTCGAGATAGGGCAGGCCGGGTTTGACCATGACCATGTCGGCACCTTCCTGGATGTCCATCATGACCTCGCGCAGGGCTTCGTCGGAGTTCGACGCGTCCATCTGATAGGTTTTCTTGTCGCCTTTCAGCGCCGAGGTGCCGACCGCGTCGCGGAACGGGCCGTAGAAGGCGGAGGCGTATTTGGCGGCATAGGACATGATCAGCTTGTCGTGCAGACCGCGCGCTTCGAAGGCCTTGCGGATTTCGCCGATGCGGCCGTCCATCATGTCCGACGGGGCGACGACATCGGCCCCGGCCTCGGCCTGAACGAGGGCCTGCTGGATCAGAATGTCGATGGTCTTGTCGTTGTGGATTTTTCCGTCGACGAGCAGACCGTCGTGGCCGTGCGCGGTGAACGGATCGAGCGCCACATCGACAATCAGGCCAATCTCCGGCACGGCGGATTTGATGGCGCGGCAGGTCTGGGCGACCAGACCGTTCGGGTCGATGGCCGCCGTCGCCTCATCGTTGCGCAGGCGGGCGTCGATATTGGGGAACAGGGCCAGCGCGGGAATGCCGAGTGCATGGGCTTCCTTGGCTTCCTTTACGGCTTCACTGATGCTCAGGCGATCGACGCCCTCCAGCGAGCGGATCGGGTCGCGGGCCATGTCCTTGTCATGGACAAAGATCGGCCAGATCAGGTCGGATGCCGTGACGCGGTGTTCGGCCACCATATCGCGCACCCACGCGGATTGACGCAGACGGCGCGGACGCGACAGCGGATAAGAACCGACGACAGGCTTGAATGACATGGTGGTTTCCCGAAATATTCGGGGCAGGGCTTACGCTTTTTGGAAGCGTTTGCCAATCGGCTTGTGATGATTGAGGCGGATCAGGCCCATCACCGAAGCGATCAAAATCCATACCGTGGCCATGACAGTGAGGATGGCGGAAACCACATAACCCGAAGCGACGCCGAGCAGGGTGGAGACCGAAATTTGCGAAGTATCGAAGTCCGAGAGGTCGATATCGAGTTGTCGCCAGTCGGTAATGTCGTACTGCGTCCAGATGAGGTTGACCAAGGTCCAAGTCAGGAAGACGGTGCAGATGACGGCGATGAAGGTAGCGATCGCCCACATGGCAAAAATAACCCAGAAGCTTTTGATCTGATAGCGGAAATGGGTCTGTATGTACGAGGTGCAGTCGTGTTTCTTGATATAGGCCAGCACCACGCCGATCAGGGCGGTCAGGCCCAGCGAGAACGGGCTGATAAACAGAAGGCCATAGACGACATAGGCCAGATTTCGTTCGTCGGACTCGCACGCATTCAGGCTGGTCAGCGGTTTTACGGGCGCGTGGGCATCGAGTGTCTTGGACGTCGAGCTGTTCATTCCGTAATCCTTGTCACCTTATTGGCCTAAGGGTTTGAGGTCTTAAGTCATATATATTTGCAAAAAAATCGTCGCAATGCAAACAAACATGGTGAAGCTATCACAAAAGGTGCGTCATTTTGCGCACCTTGCACCCTGAAAAGTAGCGTGATTTGGCCGGGAATATGGCGTATTAAATCTGGTAAAGGCCGGATATTCAGACTATATCCGGCATCAAGGAACCGTCAGGGTTCTTCATAAAAGATCGCACCGAGGGCCCTGAAGCGCGACGAGCGCCACCGGGTTGAGTATGAACATGGACTATACCGCCGCATTCGAGGCCGCCATCGACGCCGTCCGCAAGGAGGGCCGTTACCGCGTGTTCGCCAATATGAAGCGTCACCGCGGCGATTTCCCGCGCGCCACGTGGCTGCGCGAGGACGGCACCGAACAGGCGGTAACCGTGTGGTGTTCCAACGATTATCTCGGTCAGGGGCAAAATCCGGTCGTGCTCGACGCCATGCACAAGGCCATCGACGAGGCCGGTTCGGGCTCGGGCGGTACGCGCAATATTTCCGGTACGACCTGGTATCATAATGAGCTTGAGGCCGAACTGGCCGATCTGCACGGCAAGGAAGCGGCGCTGGTCTTTTCGTCGGGCTATGTCGCCAATGAAGCGACCCTGACGACGCTGTATAAGGTGCTGCCGGGTCTGATCATCTTTTCGGATGCGCTGAACCATGCTTCGATGATCGCAGGTATCCGCAATGGCGGCGGCGAGCGTCATATTTTCCGCCACAACGATCTGGTCCACCTCGAAGAACTGCTGGCCGCAGCACCCGTCAATGCGCCGAAGCTGATTGCGTTTGAGTCGGTCTATTCGATGGACGGCGACATCGCCGACATCGCCGGGACCATCGCTCTGGCCAAGAAATACAACGCCCTGACCTATATCGACGAAGTCCACGCCGTCGGCCTCTACGGTCAACGCGGTGCCGGTGTCGCCGAGCGCGATGGCGTCATGGATCAGATCGACATCGTCGAAGGCACGCTGGGTAAGGCGTTCGGCATGATGGGCGGCTATATCGCGGGAAAGGCCGCCATGTGCGACGCCATCCGCCTGTGGGCCTCGGGCTTTATCTTCACGACGTCTTTGCCGCCCGCCGTCATGGCCGGGGCCACGGCCAGCGTCCGCTATCTGAAAGCGCACAACGAACGCCGCGTCGCCCATCAGGAGCGCGCCCAGACCCTGATGCGCCGCTTCCGCGAAGCCGGTATCCCGGTCTTCCCGTCGGAAAGCCACATCGTCCCGGTGCTGGTCGGCAATCCGGTCCACTGCAAGATGATCTCGGACATGTTGCTGAAAGATTTCAACATCTACGTCCAGCCGATCAACTATCCGACCGTGCCCAAGGGGACCGAGCGCCTGCGCTTCACGCCGTCGCCGGACCATACGGACGACATGATGGATGAACTGGTGACCGCGATGGACAAGCTGTGGAGCCATTGCAACGTGGCGCGCATGCCGGCGGTAGCGTAAAGGATCGGGTGCGTCATGGACCTCAGCCTGACGCACATCATCTATTTCACCGATAATATGGACGGCATGACCGTCTTTTATCGCGACGTTCTGGGTCTGGCTCTGGTCAAGGATGATGGCGACTGGCGCGAATTCGACGCCGGAGCTTGCCGCATCGCGCTGCATGCGGGGGCCAAGAGCAAGCCAAATGGCCAGACGCCCAAGATTGCCTTTCGGGTCGCGGATGTGCCCGCCGTGCGTGATGCGCTGATCGCCAAAGGCGTACCGATGGGCAAGTTGTGGGTCGCGCCCGACGTGACCTTCTGTCAGGGTTCTGATCCGGACGGAAATGCGTTTAATATCTCCACGCGTTGAGACCTGTGCATAGCCTTGCCGGAAATCGCGTTTGGGGGTAATCTCGACTCATGAACGCCGTTTCCAAAATTTCGATCGCCGATCTGACCGTCGAAGAGCGCCTCGAACTGATCGAGGCGTTGTGGGACAGCCTTGAAGACACAGACATTGATCTGACGCCCGCACAGAAAGCCGAACTTGACCGCAGGCTTGATAATATTGATGCGGGAAAGGGCGACGCCATGGAATGGGAGACGTTTCGCTCTGAACTCAGGGCGCGTCATTTCTGAATGCGGATTGTAATCGAAGCTGAAGCCCGATCCGAGATCAATGACGCTGTAACTTGGTATCGGAGCGGCAGCGTTGAGACTGCCTTACGGTTAGAAGAAGAGATAGCATCGTCGATTGGCAGGATTGCAGAACGTCCGACTTTGTATAGACGTTCTGATCGAGATTTGCGAATTTGCCGAATGTCGCAGTTTCCTTACAAAATAATCTATCGCGCCGAAGCGGATGAGATTCGGATTGTGGCTTTCTTCCATACACGCCGCGATCCTTCGATCTGGCAAAGCCGGAGCTGATAATGTCCGAAGTCCTGCTCGAGTATCATCGTCAAGGTGCCTATCTGAAGGTCATCGCCGTCGATCCGGACACGGGCGAGGAGGTCTCGACGCTCGGGCCCGCCAGCGACCCGGAGGCCGTCAAGCGACTGGCCATCCTCAAACTGCGCAACAAGCTGGCGGTGCTGAAAGGCCCGCCACCAGGCGGCGGCAAGGGGATCATCGTCTGAGTCTGTATTAGCGGCGCTCATCTGTCGCCGCAGAGGTTTTCGCTTGGAATCGCGGGCGCAAAGGTTTAACAGACGCGCAATTTCCGGCAGTCGTACTATATGTGGTACTAGGCCCCATCCCAGCTAACAGGATCATGCCCGTGAACGCACCCGCCTCCTTCATCCCGCAAAGCTATTTCAGCAGCGATCTGGCCGCCGCCGATCCGGCCGTTCTGGCGGCGATCAAGGGTGAACTGACCCGTCAGCAGGATCAGATCGAGCTGATCGCCTCGGAAAACATCGTCTCCAAGGCCGTGCTGGAAGCGCAAGGGTCCGTCCTGACCAACAAATATGCTGAGGGCTATCCGGGCCGCCGCTACTACGGCGGTTGCGAATATGTCGACGAGGTCGAAAAGCTGGCCATCGACCGCGCCAAGCAACTGTTCAACTGTAATTTCGCCAATGTGCAGCCGCACTCCGGCGCCAACGCCAATCAGGCGGTCTTCTTCACCCTGCTGCAACCGGGCGACACCTATATGGGCATGGACCTGGCCTGCGGCGGTCACCTGACCCACGGCTCGCCCGCCAACCAGTCGGGCAAGTGGTTCAAGGTTGTGCCCTATGGTGTGCGCGAAGACGATCACCTGATCGACTACGATCAGGTCGAAAAGCTGGCCAGGGAACACAAGCCGAAGCTGATCGTCGCGGGGGCCTCGAACTACAGCCGTCACATCGACTTCGCGCGTTTCCGCGCCATTGCCGACAGCGTCGGCGCTTACCTGTTCGTTGACATGGCGCACTATGCCGGTCTGGTCGCCGGTGGCGTCTATCCCGATCCGCTGCCGCACGCCCACGTCGTCACCACCACGACGCACAAGACCCTGCGCGGTCCGCGCGGCGGCCTGATCCTGTCGAACGACGAGGCGCTGGGCAAGAAGATCAATTCGGCGGTCTTCCCCGGTCTTCAGGGCGGCCCGCTGATGCACGTCATCGCCGGTAAGGCGGTCGCCTTCGGCGAAGCTCTGCAACCCGAATTCAAGGCCTATGCGGCGCAGGTCGTGGCGAATGCCCGTGCGCTGGCCGCCGTGTTGATCGAGCGTGGTCTGGGCGTCGTCTCAGGCGGCACCGACAGCCACGTCATGTCGGTCGATCTGCGCCCCAAGGGCCAGACCGGCAAGGCGACGGAACACGCCCTCGAAGAAGCCTTCATCACCTGCAACAAGAACGGCATCCCGTTCGACCCGCAGCCCTTCACTATCACGTCGGGCGTTCGTCTCGGTACGCCTGCGGGCACGACGCGCGGCTTCCGCGAGGACGAGTTCCGTCAGATCGGTCACCTGATCGCTGATGTGGTCGATGGCATGGCGTCGAATTCCGGCGCGCCGGACGAAGCCGTCACGGCCAAGGTGCGCGAGCAGGTTCTGGCGCTGACGAAACGCTTCCCGATTTATAGCTAAGGTATAGTATGCGCTGCCCTTTCTGCGGAAATCCTGAAACCCAGGTCAAGGACTCCCGTCCCTCCGAGGACGGGGCAGCCATTCGCCGTCGCCGCTCGTGCTCCGAATGTGGCGGGCGGTTCACGACCTTCGAACGTGTGCAGCTGCGCGAACTGATCATCGTCAAGCGCTCAGGTCGCCGGACGCCGTTCGACCGCGAAAAGCTGGAGCGGTCGATTTCGATTGCGCTTCGCAAGCGAGATGTCGAGCCGGATCGCGTCGACCGCATGGTCTCGGCCATCGTGCGTCAATTGGAGAGCCTCGGCGAAACCGATATCCCATCGGAGGTCGTCGGCGAAATGATCATGAAGGCGCTCAGGGCCGTTGATGAAGTGGCCTATGTACGCTATGCCTCGGTCTATCGCGACTTCCGTGAGACGGCGGACTTCGCGCGCCTGCTGATCGACGAATTCGACGGGGACGGGGAGGTGCCGCCCCAACCTGAAACTAAAAAGCCCCGGACTGCCGCGCCGCATGGCAATCCCGATCCCGAAGACCCGCGCGATATCAAACGCGGTCTGGGCGAGCAGGATCTCTCCTCGACCGACGACGCATGATACGCCCTTTCGTCACCCTGAAACTGGCCACGACTCTGGATGGGCGCATCGCCACCCATACGGGCGAAAGCCGCTGGATCACGGGGGAAGACGCGCGTCGCGCCGTGCATGAGTTGCGCGCCAGCCATGACGCGGTACTGGTCGGTATTGAGACCGTACTGAAAGACGATCCCGAACTGACCGTGCGCTTGCAGGGTTACGAAGGCTATCAACCGGCGCGGATCGTGCTGGACTCGCGTGGACGTATCCCGCTGCATTCCAAGCTGGTTCAGACGGCGCGGGTCATCCCGACCTTCGTCGTCACCACGCACGATCTCAATCCGGAACTGGTGTCGCTGGGGGTGCGTCCGTTGAAGGTCGCTTCGAAGCATCAGCGCGTCGATTTGACGGCGGCGCTGGAAGCGCTCAATGACGCCGGGATTGACCGTCTGTTTGTCGAGGGCGGCGGGCAGATTGCGACCGCTTTTATCAAGGCCGGGGCGGTGGACCGTCTGGAATGGTTCCGCGCACCGACTATATTGGGGGGCGACGGGCGTTCGGTTGTCGGTTTCCTCGATATCGCGGAAATCAGCAAAGTCATCCGCTTTTCCCGCGTCGGCGTGCAGGCCGTCGGCGAGGATCTGTGGGAAAGTTACGAGTTGGAGTAGGGCGTCGCGCTACAATTAATCCCCCTCTCCCTGTCGGGAGAGGGTTGGGGTGAGGGGGCTTCTGTCGGAGTTCTGGACTCCCCCTCATCCGGCCCTTCGGGCCACCTTCTCCCCAGAGGGGCGAAGGGAACAAGCGAGCATTCTATGTTTACCGGCATCATTACCGACCTTGGCACCGTAATCTCCATCGACCGTCATGAAGGTGGGGCGCGGTTCGAGGTGCAGACCACCTACGACCTTTCCAGCGTCGATATCGGTGCGTCTATCGCCCATTCGGGCTGCTGCCTGACCGTGATCGAAAAGCACGATAATCGCTTCTTTGTCGATCTGTCGCCGGAGACTCTGTCCCTGACGACGCTCGATACGTGGCAGGTCGGCGACCGCATCAACCTTGAACGGGCGCTGAAGCTCGGCGACGAACTGGGTGGGCACATCGTCGCCGGTCATGTCGATGGCGTCGGCGAACTGATCAGCCTGATCGAGGACGGCGACGCTTACCGGCTGAAAATCCGTGTGCCGCGTCCGCTGCATCGCTATATCGCGCCGAAGGGCTCCATCGCGCTCGACGGCATTTCGCTGACGGTCAACGAGGTCGAGGACGATGTCTTCGGCGTGGCGATCATTCCGCACACCTGGACGCACACGACCCTGTCGCAAAAGTCGGTGGGCGACAAACTAAACCTTGAGATCGACCTTATGGCGCGCTATGCCGCCCGTTGGCGCGAAACGGTTTAGCCCTTCATCCCCACTTGTGGGGGAGCGGGGCGGTCCGTGCCGTGGATTTTGCGAAGCAAAAGACGGTGGGGGCCTTTGTAAAGACCGCAAGGCCCCCCTCTGTCACTTCGTGACATCTCCCCCGCGTAGCGGGGGAGTATAAAGGTAAGTAGTCATGACTTTTAATCGCATCGCCACCGACCTCAATCCGGTCAGCTCTGAAAGCCCGATCTCGACCATCGAGGATATCCTCGAAGACGCGCGCAATGGCCGGCCCTATATTCTGGTGGATGCTGAAGATCGCGAAAACGAAGGCGATATCTGCATCCCGGCCCAGATGGCGACGCCTGACGTGGTCAATTTCATGGCGCGCTTCGGGCGCGGCCTGATCTGTCTGGCCCTGACGCCGGAACGGGCGCGGCAACTGCGCCTGCCGCCGATGGCCGCCGAAAACGGTGCGCGCAACGGCACGGCTTTCACGGTGGCCATCGAAGCGAAAGAAGGCATCACCACCGGCATTTCGGCGCACGACCGCGCCCGCACCATTTCGGTTGCCATCGACCAGACCAAGGGCTTCGACGATATCGTCAGCCCCGGCCACGTCTTCCCGCTGGTCGCCCGCGAAGGCGGCGTGCTGGTCCGTACCGGCCACACCGAAGCCGTCGTCGATATTTCGCGCATGGCCGGGCTCTATCCCGCCGGGGTCATCTGCGAGGTGATGAACGACGACGGGACCATGGCGCGCCTGCCGGACTTGATCGTCTTCGCCCAAACCCACGGCATCAAGATCGGTACCATCGCCGACCTGATCGCCTACCGCCGCCGCACAGAGCGCTTCGTCGATCGCGTGCTGGAAAAGCCGTTCGAGAGCCAGTGGGGCGGGCAGTTCCGCCTGTTCGTCTATCGCAACCGTCTCGATCAGGGTGAACACATCGCGCTGGTCAAGCAGCAGCCGTCGCCCAACAAACCGACTCTCGTCCGCATGCACCAGATCGACGTCGCCGCCGATGTGCTGGGGGCCGCCGACGGTCGTGCCGGGCTGGTCGAACGCGCTATGCAGCATATGGCCGACTACGACGGTCCGGCGGTGATGGTCATGCTGCGCGACCTCGATCCCAAGGTCCTGTCGAACCATTTTTCCGTCGATGAGGTCGATCAGCCCGCGCCGCGCGGCCTGCGCGATTACGGTGTGGGCGCGCAGATCCTGCTCGATCTGGGGGTGCGGGAGATGATCGCCCTGTCGGATTCCAAGCCTAAACCGGCGGCGCTCGAAGGCTACGGCTTGCAGATCATCGACTGGAAACCTTTAAGCTAAGGGCGCGCATTTATTCCAAAAACCGCTGCACACTTTTTGGAATGCGCTTGTCTAAACCAGATTTGACTTTTGTACTGCCGCAGAAGCCGCTATTGACGGTTTCCTGCTCTTACCAAGGACGTTCGTCTTGACCATTGATACCCCCCTGCGCCTCCTCATCGTCGAAAGCCGTTTCTACGAGGATATTTCCGATGAGCTTCTGAGCGGTGCTAAGGCCGCGCTCGAAGCCTATGGCGCTGAGTACGACGTCGTCACCGTGCCGGGCGCCTTCGAAGTGCCTGCCGCCATCGCTATGGCCGAAGACGCCTCGAAAGGCCCTGCCGGCCGCAAATACGACGGCTATGTGGCGCTGGGTTGCGTCATCCGTGGCGAGACGACCCACTACGACTATGTGTGCGAGGAATCGGCGCGCGGCCTGATGGACCTGACGCTGAAGCAACTGCTGTGCATCGGCTACGGCATCCTGACGGTCGAAGACGAGGATCAGGCCTGGGCCCGCGCCCGCGTTTCGGAAGGCGACAAGGGCGGCACGGTCGCCAAGGTGGCGCTCGACATGATCGCCCTGCGCAAGGCGTTCCGTGGTGGCAATCATGGTTGATCCGCAAAGCCTCAAATCGGTGATCGAACAGTTGAACGCCGCCGAGCCTGCCGAGGGCAAGTTGTCGGTCAAGAACAAGCGCGCGCGCACCGTGGCGCGTCTGGTGCTGGTTCAGGCGCTCTATCAGATGGAAATCGCCGGGACGGGCGTCGAATCGGTCATCCGTGAATTTGCCGACTTCCGCTTCGACGGCGATATCGAAGGCGAAACGCTTGGTGCGGCGGATGAGGAATTCTTCGCCGAGGGCCTGCGCACCATCGTTCAGGAACAGACCAATATCGACACGCTGGTGTCGGAGCGTCTGGCCGCCAACTGGCGCATCGACCGCATCGACACGACGCTGCGCGCCATCCTGCGCGCCGGGGCGTGGGAACTGAAGTTCCGCAAGGACATCGGCCTTGAGGTCGTGATCAACGAATATGTCGAGATCGCCAAGGCCTTCTTCGGCGGCGAAGAGGCGCGTTTCGTTAACGGCGCGCTGGACGGCATCGCCAAAGACACGCGTTAATAAAGAGGGCTTCCGATGACCGGCGACAACAGCGAATTTTCCGTCATTGATCGCCTGTTCAAGCCTCTGGCGGGGCTGACGGCGGAGGCGCGCGGCCTGATCGACGACGTGGCCGTGCTCGGCGCGCGCGAAGGCTATGACCTTGTGGTCACCACCGACGCCATGGTCGAGGGCGTGCATTTCCTGTCGACCGATCCGCTCGATCTGGTGGCGCGCAAGCTGTTGCGCGTCAATATCTCCGACCTTGTCGCCAAGGGCGCCGATCCGTACGGCTATCAGCTCCTGACGGCGTGGCCCAAGGGCATGGCCTATGAGGGCAAGGAAATCTTCGCCGCCGGTCTGCGCGTCGATCAGGACGAATTCGATTTCGATCTGTTCGGCGGCGATACGGTCTCGACCGACGGGCCGCTGCTGCTGGCCATCACGGCGTTTGGTCACGCACCGACCGGGCGGACCCTGTCGCGGGCCGGGGCGCGGGTAGGGGACCGCGTGCTGGTCGGCGGCTTTATCGGCGACGCGCATCTGGGCCTGCGCGTGTTGCGCGGCGAATTCGATGAACTATCCGACGCGCATAAGGCGCATCTGATCAAGGCTTATCGTTTGCCGCAGCCGCGCGACGACATGGCCGACACGGTACTGGAAAACGCCCATGCCTCGATGGATATTTCCGACGGCCTGATCGCCGATGCGACCCATCTGGCCAAGGCGTCGGAAGTGCGCATCGTCATCGACCTCGATCGCGTGCCGACGTCCGATGCGGCGCGTGCGGCGATGGTGCTGGGGGCCGATGCGGTCGATCTGGTCACCGGCGGTGACGACTATCAGATGCTGTGCACGGCCAGTGCGGCGGGCGCGAAAGTGCTGATCGCGGCGGGCTTTGTCGAGGTCGGTCAGTGCGAAGCCGGTGAGGGCGTCGATCTGGTCAGCAACGGTCAGGTGCTCGAACTCGAAGATCGCGGCTGGGTGCACGGGTAATCTCATCCTCCCCCGCTTTGCAAGCAGGATGTTTAAGGCTTCTCAACCGTTTCCGGTTAGGCTGCGTCCCATGACCCTGACCCGACGTACCCTTATCGCTGCCGCCGGTATCCTGACTGCCGCGCCCGCATTGGCTTCCGCGCCCGCCAAGGAGGCCGGAGCGCCCTATATCAAGCTGGCGCCCGTCGCCCTGCCGGTCATCGACAAGGGGCGCATCGTCAACTACCTGTTTATTACGCTCAAGATCAATCTGACGGCCAAGGCCGACGTCAACACGTTGCGACTCAAGGAACCCTATTTCCGCGATGTCCTGATCCGCACGGCGCACAAGCAGTCGTTTGCACTGCCGAACAAGCGCGATACTTTAGACGAGGCGCGCCTGAAGGCCGTAATGATCCCTGAGTTCGCCAAGATCACCGGCCCGAACGCCATAGAATCCCTTGAAGTCCTCGCGCAGAACCCCAAGAAGTCGATGAACTGATCCGGTGCATGTGCACCACTCGATACAGTTTGCGTTGCAATAAATAGGGCCGCATATTTGTGTGCGGTGCGCCATTTATTCAATAAACACTTACCCTTGCGCAGTCATCGAACTTGCGGCACTCTCGCCGTCTTGCTTGAGGGGACCGCGTGCCCGCGACAATGTCCCTGACGGTCAGTAAATAGCGCTTTTGCAACGACGAAAGCGCATCAAAGACTACAGGGGTTAGGATATGACATCTTTAGTTTGGCTGGTCCTCGGGGCCGGTGTGTTGGGATTACTCTATGGGGTCGTGCAGACCCTCAGCCTGCTTAAAAAGCCTCAAGGGAATGCGCGGATGATGGAAATCGCCGCCGCCATTCAGGAGGGGGCCAGTGCCTATCTCAAGCGTCAATATACGACCATAGCCCTTGTCGGCGTGGTCATTTTTTTTGCCGCCATCTATTTCTTAGGCATCTATGCGGCGATCGGGTTTCTGATCGGCGCAGTGCTGTCGGGCGCGGCGGGTTTCGCCGGGATGCTGATTTCCGTGCGGGCCAATGTGCGCACCGCCGAGGCCGCGTCGAAGAGTCTGCAAGCCGGGCTTAGTCTGGCGTTCAGTGCCGGGGCGGTGACCGGAATGTTCGTGGCGTCGGGCGCGTTGCTGGGCGTGGCGGGTTATTACGTGGTGCTCACTCAGGTACTGAATCTTGAGCCGACCAGCCGCACCGTCATCGACGCCCTTGTGGCGCTCGGTTTCGGTGCGTCGCTCATCTCGATCTTCGCGCGTCTGGGCGGCGGTATCTTCACCAAGGGCGCCGATGTCGGCGGCGATATGGTGGGCAAGGTCGAGGCGGGCATCCCCGAAGACGACCCGCGCAACCCGGCGACCATCGCGGACAATGTCGGCGATAATGTCGGCGACTGCGCCGGCATGGCGGCGGACCTGTTCGAGACCTATGCGGTGACCACCGTGGCGACCATGGTGCTGGCGGCGATCTTCTTTGCCGGGACCGAACTGGTCGGGAGCATGATGTTGCTGCCGCTGGTCATCTGTGCGGCCTGTATCCCGACCTCGATCGCCGGGACGTTTTTCGTGCGGCTGGGCAAGGACAACCACATCATGAACGCCCTCTATAAGGGCCTGATCGTGACGGGCATCTTGTCGGTCGGTGCCTTGGCGGCGGTTATCGAGATCGTCGTCGGTTTCGATACGCCGATCACCTATCCGGGCGTCGCCGAAGGCTTTACCGGTCTGACCCTGTTCTGGTGCGGCATGATCGGTCTGGCTGTCACGGCGGGCTTCATCGTGGTGACCGAATACTATACCGGCACCGGCAAGCGCCCGGTCGTCTCCATCGCTCAGGCCTCGGTCACCGGACACGGCACCAATGTCATTCAGGGGCTGGCCGTGTCGATGGAATCGACGGCTATTCCGGCCCTGATCATCGTCGCCGGGATCATCGGCTGCTACCTGCTGGCGGGCCTGTTCGGGATTGCCATTGCCACCACGACCATGCTGGCCCTGGCGGGGATGATCGTGGCGCTGGATGCGTTCGGACCGGTGACCGACAATGCCGGCGGCATCGCCGAAATGGCGAGGCTGGACAAGGAGGTCCGCCACACGACGGATGCGCTTGACGCGGTCGGCAACACCACCAAGGCCGTCACCAAGGGTTATGCCATCGGTTCGGCAGGCCTCGGTGCGCTGGTCCTGTTCGCGGCCTACACTTCGGATCTGAAGTATTTCGCCGCCAGTGCTGCGCCGGGCTCTTTCTTCGACGGATTGGGGGATCTGACCTTCTCGCTGTCGTCGCCATGGGTGGTCGTCGGCCTCCTGATTGGGGGCCTGTTGCCCTACCTGTTCGGCGGTATGGGCATGACAGCGGTGGGCAAGGCCGCTCAGGCCGTGGTCGAGGAAGTCCGGCGGCAGTTCCGCGAAAATCCCGGCATCATGGCAGGGACGTCGAAGCCCGACTATGGCCGCGCTGTGGACATGCTGACCAAGGCGGCGATTCGCGAAATGATCGTGCCGTCGCTGCTGCCGGTCCTGTCGCCGATCGTGCTGTTCGCCATCGTCTATGCGATCGGCGGCGCGGTCCCGGCGTTCGAGGCTCTGGGCGCCATGTTGCTGGGGGTGATCGTCACGGGAATTTTCGTCGCCATTTCGATGACCTCGGGCGGCGGGGCGTGGGACAATGCCAAGAAGTCGTTCGAGGACGGCTTCGTCGACAAGGACGGCGTGCGGCACCTCAAAGGGTCCGACGCCCACAAGGCCTCGGTGACCGGCGACACGGTCGGCGATCCTTACAAGGATACGTCGGGTCCGGCGGTCAATCCGATGATCAAGATCACCAATATCGTGGCTCTCTTGATGCTGGCGGTACTGGCGCATATGGGATAGTTCCCTTCGCCCCTTTGGGGAGAAGGTGGCTGAGCATAGCGAAGCCGGATGAGGGGGCTCTCGTTGAAAAGGATTGCTCCCTCACCCTAGCCCTCTCCCCAGTGGGAGAGGGGATTCCTCTAGCCATATCTGGCGAATCTAAAAACCCCTCCGGAGCAATCCGGAGGGGTTTTGAATGTCACAAAGTGCGTAACCGCTACTCGCGGCGGCGCTGACCGCCGGGGTTCGAATCTTCGTCGTTGACGACCGTCTGGCGACCGACATTGCCGAGGATCTGTTCCAGGGCCGTCAGTTCGCGGCCGCGAGTCGGGGTCTTGTTCGGGTTCATCGCGATGTCGCGGCTGTCGGCCAGCGACAGGTTCTTCACCGCCGTCACCTTCTGCGTCTCCTTGTCGAACTCGACAATGGTGACGACGCGCGAGGTGATCGTCGCCGGCTTATAGGTCATCTTCTGCGTGGTCTGTGTGATATAATACCAGATGTTCGGGTCGTAGGTCGCCACCTGCGATGGCGAGCCGAACTTGGTCTTGACGCTGGTCTGCGTGTCTTCCGCGACCTTGATCTCGGTGGCCGGATTGGCTTCGATGGCCAGATACCCCTGACGCGATAGGCTGGGCGCGCAGGCGCTCATGGACACGGCCAGAGCGGACACGGCGGCAATTGCGAGGAGGGTAGCAGGCTTTTTCATCGGGATTCCATGTTTGACCTCGAGGGCCAGACTGTTTAGTGCAATCTTGAGGCCGAATGAAGGCCATAAATATTCCGACTTGGCAAGAAGAGCGTCCCGATGCTGGAGAAAATCCTCAAATCGTTAGGCCTGCAAAGGGCGCGTCCGACCGAAAAGGCCGGTGAAGCGCTCTATGCTTTGGCCGTCGCGCAATCGCGTCAGGTCGTCTTCTATACCGACTATGGCGTGAAAGACGAGATCGGGGCGCGATTCGAATTGCTGGTCCTGCATGTTGTGATGCTGGTCGATGCGCTGAAATCCGACGAGCCGCAGCGCAAGGAGACGTCGCAGGCCCTGTTTGACGCGCTTTTGCTGGCGCTCGACGACACCCTGCGCGAACAGGGAATCGGCGACCTGACCGTGCCCAAGAAGATGAAAAAGCTGGCCCAGCAGGTCTATACGCGGCTGGTGCGCTGGGATGAGATCTGGGGTGAGGGCGGTGATGACGCCACCCAGACCGACTACATCCTCAAAACCGTCTATGCGCAGGACGAGGATGAGGCGATCGAGCCGAACGCACCGCTTTGGGCAGCAGCACTGAGCGCCTATATTACAGATGTCCGCCGGAGCGTGGACGTGGACGAACTGCTGGCCGGACACGTCAACTGGCCGCAAATCACTGAGATTAAAGTAGAAGGGTAAGATCATGACCGAACAAGATGCACCGCTGTGGACGCATACCGTGCGCTTCGATGAGGCGTTTCGCGGGCTGAACCTGACCCTGACGGCGGATGAGGCGCGCCTGAAGACCCTGACCGAGAGCTTCGGCATGATCGAACTGCACGCTCTGGAAGCGAAGGTAAAGACCACCGGCCTGCCGTCGCCGGGCGGCGATCGCGTGCGCATCGACGTCGCCCTGACCGGCGAAGTGACGCAGGAATGCGGCGTGACGCTTGAGCCGTTCCGCCACGCAATCCATGCGGATATCGACGTGATTAACGTCCTGAAAAACAAGACCGCGAAGGCGGGCGATCCCGACAACGAACTGACGCTCGATGATCTCGATGTGCCGGATGTGGCCGAAAATGGCGTGATCGACATCGGGCTCTACGTCATCGAAGCTCTTGGCGAGGCCTACGATCCGTTCGCGCGTAAGCCGGGGGCGGTGTTCGAGGAACCTGACTTGCCCAAAGAGCCGTCGCCGTTCGCGGCTCTGGCCAAACTCAAACGCGACGAATAGAATTTAACCACTTGAATAGTTGCGCGGGAAGACTATCGTCCGCGGCTCTGGAATCCTGTATATCGGGGTTTCCTGTAATGAGGTTTTAAGCGTCCCTTGTCGCACTCCGAAGACACACATCCGCAATCGATATCCCAGCCTCAGACGGTGGTCATCGCCATCGACGCTATGGGGGGCGACCACGGCCCGCGCGTGACGGTGGCGGGCGCCGCCGAGGCGCTGAGTCGCGACACCTCCGGACGCCTGCGATTCGTTTTGCACGGCGACGAGGCCCTGATCGCGCCTGAACTGGCCAAACTGCCCGCGCTGAAGGCCGTCGCGACCATCGCCCACACCGATCAGTTCATCGCCATGGATGAAAAACCGGCTCAGGCGCTGCGCCGCAAGGGCACCAGTCTGTTCGCGGCGATCGCCTCGGTCAAGGCGCGCGACGCCCACGCCGTCGTCTCGGCGGGCAATACCGGCGCGCTGATGGCCCTGTCCAAGATGCTGCTCAAGATGATGACCGACGATCTTGAGCGTCCGGCCATCGCCTGCGGCTGGCCCAATGAAAAGGGCGGCATGGGCACCGTGCTCGATGTCGGGGCCAATGTAACCTCGGACGCCAATCAGCTTATCGAATTCGCCGTCATGGGCACGGCCTTTCACCGCGCGGTGCGCGGCAAGGACCGCCCGACGGTCGGCCTGCTCAATGTCGGCTCGGAAGACGTCAAGGGCCACGAAGAGGTCCGCGAAGCCCACCGCATCCTGCGCGAAGGCGTCGACGGCATCAATTATCACGGCTTCGTCGAAGGCGACGATATCGGCAAGGGCACGGTCGACGTCGTCGTCACCGACGGCTTTACCGGCAACATCGCGCTGAAAACTGCCGAAGGCACCGCCAAGTTCGTCAAGAACCTGTTCAAGGGGGCGCTGAAATCGACGCCTCTGGCCATGGCGGGCGCGCTTCTGGCGTCTTCGGCGCTGAAGAAGATGGCGCGCAGCGTCGATCCGGGGGCCGCAAACGGCGGGCCGCTGCTGGGGCTCAACGGCATTGTCGTCAAAAGCCACGGTGGTGCCGAGGCCTGGGCCTTTTCGAACGCTGTGTCCGTGGCCATTTCACTGGCCGCCAGCACCTATGAACACGATATCCGTCAGGCTCTGGCGCAGGTCAATTCCGCGCATGGCCTGAAATCCGACACGGTTCCTGCCGATAAGGCGGTGGACGAAAAGGTTTCCTGAGAATGAGCGTAACACGTACCGCGGTCACCGGCGTCGGCGGCTATTTGCCCGAGACGATTCTGACCAATGCCGACTTCACCCGCATGGTCGACACGACCGACGAATGGATCGTCGCGCGCACCGGCATCCGCCAGCGTCACAAGGCCGCCGACGGTCAGGTGACCAGCGATCTGGCCGTCGAAGCGGCCAAGGTGGCGTTGGCTGCCGCCGGACGCGATATTACCGAGATCGATCTGATCATCGTGGCGACCACTACGCCGGACATGACCTTTCCCTCGACCGCCTCGATCGTTCAGCACAAGCTGGGCGCCAGGGGCGCGGCCTTCGACGTGCAGGCGGTCTGTTCGGGCTTCGTCTATGCCCTGAGTGTCGCCGACGGTTTCGTGGCGCGCGGTCTGTCGAAGGCGGCTTTGGTCATCGGGGCGGAGGTGATGAGCCGCATCCTCGACTATACCGATCGTTCGACCTGTATCCTGTTCGGGGATGGTGCGGGGGCCGTTGTGCTGGAGCCCGTTGTGGGCGAAGGCACGCCCGACGACCGCGGTATTCTCAGCTTCGACCTGCAATGCGATGGTTCTAAGACCGATCTGCTCTATGTCGACGGCGGGGTGTTCGAAGACGGCCATCGCGTCGGCAAGATCCGCATGCAGGGTAATCAGGTCTTCAAGCACGCCGTGCAGAAGATTTCGGAAGCCGCTGAATCGGCTATCGAAAAGGCCGGCGTGCCGCACGACAGCGTCGATTGGTTCATCCCGCATCAGGCCAATCAGCGCATCCTCGACGGCGTGGCCGACCGGTTGGGTCTGGACCGCGCCAAGGTGATCTCGACGGTGGCCGATCACGCCAACACCTCGGCGGCTTCGATCCCGCTGGCGTGGTACGAAGGCGTCAAGGACGGGCGTGTGAAACCGGGCGATCTGGTGCTGATCGAGGCGCTGGGCGGTGGTCTGACATGGGCGGCGGCGGCGATTCGGTTGTGATTCTCCGATCACGCGAATAAAATCTCATTTATTTGATGCAATGGCGCGCATAAGCCTTTGACGCGTACGGGAAATTGCGTATCCTTGTGCGTATATAGATTTTTTATTGGGGACTGAGGATGAAAGCGACGACCTTGACGCGTGCCGAACTTTTCGAAAGCGTCCACAACGAACTGGGCCTGCCGCGTCAGGAATGTTCGGCGCTGGTGGAGCGCACGCTCGATCTGGTCATCGACGCGCTGGAAAAGGGCGAGACGGTCAAGTTGTCGGGCTTCGGTGTGTTTCAGGTCCGTGACAAGAATGCCCGCGTCGGCCGTAACCCCAAGACCGGCAAGCCCGCCGCCATCGACCCGCGCAAGGTCATCTCGTTCCGCGCCTCGCAGATCATGAAGGCACGCGTGGATGCGGGCGCAGGCGAATAAGACGTGTCCAAAGGGCCTTTAGCCTTCCGCAGTATCTCCGAGACCGCTGACGCCTTAGGCGTGCAGCAGCACGTCCTGCGTTTCTGGGAAACCAAGTTCACCTTCATTCGCCCGACCAAACGCGCGGGTGGACGCAGATTCTATCGCCCGCAGGATATCGAGCTGTTGGCCGGGGTTAAGGTTCTGCTGCACGATCGCGGCTATACGATTCGCGGTGTGCAGAAGCTGTTCAAGGACGAAGGCCAGAAGGCGCTGATCGCCGCCGCGCGCGGTCAGGCCGTGCCGATGGCCCTGCCGGACGATGAACCGGAAACGGTTATCGAAGCACCGGTCACGCCGCCTTTGCCGCAGACGGCGGCCCCGACGCCCGAACACGCCCCGCAATTCGATTTTAGTGAACTGAAAGACCTGCCGGTGGCGCATGGCGTGGCCGAAGAGGTGCGCGCGCGTCTCTTGATCGTGGCACAGAACCTCGAAGCCGCACAAAAGGCGATGGTGCGGACGCTGAACGGCGTTAACTGACGCGCATATAAGTGCATATTTGCGTGGAAAAACGCTTTCGCGCCTATTGCCGGGTCTGATTTTCCTCTCTATAAGCCGCCTCTCTCCCTGCCAGAGGAGACCTCTGTTTCAGAGGCGTCGGAGCGTGGCGCAGCCTGGTAGCGCACTTGACTGGGGGTCAAGGGGTCGCAGGTTCGAATCCTGTCGCTCCGACCATTTAAACAAAAAGGCCTGCCCTCCGGGGCAGGTCTTTTTGTTTAAAGGTCTCCGCTCAGGTTCGAACCGTAGAAGGTTCGACGGCCAGTGATGATCATCGTGCGAAGCCCGATGATCACACGCAGACGCGGCGGAGCGTTAGCGAAGTCACATCGACCCGAAAGGGCGATGGACGCCGAAGGCGCCCGAAGGGCAAGCCTCGTTAAAACGCGGCGCGTCAATCCTGTCGCGGTCGACAGCGTGCATAGAGACAACGCGCTCCACTAAAGCCGTTTGCGCATTTCCCACAACAAACCTGTGAGTTTTTCTGTCAACAAGACTTGCATCCCCCGAACGCTTTCCGTATAGACGCGCTTCTCGGAAGTTCGCTTCCGGTTTCTGTGACGGAGAGTGGCGCAGCCTGGTAGCGCACCTGCTTCGGGAGCAGGGGGTCGCAGGTTCGAATCCTGTTTCTCCGACCAATCAAAAACCCGCTTCCTTACGGAGGCGGGTTTTTTCGTTTGCCTGTCCGGCTTTGTAAGATGCGCCCGGCCTGACGCCCCGGTATAGTGACGCAAAGGGGAAGCGCCATGAAACGCTGGGGGATACTTATCGTTGCCGTTGTAGTCCTGACCGCCGGGTGGTTTCTACGCCCGGGTCAGACCGGTGCCGCCGACCTCACTAAGGTCCGCGCCGACCGTATGGCGACGATTCGCGCCGATATGTCTCGTGCGGGGCTCACCGTAGGCAGCCCCATCCTGATCCGGATTTTCAAAGAATCGGACGAACTGGAACTGTGGGTCAAATCGGGCGCGACCTACAGGCTCTACAAGACGTTCAAAATCTGTGCGTGGTCGGGCAAGCTCGGTCCCAAGCAGAAGGAGGGCGACGGCCAATCTCCGGAAGGCTTTTATACCGTGGCGCGCCCTCAGATGAAGCCCGACAGCCGGTATCATCTGGCCTTCAATCTCGGTTATCCGAATGCCCATGACCGCGCCAACGGCTATACCGGCAGCTTCCTGATGGTGCATGGCAACTGCGCCTCGATCGGCTGTTACGCCATGACGGATAAGGGTATCGAGGAAATCTGGCTATTGGCCGACGAGGCGCTGAAAGGCGGGCAGAGCGCGTTTCAGGTCCACAGCTTTCCGTTCCGTATGACCGACGCCCATATGCAGCGTCACGCCAAATCCGAATGGATCGGTTTCTGGCGCGACCTCAAGGCGGGGCATGACGTCTTCGATCGCCGCAAGACCGACCTTCATGTAACGGTCGTAAATCGGCGTTATTCTGTGGGGGACGAATGAGAGACGATGCACTCTGGCGCCGGATCGCGGCGCACCGGCTGGACGCGGAAGGCGCGATGCTTCCGTTCAGCCAAAGGCTGGCCCGCGATAATGGCTGGTCCGTCGGTTTCGCCGAACTGGCGATGGAAGAATATCGGAAATTCATCTATCTGGCCTGTGTTTCCGGACGCAGCCTGACACCGTCCGATGCCGTGGATCAGGTCTGGCATTTGCACCTGACCTATAGCTACGATTACTGGGAAGTTTTCTGCCCGCAGGTGCTGGGCCGCAAACTGCACCATGGCCCCACGCAAGGCGGCGCGGCAGAAGGCGCAAAATACAGGACCTACTACAGCGAAACCCTCGATCTGTACCGCGAAGCGTTCGGCGAACCGCCGCCCGCTCTGTGGCCGCCGGAGACCCGGCGGTTCGGGCAGACCTTCACGCGCCTCGACCGGACACGGGTCTGGGTATTGCCCAAGGCACAGGTCTATGCCGGGATGTCCGTGCTGCCCCTAATGGCGCTGGCGGCCTGCACCATGGCGGACATCACGCCTTATCTCGATATCAAGCTGATTATCGGCGGCTTGGTGTTTATCGTGGTGGTGATTTTGGTGGTCACAATAAAGGCAGGGGCGGCCCATCCCCGGCGCAGGGACGGTAGCGGTTGCTCAACGAACAGCGGCTGTTCTTCAGGTCACGGTTCGGATGGCGATTCCGGTGGCGACAGTGGTTGTGGTTCCGGCTGCGGGGGTGGTGGTGGCGATTAAATCTTAGGCCGCTTCTTGTAGTTTTCCGACCAACTGATGATCGGCAGAACCGGAATGCCCCACAAGATGCCGGCCAGGCCGTAGAACAGCAGGCGCACAATCTGGTTGTCGGGTAACCGTTGACCAATGCCGGAAATCAGCATCACATAAAACACCAGAAACACCACGATCCCGACACAGGCGACGACCCGGCGCACGGGCAGGCTCAGACCCTTGACCTCAGGCGCAGGCAACTCGCTCATTTCTTGATCTTTTCCATAGCGCGCGTCAGGTGGAACAGGCCCAGCAGGATCACGCTGCCCGCGACCGCCGCCCGAAGCGTCGTGAAGAAACGGTCCGGATAGATGTCGAGAATGTGAATGAAAAAGGTCATCAGGATGGCCCCGAAAATGCCCACAAACATGTTAATGATCGCGCTGTAGCGGCTTTTGGTCAGGTTGTTGGCGATCCAGCCAACGATGAACCCTGCCATGCCGGCCAGAATCCAGTCCTGAACATTCATTTTGTGGAACCTTTCGCTTTTGCGTCGCGCATCGCTTGAAATTAACCTGCCCCTGTGGGCAAATCACGCGGCTTGACGCAATGCTTATAGAGGCAAAGTTCAACAAATTGAACTGCTCCCCCAACGGGAAGCCAACAATTATTTTCTGTGAGGCGTATCGGTGCGGCTTCCCCTGAAATCTCCGTCTGTGGCCCTGTGGCTTTATCTGATCGCGGCGCTGGTCGTGGCCATCGTGCTGGTCGGCGGGGCGACGCGCCTGACCAATTCCGGCCTGTCGATCACCGAATGGAAGCCGGTCCACGGCGTCATCCCGCCGCTGAACGATGCGCAGTGGACTGAGGAATTCGCGAAATATCAGCAGATTCCGCAGTATAAACAGGTCAATGCCCATATGACCGTCGATCAGTTCAAGGGCATCTTCTGGTGGGAATGGGCGCATCGCCTTCTGGCGCGGCTGGTCGGCGTCGCGGTGCTGATTCCGTTTGTCGCGTTCCTGTTCCTGCAAGCCATCCCTAAACGCCTGATCTGGCGCTGCGCGGCCATACTGGTGCTGATTATTCTGCAAGGCGTCGTCGGCTGGTGGATGGTCTATTCCGGTCTGTCGGCGCGCGTTGACGTGGCACCGGAGCGCCTGATGATCCATCTGAGTATGGCGCTGCTGGTGCTGATCGCCTGTATCTGGACGGGTAATGAGGCCCTGGAAGGTCAGTCGCGCGGTAACGGCGCGCCGGGTAACTGGCGCACGGGAGCCTTGGCCTTGATCGTCCTGACCTTTGTTCAGGCCATGCTGGGGGCGCTGGTGGCCGGTAACGACGCGGGGCTGGTCTATAATGACTGGCCGCTGATGGGCGGTAGGATTTTTCCGCTCGTCGACTATTCGAAAGGCTTCCTGCACGCCCTGTTGCACGATCAGGGCATGGTGCAGGTCCTGCATCGTATCAACGCCTATATCCTGCTGCTGGCGGCAACGGCCTATGTAGCGTGGCTGTGGCGGCGGTGTCTGGACGACGGACTCAAGCTGATCGCCGGGGCGTTCGGGGTGCTTATCTGGGTGCAGGCGGGGCTGGGCGTCGCGACGCTGTGGACCAACGTCAATATCGCTTTCGGCCTGTTGCATCAGCTCGGCGCGGTGATCCTGCTGGTGCTGGCGACCCTGATGAACTGGAAGATCGCCCGCGCCGATCGCGATTTCAGACGGCGGAACTTTTAGGACGCAAAGACGCAGGGGCCATAAGGCCCCTGCACCCCTTAACCTGGAGCCAATGGCACCGTCGGTGCATCGTTCTCCCGGTTAGGGGGTGTGGGGCCTGAGGCCCCACGTCTTCATCTAAGCCTTGAACTTATCCCACGGGCCGGTGATGACGACCGTCCAGCCATTGGCTTGCAGATTGACGAACATGGTCGAGCCGTCGGGCGAGAAACACACCCCCGCCCATTCGGAGTTCTTCGCATCGACGTTGCGGGCGAAGGTCGCGACCTTGCCTTCGCGGGTAAGGATACGGATGTGGTTTTTCAGCGTGTCGGAATAACGGTCCTCGCAGGCAAACAACTGACCGCGTGGCGAGATGACGATATTATCGACATAGTCGAATATCAGATCGTTGTTGGGCTCGGCGAAGAGCTGAATACGGCCCCGCGCCTGAGCCTCTTTCTCGGTGCCTTCATAGAGGCTCGGCACGTAACGCATGATCTGACCGTTCAGGCCCGGACCACCGGAGGTGCAGGTGAAATAGAGTTCACCCTCGCCGAAGAAGATGCCTTCCTCGCGCGAGAACTGTGCGGCGCCCTTGGCGTGGGCGCGGTTGCGCAGGTCATTGTTGGGGCTTTCGACGTCCTCCAGATCGACCCATTCGGTCTCGAACCAGTCGCCCTGCTTCCAGAACAGCGCATCCTTGTTAGCGGTAAGGGCGTGCGGGTGGTCCCTGATGACCAGCGCCTGAAGTTTGCCGCCTTCGAGCATCTTGCCCGGCACCTTCGGGATGAAGCGATAGAAGGCCGAATCGACCTTGTCTTCGGTCAGATAGACGATGCCGGTCTTGGGATCGACGGCGATGGCTTCGTGGTCGAAGCGGCCCATGGCGCGGATCGGCTCGGCCTTGACAAGGCCGGTGGCCGCCGACGGGACTTCGAAGACGTAGCCGTGGTCCTTTTTGACGCCGTTGGGCGCCTGTTGCTCGGTTTCTTCGCAGGTCAGCCACGAGCCCCAGGGCGTCGGCCCGCCGGCGCAGTTGGTTGAGGTGCCGACCAGCGACAGGTGATGGCTGACCAGCTTCTGCTCTTTGACATTATAGATGAGCGTCGTCGTGCCGCCGTGCAGCGGACGACCGTCGGGGGCGAAGTCGTAAACCTTGTCGGCGTCGATCTTAGAGAACAACTCGTTCGTATCGCCGAACGGCCCGACCTTGGCGAGCGAATACTTGACCTCGTGGTTACGGACGAGGGCGACCGTATCCTTACCGTGCGGGAAGCAGGCCATGCCATCGTGTTTGCCCGGCACTTTCAGGCCGTCGCTCATGGTCTCGCCCTGCACCGAAATGACCTTATAGGAGAAGCCTTCCGGCAGGTCGATCAGGCCCTTGGGGTCCTTGACCAGCGGGCCGTAGCCTTCGATCTGGTTGATATAGGTGTCCGGCGCGTTCTCGGTAATATGGTGGACGTTCGCCGGAACGGTCTGGGCCTCCGCCTTGTTGAGCCACAAAGCCATGCCGGTAAAGGCGGTGGAGGTGGCGAGCGACGACGACAGCAGCGAACGGCGGGAGAGGGACATGGATAAGACCTTACAAGTGACAGAGCCTGATTTCAGGGGTGCGGCGCGGCTTGTAAAGTCAAAACAGGTACGTTTTTGTGACAAATAAATGAGGTAATTTAATACCTGGTTCATTTTTCTTAATAAAATCAATGCTATGTGTGTGTTTTTATCAAAAATAAAAGTTGACGCGGCCATATGCCTCGTCTATACGCGCTCAACCTTTTCCGGCGGTGGCTTTGTCTGCGGCGGGAAACGCCTTTTCAAATCCCGGATTCACCAAAGGAATCTCCCATGCTTACCTCCACAACCGCGGCGCTGAAGCCCGCCAATGTCGAGAAGAAGTGGATCGTGATCGATGCTCAGGACGCCGTTGTCGGCCGTCTGGCGTCTTTCATCGCCATGCGTCTTCGCGGCAAGCACCTGCCGACCTACACCCCGCACGTCGATTCGGGCGACTATGTCGTCGTCATCAACGCGGACAAGGTCCACTACACCGGCAACAAGCTGGCCGACAAGATCTTCTACTGGCACACCGGTCACCCGGGCGGCGTCAAGAAGCGCACCATGGGTCAGATCCTGACCGGCAAGTATCCCGAGCGCGTCCTGACCAAGGCCGTCGAGCGTATGCTGCCCAAGGAATCGCCCCTGGCCCGCGCCCAAATGACCCACCTGCGTATCTACGCCGGCAGCGAACACCCCCATGAAGCTCAGCAGCCGGAAGTCGTCGACTTCAAGGCCCTGAACCGCAAGAACGTCCGGAGCGTCTAAGAATGTCTGAAGTTCAAGCTCAAGGCCTGGAAGCCCTCGCTTCCCTGTCGTCGAACCCTGAAGCCGCTCCCGTCGAGCGCGTCCAGACCCTCGACAAGTACGGCCGCGCCTATGCCACCGGCAAGCGCAAGAACGCCATCGCCCGCGTCTGGATCAAGCCGGGTTCGGGTAAGTGGATCATCAACGACCGCGAACAGGAAGTGTATTTCGCGCGTCCGGTTCTGCGCATGATGATCGCTCAGCCGCTCAACCTGACCGACCGCGCGACGCAGTTCGACGTGATCGTCTCGGTTCAGGGTTCGGGCCTTTCGGGACAGGCCGGTGCCATCCGTCACGGCCTGTCGAAGGCGCTGACCTATTATGAGCCTGCCCTGCGTCCGGCCCTTAAGGCCGCTGGCTTCCTGACGCGCGACTCGCGCGTCGTCGAGCGCAAGAAGTACGGCCGCGCCAAGGCTCGCCGTTCGTTCCAGTTCTCGAAGCGTTAATGGAATCACGGGGGAAACGTGGTTTCCCCCGTGTGCCCCCTTCCGATACGGAGAAAAACACCCGCGGGGCAACTCGTCGGGTGTTTTTTTCTTTTTAGACGCCTGCTTCGCAGGTATTGACACCGCAAGCCCCGCTTCATACCTCCCCAGCTTGCTGGGGAGGGGGACCGCACGAGCCGAAGGCGAGATGTGGTGGTGGGGGTTCTTTTAGTCGTCCTCTCTGGAGCGCATCATGTCACACAAGGTTTTCATCGACGGCGAAGTCGGCACGACCGGCCTGCAAATCCGCGAGCGGCTGGAAACGCGCCCGGAAATCGAACTGATCCGCCTGCCGGACGATAAGCGCAAGGACCTCGATGCCCGAAGCAAAGCGCTGAACGCCGCCGATGTGGTCATCCTGTGCCTGCCGGACGAGGCCGCCATCGAAGCCGTCAGCCTGATCGACAATCCCGACACGGTCGTCATCGACGCGTCGACCGCGCACCGCGTCAGCGAAGGCTGGACCTACGGCTTCCCCGAAATGACCGAAGACCAGCGCGACCTGATCCGCGCCTCTAAGCGCATCAGCAATCCCGGCTGCCACGCCACGGGCTTCATCGCCCTGACGCGACCGCTCACGGAAATGGGCGTCCTGCCGCCGTTCTTCCCGGTTACCTCGACCTCGCTGTCGGGCTATACCGGCGGCGGCAAGGCTATGATCGCCGAGTTCGAGAGCGGGCAGGGACATGAGCGCATCTACGCCACGGCCCTGAAGCACAAGCACCTGCCGGAAATGCAGCTTTATTCGGGTCTGGAAAGCGCGCCGATCTTCTCACCGACCGTCGCCAATTTCGCGCAGGGCCTGATCGTCGAGGTGCCGTTGCACCTGTGGGCCCTGCCGGATGCGCCGGATCTGGCGACCATCTATAATATTCTCAGCGCCCATTATGCGGACGAGCCGTTCGTGCGCGTGGCCTCGCCGGAAGAAACCGAAGCCGCCAAATCGCTGAACGGCGACGCGCTGCGCGACACTAATCAGCTTGTGATCTATGTTTTCGGCGACGAAGACAGCGACACCGTCAATCTGGTGGCGGTATTTGACAATCTCGGCAAAGGGGCGTCAGGTGCGGCGGTACAGAACCTCAACATCGTGCTGGGGCTGGATGAAACGAGCGGTCTGATCTGAACGCAAGCCGGGAGCTAAAAGCATGGGTCCTTTGACCATGTTCGCCATCTTCATCATGATCTGGTGGGTGACTCTGTTCGTCACCCTGCCGTTCGGCAATGTCAGCCATCATGAAGCCGGTGTCGAGACCAAGGACGGCGGCGATCCCGGCGCGCCTCTGGTGACAAATCTCAAGAAAAAGATGCTGATCAATACGGGCATTGCTTTCGTGGTGTGGGCGATATCGATGATCGTGATCCATTTTGGCCTGATCCCGGCACCTGAATTTCCGCACTACCGGCCTTAAACCGGCCTTTTTGCCGTTGATTATAAGGCCCGAACCTGAATAGGTTGCGGGCAAATTTACGTAACCCAAATTACCGGATATCTCCCATGCGCCTGTCGCGCTACCTGCTGCCGCTGCTCAAAGAAAACCCCTCCGAAGCCCAGATCGTGTCGCACCGCCTGATGCTGCGCACCGGCATGATCCGTCAGGAAGCCGCCGGCATCTATGCCTGGCTGCCGCTGGGCCTGCGCGTCCTGCGCAAGATCGAAAAGATCGTCCACGAGGAAATGCAGCGCGCCGGTGCCGTCGAGCTTCTGATGCCGACCCTGCAACTGGCCGATCTGTGGCGCGAGTCGGGCCGCTACGACGACTACGGTCAGGAAATGCTGCGCATCAAGGACCGTCACGAGCGCGAACTGCTCTACGGGCCGACCAATGAGGAGATGATCACGGAAATCTTCCGCGGCACGGTCAAGTCCTACAAGGACCTGCCGATGAACCTCTACCACATCCAGTGGAAATTCCGCGATGAGCAGCGCCCGCGTTTCGGCGTCATGCGTGGCCGCGAATTCCTGATGAAGGACGCCTATTCGTTCGACATCGACGAGGCTTCGGCGCGTCAGGCCTATAACCGCATGTTCATCGCCTATCTGAACACCTTTAGCCGTCTGGGCCTCAAGGCCGTGCCGATGCGCGCCGATACCGGCCCGATCGGTGGCGACCTCAGCCACGAATTCATCATCCTGGCAGACACCGGCGAAAGCGCCGTCTTCTGTCACAAGGATCTGGTCGATATGCCTGCGCCCGGTGCCGATGTCGACTGGGACGACCTGCAAGGCCTCGTCGATGAGCGTACGGCACTGTACGCTGCAACCGAAGAAATGCACGACGAAGCGGCGTTTGCCGCCGTGCCCGCCGACAAGCAACTGTCGGCGCGCGGCATCGAAGTCGGCCACATCTTCTATTTCGGCGAGAAATACTCGGCCCCCATGGGCGCCAAGGTCTCCGGTCCCGACGGGGCGCAGGTCAATGTCCATATGGGTTCCTACGGCGTCGGCGTGTCGCGCCTTATTGGCGGCATCATCGAAGCCAGCCACGACGAGGCCGGTATCATCTGGCCGGAAAGCGTCGCGCCTTTCGATGTTGCCGTGATCAATCTGCGCGTCGGTGACGCGGCCTGCGATGAAGCGTGCGAAAAGGCTTATAAGGCCCTGAAAGCCGCCGGTCGCGATGTCCTCTATCACGACACCGACGACCGTCCCGGCGCGAAGTTTGCTTCGATGGACCTGATCGGTATTCCGTGGCAGCTCATCATCGGCCCCAAGGGCATCGCCGAAGGTCAGGTCGAAATCAAGCAGCGCGCCACGGGCGAACGCCACACCGCGCCGTTTGACGCCGTCCTCGACCAACTGACGAAAGCGAAATAATGCAGGGGTTTTTGTCGCTGTTCTCATTTTCCGCCTGGGAAACCGATCTCGCCCTGCGGTATCTTCGCACCAAGCGCAAGGACGGCGGCATCGCCCTGATCGCCATCATCAGCTTCATCGGCATCACGCTGGCGGTCGCCGTGCTGATCATCGTCATGTCGGTGATGAACGGCTTCCGCGACGAGTTGATGTCGCGCGTGCTGGCCTTCAACGGCCACCAATATATCTACGGCGCGCCGCTGACCGACTGGGATAAGCGCGACGCCATGCTGAAACGCGTGCGCGATATTCCCGGCGTCGTCGAGGCCTCGCCCTATATCGAGTCGCCCGGTCTGGCGCAGGGACCGTTCTCTCAGGCCGGTCTCGCCTATATGCGCGGCGTCGAAGTCGACATGCTGAAAAACACGCCGATCATCCGTGACAACATCAAGGAAGGTTCGCTGAAAGGCTTCGGCGAAGGCGAATACGGCGGCGACACCATCCTTGTCGGCGAAGGCCTCGCGCGGCAGATGAACGTGGCGGTGGGCGACGAGATGACGCTGCTGTCGCCCAACGGCTCGACCGCCTTCGGGGCGGTGCCGCGGCGCAAGCCCTATATCATCGGAGGTATTTTCAAGAGCGGCGTATCCGAACTCGATGCCGCCTTCGTCTTCATGCCGCTGGAGCAGGCGCAACTGTTCTTCGACCGCGAAGGCGAATGGGACGTTGTCGAAATCAAAGTCAAGGACCCCTATGACATCGCCAAATACCGCGCGCCGGTTATGGCGGCGGCGGGCGAGGGTGCTCTGGTTCAGGACTGGACGCAGCGCAACGCGCCGCTGTGGAACGCGCTTCAGGTCGAACGCAACGTCATGCGGCTGATCCTGATGCTGATCGTGCTGATCGCGGCGATGAACATCATTTCCGGCATCGTCATGCTGGTGAAGAACAAGACGCGCGACATCGCCATCCTGCGTACATTGGGCGCGGATCGTGCCTCGGTGACAAAAATTTTCTTCCTGTCGGGCTCGATCATCGGCGCCACGGGCACGATCCTGGGCGTTACGGTCGGCACCCTGTTCTGCGTCTTCATCCGCCCGATCCAGCAGGTCGTCGAGGCCGTCTTCAAAGTCAAGGTCTTCAACGAAGAGGTCTATTATCTGGCCTATATCCCGGCCAAGGTAGAACCCACCGAAGTGCTGATCATCGTCGGGTTCGCCATGCTGGCCACCTGCGTCGCCACCCTGTTCCCGGCGCTCTGGGCATCCAAGCTCGAACCCGTGGAGGCGTTGCGTTATGAGTGAGATCGTCTTATCGCTCAAAGGGTTGACGCGGTCCTATGCCGTCGGCGGCGCCAAGTCGCTGGAGGTACTCAAGGGGGTCGATCTGGAGCTGCGCGGCGGCGAAGTCGTCGGTCTGATCGGCCCGTCGGGGTCGGGCAAGTCGTCGTTACTGCATTGTGTGGGATTGCTGGAGGCTTCCGATGAAGCCGCCCTGAGCATCGACGGCGAAGACTTCAAAAACGCGTCGGAGGCTGCGCGGACCCGCGCCCGTCTGCACAAGATTGGCTTCGTCTATCAGTTCCACCACCTGCTGCCGGAATTTACGGCGCTCGGCAACGTTGCTTTGCCACAGCGGGTGTTGAAGCGTCCTGTCAGAGACGCCGAAGCGAAGGCGAGGGCGCTTCTGGAGCAACTGGGTCTCGGCGAACGCCTCGATCACCAACCCGCACAACTGTCCGGTGGCGAGCAGCAACGCGTGGCGATTGCCCGGGCGCTGGTCAATTCGCCGCGTCTGTTGCTGGCTGACGAACCGACCGGTAATCTCGATCCCCAGACCTCTCAACAGGTCTTCGAAGCCCTGCGGGATATCGTCAAAAGTCAGGGGGTCGCGGCGCTGATCGCCACGCACAATCTGGAACTGGCCAGCCATATGGATCGCGTGGTCAGCCTCAAAGACGGCAAACTCGTCGAATTATCCCGCGCCGGCGCGTAAAAATATATCCATACGAATCAACTGAATACATGATTTGTTCCCGGTGTGCATAAATTCCGCTTGCGCGTGGAACAAATGGGGAATACAGAACAAAGCATGAATTAACATCTTTTCAATTCAGGGGATGAAACCATGCTGGCCGTTCATAACATCTTGTCTTTCGCCGCCGTTGCCGCTTTTGTCGTTGTCGTCTGTCAGGTGGCTATGCTGATCGGGTGAATCGCCTGAGACTGCCCGTCGTATAGGATGAGGTTGCGGTTATGAGCGAAAACGGTTTTGTCCACCTGCGTGTGCGCTCGGCCTATTCCCTGCTCGAAGGCGCGATCAAGGCCTACGACATGGGCAAGCTGGCCGCCAAGGCCAACATGCCGGCCATCGCCATCTGCGACCGCGGCAATCTGTTCGGCGCGCTCGAATTTTCGCAGATTTGCAAGGACACTGGCGTTCAGCCGATCGTCGCCGCCGCCATCCCGGTCAAGGGCATTGGCGGGATGCTTTCCGACAAGTGGGCCAAGATCCCGACCATCGTTCTGATCGTTCAGAACGAAAAGGGCTATCTCAATCTCACCGAACTATCGTCCAAGGCCTATGTCGATATCGAGGCCACCGATGAGCCCCATGTCATGTGGGAAGAAGTGGTTAAACGGACCGAAGGCCTGATCCTGTTGTCGGGCGGTCCTGATGGCCCCATAGATCCTCTGTTCAAACAAAACCGCGCCGATGAAGCTTTGGCGGCGCTGTCCGACATGCGAGCGGCGTTTGGCGATCGCTTCTATATCGAACTGCAACGTCATGACGGCAGCGCCAACGGTGGCGTGCGCGGCGGCGAGGCGGAAACCGGCCTCGTCAAATACGCCTACGAACACGATGTGCCGCTGGTCGCCACCAATGATGTCTATTTCGCCGACCGCGACATGTTCAAGGCTCACGAAGCCCTGCTATGCATTTCCGACAGTACCTTCATGGGCGTCGCCGACCGCCGCCGGGTGACCAGGGACCACTGGCTGAAACCGGCGGTCATGATGCGCGAGTTATTCGCTGACCTGCCCGAAGCCTGCGACAATACGATCGAGATCGCCAAACGCTGCGCCTTTCTGGTCGGCAAACGCGATCCGATTCTGCCGCGCTTCGATACCGGGGCCGGGCGGAACGAAAACGAAGAACTGGCCTTTCAGGCGCGTGAAGGGCTCAAGGAACGTCTGCGTCAAGTCGAACCGGCCTTTCCGGAACAGGAGTACTGGGACCGGCTGGAACGCGAAATCGGCGTCATCCAGCGTATGGGTTTTCCCGGTTACTTCCTGATCGTTTCGGACTTCATCAAATGGGCCAAGGCGCACGACATCCCGGTCGGGCCGGGCCGGGGGTCCGGGGCCGGGTCACTGGTGGCGTGGTCGCTGCTGATCACCGACCTCGATCCGCTGCGGTTTGGTTTGTTGTTCGAGCGCTTCCTCAATCCGGAGCGGGTGTCCATGCCCGACTTCGATATCGACTTCTGTCAGGAACGCCGTGAAGAGGTCATCACCTACGTTCAGGACAAGTATGGCCGCGATCGCGTGGCGCAGATCATCACCTTCGGTACGCTTCAGGCCCGCGCCGTGCTGCGCGATACCGGACGGGTGATGCAATTGCCACTAGGGCAGGTGGATCGTCTGTGTAAAATGGTGCCGAATAACCCGGCCAACCCGACGACGCTGGCGCAGGCCGTGGAAATCGAACCACGCCTGAAGGAGGCCCGCGACGAGGAAGAAACCGTCGCCAAGCTGCTCGATACGGCGCTCAAGCTGGAAGGGCTTTACCGTAACGCTTCGACCCACGCCGCCGGTATTGTGATCGGCGACCGCGACCTGACCGAACTGGTGCCGTTGTATCGCGATCCGCGTTCGGATATTCCGGCGACGCAATTCAATATGAAATGGGTCGAAAGCGCCGGTCTGGTCAAGTTCGACTTCCTCGGCCTCAAGACCCTGACGACCCTGAACCGTGCCTGGCACTATCTGAAAAAGCGCGACATCGACGTCAACTATTCGACCCTGCCGCTGGACGATAAGACGACTTACGAACTTCTGGCCTCGGGTCAGTCGATCGGTGTGTTCCAGCTTGAAAGCCAGGGCATGCGCGACACCCTGCGCAAGATGCGCTGCGGCTCGATCGAGGAAATCACCGCCCTGATCTCGCTCTACCGCCCCGGCCCGATGGACAATATCGACACCTATGTTGACCGCAAATTCGGTCGTGCCGATATCGACATGCTGCACCCCAGCCTCGAACCGGTGCTCAAAGAGACCTACGGCGTCATCATCTATCAGGAACAGGTGATGCAGATCGCCCAGATCCTGTCGGGCTACTCCCTTGGTGAAGCCGATCTTCTGCGTCGCGCCATGGGCAAGAAGAAGAAAGAGGAAATGGACTTGCAAAAAGCAAGATTTATTTCCGGTGCTAAGGAGAAGGGCGTTCCCGAAAAGCAATCGGACTCGATCTTCGAACTGGTCAACAAGTTCGCAGGCTATGGCTTCAACAAGTCGCACGCCGCCGCCTATGCCTTTATTTCGTATCAAACCGGCTGGTTGAAGGCCAATCACCCGGTTGAATTCTTCGCGGCCAACATGAGTCTCGATATCGCCAACACCGATAAGCTGGCGGTCTTCTATCAGGACGCCCGGCAATTCGGCGTGACCATTCGTCCGCCTGACATCAACCGTTCCATGGCCGATTTTGACGTTGAAAACGGTGAAGTGCTTTACGCCCTCGGCGCGGTGCGCAATGTCGGCTTCGAAGCCATGCAGTCGGTCGTTTCCATCCGTAAGGAAGGCGGCCCGTTCAAGGACCTGTTCGACTTTCTTGAACGGATCGACCCCAAGGCCGTTAATAAACGCGCTATCGAAAATCTGGCGCGGGCAGGGGCCTTCGACTCGATCCATCCCAACCGCGCCCAAATTGTTCAATCTGCCGACCTGCTGATCGCGCACGCGCAAAGCATGGCAGCGGAACGCGCCTCGGCGCAGGTCAGCCTATTTGGCTCGAATGACTCGTCACGACCGCGCCTGCCCAATATCCCCAAGGCGTCCGGACCGGACGCACTGGACGAAGAGCTTCATGCCGTCGGCTTCTACCTTTCCGGCCACCCGTTGCAGGACATGGTCGATGTTTTCAAACGTCGCAAGGTCACCCTCTATGCCGAGGCGGTCGCTCTGGCGCAGGAAGGTCGCGAAGCGTTCCGCATGGCGGGGGTTGTGCGTCGCCGTCAGGAGCGGGCCTCGGCGCGAACGGGTGAGAAGTTCGCCTTTGTCACCATGTCCGATCCCAGTGGTGAGTACGAAGTTCTGTTCCAGCCCGAAGCTCTGCGCAAATGCCGCGAAAACCTCGAACCCGGTCAATCCATCCTGCTCAAGGTCCGCTGCAAAGGGGCTGATGGCGAGGTGCGGTTCTTCGGCGAGTCCGCCGATCCGCTGGCCGGTAATCTCAAGACCGACGATATGGGACTGCGCCTGACGGTCACGCCACGCGGGTTCGATCTTGAGGCGTTTAAGGCACAACTGGATAATGCACGGGGGCAGGGCGGTGAAATTACGCTCCTCAGTGAAATCGACGGTCACGAAATCGAACTCAAGATGCCGAATCGCTATCGCCTTGATGCGAGCCTGCGCGGTGCCTTGAAATCAATGAACGGCGTCCTATATTGCGAGGATGTATAGAAGAGACGATTTAAAAGCCGTTTCATCTGTATCGGGTTGCCTTCCATCGCAGTATCAACCCAAGGTGCCGCACTTTTTGGCCGATCAGCCTAAAATCGCTTGATTTTATCGTCGATTGTGCCTAGTTGCGCACCATCTCACACGCGGATGCGCGGGTGGGCGTCTTTATCGTCTTTGTTTCAAAGACGGTTTTGACGTTCAACCGTTCCGAGGTTCCGGTTTTGCCGGTGCTTTTTGTCCGCGGAGGTCTATCGGAATTAAAAAGGAAGATTCACATGGCTATGCCTGAACTGTCTATGCGCGCCCTGCTTGAAGCCGGCACGCACTTTGGTCACCAGACCCACCGCTGGAACCCGAAGATGGAGCGTTACCTCTTCGGTTCGCGTTCCAACATCCACATCATCGACCTGTCGCAAACCCTGCCGCTGTTCCATCAGGCCCTGCTGAAGGTGCGTGAAGTTGCCGCCAACGGTGGCCGCGTCCTGTTCGTCGGCACCAAGCGTCAGGCCGCCGGTCCGGTTTCGGTCGCTGCCAAGCGTTCGGCTCAGTACTATGTCAACCACCGTTGGCTGGGCGGCACGCTGACCAACTGGCGCACCATTTCCGGTTCGATCGCCCGTCTGCGCGAGCTGGAGCAGGTCCTCGACAACCCGTCGGGCCGCGCCAAGAAGGAACTGCTGACCCTGACGCGCGAGCGTGAGAAGCTGGAACTGTCGCTGGGCGGCATCAAGGACATGGGCGGTATCCCCGACCTGATGTTCGTGATCGACACCAACAAGGAATCGATCGCCATCCAGGAAGCCCGCAAGCTGAATATCCCGGTGATCGGCATCCTCGACTCGAACTCCGATCCGGACGGCATCACCTATCCGGTTCCGGGCAACGACGACGCCGCCCGTGCGCTGCAACTGTATTGCGACCTGATCGCCGACGCCGTCCTTGACGGTCTGGCCGCCGGTCAGTCGGCTTCGGGTATCGATCTCGGTGCTTCGGAAGCTCCGGTCGAGCCGGCCCTGCTCGCTGAAGAAGCCAGCGAAGCCTAATTTACTCAGGGACGCTAAAAGCGGAGCCTGAGTAAATCAGGCTCCGTCTTTACATACCTGTCACACCCTCGGGCTAAGGAGCCGCCGAGGGTTTAGCTTTTTAAGATTTATGGAGGATTCCATGGCGGAAATCACTGCTGCACTCGTTAAGGAACTGCGCGAAAAGTCCGGCGCCGGCATGATGGATTGCAAGAAGGCCCTGTCCGAGAACGACGGCAATGTCGAAGTCTCGATGGACTGGCTGCGCACCAAGGGCCTGTCCAAGGCTGCCAAGAAGGCCGACCGCGTCGCCGCTGAAGGCCTCGTGGCCGTCGCCTCGAACGGCACGACCTCGGTGGCCGTCGAAGTGAACGCCGAAACCGACTTCGTGTCGCGTAACGAGCTGTTCCAGAACCTGGCGCGCAATGCCGCTCAGGCCGGTCTGGCGGCCGACGCTCCGGAAGCCGTTCAGGAAGCCGTCAACGACGAAATCACCAACCTCATCGCCAATATCGGTGAGAACATGGTCGTTCGCCGCATGGCCAAGCACACCGTCTCGCAAGGCGTTGTCGCTTCGTACATCCATAACGCGATCGCGCCGAACCTCGGCCGCATCGCCGTTCTGGTGGCCGTCGAATCGGCGGGCGATGTCGAAGCTCTGAACGACATGGGCCGCAAGATCGCCATGCACATCGCCGCCACCCAGCCGCTGTCGCTGTCGTCCGACGACCTCGACCCGGCGGCGGTCGAGCGTGAGCGCACCATCCTGACGGAAAAGGCGCGCGAAGAAGGCAAGCCGGAAGCGATGATCACCAAGATCGTCGACGGTCAGATCTCGAAGTTCCAGCGCGAAGTCGTTCTGCTTGAGCAGCCCTTCGTCATGAACCCGGATCAGACCGTGAAGCAACTGATTGCCGACACGGCCAAGACGCTCGGCACCGACGTTGCCGTCACCGGCTTCACCCGTCTCGCTCTCGGCGAAGGCGTGGAAAAGAAGGTGGACGATTTCGCCGCCGAAGTCGCTTCGATGATGAGCGGTAACGCTTGATCTTTTGATCTCAGCACGGTTTAAGGGCGCAGCACCGCAGGGTGTCTGCGCCCTTTCTCTGTTCAAAGAGAAGAAACTGGTTTAGACCATCCGCCAATCTGGTTTGATTCACCCCCAGCCTGACTTTTGAGAGTACCCATGACCGACGCCAGCCCGACCTACAAACGCATCCTCCTGAAAATTTCGGGCGAAGTGCTGATGGGCGAGCAGGGTTTCGGCATCGACATGAACACCGTCAAGGCCGTGGCCGAAGAGGTGGCTGAGGTCGCCCGCATGGGCGTAGAGCTGTGCCTGGTTATCGGCGGCGGTAATATTTTCCGTGGTCTGTCGAAGGCGGCGGTTGGGATGGAACGCTCCAGCGCCGACTATATGGGCATGTTGGCGACCGTCATGAACGCGCTGGCCATGCAGAACGCGCTTGAAAAGCTCGATGTCGATACGCGGGTGCAGTCGGCGATCCAGATGAATGCCGTTTGCGAGCCCTTCGTGCGTCGCCGCGCCATGCGTCACCTCGAAAAAGGCCGCGTAGTGATCTTTGCCGCCGGTACGGGCGCACCCTATTTCACGACCGATACGGCGGCGGCCCTGCGCGCGGCGGAAATGAACTGCGATGCTTTGTTCAAGGGCACATCGGTCGATGGCGTCTATACCGCCGATCCGAAAAAAGACCCTTCGGCGGAGCGTTATGAACGCCTTAGCTATATGGATGTTTTGTCCAAAGATCTGCGCGTCATGGATGCGTCCGCCGTGTCGCTGATGCGCGAAAACGATATTCCCATCGTCGTGTTTTCGATTCGCGAGCCCGGCGCTCTGAAGAAAGTCATCACCGGTCAGGGCGTTCACACCGTTATTTCCGAGCAGGCCTGAGGCCGCTCCAACTGCCAAATACTTAAGCAGAGACATACAATGAGCAAACCCGAACTCAATAAATTCAAGGATCGCATGGACAAGTCCGTGCTGTCGCTCAAGGAAGACTTCGGCGGTCTGCGCACCGGGCGCGCCTCGTCGGGCCTGCTGGAAGGCATCATGGTCGACGCTTACGGTTCGTCGATGTCGATCCTGTCCTGCGCCGCGATATCGGTGCCGGAACCGCGCATGATCAGCGTCAATGTCTGGGACAAGGGTCTGGTCACGCCGGTCGAAAAAGCGATTCGCAACGCCGGTCTGGGCCTCAACCCGATCACCGACGGTCAGACCCTGCGCGTGCCGATCCCGCCGCTGACCGAAGAGCGCCGCAAGGAACTGGCCAAGATCGCCGGCAAATATGCCGAAGAAAAGCGCGTGGCCGTACGCAATGTTCGTCGCGACGCTAATGACGACCTCAAAAAGGCCGAAAAGGACTCGGTTATTTCCGAGGACGAACAAAAGAAGATGACGACCGAAGTGCAGAAGTTCACCGATGAAGCGATCAAGCGCATCGACGAATTGCTCAAGGTCAAGGAAGCGGAGATCATGCAGGTCTAGGATTTCCCTGAACCTGCCTGTCATCACGTCATAAGGGAAGTCGCGTTCATGCCCTCAGGGCCGGACCATATCGCCGAAGGTAAGGCCGCGCCCGCAGGAGGCGCGCCGCTTCACGTTGCGATCATCATGGACGGCAACGGCCGCTGGGCCAAGGCGCGCCATCAGATGCGCACCTTCGGGCACAAGGCCGGGGTCGACGCGCTGAAAAAGACGATCACGGCGGCGGGCGATCTGGGCGTTACCCACATGACGGTGTTCGCCTTTTCAACCGAGAACTGGCGTCGTCCGGCGGCGGAAGTTTCCGACCTGATGGGGCTTCTCAAGGCCTTCATCAAGTCTGATCTCGACCGTCTGGAGCGCGCCGGGGTCTGCGTCCGCATCATCGGTCAGCAGGCCGGTCTGCCCGCGGATATTCTGTCCTGCATTCACGATGCCCACGAACGCACGAAGCATAATTCGCGCTTTTTCCTTCAGGTCGCCCTGAACTATGGGGCTCAGGCCGATATCGTCGAGGCGGCGAAGACGTTTGCGGCGCAGGTACAGTCAGGTGCCGCGCGTGTGGACGATCTGACGCCGGAAAATTTCGGCGGATTATTGTCAACGCACGGTTTGCCGACGCTCGATCTGGTTGTCCGTACATCGGGTGAACATCGTCTGTCGAATTTCCTGCTCTGGGAAGCCGCCTATGCCGAGTTCGTTTTTCAGGACATCCTGTGGCCCGACTACGACGGCGATGCCCTGAAGGCGGCGCTGGACATCTATTACCGGCGTGAGCGGCGTTTCGGCGCGGTCGAGGCGGGTCATGTCCCAGCCTGATACCGGGTCGACGACACTCAAACCGAAGAAATCCTCGCGCGAACTGCTGTTTCGCGTGGCGTCTGCCGCCGTGCTTATTCCGACGGTGCTGGGCATCATCTGGATGGGTGAACTAAATCTGCCGTTTGGCCTGAGCCGCTGGCCGTTCCTGCTGTTGATCAGCGTCGGTGTGGCCTTTCTCAGCCTTGAATGGTCGGCCATGGCGGCACCGAAATGGCCCAACCGCATGGCAGTGGCAATCACCTTGGCGGTACTTTCAGCGGTATTTACGGTTTATCTGTCGAACATCGTGGCGGGCATTGCGGTTTTGAGCTTCGGAACCGTGTGTGCGGGCCTCTATTTTCGCCGTCTCAAAGGTCCGTACCTCGATGCGGCCTATGGGGCTTTCTATATCGGCTGGCCCGCTCTGGTCCTGATCTGGCTTAGGGAAACCCACAACGGCGTCTATTGGGTGTTTTTCGCGTTTCTCATCGCCTGGGCGGCGGACAGCGCGGCTTATATATTCGGCAAGCTGATCGGTGGACCGAAGTTATGGGCTAAATATTCGCCGAACAAGACCTGGGCGGGCTTTGCGGGCGGCATGATTGCGGGGATGCTGACCTCGGGTGCTCTGGCCGACCTGACGGACCTTTTCCAGTCCAATACGGCGGCGCTGATCGTCGGACTGCTGGTCGCCTTTGCGACCATGGGTGGCGACCTGTGGGAATCGATGCTGAAACGCCGGTATGGCGTCAAGGATTCCGGCGCGCTGATCCCCGGCCATGGCGGTCTGCTCGATCGCGTGGACGGGTTGATGTTCGCCATCGTCGCCATTGGCGGCATCCGCTGGCTGGTCATGCTGGGGACGAAGCTATGAGACGGATATCCATCCTCGGCTCGACCGGTTCGGTCGGGGTCTCGACGCTCAACCTGATTGAAGAAACCCTGATGCCGGGTGTGGATTACACGATTGAAGCCCTGTGCGCGGGACGTAATGCCGCGCTTCTGGCTGAGCAGGCGCTGAAATTCCGTCCAGCCGTTGCAGTCATTGCCGACGAGGCCCAATGGCCGCTGTTTCAGGACCTGATGCGTGGTTCGGGCATCGAGATCGCCTGTGGAATAGACGCGGTTGAAACGGCGGCGGCGCGTCAGGCCGACTGGGTCATGGCCGCTATCGTCGGCATCGCCGGACTTAAACCCGTTTGGGCGGCAGCAGGGACGGGGGCGACCATCGCTCTGGCCAACAAGGAAAGCCTCGTCTGCTGCGGCCGCGCTTTGATCGAGCGCGCCGAGGCGGCGGGCGGGCGCATCCTGCCGGTCGATTCCGAGCACAATGCTATTTTTCAGGTCTTCGAGACGACGCAACGCGACCATATCCGCCGACTGATCCTCACGGCGTCGGGCGGGCCGTTCCGGGGCAGGACGCGTGAAGACCTCAAAACCGTCACCCGCGAACAGGCCCTGAAACACCCCAACTGGTCGATGGGTGCCAAGATCACCATCGACAGCGCGACGCTGGCTAACAAGGGGCTGGAACTGATCGAGGCGGCCTATCTGTTCGATATGCCCGCGTCGCAAATCGACGTGCTTGTTCATCCGCAGTCGGTCGTGCATAGCCTCGTCGAATATACCGACGGCTCGACTCTCGCTCAGATGGGGCCTGCGGATATGCGCGTGCCGATATCCTATTGCCTCGGCTGGCCCGACCGCCATCCGTGGAAAGCCCCGGCGTTTGACCTGCGCGCCATCGGCACCCTGACCTTCGACGCGCCGGACGAGGAGGCTTTTCCCATGCTCAGGCTGGCGCGCGAGGCCCTGATGATCGGTGGCCTGATGCCGGTCGTTTTCAACGCGGCGAACGAAGTGATGGTGCAGGCTTTCCTTGCCGGACGCATCGGTTTCCTCGATATTCCCGAGGCCGTGGCCCATGCCATGAAGAAGGCGGAATCGCGCTCTATGGCCTTAACAGTAAATTTAGGCCATGATATCGGGCAAATATTGCTTACGGACGCGGAGACACGCGCCGAACTGGCGGGACGCTGCGGGGCATTCGACGTATCCCAGGCGGCCACGGCGTAAGCGCGGGGTGAAAACGTGGCGACAAGGTACGGATATTAAATGACAATTTTGTTGGGAATTCCGACATTCCTTCTGCTGATCTCACTGATCGTGACGATTCACGAACTGGGACATTTCAGCGTGGCTCGCCTGTTTAAAACGAAGATCGAGCGCTTCTCCGTCGGATTCGGCCCGATCCTTTGGTCACGACGCGACAAAAACGGCGTGCTATGGTGCCTCAGCGCCCTGCCTTTGGGCGGTTATGTCAAGTTTGCCGGCGACGAACATGTGTCTTCCATGTCACCGGATGAGAAAGAATTGCAGGAAGCGCGCCTCGCCATTGCCCAGCGTGAAGGGGCAGGGGCCGAAAAGGCCTATTTCCATTTCAAGCCGGTATGGCAGCGCTTTCTGATCGTGCTGGCCGGTCCTATGGCCAATTTCGCGCTGTCGATCGTTATCTTTGCCGTGGTCTTCATGATCGTGGGCAAGGGCATGTCGCCCGGCACGGTCATGGGGTTCAGCGAAGCCAATGGACCGGGGGTGCGCGGCGGCCTTAAGGTCAATGACCGGATCGTCCGCATTGACGGGCGCGCCATCAAGTCCTCCGAAGACGTCATTATGCTGATTACCATGCGCGGTGACGAACCGACCCGCATCGATCTCGTGCGCGACGGTCAACCGGTGAGCCTTGTGATTACGCCCGAGCGTCGGCTGATTTCCAAGCCTACCGATCCCGTGCCGACCTATGCCGGTCGACTGGCGGTACAGATCGGCGATGGCAAGCCGCGCGCCCTGTGGCCTCACGAAGCCTTGTGGCTGGGGACGCAAAAGACGTGGAACGTGCTTGACACGACGCTGACCTATATTGGCCGCATTTTCACAGGAAAAGAAAACGGCGACCAGCTTTCGGGCATCATCGGCATGACCAAGGCGACCGGTGACATGACCGCCGCCGCGGCGAGCGTGAAGGCTGACCCGGCTCTGGTGGTGGCGAACTGGGCTTTTACCATGCTTCAGTTTGCGGGGTTCATTTCGATCGGCATCGGGTTCGTCAACCTGCTGCCTATCCCGGTGCTCGATGGTGGTCATCTGGTGTTTTACACCTACGAGGCCATCGCGCGCAAACCGCTCAATGCCACCATACAGGGGCTGGGCTACAGATTCGGCCTTGTGGCCTTGTTAGGATTGATGTTGTTCGCTACATGGAATGACCTTAACCGTACCGGGTTCAACAGATTTATAGTGGGACTGTTCTCATGACCGTCATAAACCGTCTCCATACTCACGGGGTTTAGCGGTCGTGCCGCGATTTCCCTCTACCGACACTGCACAAACGACTGCCAACATATAAAGCGGATCCAGAACTTTATGCTCAGCCATAACCTCCCTACGCCGAAGACCTTCCGTCCGCTGGCGGCTTCGGTCAGCCTGTTCGCCCTTCTGGCCGCCGCCGCGCCCGTCATGGCGCAGGAAGCGCCGCCCGCACCGCCGGCCGAACAGCAGCAACAGGCGCCCGCACCGCAGGTCGCTACGATCAGCCGCATCAAGGTCGAGGGGAATGAGCGCATCGACGCCGCTACCGTCATTTCCTACCTGCCGATTCAGGTGGGGCAGACCGTCAACGACGCCCTGATCGACCAGTCGGTCAAGACGCTGTTCCGCACCGAGCTGTTCTCCGATGTGCAGATCGTCATGAACGGTCAGGAAATGGTCGTCAGCGTCGTCGAGGCGCCGATCATCAACCAGGTGGTCTTCGAGGGCAATTCGGCCCTGTCGAAGGACAAGCTGCGCGACGAAGTGACGATCCGCCCGCGCGGCGTCTTCACCAAGGCCAAGGTTCAGGCCGATGTTCAGCGCATCATCGAGCTTTATCGCCGGTCGGGCCGCATCTCGGCGACCGTCACGCCCAAGATCGTCGAACTGCCGCAAAAGCGCGTCGACCTGATCTTTGAAATCAACGAAGGCGTGAAGACCGGCGTCGAAAACGTCAACTTCGTCGGCAACAAGGCCTATTCGGACAACGAACTGGCCGGTGTAGTCGTGACGCGCAAGTCGCTGTGGTGGAAGTTCTTCTCCTCGAACGACAACTACGATCCGGACCGTATGGATTACGACCGTGAGCAGTTGAAGAAGCACTACACCAACCGCGGCTATTACGATTTCCGCGTCGTCTCGGCGGTGGCCGAACTGACGCCGGACCGCAAGGACTTTGTCATCACCTATACGCTCGATGAAGGTCAGAAGTACAATTTCGGCCGCGTGACGGTGAAGACCGAGAACGACAAGCTCAACGGTGAAAACCTGGCGCGCATCCTGCCGATCCAGCCGGGTCAGCTTTACGAAGCCGACCTGATCGAAAAGTCGGTCGACACCCTGACCTATGCGGCGGGGCAGGCGGGCTTCGCCTTCGTGGACGTGCGTCCGCGCGACGAGGGCAATGCCGAAAGCAAGACCGTCGACGTGACCTTCAACGTCCGCGAAGGTGCCCGCGTCTATATCGACAAGATCGACGTGGTGGGCAATGCCCGCACGCTGGACCGCGTCGTGCGTCGCGAAATGCTGGTCTCCGAAGGCGACGCCTATAACAAGGCCCTGATCGAACGCTCCAAGATGTTCGTCAACGCGCTCGGCTTCTTCAAGGAAGCGGACATCAAGGAAACGCCGGGTTCAGCGCCCGACCGCACCAATATCCGCGTCGAGGTGACCGAGCAGCCGACGGGCGAACTCAGCTTCGGGGCCGGTTTCTCGTCCTACGAAAAGTTCATTCTCGACGTCGGCATCACCGAGCGCAACTTCCGTGGCCGCGGTCAGAACGTCCGGGCGCGCGTCTCGCTGGGCTCGATTCAGAAGAACGTCGACCTGTCCTTCACCGAGCCGCATTTCATGGGCCGCGACATTTCGGCGGGTATCGACATCTTCTCGAGTTCCTACGAATACGAAGGCGTAAGCTATTCGACCAAGACCAATGGCGCGGGCCTGCGTCTGGGTTACAGCCTCAACGGCTATTCGATCCTGCGTCTGCGCTATAACCTGCGCAACGACGAACTGTCGACGACCACGTCCTCGGCCTGTGACGACCTGCTCTATTCCTGCGGCAACGGCGTGACATCGAGCGTCGGCTATACCCTGTCCTTCGACCGCCGCAACGATTACGTCATGGCGACGCGCGGCTGGCAGACGATCCTGCGTCAGGATTTCGCCGGTCTGGGGGGCGATTCGAAATATATTCGCTCGGAACTTGAAGCCCATTGGTACCACGGCTTCCGCAAGGATATGATCCTCCACGTTCAGGGTCTGGCGGGGAACATCACGCCGACCAACGGTGACTCGATCCGCATCAACGATCGTTTCTTCAAGGGGGGCACCACGTTCCGCGGCTTTGAAAATGCCGGTATCGGTCCGCGCGATACCAGCTCGACCTATTCGCTGGGCGGGGAAACCTACGCCATCGGCACGGTCGAACTGGGTATCCCCAACGGTCTGCCTGAGCAATACGGCCTTAAAACCGCTTTGTTTGTGGATTTTGGTACCATGGGCGGTGTCGACGACCGTCTGAAATATTGCAGCGCTACCCAGGCTGCCGCCGGCTCGTGCGTCGCCGGTGCGCGTCTGGACTACATAAAGGACGACTTCTCGCTGCGGGCCGCCGCAGGTATCACCATCCGCTGGAAATCCCCCATGGGGCCGATCCAGTTCGATATCAGCCAGCTCCTGAAGCGCGAAGACTACGACAAGACCGAAACCTTCCGTTTCTCACAATCGACCCAGTTCTAATCTACTTCGGATGAAGAGTTCCCACACCATGAAAAAGCAACTTCTGATCACTGTCTGCGGCCTCTCGGCGCTCGTTCTCGCGTCGGCGGCCTCGGCTCAGGCCCCGGCCGCCCAGCAGCCGCAGACCAAGCCCGGTCCGGTGATCGCCGGCGTCTGCGTCTATTCGAACGAAGCCGTCATGGCCAACGCCGCCATCGCCAAGGCCGCCGCTACGCGCCTTGAGCAGATCAACCAGCAGGCCGAAGCCGAACTGGGTCCGGACGTGACCGCGCTCGAAAAGGAACGCGCCAGCCTTGCCGCTCAGCAAAAGACCCTGACCAAGGAAAAGTTCGAGCCCCTGGCTCAGGCCTTCTACACCAAGGCCAAGGCGTTCCAGGACAAGGCGTTTATCGTCAATCAGGAACTGGGCCGCACCGAGCAGCAGGCCAATGTCCTGATCGCCCAGCAGGTCGGTCCGGTCCTGTCGTCGGTCTATGAGACCAAGAACTGCGGTGTGCTGGTCGACCGCAAGGCCGTCCTGTTCGCCAACCCGGCGATGGACATCACCGGCGACGTCATCAAGAAACTGGACGACTCCAAGGCCACCGTCGACATCAAGCGCGTCGTCCTGCCGGAAGCCGATCGTCAGAAGCTGCTGAAAGCCAAGGCCGAGCAAGACGCCCAGCAACAGGGCGGCTAATACCCGCACCGCTAAAACACGTTCAAACGTGTTTCAAAAACTTGAGCCCAAAACTTGAGCCTTGTCCAAAAATGTGCGAAGCCATTTGTCTGGACAAGGCTCAACCGTTTTTAAAGTCCGGATAAAACCGGTTTTACAAACGATATCAGGACATCACGGGGCATGCCCGATCTGAGATTTTTCGACGTGGGGGCGCGGATCGGTCTGGATCAGGTCGCGGCCCTGACCTTCGCTTCGGTTGGCAAGGCCGAAGGCTTCGTATCCGGCTGCGCGCCGTTGTCGGCCGCCGGTAAAGGCAAGGCCTCCTATTTCAGCGACCGCCGTTACCTTCTCAATCTGCAAAAAACCCACGCGGAATATGTCTTTGTCTGTTCGGCCGACGTAGACAATGTGCCGCCGCATTCCATTCCACTGGTCACCGCCTCGCCTCAGGCGTCGTGGTCGCGGTTGGCGGCCAGGCTATATACGCCCAAGGTTCACGACGGTTCCCAGGCCATTCATCCGACGGCACGGATCGAGGACGGGGTAAGCCTCGGCGTCGGCGTCGTGGTGGGGCAGAATGTCGAAATCGGGCGCGGATCGCGCATCGAAGCCTATACGGTCATCGGACCGGGCTGCACCATCGGTCGCGATTGCCTGATCGGGGCGCATTCCACCATCTATTGCGCCTTGATCGGCGACCGGGTGCATTTGTCGTCGGGCGTGCGCATCGGTGAAGCCGGGTTCGGCGTATCGGGTGACAAGCTGGGCCTGATCGATGTGCCGCAACTGGGTCGGGTCATCCTTCAGGACGACGTGTCGATAGGCGCGGGGACCTGCGTCGATCGCGGGGCGTTCGATGACACGGTCATCGGCGAAGCTACGAAGATCGACAATATGGTGCAAATCGCCCATAACGTTAAGATCGGACGTAACGTCATCGTGGCGGCGCATTCGGGCCTGTCGGGGTCTGTGCAAATCGGCGACGGTGCCATGTTCGGCGGTCGGGCCGGGGTCATTGACCATATCGAAATCGGCGAGGGGGCCAAGGTCGCCGCCGGTGCTATTGTGTTCAAGAATGTCCCTCCGGGACAAATGTGGTCGGGCTTTCCGGCCAAGCCGTCGCGGCAGTTTCTGCGCGAATCGGCCTGGCTGGCCAAGGCTGCGTCCTCCAAAGACAAGGGTTAAACGGAACCATGACGATCGAAAATGCGCCTGAAGCTGAAACCGGTATCGCCGTAGGCTATGCCGAGGTTTTAAAGCGACTTCCGCATCGCTATCCTTTCCTGCTCATCGACCGGGGCGAGGAGTGGATAAAGAACAAGAGCATGGTCGGCATCAAGAATGTCACCTTTAACGAGCCGTTCTTTCAGGGGCATTTCCCTGAAAACCCGGTCATGCCGGGCGTTTTGATCATCGAAGCCCTGGGTCAGACGGGTGCCGTGCTGATGTCGAAATCGCTCGAGGTTTCGGTCGAAGGCAAGACCATTTTCTTCCTCGGCGTCGATGGCGTGAAGTTCCGCAGCCCCGTCCGTCCGGGCGATCAGCTGCGCATGCATGTCGAGGTAACGCGTCATCGCGGTGACGTGTTCAAGTTCAGCGGCAAGGCCTATGTCAACGGCAAGATATGCTGTGAATGCGAGTTCGCCGCCATGGTTGTCGAGAACCCGCAATGAGCATTCACCCGACCGCCATCATCCACGACGGTGCGACCCTGGGCGAAGGCGTCACGATCGGGCCGTGGTCCATCGTCGGGCCTCAGGTCGTCCTCAAGGATCGCGTGACGCTGCAATCCAGCGTCGTCATCGAAGGCCATACCGAAATCGGTGAAGACACCATCGTCCATCCATTTGCCGTACTGGGCGGTACGCCGCAGCATCTGGCGCACAAGGGCGAAGACACACGGCTGATTATCGGCGCGCGCAACCATATTCGCGAACACGTCACCATGCACACCGGTACCGTCAAGGGCGGCGGCGTGACGACGGTCGGCAACGACTGTTTGCTGATGGTCGGCAGTCACGTGGCGCACGACTGCGTCGTCGGCAACAATGTCGTTCTGGCCAACAATGCTTCGCTGGGCGGCCATGTCCAGGTCGGCGATTACGTGTTTCTTGGCGGCCTGTGCGGCATCCATCAGTTCGCGCGCATCGGCCGTTACAGCTTTGTCGGCGGCGCGGCGATGGTGACCAAGGACGTCATTCCCTACGGTTCGGTGTGGGGCAACCACGCGCGCCTCGAAGGTCTGAATCTGGTCGGGCTCAAGCGTCGTGGATTTTCGCGCGATCTGATTCTGGCGCTGCGCACGGCCTACCGCATGATGTTCGCGCCGGAAGGCACGTTTCAGGAGCGTCTCGACGACGTGCTGGAAAATTTCAGCGATATTCCTCAGGTGGTTGAAATCGTTCAGTTCATCCGCGAAGACTCCAACCGTCCCATCTGCCTGCCTGTCGAATGACCAAGCTGGGTCTGATCGCCGGGGGCGGACTGGCGCCGGTGGAAATCGCGCGCTATCTGAAAGCCTCGGGGCGCGACTATTGCATCATCCGTCTGGCAGGACTGGCCGATGAGGAGCTGAGCGCTCACCCCGGCCACGACATCGATATCGGCCACTTCCAGCAGATTTTCGTGGCTTTGGCGCAGGAAGGCTGCAAGGCCGTCTGCATGGTGGGCTACGTCAAACGCCCGGACTTCGATACGCTGAAGCGCGACGAAGGCGGTGCGGCGCACCTGCCGTCGATCCAGCAGGCCGGACGCGGCGGCGATGATTCGCTCCTGCGGCAAGTTGCCCGGGTGTTTGAATCTCAGGGCTATGCCATAGAGGGCGCGCACGAGGCCAATCCGGAACTGCTGCTCGACAACGGCGTTCAGGCCGGGCCCGAACCTTCGGCGGCGGCGCTTGACGACGTCAACGAAGCCTTCCGTATCGCCAACGCCATCGGCGCGCTCGATATCGGGCAGGCGGTCGTTGTAGCGGGCAAGATCACGCTGGCGGTCGAGGCACAGGAGGGCACGGACGCGCTGTTGCAGCGTATTCAGACCCTGTCGCCGGTGCTGATCGGTCGTGAGAGCGCGCGCAAGGGTGTGCTGGCCAAGGTCGCCAAACCGATACAGGATCTGCGCCTCGACATGCCGACAATCGGTGTCCAGACAGTCGAGGCGGCGGCGGCGGCGGGATTGGAAGGGATTGTCGGTCAGGCGGGGGCGCTGCTGGTCGTCGACAAGGCACGGACCTATGCCCGTGCCGCACAGTTGGGATTGTTTATCTATGGTCACGCCCCTTAAACTAATGATCGTGGCCGCCGAAGCGTCCGGCGACACGCTGGGGGCCGGGCTGATCCGCGAATTGCAGGCGCAGTCCTCAATGCCGCTCGCCTTTTTCGGCGTCGGCGGCAAACAGATGGCCGAACTGGGGATCGAGAGCCCGTTCGATATCGCGCAATTGTCGATCCTCGGTATGGTCGAGGGGCTCAAGGCCTATAAACGCGTCAAGGCGCGGGTGGCCGATACGGTGGCTCTGGCTCAACGCGAAAAGCCCGATGCGGTAATCCTGATCGATTCCTGGGGTTTCACCCTGCGCGTGGCGCATGGCATTCGCGCCGTCATGCCCGACGTGGCGCTGATCAAATATGTCGGCCCTCAGGTATGGGCGACGCGCCCCGGTCGCGCGAAGACCTTGGCGCAAAGCGTTGATCTGCTTCTGGCCTTGCATCCGATGGACGCGCCCTATTTTGAAAAAGAGGGGCTGCAAACCGTCGTCGTCGGCAATCCGGCGCTGAATGTCGATTTCTCCAAAGCCGATCCGGAAGACTTTCGTGCGCGTCAGGGCCTCGGCGCCGACGATCCGTTCGTGCTGGTGCTGCCGGGCAGCCGTCCGTCCGAGATCCGGCGTCTGATGCCGACGTTCCGGGGCACGCTGGAGCGCCTCGCTGCCGAACATCCCGCCCTCAAATTCGTCATGCCGGTCGCCGATACCGTGCGTGGTCTGGTGCATGAAGGTTTGGCTGGTCTGACCATCCCCGTGACCCTGATCGAGGATGAAGCCGATAAACTGTCGGCCATGCGTGCGGCGACCGTGGCACTGGCCTGTTCCGGAACTGTCTCGACCGAACTGGCGCTGGCCGGGTGTCCGATGGTCATCGCCTATAAGGTCGAACCCCTTACCTTCTTTATCTTCAAGCACATTTCGCCGCTCAACCACGTGACCCTGTTCAACATCATGGCAGGCAAAACAGTCGCGCCGGAGTTCATCCAGAACGATTGCTCGGTGGATAATCTGGTCGCCGCCGTCGATGCACGTTTGACCGACAAGACCTTACGCGATACCCAGCGCGAGGAACAGTTTGCCGCGCTTGATCTGATGGGGCGGGGGCAACCGGCCCCGGCAAAACTGGCCGCCGCGGCCGTTCTGGATCACCTGAATGTTAACCCCAAGGTAACCAATTAGGTTGAAACTTTCCCATAGCTTATTACATTAAGCCATTGTTCCCATAGGATTCTGATGACGCGCACGATGTGATCCGCCGTCATCGGGCCAAGGTTTGATTTAGCACCGATGTTTGATCCCAGGCAAAAACAGGGGGGATTTACGCGCCGCGCCGCTGTGGTCGCCGGGTTGGCCTCGCTCGGTGGCAGCGCCGTGCTGAAAGTTGTGCCGATCGAACTGCCGACCTTTGCCGCCAAGCCAAAGACCCCGCTGCTGAAAGACTGGCCTACCCTCGACGCCATGGCCCGGACTTTGATCGATACGCGCCTGACGCCCGGCCTGAGCCTCAGCGTCATGCGCAAGGGCGTGATGCTCTATTCCAAAGGCTTCGGCATCGCCAATATCGACACCGGCGATACCGTTACGCCGCAGACGACCTTGCGCATCGCTTCGATTACCAAGCAATTTACCGCCGCCGCCATCCTTTTATTGCAGGAGCGGGGGTTATTGAGCGTCAACGATACCCTGTCGCGTTTCCTGCCCGATTTTCCGCGCGCTGGCGAAGTCACGCTTAGCCAGTTGATGAGCCATACCTCCGGCATGGGCGATTACGTCAACCGACAGGACATGGCGATACTAACCGAGGCCCAGAACCGCGACTACACGGCGGATGACGTTCTGAAACTGATCCGGGCCGGAAAGCCATTATATCGCTTCGGTCCGGGCCTCGGCTGGGCCTATTCCAATTCCGGCTTCACGCTTTTGTCGATCGTCGTCGAGCAGATGTCGGGTATGGGCTTCGCGGATTTTTGCGAACAGCACCTGTTCAAACCGGCGGGCCTTGTCCACACGACGATTGATCGTAGCTGTGCGGTGGCCAATACGGCAACGCGTGGCTATACGCCTTCGGGCCGCGGCTTTAATCCAAACGTACCGGTGTCCCCCAGCTTCCTCAGTGGGGCCGGGGCCATGCGTTCGACCAGCGAAGACCTGTGCCAGTGGCACGCCGCGCTTCTGGGCGGCAAGGTGCTTAAGACCGAAAGCCTGAACGCCATGCTCAGTCCGGCCTTGTTGCGTAACGGGCAACCGGCGTGGGAACGCGAAGGCGGCACCGAACCGCTGAACTACGGGTTCGGACTGGGGGTCGGGACGCTCGATAATCACCGATACTGTACCCACGGTGGCCGTATCAACGGCTTTACCGGGCACCTGCGCAGCTTCCTCGACGAGCAGGTGACGGTGTCCATTCTTTATAACTGCGATGGTGGTGGTTCGGCGCATTTCGGCGCGGCTCAGAAGGCGCTGAGAATCGAAGCGTCGCGACTAGGGCTCGAAGACGCGGGCAAAGCCTGATGTCACGCCATCCCGACCTGCACCGGTTGAACATCCTCGTTGGTGTTGGGACACGACGATTACCCAAGTGAACGCCGACGGCAGCGCGGGGGAGGTATCTTCGGCCACGGACAGTTACCGCTGGGCCAATCGGTTTTTCCTGTTTCATGACGTCGATGCCGTCATGAACGGTCAAAGGCTGCGGTCGCTTGAAATCATATCGCTGGGAGGCGACGGCGTCTATGCCACGCGCAGCTACGACGCCGACGGATCGGTCAATGACTTCACCGCACAACTCGACGGCTGCCGCTGGACGATAAGCGGCGCGGTTCAACGCTTCGACGGACGCTTCGGCAACGACGGTCAAACACTGTCAGGCCTGTGGGATATGCGCGACGACGAGATATGGAAACCTCTGATGAGGGTCGAACAAAAGCGCCCCAGATCGGAGACATAAAAAACCCGCCGGAGCGTTCCGGCGGGTTTTCTTTGGCAGATGCAGCGATTAACCGCGTTGGGACACCGGAACGAAGTCGCGGGCGGCGGAGCCGGTATAGAGCTGACGAGGACGGCCGATCTTCTGACCTGGATCCTCGATCATTTCCTTCCACTGGGCGATCCAGCCCACGGTGCGCGCCAGAGCGAACAGCACGGTGAACATGGTGGTCGGGAAGCCCATGGCCGACAGGGTGATACCCGAATAGAAGTCGACGTTCGGGAACAGCTTGCGCTCCATGAAGAACTCGTCGTTCAGGGCTACGGCTTCCAGTTCCTTGGCGACGAGGAACAGCGGGTCGTTTTCACGGCCCGTGGCGGCCAGCACTTCGTAGGCCGAGGTCTGCATGACCTTGGCGCGCGGATCGTAGTTTTTGTAGACGCGGTGACCGAAGCCCATCAGCTTGTACTTGCGATCCTTGACGCCGGCGATGAACTCAGGGATGCGCTCGGGTGTGCCGATTTCCTTCAGCATGTTCAGCGCTTCTTCGTTGGCACCACCGTGTGACGGACCCCACAGGCAGGCGATGCCGGCGGCGATACAGGCGAACGGATTTGCGCCCGACGAACCGGCCAGACGGACGGTCGAGGTCGAGGCGTTCTGTTCGTGGTCAGCGTGCAAAATGAAGATGCGGTCCATGGCGCGGACCAGCGCCGGATCGACGACATAGTCCTCCGCCGGGACGGCGAAGCACATGCGCAGGAAGTTTTCGGCGTAGCTGAGGTTGTTTTTCGGATGAACGAAGGGCTGGCCGACGCTGTATTTGAAGGCGCGGGCGGCGATCGTCGGCATCTTGGCGATCAGGCGATGGGCCGAGATTTCACGCTGCTTGGCGTCCTGAATGTCGAGGCTGTCGTGATAGAAGGCCGACAGGGCACCGACAGCACCCGTCATGATCGCCATCGGGTGAGCGTCACGGCGGAAACCGTCGAAGAAGCGGTCGAACTGCGCATGCAGCATGGTGTGGCGGGTAATGGTGCTTTCGAATTCTTCGTATTCCGACGCCGTCGGCAGTTCGCCGTGCAGCAGCAGGAAGCAGGTCTCAAGGAAGCTCGATTGCGAGGCCAGCTGATCGATCGGGTAGCCGCGGTGCAGCAGCACGCCCTTGTCGCCGTCGATGAAGGTGATCTTCGATTCGCACGACGCGGTCGAGGTGAAACCGGGGTCGTAAGTGAAGGCGTCGGACTGGGCGTAAAGCTTACGGATGTCGATCACGTCCGGGCCAAGCGTCCCCTTCATGATCGGCAGATCGATGACCTGTTCGCCGACGGTAATCTTCGCGGGAGTGTTCTGGGTCATGAAGTGCTTACCTCTTGATCTTTTGTGTGCAATGCAAACGGCATTTTCGTTGCACCTGCTATATAAAGTGCCAAACTAAATGAAAAGAGCCTGCTTGAGACGGGCGAGAGACTCGTCACGTCCTAGGGCGGTTAAAGTACGCGAAATATCAGGTGCAGGTTGTCCGGCGGACAGGATTCCGCGCAAAACGGGACCTACCTTTCCGAAGCCAACCTGTTCATTTTCAACGAATTTTTTCAACAATTGGTCCAGAGAGTCAGCGTCCCAATTTGTCTGACTTAACAACTTTTCGTGAAGTCGCGTCAGCCGTTGTAAAGTTTCCTCAGTCAGAAGATTTTTCGTCTTTTCGTCAAGAGTGAAATCGGTTTTCGCCAGTGCAAAGGCACATAAATCTGCCAGTTCCGGAATCGTTTTTGCCCGCTCCACGACCTGCGGCAGGGCGCGCATGAGGATGTTTTCGGCGTGATCCGGCACATCACCACGCGTCCGCAGCACGTCCATGACCAGCGCCGTCAGACGCTCCGGCGCGCATTCGCGCAGCCAGTGGGCATTGACATGGGCCAGCTTAGCGAAGTCGAGGCGGGCGGGGGCCTTGTTGATGCCGGTGACGTCGAACCAGTCGATCATCTGCGCATCGGTGAAGATTTCGTCGTCGCCGTGCGACCAGCCGAGCCGCGCCAGATAGTTGCGCATGGCTTCGGGCAGGTAGCCGAGGTCTTCATAATCGCCGACGGCCTGCGCGCCGTGACGTTTGCTCAGTTTGGCGCCATCCGGGCCATGGATCAGCGGGATATGGGCGAAGGTCGGCACGTCCCAGCCAGCGGCCTGATAGATCAGGCTCTGACGGGCGGCGTTGTTCAGGTGATCGTCGCCGCGGATGATATGGGTGACCCCCATGTCGTGATCGTCGACCACGACCGCCAGATTATAGGTCGGCGTGCCGTCGGTGCGCAGCAGGATCAGGTCGTCCATATCCTTGGTGTTGAAGCGCACCGTGCCCTGCACCGCGTCTTCGATGATCAGCGGCGCGTCGAGCGGACCTTTGAAACGAATGACGTGCGGTTGCGCCAGTTGGTCGGCGTCCGGCGTACGGTCGCGCCAGATAGACCGCAGGGCGCGGCCCTCGGCCTTGGCCAGTTCGCGCGCGGCCTCGGTCTCTTCCGGCGTCATGAAACAGGCATAGGCGTAGCCGCTCGCGTAAAGCTGCTGTACGACCTCTTTGTGGCGGGCTTCGCGGGTCGATTGAAAGACGATGGGCTCGTCCGTATTGAGCCCCAGCCAGTCGAGGCCCTTGAAGATGGCATCCACGGCGGCCTGCGTCGAGCGCTCGCGGTCGGTGTCCTCGATGCGGATCAGGAAACGGCCGCCGGTATGTTTGGCGTACAGCCAGTTGAACAGGGCCGTGCGCGCCCCGCCGATATGCAGGTAACCGGTGGGCGAGGGAGCGAAGCGGGTAACTACGGGTTGCGTCACGTAAAAAGCCATATGATAGTAAAGACGCGCCCTTATACGCTTCCTGAGCGGGGATAACAGGGGGCGTGGCGGGGGAGCGGTGAATTTTTCTGTGGCGTCTGTGCGAGAATGGCTGAGTGAGGCGGCGCGTGACGCCGTGTCGGCACAGGCGGGTCGCCTGATCCTGTGGATGCCGGTGGCGCTGGGCGGCGGCTGCGCGGTTTATCTCAGTCTGAAATTCGAACCGGCCCTGTGGATGGCGCTAGGGTTTGTGGTGGTTTGCGCGGCATTGGTTTGGGGTGTCCGGCGTTTTGGCGCATTGCCATATGTGACAAATATTGCATGGCTTTTTCTCGCCTTCGCGGTGGGTTTTGCGGTGTGCAGGGTGCGCACGGAACGCGTGGCCGCACCGGTGCTATCGGGTGTAGAAACCCAGTTCCGCATCGAGGCCGTGGTGATCGACGTCATCGGCAGCGACACCGATACGCCGCGTCTGCTCGTTGCGCCGTTGAAGATGTCAGGTCTGTCACCGGGAGAGACGCCGATCCGGTTGCGCCTCAGTCTGCGTCAGGTGCCGGAGGGTATCGCGCCCGGTCAGGCCATCCGCGCCTTTGCCATCGTCAATCCGCCCGCCGCGCCGAATATCCCCGGCGGATTCGACTATGCGCGGACGGCGTGGTTCGATGCCATCGGCGGTGTCGGCTTCGTGCCGGGGAAGGTCGTGCAAATCGAAGCACCGCCCATGTCGGGGCGGCTGAAAGGTATGGTAACGCTGAACCAATGGCGGTGGCAGATCACGCGCCATATCGTTAGCGTCCTCGACGGTCAGGCCGGACAAGGGACGCGGTTAGGTGGATTTGCTGCCGCCTTGGTGACCGGTCATCAGGCTTATCTGGCACCTGAACTGGTCGAAGATATGCGCGACAGCGGACTGGCGCACATCCTGTCGATCTCAGGTCTGCATATGGCGATCGTCGGAGGCTTTGCCTTCTTCGCCTGCCGCGCGGGACTGGCCCTGATCCCGGCTGTGGCCCTGCGTTATCCGATCAAGAAATGGGCCGCAGGGTTCGGCATCTTTGCGGTAATGATCTATCTGGCGATCTCCGGTGCGCCCGCCCCGGCCATCCGCGCCGCCGTGGTCGCCATCGTCGCCTTCGGGGCCATCCTGCTCGACCGGCGGGCTTTGAGTTTGCGAGCGCTGGCGCTCGCAGCCATCGTGGTGCTGTGCCTGATGCCCGAAGCGGTGTTCGAACCGGGCTTTCAGATGTCGTTCTGCGCCACGGCAGCGTTATTGGCGCTTTCGGAAAGCCTACCGTCCGTACCCAAAGAACTCAGCGTGCCGTGGTGGGTAAGGGCATGGCAGGGGTTCTGGCGGGGGATATGGATCTCGATTGTGGCTTCGACCGTGGCCGGTCTGGCGACCACGCCGTTCGGCATTTTCTATTTCAATCGCGCTCAGATGTACGGCCTTATCGCTAATCTGCTGGAAGCGCCGATCACCGGTTTTGTCATAATGCCGGGGTTAGCGGTCGGAACCGCGCTCAGTGCGACGCCCTTGGGTACGCCGTTTCTGTGGCTGGCCGGATGGGGTTTATGGCTGATCGACCGCATCGCCGGGTTCGTCGCGCATCTGCCGGGAGCGGTCGCCGCCGTATCGAGCCCACCGGACATCGCGCTATTGCTGTCGTTCGCTGGAGTTTTGTGGTTGTGTCTGATCCGCGGTAAGGCGCGCTGGCTGGGTATGATCGCGGCACTAGCCATCCTCTATTGGCCGCGCGAAAAAGCGCCTGATCTTTGGCTGCATGCCGAGGCTGCTAATGCGGCGGTTCAGATCGACGGCAAGGCCTATGCACTGAGGGCGAAGGTTCAGCAATATGGCTATGAACAATGGGTCAAGCGCTATTCCCTGACACCGGAAGAGACGCGATTGATGCAGGATTATCAGTGCAAAAGCTATGTCTGTATACCGACACAAACAGCACCCTACAGCGTGGGTTTCGCGTTCGGCAAAAAGCCGCCCAAAATTGAAAATCTGGAAGCCCTGTGTCGGTCAGCAAAGCTGGTCGTAATCCGCAGCGCGATCGAGTCGTGGCCGGAGTCCTGCAAGGGCGTCAACCGCATCACGGCGGCGGATTTCGACCGATTGGGGGCGATGGAACTGAACCGCAATCTCAACGGGACTTGGGCTATCAAGGCCGCCCAGCCCTTACGCGGCAATCGCCCATGGACCAGATAAAGGTCGGTCTTCATTGTCGTCACGCGTAATCCTTACTTTCCGGATTTGCAGCCGCACAGCGCGCGTCGTCCGATGGGTTTTAAGGCGAACAACGCCGGTAATAGTTTTGAAACGGCTCAGGATAGTCGCTTTCAGATGCACGAAGGTTGCGTTCAGGCGCGTACCTGCATTCATCAGCATAACCGCTGCCATGACTTCGACATAGGCGGCCATATCGCCTGCCGCCAGAAGCGCGATTTCCACGGGAAAGGCGTAGGCGAAAACAAACGACCCGGCGACCAAGGCCAGAATGAAAATCAGTTTGGGTAGTGTCATCCGGTTCAAAGCGTCCGCGGCCTTGTTAAACACGTGCCGCCGCAAGCTTTTGGCCAGCGATGTTTCCGGAAAACACAGAACGACAAGTATGGCTAGCGCCAGCGCACTCAAAAGAAAAAGCCCCATACCCACCTCGCTAAAAAGGCAGATATGGGGCCAAATTCATCAGCCGCAAGACGGGTTTAGTGATACCGGCGCATCAGACCAACCAGCTTGCCCTGAACGGCGACTTCATCGTTGTTGTAGATGCGTGTTTTATAGGCAGGGTTGGCAGCTTCGAGCGCGATGGACGCACCCTTCTTGCGCAGACGTTTCAGGGTGGCGGTGTCGCCATCAACCAGTGCGACGACGATTTCGCCGGATTGCGCCGAGTCGGATTTCTTGATGATGACGTAGTCGCCGTCGAGGATGCCGGCATTGATCATAGAGTCGCCTTCGACTTCGAGCAGGTAATGTTCGCCCGAACCGACAAAAATATCCGGCACGCGAATGCGGTCGCGTTCCTGCCCCATGGCTTCGATCGGTACACCGGCGGCGATCTTGCCCAGCAGGGGCAGTTCGCGCCCGTCTTCCTGAATGACTTTAGATGCAGGGGCGGGCTTGGTGCCTTCGACCACCTGCGGCACGAAGGCCTGACGACCCTTGGGCGGGGCAGCGGTCGTTGCCTGATCCGGCAGCTTTATCACCTCAAGGGCACGGGCACGGTGCGCCAGACGGCGGATAAACCCCCGCTCTTCCAGCGCCGTAATGAGACGGTGAATCCCCGACTTGGAGGCCAGATCGAGCGCCTCCTTCATCTCATCGAAGGAGGGCGACACGCCGCTTTCCTTGATGCGTTCGTGTATGAACATCAGAAGTTCGCGTTGCTTGGTCGTCAGCATAGGTCCACCCGCTGCAATGAATTCATCCCCATTGATCGTTCTACTTAGCGACAAAATGGTGAACAAGTCATGAACTTGCAATTGATGTTCTGTATGCGTTCTTGGTTCTTGTCAAGCGATAGCGAGCAAATTTTTCGCTGCTATGGTTACATCGCCTTGCCGCATAAGGCTTTCGCCGACCAGCATGGCGGTGGCGCCGGTTTTTTCCAGCCGCGCGACGTCGTCAACGGTGAAAATACCGCTTTCGGCGACCAGAACATGCTCCGGGCCCACCATCTGCGACAGGTCTTCGGTTGTCTTCAGATCGACGTCGAAAGTCCTGAGATTCCGGTTGTTTATCCCGATCAGCGGGGATGACAGTTTAAGCGCGCGCTCCATTTCCGGCGCGTCGTGGACCTCGACCAGCGCATCCATGCCGTAATAGTGCGCCGAGGCGATCAGGTCGGCGGCCAGCGCGTCGTCGATCATGGCCATGATGACCAGAATCGCATCGGCCCCAAGGCTGCGCGATTCGGCGACCTGCCACGGATCGACGAGGAATTCCTTACGGATGCAGGGCAGGGAGACCGCCGCACGGGCGGCCTTGAAGTGCGATTCGTGGCCCATGAAGCTGGGGTTATCGGTCAGGATCGACAGGCATGATGCGCCGCCCGATTCGTATGCCGCCGCCAGATGCGCCGGATCGAAGTCTTCGCGAATCAATCCCTTGGAGGGACTGGCCTTCTTGACCTCGGCGATCAGAGACAGGCTGCCGGGTTTTTTGTTGGCGACCAGCGCTTTTTGAAAGCCGCGCGGCGCACCGGCCTCGGCGATCAGGGCTTCGAGGTCGGTCAGGGTCGTCTGCGGACGGCGCTGAGCCACTTCCTCGCGCTTATAGGCGGCGATAGTTTCGAGAATATCGGTCATGGCGTCAGCTATTCGTAATAATGCACAGTTGGTTGAGCGCGGCCAAAGCCTTACCCGAATCGAGGCTTTGGGCGGCCAGATCGATGCCGTCACGCAGGGTTTCTACCGCATCGCCGACAAGGAACGCCGCAGCGGTATTGAGCAGAACGATGTCGCGGTAGGGGCCTTTTTCGCCTTCGAGCAAACGACGCAAGGCGGCGGCATTGTGTTCGGGCGCGCCGCCGGTGATATCGGCGAGTGCCGCGCGCGGCAGGCCCACGGCCTCAGGCGTGATGGTGAACAGGCGCAGCGTCCCGTCCTTCCATTCCGCGACCTCGGTCTCACCGGTCGTCGTCAACTCATCGAGCCCGGAACCATGTACGACCCAGGCGCGTTTGGCGTCGAGTTGCCCCAAGGCTTTCGCAATCGGCTCGATAAAGCGCGGCGAGGGGACGCCGACGACCTGACGGCGCGCGCCGGCGGGGTTGGTCAGCGGGCCTAACAGATTGAAAATAGTGCGGAAACCGAGTTGCTGCCGGATTGGAGAAACGTGTTTCATCGCCCCATGATGCGACACGGCGAACAGGAAGCAGATACCGGCTTCGTCCAAAGCTTTACGCTGCTGATCCGGCGTGGCGTCGATATTGACACCCAGCGCGGCCAGCACGTCGGCGGTGCCCGATTTCGAGGTGATGGCGCGGTTACCGTGCTTGGCGACCTTGAGCCCGCCGCCCGCCGCGACAAACCCCACGGCGGTCGAGATATTCAGCGTATGCAGCCCGTCGCCGCCGGTGCCGCAGACATCAACCGTGTCATAGGGATGGTCGAGCTTTTTGGCGGCGGCGCGCATGGCGCGGGCGCAGGCGGCGATTTCCCCAACGGTTTCCCCACGCAGTCGGATGGCGGTCACGGCAGCCGCAACCTGAGCCGGGGTGGGTTCGCCGCGCAGACAGGCCGAGAAGAAGATTTCGGCGTCTTCGTCGGACAGGGTTTGTCCGTCGGCGAGCTTCGACAAAAGCGGTTTGAAAGCGTCAGACATAGACGTGTTGGCTCTCAATGCCCGCCAGTTCGAGGAAGTTGGCGAGGATCTGATGACCACCTTCGGTGGCGATCGATTCGGGGTGGAATTGCACGCCGTGGATCGGGCGCGTCTTGTGTTGGACGCCCATGATCTCGCCATCGTCGGTCCATGCGGTAACCATCAGATCGTCGGGCAGGGTCTCGCGCTTGATGGCCAGCGAGTGGTAACGCGTAGCGGTGAAAGGGTTCGGCAAATCCTTGAACAGGCCGATATCGGCGTGGTGGATCTGGCTGGTCTTGCCGTGCATCAGGGTCTTGGCGCGGATGACGTCGCCGCCATAGGCCTGACCGATGGCCTGATGGCCGAGGCAGACGCCGAAAATGGGCAAATCGTCCGGAGCGGCGCGCAGCAGCGGCAGGCAGATACCGGCCTGATCGGGGGCGCACGGACCGGGCGACAGCAGGACCGCCTTGGGCTTGAGGGCCAGCGCGTCCTGCACGCTCAAAGCATCGTTGCGATAGACCTTCGTCTCCGCGCCGAGTTCGGCGAGATAGTGGACGAGGTTATAGGTAAAGCTGTCGTAATTATCGATGACGAGGATCATGGCCCGCTCCCGGCTTATGGTTTGGATATAGGGCTAAGGCGCGTAAAAACCAACCGAAAACACCGAGATCATAAAGCGTTAACCATAATCACAGCATGATTTATCGATTATATCCTCGCGCGGACGTTGTTCGCTGCGATTCGTCTGTTTCCGGAATGTCGATCATGACCGCTGAAGTTCAAAACCCGCTCGATCAGGCGCTGGCGCTACTGGAAAAGCCGGCCAAACCCGCGCCGTCGGTTCGCAAAGCTTTTTGGGCGTCGGTCGCTTTGGCGTCGGCAAGTTTATGGCTAGCGGCGGCGATGGTCGTCGGCCCGGTGTTCGAGGCCGACAAGCCCGTGGCCGAGGCACGCCCGTTTGTGACCCAAACGGTGAAATCCGGCACGGAAGGGGGTTTCGAACTTTCGGCTTCGCCCCTGCCTGCCAAAGGCGAAAAGACCGCTATCGCCGAGGCCGTGCCACTTACGGATGAGCAGATCGCAGCACATTAAAAAAGGGCACCGCCGGGTGCCCTTTTTGCTTAGTTGCGCTGCTTATAACGCCACGCTTCGGAGGCGGCCTTGATCAGGGCCGAGGCCTTGTGGACCGTCTCGTTATATTCGCTGATCGGCACGCTGTCGGCGACGACACCGGCGCCCGCCTGCACATAGATAGTTTCGTCCTTGAACAGGGCCGTTCGCAGGACGATGCAGATATCCACCGCACCCGACCCCGAAATATAGCCGACGCCGCCGGCGTAACCCAGGCCGCGCTTTACCGATTCGAGTTCGTCGATGATTTCCATCGCCCGGACCTTGGGCGCGCCCGAAAGTGTTCCGGCGGGCAGGGCCGCCAGCAGCGCATCGACCGGATCGAGGTCGTCCGGTGCATCGCCTTCGACGTTCGAGACGATGTGCATGACGTGGCTGTAGCGCTCGATATAGAACTTTTCGGTGACGCGGACACTGGCCGGTTTGGCGACACGACCGACATCATTACGGCCCAGATCGAGCAGCATCAGGTGTTCGGACAGTTCCTTCGGATCGGCCAGCAATTCGTCTTCGAGCGCCTTATCCTCGGCAGGCGTCGCGCCGCGCGGGCGCGTCCCGGCGATCGGACGGATGGTCAGCTTGCCGTCGCGAACCCGAACCAGAATTTCCGGCGACGACCCGGCGAGCTGGAAATTGCCGAAATCGAGATAGAACAGGTAAGGCGACGGGTTCTGACGGCGCAACGACCGATAAAAGGCGAACGGGTCGAGATCGAACGGCGCTTCGAAACGGTGCGACGGCACGACCTGAAAGATATCGCCTGCCGCGATATATTCCTTGGCCTTTTCGACCATTTGACCGTAGTCCGCTGCCGAGGTCGGCGAGACGAGTGCCGGTTGATGGCGTTCGACGGCGATCGGCTTGGGCGGCAAAGGCAGACGCAGGTCTTCCTCGACGCGATCGAGGCGCGACAGGGCGGCAGTATAGGCGGTTTGCGCGTTGACGCCCGTGTCCGGCCACACCGTCGTAGTCAGCAGGATTTCATGCTTTACATTATCGAAGACGCAGATGACCGAGGGCCGCACAACGACCGCGTCGGGCAGGTTCAGCGGATCGGGATTGGCCTCGCCCAGCGGTTCCGACAGGCGGATCAGGTCGTAACCGAACACGCCGAACAGGCCCGACGCCATCGGCGGCAGATCGGCGGGAATATCCAGACGGTTGGCGTTCGACAAGGCGCGCAGCGAATCGAGGCTGGCGGCGTCCTCGGCGACATAAAGGCCCTTGGCGATGGCCGCCTCACCGCGGGCGATTTCCGCGCGGTTGCCGAAGCAGCGCCACACGACGTCCGGACGCAGGGTCAGGATCGAATAACGCCCGGCCAGTGCCCCGCCTTCGACCGATTCGAACAGAAAGGCGTAGGGCCGCTGACGCGCCAGTTTCAGATAGGCTGAAACCGGCGTTTCCAGATCGTCGGTCAGACGGCGCGAAATGATGGTCGGCTGTCCGGCGTCGTAGCGGGCAGCAAAACCGCTTTCACTGTAGCCGCTGGCGGCGACGTCAGGCGCGCTCATCATTGCGTAGCCTTGCCAGCTTCGGCGGCCTTGGCGACCTCCTTCGGATCGAGACCCAGCGCCTTGACGGCAGTATCCGGGTAGGTCTTGGTCTTGAGCAGGGTACGGGCGCCCTTGCGTGTACCGTTATTGATGTCCTCGAACAGGCCGTAGGTCAGGCCCTGAGCGGTCATGACGGCGGCTTGATTGACGGTCGTGGCGTCACCCGAATGGATGGCGGTCACCTTGCCGACGACGATGGCCTGCTGGCTGCGCGACTGGAACACTTCACCGGCCTTGGACCCAAAGACGCGACCGGCGATTTCCTGACCGACGGCCTGGGCCGCCGATTGGCGTTGCAGACCGGGCATGGTTTCGACCTTGGCCTTCATCGACGCGGCAACCGCCTCGATGCTTTCGCCCTTGCGCAGGCGGGCCACGGCTTCGTCACCCTTGGCGACGACTCGGTCCATCACGGTTTTCGCCTTCCAGGCCTGGATAAGGTCGGGCTTCACCTTGTCGAGCGCCGGGACTTCCGACGGGATGATCTCATTGACGCGAATGGCGTAGTATTCGCCGTTGCCGAGTTCGGTGACCTCCGTCTCGCCGCCCTTGGGCTGATCGAAGGCGGTCTTGAGGATTTGCGGGAACTGCGCGAAGGACTGACCGTTGATCATCTGCCCTTGCGCCGTCATCGGCGGCAGCTGGATGATCTTGACGCCCAGCTTTTGCGCGGCGGCCACGAAATCGGCACCGGCAGCGCGTTCCTTTTCAAATTCTTCCGAAGCCTTGTAGGCCAGATCCTTGGCCTTATCGGTCTTGTAATCGACTTCGAGGGTCGGACGCACCGACTCATAGCCCGGCACCGAACCGGCGGTGATGCGCGACACCTTGACGACGGCCAGACCAAGGTCGCCCTGAATGACGCCGGATGTCTCGCCTTCCTTGAGGGCGAAGGCAGCGTCGGCGACCTTGCGGTCCGGCACGGCGGTCTTCGGTTTGTTGTCGAAGGTCAGCAGCGTGCCCTTGTGCGCCTTGGCCAGAAGCGCCGGATCGGCGCCGCTGTTGAGGCCGGTGATGACGTTCTGCGCTTCTTTCTGGTCCGGCACGGTAATCTGCACGAAAGCGCGGACCTCCGGTGTCGACAGGGTGTCGCGGCGGAATTCGTAAAGCTTCTTCAGTTCGGCTTCGTCGACCACGACCTTCGAGGCGAAATCGCCCGGCGCGAAGGAAGCAAGGACGAATTGACGCAGTTCCGGACGGCGCAGCTTTTCCTTGTTGTCGTTATAGAACTTGGTCAGATCGGCGTCAGACGGATCGCTGGGCATTTCGACGCTGTCCGGCGTCAGGACCAGGAAGGTCGCGTCGCGGCTTTCGAGACGGAAGGCGCTTTGCATGGCGGCGTAGATACGCGGGGGCTTGAGGCCGGCGACGGCGGATTCGACGAACTGGCGCTGAGCCATCTCATCCGAGATATATTGCTGGAACTGCCCTTCGCTCATTTTCATGCGCTGGGCCAGTTCTTCCTGATACTTGGCCTTGTCGAACTTGCCGGTAATCGAATCGAAGAAGATCGGGAACTTGGAAATCTGGTCGCTCACCACCTTGATCGAAGGCCTGACGCCGACCTTGATCAGCCACCCCGCCAGCGATTCCTGATTGGCCAGTTCTTCCAGCATCTGCACGTGGATGCCGTGCGACACAGCTTCTTCATAGGTGACGGGCTGGCTGTACTGCTGTTCCTGCTGGGTCTTCCAGTCGTCGAAGCGGCGACGATATTCGCTGGTCGTCATCTTGCGATCGCCCGCGACGATGACGTCGTTCGTCGAAGCGGCGGTAAATACATCCTTCATGCCGAAAACGGCGAAACTCAGGATCAGCGCCACCATCAGAACCTTGAAGACGATGGATTTGGTGAAGTCTCGGAAACTGCTGATCATGAAGAAACGACCTTGGAAAAGGAAAGGGTGCCCCGCCGCAACCCCATTCAGGGTCATCAAGGCGCGCCACATATAATTGAGCAACTAGGGCCGGATCAAGGCTGTTACAATAGGAATCTATTTGTTTACGGGTTTTTTCTTGGCGCAGCGCGTCCCGTTGGTTACAGATAAAATCATTCGATATAAAAACAAACCCTAAGACATTTAATGCCACATAATATACCGCTTATTGCCGGCAACTGGAAAATGCATGGCCTGGCTCAGGCTGTGCCGGAAGCCCTGTCCATCGATGCCGCCGCGCGTAAATCCAACGCCCGTATCGCCCTGTTCCCGCCCGCGACCTTGCTCGACCGCCTGTCTCAGGCCCTGATTGAGGCGGGCAGCCCCATCATCACCGGCGGTCAGGATTGTCATTGCGAAGCTGACGGTGCCTTTACCGGCGACATCTCCGCCGAAATGCTGAAAGACGCCGGGGCGGGCATGGTCATTCTTGGCCACTCCGAACGCCGCCACGGTCACCATGAACCCTGCGCGCTGGTCGCCAAAAAGGTCATCGGCGCGCTCCGCGTCGGGCTTGAGCCGGTCATCTGCATCGGCGAAACGCTCGAAGAGCGTCTGGCCGGCGAAACCCACGCCGTTCTGAATCGTCAACTGGGGGCCAGTCTGCCCGAAGAGTTGACGGGTCAGGTGTTCCATGTCGCCTATGAGCCCGTCTGGGCCATCGGTACCGGCCATATTCCGACCGATGAACAGGTTGTGGATGCGATGGTCCTCGTCAAATCCTATCTGGAAGACCGGTTCCACGGTCAGGTCACACCGCACGTGCTTTACGGCGGTTCGGTCAAGCCGGACAATGCCGCGCACCTTTTGACACTCGATGGCGTGGGCGGGCTTCTGGTCGGCGGGGCGTCGCTCAAGGCTGTGGATTTCAACCGGATTATCACGGCTGCGGGTTAATCCGTATTCGAATCCTTGAAATGGCTATGGCAAAAGCCCATTCTTGATGCTAAGGGCGTGCGCTTACGCCATTCCTCCGCGTTTCCGGGCCACCGGGAACCGGCGCGCGACACCTATCAAAGTCCGGAAGTTATGCTGTTTGTCATCCTGCTGACCGTCCAAATCATTATCGGAATCGCCCTCGTGGGCCTGATCCTCGTCCAGCGCTCCGAAGGCGGCGCGCTCGGCATGGGCGGCGGCGGCGGTGGCGGCTTCATGTCGGCGCGTGGGGCGGGCAATTTCCTGACGCGCGCGACCTCGATTCTGGCGGTGCTGTTTTTCGCCAACTGCATCGGCCTGACGATCGTCAGCAATCTCGATCGCGCCGGTACGTCGGTCGTCGATCAGGTCGGTGCCGACAATTTGAAACTGGACGAATCGGCAGCGTCGGCCCAGGCCGCCGCCGCGCAGCAACAGCAGGGGGCTTCGTCGTCGAGCGCCTCGGTCGCCCCGTCGCTGACCGACCTGCCGGCACCGACGACCGCCGCGCCGTCGCTCGGCAATCTCGGCACCTCGTCCTCCTCTGTCGCGTCTTCGTCTGTGGCCAAGCCCGCCGCTAAGCCGGCACCCAAATCGGCCAGCGCCTCGGCCTCTTCGGAAGCCGCGTCGCAGTAAGCGAACCGGACTGTAAAACTTAAAACCAAAGGACGGCTCACAGACTCATTTGTGGGCCGCTCTTTTTGAATGTATAGCTAGACGACCCGCGTTCGCGGCGTCCGGAAGGTAAGGCTTTTTCGACATGCCCACGGTGAACAAGGATATGGCGCGCTTTGTATTTATTACGGGGGGCGTGGTGTCCTCGCTGGGCAAGGGCCTCGCCTCGGCAGCCCTGGGCGCTTTGCTTCAGGCGCGCGGCTACAAGGTCCGCCTGCGCAAGCTCGATCCCTATCTGAACGTCGATCCGGGCACGATGAGCCCCTATCAGCACGGCGAGGTCTTCGTCACCGACGACGGTGCCGAAACCGATCTCGATCTCGGCCACTATGAACGCTTCACGGCGGTCAATGCACGCAAGTCGGACAACATCACCACCGGCCGCATCTATTCCAACATCATCGAAAAAGAGCGTCGCGGCGACTATCTGGGTGCCACCGTTCAAGTGATTCCGCACGTCACCGACCAGATCAAGAGCTTCGTCCTGTCGGATCAGGGCGACGCCGACTTCATCCTGGTCGAAATCGGCGGCACGGTCGGCGATATCGAAGGCCTGCCGTTCTTCGAGGCGATTCGCCAGCTGGGGCAGGAACTGCCCCGCCGCCAAGTCTGCTTTATTCACCTGACGCTGCTGCCGTTCGTCAAGACGGCGGGCGAGATGAAGACCAAGCCCACCCAGCATTCGGTCAAGGAGTTGCGTTCGATCGGCATCCAGCCCGACATCCTGCTGTGCCGGTCCGAATACGAAATCCCGCGCGAGGAACGCCGAAAGATCGGTCTGTTCTGTAATGTCCGCGAATCGGCGGTCATTCAGGCGCTCGATTCGGAAAACATCTACGCCGTGCCGATCGATTACCATAAGGAAGGCCTTGACACCGAGGTGCTCAGCGTCTTCGGTATCGACGACGCGCCGGAGCCGGAACTGGCCCTGTGGGAAGACATTACGGGCCGCTATTCGCGTCCAGACGGCGAAGTGTCTATCGCCGTCGTCGGCAAATATACCGTGTTGAAAGATGCCTATAAGTCGTTGATCGAAGCCATTTATCATGGCGGCATGGCCAATCGCGTCAAGGTCAGTATCGATTGGGTCGAGGCCGAAACCTTCGAGGACGAACCCGACACCGTGCGTCAGCGCCTTGAGAACGTCCACGCCATTCTCGTGCCCGGCGGCTTTGGTGAACGCGGCGCGGAAGGCAAGATCGCGGCGGCGAAATTTGCTCGCGAAAACGCCATTCCCTATTTCGGCATCTGTTTCGGGATGCAGATGGCCGTGGTCGAGGCCGCACGCCATCAGGCGGGAATCACCAAGGCGACGTCGTCGGAGTTCGGGGAAGGCGGCGAGCATATCGTCGGCCTGATGACCGAGTGGCTGAACGGTAATGAACTGAACCAGCGCGCGGCAGGCGGAAACTTGGGCGGCACCATGCGTCTGGGGGCGTTCAACGCCGCGCTGACGCCGGGGTCGAAAGTGGCCGGAATCTATGGCGAAACGGCTATTTCCGAGCGCCACCGTCACCGCTACGAAGTCAACCGCGACTATATCCCGCAACTGGAAGCCTGCGGCCTGAAATTCTCGGGTATGTCGCCTGACGGCCTGCTGCCGGAAATCGTCGAACGCGACGACCATCCGTGGTTCGTCGGCGTGCAGTATCACCCGGAATACAAGTCCCGTCCGATGCAGCCGCACCCGTTGTTCAAGAGCTTCATCGCCGCCGCATTGGAACGCAGCCGTCTGGTGTAATGAATTGCTGCGTTGCAGCGTAATTCTCACATATTGTTGCAGTGCAAACTTTTGACTTGCCCCACTCGCCTCAAAAGCTAAAATGATAGCGCTGTCATAACGAGGGCAGCGCTCTTTCAACAACTATGTGAGTGTGTGATATGACCAAGATGAAACTGATCGGCGCCGTGGCTGTCATCGCCAGCGCCCTGACCGCCGGCTCGGCTCTGGCGGAATGTACCGATGCGCAAACCGTCGCCATCGGCAAGTCGGCGGCCAAACTGGCTGCCGCCGAAGCTTCCAAGGATGCCAGCATCCAGAAGGATCGCCTGGTAAAGGTCTATGATTGCGAGGCCGAAGGGACCAGCGCCAGCGCCGAGTTCGCCTACGCCTATGTCAGCAACAACGTCCTCAAGACGGTCTATGGCCGTATTGAAACCACGGACGGCAAGGTCAGCACTTTTGAAATGGAAAAGTTCTCGACCGTCGCGACGCGCGAAGACACCTACGAAGAAACCCAATACGGTTCGTTCTCCATCAACTAACGCGTAAACGTCAGGGGAGCGGCGATGTCGTTTCCCTGATGCTCCCGCCTTCGAAAAGCGTTGATTTTCAAAGACGGGAAAGGCATAGGCAGCGCATTCTTTTTGTCCTTACAAAGGTCTGCGATCCATGCGTCAACTCATCTCCTCCGGCTCTCCGTTCGAGCCCGAAATCGGCTTTTCGCGCGCCGTGCGCGTCGGCAACCGCATCGAAGTGTCGGGCACGGCCCCGATTCGCGATGGCAAGGTCGCCGGAACCGACGCCTATACCCAGACCCGCGCCGCGCTGGAAATCATCATCGCCGCAGTAGAGCAGGCGGGTGGCAAGGCTTCCGACATCATCCGTACCCGTATTTTCCTGACCGACATGTCGCTGTGGAAGGACGCCGCCCGCGCTCACGGCGAACTGTTCGGCGAGATTCGTCCGGCATCGAGCTTCTTAGGCACCTCGGCCCTGATCAATCCGGAATGGCTGGTCGAAATCGAAGCTTCTGCTCAGATTGAAGAATAAAGAAAAAGCCCCGGAGGCAGCTCCGGGGCTTTGCTCTATTTAATGCCGATCGCGATAGTCACGGCGATCATCTCGACGATCACGCCGGTCGTCGTAGCGCCCGTCATACCGGTCGCGCCGGTCGTCGCGGCGATCATAACGGTCGTCCCGGCGATCATTGCGCGGATCGTATTGTTGATAACGGACATTACCGCGATAATAGTAGGACGGCGGGGCCGGGTAGTAGCGCTGACCATAATAGCGGTCGCGATAGACGCTATAGCTGCCGTAGCTGGGGCGGCTGGAATAATAGACGACCGAATAGCCGCTCGGCGGGGGCGGCGGATCGTAATAACCGCTGTTTTCATAGGAATAGTAACGGTCTTCGTAGCAGCTGACGCTGGAGCTGCCGACCGCGCTGCCTAAAACGGCCCCCAGTGCTGCACCGGCGATGGTGTTTCCACCACGGTCGTAGCGGTGCGAGCTGGAATTGCCGATGGCCGCGCCTGCGATGGCGCCGACCACCATGCCGGTCGTGGTGGCGTTCGATTTGCGCTGATAGCAATAGCCGTCATAGCCTTGCGCCGAAGCCAGAGACGGTACGGCCAGCGCGGCGGCAAAACCGGCTCCGATCAGGAATTTGGTAAAAGACAACGTTTTCATGGAAATACCCTGTAGGCCCGTCACGGGATGATCCCGTAATGGGAAGCACTTAGCGTCCATTAACGCTTTTCAACCTGAACAGTGTCTGAATGGATTGGGGCTGAATTGCGTCGCTAAAATAAGACCTGTATAAAGCGGGCTAACTTTATTGGCGAAAAGCTTATGAAAGCCCTTGATCCGTACGCGGTCTTGAGGCATAAGGCGCGCCTTCTGATCGGGTTCTGCCCGTTCATCCCCTGTTATACGCTTGAAGGCTTGGGTTAAAGCTTATCGAGCCTCACTTGTAAAAGAGAGACGGAAATGGCCGTACCTAAGCGCAAAGTATCCCCCTCGCGTCGCAACATGCGTCGCTCGCACCACGCGCTCGGCGCGAACTCCTACGTGGAAGACAAGGACACCGGCGAGCTGCGCCGTCCGCACCACGTTGACCTGAAGACCGGCATCTACAAGGGCCGTCAGGTTCTGACGCCGAAGAAAGACTAAGGTTTCCTTAGACCGAACACACGGAAACGCGGCTTCTGCAAAGAGGCCGCGTTTTTGTTTGGACATTCAGGTGATTCGTTTACGGGTAACGCGCTTGCGTGAGGGAGTGCGGCTTGCTAAGGCAAAACAGCCTTTTTCCCAAGCTAACCAGGAAGCGCCCCATGTCCGAAATTATCGATATCGTCGCCCGTGAAATCCTCGATTCGCGCGGTAACCCGACCGTCGAGGTCGATGTGACCCTCGAAGACGGCGCGTTCGGTCGCGCCGCCGTGCCGTCGGGCGCTTCCACCGGCGCGCACGAAGCCGTCGAAAAGCGCGATGGCGACAAGTCGCGCTATCTGGGCAAGGGCGTCCGTCAGGCCGTCGACGCCGTCAACGGCGAAATCTTCGAAGCCCTCAACGGTTTCGACGCCCGCGACCAGCGCCGCATCGACCAGACCCTGATCAATCTCGACGGCACGGAGAACAAGGGCCGTCTCGGCGCCAACGCCATCCTCGGCGTGTCGCTGGCCGTTGCCAAGGCGGCCGCCGCTTCGGTCGGCCTGCCGCTCTATAAGTATGTCGGCGGCCTGTCGTCGCGCGTTCTGCCGGTGCCGCTGATGAACATCATCAATGGCGGTGCCCACGCCGACAACCCCATCGACATTCAGGAATTCATGATCGTCCCGGCGGGTGCCGAGTCCTTCTCCGAAGCTTTGCGCATGGGCGCGGAAATCTTCCATTCGCTCAAGGCCGCCCTGAAGGCTGCTGGTCACAACACCAATGTCGGCGACGAGGGCGGCTTCGCACCGAATCTGTCGTCCGCCGAGGTGGCCCTGCAATTCATCGTCGATGCCGGTGCCGCCGCGGGCTACAAGGCCGGTGAAGACTTCTGGTTGGCGCTCGACGTCGCCTCGACCGAGTTCTTCAAGGACGAGAAGTACCATCTGGAAGGCGAGGGCAAGACCCTGACGCCCGCCGAAATGGTCGACTACCTCGCCGACCTCGCCGACAAGTTTCCGATCTGCTCGATCGAGGACGGCATGTCGGAAGACGATTTCGAAGGCTGGGCGCTGCTGACCGAGCGTCTGGGCGACCGTCTGCAACTGGTCGGCGACGACCTGTTCGTGACGAACCCGGACCGTCTGGAAACCGGTATCGTCGAAGGCCTGGCCAACTCGATCCTCGTCAAGGTCAACCAGATCGGCACCTTGAGCGAGACGATGGACGCCGTCGATATGGCCCATCGCGCGGGTTATACCTCGGTCATGTCGCACCGTTCGGGGGAAACCGAGGACTCGATCATCGCCGACCTGTCGGTGGCGCTGAACTGCGGTCAGATCAAGACCGGCTCGCTGGCCCGTTCGGACCGGCTGGCCAAGTACAACCAGCTCCTGCGTATCGAATCGCAACTCGACGACGAAGCGGTCTATGCCGGTCTGTCGGTGATCCGCAGCTAAGTCTGGAACGCTGTTCCCGCATAGTGGAACGGTTTTTACACAAATGCTAAAAAGAGCGGCACAGGCCTCCTGTGCCGCTCTCGTTTTATGATAAATTCTTTCTGTACAAGTGACATATCCGGTAACAGTTTGTTAAACCCGTAAGGGCAAAATTGCGTCTGAAAAGTGTTTCCCGTCCAGAAAGGGCGCAAGACGTGATACAGAAATTGAGGCCGTATTTGCCTACCGCGATCATCGCTATATTTCTCACCTATTGCAGCGTTCAGTATTTGACGGGCGACAAAGGTTTCTTTTCGCAGGAAACGCGTCAGGTCGAGCTGGCGGAAAAGCAGGCGCAGCTGCAAAAGCTGTCGGCAGAGCGCAAAGATCTTGAAGCGCGCGCCCGTTATTTGCGCACGGACAACCTGTCCAAGGAATTACTTGAAGAACGCGCTCGTGTTCTTTTGGGCCTCAATGCGCCCAACGAATACGTCATCCGCGATCAAAATCCCTCATCACATAATTCGTGAGCCCCAAAGGGGACTTTACGTAAGCACGCGCTTCTCCTAAGAGGGATGCCGACACGCGCGTGTCGTTGTGCTTAACCCGTTGCATTTTCCCGTCTTTGACGTAAGCGGCAATTATGCGGTCGGGTCAAAAACACAGATTTCAAGCGCGTATTTAAGGCGAGCGGTCTCTTATTCGGACCGGACTTTTTGATTTGCCGTCTTCGGGCCCGCGCACCGCTGGTCTCAGGACGTGAATATTTAGCCTAGGGAGGTTTTTATGGCGCGTGCCGCCAAGGCCAACGACTCCGGAGCCCAGGGTTCCGCACTCCGCAACGTCTCCAAAGACGAACTCCTCAAATATTACCGTGAAATGGTTCTGATCCGCCGCTTCGAAGAGCGCGCCGGTCAGCTGTATGGCATGGGCCTGATCGGGGGCTTCTGCCACCTGTATATCGGTCAGGAAGCCGTCGCCGTCGGCATGGAAGCCGCTTCGATCGATGGCGATCAGGTCATCACCGGTTACCGCGACCACGGCCACATGCTGGCCGCGGGCATGGACCCCAAGGCCGTCATGGCCGAACTGACCGGCCGCGCCGGCGGTTCGTCCAAGGGCAAGGGCGGCTCGATGCACATGTTCGACATCGAAACCGGCTTCTTCGGCGGTCACGGTATCGTCGGTGCACAGGTCTCGCTCGGCACCGGTCTGGCCTTCGCCGACTTCTATAAGGGCAATGGCAACGTCTCCTTCACCTATTTCGGTGACGGCGCGGCCAACCAGGGTCAGGTCTACGAGAGCTTCAATATGGCCCAGCTGTGGAAGCTGCCGGTCGTGTACGTGATCGAAAACAACGAATACGCCATGGGCACGTCGCTCGCCCGCGCCTCGGCCACGACCAACCTGTCGCAGCGCGGCGCCTCGTTCGGCATCCCCGGCGAAACCGTCGACGGCATGGACGTGTTCGCCGTCAAGGCCGCTGCCGAAAAGGCCGCCGAATACGCCCGTTCAGGCAAGGGCCCCTACATCCTTGAAATGAAGACCTATCGCTACCGCGGCCACTCGATGTCCGACCCGGCGAAGTACCGTTCCAAGGAAGAGGTCGACGAGGTCAAGACGACCCGCGACCCGATCGACCACATCAAGACGATGCTGGAGCAGGCGGGCGTCGAAGAGGCCGAAATCAAGGCCATCGACAATGAGATCAAGGCGATCGTTCTGGAGGCCGTCGAGTTCGCTCAGACCAGCCCCGAACCCGATCCGTCCGAACTGTACACCGACGTTTATCTCGAGGCATAATCTCCATGACCGACATTCTTATGCCCGCGCTTTCTCCCACGATGGAGGAAGGCACCCTTTCCAAATGGCTGGTGAAAGCCGGTGACACCGTTTCGGCGGGCGACGTGATCGCCGAAATCGAAACCGACAAGGCGACGATGGAAGTCGAAGCCGTAGACGAAGGCGTCATCGAAGCCATCCTGATCGAAGCCGGTACCGAAGGCGTCAAGGTCAATACGCCGATCGCCCGCCTCGAAGGCGGCGAAAGCGCCCCGGCCCCGAAAACCGAAGTGGCTCCTGCCACCGCCGAAGCCGCGCCTGCCCCTGTGGCGGCTGCCGCGCCGAAGCCGGTTGCGGCTCCGGTGGACAGCCAACCCGACTGGCCCGAAGGCACTCCGACGGTCAAGATCACGGTCCGTGACGCGCTCCGTGACGCCATGGCCGAAGAAATGCGCCGCGACGACCGCGTCTTCCTGATGGGTGAAGAAGTGGCCCAGTATCAGGGCGCTTACAAGGTCTCGCGCGGCCTGCTCGAAGAGTTCGGCGACCGCCGCGTCATCGACACCCCGATCACCGAAATGGGCTTTGCCGGTATCGGTTCGGGCGCGGCCATGGCCGGTCTGAAGCCGATCATCGAGTTCATGACCTTCAACTTCGCCATGCAGGCCATCGACCACATCCTGAACTCGTCCGCCAAGACGCTCTACATGTCCGGCGGTCAGATCAAGTCGTCGATCGTCTTCCGCGGTCCGAACGGTGCCGCCGCCCGCGTGGGCGCGCAGCACTCTCAGGACTATTCGGCATGGTACGCCAACGTCCCGGGTCTGAAGGTTATCGCACCTTACGACGCCGCTGACGCCAAGGGCCTGATGAAGGCCGCGATCCGCGACCCGAACCCCATCGTGTTCCTTGAGCACGAAATGATGTACGGTCTGGAATTCGACATCCCCGAAGGCGGCGATGATTTCGTCCTGCCGATCGGCAAGGCGAAGATCCAGAAAGAGGGCAAGGACGTCACCATCGTCGCGCACTCGCGCATGGTCGGTTTCGCACTCAAGGCCGCTGAAAAGCTTGCCGAAGAAGGCATCGACGCCGAAGTCGTCAACCTGCGGACGCTCCGTCCGCTGGACACCGATACGGTCATCGCCTCGGTGAAGAAGACCAACCGTCTGGTCACCGTCGAAGAAGGCTGGGGCCCATGCGGTGTCGGTGCCGAAATCGCCGCCCGCGTCACCGCCGAAGCCTTCGACGATCTGGATGCACCGCCCGCGCGTGTCCACCAGGAAGACGTGCCGATGCCTTACGCCGCCAACCTCGAAGCCCTGACGGTCCCCAGCGTTGAGAAGATCATCGCCGCCGTCAAGCAAGTCTCGTACAAGTAAGGGAAGCGCCATGACCGATATTCTGATGCCGGCGCTCTCGCCTACGATGGAAGAGGGCATTCTGGCCAAGTGGCACGTCAAGGTCGGCGACACCGTCGCCGCCGGTGACGTGATCGCGGAAATCGAAACCGACAAGGCGACGATGGAAGTCGAAGCCGTCGACGAAGGCACGATCGAGGCCATCCTCGTCGAAGCCGGAACCGAAGGCGTGAAGGTCAATACGCCGATCGCCAAACTGTCGGGTGGCGATGCCGCCCCGGCCCCGAAAGCGACCCCCGCCGCCGAAGCACCGAAAGCCGCCGAGGCGCCCAAAGCCGCTGCGGCACCGGCTCCGGTTGCGGCGCCTGCCGTTTCGGGTTCGCGCGTCGCTGCGTCGCCGCTGGCCCGCCGTCTGGCCGAGATCAACAAGCTCGATCTCAAACTGCTCAAGGGCACCGGTCCGCATGGCCGTATCATCAAGCGCGACATCGAAGCCGCTCTGGCGTCGGGCACGGGCAAGGCCGGTTCGGCACCTGCCACTGCCTCGACCGCTGCCGCCGAACCGCGCAAGGTCCAGAGCCTTGAGCAAATGGGCATCGCGCCGGGTTCCTACGACCTCGTGCCGCTCAACAATATGCGCAAGGTCATTGCCCGTCGCCTGACCGAGTCGTTCCGTGACATCCCGCACTTCCCGCTGACCGTCGACATCGAACTCGACAACCTGCTGGCGGCGCGGACCAAGATCAACACGGCGCTGGAAGCTCAGGGCATCAAGGTCTCGGTCAACGACATCGTCATCAAGGCTGTGGCGCTGGCGCTCAAGCAGGTGCCGGAAGCCAATGCCTCCTTCACCCCCGAAGGCATCGCGCTGCATCACCATGCCGACATCGCCATGGCGGTCGCCATCGACGGCGGCCTGATCACCCCGATCGTCCGTAAGGCCGAAACCAAGTCTCTGGCGCAAATCGCCAAGGAGACCAAGGATCTGGCGGCGCGCGCCCGCGACATGAAGCTGAAACCCGAAGAATTCCAGGGCGGTACGTTCAGCGTGTCCAACCTCGGCATGTTCGGCATCAAGCAGTTCGCCTCGATCATCAACGAGCCGCAGGGCTGCATCCTGTCGGTTGGCGCCGGTGAACAGCGTCCGGTCGTCAAGAACGGCGCGCTGGCCGTCGCCACGGTCATGACCGTGACCCTGACCTGCGATCACCGCGTGGTCGATGGTTCGGTCGGTGCGAAATACATCACCGCGCTGAAGGGGCTTCTCGAAGACCCCATCAAGATGCTGGCTTAAGGAGCATATCACATGGCTTATGATCTCGTTGTGATCGGCTCCGGCCCCGGCGGTTACGAGGGCGCGATCCGCGCCTCTCAGAACGGCCTTAAGGTCGCCATCGTCGAGCGCGAACTGCTGGGCGGCATTTGCCTGAACTGGGGTTGTATCCCCACCAAGGCGCTGCTGAAATCGGCTGAAGTGTTCGATAAGATCAACCATCTGGGCGATTACGGCCTGACCGGCGAAAAGCCCGGCTTCGACTTTGAGAAGGTGGTCTCGCGTTCGCGCGCGGTGGCCAAGCAGCTCAATGGCGGCGTCGGCTACCTGATGAAGAAGAACAAGATCGACGTGATCGAGGGCTTCGCTACGCTGGAACCCGGCAAGGACGCCCCCAAGGTCGTCGTCAAGCTTAACAAGGGCGGCGAACAGGTCGTCGAGGCCAAGAACGTCATGCTGGCCGTCGGTGCCCGCGCCCGTGAGATCCCCGCCATCGGCGCGGTGTCTGACGGCGACCGTATCTGGACCTACCGCAACGCCCTGACGCCGAAGTCGATGCCGAAGTCGCTGGTCGTCATCGGTTCGGGCGCCATCGGGATCGAGTTCGCCTCGTTCTACCGGTCGCTCGGTGCCGAAGTCACGGTCGTCGAAGCGCTGGATCGCATCCTGCCGGTCGAGGACAAGGAAGTCTCCGCCGAGGCCCAGAAGGCCTTTGAAAAGCGCGGCTTCAAGTTCCGTATCGGCGCGAAGGTGACCAAGGTCGAGAAGTCCGGTTCCGGCGTCAAGGTTTCGGTCGAAATCGGCGGCAAGTCGGAAATCCTCGAAGCCGAAGGCTGCATCGTCGCCGTCGGCATCGTGGCCAATACCGAAAACCTCGGTCTGGAAAAGCTGGGCGTCGAGATGGACCGCGGTCACGTCAAAAACGACAGCCACGGCAAGACCAACGTCAAGGGCCTTTACGCCATCGGCGACTGTGCCGGGCCGCCCTGGCTGGCGCACAAGGCTTCGCACGAAGCCGTTCACGCCGCCGACTATATGGCCGGCAAGAAGCTGTCGAACCTCAATCCGCCGATTCCGGGCTGTACCTACGCCACCCCGGAAGTCGCCTCGGTCGGTATTACCGAGCAGGGCGCCAAGGAAAAGGGTCTCGATGTCAAGATCGGTCGCTTCCCGTTCAAGGCCAACGGCAAGGCGATCGCCGCCGGTGAACCGGGCGGTTTCGTCAAGGTGATCTTCGACAAGAAGACCGGCGCGCTTCTGGGTGCGCACCTGATCGGGGCGAACGTGACCGAAATGGTGCAGGGTTTCTGTCTGGCCATCACCATGGAAGCGACGGAAGAAGACCTGCAAGGGACGGTGTTCCCGCACCCGACCATGTCGGAAGCCATCCTTGAAGCGTCGCTCGACGCAGACGGTCGGATGATCAACCTGTAAGGATTAGCCACGGATAAGGCACGGATGCCGCCTTCGGCGGCGACACGGATATCCATGTTCATGGACGCGAAGCGGCCATATCCTTGAACATCCGTGGTTAAATCTTCAAATAAAAAGCCGCTGCGGAAACGCAGCGGCTTTTTATTTGGCTTGGGTTAAGTTGGTTATTTGGCTTGGGTTAAGTTGGAAAAAATGAAACACTTGCTGTTCACAATCGTTATTTTGCTTTCAGGTTGCAAGCCTGTCGATCCGCCGCGCTCGCCTGGCGATAGCATGGACTATGTGACCGGAGAGGCATCGGAAAGCGCCAACGACTCTATCTCAACCCCAGCCAGTCCCTGACCGGTACGATACGCCGCAAAACCAGAAACTCCAGCAATCCGACGCTGATAAGGCAGAGGCCCATCATCGGCAGAAAAAGACCGAGACCGACGATGAGTGCCTCCAGTCCGACCCCTAGCCGCTCATCCGGTAAACGCAGGGGCGTACCCAGCCGGTTTGGATCGGGGCGTCTTTGCCACCACATGACGACCGCCGATACGCAGAGCGTAATCAACCCCAGAGCGGTCAGCAGACCCAGTATCTGATTGAAAACACCGAACAACTGACCTTCGTGAGCCGCGATGCCGACCCCCACAACCTGATCGATCAGCGGCTTGTCGCCGAAGGTCGTGACGCGTTCTATGTCGCCCATAGGGTCAAAGGTCACGGTTACGGCTTGCGGGCGGTTAGGCGTCTGAGACACCCCCTGCCACGGTTTGCCCTTAGCGGGGGCGACCATCATGACCGACGGCGGCAGATCTGCCGCGCGCAGGGTCTCGACCATCGGATTGATAAAGGTCAGGTCGGTCAGGCCCTTGATCGACGATGCCGCCGGGTTTTCGTGTCCGACATGACCTTCGTGACCGGCCGCCTTGTCGGCGGCGCGGCTGGTGGACCAGTCCGCCGGTTGCGCGACGACCGCCTGCCGGAAGGTTTTGAAGCCCGCGCCCCAGACCGTGGTCCACGGCAAGCCGGTCAGCAGGAGGACCACCGCGAAGAACGACACATAGATGCCCGTCACACCGTGCAGGTCGCGCCAGAAGACCTTACGGCCCAGAGACAGCCGGGGCCACAACACCCCGGCCAGTCCCGTGCGTTCGCGCGGCCACCACAGGTAAAGCCCTGTGATGATCATGACCAGCGCCCAGCTTGCCGCCAGTTCGACCAGCAAGGTGCCGAACTGACCCATGACCAGTTCGCCGTGGATCGTCTTGATGATGTTCATGAACCGGTCTTCGTCCTTGACCGATTTCAGCACCATCAGGTTTTCCGGATGCACATAGACGCGCAGTTTCTCGCCATCTTCGCTGAGGATGACGCGCGCGGCGTCGGCGCGGTCCTGCCGCACCTCCACCGCCTGAAATGTGGCGTTGGGGAAGGCGGCCAGCGCGCCCTCCACCTGCGCCGACAAGGGCTGAACGCGGCCGGTTCGGGCTATGTGGTCGTAAGGACGGTCGATCATCGCCTCGATCTGCGGTTTGAACAGATAGATCGGACCGGTGATCGACAGGATGATGACGAACGGGATGCAGAACAGGCCCGCGTAAAAGTGCCACCGCCAGATCATGCGGTAGTCGATGATCCGGCGCTTCGTTTTGTCTTTATCGCGCATCTACTGGCCTGTCAGCTTCAGACCGATAAACAGCGCGCGGCCTTCGCCGGGCGTGAAGACGCTTTGCGCGCTGGCAGCGACCCTGGTGAAGTCGGTGACGGCATTGACGTTCGACACGTAGCGCGTGTCGCCGAGATTTCGCGCTTCGGCGAAGACTTCTAGACCGCTATTGATCTTTTTCGACGCCGCAAGATTCCACACGGTAAAGTCCGGTGCGCGTTGCGTATTGGCGTAATCGACCCACACGTCTTTGGGGGCCCATTCGACGGAGGGCGCGAACCGCCAGCCGGTCTTCGTCGAGAAGCTCAATTCGCCGCGATAATAATGCTCAGGCACGACCGGCAGGCGGGCATTACCGTAGGTCTTATCGTGGTCGAACTTGAAATCCGACCAGGTATAGGTCTGACGCAGGGCCACGGCCCAGTCGCCGACAGTGGCGACTTTCCAGTCGAGCGCCGCTTCAAGCCCCTGATGGATGGTGGATTGTGCATTAAACGTCGCTGCCGGGATATCCGCCGTGACGATGAAGTTGAGCATTTCACCGTCGATCTCGGCGCGGTACAGCGCCAGATCCCACGTCAGAGCGCCGGACCGACCACGTGTGCCGATCTCGGCGGTGACGGCTTCCTGTGGATTGACCGGCGTGAACTGCTGGAACTGCGCCTGAACCAAAGCGCCGTAGGTCGGGGCTTCGACCGACTTGGTCAGGTTGGCGAAGACCTGTTCACCACTGGCGTTTTGCCAGAGGATGCCGATGCGCGGCGCCCACCAGTCCATCTCGGTTTTAGCCGAGCGCGTCAGGGCCAGACGGTTAAGGTAGTCGCGGTCGGTCCAGCCGTAGCTGGTCCCGGCGACCAGCGCCAGTTCGTCGGTGACGAACAGACGGCCTTCGCCGAACACGTCCCAGGCCGAAGCGTTCTGTTGTGAATTGCCGGACATCGCGCCAGATGCACCGTTGATATTGGCAAACGTCAGGGCTTCGGCATTGCCGGTGCGATAATTGGCCCCGACAAAGGCATCGTATCTAAGCCCGCCGATGGTACCCTTGCCATCGAAACGCCCGAACGCGCCATAGTTCTGATAGTCGTAATCGAGATAGATCGAGATGGGGTGGATCAGTTCTTTCCACGCTGCGTAGACACCGCCCTCGAACGCCCAGTCGTCGTTCAGTCGCCAGTCGGTCTGCACCGTGGCGCGGGCCGACTTCATATTGCGTCCATATTTCAGCGTCGGATAGTTGCTCGCCGTCGTCACTTTTGGCGTGGTGAGTGCCTGCGTCAGCGTCAGACCACCGGCGATACGCTGATCGATATCGTTGGCCTGAAAAATCAGCCGCACCGAACGACCTTCGGCAAAGGTGCGCCCGATATTGAGCGTGACGCGTTTGGCATCCTGCTCGGAATTGGCGCGCCAGCCATCGGCGTGAGTCACCGTCGTCGACAGATAAAGATCGTAATCGCCGATAACATCGGCATAGGCCAGTTGCGCGCGGCGGGTGCCGAACGAACCGCCTTCGACACGCAAAAGCGTCCGATAACCGGCGTTCTGGCCCGAGGTCGTGACGTAATTGATCGCCCCGCCCAGTTGCGACCCGCCGAAGCGCAGCGCATTGCCGCCCTTATAGACCTCGATATAGCGCGCCGAGAGCGGATCGATTTCCTGAAAATCGCCGGAGCCGTCGGCCTGATTGACCGGCACACCATCGACCGACAGCCATGTGCCGCGGTTGTGCGAAGCATTGCCGATGCCGGAACCGCGGATAGACAGGCGTGTGTCCTCGCCGAATTTCTTCTGGGCGAACACGCCGGACACGTTTTTCAGCGTGTCGTAAAGGCCTAAAGCGTAGCTGTTCGAATAGGTCTCGCTCGCTACCACCGACACCGCGCCGGGGGTACGCGACAGCTTGGTGCGGGTCGATTTGACGACGTTGGGGTCTTCGGGGTTGGCTTGTCCGGTGACGATAACGGTGGGGATATCGTCAACGGCATCAGCAGCAAAGGCGGGCGTGAAGGCAGCCACGGAGACGCTGCATAGCAGCGCCATAATACGGGTTTTCATGAACTATAACCTGTCTGGAATCGATATTCAGGCAGGTGGATACAATCCGATCCTGCCGATGAAAAATTTCAGACGCGGTGAGGGGGGCCGCAGGAATGCGGGCGCGGGGGGGCGCGGGCCTTGGGGCGCTCGGCATTGGTCGGCACGACCGGCGACACAGAAGCCGTCGCATAAACGACCAATGTGACGGCAAATTCAGGCTCGGTCAGTCCGGTCAGCGACGCCAGAACGCAGTCAGCGCATTTCAGACCCTGAACGGATGTGTCTTTGAAGGCCTTACTGGCGCTATCTTTCGCGACGGCCTGACTGAGTTGCGTGTCAACGGCCGGGCTTTGCGTATTACAGAGGACGAAACCGCCGCCATCGGGCGCTGCCGCCAGCAGATGCGGCGGAAACAGGACCTGCGCGCATAGTGCCACGACCACGGCCAGCATCGTCCAGAAGCGAAATTCGCTCCGGGCAGAGGATCGAGGAAGGCGAAGGGCAGGGGCCATGATCCGCCTTTGACCGGTCAGCGACCCGATGTCAATACGTCATCATGCCGCATTGGCCACGACCTCGGCGAGCTTTTGCAGGGTAATATAGTCGGTCTTGCCCGATCCCAGCACCGGGACGGTCTCGACCTTGACCAGCTTTTTCGGGATAGCCAGCGCCGGGGTGCCGTTGTCCTTGGCCCAGTCGGCGAGTTGCGACAGGTCGGCGGTGTCGTGATCGGTGATCAGGACCAACCGTTCACCCTTCTTGTCGTCGGCGACCGCGACCACAGCGTGACGGTTGTCGGGCCATACCTCTTCGGCGATGCGTTCGACGGCGGTCAGAGAGACCATTTCACCCGCGATCTTGGCGAAGCGCTTGGCACGGCCTAAAATCTTGATGAAACCATCCTTGTCAAGGCTGACGATATCGCCGGTGTCGTGCCAGCCGTCCTTAGGGGCCTCGATGATGTCGGGCGTCTCCAGATTGATATAGCCGCCCATAATATTCGGGCCCTTGACGTGCAGACGCCCGCCTTCGTTGATCCCTTCGACCATCTCAAGGCGCAACTGCATCCCCGGCAGGGCGTGGCCCACTGTACCGTGACGGTTGTCGTGCGGATAGTTGACCGCCAGTACCGGTGAGGTCTCGGTGACGCCGTAACCTTCCAATACGGTCAGGCCGTTGAACTGCTCCCTGAACAGCTTGTGCGTTTCCTCGCGCACCTTCTCGGCGCCGCAGACGACGAATTCCAGCGTCGCGAAATCGTCGGGTTGTGAGGCGCGGGCGTACTGATTAAGGAAGGTGTCGGTCGAAAACAGCAGCGACGCCTTGGTTTCTTTCAGCAAACCCGGAATCTGCTTGACGTGCAGGGGCGAGGGGTACTGGAAGCTTTTCAGCCCCTGCAACAGCGGCAGAATCACGCCTCCCGTCAGACCGAGCGAATGGAAGATCGGCATTGGGTTGAAGGCGACCCATTCCGGTTTTAGCTCGATATGGGCGGCGATCTGAGCACAGTTGAGCACCAGATTAGCCTGGGTCAGGACCACACCGCGCGGCGTGCCGAAGCTTCCGGAGGTAAACAGAATGACGCCGATGTCCGACGGCTTCGCCTTATGGGCAAAGACTCGAGGTAGTTTCGACGCCGCCAGCCCGTAAAGCTTATCCGGTAACGACAGGGTTTTACGCAGGTCTTCGAGGTAGAGCACCCGCACATAGGCGGTCAGCGAGGCAACGATGTCTTCAAGCTTGGCCTGCGTCACAAAGCGGCGCGAGGTGATCACCGTCTTGACCTTGCCCGTCAGGCAGGCGGTCTTGATATTGGCGGGGCCAGCGGTGAAATTGATCATCACTGGCGTGCGACCACGCGCGTGCAGGCCGAAGAACGACAGGGCCCCGCCCATCGAGGTCGGCAACATCAGGCCGATGCGCGTCTCCTTATGCAGCACCTTGTCGAACAGGCGCGCAATGATAAAGGTGCGCAGGATGAACTCGTTATAGCTGACCGGCTGACGCTCCTGATCCTCGATGATGATCTTGTCCTTGCCGTATTTTTCGGCGGCATCAAGCAGCGCGTCGAACAGGGACTTGGTCTCGGTCTCTACGTCAAAAGGGCGCACCATGCGCGAAAACTCCCGTTTGGACACTTAGGTGTGTCACGTGTTGTTTCACATTATGTAGGGATGAATCACAAGTCAAATGAACATTGTTCAAAAGTCGGTGAGATTGTGCATAACTTCGTCATTTCAATTCAGAAATGCCTTGAAGACAGGCGTCAAGGCGGCTTCATCGGCAACTATTTCGCTCTTACAGGGACCGCGACCGCTGCACAGCGCCTGATCGCCGGACAGGCTGGCGATCAGCAGGGGCGGGCGTTTGAGCGTCGGATTGAGTTTATCGAGGCTTACCGAGGTAAGGGCCTTACGCGCCTTGCTCATCTGCTCGACCCAGGCCGAGCTTTTTTGCGTCAGGCGCAGGTCGGGATTGGCGATTCGCCAGCGGTGGGCGACCTTGCCCCACAGATCGGCGGGTGTATCTTCGCGATGCCATTCACCCGCATTGTCGTCGCCGTTCCACGGCGCATAGAGCATCAGGCTGGTGATCGGCCATTTTTGCGCTTGCAATTCCAGCGCCGTCAGCGCGCCCGAGCCGTGCCCGAATATGTACAACGGCTTGGCGACCGACGGCTTGATCACCGTCTCGACAAAGGCCTTGGCGGTCTTGATCGAATGGGTGAAGTCCGGTGTGTGAACTCTCAAGTCCTGCAAGAGATAATGACCCGACCCACCCTGACCGGGCGCTTCGAATATCCAGACGCTGACGCCCGATTTGAGCGCCGTCTGGGCCAGATCGAAATAGATCTCGCCGGGATAGCTAGCGTCGGCCAGAATCAACAGATGGGCGCGCGGATTGACCGGCGGCGCCGCGACGCCGTAGCGCGCCTGTGGCAGGTTATCGAACTTGAAACCGCTCCACACAAAGCCTGCGGGCGGATAATATTCCGGCGACAGGCCGGGCGGTATCTGGCTATCGAGGAACGCCGCGCCCGGCTGATCCGGCCCATCACCGCCCAGCCGCGAACACCCACCGGCCAATGCCACCAGACCAAAGGTCAGCATACGGCGCGAAAGCAGGACAGGAGACGGAGCAGGGGCGGTCATTCGTCAACCATAGGCCGGATTCCGCGTCCATGTCATCGTCCTGTTACGCTAAGTGACGGGCAATAAGGCATTTTGGCTTGATATCGATACCCAAAAAGCCCAATTAGGGTTTTCATACTTGTATTCTGTGATTGGTTTCGATGGTCACCCTGATTAACCGGCTCGACGCCACAGCGCGCGAACTTCGCCACCCCGAAAAGCAAAACCGTCCCGAAACGCCGGTGCTGAAAAAGCCCGACTGGCTGCGGGTCAAGGCACCGGGCTCGGCGGGTTACGCCGAAACACAGAAAATCGTGCGCGACGCCAAGCTGGTGACTGTGTGTGAAGAAGCGGCTTGCCCCAATATCGGCGAGTGCTGGACCAAGAACCACGCCACCCTGATGATCATGGGCGACACCTGCACGCGGGCCTGCGCCTTCTGCAACGTCAAGACCGGGATGCCGCAGCCGCTCGATATGGATGAGCCGAACCGCGTCGGCATGACGGTCGCCAGAATGGGCCTGTCGCACGTCGTTATCACGTCTGTGGACCGCGACGATCTGGCCGACGGCGGGGCCGAACACTTCGCCGAGGTCATCCGTCAGATCCGCGCCCAGTCGCCGAAAACGACCATCGAAATCCTGACGCCGGACTTCCTGCGCAAGGACGGCGCGGCGGAGATCGTCATCGACGCCAAGCCGGACGTGTTCAACCACAATCTGGAAACCGTGCCGCGCAACTATCTGAAGATCCGCCCCGGCGCGCGTTATTACCACTCCCTGCGTCTGCTGGAGCGCGTCAAGGAGCGCGACCCGTCGCAGTTCACGAAATCCGGCATCATGGTCGGCCTCGGCGAAGCCAAGGAAGAGGTCATGCAGGTCATGGACGACATGCGCTCGGCCGGTGTCGACTTCATCACCATCGGTCAGTACCTGCAACCGACGCGCAAACACGCCGCCATCGACCGCTTCGTGACGCCGGACGAGTTCAAGGCCTACGAATCCATCGCCCGCGCCAAGGGTTTCCTGATGGTGTCGTCCTCGCCGCTGACGCGCTCGTCGCACCACGCCGGTGAGGATTTTGAGCGCCTGCGCAACGCCCGCGAGGCGCTGATCGCCGGCAAGCGGTAAGCAATGGCGACGTTTCACCTTGAGCGCGTCCTGCCCTATGCGGCGGCGGACCTGTGGGACATGGTCAGCGATGTGCAGAAATATCCGGAATTCATTCCGTGGATTACGGCCTTGCGCGCCTATAATATGACGGCCCCGGCGGATGGCGTGAAGGTCTTCGACGCCGACGTCTCGGTCGGTTACAAGATGTTTTCCGAGCGTTTCTCGACCCGCGTCACAAGCCGGGCCGACGATCTGAGCCTGCATATGGGCCTGCTTCGCGGGCCGTTAAAGCGTCTGAACGGTCAGTGGAAATTCAGCGATGTCGCGGGCGGGACGCGCGTGGACTTCAATATGGATATGGATTTCAGGAATCCACTGCTCAATGCGGTGCTGAAAGCCAACCTGAATATCGCGGTGTCCAAGCTGATGAGTGTTTTCGAAGCCCGTGCGAAGCAGTTGTACGGGAAAGCTTAGTCAGTTCGCTGTCCGGGGGGAGCATGAACGATCATCCACTGCACATCGTTTTCTCATTATCCGCAAGCGCTTCCTTACGAGAAGCGCTAAAGCAGATCGAGTGGCCAGATGAGGTCATCGGTCTGTCCGATGATTGGTGTTTAGGGCAGATTGCAGAGATCGATACAGTATCACGCCTGAGGTTTGTCGAAGAAAGTCTTGGATACGAGCTTCATGAAGATCAAGACCAGATTGAAACTTTCTGGCATAGGTCGCTCATCAGTTCACGACCACGTATAGTCTGGTTTTCCGAGTGGTCGACCAAGGAATATTGTGGGTTTCTGGAATGGCTTCGCCGCAATGAAGGCGCACCGTTTCAACTGGTGGATTTGACCGATACCTTGCTTCCCGCGCTCGCCGACGCACGTCAAAAACTACCAGTACAGTGTGTATCGACCTTGACGACGGAGAATTTTATTCGTCACCAACTCTGGTCGTTGGCCGTTTCACCTGATGAGGCAAAGCTAAGGCGCTGGACAAACCTATGGCAGCGTCTGCGGCAAGAAAATGCGCCGCTACGCGTTATGACGCCGGACGGTTTAATGTCCGCATCAATGGATTATTTCGATAATCAGTTGTTGAAATTCGTTGGATCTCGTTGGCGAAGAGCCGTCCTTATCGTGGGTCACATGCTAGGCGCAATGATGTTCGATAGTTTCCGCAAAGGTGGTGTCTATCAATGCGGTGATCTGATATTTTTCACACGTCTGAGAGTGCTAGTTGAAACCGGCGTGCTCGAAAGCAAAGGCGATATGAGCTCGTTCGAGTTTGAGGTACGCCGAGCCAATTAGCTTTCCTCGGCCCGCAGATGCTCCAGTGCCCAGTGGAGCGCGTACATCACCGACTGTTCGCGGATGAAGTCGCGGCCCATGTCTTCGAAATGGTGCAGGTTGGCCAGCGACTTGACCTCGCCGTCCGGGCTTTTGAAAGCCAGACCGAAACAGACCGTGCCGACCGGCTTGTCTTCGGTGCCGCCCGTGGGCCCGGCAATGCCGGTGACGCTCAGGGCCAGATCGGCGCTCGCGGATTTCAGCGCCCCTTCGGCCATGCCGTGCGCGGTTTTCAGGCTTACTGCGCCGTGTTCAGCCAGAACGCTTTCCGGCACGCCCAGGAGCCGCGACTTGGCCTCGTTGGAGTAGGTGATATAGCCTTCGTGGAAGACGTCCGATGCGCCCGACACCCGCGTAATCGCCCCCGCGATCAGCCCGCCGGTGCAGCTTTCGGCTGTGGTCAGGGTCCGGCCCTGCGACCGCGCCAAAGCGATGATATCGGTGACGAGATCCTGAGCGTCCATGACGTTCCCTTCATGCGTGACGGCATTTAAACTCACGCGTGTATCAATAATCAATAGCTCCGGCGCGGTTAACGCGCACAAAAAAGGCGGCCTACGAAGGCCGCCCTTTCCATAATGTCGTGACGCTTACACGCCCGGATGCAACGGGGCTTCCAGATTGGTGTTGGCGAAGTCCCAGTTCACCAGCGAGGTGAGGTAGGTTTCGATAAACTTCGGACGCAGGTTCTGATAGTCGAGATAGTAGGCGTGCTCCCAGACGTCGATGGTTAGCAGCGGCTTGTCGCCCTTGGTGAACGGCGTCTCGGCATTGCCGGTCTTGACGACCTTCAGCTTGCCGTCCTGACCCAGAACCAGCCAGGCCCAGCCCGAACCGAACTGCGTCGCACCGGCGGTCTTGAAGGCTTCGGCAAAGGCGTCGAACGAACCGAAATCGGCAGTGATCTTGTCCGCGATGGCACCGGTCGGGGCACCGCCGCCGTTCGGCGTCATCGAGTGCCAGAAGAAGGTGTGGTTCCACACCTGGGCCGAGTTGTTGAACACACCGGGATTGCTGCCTTCCGACGCCTTGACGATCTCGACAAGGGTCTTGCCTTCGAACTCGGTCCCGGCGATCAGCTTGTTCAGGTTGTCCACATAGGCCTTGTGGTGCTTGGCGTGGTGGTAGCTGAAGGTGTTGGCCGACATGTGCGGCTCAAGCGCGTCGGTGGCATAGGGCAGGGCGGGGAGTTCGAACGTCATGGCGGCCTCGGGGCTGAAATGGATTTAAAATAAGTAACTGCTGACTGATATATGGGGGCTAAAATTGCTTTTCAAGATTAAAACTTGTGAGAATAATTCGCAAAATTAGCCTTATAAATTCAGGGGTTAAGGGGCGCGGAAGCGCTCATATATTTCACGCTCGAAGCCTGATACGTCGCCCCGACTTCGGGCAAAGTCGTCCGCCGTAAAAAGACGGCGCACTTCGCCCGCCGCCAGCAGCAATCCGGCATCGCAGCGGGTCACGAAACTGCTGACGTCGTGCAGGGCGGTAAGGATTAGAGCACCCTCGCGCGCCTGCTGCGTCAGGTATGATTTGAGCGCGTAGATGGCCAGAGGATCGAGCCAGTTGAAAGGCTCGTCGAGGATAATGCGCCGGGGCGCGCCGACAAAGGCGCACATCAGGGCGATCTTCTGTTTTTGTCCGGCGGACATGGTGCCGATCACCGTACCGCGCAAGGCCGGATAGTCGAGCGCTTCCAGCAGCGCGGGGTCGTCGGGAATATGCGCGTCCCGGGCTTCCGCCACAAGGCCTAGCAGGACTCCGGCGGTCAGTTCCGGCGGCAGGCTGTCGGGCGGCGGCGCGAATCCCCAGAGGCGCGCGCGTCGTTCAGGTCGGGACGTGACATCCTCGTCGTCAATCGAGATGCGTCCGTCTGCGGCGGGCAGGCGTCCGGCCAGCGCGTTGAGAAACGTCGTCTTGCCGGAGCCGTTGACGCCCAGAATGCCGAACCACTGACCGTAGGCCATATCCAGAGACACCGATCGCACGATGCGTCGGCCGGAGATATCGACGCACAGGTTTGCGCAGGTCAGGGCCGGGTCGGATGCCATCTGTGTCTCCTTACGCGTCGTATAAGCATGGTCAGGCGCAGCGCAAGCCAAAGCATCGCCGCCGGAAACGCCATGAGCGCCAGCAGCAGGGCGACCGCCAGATCGAGGCGCATGACCCAACTGGCCGGATTAGGTTCGTGGCCGAACTGCGTGAGGTAAAACCATACACACATCAGACCGGTAATGAGGCTTACGGCGCAAACGATCATCGCGCCTTGGGTCAAAGGCAGGCCGCTGATCAGCAGAGTCGCAATAGCGAGCGCCAGCCATATCCCGAACGGCACCAGCGACACTTGCCGCATAATGCCGGTCAGCGAGGCCGGTTGAAACCGCATGAAGCGGGTCAGTTCCACCGAAACCGGACACAGGATGAGGGCTTGCCCAATCACACCTATGCCGAAAATCGCCAGCCCCGTCGCGGGTTCCGGATTATTGGCCAGTGCCAGTCGCGTCGCTATCGGAGTCAGGACAACCGCCAGTCCCAGCGGAATCAGCAAGCGGTGATGTCTCAAACGGTCCAGCAAAGGGGAAAGCCGGTTGAACCGGCGTGAGGCAGGGGCGCTAACCTCAGGCAGCGCAAACCCCGGCATCATGGCCCCGGCAATCCCGGCGACGAACGATACCACCGCGCCCACTACCCAAAGGAACAGATCGCGCGGCATCAGAACGGCCTGTATCACGCCGAGCGCCAGAACCAGAGGCGCACACAGCAGACATGTGCGCAGCGCGAACCAGGTCAATCGGGGGCTCGGACGACTGATCAGTTCGAAAAACGGACCGTCCGAAAGAGTTTTGGCATAGACCGAACGCAGCGAGGGATATGTGGCCCGCGCGGCAAGGCCGATGAGAAGCGCGCTCCATATCCAGACGGGACGCCCTTCGGTGGCTTGTATGAGCAGCGCCTGATAGAGCGCGTATAGCACCGTGATTGCAAGACCGGCGATCAGCGCCACATCTGTCGGGCGGCGGCGTAGTGACCGCCAACGACTGAATTGCCGTTCCCGTTCAAGTCGTAGCAGCGTTTTCAGCCCAGGCGTCACTCAAAATCCGTCGAACAGGCTAAGGGTCTCGTCCTTCGGCTCGATCTTTACTGGCACGACCGGGGCCTTGGGCGCGACGGACGTATTGATGTCCTTGACGACGCGGGTGGCGAAGGCCGTCTTGTTCTTTTGCAGCGAGGCGAGGAAGTCCTTCGGCGTGTCGGTGATGTGGTACTTGTTCGACCACAACATCATCTCGACGAGCAGAGGCGCGAGGTCGGCACCTTTTTCAGTCAGTTTATAGATGAACTTGCGCGCGTCTTCGGGGTCGGTCGTTTTCGAGATCAGCCCTGCCGCCTCGAGTTTCACCAGACGGTCGGCGAGAATATTAGTCGCGATCTTTTCTTCGGCCCCCAGAAACGCCTTATAGGTCGAGCGTCCCTTGAACATCAGGTCGCGGATAATCAGCAGTGACCACGAGTCCCCGACCACCTCCAGCATCAGATTGATCGGGCATTTCGAGCGCGGCCCGCGGGCGGTGGCGTCCTTCACGGGCGCAGGTTTCGCCGTTGCCTTGGCGACGGGTTTGCGCGCGGATTTGGTGGCGACTTTGGGCGCGGATTTGCCGGCAGGTGAGGTCTTCGCCATATCAGATCAGCCTTTTGCTTTCGATATACAACTCATGGCGAAGTCGATAGCATATCACAAGTAAATTATACGTTCATTGCGTTTTGAAATCGAAAATAATTCGAATTGCGATTCAAAAGTAATTATGATGATTCCGGAAAATATCTCACAAAAGCAAAACTTTTTCCGCCCGGCAACCAGTTCGGTACGTTCATCGTGCCCTGCCCGCCGAACAGTTCCAGCAGCGTTTCAGACGCACCACCCACGGCGGGCATAAGCTTCAGCCAGATGGTTTTGTCGCGCGGATGATCACGTCCGACGGATGTATCATAGGACAGAAACAGCACGTGCCGCCCATCCGGCGACGGATGCGGAAACCAGTCGCAATGGTCGCTATCGCTCATGCGTTGCCGGTCGCTGCCGTGCGTCCGGGCGCGCCACAATTGCATGTGACCCGACCGATCCGAGTTGAACCACACCCACTGACCGTCTGCCGAGAAGTCCGGCCCGTCGTTCAGCCCTCCGCCTTCGATCACGACCTGTTCGTTGCGACCATCAGGTGTATTGGTCAGGATGGCGAAAACGTCGCGTTGGCGGAACGCGGTATAGGTGATGCGCGCGCCGTCGCCTGACCAGCCGTGATAATAGGACCCGAAATTGTCGGTGATGCGGACCGGCGTCCCGCCTTCGACCGGCACGGTATAGATAGCCGCGCGCCCGTCGCTCTTGTCGGTGATGATAAGGGTACGCCCATCCGGCGACAGGCCGTGGTCGTTATTGCAGCGTATGGCAAAACCCGTATCGATCCGCTCGGGCTTACCGCCGATGGGCAACCGGTAGATCAGGCCGTCCGAATTGAAAATCAGTGTCCGGCCATCCGGCGTGAAATGCGGCGATTCCACAAGTTGCTCGGTCTGCCAGACCACGCGCGACGACCGCGTCTCAAGATCATAGATCTCGATCGAACTGCGCAGCGTCATCGGTCGCGCTCGGCAACCTTGGCCTTGTTCCATAAGGCATCCATTTCGGCGAGGTCGGATTGCTCCGGGGTCTTGCCGATTTTGGCCAGTTCAGCCTCGATGGTCTCGAACCGACGCACGAACTTGGCATTGGTGCCGCGCAGGGCGTCTTCGGGTTCCGCGTCGATCTTGCGGGCCAGATTGGCGACGACGAAAAGAATGTCGCCCAGTTCGGCGCGTGCCTTGTCCGCATCACCCGCCACCAGTTCGACCTTCAGTTCCGCGACCTCTTCCTCCAGCTTGGCGAAGACCTCATCCGTCGACGGCCAGTCGAAGCCAACGCGGGCGGCGCGTTTGGTCAGCTTGGCGGCGCGGGTGAGGGCAGGCAGGCCCACCGGCACGTCGTCAAGAATACCATGCTTGGCCTTCGCCTTGCGCTCCTCGGCCTTGACGACTTCCCAGGCGGCGTTCTGCTCGTCCGCCGTGCGATCGCCGACATCGCCGAAGACGTGCGGATGACGGCGGATCAGCTTGTCGGTCATGGTCTGCGCCACGTCATGAAAGTCAAACAGGCCCTGCTCCTTGGCCAGATGACTGTGGAAAACCACCTGGAACAACAGATCGCCCAGTTCCTCTTTCAGGTCGCGCATATCCTTGCGCGCTATGGCGTCGGCGACTTCGTAGGATTCCTCGATCGTATAGGGGGCGATGGTGTCGAAGGTCTGGGCCAGATCCCACGGGCAACCGCCGTCCTTCGCCCGCAGGCGGTTCATGACCTCGATCAGGCCGTCAATGGCCGGGAGAGATTCCTGCGTCACGCGATAAACCCTTTGCTTTCAACGCCGCCTGAATATGCGCGTAGCGATCCGGCGTCAGGTCATAGGACTTCATCGCCCATGCCCCAAGCAAGAGGAAAACGACCGGCAGGCCGACAAAAAAGATTTCGACCCACAGCAAGGCCTGATCTGAATTATGCGCGGCCTTGTTATCGAAGCCCAGTGCCGCCAGCGCCGACAAGGTCAAAACCGAGAAGGCGTAGCCGAGCTTGGTGGTCGCCGACAGGATCGACATCAGGGTGCCCTTCTGATCATGGCCGGTCTCCAGCAGTACTTCATCGCCGATATCGGCCATCAACGAGCGCGTTAGCAGCAGGTAGGCAGCGTAAGGAATGCCGGCGAGGAACACCGCCACGGCCATGATCGGGAAATTGCCCGCCGGCACGAAGGCCAGCAGTCCATACAGCGCGGCGAAGATCACGCTCGAAACGACCAGCGTCTTATGCTTGGAATAGCGCTTAGATGCCCAGCTCCACAGCGGCGCGCCGACCAGACCGGCGACGAAATATAGCGCCATGGCAATCGTACATTCGAACCGCGTCAGGCCCTTGGTTTGCATGAAGTAGAAAAAGAACAACACCCCCATGATCCCCGGCGCCAGCCCCATCAGCAGGTCAGCCAGCAGGACCCGGATGACGTTCGGACGACGGATCATGTCGAAATAGGCCCCCAGTCGAACGTCGTGCGTCGGGGCGTCGGACATCTTTTCCGGCACGACCCACAGCGCGATCCCGATCATAACGGGAAGGGTGATCATGATGAACAGACCCATCCACTGCACGCCGGTCTGATAGGACTGACCGATGGACTGCGCGATGACGGGGATACTGACCACGCACAGCAAGCCCATGATATTGCCGATCTGCCAGAAGGCGAACACCTTGGTCCGCTCATCGTAATCGGTAGACAGGACGCTGCCCCAGCTCGATTGACTTAGCGCCGCCATCGAGAAGCCGATATAGACCACCAGAAGCCAGAATCCCATATAAAGCGGCGAAGCCCCCGGCGGGACGAGGAACATGAAACCGGTCGACACGAAGAGCACCGGCAGACACAGGGCGATCCACAGCTTGAAACGACCGAACCGGGTCCGCGTACGGTCCATCGCCCAGCCGATCAGGGGATCAACCGCGATATCGATAAGCTTGACGCCCATGAACACATAGCCCACGACCGCGATACTTATGCCGATATAGGTGATGTAATATTCGGACAGGGTCACCGCCAGCGGCAGACCCAGAGCCGCAAAGGGCAGGCAGGGGCCGCAGAAGGCCAGAAGTTGCGGCAGGGTGACCTGTTTGGCGGACGACATATATAGCCCCGTGGTTGTAGCCTTTTAGAGTAAGGCCTGATTTGGCTGTTATACCAAACGATTTGAATTTGAACAACGTTCAAAATATAGCTAACGCATTATCAAGTTTAGGAATGAGGCCCGTACAAAGGTTTGCAGGGCGCTTGTCTTTGCTTTTCTTCGCTAATTTCGCCCGTAAGGGTTGACGTATGCCGCCACAGCCCCGACATTAAAACCAATCCGCAATTCAGTCATTAACTCGGCGACGGTGCTTATGTACCGCCGGATTGCGGGCCTTTTCTGTTCCTCAAACTCTAAAGGCATCCGATGGATCACCATAATATATCGCTCATTACGACTCTGGCCACCGGTTTCGGTCTGGCCCTCACATTCGGCTTTGCCGCTGAAAAGATTAAACTTCCCGCTCTGGTCGGCTATCTGTTTGCCGGCATTCTGATCGGGCCTGCGACGCCCGGTTTCGTCGCCGATATCCATATCGCGTCTCAATTGTCCGAAATCGGCGTCATGTTGCTCATGTTCGGCGTCGGCCTGCATTTTTCGATCGCCGACCTGATGTCGGTGCGTCGTATCGCCTTGCCAGGCGCCGTCGTGCAGATGTCGCTGGCGACCTTGCTGGGTATGGCTTTGGCGCACTGGGGCTGGGGCTGGGGGATCGGCGCGGCGCTGGTCTTCGGCCTGTCGCTGTCGTGCGCCTCGACCGTCGTCCTGCTCAAGGCACTGGAAGCGCGCAATGCGGTCGACAGCATGAATGGGCGCATCGCCATCGGCTGGCTGGTCGTCGAAGACCTCGTGACGGTTCTGGTGCTGGTTCTGCTGCCGCCTCTGGCGCACCTGCTCGAAGGTGGTGCAAATGGCGCGGCCCCGGCGGGCAATATCTGGGTTACCATCGGTCAGACCCTGCTGAGCGTCGGCGCTTTCATCGCCCTCATGCTGCTGGCGGGTAAACGCGTTTTACCGTGGATTTTGTTGCAAGTAGCCCGCACGGGGTCGCGCGAACTGTTTACTCTGTCGGTCATCGCCGCCGCCATCTCCATCGCCTGGGGCGCATCGGAGCTGTTCAGCGTGTCGTTCGCCTTGGGCGCGTTCTTCGCGGGTATGGTCATGCGCGAGTCGAAGTTCAGTCACCGCGCGGCCGAAGAATCGCTGCCGTTGCGCGACGCGTTCTCGGTACTGTTCTTCGTCTCGGTCGGCATGTTGTTCGACCCGATGGTTCTGGTGCAAAAGCCACTCGAAGTGCTGGCCGTGGTCGGCATCATCGTGGCGGGGAAGGGGATCGCCGCCGCGGCTCTGGTCCTTGTCTTCCGTTACCCGATGAATACGGCTCTGACGGTCGCCGCCAGTCTGGCGCAAATTGGTGAATTTTCTTTCATTCTCGGTGGCTTAGGCGTCTCTCTTGGACTCCTCCCGCAGGAAGGCATGAGCCTGATTTTGGCTGGCGCGCTGGTCTCGATCGCCATCAATCCGTTCATTTTCACGGCCATTAAGCCGCTCACGGCCTGGGTGCTCAAAAACTCTGAAAGCGCCCGCCGCCACGAATGCCGGGACGATGTACTGGCCCAACTTCCGCAAACGACCGAAGCGCGTTATCTGAGCGGTCAGGTCGTGCTGGTGGGTTTTGGCCGTGTCGGTAAGCGCATTGCGGAGGCGCTCGATGAGCGTGGATTACCATATGTCGTCGTCGAGCAAAACCGCGAGCGCGTCGAAGACTTGCGCCAATCCGGCAAGGCGGCGGTCTATGGCAACGCCATCGAGCCTGAGGTTCTGGTTCAGGCGCACATCATCAATGCGGCCATGCTGCTGGTGGCGACGCCGGACCTTATCGGCATCAGCCAGATGGTCGATGTCGCCAGACGACTTAATCCATCGATAGAAGTCGTGCTGCGAACCCATAGCGAAGACGAGATGAACTTCCTGCGTCAGGAAAAGATGGGTACGGTGTTTTTCGGTGAAGAAGAACTGGCGCGCAGCATCATGGACCACGTACTGAACCGGTTCGAGCCGAAAGCCGCATAACGTAAAACGGGACTGGAAGGATAGCTCCAGTCCCGTTTTGATGTTAAATATTTCCCATAATCTATATTATGCGCAAATAGTG
>NZ_AWGF01000012.1 GCF_000495855.1 Asticcacaulis sp. YBE204 | reverse complement strand
GCCCGCGCCGCGCGGGCCAGCAGCGCCCCCGACCGCGGCGAGGCCCCGACCGACAGCGACGGGTTCTCCCGTGTGGCGCGCGTCAGGGTCACGATATAGTCGAGATTGGCGTCGTTGAGGCGCACCCCGGCCACCGTCCTGATCGCCTCGTCGAGCAGGGCGGCGTCCAGCACCGCCTCGATGCCCGCCTGATCCGGATCGAGGGCGACGGAGCTGTTCCCGGCCCCGTCGATGATGCGGCGTTCTTCGGCGGCGGACGGATAGCCCAGCACGTGCTTGAACAGGAAGCGGTCGAGCTGCGCTTCGGGCAGCGGATAGGTGCCCTGCTGTTCGATCGGGTTCTGCGTGGCAATCACCGTGAAACGGTCGCCCAGCGCGTAGCTGGTGCCGTCCAGCGTCACCTTTCGCTCCTGCATGGCTTCCAGCAAGGCGGCCTGCGTTTTCGGCGGGGTGCGGTTGATTTCGTCGGCCAGCAGCAGGTCGCAGAAGATCGGCCCCTTGGTCAGCGAAAACGACGAGGTCTGGAAATTGAACAGGTTCGAGCCCAGAATATCCGCCGGCAGCATGTCCGGCGTGAACTGGATGCGCCCGAAGCGCAAAGCCAGCGCCTTGCAGAAGGTGCGCGCCAGCAGCGTCTTGGCCGTCCCCGGCGGACCTTCGAGCAGGATATGACCGCCCGAAAAGAGCGCGGTCAGCATCAGCTCGACCGTGTCGGCCTGACCGACGATTACCTTGCCGATTTCGCCCTTGAGGCGTTGCGACAGACTGAGGACATCGGAAACCTGCACGTCTATTTCTCCGTTCTGACAATAGCGCTTTTCCACTGATGCAGGCGACGCGCCCAGGTCAGCAGTTGCATGGGATTGGTGAGTTTTTGCGCCTCCGCCGACAGGGCGGAAAAGCGCTCTAGGGTGTTGTATTTCTCGCTCAGGCGCTCGGCCATGTCGTCCGGCGCGCTGGTGTGCTGGAACAGTCCGGTGGCTTTCAGCACCTGATCGCGGATCATCTGGGCGTAGGCCGGGGCCAGTTTCGGCTGGCGTCCGGCCTTGGCGATCAGGCGCGCGGCATTGTCGGCCAGCACCACGACCCCGCGCCCGTGCGGCGTATCGGTCGCCGGATCGTGGGCCGGACCAAAGCGTGAAAAGGCCGACCACATCAGGGCCAGCGCCATAACGATCAGGGCCAGAGGAATGCCGACGAAGGGCGCCCGCGCCACGTGGTGCATGAAGTCCTGCTCATAGGCGAGGCTGTTGAAGGTCACGTCGAAGACGACGGAGGGTTTGGTTTTGGTCTTCGGTGCAACCGAATCGATGAGGGACAAGGCCCCCGCCACGCGTTCCGGATCGGCCAGAATCTGATTGTTGAGCAGGTCCGGGTCGGACAGCAGATAGACAGGGGCCTTGAACGGCTTGTCGCCCGGCATCGGATTGACGCGTGATAGCAGCACTTCGCCGTTGGGACCGAGCAGCAGCGGTGTCAGGTTCGGGCCGGTGATCGATTGCAAACCGCGGATGCGTCCGCTCGTATAGCCCCTGGTAATCACGCTCTGACCGGCGGCGGGCACCAGCGCATAGGACCGCGGCTTGGCCGCCGGGGCGCGTGTCACGCGGTAATCGAGGCGCTTATAGGTGATGCGATAGGCGCAATCGCCCTCGACGCGGATGCAGGTGCTGTGGATCGGCGACAGCAGGGTCAGTTGCGTGAAGATGTCGCCGGAATGCTTGAGGAACGGGTCGGCGGCCCAGCGCGGATGACGCGTCATCGGGTTGGCGTCCCATTTCGGTGCCACGACCAGCACGGCGCGGCCAACAGGTGCGTACAACAGCCGCTTGCCCTTTTCAGCCGACGGCGTGGCATAGACGTCTTCGTCCTTTTCCGTCTTTGCCGGGTCGGCGGCCTGGGCGGAGGTCGAACTGGCGTCCTGAGACGCTTTCGACGCCGAGGCCTCGGCCATTTCGCGCTTATAGTCTTCCTGCGCCGCCTTCGAGGCCGAGGCCGTATCGAAGGACGAAGACGATGCCTGAGACGCCGATACCGAGGACGTGCTGGATGAAGATGACGACGAAATCGACTGAATTTTCTTCGGTTTCTCTTCGCCTTCGACATATTCGCGGTCGCTGTTGTAGATGGCCGCGTCCGAATCGAGCGTGACGATGGCCAGGTCGCTGACCGCCTGAGGCCCGGTCTCCTGCCGGTTGAGGGTCACGGGGTAACCGTCGGCCTTGAGCACGTCGCGCAGGCCCTTGAACCCCTGCGCCGACAGGGCGATCGGGTTACCGGCAGGGCCGCGCGGCGACGGTTCCAGATGCGGCGTGATCAGCATCAGCCCGGCCATGGCGAACAGGCCGAAACACATCACCCCCACCAGCAGCGGCAGGAAATGCGTCAGCGGCGGAATCTTGATCGGGGGAAGGCGCATCAGACGATCCCCTTGATCGAAACGAAGTCGACATAGGCTTTGCGACACGCCTCGAAGCCTTCACGACCGACCTTGATCCCGGCGAAGTAGCTCTTTTCGGCCCAGCGCGTGATCTCGGCATAGGTTGGGCGCGCGTCTTCCGGCAGCAGCGGATGCTTGCCGATATCGCGCGCCGAATAGTGTTTGCGCACCAGATCGGGGCGGTAGGCGTTCAGATCGGCGACGGAACGCTTCAGCAGCAGATGCACCGCTTCGTCGTATTCGCCCTGAGCCGCCAGGGCGTCGATCTCTTCCAGCAGGGCGGCGGCGGCCTCGGCGGTGGGTCGCCACGGTGCATCGGCCTTGAGGTTGTCGCGCTGAAACAGGCGCTCGACGCGGGCGGTGATCATGGCGCGAACGACCGGTGACAGCAGGAAGACGATCAGAGCGAACAACGCCAGATACATGATGTAGGGCAGGATCGGCGCGATCGGTTTCAGCACATCGGCGATGAATTCGCCGATCTTGCCGAAGAACTCGAAGATCTTGCGCAGCCAGCCGTAATCGACGTTCTGACGCGGTGGCGAGGCCGCGAAATGGGTCTGGATCAGGCCATTGGCATTGACCTGTTTGATCAGGGCGTCGGCGGCGGTAACATCGGCGGCGGTCAGGCTGTCGGGCGCCGGCATGGCTTCGGGTACGACAACGGGCGGCGCGACGCTGGAGGCCGACGCCGACGCGGTATTCAGGGCTTCGGTCGAGGTGGCCGTCGCGCGCATGGTTTACTGAAACATCCCCCCAGATACCCCGGACACTGTGTGCCCCGGCCCAACCATAGAGCGATATGCTGAAAGGTGGCAACCGGTTTCCCGAAAAATATCGAAGCCATGCTAAAAAGGCGGTGGAACATGCCACCGCCTTTTTAGCGATTTAGAAGCCGCCGCCGGGACCGTTGCCGCCGCCCCCGTTGCCGCCGCCTTGACCACCGCCCCAGTTGCCGCCGCCACCGGGGCCGCGACCGCCCATGCCGCGACCGCCGCCGACGCCAGACGGGTTATAGCGAATGCCGATCATGAAGGTCGTACCGCCGTTGGTGTTTTCGCTGAACGACCGCAGGGTATCGGTTTCACGGAAGGTTTTCTGGACGCTCTGATAGTTGAGGCTGGCCGTGAAGGTCAGCTTGTTGCTGATGGTGCGGCCATAGCTGCTCTGAATCTGATAAGAGGCGTCACGGTAACCGTCACCGGTCAGCTCCTTGCCGCGCGGATTGATAGTCACCTGCAACCGATCCTTGGGGGTAAGGCGGTAGCCGAAGCTTGCGCGACCCGATATCGAATCCTGTTCGTTGATCGTGTTGACGAAGGTCGAGGTACGCGCCGGACGTTCGTCGTGTTTCAGGACGGCCTGAAGATTGACGTCGAGATTGGTGAAGAACTTGGCCTGATAGGACAGGTCAAGCCCGGTCTCCATCCCCTCGCCGCCGTTCTCGCGGCGGGTCAGCAACACGTTGTTTTCAATATAGGAACTGCGCTCGATGATCAGGTCTTCGCTCTTGCGATAGAAGACCGCCGCCCGGATGCTGAAATTCTTGGGGCGGTTTTCGTAGTCGTAACGGAACTCGTTGGCGTGGGTTTCCGACGGTTTGAGGTCCGGATTGCCAGCGCGGGCGTTCAGTTCGTTATAATAGACGACGAAGGGATTGAGATCGTCGACCCTTGGCCGCTGGATGCGATGGCTATACATATAGCGAAAACGCGTATTTTCACCCAGCCGGTACTGAACCGTGAAGCTGGGGTGCGTATTGGTATAGGTCTTGTCGAGTACCGTCGCCGTGGTCTTCTGGTTCAGGCTGACGTGGGTCGTTTCGACCCGCACGCCGCCGATGACGCTCCACTTGGGGCTAAGTTCCTGATCGACGGTGCCGTAGAACTCGTACTGGTCCTGGTCCTGAGTGAAGGTGTTGGTACGGCGCGCATCCAAGGTGCGTACGCCATTGGCATCGATATTGTATTCACTGTTGTTGGCGTCATTGGTCGAGGAATTGAGCTGGAAGCCGGTGCGGAACGTACCTTTCAGGAGCGGGCGCGTATAGTCGGCGCTCATCACCATATTGCTGCTCTGGTTATCGCTGTAGCGCAGGGTCTGACGATTCTTCGTCGGATCCATGTTGACATAGTCCTGAATGCGATCGCTCGACTGTTCGGTACTGCCCAGACGCACGTCGGCGCGGAAGGTCTCGCCCTCCTTGTCGCCACGGTGGTTGAAACCGAGTTCCAGTCCGCGCTGGTCGCTGTCGGTCGAATTACGGTCGTTCGAGACATAGCGGTTGGTCACCACACCGGCGGTGTTGGTTTCCTCGTAATTGCGCGCGCCGCGGCTTTCGTTGCTGTTCTGACCGGCGTTCATTTGCAGGCTGAGCGTATCATTCTCATTGGCCTGATATTCGACGCCACCGGCCAGACTGTAGGTGTCGCGGGTATTGCGGTTTTCGCTCGTGTCCTTGCTGCGGGTCGTACCGGAGCTGAGGAAGCGCTCGCGATCCGTCTTGCTCGACGTCTCGCGCGCATCATGGTTGACGACGGCACCGCCGTTGAAGTTGAACTTGCCCTTGGAGAAACTGCGGTTGATGTTCAGGCGGTAGCGGCCTTCGCTGCCGACATTGACACCCATCGTCAGGACGGGGCGCAGACTACGGCCGCGCTTCAGATTGATATTGATGATCCCGGCGCCGCCTTCGGACCCGTACTGGGCACCCGGATTGGTCATAACCTCGATATTTTCGATGTCATCGGCGGGCATGGATTGCAGCGTCGCGGCGCGGAAATCGCCCTGAGTCCGGGTCGACGGCTTGCCGTTGATATAGACCTGCACCGACGAATTGCCGCGCAGGGTGACATTGCCTTCCGGATCGACCTGAACGCCGGGGGCCTTGTTCATGATGTCGGCGGCCGACGAGACCGGCGTGTCGGGATCGGTTTTGGGGTCATAGACGTCGCGGTCGATCTTGGCGGTCGCCTTGGTACCGGTGACAGTGACGGTCGTCAGCTCCTCAGCGGTCCCCTCACCCGTATTGCCGGCGGCGGCTTTTTCAGCAGCCGCCTTATCAGCCGCGGCTTTGTCGGCTTCGGCCTTCTTCTGGGCTTCGGTCTTGACCTCCGGCGCTTTCTGAGCGGTCGGTGCGGGCGTCACGGTCGGCGCCGGTGTTTGGGCCGAAGCCGGCGCGGCAAGCACCACACCGATGGCCGAGGACATCAGCAGGGCGGGCATGAGGGTGGCGAAGGTCATTTTCATCAGGGACGTCTTTTCCGCTGTAACGGTGTTTTTGGAGGTGCCGAAGCTTGTGATCCGGCGTTCTGAACCTCATACGTCATGTCGGACTTTTAACCGTCGCGACAACGCATTTTTACCCGTGGAAGGTTGGTTTTGTGCGATTTATGTCACAGCTTATTGCGACGTCGTTACAAAGCCCGCGATGGCGGCGGAATGGCCGGAATCCAAAAAATATAACAGTATTATTTCATAATGCGCTCGATCATTACAGTAAACAAAAGATAAATGCAGAATTTATCCTCAAAACTGTCCCCTATTCGTAGTTTCCTAATAATTTGAAATTAGTATGGGCAGGCCGAGGTATTGTATATGAAGTTCGCCCACGCCTTCTCGACGCTCAAAGCCCGTCTCCGCAAGCCGGGGGCGCTTATGGTGCTGCTTGGTCTGTCCGCCCTGTTCACGGTCATCGAGATCGGCAATCCGCTTGAGCTGTTCCTGCGCACCACGCGCAATGCCGTCATGGAGCGCCCGGTCAGCGGCGATATCGCCGTCGTCGGCCTCGACGAGCCCGCTCTGGCGGCGCTGGGGCCGTGGCCGTGGAAAAGCGCGCATATGGCCGCCCTCACCGATACTTTGTTCGCCGACGGCGCAAAGCGCGTCTTCTTTACCCTGCCGCTTCAGGATCAGGGCGAAACCGGCAATCATCTGCTGTCCGAAGCCTTTGCACGCCATCCGGGTCAGGTCTATGCCGCTGCGACCGTCGATTATCGTCTGGGCCGCCGCAAGGGCCGCGACGTCATGCCTGCGGAGGCGTTACGCGAGGACGTCAAAACCGTGTCGATGGCGCGCTTCGTCGGCTTCTGGCGCGGCGTGTCGGCGGTGCCGTACCGTTCCACCATCGGCGGTCAGAACCTCGAATCGATCGAATCCGCCCTGTCCGGCGTCACCGGCAAGGCCGGGGAACGCTTCCCCATCAACTACGCCTTCGACGCCGGAACCATCCCCTATGTCAGTGCCGCCGACGTTCTGTCCGGCAAAGGCACGCAATCCCTCCGCGGCAAGGATGTCGTCGTCGGGTTCAACGCGCCGGGCCTCGGCGAACAACTGGCGGTTCTGGGTCAGGGCCATCGCTCGCCCGAAGCCGTGGTCGTCGTCATGGGTGCCGAAACGCTCAAGGCGGGCAAACCGCTGAGCCTCGGCTGGCTGCCCGGCTGGCTTTTGGCGGCGTGCGTTGCCGCCTATGCGCTGAACGCCAAACCCTTGCCTTACAAGCGTGTGGCGTTAACCTCCGCCGTGCTGGTGCTGCTGGTCATGCCGGGGGTGCTGGAATCGTTCAATATCTTCGCCGAAGCGATGGGCGGCCTTTCGTTGCTGGGGATGGTCGCCGTGCTGAATCTGTGGCGGCGCTTCGGCGCGCGTCAGAAAAAGGGCGGCACGATCAACCCCGTTTCGGGCCTCTATACCACCAACGCCATCCGCCACGACGACGGTCAGGACGGGCGCCAGCTGGTTGCCGCGCGCATCCGCCGCTACGCCGAAGTCGTCAGCGCCCTGCCGCCTGAGGCCGAAAAGCTGCTGATCAAGGAGATCGTGGCGCGTCTGGAACTCGGCGCCGGCGGCGCGCAGCTTTACCACGGCGACGACGGCAATTTCTTCTGGCTGTCCAACCTCTACGACCACGACCTTCTGATCGAGCAGTTCATGGCGCTGCACGTTATCTTCCGCAGCCCGATCCGCGTCCAGCGTAACGCTTTCGACGTCGATATCTCGTTCGGGCTCGACCGCGAATTCGACCTGCCGCTGTCGCACCGCCTGACCAGCGCTCTGGCCGCCGCCCATGCTGCCGAACAGGACGGCACGCGCTGGCGTCTGCACGACCCGTCGCTGACCGGGCAGAAGGAATGGAACCTGTCGCTGCTCGGCGAACTGGACGAGGCGCTCGACAAGGGCGATATCTGGGTCGCCTATCAGCCCAAGATGGACCTCTATTCCAAGGAACTGATCGGTGCCGAGGCGCTGGTGCGCTGGACGCACGAGGTCCGCGGCCCTGTCAGCCCGGTCGAGTTCGTCGAAATGGCCGAAAAGCACGGCCGCATCGACCGCCTGACCGATTTCGTGCTCAACGACGCGCTAAAGGTTGCCAAGACCGTTCTGGCGACCAAGCCGGACTTCCGCATCGCGGTCAATATCTCACCCGGCCTGCTGGTGTCGCGCCACATCCTCGACATGGTGCGCGGCGCGCTGGCCCGCCATGAGGTCGATCCCTCGTGCCTGATCCTTGAAATCACCGAGACCCTGGCTATCGCCCAGAACGAAACCCCCAGCCTCCTGATGGCCGAATTCCGGGCGATGGGCATCGGCCTGTCGATCGACGACTACGGCACCGGCCTGTCGACGCTGGAATATCTGCGCAAGATACCGGCGACGGAACTCAAGATCGATCGCCGCTTCACGCAGGACATCTGCACCGACAAGGCTGATCGCGCTGTGATGCGCTCGACGATCCAGTTGGCCCACGCGCTCGGCATGAAGGCCGTCGCCGAAGGCATCGAAACGATCGAGGTCATCTCGCTCCTGTCGCGCATGGGCTGCGACGTCGGTCAGGGATACTACATCGCCCGGCCGATGGAATCGAAGGCCTTTCTGGCGCGCATGGCCGCCGACGTCGCTCAGGTTCGCCACGGCTGATAGTCCGGACATATTGATGATCAAGCCCTCTTCGCTTAGAGCGCAGTCCCGACCCGATGGGATCGGGACTGCGCTCTAATTGTCTGTTTTGTCGCGCATTTGATTCCAAAAATCGTTGCCCACTTTTTGGAACGTGCTCCAAGCGGAGAGGGTTTTGTTTTGCTTTACGCAACGGCAGATTCACGCTCTTCAAAAGCAGCGCACCAATACATGAGCGTTTCCATTAAATACTGTTGATCTGCGCCCGATTGCCGCGCACTCAACCCACCCGCTTGCTCTACACTTTGATTTCTTTGGGACTCTTTTGAAAATTCCCGCGTTAAGAGTCAAAAACCCTTAATGAGGGATGAAAAAACACGGTTAATGCTTGTTAAGCTCAATTGTTAATGGTAAATAGACTCTTGCAGCGATCAGGCTGCGCGTACACGTAGAGGGCATCACCATGTGGGATTGGCTTTTCGGTTACTGGATCTAGTATCCCCTGACCTACCGAACACAAAATGCGAAAAGCCCCGCTTAACGGGGCTTTTCTTATGTCCGGGGTTAAGTCAGGCGATCAGCCCCGCTGGATCAGGGTCATGGCCCGCGCCATGTCGTTGTGCAGGGTCTGGATCGTCTGCGTCGTATCGCGCATCTTTTTGACCACCCCGGCAAAGGCCGCTTCGACCGCCAGCCCTTCCATGTCGTCCGACAACTGCATCAGGCGGCCCAGCGACTCGCTCAGCTTGCCGTGCGACAGCCGCAGCACCTCGCCTTTCAGCAGATTGTCGTCCTGAAGCTGTTTCAGCGCCCCGCGCACCGAGGCCTCATCGCGGGCATTGCGCAGGACGTAGGACAGCTGATGTGAAATCAGCCGCCAGTTCAGGGGCTTGATGACGAACGACGTCGCGCCGGACGCAAAGGCCTTGTCGACGGCGACCATGTCCTCGCGCCCCGTCGCCACCACGACCGGCACGTGACGCAGGCGCGGATCGGCGCGCATCAGGCCCAGAAGCTCAAACCCGTCCATGCGCGGCATATCAAGATCGAGCAGGACGATGTCGAAGGTCTGTTTCGACAGGATGCGCCACGCGTCCTCGCCGTCTTCGGCCACTTCGACGGAAACCTCAGGCGTCGACAGGTGCGACACGGCGAATTCGCGCAGGATCGGATCGTCGTCGACGACCAGCAACCGGGCGGATTCAAAGGAAACGAAGTGATGGCTCATGGGTAGATGACTTTGCGGGCGTTTTTACGCGGTACTATTTCGTCAGAACGGGGGCTATGCGCGAAGGTCCGACGCCTTGCGGCACCGGTACGCCGGAACCGGCATAGCGGTTATTGATGACCAGGATCGGGTCCTGACGCAGGGTCAGGGTCCGCGCGACGATGACGCTCCAGGCGGAATCCTGAGCGACGCTGCCGGCGGTTTCGATTTCCAGCTCGGCATTGGGGATATAGATGGTCCCCAGAAGCTGACTGACCCGGTCGGATTTGATCGTAAATTTTTGCGTGTTGTCGCGAGTAGTAATGATAAGAAATCCCGCGAACTTGCCGGATTTACGCGCCGAAATACGCACCTCGCCTTTTTCGGCGAAGTCGAATTTTTTGCCGCTGCCAAAGATCAGCACCACGTCGTCACCGGTGATCTGCCCCGTGCCGGCCAGTTGCAGGGGCGACATAAAGTAATGCTCACCCGGCAACAGATGCAACTTACCGGCTTTGTTGATCAAGAGCGTGTCACAATGGACGCCGGGGGGTAGATACAGCGTGCCGAGACTTATGACCTGAAGACGCACGGACAATGGCAAACACGGCAATGGCGGCTTGAGGTCCATATCCGTAAACGGATCGGAGATGGTCATGGCACCCGAATTGCCCATCGGCTTGGTAACGCCATTGACCTTGCCCGCGGCCTGAATCCGGTCGGCCTCGATCATGGCGCTGGCGGTGACGTTGATATCGTGATTGGCGTGGATGGCACAGCCCGGCGCCCGAATAATGGCGGTATTTGCGACGCTCAGGCCGCCGTCCTGAGTCTGCAACACGCACAGCGGCACCTTTTGCAGGTTTTCGGCCTGTGCCACGACAGTCATCTGCGCCTTGCCGATATCCATGAAGCCCATAAGGGGTTTGCGGTCGGCGATGCCGGTGACGGTGACCCTACCCTTGCTCAGATCGACCTCGGCATTGAACTGCACCGAGGTGCTGGCGGGCAGGCCGCCCAACTGATCCATCGCCGTCGATACGGCGACTTCACGGATGCCATTGGTGTTCTGGTTATAGGTCGCGACCGCCAGCTTGCCCGCCCCGGCCAGAGCCCCGGCGTCGGCGGCGTCCTGCATCTGGGCGTGCTCCTTGTGCGCGGCGGCGAATTCCACCCCGCCCGCCGCCGCCATGAGCAGCGGCACGGCAATTAGTCCCGTCGTCAGGGCCACATTGCCGCGGTTGCATTTAAGGAAAAAACTCTTCACAGGATTGCGCACAGGCTGTTGATGTCAGCCATAGTCGCACAACCGCGTTAACATTCCCTAAAGTTGAAAGGTTTACAGGCAGCGGCTGCCGGTTAAGATCGCTGTAACGTGTCGTATGTTAAGAGGGGTTTCCTCTTGCCTGTCCCCACCCGTAATGATCCCTGCCCCTCAGCGCCAAACCTCGATCCGCCAGCGCCTGAACCGGCTGGTGCTTGGCTGTGTGCTGTTCTGCACCGTGCCGGTCGCGATGCTGTTCGTGATCAACGAGGCCCAGCGCCACGCCGATAATCGCTGGTCGGTCATGACGACCGCCGCCGAGGTTCTGGCCTCAAGCGTCGTGGACGGCATCGAGGCCCACGACGCCGGACGCGCCTTTACCGCCATCCGCGCCGTGTCGCGCACACCGGGGATCGACTATGCCCGCGTTGAACTGACCGACGGCAGCGTCATCGCCGAAACCGGTTCCGGGGCACGTTTAAAGACCGATGTAAGCATCGGATCGGACACGAAAAATCCGCCCCTGACAGCCCTGCTTTTCACGCGTTCGGTGCAGGTCGAGGCCCCGGTCGTCAGCGACGGCACGGTCATCGGCAAGGTCAAGGTCGTTCATCAGGCCAACGGCCTGTGGCAGGGTCTGTTGATGTCTTTGCTGGGGATTTCGGCTCTGGCCGTCACGGCGCTGATCGTCGCCCTGATGGTGGCGCGGCGGATGCAGTCCACCATGACCCAGCCTCTGGCCGAACTGACCGCCACGGTCGGCGACATTGCCCATACCGGCAATTTCGGTCGCCACGTGGAGCGCCGGTCGCAGGACGAGGTGGGCACGCTGGTCGATGGCTTCAACGCCATGCTCGACGCCATTTCGCAGCGCGACCGCAAGATCGACGCCCAGATGAAGGGCCTCGAGTCCGAGGTCGCCGACCGCACGCGCGACTATCTGATCGCCCGCGACGCGGCCCACGCCGCCAATGCCGCCAAGTCGGAATTTCTGGCGACCATGAGCCACGAAATCCGCACCCCGATGAACGGGGTCATGGTCATGGCCGAGCTTCTGACCGGGGAGAACCTGCCGCCCAAGGCCCGGCGTCACGCCCAGACGATCGCCAAGTCGGGCCGCAGCCTGCTGGCGGTCATCAACGATATCCTCGATTTTTCCAAGATCGAGGCGGGCAAGATGGACGTGGAGATTACCGAGGTCGATCTGCTCGACCTGATCGATGACACGATCGGCCTGTTCCACGCCAAGGCGCGCGAAAAGGGCCTCGAACTGGTGGCGCTGGTGCAACCGGACGCCCCGCGCATCGCACCCGCCGACGCCGTGCGTCTGGGGCAGGTGCTGAGCAATCTGGTGTCCAACGCCCTGAAATTTACCGAAACCGGCCACGTGACGATTCGTTTGTCGCCGGATCGCGATCCCGGCTTCTGGCGGCTGGTCGTCGCCGATACGGGCATCGGTATCGCGGCGGACAAACTGGGCGGCATCTTCGGCGCGTTCACGCAGGAAGACCAGACCACGACGCGGCGCTTCGGCGGCACGGGGCTCGGTCTGTCGATCGCCAAGCGGCTGGTCGAGGCGATGGGCGGCGGTATTGCCGTCACCTCCGAACAGGGAAAGGGAACTCAGTTCCACGTCCGTCTGCCCGCGCTGGCTGAGGCGGCCACCGCCGCGCCGCCTGAATTGGACGGTTTGTGCGTCCATGTCGCGGTTCACGGTCGCGCCGAGGCCCATGCCTTGCGGACGCGCTTCAAGGCCGCCGGTGCGATAGCCGACGGCAGACCGGCGCTAATCATTGCCGACATCGTCGCGCGGCGTGAGATCAATGCCGATCCGCAGACCCTGGTCCTGCTGGCCGAAGCCGAGGATGCTGAGGCCGAGGCGTGGCTGAAAAGCGGGCGTTGCGCCGCCGTGCTGCCGCGTCCGGCGCGTCACCGCGACGTCGATCAGTTGATCCAGTGCCTGCGCGACGGCACGCCTCTGGCCTTGAGCGCCCCGGAAACGACGGTCTGGCGCGCCGAACACGTCTATCCCGACGCCCGCGTGCTGGTGGTGGACGACGCCGAGGTCAATCGCGAGGTTGCCGCCGAATCCCTGTCGCGCTTCGGTATCCGCTGCGTGACGGCCAATGACGGTCAGGCAGCGCTTGATATCATGGCGACGGAACGCTTCGATCTGGTGCTGATGGACGGTTCCATGCCGGTACTCGACGGGTTCGAGGCGACGAAGCGTTGGCGCGCAGATGAGACTGAGACCCGTATCCCGATCATCGCTTTGACGGCCCATGTTGTCGGTGCGGCGGCCACCGCATGGCGCGAGGCCGGAATGGACGCCATCCTGCACAAACCCTTTACGTTACAGGCCTTGGGCGACATTCTGAACACGTTCCTGCCCGGCGATCTGGCGCAGACCGCGCCGGATGTTGCGCCGGACGTCTATAAAGCCCCCGTTGTCGCGCCGGACCTTAGCGGCCTGTTCGACGAAGCCGTCTTCGCCACCTTCCTCGACGGTCGCCGTCAGGGCCGCGGCGAATTCGTCGACCGCGTCGTCGGACTCTATCGCCGCCACGTGCCCGAAGCGCTGGCCAGCCTACACGACGCCCTGCGCGACAAGGACAATGACCGCGTCGCCTCCAGCGCCCACGCCATGAAGTCGATGAGCCTCAATCTGGGGGCCAAGGCCGTGGCGACCGCCGCCGCCGCTATCGAAAACGCCATCCGCAGCGACGGACGAGACGCGACTCAGGCCGAGGCCGCCATTCTGTCCGACGCCCTCAGCCGCACGCTTCTGGCCTTGGACGAACGGCTGGACGGGGCCATGCCTGCCGTCGAACCGGTATCCGCTTCCCGCGACGGCTTTACGGCTGAGGAATGCGATATCCTGCGTCGCCTCGAAGCCGCCATGAATGCCGGGACGCTGGAAATGGTCTATCAGCCGATCTTCGACCGTCTCGGCGAAACCATCCTGTCGGCGGAGTGCCTCATCCGCTGGCCTGCCGCCGATACCCCGGTGATCAGCCCCGCCCTGTTCGTGCCGCTGGCCGAGCGTTCCGGCCTGATCGTGCAGTTGGGCGCCTATATCCGCCGCGCGGTACTGAAAGACGCGCATCTGTTCGGCGAACTGCCTCTGGCCATCAATGTCTCGCCGATCGAACTGGATCAGCCCGATTTCACCAGCGGTCTGACAGCCCTGTTCGAGGAAATGGGCTTCCCGGCGCGTCGCTTCGTGCTGGAAGTCACCGAAACCGCCATTCTGGGCGAACCCGAAAAGATGAAGCGCCTGTTCGAGCGCCTGCGTACGCTCGGTTTCAAGCTGGCCCTCGACGATTTCGGCGTTGGCTATTCGTCCCTGACAGCGTTGCACCGCTATCCGTTCGACAAGATCAAGATCGACCGCGAATTCGTCGTGGCGCTCGATGGCGAGGCCCGTCCGGCGCTCGAAGCCTTGGCTATCATTCAGGCCGTGTCCGGCATCGGTCGTGCTTTCGGGATGCAGGTCGTCGCCGAAGGCATCGAAACCCCCAGCCAGCACCGACACCTCAAATCGGCGGGCGTCCACGCCATGCAGGGCTACATGTTCTCCAAACCCTTGTCGAAGGCCGAATTCGCCGCGCGCCTTACCGCCCCGATTACCAAGGCGGGATAAAAACCGATTTACCCTTCGTTTTTTTATCGCGCATTCGATTCCGAAAACCGGTTCCCACTTTTCGGAATGCGCTTGTTCCTGTAGATTTGTAAGATAATCAAAACGACAGGCACACCGATGAAATCCACACTCCTTCTGGCCGCCGCCTTAGGCCTTATGACGTCTGTCGCCCAGGCTCAGGTCGCGGGCGATGCCGTGGCAGGCAAAAAGGCCTTCGGGGCCTGCATGTCGTGCCATTCGATCAAGCCCGGCGTCACCGGCATTGGCCCCAGTCTGTCCGGCATCGTCGGCAAGAAAGCCGGAACCGACCCTAAGTTCAAATATTCCCCGGCAATGAAAAAGGCCCCGGCGTGGTCCGAGGCCCAGCTCGACAAATTTCTGGCCAGCCCCGACACGACGGTCCCCGGAACAGCGATGAGCATGGCCCCGACCAAAGACCCGAAAAAGCGCGCCGACATCATCGCCTATCTGAAAGCGAACTAAATATCGACGAGCGTTTTTTAAAAAACGAGCCGTTTCTATTGTGCCCATGAAGGGGTATAGGGACGCCATCATGCGTCTCGACCTGCCCCCCAAGACCATCCCGCCGTTTCCGGAATTCGTCGCCCTGATCGCCGCCTGTATGGCCGCGACGGCGCTGAGCGTCGATACCATGCTGCCCGCTCTGCCGGTGATGGGCAAGGCGTTCGGCATCGACAACCCCAACCGGTTGCAACTGATCATCTCGGTCTTCTTCATGGGCGCGGGGATCGGACAATTCATTTGCGGCACCCTGTCGGACTGGCTGGGGCGGCGCAAGGTTCTGCTCGGCGGCCTGCTGGTCTATGTCGTCCTGTCGTTCATCGTGTCGCTGGTCACCGACCTCGAGCACATGCTCATCCTGCGCTTCTTTCAGGGCGTCGCGGCAGCCGCGGCCAGCGTCATTCCACGCTCGGCGATCCGCGACCTCTATTCCGGTGCGCAGATGGCCAAGATGCTGTCGACCGCCCACGTCGTCTTCCTCGCCGTGCCGATTCTGGCCCCCAGTCTGGGGCAGTTGATCCTGCTCGGTCTGCCGTGGCGCGGTATCTTCTTCATGCTGACCGGCGCCGGGGCTGTGGTCGCCCTGTGGGTATGGCTGCGCCTGCCGGAAACGCTCGATCCGGAGGTCCGCTACGCCCCCTCGCCCGCCAAGTTCATCCGCGTCGCCGGGTTCATTGCGTCGGAGCGTACCTCGCTCGGCTATTCGCTGGCGGTCATGCTGATGACGGCGATGATCCTGTCCTATCTGTCGCTGATGCCGCAGATTTTCGAGGAAGTCTTCCATCAACCTGTCATGCTGGGCCTTGTCTTCGCGCTGTGCGCCGGAGCGATGGCGGTGGGCGCTTTTACCAATATCAAGCTGGTCGAAAAGCTGGGCACCAGGGTCATGTCGCACCGCGCCCTGACCGGGGTTATCGTCATGGCCACGATCCACGTCCTGTGGGCGCTGAGCGGGCGCGAAACCCTGATCAGTTTTACGATTTTACAGGCCCTGACCATGATGTGCATGGCCATGAGCACCTCGAACTTCACCGCCATCGCCATGGAAAAGGTCGGCCACGTCGCGGGTACCGCCGCCTCGCTTCAGGGCGTGCTGTCGATGGTCGGCGGTGGCTTCATCGGCGCGTGGATCGGACAGTTCTGGACCGGTGGCGTATGGCTGCTGCCCCTGTCGGCGCTGGGGTTGGGGGTTGGGGCGCTGACCTTGATTGCCCTGGCCGAAAAGGGCCGGTTGTACAGGAACCCGGCCTAGCTCGAATGGCTTTGTTGAGCGCGCTCCTTCCTCCCTACGCAGTGGGGAGGTGGCAGCCCGAAGGGCTGACGGAGGGGTATGACTCCGAAATTCTCAGCGCGTTGAACGGCTTGGCGTTATGCCCCTCCGCCTCAACGCTTTGCCTTTCGGCACGGCACGGGCCACCCCGCTCCCCACTTCGTAGGGAGGAGGGAGTTAGCCTAAACCTCGAAATCTGGTTGGGCTTCAGGCCGTGACCTCTGAAACGCCGGAAGCGCCAGACAGGCAGCCTCGATGGCCTGCAACCGCGGCCAGCGCAGGGTGACCCCGAATCGCCGCGCATTATTCATCTGCGGCACCAGCAGAATGTCGGCAAGCGTCACCGATCCCCCGAAGGCATAGGGGCCGTCCTGTCTTTCGATGAGCTTTTCACAGGCCTCAAAGCCGTCTTCGATGACCGTCTGCGCCCACTGATCGGTCTGGGCCTGATCAAAACCCAGCCCTTTGAGACGCTTGAGGATTTTCAGGTTCTGTAACGGATGGATTTCACAGGCGATCGCATAGCTGAACGCCCTCACCTTCGCCCGCAACACCGGATCGGCGGGCAATAACGGTACCGCCGGATAGACCTCGTCGAGATATTCGCAGATCGCCAGCGACTGCGTCAGCACGTCACCGTCGTCGGTTTCCAGCGCCGGAATCAGACCTTGTGGATTGAGTCGCAGATATTCCGGTGCCGACTGCTCGCCCTTGCGCAGATGATGGAAGACGTTCTCATAGTCCAGCCCCTTGAGCGCCAGCGCGATGCGCACCCGCCACGTCGCCGAAGATCTGAAATAACCGTGCAGTTTCATTCCGCCACGTGCTCGCTGGAGTCCGGATAGACGCCCTTGAGCACCTCATCGAAATGGGCCTGCACCAGCGCGTTACAACCGCACGATAGCCGTTGCACGTCGCTATGGGAATGGACGATGATACGGCTGCGCACGGTTTCCAGCACACCCGCGCGCTTCATGGCGCCCATGACGCGGCCGACATAGCTGCGCCCCACCCCCAGCATCCCGGCCAGCTGATCCTGTGTCAGCGGAATGACCATATCCCCTGTGCGCTCGATCGCCGAACAGAGCCAGCGCGCCGTGCGCTGCTCGATCGTATGGGTCGCGTTGCAGGCCACCGCCTGAAACACCTGCGCCAGAAGGCAATCCGAATATCGGGCGAAGAAGTGACGCAGGGTCATAGAGGCCGACTTGGCGCGTTCTAGGTCCGCCGTATCGATACGCAGCATCTGACCCGAAAATTGCACCTGTGCGCGCGAAAAGGCTGGCAGATAGCCCTGACTGACGATGCCGCCGACGGCGCCTTCACGCCCGATCAGCGCTGTTTCCACCCCGCGCGCGTCGTCGAGCAACACCATGAACGAGGCCAGCGTCGCGCCCAGCGGAAACCAAGCATAACGCACGATGTCGCCTGCTTCAAACAGGACATCGCCGGTCGTCACCTCGATCAGTTCGAAGTAGCCCTGCAACAGTTTTCGGTCGCCCGGTTGCAGGGCCATCAGAAGGTTGCTGCCCGCCGTCATCGGCGCCACGGAAAGGCTCATTGGGGTCTCCCGACAAATATTTCCACAATTCGGCGAGCCTGTGTGCACGAGTGCGCATACAGACAGGCCCTCAGGAAGCTATGGACAGGATAAGGATTCAATATTGAGCCGTTTTACGAGACTTTTACGGTATGTCGAGGGCCATCCATATCCATCTGTTGCTGGCCGACGATGATGAACGCAGCGCCGAGATCGCGCGGATGCTGCTGCACAGTTTCGGTCTGGCGGTCGATGTGGTGTCCAACGGGGCCGAGGCCATCGAACGCCTGAAGACGCAGACCTATGCGCTGGTCCTTATGAATATCGAAATGCCCGTCATGGATGGGCTTGAGGCCACACGCCATATCCGCGCTGCCCAGGCCGAAGGCGGCATCGCGCCGGTACCGATCATCGGCATGACGGCCCATACTCTGCTCGGCGACCGCGAAAAAGGCTTTGCCGCCGGGATGGATGCCTATATCACTAAACCGTTCTCGGCAGACACCCTGCGGCCGCTGTTGACGACCTATCTGGGCGAAGTCTGAGGCTGAAAAAGCATATGGCGCACCCAAGAGGATTCGAACCTCTGACCTTTGCCTTCGGAGGGCAACGCTCTATCCAGCTGAGCTATGGGTGCCAATATGGCGGGTGGCGTTGAGCGACGCCCGCGATTGCGGCGGAACCTAAGCTAAAGCGCCGATGCGCTCAATGGCAAAATGCGCATGGCCGTTATTTTCCGTTTATAAGACGGTTTGGGAAATCAGCGACCCACTTTTCGATTCTACAACCGTTACGTTCCGGGCTTGGTATAGGGTACGGTGGCGAACAGCTTGCGTTCCTGAGCGCGCGGATCGTCCTCGATGCGGGGCGTCCGATCGAAGATCATGGTCGACCGGCGCGTCAGTTCGTAACGCGGCCATGTCGGCAATTGCGGTGTTTGCGGTTCACCGGTGCGTGCGAAGTGAATTAGCATGGTGCTCATCTGATCGGCGACGGTTTGCGCGGCGGCCATTTCCTCGGGTGTCGTGCCGCAATTGGCCTCATGCACGCGGACATTGTCGAAGATCAGGCCGATATCGTAGCCGTGATAGGCCCCCAGCCGCCCGCCGTGGACCGGCGAGCCGAAATCGAGCTGATACATCCATGTCGGCGTCTGTTTCGCTCCCCTCGCCTCGGCCTGAATGAGGTGCGGCCGCCAGCTTCGGCCAGCGGTCGCTGCCGCGCGCAGGACGTCGGTCGGCGTCATCTGCGGATACCATTGCCGGTACTGGGCGATGACGTATTCCGGCGACATATCGACCAGCATTTCCTTCGCCAGCCGTTGCGGCAAGGTCTCCCACGTTGTGTCGTTGGCGATCATCAGGTCGCGCATGAAAGCCGCCGTCTCATCGTGCGTGTTACCGATGATCAGCGGCACCTGTGCCGTCTCATTCGGCGCGTCGGGATAGAAGGGATGACGGAACAGGGTCTTGTAATCGAGCGTCGCGGCGAACAGGATCTTGTCGCGCGCCACCAGCGGGTCCTGCGTCCCTAGCGCCGCGACGAGCTTATCGACCGGCAGGGTTTTGAGGTCGCCGACCTGCGCGGGCGTCAGGCCGAGCGTCTTCAGATAGGCTTCGGCGCGGATCGTGGCGTTCAACGGGGCCGAGGCCGTGACGTGCTGACCGCTCATGGTCAGGCACTGACGGTACAGCCCATCGGCGGCGCGCATGGCCATCAGGCCGACGATCTTGCCACCGCCGCCCGACTGCCCGAACAGGGTCACGTTCGACGGGTCGCCACCGAATTCAGCGATATTGTCGCGCACCCATTTCAGCGCTTGAATGATATCGAGGTGGCCGACATTGCCGGAATAATCGAAATCAGAATCGCCCGCCGCCGCGCCCAGCCGTGAGAAATAGCCGTAGCCGAAGACATTGAGCCGGTGATTGAGCGAGACCACCACCACGTCGCCGCGCAGGGCGAGATTGGTGCCGTCATTGAGCGGCGACGCCCCGTGACCGGAAGCATGCGCCCCGCCGTGCAGCCAGACCAGAACGGGCCGTTTGCCGCCATCATTCAATCCGCGCGTCCACACATTGAGGAACAGACAGTCTTCGCTGACCGGCATATCGGTGCTGCGTTGCGGACAGGCCGGGCCGAACTCTAAGGCATCCCTAATACCAGACCACGACGACGGCAGACGCGGCGGGCGGAATCGGTTCGGGGCCGTATCGGCCCCGTATCGCACCCCTTTGAAGACATGCACCCCGCGTTCGGTGCGCCCGCGCACCTTACCGTAAGCGGTCGTGGCAACGGGTAATGGACTTGCCGCCCCGGCGTCCGGGCCGGAAGCGACAAGACCGAGGGCGACCGCGCCCCCGATGAACTGGCGGCGCGGTATCCTCATGGTCAGGCGGCCTTTTTCAGGGCCGAGGGCTGGACCTTGGCAATCAGCGCCGTCAGTTCGGCCAGTTCGGCCTCCGACAAATCGCTGAGCGGCGTGCGGACCGGACCGGCGGGGCGACCGATGGCGTTCATCCCCGCCTTGACGATGGAGACCGCATAGCCCTTGCCCTTGTTGCGCAAGGCGATGTACGGCATGACGAAGTCGCGCAGACCGGCCAGCACGGCGGCCTGATCTTCGGCGCGCACGGCGGCATAGAAGCTCAGCGCCCAGTCCGGCAGGAAGTTGAAGATCGCCGACGAATAGGTGGTGACGCCGAGCTTGAGATAGGGTGCGGCAAAGGTTTCCGCCGTCGGCAGGCCGCCGATATAGGTCAGGCGGTCGCCCATGCGGGTATAGATGCGCGTCATCAGTTCGATATCCCCGACGCCGTCCTTATAGCCGACCAGGTTCGGATTGCGGTCGCACAGACGGGCCAGGGCCTCGTCCTCGATGATGCCGTTGTCGCGGTTATAGACGATGACGCCAAGCTTCGTAGCCTTACAGACCGCGTCGATATGGGCCTCGAAACCGTCTTGCTTGCCGCTGATCAGATAGGGCGGCAGGAGCAGGATGCCGTCGGCGCCGCTCTGTTCGGCGGACTGCGCCAGCTCGACGGCGATCTGCGTACCGTAACCGCACCCGGCGACGACCGGGACCTTGCCCTTGGCTTCTTTCACGGCGGCGGCGACCACGTCGCGCACCTCGGTCAGGCTGAGCGAGAAGAACTCGCCCGTGCCGCCGGCGGCGAACAGACCGGCCAGCGGCTTTTCCAGCATCCAGGCGCAGTGCTCGCGATAGGGGCCTTCGTCGAACTGATTATTGGCGTCGAAATGGGTCACCGGGAAGGACAGGAGCCCCGTTCCAATCGTTTGCGCCATTTCCTTCGGGCTGATACCGGCCATTACGCACCTCCGCGTGAAATTTTCTTGAGTATTGGGATGAGCGCACCGTTTTGCTTGCGTCACTATCCGTTCATTCAACGCTATCGGCAAGCCTTCCCGTCGTCCAAGCCAAAGGCGGCATTGATCGATGCGTGGAACGCAATGAAGACGACATTCTGACCCTCCCCAAGCTCAAAAAACTATGCGTAACTGTGCCTCATAAACAGGTCCGGGTCGAACGGCGTTACCGCCTCCGATACACGGGCCGCATGAATACAGAGAGCGAACCATGTCCCAGAACCTTACGGAAGCGGCTGCCGCCGCCCCAACCGAGCCAACGTCCAAGCCGACTCACGCCCGTTACTGGCTGATCGCGTTCCTTTTCATTATCACGACCATCAATTACGCCGACCGTTCGACCTTCTCCATCGCGGGGTCGGCGGCGTCGGAAGCGCTGGGGCTGAGCCCGGTGCAGATGGGCTTTATTCTCTCGGCCTTCGGCTGGGCCTATGTGGCGGCGCAGATCCCCGGCGGCGCCCTGCTCGACCGCTTCGGCGTCAAACGCGTCTATGTCGGTGCCATCGCCCTGTGGTCGATCTTTACCGCCATGCAGGGGTTCGTCGGCTTTGTCGGCGGCCTGTCGATTGTCGGCTCGCTGTTCGTCCTGCGGTTTCTGGTCGGTCTGGCCGAAGCGCCGTCCTTCCCGGGCAATGCGCGCATCGTCGCGGCGTGGTTCCCGGCGGCGGAGCGCGGCACGGCCTCGGCCATCTTCAATTCGGCGCAGTATTTCGCGCTGGTCGCCTTTGCGCCCCTGATGTCGTGGCTGGTCCATGATTTCGGCTGGCGGACGGTGTTCTACGTCATGGGCGCGCTGGGCGTCGTCGCCGCCTTCGTCTTCGCGAAATTCATCCAGAGCCCCGAAAAGCACCCGATGGTCAATGCCGCAGAACTGGCGGTCATGAAGGACGGCGGCGCGGTCAGCATGGAAGCCAAACCCAAGGGCAGCGGCGGCGGTTTCAGCCTCAAACGCCTGAAATTCCTGCTCACCAATCGCATGCTGATCGGCATCTATATCGCGCAATATTGCATCAACGTCCTGACCTATTTCTTCGTGACCTGGTTCCCGATCTATCTGGTCAAGGAACGCGGGCTGAACATCATGCAGGCGGGTTTTGCCGCCGCCGCCCCGGCGCTCTGCGGGTTTATCGGCGGGCTGGTCGGCGGCTTCCTGTCGGACTATCTGCTGAAAAAGTCGGGCAATGTCAGCCGCTCGCGCAAGATCCCGATCTTTGTCGGCATGACTCTGGCCCTGTCGATCATTGCCTGCGCCTATGTCGAACAGGAATGGCTGGTGATCGTGCTGATGGCCGTCGCCTTCTTCGGCAAGGGCGTGGCGTCTCTGGGCTGGGCCGTGGTATCGGACGTCGCCCCGCGCGAATATATCGGTTTGGCGGGCGGGGTGTTCAACATGTTCGGCAATACGGCGGGCATCGTTACCCCCATCGTCATCGGCTATATCGTGGCGGTGACCGGGTCCTTCGACGGCGCGCTGCTCTATGTCGGTATTCACTGCATCATTACCATGCTGGCCTTCGGTCTGATTACCGGTAAAATCGAACGCCTGAAGATCGATTGAGGTCCGGATGATAAACCGCCGAAACCTGCTCAAAAGCGCCTGCGCCGTCGCCACCTTAGCCGCCCTCCCCGTCGTGGCGAAAGCCGCCGATGCGGCGATCGGCACGCCTATGGCGCCGCCGGAATGGGCGCTGTTGCAACGCGAAGCCCTGCGTATCCAGAGCGAAGCCGTCGAGGTCTTCTACAACCGGTATTTCGACGACCGCGGCTATTTTCAGTGCTTCGAGCGCTGGGGGGCCAATGATGGCCCGGATGACGCGATAGAGAACTGCAACGAGTGGCCGCTGCTGCACGCACTGGGCGGTTCGGATCGGGTGCGTGAGCTTTACACCAGGGCCTATGAGGGGCACCTCAAGCAATATACCGAAGCCAGAACCGTCGAGACACCGATTGCCCGCGAGGGCATGTATTACCGCGAATTTCCGGTGATGAACGACTGGCAGCACCTGTCCGAAGGTCTGTCAGTGTTCAATCTGATGGGGCTATCGGCACCGAACGATCCCGCCTTTCAGGCCCGCGCCCGACGCTTTTCCGGCTTCTATACGGGTGAGGACAAGGAAGCGAAGAACTACGATCCTCGGCACAAGATTATCCGCTCGATGATCAACGGCTCCAAAGGACCGCAATTGCGCAAGGCTACGGCGCTCGATTGGGCCGGCGATCCGTTCGACCCGACCGGCTTTTTCATGGAGCACGGCGAATCGACCTATCAGGAAACGCTGGACCACTATGTCGACTATACCGATGTGGTCGGCGACAGCCCCCTGAACCTGCAATCGACCAGCCTTGTCATGAACGCCTATATGATCTCGGGCGAGCGTAAATATCGCGACTGGATCACCACCTATCTCGATGCGTGGATCGACCGCGCCAAACGCAATGGCAATATCCTGCCGAGTTTCGTCGATCTGAAAGGCCGCATTGGCGGACCTAAAAAGGAATGGTGGGGCAATGTCTATGGCTGGGGCTTTTCGCCGATCGATCCGGTCAGCGGCAAGCGCGAGGACCGCAACCGTGTGCCGCGCGCTATCGTTGCCTTTCTGAACGCCTATCTGCTGACCGGCGACGACAAGTATTTGCAGGTCTGGCGCGATCAGAACGCCGCGATCAATGTGCAGGCGAAATCGATCGACGGCGTAAGCAACGTGCCGACCATGTACGGTAAAGACGGCTGGTATAGCTACCGGCCCGGCACCTACCGGACTAACGGGCTCGATATCTGGTACATGTCGATGCGGGCAGACGACTTCGACCGCGCCGACACAAATCACCCGTGGATCGACTACCTGACCGGCAAGAACTCCACCTATCCCGTCACCGCCGTGCGCGGCGCGCTCGATAGCGTGCGCAAGAAGATGGGCGATCTGGCGAAGGATACGACGACCAAGGAGACCCGCCTTGCCGACGCACTTTTGAAGTTCAATCCGGCGGAGGTAACGCCCCTGCTGCATCTGATGTGCGGGGCGATCCATATCGCGCGGCCGACCTGGTCGAAGACCTCGGCCCCTCAGGGCGGCGCGTTGCTCTATGCCCGTTTGCGCTATTTCGACCCGGTGAAAAAGCGCGCCGGTATCCCCGAAGATGTCGCGGCGCTGGTCAGCGACCTGAGCGATACGGCGACGACCGTGACTCTGGTCAATACGCATCCATTTCGCGCGCGGACGGTGACGATACAAGCCGGGGGGTATGGCGAGCATCAGTTCACGAGCATGGCTATCGACGGCAAGACGTCGACGCTCAATGCCAATCAGGTGACGCTTGATCTGGCCCCCGGTTGCGGCACGACGATCCGCTTTGCGCATAAACGCCACGTCAATGCACCGTCCCTGACTCATCCGTGGGATCGGGTGTGATTGACGTTTAGGCGTTTCGATATTATTATATTTATACCTATATATCGGAGCCCATCATGAACGCGCTTAAATTGACCGCCGTCGGCACTTCGACGGGCGTGGTGATCCCCAAGGATGTGTTGGCGCGCCTGAACGTCGCCAAGGGCGATATGCTTTATCTAACCGAAACCCCCGATGGGGGCTATAGCCTGACCCCCTACGACCCGAACTTTGCTGCAAAGATGGACAAGGCCGACGACATCATGCGGCGTTACCGAAACACCCTCAGTGTTCTGGCCAAGTGAGCCGTTATATCTGGCTGGATAAGCGCGAAGCGCTGGCCATTCATAACCGGTCGCTGGTCCTGCACGGTGGACCGGGCGGGGTCAGGGACGAAGGCTTGCTTCTGTCGGCACTGGCGCGACCGCAACAATTGGCGGCCTATGGGGATGATGCGGACGTCGTGCGACTAGCCGCCGCATATACCGCCGGGATCGTTCAGAACCACCCTTTCATCGATGGCAATAAGCGCACCGGCTTCATTCTGGGGGTGCTGTTTCTCGAACTCAATGGCTTGAGTTTCACGGCCAGCGAGGAAGACGCCGCCGACGCCGTATTGCGTCTGGCCGCCAGCGAATGGACAGAGGACAAATTTGTCGCGTTTCTTCGCAGAAACAGCGGCTAATTAAACCGTCTTGGGCGCGACCTCGGAACACAGATCACGCACCGGGCCCAACGCCGGGTTGGCATTGCCGCGCCGCCAGACCATGTACAGCTCGACCGGTTTTTCCGGCGAGGTCGCGATATCGCGGTAGTGGACGTCGGAAAATTGCAGGCTCATGGCGGTGCGCGGCACAATGGCGACGCCCAGCCCTGCCCTTACCAATCCCAGCATGGAATGAATCTGCGTCACCTGCTGCACATAGTCGGGGCGCACCTCGGCCTCGGCGAACAGAGACATCAGCATATTGTGGAAATAGCTGGCCCCTTCGCGCGAATACATGATCAGCGGCGAACCGTCGAAATCGCTGAGGGTCAACTCCGGCGTGATCAGGCGCGGATCGCCGGTCGGCAGGGCCGCGACCAGTCCTTCACAGACTACGCGCTCGCTCTCGAATTCATGCCGCTCCAGCGGTTGGCGCACGAAGCCGATATCGATCAGGCCGGTTTGCAGGGCCTCGACCTGCTGGTTGGAGACCATTTCGCGCAGTTCGAACTCGATGTTGGGCAGTCGCGCCCTCGCCTGCGCCACGATCTGCGGCAGGAAGCTGTAGCCCGACACGGCGGTGAAACCGATCCCAATACGCCCTGCATCGCCCTGCGCCACTTTACGCGCGGCCAGGGTCGCACTTTCGGCCAGCCAGATGATCCGCCGCGCTTCGGGCAGGAAGACCCGCCCCGCCGGGGTCAGCTTGACGCTGCGACTGGTGCGCTCGAACAACGGCACGCCGAGAATACGCTCCAATACCTGAATCTGCCGGCTGAGCGGCGGCTGGGTCATGTTCAGCCGCGCCGCTGCCCGTCCGAAGTGCAACTCTTCGGCAGCGGTGACGAAGCACCGTATCTGACTGAGTTCAAACATGTTTCCCTGTAGCGGCTTAACCGGCTGTATTTGTATTGAAGCTAACACGAGAAATGGCCTTTACCAATGAAAAGAGCCACGTCTGCGGTAGGGCAGCCGTGGCTTCGAGCGCATGCCAAAAAGTGCGAAGCGGTTTTTGGACATACATGCGCGACCAGATAAAATGAGCCCGTCCCGCTCGGATTGAGCGAGACGGGCTAAGTACGAACCTAGCCTCGGGGGGAAGGAGGTCAGGCCGTCTGGCGCAGTGACTACGCCGCACCTGTTCGTTCTGGGGGGAACAAACCGGCGTAAGAGGAAATTTTTAGTCGCGCATCTGATCCCAAAACCGCTTCACATTTTTGGGGTGCGCTGAGGGTTAGAAACTATATCGCGCGCTGACGAAGAACTGACGCCCCGTATGGCTGCGCACGTTCAGACGGTTGGTGGCGTCGACATACTGGTCGTTGAATTCGTCGGTCAGGTTGATGCCCTCAACGCTCAGCTTGAGTTTCGGCGTTAGATTATAGGAGGCCTGCATATCGAAGTTCAGCGTCTCGTTGGTGCCGGCGACCGTATTGCCGTCGTTGGACGGCACCGCGGTCAGATAGCCTTCGCGATAGGCGACCGAGCCGCGCACCGAGAACTTCTCGACTTCGTAATAGACAGTGAAGTTGGCGGCATTCTTCGACAGCCCGACCAGGGTTTCCGAAATGGTCGGCGCACCCGGCGTCGTCGAGGTCAGATAATCGATCGTCGAGTCGACATAGGTGTAGTTGGCCAGCACGCCGATATTCGACCAGAAGCCCGGCAGGAAGGTCAGTTGCTGCTGGACATTGACCTCGAAGCCCTTCAGATCGCCGCCGGGCGAATTGACCGGCTGGCTGACGGCGAAGATATCGCTGGTCGTGGCGGTCGTGCCGACCAGTAACGAGTCGGGCAGGCCCAGTTGGTTGAACGGAATGTCCTGACGCAGGGTCTGCACGAAGGTGTCGATCTTCTTGTAGAAGAACCCGAAGGCGTAGAGCGAATTGGGAGCCGGGTACCATTCGAGCGACAGGTCTAGATTTTTCGACTTGGTCGGATTGATGTCCGGATTGCCGCGCGAATAGGAGCGGTTGGCGCCCTGAATGCCGACGTCGCCGCCGGGGGTCAGGCTGGAGATCGACGGCCGCGCGATGGTCTCGGCGGCGCTGACGCGGAAGACGAGATCGTCGGTCAGGTCGGTCGCGATATTGAACGACGGCAGGGTCATGTCATAGGTGCGTTCCGCCGTCACGAGCTTGATCGTGGAGCCTACCGCCGCATAACCGCTGGAGCGCTGATTGGTCTTGAAATAGCGCAGGCCCGCATCGCCGCGCCAGTTCAGGCCCAGGGCCGAGAAGCGATAGTCGGCTTGCAGATAGCCGCCGCTGTCGGTTTCATCGACCGTGATCCACTGCCCGCGCGCCGACGAATTGTTGATGTCGGTCAGGGCATAGATGCCGCAATTGCAGTAGATATTGTACTTGGCGGCGAACTTGTTGAGATCGGGCGCCAGCCACGACGTGGCATTACCCGACGGTTGATCGAGATTGCGTCCGAAGCCGGTGAACACCTCGGATACCGCCGCCAGATCGGTGGCCGACAGGGTATCGACCTTGGTTTCGGTGGTGCGGTAATAGCCACGCGACTTGAAGCCGAATTCGCGGTTATCCAGCCCGCCTTTGATGGTCAGGTGTTCGTTGACGTCGAATTCAAGATAGGCCTTTACCGTGCTGAACGTGTTGGTGACGAAGTTCGGACGGATACGCACTTCGGAAGTGCCGTCGATCATCGACCAGTTGGCGGCGTTCGTGGCGTCGAAGTTCAGGCCGATGGCCGGCAGGCGCGAGCGGAAGTCGTAGCTGTAACCCTGCGAATTGGCGCGGTCGAAGGTGATGATGGTCGAGACCGGGTTCGAGAAATCCGACTTCGAGTGACCGGCGACCAGACCGCCGCGCAGCTTGTCCGAGAACCTGTGCGTCAGGGTCAGGGTCATCTGCGAGAACTCGGTCTCCATCTCGTCCCACGCCGTTTGGGTGCGCAGATCGACATTGTCGAAGACGCCCTGAACGATGTTCTTGCCCTCGACCGTGCCGCTCTTGATGATGGTCTGCGGCTTGCCGGTCCCGGCGCGGCTGAATCCGATGGCCTGAATCTGATGCTCGCCACGCGTGGTTTTGACGTCAGAATAGAGGACGTCGAGCGTGATCAGGGTCGCTTCGGACGGGCGCATCTGGAACGCGCCGGTCAGGCCCAGGCGCTCGGAATTGATGTCGTAGCTGACATAGGACGGAATGCGCGGGTGATAGAGCGCGGTGGCCGTATTGGTGTCGTTGATCTGGGCGATCGTATAACCGTTGATGGTCGAGGCCGCATTGAAACCGCTATTGGCGCCGCCATAGGTCCAGCGCGTGATATTGGCGCCTTCTTCGAGAATGTGGCGCTTTTCGTAGGCGAGCGAGAACAACGCACCGAGGCGCCCGTCGGCCCAGCGCTTGCTGGCCATCATCGTCACGCGCGGCGTAACTTCGCGCGCCAGATCGTTGTAGCTGGCCTGCGCCGACATGACGAGTTGATCGCTCTTGTAGTCGAACGGACGGGCGGTTTGCAGATCGACGGTCGCGCCGAGAGAACCTTCCTCGACTTCGGCGGACGCCGTCTTGCGCACGCTCAAGCTATTGAACAGTTCCGAGGCGAACATGTTGAAATCGAAGCCGCGCGTCCGATTGGTGCCGCCGGAATTGACCGTGCCGCCCGTGGTGGCGATAGCTTCCATGCCGTTAACGCGGACGCGGGTATATTCGGAGCCCAGACCGCGCACCGAAATCTGACGCCCTTCGCCGTTGGCGCGGGTGATGGTGACGCCGGGGATGCGTTGCAGGGATTCGGCGAGGTTCAGATCGGGAAAGTCGGCGATATCTTCGGCCTTGATGGCATCGACGACGCCGCTTTCGTTGCGTTTGGTGCGGATCGCGCTTTGCAGAGAGCCGCGAAAGCCGGTGACGACGACCTCGATCGGTTCGTCACTGGACGCCTGCGCGGCTTCCTGCGCCATTACCGGCGCGCTCAGCCCCAATAAGGCGAGCATCGATGCGCCGCACGTCAGGCTCCGACGAGCCCTCATCCCTGATTTCGTCATGGTGTTTTTCCTTGCCTGTTGAGACAGGATTCACTGCCGTTACGGCATCCCTGTCATCTTGTTATGCGAGGATCATAGGCCGATTAGAAAAGGACGCGAATTCCAATCCTGCATGAATCGATGCGCGAAGTGGAATGAAGCGCATGCCACCGCTGCGCCCAATTCTTAACAAAAAGCAACTTGACGCCTGCAAACGAAGGTGATGGTCTCAAACGAAACCGCGTTAAGCTTTTTGGGGGCTGAGCCGGTACCGAATTCACCCTAGTCATCCCTATTCCGGAGAGACGCCTTGCACAGACGAGACTTCCTTGCCTTGACCGGCTTCACCGCGGGCAGCGTGCTGATCCCGTCCCTGTACGGGCGCGCCATCGCCGCCGAAGACCTGCAATCGAGCCTCGACGTCAAGGTCAAGAAGACCCTTGCCGACGCGGCTTTAGGTGCCGCGACCGGGTCGGGCGCCACCTATTGCGACGTGCGCGTGGGCCGTTATCTGCGTCAGTTCGTCATCACCCGCGAAGACCGCGTCGAAAACGTCGTCAACACCGAATCGACCGGCGTCGGCATCCGCGTCATCGCCGACGGGGCGTGGGGCTTTGCCGCCACTAATGAACTGACGACCGATGCGGTGGCCAAGGCCGCCAAGCAGGCCGTCGCCATCGCCAAGGCCAATGCCACGATCCAGACCGCGCCGGTACAACTGGCGGCGGTCAAGGGCGTCGGCGAGGTGTCGTGGAAGACGCCGATCAAGAAAAACAGCATGACCGTGCCGATCAAGGAAAAGGCCGACATGCTGATCGACGTCAATACCTCGGCGCTGAAGGCCGGGGCCGATTACGTCAATTCGATCCTGTTCCTGGTCAACGAGCAGAAATATTTCGCCTCGACCGACGGCTCCTATATCGATCAGGACATCCACCGCATCTGGGCGCCGATGACGGCCACGGCCATCGACAAAACGACCGGCAAGTTCCGCACGCGCGACGGCCTGTCGGCCCCGATGGGCCTCGGCTACGAATATCTCGACGGCGACAAGGCGCAGAAGTTCACCTCGCCCAACGGCGTCGTCAATTACGGCCTCAGCTACGACCTCAAGGAAGACGCCATCGCTGCCGCCAAACAGGCGCGCGAAAAGCTGAAAGCCCCGTCGGTGAAGCCCGGCAAGTACGACCTCGTGCTCGATCCGTCGCACACCTGGCTGACCATCCACGAATCGGTCGGTCACCCGCTCGAACTCGACCGCGTGCTGGGTTACGAGGCCAATTACGCCGGGACGTCGTTCGCGACGCTCGACAAGCGCGAAGCCCACTTCCAGTATGGCTCTGAGAAGGTCAATATCGTCGCCGACAAGACCCAGTACGGCAGCCTCGGCGGCGTCGGCTACGACGACGAAGGTGTCAAGACCAAGGAATGGGACCTGATCAAGGACGGCAAACTGGTCGACTATCAGGCGATCCGCGATCAGGCGCACATCCTCGGCAAAAAGGAATCCGACGGCTGCTGCTACGCCGACTCGTGGTCCAGCGTGCAGTTCCAGCGCATGGCCAATATCTCGCTGAAACCCGGCAAGGAAAAGCTGTCCGTCGCCGACATGATCAGCAAGGTCGAAAACGGCATCTATATCGTCGGTGACGGCTCCTTCTCGATCGATCAGCAGCGCTATAACGCCCAGTTCGGCGGTCAGCTCTTTTACGAGATCAAGAACGGCAAGATCACCCAGATGATCGAGGACGTGGCCTATCAGATCCGCACGCCGGAGTTCTGGAACGCCTGTACGGCCATCTGCGACGAAAGCGATTACCGCATGGGCGGCTCGTTCTTCGACGGCAAGGGCCAGCCGGGGCAGGTTTCGACCGTCTCGCATGGGTCGTCCACCGCCCGTTTCAACGGCATCAACGTCATCAACACCGCCCGTTCCTTAGGCTGATTTCAGGAGATATAAACCCATGAGCATGCTCACTGAAGCCGAAGCCAAGGCGATTCTCGACAAGGTCATCAAGCTGTCGAAAGCCGACGAATGCACGGCGACGCTGGACGGTTCGGTCAACGGCAATATCCGTTTCGCGCTGAACAACGTCTCGACCAGCGGCATCATCACCAACACGCAACTGGGGGTGCAGGTCGCCTTCGGCAAGCGCGTCGGCATCGCCACGATCAACGAGTTCGATGACGCCGCCCTTGAACGCGTCGTTCGCCGCGCCGAAGACCTGGCCAAACTGGCGCCGGAAAACCCGGAATTCATGCCGGCGGTCGCCAAGCAGACCTATACGCCGACCAAGACCTTCTCGGAATCGACCGCCGCCGTGACGCCGGAGATGCGCGCCAAGGTCGCCGCTGCTTCGATTACGCCGTGCAAGCAGGCCAAGCTGATCGCGGCGGGCTTCCTGTCGGACGGCCAAAGCTTCGCCGCCTTTGCCAATTCCAACGGCAATTTCGGTTACCAGAAGTCGACCGGCATGGACTATACCTGCACGGTGCGCACCGAAGACGGTCGCGGATCGGGCTGGGTCGCGCGCAACCTTCAGGACGTCAGCGCCTTCAAGCCCGACACGGAAATCCAGATCGCCATGAAAAAGGCTGCGGAATCGGCCGAAGCCAAGGCGCTGGAGCCCGGCAAATATACGGTGGTCATGGAACCGGCGGCCTCGGCAGGCCTGATTTCGTTCATGATGGGCTATTTCGACGCCCGTCAGGCCGACGAAGGCCGCAGCTTCCTGTCGAAAAAGGGCGGTGGCAACAAGCTGGGTGAACAGGTCTACGACCCGCGCGTCACGCTCTATGCCGATCCGTCGCATCCGGAAGCCTCGGTTCTGCCGTGGGATGGCGAAGGCCTGCCGCGCAAACGTCTGCCGATCATCGACAAGGGCAAGATCGCCAATCTGCAATATTCGCGCTTCTGGGCGCAAAAGCAGGGCAAGACCGCCGATGCGTCGCCGGGTAACCTGATCATGGAAGGCGGCACCAAGTCGACCATGGACCTCGTCAAATCGACGCAGAAGGGCATTCTGGTCACGCGCACCTGGTACATCCGCATGGTCGATCCACAGACCGTGCTGCTGACCGGCCTGACGCGCGACGGCACCTTCTATATCGAAAACGGCGTCATCAAGCATCCGGTGAAGAACTTCCGCTTCAACGAGTCGCCGGTCATCATGCTCAACAATATCGAAGAGCTGGGCAAGCCGGTGCGCGTCGGTGACGACGAATCGCCGTTCGTCATGATGATCCCGGCGATGAAGCTGCGCGACTTTACGTTCACGTCGTTGTCGGATGCCGTCTGACGGCGCACCAGTTTCCCCCTCTCCCCGTGGGGGAGAGGGTTGGGCGCGGGCCTGCGAGGCTGAGGGGGGCGTAACCCGGTCGTCCCAGATATTGTCGCATAGTGTGCCCCCTCACCCGTCCCGAAGACTAAAGTCTCCGGGCCACCCTCTCCCCGATGGGGAGAGGGGATTGAATCGCGCCACATTTGTGCGTCTGTTGCTCGGTGGACTCTTGGGGACAACCCTCCCCGCCCGTGCCGCCGCCTACGATTTCTGGTTCACGCGCCTGAAATACGATTCCGGGGACTGGGACGTCGATCAACGCATGCCCGCCAACCTGATCACCTCTCTGATCGACTACACCACCCTGCGCGTCGATCCGAAGGAACACGTCCTCGACCTTTCGGACCCGAAGATGCTGACCGCGCCGTTTTGCTACCTCGCCGGACACAAGCTGGTCGAGTTCAATCCGGCGGAACGGCGCAATTTCGAGGCCTATATCCGCAACGGTGGCTTCGTCTTCGTCGATGACTGTAATCACGATATCGACGGCCTGTTCGCCAAATCCTTCGAGCGCCAGATGGCCTCGATTTTTGGTAATTCCGCGCTTAAGGTCCTGCCGAAAACCCATGGAATTTACAAAAGTTTCTTCACCTTCGACGGGCCGCCGAACACGTCTTTCGAACTGAACGGCTGGGGCGACGACCTGATACACGACTACCTGAAAGGGATCGAGATCAACGGTCGTCTGGGCATTCTCTATTCCAACAAGGATTATGGCTGCGAGTGGGACTACGACTGGCGCAACAAGCGCTTTCTCGCCGAAGACAACACCAAATTCGCCGTCAATATCGTTATTTATGCTTTGAGTAATTAAGGGGGCTTCCGTGTCGATCACCGAAAGCGAAATCAAAGAACTGCTGTCGCGGCTGGGTCATCTGCGTCAGGCCATCGCCCAAGCCATCGTCGGTCAGGCCGATGTCGTCGAACAATTGCTGATCGGTCTGTTGGCGGGCGGGCATTGCTTGCTCGAAGGCGTGCCGGGGCTCGGCAAGACGCTGCTCGTGCGGTCGCTCAGTCAGGCGCTGGAGCTGCAATTCCGCCGCGTGCAGTTCACCCCCGACCTGATGCCGAGCGATATTCTCGGCACCGAGTTGCTCGAAGAAGACCACGGCACCGGCCACCGCCATTTCCGTTTTCAGCCGGGGCCGGTCTTCACCAACCTGCTGCTGGCCGACGAACTGAACCGCACCCCGCCGAAAACGCAGGCCGCCCTGCTTGAGGCCATGCAGGAAAAGACGGTCTCCTACGCCGGCGTGACGCACACCCTGCCCGCGCCGTTTTTCGTGCTGGCGACGCAGAACCCGCTCGAACAGGCGGGCACCTATCCTTTGCCTGAAGCCCAGCTTGACCGCTTCCTGCTGCATATCCGCGTCGACTACCCGACCGAAGCCGAAGAGCACGACATCCTGAAACAAACGACGGGATCGGCGTCGGGCGTTGTGCCCAAGGTCATGCACGCCGAGGACATTCTCCTGCTGCAAAAGCTGGTCCGCGATGTGCATCTCGGCGAAGACCTGCTGATGTGGATCACGCGACTGGTCCGCGCCACGCGACCGTCGGACACGTCGCCGCAAGAAGTTAAAACCTATGTTAAATGGGGCGCCGGACCGCGTGCCGGGCAATCGCTGGTGCTGGCGGCCAAGGCGCGCGCCCTGTTGCAAGGCCGTCTGGCGGCGACGCGCGAGGATATCATCGCGCTCGCGGCACCCGTCATGCGTCACCGCCTGCTGCTGTCCTTCGCCGCCGAGGCCGAACAGGTCAGCGCCGATGCCGTCGTTGCGGCGCTTTTGCGGTCGGTAAAGCTGTAGTCCATGACGTTTGACCCGATCCCGCCCGACGTGCGCCACAGGCTGAAAGGCCTGCGCCTCACTGCGCGTCGGGCGTCGGGGGCGTCGGGGATCGGGTTGCACGCCAGCCGGTCGCGCGGCGCAGGGCTAGAGTTTGCGCAGTACCGCGCCTATGAGCCGGGCGACGAATTGCGGCAAATCGACTGGAAGCTCTATGGCCGGTCGGACAAGTTTTTCGTCCGCGAATCCGAGCGCGAAAGCCCCTTGGCGGTATGGATCATCGTCGACGCTTCGGCCTCGATGGGGCAATCGGACACGACCCGTGCGGACTATTCGCGCCTTGATGCCGCCAAGGCCATGGCGGCCTGTATCGCCGAACTGGCCCTGCGTCAGGGCGACCGGTTCGGCCTGATCAGTTTAAGCGACAAAGGTTTGCGCGTTGCCGATCCGGCCAACGGTTTGCGGCAACGCGACCGGCTGCGGCTGGAACTCTACGGCCTGAAACCGGCCGGCGAATTCCCGTCGGCCCCTGCCCTCGCCCCGGTGTGGGAGCGCATCCGGGCGCAGGATCTGGTCATCGTTATCAGCGACGGCTTCGACGAAGCGTGCATCGCCCTTATGGAACGGTTGTCCGCCGCAAGCCGCGAAGTTCTGTTCATTCAGACCTTTACCGCCGAAGAGCGCGACTTTCCTTTCGACGGTGGCTACCGCTTCGAAGACCCGGAATCGTGCACCGAGTTGCTGGGTGACGGCAAGGCTTTGCGTGCCGACTTCCTGCGCAAATTCGCCGCCGCCCGACAAACGCTGGAAGCGCGCCTGACCGCGTCCGGCATCCGCCACACGCACCACTGGCTCGATGAGGTCGTCGATGCGCCCTTGTGGCGTCTGTTCGGCGGAGGCGTCTGATGCCCGGTCTGCTGTTCCCGCTCGGTCTGGCCACGCTGGCCGCCGTCATCCTGCCGCTGGTCATCCACCTGATGCGCCGCGACGAGGCACGACCGGTCGTGTTCGCCGCCCTGCGCTGGTTGCAGGCCAAACCGAAACCGCGCCAGCGGATTCAGTTCAGCGAATGGCTGCTTTTGCTGACGCGGCTATTGCTGCTCATCCTGCTGGCGCTGTTTCTGGCGCAACCCGTTTTAAATCAAGCAGTTGATCAAACGCCCTATATCGCCGTCATGCCCGGACTTGATCCGAAGGCCGCCGTGTCGGACGACAAGGCGCGCGTCCACTGGCTGGCCGTAGACTTTCCCTCGACCGAGACATCCGCCCCCAAAGCGCCAACGGATTTTGCCAGCCTGATCCGGCAACTGGACGCCGACCTGCCAAAGGGCGTTAAACTCACCGTCGTCGTGCCGGAAACCCTGCAAGGGGCGGATGCGGAGCGCCTGACACTTTCGCGCAACGTCGAGTGGCGCGTTGTGCCGGGAGCCATGCCCGCCGCGCAACCGGTTGTCAGCCGCCCTCCAACCCTGTCTATCCGCGCCGCGCCGGATCAGCCGGGGGCCCGCTATTTCCGCGCCGTGGCCACGGCGTGGGAACGCGACGCGACAATCGCGGCTCCGACCGATGCCTTGCCGCCGAAAGATACGGCGCTGGTCTGGTTAAGTGCCGGCCCGCTGCCGGACAGTGTGACAAACTGGGTTAAAACCGGCGGCACGATCCTGCTGTCCAAAGACGTGCAAACGCCCATATCCGACACGCAAACCGTCCTGTGGCGTGATGATGTCGGTGCCCCTCTCATCGAAGGTGCATATCTAGGCAAAGGCCGCTGGCTGCGCTTCACGCGCGGGCTGGCACCGGCGCAGGTACCCGAACTGCTGGAAGCCGACTTTCCCGACCATCTGAAAGCCCTGCTCACCACCCCACCCGCTCCGTCGCGCGTTGCCGCGCGCGACTATGCCCCCCTGAGCGGTCGCGCGGCGTTCGCTCAAGCCGCGACAGAGCTTCAGCCGTGGTTGGCGGTATTGATGGCGCTGCTGTTCGGACTAGAGCGCTGGCTGGCGACATCCTCCCGGCGGAGGGCCGCACCATGAGGCTTTCCCGCTTCACCCGCGCGGCGCGGGGCCAAAGTTTTCTGAACAGTCTGCTGACGGGACTGCCGCTCGTCGCGGTAGCCGGATACATTGCCAAGCGATACGGCGGTCTGGTGTCGGGCCTGACTCTGGCCGGAATTGTCCTCGCCGTCACGGTATTGATCGGCCTGTGGCGGCTGCGCCGGTTTGACCGGGCGTGGGCGGTTCGACAACTGAATGCCCAGCGACCCGACCTCGACGACAGCGCCGATTTGCTGTTCACACCTGACGCGCACCTGAACCCCTTGCAACGTCTTCAGCGCGCCCGTGTTGCCGAACGGCTGGCCACAGGTCATACCGATCTGTGCGAACCATGGTCGGGGTTGCCGATTGCCTTCACAATCGGTCTGTCGGCGCTGTTGATGAGCGCTTACGCGTGGGTTTTGTTGGCCACGTCTCCGTCGCACGTGACACCCGCCGCCACGTCTCACAGCACCGGCGTTCCTGTGAAGTTCATCGCCACACAGATCGCCGTCACGCCGCCCGCCTATACCGGACAAAAACCACAAACGGAATCCGCGCTCGACCTCAAGGCCCCGCAAGGGACGCGTCTGGTCTGGCGGTTGCGGTTCGTGCCGGATACCGAAGGCGTCGAACTGGTCCTGCTCGACGGGCGCAAGATCGCCCTGACGCCAGATAAAGGCATATGGACGACGCAATTGACGCTCGACAAATCAATGCTTTACCGGATTGTGTTCAAAGGCCAGACCGGCACGGCGCCGCTGCACAAACTGGAAGCCACATCCGATCTGCCGCCGAAGATCGAGGTCGTGACCCCGGACCGGTCGCTGTCCATCGTCACGGAAAATCAGACCGTCTGGCCGCTGGTCTTTGCCGTCAGTGACGATTACGGCGTCAGCTCAAGCGCCGAACTGCACCTGACTCTGGCGCAGGGTGAAGGCGAAAACATCACCGTGCGCGAAAAGGTCGTGATCCTGACCAGTTCCGGCGGCGTGAGGGAAAAGCGCTTCGCCACGCAACTGGACCTCAAAAGCCTCGGTTTTGCCAAGGGCGACGACCTGATCGCGCAACTGAGCGTGCGCGACAATCGCGCGCCCTCACCGCAAGGTGTGCGCTCACCCAGCCTTATCCTGCGCTGGCCGTCGGATCTCGGCAACGAAAGCACCGGCCTCGAAGGTCTGGCGCGCAAGACCCTGCCCGCCTATTTCCGCAGCCAGCGTCAGATCATCATCGATATCGAAGCCCTGCTGAAGGAAAAGAAAAAACTGTCGCCGGAAGCCTATCTTGCGCGGTCGGATTCCATCGGCGTCGATCAGCGGCTGTTGCGCCTGCGCTACGGGCAGTTTCTCGGCGAAAGCGCCGAAGGCGAGCCCGAAAACCCGACGGGGGACGGCGATGAACACCACGAAAACGACGGGCATGACCATAGCAACGACAGCGCCACCGCCTTTGGTGACGGGGGTAATGTCGCCGCGACCTATGGCCACATCCACGACGAGGCCGAGGCGGCGACCCTGCTCGATCCGGAAACGCGCGCTCTGCTCAAAAAGGCGCTCGACGCCATGTGGCAGTCGGAACTGCACCTGCGTCAGGGGCGGCCCGATCTCGCCCTGCCCTACGCCTATACGGCGCTCAACTATATCAAGCAGGTGCAGCAGGCGACGCGCATCTTCCTGTCACGCGTCGGACCGGAACTGCCGCCGATCGACGATACCCGCCGTATGACCGGCAAACGCGAGGGCATAATCGGCAATCGTCTGGGCCTCGATCCCGCCCCCGGTCCCGATGCGCCGGTCGTTGCGGCGTGGAGCGCCCTGGCCGAAGTGCCGGGCCGTCCAGCTGACGTGCCGCTCGGCCCGCTGGAGGTGTGGCTACGCGAACACGAAGCGCGGGTCAGCGATCCCTTGAGCCTGTTCGCCGCCATCGACGCCGTGCGGGGCGATCCGGACTGCGCCAGGTGTCGCCATACCCTGCGCGGTCTGTTGTGGGGGGTGCTAACGCGGCCTCCGGCGCAGGTGGTGCGGCGTGACGGTGTAACGCCCTCCGGCGGGCGCTATCTGGATGCCCTGGAGCGACAGCCATGACCCCGTCGCTGATCACCGCGTCTGTTTTGAGCCTGATCGTCCTGATCGGAATGGGCCGCCTGTTGGGGTGGTGGCGAAAGACCCCGCGCGACCGCCGATCCGCTGGGCGGCTGGGCGTGTTGCTGATCGGGCAGCCGCTGTGCGCAGTATTGCTATATCTGACCCTGTTTCCGCCGCCGCTGGCCTCGGCCCCCGGCACGCTGATCGTGGCGACCCACGGCGCGCGGAATATTGCCGCCAAGGCCGGAGACCGGCTGATCGCCCTGCCTGAAGCGACCATCAGCGGCGCGGAGCGCGTGCCCGATCTGGCGACGGCGCTGCGCAAATACCCGGCCACGCGGTTGCTGATCGTCGGTGACGGGCTCACCGCGCGCGACCGGGATGCGGTCAAGGGCCTTAAGGTCGATTTTGACGCCACTCCCTTGCCGCGCGGCCTGATCCGGCTGGATTTACCCGCGCGTGTTTCGCCCGGAGGACGATTCCGCATCGGCGGACAGGCGCACGACCTCAGGGGCGGGACGGTGGAACTGCTCGACCCGGCGGGCCAACTTGTTGACACGCAAACCTTGGCCGCCGACGGAAATTTTGTCGTGAGCGGTACGGCGCGCGCCGGCGGTCCGGCCACCTTTACGCTGCGTCTGCGCGATGCCGGGAAATCGGTCGTGCAAACGCTTGAGGCCCCCGTATGGATCACCGACGGCCCTCCGCCACGCGTGCGCGTCATCGCTGGTGCGCCGGGGCCAGAAGTCAAATATCTGCGCCGCTGGGCGACCGATGCCGGGGTGGCGCTGCACGCTCAATTGACGCTGGGCGGCGGTGTGGAGGCGGGCGATCCGCCTTTGCCCGTCACGGCGGCGGCGTTGCGCGAGGTCGATCTGCTGGTGCTCGACGACCGTAGCTGGGAGGCGATCGGCGCGCCGGGTCGTGCGGCGGTATTGGAGGCCGTGCGCGGCGGCATGGGTCTGCTGTTGCGTCTGACCGCGCCGGTATCGGCGGAGACGCGCGGTCAGTGGGCGGCGCTGGGCCTGCGCCTGAACGGTGCGGGCGACGCGAAGACGGTTACCTTGCCGCAGACGGGGAAGGACACGAAACCCCTACCTCTGACGCGGCTCGATTACCGCATTGACGGCGGAGATACCGCCCCCTTTATCGCCGATGCCGCTCCGCTGGGTGTGTGGCGCGCCGAAGGCCGGGGGCGCGTCGGGGTGTGGACCGTGACCGACAGTTTTGGCCTGACGCTCAGCGGACAGGACGGCCACGATACCCTGTGGGCGGCGTTGTTCACCGCTCTGTCGCGGGCGCCAACCGATAGGCCGGTCCGTTTTTCGGGTCTGGCGAGGGTCGATGAACGGCTGAGCCTGTGCGGTCTTAACGGCACGCTGGAATGGCTGGATAGCGCGGGCGGTTCGGTGACGCCGGTGATCGATCAGGGAACCGGGCCCGAACGCTGCGCCGCCCTCTGGCCGCGTCAGGCGGGCTGGCATCTGTTGCGTCAGACGACCGAGGCCGGATCTTCGGTGCAACCGGTCTTCGTTCATACTGCGGACGCTCTGCCCGGTGTGAGGGCGCAGGAAACCCAGACCGCGACCCGTCGGTTGGTTGCCGACACTCCGGTGAAAGCCGCCGTCACGGTCGGGGCAAGCCGACGAGGTGCCTCATGGCCGTGGTTTATAGGCTGGCTGATCTTTGCGGGCGGTTTGTGGTGGTTCGAACGACGTCGGGCAAAGATAATTTTGAAATGAAAGTAATTTTTATAAAATAAAATATTGATTATTATAATTTAATATTAATTGCAAATCGCAATTTTTATGGAAATCATTATAACTTGCAAAACGCAAATAGCCCGGTCACTTTACGTGGCCGGGCTATGCTTTTCAGATCTTAGTTTTGCGCGGGTGTCTTGCGCGAGACGCTGGCCTTGCCGGAACCGCTGGCATTGGCCGAGACCTTGCCGTCCTTCGCCGAGGCGTCGCCGTTGCCTGAACCGCTTACCGAAGCGTCGATCGTCCCGGCGTCGTTGACGCGGTTCTTCGCCTTGGCCGCGGTGGAGGTGACGGTATCGCGACCCGCATCGGCGGTATTGCGGGCCTTCTGCGCGGCGTTACCTGCCGTTTGTTGGGCGGTCTGGGTCGTGCCGCGAACCTTGCTCTTCGCCGCATTGGTGGTTTGCGAGGCATCGATGGTGGCGTTGCCCCCCAGATCCCCGCTGCCTTCGCCCGAAGCGCTGTTGCCGAGTAGCGAGCCGTTCAGGCCGCCATTGCCCGACGCATTGCCGCCGATATTGCGCGGCTGGTTGGCCTGGTCTACGGCGGACGACCCCGTGCCTTTCACCTTGTTGATGCCATTTCCGGCGAGGGTTTTCGCGTCAGACGTCTTATCGCGCGCCTGTCCGTTCAGGTTTGAGGCCGCGTCGCGAGCCTTGCCCGCCGTCTGCGCACTATCAAAGGCCGCGCCGCCGGTCAGGTCGGCATTGCTCGAGCCCGTCAGAGAACCGGTCAGATTGCCACGTTCCGAAGCCTGATTGCGCAGGGTGTCCGATGCGCCACCCGCCTTTTCGCGGGTCTTTTCGGCGGCGCGGGCGGCCTTGTCGGTCTGACGCTGGGTGCGCTCGGCATCACGTTGCGCGCGTTGGGCGGCGCGATCCACGGTGCCGAGCGTATCCGGCGCACCGAAGGCACCATTCCCGCTGCCTTGCAGAGTGCCACCGATATTACCGGTACCCATGCCGTTACCGAGGCCACCGCCCAATCCACCGTTACCGGTCAGGCCGCCACCACCACCCAGCAACTGTGCATTGGCGCTAAAGGCAACGAAGGAAATGAGAGCGGTCGTGGTGAGGAAGGTCTTGATCTTCATGTCGGTATCTCCTGTGCGTTATGGCCCGCCCAAATCGGGCTATATTGGCGGCCTCACTGGAAACAACGATGCGGTCGCGGAGTTTTCTCCCGACGGTATGAAATTTTTTGAATTATTTTCTTAAACTATTATTTTTATTAAAAATATTTTCACCGACAAATCCGACGCCATAGGTCGTGTCGCGTCCTGCCTTGCCCAGATCGACGGCTTGCGCGCCCAGATCGTTGACGGCCTGTACCGCCTTCGCCGGGTCCGGGGCGGTCAATCGGCGCGACAACAGCCCGGCAACCAGCGGGGCGGCGAACGACGTGCCACGTACCGCGTCGATGCGTCCACCGGGAGCGGCGGCCCATATATCCGACCCCGGCGCGGCGAAATCGACCTGAGGCCCCCGTCCCGCCTCGATCAGCACCTTTTGCCGCGCATCGACGCCGGTCACGCCAATCACCCCGTCGAATGCGGCCGGATAGAGCGGCTTGGCCGCCGGACCGTCATTGCCGACCGCTGCCACGATCAGATGCCCGCGTTTGACCAGCGACCCGATCGCCGCCTTGAGCGGTCCGTTGGCCGGCCCGACGAGGCTGATGCTGATGACCGCCACTTTTTCCCGCGACATCCAGGCCAGCGCCCCTATGATCGCCTCGGTCGAGCCGCCGGTGGGGCGGTTGCCATAGACGTCGGCGACCCATAGTTCGCTGCCGGTGGCCGCGCCGCGGCCATCGGGCCGCGCGATCAGCAGCGCCGCCGTCGCCGTGCCATGCGGGCTGGGGACGGCATTGCCGCCGAAACCCTTCTGAGTCAGTTTGACGCCACGAAAGAGCGGATGGGCCGTATCGATCCCACCGTCGATCAGACCGACGCGACCGGCACCGGCACCACGCACCACACCGGGCGCGGGCGCGCCTGCACCGCCCGACCCCAGATAGATGTGGTTATAGTCATAGACGCCTTGCGGATCGATGCGCGTCAGGCGTTTCAAGGCCTCGCGACCCGACATCCCCTTCGGCGGTGACAGGACGACGACCTCGGCATCCAGATCTTCCAGCGGCGTGGTCCGCAGAAGCGTAAAGCCTTGCGCCTGCGCGGCCCTGATCGTTTCGGCCGACGGTGCCCAGACGACGACCTCGCCGCGCACGGCGACATCGCCTTGCGGCGTGCGCTCCAGCACGTCGGGGTGCTGACGCAATAATCCCCGCGCCAGATCGAGCCGTTGCTGCGTGAAATCCGCCACGCGATCGGTAACCTCGCCGACGCGACCGACGACGCCCTCCAGCGGTCTGACCACGGGCAGGTCGGCCCGCGGCACAGGCAAACCGCCCAACTGCGCCGAGGCCGATCCCGCCGCACCTAACAGCATCATAATCAACAGGCGTCGCATAACGTTACTCCGAGGGTTTCTCATTTAACGCCCGGACGCGGCAACTTGCTGCAATTTTTTTTACAGGTTACGAAGAAAAGTCCGTTGGCCGTTCGTTGATGTCACAGGAGCCCTGAGATCGATCCTCATGCCACCCGCGCCGGAATCGTTGCGCTGCTGCCGCGCCTGCGGCGGTTTGCGCGCGCCCTGACCGGCACTGTCGCCGACGCGGACGACCTTGTCCAGACCGGCGTCGAGCGGGCCTTGCGCCATATGGATCAGTATCAGGACGGCACGCGTCTCGACAGCTGGCTGTTCAGGATCGTCAAGAACAGCTGGATCGACGAGACGCGCAGTCGTCAGCGGCGCGGGCGTGTCTTCGCGCCGGAAGAGGAAGGCGAACATATCGCCGGAACGGGCGCTGCCGCCATCGAGGCGCGGCGCGAATTACAGGAGGTCGAGATCGCCATGCAAACCCTGCCCGAAGACCAGAGACTGGCCATCGCGCTCATCTGCGTGGAAGGTCTGTCCTACACCGAAGCCTCGGCGATTCTGGATGTGCCGATAGGCACCCTGTCCAGCCGCCTGACGCGCGGCCGCGAGGCGCTGATGGCGGCATTGGGAGGACGGCCATGACCTTACCCGAAAAAATCATCGCCTATGTCGATGGCGAACTGAACGACAGCGAACGCGCCGAAGTCGAGGCGCTGGCAACCGGCGATCCGGACATCGCGGCGCAGATCGAGGCGCACCGGGCCTTGTCGGCGCGCTTGTCGACCGCGTTTGGGCCGGTGGCGGATGAGCCCGTGCCCGCCGGTCTGGCCGCCCTGCTGGCCGCGCCGGAGGAACCCAAGGCCGATAATGTCGTCGCCTTTGCGCCGCGTAAGCTGCGTCCGGTCTATATGCAGGTCGCGGGCATGGCCGCCTGTCTGGTCGCCGGGGTCGCCATTACGCTGTTCCTGACGCCGCAGGGCGATTTCCGCCAGACGCATGACGGCCTGATCGCGCGTGGCGGGCTGGACAAGGCCCTGTCCACCCAGCTGGCCGCCGATGTGGATGGCCCGACGCGCATCGGCCTGACCTTTGCCGACAAGGGCGGCAGCCTGTGCCGGACCTTCGCCACCGCCGCCAACGAAGGCATGGCCTGTCGTCAGGACGGCAAATGGCATATCGAGGTCGCCGCCCGCGCCACGACACGTACCGAATTCACCCAGGCGGGTTCGCCCCTGATCCTTCAGGCGGTCGATGCCCGGCTGGAGGGCGATGTCTTCGACGCCGATCAGGAACGCAGCGCCCGCGACAGCGGGTGGAAGTAATATTGCGGGACGGCGAAGCTTTTATTGCGCGGCTGAAATTCTGTTAAGCTCGCGACATTTAAGCGTCCAACTTCCTTCCCACTCTGCCTTTACCAGCTTGACGACATTCATCCCCGCTGAAAGTCGATCATGCGCCCTTCCCGTCTACTCACGGCTACCGCTTTAGGTCTTATATTCGCCTACGCCCCGGCGTTTGCCGACACGACGATTTCCACCGCGACCACGACACCGGTCAAATCGGCGACGATCAACAGCGGCGCGGCGGACAATATCGACATGACCGCCGACGGCTCGATCACCCTGACCAGCGGTACGGCCATCACGGTCAATTCCGACAATACGCTCATCATGAACGGTACGATAGAGATGTCGGGGGCCGAAAGCGGCGCGACCGGCATCCTCATCGACGGCGCGCGCACGACGAAGCTGGAACTGGCCGGGACGATCACCGTCACCGACGACTATACGGCCTCCGATACCGACAGCGACAGCATCGTCGACGGCCCCTTCGCCGAAGGTACCGGCCGCTATGGCGTCCGTGCCACGGGCCGGCTCACCGGCGACGCCGAAATCAGCTCGACCATCACCGTCCACGGCAACCAGTCGAGCGCCATTGCCTTCGAAGGCGGTCAGGTCGGCGACTTCCTGTTCGACGGCACGATCAGCGTCCTGGGCGAAGACAGCACCGGCATCGCCCTGACCGGCCTTCAGACCGGGCAGGTCTATCTCAGCGGCACGATTGGCGTGTCGGGCAAGAATTCTCAGGCCGTGACCCTGTCGGGCGGCATCGACGGCGCCCTGATCATCGATGCATCTATTTCGGGCACAGGCTACCGTTATACCAGCATCGGCGACGACTATCTCGACCTGCTCGACGAGGACGATCTGTACCAGAACAAGGCCTTGGTCAGCGTCTCCGGCAATGTAACGCAGGGCATCCTCATCGGCGGGGCGGTGACCGGCGAAGACGACGATAATGACGACGAAAACGGCAACGGCATCGACGATTCCGAAGAAGGCACGGCGTCTCTGGTCCAGTACGGCAGCAATGCCGCCCTGCTGATCGGCTCGGACTCCAAGGCCATCACCATCGATCCCATCGTCGTCAACGACAGCGCCATCGATCCGGACGAGGTCAATCACGCCCTCGATATCCGCGGTTCCATCGCCAGCTACGGCTATTATGAAGGCGTCGACGCCACGGCGGTGCAGATCTCCGGACTTGGCTATACGACGACCCTGGTCAACGGAATCAGCCTGTCGGGCAGCATCGCGGCCTCGTCCTGGGAAGGCACGGCGCGCGGTCTGTCGCTGCTGAGCGGTGCGGAGGTCGGACGGCTGGACATGTCCGGTGCCCTGACCGCCAGCGTGACGACGACAGATTACGATACGGCCTACGGCCTCGATATTGCGTCGGGGGCCAATCTGTCGGCGCTGACGGTGCGGACGGGCGGTTCGCTGTCGGCCTATGGTTACGGTACGACCGCCAATGCCACGGCGGTGCGCGATCAGTCCAATACCCTGAGTCAGATCACCGTCAACGGCGCGATCTTCGCCAGCCTCACCGCCGGCGATGAGGACGAGGACGACGTCACCGACACCCTCATCAACCGCCCCATCGCCATCGACCTTAGCGGCAATACCATCGCCACGACGCTCGATCTGGTCGACCTCTATCCGGACGATGACGACTACGCGACGCCCTATATCAGCGGCGATATCAAATTCGGTTCCGGCAACGACGTCCTCAATCTGAGCGGCGGCTATATCTACGGCAATATCGATTTTGGCGCCGGTGCCAACAGCCTCAATATCGACGATGGCGGCATCATCATCGGCAAGCTGAGCGCCGCAGGCACCGTCGCCGTCGATGTCGAGGATGGCCGATTGGGTCTGGCCGCCGGGTCTCAGCTCAATGTCACCTCTCTGCATCTGGGCAGCGAGGCGGAACTCTACATGGTCGTGCAGACCGCCAGCCCGACCTCGGCCCTGCTGATCAATTCCGGTGCCACGACCTTCGATGACGGTGCCAGTGTTTACCTGTCGCTCGACAAGATCATCCAGACGCCGACGCGCTTTACGCTGATCACCGGCAGCAACATCGATTACGGTAATCTCGATCTCGATAATCTCGACGGCAATGTGCCGTGGATCTACAAGGCGACGCTGGCGACCGGCACCAACAATACCAATCTCTACGCCGATTTCCGCCTGCGCACGCAGGCTGAGTCAGGCCTGTCGGTCAATGAATATACCGCTTTGTCGGCCGTCCTGACGGCGGCAGCGACCAATAGCTATACCACGGCGACCATCCTCAATACGACGGTGCAGGCCGACTTCATTCAGGCCTATGCCGCCTTCCTGCCCGACTATTCCGGCGAAAACCTGCTCACCCTGTCGCGCGGCCATCAGGCCCTGGGGCGGACTCTGGAGCGTCAGGCCTATCTGCCGGTCAATGGTGAGACGCAGTACTGGCTTCAGGAATTTGGCTACAAGACGACGCGCGATCGCGGCGAGACGACCGGCTTCGACGCCACGGGCTTCAGCTTTGCCGGCGGAGCTGAACGGGCGGTCGGCGAACATCAGGCGGCAGGGGTGTTTATCTCCTATACCTCGACGGCGCCGAAGGACACCTACGCCACGGCTTACGAGACCACGACGGCGCAGGACATCACCTTGGGCGGCTACTGGCGCGTACAGGCCGGGGATTTCCGCGGCTGGGCCACCGCCGGGGCGGGCCGGACCTTCTTCAACAGCGACCGGCAATTGATTTCGTCATCGGTCGCGCTGATTTCCGAGTCCAAGTGGAACGGCTACAGCATCAACGGCAGTGTGGGGGCGTCATATCGGGTTGGCCTTGGTCCGATCAGCCTCAAGCCTCTGGTCTCGGTCGATTTTTACGGCCTCAAGGAAGACGCGCGGTCCGAGTCGGGCGGCGGTTCGGCCTTCGACCTGACGATAGAGGAGCGCACCAGCCACATCGCGACCAGCAGCGCCCTGCTCTATCTGGGGCGCGGCGACAAGACCGGCCTGTTCCAGCCCGAAGCCTGGGTGGGTTACAAGAACAACTTCTCGGTCAAGGCGGATGATACGACGGCCAGCTTCACGGGCGGAACGCCGTTCACGCTCACGGCAGGCAATCTGAAAGGCGGTGCGCCGGTGATCGGCCTGCGCATGTCGGCGGGCAACGAATATGGCTATCTGTCGCTTGAGGCCGAGGGCGAAAAATACAGCGAGTATTCAAACTATTCGCTGAGTTTGCGAACCGGATTCCGGTTCTAAATATGACGAAAGTTGGATGTACTCCCTCCTCCCTACGTAGTGGGGTATAGCGCCAGCGAAAGTATAGCTTTCGCAAGCGGTGGCCGAGACGCGGAGCGTTGAGGCGGAGGGGTATTGCTCCAGACTATTCAACGCGCTGAGACTTTCGGAGTCGCCCCCCTCCGTCACGCCTTCGGCGCGCCACCTCCCCATCTTCGCCCAGTGGCTCGATAGGGAGGAGGGAGTAAATTACTGATTTTTAACAGGACGCACCGCCCATCGCAGCGGCATCTTACGGGCGCAGCGCTATGATCCCCGGATTTCCCGAGGATAAAACATGGCCCTGCGTCCCTACTGGAGCGGCAATCTGCGCCTGTCGCTGGTCACCTTGCCGGTCAATGTCTATTCGGCGCTGAACCGCTCGCGCCAGATTCCGCTCAAGGAAATCTACCGCAAGACGGGCGAGCGCGTGCATCGGCTCAACGTCACCGAAGACGGGACCGAGGTCGATCGCGACGAGATCATCAAGGGCTACGAGGTCGAAAAAGGCGAATACGTCCTGCTGGAGCCCGACGAGATCAAGGATCTGAAAATCCCGTCGTCCAAGACATTGAATATCGTGCAGTTCGTCCCGGCCGAAGATATCGACGACATCTATTTCGACAGCCCCTATTTCGTCGCGCCGCAAAAGGATTCCGACGAGCAGACCTTTGCCGTCATCCGCGACGCTCTGCGCGGGTCGAAGACGACGGGGATCGGGCAACTGGCCATCGCCGGGCGCGAACGTCTGTGCGCGGTCAAGCCGTGCGGGTCGGGGCTGGTGCTGCAAACCCTGCGCTACGAGGACGAACTGCGCGACAGCGATCCCTATTTCGACGACATCACCAAAAAGGCGGCGGCGTCGGAAGAACTCGACCTCGCCAAGGAACTGATCAAGCGCAAGACGGCGGCCTTCGATCCGGGCAAGTTCCATGACCACTACCGTGAGGCCTTGCAGGAACTGATCGAGGCCAAGATCGAGGACCGCGAACCGGTGGCGATGGAGGAGGAGAAACCGACGGCCAAGGTCATCAACCTGATGGACGCCCTGCGCAAGAGCCTGAAAGACCCGGAACCGGCGCCACCTGAGAAGGATAATCCAGAAAAGAAAAAACCGACGGCCAAAAAGCCTGCCGCTAAGAAAGCCGCACCTCGCAAGAAGGCGAGTTAATTCATGGATAATCTTGATCTTTATAACCAAAAGCGTGATTTCACCAAGACCGCCGAGCCCGAAGGCAAGGTCGATCAAAATGGCGGATTTCGCTACCTGATCCAGAAACACGCGGCCACGCGGCTGCATTACGATTTCCGGCTGGAACTGGACGGCGTGCTGAAATCGTGGGCCGTGACGCGCGGCCCAAGTCTCAATCCCGACGACAAACGGTTGGCGGTCGAGGTCGAAGACCATCCGGTGTCATACGGCGGTTTCGAGGGCACCATCCCCAAGGGCCAGTACGGCGGCGGTACGGTCATGATGTGGGACGAAGGGACGTGGGAGCCGCTCGAAGACCCGCACAAGGGGCTGAAGGACGGCAATCTGAAGTTCCGGCTGCACGGCGCACGCCTGAGCGGCGACTGGGCGCTGGTGCGCATGAAGCCGCGCCCGCAGGATCGGGGGCGACACAACTGGCTGCTGATCAAGCACGAAGACGATGTCAGCACCGACGGCGATGCCGAGGCTTGGCTGGAGGATAACGCCGTCAGCATCACCACGGGCCGGACGATGGACGAGATCGCCGACAGCAAAAATTCCGTCTGGAATTCACGCCCGAAGGACGAACCCGCCAAAAAAAACGTGGCAAAACCCACGCTCGACTTTATCGAGCCCGAACTGGCGACGCTGGCGGTATCCCTGCCGACCGGCAAGACCTGGGTGCATGAAATCAAGTTCGACGGTTACCGCACTATGGTCCTGATCGAAAACGGTCAGGCGCGGTTACTGACGCGCACGGGGCTCGACTGGACGCACCGGTTTCGTCCTCTGCCCGATTTGCTGGCGCGTCTGCCGGTCGATAGCGCCATTCTCGACGGCGAAATCGTCACGGTAAACGACGAGGGTCGCGCCGATTTCAAGAGCCTTCAGGCGACCCTGAGCGGCGAGGCCGACGCCCCGCTGCAATATTATGCCTTCGATCTGCTGTACCTGAACGGCAAGGATCTGCGGCCCCTGCCGTTACTGGAGCGCAAGGCCGAACTGGAAAAGCTCTTAAGCGGTAAAAAGCTAGACGACAGAATACATTACAGCGAACATTTCACGCGCGATATCGTATCGTTCAAGGACCGTCTATGCGCGCTTGATCAGGAAGGTGTGATTTCCAAACGCGCCGATGCGCCTTACCAGTCTGGTCGCAACAAGATGTGGCTCAAGATCAAGTGCCATAAGCGGCAGGAGTTCGTCATCGGCGGCTTCACTCTGCCGAAAAAGGACAATCGCGGGCTCGGCGCCCTGCTCATCGGCTATTACGAGGGCGAGCGGTTCGTCTATGCCGGAAAGGTCGGGACGGGTTTCACGCACGATACGACGCTTGATCTGCGGCGGCGGCTGGATGTGATCGCCAACAAGACCAACCCCTTCCACGATATTCCATCGGAATACAAACGCGGCGCGCACTGGGTCGAGCCGAAACTGGTCGCCGAGGTGCAGTTCGGCGAATGGACCTCGGACGGACGGTTGCGCCATCCGTCGTTTCAAGGGTTACGTGAAGACAAACCGGCTCAGGACATCGAACGCGACGAAGCTATCCCCAAATCCGAGGTCAAGGCCGCGACCGAGGCGCCGGTCACCCCGCCTAAACGCGTCGCCAAGAAAACCGACAAGGAAGAGGTTGGCGGCGTGGCGATCTCCAGCCCCGATCGTGTGGTCTTTCCCGGCACCGACATCACCAAGAAGGACGTGGCCGAATATTACGACAGCGTCGCCGAATGGATATTACCGCACATCGCCGGACGGCCCATTTCGATGATCCGCTGCCCCGAAGGCATTGGCGGGCAATGCTTTTTCCAGCGCCATCTGGCGCAAAGTCACATCCCGCATCTCAAGGACACCGGCATACACGTCAACGGGCGTGACGAAGACTACGTCATGATCGAAGACGAAAAAGGCCTGATCAGCCTGACACAATGGGGCGTGATGGAAATCCACCCGTGGGGCTGTATGGCTGATAATCCCGATAAACCCGACCGGATGATCTTCGACCTCGATCCCGATCCGGAAGCGAAATGGGGCGACGTCATCGCCGGAGTCGAAGAGATCCGCTCGCGTATGAAAGAGTTCAAACTCGAAAGCTTCCTCAAGACGACCGGCGGTAAAGGCCTGCACGTCGTCATTCCCATCAAACCGCAACATAACTGGGACGCTATCAAGGCCTTTACGCGTGCCGTAGCGGATTCGATGGCGCATGACAGCCCGGACAAATTCGTCGCTCAGGCCTCCAAAGCCAAGCGCAAGGGCCGGATTTTCGTCGACTATCTGCGCAACGACCATACCGCGACCGCCGTCGCGCCCTATGCCTTGCGCGCACGGCCCGGTGCGCCCGTCGCCATGCCCCTGCCGTGGTCGAGCCTGTCGGACAAGTTAGATCCGGCGGGCTATACGCTTGAAAACGCCGTCGCCCATCTGCGTCAGCGCAAGCGCGATCCGTGGGCCGAGATGCTGACCTCGGATCAGGCCTTGTCGGGTAAAATCCTGACTGCCCTTGGCATCGCAAACGATTGAACTCGTGTTTTAGGCGACATAATCGCCCCATTTCGGCCTCATCTTGCCAGTAGAGGGCGAGGCGTGTTAGGCTCTCGTTAATAAACGAAGCCGTATAAAACCGGACCGCTACCTTCAACAGACGCATCAAAGGCATCAGACCTCCTTCCGGAGACCGTCTGACAGCCTGCGCAAACGCGGTGGCCAACCCCAGACTTAAAATCAGACTGCGCCTACCCTCATAGATTTCCTCCCGCGTTCCCGACAGACGCGGCCCACTCAGGAAAAGTAATGTATCCTTCGCGTATCAGAAGCCCTCGCCCGGCGATTGCCCGGCGTGTGTCGAACCTCCTTGTCATAGCCTCGCTCGTCCTGCTCAGCGCCTGTGGTGGCGGGGGTGGAGGCGGCGGCGGCAGTTCCGGCGGCAGTGGCACGACCCCGCCCCCGGTCGTCGTCAAACCGACCGCCGCCGAGGCCAGCCGGTTTCTGGCGCAGGCGACCTTTGGCGCCAATGACGCCGATATCGCGGCGGTAAGTAGCGCGGGCTATAGCGACTGGATCAACGCGCAGATGGCCCTGCCGATCGGTACGACGCACCTGGCGCAGATGGATACGCGCCTGATCGACCTGCGTACGACGACGCCGACGGCGACGCTGTCTTCCACACACTTCTACGAATCCTTCTGGATGCAGTCGGCGACCGCACCGGATCAGCTGCGTCAGCGCGTCAAGTTCGCCCTGTCGGAAATCTTCGTCGTCTCCTTCACCAGCAGCATCGATGCACGCGGGCTGGCCTCCTATTATGACATGCTGGGCCGCGATGCGTTCGGCAATTTCCGCACCCTTTTGGAAGACGTGACCTATCACCCGGCCATGGGCCTGTACCTGACCTATCTGGCCAACCAGAAGGAAAATACGGCGACCGGGCGCAATCCGGACGAAAACTACGCCCGCGAAGTCATGCAGTTGTTCACGCTGGGGCTTTATCAGCTCAACACCGACGGCACGGTCAAGACCGACCTGCTCGGTGCGACGACCCCGACCTATGCGACGTCTGATATTCAGGGCCTGGCCAAGGTCTTCACCGGCCTCAGCTATTATCACCCGACGCCCACCAACTCGACCTTCGGCGGCGGCAGCCGCGATGCCGAAGCCTATACCAAGCCCATGATCGGCTATAACAATTACCACTCGATCTCGGCCAAGAGCTTCCTTGGGACGACGATCCCCGCCTCGACGGTCGCCGACACCAATGGCGATGTGAAGGCCGCGCTCGACGCCCTGTTCAACCATCCGAACGTCGGACCGTTCATCGCCAAACAGCTGATCCAGCGTCTGGTCACCTCCAACCCGACCCCGGCCTATGTCGGGCGCGTGGCGGCGGTGTTCAACAATAACGGCTCGGGCGTGCGCGGCGATATGGGCGCGGTCGTTCGCGCCATACTGCTCGATTCCGAGGCCCGCACCGCCGCCGACGGCGACTACGGCAAGCTGCGCGAACCCGTCGTGCGTCTGGCCAACTGGATGCGGGCGTTTGAAGCGACCTCGACCAGCGGCAAATGGCTGATGGGCTCGACCAGCGCCAATACCTCGCTCAACCAGTCGCCCCTGACCTCGGGCTCGGTGTTCAACTTCTTCCGCCCCGGCTACGTGCCGCCCAACACCCTGATCGGCAACAAGAACAAGGTCGCGCCGGAAATGCAGATCACCGACGAGGTGACGACGGCCAGCTACATCAACACCATGAACACGACGATCAATACCGGGATCGGGACCAGTTCGGACATCAAGGCGACCTATCCCAAGGAACTAGCGCTGGCTACCGATCCGGCGGCTCTGGTCGATCGTCTGGACCTGCTGCTGTTCGGCGGAAGGATGTCAGCGACGCTGAAAGGCAAGATCGTCACGGCGGTCGGCACCGTCGCCATCCCCGGCGGCACGGCCACTCAGGCGCAGATCGATGCCGCCAAGCTCAATCGCGTAAAACTGGCCGTCCTGCTCAGCATGGCCTCCCCCGAATATATAGCCCAGCGTTAGTAGGAGTAAAACAATGACCGCTTCTCTCGACAGACGTCAGTTTCTCCGTTTTGGCGCGGGCCTCGCCGGCATGACCACAGCAGGCTCCTTCGGCCTGCAACTGGCCGCCGCCGGTTCCGCCGCCGGGCAAAGCGCCTCGGACTATAAGGCCATCGTTTGCGTCTTCCTGTTCGGTGGCAACGACGCCAACAATATGGTCATGGCCACCGACACGGATTCGTGGGGCCGCTATTTCTCGGCGCGTAATCAGGGCGCTGACCCCATCGCCCTGATGCCGGTCGGCACTCCCGCCACGGCCATCGGTGCGATCAATCCGGTCACCGGTCGCGCCTCGGCGCTCGGTAAGCCCGAACACTGGGGCGGTGTCCTGCCCATCGCGCCGAAAACCGCTCAGGCCATCCCGGCGGGGACCAGTGCGTCGAGCCGGACCTTCGCCCTGCATCCGCTGATGGCGCCGTGCAAGACGCTGTTCGATCAGGGCCGTCTGGCGGTCATGGCCAATGTCGGCACCCTGATCCAGCCGGTGACCAAGGCGCAGTACAATGCCCGCAGCGTCCCCCTGCCCGCCAGTCTATATTCGCACAACGACCAGCAATCGACCTGGCAGGCCGGGGCCGCCGAAGGTGCGCGCATCGGCTGGGGCGGTCAGATGGGCGACCTTCTGATGTCGATGAACGGGACCAATACCATCTTCACCGCCATCACGGCGGGCGGCACGGCGGTTTTCCTGTCGGGCCGCAATGTGGTGCAGTATCCGCTATCGACCAATAATTCTCCCGCGATCATGGTCAACGGCATCACCTCGACCTCGCTTTACGGTTCGACGGCGGCCCCGGCGGCGTTGAGTGACATCATCACCAACACGGCCGCCACCAGCGACTTCGCCAACGATTTCGGCAGCGTCGTCAACCGCTCGGTCGGTGCAGCCAGCGTGGTGAACGAGGTCTTCGGCCGGACCGTGGTGACCAGCGTGCCTTCGCCCGCCAACTATACCAACCCGGCGACCAATGCGGTGGAAACCAACAGTCTCGCCCTGCAATTGCGCACCGTCGCGCGGATGATCGCGGCGGGCCCCTCCTTCGGCCTCAAGCGTCAGGTGTTTATGGTGTCATTAGGCGGCTTCGACAGCCACGATACCCAGAACCGCGATCAGTCGAACAATCTGGCGAAAATCGCCCACGCCTTCGCCTATTTCGACCAGACGCTGAGCAATATCGGCGGCATCGATATGCGCAACAGCGTAACGACCTTTACCGCCTCGGACTTTTCGCGCACCTTCTCGACCAATGGCGACGGTACCGACCACGCCTGGGGCGGCCACCACCTGATCATGGGCGGCGCGGTCAAGGGCGGCGACATGTACGGACAATTTCCGACGGTCGGCATGGACGTCAGCGGTTTCAGCAACCCCGGCATGGTGGGCGCGTCGTTCATTCCGACGACCTCGGTCGATCAGTATGCCGCGACCATGGGCGCGTGGTTCGGTGTCGGAAACTCCGATCTCAACACCATCTTCCCCAATCTGCGCAACTTCTCGACACCCAATCTCGGCTTTGTCTAACCGGCGATTGAGTCCGTCGCCTTTAGGTTATATGACAGTCGGCTATGGGACTGTGGATCGAATCGCGAGCATAACATCCGTATTCGGATCACTGGCGTAGTAGCTGTAACAAATCTGACAACTTTAGCTGTTAGAGCCCCTGTGATTGTCATAAAACGGCGTCAGAACGGCGTGGTGGGAAAAGGAGTTACCCGTGCGGGTAGGCTTGAAGGCAGCGGCAACGATAGCGGCGATGATGACGCCGGGGCTTGCCGCCGCTCAGGTCATGGAACTGAGCGGCGATGGCGAATATCGCACGATCTGCACCTCTCTTGCCCCGGTAAGCGTGACCCTTCGCACGACGGCCAAGGTTCCCTATGAAAGCGCCATTCAGCGCGCCGCCGACACCTATGGCCTCAGCCCCGATTTGCTCATCAGCGTCATTCGTCAGGAATCGGGCTTCAACCCCAACGCTGTCTCGCCGCGCGGGGCCATCGGCCTGATGCAGCTCCTGCCGTCGACCGCCGCCGAACTGGGTGTTGATCCCTACGATCCCGCGGCCAATATCATGGGCGGTGCGGCCTATCTGCGCCGTCAGCTCGACCGTTTCGACGGGCGTATCGATCTGGCTCTGGCGGCCTATAATGCCGGGGCCGGGGCCGTCGCCCGTCACAAGGGCGTCCCGCCCTATACAGAGACCCGTACCTATGTCGCCCGCAACCTCGATCGCCTCAGCGACGGGGCGGGCGTACCCGCCGATCCCCCGCCGACCCAGACCTGTGGTTAAGGATAAAACCGAATGAAAACCGATCGTTTCACCGCATTCTTCGCGGCCCTGCCCGCCCTGTTCATCGCCGCCTCGGCCTCGGCCCAGACCGCCGGTCAGAACCCCGCCGGGTCCGGCCCCATCGTTAACGCCCTGAGCTGGATTCAAGGCACCCTGCTCGGCAATGTCGCCACTGCCGTCGCCGTCATCGCGGTGGCCTGTATCGGCTTCATGATGCTGTCGGGGCGCATGAACTGGCGCTTCGGCGCGACCGTCATCCTCGGCGTCTTCATTCTGTTCGGTGCCGCGACCATCGTCGCCGGCATCCAGTCGGCGGTCTAGGATATGGCCGAACTGGTCAAGGCTCCGGTGTTTCGCGCCCTGACCCAGCCGCAGATGCTGGGCGGCGTCACCTATTCGTATTTCATCCTCAACTTCATGATTACGACCGAAGCCTTCCTGATCACCCGCTCCTTCTGGGCGCTGGCGATCGCGCTTGTGGTACACGCGATAGGTTATCTGGCCTGTCTGCGTGAGCCGCGTCTGTTCGACCTGTGGTTCACCAAGGTGAGCCGCTGCCCCCGCATCCGGAACTATAAGTTCTGGCGCTGCAACTCCTACCAGCCGTAAGGGCGTTTATTGCATGAGTGGTTTCTTAGGCTTGGGTGCGAAAGAACAAAGGATCGGCGACCGCCTGCCCTATGCGCACCTGTATAATGACCACACGGTGACGCTGCGCGACGGCTCGCTGATGCAGGCCATCTATATCGACGGCTTCGGCTTCGAGACGGCGGACACGACGGACCTCAACAGCCTGCATGCCTTACGTGAGAGCGCCCTGCGCGCCATCGGCGACTCGCGTCTGGTCCTGCACCACCATATACTGCGCCGCAAGGTGTCGGTGTCTACCTCGGGCAGTTTCGACGACCCCGTCGCCACCCATATCGATGAACGCTGGCAGGCCCGTCTGTCGTCGCGCGAACTGTTCGTCAACGACCTGTTCATCACCATTCTGCGCCGTCCGGCGCGCGGCAAGGCCGGTCTGGCCGAAGCGCTCGGCAACCTGTTCGGCGGCAAGTCGGGCACCGACCGCGAAGGTCTGGGGGCGGAACTGCGCGAACTCGATGCCGCGCGCGACGCCCTGATGGCGGCGCTGGGCCGTTATGGTCCGCGTCTGCTCGGCGGTTACGACAGCCGTGACGGGCGTTGTTCGGAACCGCTGGAGCTTCTGTCGGCCCTGTTCCACGGCGAGATGCGCCCGGTCCTGCGCCCCGATCCCTTGGCCAGGGACGATGCCGGTCATTACATCCCCTATCAACGCCTGAGCGTTGGCGTCGATGCGCTGGAACTGAAAAGCGCGGGCGCATCAAAGTCCTTCGGGGCGATGATCTCGGTCAAGGAATACCCGCCGCAGGCCGCACCGGGGATGCTCGACGCCCTGCTGCACCTGCCCTATGAAATGACCCTGTCGCAGAGCTTTCAGTTCGTCGATCGTCAGATTGGTCTTGAACGCGTTAATCTGGCGCTGCGCCGCCTGCGCGCTGCCGACGACGACGGTATCACGCTGCGCGCCGGGCTGATGAACGCCAAGGACGAGCTGGCTTCGGGCCAGACGGCGCTGGGCGAACACCATCTGACCGTTCTGGTCCGTGCGCCGGGTCTCAGCCAGCTCGATCAGGCTGCCGCTCAGGTCGCCTCGACTCTGGCCGATACCGGCGCGGTATCGGTGCGCGAGGACATCAACCTCGAACCGGCTTTCTGGGCGCAGTTTCCCGGCAACGAGGCCTATATCGCGCGCAAGGCCCTTATCTCGGTCTCGGCCTTTGCCGGCATGGCCAGCCTGCACGGTTTCGCGCTCGGTCGCGCCACCGGCAACCATTGGGGCGAGGCGATTACGGTGCTGGAAACGACCGCCGCGACGCCGTACTTCTTCAACTTCCATTCCGGCGATCTCGGCAACTTCACCCTGATCGGACCGTCGGGTTCGGGCAAGACCGTGGTGCTCAACTTCCTCGCCGCTCAGGCGCAGAAGGCGAAGCCGCGCACCGTCATCTTCGACAAGGACCGCGGGTCCGAGTTGTTCGTGCGCGCCATCGGTGGCCACTATGCCGCCCTGCGCGCCGGGGAGCCTACCGGTTTCAACCCGCTGCAACTGCCCGACAACGCGATTAACCGCGCCTTCCTGCGCGACCTGATCAGCCGCCTGATTTCCGGCGACGGCCCCGCGCTCGCCCCCGAAGATGAGGCGATCCTGACCGAGGCCATCGACGCCATGTACGCGCAGGCCCCGGCCTATCGCCGCCTGCGTTATTTCCAGGAACTGCTCGGAGGCCTGCGCCGCCCCAGCCACACCGATCTTGCCGCGCGTCTGGCGCCGTGGTGCGGTCGCGGCGAATGGGCGTGGCTGTTCGATAACGAGGCCGATCAGCTCGACCTCTCGGCGCGCGTCCTCGGTTTCGACATGACGCAGTTCCTCGACACGCCGGTCCTGCGCACGCCGATCATGATGTACCTCTTCCACCGCATCGAAGAGCGTCTGGACGGCACCCCGGCCATGATCCTGATCGACGAGGGCTGGAAAGCGCTCGACGACGAATCCTTCTCGGCGCGCATCCGCGACTGGATGAAGACCCTGCGTAAACGCAACGCCATCCTCGGTTTCGGCACCCAAAGCGCCAGCGACGCGCTCGACAGCCGTATCGCGTCGGCGATCATCGAACAGGCCGCGACGCAGATATTCATGGCCAATCCGCGCGCCCGCATGGAAGATTACGGCGACGGCTTCGGCCTGAGCGAGCACGAGGTCGGCCTCGTCCGCGCCCTGCCGCCGCATGCCCACGCCTTCCTCGTCAAGCACGGCAACCATTCGGTCGTAGCCCGCCTCGACCTGTCGGCCATGCCGGATCTGCTCAATATCCTGTCGGGCCGCGAATCCAGCGTGCGCAAGCTGGACGAACTGCGCGCCACGGTCGGCGACGCCCCCGAAGCGTGGTGGCCGGAGATCGCCGGCACGCCGTGGCCGGGTAACGTCACCCGTCAGAAGCTCAAGGTGACCGCATGACGCCTTGCCCGTCCATGCCCCTCGACGGCAATTCCGGCATTTCCGGCGCGCTACTCAGCGTCGATTGCCAGATCAGCAACGTCGTGGAAGACAGCTTCGGCCGTCTGTTCGGTACGGGCGGCTATCTCGGCGTGGCCCTGACCATCTGCCTGACGCTGTATATCGCGTTTCTGGCGTTCGGTCTGATCACCGGGCGGACGCGCCTGACGCTCACCACCATGACGCCCAAGGTGCTTGCCATCGGGCTGGTCCTGACCTTCGTCACGGCGTGGCCCGCCTATCAGACGGTTGTCTATAACCTGCTGACCAAGGGTCCGGACGAGATCGCCGCCGCCTTGACCGGTTCTGGCGAAGGGGCCAGCGTCGCCTTCGCCAAACGTCTCGACACCCTGTTCGTCCACTTCGCCGATGCCGCCACCGCGTTTGAGAACACGACCGCGCAGGTCGCGCAAAACAACCAGGCCCAAAGCGTCGCCATGCCGATGCGCAATGGCAAGTCGTCGGCATCCGACATGTTGTGGAGTTCGGGTCTGATCCTGCTGCTGTCGACCGTCGGCGTGCTGGTCCTGTCGCGCCTGATCCTGACGCTTTTGCTGGCGCTGGGGCCGTTGTTCGTCGTCTTCGCCCTGTTTTCGCAGACACGCGGCCTGTTCGAAGGCTGGTTGCGCACGGCGATCGGTTTTGCCTTCATTCCCATGCTGGTGACCTTGGGCGGTTCGGCGGCGCTGGCGCTGCTGACCCCGCCTATTCTGGCCATTTCCGGCGATCCGCTGCAAACGGTGCGCGACATTCAACCGATCGTCATTTTGTTCATGGGTTCAGTCATTTACGCGGCTTTCCTCATCATGCTGATGGTCGTGGCGTTCAATATCGTCAAGAACTGGAACCCGCTCAAGGCTCGCCCTGACGCGCCCTCGACGGAGACTCAGGTCGCCGCCACCTCCGCCGCGCTTCTGGCCTCCAGCCGTAGCGTCACCACGGTTCAGGGCGGCAACGCCACGGCTTCGGCCAATGCCTCCGCCGCCCGCGACGGCCGCGCCCAGACGGTCGCCACGACCCTCAGCGCCGCCCCCTCCGCGCTCGGCGGCAACGCCCCCTCTTCTTCCGCCAATGCGCGCCGTCAGGGTCTGGGACAAAGGTTCCGAACCGCCGCTGCGCAACCGACGAAACCCCTGTCAAAGACCGTAGGTTCATGAAGTCCGTTCTGCTCACCACCCTGATGCTGGCTGCCTCTGGCTCGGCTATGGCCGATGGCCGTATCCGCACCATCGACTATACCGACGGCGCGGTCGTACGGCTCGACACCTGCCTCGGCTTCCAAACCATGATCACCTTCGGCGACAGCGAGAAGATCGAGAACGTCGCCATCGGTGACGCCGCCCAGTGGCAGGCAACGCCGAACAAGCGCGGCAATCTGATCTTCATCAAGCCGTTCACCAAAAGCGCCTATACAAACCTGTCGGTCGTCACCGACCGCCGCGCCTATGCGTTCGAGTTGAGCGCGAAGGACACGGCGGCGTGCAAGCGCGGCGAAGTGCTGTACGATCTGCGGTTCCGTTACCCGAACGACCCGGTCGAAAACCCGGCCCCGCCGCCGCCCGAAGACACCGCTTCGACCTTGCCGGAAAAGCGCAACACCGCCTACACCTATGCCGGTGAGCCCGCCCTTGTGCCGCTGCGCATGTTCGATGACGGCCAATCGACCTATCTGATGTGGGCCGAAGGCGTCGCCTTTCCGGCCATCTATGCCTTGGCCGACGGCAAGGAAAGCCTGATCAACTTCGGCTATCGCGAGGGCTTTATCGTCATCGAGCAGGTCGGCCCCGCCTTTATTCTGCGTCGCGGCGATCTCAAGGCGACCGTCTATAACGACGCCTTCGTGCCGCCCGCGCTCGACGCCTTGTCGCCGCAGCCGCGTCCGGCTGAGGAGCAACCGAAGCCCAAAAAATCCGGCTGGTTCGGCCGGAAGGAACAGTAAGATGCGTAACGCGCTCGACGCCGACCCGAAGTCGCAGAAAGACCCGCGCACCACTCTGCCGCCGTCCGATCTGGATGCCGCGACCACACGCGCCCTGCCCGCCGTCGCCGCCACCTCGACACTGAAAGACAGCCTCGTGCTGGCCGGCGGTATCATGGGCGCCGTGTTCCTCGGTGCCCTGACCCTGATCTTCATGGGCAACAGCCGCCGCGACGCTGCTCAAAACGCCACCAATTCGCCCCCGGTTCAACAACAGGTGCCGCCACCGGGGCAGAACCCGCCCGGCACGGTAATGGAACTGCCGCCGGTTGCCTTGCCCGAAGGCCCGATTCAGCCCGTGCCGCCGCAACCCGGTGCGCCGCCCCCGGTTGCCGCCCCCGACAACAGCACGCGCGCCAATGCGCTGGTTTACGACGTCAGCGCGCCGGACCCCGCCCCTGCTGACGCGGCCAATGCAGCCGCCGCTGCCGGAAAGGCCGCGCCGAAGGAAAACGTCTTCGACGGCAATAATCTGGCCGACGCCACAGGCTTCGATGCGAACCGTCAGGTCCGCGCCACCCGCATCGCCAACCCGGCCTCGACCGTATCGCAGGGCACCCTGATCCCCGCCGTGCTGGAAACCGCGCTCAATTCCGACCTGCCGGGCTATACCCGCGCTCTGGTCGCCCGCGACGTCAAGAGTTTCGACGGTCGCCGCGTCCTGATCCCGCGCGGTTCGCGCCTGATCGGCTCCTATCGTTCGGGCCTGCAAAGCGGCCAGAAGCGCCTGTTCATCACTTGGTCGCGCCTGATCCGTCCCGACGGCACCGCGATCACCCTCAGCGATCCGTCGACCGACAATCTCGGTCAGGCCGGTCAGACCGGCGAGGTCGACAGCCACTTCTTCAAGCGCTTCGGCTCGGCCATGCTGCTGTCGATCGTCGGCGGCCTGTCGAATTCGCTCGGCGACGGCAATAATTCGACCATCGTCATCGGTACGGCGGCGGGCGCCAACAGCGCCGCCACCGGGGCCTTGTCCAGCGACTCAAAAATCTCGCCGACCGTCAAGGTGGCGCAGGGCACGCCGATTCAGGTCTTCGTCTCCCGCGACCTCGATTTCTCGCTGTAAATCATGGCCGACCTGCTCCCCACCGAAGGCGTCTATCTCAAGGCCTATCTCCAGCCGTTCCGGCAATGGCTGGATCGCGCCGAGGTGACCGAGGTCATGGTCAACCGCCCCGGCGAGGTCTGGGTCGAGATCAGCGGTCAGGCCCATATGCAGCGCTTCGACGCGCCGGACATCAACGATGACCTGCTCAGCCGTCTGGCGGCGCAGATCGCCCGCATCAGCCATCAGGGCATCAACCGCGAAAACCCCCTGCTGGCCGCGACTCTGCCGACCGGCGAGCGGGTGCAGATCGTCGGCCCGCCCGCCACGCGCCGCCATTGGGCCATCGCCATTCGCCGCCACCTGATGGTCAATCGCCCGCTCGACTCCTACGACCGCGGTCCGATCGCCGCGCCCGCCTACGCCAATATGGCCGACGAACAGGCCGCCGCCCGCGCCAACCCGGTCGCCTTCCTTACGGCAGCGGTTGAGGCGCGTAAGACGATCCTGATTTCCGGCGGCACCTCGTCCGGCAAGACGACCTTCCTCAACGCGCTGCTGGGTGCCGTGCCGCAGCACGAGCGCGTCATCCTCGTCGAGGATACCCCCGAAATCGCCGTCACCCAGCCGAACGCGCTGGGCCTCGTCGCCGTCAAGGGCGAACTGGGCGAAGCCAAGGTGGCGGTCAACGACCTGTTGCAAGCATCCCTGCGCCTGCGCCCCGACCGCATCATCGTCGGCGAAATCCGGGGTGCCGAGGCCGTTACCTTCCTGCGCGCCATCAATACCGGCCATCCAGGCTCCTTCACGACGGTCCACGCCAACACGCCCCAAGGGGCGCTGGAGCAGATCGCCCTGATGGTCATGCAGTCGGGTATGAGCCTGTCGCGGCAGGAAACCATCGCCTATGCCTGCGGTCTGATCGACGTTGTCGTGCAACTTTCCAAGGCGGGCGGCGAACGCGGCATCAGCGACATCTGCCTGCCGCGCACCCTGCTCTGATTATTTCACTTCCGAAATACAGATAACGCGTCAGACATAACCGCGTTACGATATTCGCCGCATTCGGTCCCTACGTCTCGTCTTGTTCCCTCGATGAAGTGGCTTCAAGAGAAGCCCTTTCATCGGTTTATATCCTGTCGCGATATGATCGCCGAACTTCGTTTCGGCATATCGCTCGGGCAAGAAAGTGAGCGCGTATGACCCAGCCCCATTCCTCTGAAGAACCGTTCCACAAGGACGAAGGCAGCCTTCAGGACCTCATCGCCTCGCTGTCGCGACGCCGGACCCTGGCCATGCTGGGAACCATGGCCTTTGGATCGAGCTTTGTCGCGGCCTGCGGTGGCGGAGGCGGCGGCAGTTCCACAACGACTACCGTCGCCTCATCCTCTTCCAGTGCATCATCCTCAAGCAGCAGTGCATCATCGTCCAGTTCGTCGACCTCGTCGGCCTCGGGCACCTGCACCACCTACCCGACCGAAACCGAAGGCCCCTATCCCGGCGACGGCTCCAACACCGTGTCGGGCAGCGTGGTCAATGCCCTGACTCTGTCGGGAATCAACCGCTCGGATATCCGCGCCTCGGTCGGAAGCGCGTCGGCCACGGCGCCCGGCCTGCCGGTGCAACTGACCATCACGCTCGTCAATTCCGGCGCGGGCTGTACGCCCATGGCGGGCTATGTCATCTATCTCTGGCATTGTACCCGCGACGGGCTCTATTCGCTCTATTCCAGCGGCGTCACGGCGCAAAACTATCTGCGCGGTATTCAGGTCACCAATGCCAGCGGGCAGGTCACCTTCACGACGATCTTCCCCGGCTGCTATTCGGGCCGGATGCCGCACATTCACGTCGAGGTCTATCCCAGCCTGTCGAGCGCGACCAGTTACGCCAACAAGATCAAGACATCGCAGTTCGCGCTGGATCGCAGCATCTGTTCGACGGTTTACAGCACCGTCACCGGCTACAGTGCCTCGGTGTCCAATCTGGCGGCCATCAGCTTTGCCACAGATAATGTGTTCAGCGACAATACGTCGGCGCAACTGGCCGCCCAGACCATTGCCCTGACCGGCGACACGACCAACGGTTATACCGGAACCGTTACGCTGGGAATGACGCTTTAACGAAGCCTCACCTCACGTATCGCTTTTAAAGTGATGCGTGAGGTTCGGTTAAGAATCTCTTTTATTTAATTTAATTAAATTATTGATTTTAATCAATATATTTACATTCGTTTAAACTAGATTTTAAACCTCTCTATAGCGATAAATCATCAGGCCCGGCACCAACATGAATAGCGTCGACGCCAGTCCGAATAGTCCGGCACGCCACAGGTCTTCGCGAATAAAGAAGCTCAGGAACCCGACAATCATCCACCCGGCGGCAGGCCACAGCAGCCAGGTCCGCGCGCTCGAAGCTCCCATGACGGCGGTCACGAGGCTGAAAATCATGGCGCTGAACACGATATTATAGGTCGCATTGGCTTCACCGCTGAGGGCCGCGCCGACGCCGATAACCAGAAAGACCAGGCCGGCAAAGCCCCACGCCATCGAAATAGCGTGCGATCGCCAAGACTTGAGCAACGGCTGCGGGTTGAGCCAGCGGTCAATGGCGAAGCTGCCCACACACCCGAAAATCGTCGGCAGAGGCCCCAGCGTATCCGGCAACCACGACGGCAGCAGATTGCCGAGCAGCGCCACGTGCCAGTACGACATTATGCCCATCATCAGGCCCCACCACGCCAGCACCGGTCCGGCGGCAGCCGCCAGCACGTCGCCGCGCCGCGCCAGTTGTCTCAGCCGCGTCAGTTCATCATCCATCAGGCGGACATCCTCCGGCGTCACCGGCGGCAGGAGATCGTCGTATTTCACAGGCTGCCCCTTCCCTCGAACACGGCCTTCAACTGCGCATAGGGCGTCCGCCAGTCGACGCCGCGCGCTTTAAGCCATACGTCATCATAGTAGGTGTCGGCGTAACGCTCGCCGCCATCGCACAGGATGGTGACGATTGAGCCTGTTTCGTCGCGCGCCGCCATCTCCTGCATCAGGCTTGCGCAGGCCCAGATGCTGGTGCCGGTCGAACCGCCCACGCGACGTCCCAACCGCTCGGAAATCAGGCGCGCCCCGGCGATGGACTGGGCGTCGCTGATGGCCTCCATACGGTCGATCAGGGACGGCAGGAAGCTGGGTTCGACGCGCGGACGGCCGATGCCTTCGATGAACGACGCACAACGGTCCAGCGTGGTGACGGAGCGGTCGGCAAAATGGCGGTGAAAGACCGAGCCTTCCGGATCGGCAACGCACAGCCGCGTCGGCAAACGGCGATAGCGAATAAACCGCCCTAATGTCGCCGAGGTGCCGCCGGTCCCGGCCCCCGTGACGATCCATGCCGGGACCGGGTGTGGCTCGTCGGACATCTGCGCAAACAGGCTTTCGGCGATATTGTTATTGCCGCGCCAGTCGGTCGCTCGTTCGGCATAGGTGAATTGATCGAGATAGTGGCCGCCGGTTTCCGCCGCCAGCCGATGCGCGGCCGCATAGACGCTCGATGGGTCATCGACCGCGTGGATTTCACCGCCATGAAAGCGGATGGCATCGATCTTGGCCTGCGCTACGGACTTCGGCACGACGGCGATAAAGCGTAGGCCCAGCAGTTTGGCAAAATAGGCCTCCGAGACCGCCGTCGAGCCTGACGAGGCTTCGATCACGGTCGTCTCCGGCCCGATCCATTCGTTGCACAAGGCGTAGAGGAACAGCGAACGCGCCAGACGGTGCTTGAGACTACCTGTCGGGTGTGACGATTCATCCTTCAGATACAAAGGGATTCCGGGAAATCCTTCGACCTCGTGGTGGATGAGGTGCGTGTCGGACGAGCGGTTGAAATCCGCCTCGATACGGCGCACAGCCTCGATCAGCCAGCTACGGGGAACAGACGACATATAACACCTCAAACTCTTTACAGTCGCGATATTGATGCCGAAAACCGCTGACACTTTTCGGCATATCGCTTTCCCCGACAGAAACCGCCGGGGAGAGTCGAGTCAAGCTATTCCGCCTTTAGCGTGAAGCTGTAGGTCACCGGCTGCAATTTCACGCGGTATTTGGCCAGAGGCCGACCGTCGAGGCTCCAGCCCGTATCGCCGCCGACGCCCGCCTGAGCGATATCGATCAGCAGCGACCCGTCGCCATGCGGCGCGATCTCCGCTGTGGACCACGTGCCGCGCGGGCGGAGGTAGAGGTCTTCGTAGGGGAAGGCCAGCGCATTGACCGACAGCGGCTGTGCGCCGGTGACTTTCAGCGACGCGCCTTTGCCGTCCGACAGGGTCAGCCAGCGCACATCGGTTTTGTTGCCGGTCTCCTGCGGACGGGCATAGTCATGATACTGATCGGCGACGGATGAGCGATAGAGGCCGATGGCCGCGCCCGTTTGGCGGTCGACATAGGATTCATGCGGCCCGCGACCATACCATTCCACAAAGCCCAGAGACGGATCATTGTCGAAGCGCAGCCCCACACGCAGCGGATCGGGCAGGTCGTCCTTGAGCGGTGTAAAGGTCGCCGTAACGGCCACGGTGCCATCGCCCTGCATTGTATAGGTTGTCTGGAAATGAGCGTAACCGGCCCCGAAATTATACAGCACCGTCACGCTGTCTGCTGTTGATGAAACGGCGCGAACTTTTCTGGTTTCCGTGAAGTTTTTCCATATGTTGTGCGACTTGGCTACACCGGCACCTTCGTCATTGTCCATCAGGCCTCGCCAGAAGTTTGGTGCGCCACCTGAAAGGCGTTTTTTACCTTTAGAATCAAATTCAATAAGGCCAGTCTTTACGTTAAGTGTAAGCTTAGAATCGGCGGCTTGTAGCGTAACGGCTTCGGTGGATTTGGCCACGCTGACCTTGCCTTCGGCAACGGCCTCAGTAACTTGCGGTGCCGCGATGACGAACTGCGAGAAGCCCAGCACTTGACCTTCCGCAACGCCTTTGATGGCGTCCTTCTTGGCTTTGGCGCGGATCGTCAACAGAAGTTCCGACTCCGGACGTTTCTTGACGGCCGGAAGTGTTATAGCAACCTCTTGTGCTTTCCCAGCGGCCACACTCACGCCTTCCAATGCGCCCGTGGTCACCACCTGCCCTTCATTCGTCAGCACCCATTCGAAGTCGAATCCCGACAGATCGGCGAAGTCGTAACGGTTGACGACGGTAACCTTGCCCGTCGTCGGATCGCCCTCGAAGACGACCGGCGAATAGACCTTTTGCAGTTCCCAATATTCCGGATCGACCGTGCGGTCGGCCTGAATGACGCCGTCGCCCACGACGGAGTTATCGCCCCGCGCCGGATTGATATCGAAACCGGACCCCCAAAAGGTGCGCCCCTTGGCGTCTTTCGCCGTGACGAACTGATCGACCCAGTCCCAGACGAAACCGCCTTGCAGCTTCTTATGGGCACGGATCGTCTGCCAGTAGTCTTCCAGATTGCCAAGGCTGTTGCCCATGGCGTGGGCGTATTCGCACTGGATTAGCGGCTGGGTGTAGTTCGGGTCTTCGGCGTAGTCGGTGATGCGGTCCATGTCGTCGTACATCGGCGCATAGATATCGACATAGCTGTTCGGCTTATGCTCGCCGTACAGCGTCCCCTGCCCCAGATAAGATATCAGGCGGGTCGAATCGTTCTGACGAATCCACTTGGCGGCGTTTTCGAAGTTCGGCCCTGTCCCCGCCTCGTTCCCCAGCGACCAGAATATGATCGAAGGATGGTTCTTGTCGCGTTCGACCATTCGGCTGATGCGGTCGAGGTGAGCCACTTCCCAGTGCTTTTTGTAACCAAGCTGCATCTCTTCGCGCTTGGGGCTGCCGGCCTTGTCGGCCTTGTCCATATATTCATGGCTCTCGATATTGGCTTCGTCATAGACGTACAGGCCGTATTCGTCGGCCAGATCATACCAGCGCGGGTCGTTGGGATAGTGAGAGGTGCGCACGGCATTGATATTGGCCTGCTTCATCAGCTCGATGTCCTTGCGCATCGTCTCTTCCGAGATGACGCGGTAGGTGATCGGGTCGTGCTCATGGCGATTGACGCCCTTGATCATGACGCGCTTGCCGTTGACCTGTACCTCGCCGTTGCGGATTTCGACCGTGCGGAAGCCGATTTTGCGTGCCGTCACCGAGATCAGATTGCCCTTGGCGTCTTTGACCTCAATGACCAGCCGATAGAGGTTCGGCGCTTCCGCCGACCATTGTTTGACGCCCTTGATGGCGCCTGAGAGCTTCGCCGGTTTGCCGGTCGCGGCCTTGCCCGTGGCGGTCAGCACCGCCGTCTCGCCGTCATAGACTGTGGCGGTGATCGTCGCGGTACCCTTCGCTCCGGCCAGTTCGGCCTCCAGCGCGAAGACGCCGTCGGTGTAGGTCTTGTCCAGACCCGCCGTCACCGTATAGTCGCGCAACCGCGTCTTCGGTTCGGCATAGAGATAGACCGAGCGTTCGATGCCCGACAGCCTCCAGAAGTCCTGATCCTCAAGATACGCCCCGTCAGCGTAGCGATAGATTTCGATGGCGATGCTGTTGGTGCCCGGCTTGACGAACTTCGTCAGATCAAACTCTGACGGCAGTTTGGAATCTTCGGAATAGCCGACCTTCTCGCCATTGACCCAGATATAGTAGGCAGCGCCCGCCGCGCCGATATGCAGAAAGACGTCGCGACCGTCCCAATCAGTGGGGACGTCGAAATCGCGTTTGTACGAGCCCACCTCGATCATATCGTGCGGGACCAGCGGCTCGTTCATCGGGAACGGATATTTGATGTTCCAGAATTCGGGCAAACCGAACTTACCGTCACCCTGAGCCTGAATCATGCCGGGAACCTGAATCTTGTCCCAACCCGTCAGGTCGGCGCCTGCCTTGTAGAAATCCTTTGGTCGATTTTCGGTGCCTCTGGAAAATTTGAACTCCCACGTCCCGTCGAGCGAGCGGTAATATTTCGACGCCGCCATGTCGCCTTTCAGCGCCAGATCGCGGCTCTCGTAGTTGAAAAAGGTCGCCTTCATCGGTTCGCGGTTGACCGCCACGACCTCAGGCTGCTCCCATTCCGCAACGGGGGCTGTGACCGGTGGCGTTTGAGCCCCGACCGGCGCGATACCGGCGGACAGAATAAGCGCAAGCGCGGTGAGGCACGGACGGGTGCGAAACATGGTCGTCTCCCTGACGAATCTTATCGGCGTAATTGTCATACATTTTGCGCAGTTTTCACCGTTGCGCAAGCTTGTACCGGCAGGAAAACACCCCAGATAGGAGACACACCAAGGAGCCTCAGCATGACCCAGCCCAATGCCGCCCGATCGGGCACCTTCGCCATCGGCGGCGATCTCAGCGTCAACCGTCTCGGCTTCGGTGCCATGCGCGTCACGGGGCGCGGGGTATGGGGACCGCCCGCCGATGAGTCCGAGGCGCTACGCACCCTGGCCCGCCTGCCGGAACTGAGCGTCAACTTCATCGACACCGCCGATTCCTACGGCCCGGAGACTTCGGAAAACCTGATCCGAAAAGCGCTGCACCCTTATTCAAACGACCTCGTCATCGCCACCAAGGGTGGCCTGACGCGCCCCGGTCCCGATCAGTGGGTGAGTAACGGCAATCCCGACTATCTGATCCGACAGGCCCACCGCAGCCGCGAGCTTCTCGGCGTCGAACGCATCGATCTGTGGCAACTGCACCGCATCGACAGCCGCGTGCCGCGCGATGAACAGTTCGCGGCCATCCGCCAACTGCTGGACGAGGGCGTCATCCGCCACGCAGGCCTCAGCGAGGTGTCGGTGGCCGAAATCGAAGCCGCGTCGAAAGTCTTCCCGGTCGCCACTGTGCAAAATCGTTACAACTTGATCGATCGCGCCAGTGAAGCCGTGCTCGACTATTGCGAAGCCCATTCTATCGGTTTTATCCCGTGGTATCCACTGGCCGCTGGCGATCTGGCGCGGCCGGGCGGTTTGCTCGATCGGCTGGTGACGAAATACGAGGCATCGCCGTCGCAGATCGCGCTGGCCTGGGTGTTGAAACGCAGCCCGGTCATGCTGCCCATTCCGGGTACGGGTAAGGTCAGACATCTGGAAGACAATGTCGCCGCCGCCGATATAGACCTCAGCGATGAGGTTTTTGCGGCCTTGGATGTTGCCGCCCGCACCTGACCATAAAAAAGACCCGGGGCACCACTCCCGGGTCTTCTGGGCGATGCGTCGCAAAGCAACGTCACCGCATCAAACGCTGTCGTGTCACTGAGGGGGATAGGCCTCAGGCGACAGCGTTTAATCTCTTGTATTTTTCTTTTATATCCGCAGCTTCCGGCGCCTTGTTAAGAACATCGGTGCGCTGCCACGGGCGGAGTTCGACCGTCGCTTCGACCGCATGACGTGCTTTCAGCCAGTCGAGCAAGGCCTGAAGATCGTCGATCCGCCAGTCTTCTTCACCCAGCGCGGCACCTTCGGGAATCAGGTCGCCATAGGCTTCCGCCGCGTCAGGGACCTCGACCTTGCCTTCCAGCGCAATATGGTTGAGCGCTTCCTTTGGGAACTGCACCGCCCAGTCGGTTGCTGAGGTCAGTTGCTTCACCAGACGCGCCACCACGCCTTCATTGGCCTCAAGAAACGGATAGTCGACGGTCAGGGTGCGTAACTCGACCAACCCTGAAAGCGCCGGGTCGCGGCGGATGGCGTCGGGTGTAAAGGCGTGGATGACCTTCACCCCGGCGGCCCGCGCCAGTTCGAGGCCCTTGGCGCCGAAGAGCAGACCGGCATCGGCCTGACCGCTCAGGACGGCCTCGATCTCGCGCCGGGCGATGTCGCCGAACGGCGTCGAGGGATGATCGGCGACGATATTATGGAATTCGATGTCCGTGGCCTTGATGCCGACCGTGCCGAGAATCGTCTCCCATGCTCGCAGCGAGCGGACGCGCGCCGGCGAAAAGGCGCCGGCTTCGCGCGGCAGGGCCAGGGTGCGGCCTTTCAGGTCGCTAAGCTTTCCGATGCCGCTGCGGCCCGAGGCGATGACCAGCACCGTGTGCCAAGTATGGCCGACCGCCAGCAGGCGTGAGCGCTGGTTCAGACCGTAGGACCACAGGGCCGTCGCCGCATCGCCTTCACGAACGAGGTTAGGCAGGGAGTGGTCGAGATACCCCTGACGCACACTGGGCGTCGAATTTTCGCGCACCGAGACCAGATTGACAGGCTCGCGCAGGAATTCCCGTTGCAAGGCGCCCCTATTGGCCAAAAGGCCCATGGCCGTCAGGGTCGGGCACCGCGCATACCACACGAGTTGCGAAGGCATGTTCGCAGTCGCGGGGTCGGGGTGAATCCTGACGGTCATGGGAGGTAATCCTTCTGAGGGAGGATGGAAACAAGGACAGATGCACCGTTGGACGGGCGCCCTATATTCCTACTAAATAGATTTTATATTGTCCAAGCCGAATTCACCTGCGACGTGTGATTTATTCTCAACAGTCAAATCAGAAACGGTAATGAAAAAAGGCGCCGCTTTCGCGACGCCCTTTCATAGTCAACATTGTCGATGGATTTTAATGTGCGGCGCCCGACGCGGCCAGCATATTGCCGATGCCGATGATAACGGTCGAGCCGACCAGGGTCGCGATGCCGCCCCAGACATAGGCGCGGGTCTTGACCGACGTCCCGGCCCATTCCTTGAGCGCGAAACCCCACAGGGTCGAGAAGAGAATGATCGAGGCCATGTGCAGGGTCCACGACGAGAAGCCGTATTCGCCCATCTGACTTTCGCCCATAGTGTAGAAAAAGAACTGGAAGTACCACAGAGTGCCGCCCAGCGCCGCCAGAGCGTAGTTAAGCACCAGCGGAATCTTTCCCTTGGCCTCGTTGCCGGGTTTCGGCTTGCCGATCCATTCCGACGCTGACTTGTTTTTGAGGATCAGGTAACCGGACCAGAGCAAATTGGTCGTCAGACCGCCCAGCAGCACCATGCACAGGACCGGCAGACCGACCCACAGAGGGCCCGTACCCGCCGCTGCCGAGGCTTCGCGCACCGGCGCACCGGCGGCCAGGCCGAAGGCGAAGCACGACGACATGACCCCGCAGAAGATGGCCACGAGAATGCCCTTGGTCAGGTTGAATTCGGCGAGCGATTCCGAGACCTCGGTCACTTCCTTTTCCTTGGCATGACCGGCCTTGGCGACCAGGACGATACCGACCAGCACGACCAGAACCCCCACCAGCGTGATCTGCCCGCTCAGGGTCTGGATCAGTTGCACGATCTTACCGGTAAAGATCGGCTCACCCAACGTGCCGATGACCGTGGTCAGGCCCAGAGCCACGGCCATGCCGAGGCTGAGGCCCAGATAACGCATGGTCAGGCCGAAGGTCAGGCCGCCAAGTCCCCAGAGCAAACCCCAGAAGACGCACCAGAACCACACCGAACCCGACGCGCTGCCCAGAACGCCAAACAGGTCCGAGGTTTGGAAATAGGCGAAGATCCACGGCGCGATCAGCCACGAGAAAATCCCGCCGGTCAGCCAGAAGATTTCCCACGACCACAGTTTGATCTTTTTATAGGGCACATAGAACGAGGCCGAGGCGAGACCGCCCAGCCAGTGAAAAAAGACGCCGATCAGCGGGTTGGGGGTCATATGAAAGCGTTTCCCTGGATGTGATATGTATTTTCAATAGTGGTAGCCGCAATGCCGGGTTTGCGCAATCAGGTTTTATCCTGATCGTTTATGCGCAATTGCCTGCCGGGGGCCCTTACGGCGTGACCTTGAAAAACGCGAAATCGGCATAGCCCACGCGGGTGGCCGTATTTGACGGCGTCCCTGTCGGCGATTGGGCAAAGATACCGATCTGAGCCCCGACCCAGCGTCCGGGTTGCGACGTGAAGCCTGATCCGATCGGCGTGAAGGTCACGCCGTTGAGGCTGTAGCTGAACGTCACCCTGGCGTGGGTCGAACGCAGCATGGACGGCCAGTAAAATGGCTGATTCGGCGGGGCATCGGCGACGGTGACCGGTTCAAGGTGCGTGCGCACCCACACCGGACCGGTGATCTTTTCCGCGGCGGTGACGACCGTTTCTACACCGCCCATATTGGCTTTGGGGCGCGTAACCTGCACCAGCCTCACACCGTCGGCCGTGTTTTCCAGCCCGATCCAGCCATAGTCGTAGCCCAGAACCAGCAGCCCGGCGCGTTCGCCGATCAGGTTCGGCGTCAGGCTCAGCTTCGTCGTGGCGCTAAACGTCATGCCGGGGAGTTTCTGGGTCAGCAGGTTCCCCGCCTCCCACAGATTGACCGACGAAGACGACGATTTCAGGCGTAATTTACCCTTGATGCTGGCGTCGGCCCAGTCCTCGTTCGGATTGGCGCTCCATTGCCAGCCAAGATGATAACCGTCGACGAAATCGTCATCGACGACCGGCACGGCGACGGGCTGCGCGGCCACGTTCGGCTTCCTGTGTCGCCAGACGGGCTGCCCATAGACCTGTCCCTTCTGACGTTCGCCGATGATCGGCCAGCCGTCCTTGCCCCAAATCATCGGTTGCAGCATGACGCGGCGGCCATAGGAATCGGCGTCCTGAAAATGCAGGAACCAATCCTCGCCTTTCGGGGTATCGACCCACGCGCCCTGATGCGGGCCGTTCATCTCGGTTGCGCCCTGATCGATGACGCTGCGGCCTTCATAAGGACCATCAATGGCCTTCGAGCGAAACACACCCTGCCAGCCGCCTTTGACCGAGCCCGATGGCACGAAGACATAATAATAGCCGCCGCGCTTGTAGAGTTTCGGACCTTCGGTGGTGAACCACGACACCAGCCCCTGCGAGGTCTGCACCTTGGGCAACTTGTCGCCTTCGATGATATATTTGCCCTGATCGAGCGTCTTCGTGCCGTCCGGGCTCATCTTTTTGAGGGTGATGATGTTCTTGATCCCGGCGCGCGACCCGGCAAAGCCATGCACCAGCCAGGCCTGACCGTCATCGTCCCAGAACGGTGCCGGATCGATCGCGCCTTTCGTGTTGTCCACCAGCACCGGCTTGGTCCACGGCCCTTTTGGATCGGTGGCGGTAACGAGGAAAATCCCGAAATCCGGATCGGGGTAGTAGATCATGAACTTGCCGTCGTGATGACGGATCGCCGGCGCCCACACCCCGCCGCCGCGCCGGGGCGTCGCATGGTGGCCGTCCGGCACATTGCGCTCCAACGCGTAACCGATCAGGGTCCAGTTGACGAGATCCTTGGAATGCAGGATCGGCAGGCCGGGGATGTTGGTGAAGCTCGACGCCGTCAGATAGTAGTCGTCGCCGACCCTGACGGCGTCGGGATCGGAATAGTCGCCCTGAAGCACCGGATTGATATAGGTGCCGTCCTTCTGATCCGGAACCCAGATGCCCGACGGCATCGGCGCTTCGGCGGCAAACACGCTGGCAGGTAAAACCATCGTCGCGGCCAGAGCCAGCGACCGCATCATTATCAGGGCAGACATCAGGCATTTCTCTCTGTTCAGGGCTGGGACGCTCTCGGTTCACCGGGCGCCTCGTTTTGCCGCACTTAAGCAATTGATAGCGCTAACGTCAATTCCACACCGTGGCCCGACAAGGATTCACGACGAAAAGAACGTTGTCATTCGGCATTGTCATACCTTATACGCGCTTCTATACTCGTGGCAGGAGAATTCGGGGGATCAAGCGGCGTGGGCTCGTCCAATCGCATCGACGGGTGGAAGGCGATCGGCGGCCATTTCGGGCGCGATCGGACGACCGTTATGCGCTGGGCGCAGCAGCGCGGCCTTCCCGTGCGTCGTCTGCCCGGCGGCAAGACCGGCACGGTCTATGCGCTCAAGGACGAACTGGACCGCTGGGCCGCCAGCCAGACCAACCTCAACGAGGAGGCCCCGGAAACCGAAATTGCCCCGCCGCCGGTGCCCGAGAAACCAGGCTTTTGGGCGCGCAACTGGCGGCGGCTGGCCGTGGTCGGCCTCATGCTGCTCGGTCTTGGGTTTGCGGCTGGCAATATCATCACCTCGCAACCCCGCCGTACGCCGCCAAGTCCGGCCCTCCCCTCCGATCCGGCGGTCAGCGCGCTTTATCTTCAGGCGCGCGACGAATGGGCCCAACGCACGCCGGCGTCTCTGGCCCGCGCCATCGGCTTGTTTACGACGATTACCACCAAGGAACCCGGCTTCGCACCCGCCTGGGCCGGCCTGGCCGACGCCTATCTGCTGTCGCGCGAATTCGGCATCACGCCCGACGCCGAGGCCTTCCCCAAGGCGCGCGCCGCCGCCGAAGCCGCGCTTGACCGCGATCCCGGTCTGGGGGCAGCGCACCGGGCGCTGGGGTTCATCGCCTACTGGTGGGAAGACGATCCGCAAAAGGCCGGGCGGTCGTTCCGCAAGGCGCTGGCGCTGGCGCCGCGCGATGCACAGACGCACTTCTGGTACGGCAATATCCTGTCCGATAACGGGCAGCACGTGGCAGCGCTGCGCGAACTGAACACGGCGCGCCTGATCGAGCCCGGCTCGGTCGCCATCCAGACCGATCTCGCCTGGGCGCAGTGGTCGGCAGGCGACGACGCCAGCGCCCGTCAGGCCCTCAATCAGCTCATGCAGGTTCGCGCCGATTTCCCGGTCGTGCACGACTGCACCAGCCTGATCAAGCTCGCCGACGGCGACTATGTCGGTTACGTGCAGGATCTGGGGGAGTTCGCCCGTCTGCGCGGCGATTCTGCCCTGATTGCCCATGCCACGGCGCTGCGTGGCGACCTGAAAACCGGTGCCGCCGCCGTGCAAAAGCGGCTCATGAGCTATGCGCTGGGCGACGTCGCCGCCAAAACCCGACGCACCCACGTCTGGCCGGTGTTTCTGGCCTCGGTCGCCCAAGACCGTCAGCAGGTGGTCGCACTGCTGAAAACCGCCGACGCGCGCAACGAAAGCTGGGGCGAGGCCGGTCTGACCGCGCGCATCGCCCGCCTGTGGATGGACGACGTGGAAATCGGCGCCCTGCTGCGTCAGCGCAAGGCCCCGCCGGTCGAATAGGTTTCGCCGGAAAAAATGCGACATGCGCTGCGGCGCTATTCCACCCTTTGCAACAACTTGCGACATCGCCAAAAGCGCGAAAACCGCCATGCTTTCCGAACATTAAAGCGCATTCCGAAAAGTGTGAAACGGTTTTCGGAATCAAATGCGCGACAAAGCAAATGATTAGAGCACGGTCCCGCTTCTACCAGATCGGGACGTGCTTTAACGGCAGGGCCTGCTCCATAGGCACCGCCGCCGGTTCGGGACAGACATATGGCGACGCCATTGACACGACGATCACTATTCGCACTGACGGCGCTCTCTCTGAGTCTGCCGCGCGTCGCTGCCGCCGCCGGATTCACGCCGCACGGCGGGATCAAGACGCTGATGACCGCGCGCCAAAGCGCCGTCTGCAACATCGCCGATTATAACGGCGTACAGACCCTCGTCCTCCTGATCGGCGGCGCGCCCGTCGAAGCCCATGCCCGCCGCAATGGCCTCTACCAGACCAAGGACCTGCGCCGGTCGCGCTCGGTCAAGGCCATCACGCCCGTCGATTTCAACCGTTTGATCGCCGCATCCGGCGGTTTGGACAAGGGCGTTAATGGCACGGCCCGCGCTTCTGATTTTTACGCGCTTTACAACAGCCTGACCCCCGCTGTTACCGCGCCAGACCCCTGCCCGGCGGATTTCGCCCAGCGCAGTCCGGGCGAACGCACCATCATCCGCCAAGGCCTGAGTACGGCGGCGCATCAGCGCTACGCCCCCTGCTTCTCCCTGGGTGGCGACGCGACGCGGCTCGATTTCAGCCAAGATTCCTTTTTCGACGCCTGGACGTTCGAACGCGACGTTCAGGGGCATTTTTACGGCCTCAGCGCACCGGGCGTGCGGGCCATCTGGTCACTGGAGGCCTGAAGACCATGACGACATTTACATCCCTGTCGCGCGCGACGCTTATGACGGCGCTTCTGTGTACGGTTTCGGCCTGCGCCACCGCGCCCGCAAATCCGTCGACGGCACAGTTCAGCCCCGTCAATCGCCCGACCCTCAATCAGGCGGCGCAGGCCTTGCAAACCGGCGATCACGCCACAGCGCTGAAAGGCTTCGGCGACGCGGCGGCGCGCGATCCGTCCGATGCCGCGCATCAGACTCTGCTCGGCATGGCCTATCAGGCCGGGTCCGAAGGCAATCCGGAACAACTGGACCTTGCCATGGCCGGTTACGATCTGGCGCTGCGCAGCGGTCAGGACGCTTTCTGGGCGGCGGCGCTGGCGGGCAAGACCGCCTTCGACCGCGGGCGTTACGTGCAGGCACAAGGCTACTATGCCCGCGCCGTCATGATGCGCCCGGACGACGCCCGCGCCCTGCTCGGTCTGGCGGCCAGCGCCTATATGGCCGGCGACCCGCAACTGGCGGCTTTGAGCGCCGAACGCGCCGCCAGCCTGAGCCGCGATCAGGCGACGACGGCGGGTGCGCTGAAAATCGCCACCCTGTCCAACAGCGCCGCCGGACGCCGCGATCAGGCGACCCTTCAGTATCAGAAACTGGCTCTCATCGCACCGGAACAGACCGCCCCGCTCAAGCAGCGCATGGACGAACTGAATCGCACGCAGGACACCGATCCTGTTCCTGAAGACCACGAGGTGGACGATAACGCCCCCGATCAGGTCTCCGTCGACGTGGCGATCATCCTGTCGCAGAATGCCCAGCGCGACTCGATCGGGATGAACCTGCTCGACGGCCTGCAAATCCAGTACGGGCGGCAGGATCAGCAGACCCATTCCGGCGGCGACAGTGGCGTCTCGCGCACGATCACCGACACGATCACCCTGCCGCAGCTCACCTACAATCTGAACATCTTCAATCGTTTCGGACAATATTATCAGGTGGTGGCGCGTCCCATGCTGACCGCCTATCGCGGCGAGCCGTCGGACTTCTTCGTCGGTCGTTCGACCAAGGTCGCCGTCAAGGGCGTCAATTTCTCGCAGCTTGAAAACATCGACATCGGCACGCAGGTCAAGGTAACGCCGCTGGAGATTACCTCCGAAGGTACGAAACTGAAAATCGAGGTCACCCGCTCCTTCCTGTCCGGCGAACCGGCGGGGAATTTCAACGAAGCCCTGAACACGTGGCGGCAAACCGTGTCGACCACGGTCGAGGTCAAGTTCGGTACGACCCTGATCCTGTCCGGCCTGTCCGAAAGCGTGCGTGACTCGTCGATCACCAAGACGCCGTTCCTTGGCGACGCCCCTGTGATCGGCTCGGCCTTCAACCGCCGAACCACCAACGACCGCCGCGATGCCGTGCTGGTCCTAGTCACCCCGGCCCCGGCGCAGGCCTTCGACAGCCAGCCCTGGGCGCGTCCGCCGGAGGTTACGCGCCTGATCGGCCTGTGGGAAACGACGGTCGCGCCGGGCTCGGACCTCGGCGCCATCACCGGCAACCTGTCGCGCTCGCGCCTGTTCACCCGCGCCCGCAAATCCGACGCCCAGCTGTCGTGGCCCAGTCTGCCGCACGATCAGGGCGAAATCTTCAAAGACCTGATCCTGCCTTAAGGAAATCTCATCATGTTCAAACCCTTATCCATGTCTATTGTTCTGACGGGTGTGGCCGGTTCGGTCGCCGCCGTCTGTCCGGGCGACTATAACGGCGCGCCGCCCCTGCCCGCCGTCACCCACGTCGAATTCTATAATCCGGCAGCCCCTTCAAAGCCCTTGCCCGCTGTCGCCAATAATGAAACCGACCGGATGCAGGTGACCGGCGGCGTTGTCGGCAAGGGTAGCGTGACCCTTGTCGTGACCTTGTCGGCGGACATTGCGATGGATTGTGAACTCAATTTCCAGCTCTTCGATGCCGGTACGTCGATCAACGGACAGCGACAGGAAGAGACCGATATGGTCTTCCCTATGGGGCATCCCTCCGTCGGGGCGAGATGGTATCTTCGCGCGACGGCAACCGGTACCAACAAGGTAAAGGTAACGCTGCCGGTGGCGATCCGATTGGGCAATTCGGCCATTCATCGCCATCGCATAGGTCTGAGCTCCCTTCATGTCGGCCATACCCCCGAAACGCCGCAGACCTTCGAGTTCCGCAACAATCCGATCCGGATCAAGGAGATTCGTCGGATAAGCCCGGCAGGGGCCGCCGTGAGCGACGGTCAGCGGGTGGAACTGGCCGTCTATCTGGAAGAGCCGCTCGATACTATGACCTACGCGTACAAATTAAAGCGTCCGGGTAGCCGCGCAACGGAATACACCGACAACGCCCTGCGCATCCAATACACGATCAGCCCGTCGGACGCCGCCTATGTGCCCCCACGCGGTACCCCCGACTATCTTTATTTCCGTCCGGAATTCGCTGACGGCAGTTCACGGACAGGACTGATGATCGACCTGCCCGATGCGCCTGCGACGAAGGACCTTAAAAAGAAGGCCGAAACGCCGACGCCCGTGCCCGGACGCCTGATCCTCGCCAAACCCGCTCAATCGACCACGATCACCTTTACCGCGCAGCTATCGACCCATCACACGGGCCCCGGAGGCCCAACCCTCACCTTGCAAATTCCCGTCAATTGATCCTCGAAAGGAACCGTCATGCGTACAGTACCGTTGATTGCCGCTGCCCTGCTGCTGGCCGCTTCGCCGCTGGTGGCACAGGAATCGAAAACCGCCGCGAAACTGCCCGTCACCTCCGACATCACCAAGGAGCAGGAGGCCCGCGCCAAGGCGGCCTTCGCCGACTTCGACGCCAGGGTCATGGCCGGGTTCAAGGGCGACGAGAAGCTGGTGGCCGCCATGCAGGCCGACCTTAAGATCATCGACACTCAGAAAGACCCCAAGGCCCGCAGCGCCGCGATCGCCGCCTACCAGAAAAAATATGCCGAACCCTACAAGACGGCCATGAAGAAAGGTGGCGCCGATCTGAACGGTCTGGCCGCCACCCTGTCGCAAATCTTCAAGGGCCAGACCTTCAAGGTCGTCAACGGTACCCATCTGGTGGCGGTCACCGACTCCGGCGAGACGCCGCCAGCACCCCCGATGCCACCCGCCAAGCAGACGATCAATCTGGTCAGCAATGATTTCGCCTTTCAGGGCGATACCGATTGTGGCGGCGTCCGCGATTCCGACGCCAGCTACGGCAATTTCCGTCTGACCACCCGAACCTGGGCCGGGCTGGTCGGCGGATGCAAGGAAACCGGTACCATCGCTTACGGCTTCAATGGACTGGAAGGTCTCAGCCCGACCGCTCGTGTCAAATTCGACCTGACGGCCGATGCGTCGGCCATAGCCCTGACGGGGGCCGCGTGGTCGCGGACCTCTACCAGCCTGACGCTCCGCAGCGGCAATACTCTGGCGGTCAGCCGGAGCCTCACCGTCGATGTCGCCGCTGCTATACTGTGGGCCGCCGAGGACGACGGTATCCTGCAAAATGCCGTCATGACCCTGACCTCAGGAACGGGCAAACGCATGGATGTCCTCAGTTCCTCGATCAGCCGCGCCAATGCCATCGGCAGCGTCGTCACCGGCACGGAGGCGTCGAGCAGCCTTAAAATCCATGAAGCCTCTATCGTGGCCAACCCATAAAAGTGAAAAGGCCGGGAGCAATCCCGGCCTTTTGATCATTTGCCCTCTTTTCTGAGACGGCTGTGGGAGTGGCCGTAAAGGAAATAGACGACCAGACCGATCCCCATCCAGATCAGGGTGAACAACTGGCTCTCTTTCGGCAGGCTGGAGAAGATGAAGACGCACCCGGCAATCGCCAGCGGCCCGACCGCCCAGTAGAGCGGTACCTTGAAGGTGCGCGGCAGGTCCGGGAACCGGCGGCGCAGCACGATCATCGACAGGGCCACGGCGACGAAGGCGATCAGCGTTCCGGCGTTCGACAGTTCGGCGATGCGTTTCAACGGTACGAACCCGGCAACCAGCGCAATGACGACGCCGGTAATCAGGGTGATCAGGGCGGGCGAGCCCTTGGCATTGACCTTGGCGATAGCGCTCGGCAGCAGGCCATCGCGCGCCATGACGAAGAAGATACGGCTCTGGCCGTACATGAAGACAAGGATCACCGACGGCAGGGCAACGATAGCGGCCCAGGCAACCAATGTGGCGATCAGGTCGTGGCCCAGACCGCGCAGGACGTGCGGCAGGGGCTCACCCGACCCGGCGATGTCCTTGAAATTCAAGGCGCCGACGGCAACAGCGGCGACCAGCATATAGATGACGGTCGACACGGCCATCGAACCCAGAATACCGATGGTCAGGTCGCGGCCGGGGTTCTTGGCCTCCTCCGCCGAGGTCGAGACGGCGTCGAAACCGAAGAAGGCGAAGAAGACGATAGCCGCGGCGGCCATCACGCCGAACTTTTCGCCGCCGATCTCATGCGCGAAGAACCCGAACGGCAGGAACGGATCGTAATTGCCGGCCTGAATCGCGGGCAGGCCCAGCACGATGAACGCGCCCAGCGCTACCAGTTTGATGACGACGAGGATGATATTGATCGTGGCGCTTTCGCGCGCACCGATCAGCAGCAAACCCATGACGGCCAGAGCTACGACGACGGCGGGCAGATTGACCAGCCCGCCTGCATAGGGACCACTCAGCAGCAGCGCGGGCAGATGGATGCCCGCCGCCTCCAGCCAGCCGACGAGGTGCGCCGACCAGCCGACCGCCACGGTTGAACAGGCCAGCGAATATTCGAGGATCAGCGCCCAGCCGACGACCCAGGCCGCGACCTCGCCGATGGCCGAATAGGTGTAGGTATAGGCCGAGCCCGCCGCCGGGATCAGGGTCGACATCTCGGTATAGGCCAAGGCTGCAAAGGCGCAAACCAGCCCGGCAATCGCAAACGAGATGATCAGGCCCGGCCCGGCCAGTCCGGCACCGACACCGGTCAGGGTATAGATGCCCGTACCGATGATGCCACCGATACCCAGTGCCATCAGGTGCGGCCAGCTCAGCGTCTTGGCCAGGGTTTTACCCTCGTCTTCCGCGCGCGTCAGCGGCTTGAGCGGTCCGAACAGTCCCATATGCGTCACCCCAATAATCCGAAACCCAGATCCGAAACCCAGATACGAAGGTGAAACCGGGCGGCTGTCAATCCGTCGGCCAAAAATTGTCACACCCGCAACGACTTACAGCCAGATTTCAAAGGGCCCTTGCGTTTCCGGCGTCAAGCTCTGCCCCAGATAGAGCGCCATCAGCTTGTCGCTCAGGCGATCGGCGGGACCGGCCCTGAAGCGCGGCCCGCCGAAGGTCTCGATATTGTCGCGCAGTTTTTTCAGCGCATCGGCGTCCTGCTCGATGACCTTGAACAGGAACAGACGGATCAGGACTTCGGTCAGCCAGGCCGGGCCGCGATTTTTCGGTGTCGAAAAGCGGGCAAAGGGCCGCATCACGCGGTCGGCTTCCGGCACGAACCAGATGGTGACGCACAAAGTCAAGCCGGTCGGTCCTTCCCAGCGACCCTGAAAGGCCACGGGCGGATAATAGGTCCCGGTCGACCGCGCCCGCGGCCCTTCCAGAGCGCGCGACATCCAGCCGTGATCGGTATCCTGCACATAGACGGCTTCAAAACGGTCCTCGTGGATATGCAGGGTCTGCTCGACGCGCTGACGGCGCGATTTCACGCGGATATAGCCGTCATGGATGAAATTGGTGTGGAAGGGGTCGAGCACATTGTCGAGCGCGTCATAGATCCGCCCCGCCTGAGGCCGGATAGCCCACCAGAAGTGATGGTGATCCTGCGTATCCGGCATGGGCGGCAAGGCGGTGTCGAAATCGTCTTCGCCCGGCTTCAGACGCACGAAAACCACGCCGAAGGCTTCGCGAACATCGACGGTTTCCGCCTTCAGGCGCGAGGTGTCCGCATTGACGCAGCCCGGCACGTCGCGACACGCGCCTTCCGCATCGAAAGCCCAACCGTGATAGGGGCAGACCAGCCGCCCACCATCCACCTTGCCTTCTGAGAGCGGATAGTTGCGGTGCGGACAGCGGTCGCGGAAGGCGTTGACCTTGCCGTCGGCCCGCCACAGAACCACGGGCTGCCCGGCAACGATGCGTTTGAGCGGCCTGTGCCGCACCTGACGGCTCAGGGCGACGGGCAGCCACGAGCTTTCGATTCCGGCGGGCAGGCTCATACGGCACTCCTCAGCAGATAGGGTTCGGCGCGGCCGAGAACGAAGGCCAGCAGGCTGTAGCCCGCCCGCCGCCACCACGGCAGATGCGCGTCGAAGACGATCATATATTCGACATAGGGTCTGGCGCCGCGGTGCGCCTTGAAGCGTGAAGCGCCCGCCGACAGGTTGAGCGCTACGCCGCGTTCATGCGCGCTTTCGAAGGCAACCGTCATGATCGCGCGATAAAGCCCTTCATTGGTCGGTCGTGTCCGGTCGTAGCCCACCATCGGCACGCTCAGCATATCCGCCGTGCCGTGCAGAGCGCAAAAGGCGACAATGGCATCTCCGTCGGAAAGCGTATGAATTTCAATATCATGTCGCGCCACAAGCAACCGTATATATTCGGGTTCGTAGTCGGGATTGTACGGGCTATAGGCCTCTATATAGAGGCTGCGATAGAGCCTCAGGCATTGACGAAGCACCGCTTCCGGCATCTCACCCGAATAGGCTGCATGGCGTAAGCCGGACTGCGCCAGAAGCCCCCGGTCGCGTCGGGCATCGCGGCGGTTTCGCCACTCGGTTTCAAGGTCGCCGACGATCCAAACGACGCGGAACGGCCAGCGCTTGAAGGATTTGGCCACCATGTCCAGATGCGAAAAGGCGTTAACCGAGCGGATCAGCACCGCGTGATCGGGGTAAGCTTTCGCCAGATCCGTGTCCAGCAAGTTCGCAAGGCGGCTCGGCGCATAAAGGGAGGTACTGAGCAAGGCATGATCCGGATAGATTGCTCGGTCAATGTGCAACAGCCGCCCCAGACCTTCGAGCAAATAGCTTATCAGGCATCCGGCAAAAGCCGACGGGCCATGTAGGACACGCCGGATTTCCTCGCGTGCCACCGGCCCTATGGCCGTGGTCAGCGACGTCAGCCAGCAACGGTTCGGGGTTTCCGGGATTGCCAGACGGTCCTCAAAGCGGACGCGGGCATTACGCAGGCTCATCATGACCTCCGTTATATTCGATATCCGCCGTCATTCCCGCCGCCAGTCTCTGCCTCCGGCGCATGGCGCGCAGACCATGACCCAAGGTATCGCGCAGGGCCGGGACCGTGAGACCTTTCAGAACGTCGCGACCACGCGACATGTCGGCTCGCCACGTGCGCAGTCGCCCCTCCCGTATGGCTTGCGGCCAGCCATAGGCCCGCATGGCCGGGCCGACATAGGCGGGGCAGCCGTCGGTTCTGACAACCGGTCCGTTGCCTATGAACGCCGCCGTCAATGCCGCAGGATCGTGCGCCAGCAAATGCAGGCCCGACGTCGCGCGCGGATTGCACTCCAGCAGCCACAGCCTCCCGTCCCTGTCTTGCCGAAGGTCGCACGCGATCTGCCCCGTCAGGCTCAGCCCTGCGATCAGGGTACGGGCGATGGACTCCACCCTTTGCGACAGATCGGCCTCGACCGGATCGATATAGTAGCTGGCCCCGCCGCGCGTCCGCCACGCCGAACGATAAGCCGAAAACGCGGTCAGGCGACCGTCGCGGGCGATGGCGTAGAAACTCAGGTCTTCGCCGTGGATATGGCTCTGGATCAGCCACGGATTGCCGGGATCATGCGGTAACGTCGCCACCGTCCGTTCATCAGGGCGGATAAGCACCCGCGTTCCGAACCGTGAAAATTCCGGTTTGAGAACGGCCTTAGTCATGTCATCCCGCGCGTCGCCAAGGTAATGCGTGGTCGGTATGTTCAGGCCCAGGTCGCCCGCCATGCGGATAAAGTCTAACTTGGAATGGAGTTTGATCAGCAAGGATCGATCCGCCGCAAACAGCGGAATTTCAAGCTTCGCCCAATGAAAAATTTCCTCGCATAAACAAATGACTGCATCCATATGTTCAGCGATAGCCAGAGCATTGATCCTAAAACGTTCAGGCGCAAATACCGGCGAAGCGTAACGCGTGAACGAGGACACCGGCAAGCAATCGACGACGGCGCTGTGGCAGACATCGGCGGCGTGGACCTCATGGCCTTGCGAAATCAGGGCGCGGATCAGGTCGACAGCGACGGGCGCACGGACGCCGGTGACAAGTACCCGGCTCATGGCGTCCACCGGACATGGCGACGTTTAGGATAATCCTGCGCCGGATCGTAGGTCACGCGCGACACCGGCTGCCCGAACCTGCGCAAGGCCTTGGCCACGGCATCGGCGTCTTCATCGTGCGCCACCGAAAACACGATGCCGGTTACGCTGCCCGTTGCCGTCCAGCCGTGATCCGGCGGCAGACAAGGCGCGACCTGCGCCTCGACCTCGCCCGGAAAAACGGGCCTGTCACCCCAGCGCCAGATATCCTGAATCCGCCCTTCGACCGGCCTGACCGCCCGCAAAGCAGAGCCGCAGGGACAGGTCGCTTCCTGCAAAATATCGTCGAGTCTGAGACGGATCACCGCCTGCGACGTTCGCCGCAGATCGGTGACGACGGGCCGGAACCGCCCCTGATTGTCGAGCGGTTCGTGCTCGACGATCAGGCTGTCCTCGTTAAGATGCAGCGTCCCCAACCGGCAAGGCGCGCCTAGAAAACCTTCGGTCGCCTGATAGATGGGGTCGGGTCGAACACCGAGACGCGCGGTTATGCCGTCGCGTTCGATCGCATTGAGGGTTTCCGCGCCATAGAACAGGCGGTTCAACGACGGCATGGGGCGGAGCTTCAGCAGGACCTGCGGCGGCGCGACCAGCACCTCCGGATCGAAGGCCTCGATATCGGCCACGTCGCCCCCCAGCGGGAAGAAGCGTAAATCGAACCGCCCGGACCGGTAAAGATCGTTTGGCGCGCGCAGACACAGAGCGACGCGGCGGTAGCGCATCAGTTCAAGCGGCGTCAGCAACTTGCCCAGCAACTGTCCCATATAGGCTGCCCGCTCGATTGGCGTCGTCACGAACAGGCCGCGCAGCCCGCCGGAGGTGCCGGTCGAAAACCCGGCGCGCAGACCGGGCGATTGCGGCGCGCCGGTTTCCGCGCCTTCGGCCAAGGCCACGGCGTCCGTGTGGCTGAACCCCGGTGTAAAGGCGTCGAATCGCGCCCGAAAATCGGTGACGTCGGTGATCGGAACATCGCTCAAGGCGTCACCTGTAACCGCCGCAAAAGCGCGCACGCCGCGCAAGGCCGCGCGTTTACGCCGCCATAGCCTCCCCTGATGGCGCTCAAGCACGGCGCGCATCCAGTGGCGGCTGATCAGCGCCGTGCCATAAGCCGACAGGAAGGCGCGGACCTCAGCCACGTCGCACCCATTTTTCAGCCGTGCGCGCGCAATGCGACGGAATAATCTCAACGGTACCGCGTTTCGACAGGGCATTCAGCGCGTCGAGCGTGGCCCGATAGGTCGCTGTATGCCCCAGCAAGCCGGTCGTCAGGGCGGGTGGCGGCACGTTCTGTTCGACCGCCTCCAGCGACCACGCCGCGTCACCGATAAAGAACCGCCGCGCGTCCGGCACCCATAATCCCCAGTGCCCGGAACAATGGCCCGGTAACTCGATGCCCATTAGACGGCCATCGCCGATCAGATCGACGCCGTGCGCAAAGGGGCTTAAGGCGTCATCCAGCGCAACCGGCGACAGGTCTTCGAAAAAGGTCGCGCGGCTATCGATATCATCCGGCACCAAGGCGCTCAGCAAACCCCGCCGGACGCGGTTGAACCGTCCACCGCGCCGGGTCGCCTCTAAACCCGTACGGGCGCAAAAAATCCGCGCCTTGGGGAATTGCATCAGCCCGGCGACATGATCCCCGTGGAAATGCGAAACCACGATTCCGGCGATATCGTCGACGGCGTATCCGATATTTTCCAATTGTATATCAAGTGGTTGTGGCGGCAGGCTCACGGGTGTGGCGAGGCGGTAAAGCCGCTCTGGAAACGCTTCTGTCGCGGTTAAAAAGCGTTGATCGTAGCCGGTATCGAACAGGACCGGCCCAAGTTCGTCATGCAAGATCAGCCCCACCAGAGCCGGGAAATCGACCGGACACAGATGCCCGCCCTGCCGGCTCATGATCTCAGGATGGCGGCATGCCCCGACCTGTAGGATATGCACGGCCGACACGCTCATGACGCCGCCTCGATGGCGCTTTGAAAGGCATCGTAGCACGGTTTATACCCCAAACGCTCGCGCGCCAGGCTCAGGTCGAAGGTCTGCGAAAAGGCCAGGGTCGTAAGTCCGTAAACGGTCAGGGGCGGTTCCGGCTGACCGGGCAGGATACGGCACATGGCCTCCATCCCGGCGACGGCGACGCTCAAAGGCCCATAGGGCACGGGGACGAACCGCACCGGCAGGTTCAGGGCCTTGGAAAACCGTTCGATCATATTCCTGACCGGCAGCGCCTTGCCGCCGGAAATATTTACGACTTCGCCATTGAGCAAAGGCGCACGCTGTTCGGCCAACACCAAGGCTTGCGCCACATCGCGCACATCGGTCAGTTCGATCAGGACCTTGCCGCCTCTTAGAAGCGGAAACCGGCCCTTGCGCAGCAACCGAATGACGCGCGGCAGCAACACGGTATCGTCAGGCCCGATTATGGCGCGCGGCCGTATCGACACACAGGCCATGTCCGGACCGGCAAAAACGGCGACCCGGCGCTCGGCTTCGATCTTGGTCGCGGCATAGGCATTGAGCGGACGCTGTGTGACCGGATCGCTTTCTTTCAGGTCGGGCTGATCGACGGCACGGGCATAGACCGAGGGCGAAGACACGAAGACAAACCTCTGACATTTTTCGCTTTTGGCCGCCTGCAACAGCGCTTCGGTCGCCTCGACATTGATCGCGCGGAAGGCGGCTTTTGCCCCCCACGGACTCGACAGGGCGGCGGTATGAATGACGCTGTCCATACCGGCGACCAGCACCTGACCCACTCCCGGCGCGCATAGATCGGCAGCGATAAACTCGGCCCCCAAGGTTTCCAGTCGTGCGCCGCGTGCCATATCACGCCCTGTCGCCCGAACCCGATAGCCCTGCGCCCGCAGCGCCTCGACGACCGCCATCCCCAGTCCGCCGGTCGCTCCGGTTACCAGCACCCGCCTCACAGACGTAACACCATGGCGCCGATGCTGACTCCCGCCGAGGTGCCCAGCAACAGCGCCGTCGATCCCGGTGTCAGGCGGCCCTCACGGTGTGCCACGTAAAGCGCCGATGGCAGGGACGCGGCGATCTGGTTGCCGTGGTCGGCAAAGATATCGACCACGCGTTCGGGACGATCCTTCACCAGATGCCGGATATATTCCAGCCCCGGTTGGCTGGCCTGATGGCAGACGATCGTGTTGATGTCGTTGAGGGTCAGTCCGGCCTGCGCCAGAACCCGATCGACCATCGCCGGGACGTGGCGTCCGGCGGCCTTGAAAACGGCGAACGGGTCCATCTGAAACATGGCGGCCGCGCGCAAGGCGTCGATCCCGTCATCGATCCGCACCCCGGTCCCGCCCGCGCGCAACACCGCCGTATCCTTGCCCGCGCTATAGGTGGCAAATGCCGAGCCCAGAATGGCCGGGCCGTCCGATGCCGCCTCGACGCAGACTGCCGCCGCCCCGTCGCCGAAAATGGCCGAGATTTCAGGGTGGCTGTAATCGAGGCCCGCCGAGGCGATATCGCTGGCAAAAATCACCGCCCGCCGACAACGGCCTGCGGCGATATACAGGCTGACCGTATCCAGCGCCTGAAGGAAGGACAGGCAGGTCATGTTGATGTCGAAGGCCGTAATGCCGGATTTCGCCAGCCCCAACCGGTACTGCACCAATGGCGCGGTGCCAGGGATGGGCTGCTCCATCACGCCGCACGCCCCCACCAGCAGATCAAACTCGCCCTCGCCCCACCCGGCCTGCGTCAGGGCTTCGCGGCAAGCGCCCGCAGCCATGAACGAGGTCGTTTCCTCCCGGTCGGCGATCCCGCGCGAAGCAATACCGAACCGGGCCTCGGTCCAACCCTCAGGCTGCCCGAAACGGGCATCGAGCACCGTGGAAGGTTGCGCGGTTTTGGGTCGATAACGGCCAAATCCGGCTATCCTCATACCAATGGGAAATGTCATTCAGGCAACCCTACAGTCGACCGGTATGCACGGCATATATCTACGCTAACCCTGCGCGTCGTCCGGTCTCAGACTGTCCCCACTTTTGCTATAAAAGGCCCTCGCGCCGTTGTCTATCGGGCCATGACCAAAATTGTCTCACGATTATGTGCGATGGATTCTCACAGTTAAGTGGATGGTTACCTTATCCTGCTACCGTGCCCGGTATCATATTAGCGGCAAGCGATATGCCGAAACGTGCCAGGACGCTTTTTGGGGTTTTCGGCATATCGCGACAAACTCATCGAGGTAGCGATCTATATGGCATCGGCAACACACGACACGCATCGACTGACGGCGCTTATCCGCGCCGACCAGCTGGCGACCGTGCGGCGCAGCGTCAAGATCTCGATCCCGATCAATATCGCCCTGTCGCTGATCATCATGACGGTGACCGTCTATTACGGCCATGCCGAAGCCGGTGTCCTGTGGTTTGCCGCCGCGCTGGGCATCAATATGGTCCGCGTTGCCCTGTGTCAGGCCCCCTTCCCCGGCGCGACGGCCAAGGGCGCGTTCGCTGGTATGGCGAAACTGTCCGTCGATCGCCACCTGTTCATCGCGTCGCTGGCCGCGCTGGTCTCCGGCTCGGTCTGGGCGCTGATACCCGCCCTGTGCGAAGGCTACACCTCGGCACAGTTCGGCTTCTACCTCGTGGTCATCTGCGGGATTACGGCGGGCGCGGTCGTCCACGGCAATGCCTATGCCATCATCCCCATCTGTTTTATCGTGCCGCCGCTGATGTCGATGGCCGGTTGTCTGTTCTACGCCGGGGGCTTTGACCGTATCGGTCTGGCGCTGGCCACCCTGCTCTATCTGGGGGCGCTGATACGTTCGGCTTTGGAAAGCGAAGTCATGTTCCGCGACGGCAGCGGGCGCAAGAATGAGGCGACATCGCTGGCCGGATCGCTGAAACAGGCCCACGCCCGCACGACCGAAGTCGCCGAGGAGATGCGCCACCGCGCCGTCCACGACGCCCTGACCGGGCTTCTGAACCGCAGCGGGTTCGCTGCCGAGGTCGACCGTCGCGTGTCGCAGGACTCCACACCGTTGTGCCTCATGATCCTCGATCTGGACGGGTTCAAGTCGGTCAACGATGTATTCGGCCACCGCGCCGGGGACGATGTGCTGGTCGAGGTCGCCCGCCGCCTGAAGGACACCCCCAGCGACGGCTTTACCATTGCGCGGCTTGGCGGTGACGAATTCGCCGTTCTCTTCGACCCGGATAAGGTCGCCATGCCGGTGCCGGACATCGCCAACCGCATCATAACCGCCATAGGCGAGCCGTTCGACGGCTTCGACGCCGGTCGTGTCGGCGTGAGTATCGGCATCCATCAGACGCGCGAGCGCGTCAGCTTCTCCGAAATGATGGTCTGCGCCGACACCGCGCTTTACGCCGCCAAAAGCGGCGGCCGCAACCGTTTCCACCGGTTCGACGAGACTTTGAGCAATCGTCTGGGCATGAAGCGCGACATCGAACGCGATCTGCCGCGCGCCCTGTCCGAGCATCAGCTCCATATGTGGTATCAGCCCATTTTCAGCGACGGCGGGCGTCGGTTCAGCCATTTCGAAGCCCTGCTGCGTTGGGAACACGATAAGCACGGCTGGGTCTCGCCCGTCGATATCGTCGAAAACGCCGCTGTCCTAGGGCTGTCGGAGCCTTTGCTGAAATATATTCTGCGTGAGGCCTGCGCCATGACCGCGCGTCTCAAGGCCTCGGGTCTCGATCGATCATGGGTCGCCGTCAATATCTCGCCACGCGAAATGTCGCGCCTGCCGGTAGAGACGATGGTCTTCGAGGCGCTGAAACAGGCCAATGTCGCCCCGTCGACGATCGAAATCGAAATCACCGAAGAAACCGCGATGGACATGCGCGCCGTCGAAGGTAAACTAGCCGTTCTGGCGGAAGGCGGTATCCGCCTGGTCATCGACGATTTCGGCGTCGGTTATTCGTCTTTGTCGTCGCTGCGCCACCTGCGCGTCGATCGTCTCAAGATCGACAATTCCTTCGTCATCGGCCTGACCGACTCGACGTCGGCGCAGGTCATGGTGCAGGCCATCGTCAATCTGGGCCACTCGCTCGGCATGGAAGTCGTGGCCGAGGGTGTGGAAAACGCCGAAACCCAGGCTCTGCTGCAACGCTTCGGCTGCCGCAACATGCAGGGCTATCATCTGGGCCGCCCAATGACCGGCGATGCAGCTTTGGAATGGGCCATGAAAAAACCGGCGGACACATTGCCCGCCGGTCAGGTCGCTTAGTTTTTTTGTCGCGCATCTGGGTCCGAAAACCGCTGCACACTTTTCGGGATGCGCTTGTCTTAACTAAACAGCAATCCGCCGTTCACATCGAGGTTGAGCCCGGTCAGAAAGCTCGACGCGTCCGACGACAGATAGGCGACCACATCGCCGACATCGTCCGGATGGCCTTCGCGGCGCAACGGAGTTCCCGCCACGACTTTCGCGCGGCCTTCGAGGTTCGAGAAGGTGTCGTGGAACGACGTTCCGATCAGGCCGGGACACAGGGCATTGACGCGGATGCCCTTCGGCCCCAGTTCCTTGGCCATGCCACGCGTAAAGGCCATGACGGCGGCTTTCGACGCCGCATAGGCGCTGGCGCCCGGCCCGCCGCCGTCGCGTCCGGCCTGAGACGACAGGTTGACGATGGTCGCGCCCGCTTGCATGTGCGGCACGACGGCTTTCGTCATCAGGAAGGTCGAGGTGGCGTTCAGCCGCATGACATGTTCGAAGAATTCGATATCCATCAGATCGACGGTCTTGCGCGCCACCATGCCGCCGGTGACATTGACCAGCCCGTCGATCTTCGGTCCGAAGGCGTCGGTCGCGGCTGTGACCAGCGCTTCGCATTGCGCCGGATCGGTGACGTCGGCCCTGACGATGATCGCCTCGCCGCCGAAGGCCTTGGCGGCCTCAAGCGTCGCCTGAGCGGTTTCGGCGTTGGAATGATAGTTGATCACCACCTTCGCCCCGGCTTCAGCCAGTTTGAGCGAGACGGAACGACCGATGTCGCGCGCGCCGCCGGTAACGATAATGACTTTATCTTTGAGGGACATAGGAACAGACTTTCAAGTAAACAAACTAGGATTTTGGCCCTTCGAGGCGGCGCACACGGCCCCCCAGAAGCAGCAAGGCGAGGAGCGAAACGGGGACCAGAAGCCCCGCCATGAGGAAGACCGGCGCGAACGACACCTTGGTCGCCATCGGCACGACCCAGGTGGTCAGCAAGACCCCCAGATTGGCCGCCGTGCCGCCGAGGCCGGACAGGGAGCCGACCGACTTGCCGGAGAAATAGTCGCCCGGCAGGGTCTGAATATTGCCGATGGCCATCTGAAAGCCGAACAGGACGACGGCGATGAGCAATACGGCCAGCAAGGGCGTGGCGGCGTTCATGCACAGGACCAGCGCCGGGATCATGATCAGCGCGCCGATGATGATGACCGATTTGCGCGCCTTGCCGACACTGACGCCGCGGCGGATCAGGAGACCCGACAGGGCCCCGCCGAGCAGACTGCCGATGGCCGCGCCGACGAACGGCACCCAGCCGAACAGGCCGATCTGCTTGATGTCGAAGCCGAAGGTTTCCGCCAGATAGATCGGCAGCCACGAGACGAACAGCCACCAGATCGGGTCGAGAAAGAAGCGGCAGAGGATGATGCTCCAGCTTTCCTTATGCGACAGCAAGCCCTTGATATTGGGGGCGTATTCGGTCGTCGAGACCTGCGCGTCCTTGCTGACGCGATGCAGCAGGATGTAATCGCGCTCGTCTTCGGTCAGCCACGGATGGGTTTCCGGGTCTGCGCGGTAGACGAACAGCCACGGTATGATCCAGATAAAGCCCAGCACGCCGATCATCAGGAAGACCATCTTCCAGCCGATGAGCAGGAACAGGAAGGCGATCAGCGGCGCGGCGACAATGGCCCCGACCGAGGCCCCGGCGTTGAAAATACCCTGCGCCAAGGCGCGTTCTGTGGCGGGGAACCACAGGGCATTGGCCTTGGCTGCCCCCGGCCACGCCCCGGCTTCCGACATACCAAGCGTGGCGCGCAATATGCCGAACATCAGCAGCGTTCGTGCCAGAGCATGCCCGGCGATCGACAGCGACCAGATCAGGATGGCAATGGTGAAGCCGATCCGTGTGCCCACCGCGTCTAGTATCTTGCCGAACAGCGACTGCCCGAAGGCGTAGGACAGGGTGAAGCAGGTCAGCAGCAGGGCGTAGTCATCCTTGCTGAGGCCCAGTTCCTTGGAGATTTCCGGCCACATCACCGCCATGGCGTTGCGGTCGATATAGTTGATCACCGTGGCGATGGCGATCAGGCCGATAATAAACCAGCGTAGACCTTTGATTTTCATTGTACTCTTCCCTTAGCCTGTCACGCCGAAAGCGCCGCGCCAGGTTCGCGTCTTGCCGTCGAGGGTGACGCTGTTCTGATCCTCACCGTCCCAGGTAACGCCGATGGCCAGCGTCTGACCGGTCTTGAGCGTCAGGATGATCAGGTCGTTCGCGCCGTCCTGATGCAGGCGCACGCCCGTCACCGACGGCAGGATATCGCGCACGGACTCCTGGGCCGGATCGTAGTCGCCATAGGCTTCCAGCACGGAGACGCTGTTGAAATCCCTGGCGTTATCGGCGCGCAGGATCACCGCGCGTTCCGGCCGCAGATTGTCGTCCGGGTCATTGGCCCCCAGTTCTGTGAGGAAGGCCTTCGACACGCCCGGTGCGTCGTAATTGAGGCTGTAGAAGCGGTCGCGGTTGAACCACGACAGGCGCTGACCGCCTTCGGGGACCGCCGCCTCGGCCTTTTTCCACAGATGCTGATAGCCGTTCTTCGTCCCCAGCGGCGCAAGGCCGGTCGTGCTGGCCTTGAATTTCGTCGAAGCGTCGAGAAACACGCCCTTATAGTGCAGCGGCAGGTCGTAACGATGGGCGCTTTGCCCGCGCGCCCGGACCAGATCGATGACCACGGGCCGCCCCAGTTCCGGGCGCTCGACGACCATCACCGCACGCCAGATCGTCACCTCGCCATAGGCCTTGTCGAGCCGCGCCGAGGCGAACTGCACACCGTCCTTGGTCGCGAACGTCAAAAACGTCGTCGGCACCGGCTGCGCCGCATCGACATCGGCGTTGAACTGGCTCGTCTCGTCGACCACCAACGTATTGTGGGCAATGGATTGCTTGGCCCAGGTCTCGTTCTCAGCGAGATAGCGCCCGCCCTTTTTGGCCTCGACATTGAGGTAGCGCGCCGCGCCATAGTCGGCGACGGCCTCGCGTTTGGCGTCATAGAAGATGTAGCTCAGGCGGTCGAAATGGCCGTGGCCCATGCCCTGCGCGGTGGCCTTGAACACAAGCGCCTGCGCACGGTTGCCCTTGCCGGAGCGGATGACCGCCACCCCGCCCTCGTCGCCCTTGGCGCCGTCGCGGAAAAGCTGGGATTTGTAGTTAAACGGCTTGGATTTTCCCGCCGCGATATCGGCGGCGACCAGCGCCCCTTCGCGGGTGAAGGCGACCGTCCCCTGAGCCGTCGAGACCGACAGCAGTTGCGGGTCCTTGTTGCGCGCATAGACGATGGCCAGCGCCTGAATCAGCTCCGGCGAATCGATGCCCTTGTCGACGATGGCGTCGTTGAGCGGGAAGAATTTGCCCTCGTAGGACAGGTCGATCAGGGCATAGACCGCCTTGACCAGCATCCCATCGCGGTAATCGAATATCTTTTTCGCCGGGTCGTAGCGCTCGATAGAACCGGCGAAGACCTCGAACGGTTGCAGGGCGTAACGCTGATAATAGGGGCCTTCGGTATAGTAGCCGTCGGGCGAGAACAGCTCGTCGATCTGACGCAGGAAACCGGTCTTGCCGTCGCCTTTAAGGCCGTACAGCGCCGCCTTGACGTAGGCGGGCTCATTGATGACGTAGCCGGTCATGCCGACGCCCGCCACGGCCCAGGTCGCGTGGTTATGGATGCGCTCGAAGGTCTTCGCCGAATCGACCATCGAAAAGGCGCACATGGGCCGGAAGACATTGGCTTCGATGCGCTGACGGTCGGCGGGCGTCAGGACGCTGCGCACCTCGGCATAGCCCTGAATCGCCTCGACCAGCCAGACGGCGTCGTTCAGCGACTGCCAGAACAGCTTGCCCTTCTGCGGCGCAGCCTCGATCGGGTGCGGCTTGAGCCCCGGATAAAGGTCGGCATAGGCGAACAGCACGTCGCGCACCAGATCGGCATAGCGCCGCTCACCGGTAAAGGCATAGAGCATCCCGGCTTCGCGGATGACGCGGTAATTGTCCTTGTGGCGTTCATGGGTGTAGCCGCCGCCCGCGTCCTTGGGCACCGGCACATCGGGACGCTGTTTCAGGTACGGCGCGACCGATTTACGCGCCTTGTCGAGTGTGGCCTTGAACAGCGGCGCGGGCGGCGGGGTTTTGGTCGCAGGCGTCGCGGCTTGGGCCGACAGCCCGACCAATCCGGCACCCAATACGCCTGCGCCTAATAGTCGGCGGGAAATCTGCATGGACGTTCGCTCCGTGTCTTATTTTTTATTCGTGTAGTCGAAGTGTCTGGCCGCATCCGAGACCGTTAAGGCCACGCCATCGACGGTGATCACGGGCGCTCCGGCCTCGCGGACAAAGGTGACCGCGCCGCTGTTGATGAAGGCATTGCGTTCAAGCGTCACCGCCGTCGCACCGTGCAGATGCGCCGGAACCGATACCGTCTCGAACCGGTTGCCGGTCAGAGTGATGCGCGGCCCGAAGGTGCTTTCGTCGCGCCCACCGCGCAGGATATCGAGCGCGGGGCTTTTGAGATTGGCAAACCGGCTATCCGTCACGCGCACGATCTCGGCCTTGTAACCGCCCTTGACCGCCTGTTCACCCGACAAGGCGACGACCGGCGTGTCGAGGTTAGAAAACGTGCTATGGCTGATGTCGATCGAGGCGATAAACACCCCGTCATCGGCGGCAACCACTGGCCCGGTGACGTTTGTTACCGTGATCTTGTTCAGCGCGATGTGGTAATTATGCCCGCTGTTCGACGGCGTGGCGCGGATCAGCGCACCCTCGCCTGTGAGCGTCAAGCCGTCCAACGTCAGATCGCCTGTATTGGCCAGAGTGAACGCGCCCTCGACCGTCGCCGCACCGCGCAGCGTCACGGCGGTTTTGACCGTTACCGGTCCGATCTTGTAAACCCCTGCCGACAGGTTCAGCACATCGCCGGATTGGGCCGTGGCCATCGCCTGCGTCAGGCCGTCGGTCGTCGTTACCTTGATCATGCGGGTCGACACCTTGGCGTCGAGATTGGCTTTCGGATACCAGCTGACCCCCGTAGAGTCGCGATCGAGCACGGTGAGGTCGCGCGGCGCACCGGCTCCGGCGGGCGCGGTAATCTTAGGCAAGGTCAGGCCCTTGGCGATGTCGGCGCGCACTTCACCGGCGGCAAATCCCGGCAGCGGCGATTGCACACCCGCGCTGATCACATTGTCTGAAAACGCCACACCAGACATGTCGGCCAGCACCTTGATGCGCGACTTTCCGATGATCAGGTTGTCGTGAAAGCGGCTGTCGATAGCGGGCAGGGTGCGCTCGGCATCCGCGCCGCCGCCGAACAACAGATCGGAGACCTCGACAAACGTATTGTGGTGGATGTCGGCGTTTTTGACCTGATGGTAGCGGTTGAGCACCGAATTGGGCACGCCGTTCATGATCGTGAAGGCGCTCGCGAAGCCCGTCCCGGTCAGGCCGACAAAGACGTTATTGCGAACCGTCTGGTTGGCATTGATGACGCGGACGCCGCCGGTATTGGCTTCGCCGCCGCCGAAAAAGACATTGCCTTCAACCAGATTGCCGTTGCCGTGGCGCAGCGTCACCGTCCCTTGCGAACGGTTAAACAGATTGCCGCGCACGACATTGCCGCCGGACTTGACCGAGATGATTTCGACCTCGCCGGAACAGCCTTCGAACAGGTTGCTTTCCACGACGGTCAGCGAGTCCGACAGCGAATTATGGCTGGTGCCGATGCGAATTGTCTCGCCGCCATTGGCGCCCAGCGGCGGGCGCGGCCCGAAATAGGTGTGGTCGATGCGGTGGCGGTTTTGCTGGCTGACCTCGTCCTCGATGCGCACGGCCAGAGTCACGCCGGGGGTGATCTTGCCTTCGACGTGGTTGTGATCGAAGCGGTTATCGCGCCCGAACAGGGCGATCCAGATGTCGTTTTCGGGATTGGCCCCCGCCACACGCGGCTTGTTGAAACGGTCGACCACGGTTTCGGTCACCCGCGAATGCGTCGCCAGCCGCTTGCCGCTGCGAAAGGCGATGACCTCGTCGCGCGGCGAATAACCGTCGCGAAAGACCAGCCCGCTGACCAGCAGGTAGTCGCCGCCCAGTCGCAGGGCCGACTGCCCCGACAGAATCACCTTACCCGGCGTTTCGGCACGCAGGGTGATCGGCGCGGCTTCGGTGCCCTGCCCTGTAAAGTCGATATCGAAGTCGCGCCAGACGCCGTTTTTGAGAATAACCGTATCGCCCGCGCGCAGTTCCTTTGCCACGGCGGCATATTCCGCAGGCGTAGCCACCGTCACCGTCCGCGCGGCTTCGGCAGCGACGACCGGCGAGGCGGCGCATACAAAGGCACTGGCGATGAGATGATGTCGCAGACGGATCACGCCGTCCTCCCTTGGTATGATTATATGGATCAAACGTCCTTGCCGCTGAAAATGACAGCACCGACCATTTTGTCAACCTATGTTCATACCAATTTTAAAAAAAACGGTTGGCCAATTTTACAAATACCAAACCACCCACGCCTCCAAAATGGTATGTACGGGTGCAAAAATGCCGCAAAATCGCATAAATACAGGTATTTTCGGTAAATTTGGCGCCTTTAGATCGGTAAAGGCCGATCAATTTCTTAATTTTCTCCATACCAGTAGATTGACATTATGAAACATATAGGTCAACCATATTGCCAGACCCATAAACAAACCAATCGGGCATACGGAGGAGACATATAATGGAAACCCAATCCCGGGGCCCTGCCCTGCGCGCCGCTCTGTGCGGCACGACCGCCATCCTGGCCGCCATTATCTTTACGCCGGTTTTCGCGCAAGAGGCCGAACCCGCTAAATCTGATGATATTCAAACGGTTGTCGTCACCGGCTATCGTGCGTCGCTGCAAAGCGCCCTGACCACCAAGCGCAATTCCGAAGACATGGTCGATGCGATCAATGCCGAGGATATCGCCGACTTCCCGGACGCGAATCTTGCCGAATCGCTGCAACGCATCCCCGGCATCTCGATCGATCGCGACAATGGCGAAGGCCGCACCATCACCGTGCGCGGTCTGGGCGGCGACTTTACCCGCGTGCGCATCAACGACCTCGAAGCGCTCTCGACCGCAGGGACGAACGACACCAATTCGACGGCGATGAACACGACGCGGACCTTCGATTTCAACGTCTTCGCGTCGGAACTGTTCAACAGCCTCAAGGTGCGCAAGACCGCGTCGGCCGAAACCGACGAAGGCTCACTCGGCGCCACGGTCGATCTGCAAACCGGTCGCCCGTTCGACTACAAGAAGGACCGCTACGCCTTCGCCATCGAGAACGCCTATTACGACAATGGCGGCTACAATAATCCGCGCATCACCGGCCTGTTGTCGAAGCGCTGGGCCGGGGGCCGCCTCGGCTTCCTCGCCTCGGTCGCCTATTCGGAAAAGGATTCCGAGAACGATCAATACCGCCGTCAGATCGTCACCGGCGAATATGTCTACCGCTCGACGACCTGGGCGACGCTGGAAAATCCGCGTCGTTCAGGCTTTTCCGCGCCAGCCGGGACGACCTTCGGCAGCTCGCTGACCGCCGCCGGTGTGGTTCAGCCGACCACGCCCTCGATCACCAATGCCGCCTATATCGCCGCGGTCACCGGCTCCGACCCGACCGCCTATGCCATCCTGCACCCTGCCGCTGCGGACGGCACCATCGATGGGTCCAAGGTCATCTTCCCGGCCCTGGCTGGCCCGGAACAACAAGATCTGCATCAGGAGCGCCTCGGCCTGACCTCGTCCTTCCAGATGCAGATTTCGTCGAAAACCCGCGCGACGATCGACCTGCTCTATTCCAAGCAGAACAGCACCTCAACGCTGAATCAGTTGCTGCCGTTCGGCCTGAACCGCAACAACACCAACAATACCTACGCCAAGGCGAGCGCCACGACGGCGCTGGCGTCGAAGCGCGGCCTTTATCCCGGCACCTGTACCTATACGGCGGGCGGCGCCTATGCCTCTCCCATCGACTGCGGGCAGGCGCTTTATGGCAATACGCTGGTGGCGGGGACGAACTTCTCGTACAACCCGTATAATCTCGACGTCTACGATTACTACAACAGCCCGACCTCGGTCGGTTATGTCGCCTCTGCCGATGGCCTCGCCGTGCGCGACAAGCAGATCGGCCGTCCGGCCACCGACGTGCTGGCCGCCCATGTGACCAACGGCGTCGCCGACTATCTGCAACTGCGCAATGTCGACTGGTCGGCCCGCGCCGATCAGGGGTCCTATGAGACGACCTTCCAGCAGGTGTCGTTCAACCTGACGCACGAATTCACTGACAAGCTTAAAGGCGATTTCACCTACGGCGCGTCGAAGTCCTACCTCGACTCGACGGGCAAGATGGCCGAATGGGGCCTCTACGATCAGTCGGCGACCTTCACCTACGATGAGCGCGGTGGCGGCGACATGCCGCTGTTCGACGCGGGCTTCAACGCCGCCGATCCCACGCAGTGGACCATCCTCAAGGGCGTCTCCTTCCTGCGTCACCACAAGAAGTTCGTGGAAAATCGCTATGGTGCATGGAAAGCCGACTTCGAGTATGCCTTCAACGACAATCTGAACTTCAAGTTCGGCGGCACCGGTCGCGACTACAGCTTCTCGACCGCGCAGTATGAACGCCAGAACGTCCAGATCAATCCGACCGAAAAAGAAGCCGGCGTCACCATCGCCAGCCTCGGCAAGGTTATCAATTTCGGTCAGGGCCTCGACGTCCCGGCCGGTTCGACAACGGCCTGGTTCGGCCCGGATATCGACAAGTTCGATGCCCTGTTCGGCTTTACCTGTAACTGCATCAATAAGTGGGGCGATTGGCGACTGACCCAGTTCCGTCAGCAGGGCCGAGAAACCTTCGATGTGACCGAAAAGACCGGCGGCGTCTATGCGCAGGCCAGCTTCAATTACGACTTCTTCGATGGCTGGAACGCCTTCGGTAACCTCGGCGTGCGCTACGCGACGACGGATATCGTGTCCAATGGCCGTTCGACCGGCGGACGCAATGTTCAGGGGACCAATTCGTATTCGGATACCCTACCGTCGTTCAATATCGCCATCCGCCCGCGCGATAACCTCTATTTCCGCTTTGGCGCTGCCAAGACCATGTCGCGTCCGACGCTTCAGCAACTGGCGCCGACCATCACCGCCCTGTCGATCCCGTCGGACGGCAATTCGTCCGGTGCGACGCTCACCATAGGCAACCCGAAACTGTCGCCGTTCCGCGCCAATAATTACGACGCCTCGGTGGAATGGTACTACGCCAAGGGCGGCCTGATCTCGGTGGCCGTGTTCAAGAAGGAAATCGGTTCCTATCCGCAGACCGTGCGCTTCTCCGGCCCCCTGTCGACCTTCCTCGACGCCGCCGGTCGCCAGAGCCTGATTGAGCAGTACGGTGCGACCAGCGCCGAAGCCGCCTACATCACCAACGACTATCCCGCCACCGCGCGTCAGTTCCGCGATGCCCCCGGCGGCGAGCTGAAAGGCATCGAGATCAACTATCAGCAGGCCTTTACCTTCCTGCCGGGACTGTTGCGCAACACCGGCATTCAGTTGAACGCCACCCATATCGACTCGGAGCTGACCTATATCCTCGATCCGGGCTCTGACACGACACCGCAGGTCACCGGTAAGGGGCCGTGGCTGGGCGCTTCGCCGAATGCGGTCAACCTGACCGTCTATTACGAAGACGAGAAGATCAATGCCCGTATCTCGATGGCGCAACGTGACGGCTACTACACCACCTATCCCGTCGTCGCCGGTTCGTGCGCGGCAGGTGTGGTCAACGGCGTGGCCTGCGATACGCCGCTGATCAACGACTTCGGCGGCTCGGAAGACACCCTGAACGTCGATTTCGCCCTCAGCTACAATCTATCGAAGCGCCTGTCGGTCTCGCTGGAAGGTCTCAATATGACCAACCAGACGACCAACCGCTACTACTATTCCGATCAGCCGGTCACCGCGCTTTATGGCTCGACAGGCCGTCAGTTCACGGTCGGTTTACGCTATCGGATGTAAGCTCATCCCCGCCTCCTCTGCCAGTGGCTGACCTTTTGGTTTGACACTGGCAGGGACCTTCTTCCCAAGGGATGGGATTTTGTGTAACTTGTACTGTCCGCAATCACAGATTCGGACCACAGGAGTAGATGCAACCCCATGACGACCGACCGGCGTTATCAGCTTATCGCGAAACAGATCATCGGCCTGATCGAGTCGGGCGAATTTCCGGCGGGTAGCCGGTTGCCGGGCGAGCGCGAACTGGCCGAGCGTCTGGGTGTGTCGCGCGTCACCATCCGTGAAGCCGAAATCGCACTTGAGGCTCAGGGCTATATCGTCATCAAGACGGGCTCCGGCGTCTATGTGCAGGCGCGTCCGGCCCCCGACATTATCTTCTCCGCCGACGTCAATGCCTTCGAACTGACCACCTCGCGCGCGGTGATCGAAAGCGAGGCGGCGGCACTGGCGGCGCTCAACATCACGCCGTCGGCGCTGGAAGCGCTTGAGGCAACCGTGCGCGTCATGGCGCGCAACGGCGACGATGCCGAAGAGGCCGACGAGGAGTTCCACACGATCATCGCCCAGAATACGGGTAGCCCGATCATCGAACACTTCGTGCGCACCCTCTGGCGCATTCGCAACGAAGCGCCGCAAGTGGCGCATGTCTACGGCAATGTGTGCAAGGGCGGTTTCGAGGACCGCGTCGAGGAACATATGGTCGTGCTGGAGGCCATCCGTAACCGCGACCCGAACGCCGCGCGCAACGCCATGCGCGAACACTTCCGCCGTCTGTTCGAGGCCATGCTGGTCGCCGAAGAGAAAGAAGCGCTGGCCGAACTGCGCAAGAAGACCTTGGAACACCGCGACCGCTTCAAGCTATCGACCCAGCACAGCGCCGCGTAAACCGTAAGTTTCCCTCTGAACCTGCCCCCGCAGACCGCGGCCGTACCTTAGTAGACGGCGCGATCCCCCTTGGCCATTTCCCCTCTTTAACTCAAGGGTCTCCTGCGGGCTTTTTATCCGACAAAGGACGCGATATGAAAAAACTGATCTTCTGCCTCGCCCTGTTTGCCTTGCCCGCCGCCGCGCAGGACGCGGAGACGACTGACAAGACCCCCATCGCCACGGCCTATCAAAACATCGTCTATACGCACGATCAGATGGTCGATGTCTTCGTCAATCCGAACGCCACGGCGGCCAAACCGGCACCTGTGCTGGTCTATTTCCACGGCGGGGCGTGGGCGCGCGGCGAACGCCCCAAGGCGGCCTCCAGCTTCGGCTCGTTCATCAAGATGGGCTTTAGCGTCGTCAGCGTCGACTACCGCATGACCGCGCAGGCGACCGCGCCCGCCGCCGTGACCGACGCCCTGTGCGCCCTGTCTTGGGTCAGGGCCAATGCCAAACAGTACAATCTCGATGCCTCGCGCGTCGTCGCCTACGGCACCTCGGCCGGCGGGCATCTGGCCCTGATGGCAGGTATGCTGCCGGGTAATACCGACATCGCGGACCCGAAATGCGGCCCCTTGCCGAAGGTCGCCGCTATCCTCGACTATTACGGCCCGACCGATCTGGTCCCCGGCGTCACCGCCGAAAAGCCGTGGGCGTCGCTGGTCAACTGGATCGGTCCGGTCAAAGACCCCGCCGCCCTAGCCAAACAGATGTCGCCGATCAGCTATATCCGCAAGGACTTGCCGCCGGTGTTCATCGTTCACGGCACGGATGACCCGACGGTCGCCTATACGCAATCGACCCTGCTGCTCGACGCACTCAAAAAAGCGGGCGTCGCCACCGACATGTACAGCGTTCAGGGCGGTGTCCACGGCAAGTTCGTGCCGGAGGAAAAGACGAAGATCAATGCGGCGGTCAAAACCTTTCTTACTGCGCAGGGCGTACTGGATCAGGGCGTTTTGGGAAAGTAATCCGCATACCTCACCAATAATTAAGGATAACAGTGTATCAGTCACAGCGATCGCTTCCGAAAGGGGTTCGGAAGCCACCAGCAAGAAAGCGGGTACGGCGTGGCTGAAGGTTTGGCGTTGATCATCGAAGACAGCATGACTCAGGCGAATATCGTGGGGCGTATGCTTCAGGACGAGGACTGGGATTTTGTCGTCGCCCGCTCGCTGGCCGAATGTCACGAAGTCCTGATGCATCAGCGCCCCAACCTGATCTTCGTCGATGTGTTTCTGGGCGAAGAAAACAGCCTTGAGCACCTGACCCAGATCCGCGAACGCGCGCTCGATGCGACGATTGCGGTCATGACCGCCGGCAGCCGCAAGGAATCGATCGACGAGACGCTGAAACTGGCGCGCAATTCCAAGGTCGATTTCGTCCTGCGCAAGCCGTTTTCGCGTCCGCAACTGCGTTCTATCGTCGAGTCGGCCCAGGCCGACGCCGCCGAAGGCCGACGCCGCAAGCACGCCCTCGTCATCGACGACAGCCATACGGTCGCGACCCTTACCGCGCAGATCCTGACCGATAACGGCTACCGCGTGTCGATCGCCCATTCGATGGAAGAGGCGCTCGACAATACCGACATCGCCCACGTCGACCTGATCGTCACCGATGTCTTCATGCCGGGCATGGGTGGTCTGCAAGGCATTCGCGTCATCAAATCGACCTGGGACAATGTGCGCATTCTGGCCATGTCGGCGGGTTTAGCCTCGCGCGTCAGCTCGGATCGCGCAACCTCTGCCGCCGTCGCCGCCGGGGCCGATGCCGAGATTCAGAAGCCGTTCAAGCCGGTCGAACTGATCAACACGGCCATCCACCTGATGGCCTCGTAGGCCTGTGACATAATTACGTCATTCCGCGTGCCCTATAAAAAATTTACGCAACTGCGAAGAAAAGCAGTTGACGGATCATAAAACTTATATGACGCTGTTATGGTCAGCCAATGATGGCTGATCCGGGTTCGGGCCATTGGGGGCAAGAACCTACACAACAGGACAATGACGTCTCAGTCTTTACCGCACCGGGTTTCCGGCGGTTTGGCACTGGGGCGTTTTTTTTTGCTTTTCATTCAGGGGATATGACCGTGGCACCTTCTTGGCTACGTCGGACACGTGCGTCCAAATTTTTGTGCAGTGCCGCATTTTTGGCCCTTAATGTCGCCCCGGCTCTGGCCGAGGACACTTTTTCCGAAGCCCTGGCCGCCGGGAAACCGATCCTCGAATCCCGCCTGCGCTACGAAGGCGTCGATCAGGCCGGATTGAAAGAAGGCCACGCCCTGACCCTGCGCAGCCGCATCGGGTTTCAGTCGTCGGACTTCAAGAACCTGAAATTCCTCGTTGAATTCGAGGATACCCGCGCGCTGGACGACGACTACAACTCGACCACCAACGGCAAGACGCAATATCCGGCGGTCAATGACCCGACCGTGACCGAACTGAACCGTCTTCAGGTCGTATGGACACCGTCGAGCTTCACGACCGTCACGGCGGGCCGTCAGCGCATCATCCTTGATGACGCCCGCTTTATCGGCAATGTCGGCTGGCGTCAGGACGAACAGACCTTCGACGCGCTGAAGATCGACACCACGCTCGGCAAGTTCGCCGTTTCCTACGCCTATCTGTTTCAGGTCAACCGCGTGCTGGGCGAAACCGCCGACTGGGATTCCGACAGCCACCTGCTCAATGTGACCCTGCCGATCAGCGAGGCCCTGAAGCTTCAGGCCTTCGATTACGCGCTGGATTTCGAGAACGCCCCGGCCAATTCAACCAATACGCTGGGCCTGCGTGCCACGGGCCAGACCTGGCTGTCATCGGTAAAACTGGCCTATAGCGGCTACTACGCCAAGCAGACCGATTACGGCTACAACACCGCCGATTTCGACCTCGCCGCCTATAATGCCGACGCCGCCCTGACCTGGGACATGTTCACGTTCAAGGTCGGCTACGAAGTCTTCGAGGGCAACGGTACGCGCGGCTTCATCACGCCGCTGGCCACCACCCACGCCTTCAACGGCTGGTCCGACGCTCTGGCCTTTTCCGGCAACAAGACCCACGCCAACGGCTTCAAGAACCTCAGCTACGGCCTGACGGTGGCGGGCTACACCCATCCGTCCTTTCCGCTGATCAAGAACCCGACCCTGACGCTGGTCTATCACGATCTGGAAACCGAGCGCCTCAGCCAGTCGATCGGTACCGAATTCGACGCGCAGTTCGCCGCCGGCCTGACCAAGAACGTCTCGCTGCTGCTGAAATACGCCGACTTCGAGCGCGCCAACACCGCCATGCCCGCCTCCCGCACCAAGGTGTGGGTCGGTTTTGAATACAAGCTCTAAGGATCAATCGACATGACCGATCTTACCCGCCGCCAGGCGATTGCCGCCACCGCCGCAACGCTGGCCGCCGCCAAGCTGGCCCTGCCCTCCGGCGCTCATGCCGCTGGCAAGGGTCCGGAAGTCTCCGGCGCCAAGCTGGGCTTTATCGCCCTGACCGACTCCTCGCCGCTGATCATCGCCAAGGAAAAGGGCCTGTTCGCCAAGTATGGCCTGCCCAATGTCGAGGTCCTGAAACAGGCCTCGTGGGGCGCGACGCGCGACAATATCGTGCTGGGCTCGCAAGGCGGCGGCATCGACGGCGCGCACATCCTCAGCCCCATGCCGTATCAGTTCTCGCTCGGCGTCGGGGCGAAAAAGACCCCCATGTATATCCTCGCTCGCCTCAACACCAACGGTCAGGCGATCAGCGTCGGCAACGACCTGAAAAACGTGCAGGTCGGCCTCAATGCTGCGGGTGCCAAGGCCAAGTTTGCGCAGCTCAAGGCCGCGGGCAATATGGCCAAGGTCGCCATGACCTATCGTGGCGGCACGCACGACCTGTGGGTCCGCTACTGGCTGGCCGCCGCCGGGATCAACCCCGACACCGACGTCTCGACCATCGTCATCCCGCCGCCGCAAATGGTCGCCAACATGAAGGCCGGGACGCAGGACGCCTTCTGCGTCGGCGAGCCGTGGAACGGTCAGCTGGTCAACCAGAAGATCGGCTACACCGCCGCCACGACCTCGGAAATCTGGATGAATCACCCGGAAAAGGCGCTGGGGATGCGCGCCGATTGGGTCGACAAGTACCCGAACGCCGCCAAGGCCCTGATCGCCGCCGTGATGGAAGCCGCCCAATGGTGCGACAAGAACCGTCCCGCCATGTGCGCCATCACCGCCGGTCGTCAATATATCAACGTGCCGATCAACGACATCCTGCCGCGCCTTCAGGGCAAGATCAATTATGGCGACGGGCGCAATGTCGCCTCGACCCCGAACGTGATGAAGTTCTGGGCCGACAACGCCAACTTCCCGTTCAAGTCGCACGACACCTGGTTCGTCACCGAGAACAAGCGCTGGGGCATCATCGATAACGATGTCGACACCAAGGCGCTGGTCAACAAGGTCAACCGCTCCGACCTGTGGCGCGAAGTGGCCAAGCAGTACGGCATCGCCGCCCCCGGGGATACGCGCGGCGTGGAAAAGTTCTTCGACGGCAAGACCTTCGACTGGACCAATCCCGGTGCATACCTCAACAGCCAGCCGATCAAGAAACTGGTTTAATTTCCCCTCGCCCCTTGGGGAGAGGGTGGCCTGAAAGGCCGGGTGAGGGGGTCTTTGCGACGTCCAAACCCCCTCACCCCAACCCTCTCCCCCCCCCCTCAAAGCTAAAGAATGGGGAGAGGGGGCTATTCGTTAAGGCCTCTCCCCAATGCCATTCGAAGTTCAAAAAATGACCGCCGCACCCATTTCAGAACCCGCGACCGACCCGGTCGCCACGCAGGCCGAAAAGCTGCTGGCCGCCGCGCAGGCGAAACAGATCGCGGCTTCCAAACGCCGAAAGATCGCCGACAAGGCTGGGAATATTCTGATGCCGCTGCTGACCATCGGCGTTCTGCTCGCCGTATGGGAAGGCCTCGGTCAGGCCTTTCCCGGCGGCCTGCCCTCGCCGTCTATGGTGCTGCTGGAAGCGCAGGAGCTGATCTTCAATCCGTTCTACGACCGCGGCGGGGTGGATAAGGGCCTGTTCTGGCACGTCTTGACGTCTCTGTCGCGCGTTGGGATCGGCTTCGGTTTGGCCGCTGTTTGCGGCGTGCTGCTGGGTTCGTTCCTCGGCACGGTCGAATGGGCGCGCAAGGGCACCGACCCGATCATTCAGGTTCTGCGCACCGTGCCACCGCTGGCCTGGCTGCCGATCTCGCTGGCGGCGTTGCGCGAAGCCCAACCCTCGGCTCTGTTCGTCATCTTCATCACCTCGATTTGGCCCATCGTCATCAACACCATGGTCGGCGTGCGCAACATCCCTCAGGATTACGTCAATGTGGCCAAAGTCTTGCGTCTGACTCCGGCGGAATATTTCTTCAAGATCATGCTGCCCGCCGCCACGCCGCACATCTTCACCGGCCTGCGCATCGGGGTGGGCATGAGCTGGCTGGCTATCGTGGCGTCCGAGATGCTGCTGGGCGGTGTCGGCATCGGCTTCTTCATCTGGGATCAGTACAATTCGTCGCGCATGTCGGACATCATCGTGGCCCTGCTCTGGGTCGGTATGGTCGGCTTTGTCCTCGACCGTCTCGTCGCCTTGCTCGGTCAGTATGTGTCGCGCGGCACCGCGGCGGATTGATCCTTACTTTCCCTTCGCCCCTCGGGGAGAAGGTGGCTGAGCCTAGCGAAGCCGGATGAGGGGGTCTGCTCCCTCCGACAGTTGCCCCCTCACCCCAACCCTCTCCCCAATGGGGAGAGGGGGAGAAACAAAATGTCCAAACCCATTCTTTCCCTCGAAAACATCTATGTCGATTTCGAACGCGACGGCGTCATCTCGCAGGTGCTCGACAATGTCAGCCTCACCATCAACAAGGGCGAGTTCCTGTCGATCATCGGCCATTCCGGCTGCGGCAAGTCGACCCTGCTCAACGTCGTCGCCGGTCTCGTGCCGGTGACGCTGGGCGCGGCGATCCTTGAAAACAAGGAAATCACCGGCCCCGGTCCGGAACGCGCGGTGGTCTTCCAGAATCACTCCTTGCTGCCGTGGATGACGGTCTATGAGAACGTCCGCCTCGCCGTCGCCAAGCTTTACGGAGCCAAGGAAAACCTCAGCCAGCTTCACGACCGCACCATGCGCAATCTGGAACTCGTCAAGATGACCCACGCCAAGGACAAGCGCCCCGGCGAAATCTCCGGCGGCATGAAACAACGCGTCGGCATCGCCCGCGCGCTAAGCATGGAGCCCAAGGTGCTGCTGCTGGACGAGCCGTTCGGCGCGCTCGACGCCCTGACGCGCGGCCATTTGCAGGACACGGTGATGGAACTGCACGACCGCATCAAGGCGACGGTTCTGATGATCACCCACGATGTGGACGAAGCCGTGCTGCTGGCCGACCGCGTGGTGATGATGACCAATGGCCCCAAGGCGCGCATCGGCGATATCGTCGAGGTTAGGTCGCCTCGCCCGCGCGACCGCAAGGAACTTCTTAAAGATGCGCATTTTCAGGATTGCCGCCGCCGTATCGTGCAGTTTCTCGAACAGCACGACCACGCCGTGGCCGTCAAAGAGCCCGCCTGATCCCCCTTTACACCAAACTCACCCCCGGGCCTTTCTCAGGAAAGGCCCGTTTTTTTATAACGAGGGTGCTCCCAGTCCTTGCGAAATGCGCTTGGCATAGCTTTTGACGAGTTCCAGCGCCGCCTTGCGTGTCACCTGCTCGGTGCCGTCGATCAACTCCAGAAACGGCACGGTCAGGGTGCCCACCGCATAGCCGTCGAACCCGATGATCGGGCAGGCCATATCGGTCACGCCGCGCGTGCGGATGCTGGGCATCATTTCATAGCCCTGCGCGCGCACCTTTTCGATGCGCGCGGTTTCCTCTTCCGGCAGGACCGGGTTCTGCGCTAAAACCTGCGCGGCGATGGACGGCTCGCAAAACGCCATCAGCACATGCCCCGAACAGGTGCGAACGGCATCGATGGTCACTCCGCGCTTGACCACGAACGCCGTTGGCCCGGGACTTTCCTGCCGCATGATGATCAGACCCTTTGCCCCGTTCAGCACCACCACGTGACACGATTGCTGAATGGCCTGCGCCAGCTCCAGCATCAGTGGCGCGGCCACCAGCGACAGTTCATGCGTCGGCAAGGCCCGGAACACCGTCTCCAGCACCTTGTGCGTCACGGCATAACGATCCGTATCGGGATTCTTGGCCAGCCAACCGCGGCGCTCCATGACGATGATGATGCGGAAAATCTCGCTCATCGAGTTGAAACCCATCCGCGCGGCGATTTCCGACAGGGTCAGGCCGTCCGGTGCCGTCGCCAGCAGCTCGATAACGTTGAATCCCTTCTCCAGCGCGGGCGCGGAATAGGTGCTCTGGGGTTTGGATTGCGCGTCGTCGCGGGGAGATCTGGCCATGTGACAAATTCCTAAACCCTCTGACGCGGAATGCAAGTTTGGTTCGTTTCACCGTCCGCGACATTAGTGCTTGCTCATTTTCTTATGCGGCATTAATAACCAAATATAAAAAATATAGAGGTGCGTCGTGAAGGCGATTATTTGTGAAAAACCTTATGCATTAGGGATTGTCGAGAAACCGGCGCCCGTGCGTCAGACGGGCGAAGTCCTGATCCGCATCGATCGCATCGGCTTGTGCGGCACCGACTATCATATCTTCGCAGGCAACCAGCCTTTCCTCGCCTATCCGCGCGTCATGGGCCACGAACTGTCAGGCAGCGTCGCCGAGAGCGATCCTGATTCGCCGCTGAAGACCGGGCAGCGCGTCACCATCAACCCTTACCTGCCGTGCGGCACGTGCATCGCCTGCCGCAAGGCGAAACCGAACTGCTGCGTTAATATCAAGGTATTGGGCGTCCATATCGACGGCGGTATGACGGAGTTCGTCTGCGTCCCCGAAGCCGCCGTCATCCCGGTCGACGGTCTGACGCCGGATCAGGCGGCGATGGTCGAATTCCTGTCGATCGGTGCCCACGCCGTGCGGCGCGGCGACACGGGTTCGGGCGACCGGTCACTGATTGTCGGGGCCGGTCCCATCGGCGTCGGCGTCGCGCTATTCGCCGCCATGGCCGGGGCCGAGGTCACCCTGATCGACACCAGCGCCTCGCGTCTGGACTATGCCCGCGAAAAGGTCGGCATCGCGCATACGGTGGTTGTCGATGAAGGACTGGACGACTATCTCAAACACCGTACCGATGGTGACTATTTCGATATCGTGTTCGACTGCACCGGCAATGGCAAGGCCATCGAGAAAGGCTTTGCCTACGTGGCCCACGGTGGACGCTACGTGCTGGTCAGCGTCGTCAAGGACACGCTGAGTTTCGCCGATCCGGAGTTTCACAAACGCGAAATGCAACTGATAGGCAGCCGTAACGCCACGGCTCAGGATTTCCGCCACGTCATCGATTCGATCCGTTCCGGTGCGATTCCCACCGGCGTCCTGATGACCCATGCCTTCCCCATGCTGGATCTGCCCGCGCGCATTGGCGGATTGATCGATGATCAGGGCAGCGTCCTCAAGGCTATTGTGACCCTGTGAGGCATTGATCGACCAATCTTTCCAACCGTCCAAAATTGGTTGATATATTTAAGTGCGTTCTTTATAATGCGGCCAACCTCATTAAGGACGCTGCATGGCTACGGAAGATCGCGACCGTCGATTCTATCAGGTGATCGGTGAAAGCCTTTCCGAGCGCATCCGCGCCCGTGAATTCAGTCTGGGCGGCCGCTTGCCACCGGAACGCGAACTGGCCGAGGCCTATAATGTCGGACGCACGGTCATCCGCGACGCTCTGGTCATGCTGGAGGTCAAGGGGCTCGTCGAAATCCGCCAGGGCTCCGGCATCTACGTCACCCGCCGCGCCTATGAATCCGCCACCGAAGACAATACGGTCGAGATGCGCCCGCCCGCTGGTCCGTTCGAACTGCTTCAGGCCCGCCAATGGCTTGAAAGCCAGATGGCGCGACTGGCGGCGCTCAACGCCACCGAAGCCGATCTGGCCGCTATCCGCGAAGCCTGCGACGATCACCGCACCGCGGCCTGGGGCGAAGCCAAGGAAAGCATGGATATCCGATTCCACATGGCCATTGCCCGCGCGGCGCAAAATTCGGAACTGACGGCGCTGGTCGCCCAGCTGTGGCATCGCCGCGACAATAATCCGATGTGGCGCTCGCTGCATGGCCGCATCAAGGACACGACCTACCGTCAGCGCTGGGTGCAGGATCACGAGGCTATCGTGTCGGCCCTCACCCGCCGCGACCCTGAGGCGTCCTATGTCGCCATGTGGTCGCACATCGAAAACGTCAAAAACTTCCTCATGACCGCGGCTGACGTCGAAGACGACGCCGCGACACCTATCGACCGAAAGGATCAGGCCTCGTGACTACCCTTCCCTATCTTATGGAACAGACCATGCGCTGGTTCGGGCCCAAGGACCCGGTCAGCCTCCGCGACATCCGTCAGGCGGGCTGCGAAGGCGTGGTTTCGGCCCTGCACCATATTCCGAACGGCGAAGTATGGACGGTCGAGGAAATCCTGATCCGCAAGACCGAGATCGAGAACGCCGGCATGACCTGGAGCGTGGTCGAAAGCCTGCCCATCGACGAGCGCATCAAGACTCAGGCACAAGGCTTTGAAACCTGTATCGAAAACTACAAGACGTCTCTGCGCAATCTGGCGGCCTGCGGTGTTTATGTGGTGACCTACAACTTCATGCCGCTGCTCGACTGGACGCGGACGAACCTCAGTTTCGCCATGCCCGATGGCGCAAAAGCCTTGAAATTCGAGTTGGATGCCGTCGCCGCCTTCGACATCTATATGCTCAAGCGCCCCGGTGCCGAGGCCGACTACAGCGCCGACATCCTCGCCGCCGCCAAAACGCGCTTCGAGGGCATGGACGATGCCGCGAAAAATCTGCTGGAGCGCAATATCATCAAGGGCCTGCCGGGCTCGGAAGAAAGCTTCACCGCTGCCGATTTCCTCAAGGCCATTCAGGGCTATGACGGCATCGACCACGCGCGTTTGAAAGACCATCTGGTACATTTCCTGAGCGAAATCTGCCCGGTCGCCGACGAACTGGGCATCAAGATGGTCATCCACCCCGACGACCCGCCCTACACCATGTTCGGCCTGCCGCGCGTCGTCTCGACCGAAGCCGATATGGCCGACCTGTTCGAGCGCGTGCCGAATGTCTCGAACGGTCTGTGCTTCTGCGCCGGTTCGTTCAGCATCCGCCCGGACAACGATCTGGTCGCCATGATCAAACGCTTCGGCGAGCGCATCCACTTCACGCACCTGCGCAATACGCGCCGTGAAGACAATGGCGACTTCTTCGAATCGGCGCACCTCGACGGCTCGATCGACATGTTCGAAGTCGTCAGCGCGTTGCGCGAAGTGTCGGTGACCTACAAGAAGCGTATCCCGATGCGCCCGGACCACGGCCATCAGATGCTCGACGACCTCAACAAGACGACCAATCCCGGCTATTCGGCCATCGGCCGTCTGCGCGGCCTAGCCGAACTGCGCGGTCTCGAACTTGGCATCGCCCGCTCTCAGGGATAAGCTGCCGGTGGCGGAGCGTACAAACGCTCCGCCATAATTATAAAATGCAGGGATAAAGCGATGACCATAACCTCCCGGCGCACAGCGCTGCGCCTCGGCACGGCCTTTGCGGCGCTGCTCGGCCTTGGCAGTACGGCAAAGGCTCAGGAAACCGCGCTACTCGCGGTGTCACCTGCGGCATCGTTGCGTCCCGATATTCTGATGACCGGCGCCATCAATCGCGAAGGACTCGACCTATCCGGATCGTGGGCCTATTCCAAAGATCTCTATCAGACCGGCAAGACCGATATCCTCGGCTGGGCCGCCGCGCCGCGCGCCCAACGCTTTCGCGACGTCAATGTCGCCGTCGAAGAAGCCAAGGACAAATATACCTTCTTCGAATACGACATGGATCGCGGGCCGCGCATGACGTTGCCCGGTGCGTGGAACGCCGCAGAACCGGAACTGCGCTATTATGACGGTCTGATCTGGTTTCAACGGACATTCGATTCCAAGCCGCTCAACGGTCAGCGTGCCTTTCTGCGCTTCGAGGCGGTCAACTACCTGACCGAAGTCTATGTCAACGGACAAAAAGTCGGTACCCACGAAGGCGGCTTCACGCCCTTTACGTTCGAGGTGACCAAGTTTCTGCGCGGAGGTGAAAACCAGATCACGCTGGGCGTCGATTCCACCCACGGCGAGCACACCGTGCCGCCCAAGGTCACTGACTGGGACATCTATGGCGGGGTGACGCGCCCGATCCGTCTGATCCGCACACCCGCGACCTATATCGACGATTCCTACGTCCGCTATACCGAGGCCGGCCGCATCGTCGCTACGGTCAGGCTCAATGGTCCCGATGCCGGCGGTAAACCGGTCAGCCTCAGCATCGCGGCCCTGAAACTCACGTCCACGGCCACGACCGACGCGTCCGGTGAAGCCCGTTTCGACCTCAAGGCGCCCAAAGGCTTGAAACTGTGGGCACCGGACGCACCAACGCTTTACGAGGTAACACTGACGACAGGCGACGACAGCCTCACCGACCGCATAGGTTTCCGCACCATCGCGGTTAAGGGTACACAGGTCCTGCTCAACGGGCAGCCGATCTTCCTGCGTGGTATCTGCCTGCACGAGGAAGAATTCGGCGCCACTCCGGCCCGCCGCATCACCAAAGACACCGCGCGCGCTTTACTCACCGAAGTGAAGACGGGCCTGAACGGCAATTTCGTCCGCCTGTCGCACTATCCGCATTCGGAAGTCACCACGCGCCTGTGCGACGAAATGGGGCTTATGGTGTGGAGTGAAATCCCCGTCTATTGGTCGGTCGGCTTCGGCGACGCCAAGGCCTTCGAGGTGGCCCGCCGGATGATGGCCGAAAACGTCCTGCGCGACCGCAACCGTGCCGCGGTCGTCATCTGGAGCGTCGGCAACGAGACGCCTTCGACCCCGGCGCGCAACCATTTTATGGGGACTCTGGCCGACGATGCGCGCGCGATGGACCCGTCGCGCCTGATTTCGGCAGCGCTTCTGGTGCACAAGAAAAAGGTCGACGGCGTGCTGGAAGCCACCATCGACGATCCGCTGGTCGCGAAACTCGATATCATGTCGGCCAATACCTATACGGCGTGGTACGGTAACGATCGGCTTGAGGACGTGCCGCCGCAGCGCTGGAAAGCCCCGGTGGAAAAGCCGCTGATCTTCTCGGAATTCGGTGCCGACGCTCTGGCGGGGTATCATCCGGACGACCGGCGCAAATATTCCGAAGAATTCCAGGCCGATTTCTACCGCGCGACTCTGGCCAATGCCGATACCGTGCCGTTCCTCGCCGGCCTGTCGCCGTGGATTCTCAAGGATTTCCAGACCCCACGCCGCGAACACCCCGTCTATCAGAAAGGCTGGAACCGCAAGGGTCTCGTTTCTGAAACCGGCGTACGCAAACAGGCCTTCGGAGTTCTGGCCGACTATTACCGGGCAAAAGCCGCAAAGTGAAGCCAGCGGCTTGCCAAAGGTTGTAAAAGCCGCCATTACAAAACGCGAAACCGGTGTCAGTCAGGCTAATCGGTGCCGCATAAAAAGACGATCCGCCTCAGGCGGGCATGCACACGATACAATGGGAACAACCAAAAGGGAGACCGCGTTATGAACGCACCCGCCTTCGACGGGACCGTCAGCCCCCGGATGAGCAAGTACAGATGGGTGATCTGCGCCCTGTTGTTCATCGCCATCGGGATCAACTATATCGACCGCCAGATGATCGGCATTCTGAAGAGCACGCTTCAGGCCGATCTGCAATGGACCGAAATCGAATACGCCCAGATCGTCTTCTGGTTCCAGTGCTTCTACGCCGTGGGCTTCCTGACCTTCGGCCGCGTGATCGACAAGGTCGGTGTACGCATCGGTTACGCCGTAGCTTTCACCATCTGGACCATCGCCTCGATCGGCCACGGCTTGATCCACTCGGTGACGCAATTCGCCATCGCCCGCTCGGTGCTGGGTTTCGGTGAATCGGGCAGCTTCCCGTCGTCGCTGAAAGCCGTCTCCGAATGGTTCCCGCAAAAGGAACGCGCTCAGGCCGTCGGTATCTTCAACGCCGGCACCGCTATGGGCCCGATCATCACGCCGTTGCTGGTGCCTGCCATCACATTGGCCTGGGGCTGGCGCGCCGCCTTTATCTCTATCGGCATCGTGACCGCCGTCTGGCTGATCGCCTGGCTGATCATGTACCGCCGCCCGGCGGAGCACCCCAAGGTCAATGCGGAAGAACTGGCCTATATCCGCTCCAGCGACGACGCCGTCAGCACCGCCCCGGCAGAAAAGATTTCGTGGTTCAAGCTTTTGACCTTCAAGGAAACCTGGGCCTATGCGCTGGGCAAGTTCCTGACCGACCCGATCTGGTGGCTGTACCTGTTCTGGCTGCCGGACTTTCTGGGCAAGGCCTACGGCCTCGATCTGAAATCCTTCGGCCCGCCGCTGGTCGCCGTCTATATCCTCGCCGATTTCGGTTCGATTTTCGGCGGCTGGGCGTCCTCCGCTCAGATGAAAGCTGGACGGTCGGCCAATGCCGCGCGCAAATCGACCATGCTGGTCTGCGCCTTCCTCGTGACCCCGATCATCGCCGCACAGTTCGTTGACAATTTGTGGGCCGCCGTAGGTATCATCGGCCTCGCGGCCGCTTCGCACCAGGCGTGGTCGGCCAATCTGATGACCCTGCCGTCGGACCTGTTCCCGAAACAGGCCGTGGCCTCGGTCATCGGCATCGGCGGCACCGCCGGCGCCATCGGGGGCATGCTGATGACGACCTATAACGGCTACATTCTTGAGCTGTTCAAGTCGTATCAGCCGATCTTCATCGTTGCCGCCTCGGCCTATCTGGTCGCCATCGTGGTGATCCACAGCCTGACGCCGAAGCTGGCCAAGGTCGCGGAAGATCGGATTTTAAAATCGCGCTAAGCGACGGGCAGACTACAAAAAGCGCGGTAGGTCTTCCTGCCGCGCTTTTTTGCGTCTTGAATCCCCACCCGTCCAACCAATATCGAACCTATGTCCCTGCCAGAGAAATACGGCATCCTGCCAGACACGCACCTTGTACCCGATCTCTTGGCGCCCGACTTGAAGATCGTTTTCTGCGGCACGGCGCTGGGCCGCGTCTCGGCGGAGAAGCGCGCCTATTATGCGCATCCGGGCAACTTCTTCTGGCGCACCTTGCAGGCCATAAATCTGACGCCGGAGCGGATAGCACCGACAGACTATGCAAGACTTCTCGATTACGGCATCGGTCTGACCGACCTGTGCAAGGCCCACTATGGCAACGACAGCGAACTACCGTCGGAGGCCTGGGATGCCGAAGCCCTGCACATGAAGATAGTACACTATCAACCTGAAATCCTTGCCTTTACGTCCAAGACGGCGGCCAGCGCCAGCATAGGGAAACCGACTGGAAAAATCGCGCTGGGTTTTCAGGCGGAAACCATCGGCACCACACGCCTTTACGTCCTGCCCTCCCCGTCCGGTCAGGCGCGCACCTTCTGGGATCAATCCGTCTGGCAGACTCTGGCTAGTGCCGTCCCCATCTAATGTCTTGTTGGCCTTATAAGGCTGCGGTCGTAGCCCAATTCCGCCGCCCGCGTTTCCAGTTTCACCCACACTTCCTGTGACGGGTTGGCGGTACGGCTGAGTATCCACAGATACCGTCCCGAGGGCTCACCGACAATCGACCAGCTATAGTCGTCGGCGCGGTCCAGCACCCAGTAATTACCGATATAGAACGGTCCGGCAAACGACACTTTCAGCTTGGCATTGCCGCTGCCCTCGACGACCTTGGCCTTGCCTTCGGAGGTGGTCTTTTCCGCCGTGATCGAGCCCTTGCGGCAAGTATTGACGACCTTGATCTGCCCGTCCGGCAGAGCGCTATATTCGGCACGCACGCCTTCGCAGTCCTTCTCGAAGGCATTTTCATAGCGCGCCACCTCGTACCACAGGCCGGAATAGGCCGCGAGATCGACGGGCTTGGCCGGTTGCGGCACCTGACGGTTGCCGACCGGCCCGCCGGGAATAGCGGCGCAGGCGGTCATGGCGGCAAGTAATATTAAGGGCAGAAAAGCGCGTTGCGGTTTCATCGACATATCCCGGCTGAACAGATGCCAAGCTTCCGGAACCGCCGGTAAATATTCAATGCTACAGTTTGGGCGTGTTCATCCCCAACGCCTTGCGAAGTTTAAATTGTAGTTTGATGAACGGTTCCGCCGCCGATTTATGGATCTGTTTGACGTCGACAAAAGTCACGCCGTCTCGTCCCGACAGGGTGTGGAACCCGTCGGCATAGCCTTCCAACAAGCCGTCCGCCGTCAATCGCCCGACCTCGGTCGCGGCGAAAGCCTCCGGGGTCAGGGTGTCGATGCGCAGCAGGTTGATCGCCGCGCCATAGGTGCCGACGCAGTCCTGCATCGGCAGGTGCAATGCGCCGTCCTTGACGAACGGATCGCCGCCGGGGCGTGAGGTCTCAAAGCCCGTGCGCACCGGATTGGCTGCGTGTGGCGTCCACGGCCCCATCAGGTCGTCGGCATAGGCGATGTAAAGCTCACGCATCGCCTTGCCGTCTGCACCCGGCAGAGCATAGAACATCCACCACTGGCCGTCGTGCTTGACGACCGTGGCGTCGATGGCCGGGATATCGAGCAGAACCTTGACCGGCTCCCAGCGATCCGGAAACCGCGTACAGCGATAGAGCGTCAAAACGCCGCTCTTATGCGCTTCGGGCAGCATGTAGAGTTCGCCGCCGTCCTCGATCAGATAGGGATAGGACAGGTGAAACGGCGTCACCAGAGCCTCGCCCTGAGCGACCAGGTTTCGCTCCGCATCATACTGATAATAATGGATTTCGCCGCGCTTGACGCGATAGTCGTAGGCCTCGGCGAAGATCGTCAGCACGCCGTCGCGGCGCATGCCGAACGGGTCGGCGATAAAGCGAAACGACCCCATGAGCGGCAGCCATGCGATCTCATCGGACTTCGGGGCGTGGGTCGCGACGTCTTCGATGGACCGGTCAATAAAGCCGACATGCCACAGATCGATCACGCGCCGCTCCTATTCAGTTTCCTAGGAATTGCGGGGCGTTGAAGCCAATGTCAAGCCTAAGCCAGCGCTTCGATGGTCTGGCGCAGGCGGCGGCGACCGGCGTCGAAGCCGAAGGCGTCGATGGCATAGCTTTGCGCGACGCGGGCCTGAGACTGCCACGACGTCCAGTTGGCGAAAACCGAACCGACGGCCGCGGCCAGAGCCGATGCGTCTTCATTGGCGAACAGATGGCCGAACTGACCGGCCTTGAGCACTTCGCGCGGACCTTCGGTGTCCGACGCCACGACCGGCACACCCGCCGCCATAGCCTCGATCACGACCAGACCGAACGATTCCTGACGCGAAGGGACGACGAACAGATCGACACCGGCAAGGAACGACATCGGGTCGGCCCACCCGCAGAATTCGACACAATCATCGAGGTTCAGGCTGAACGCCAAGGCTTTCAAGGCAGGCAGTTCCGGGCCTTCGCCGGCGATTTTCAGCACGAAGCGCTGGCCCGTGGCACGCAGTTGCGCGGCGGCCTTGAGCAGGACGTCGAAGCCCTTGATGGCGTGCAGACGGCCCATCGCGCCGATGACCGGACAGGCGTTGGTCGCATTCTTGACCGGCAGGGCGCGCAGGTGCGAGAAATTGGCAACATCGAACACGCGAAGTTCGGGGAACTTCGCCTGAGCGCCTTCGCGCACCTTGTCGCTGACGCACAGGGCGGCGGAGACGTCTTTCAGATGCGGCTTGAACGAAGGGGTGTGCAAAACCTGAACCGTACGGCGGCGCGTGCCGATAAACGGCATCATGCACAGGCGACCGGCGCGGTTGCCGTGAGCGATAACCAGATCGGGCTTGAAATCCGAGGTATAGCCCGCAAGCTGCATGGCGGCGATCGGATCATGGATAAAGCGCGTGTGCAGTGGCTTGAAACCGCGTCCGGCGGTCATGTCCGACAGCATGCCGCCCGGCGCGCCAACGCTGAGGACGTCAAATCCTTCGGCAGTCAGGGCTTCGTGGTAGTGCTGGGCCATCAACCCGTCACCACCCCTGGCCTTGGTCAGCATGATATTCAGAAGACGCATCGCACTCAATTCCCGATAAGCGGTACTAAGTTTTGGAAATGGGCTGGAGGCTCCGACGTTTTCGACCGCTCCCCGCAGAGCTGACGATCCGCCTTCCGGAGGAGCCTCCTATTGCGATGACACCGCCGATCGCGGCCACCCTCACCGGAATCATAAATTTTCTATATTTTTTTCACGCGCACGTTTCCAAATTGCACGCCTTGCGCTTTTTAGCGCCGCGCATTTGATTCCGAAAACCGCTGCACACTTTTCGGAATGCGCTCTAAGCCCTTGCAAGCCAACGAAAAACGCCGCTATAGATTCGCGTCAGAGGGAGCGTGATGCCTGAGAACCGCCTGCTGACGGATACCTATTTCGCCAAGCGCGACGTGCTGCTGCGGTTTTTGACGCGGTTGTGCGGCGATGAAGCGTCGGCAGAAGACGTCCTTCAGGACCTCTATATCAAGGTATCCGGTGCGCGCCTCGACGGTGAGATACAGGAGCCTCTGGCCTTCCTGTTTCGCATGGCCAACAATCTCTACCTTAATCGTATCCGCGCGGCCTCCAGCCATAGGGCGCGCGATACGGCGTGGTACGATCTCAATCCGCAAAACGCCCTTGAAGGCTCAGGTATCGACGGCACCGGTGCGGATGCCAGCCCGGATGCGGAGTCTGTCGTCGCCGCGCGACAGGAGTTGCGCGCCGTGATGAAGGCGATCGAGTCCCTGCCGTCACGCACGCAGGACATCTTTCGCCTGCACAAGATCGACGGCCTCAGTCAGACCGAAGTCGCCCGACGGCTGGACATTTCGATCAGTTCGGTGGAGAAACATCTCAGCGGCGCGCTAAAACACCTGCTGGCGCTCAATCGAAGTCGGCACTGATTTTCAATCAGAAAATAGTTTTACGGGTAACCGTCGGCAGCGGTGTCAATGGTTCAGAGAGGCAGGTTCCCATGTCGTTTGACGACATAGACATCGACAGCGAGGCCGCGGACTGGGTGATCCGGTCGCAATCGGGCGCGATCAGCGAAACCGATATTCTTGCCCTGTGTGACTGGATGGACCGCTCCCCGCGCCATGCCGACGCCTATCGGCGCGTTGCTTTGCTTTGGTCGGGCCTCGATTCCTCCCCGGATGTCTCGACCGAGCCCGCCGCCGAACCGGTGCCTTCGGCCCGGCCCGTATATGGATTTCAGCGCCCCCCTCTGAAACCCGCCTATATGGCCGCGTTCGGCGGCGGCGTCGCGACGCTCATGGCCGCCGTACTGATGGTCAATGCCGGTGCGTTCACGCCCGCGACGGTCTATGAAACCCCCAAGGGCGAACGCGAAGAGGTCGTGCTGGCCGATGGAACGCACCTGACGCTCAATACCGATACGCGGATTTCCGTAAAGCTCACCGACCGTCAGCGTCACGTAACCCTGGAAAAGGGCGAGATCGCCGTCAATGTCGTGCATGACGAAGCCCATCCGTTCGTCATCAAAACCGGCAAGGTGACGCTGACCGATATCGGCACCCAATTCAACGTTTCGCGCCTTGATGGCGAGGTGCGTGTCGCTGTGCGCGAAGGCGAGGTCGAACTGGCCTCCGCTGCCACGCCGGCCAAACGTCTGTTGCCCGGCGACTACGGTGTACACACGGAAGCCACAGGTCGCAATGTCTTTACACGGACGGACCCTCAGGAGGCCTTTGCGTGGACGACGGCCCATGCTATCTATAGGGATCAGCCACTTTCCGTCGTTGTCAAAGACCTGAATCGCTATTTCGACAAGCCGATCATCGTCGATGACGCCGCCGGACAGTTGAGGCTGAGCACCATCATGACCCTCGATTCGCAGGATGCGGTTGCCGGGCGTTTAAGTGAATTCCTCCCGGTCCAAGTCCGCACGACGCATGAAGCCCTCTATATCAGCCGCCGCAGTTCTACTGGGCCTGCTTCTGGCGGGAACGGCATCTGACGCGTCTGCTGCGGATAAGCCTCAGGATATAAGGCTCGACGCCCGTCCCTTACCGCAAGCCCTGACGGCGCTGGTCATGCAGACCGGCATTTCGATCGGTGGCCTCGATCCGGCGAAGTGCGCGGCCAAACCACGCGCGATCACTGGCAAATTCACTGCGCATCAGGTTTTGAAAAAGCTGCTCGACGGTAGCGGTTGCGACGTTCAGCGCGTCGATAGCCTGACCTACAGGCTGGTGACCCACACAAAAACGACACCCAAACCTAAACCGCGCCCCGTAGCGGTCGCCGCCCCCAGCAATGACGACATCACCATGGTTGTCGTCCGCCATCCGTCACGTCAACTCAGCACGCCTGCCGGGGTCAGCATAGTCGCGCCACCACTGCTGTCCGGCAACGACACCGACCTGTCGCTGATCGCACCGCACGTATCGGGCATGACGGTCACCAATCTCGGCCCCGGCCGCGACAAGATTTTCCTGCGCGGTATTTCCGATAGCGTCATGACCGGTCGGACGCAATCGACCGTCGGCCTGTACCTTGACGACACGCCGATCACCTATAATGCGCCCGATCCCGATTTGCTTCTGGTCGACATGGCGCGCATCGAAGTGCTGAAAGGACCGCAGGGCAACCTCTACGGTCAGGGCGCCCTGTCCGGAGTCGTGCGTCTGGTGACCAAGAAGCCCGTCCTGACTGCCTTTGAAGGCGAGGTGGGTCTCGCCGCTGGCGTGGCGGACGGCGCCCGACCATCGTGGCGCAGCACGGTCATGTTCAATGCCCCCTTGCCGGGCAATACGGCGGCCGTGCGGGCCGTCCTTTACGATGAAAAATCCGCTGGATTCATCAAGGACGAGGCCCTGACGCGCAATGCGACCAACGACACCGAGCGTTCGGGGGGCCGTCTGGCGCTCAAATGGCAGATCCGGCCCGACCTGACGCTCGATGCGGCGGCGACCTTGCAGGATCTGCGTTCGTCCAATAGCCAGTATGTGGTCGGACGTCGCGGCCCTTACCGCCGCGCCCTGTCTCTGGCCGAACCCCACGACAATATCTTCCAGAACCTGGCCCTGAGCCTGACAAAGGAACAGCCGAACGGCACATGGCGGCTGTCGGTCAACCGCCTGCGCCACAAGATTCACTCCGGCTATGACGCCCAACCGGTCGGTCGCTACGTCGCGGTCGCCAATTCGGGCATTCTCTATTACGACGAAGACCAGACCATCCGCCTGACCAATATCGAGGCCAGCTATGTCTCACCGCCCGACCGCCCCCTGCGCTGGCTGGTCGGGGCGTTCGCCGCGCGAAGCGACGAAACCTTCACGCCGCACCTGATCGACGTCTATACCAACGTCACGCTCTATGACGAGGTGCGCGAGGATATCGTCGATGACGCCGCCATATTCGGCAAGCTGACCTGGGATTTCGCGCCGAAATGGTCGATGTCGGCGGGCCTGCGCGCCCAGCGCTCGCGTCACCGCACCGACAGCCGGATCAGCAGTGTGCGGCTGGTCGACTACCGCCCCAGCGGGGCGATTACGGGCGATATTTCGGCCTCACCCGTCTCGCACGAACTGATGCTCAGCTATCAGGCGCACGACCGTCTGCTGATCTACGGCCTGTCGTCCGACGGTTTCCGCACCGGCGGGTTCAACACCACGACCCTGACCAATACCGCCGTGCCGACCGTCTATTCCGGCGACAAGCTGCAAAGCCTTGAGGCGGGGATCAAGTACAAGACCCCCGCCGGTCGCGTGCGTCTGGACGTCGCCGTGTTCCGCATCGACTGGCACGACATCCAGAGCGATCAGTTGCGTGCCACAGGCCTGCCGATGACACTCAATCTGGGGGACGGCGAAAATATCGGTCTTGAGGTCGAAGCCGGCTGGCGTGTCCTTCCCGATCTGAATCTGCAATTCAGGGGACAGTTCAACGATCCCAAGCTCACCAGCGTGAACCCGCTCTATCCGCGTATCGCACTGGGCGGTATGCCCTATATATCGAAATCCAGCACCAGCCTGACGGCGCAATGGGCGCAATCGCTGTTCGGACATCCTGTGGACTACACGGCGACCCTCTATCACCGCAGCGCCTCACCGCTCAATTACGGCGTCACCGCGCCGGTTCAGATGCGTGGCTACACCAATCTCGATCTCGGTTCGACGCTGGCATTCAAAGGTTACAGCGTTGCCCTGCGTGTAACCAACGCCCTGGCCAACAAGAGCAACAGCTTCGCCTACGGCAATCCTTTCGCGCTGGATACGGCCGCCCAGACGACGCCACTGCGTCCGCGCACGGTGTGGCTTTCGGTCAATCGGAGTTTTTAAGAAAGTTACCGATCGCTGCGACGGCTTCGGGTTCGTCCAGCATTGGGGCGTGACCGCAATTGGCGATCGTCACCGATGTGAAATTTGGATGCGCATCTGCCATGCGTTGCAGGGTCTCCGCCGACAGCAGGTCCGAACGTCCGCCGCGAACAGTCAGTATCGGAATAGCTGACAACTTTGCCCACAACTCCCACAGTTCCGGCGGCGCGACGGCTTCCGAACCGGGGGCCATGCCTTCGGCAATCGCCGGATCGTAGGCCGGGACCGGTACACCATCCGTCTCGACGAACGTGCGCTTTGCAAAGGCCATCCAGTCATCCGGACCGTAATCGGGAAAAGCCTCGGCATTAATCGCCTGCGTTGCCGCCGCCGCCTCGGCCCAGTTCGTGATCGGTTTACCCTTACCGACGTAACCGCGGATGCGCGCCAGGCCTTCCGGCGACAGTTTCGGCCCGACATCGTTGAGGACGATGGCCTTGATGCGATGCGGCACCCAACCGGCCATCAGCAGGGCGATCAGTCCGCCCATCGAGGTACCGATAATCGTCACCCGCGGGATGTTCAGATGATCGAGCAGCGTCACCATATCCTGCGCGTAGACGAGTAAATTGTAGCGTGCTTTCTCGCTGTCCCATGCCGACCGCCCGCGCCCGCGTTGATCGGCGACGATGACGCGATGCCCCTCCTTCAGATGTTCGGCCAGCCACTCGAAATCGGCGCTGTTGCGCGTCAGTCCGTGCAGACATAGCACCGGATCGCCGCCGGACGGATTGTAGTCGCGGGCATAGAGCGTCAACGCCTTGTCGGCGCTGGTGTAGAAAATATCCTGATAGCTCATTGAAAATGCACCAGAATAAGCGCGGCAAAAGCCGGGAGAGCCTGCACGTACAGGATCGAGCGCTTGACCATAAAGCCGCCATACAGCCCTGCGATAACAACACAGGACAGGAAGAAGACCTTGATGTAGAGCCCATAGAACGGATCGAGCAGCCCCCAGATCAGGCCCGCTGCCAGAAAGCCGTTATACAGCCCCTGATTGGCAGCCAGCTTCGCCGACTCGGCGGCAAAACTCTCGCTCAGACCGAAGACGCGCCGCCCGAACGGCTTGCGCCACAGGAACATTTCGAGGATCAGAAAACCGATGTGCTGGAGCGCCACAAAGGCAATCACGATATTGGCGATGGTCTGCATGACCGGCTCCCTTTTGGCCGCGAGACTAAACCTTGCCGACCGCCTGTCAAGGTTGGTAAAAATTGAGACGAGAAATAAAATATCGGGACGACGGGTTTTTCCCTTACGCACGTGAGACTGATCTGATAGCTTAAAATCAATATAGGCGTGCCAACAAGGACACGCTCAACAGGGTGCGAGAGGCCGGAAACGGCCTGATAAATCAGTCTATTCAAAGCGTTTCGAAAGCTTCGAATCCTTGAATCGCGCCCTTACGTCAGAGGAGAGACCGATGGGTGCGACGCGTTGGCTAAGATATGGTCTGAGTTCTGTTTTGATATCCGGCCTGCTGGTCACCGGCGTCGCGGCGCAAACGCCCGTCCCTGAATCGCCCCCCGTCTTTGCCCCTGACGCCATCCCCGACCGTGAGGCCGTCCTGCGCGTCATCAAGCGCTCGGCCTCGGCCGAAGTCGCCCGCATGACCGCCATCGAGGCTAATCCGCAGGGCCAGCGCGGCGGCGTCAGCACCAACTGGATTGCGGCGACCTTCTTCGTCGGCGCGATGAAGCTGAACGCCGTAGCCGACATGCCGGACGTGCGCGACTACAGCCTGCGCACGGCGCGGCGCTTCAACTATGCCCTTCAGGGCGATGGCGCGCCGGTCCACCTGATCAATGCCGACGATCAGGCCATTGGCGACCTCTATCAGGCGGTCTATCTGCATACGGGTTCGCCCGGCACTTTGATGCCGCTTCAGCAGCGGCTCGATTTCACCCTCCCCTATCTGAGCAAGGCGCCCGAACCGGACAAGCTGGTCTGGTGGTGGTGCGACTCGCTGTTCATGGCCCCGCCCGTACTGGCGCGCATGTCGGCGATCACCAATGACCCGAAATATATCCGCGCCATGGACGTCCAGTGGTGGCGGACCTATGAGCGGTTGTACGACAAAGAGCAGCACCTCTATGCCCGCGACGAGCGCTTCATCGAGCGCCGCTCGCCCAACGGCAAGAAGATCTTCTGGGCGCGCGGCGAAGGCTGGGTGCTGGCCGGTCTGGCGCGCGTGCTTGAGGTCATGCCGGAGGATTTCCCCACCCGTCCGCGTTATGTGAAGCTGTTTCAGGAGATGTCGGCGCGGATTATAACCCTGCAACAGCCGGACGGTCTGTGGCGCGCCAGCCTGCTCGATACCGAGGCCTTCCCGGAGCCCGAAACGTCGGGAACGGCCTTCTATACCTACGCGCTGGCTTTCGGCATCAATCATGGATTGCTCGACCGCAAGACCTATCTTCCGCACGTCCTGAAAGGCTGGGCGGGCCTGAACCGCTACGTCCTGCCGAACGGCATACTGGGTCAGGTGCAGTCCGCCGGCGATCAGCCGGTGCCGACCAAGCGCGACGGCACGGCGCTCTATGCCAGCGGCGGGTTTATTCTGGCCGGACTTGAGGTGATGAACCTCGGCGCACCGGTCACCGCCCTGCCTGTCGCCTTGCCGAAACCGGCGACGCTCGATTACCACGCCAGCGATATGCGGCCCTCCGCACCCCTGCCCGCCGACGCCACGGCCGAGCAGAAATTCCAGTTCGAGCGCCGCGAGGCCGAACGTCAGGCCGTCAAGGATCACGCCTACGACCCGATGGTCGATGATAAGGAGTGGGTGTCGCCGGTCGCCGCCAAAACCATCGGCAGCGGTCTGGTCAAGCTGGTCCCCGCCACCGAAGCCGAACGCAAGCCGCGCGCCACGGTCAGGTTCGCGCCGGATCGCTTCGACGACATCCTGTGGGAAAACGACCGCGTGGCGCACCGCATCTACGGCCCGGCGCTGGAAGCGCGCGAACCGCCGTCGGGGTCGGGTATCGACGTGTGGTCCAAGCGTGTCCGCTGGCCGTTCATGGACCGGCAACTGGCGACCAAGGCCTATCATAACGATCAGGGCGAAGGCGCCGATGCCTATAATGTCAAGGGGACGCGCGGCGGCGGCGGGTTGGGCATCTGGCTCGACAACAAGCTATGGACCTCGCGTACCTTCCGCACCTACAAGATTTTGCAGAACGGGCCGGACGTGGCGAAGTTCAGCGTCACCTACGATCCGTGGCCGGTCGGTGTCGAGCGTAAGGTCTGGGAATCGCGGACCTTCACCCTGCCGCTGGGGACCAACTTCACGCGGCTGCAATCGACCCTGTCGTCGGATAAGCCCGATGAACTGATCGTCGGCATCGGTCTCGGCAAGGGCGCGACCGTTCCCGGCAAGGGCGGCCTGTTCGTCGACAAGGCGCGCGGCATCATCACCTACTGGGAGCCGAACGATCCCGATCACGGCAGCTTGGGCACTGCCGTCCGTGTCGATCCGGCCTCCGTTGTCGATATCAAGGCCGACGCCGACAACAACCTGATCCTCATCCGCGTCACGCCGGGCAAGCCGTTCGTCTACTATATCGGCTCGGCCTGGGATCAGGGGCTCGATTTCAAGTCGCGCGAAGAATGGGAAGCCTATGTGAAGGCGGAAAAACTCAGCTTCACACCGGAATAAAAAAACCCCGAACTCAATGAGTTCGGGGGTTTTCCTTAGATGCCGATCACTTACAGTGCGACCACACCGCCGTCATTTTTGGTGATGACGATGGTGGCTGACCGCGGACGCGAGGTCGGGGCGGCAGCCGTTTGGCTGGCGGGCCAGTTCGAGGTGATGCTGGTGCCCGAACCGAGTTCGCCCGGGTGCTGGATGTTGACGAACAGGGTACGACCGTCCGGCGTCGAGTCGATGCCGGTGATTTCGCACTCTTTCGGCCCCACCAGGAAGCGGCGCAGTTGAAGGCCCGGCGCCTTGCCGACGAAGGTCGCTTGCGTGGCGGTCGCACCGGCCGCGTTGGTGTTGGTGATGGTCTTCGCGCCGCCGTCGCCGACGGTGCCCGGCATGGCTGCCAGCATCATGCAGTTGGTGACGTCGGTATAGGCGCTGTCGTCGGTCTGGATCCACAGCAGCGGATTGACCAGACCGGCGGCGTTCGAGGTACGCGAGAACCACAGACCGTCCGGGCTGGAGAAGTCGTTGGTGGCATCAAGGCCCGACACGTTAATATTGGTGGCGTTGAGGTCCGCCCCGGCGCCGAACAGGTAGATGTCCCACTGGAAGGTGGTGGCTTCGGGGTTGTTCGAAGCTTCCTTCAGGCGGATGATGTGGCCGTTCGGGTTGCCGTAGTTGGCCGTCGTGCCGACCGGGTCGTTATAGTGACGCGGGTTGGCGGCGTCGGTCGCCGTGATCGGGCGCGAGGCGGCGTTGGTGTTGGTGAGCGTCAGATAGACCTCGCCATTGGCCGGGTTGACGGCAGCCCATTCCGGACGGTCCATCTTGGTCGCACCGACGACATCGGCGGCCAGACGGGTGTTGATCAGGACGTCGGCCTGGTTGGCGAAGCTGTAGGTCGTGTTGGCGGCGGTCAGGACGCCGGTGCCGAAGACGAGCGGCAGCCACACGCCGTTGCCGGTCGCGTCGAAGCGCGCGACGTAGAGCGTACCGGCGTCGAGATACTTGTCACCGACGGCGAGACGGTCGGTCGCCGTGGCGTCGGCGGCATCCCACGCGGTCGCCGAGACGAACTTGTAGAAATATTCGCCGCGCGAGTCGTCGCCCATATAGAAGACGGGCTTGCGACCAGCGACGAATGCAGCGGGCCAGGCACCTTCGTGGCCCATGCGGCCGAGTGCGGTGCGCTTGCGCGGCGTCGAGTCCGGGTTGAATGGATCGATTTCGACGACCCAGCCGTATTGGTTTGCCTCGTTACGGTAATCGCCCGTGCCGTCGGCAGCCTTGGTGATATCGACCGTCGTGTTCCACTTGGAGAAGTTCGCCTGATCGGCGCTGTTGGCGGCGGTGACGGTGGCCCAGTTATTGGCACCGGCGGCCCCCTGGGTCACGCCATAGCGGTTCAGCGCCACCACGGCCTTGGCCGAGCGGTTGACGTTGTCGGTGGCGCCGCGACGGAAGTAACCGGCCCAGTTTTCTTCGCAGGTCAGGTAGGTTTCCCACTGCGTGCGGCCGTTGGCGCAGTTGTTGATCGTACCGCGACCGGCGACGCCCGTCGGCGAATAGACGGTGCGCAGCTGCGCATCGCCGCGCGCCGGACCGTTGATGGCCATGACGGTGTTCGGCGTGATGCGGCGGTTGAGGGTCGAGTTCTGTACGTAGGTCCACGCACCGCCCGTTTGGACAACTTCGACGACGGCAACGCCGTGCGCTTCGATTTCCTTGACCGCTTCCGATTCCAGACGCGTCGCACCGGCGGTGACGCCGTTCATGTGCAGGTAGGATGCGGTGATGTTTTCGTGGTTCATGACCAGCAGGCCGCGCGTCGAATTATTGGCGTCGCGCGCCGTACCCGAAGCGGCCAGACCGAAATAGGCCATGCCGTCGTGGTGGTCGCCGGCGCGGTTGGCGAAGTTCGTGTCCGAACCGTTGTTGGCATAGGCCGGAGTCGCCGCGTTCAGCGGATCGCCGAGACGGTAGAGGACCGAGACCGTATAGCCTTCCGGCACGGTGACGACGTCGTTGCGGTTCTTGGCGACGGCGGTAAAGCCCAGCGCCGCCGGGTTGATGGTGACGGTCGTGTCCTGCGCGGCGGTCGCGCCCTTGATGTCCGTGCCGGTGATACGGAAAACGAGGCTGGTGGCGGCGGCAACACTGGGGGCAAGGAAGGTCGCCGTGCCGTTACCGGCTTGCGTCAGGGTCACGGTCGGACCCGAGACCTGCGTCCACACGCTCGACGCGGCCCCGACGACGGTGGCGTTGAGGCTGACCACGCGGCCCGACGTCGACGACCCGTTCTGACCCGCCGCGACGCCGACGGTCGCGCCGTCGTCCTTGTCGCTACCGCAGGCGCTGAGGCCGAACAGACCCGCCACGGCGACCATGCCGCCCAGAATGTTACGGCGCGAATGGCGCTCATTGATCACATCCGACAGGTTCGGATTGGCGGACAGGTTCAGTTCGAAGTCGCCATCGCTGTGGCGGCCAGTCAGCTTGTTGTCGGACATAGAGGGCCTCTCGGTGAGATTTTATGGTTGAACCCTCTACATCTCCCCGTTTTGTGAAACCCCTTTGCGATCCGCGTGTCGGTTTTGTGAAAAACCACACGGTGTCATTGTGTCGATGGCGTCTCCGGCACCACCTTGATGCGCAGGACGCGGTTTTCGACCAGATAGGTCTTCGCCAATCGTTGCAGGTCCTCGACCGTCACGGCCTTGTACTGCCCGGCCACGTCGCGGTTGAAAGCCTGCTTCTGCGGGTTGGCGCTAAAGCCCGGCAGCAAGGCGAACCAATGGTTGGTGGTGCGTTCGCTTTGCTCGACCCTCTCCAGCTCCGGCAGGCGCGCACGATCGAGCTCATCCTGCGTCACCGGCCTATTGCGCAGATCGGCGGCAATCGCCAGCGCCGTCTTGTAGAAGTCCTCGTCACGTTCGGGCCTCACCGTCGTCGTGACGCTGATATAGCCGTAGCCCTTGAAGCGCGGCGACATGAAACTCGACACGCTGACGCCATAGGTCGCCCCCTGATTTTCGCGCACTTCGTCGCGCAGGCGGTTGGCATAGACGCGCGCCAGCAGGTCGATTCCGCGCGTATCGCGGAGATTGGCGTAGAGGTCCGTCGTCGGGAAGGCGAGATAGCTCACCGCCTGATCCGCACGCCCCTGATGGGTGACGATGCGCGCGTTGCGGTCCTTCGGCAGGGAGATACGATCGGCGTCGCGCGCGACCTTGTAGTTGTCCGGCAACGGCGGCAGGGCCCCGAAGGTCCGGCCAACCGCATCGAGCGCGGCCTCCGGCGTGATATCGCCGACGATGGTAATCTCGATCGGCACATTGCGCAGGGTCCGCTCGATCTGGGCCTTGACCTGGGCGCTGGTTACCTGCGCGAAGGCTTCCGGCGTCGGAAAGACCAGACGCGGATCGTCAGAGGTCATATAGGACAAGCTACCCATGGCCAGCATGGTCGAGGGATTACTCTTCATCTGCCGCGTGGTAGCGGCAAAACCGGTCTTGAGATTGTCGAAGGTTTCCGGGCGATAGCCGGGGTCGCTGTAATAGGCCATCAGAACTTGCATCTGTAGCGGGAAATCAGACGTGGTGGTGGTCCCGGTCAGGGTCGCGTCGTCTTCGCCGAGCGCATATTTGATCGAGTAGGTATGGCCGTTCAGGCTCTTGTTCATTTCCTCGAAGGACAATTGTCCCAGACCGCCCGCCGCCAGATTGAACATCATGGCCGGCAGCAGGCTGACCTTGTCGTGCGGCGAAAACAGCATCCGCCCGCCCGCCAGACGCACCCCGACCGTGACGCGATTGCTCTGATATCGTACCGGCTTGAGATTGAGCTTCAGGCCGTTGGCGAAGGTATATTGCGTATAGTTCCACTCTTTGAAGACCTCGGTCTTGACGACCTTGCCCGGCGTGCCGAATTCCGTATAGGGCCACGGTTTGGCCGCCACGGCGACGAAGGGTTCGACCGGCAGGGCCTGAGCCGCCGTATAGGCCGCGACAAGCGCCGCTTCGTCGACGGCATCGCGGGCTTCGATAGAGCGCACGACAAGCGGGCCATCGCCGCTGCTGATAAACGCAATCTGCGCGTCGACGGTCACCTTGGTGAAGGACGGCTTGACCTGCTCCCACATGTCCAGCAGCTGCGTTGCCGACATATAGACTCTTCGGTCATTGATCGCGCTGACGATCTCGCTCATCAGCGCCGTGTGTTGCCGGGTCTTGTCGGCAGCCACGGCGTTGCGGAAGCCAAGATCGCGGCTGGCGATCAGGCGGTCCAGCTCCTCGTCCGTCACCCCGAACCGGACGAACTGATGATAAAGCCTGACGACTTCGATCAGGGCTTCGCGCGTCTTGCCGGGTTTGGGCTTGAACCCCAGCGTCGTGGCGTTGGCCGTCAGACGGTTGTTGGTGTAGCTCAGGCTGGCCGAAAAGAACGGACTGTCGGCGGCTCGCGCCCGCCTTGCCAGTCGGTCGTTAAAAACGCCGACGGCGAGCGCCTTGGCCATGCCGACGCGGCGCGCTTCCAGCGTATCGGGTATATCGACCACGGGGCGCGACCATCTGAGCGTGATATCCTCCGCCAGATTCGGATCGGTGAAGATATGCGCTGCGGTGCCTTTGGGCGTGTAGGTGCCGATATCGACCTCGGCGGGCGCAGGCCCCTCGCCCGCCCAGTCGCCGAACCGGTCCTGAATGCGCTGCTCGATCTCGGCGGGCAGGATGTCGCCAACAATGATCAGGGTCGCGCGCTCCGGACGATACCAGGTCCGGTAATAGTCGGTCAGGGCTTTCGGCGGTGCCGTGCGGATGATCTCCGGCAGGCCGATGGGACGACGCTCCGCGAACCGCTGCCCCTTGAAGGCGATCGCCGATACGGAGTCGGACAGGCGGCTGGCCGGACTGGCGCGGACGCGCTCCTCCCCCAGAATGACGCCGCGCTCGCGGTCGATGGCATCGGGCGCAAAGGTCAGGTTCGATGCCGTCTCCCGCAGGATAAAGAAGGCGGTATCGACGGTCTCGTTATCGGTATTGGGCAGGTCCAGCACATAGGCGGTGTTGTCATAGGTGGTGAAGGCATTGGCGTCCGATCCGAAACGAAACCCGTGCCGCGCTAAAATCTTCGTCAGTTCACCTTCGGGGATATTTTTCGAGCCGTTGAAGGCCATGTGTTCGACAAAATGCGCCAGACCGCGCTGATCGTCGCGCTCCTCCATCGAGCCCGCGCGGATGATCAGACGCAGGGCGGCGGTGTTGCGCGGGGCCGGGCTGCGGAAAATGACGTAGGTCATGCCGTTGGCCAGCTTGCCGATGCGCGGTTGCGGGTGCGGCGGCAGGTCGCTGGGGGCGCGCAACCACGGTTGTGCCAGTGTTTGAGGCACCGCGTCAGGCTTTGCCGGTTCTGCCGCCTGCGCCACAGGCAGCAGAAGACACATCGACAAGGCGAGCGCGCCGATCCAGCCGGCAATCGTTTTGCGATACATGATGTCCCCCGTTTTATGCCCGTTTATGTGGCATGCTGACGCGACGCACGCAATCGCATTTGCCGGACAAAATTATGGCCGCGAGGTGTCGGCTTTAACAGGGCTTGCGTTATGTATATGCGGCCAGCGCATATTAAGGGCATGCAGCACGGCCAGCGCTCCGGCACCGACAACGCTCATCAGGGTTTCGTAGTCGTGGAACGGCGGCCAGAACGCCGCAGACAGGAGCAACCCCAGACCGGTCAGCGCCAGTATGGGCCGCAGGGGTCGCTTCCAGCCGCCGGAACGGCCCAGCGCATAAAGGCTGACCGGGGCGGCCAGAAGTGCCAGCCCTTGATGGACCAGCGGATTGTCATTGAATGCACCCAAGAACGGCAGGGCGGCGAAGGCCAGAGGCAGAACAAGGCAGTGAACCAGACACAGGGCCGACAGCCCCATCGCCAGAGCATCGAAGGTGCGCGCGGCGCGGGACGAAGTGGCGGACATGGGCAACTCCTTGATAGGTTACAATGGCGCGTTAGTTATATTATAACATATCAAAAGACAATGACTTTTCGCCTCAAACGCTAAAAAGCGGAAGAGTGACCTCCCCCGCTTTTTTACTGAGTTAAATCCTAACGTTTTCGAATATGCCGCCCCAAAAACGCTAAAATCGTGGGGCGGCAATACGCGGCTAGATACGCACATTCTCCAGCATGCCGCCCCACGTCGTGCGCCAGCGGCGCTTGATCAGGGTCAGGCCGGTAAAGGCCACGAGCGCCAGAACCGCAAAACCAAGCAGACCCGGCTGATAGCTGCCGAGGGCCTGTTTCGAGAGGCCGAGGCTGGCCGCCAGATAGAAGCCGCCGATACCGCCGAACATGCCGACAAGGCCGGTCATCACCCCGATTTCGCTCTGGAAGCGTTGCGGCACCAGCTGGAACACCGCGCCATTGGCCATGCCGAGCGCGCCCATGCCGACGATCAGAACCCCCAGCGTCATAAACGCCGTCGGTAGCTTGAAGCTCATCACCACCAATGCGCAGGCCGCGACTATATACATGATCGACAAAGTGCGGATGCCGCCGATCTTGTCGGCCAGACCGCCGCCGACCGGACGCAGCAGCGATCCGGCAAACACGCAGGCGGCCGTGAAGAAGCCCGCCACGATCGGATCGAGGCCGTATTCCGAGTTGAAATAGATGTTCAGCGATGAACTAAGGCCGACGAAACCGCCGAACGACACGCCGTAGAACAGCAGGAACCACCAGGCGTCGGACTCCTTGAGGATCGCCATATATTGCGCAAAGGTCTTGCGCGGCGGTGGGTTCGGCGCGTCCTTGGCAAACACCAGATAGAAGACAAAGGCGGCGATCAGCGGAATGGCGGCAAAGCCGAAGACGGTCGTCCAGCCAAACGCCTTGGCCAGTGACGGCGCGAACAGCGAGGCGAACACCGTTCCCGAATTACCGGCTCCCGCAATGCCGAGCGCAATGCCTTGATATTGCGGCGGATACCAGCGCGAAGCCAACGGCAGGGCGACCGCGAATGACGCCCCGGCGACGCCCAGAACGACGGCCAAAGCCAGCACGCCTTCGTAGCTGTCGACCTTGAGGAAACAGGCCAGCAACAAGCCGGAAATGACGATGGCCTGACCGATGGCGCCGGTCTTTTTCGGCCCGATGCGATCGACCAGCACGCCCGCCACCATGCGCAGCAGCGCACCGGTGAGGATCGGCACGGCGACCATGAAGCCTTTTTCGGCGGGCGTCAGACCGAGACTGGCCGCGATCTGCACGCCCAGCGCGCCGAGCAGCACCCAGACCATGAAGCTCATGTCGAAATACAGAAAAGCCGACAGCAGCGTAGGTGCGTGTCCGGCCTTGAGGAACTCTTTGGAAATCATAGGAAAACCTGCGATTGCGACGGCCGCCGCTTTGGGCGTCCGCGTATGTTGGGGAGACTTTTTGTGAAGTACGACTGTCCGGTTCGTTCCGGAGGCTGACCCTCGTTGGCCAGTTCCCCAATCGCTTTATTTGGCGCTCATCCGATTCCGAAAACCGCTACACACTTTTCGGGACGAGCTTGTCGCGTAAGTAAGCCACCGATGGCCCGTCTCTGTCAAGCGGGGGTCGCGCGCTTTTTTCGCACACGCACATTCGCAAACATTTCAATGAAATTCGTTCGCAAATTTGCCCCTTGCGCAATGCACAATTTTAGGCGTAGCGATAAAAGAAAACGGCACCGAGTTTTGTAAAAACCCATGAACGTCCTGATCATCGACCCCGACGATGCCCGCGCGGCCCTTGTGGCCGAAGGGATTCGCATGGACGAAGTCCATCAGGCCGCCACCATCCATCACTGGCCGCGTTTTGAGCTGGCGCAGTGGCTTGAGATCAATCCGGACATGGTGATCATCGCCTGCGAAAGCCCGGACCGCGACACGCTGGACGCGCTTCAGGTGGCCAATGAGCAGGCCCCGCGCCCCGTCGCCATGTTCGTCGACCGCTCCGACGCCAATACGACGGCGCAGGCGCTGGAGGCCGGGGTCGCCGCCTATATCGTGGATGGTTATGCGCCCAATCGCATCGCCTCGATCCTCACCGTGGCGGCGCACCGCTTCAACCTCATGCAGACCCTGCGCAGCGATCTGTCGAAAGCGAAAGCCGATCTGGCCGCGCGCAAAACGATTGACCGGGCGAAGGGAATCCTTATGACTTCCCGCGGCATAAACGAGGACGAGGCCTATAAACTGATGCGTAAGCACGCCATGGATTCGGGCCGTCCCATCGCCGCCGTGGCCGCCGATATCCTGTCGATTGCCGACCTGCTCAAAACGGGAGGCGTGTGATGCTCAGCCTGCGAATCGGCTTTTCCCCGCTCAATGACGCGGCCCTGATCGTGGTCGCCGAAGCCCTCGGCACCTACGCCGCCGAAGGCCTCGACGTGAGCTTAAGCCGCGAGTCCAACTGGTCCAATATCCGTGACAAGCTGTCCTACGGTCTGCTCGATGCCGCCCACGTGCTGGCGACCATGCCGCTGGCGCGCGGTCTGGGTCTGGGGCCGACTCTGGGTCAGATCGTCGCCCCGATGGCGCTGGGGGCCAATGGCAACAGCGTCGTCGTTTCCTCGCGCCTGAAAGCGGTATTTGAGGACCACGGGGCCTCGACCCTGATCGCCACGGCGCGCGCGCTTCGCCTCGTCATCCAGAACCGCCGCGCCGCCAGCGACGCCAAGGTGACGCTCGCCATACCCTTCACCTACTCGCCGCACCATTTCGTCCTGCGCCACTGGCTGGCCGCCGCGGGAATCGACCCCGACCGTCAGGTGCAGTGGGTGGTCCTGCCGCCGTCGCGCATGGCCGACCACCTGCGGGACGGCGTCATCGACGGCTTCTGTTCGGGTTCGCCCTGGCCGCAGATGGCCGAACTGAACGGCGACGGCGTGGTGCTGTTCTCCGATCCCGCCTTCTGGACGTTGAAACCCGAAAAACTGCTGGGTGTGCGCGGCGTCTGGGCCGAAGAAAACCCCGACGGCGTCATCGCCTTGACCCGCGCCCTGCTCCGGGCGGCGCAGTGGGCGTCGGACCCGGCCAATAGCACCGATCTGGCCGAAATCCTCAGCCGTAAGGCCTATGTCGGTGCGCCCCTGGAAGCGATACAGGCGGCTCTGGGTGAGGGCGGCGCCGGACTGGTGCTCGATCCGCAGACAACGACCTTCCCGTGGATAAGCCACGCCAAATGGTTCATGGGGCAGTTTGTCCGCTGGGGCCTGACGACCGGCGATCACGACTTCGACGCCATAGCGCGCAAGGTTTACCGCCCCGACCTGTGGCGCGAAGCCGCGTCGGGTCTGGAACTGAATGTACCGGAGGCGGACGAAAAGGACGAAGGCGGACAAACCGCGCCGTGGTCCCTGCCCGCACGACCGGAACCGATCCTGATGCCCGCAAATGCCCTGTTCGACGGCGGTGTGTTCCGGTCGGTGGCGTCCTGATTTCATCCTTCCCTGTTTACGGGGAAGGATGTTTCCTCGCACCCGCGAAAAACCGCGATTGACATAAGGGCTTTCCTGTGGCCCAATAGGTGACAGGACCAAAGACGGTCCAAGACATTTGCCGCGCGGTGCCAAAGTCGGTTTCGCGCAGCCTCATCGGACAAAGATGTCCCGCAACCCTGACGGCTCCTCGCAGCCCAAGGGGTTGCGGGATTTTTTTTGGCCTAATCGCTTCCACGCTCTCCCACAAGAGTACCGAAAAATGGCCTTTAACCTCGATTCCCCTCCTAAACCGCGCATCGTCGTCATCGGCGCGGGCATGGCCGGCGGCCGCATCGTCGAAGAAATCCTCAAGCGCGATGACCGGATGTTCGACATCTCGATCATCGGCGCCGAAGCCTGCGCGACCTACGACCGCATACAGTTGTCGCCGGTGCTGGCGGGCGAAAAGACCTTCGAGCAGATCGTCACCCATTCGCAGGACTGGTACGACATCAACGGCGTCAAGACGCACTTCGGCTACTGGGTGCAATCCATTGATCGCGAAGCGAAACAGGTCGTTTTGCACGACGGTCAGATGATCGCCTACGACCACCTGATCCTGACGACCGGTTCCGATCCGATCCGCCTGCCCCTACCCGGCGCGGACCTGCCGGGTGTGGTCGCTTTCCGCGACCTGCACGATGTCGACCTGATGCAACAGGCCGCCGAAAAGGCCAAAGAAACTGGAAACAACGAAGCCGTCGTCATCGGCGGCGGCCTGCTCGGTCTCGAAGCCGCTTACGGTCTGGCTAAGCGCGGCATGAAGGCCACTGTCATCCACCTCGTCGATGTGCTGATGGAGCGTCAGCTTGATGAGGCCGCCGGGCGTTTGCTCGAAAAGGCCCTGCTGGAGCGCGGCGTCCATTCGGTACTCAACGCCCAGTCCGAGGCCATCCTCGGTGACACGCACGTCGAAGGCCTCAAGCTGAAAGACGGGCGCGTCATCCCCGCCTCGCTGCTGGTCATGGCCGTCGGCATCCGTCCGCACGTCGAGCCCGCGAAATCGGCAGGCCTGACGGTCGAGCGCGGCATCGTCGTCGACGATCAGATGCGCACCTCGGACCCGTCGATCTTCGCCGTCGGCGAATGCGTTCAGCACCGCGGCGCCTGCTACGGCCTCGTCGCGCCGATCTGGGATATGTGCCGGACGCTCGCCGACGTGTTGACGGGCAAGAACCCCGACGCCGCCTATTACGGCTCGGAACTGGCCACGCGGCTGAAGGTGTCGGGCGTCGATCTCTACTCCGCCGGACAATTCAACGGCGGTGAAGGCTGCGAGGACATCGTGTTCCGCGATCCCGGCCGTGGCGTCTATAAACGCATCGTCATCAAGGAAAACCAGCTCGTCGGCGCGGTCCTGTTCGGCGAAGCCGCCGACGGCGCGTGGTATTTCGACCTGATCAAGAAGGGCGAATCGATCGCCGATATCCGCGACACCCTGATCTTCGGTCAGTCGGTGACGGAGGCGCTCGCCGGCGTGGACCCTAATGCCGCCGTTGCAGCATGGCCCGACGACACGGAAGTGTGCGGCTGCAACGGCGTTACCAAGGGTACGGTGGTCGAGGCGATCTGCGGCGGCGCGGATAATCTCGACAAGGTGCGCGGCTGCACCAAGGCCTCGGCCTCGTGCGGCTCGTGCACCGGCATCGTCGAACAACTGCTGAAGGTGACGCTCGGCGACGCGTTCAAGGCGCAAACCGGCCCCAAGCCGATGTGCAAATGCACCGAGCACGGCCACGCGGTGGTCCGCAAAGCCATTGTCGAAGACGGCCTGAAAACCATCCCCGACGTCATGCAGGCGATGAAATGGACGACGCCCGATGGGTGTTCATCGTGCCGCCCGGCGCTGAACTACTATCTGCTGTGCGCGTGGCCGCGCGAGTATCAGGACGATCCGCGCTCGCGCTTCGTCAATGAGCGCAACCACGCCAATATCCAGAAGGACGGCACCTACTCCGTCGTGCCGCGCATGTGGGGTGGCGTGACCTCGGCCAAGGAGTTGCGCGCCATCGCCGACGTCTGCGACAAGTTCGACGTGCCGATGGTCAAGGTCACCGGCGGTCAGCGCCTCGACCTGTTCGGTATCAAGAAGCAGGATCTCCCCGCCGTCTGGGCCGATCTCAACGCCGCAGGCATGGTCTCCGGCCACGCCTACGCCAAGGCTTTGCGCACGGTGAAAACCTGCGTCGGTTCGGAATGGTGCCGTTTCGGGACGCAGGATTCGACCGGGCTCGGCATCAAGCTGGAGCAGGACACCTGGGGCTCGTGGATGCCGCACAAGTTCAAGATGGCCGTGTCCGGCTGCCCGCGCAACTGCGCCGAAGCGACCATCAAGGATTACGGCGTCATCTGCGTCGATTCCGGCTACGAACTGCATGTGGGCGGTAATGCCGGTATCCACCTGCGCGGTACGGACCTGCTGTGCAAGGTGGCGACCGAGGCCGAGGCACGCGAATATTCGATGGCCTTCGTCCAGCTCTATCGTGAAGACGCCTGGTATCTGGAGCGCACCGCCCCGTGGATCGAACGCGTTGGGCTGGAGTTCGTCAAGACGCAACTGTTCGACGATCAAAACCGCGTCAATCTGGCCGCCCGGTTCAGGGAGTCGCAAGCCGTGTTTCAGGTCGATCCGTGGGCCGAACACGCGCCGAAGTCGGAACCGGCCAAGGTCTTTTCGCCGCTGGCCGATCTGCGTACCGAGAAGAAGGAGTTCGCCCAATGAACGTCAATGTCGATTTGAAATGGGTGGATGTGGGGGCGGCGATCGACGTGCCGCATCAGGGCGCGCGCCGGGTGGATACGGATCTGGGGGCCATCGCGGTCTTTCGCACCGTGGACAACGAATACTACGCCGTCATGGACAAATGCCCACACAAGGGCGGCCCTCTGTCCGAAGGCATCGTCCATGGTCGCCACATCGCTTGTCCGCTGCATAACTGGTCGTTTTCGCTGGAGTCCGGTGAAGCGATCGGGGCCGACGCGGGCAAGGGCTGCACGCCGACCGTGCCGTTGCGCATCGAGGATGACCGCATTTTGCTGGGCCTTCGTTAAACCCCCCTCTCCCCTGTGGGGAGAGGGTTGGGGTGAGGGGGCCTGCTCGGTGTCCTTAACACCCCCTCACCCGGCCCTTTGGGCCACCCTCTCCCCCCGAAAAGCAAGAATGGGGGAGAGGGGAAGACTGCGAGACCGTCTGCGCCTTATGACCCCCACCCCTCACCAAACCACCTGCCCCTATTGCGGCGTCGGCTGCGGGGTCAAGGCGTCGCTCGAAGGTCGCAAAATGACGGTCAGGGGCGACGACACGCACCCGGCCAATCAGGGTCGCCTGTGTTCGAAAGGTACGGCGCTCGGCAATACGTTCGGCCTCGAAGGCCGTCTGCTGGAGCCGCGCATCCGCCGCAACGGTCAGCTTGAAACGGCCACGTGGGACGAGGCCCTGTCGCAGGTCGCGGCCAAATTCGCTCAGGTCGTCGCCGAACACGGTCCGGACGCGATCGCTTTTTATGTGTCAGGTCAGTTACTTACTGAGGACTATTACGCCGTCAACAAACTGGCCAAGGGCTATATCGGCACGGCCAATGTCGACACCAATTCGCGCCTGTGCATGAGTTCGGCCGTCGCCGCGCACAAACAGGCCTTCGGGGCCGATCTCGTCCCCGGCACCTATGACGACCTGACCGAGGCCGACATGCTGGTGTTCAGCGGTCACAACGCCGCCTGGACGCACCCGGTCCTCTATCGCCGCATCGAGACCCGTCAGAACCAGTTCCGCGTCTGCATCGATCCCAAACGCACCGATACCGCCAAGGCCGCCGACCTGCACCTGATGATCCGGCCGCAGACCGATATCCGCCTGTGGAACGGCCTGTGCGCGCATCTGATCGCCCGCGACGCGCTGGATCACGACTTTATCGACGCGCATACGCAGGGCTATTCGCGTCTGATGGCCGCTTTGAGCGCCGACGACCAGAGCATCGAAGCCGTGGCCGAGGACTGCGGCATCTCGACGATCGATCTGAAAAAATTCTACGACGCCTTTTTGCATACGCCCAAAGTCGTCAGCCTGTTCTCCATGGGCTCGAACCAGTCGGCGCAGGGCGTCCACAAGGGTCTGGCCCTGATCAACGCCCACCTTTTGTCAGGCAAGATCGGCAAGCCGGGGGCCGCGCCGTTCTCGATCACCGGGCAACCCAACGCCATGGGCGGGCGCGAGGTCGGCGGGCTGGCCAACATGCTGGCGGCGCATATGGATTTCGACGAGGCCTCGAAATCGCTGGTTCAGCGCTACTGGGATTCGCCGACCATCGCGCCGAAAGCCGGCCTGAAAGCCGTCGACATGTTCGAGGCCGTGCGCAGTGGCAAGATCAAGGCTATCTGGATCATGGCGACCAATCCGATGGTCTCCATGCCCGACACCAACAAGATCCACGAAGCCCTGTCGAACTGCGAACTGGTCGTTGTGTCGGACGTCATCGCGCGCACCGACACGATGGACATGGCGCACATCCAGCTACCTGCCGCCGCGTGGGGCGAAAAGGACGGCACGGTCACCAATAGTGAGCGCGTCATTTCGCGTCAGCGCAACCTGACGCCCCTGCCCGGTCAGGTCCGTCCCGACTGGGCGATCATCGCCGAGGTCGGGCGGCGGATGAATGCGGCGTGGGAAACGGCGTTCGACTGGGCCGGGCCGGATGAGGTTTTCGCCGAACATGCGGGCCTGACAGCGTTCGAGAACAACGGTAAGCGCTTCCTTGATCTCGGCGGTTTGGCGGGCATGTCGAAAGCCGAATACGACGCCCTGCAACCGGTGCGCTGGCCGTTTAAAGCCGATGGATTGCCCACGACGCGGTTGTTCTCTGACGGCAGGTTCAATACGCCCAACGGGCGGGCGCGGCTGGTGCCACCGATCGTCCGCGGCCCCGCCAATCAAACGACGCCGGAGTTTCCGTTCCATCTCAACTCGACCCGCGTGCGCGACCACTGGCATACCATGACCCGCACGGCCCTAGCCCCAGAACTGAACCGCCACCTGACCGAGCCCCTGCTCGATATCCACCCCAAAGACGCACGCCGCCTGCATATCAAGGACGGACGGCTGGCCGTCGTGACCACGGCCTATGGCGAGGCGATCCTCAAGGCCCGCGTGACGGATGACGTGCGCGAAGGCAACCTCTCCGTGCCGATGCACTGGACGCGGCAGTTCGCGCCATACGGACGCTCGAACCAGCTCGTCAATCCGGCGGTCGATCCGATGTCGGGTCAGCCGGAATTCAAGCACACCCCGGCCAATGTCAAAGCCTATAACGAGGCGTGGCACGGCTTTGTCATGACCCCGCGCGACTTCGACGGCGAACTGCCGCAATGGAGCGACGATACCATCTGGCGGCGGACGACCCACGCCCACGCCGACTGTTTCGAGATCGCCGGAATTGCGCCGCTGGACGTTTCGGCCTTCGTGGCCAGCCTGACGCTGGACGACGCCACGACCGGCGTGACCCGCCGGGTGCGTGTCGAAAACGACCGCCTGACGCGGGCGATTTTCGTGACGCCGATCCACAAGAAGCTGCCGCCGCGCGACTGGCTGCTGGAGCGCTTCGGCGACGACGCACTGACCGATGCCCATCGCGCCGCGCTGATTATCGGACGTCTGCCGGGGATGCAGGATAAGGGCCGCATCATCTGCGCCTGTCGCTCGGTGGGCGAAATCGCCATCACTGCCGCCATCGCCGACGGGGCCAAAACGGTCGAAGAGATCGGCGAGGTCACGACCGCCGGCACCTCGTGCGGTTCGTGCAAGGGCGAACTGAAACAGTGCCTGCTGAAACACGCCATGAAGAAGGAAAAAGTCGATGCCTAACGGTTTTGTTTCCCTCGTCGGCGCGGGTCCGGGCGATGCCGACCACCTGACCTTGGGCGCGTTCAAAACGCTGGAATCGGCGCAGGCCCTGCTTTACGACGCCCTGGTCAGCGAGGATATTCTGGCGCTGGCCCCCGACAAATGCGTGAAAATCTGCGTCGGCAAACGCGGTGACCGGCTAAGCGTTTCGCAGGACAAGACCAATGCCCTGATGGTGCGTCTGGCGCGCAAGGGCCTGCACGTCGTGCGGCTCAAGGGCGGTGACCCGTCGGTGTTCGGGCGCGTCGAAGAAGAGCGCGACTACCTCGATCAGCACGCAATCGACCACAAAACCCTGCCTGGTGTGACGGCGGCCTCGGCGGCGGCGGCGCAGTTCGCCTTTCCCCTCACCCATCGTGGCGAAGCGCGGTCGGTCACCTTCCTGACCGGGCGGACTAAGGACGGCAGCATCGACCTGAAAGATGCCGCCGTGTCCGATCCCGGCGTGTCGTTAGTCTTCTATATGTCGTCGCACAATGCCGCCCATATTCAAGCGCATCTGCTGGCTGCCGGTCGCGATCCGCACACCCCCATCGTGATCGTTGAAAACGCCGGACGCGCTTACGCCAACGCGCTTAAGGGCCGTCTGTATGATCTAGCTACACAGGTCGCCGAGGCCGCTTTCGAAGGTCCGGTGCTGATCGGGATCGGCGACGCGTTCCGCTTTGCGCGCGTCGAGATTCAGACGGCTCTCAATTCGCCGGGCCTGCCCCGACATTCCGCCGACACATTCGGCAAGGCCTTCGGCACCATGCGGTAACCGCGCTGATCGAGCAGGGTCATCAGCATCCGCGCCGCGTCGTACAGACCGTCATGCGGCTCGCTTCCCATCACCCAGCGCGCCTGCGCCGTAAAACGCACGGCCTCGCCCATCTGCGCCGAGGTCAGCAGCGCCAGCAACGACTCTTCGTCGCGCGTCAGTTCGATCAGGCCGGGCCGCCCCAGTTCCAGCTTGCGCTTGCCTTTCGACAGCGCGATCAGCCAGTCGTGAAACGCCCGCACCCCCGCCGACGGCTCCGGTCCGAAGGCATGGACAAACTCTCTTTGCAGCATCCGGCAATGCGGTGAACAGGCGACCGAGGTCCGCAAGGCCCAGGTCAGGAAATGTTCGACATAGCGCAGGCTGCGCAGATCGCGGCCCCGGTTTTCGGTTATCGGCTGTGCATTCATGGCGACTCGCCTCTTGTATTTGAGAATAATTCTCATTAACATTGCATTATAATGCTGGCAACCGTTTCATCGCGAAACAAAGTTCGGCGAAGCCAAGGGGAGAAAAATGTTCAGTGAACCGACGCTGAAAGAGATGCTCGACGACCCCGTCGTGCGGCTGCTGATGAAACGCGACGGCGTCCGGCCCGATGACGTGCGTCACGTTATGCGCGCGGTTATGAAAGGCTAAACCGACGTCAGTTCATCCAGTTTCGCCTGTAACTCGTCGGGCTTGAATGGCTTCGACATATAGTCGTCCATCCCCGCCGCCAGACAGGCATCGCGGTCGCCCGACAAGGCATGCGCCGTCAGGGCCACGATCTTGACCGGCGTATTGCGGCTGATGCGCTCGTACTGACGGATACGCCGCGTGGCCTCGTAGCCGTCCATGACTGGCATCTGAAGGTCCATGAGGATAATATCGTAAGCCCCGGTTTCAAAAGCCTTTACCGCCTCTTCGCCGTCTTCGGCTGTATCATAGGCATAGCCCAGCCGTTCGAGCAGAATACCAGCCACCAGCAGATTGGCGGGATTGTCCTCGACCAGCAGGATGCGCGGGGTTTTGACGGTGCCCATGCTCATAACGCAAAGACACCCTTGCGCCGCAAGGGTGTCCTAAACGTGACGAAGGCTATGGACATCATATACCGGAGACCCGAATCGAGGTTGCACATTAACCTTGAGGAACTCACAGCGGTTGTAAAAAATCCATCATAACCTATGCTTAAAGGCCTGATCTGGTACGTCAGATCAGGTCTCGCCGATCAGGGAATCAGATCACGGCGCAGGTCCGGCACGACCCGGGCCAGTTCCTTCGTTACCAGCGTCGCGAAGAAATCCGCACCGTCACGCCCCAGATGGGTATAGTCGAAACTCAATTTCGTCTGGCCCATCGGCTCGATGGAATCACGCATCTGCTGTTCGGTCAAAGCCGGGGCATTGGGCGCGGGGGCCACGCCGGTCGACCCGGCGATGGTGTTGCCGGTCTTGCCGGCCGCCAGCACCTCGGCGGAAGGCGGCTTTTGAGCGAACTTCATGGCTTCGGTCGCGCCCAGAGCCTGAACGGCTTCCTGCGAGCGAGCATAGAGATCGACCAACGGCACGTTCAGTTCCTTTGCCACCTTGCGCGCGGCCTCGGCCCATGGCCCCAGATCGTTTTCGACCTTGCCGTCTTTGAAACCACGCCGCGTCAAAGGCGTGACCAGCACCGGAATACCACCCGCCGCGCGGACCTCATCGACATATTGTTTGAGGAACAGCGGAAACTCGGTCGTCAGATCGGTGGACCGTCCGGGCTTGCCCGGCTGGTCGTTATGGCCGAACTGGATCAGGACGTAGGTCTGCTTATAGGCCTGCGCTCCGGCCTTTATTTCGGCCAAAGCGATGTCCCACGATCCTTCGGCGCGGTAATTCCAGCTCGACCGGCCCCCGCGCGCCAGATTGATGCACGAGACGAACGAGGTCAGGTGATAGCCGCAAAAGCTCGGCCCCCAGCCGCCGACGACGGCAGTGGTCGAATCGCCGACCAGAATGATCTTCTTGGCGGTGATTTTCTTTACCTGCGCGCGGGCTTCGGCATCGGTCAGAACCGGGGCGGGCGCAGGCGTTTGCGCCCACACAGGCGTTGCAGCGGCGATCAGCCCCGCGATCAGAAGCGTCCTCATGCGTGGGTTTCCTTCCATTTGGCATACTTGCTCAGCGCACTGGCAGCGCTGTTATTGAACCAGGAATAGCCACGGCGGCGTTCCGGCTCAACGTCGTTGATCGTGTCGTGCAGGGTCTTCGAGCGGTTGCCGAAGATCGGCTTAAGCGTCTTCATGTCGTAGTAACGCGACCATAGCGGCCCCGCGCCGTCTTTCGGCGTCAGCAAACGGTCCTGACCGTCGGGTGTTTTTGAAAACACCATGCCCTCGATCTTCAGCTTTTCCAGCATAGCCGCCCCGGCGTGGACCGCGGCGACGATGGCTTTCGACGGCGCGTTCAGCTTCATCAGATAGGTCAGGACCGAAGCACTTTCGCTCGACGACAGGGCCGGCGGCTCGTAGTTGCGCGCCGAGGTCGGCGTCAGGGTCAGGGGGTCGTATTGCTGCGCCCAGAGGGTACGTTTGCCGTCGATGATCACCTGAGCGTCCAGCAGAACCTGAATGGCGCGGGTTTCGGCGGCGGCGGTCTTGGTACGCAACTCAGCAGGCACAGCGGCAAAGTCGCCCTCCCCGCGTCCGGCGTCGCCCATCAACTGCATGACCGACGACATGGCGTTGTCGTTCAACGTCATGCCGTCGTGATAGCCGCCGGTCAACGGCCACACCTGCGGCCAGCCGCCGTTCGGGAATTGCGCGTTGAGCAGATATTGCAGCCCGCGCAACGCGCTGGCGCGATAGGCCTCCACCTTGGTCGCCGCAAAGACCTTGAGCAGGAAGCGCGTTTCGGTGATCGTCGCGTCGTTGTCGATAGTCCCGACATAGCCCCAGCCCGGCAGGTGCGGCGCGTCGAAATCGTCCGGCTTCTGGTTCGGCGGCATGTTGTTGGCGACGTAATGCTGCCCCTTGAGGCGCACCGGGCCGTTGTGCGGCTGGTTCTTGCCCCAGCCGCCCGCAGGGGTCTGGAAGCTAACAATATTGTCGGCCACGGCCTTCGCTTCAGCAGACCCGTACCATTCGGCGGGCTTGTCGAGCGGCATAGTCGCTTCGCCGTTGCCGCCTTTTGGACCGTCGGGGATGGTCGTCATCCCCTCGCGCTCGGCCTTGAGCGCCGCCTGATCGGCGGCTATCGCGGCCTTGGAGCGGTTCAGATAGTCCAGCCACGCCTGACGCTGGGCGACCGGCAGGGTGTTGATGCGCTCGACGCTCAGTTCCGGGAACGGCGTATTGACACCGATCTGCGCAGCAAAGGTGGGGACGGCGGCGGCCAGCGGCAGCACGGCCAGACTGGCGAGAAGAAAACGACGGTTCATTAAAGGGCCCTGTAGATGAAGTTCTTGAAACGCACCTCACCTTCGCCCGCCGCATAGAGGCCGGGCTTGAGCATGAGGAAGCCGCCGCGCACATTGTGATGATAGCCGGATACTTCCATCCCGCGATCGAAGCGCTTCCAGGTTACGCCGTCCGACGAGGTATGGAAACTGACAATATGGCGATCATTGCGCAGGCGCATCTTCATCTTGCGGCCATGCGGATTGGCCGGACGGCCGCGCTCGATGCCGTACTGGTGCGTGACGAAATTCTTTTCGTCGAAGCCCAGCCCGCAATAGAGCTTTGAGTCGTAAAACAAGATCAGGCCGCCGCGCGTTTTTGGATCGATCTCGATCTCGCATTCGATCTCATAGGCCTGATCGCCGGTGACGAAGATCAGCGGCGAAGACGTCGACGGGGCTTCGCCGGTCGCCTTGAGATGCATCACGCCGTCCTTGCGCACGATACGCTGGGCTTCGGTCGCCGAGGGATTGAAGAAGTTCCACTGGGTGCCGTACTTGTCGGTCTTGAAATCGTCCGACAAGGCCAGACCGTGCGGCACGGCCTTGCCACCCTTGGGTTTCGGCAGTGGCTTCGACAGGTCGCCGCCGCCGAAATCGAACCAGCCGTCCTTCGACCACGTCACCGGGGCCAGCAAGGTCTGCCGCCCCAGCGTCCAGAAGCCGTTTTCATAGCCGTGATAGACGCTCCACCAATCACCCGCAGGCCCTTCGACAAGCGTAGCATGGCCGCGCGACCACCATTTTTCGTCCAGCGACGTCGTGCGCACCAGCGGGTTGCGCGGATGCTGCTCCCACGGGCCGTTGATCGACTTCGAGCGCGCGGCGATGACCATGTGCCCGGTCGGCGGGCCCGCCGTGCCGCCCACGGCGAGGATCAGGTAATAATAGTCGCCGTGTTTGGTGACCTTAGGGCCTTCGGGCGAGAAGCCCTCGACATCCCAGGTATCCGGATAGCGCCACGGATCGTAGACGTGCTCGGTCGCGCCGACCGTGCTCAGCCCGTCGTCGCTCAGGCGGACGCGATCACCGCCCGACAGGAACAACCAGCGCGAGCCGTCTTCGCCGACCGCGTGGCCGGGATCGATGTGGCGCGGCAGATTGAGATCGATCGGCTCGGACCACGGACCCTTGATATCGTCGGCCCAGATAACCCACGAGGTCGTCTTCGAATCCGGGGCCGAGGTCTTCTTGGTCGGGATATAGAGGTAGAAGCGCCCCTTGTGCTTGGTCAGCTCCGGCGCCCAGACCGAGCCGACGTTTTTCGTCAGGGCCGCGGTGATCGGCTGCCAGTTGACCAGATCCTGCGAGTGCCAGATGACCAGACCCGGATAGGCGTCGAAGGTCGAAAAGGTCATATAATAGTCTTTGCCATCCTTCAGGATCGACGGATCGGGATGGTCGCCGGCCATGATCGGATTGAGGAAGGTGCCGTCGCCCAGATCGGCCTTGCGCTGCCCTTCGATCCCCTTGGCCCAGGTTTTGGGCTTGGCGGGGGCCTTTTTGGCGGCGGCTTCGGCGGACAATGGCGCACCGAACAGCAGCGCGCCCAGCCCTACCGATTTCAGGGCGTTTCTCCGATTGGTCGTCATGGCATTTCCTTTTATTTTATGAATATTTTTGGATTAAACGTCCGACGCGTCGCGGTCCGTTGCGGATACCCGCCGACCTCGGCCTCGGAATCGATCAGCTTGCCCCTGCCCGCCTTCGCGTCGGCGACGATGCGGGCGTCGATCGGGTCGCGTGCCCACGGGCGGCTGCCGACATTTTTATAAACCGCCGCCTCGACCTGAGCGGCGGGACGGACCACCAAACCGGTGGGCCACAAGGCCTCCTTGGGCATCGACCGGATATAGGCCTGCGCCACATAGGGGCCGCTGTCGAAATAGCCGTCGGGCCGCGCCTGATAATAGCCGATGGCGGGAATCGCCGAGCCGTCGGTTCGCGTGGCGATATTGTCCATCGCGTGCAACATCAGGTCACCCTGCCCCCCGAACAACAGCAGCGGCGTGTCCTTCGGCGTATCGATCCCACCGCGCAGGACGTTGCCGCGCAGGAGCATCCGGCCCGGTTGCGGCGTGCGGCCCGTCCACTGTTCGGCAACCAGCGTATATTGCGTGCAGGTGTGGCCCGGATTGACGAAAACGTTGTTGACGATGACCGCTTCGGCGCCGCCCTTGACCAGCGGGTGCCTCTCGTTGTTGTGGGCGTAGAGATTGCCGGTGAGCAGCACGCCCGTGACATTATCGTGGATCAGCGAGCCCATAGAATGCGGGCCCTTGGAATGGCTGGCGTCACGCAGGGATTCGGCGATCAGATTGTTCGAGAAGGTGATGTTGTGCGAGGTGTTGCGCCGCCAGTCCTCCAGTTTCTCACCCTGAAAACGCGGACCCGACGCCGACAGGGCCTCGTCCACCGCCCAGGTAAAACTGCAATGATCGATCAGCACATTGTGAGACGCCACGGTCGACAGGCCGTCCGGCTCGAAGCCGCTTTTTTTCGCCATGCCCGCCGTGCCGGGACGGATAGCGATGTGGCGGACGATGACGTCGTGCGCCGAAATCTGCATCCCGCCCTTGATCAGGGTGATGCCGGGGTCCGGCGCGGTTTCGCCTGCAATCGTCAGGAACGGTTCGGTGATCTTCAGCGACGCCTTGTTCAGGTCGATGACGCCGCCGACCTCGAAGACCACGATGCGCGGCCCCTTGGTGTCCAGCGCCGCCTTCAACGAACCTTCACCAGACGGGTTGAGATTAGTCACGCGGAGGATTTGCCCGCCTGTACCGCCCTTGCCCGTACCTTGTTGAAACGGCGCAGCCTGCGCCGAAGCATAGGCCCCCGTGACAGCGATAGCGGGGATCAGCCCGAGGGCGCGACGGCGGGTCAATAACGACATCAATAGTTCCGTCTATCCATTTACAAACACAGACAAAAATACGGACGACCGCACCGAAGCGCCGCCGTCCGCTCAAGTGGCCAGCTTGAAACCTCACAGTCGAGGTAACGGGGAGCTGGAGACCGGACAATGCCGCCGCTGACCGCAAACGGGACGGGCGGCGGCATCGAAACTCACAAAAAAGGCGCCCGGATGACCGGAAGACATCCGGGACGCCATAGCCAGGAAAGATGTCCGCGCCTCAGACAAAAGCGCGGACAAGATGCTTGGATTTATAGTCGTGCATTCAATCCAAAAACCGCTGCACACCACTTAGTATTTGTAACGCAGACCGACGCGGTAGTTGACACCGACCGAGGCGTAGTTGGACACTACCGGATCGGTATAGGCGTAACGCTCGGACTTCTGATCCGTCAGGTTCAGGGCCTCGAAGGTCACGGCGATCTTCTTGGTCGGCTGATAACGCACAGACATATCGACGTTCAGCGTTTCTTTCGAGCCACCGAATTCGTTGATCAGCGGCGCATCGCAGGCAGCACCCGTCGTTTGCAACCCGGGCTGACAGTTGCCGGCGGCCAGCGGATAGGTCGTGTAGTATTCGTCACGCTGCGACGCCGAGATACGGGCATTGAACTTCTCGGTTTCGTAGAAGACCGTGAAGTTGATGGCGCGCGGCGACGCCCCCAGCCACGGGCCGGTACCATAGACGGGTGCCGTGATGACGGCGCCGGTCGTGGCATTCTTCGTGCCCGGATCGAGGATGTAGTTCAACTCGGTATCGAGGTTGGTCATGTTGAACTGCACACCGACGTTCTTGAAGTACCACGGCAGGAAGGTAAGGTTCTGCTGATAGCTGAATTCCCAACCCTGAACCGTGCCGCCCGGCGCATCGCGAACCTGACGCGCCTGGACCGGATAGTTCCCGTCGATATAGGCCAGACGGAAGTTGTCCGCCGCCGTGCCGGTCGAGAACTGCGCCTTGAGCTGGGCAATAGCCTCGGCGTCGAGGAATTGCGACAGCGGGGCGTCGTACAGGATGGTCTGCGGATACGAGTTGATTTCCTTCTTGAAGATGGCGAAGGAGACCAGCGCGCCCTTGGCGAAGTACCATTCGGCGCTCATGTCGTAGGCCGTGCCGCGGAACGGCGACAGCTTCGGGTTACCGACCGACAGGGTACCGCCGACCGTCGTGCCGTCGCCGGGGATCGAAATCCCGGTGACCGCCGGCGACAGGTTGCCGAGCAGCGGACGGGCGATAACCTTGGCCGCGCCGACGCGGATATAGAGGTCGTCATAGACTTCCCACGCCGCGTTGAACGACGGCAGGGTGTCATCATAGCTGTTGCTGCCGTAGATGGTGCGGCCTGCCGTGGTCTGACCGGTGGAGAGCACCTCGGTATGGGCCTGACGGACGCCGATATTACCGAACAGATTACGGCCCAGAACATCGTAGTTGAAGTTCAGCTGGGCATAGGTCGCGCTGGTCTTTTCCGTCACCGCAAAGGTTGTCGTGCGGTTACGCTTGGTCGTCACGCGCCAGTCGCCGTACTTGTTAATGCAGTTGCAGGTGAAGCCGAAGACGTTGTCGAAGGCTTCGATCGACGGGGCAAAGAAGCTGGTCGTCGAGCCCGCCGGTACGTCGAGGCCCTGACCGAACTGAATGACGCGACCGAGCGAAGCCACGGTAACGCCCGCTTCCTTTTCGGTCGGGTTCAGCGTGTCGTTGTTGCGCTCAAGCTGATTGGTCGAGAAGTCGTACTTGCGTGTAACCGCCCCGAACTTCCAAGTCAGGTTATCCGTCCAGTCGTAGGTGAAGTCGGCCTTGAAACCCGAATAGTCGTTCTCGGTCGTGCGCAGATAGTTACGCATGCCGGAGAAGCCCTTGACGATCCCCCACTTCGTCGGATCGGCGGCGTTGAAACCGACGTCGAACTTCGGCATGGCGGGGCTACCGCGTTCGTCGAAGATGAAGGGCTCCTGCGCGTCCATGTAGTTGAACTCGACCAGAGTCCCCTGGTTCTTGTTCGTCGACTTCGACGCGCCATAGGTGAACTGGCTCGACAACTTGTCGGTGAAGCGGTGCGTCAGATCGAACGAGACCTGAGCGAACTCGGTCGTGTAGGCACCGCGGTCGGCAGCAGAGCGCCAGTCTACGTTTTGCAGCTTAAGATATTCGGCGTTCTGACCGATCACGTCGGCTTCGAGCACCTTGACCGACGGACGGCCGATCAGGTCGCCACGGAACGGCAGGGTGGCCGCTGCACCGGCATAGCCGGGCGAGGTCGGATTGGTGTAATATTCGTAGGTGTCACGGTTATAGGGGTTGTAGCTGAAGGTGTAGCCGGTCAGCGGCGTGCGGCCATAGACGGCCTGACCGCAATCGATGCCCGGTGCGAGATCGGTTTCGATGACTTCCGTACAGGTATTCGGATAGAGCGCGCGACGCTGAACGTCGGTGAAGGCCGTCCCCGTGCGCGCCGTTGCCGTCGGCAGGTTTTGGCCATAGGCAAAGGTATCGCTGGTGTTGTTGCGGTTCAGACCGACCGGCGACAACTGATAGTTGGTGCTTTCGCTCTCGAACTTCGAATACATCCCGTCGATGGTGAAACGGGTTTTTTCCGAAACCTGAATCTGGAACGACGAGGTCAGGCCGAGACGCTCGGTATAGGTGTCGCGCTGCTGGATCGCCGGGAGAGCCGGGAAACGGATCTGCGAGTCGTTACAGCCCGGTGACGTCGGCGTCAGGCTGGCCAGCGATTGCGCCGCCGCAGCTGCGCAGCCCGGATAAAGCTTGGCATAGGCCGCCGCGTCGGACCCGGTCAGTTCGGCATAGGCGGCCGGATTGGCGACAGGGTTATAATAGTTGGCGGGATCGGCCTTGTAGGCGTCGAGCGCCGTTCCGGTCAGGGTCGTCGGGATCAGCGCCTTGAACACCGTACCTGTCGGCGCGGCAAAACCGGCGCGGCCGGGCAGTTCATTACCGGTCCAGGTCGAGCCGCGATAGACGTAATCGGACGAACCGACGCCGCGCGAATAGTTGTCATCTTCCGAATTGCGCTTGGCATAGGCCACCGACATCAGGAAGCCAAGACGACCATCGGCCCAGCGCTTGGAGAACAGACCGGCGACGCGCGGGCTGTGGGTTTCGCCATTCTGATAATAGGAGTCCTCAAAGGAGAACGCGTAGGCGTCCTTCTTGTAATCGAAAGGACGGCCGGTGTTCAGATCGACCGTCGCCCCCAGCGACCCTTCGTCGGTCGAGGCCGAGGCCGTTTTCTGGACGCGCAGGCTGTTGAACAGTTCCGAAGCGAAGGCGTTGAAATCGAAGGCGCGCGAGCGGTTCGGCGACGAGCCGGCGTCGTTCGAGGCACCTGTCGACAGGGCTTCCATGTTGTTGATACGAACGCGGGTGAAGTCGCCGCCCAGGCCGCGCACCGAAATGGTGCGGCCTTCGCCGTTATCGCGGTCGATCGAGATACCCGGAATGCGTTGCAGTGATTCCGCCAGGTTCGAATCGGGGAAATCGGCGATGTCTTCGGCATTGATGGCGTCGAGCATGACGTCGGCCTTGCGCTTGGTATTCAGCGCGCTTTGCAAGCTGGCGCGGTAGCCGGTCACGACGACGGTCGTCGTATCGTCCTTGGCGTCTGACGCTGGCGCGGCGTCCTGAGCAAACGCGCCGCCCGCCGCCAGAAGCGTGGTCATGGCCGCAAGAGAGATGCCTTTCCGCAAAGCGGAAGACACATTTCGACTGTCGGTTTTCAAGTATTTCATAATAAACATCCCTGTTGTGCTTTTGAACCGTTCTACGGTCCATGCTTGTTATTTAAGCTGCCGTTTAATCTGATACCGGTGTCATATCCGGGCGCAAATCGCACGATCATCTTTGCGCCATTGTTACCGCTATCTTTTGCAATCCCGCAAGCCAAAACCCGCTTGAGTTTCGTTTTTTTTAGTCCGCGCCTCGTCTTGAAAGCCGGTTGTGTTTTTTTTGACACTTAAAAGGGCATTATTTTGGCAGTGCAATAAAAAGGAGGCACTATTTATTATACAATAAGCAATCCCGCAGAACAAATAGACAGCGCTGTCAAAACTATACTGTCTAAAGCCTCAGCCTATCACAATGGCGCGAGCTCATCTGTCGGCGCGAATCGCAGATTCAAGGGCGCCACCACACAAAAAAGTGTCTTTCTAATAAGTTTCATTTGATACTAAATACCTGTTAATCAGGGAGGTATCCAATGTACAGTCACAATCCTTTAGGCCTCAACGGTTTCGAGTTCGTGGAATTTACCGGCTCCGACATCGAGGTCATGGCCTCGCATCTTCTGGCGCTCGGATTCACCGCCGCCGCACGCCATCCATCCAGGGCCATCACCCGGTATAAGCAGGGGCGCATCACCATGTTGCTCAATGCCGAACCGACGGGACAGGCGGCAGCGTTTCGGACCCTGCACGGCCCGTCGGCCAATGGCATGGCGTTTCGCGTCGCCGATCCGAAAACCGCTTTTGAGGGCGCGTTGAGGCGCGGAGCGACCGCCGCCGATCCGGCCTCCGGCGCACTGGGCGAAAATAGCTACGTGCTGAACGGCATCGGGGGTTCGTATCTTTATCTCGTGCCCGATCACGGCGATCTGTACGCGGACTGGACGCCGATCGCCGGTGCCGAGAACGCCGAAGCGGCCAACAGCGTCGGACTGGACGTGCTCGATCACCTCACCCACAACGTCCACCGCGGCCAGATGCGTACCTGGGCCGAATTCTACAACCGCATCTTCGGCTTCGAAGAGCAGAAATATTTCGATATCAAGGGTCAGGCGACCGGTCTTTTCTCTCAGGCCATGATCGCGCCGGATCGCGCCATCCGTATCCCCCTCAACGAATCGCAGGACGATCACAGCCAGATCGAGGAATTCCTGCGCGAATACAATGGCGAAGGTATCCAGCACCTCGCCCTGACGACCGACAATATCTATGAGACCGTCGAAAAACTGCGGGCGCGCGGCGTCCGCTTGCAGGATACGCCGGAGACCTATTACGAGCTGATAGACAAGCGCGTTCCCGACCACGGCGAGGACCTCGACCGCCTGCGCAAGAACCGCATTCTGATCGACGGCCATGTCGGTGAGGAAGGTCTACTGCTGCAAATCTTCACCGAACCGATGTTCGGTCCGATCTTCTTCGAGATCATCCAGCGCAAGGGTAACGAAGGCTTCGGTAACGGTAATTTTCAGGCTCTGTTCGAGTCGATCGAACTGGATCAGATCCGTCGCGGCGTCGTGAAGGCTTCGGCCTGACTATTCTTTTTTGCAACCGGATACCTGTAAATGCGGTGGATCGCCACCGCATTTACAGGCCAACCCTCCGCCACATGTCGTCCCCGCAACCATATCGACGCTCTGAAATGTAAATACCAAATTTGATGTGAAATTTTGGCATTATACAATCAAAATTGATCATAACAAAATATTCAAGAAACAAACTATGCTGTATTTACAATAGGTAGTTTCGATTGCATGACGTTTTAATGTCTATTTATTGACTAACTTAATTACATATTTTCACATGATACGGTCTGCACTGCCGTAGTGCCGAGTTGTCGCAAGACTCAGGATCGTACAGTAATGAAAAAATCTCCCCGAAACGGGTTTATGGCGGCGGCCATAAGCTCGACCGCCGTGATGGTCTCCCTCCTTTCCGCCGCCGCCGTCCACGCCCAGACCACGACTGCGGCCGCGGAAAAAGACGTCTGCACCACAGAAACCGCCGATAAGACCGCCTGCAAGGGCGAAAAGATCGAGGAAGTCATCGTCACCGGCACGCGCCTGCGCCGCTCGGAATTCAACGCCACCTCGCCCGTTCAGATCATATCGGCGGACAAGGCCGACCTCGAAGGTCAGATCGACGCCACGCGCATCCTGCAAGGCTCGACCATCGCCGCCAGCGCATCTCAGATCGACAACAACTATACCGGCTACAACGTCACCGGGGGGCCGGGCGTCAATACCCTGTCGCTGCGCGGTCTGGGGTCCAACCGCACCCTCGTCCTCCTCAACGGCCACCGCGTCGGCCCCGCCGGTACCCGCGGTTCGGTCGGCCCGGTCGATCTGAATACCATACCCGGCTCGCTGGTCGACCGCTATGAAATCCTCAAGGACGGCGCATCGGCGGTGTACGGCTCCGACGCCATCGCCGGTGTCGTCAACATCATCACCAAGAAGAACGCCGTCGGGGGCTCGGCCAAGGTCTATGCCTCGTTGCCGGAACAGGGCGGCGGCGAAACCTACAGCGCCAGTCTGGCGCAAAGCTTTGTCGAGGGCCGCTGGCACGGTTCGTTCGGCTTCGACTATTACAAGCAGGAAGCCCTGCGCAACAGCGACCGCGACTACCTCGCCTGTCCGCAGCACCGCATCACCGACATCAACGGCAATCGCCTCGACCTGATCGACCCGTCAACCAACGATTACAAGTGCTACGGCCTGATATCGGACGTCCTCTACAACACCTCGACCGGACGTTACTACGTTTACGACGCGACGGCGGTCGCCGGCGGCGGTTACGGCGATCTGGCGGGCCTGAAACGCGTCAACGGTTCTGTCAACGCCTCAGACGCCCGCGCCGCACGTTCCATCACGCCGCAGCTTGACAAGGAATGGCTGGCCAAGACCGTCATCTCGCCGGTGACCCGCAAGACGCTCAGCCTGTTCGGCGGCTATGATTTCGACAACGGCACCGAGCTTTACGGCGAACTGATGCACAATGTGCGCGAGTCGCGTCAGGAGAGCTGGCGCCAGTTCTATCCGACGGTCAATGCCTCGAACCCCTACAATGTGCTCAAGGCGTCGGGCTATCCGATCATTCTGGTCCCGTACAATGTCGATCAGCGGGTGCTCTATACCCGTGCCCTGGTCGGTATGAAAGGCGACCTGCCCGACTTCGGCGTGTTCAAGAACTGGAGTTACGATGTCTATGGTCAGATTTCGCAATCGAAGGGCACCTACGGTTACGACTTCATCTATAACGACCGCGTCACCGCCACGACCGGCGCCACCCTGTGCAATACGGCGGCCCTGACGACCGCAACCGCCTGCCCGACCGCGGGCGTCAACTACTTCCGTCAGTCGACCGTGGAAACTGGCGTCTTCACCCCCGAAGAAACCGCCTTCCTGTTCGGTTATGAGACCGGCACCACCACCTATACGCAGAAATATATCGAAGCCACCTTCTCCGGCGACCTGTGGGATCTCCCCGCAGGCACGATGGCCGGAACCTTCGGCTTCATGCTGCGCAAGGAAGCCATCGACGACCAGCCGGGCATCAATGCCCAGAATTCCAACTATTGGGGCCTGACGACCGCCGGGCGCACCAAGGGCGAGGATTCGATCAACGAAGCCTATCTGGAACTCGGCATCCCGGTCCTGAAAAGCCTGCCGCTGATCCAGAAGCTGGACATCACCCTGTCGACCCGTCTCAGCGACTACGCGTCCTACGGCTCCAACAGCACGTGGAAGGCGGGCCTCAACTGGCAGATCGTCGACAGCCTGCGTCTGCGCGGGTCGCAAGGCACCTCGTTCCGCGCCCCGGCGCTGTACGAGCAGTATCTCGGCAATCAGGTCGGCTATTCGTCGCAGTCGTCGATCGACCCCTGCTATGCCTATGGTTCGTCCACTTCGATCTCCGAGACGGTAAAGACCAACTGCAAGGCGCTGGGTCTGGCGGAAACTTATTCGGCGTCGGGCTATTCGTCGGCAACCATCTATACCGGCGGCGGCAAGGCGGCAGGCCTTCAGCCCGAAACCTCCGAAAACCATACGGTAGGCCTGATCTGGACGCCGAAGTTCGCCAAGCTCAATGTGGCGCTGGACTTCTTCGAAACCAAGATCAACAACCAGATCACCACCTACGGCTCGTACAACATTCTGTACGAATGCCTGAACTCGGTGAACATGTCCTCGCCCTATTGCAGCCTGTTCACCCGCGATACGGTGTCGACCTCTACCACCTTTGGCCGCATCACCTCGGTACAGAACTCCTATGTCAACGTCGCCGAACAGTTCATGCGCGGCTTCGACCTGACCTTCGCCTACAACCACGACTTCGGGTTCGCCAAATTCGCGCTCAACAGCCAGCATTCGTTCATCCGCAAATGGACCTATCAGCTGATGAATTCGACGACGCCGACCAACTATCTCGGCTATGTCGGTTACCCCGAATATGTCGGCAACCTGTCGACGACCCTGACCCGTGGAACCTACACCTTCGGCTACAGCGTCAGCCTGGTCGGCGAAACCTCGGATCGCGATTACTATGGCACCAACTGTTACACGGGGACGCTCTACGGCGTGTCGGGCACGACCTACTGCTACGATATGAACACCGAGTTCTACGCCAACCATACCCTGTCGCTGCGCAAGAGGTTCGACACCTTCTCGGTGACGGCGACCGTGCGCAACGCGCTCAACGAGGACCCGCCCGCCATCTCGGGCAGCTACACCTCGTACCGTCTGGGCAATGCGCCGCTGACTAGCCAGTACGACCAGCTGGGCCGCACCTTCACGATCGCCATCGAGAAGAAGTGGTAATCATGCCGACCTCGCGATCCCGGCTTCGGTCGGGGTCGCGTCCATTCTGGCTTCAAGCCGCGCCAGATAGAACTCCATCGCCTGACTGTGACCGCCGGGTAAGGGCGAAACAGCGGGATCGAACACCGCCGCCCGCAATCGTTCCAGCTCGGCCAGCCGGTCGGGCGCTGCCGTCACCTGTATCAGGGCCGTGGCCATGACCAGCCGTTCCAACGCCATGGTCATGCGGTAATAGTCGTCCAGCATATCGCTGAGGGCATCCTGTGCGGTCAGAGGCATACAACGTCTCCTTATCAAGCTCGCTCACATATTCTAGCAAAGGTAGAATGAAGCGAAAGTTTACACACGCACCGTATGCAAAACCACACACGCAGTGCCTACCGCAGGCGGAGAGCAGAAATTTTCAGAAAGTAATAATAATCAATGCATTGGGAAGTTATTTCGCACGCGCGAAGCACGAAAATGTGAAAAATAACCCGCCCCGGTTGAACCACATATATCACGATCAACCCAATATCTTTGCCTTGATATCCACAGGCTTTGAACCTCATTGTCCACTTATGGGGTTCGGGCGCACGCTCACGGTCAGAGGAACCCGACATGACCGTGAACATTCAATTCCAGGACATCCGCACTATCGAGCGCAAGCTGGACCTGCTGCTCTACGCCTATGCGACCGATGATGAGGCCGAGCCGTTGATCATCCGGGAACTGGCGCTCCTGATCAGCGATCCCCTGCCCGACCTGACGGGTGGCGACATCACCCGTATTCAGGCCTTCATCTATCACGCGCTTCAGGGATTCTATGCACCGACGATCAATTACGCGGCCATCCGGCGCGAATTCGTCATCGCCATCCTTGCCGCGCGAAAGGGCAATCAGACCCTGAACCGCGTGATTGCCTGATTATATTGACTTGAACCACGATACCGGACACCCTGCCTCACTTAAGGGGGAAATAGGGTGTGGATTTATCGGTCGGAAAAACGATTGCGCGTATTCTCAAGGTCAATCACGCTGGGGAATTCGGGGCCATTCGCATCTATCGCGCCCAAGCGTTTGTCGCACGTCGGCTGATACCTGATCTCCTCCCGTTCCTTACCGAAACGCTTGATCATGAGATCGATCATTGCCGTAAGTTCCGGGCGGCCATGCCGGAACGTGGCGCGCGTCCATGCTATGCGATGAACCTATGGGGTATCGGCGGCTACGCTCTGGGTCTGCTCACCGCCCTGATGGGTCGTAATGCTGTTATGGTCTGCACCAAGGCCGTCGAGGCCACCGTTCACCGACATCTGGAAGAGCAACTGGCTTTTCTCACCAGTCGAGACGAAGCGCTGAAAGCCCTGATCACCGAGATTCAGATTCAGGAACTCGGGCATCTCGAATACGCTCAGATGCGCATTCGTCCTTCACGCTTTAATGCACCGCTGGAACGTTTGATCGTGGTGGCGACCGAGACCGTTATATGGCTATCGACTCAGGGTGCGGTCACGCGGATGATACGCGCCCTTAGAGCACGTCCCGATCCTGATGCATCGTGACGTGTTCTGAGTTTTGTTTTTGTCGCGCATTTGACTCCAGAAGCCGTTTTACCCTTTTCGGAAAGTAGTTCCGCGAAGCCAATGCGCTCTAAACAGGCTTACCCCCACAAACCATGACGTTTGGCAAACGCCGTCCACGGCGTGGTGTAGTCCTGCCCGCTCAGGCCATGCCCGCCTAATTCGAAGATATGCAATTCTGTCGGGGTCTTTTGTGCCCGCAGGGCCTGATAAAGGATCAGGCTGTTTTCCGCCGGTACCGTCTTGTCATCACCCGCATGAGCGAGGAAGGTCGGCGGCATGTCCTTGGGCAGGTTGAATTCCAGCGACACCTTTTTCTTGTCCTCGTCGGTCGCGCCATCGGGGAACATGCTCTTGACCGATCCGGTGTGGGCATAGGGCGCCAGCATGGTCATGACCGGGTAGAACATGCCAGTGACCAAAGGTTTGGCCGACTGTGTGTCTGCCGCATCGATTGGAGTATAGGATTCGCGTTCGAAGCTTTCCGACAGCCACCCGGCCAGATGCCCGCCGGCCGAGAAGCCCATGACGGCGATACGGTTGGGATCGATGCTATATTTGGCGGCATTGTGTCGGATGAGGCGCAGGGCGCGTTGCGCATCCTGAAGCGGGGCCAGTTGCGCCGAACCCCAGTTGTCGTTGGGCAAACGGTAGGTCATTATGAACACTGTCGTACCGGCATCGGCCAGTTCCTTGTCCGACAGGCCCCCGGCACGGCTCACGGCGACGCGGACATAGCCACCGCCGGGAATCATCAGGATCGCCGCCCCGTTGGGCTTCGCCGCGCGGCGGACCATCAGAATCGGTTCGGCGACGTGAGTCGCCGCGGTATCATTGGGATCACCGGCCTTGGGGTTGCGTAGAATCCATTCTTCCTTGACGGTTACGCCTTCGGCACCCGGCATCTTGCCCTTCGGCCAGATCGGAAAGCTTTCCAGTGGCGGCAGCAACGGCTTCTGCGTCACCGCCGGATCGGCGGCAGCAACCTTGCCCGAATCCTGAGCGCTGGCGCTGGTCACGACCGGCAGCAGGGCAGCGACGGCCCCGAAAGAAAGAAGTTGGCGGCGATCCATAGGCAGCATCCCTGATTATATGTGCGCGTTTGCGGTGAGTTTAGGCGTTAATTCCGGCAGGGAAAAGACCTATAGACCAAAGTCGTAGCCTTCTCCCCCGTTGAATTTTTACACACCGGTGCGGCATGGCTCCGTCTAAGTCGTATGGAGCCGCCTATGTCTGAGCCCGTTATTCTTACCGCTGCCACGACCGCACTGGTCATGATCGACCTGCAAAAAGGCATACTGGCGCAACCGCTGGAACCGCGCCCTTCGGAAGCCGTGGTCGAGGGAGCCGAAACTTTCGCCCTCAGATGCCGGGCGGCGGGCATCCTCGTCATCTGGGTTCACGTCGGCTTCGGTACGGATTTTGTCGAAGCCCCGCCGACCAATGTCGATCAGCCCATCCCGCGTCCGGAAGGCGGTTTACCCAGCAATTACAGCGATTTTGCGCCGGGACTTCAACAGCCGGGCGACCTTGCTATCTTCAAGCGTAACTGGGGCGCCTTTTACGGCACCGAACTGGATGTCGTCCTGCGCCGTCGCGCCGTTACGACGATCATGCTGGCCGGTGTCGCCACGCCGTTCGGGGTGGAATCGACCGCGCGTCAGGCGTGGGAGCGCAACTACGACGTAGTAACGCTGGAGGACCTGTGCGCCGCGCCGAACGCGGTTTTGCACTGGAACAGCATCGACAATATCTTCCCCCGACTGAGTCGTGTGCGCCAGACCGGGGATGTGACTTTCGTCTGATTGTCAGGCTGCGCGGCACACCCTATGATCTGTCGCAATAATAATCGATCAGGGACTTTTACATGCGCCGCCTTCTGCTTTCGCTCGCCGTCGCCACCACCTTTGCGGCGACCGGCGCCTATGCCGACGTCAAGCTGCCCAATATCATTTCCGACCACATGGTGCTGCAATCAGGGCAGCCGGTGGCGATTTGGGGTACGGCGGACGCGGGCGAAAAGGTCACGGTCAAGCTGGCGGGCCAGACCCTGCGCGCCACGGCGGGGACGGATGGCAAATGGAAGGTGATGCTCAAGCCGCTCACCGCCTCGGCCACGGCGGCGGAGATGAACATCAAGGGCAAAAACAGCCTGACCGTTTCCGACATCCTGATCGGCGAGGTTTGGCTGGCCTCGGGTCAGTCGAACATGGAAAAACCCTTCCGCAATCAACCGGGTCAGAAGGATGTCTTCGGCGCGGAAACGGAACTGTCGCTGGCCAATAATCCGCAGATCCGCCTGTTCAAGATCAAGAAAACGCGATCGAATACCCCTGCCCCCGATGTCGAAGGCAAATGGATCGTCACGACACCGCAAAGCCTTGATGAATCGCGTTTTTCAGCCACGGCCTTCGTCTTCGGCAAGAACCTGCACACGACATTGAAGACACCGGTCGGTCTGATCGATTCGACCTGGGGCGGCACGCGGATCGAGCCGTGGACCGCACCCGAAGGCTTTGCCGCCGTATCCTCGCTAAAACGCTACACCGGCAATGCGCCCGGCACCAAGGTCGACAATACCGTCGCCTCCGAACTCTATAACGCCATGATCGCCCCCATCGTCCCTTACGGCGTGAAAGGCGCGATCTGGTATCAGGGTGAATCGAACATCACGGTGCCGGACTTTCCCGGTGCGTTCGGTGACTACTCCGACAAGATGGCGGCCCTGATCGGCGGCTGGCGCAGCGTGTTCGGGCAGGATCTCGCCTTCTATTATGTGCAGATCGCCCCGCACACCTACCATATCGTACGGCAAAATCAGGTCGTGTCGCCGGAAATACTCCCGCGCATGTGGGAAGCCCAGACCGACGCCCTGCGCATTCCCAATACCGGCATGGTGGTCACGACCGATCTGGTCGACGATCTGGCCGACATCCACCCGCGTGAAAAGATCATCGTCGGCCTGCGGCTGGCCGGTCTGGCTCTGGCCAAGACCTATAAGCAATCCGGTCTGGTGATCAACGGTCCGAAGTTCCGCGCGATGACGGTCGAAAACGGCAAAGCCGTGCTGAGCTTCGACGATATAGGTGGCGGACTGATGGCCAAGGACGCCAAACCCCTGACCTGGTTCAATATACGCGGTGCCGACGGTGTCTGGTTCCCCGCTACGGCGACGATCGAAGGTAACACCGTCGTCGTCTCGAGCCCCAGCGTTACCACTCCGGTGGCCGTGCGTTTTGCCTGGGACGAAGCCGCCCGCCCGAACCTGATGAACAAGGAAGGCCTGCCCGCCCTGCCATTCAGGTCGCAGCGGGACTAAAGCCTGGCTAACGCCTCCTGAATTTACCCTGAGCGCAAGCTCAGGGTATTTTTATGTCCGAGACAGACAGAGGACACGCCGTCTTTATGTGATTTAAAATATCTATATTACGTCAAAAATAATCTATACCGGCCACTTTCGATCATATTTACGACCTTTATGATGTCATATTTGGCACAACCGGACCCCAAAAGTGGTCAATTTCCGACAAACTTGTCAAAATCGATCTTGACTTGAAACGATTGCACGCTGATTAGTTGGTCTGACAAGGCCCTGCTGAGTCATCATGCCTCGACACAGGTCTGCCGCACATTACCGGTCACCCGCACAGTCCGGATTTTTTCTACATAAAAATAAGGGGTTACAAGCCCCTCCAACAGGGAGTCCACCATGCAATCTCACAAAACGCCAGGAATCCGTCGTGCGCTGACCGCCGGCACGGCCCTGGCCATGATCGTTTTCATCTCCGGTCAGGGTACGGCCTTCGCTCAGGATGCTGCACCCGCCGCCAATGACGACGCCACGACGGTCATCGTGACCGGCGTGCGCGCTTCGCAGCGCACCGCCATCGACCGGAAGAAAAAGGCCAAGACGGCCACCGACTCGATCATCGCTGAAGACGTCGGCAAGTTCCCGGACAAGAATATCGGTGAAGCCATTTCGCGCATCGCGGGCGTCGCCCTGTCGCGCAGCGATTACGGCGAAGGTGAAACGGTCAGCGTGCGCGGCGGCACCTCGGCGCAGACCAGCATCGAAATCGACGGCCTGGGCGTGCAGAACACCTCGACGACCGGCGGTCTGGCCTTCAACGGCGACGGTCGTTCCAAGGACTTCCGCGAATTTCCGGCCGACCTGATCAAGAGCGTCGACGTTATCAAGGGCAATACTGCGGCCCAAACCGAAGGCGGCATCGGCGGCGGCATCGTCATCCAGACGCGCAGCCCGCTCGACTTCAAGAAGCCCTTCGTGTCGTTCCGCTACGATATGACTCAGAACTCGCTGAGCAAGAAGTGGACGCCCGAAGTCAATCTGATCGCGACCAGCAAGTTCTTCGACGGTCGCCTCGGCATCCTGTTCAATGCCTCGCAATCGAGCATCCAGAACGACAACAACGCCGTTCAGAACTCGACGTCGGGCACGCAGGGCCTGTCGCGCGCCTTTGTCGGCGCCGGTACCGGCAACGTCATCGGCACGACTTCGATCGATCTCGACAACTCGGCGGAAAAGACCTTCACCTTCAACCCGTCGACCCTGTCGGGTGCGGGCATCAATACGGTTTTCGCCAACAGCACCGAAACGCCCTTATCGCTGGTCACCAAATCGGCAGCGGCCAAGACCAAGGCCGAATGTATGGCGGCCTTCCCGATGCTGACGGGTAACAGCGCGGCAACGGCTCAGCGCACCAACGAACTGATTACCTGCCTCAATCAGTGGGGCGATTATACGCCGTCTCTGGTTCGCTATTTCGTTCGCCAGAACAAAGAATTGCGCCAAACGGTTGATCTGCGCGCCGACTATCGCGTCAACGAGCACCTCGATGTTTACGCTAAGGTGATGTACAACAAACGCGTCGTCGAAGACGTGCAATTGACCCTGACGCCGGGCCAGATCCTGTTCAACTCGGCCACGACCGCCTTCCCAGCCAACGGCAGCTTCGCGGCCTATAACGGCGCGACCTATACCGACACGGGCAATGTACGCAGCGCCATTGCCGGTTCGGGCTACTATCTGTACGACGGCATCAGCTTCGGCAGCGTCACAGCGCCGAACAATGCGGCCGCTACGGCCAACGGCGTTATCGGCGCCGTCTCGAACCTGATCCCCAGCTCGCTGAAATTCGATGCCAACCACCACCTGATTGCCGGGACCATCACCGACGGTTCGACCACGCTCGATCAGGTGCAGAACACCAACGACATTAGCTCGAAATACTTCTCCGCCGGGGCCGATTTCCACCGCGGACCGATCAAGGCGACCCTGCTCTATGGTCACGCCGAGTCGGAATATACGCGTTACGATTACCGCATCAATCCCGGCCTGTCCTACGCCTATGGACAGGCGAATCTGACGCTGGAAAACGGTCTGTGGAACTTCTCGCTGCCGGCTAATTTCGATACCGGCAATGCGTCGAACTACACCATTACCCGCGCAGCAGCGGCAAACCGTGCGGCCTGTACACCCACCGGCACCAACCCCTGCGTGACCGGCCAGACGGGCCTTTACACGGTCGCCCAGCAACCGTGGACCAGCTTCAATATCGGCATCCAGATGTCGCCGAAGCTGAGCGAAACCTCCGAAGATACCCTCAAGGGCGACTTCACCTACAATTTCGAAGACAAGATCCCCTTCATCAAGACCTTCCAGCTCGGCTTTAACAACCGCAAGACCGAGTCCTATGGCTGGGATGGTTCGGGCCGGACGATCTCGCCGGAAAATACCCATATCGTCAACGGTGTGGCGACCACGCCTTACGGCACCGCCGGTTATGTGGCCCCGGTCGTCATCGCCCGTCAGAACCTGCGCGGCGTCGTGCGGGCCTGTGACGATACGCGTTACGGCACGACCGGCACGGCAGCTCCCGCAGGCGCCCTGCCCTGTAATTACGGTTATCTGGCCAATACCGACCTGTCGACTCGCTATGAGGGCACCTACACCATGCGCCCGGCCGATCTTCAGACCATACTGAGCCAGGTGCTTGTCGGTCCGACGAACCAGTTCTTCGCCGGTTTCCCGGATCGCGGCAACCTGATCAACGGCTTCAGCCAGATCGACGTGCACAAGTTCTATAACCTGATCGCACAATCGGCGACCGGGGCCTATGGTGCGGGCGGCAATCCGCTGGAACACTATAATTTCGACTGTATGAAGGTCTGCACCGCCAGCGACGGCAAGCAATACGACATGCTGTATCGTCACGCCCTCGAAGAAACGACCGCCGCCTACTGGATGGTCGAATTCGAGCAGGAACTGCCCTTCGACATGCTCTTCAACGGCAACGTCGGTACCCGTATGGTCAAGACGGACGTCGAAGGCACGGGCTTCATCACCCTGTCCAGCGTTCGCTGCTCCAGCACGGCAAACTGTAACGCCTCCACGGCCACTTCTGGCACCTACACCCTGACGGCCCAGACCAATGTCGCGGTGTCGAGCCATACGACCGACTGGCTGCCCAGCTATAACTTCAACCTGTGGGTCCTGCCGGATCAGCTGGTCGTGCGCTACAACACCTCCAAGTCGATGTCGCGCCCCAGCATCGCGCAACTGCTGCCTGCCGGGACCTGTACCTTCGATCAGCGCTTCGACGGCGCGGGTGCGGATAACGGCTGCGGCACCTTCGGCAATCCCGGCCTGAAGCCGCTGAAAGCCAAGAAGAAGAACCTGTCGATCGAATGGTATCCCAACAAGGATACGCAGTTCTCCTATGCGCACTTCGAGGATGACATCACCGGCAGCGTCACTACCGGTACCGTTGCCGATGCCAAGCTGCTGACCGGCACCGGCGCCGTCGATCCCGTCACCGGGCGCGACGTGTCGAACGACGACTTTGCTTACACGACCTACGTCAATGCCGGCGGCTTCCTGCGTGAAGGTGACGAATACTCCTTCAAGAGCGCCTTTACCTTCCTGCCGTGGAAACTGCGTTACCTCGGCGCCGACGGTAACTACGCCAAGATCACCTCGACGACGAACAGCGCGGCGGTCCGCGACCCGAACTCCGGCACCGTCCTGCCGCCGATCGGTGAGCCGAGCTACTACGCCAACGCCTCGCTGTGGTACGATGACGGTCAGACCAATGCCCGCATCTCCTATCAGGCGCGTTCGGAAGTCTTCAACTGTATCGCGGCGTGCGGCGCGAACACGGCGGCCAACTATCTGGGCGACGGATACACGAACGTTCGTCTGCCCTATAACCCCGGCGCACCGACCTATACCGACGAATCCAAGTACGTCGATATCAAGGTCAGCCATAAGTTCCGTCCGGAAGTGGAAGTCTTCTTCCAGATGACCAACGCCCTGAAGCAGGAGACCCGCAAGGATCAGGGCAGCTTCGTGACCTATGCCGACGGCACGCCTTCGGTGCTCGAAGTCGGCTACGGCGGCTACCGCGTCACCGCCGGTTTCACCCTGCGCACGCGCTAAAAAACGGAAACCGCCGCCTGTGACACAGGCGGCGGTTTTTTGTCTACCGGAGTATTCAGATCCTCCGTGTGACGGCCTCTGGGCTCCCCCAGCCTGTTGGAAGAGGTCGACTTGATCCGTCAGGCCCGTGACTGACGGATTCTTTATTGCGATCAGGACAGGTTTACGAGCCTTCCGTTGACGGTCACGTTCTCGGTCCTGAGACCGGTGACTCCGGAAATATTCAGCTTCTCCTGCTTCAATTCGACGGAGACGTCCTTAAGCCAAATATCGCTGATGGTCGTCTGGCCTGGATTAGGCTGAATATTGCCGAAGCCACCGTAACGCCCCTTGATGCCGATCAGTCGCACATTGCGTACCCGCGACTGCGGCGGCGCTTCGCCTTTGAGATTGATATACTGGCTCCACGGCTGGATGCGCACGATATTGCCCCCCGCCGCATCGAGCGTGATGTTGCGATAGAGGATGTTTTCGTAGCGTTGCGGCGTATCGGGCCGAAGCTTGAGCATCAGGACGCTCATCCCGCCGGTCACGGTACAGTTTTCCACGATCACATCGCGGACAATAGTCGCCTCGCTGCCGCAGGTGAACATGTTGTGCCCGCGCTTGAAGACGCAATTGCGCACGCGGATTCGCTCGACCGGCGGGCTGTCGGTGTCGCTCAGGGCATGCGGACCCTTGGTGCCCTTGGCGGCGATACAGTCGTCGGTCACCGAGAACGTGCAGCCCTCTACCGTTATGTCCTGAGAGGAATCAAGGTCGATGCCGTCGGTTGACGGTGCCTGCTTGTAGTCGTCCGGCACCCGAAAGCTGGCCTTGCGCACGGTCACGCCTCGACAGCGGTAGATATGCAGGTTCCAGAACTGCGAGTCCTTGAACGTCACGCCCTCGATCAGGACATTTTTCGAGTTTTCGATAAGCGCCAGCCGGGCGCGCGGAATGCCGATATTGGGAAATTCGTTCGGCACCGGGGCGGCGTTACGCAAGGCCCAGAATTTATCCCAGATTATGCGGCCGTTACCATCGAACGTCCCCTCGCCTGTGATCCTCAGCCCGTCGCAGCGATCGGCATTTATAAGGGCCGGGGTGAATTTTGCCTCGAAATGGCCTTCGATGCGCGTGCGCCGCGCCGGGAAGTGGTCCGCGACCTCGGTCGAGCATTTGAGAACCGCACCCTTGTCGAGATGCAGGTGAACCTTGGGTTTCAGGAAGATAGCGCCGGTGACGAAGACGCCTGCCGGGACGACAACCGTGCCGCCGCCTTTGCCCGCTATTTGGTCGATGGCTTTCTGAATTGCGGGGGTGTTGACGGTTTTGTCGTCCGCCACGGCCCCGAAATCGACAATCGAGGCGCGTCTTGTGGCAGCAGCCTGCGCCGATACAGCGCCCAGCGCCGTCAGCCCCGAAGCCGACACGACCCAGCGCCGGGTATGAGAACGCAGAATCATATTTCCTCCGGATCTTTTGCCGCACCCTTAGCGATGCGCTTTACTGTTTTATACGTCCGTTTGAGCCATAACCGGCGGTGTATCGCAAGTCTATTGACACAGAGCATCTGGCCAGACAATTTAATGCCAAATATGGAATTAATTTCCGTAAAAGAAATTCACACAGGGCTTTACCATGCTTCCCACAAAACGTCAGTTCCTACACGGCGTCAGCACGCTTAGTCTATCCGGAGGCCTGTCCGGCGTACTGACAGCCGGTGCCAATGCCGTCGAATTACCCCAGCCGGGTTACGACGCAATCGCCGACGGCCCCTTCAAACCGACATGGGACTCGCTGATCGCCGGATACAAGACACCCGACTGGTTCCGCGACGCCAAGTTCGGCTTGTGGGCGCACTGGGGCCCGGGCTGCGTGCCGGAATACGGTGACTGGTACGCCCGCAAGATGTACCAGCAAGGCAACCCGTTTTACGAGCACCATGTCAAAACCTACGGCCACCCGTCTGATTTCGGCTTCATGGAGTTTTATCCGCGTTGGAAAGCCGAAAACTGGAATCCCGAAGACCTGCTCGACCTCTATGTGAAGGCGGGGGCGAAGTATTTCGTCGCCATGGCCAACCACCACGACAATTTCGACATGTTCGATTCGAAGTTCCACGACTGGAACGCGACGCGCATCGGGCCCAAGACCGACATCATCGGGCGGTGGGAAAAGGCGGCGCGCCAGCGCGGCTTGAAATTCGGCGTCTCGAACCACTCGGCCCACGCCTGGCACTGGTTCCAGACGGCCTACGGCTACGACCCCGAAGGCCCGCGTGCCGGGGAACGCTACGACGCCTACAAACTCAGCAAACTGGATGGCAAAGGCAAATGGTGGGAAGGGCTCGATCCGCAAGAACTCTATACCGGCGCCGTCATGCCCCTGCCACCGGGGATCACGACGATTGCCGATGCCAATAAATGGCACGAAGCCAATGATCGCGTGTGGACCGAAGAACCGCCGCTGCACAATCCGGCCTTTACGCGGCAATGGTATCTGCGCTGCAAGGACCTGATCGACAGCTACAATCCCGACCTCCTCTATTTCGACGACTTCGACCTGCCTCTCGGGCAGGCAGGGCTCGATATCGCCGCCCACTATTACAACGCCTCGGTCAAACGCCACGGCAGCGTGCAGACCGTCCTCAACATCAAGCCGCAGGGTACACCCCGGGGCGGCTATGTTGCCGATGTCGAGCGTGGTTTTCGGGCCGAAATCAGCCCCGATCCGTGGCAAACAGATACCTGCATCGGGCAATGGCACTACGACCGCCGTATCTATGACTCTAAAAAATATCTACCTGCTGCGGCGGTCATCCACCGCCTGTGCGATATCGTCTCGAAAAACGGCAATTTGCTCCTCAGCATCCCGGTGCGCGGCGATGGCTCCATCGACTCCGAGGAACGCAGAATCGTCGAAGGGATCGGCGAATGGATGGGCCGCTTTTCGGAAGCCATTTACGGCACGCGTCCGTGGCAGGTCTTCGGTGAAGGCCCGACCCAGGTCGGTGCGGGCATGTTCGGTGAAAGCAAGCAAAAGCCCTATACGCCACAGGATCTGCGCTTCACGACCAAGGGCAAGGCGCTTTATGCCATCACCCTCGGGCGCCCGGAAAACGGACAGATCACCGTGACCAGCCTGGCCCGCGGCTCGAAACTGGCGCGGGGCAACGTCAAACGCGTCGAAGCTTTGGGTAGCACCGCGCCGCTGACCTTCCGTCAGGACGACAAAGGCCTGCACGTGACCCTGCCCGACGCCGCGCATCATGATATCGGTGTGGCAATAAAGATTACCGGGGTGATTTAGCCGTGGGATAAGGAACCCTCGCCGCTCACGCGCGGCAATTGTCAGTTGCCAAGCATCATCATGAGTCTATGATCGGTCGAAAGTGACGCAAACGAGGCACGAATGGATCTGATCAATCTGGACTCTCTGGCCAACCTGCCGGCCTATCTGGTGTTTCTGACGACCGGGTTCATCGTCTGGCTGGTGGGGATAACGGTCTATCTGTGGATCACGCCGATCCGGGAACTGGAGGAAATCCGCAAAGGCAATATCGCCGTCGCCATTCATTTTCTCGCCGTCAGTCTTGCTCTAGCCCTACCCATCCAGTCGGTCGGACATTCGACCTTCAATCCCGGCGACATGCTTCTGTGGGGTGGGATCGGCATTTTGTCTCAGATCTTGTTGCATGCGGTGGTGCGTATCTTCTGGAAAACGCTCTATGCCCGCCTGACCGATCCCGCCAATGAGAAGGGCTGCATCGCCGCGGCGTTGGCCCTGTCCGCCCTTAGCCTGGTCGTGGGGCTGCTCAACGCCTCGGCCCTGTCCTACTGAGGTCGCCAGAATGGTTACGCACAATGCGACTAAGGCTTACCAGAGCCGCTACAAGGCTGAAGTGAATCGGCGCCGGGCGCGTCAGGCCGCTATGCTCGCCGGCACGGTATCGGTGCTGGCCATGCTCGGCGCTTGCGATTCGCCGCAGTCCTCGGCACCAACACCGACCACAGAGCAGATGCTGGTTTATAAGACCCTCGACGAGTGCAAGGCCGCGCAGGCCGACGACAAACTGTGCGAAACGGCTTTTGCCGAGGCGTGGGGATGGCAGGGCCAGCAGACCGGCTATTCCGAAAAGGGCCGTTGTGAAGCGGAATATGGCGAGGGTCACTGCGAAAGCCGCGCCACCGCGTCAGGCGGCAGCTGGTTCGTGCCGCTGATGGCCGGGGTCATGCTGTCGAACCGGATGAACAATATGTCTTACGACAGCTACCGGCGTGAACGGGAGCGCGATGGCCATTCCGGCGCCTATCCGGTCTATGTCAATCGCCGGGGCGACGTCTCGACCTATGCGGGTTCGGGGATGCGTCCGCTGGGCTACAGCCTTACCTCGTCGGGCCTGCCGTCGCGGATGGACGTCGAGGCCGATCCGTCCGGCCGCGGCTACGTCGCCAAAGGCACCTCGGACAGCCGGTACCGGGCCTCGTCGCGCGGCGGGTTCGGAAAGTCGTCGACGATGCGCGGCGGCTGTTGCGGATGAAGCGTTGTCTTGTGCCCCGGCGTCCCGGCTGGGAGGCCCGCGTGGAGGCGGAGGGCATGCTGTGGCACACGACGGGCGGCGTCCCCTACTGGAACGAAGGCGTGGCCTACCATTTCAGCACCGAAGACATCGACGCGATCGATGAGGCTACGGCGGCCTGTCATCGCATGGCGCTCGAAGCCGTCGAGGCGATCATCACGGCGAAGGAACTGCCGTCTTACGGTTACGACACCGACGCCATTCGTCTGATCGAGCATAGCTGGCAGACACGCGAGCGTGACATCTATGGCCGGATCGACTTCGCTTATGACGGCTCAGCCCCGCCGAAAATGCTGGAATACAACGCCGACACCCCGACCAGCCTGCTCGAAGCCGCTGTGGTGCAGTGGTCGTGGCTGACCGACACGCACGGCCCTGACGCGACGCACCAGTATAACGACCTGCACACTGCCCTGGTCGAGCGGATGCGGGCCTTGAAGCGCGACCGCGACGACGGCCTGCTGGGGGCGCGACAGCGCTCTGCGCCGTTGCACGTGAGCTGCGTGTTTCCGCACGACGAAGACACCGGGACGGTGGCCTATATTGAAAGCGTGGCGCGCGAGGCCGGGATCGAGGTCGTCTTCGTGCCGATAGACAGTATCGGGTTCAGCCCGGCAGACGGCGGCACCTTCGTCGACGAAGCGGATCAGCCGATCCGTCTTCTGTTCAAGCTCTATCCGTGGGACTGGCTTCTGGCCGACGACTACGGCCCACACCTGACCGACGCCGTGCTGAAAAGCCGCATCCGTCTTTTCGAACCGGCATGGAAGATGCTGATGGCCAACAAACTACTGATGGTCAGGATGCGTAAGATGAATCCCGACAGCCCCTATCTGCTCGACACCGCCCGCAGCGATCAGCCGTTCCGGACGGCCAACCGGCCCTTTGTGCGTAAGCCCACCCTCGGCCGCGAAGGGCAGAATGTCGATCTGTTCGCGCCCGGCGCGGCCACCGCCATAGAGCACACAGACGGCAACTATGCCGACAACACATTCATATATCAGGCCTTTGCCGACCTGTTCCGCGACGAGGCAAGCGGCACCTATGCCCTGATCGGTAGTTGGGTGATCGACGGCGAACCGCAGGGCATGGGTATCCGCGAAAGCGACCGCGCCATTACCGACGACCGGTCGCGCTTCGTGCCGCATAGCTTCGATCCGGCGCCTACTTCATCGTCGGAATGACGAAACTCTGATCGACGACCGGACCGCCATTTCTCGAATTTGGCGGCCATTTCTGGGTGACGGTTTTGGTGCGGGTATAGAAGCGTACCCCGTCCATGCCGTACTGGTTCAGATCGCCAAAGCCCGACCGCTTCCAGCCGCCGAAGGAGTGATAGGCGACCGGCACCGGGATCGGCACATTGATGCCGACCATGCCGACCTCGACGGTAGAAGCAAATTCACGCGCCGCGTCGCCGTTACGCGTAAAAATCGCCACGCCGTTACCATAGGGGTGCTTCGATGGCAGCGAAATGGCCTCTTCCAGCGTCTGGGCGCGGACAATTTGCAGCACCGGCCCGAAGATTTCGTCCTGATAGGATTTCATATCCGGCGTCACGTGGTCGAACAGCGACGGCGCAAGGAAGAAACCCTCCTCGTGGCCCTGTAGCTTGAACCCGCGTCCGTCGAGGACCAGTTCAGCGCCTTCATCGACCCCCATCTGAATATATTGCTCGATGCGCGCCTTGTGCGCCGCGCCGACGACCGGGCCGTAATGCGCCTCCGGATCGGTCGAAACGCCCACGCGCAGGCTTTCCGCCGCGGCGACCAGCCGTTCGCGCAGAGCCTCCGCCGTCGCCTGGCCCACCGGCACTACGACCGGCAAGGCCATGCAGCGCTCGCCCGCCGAGCCATAGGCCGCACCCATGATGTCGGCCACCGCCTGATCGAGGTCGGCGTCGGGCAGGATGATGCCGTGGTTCTTGGCGCCGCCCATGCACTGCATCCGCTTGCCGTTTTGCGCACCCTTCGCATAGACGTAGTTGGCAATGTCGCTTGAGCCGACGAAACTCACCGCCTTGATGTCCGGGTGGTCGAGGATGGCATCGACGACCGTCTTGTCGCCGTGGACCACATTGAGCACGCCTTCGGGCAGACCGGCCTCCAGCAGCAACTCAGCGAGCATTACCGGCACCGACGGATCGCGCTCGGACGGCTTGAGGATAAAGGCGTTGCCGCAGGCGAGCGCCGGGGCGAACATCCACATCGGAATCATGGCCGGGAAGTTGAATGGCGTGATCCCCGCCACGACGCCCAAAGGCTGCCGCATCGAATAGACGTCGATGCCCGGCCCCGCCCCTTCGGTATAGTCCCCCTTCAACAGGTGCGGGATGCCGCAGGCGAATTCGACGACTTCCAAACCGCGTTGGATATCGCCTTTCGCATCGGAAATGACCTTGCCGTGTTCGGACGACAGGAGATGCGCCAGCTTGTCCATGTCGCGTTCGATCAGACGCTTCATCTCGAACATTACCCGTGCGCGGCGCTGAGGATTGAGCGCCGCCCAGCCGGTTTGCGCGGCCTTCGCCACGGCCATCGCGTGGTTCAATTCCTCAACCGTCCCCAGATCGACGCGCGCCTGTATCTGTCCGGTATTGGGGTCAAAGACGTCGCCGAAACGCCCCGAAGTGCGCTGAACCGTCTGGCCGCCGATGAAATGGGAAATGGTGCGCATGCTGATAATCCTTATGTCGTGATCACAGCTAAAGCGCATTCCAAAAAGTGTGCAACGGTTTTTGGAACCAAATGCGCGACAAACCAAAGTCTATCTTATTCAGGCCGCATGAAAAGTCCCAATCTGCGACGCCACCTGCGACTGTGCGCGCCGCCATATTCCGCCCTTTGCAACAGGTTGCGACACGCGTGGAAACGTCGTTATGCGGCATGCTGAGAGTCATCCGGCGAACAGACTTAACTCAATAGGTGACCCTCATGATCAGATCCTTGCTGAAACCCCTACTCCTGAGCGGCGTCGCCGCTTTGCTCTGCCTGCCCTTAACGGCGCAGGCCGTCGAAGTGGACAAGATGACCGGCGAACGTGATCCTGACGGCAAGTGCCGGGACACGACCAGCCCGCGTTTCCACTGGCAGGCCTTCGCCAATGTCATCCCTGTCCTCGGCGTCAGCGGTTCCGGTACGGAACGCGTCGAATTTTACGGCCACTACATGGACACGGTGTACGACGACAAGATTTACTTCGAGAACCTGCCCCGCGCCACGGTCAAGCGGATTCGCGGCCATTCCGGCTTCATCAACAATACCGCCGATTGCGGCACCAAGGGGTCTCTGGCGCTGGAGATCACCCTTCCGGTCTATACGAGTAAAACCAACGGCACGCTGGTGATCGACAATGTGCGTATCCCCTTTTCGGTGTCGCCGCGCCACATGACCGATATCCAGTGGACCCGCGACAATATCGATAATTCGTCCGCCAGCGATATGGCCGACGGGGCGACCCAAGGCACGTCGGTCCCCAATCCGGCTTACGAGGCCCAGCAACGCGCCATTGCGGCCCGTCAGGCGCGCTGCGCGGGCGTCGATCCGAACGTCGCGAACAACAGCGGTTGCGGGCCGGTCGTCGTTCTTTTCGTCGATCCCTATATCACTCAGACCAATGGCTATACCAGCCGAAACCGGACCTTCGTGCGCTGCATGGACGACTTTGGCGGCCGGTCGTCGCAACCGGGCTCCGGTCAGTTGCGGGTCGTTTTGCCGACTAACCTGCCGACGGACGCGTTCAAATGCTTCGCGCGCCCATTCGTCAGCGACTACGAGCTGACGCCGTTCCGCGATGGCAATTCCCTGTTCAAGGCCGAATCGCTCGATCCGACCATAAGCCTTGTGGCGCCAGGCTTGCCGACGATGGTCGGCGATGCCGAGGCAGGCTATATCCGGGCGTTTTTCCAAGACCCGTCCGACGTCCTGACAATGGTGGGCGAATATAGTTACACGGTCAGGATCAGGTATGCGGACGGGCGTTCGCCGACCACTTCGCCCCTGACGGTAACCTTCGTGTCCGATCCGCCTTACGGCGTTAATCAGGTCCTGCCTCCCTTTGTACCCGCCAACGGCCGCTTCAACGACGCCGTGCCGGTTATCGTAAAGCCTTATCAGCGCACCAAATCCGGTCAGTCCTTTGCCTGGACGATAACCGGCAATCGCGCTGCGGAGTGTTTTGCCACCGTCACCGGCACCTTGACCCCTAACGCTGGCGTGGACAGCTTCGCCCTGCCGCTCAAGGCCACCGATGCCAATGGCTGCGGAGCGATCACCTTCACCGCCGAGGTTCTGCCGGACGCCCTGCGCGGTCAGACCATTCAGAACAACCGGTTTGTGGCGCGGACGACGTTCAAGATTCCGCCGAGCCAGCAGCTTCAGAATCTGCCCGATCGAAAAGTCCTGCCCGACGGCGTAACGATCACACGCCCCCTACAAAATCCATAGGCCTGCCTCTCAGCCTTTGTAATCCGTCACCCCCTTGTTCGGGGGTGACGGCGTCCGGCAATCGATGCCATGATCCGGACGCGCCGCCGATGGATGGACTTTTTCAGTTGCAGTCCATTTCAAATTTTCTTTTTTCATGCTCTTTTTCAGGCGTCTGTCCGTCGGCGGCGCAGTCCGGCCTGAGGTTTTCAATGAAGATATTCCCCGTTCTCACGGTTTTTATTGCCCTTTCGGTCTCTTCGGCAGGGGCGAAACCGCCGGTACTGGACGCCGTGCCGCAGGCGCAGTGGGGGCAGGATCGCCATGATCCGGACCGTCACATATGGGTCCACCCCAAGGGCGATATCGGCCTCAGCACCCCTGACGACTGGACGTGGACCTTTGTCACGCCGCGCACCCACGAACTGACGCTGCTTCAGGTGTTTTCGCCGCGCACCGGTGGCCCGGCGCGGGCCTGCACCCTGATGCGCGAGGCGCTGACCGAGGGCCAGGGCGTCTATAACAGCTTCGCCGCCGCGCAAACCGCCCTGCCCTCGCTGCTCGACGACTATGCCGACGAAATCCGCCTGAACGTCCGCGATATCTTCCCCGAAGCCAATGCGAAGATCGAGATCACCAAAAAAGGCTTGGTGCCGATGATTTCGGCGCCGATAAGCGGCCCTCAGGTCAAGTTCGTTTCGGTCGATATGAGCATCGAGGTTGGCGCCGAAGCCTATCTGATGCGCAGTGTCGGCCTCGACCTGCCGGACAAGACCTTCGTGACCCTGAGCTGTCTGGTCGGGCCTGATGACGCGGCATGGCTCGATACCCTGCCCGCCATGTTGAGGGTGCATTCGGCGGTGCTGACGCCCGCGGATCGTTAAACAAACAATCGCCGCGCCTTTTTGAGCGCCTCGATCCCGCGATAAAGCGTCTCATCACTCTTGGCGAAACATAGCCTCACGACCGGCAAAGGCGGGCCATCCGGCGTGCAAAAAGCCTCCAGCGGAATGGTCGCCACGCCCGCCTCACGCACCGCGCGCAAAGCAAAATCGGCCCCGCCCAAATCGATCCCCGTCGCCTTTAAATCAATATTGAGAAAATAGGTGCCTTCCGACGACAAGGTGCGAAAGCCTTCGGCCGCCAGCCCCGCCTGCAACAAATCGCGTGACCTTTGCAAACCGGCCACCGCCTCGGCAAAGCGCGCGCTCGGCAGATTCAGCCCGAAAGCCACGGCGGTTTGCAGCATCGGCGGCGTGGCAAAGGTCAGGAACTGATGCGCCTTGGCGATCTGCGCCACCAGAGCCTCCGATGCGCAGACAAAGCCGACTTTCCAGCCGGTCAGGGCGAATATCTTGCCCGCAGAACCGATCTTGACGCCCAGCCCGGCCAGTTCCGGCAGGTTGAGAACGCCGACGTGGCGAACACCGTCAAATATAACCTGCTCCCACACCTCGTCCGAAATAACATAGGCCTCATGAGAAACACAAAACCGCGCCAGTAAGGCCCAGTCCTCCGGCGATATCAGCCGTGTCGTCGGATTGTTCGGCGTGGTCAGCAACACGGCCCTGGTGCGCGGGGAAAACGCCGCAGACAACTGCGCCTCGGTAAAGCGCCAGTCCGGCGGCGACAACCGTATCCGCACCACCACTCCGCCCGCGCGCTCGATCAGCGGCGCATAGGCGTCGTACATCGGCTCGAAAACGATAACCTCGTCGCCCGGCGAGATCAGGGCGAACAGCGCCGCCGCGATGGCTTCGGTCGCCCCCGACGTCACCAGCACTTCGCGCGCGGGATCGAGGCATACACCCTGCGTCCGGCCATAGAACCCGGCCACGGCCTCCCGCAACGCCGCCGTGCCCTTCATCGGCGCATACTGGTTCGAGTCGTGTACGACTGCGCGGGCGGCCTCGGTGCGGACCTCAGGAAAGCCGTCGGTTTCGGGAAAGCCCTGCCCCAGATTCACAGCCCCCAGTTCCACCGCCAGCCCCGACATGGTGGTGAAGATGGTCGTGCCGAGTTGGGCATAGATCGGGTTCATGAGCGCTTCCTGTTTTGGGCACCCTACTTCCCTCTCAGCATTTGTAAATTGTACGCGACAGACATCCCGCTAAAAATCACGCAACCTTCAGGAGCCCATCATGCGCCACGCCCTTATCCTTCTCGCCCTCATTGCCACGCCGTCGTTGACGCTGGCACAATCGCCCGACGATACGGCCTACACCAAGGCCATCATGCACGCCGAAGTCTTCGACAAGCTGGGCGACGCCATGATCCAGAACGCGTCGATCGCCACCGAAAACAATAACAAGACCGAAGCCTGCGAAGCGCTGGAAAGCGCCGCGCGCAACTACACCAAGGCCATCCCGCTCTACGCCGCCGCCATCGCCGCCCCCGCCGATCCGCGCGACAAGGACCGCAAGACACCCGAAGCGCTGAAAGACGCCAGTGACTTTGCCATCACCAAGCGCGATCGCACCCAGGGCGTTTTCGACAAACATTGCAAACCGGCGTGAGCCCGGAGAATCTGTCAGGACTACTGGCAGGTCATTATTTGCGAATAATTCTCATTGACATGCACGACAGCACGTGGTCTATAGGGTTACTGTATTCGCTTCGTCAGAAGCGTAACCCCAAGCCGACAAGAGCAGCGGAATGCCTCCCTCCCCTTGTCCGCTTACCCTGAGCGGCCTCGGCCTCTCTTGATTCCTCGGTGCACTTGAAAAGCCTGCTTCCCTCGTGGAGCAGGCTTTCTTTTTATTTGAGCGTTGCCCCCTCTTAACGCCCGCCGTGTTTCGTGGTTAATATGCGCGGTGACTCTCATTTGGGTTTGCCGCTATCTGGCTTTTGGGGATTGAGACGCAAGCGTGAACCAGTATCTGCCGACCATCATCATCCTGACGGCCGCCGCTCTGGCCGTGCTGCTGGTGCTTTACCGGATCTGGGATTCCCGCGTCGAAGCCCCGAAGAAGCTCGAAGACGAGGTGACCGAAGCGTTGAACGGCGCGCGGCCCGACGTGGTCTCCATCGAACCGGCGCGCAAGGCCGCCGCCGCCCTTTCGTACCTCGCCAATACCTGCGTCATCGTGCGCGAATTCGGCAAGGCCCCGACCCGCGTCTATGGCATGGTTGAAATCATCGGCATCGAGGTCTTCGTCAACAACAAAGTCGCCGCCCGCATCATCCGCAGCGGCGCGCACAAGATGTTCGACGACATCGCCCCGCAGGTCGACCGCGTGACGATCCGCCTGATGTTCAACGACCCGTCGCGTCCCGATTTCGAACTGGTCCTGTGGGATCCGAACGACGCCCTCACCGCCCGCGCCGAAGGTCCGCGCGCCGCGATGGAAACGGCTCGTCGCTGGTTCTATCACGTCGAAGCCATCATTCGCAAGCCCTTGACCGATATCGAAAAAGAGCTGAATCCACCGCCCCCCCCGGCCCCTGCGCCCCCGCCGGAACCCACACCTCCGGTCGTCCATACCCATACACCGGACGAAGACGCACCGCCCCCCCCGCCCAAGCCCAAGACCGACGGCCCCCAGAATGGCCCCAAGGATGGTGACGTCCTCAACGCTCCGCTTATCCAGTATCTGTAAAGGCCAAGATTTTCATGTGGACCCTGGCCCTGGCCTGCGCCTTCTTTATCTCCATCCATGTCCTGATTTCCGGCAGCCGCCTGAAAGATCAGTTGATTGACGCCATCGGAGGGGTGGCTTATAAGATTCTGTTTTCATTGCTGTCTTTAGGCGGCTTTTTCTGGATGGTCAGCGCCTTTTTCGCCGCTCGAAACGACGCCTATAATCACCATTTCTGGGAAGCGCCGTTCATCCTGAAAACCATTGCCTTCGTATTCAACTTCATCGGTCTGATGCTGCTGATCGTCGGCGCCCTGAGCCCCAGCCCGACCAACCTCAAGGGCGCCAAGAAATGGCCGGACGAGCCGGTCAGCGGCATCATCCGCATCAGCCGTCACCCGGTACTGGCGGGGATCGCCTTGCTGTCGGCGACGCACCTCGTCTGCAACGGCAATCTGGCGGCGTGGGTATTTTTTGGCACCTTGCTGGCCTTGAGCCTGCTGGGCGCCAACAGCATCGACCGCAAGCGGGAAGCGGTATTCGGCGATGCCTATGCCTCCGTCATGCGCCGGACATCGATCGTACCGTTCCTGGCCATCTTTCAGGGCCGCGTTGCGTTCGAGCCCGCAGAACTCGGCGTTTTACGCGTCATGGTGGCGACCTCTGCCTTTACAGTGCTGGTGGTGTTGCACGAACTCCTCTTCTTCAGGCCCGCGCTCTGAACGCCCTGCATAATTCCATTGATATCATCACAAATATTTGAATAACTGCGGGTATAGGGTTAGGCGGGGGCATTCAGAGGGCTTATGAAACCGACGGCAACGACAATCTTGCTGTTTTTGATCTCGGTGACCCTGGTCTTCGCGAGCCTGATCGGCTGTTTCCGTCCGTTCGAGGGCGAAGCCGTGGACGTCATGACGCAATACAAATACGCCTTCATGGGCGCGGGCTATGCGGTGCTGGCCTTTGCGGTGCTGTTCAAGAGCCGCTGAAGATGATCTTCGGACCCAATTCCGGACGCCGCAGCATCAAGAGAACCTTGATCATATTCTTACCCTTCATGCTGTTTGCAGGCGTTCAGGTTCTCGCGGCCACCTATCCTAACAACTTCGGCAACCTACTTCTTATCAGTCATGATGAGATTGCGTTCGCCAAAGACTTTTTCGTTATCGGCGCCATTTTACAAGGCTGTAGCTGGCTAGCCTTAAGCCTATTCAAGCCCTTGCCTTAGCCGATCATCCTTCCGCAATCGCTTCGTCGATGGCCAGCGCCAGAGTCAGCGCCTTCAACGCCTCATTCCCCGTGGCCAAAGGCCGCTCCCGCAGCCCCGCCACCTTGTCGAGGAAGCGAAACACGCTGGTGCCTAACGGATCGCGGGCGATATCGGCCTCGGCAAAATCCGGATTGAGTGCAAACGGCGTATTGTTCTCGAATTTGCGGTTCAACAGATCGATGAACAGTTCGCCTGACGGATAGACGATGCGCATGGTGCGTTCGCGGGCCTCGGCCATGCGCGACGCGGCAAAGGTCGCCACAAAGCCATCGTCGAACTTCACCTCGGCAGAGGCTTCATCGGCGCCGACCGCCTGATAGCCTTCGTCGGTGCGGAACTTTGCGGATACATCAATGCCGCCCGCCTCACCCGCGGCGAGGGTCAGCCCCAGATCGAGATCGTGGATCATCAGATCCAGCACGACCGACACATCGAGATTGCGCGTCGAGACCGTCCCGTTGCGCACGGCCTCAAGCCGCAGCGGCCGTTCAGGCACATCGTACAATCCCATCGCCTCGAACACCGCGCGTTCCTGATGCCCGCAGGCTAGAACAACGCCTTTTTCGGCGGCCAGCGCGACCATCGCGTCACCGTCGGGCTCAGTAATAGCCAATGGCTTCTCAACATAGGTATGCACCCCCGCCTCAAGCGCTTTCAAGGCGACCTGTGCGTGGGCAAAGGCGGGTACGGCGATGGTGATGACATCGATCGCCGCCAGAAACTCCGGCAATTGCTCACTATAGAAAGCTTTCACTCCGAACTTTTCCGCCGCTGCTTCGGCGCGCGCCTGATCGAGGTCGTAGATGCCGATAAATTGCACCTTTCCGGCGGCTTCGGCTTCCTTGTACTTGTTGGCGTGATAGCCTCCGAACACCCCGGCGCCCGCGACGCCCGCTTTCAAAATGGTCATAACTCTACCTTTTATCCAAGCGCCCGAAGTGTGGGCGGATATTTGTACACAGGATTTCCAGCCGGATGGAAATACAAAATGGCGCATAAAACCGACAATGCACAGTTTAGAGTTTGGTGCGGCGCGTGGCATGGGCTAAAACCCCCGCCAGTTGTTAAACTCTTGCCTAAGGTGTCATCATGGCGCGTCTGTTCGGAGCCTATGTGATCGTTGACTGGAGCGCCGCCGAAGGCAAAAAAACCGGCGAGTCTTCGGTATGGATCGGCGTCATGAAGCGCGACGTGCGCTTCCGCCTGTCTTACGAGTCGCATAATCCGGCCACACGCGCCGAAGCCGTCGCCCTCCTGAAGACGATCATGGGCGATCTGCATAAGCGCGGCGATCGCATTTTCCTCGGCTTCGATTTCAATTTCGGATTCCCGCGCGGCACGGCGGCGAAGCTGGGGCTGACGGACTGGCAGTCGATGTGGGATTTCGTGGTGAAAAACGTCGTCGACAAGGCCGATAACACCAATAACCGCTTCGCCGTCGCCGCCAAGATCAATCGTCTGACGACCGACGAGGCCTTTCCGTTCTGGGGCTGCCCCAAGAACGCCGCGCAGAAGTGGCTGTCGACCCTGAAACCGGCCAGCTATGGCGACTTCCCGGAGTTTCGCCTGACCGAGGATGCCGCGCGTAAACTCGGTAAGCACGCTCAGGCCAAGACGGTATGGCAGATGCACGGCGCGGGCGTGGTAGGCGGTCAGACCCTGCTCGGTATCCCCGCTGTGCGCGCCCTGCGCGACTCCCTGCCGAAATCGAAGATATGGCCTTTCGAGACCGGCTTCGCGGCCCTGACCGAGGCCGATCTCGACGGCACCGACACGGTCATCGCCGAAATCTACCCGTCGCTCTATCCCGGCGCGTCCGAACATCTGGAGGTCAAGGACGCCGCCCATGTGCGCCTGACCGCCACAGCCTTGGCCGAATTCGACGACAAGGGTACGCTGGGGGCGCTGTTCGGCGCGCCGAAGGGCCTGAGCGAGGACGAGATCGATATCGCGCTCAACGAAGAAGGCTGGATATTGGGGGTTTAGAGCGATATGCCGAAACGAAGTTCGGCGCAGCCAAAAGTGTGAGCGATTTTCGGCTATAATATCGCGACAAAACAAAAACTTAGAGCAAAACGACGATTCTATCTAAAGTCATTCCGCTTTAGGTGTCTGTGGCGTCTTTCGCAGCAAAAAAAGGGCCGCTGAACGCGGCCCTTTTTCATGTATATCGTACCTGACCTTACGCCGCCTTGGCAGCGGCATCCTTCATCGCGTGCAGCCGTTCGGCCACGAGGAAGGATAACTCCAGCGCCTGATCCGCGTTCATACGCGGGTCGCAGTGCGTGTGGTAGCGATGGCTCAGTTCATCCTCGCTCAGAGCGTGGGCGCCGCCGATGCACTCTGTGACGTTCTGCCCCGTCATTTCCAGATGCAGACCACCCGGATGCACGCCTTCGGCCCCGGCCACATCGATGAACGAGCGGACTTCCGAGAGGATACGGTCGAACGGACGCGTCTTGTAGCCGTTGGCGGCCTTGATGACATTGCCGTGCATGGGGTCGATAGACCACACAACCGGCACGCCGTGTTCGCGCGTCGCCTTCATCAGCTTGGGCAGGCGCTCATTGACCTTTTCCGAACCGAAACGGCCGATCAGGGTCAGGCGACCGGGAATGGCTTCGGGGTTCAGCGCGTCGATCAGACGCTTCAGGTCGTCGGGTTCCAGCGTCGGGCCACACTTGACGCCGATCGGATTCTTGATGCCCTGCATGAAGTGGACGTGCGCCCCATCGAGCTGACGCGTGCGCTCGCCGATCCACAGCATGTGCGCCGAGGTGTCGTACCAGTCGCCGGACGTCGAATCGACGCGGGTCAGGGCCTGTTCGTAGTTGAGCAGCAGGGCTTCGTGCGAGGTGAAGAAGTCCACCTGGCGGATTTCCTGCGCCTTGTCGGACGTGATGCCGATGGCCGACATGAAGCTCAGGGTTTCGCTGATCTTCTCGGCCAGCACCTTGTAACGCTCACCCTGCGGCGAGCCCGACACGAAGCCGAGCGTCCACTTGTGGATGTTGTAGAGGTCCGCATAGCCGCCATTGGCAAAGGCGCGCAGCAGGTTCAGCGTCGCCGACGACTGATTATAGGCCTTCACCAGACGCGACGGGTCCGGCAGACGCGCTTCGGGCGTGAATTCCATGCCGTTGATATTGTCGCCGCGATAGCTGGGCAAGGTCACGCCGTCGATGGTTTCGACGGGCGACGAGCGCGGCTTGCCGAACTGACCGGCGATGCGGCCGACCTTGACCACCGGCTTACCGCCGGCAAAGGTCAGGACGACGGCCATCTGAAGGATCAGGCGGAAGGTGTCGCGGATATTGTCGGCGGAAAATTCCTTGAAGCTTTCGGCGCAGTCGCCGCCTTGCAGCAGGAAGGCTTCGCCATTGGCGACCTTACCGAGCGCGGAGGTCAGGCGACGGGCTTCACCGGCGAAAACCAGTGGCGGCAGGGTGGCGATTTCGGCCTCAGCGGCACGTAACGCCGCCGCATCGGGGTAATCGTCAGGAATGTGGAGCGCGGGGCGCGCGCGCCAGCTATGGGGGGACCAAGACTTGTTCATGCGGCCTATTTAAGCCGCCGCGAAGGCAAACTCAATATCCACATGCGCGTAAAAGCATTGCAGCGGCGCAAAAATGACTTAAAAGTCAGTATTTTATAGTTTAATTTGAAACTTCAAACCGCATTAATACTGTAATTCGACGCGATTTCGCGCCACACGCCATCTATTTTCCGACAAAACTGAGGGCTTTTTTGGTCATGACCAGCACAGCGGCGACAATAGCGGCAAGCGCCAGCCACCACTCCTGCCAGATGCCGAAGCTGAGTTGTGCCAGGGTGAAGAACGCCGCCACGCTGGCCAGAACGTAGGGTCGCGTATCGATACCGTCGCGGTCGCTGATATCCCTGAGAGCCCGTGGATCGTTGCCTTGCGCAGGGCCGCCCTGACCTACCCGCAGGATCAGCAATACCCAGAAGGCGGCAAGAATGAATAGCCCGACATAGCCGAGTTCGAGGCCCACCTGCATCGACATATTATGCGGGTGCAGCGGGATCGCCTTGCCGAAATGGCGGCTGGCGTCGAAGCCCCAGCCGAGGAACGGCTTCATCATGATCTTTTCGGCGGTGAACATCCAGATATCGACGCGCGCATCCCAGGACGGCGGCAGGAACTGATGGACATTGTCATCCCATTTCATGACCTTGATCAGGTGCATGATCACCGGGAAGTAGAGAATCTTGAAAGCGACGACGAAGGCCGCCCAGTAATATATGCTGATCTTGCCGATATAGGGGAAATAGCGCGCAATCAGGAAGACGATATAGGAAACGACCATGGCCAGTACCGGCGCATTGGCACCGGTGATGATCGGCGTCAGGACACAGGCCCCCAGCGCCACGACCTGAACGCCACGCGATTTGAATTCGCCGACCAGCATGATCGGCCAGTAGAGCAGCACGAAGGCATAGGTGGCGATCGACAGTTTGACCATGGCGAGGTCGGGCCGGATTGGCTTATAGATGGTCGCCGAAATAGCCTGATAGATGGCCGCACCGCTCAGGGCATCGACGATAATCAGGACGCACAGACCGATAAAGGCATAGAACAGTCCGCCGGTCAGTTTGAAGGCGTCTTCGTCCTTCATTTTCATGGCGCCCAGAATCAGCGCACCATAGGATATGGGCTGAAGGATCATCTTGAGCCAGGCCTGATCTTCCCAGGTCTGATACTGGCCGAAATCGGCACCGCTTTGCATGTCGTAGAGCAGCGTTGAACGTCCGACAAGCCAGACCAGCAGCACGACCATTGCCAGTCCTGCCCAGCCGAAGACTTTGGCATGGCGCCAGTAACCCAGCAACAAAAAGCCGCCGAAGGTCGCGGTCAAGGCATAGCCCAGCGAGCCAAAATAGGTAAACAGGACGAAGAAGGCGAGCGTGATAAACATCACGCCTTGCGTATAGGACGGAAGTTTGAACCCTGCCGCCGACATCTTCGCTACCGCCATAGTCCCTCGCAAAACAAACGCTTGCGACTCCCTTACATCCTTCCCCGTTGCCGGGAAAGGTTTAAGCCGTCCGTTTTTCGCGCAGGGTGACAAATTCCTCCGCCGCCGTCGGATGCACGGCGCAAGTGGCGTCCCACTGCGCCTTGGTCAGACCGGCCTTGACGGCGATCCCGGCCATCTGAATGATCTCGGCCGAATCCGGCCCGACCATGTGGACGCCGAGCACCACGTCGGTCTTATGATCGACGATCAGCTTCATCAGGGTGCGGTTATCGCCACCGACAAAGGCCGTCTTCATCGTCTTGAAACGCGCGGTATAGATATCGACGCGGATGCCCTGCGCCACCGCGTCCTGCTCGGTCAGGCCGACCGTGCCGATCTGTGGCTGAGAGAAAACCGCCGTGGCGATCTGTCCGTGGTCATAGGCCTGCGGATTGTTCTTGAACGCCGTCTCGACAAAGGCCACGCCCTCGCGGATCGCCACCGGCGTCAGGTTGCAGCGGTTGGTCACATCACCGACGGCGTAGATATGGTCGATGGCGGTCTTCGAGAACTTGTCAACGACCACAGCCCCGTCGCGGTCCAGACCGACGCCGATCTCTTCCAGTCCCAGATTGCGCGTGTGCGGGCGACGGCCCGTGGCATAGAGCACGGTTTCGACCGTCAGTTCGGTGTCGTCGGTCAGAGTAACCTTGATACCATCTTCCACCTGCACCAACGACTTGGGCTCGGCATGGGTCATGATGCGGATGCCCTTCTTGCCCATTTCCTGGGTCAGGTGCTCGCGCACCTCCTGATCGAAGGCGCGCAGGATCTGGTCGCCGCGGTAGAGGATGTGGGTTTCGACGCCCCAGCCGTTCAAAACCCCGGCGAATTCGACCGCGATATAGCCGCCGCCGACGATGGCGATGGATTTCGGCAGCTTTTCGAGGTGAAACATCTCGTTCGAGGTGATGGCCAGTTCCTTGCCCTCGACGTCGTCCGGTACGAAGGGATGGCCGCCGACGGCGATCAGGATCGTCTTCGCGGTCACCTCATAAGGTTCGTCGCCGTTCGACGGCGTCAAATGTACCGTGTGTTCGCCGGTCAGTTTGGCGCGGGCGTTGATCAGGTCGGCCCCCGCCTTGACAAGGTTCGAGGCGTAGATATCCGACAGGCGATTGACCTCGGTCGTATTGGCGTTGCGGAACTTGACCCAGTCGAATTTGCCCGATTGCGCTTCCCAGCCGAGGCCGCGAGCATAGGCGATCTGTTCCGGCACTTCCGAAGCATAGACCATGAACTTTTTCGGGACGCAGCCGCGCAGGACGCACGTGCCGCCGGCCTTGTCCTCTTCGGCCACCGCGACCTTGAGGCCCAGTTGCGCCGACAGCCGCGCCGCGCGCACCCCGCCGGAGCCCGCGCCGAGGACAAACAGGTCATAATCGTAGTCGGACATTCTGAATCCTTTAGGGGTACAATACCTTCACACCTTCATCGGTGCCGATAAGCGCGATGTCGGCCAGATCGAGGAACAGGCCGTGATCGACCACACCGGTCGTGGCTTTCAGCGCACTGGCCAGACCCGACGGGTCGTGGATCGCCCCGCAGGCCACATCGAAGATAAGATTGCCGCCGTCGGTTACAAAGGCCTCGCCGCTTTTTTTGCGCAGAACCGGCATTTTCGCGATATCGAATTCGCTCAAAACATCGGTGATGCGGTTGATCGTGCCCTTATAGGCAAAGGGCTCGACCTCGATCGGCAGGGCGAATTGCCCCAGCACCGCGACGTGCTTGGCGGCGTCGGCTATGACGATGCAGCGGTCGGCCATTTCCCAGATCAGCTTTTCACGCAACAGCGCCCCGCCGCCGCCCTTGATCAGGGCCAGCCCCTCACCGATCTCGTCCGCGCCGTCGACACAGAGATCGAGCTTGCCGACATCGTTGATGTCCTTGATCTCCAGCCCCAGCGAGTGGGCCAGATGCGTCGTCTGGTTCGAGGTTGAAACGAGCGTCAGCTTCATGCCCGCCTTGACCTCGTCGGCGATAGCCTTGACGAACCAGGCCGCGGTCGAACCGGTGCCAAGCCCGACCTTCATGCCATCCTTGATGTGGTCGATGGCCGCAAGGCCGGAAATCTGCTTCTGTGTGTCGGCGCTCAACGGCTCTATCCTTTTTTGAGAGCGGCTTTTTCAGCCAGTTTGCGCTCACGGAAGGCCTTGGCCCAGCCGGGTTTTTCGGTCTGACGCGCCCGCTCGAAGGCCAGCGCATCGGCGGGAACGTCCTGCACGATGACCGAGCCGGAGCCGGTGATCGCGCCCGCCCCGATGGTGACCGGCGCGACCAGCGCCGTGTTCGAGCCGACGAAGGCGTTTTCGCCGACGATCGTCTTGTGTTTGAAGAAGCCGTCGTAATTACAGAAGATGGTTCCCGCGCCGATATTGGCCTTCGCGCCGACCTCGCCGTCGCCCAGATAGCTGAGGTGGTTGGCCTTGGCACCTTCGCCCATCCTGACGTTCTTGACCTCGACGAAGTTACCGATATGGACGTCCTTACCGATCTCGGCCCCGGGACGCAGGCGGGCATAGGGGCCGATCAGCGCGCCGGCACCGACCTTCGCGCCTTCTAGGTGCGAAAAAGCCCGGATGACCGCGCCGCTCTCGACGCTGACGCCTTCGGCGAAGACGACGTTCGGCTCGACGATAACACCCGCCGCGATCTGCGTATCCCACGACAGGAAGACGGTGTCGGGGGCCGTCATGGTCACGCCGTCGCGCATCAGTTCATGGCGGCGGCGCGTCTGCCAGATACCTTCGGCGACCGCGCGTTCGGCTTGCGAATTGACACCGATCACGTCGTCTTCGGCGACGAAACACGTCTTCGGTTTCAGGCCGCGCCCCTTGGCCAGCCCCACCACATCGGTCAGATAGTATTCGCCCTTGGCATTGGCATTGGTCACCTCGCCCAGCAGCGAGAACAGCGTCGCGCGGTCGGCGGCCAGAACGCCGGAATTACAAGCCGTTATGGCCAACTGCTCAGGGCTGGCTTCCTTGGCCTCGACGATGGCCGAGAGGTCGTTGTCGCCCTCGATGATCAGGCGGCCATAGGCGCCCGGATCGGCGGCCTCGAACCCCAGCACGGCCAGATCGGACGTGTCGGCCAGATCGAAGACGGTTTTCAAAACCGCCGTGTCGATCAGCGGGCAGTCGGCATAGGAGACCACCACCTGACCGTCGAAATCGGCCAAAGCGTCCTTCGCGGCCAATACCGCGTGGCCGGTCCCCAGCGGCGGGTCCTGAATGACGACGTTTTCGACGCCCAGCCGCGCCCGCGCCGTTTCGCCGACCTGCGGCGAGTGCGCGCCGACCACGACGACGATGCGATCGCAGCCCAGACCTTCGGCGGCGTCGATGGCGAGGTCGAGCATGGTGCGTCCGGCGACGGTGTGCAGAACTTTCGGCACAGGCGATTTCATCCGCGTGCCCTGCCCTGCCGCCAGAATGACCGCCGCGCGTTTCGTGTTATGGCTCATGATCGTCGATTCACCCGTTGCCGTTTGTCTGGATTTAGAGCGCAAATAGCGGCCTGTGAAGTCGTTTACTTCCGACATCTCTCTTTTCATACTCCCCCGCCACGCGGGGGAGGTGGATTTTTGCGTAGCAAAAAGACGGTGTGGGGCCTTATAAAGCGGTTCAAAAGGCCCCCTCTGTCACTTCGTGACATCTCCCCCGCGTGGCGGGGGAGTATTTATGGGCATCGACATTAAGGCTTGATATGACCACCCTCCCCGATCTGACCGGATACTGCCTCGCCTTCGATCTCGACGGGACGCTGGTCGAGACCGCGCCGGACATCATCGGCACGCTGAACGAGATTCTGGCCGACTATAAGGTGCCGGAATTTGCCTATAGCGACGCGCGCAAGCTGGTCGGACGCGGGGCGCGGTCGCTGATCCAGCGCGGGTTCGCCGCCGCCAATGTGCCGCTCGATACCGCCGCCGAAGACCCGATGGTCGCCCGCTTTCTCGACATCTATCGCCACCGCATCGACCGCGAAAGCACGGCTTTCGAACGGCTGGAGGACACGCTCGACGCCCTGTCCGCCGCAGGCGCCACGCTGACGGTGTGCACCAACAAACCCACCGACCTGTCGGTGCTGCTCCTGACCAAGCTTGGCCTGATCGGGCGTTTCGGTTCGGTGCGCGGCGCCGACAGTGTGCCGGACAAGAAACCGCATGCCGGGCATTTGCAGGCCTGCATCGACGATGTCGGCCTGACCATGGCCAAAACCATCCTGATCGGCGATTCCGAAACCGATTACCTGACCGCGCAAAACGCCGGTGTCCCCTGCGTGCTGGTCAGCTTCGGCTATTGCGACACGCCGCTGGAGGAGATGTCCCCTGCCGCCCTGATCCATCATTTCGACGAACTGCCCACAGCGATTGCCGGGATCGTGAAATAAAACCCCTTGTCAGGCGGGGATGGAGCGGCTAATACCGCCGTCCTCGCAACGTGGTAACGGACTCGTAGCTCAGCGGGAGAGCATTCGCTTCACACGCGAAGGGTCACAGGTTCAATCCCTGTCGGGTCCACCATCTTCTCTTTCCGTTCAGACAGTTAAGTGCGCACCGCGCATCACGACGCCCTAATTCGCTGACTTGTGGGCACTATTTCCAATGTGCTTTGTCATGGCCGGATGGGAGGTGCGCGCATTTCCGGCTTTAGTCCTTAAAAAGGCCCCGCGTCTCCGCGAGGCCTTTGCCGTATGGACGTTTTTGAGGTAGGCTCAAAGCCAGCCATAGTGCGCGACCTGTGCGTCCCATCTGAACGGCATATGTTCGACCCGCGTCAGATAGAGTGAAGGAACTTGCCGTTTATGCGGAGATTGTTGGACGTGAAATGTGCAACCTCCGTCATGTCGAGCTTGTCTTTCTTCAACTGAAGATCAAAATCCTCCACACGAATTTTTTCAATATCTGCCTGACCGGGATCGGGCTTGATGACCCCGAAAGCCCCATACCGCCCGCTGAAGCCCGCAAGCCGCACGTTTCGAACGACAGACCGGGGTAGTGCGCCGTCACGGGATACTGCAAACTGGCTCCACGGCTGGATCGAGAAAATAGCGCCCCCCTCGGCATCGAGCTTAATGTTTTGCAAGAAAATGTTTTCGTAGGTCTGAGGCGTATCCGTCCTTAGTTTGAGGTTCAGCACGCTCATCGATCCGGTGATCCGGCAGTTTTCAACAATCACATCGCGTACAATCGTGGCCTCGCTGCCGCAGGTCATCAGGGCATGGCCACGACGAAAAACGCAATTTCGCACTCTGATCCGTTCGACGGGCGGGCTATCCGTGTCGGCCAGCGCGTCAGGCCCTTTGGACCCCTTGGCGGCGATACAATCGTCGGTCACCGAAAAGTGGCAGCCCTCGATAAGGACATCCTGACTGCTATCGATATCGATCGCATCGGTGCTCGGTGCCTGCTTGTAGTCATCGGGCACCTCAAAGCGCGCACCGCGAACGGTTACGTTCTGACACCTGTACAGATGCAGGTTCCAGAACTGTGAATCTTTGAAGCAAACGCCTTCGATCGTCACACGACGGGAACGCTCGATCAGAATCAGTCGCGCGCGCGGGAGGCTTAGGTTCGAGAAATTCTTTGGGTCCGGCGACGCTTTCCTGAGCTTCCAGAAAAGATCCCAGACCGGTCGCCCGTCACCGTCGAGTGTCCCCTCGCCCGTGATGCTGAGACCGTCGCAGCCCGCCGCATTGATCAGGGCGGGTGTGAATTTTTCTTCAAAATGGCCTTCGATGCGTGTCCGATGAGGCGGAAAATTCGCCATGTCGGTTGAGGCTTTGAGCACGGCGCCCCGTTCGAGATGCAGATTGACCTTTGGTCTCAGATACAGGGCCCCGCAGACAAAAACGCCTGACGGGATCACGACCGTTCCACCGCCTTCAGCAGCAAGGCGATTTATGAGCGACTGAATGGCGGCGGTGTTCAAGGTCGCGCCGTCACCCACGGCACCTGACCGCGTTACCGGCACGCGACCGGGTTTTGCTTGCGCCGCCGGACCGACAAACGCTGTCATGGTCATTAAACCGGCAAGACGGCGGCGGGTATAGGTTTGTACAGTCATTTCGACGTCCCTTTTGCAGCGATCTTGAAACCGATTGAAAAAAGATCCGCCAGAGCAACTGGCGGATCAAAGTTGGCTTTGCTGCAAGTGGGGAGTTGGCCGCTTGCAGCCGGGGAGTGAATGCAGACAGACGTACTGGCTACGCGCCGACCGGTCATACCCGACATTCAACACGGAGACGGCGGCGCGGGGGTGCCGCGCCCGCCGGTGTTACTGAAGCTTGTAGGTCATCCCGATATTGAACCGCTGACCGCCATAGCTGGCCGCAAAGTACTTATCTTCGTCGCGCCCGCTCATGATGACATTGGCCTTTTTCATCAGGTTTCGGCCTTCCCAATAGATCTCCACATTCTTGGAAATCTTATGGCTGATCTTGGCGTCGAGGTAGAGGTAGCCTTGGGTATAGGTTGGCTCTCCGGGATTGTACGGGAACGCCACGCGTGTCCGCGGGTTATCGATCGGGAAGTCCGAGATACCGTCGATCGTCGTGCCGCACGAGGTGACACAGCGCAGGACCTTGTCGCGTTGCTGGAAGGCGAGACGAGCATTGGTCTTGCCGTCGTCGTACCAGAAGGTCAGGTTGTTGTAGTATTTCGACCGCCCGGGAACGCCAAGCGACTCTCCGGTAATCGGATCATGATAGCCGACATCACCCGACTGCTCATTGGTCGAAATATTGAAGTCGATACCGGTATAGCGCAGACGCCACGGCAGGAAGGTCAGCGACGTTTTCGCCGCCAGCTCCCATCCCTTGCCCGTCCAGCCCGGACCGTTGACATAGGTCCGGTACGAGAATTCGATATCGGACAAGGGCTGTCCGGTGGCCGGATCGACTTCATCCGATCCGGCGAAAACCGGCGAATCCGTGACATTGATCGCTTCCGGGCGACCGATTTTGACTTTCTGACGATAGTAGGCGAGCGAGATCGACGTATCCCTGTTCGGATACCATTCGATGGAATAATTGTTTTTGTTGGCCTTGTATGACTTCAGCGAGGGATTACCAAAAGTATCGCATGCCATGTCGGTTGCGTCTTCGCCGTCTTCACTTTCGTCGATGCCGGTTTCGAATTGCCCTTCCTTCCGCTCGTCGACCGTACAGGTTCCCACTGGCCACAGACGACCGATCGGGGGTGGCGCCACCGATCTCGCCCAAGAGTATCTGATGAGGAGTTTGTCATCGATCACCCACAGGGCCGCATTGTAGCTCGGCAGCCAGTAGCGCTCTTCGCGGTTGACATAGACCGCCTTGCTGATGCGTGTGGTCGTAACCCGGTTATAGCCGCCGGTCGCGGTGGTGTCTTCGTTCCAGTCGTTGTTCGGGTTGCCGTCGTCGGAAAAGTTCTTCCGGATCGACTGAAGCGCCACCTGTCCCGCCGCCTGAACATTACGCTGGACCATGCGAAGGCCGAAGTTACCCGAAAACTGCATTCCCCACGGCAGATCCTGCTCGAACGACAGCATAGCATAGGCGGCGGAGTTCTGCTCCGAAGAGCGGCTAACCGGCTGATCGTACATCTTGCCGTCCGTGCCCATACAGACCTTCATACAGTCGAAATTGATGTACTGGCTGAGGCCCATCATCGACAGCGCTTTGTCGACATCGACCGTGTTCCACAGCTTCAGCCCCTGCACGCCTTCATACCCGTTCATGAACGCGCCCGTATTCACCTCGTTCGAATTCTCGAAGATCGAAATCAGTTGCGCCCGGGTGATCGTCTCCGTTCCGGCATGGGTGAGCTTACCGGTGCCCCAGGTGATGCCGTATTTGCAGGCATTGGCTGCCGTCGTCGTCGCCTGATTTTCACAGGCGCGGATGGTGCTGTCGAGCGAGGTTTGCGGGACGAAGAAGGTGTTGTTACCGCCGGTATAGCCCCCCGCCCCCCAAGCCCGGCTTTGGGATTTGCTGTAGCTGACACCCGTCTTGAACGAGGTGAAGAACGGGTACTTGTCGAGACGATAGATCACGTCGATCTTGGCGGCATCATTGTTGCCTTCGGTGATCCGCGGTGTGAAGGTCACGTCGATGCTGCTTGTATATTTTGCCGCAGCGGCTTGCTGTGCTGCCGTACCGGTGAGCGCCACGAACGGCACAGACTGTTCCATATTATCCGGATTGAAGCCTTCGGGATATTTGATATCCCACAGACCGTGGTCCAGCATGGTCAGGGTGCCGGTACCATAGGTGATGTTGCGACGGAAGCGGGTGTCGGTGCGCTGATAGTAGGAGTCGCTGTGACTACCCTGAAACTTGATGTTCAGAGGGCCACGCTTGTATTCGCCACCGGCCAGAATGTACTTGTTCTTCCAGTCCTGATCGTTGGCGATATTGTCGTAGTTGATCGAGGCATTGGTGATCTGGGCGCCCGTGACGTAGTGGTTTTCGGTCGTCACGCTGCCGGGGACGACGTTCAGGACCGTGCCGTAACGGGGAAAGGCGTTGTTGACGACCGATCCGGCCAGTGTGCTGTCGAGCGTCGACACGCCCACCGGTTGATCCTTCATGTACAGCGTGTACCCGCTTCCGGCGACTTCGCCATAGCGATTGATACTGCCGTTCGGAATATTGGTATTTGTCGTCAGACTCTGGGTGAAGTTCAGAGTATTGGACGTCGCCCCAAGGCTGCCGCGTGTCCGGGCTCGACGCCGTTCGTCCTGCTCCCGATTGGCGACCTGATATTTGGCGTAGACGGTGAGATGACTGTTGACGCGGTAGTCGAAGCGGATATCCCAGGCCAGCCGGTCTTCATACTGCGACACCCAGTAGTCCCGCGTCAGGCCGGGCGAATAGTCGTTCCACTGGTTGAGGCAGGTGATCTGAGCATTGATGTTGACGGCCTGTGCCGAGGCCCGCGTACCGTTATTGGTTCCCGCCGGTATGGCCGCCAGTTGTGCGTCGGAAAGCAGCGGAAACGCCGAGATACATTCCGCCTTGGTCTTTGCGGCGGCAGATCGCTTGACCACTTCCAGTGGCGTCAAGGTCGAGTTGGTGAAAGGGGTCGTCGCACCGTCACCGTTGACCATATCCGGATTGAAGACGAACGTCTTCTCCGGCGACCCGTCGAAATCCCAGGTTCGTGCATATCCGCCATTGTTGGCTGAACCCGCACCATTGATCTGGTGGCTGTCGTTCAGACGGCGGGACTTGCTGACGTTAAAGATCACCCCCAGACGATTGTCGAAAAACTTGCGCGACGCCACGATGCCGAAGTTCGGCGACCAGCGCTCGCTCAGGGTGTTCATTTCCTCTGCAACGCGCAACTGAACATAGGGTTTCTTGAAATCCAGACCGCTGCGAGTCTGGATCAGGACCGATCCCCCAAGCCCGCCTTCGGTCATGTCGGCAGTCTGACCCTTGATGACATCGACGCTCTTGATCAGATCAGCCGGCAATTCGCGCAGGTCAGCGCCGCGACCGGCGCCGTCACCGCCACTAACCGCGAGATCCTGCCCGGCGGAGTTCACCGACATGCCGTCCATCTCAACATTGGTCAGGTCCGAGCCATTGCCTCGCAGGCTGATACCCTCCCCCTCACCGGTTTCGTTACGGCCGAGCGCCATACCGGGAATGCGAGAAAGCGCTTCGGCCAGATTGCGATCCGGAAACGAACCCACATCGTCCGCAACGATCGAATCCGACGCGGTTGCAGCGCGCTTTTTGCGTTCGATGGCCGATTGTTGCGAGGCGCGGGAGCCAATGACGATGACCTCGGTCAAGCCATCGTTCACCGACACCGGTGTCACGGGAGAACCTGCCGAATCGCTAGTTCCCCCCACGTCGTTTCCCCCTGTTTTCGTCCCCTTGACGCGAAGTGCGATCACCCCGTTCCTGTTGGACGCGATTTCAAGATTGGTGCCGGCCAGCAGCAGGTTCAGGCCCGTGACGGTGTCGTAATCGCCGACAAGGGCGCGCGTGGTGACGCCTTCCAGCAAGCTGACCGGGGCGATGATCTGAATTTTGGCCTGAATGGCAAACGCCGGGATCGCCGTTCTGGCGGGCTGGGCCGGAACGTTGAAATCCGCCGCGAACGCGCAACCGGCGTATAGCAGGCCGATGACTGCTACGCTCGCAAACAGGTGTCTCTTAGCTTTGGTGTGCATTTTCCCATTTCCTCATACCGCCGGTTCTTTTCATTTCTGTGCGGTTCGGAAGGGCTAGACGCATCGGATTTGAAAATCCGTGTGGTCGCTTATAATTTTTTTACGCGGACGTCGAAGTTTTGAAATTTTTTTTAGCAAGATGGCTAAAAAACATCGTCATTTGGCCGGCGGGACGCGGCTCAGGCCGCTTTTCGCGAAAGATATATCCGGTTTTCCTGAATATCGATGCGCAGGTCGAAGCTGAGGGCCACGGTCTCCGCGAATCCGACCGGGTCGTTGTTCTGAAAGACACCGGCGATTTTCTCGCCCCTGAGGCCGGGGTCATCGATAATCAGTTCGATGTCGCTATACCGTGCAAACGCGCGCGTCGCTTCATCGAGGGTTTCCCCCTTAAACGAAATCCGACCGCTGCGCCAGGCCATGTCGTCATCGACCTGAACCGTTGAAATCTTCTCGATCTTCAGGACGGGCATCGCCGCCGTAGGCTCGAAGCGGACGCGCGTATTGGCATCGAGCTTGACCGGTTGCCCTTTGCCATCGGCGCGGTCGATTTGCAGAACGCCCTCGCTAACCACGACCGTCAGGGGACGATCCGGCAAATCACCGACCGTGAAGCTCGTCGCCATCGCCGTCACGAAGGCCGACTTTGCCGACACGACGAAGGGACGCCCGACATCTTTGGCCACCGTGAACATCGCCTCGCCGCCGAACAGGTGGACGAGCCGCCGCTTTGCACTGAAAGCCACGCGCACTTTGGTGTCGGTGTTCAGGCTGATCGACGAACCGTCCGAAAGCGTCACCACCTTCATTTCGCCCTTGCGCGTTTCGTATGTCCCCGCCGCCGCCATAGTGGCATAGGACGCGATACCGAGTGCGGACAGGCCCGCAGCGGCGGCACCATATTTATAAACGTCCCGCCGACTGAGGCCCGCCTTCGCCTTATGCCGGGCCGCCAGATCATCTATTATCGCCGCATCAAGCGCGACGGCCTTTTTCGAGGCCTCGATATAGGCCTCCGCGCGCGCCAGAGCGCCGACGCAGCGGATGTCGGAATCCAGCCACAGATCAAGCGCCCGCGCCTCCTCATCCGGGAGCGGTCCATTATCGAGACGCGTCGCCCAGGCGACGGCGATGTCCTCAATTTGGTGTGCGGTTTGCTTTTGGGTCACGGTCAGGTCGAATGCGTGTCAATCGTTCAGTCCCCATAGACGCATCAGGGGGACGGTTTCCGTCTTCCGAAAGTGATTTTGTAATCAGAAAATTGGCTCTGCGCATCCGCATTTCGACAGTCGATTCCGGGATCGACAGTTCCTGCGCGACCTCGCGCTGAGACAGATCGTTTATCCGGCGCATCATGAACACCTGACGCACCTTCTCGGGCAGCGCCACCACCACGTCGAGCAAGCGGCCCAGTTCCTGACGATGGATGGCCTGATCCTCCGGCGTCGGCTCATCCGGCGTGACGTTGAGCGTATTCAGGTCGTCTATCGCCTTGAAATGAACGATACGCGATTTGCGAAGATGCGACGCCATGATCGAATAGGCGGTCTGGAACATATAGTTTTTGACGTTGAGAATATTGTCCGTGCTCTCGACGCTGGCCAAACGGGCATAGGTTTCCTGAACGATGTCGTCGACTTCGAGACCGGGTATCTGGCGTCGCCTGAGCCATGCCCTGAGGGCCGGTTCATGCCGGATGACATGCCGGGCTAACCAACTTCGACGTTCGTACGAAGCTCTCATTGTATATTCGGCTCACCTGACATGCGCTCCGGCGCGAATTCTCGCGACGGACCTGAATGACCGATGGATGCACGCCTTCCCTGAGCTTTTTATCTGGATGAAGTATCAGCGTTCATTGAAAAACTGTCCAGCGCTTTATCATACAATTTTCTTCACACCATGCCGGGCGAAGATCGCTACGTTTTATGACCGACACGGGATATTCAATGAGCATTGAATGCCCGCATTAGCCGTTCCCAGATTTAAATCGCCTACGCGCCCATTCCGGATATCGCGAGGTCGAGCCGATAAGCCGCCTGTTAGCGGACATTGCGACGATCGCGGGCTATCTACTCACGAATTAAATGCTCCGACAAATCCGGTGCGGTTCAGAGATCGACCTTCAGCGCGTCCAGCACCTGCGTCATCAGGCGTCGTGACTGTACGCCGCGCATAGCTGGATCGAGGACCGCCAAATCGCGGCCCATGCCCTGCAACAGAGTCGATACGAGGCCTGCCGCCTGCGGCGTCAGCGGCCCGGATTCACGTGGCAGACGGCTCAGGCGCAGATAGGTGCTTTGCCCGCGGTTATAGCGGATCATCGCCCCCATATCCCTGAAGCTGTGGTCGCGCGCCGCCTGCGACAACAGCGCCTCCATGGCCAGCACGTCCGGCTTTTGCGCGTCCTGCGCCGCATACTGCGTCAGGCCGTCGACATAGATTTCGCGCGACAGGGGACCGGTCTCGGTCGCCTGATGCGGGCGGGTCAGGCGCAGATAGATATGCGCCCACGCCGCGGCCATCAGCGCGCCGCCAGTCGCGAAATGATAGGTCACCGCCCCCAGATTCAGCCCGGCCGCCTGCGCCACCGCCCGGTGCGTGACCGCCGCCGCGCCGTCGTGGCCAACGATGTGCGCCG
>NZ_AWGF01000011.1 GCF_000495855.1 Asticcacaulis sp. YBE204 | reverse complement strand
CGGTCTCCCTTTCAAAAAATTTTGCCTGATCTTCAGCAAAATTGTTAAAACGTTCCGAGGTTTGATGCAGCGTAGATTCAACGGAATCTAATCTAAGGGCAACTTCCTGTGATTTGTGTTGAGCTTCGGCTTTTTGTTTAAATGCCATTTCCAAGGCGCTGCCAATGCCGATGATCTTATCAAATTTAACATCTGAGTCAGGTGCGCAGTTTTCAATTACTTCGGCTAAAGATATTTTTGTGTTGATTATTTGATCATGATTTTTTTCGAGGTATTTGACGTAACGTAAAAGATTCAGTTGTGGTATTTTTTTTAATTTTTCAGTATTTATTTTTTCAATAAACTCTATAGTTTCATTTATATCACTAAGATTTGCGCCACGTAGATATGTATAGGGGTATGTATGCCACGGTAAGTTTAGAAGATTTTCTATAACTCGATCATCAAATCTAAATTTCACGATTTGAGCAGGATTTCCAGCGACTATGGCGTAAGGTGGGACATCTTTAGTTACAACGCTGTTTGACGCAACTATGCAACCGTCTCCCAAGCTCACGCCATTCTTGATAAATGTCTGAGCGCCAATCCAGACGTCGTTGCCGATCAATATTTTCTTGGATGAAGCAAGAGGTGCGCGATCAAGTATACTTTCTTCTATAAGGTCAGGAAAATTTTTCCATATCCAATCATTTCTAAAAGTAAATTCCGAAGTTGAAATTCTATCTATCGGATGATCAAAATCACCCAAACGTGTGCCATGTGCGATAGAGCAGTATCTTCCGATATTGGAAACATGTTCTGTAAAATATGTCCATAGATAAGTTCCAGATCCAATATTGGCTGAAATTTCCATATTTATACTTAATAATGAAAATGGAGGCTCTGCTACAGATTTTTCATGAATTCTAATTTGACCGGCGTGCAGTCTTCCACCGATCAGTTCGCTTGCTTGCGACATTCTTTCAGAAATATGAACGGTATGAGACGACATTTCAGAAACCTTGCAATGCTGTGTTTAATTAATATCAGATATTTAGTTAGTAATTGTAGGAGAAAATTTCTGCTAAAGTAACTAAGTTGCAAGGTTGGACAAGTGAATTAACATATCGACGCTCCATTTTGCTGCTTCTACCGGATCTGCAAAAGCGTAATCACGGAAGGCTGGCAGATCCTGCCGCTCATTACCGGAGTCGCAGTCCGCAATCAGATATTCCGGCATGACGACGGCTTCACTTCGGCCATCGCACTGAGTCTGAACCCATTCACCGCTTGGGGCTGTCATGCTGAACATCTTGTTCGTGTGGATAAGGCCGGGGCGGTCGTGTATCCAGCCGATCTTATGCTGCTGGGTACCCTGATTGCAAATATAGGCGTTTGCATAACCCGCGGCAACCGTCGCCGTACACAGATCGCTGGCCGTGTAGTCATAGACCTTGATGTGGCTGAGATTGCGGGCATTCAGTTTCTCGATCAGCGACAGCGCCAGTCGCGAAACGTCGTCGCCATTTTGCCGCAACTTATCGGTACCGGGATAGCGATCGCCGATGTCGATATCCCAGGGGAGGGATAAGCCGTCGAGCATCAGATCGCAGTCGATGCCCCGATCGTTCACTTCCTGCGCCAGCGCCAGCAGGTAGTCGAGTTGGTTGACCGCATGTCTGTACATCAGCCTAAGGCTGATCCACAGGCGCAGGCTTGCCTGAGGCACCGGTTCAAGTGATGAGCTATTGAGTTCCGACAGACGGATGATTTCGGCTTTCGCTTCGGCGGAGACGACAATGGCGCTGGCATAGAAATATAGCTCAGGCGAAAACGTCGTGTGGGCCGGGCGCTCCTTCAGGGCGGTGCCAAATAACCATTCCTGAGGGCCATAGGGTTCGTAGAGCAACGCCTGTTTTAGTGTCGGGATCGGATTTAAGGTCTTTAAAAGCAGTAGGCCCGGCAGTTCGTTCCACATAAAGTGCGCGTAATTATTATGCCCGATCAATAGTATGGGAGCATCAGCCGTCGAACCTTGAATGTCCGTGATCGAGACCTGATCGAAGAAGCTCAGATTGGACTCGAAGAAGCCCAGATAAGCCTCGTTCGTGACAACCAGCAGCCGGGTTGCGGTGAAATAGAGGGCATCGATGCTGTTGCCAGACCCGTGGCCGGACGTCATGGCCCATACAATGTCATCGCTTTTGCAGAAAGCATAGGCGGTCGAAGAATGGCCGAAAGCCATTGACCCTTTCAGGGCGTAGTCATGGAGGAAGGTGCCAAATCGGCTTATACCGCCAGAAGTAAACAGATCGGCCTGATATTGCCGTAGCGTACGGTCGCCTACCCAGGCATTAAACTGGCGAAAAACCTTACCGACACGGCGTTCGAAAGCCGACGCCGACGCCGATTCCGTCTTCGGCGGCAGCACAACCCGTCCTTGAGGAAGATCGAGTCCGGTATCGCTCCGCAAACGCAGTAACGCCTGCCATAGCGGTTCAGCCATGTCGAAACTGGTCAGGGTGTCTATAAGGCTGGCTTCAATAGGGCCTTGATGCCGCAACCGGTTTTCGGCGGCACCTGACAACGCGGCTTCAGGAATTTCAAGCGGCTGCAAATGCTGCGTGTAAAGGCGGGTAAGTTCCTCGTAACTGCGTGCGATATCGAGTGCGGAAAAGAGCGCTGAAATCTTTTGTTCGTCGTTATCAGGCCACGACTTCAGTAGCACTTCGAGACCCGAAAAGTCGCGGTTTAACAGCTTGGTGTCAATAAGACGTGTCAGAAGAGGGCCATTATCGGGGGCTTTTTGAAGCGCGGCTTCACAAAGTTTCTGGGCATCATAATAGCAAAGGGTTTCAATGTATCTCTGCGAGCCTATGTCGGCAGCATCCACCCATTCAGGCGCGCTTTCCCATAGCTGTTCCCATCTTTGAGCCGACGCGTAGCGATTAAATCGCAGCATGGGTATATCAGCCCAAATCTGCGAAAAAAAACGAACAGCAGGAAATTCGGTTCGACAGGCCTGAGCCAGGTTTTCGGCGTCGTTGGTTTTCTTTTGCCCAAGGAGGGATCTGAGCCAGCCCTCATGAGCAAAATGGTGTTCGGGAAACCGGGCTGCCAGTGCCTGGAACCGAGCCTCAGCAATGGCCCATTTTTCGGTTATTTCCGCTACCCTGGCATAGGCCGTGCCGGCCCAAGCATCGTCAGGAAAGCGTGCCGTGGTGCGTTCGAGAAGACTTTCGGCCTCATCGAAACGCTGTTGATCCGCCAGCCAGCGCCCCAGTTCACGATAGCCGGAAACACTGTCCGGAAATTTCTCAACATATTGCCGCCAAGTCGCTTCGGCATCCTGTGTGGAGCCGGCGATTTCCTGATGCTTACATCTGCGAAAAAAGAGCCATTCGTCGTTTGGGTAAAGCTTAAGGGCTTGGTCAATATGAACGATAGCCGCATCGTGATCGCCGTCTTGCATGAGGCGATCAAATTCGCGGGCGGCAATTTCAGTCGTTTCGAACATATAGGGCCCCTTACCGGCATTCATCCATCTATGAAGCCTTCGGCGTGCTGATGCCGTAACCGGGATAAATTGGGGAGGTGGTTGCATTTGGCATCAACAAAACAAATAATTATATAAATGTAAGCAGTTTTCACGAATGTACTACAGGTAATTAGCCAATTTGACGCCTAAGATGATTTATTTCTTCTTCCAGTTTTTTGGCATATTCGTCGGATGCTTGGGCTTGAATGTTCAAATGTTTGTGCGGACGATAATAGAGACCTTCGGAGGCCGGACGGACGGGCCCCTGATAATGCGGAAATGCCTGGCGTATTTCCTCGGCATAGGCATAGGCATTGTCCGTGACTTGACCCAAGGACCGATCTTTGGCGGCATTCAGACGCGTTGACGTCTCATCACTTCTAAAGCTGTCGTTGACCACCGCATAGGCCCAGTTAAGGCTATGAAAATCCGGGCTGCCGATTACAGGATTGGTGTGCATGAACGGGATAGTGCTATCTGGCGATAGAACTTCGCGCAGACTGAGATCGCGTAAAGGCGCCTGTTGCGGTTCCGAATAGATGATCGATGGGTCCATAAAGCCCACGACATAGTTGCTCAATAGTTCCTTTGCTTGAGCATAAAGAACATCATACCAGAAGTCGCTATCCCACAGTAACTGGGTCAGGCGGCGGTTTTCAGAGGCCGAATGCTTGTTGCGCTGAACACGGGCATAGAGATCGAGCACGGGGTTGACCGCAGCGATTGGCCCCAGATGATAAAACTGCTCCGGTGCCAACTCGCTATAAAGATATTCGTGTTTCAGATCGACGTTGGATAGACGGGCAATGTCTGCCTTATAGCCATAGAAGAGTATATCATTGAGATAGAACGGCCAGCCAACGAGGCCAGAGTGCGCCCAGACGCGATGACTGTATGCCGTCGGTTCAAGTCCCAAGCCGTAATCACGGGTCAGCCAGTCACCGCCGAGTACATAATCGATCAATTCATTCATCGGTACGATGTCTGGACGGATTCGAAGAACGCGTACATTAGCGGGTATATGTTCAAGGCCCCACTGCAAAGACAGCGACTGGTGCAGAATGTGGCCTGGGAAGCGCAGGGTCGGTTGGGGGCACTCGACCAGAACCGTACCAATCGCCAGAAACGCCTCGCGGACTTCAGGATAGCGTTCAAATTCACCGTGCCAGGTGCTGAACACCGAGCCTTGAACGAGCCCCTTGTCCATCAGACGGCGAATCTGTTTCGCCTGTTCGAGGGCATTGGCAGGGTCACGCACGAGACCTGCCAGCAATATCCAGTTCATTTAGTCGGACTTCCGTGAAAAATCTTGCCTACAGGCTGGTAATTTTCAATATGTGGTGCGGCGACAATAAGGCCATTGTCCAGAACGCCGTTGACCATAGGGCAGATAAACAGAATGCCTTTGAAGTTCAAGGTCTCTCGGTGGTCGATACTGTGAGCCGCGGCGCGCAGGAAGGTCTGCACGTCGCGGAACATATAGACGCCGGCCGAGGCGTTATTTGAAATGACGACCTTTTCGCGGGCGCCCGTGACCCTGCCGTCCTCGATGGTCAGATAGCTGTAGCAGCTTTCGTCCGAAGTGAAGACCGGTACGACAGCACCGACCCCATCGGTGAACAGGGCCTGTGGATCCTGAGGGCCTTCGCTGAACAGGATGTCGCCGAGATCGACGATCAGGGGTTCGTCCGACGCCACCAGAGCCATTGCCGCCAGCACAGAAAACAGCGCACCGCCGGTCAGGTTCGACAGGGTCACAACGCGGCAGCCGGGCCATGTCGCGTCGAGATAGGCGGTCAATTGGGGGAGCGCTTCGACCTGACGAACTACGAAGATGTAGTCTTCAGGCCGAAGCGTTTTTTCCCAGGCACGTGCCTTGAGCGCGGCCTCGATCAAAGGCGTGCCGTTGAGGTCCATAAGGGGCCTCAGGCCGTATGCCTCGGTATAGAGATCGGGGCCGGCGAGCGGAACGATGCACTTCATGCCGATCAGATCAGTTCGAGATAGGCGTCGAGATCCGGCGGTGTGCCGATGCCGTGCATGGCTTCGGGCTCGACATAGTAGACGCCGACGCGGGCACCGGTCTTGATCATGTAGTTATAGACCGGGCAGACATAGAACTCGTTGTTCGAGCGGTCGTTGTGCGCGATCATGTCGGTGGCGGCATTGATGAAGTCGCCGGCACGCTTGAAGTAATAAAGACCGACTGTGGCGATATCGGAGATGGCCACCTTTTCCTTCACCTCTTCGACGAGGTTCTCACCGTTGAGACGGGCGAATGACCACTTGGGGTCGCGGTCCTTGTCGATGAAGCAGAGGATCGAACCGTCCAGATCGCGAGCCTGAGCGTCGCGGATATAGTCTTCGCAATCGAAATCCACGATCTGGTCGCAGTTGGCGATCAACAGCGGGGCATCCGGGTCGAGGTGCGGGCGCGAGGTCAAAACGGTGCAGGCCGCGCCTTCGGTCACGAAGTTGATCGGCGAGAAGATCAGGTCGCCGCGGGCTTCGAGATCCTTGGTCACCTGCGGTTCGGCGTCGAGGTGTTCCTGACGCGCGATCAGCACGAAGTTACCGTTGGTGACGCGCAGATTGTCCATGACGCGTTCGATCATGGTCTTGCCCTTGACGTCGATGAAGGGCTTGGGCTTGTCGTAACCAGCCTTCGAGAAGCGGCTGCCGAGACCCGCCATCGGGATGACGACCTGAGTGCCCTTGGTCGGTGCGGAAGTGGTCATATGCTTGCTCTTGACTTCGTTCTGATAGAATTCGATCCGCTGCGGCGAATAGAAGGTGATGTAGTCGTCGGTCGGGATTTCGAACTGGCCTACGCGACCGCCGCTAAGGACGATTTCGTTCAACACCGGCGACAGATAGTACTTGCCGCCGATGGGATCGGATTTCAGCAGGTATTGCTTGGTTGCTTCGATAAATTGCTGACCGGACTTGAAATAGTAATAACCGGCGATAGCTTTACGGCTCAGGACGCGCTTTTCGGCGGTTTCGATGACGTCTCCGGCTTCGTTTTCCCGGACATAGGACCAGCGCGGGTGGACCGAATTGAAGGTCACCACGCCGCCGTCATAGCCCTGACTGACGAACTTATGGGCAATGGCGCTCAGGTCGGCATCGAGAATCTGGTCGCCATTGCAAATGACCAGCGGCTCGTCATCGGCGATGTGATCCACAGCCATCAGAGCCGTGCAGACGGCGCCCATAGTCGGGTGGGTCAGTTGCACGATCTTGGCGTCGGCGCCGGCCAGAAGTTCAAGCGCGGCGTCCAGGCTATATTCGACGGCATCCTGACGGCGGATAACGAAAATGAAGCTGGCCGACGGATCGCGGGCCTTGATGCTATCGATCACAAGGCCGATCATCGGCGTGCCGCCAACTTCGATCAGAGGCTTTGGAAAGTGGTATTCTTCCTTGGGGAACAGGTTGTCCTCGGAAGCGATGGGGATCAGATATCTCATCAGGCAGCCGCCTCGATCTTATTGATTTCGTTCATAATGCGGTCATAGGTCACATCGTTCGGCGTCCCGACGACAAAGACATGGGCGCCCGACGCGCGGGCCGCCTGAATGCCGTGATCGTTATCTTCGAGGATCAGCACCTCTTCCGGCTTGAAACCCAGGCGATTGATGGCCGTCAGGTAGATTTCCGGATCCGGCTTGGCCTTGCTGACGTCCTGGTTCGACACGAAGAAGTCGAGATATTTCAGCAGGTCGGCCTGTTCCATCATCGACTGCACCGTAGCACGGATCGAATTCGAACATACCGCCAGATACTTGCCCTCGCGCTTCAGGCGAGCCAGAGCGTATTCGTGGTGAAAGACCGGGCGGCACTTTTCTATGACGGCCTGATAGGTCAGTTTCTGCTTATAGGCATTCAGAAAGTCATGCAGCTTGGGCGACAGGCCCCGCACCTTGGTCAGCATCTTCAGCTTGTCCTTGGTCGGCAGGCCGTCATAAACCGCGAGATGCTCTGTGCGGCTGATGTTCAGGCCGAGCAGCGCGAGAGCGCTGTTCAAAGTTTCGTAATGCCATTCCTTGGCATCGATAAGGACCCCGTCCATATCGAACAGCACCGCTTTAATCATAATGAAATTCCTAAAAAATTCCGCAAAATAGTATTGCGTTCACCCCCACCGTTCGGCCGCAAGATGCGGCACGTCGGTGCAAATGGCAATAGTCTCGCCCTTAAATTGAGACCACATGTCCCATGCCGCTGCGTAATCGCGACCGTGGAGTTCCGGCGATACCAATGCCACCTTCTTGCCGGCATCGAGATGCGCCTGAATGACGTCAGGGGTAATCCAGTCGCCGTAAAAAGCATCCAGCCAGACGCCCTCGGCCTTATCGTAATAGGGCGGGACGGGTTCAAGTTCGGAATGGCGGGTATAGGCGACGAAATTGTGTTTGAAGTAGCCGAGTGCATCCGGCACGGCCATGTCGAAACAGAATACGTCCGATATGCCAGCCTTGTCGAAAGCGGCGCGGACCCCGGCCTGTAGGCCGTCGGCCTTGATATTCAGGGCGATGGTGCCTGACTGCGCATAGGCTTTGTGAAGTTCGAGGAAATAATCGAAGTTCATAACAGCTTCGCCGACCGGCATGTCATGGGCGATTTTCAAAACACCGTTCTGATCGCGAACATCGGTTTCCACCCCGAAGCCGCTTTCAAACGCGCGACGAAACGCGGTTTCGCTGTTTTTCTCGGCCGGTGTCTCCCACCAGCCGCGGTGCGCGAGTATTTTCATAAATATCCCTCAGGTTCGGCTTAGCTAAGTGCGTTCAGTTCGTTGAGCGCGCAAACAATGTGGTAGAACGAGCTGGCCGGGGCCGCTTCGACGACCCAGGTGCCGTCGGCGTTCAGGCGATCGTACCACACGCCCTTCACCGGCAAGTCGAGATAGAGCCACAGGCCGTTATAGGCCTTGACCACCTCGGCGGCCTCGTCTTCGGTCTTGAGGCGGTTATAGCGGGCAACCGCCGCCTTGAGGCGCTCGGTCTGCGGCCAGAGGCGCGCGCCGCCGTCGCGGATGCTGCCGTCGAGGAAGACTTCGTTGATGGCGACGCCCAGCGTGTCATTGATGCCGTGCGCGCGGGCAAAGCCGGTGAGGCCGTCGGCAATAGCGGTCGACCGTGCGCCTTCCGGAGCCACCTCGAACAGCCACGCCCATTCCAGACAATGGCCGGGTTCGACGATATCGCCTTCACCGGCGGCCAGCTTCTGCCAGTCCTTGTCGAAATATTCGGTGACGGCACCGCTGGCGGCGTCGCGGAACTTCGTGGCGAACAGGTCGCCCAGCTGTTCCAGCAGCGCCTTCCACTTCGGGTCGCCGGTAACCTCGAAATTGACCAGAGCCGCCTCGAACATGTGCATGTGCGGGTTCTGACGGTAGGGCGGGCAGGGGGTCAGTTCGCCTTCCCAGAAACCGCCTTCGGGACGCAGCCACTTATCCAGCATGATGTCGCGCAGGGCGGCGGCTTTTTCCAGCGCATCGGTACGGCCCAACGCCTTACCGGCATGACCGAGCGCGAACAGCGCAAAGGCGTGGTCGTATAGATCGAGCGAGGTGTTGATGACCTCGCCCGCCGGAGAAAACAGGTGTACGCACTGTCCGTCGTCGCGGAAGCCCTTGCCGAGAAAGAGGTCCAGCGCTTTGCCGGCGACCTCGCGCCACGGGCCTTCCCAGCCCATTTGGCCGATCGTGCAGAAGCTGTAGATCTGGCGGGCCTGAACGCGCAGGCGACGGTTCATCTCGGCAGCGGGCTCACCCGTCTGGGTCAGGCGCTCGGCAAACATGCCGTCTGCCAGAACGCCCTTGGTGGCCCATAAAGGAGCGGCATGGTCAAACAACCAGGTCCGGGCGTGTTGCCGGGCCTCGCTTACGGAAGAAACGGGCATAAACAAATCTCGGAAATATATGATTTGAGCGTGGCGGCTGAAATTGGTAGCCGCCACGCTGTATAGGCAAATTACTTCGAGGCTTCAAACACCAAATTGGACGGGCCAAAATAGCCCAGCTCCTGAGACCAGAAGGTAATGGCCGCCGGGGTCGAGAACCCCGCAGCGTTCAGGGTGGACAGGACATCCCAGCCGAGGGCCCAGGACCCGTCGTCGCGCTGAACGCTTTTCTCGTCACCGTAATGGAAATTGGCATGGAAATAGAGGCGGCCGTCTTCGCTCAGGCGTGCGTGCAGCTTCTTCAGCGTATCGGTCGGGTCGCGTTCGATCTCGAGGCGATTGACGATAAGGATCGTATCGTAAACCTTCTTGCTGGCGATCGCTTCATTGAGCGGAAGGTGGTCCAGGCTGTCGGAATAGTTCTTGAGTACCGGCAAAAGAGATTCGGTACCCGCAACCAAAAGCGTTCTTCCCAACCCCGCTTCCGGCGCATTGTAAAGCGCATAGTGGGCTGTGGCGCGATCCGGCATATAGATGCCGTTGTCGTCACGTTGCTCGCCGCGCCAGTCCGGAACGACCTTGCCGTCGGCACGCTTTTCACCATTGGCGATATCGGACGTGAACGTAGTATGCTGCAACGTCAAAGGGCAAATGCCCGTTACGGATACGGCCTTATTTCCGGCGAGGCTTTGCTCAAAGGCATATCTGTAGTCAAGTACGTTTGAGTGCGATTGCCGGTAGTCATCGAACTGGGCCTTATTGGCAAAAATGACACCTGGAAAGGGATAATTATAGATTTTCATATGAACGGTCCTGGGGGGCGCTTAGAATAGCCTTGTCAAAAATAACAGCGTAAGCTGGCTTGCCGCCAAGGTTGTGTCGGCCGGAAAATTGAGCGACGCCCCGCACGCTGCAAGCCGTTTTTTATGGCCTTTTTGTGTGTGCGGCGCAATAGGGTTTCGCCTTTTCTGAACGAAATTGCCCTTGCCGCCTTTGTTGGTACGATAGATACTTGATATGTGACGAGTATGCGTGCAAAAGGCTGGAATTCGTATATTGAGTTTGCACGACCAATTTTTTACCGGGCTATAATTTATGCAATTTGAACGGTTTGAGGTTTCCGGGCCGGCGCTTATCCGCCCGAAGAAAATTGGCGACGACCGCGGGTTCTTCATGGAAGCCTTCAAGGACGCCTGGTTTCGCGAACATATCGAGGATGTCACCTTCGTGCAGGACAATCAGTCCCTGTCGGCGCAGGTGGGTACGATCCGCGGTCTGCATTACCAAACCGCCCCGTTCGGTCAGGGCAAGCTGGTGCGCTGCCTGAAAGGCGCGATCTTCGACGTCGCGGTGGATATCCGCAAGGGTTCGCCGACCTTCGGCAAATGGGTCGGGGCGACCCTGACGGCGACGGGCGCCGAACAGCTTTGGGTGCCGGACGGTTTCGCGCACGGCTTTTGTACGCTTGAACCGGACACCGAGGTTTTCTATAAGGTGACCAATCCGTATAGCCGTGAAAACGATGCGGGTCTGGCGTTCGACGATCCGGCCATTGGAATTGAGTGGCCGATCGATCCGGCGAAGGCGATCCTGTCCGACAAGGACAAGGTGCAGCCGAAGCTGGCCAGTCTTGTCTGAGTGTAACATCTGGTTTGATTTATCGCGTCTCGATTGCGGGCGGGGATTTATATTTTAAGGGATTTTTAGATGCGTATTCTAGTCACGGGGGGCGCCGGTTTCATCGGTTCGGCGCTGGTGCGGTATCTGGTTTCGGAAGTGGGCGCCACCGTGCTCAATCTCGACAAGCTGACCTATGCCGGCAATCTGGCCTCGCTGGCGCCCATCGAAGGCGCCAATAACTACAGCTTCGTGCAGGCCGACATCTGCGACTACGCCAAGGTGGCGCAGATCATCGCGGATTTCAAACCCGACCACATCATGCACCTGGCCGCCGAAAGCCACGTCGACCGCTCGATCACCGGCGCCAAGGATTTCGTCGAAACCAACGTCATGGGCACCTTCTCCATGCTGGAAGGCGCACGCCACTACTGGCTGTCTCTGACGGGCGAAGCCAAGGCGAATTTCCGCTTCCTGCACGTCTCGACCGACGAGGTCTACGGCTCGCTGGGTGAAACCGGTCTGTTCGAAGAAGTCACGCCTTACGACCCGTCCTCGCCCTATTCGGCGTCGAAGGCCGCTTCGGACCATCTGGCCAAGGCCTGGCACCGCACCTACGGGATGCCGGTCGTCGTGTCGAACTGCTCGAACAATTACGGCCCATACCACTTCCCGGAAAAGCTGATCCCGCTTAACATCATCAATGCCATGCAAGGCAAACCGCTGCCGGTCTATGGCGATGGTTCGAACATCCGCGACTGGCTCTATGTCGAGGACCACGCCCGCGCCCTGCACCTGATCTGTTCGCAGGGCCGTCTCGGCGAAACCTATAATGTCGGTGGCCGCAACGAGCGCAAAAATATCGACGTCGTCCGCCGTATCTGCGCTATTCTCGACGAACTGCGTCCGGCCAATGCGCCGCACGACAAGCTGATCACCTTCGTCACCGACCGTCCGGGCCACGATCACCGCTATGCCATCGACGCGACCAAGCTGGAAACCGAACTCGGCTGGAAGGCGCGCGAAAACTTCGATACCGGCATCCGCAAGACGGTCGAATGGTATCTGGAGAACGAGCACTGGTGGGGGCCGCTGCGCGGCGAATATACCGGTGAACGCCTCGGCGTCCTGAAGGCCTGAGCCATGCGCATCCTTGTCACGGGCACCGAAGGTCAGGTCGATACCTCGCTGAAGGCGCTGGGCGAGCGCATGGGGATCGAGGTGATCCGCATCGGTCTGCCCGATATCGACCTGTCGAAACCTGAAACGCTTGCCGGACCGGTGCGTGTCGCGAAACCCGACGTCATCATCTCCTCGGCGGCCTATACGGCGGTCGACAAGGCCGAGAGCGAAACCGAACTGGCTCAGGCCATCAATGGCGACGGTCCCGGCGCGCTGGCCAAGCTGGCGGCAGAACTGAACGTGCCGATCCTCCACCTGTCGACGGACTATGTGTTCGCGGGCGATAAGGACGGCGTTTACGACGAGAACGATGTCCCCGCTCCGGTCAGCGTCTACGGCAAGACCAAGCTGTCGGGCGAGGCGCAGATCGCTGCGGCGACGGACAATCACGTCATCCTGCGCACGGCCTGGGTCTATTCGCCTTACGGCAATAACTTCGTCAAGACTATGCTGCGGCTGGGTGAGACGCGTGATGAACTGAATGTCGTCGCCGATCAGCACGGCTGTCCGACCTATGCGCCGGAAATCGCCCGCGCCCTGATCGCGGTGGCGCAACGCGTCGTCGCCGATGCCGATCCGGGCTTACGCGGCGTCTTCCACCTGACGGGGCAGGGCGAAACGACGTGGGCCGGTTTTGCCGAGGGTGTTTTCGAAGGCTCCGCGGCGCGCGGCGGCAAGGCGGTCAAGGTCCATCCGATCCCGACCGAAGCCTATCCGACGCCGGCCAAACGTCCGGCCAATTCGCGCCTCAGCGGGGAAAAACTGAATCAACGCTATGGGCTTCGTCTGGACCCGTGGGAAATATCATTGGATGCGTGTCTGACCGCCCTGACGGGCCTGTCGGCACAAAAGGGGCAGTAGCATGAAGGGTATTATTCTCGCCGGCGGTTCGGGGACGCGTCTGCATCCGATGACCATAGGCGTCTCCAAGCAGATGATGCCGGTCTACGACAAGCCGATGATCTATTATCCGCTGTCGACCCTGATGATGGCCGGTATCCGCGACGTGCTGATCATCTCGACGCCGCACGACCTGCCCTTGTTCAAAAAGCTGCTCGGCGACGGCAGCCAGTGGGGCATCAATCTCGAATACAAGGAACAGCCGTCGCCGGACGGTCTGGCTCAGGCCTATATCATCGGGGCGGATTTCGTCGGCTCCGAGCCGTCGTGCCTGATCCTCGGCGACAATATCTATTACGGCCCCTCCCTGCCGGTGTTTCTGGAGAGCGCCGCCAAGATTCAGTCTGGCGCCAGCGTCTTCGCCTATCAGGTCTCCGACCCGGAACGTTACGGCGTTGTCGAGTTCGACGAGAACTTCAAGGCCTTGTCGGTCGAAGAAAAGCCCATTCGTCCGCGCTCGAACTGGGCGATCACCGGCCTTTATTTCTACGACCATCAGGTCGTCGACATTGCCGCCAACCTGAAACCGTCGGCACGCGGCGAATACGAGATCACCGACGTCAACCGCATCTATCTGGAGCGCGGCGAACTGAGCGTTCAGGCCATCGGTCGCGGCTATGCCTGGCTCGACACCGGCACGCCGGACAGCCTGCTCGATGCCGCGGAATTCGTCCGTGTTCTCGAAAAGCGTCAGGGCTTCAAGATCGCCTGCCCGGAAGAAATCGCCTGGCGCAAGGGCTTCATCGACAATGCGCAGATGGAAAGCCTGTCGATCGCGCTCGGCAAGAGCGATTACGGCAAGTATCTGCGCAAATGCCTGACCATGGGCTAGGTTTGCAGCTGGTTCTGAAAAAACGCCTCCTCATACGAAGATGGGGAGGCGTTTTTTTGTCTGTTACACAGAGATTTGGATACAGGCATAAAAGCGCCCTGTTTTATTTTTACGAACGGTTTATCTTGTGGGGCAGGGAACCCTCTTGTCCTTGATGCGGCGGTCTGACCATCCTGCGGCCTTACGGGCAATTTGTTTATGGGCTGACCATGTCATTTGAGTATTTCAGGGATACCGCGTTTATGAAAATATTGCCGGTGATCATGTCGGGCGGTTCGGGGACGCGGCTTTGGCCCCTGTCGACGCCGGAGCAGCCTAAGCAGTTCCACGCGCTGGCGACCCAGAATACGATGATTCAGGAGACGGCCCTGCGCCTGTCGGGACCGGAATTCCTCAAGCCGGTCGTTATCTGCGGCAAGAGCCATCAGGCCCTGGCCACGGCACAACTCGACGCCATCGGTCTGTCGCCGCAGGCCGTGATCCTCGAACCCTTTGCCCGCAATACCGCCGCCGTGGCCGCCGTGGCGGCCCTGATCGGTCAGGAAATCGATCCCGAAGCTCTGGTGCTGCTGGTGCCTGCCGATCACATGATCTCACGACCCGACGCTTTCCGCGACGCCATGCAGCGGGCGGCCCCGATCGCTAAGGAACGCATTATCACCTTCGGCATCCAGCCGACCGCACCGGAAACCGGCTTCGGCTATATCCAGCGCGACGGTCTGCTGGCCGACGGCGTCTATGGTATCCGTCGCTTTCTTGAAAAGCCGAATTTTGAGACGGCGCAGGCCTATGTCAATGATGGCGGCTACGACTGGAACGCCGGCATCTTTCTGTTCTCACCGCAGGTCATGCTCGAAGAAATCGCCGAGTATGAGCCCGACGTGCTGAGCGCCACCACCGAAGCCTTCACGCGCGCCGAAACCGACGGCAAAACGCGTCTGCTCGACCCCGACAGCTTCACCCTGTGTCCCTCGATCTCGGTCGACTACGCGGTGATGGAGCGCACGAAGCGCGCCGCCACGGCCCCGTGCGATATCGGCTGGGCCGATGTCGGCGGTTTCAGCGAACTGTGGCGTCTGGGCGCCAAGGACGGCGTCGGCAACCACGCTCAGGGCAATGCCATCCTCATCGATGCGCACAACTGTCTGGTCCGCGCCGAAGGGCCGCCGGTGGCGATCATCGGGCTGGACGACATCATGGTCGTGTCCACGCCGTCCGGCATCGTCGTAGCGCCGATTTCGCGCGCTCAGGACGTCAAGCTAGCCGCCGAAGCCGCCAAGAAGCTGCAAGGCGACTTGCAGCAGTTGAAGGCGGAACTGACCGGCGAGACGGTCGCGCCCTAAACGGCAGTTGCCGTATCGGTGTCCCGGCGCAGATGCGGCGGATAAAATACCGACTGGCGGGCATAGTCCGGGTACATTTCGACAAAGGCCTTGAGTTCTCTGGCCCGGCGCTCCCGTTCAGCGGGGGCATCGTCGTCGCCTCGTGACTGGCCTTCCTTGTGCAGGAGGGTGGCGTCGGGGGCATAAATCACTTTCAGTCCGGCCCGTCGTGCCTTGAGGCACAGATCGACGTCGTTCAGGGTGATTGCGAATCGCGTCTCGTCGAAACCGCCCAGCCGGTCGAACAGGTCACGACGGATCATCAGGCATGCCCCGGTCACAGCATCGACCTCACCCGCGACGGACAAGAGCGGATGCGTTCGCCACACGCTTTCGGGGGCATTGCGCCACGGATGGCCGGGACCGGGGACAAGATGGGTCGCCACGCCGCCGTGCTGCAAATCGCGGGAGGGATAAAGCAGACGTGCGCCGACCACACCCACATCCTCACGCCCCGCAAAGCCGGTCATTACTCGCAGCCAGGCCCCGTCCAGCGCCTCGATATCGTCATTGAGAAACAGCAGGAGAGGGTGCTTTGCCTCGGCAGCACCGAGATTGCACAGGCGCGAGAAGTTGAATGGAATATCGTGACGGACGACTCGGACATCCGGACGTTTCGCCGCTTCGTCGAGCAGGGTCAGCATGTCGGGATGCGTTGCGCCATTGTCGACGATGATGGCCTCGAAGATCACGCCCTTTATCCGCCGCAGCGAGTCGAGGCAGTCGCGGAGCAGGTCGTATCGTGTTTTGGTCGGGATGATGATCGAGACCGCGTCATGCGTCAGTTGCGGCAATTCCGGCGCGCGCGGTGTGATCTCGATGTCGGACGACGGCGCGGTGCGGCCGAGGCTTAGCCCCACCGACTGGTCGCTGCGGCGACGCATAAGCTCACGCCATGCCGCCCCCCAGCGCGCCGGTTGACTGGCGATTTGCATGGCCTTGGCGGCATAGAGCCCCAGTTTTTGCAAAGCCCCTTGATATTGCATCGAAAGGCGATTGGCTTTCGTCGTGCCCAAAGCCCGGTAATGGACGCCATAATTGCCGTCGGGGAGGTGCAGGAACAGATTCTGACCGGGCTTGGAATAGATCAGAGTGCGGTGTTGCGTCGCCTGTTCGGTAAATTCCAGCTCGATCGGTGCGTCGCTGCTCAACCTGTAAAGTCCGTTCAGCGCAAAGCGACCCGATCCGGCGGCGGGTAGGGATAGATCGCCCTCGGTGGTCTTGAGGTCCTGAGCAAGATCGGGGTTTTTCGCAGTCATGACCTATCTTAGGCACATGGGACTGTGAGGGCTAGAGCGATATGTCGAAAAGTGTAAGCGGTTTTCGACGACAATATCGCGAAAAAACAGACATCTAAAGCGGAATGACGATTCTGTCTAAAGTCATTACCCTTTAGTCGGCGCATAAAAAAACGCGGGCCATTCGACCCGCGTTTTTTTATGCGTGTATCGGTCGGGCTTAAGCGAGCTTCGCCTTGACCTGTTCGACGACGTTGGCGGCAGTGATGCCGAACTCCTTGTACAGGCGGTCCGCCGGGGCCGAGGCGCCGAAGCCATCCATGCCGACGAAGATGCCGTCCTGACCGATGAACTTCTCCCAGCCCAGCTTGGCGGCGGCTTCAACCGCGACCTTGACCGGGGCGGTACCCAGCACGCTGGCCTGATAGGCGGCGTCCTGACGGTCGAACAGCGCCCAGCACGGCGTCGAGACGACGCGGGTGGGGATACCGGCGGCTTCCAGTTCGGCGGCGGCGGCCACCGCCAGCGACACTTCGGTGCCCGAGGCGAAGATCGAGACCTTCGCTTCCGAAGAGGCGGCTTTGATCTCGTAAGCGCCCTTGGCCGACAGATTGCCGCCGGTCTCACGTACAGCAGGCACCTTCTGACGCGACAGGACCATGATCGACGGCGTGGTTTCCGACTTAAGCGCGGCTTTCCAGCATTCGGCGGCTTCGACGATATCCGCCGGACGGAAGGTCAGCAGGTTCGGCATGGCGCGGAACGAGGCCAGATGCTCGACCGGCTGGTGCGTCGGGCCGTCTTCACCGACGCCGATGGAATCGTGCGTCAGGACGTTGATCGTGCGGATGTTCATCAGCGCGCCGAGGCGGATGGCCGGGCGCGAATAGTCCGAGAACACGAAGAAGGTGCCGGAATAGGGAATGACGCCGCCGTGCAGGGCCATGCCGTTCATCGCGGCGCTCATACCGAATTCGCGCACGCCGTAATGGACGTAGCGACCGTCATAGTTCGGGGTGTCGAGGGCCGTCATGCCCTTGACGAAGGTGTTGTTGGAACCCGTCAGGTCGGCCGAACCGCCGACCATGTCGTCGATCGAGGGCACCAATTGCGCCAGCGCCGCACCCGAGGCCGAACGCGTCGCGTCCCCGGCCTTCAGCTCCAGCTGCTTTTCGATATGGGCATCCAGCGCGGTAAAGGCGTCGGCGGGCAGTTCGCCTTTCATGGCGCGGGTGAAGTCGGCACCGTTCGGATGGGCTTTCAGCGCCGCTTCCCATGCCTTGCGCGGCTTGGCGGCCTTCTTCCCGGCGGCTTCCCAGGCCTTCTTGATCGGGGCGGGCACGGTCCAGGCTTCGGCGGTCCAGCCCATCGCCTGACGGGCCAGTTCGATATCCGAATCGAACAGGGTATATCCGTGCGAATGCGGATCGGCTTCCTTCGGCCCGGCGCCCTTCGAGATCAGGGTCTTGCAGGCGATGAGTACGGGTTTCGATTGCTGCGTCGCCCAGCGCAGGGCGGCAGCGATCTTGCCGTGGTCGTGGCCGTCGACGGCCTTGACCGCCCAGCCGGCGGCCTTGAAGCGGGCCAGCTGATCGCCGGTTTCGGCAATCGTCGCCACGCCGTCGATGGTGACGTTGTTGTCGTCCCACAGCACGACCAACTTGTTCAGCTTCAGACGTCCAGCCAGCGAGATAGCCTCGTGCGACACGCCTTCCATCAGGCAGCCGTCACCGGCGATGACCCAAGTCCGGTGATCGACCAGTTCGGGGAAGCGCGCGTGCAGATGACGCTCGGCCATCGCCATGCCGACCGAGGTTGCGAGGCCCTGACCCAGCGGACCGGTGGTGCATTCGACGCCTGCCGTGTGGCCGTATTCGGGGTGGCCGGGGGTGGCGGAGTTCCACTGGCGGAAGTTTTTGATGTCCTCCATCGACACCGAGGCGTAGCCGGTCAGGTGCAGGAGCGAGTAGAGCAGCATCGAGCCGTGACCGGCTGACAGGATAAAGCGGTCGCGGTCGGCCCAGTCGGGCGCCTTCGGATCGTATTTGAGGAACTTGGTGAACAGGACGGTGGCCACATCGGCCATGCCCATCGGCATCCCCTGGTGACCGGACTTGGCGCGGTGCACGGCTTCCATCGAAAGGACGCGGATCGCATCAGCCATGACGATGGGGGACGGTTTCGTTTCAAACAGGCCTTCGGTGACAGACATGGCAATGCTTCTCTGAAATAATCGGGTTGAATAATGAGATGCTCTAGCCCATCTGCTCGCTATTGGCCATAGAACCCGTCAGAAAAATTGATCCCGATCGAATTTTCGGATTAGGTTAAGCGCGATGTGCCAAATGCCCACGCGCGTAATGTCGAAACCCAACCGAGTACAGACCTTAATGAACACCTCTCAGCCTCTGGTTCTCTCGTTCGGCTCCTGTCTGTCGCACCTGACGGCGGTGCAGCTATCCATGTTCTATGGCTGGAAGCTCGTGGGTAATGTTGCACATAATCGCAGCGACCAGTTCATCGACTATTATATCGACAAACGTACAACGCCCCCGTCCCTGGCGGACCTGAGCGCGCTTGTGCGCTTCAAGCCGGACTCGGAGGACTATGCGCGGCGTATTCTCGCCAATCAGTACCCGGAAGAGATGGGGCGGCACGACTTACCTGAGGCCACGCCGTTATTCGAGTTGCTGGAAGAAACCAAAATCGACCTGATTCTGCTCGACAACTTCATGGATCTGTCGGCACAGTTGTTCGAGTTTCAAACGGGGCTGGAAGGAAAGATATTTTCCAATGCCCATATGTTTGAAAACCTCACCGATTTCGGCAAGCTGGGCCATGTGCTGAGCGCCCGACAATCGGCGGAAAATTTCGTAAGACTTGTGCAATGGCTACGCGCCCGTCAACCGCAAGCGAAAATAGTCGTCCTGTCCTTTCAGTATTCCCAGATCGACAAGAATGCCGAGCGTTATCATCGGGCGCGGGACTTCTGGGTCGAGTTGGTGAAACTCAAGACCGAGGACTTTTCTATCTGCCCGCCCCTGCATCCACCGCTGGATCGCACCAAGGGTTGCGTAGACTGGGCGCATTTCGAGGAAGACATCTATCGTGCGTTGGCGGGGATGCTGCATCTGCACGTCTTTGCCCATACGCCTCTGCCGGATAATAATTACGTCCTGCCGCCGGCAGCGCTTCGCCGTCCCTCACAATATAATCTTCAGGGCCGCATCGCGCTTGGTATCAACCGCCTGCGGGAGCGCCTCGCCCTCATGCGTTACAACCTGCGCATCCGCACGCGCCTTAAGCAGTTTCTCAAATAAAAAAGCCCCCACCGCACGGGTGGAGGCTTTTCTTTGGATATGAGGCGCTAAGCCTTACATCGAAGCGTCTTCGCTCGACGCCGAACCGCTCCAGTCGGACGCCGAGGCGGCGCCTTCGCCCATGCCCTGAGCATAGGCTTCGCCGGTCGTGGTCGAAGCGGCGTAGAAGAACAGGGCGGCGATGAGCAGCGACAGGGCCAGCCAGAAGACGCGGCTCTGAACCGAGGTCGAGGTTTCGTTGGTTTCGTGTTGTGCCATGATAGAGGCCTCCGGAATAAAGGATAGTGAGCGGGATCTTCCTGAACGGTACACTATCGGTGCGCGGCTTGGCCGCTTGAGGCGCATAAAGGCGCGGCGCACGTCTTTACTGAAATTGGGGTCGGGCGGAAAACTATAGGCACGGGCCTATGACGCCCGTGTTACGAGTGTGCGGTGCGAAAAATAAAAAATCTATAGTTGCGGCGCACAAAATGATAAATGCGGCAATTATATCGCTGTTATCATGCTGTCGCGCTGTTATTGCCGCCCGACAAAGGCGTTGCGGTTTATCGCCTAGAGATTTTCGAAGCGTACCGGGCCGCCCCAGAAGCGCTCGACCAGCGAGGATTGCTGCGCTGCGGTGCCGGTGGTCAGGAAACGCCGCCCGCCCGACGTACCGACATCGTATTCCGGATGACGCTCGACATAGCGCCCCAGCGAATCGGCGACGGAGGACGGCTGATGGATCAGGGGCGTGCCGGGCGGCAGGGCAGCCTTGAACAGGTCGCCGATGATCTCATAGTGGGTGCAGCCCAATATGGCGCGATCGGGATAGCGTCCAATCCGCGTTTTCAGGGCCTGAACACGGCTCTCGACAACGGCTTTCAAGGTCTCTTCCGATTCACCGGCCTCGATCATGCCCGCAAGGCCGACGCAGGGTTCCGAAAACACCGCCAGATCCTGACGGCGCTTGTCGATCTCGATCTCATAGACGCGTGAGCGCGCCGTGGCCGTGGTGCAAAAGATACCCAGCACGTCGAGGTTCTCGATCTTAGGGCCGCGACGTTCGGCCTCGTGCTCCCACGGCAGGCCGGTGGCGGCCTCTATGGTGGGGACGATGATCCCCAGCACATTGACCGGGCGTTCATAGGTCTTGCGCACCCCGGCCAGCCACGTCGATTGCAGGCGGCGCAAAGCAACGGCGGAAGCCGTATTGCACGCCAGAACGACCAGAGACGCACCGGCCTCGAACAGGGTTTCGCAGGCTTGCCGGGTCAGGTCGACGATCTCTTCGCCGGAGCGTTCGCCGTAGGGCGCGTGCTTCTGATCGCCAAGATAGATGAAATCCGCGTCCGGCATCCGGTCGACCAGCGCCCGGTGAATGCTCAGACCGCCGACGCCGGAATCGAAAACACCGATGGCCATTTATTACATTTCCTTAATTGGACAGGCTGATGCCCCTACATAGGATGGTGCGCGCCTCTCGTCCATAGGGCCCGCTCTTGCCTTGAGCCGGACCGCGTGGTTACAAGAGAGACAAAATTTTTGCGGCGGTTACGTCCGGCGCACCTGTCAGGAGTAGTTTATGATGGAAATCGATCGTCGCACCGTTATGGGGCTGATGGCCTCGGCCAGTCTTCTGCCGACAAGCCTGTTACCCGCCACGGCGTTCGCCGCCGAAGGCGATCCCGTGCTGACCCAGGCCTGGACGGGTCCCTATGGCGGCGTCCCGCCCTTCGACAAGGTCAAGGTCGAGGACTTCGAAGCGGCCTTCGATACGGCGATGAACGCCCAACGCAAGGAAATCGCCGCCATCACCGCTAATACGGCCGCGCCGACCTTCGAAAACACCATCGTGGCGCTGGAAACCGCCGGGGCCGAGATGGAGCGCGTCTCCACGGTCTACGGCGTGTGGTCCAGCGGCCTGTCGACGCCTACGCTTCAGGAAATCTCGAAGCGTTTGTCGCCGAAACTGGCGGCGTTTGGCGATGAAATCAGCCAGAATGAAAAACTATTCCAAAAAATAAGAATTGTTTACGAAGGCAAGGCGGCGTTCAAGCTGACGCCGGAACAGGACCGTTTGCTGTGGGTCACGCATAACGGCTTTGTTCGGTCGGGCGCGGCCTTGTCGCCGGAGGCCAAGACGCGCGTCGCCGCGATCAACAAGGAGCTGTCGGTCCTGTTCAATCAGTTCTCCGATAACCTGCTCCACGACGAAGAACAGACGCTCTATTTCAGCAAGGACGAGCTGGCCGGTCTGTCGGACGGTTTCCTCGCTTCGGCGGCGGCCTCAGCCAAGGCGGCGGGCAAGGACGGTCAATACGCCGTGGCCAATACGCGGTCGGCGATGGAGCCGGTGACGACCTTCGCCACCAATCGCGCAACGCGTGAAAAGGTCTGGCGCTTCTACGTCAACCGTGGCGACAATGGCGACGCGTCGGACAACAACGCCCTCATCAAGCAAATCCTCAAGCTGCGCGTCGAACGCGCCAATCTGCGCGGTTACAAGACCCACGCCCACTGGCGCGTCGAAACCGCCATGGCCAAGACGCCGGAAGCGGCGATGGGCCTGATGGAGTCGGTGTGGCCGGCCGCCGTCAAGCGCGTCCACGAAGAGGTTGCCGACATGCAGAAGGTCGCCGACGCGGAGAAGGCCAATATCACCATCGAGCCGTGGGATTACCGCTTCTACGCCGAAAAGGTGCGCAAGGCGCGCTACGACCTCGACGAGAACGAAATCAAGCCTTACATGCAACTCGACAAGCTGATCGAAGGCATGTTCTGGGCGGCGTCGCAGACCTACGGCTTCGGGTTCCGCCCGGTCACCGGCCTGCCGGTCTTCCATCCGGATGTGACGACCTATGAGGTGCTGCGCGACGGCAAGGTCATCGGCGTCCACTATCTCGACCCCTATGCCCGCAAGGGCAAGCGGTCGGGCGCCTGGATGAACGCCTACCGCAGCCAGTCGAAAGAGCACGGCAAGGCGATCATCCCGATCGTGTCGAACAATTCCAACTTCATCAAGGGTGCGGCGGGCGAACCCGTCCTGATCTCGTGGGACGACGCCTCGACCCTGTTCCACGAATTCGGCCACGCCATCCACGGCCTGTCGTCGAACGTCACTTACCAGACCCTGTCGGGGACGTCGGTGGCGCGCGATTACGTCGAGTTCCCGTCGCAGGTCAACGAGCGCTGGCTGTCGACCCCGGAAGTCCTCAGCCGCTTCGCCCTGCACTACAAGACCGGCAAGCCGATGCCCGCCGAACTGCTGGCCAAGATCAAGAAGGCCGATACCTTCAATCAGGGCTTTGCCACGGTCGAGTATCTGTCGTCGGCCCTGATCGACATGAAGCTGCACCTGGCTGGTGACGCCGACATCGATCCGGACGCCTTCGAACGCGAAGAGCTGACCAAGCTCGGTATGCCGAAGGAAATCGTTATGCGCCACCGCACACCGCAATTCGCCCACGTCTTCTCCTCGGATGGCTATTCGGCGGGGTATTACAGCTATCTGTGGGCCGACGTCGTGGCAGCGGATTGCTCCGAAGCCTTCGCCGAGGCGCCGGGCGGTTTCTACGATCAGACGGTCGCCGGGAAGATGATGAAAAACATCCTCAGCGTCGGCAATACGATCGATCCCGCGATCGCCTATCGCAATTTCCGGGGCCGCGATGCCGATCCAAAGGCATTGATGCGCTCACGTGGGTTTGCGTAAGAAGGTCTTGTGCTTCCCTGCACTTTAGTGCGGGGAGCCGGGCGGCCGGTGCCGGGAACCGCACGAGATCGCGAAGCGAGCGAGATGTGGTGGTGGGGTGTCTTACTTAATTCTGTAGCCTTGCGCACCCTGAACGGTCGTTAGCCACCCCACCACCATTTGCTTCGCAAATGGTTCCCTCCCCGCCAGCGGGGAGGTATATGATGGCGTTAAATCGCCAATCTCTTTTCATTCACCAGCTTGAGCAGCTCCGCCGCCGCCAGCGCATCCGACATGGCCCTGTGGTGGTTTTTCAGCTCGATATTGAATTCGCGCGATAGCGGCTTGAGACCATAGGCGGCGAGACCCGGATAGTGCTTGCGCATCGAGGCCACGGTGCACAGTTTCGGATAACGGAAAGGGCGTTCCAGCCGCCGATATTCGTGCGACAGAAACCCATAGTCGAAATTGACGTTGTGGGCGACGAAAACCCCGCCCTTCATGAAGGCTGCGAAGTCGTCGGCGATATCGGCGAAGACCGGTGCATCCTTCACCATGTCGTTGCTGATGCCGGTCAGCTCGGTAATGAAGGCCGGGATGCGGCGCTGAGGGTTGATCAGGGTCTGCCACCGGTCGATGATTTCACCCCGCTGCATCTTTACCGCGCCGATTTCGGTGACGCGCTCGGACTGCGACCGCCCGCCGGTTGTTTCGATATCGACCACGACATAGATCTGATCGGGATCCGGCACGAAGGTGACGCGCGCGATGCCGACCTCGAAGCCCGCCGTTTTCAGCAGGTTCAATCGCGCCAGCTGGTGGCGGCGAATCTGATCCCCGTCGCCCTTGACCTCGACGAATTGCACGCCGTCCGGCCCGATCAGGAGCAGGTCGGGGAAACCGTCGCGCAGGACATGGAAATCCTGCGTCAGGGCCTCTACGACATGACGAACGGCAAGGGGTGGGGCGGCGGTCAAAAAGGCCGCGATCAGGTCGCCGAGCCGGGGCCAGCCCCAGAAGACGCCGTTTTCCTCGGCGCCATGACGATTCCATTTATTCAGAATTATGTCTACGGCCTTGCCCTGCTCGATCAAGGCCAGTTTGGACTCGATAGCCTCGGCAAATTTGCGCTGAAAGGTCCGGTCGCGCAGGGCCACGGGCACGCGGTCGAAGCCCGACGCCAGAGCACCTTCGGACTCGAACAGTTCGTCCCAGAACAGCAGGCCGAACAAGGCGGGCCACAGGCCGTTTTCGACGTGATGGACAGTGTAGCCCTGCGCTTCGTAATGGCGGGCGGCGGCCAGTTCCGGCAGGCCGCGATAGAGGTCGTCGGCGGTGATCAGCGGGCCATCGCGCAGCAGGTCGGTAAAGACGCTGGTGCGTTTGCCGCCGAACTTTCGGCGATAAAAGTCATCGGCGAAAACGAACTCTTCGTCGTGCGCCGGGGCGTCGAGCATCGCTTCCAGCATGGCCTTGGCGCGTTCATGATCGCCCTGCGCATAGAGTAGCCGCACGACACGCTCATGACTCTCAAACAGGCCCGATTGCGCATAGAATTCGACGGCGCGTTCGTTATCCTTCTGCCGCTCGAAAAAGCGCCCCACATCGTGCAACAGCCTGTCGCGCAGGCCTTGCGTAAACTCGGTCGTCGCGGTGGGCAGATCGGCCACGGTGTCGGCGATGGCCAGATAGACCGTGGGCGTCGCGCCTTTCAGCGCCTTCAGTTGCCGCGTATAGGCATAGCCGCCCAACGCTTCTTCGCGGTTGATGAAACGCGCCTGATAGGTATCTTTCTGCCGGACCTGCACCACGCCGAGGTCGCGCAGGGTGAAGCCGAGGAGATTGCCGCTCAGCTTGCCGAAATAGAGGTAGAGCAGAAAGCCGACCGTCTCACGGTGAGCGGGCAGAAAGCGAGGTTCGGCGTCGAAACCCGCCTGAAAATCATCGAAGGCCAGTTGCCGATGCAGGTGCTCGCACAGGCGAGCCTTAGGCCAGGTCGATTTTGTCTCCAGATCATGCGTCCGCGCCAGATCGGCCAGCGCCGGGCGCGTCAGGCCGTCCAGGCACGCGCGATAATCGTCCTCACACAAGCCCCGCACGAAGCTCTGTTCGTGCAGTTCCTGTAAGCCGAGGTCGATGTGGTAGATTTCGCTGTAGTCGAGATCGGCACGCGTAAAGATGGTGCGTTTGCGGTTCGACATGCGGATATAGAGGCACTGTGCGTCGGGACTCAGCGACTCGAACGCCGTCAGAAAGGCCGTTTCGGCCTCGCCCAGCATCGTGCCGTAGACTTCGCGCACGAAGGCCAGCATTTCCATAAAATGGGAATGATAATAGGTGGGCGGCAGGACGGGAAAGGGACGCATATACTGAAAACCTCGGAACGGACAAACCGGGCCTGAGTTCTATATATGTTCTTGTTTGTCGAGGCAAGCCCTGCCGACCCGTACGGAGGGCGGGACGACTACTTCTTCATATCCATCACGTTGAGGATCGCCGGGCCGAGGATGACGACGAACAGCACCGGCAGGAAGAAGACGATCATCGGCACGGTCAGCTGCGCGGGCAGGGCGGCGGCCTTCTTTTCGGCGGCGGACAGGCGCAGTTCGCGGTTTTCCTTGGCCATGACGCGCAGCGCCGTCCCCAGCGGCGTACCGTATTTTTCGGCCTGAATCATCGCCGTACACACCGCCTTGATGCCGGGATGGTTGGTGCGGCGCGACAGGCCTTCATAGGCCATACGACGTTCGGGCAGATAGGACAGTTCGGCGACCAGCAGCGACATTTCCTCGGCCAGCTCGATCGAGGCCGAGCCGATTTCCTGCGACACCTTGTTGATGGCGGCTTCGATCGACATCCCCGATTCCACGCAGATCAGCAGCAGGTCGAGCGCGTCGGGGAAGGCGGCGATGATCGAGGCCCGGCGCTTCGACGCCATGTTCGAGATATAGATGTTCGGTGCATAGTAGCCGGCGACGAACATGCCGACGCAGATCAGGATCTTGATATTGGTCGGCTGGCCGAAATCGTATTTCAGCACGAAGATGTAGAAGGTCGCGATCAGCCCCAGCACGAAGGGCATCAGCAGGCGGAAGAAGTAGAAGGTCGAGACCGGCTTCGGGCCGCGATAGCCGGCCATGGCCAGCTTGTCGACGACCTTGGGGTCTTCGAGCAGGGTCTTCAGGTTCAGCTTTTCGACGATGCGCTTGTAGAGGCCCTCGTCGGTGTGACGCAGACCGCTATTGGCACCGGGCTGGGCGATGCCGATGCGCGACTGACGGCGCAGTTCGTCGCGGCGGGCAGCCACGGCCTTCATGCGCTTGTCGAGCTGATCGCCGGACGTCATCGATTTCAGTAGCGTCATGGCGGTGAAGAAGACGAACAGGGCGACGATGGCCGTCATCATGTTGACGGGGTCGAGGATGAACAGGGCGAGGTCTCTCATTTTGGCTTCACCCTAGAATTTGAAGTTGATCATCTTGCGCATCATCAGGATGCCGAGCAGCATCCAGACGGCGCCGCCCATGAACATGAACTGCCCGCGCGGATCGGTGAACATCGGGCCGATATAGCCGGGATTGACCAGCGAGATCATGGTGCCGACGCCCGGCGGCAGGACGCCGATGATCGAGGCCGAGGCGATGGCTTCCGACGACAGGGCCTTGATCTTTTCGCGCATCATGCGGCGGGCGCGCAGGACGTTCGACAGGTTGCCGAGCGCTTCGGCGAGGTTACCGCCGGTCTTGGCCTGAATGGCGATAACGATGGTAAAGAAGCGCAGTTCCGAGGTCGGCATGCGCTCGCACATCTTTTCCAGCGCGCTGTCCAGCGCCATGCCGATGGCGACGTTCTCGTTGAGGCGCTGGAACTCCGGCCCCAGCGGCTTGCTCATTTCGCGGGCGATGATCTTTAGGCCGTCATTGACCGGCAGGCCGGACTTGATGCCGCGCACGAGGATGTCCATCGCGTCGGGGAACAGACCGGTGAACTTGTTGATGCGGCCCTTGGCCAGGGTGCCGAGGAACCAGCGCGGAATGCCGTAGGCGAAGACGAAGGCGGCACCCAGCGCGATATACGGATTCTGGCTGAACACGAAGGCGATCAGGGCCGCCCCGACGCCCATGGCAATCGAGATGATCCAGAACTTCTTCACATCGGGATTGAGGCCCGCATGCAGCATCCGGGCGGCCAGAGACAGGCGCGCCTTGCGGTCGCGGCGTTCGGACTCTTTCAGTTGCAGCAGGATCTGCTTGCGGCGTTCTTCGGGCGTCTTGGCGGCCTGAGCCTTACCGCCCTTGCGGCGGGTGTTGGCGGTGCTGACGACGATGGCCTGCGCGCGCTTGACGGCGGCGTCGGAGGTCGAGCTGCCGCTGGTCAGGACGAAGCCGATCGAGGCGATGATGACGAAGCTCAGAAACGCGATAAGAACAAAGGTCATGGCCGTTCCTATTCAGAAGCGTCGAGGGCTTCGGCCAGCTCGCGCTCGAGGCCGTAATATTTGGCGCGGTCCCAGAAGCGCGGACGACCGATGCCGGTCGAGCGGTGACGACCGATGATCTTGCCTTCCTTGTTCTCGCCTTCGATCTCGTACAGGAACAGGTCCTGCGTGATGATGACGTCGCCTTCGAGGCCGAGCACTTCGGTGATGTGGGTGATGCGGCGCGAACCGTCGCGCAGACGCGCGGCTTGCACGATGATGTCGATCGAGCCGACGATCATTTCGCGGATGGTGCGTGACGGCAGGCCGTAGCCGCCCATGGTGATCATCGATTCCAGACGCGAAACGGCTTCGCGGGGCGAGTTGGCGTGCAGCGTACCCATAGAGCCGTCGTGGCCCGTGTTCATGGCCTGGAGGAGGTCGAAGGCCTCCGGGCCGCGGACTTCGCCGACGATGATGCGTTCGGGACGCATCCGCAGACAGTTCTTGACGAGGTCGCGCATGGTGATCGAACCCTGGCCTTCGAGGTTCGGCGGGCGCGTTTCCAGACGCACGACGTGCGGCTGCTGAAGTTGCAGTTCGGCGGCGTCTTCGCAGGTGATGACGCGCTCGGTCGGGTCGATGAAGGCCGTCAGGGTATTGAGCAGCGTCGTCTTGCCCGAACCCGTACCGCCGGAAATCAGGACGTTGCAGCGCGAGGCGCCGATGACGCCCAGCACGCGCGCCCCTTCCGGGCTGATGGAGTTGAACTCCACCAGATTGCGCATGGTCAGCTTGTCCTTCTTGAACTTACGAATGGTGAGCGTCGGGCCGTCCAGCGCCAGAGGCGGCGCGATGACGTTGACGCGCGACCCGTCCGGCAGGCGGGCGTCGCAGATCGGCGAGCTTTCGTCGACGCGGCGGCCGACCTGCGACACGATGCGCTGACAGATGTTCATCAGCTGACCGTTGTCGCGGAAACGCACGTTGGTCAGTTGCACCTTGCCGCCGACTTCGATGAAGACGCGGCCGGCGCCATTGACCATGATGTCGGCGATGTCGTCGCGCGCCAGAAGCGGTTCCAGCGGGCCATAACCCAGAACGTCGTTGATGATGTCCTGAACCAGCGCGTCCTGTTCGACGACCGACATCGAGACGTTCTTGATCGTCACCAGTTCGGAGACGATGTCGCGGATTTCCTCGGACGCCGCCTTCTGATCGAGCTGGGCCAGCTGGCTGAGGTCGATGGTGTTCAGCAGGGCGTTGAAGATCGCCGTCTTGGTGGCGTGGTAGTAGTCGGACTGCTCGCGGACGATCTCGGTGACCGCCTGCGCCTTGTGCATCTGGTCGATGCCGGAGGACAGCTTGCCGTTACCCTTGGCCGCGCCCTTGTCGGTGCGGCGTTCGACCATCGGTTCGGACTTGGCGTCGGCGCCGCTTATCCCCTGAGGGCGGGTGGCGATATCGGCGTTCGGCTTGGCGGCGGGCGGTGGCGCGCCTTTTAATTGCTGCGGTTTAGCGGCGGGGGCCGCGCCGCTAAGAGCTTGCGGGCGCACCTGGGCGGCCGCCTGCGCACCCGCAGTGGGGGCGGGGCGGGGGGCGTCGGCCAAACCGGTGGGTTTGCCGCTGGAATCCGTAGGGCGCTTTCCGAACACTTAGGGTCTCACTTCTTGAAAAGTTTACCGAGCAGCGATTTCGATGGTTTCTTGGCTGGTTCAGCGACGCGACCGGTGATCGCGGCGGTCAGGCTGATCAAGGCGTCGTGCGCCTTAGAGCCTGGCGCGCATTCGGCGATCATCTGGCCGTTATTGGCGGCCTGACCGAAGGTCTTGGGATCGAAGCCGATCGAGCAGACCGGCTCCATGCCCAGTGCCGCAGTGAAGTCCTTGGCCGGGATTTCCGGACGACCCGGCATGTCGGTCTGGTTCAGCACGACGCGCGGCGGGTTGTCGTTCGGGCGGAAGGTCTTCAGCAGCTCGATCATGTTCTTGGCGTTGCGCAGGCTCGCCAGATCCGGCGTCGCGACGATCACCACCTCGTCGGCGGCGATCAGGGCCTTTTTCAGCCAGGGCGTCCAGATGTGCGGCAGGTCCATGACGATGAATGGCGCGACTGAGCGGACCTTGCGCGTCACTTCCTCGAAGGCGTCGTCGTCGGCCAGATAGTCCTGATCGAGCGAGGCAGGGGCCGAGAACAGCGACAGGCGCTCGGTGCAGCGCGTCAGCATGCGGTCGAGCAGCACCGGGTCGAGGCGATCGGGCTCGTTGAGCGCCTCGGCCATGCCCTGCATCGGGTCCTGATTGAAGTCGAGCCCGGCGGTGCCGAACGGCAGGTCGTAGTCGGCGATGACCGTATTGGCCTGCATGGCTTCGGACAGGGCGTGGGCGAAATTGTGGGCCAGCACCGAGGATCCCGCACCGCCGCGCGCGCCGATAAAGGCGATGGCGCGACCGACGAACGGCGTTTCCGGATCGTTGAACAGGGTCGAGATGACCTTGATCAGTTGCAGCGGCTGGACCGGCGCGACGATGTAATCCGACACGCCCTGACGCATCAGTTCGCGGAACAGCGAGATGTCGTTGTGCTGACCGATGACGACCACCTTGGTATTGGCGTCGCACACCTCGGCCAGCTGACCGAGCTGATCGAGCAGGTCGCGACCGCGCGCATCGCTTTCGACGATGACCAGCGACGGGGTCGGCTCCTGACGATAGACGGCGATGGCTTCCTCGATACCGCCGCGGCGCACCAGCGACTGGGCGCGGGCCATGCGGCGGTCGAGCGCCGCCGTGTCGCACGATTGCAGCGTGGTGTCGCTGTTCGGGAAGAAGTGGATGGCGATGCGCGGGATCGAGACCGAACCGAGCGAGTCGCCGCCGAAGCCTTCCGGCAGGGCGGGCGGTTCGTTACTGATCAGGGCCGCCGTCGTCAGGGCCTGACGCGCGGTGCCGTCGCGGGCATTGAGCGGCTCAAGGTCGCTGAACGGGTCATCGAGGTCGAGCGGGTCCGCACCCACGGGACCGTAGTCCTGCGTGAAGCCGTCGTCCGCGTCGTCGAAGCTGTCGAAAGGATCGTGCTGGGTAGCGATGGAGGACATGCTATGGCTCACTTGATGGCGTCGGAGATAGTGCCCTTGGCCGCTTCGTTCTCGGCGGCGGAGGTCACTTCACCCTTGCGGTACTTGTCGATGATCACGGCTTTGCGGCCCGCGTCCGCGGGCGTCGGTTTTTGCGGCGCGGCGAGGTCGCGCGGATCGGCGATCTGTGCCGCCAGGTTGGCGGTGATGGCACAGCCGAAATTGGCATAGGGCTTGTTGGCGCCGGTGCGACCGATATTTTCCCAGTTTTCCCCGCACTGGGGGATGTCGGCGCGGTATTCGATCAGGCTGACGCTGACGATGTCGGCGGGTTGGGTCTGGGCGGTCGAATAGGCGATGACATGGGCCTCGACCTGATGCTGCATCAGGTAGTCGCGGACGGCATAACCGGCGCGCACGGCCTCGGGGCCGTTGGCGGTGAGGATGCGGACATCGACCGCTTCGCCGCTGTCCCAGCTGGCGCGTTTGGCGACCTGATCCAGCGCGCGGCGCTGGTTTTCGGAAAAGCCGTGCGGATTGATCTTGAGGTGGATCGCCTCGCTGCGCGACTGCGCCTGAAGGCGGTAGGCCTCGGTGGGCGTCGGGGCGTCGAGGCGCGCGGTATTGCCGTCGCTGGCGCAGGCGGCGAGCAGCGGCAGACCGACGAGGGCGAGAGCGGAGTGGCGCATGACTGTGGTGAGGTTCGACATGATCTGTACCTACTCGATGACGTAGCCGATGGGGGCCTGATAGGGGCCGGCGGCGACCTGATCCGGGGCGGTGTCGCCGCGCTTCTGCTTGTACGACCGGTTCAGACGGCCGAGGAAGACGGCCTCCGGGTCGCTGGCGATCAGCAGATTGTCGGCGGGCGTCTGGAAGGCGTCCGGGTCGTTGGCGGAGACAATGTAAGGCGTGACGATAATGACCAGTTCCGATTCTTCGTTCTGGAAGTCGCGTGAGCGGAACAGCGAGCCCAGTACCGGCAGGTTGGTTACGCCGGGCAGGGAGTCGATCGTCTGACGATAATCGGATTTCAGCAGGCCCGCGATCATCAGGGACGAGCCCGACTGCATCTCCACGGTCGATTCGGCGCGGCGCACCGTCAGGGCGGGCAGGGTCAGGCCGGTCGAATTGGTATAGGCCCCGGTATTGGTCAGTTCCGACACTTCGGTCGACAGCCGCAGAGAGATACGACCACCCGACAGGACGACCGGCGTAAAGCCCAGACCGACGCCGAAGGGTTTGAACTCGACCGTCACGCGGCCCTGATTGTCCTGCGCCACCGGGACGGGGAATTCACCCCCGGCCAGGAACTTGGCGGCTTCGCCCGACACGGCGGTCAGGTTCGGTTCGGCCAGTGTGCGGACAAGGCCGACGCGCTCGAAGGCCTGAAGGCAGGCGGTCGCCGACTGGCGGGCCGAATTCTCGCCGAAACACAAACCCTTGCCGCCCTGAAAGCTGCCGTTGGTGCCCCAGGTATTGGCACGACCGGCACCGTAGGTGATCTTGCCGCTTTCGTTGACGCTGGTGATGTCGGCGGACAGGCCCAGCTGCTTGATCGTCGAGCGTTCGACCTCGATAATGCGCACCTTGAGCGTCACCTGATCCTTGCCGGCGATGGCCAGGGTGTTGACGACGTTTTCCGGCTTGCCCGCAAACGCCCCGGCCAGACGGCTGATCGCCTCGGCCTCGGCAGCATTGGCCACGACGCCCGACAGGATGATGAAGCCGTTGACGCTCTGGGCCTCGACCTTCGACTGAGGATAAAGGCGGTGGATGGTGTCGGTCAGCTGTTCGGTCGGCGCATCGACGCGGATCGACAGGTTGAGGATCTGACGACCCGTGCCGTCGAAGAAGATGGCGTCCGATTGACCTGCGGCGACGCCCAGCACGAAGATGCGGCGCGGCGTGCGCAGCACGGCGTCGGCGGCGGCGGGGTTCGAGACGAAAACGTCCGCCGCGTCGACCGGCAGGTCGATGACGGCGGAGCGGCCCTTGGGCAGGTTGAGCACCTGAGTGCGCACCGGCGAATTCTGGGTCTGGACCGACATCTGGGCCGAGGCCCCGGACGCCCCGGCCTTGTAGGGTACGGGTTCGGCGCCCGCGCTGCCGACCAGCATCGCTCCGGCGATCAGCAGGCCGGAGACGGCACGGATTTTTGACTGGCTCATTGGCGTTCTCATGAGGGCGCGCGTGGACTGAGTGTTCATCGGGAAACCGGAACCTCCGAAGACTGGCCATTGCGGATCACGGTGACCTTGCGGTCGGCGGGCATGTTTTGCGGCAGGGCGGCGACGCGGCCGGAGGGACCGCCGACATCGGCATAGGAGCGCAGCATCAGGGACAGGGTGCCCTGGGCCTTGGCCTGCGCCAGGGCCTGACCGTCCTCGGGCGAAACCTCCAGCGTCGCGGTGGCGCCGATCACCGACGGCTGGTCGGCCTTGGCCTGAACCGCCTGATCGATGGCCAGTATCTTGATGTTGCGCAGCACCGGTTTGGCGACGAAGGAGGATTGGCCGTCGGACTTGCGCACTTCGGCGGAAACGAGGATGTCGACGCGGTCGCCGGGCAGGATGAAGCCCCCGGCGGTGTTTTCGACGCTGACCGGCACGGCCATGGCGCGCATACCCGGTGCCAGCATGACGGCCATGAAGCCGCCTTCGTCGGCGCGGACGACCTTGCGCAGGATGACCGGCTCATTGGCGAGAATTTCTTCGCGGACGACGCCGCCCAGCACGGCTTCCATACCGTGGGTCGGGTTGAGCGCCTTTTCGACGCCTTCGACGACCTTACCGGCGGTATCCGTCGTCTCGGCCTTGACCTCGGTCTTTTGCGGGGTCTCTTCGGGCGACTTGGCGGCGTTGGCGACCGCGACGGGGCGGTCGGTCAGGTAGGCGGCGGTAATCGCGCTTTCGGGCCAGTCCTTCCACGTCAGGTCGGTGTCGGTCAGGCGTTCGCCGACCTTCAGGTCGCGCGCGGCGACCAGCACCTTGACCTGAGGCGCTTCGACGGCGACGGACGTGGCGGCGGCAGGCTGGCTGCCGGAGCCGCCGATCATGCCACGGACCAGGAAGGCCAGCAGCAGGGCTGCGATGGCCGCGATCCCGATTACGACGTAACGTGACGCCTTCATGCGTATTCCCCTTGAGTTCCGTCGCGCGGTAGGCGGCTTGCGGAAAATGAGACCGGTCAATTCATAATTGCGGGGAATCTTCGCTTAACGTTGGTTAACGTTAGGCTAAAGAAACCGCCGCCCCGCCGAATTAATTAAAAAACGAATGGAATTTCGCGTTCAGATAGAGCGGTCTGGCACGAAAGTTGCGCGCTTCTGGCGCTGCGTGAGGCAGTGTAATCGCGTTAGAACCCTAACAGCGGGTAAAGATCGCTGTGCGGCATGGCCAGAAGCCCTCCCGCGCAGATCGCCAGACCGTACGGAATGTCGCCGTTCGGCTTGAGCAGGGTTTGCAGCCATTTTGGCATGGTCGGCGTGTAGATTTGCAGGAACTGACGGCCCATCAGCAGGACCAGCGACAACGCGCCGCCCGCCAAAGCCGTGTAGAGCAGGAAGGCCATCGCCCCTTGCGGATGGAACCACAGGGCCGTGGCCGCGATCAACTTGGCGTCGCCGCCGCCCATCACCCGGAAGGCGAAGGCCAGAATGCCGAGCGCCAGACCTGTCGCGCCGATGCCAAGATGCTGAAGGATGATCATCGGCGACAGGCCCAGCAGCAGGGCGGCGGGCAAAAAAGCGATCGCCAGAGTAATCGACAATGTGTTCGGGATGGTCATGCTTTTCAGGTCGCTCAGCGCCGCCCAGACCAGACAGGCCGGGAAGGTGAGGGCGAACAGCAGCGGGATGAGGATCGGGGACATGTCGGCTTTCGGGAGGCCTTTTGAGGCGCCGGTAAAAGAGGCCTTCATCCTTACGGGCGGAATGCTGTTTTTTAGTTAACAGCGACGCTTTCAGCACCCACGCAGTAAAAAAGGCCGCGGCGGGTGCCACGGCCTTTTCATTTTTGTACCCGAGGGCGTCTCTTACTTGGCAGCGTCGGTCAGGGTCGTCGAAACCTTGGTGAAGGTCGTGACGAGGCTGTCTTTCAGCGTGCCGAGTACGGTGATCAGGGCGACGGCGATCAGGGCAGCGATCAGGCCGTATTCGATGGCCGTGGCACCGGATTCGTCTTGGGCGAAAGATTTGAAGAACGTTTTCATCTTAAGTGTCCTAAGGGCATTATGCCTGAAACTGGAATATGCTACGCAACTGGATACTAATAAAACGCACCGGACGGCCCTTGGGCCAAACTTACTTCGCGGCGTCGGTCAGGGTCGTCGAAACCTTGGTGAAGGTCGTGACCAGGCTGGTCTTCAGCGTGCCGAGAACGGTGATCAGGGCGACGGCGATCAGGGCAGCGATCAGGCCGTATTCGATGGCCGTGGCGCCGGATTCGTCTTGGGCGAAGTTCTTGATCAGGTTGGTCATGAGAGAGTTTCCTTTCGAAATTTGTAGATACGGCGGCGCTATTTGCTGGCGGCGGTGACCGTATTGGAGAGATAGCTGTACATGCCGTGGACGCTGTCGCCCCACATGAACAAGGCGGTTGAAATGCCCAGAAACACGAGGGCGATGATCAGGCCGTACTCGATCGCCGTAGCGCCGCTCTGGTCGCGGAAAAACTTTTTCAGCATGTCCGTGTCCCGAATGCGGTGGTACTGAGTGGACCGTGTGCAGGAACCGCGAACGCGTTGCCGCGGTCCCCGCCGATGGGCCTGAAGCCGTCTTACTTGGCGGCGTCGGTCAGGGTCGTCGAAACCTTGGTGAAGGTCGTGACGAGGCTGGTCTTCAGCGTGCCGAGAACGGTGATCAGGGCGACGGCGATCAGGGCAGCGATCAGGCCGTATTCGATGGCCGTGGCGCCGGACTCGTCTTGGGCGAAGTTCTTGATGAGGTTGGTCATGAGAAGTTTCCTGTTACTTGGATTAATATAAGCAAGTGATCTGTATAGTTGAGCTCAGAGGGTGAGTAACTCAGCTCACTTGCTCCCGAACACGAAGCCAGAATAGTCCGTCGTGATTAATCCGGAGTAAATTTTTATAAGATTTTGAATTTTTTCTATAGTTAACAATGATTTACTGTAAATTTCAGTTAACCTTACTCTTTGTTAAACATGTCGAAAATTGATTCATAAGGGAAATTTTTTCCGTTAATACTGTGTTTAGCATTTTTAAACACTTGCTGTTTACCTTTAATCCTAACCGGACGCTTATGAGTCTCGGGCATTGTAAGGGGAATCGCCGGTGCGCGTGCGCCCTGGCAATCCCGATCCCGCCGGACCACCGACATTCAACCTCTTTACTTCGGGCGCACGCCGTCCCCTCATGAGCCTCAACAGAGCGAGCCAGACCATGAAACCCACCCAGATGATATTGCCGCTGATCGCCGCCGCCCTGACGATGGCGGGCGCGGCCCAGGCCGGTCAGAAGCTGGTCGTCGAGAAAAATCATACGGCGCGTGTCGCCCTGTCGGCACCGGCGGGGTCGGTGATCGTCGGCAACCCGGCCATTGCCGATGTCAGCGTCGTCGATTCGCGGACTATATATATAGTGGGTCGCGGCTTCGGCCGGTCGTCGGTCACCGTGACCGATGCCGCCGGTCGCACCATCTGGGATGGCGACGTGATGGTAGGCTCTCCGGCGTCGGGCGGTGTCACCGTCTATAAGGGTCTCAAGGCGACGAATCTGGTCTGTTCGCGCGTCTGCGTCGAACAGGGCGAAGCCAGCAACGGCGGCACACAGCTCGATCCGATGGCGCAGTCCGCGCCGGCCCCCGCCCCGGTCGCTGCGGAGTAGGTGTTAAAAAACATCGGGGTCTTAACGGACTATTGACCCGAACCGGTTAGGGTGGCGTTCAAAGCGCATCACGCTTGCGCGCCACCCGATATTACCGGATACCCGACCAGGCATGGCCATTTCGATTTTCCGCACCACGCCCAAAGGTCAGGGCCGCAGACGCCTCAGGGCTCTGTGGCGCGACCGCAGCGGCGCGACCGCAGTCGAATTCGCCATGGTCGCCATGCCCTTCATCATGATGATCATGGCCTGTTTCGAACTGGCGCTGATCGTTCTGGTCTCGGTGTCGCTCGATATCGCTACAGAAAAGGCCGCCCGCGAAATCCGCACGGGCATCACCACCAGCTCGACCTCCATCGCCGACTTCAAGAAAAAGATCTGCGCCAATATCAGCTGGCTGGGATCGAGCTGCGTCGGCAATCTTCAGGTCGATGTGAAAACCTACGACAATTTCGCCCTTGCGGCGCAGGCCACCAGCCCCGTCAATAATGGCGCTTACGACGCCTCGAAGATGAGCTACACGATCGGGGGCGGCAGCAAGATCCAGCTGGTGCGCACCTATTATCAGTGGAAGATGTTCACGCCCTTCCTCAAGAACGGCATGACGACCCTGAGCAACGGCGATGCCGTCCTGTCCAGCAAGGTCGTCTTCAAGAACGAGCCCTTCTGATGATCAGCCTGTCGAAACTGGCGCATCGCCTGAAACTCAGAACCTTTGCCGAAGCGCGCGGCGGTGCGGCGGCAGTCGAGTTCGCCCTTATCGCGCCGATCCTGATCATCCTCTATCTGGGGTTGGCCGAACTGACGCTGGGCATGATGGCGTCGCGGCGGACCTCGCACCTGGCGGCGACCGTGGGCGATCTGGCGGCGCAGTCCGAAACCCTGACCGACGCCAATGTCAGCGATATCTTCGACATCGGCACCAGCATGCTGCAACCCTTTTCGACCAGCGGCACGACGCTCAAGATCCGCCTCAGCCTGGTCAAGATGAGCACGGCGAACAAGGCCGAGGTGCAGTGGAGCGACGGGCGCAACCTGACGAAATATGCCAACAACTACGTGATGACCAATATCACGACGACGCAGTTACCTCAGGGCGAAAGCATGGTCGTGACCGAGGTGGAATATAGCTATACCTCGCCCTTCACCAAGTTCATGCCGGGTGTATCGACGTTCAAGGATACCTATTACCACCACCCGCGCACGGGGACGACGGTGACGCGCAAGGCGTCTTGATAGGGCGCACCGCAAAAACCGCTATGGACATTTTGAGGATGCGCTGGTTAGCCACTGCCCTCGAACACGGCTTTCAGCAGCGATATCTTGGTCTCGGTTTCGCGCCGTTCCTCCTTCGGGTCGGAGTCGGCGACGATGCCGCCGCCCGCGCACAGCCGCACCTGCCAGCGATTTTTGTCGTCCTGCTCGCATACCGCCGTGCGGATCAGGACGCTGGAATCCATCGCCCCCCCGACATCGACCCAGAACAGCGACCCGCAATAGGGACCTCGCGGGGCCTCCAGCGCCTGAATGACCTTGAGGGCCTGCACCTTGGGCGCACCGGAAATCGAGCCGGGCGGGAAGGTATTGAGCAGCACATCGCCCGCATCGCATTCGGGACGTAGCTGTGCCGTCACGGTCGATACCAGATGGTGGACATTGGGGTAGGACTCCAGCGCGTTCAGCGCCTCGACCTTTACCGAACCGACCTCGGCGACCTTCGACAGGTCGTGCCGCATCAGATCGACGATCATCAGGTTTTCGGCGCGGTCCTTTTCGCTGGCGCTCAGGGCCTTGGCGAAGGCGGCGTCGGCGGCGGGCGTCTTGCCGCGCGGGCGGGTGCCCTTGATCGGGCGTGTTTCCAGCTTGCCGTCGGCATCGAGGCGGATGAAGCGCTCCGGGCTGTTGGAAATCACCGCGCGTTTTTGCAGGCGGAACACCGCACCGAAGGGGCTGGCGCCCTGGCGTCCCAGCGCCCGGGTGACGCGGCCGATGGTCATGCCGTCGCTGAGCTGCCCCTGCCAGCCGCGCGCCAGATTGGCCTGAAACAGGTCGCCGGCGTGGATTTGCTGGACCAGGGTGGCGACCTTGTCCTCATGCACCTCGTCGGCGGTTTCCAGCGCCAGCGGCGCGCGCAGGATCGGCTGCGGCGTCGTGTGATGGGTCCTGGAGAGGCATTGATGCAGCAGTTTCTGCATCCCGACGGCCCGATTATAGGCCTCGACCCCGTCGCGACCGCGCCCCAGCGCCAGCAAACGGCGCTGCTTGTGATCGAAGGCGAGAAGGGCGGGGAAGCGCAGGCAGATCAGTTCCGGCCAAGGGTTGCGGCCTTCGATGCGGAATGGGCGTTGCGGCAGGTTTTCCAGTCGCATCCCCAACTCGAACGCCGCCAGACCGACCAGCCCGCCGGTGAAGGGCGGCAACTCGCCGCCATCGCCCGCGATCTCGGAAGTTTGATAGTGCGTGACCGCCATCGCCGCGCGCAGGACGGTTTCCGGCGAACGCTTGTCGGTATATTCCAGCACGCTGATCGCGTCGGCATGGGCGCACAACCACGACCAGCGTCCCAGCTTGCTGCCGTCCGACAGGAAGCCCACGGCGTGGTCCTGCTCGAAGAAGGTCTCGAACAGGCTGTCGGCCGGCATGAACGGCAATTTGAGCACGTGCAGGTGGGTGAGGGCGGGGGCGGTCATCGTTTCCGGGTATCCAGAATAACGTTCACAAGCAAGGCCTTAACGCTCACAACAACTTGATTCGTTAGTCAAGCCTTTGAGGGCCATACTGGATACAGGTTTTCTCCGTAGCTGGTTTCCGATGCAATCGATACCGGCTCACAGGGAACGGCCTATGGATGGAGGTCCATGAGATGTATCCTTAAACGCCCAACCGGCGGGAGTGTCCCGCGGTTTGGGCGTTTTTTTATGGATCAGACTTACCGGAACGGCGGCTCGTCGAAGGCGCGCAACTTGCGCGAATGCAGGCGTTCGCCCGCCTTGCGCAGCAGGTTGATCGTCTCGAAGCCGATGTCGATATGCTCCGCTATGGCGCGCTCATAAAAGTGATTGGCCTGACCGGGCAGTTTCAATTCGCCGTGCAGCGGCTTGTCCGAGACACACAGCAGCGTGCCGTAAGGGACGCGGAAACGATAGCCCTGCGCGGCCAGCGTCGCCGATTCCATATCGATGGCGACGGCGCGGCTTTGCGAGAACAGAAGCGCCGAGGACGAATAACGCAGTTCCCAGTTCCGGTCGTCGGTGGTGACGACGGTCCCGGTGCGCAGGCGCTTTTTCAGCGCGTCGCCGTCCTGACCGGTGATGTTGACCGCAGCCTGTTGCAGGGCCTGCTGGACTTCGGCGATCGGCGGGATCGGGATCTCGCGCGGCAGGACGTTGTCCATCACGTGATCGTCGCGCAGATAGGCGTGGGCCAGCACGTAGTCGCCGATGCTTTGCGAGGGGCGCAAACCACCGCAGTGGCCGATCATCAGCCACACATGGGGGCGCATGACGGCCAGGTGGTCGGTGATGTTCTTGGCGTTGGACGGACCGACCCCGATATTGACGAGGCTGATCCCCTGACGATCGGCGGAGAGCAGGTGGTAGGACGGCATCTGGAACTTGCGCCACGGCGAATTGGCGATCAGTTCCAGCGGGTTCGGCGTGTCCTTGGTGATGACGATGCCGCCGCAGCACGACAGGGCCGTATAGGGGCTGTCGGGTTTCTTGAGTTGTTCCAGGGCATAGGTGACGAACACATCGACATAGCGATGATAGTTGGTCATCAGGATATAGGACTGGATATGCTCGGCTGGGGTGCCGGTATAGTGCTTGAGGCGGGCCAGCGAAAAATCGGTACGCAGACCGTCGAACAGGGCGAGGGGTCTATGCCCTTCGGTGTCGAGCAGGTCCATGCCGTCGGCGACTTCGTTGCCGATCAGGGCCAGTTCCGTGGTGGGGAAGTGCCGCGCCAGATCGAAGGCCGAGACGCTGTTGAGGTCGAGGCCTGCGCCGTCGAGCACGTAGGGATAGGGGATTTCCTGATCCGAAACGCCGACGTGGATCGTGGCGTTATAATCCTTTTGCAGCAGTTCGAGCTGCTCTTCGACCGAGTCGCCGAACAGGTCCGGGCGGGTGATCGAGGACGAATAGGTGCCCGGACGCGAGAAACGGGCGAAGGCGCGATTGACGACCGGATGACGGTGGGTCAGAGGCGCATCGTCGTCGTCTTCGTCGAAATCGACGCCCTTCCACACCACGATCAGGCGCGGATAGCAGTACCGGCCCGTTTCACGGGCGGTCTTCGACGGTTTGGTGCGATCGGAGAGATAGGCCTGAAGATCGGTCTGCAAGGCCTTTACGGCGGCAGAATAGATATCTTTTAGCTTCTGAATGGCCTCGCCTGCGGTCAGGGTTTCGAGGTGTGCGTCATTTTCGGCATGACGTGCCGCTTTGCTTTCATTTGTCATGGAATATTGTGTCATGAAATTCCACGCCTGAAAAGGGTGCGGCGCAAAATAGTCATCTATACCTCCCCAACGTGTTGGGGAGGGGGACCGCACGAGTTGGCCGCAGGCCAATGAGATGTGGTGGTGGGGTGTCTTGTTTTCCTACGACAAGGTTGCGGAAGCTTGGTTGTCCACCCCACCCGTCATCGCTTCGCGATGCCACCCTCCCCGCCAGCGGGGAGGTATAGGGACTCAGAGATTTGCCTTCAAAAACGCCGCCGCATCCGCCCGTAACGGGGCTTTACCCCGGAAAGGCACCGAATAGACGGCCGCGCAGTCCTGATGGCTCAGGCCGTCATAGAGTTGCAGAGTCGAGTCCGTCCCGACTTTTTTCAGGGCCTTGTCGAGATTGACCGAATTATGCACGCCGCAGACGCTGTCGGCACGGCTGTGCTGGAACAGGAATTTCGTCGTCGATTTGGTGGCGTGATTGAGCGGCTGGGTTTCCTGCGGCCGGGGGTAGGCACCGAAGGTCTGAATCGAGGCCTTAACATCGAAGGGGTAGAAATCATAAGGCCCCGCAATGCCGACACAGACCCTGAACGGGTTCGACGCGACGGGATCGAATTTGAGGAAGCTTTCATCCAAAGCCAAGGTCGCAGCGATATAGGCGCCCGCCGAATGACCCATCACGCCCAGCCGTTTCGCATCGCCGCCAAAACCTGAGACCTCGCGCTGAATATGGCGCACGGCGGCGGCGGCGTCTTCCATGAAGCGCGGATAGACGACTTCGGGGTAGAGGCGATAGTTCGGAACGGCGACGACATAGCCCAGGGCCGCCAGCGACCGGCCCATCCACGCATAGTCCTTCTTGTCGCCGGACTCCCAGCCGCCGCCGAAAAAGAAGATCAGTACCGGCCAGCCCTTGGCAAGCTTCGCACCCGTCGGCGCATAGACGTCGTATCTGTGGCGCGGATTGTCGCCATAGGCCACGTCCTGCGCCACGCGTTTCGAGCCTCCGTCCTTCGGCGTCATACTGTTGAACGCCGTCAGAGTCGAACAGCCCGACAAAACCAGACCTATGCCGGTGCCCAGCACAAGACCGCTTAAGAGATGGCGTTTGCTTAAGGTGGTCATAGCGTCCCGCTCCGACAAATTATGCGCATTTTTGCGTGAACATGATTGAATTGCGACGACAATCCCATACTATCGCATCTCAAGAAACCATACGTAATTCAGGGAGTGTCGGACGTGCATAAACGGCAATTTTTATTGGGAGCTGCGGCGGCGGCTTTTGCGTCTCCGGCATTGGCGCAAACCCCTGCGAAAACCGAAATTCCCAAGGACTGGATCGATCCCGACACCGGCCATCGCATCGTGCGTTTGTCCGAGGAAGACGGCTCGAAATCGCTCTACTTCCACGACAACGCCTTTACCGCCGACGGCAAGTGGCTGGTCTTCGACAGCCCGTCGGGCATCCAGATGGTCGACATGGCGACGCGCAAGCTGCGCCACCTGACGCCCGCCGGTTACGGCACGCTGATGGTGTCGCGCACGAAGAACATCTGCTATGCGCGCAAATATCCCGGCGGGGTGATCAAGACCGCCGACGACGCGGGCCGCGCCGGTATCGAGATCGTCGCCATCGACATGACGACGGGCAAGATCCGCACCATCGCCAGGGACATCAAGGGTTACGTCACCTCGGTCAATGCCGACGACACGCTGCTGGCCGGAACCTGGGCCGAGCGCGAATACCAGCTCCAGCCGGGGCCGAAGGTCGGCGGCACCGACGGCGGCTATAATGCGGTGGGTCCGGACGGCAAGCCTTTGAGCTTTCAGGCGGCCAAGGAGGTGCGCATGGCCGAACGGCTCAAGCAGAACATCCCGATGGAAATCTTCACGCTCGATATCAAGACCGGCGAGCGCAAGGTGGTTACGGCCTCCACTGACTGGCTCAACCACGTGCAGTTTTCGCCCGCCGATCCGCACCGCCTGATGTACTGTCACGAAGGTCCGTGGCATGGCGTCGACCGCATCTGGACGATCAAAACCGACGGAACGGGCAAGGAAAACGTCCATAAGCGTGCCATGAATATGGAAATCGCCGGACACGAGTTCTTCTCCTATGACGGCAACCGCATCCTCTACGACCTGCAAACCCCGCGCGGCGAGGACTTCTGGCTGGCCAGCTACGACCTGACGACGCACAAGCGCGTCTGGTACCATATGCAGCGCAATGAATGGTCGGTGCATTTTCAGGTGACGCGCGACGGTACGCTGTTTGCCGGTGATGGCGGCGACGCCGACATGGTCGCCAAGGCGCCTGACGGCAAGTGGATGTACCTGTTCACGCCGGAAATCATCGAAGACCTCGGCGTCTCGGCCCCCGATGCTGCCGATCTGGTCCGGCCGGGCGTACTGCGGGCGACGAAACTGGTCAACCTCAGCAAGCATAGCTACACGACCGAGCCGAACCTGCAATTCACGCCGGACGGCCAATGGCTGGTCTTCCGCTCCAATATGCACGGCCCGATCCACGTCTACGCCGTCGAGGTGGGCAAGGCTTGATCAGGGCCATTCTAACGGAGGCCTTTCGATCGCCCGCACCGTCAGGGTGTGACTGACACCGCCGGGGGTGCGGTAGGCGATCGACTGCCCGATCGACAAACCGATCAGGGCCGCGCCGACAGGCGTCAGCACCGATAGCCGTCCGGCGTTGATATCGGCCTCATGCGGTAAGACGAGGGTGCCGGTGGTCTCGGCACCGTTGCGGTCGAAGGTAATGCGGTCGCCCATGGCGACGACGGTGGCGGGTATTTTCGCCTGAGATTTCCGGTGGGCGCGCTCCAGTTCGGTCAACAACTGTTCGGCGGCGGCGGCAAGAGGGCCGGCCACGCTCCCGGTCAGGGCCTCCAGCGCGCGGAAGTCGTCATCGCCGATCTGAATAGCGGGAAGTCTGGTTTTTTGAGCGGTCATGGCACACCACGATAGGCCCGGATGCAGCGCATCGGGCGGAAGGATTGATGATTGAGGTGAGCGCCTGAAAAGCGCTAAGGGTGAGCGGGCGCCGGGTCCTTAGCGATGGTCCCAAAACCCGGAAAGCGCGCAGCCGGGCTTCGGGCTATGATCCCGTGACGGGATATCCCTTGAGCGAACCGGTGAGGTGCAAAAGCGCGCGGATGGCCATGCGCCGGACCCTAGCGCCAAGGCACGGATTGTCAAGCCACGTACATTAATTGGTCGGCCTGAACGTCGGGATCGACAGGATGACGCCGTACTTCGCCACCGCCGCCTGCACGTCGGGGCGGGCGATGATTTTGGCGCGGCGGGCGTCGAGTTCGGCCATATACGGCGTAGGTGCCGGTTCCGGCAGGTAGGTCTGCACGTCGATCAAGGTGTCGGAGCGCGTATCGGGATCATCCAGTTTCGCAACGATCAGGGCCGCCAGCGCGTCCTGATCGTTGGCGCACAGAAGCGCCGAGCGCAGAGGCGCATAGCCGTCCTTCGCCTGACCTTTCATGAAATCGAGCGAGGCTTTCAGCTTTTCTGTCTCGCCCTTTTGCGCGTAGGCGCAGGCGCGGATTTCTTCGGCGACCATGATGCCGTAGGGGCTGGTCTGGGTCAGATCGACGCCTGCCACTTCCTCCAGCGCCAGATCGGGCTTGCCCTGCTGGTAATAGAAACTGCCCAGATTGAGCTTCTGGCTGACCACGTCCATGTCCTTGCTGAGGGCGTAGTCGCGGGCCTTGATCTGGGCGGTTTCGGCGTCCTTCCAGCGGCCCAGCTTGCCGAGGATATAGTTGCGTGCGTCCAGTGCCCAGTTGAGGTGCTCCTCGACATCGGTAAAGGACGGTGGGCTGACCTCTGCGGTTTTCAGGGCCGCGTCGATGACCTTGAGCGCTTCCGCCGGGCGGTTGGCGTCGACCAGTTCCAGTGCGTAGGTGTTGGCGCCTTCGATCAGGGCCGGGTGGGCTTCGGCGCGCATTTTGGCGCGCTTTATCGAAGCATCGACGGCGGCGTTCAGGTCGGGGCGCGCGGCGGCGCGGAAGGCGGTGTAGCGGTTGTCGATGTGCAGACGCACCAGACTGCCGACTTCGATGAAATCCTTGGCCAGTGCCGTGGCTTTTTCCCGCTCGCCCTTTTGCACATAGATCTCGAACAGGTCGAACCACAGACCTTCGGCGAGCATGAACGGGTTTTCCGACGTGTATTTGCCCGCATAAAGCGCTTCGAGCAGTTTCAGGCGGCGCGCACCGCCGTCGTCCAGCGCCTTGGCGCGGGTGAGCAGGCTGAAAACGTATTCGCTCTCGGTGGCTGAAACGGCGTCCGGCCATTTTTGCGCCACGACGATGACGGCGTCGAGCGCCTCCTCTTCCTTGCCCATCTGGCTACAGATGTCGGCCAAAGCGAACCAGTAGTCGGCGTCGCGCAGGGCCGGGGCGATTACCCCGGCTTGTAACAGGCGGTCATAGGCTTCCTGAGTCGCGCCATTGGCATAGAGGCTGAGAGCTAAGGCATGGAAGGTGGCGAATTGCGATTCCAGCGGCAGGTCGACGAACCGCGGGTGGCGGATCACGGCCTTGAGGGTATCGACCGCCCTGGCGTTGTCGCCTTTGGTGGTTTCATCGGCGGCCTGCATCATCAGGCGGTACATCGAGGCGAAATCGGTCTCGATGGTCTCAGGTCCGGCGGGGGCGGCGGGGGCGGCCGTCACCGGCGTCGCCAGGGCGGCCATGGCCAGTGCCAGCGGTAAAAAGGTACGAATGCGCATGATGTTCCCCCTCCGGATCGTTCCGGTTGAAGATAGGCCGCCATCGCCGGTTTGTCAGCCGCGTTTTTTTAGCCTCTGACCAAAGTGCAGCCGGTCGAATAGACCAGCAGGACCGGCGGGGCCGGAGGTTTGCACGGCAGGGCTATACCGTTTTCATGATAGTCGAAATTACCGATGCGATAGGTGCCGGTCGCCTGATCGCGCTCAGCCGTTTGCGGACGCACCTGACCGAGGATTTCAACAAGGGCACGGTCGTAGAGCCTGAGGCCGAGGGAACGGGATTTACGCATGCACAAACGGTGAACGCTTAGGGTTAATGAAAGATTAACGAACTGCGATATGCAAAGATTTCGGCCCGCGCAACGACAGGCCGGATTTGAATTCGGGCTCTGCGGTCATGTCTATATGGCCGAAGCGGATGAGGAGTTGCGAAAAGACCGCCTCCATATTCATCCGCGCCAGATGATTGCCGAGGCAGAAATGCGGTCCGGCGGCGAAGGCCAGATGCCGGTTCGGTGCGCGACCGATATCGAAGCGGTCGGCGTCGAGGAATGCTTCCGGATCGCGGTTGGCCGAGGCATAGAGCAGGCCGATCTTCGTGCCTTTGGGGATGTCCCAGCCGTTGACGGTCATGTCGTCTGAGGCATAGCGATGAAAGAAGGGCAGGGGCGCGTCGTAGCGAAACATCTCCTGTATGGCGGTCGGCATCAACTGTGGATTATTCCGCAGACGGGCCATCTGGTCGGGGAAACGCAGTAAGGCGTTCAGACCGTTGCCGAGCGCGTCAATCGTTGAGCCGTGTCCTGCCATCAGGATCAGCATACAGGTCGAGACGTATTCGTCCTCGGTCAGGTCACCGGCGTCCCAGCGGGTAATCAGACGCGAGATCAGATCGTCCTTAGGGTGTTTCCGGCGGTGGTTCGACAGGTCGGACAGATAGTCGTAGAAGGTCTTCGTTGTCCGTTCGGCCAAGACTTTTCGTTCGTCCGTGCGGTCGATATCGAAATACTGCACTATGTCTTCGGACCACTGGCGCAGGGCGTGGCAATCCTCGTCCGGCACGCCGAGGAAGCGCCCGATGGCCAGCCCCGGCACGTGGGCGCACAGGTCTTCGATAAAGTCGAAGCGCTTGCCCAAGCGGTCGAACAGCCCGCCGACATAGGATTCGACGCCGCTTTTCAGCCGTTCGATCTGGCCCGGCGTGAACTCGCGAAAGACCAGCTTGCGCAGGCGCTGATGCACCTCGCCGTCGGCATTGAGCATGGAAAACTGCACGAAGCGCGAATGGAACGGCATGTCGTGCCAGTTCTGGGCGCGGCGTTCCTCGGCCATTTCACGGGCGGTCATCAGATGGTCGAGCGAGCGCAAACTGAGCGGATTCAAGGCGGCGGCCTGCACGTCGGTATGGCGCGAGAAGAGCCAGATATCGAAGGGCGCGTAAAAGACCGGTTGGCCCGTGGCGCGCAGCGCAGCATAGTCGGGGTAGGGATCGCGGGCAAAGGCCGTGCTCAACGGATCGAAGGTCGCGTTCTGGTCTGTCGGCAACTGCATCTTACCCTCCGTAAAAGGCAACGATTTCAGAGGTCGGAACGGTCGTCAAGCCGAGACAGGACACCCTCTGTGAAAGCTTGCGGGTTAACCCCTCTTGATTTCACACGCCATTGCCGCAATTGTGAGACTGAATCTCGCCTTAAGGGCGTATAGTGCTGGTGTGCCCCAAGTTGGCGATTTTCGTCGGCGATTTTCGTCGGCGATTGCCCAAGCGTTGCATCTGTGGTTTTGAGCGTGAGGAAAACTGCCCGTATGGCGGTGGATGTAAAGGTTCTTTTCGACGCGGCACCCGATGGTTTTGTGACCCTCGATACCGGAGGCATGATCCTCTACGCCAATCCGTCCGCAGGTCGATTGTTCGGTTACGATCCGGCGGAATTGCATGGCCATCCGTTCCACGTATTGCTGACCGAAAGCTTTGATCCGGAACTGTTTTCGCGTGGCGAATTGACCGGTCGTCACCGGTCGGGGCGGCTTTTACCCTTCGATCTGAGCGTTTCCCTTTATGAAGATGAGGGCGCCCGGCGCTATGCCTTGATCCTATGCGATGCCACCGCCCGCAAAGCGGCCGAAGGTCGGGCGCGCGCCGCCCGCACCCGCGCCGAAGCGGTATTCGACCACGCCTCCGACGGCCTGATGACGCTGAATGCGCATGGCGTGATCGACAGTTTCAATCCGGCCTGCGAGGCCATGTTCGGCTATGCAGCGGCCGATGTCATCGGGCGGCACATGAAGGTGCTGCTGCCGGAGCCCTATCATTCCGGCCACGACGGCGCGATCCGCTATTTCGAGACCACGCAGGACCAGCGGACCTCGGCAGGCGACGGGCCGGAACCCGCGCAGGGCCGGCGCAAGGATGGGAGCGTCTTTCCGATGGACCTCTCGTTTCGCCAGTTCACGCTCGACGACGCGATCGGGTTCTGCGGTATCGTGCGCGACATGACCGAGGTCCGGGCCGAGGCCGATCGTCGCGACAGCCTGCTGGAAAAGCTGATCGATTCCAATACCGAGCTGGAACGTTTCGCCTATGTCGCCTCGCACGACATGCAGGAGCCGGTGCGCATGATCGCCAATTTCAGCGAGATCATCCGCGACGACTACGCCGATAGGCTGGATGCCGACGCGAAGGAATATCTCGATATCTTGGCCGGTTCCGCCGAACGGTTGCAGGCCATGATCCGCGATCTGCTGCAATATGCGCGGCTGGGGCGCGAAGGCCTGACCTATGCCGAGATCGACCTTTATGATCAGCTGAGTCACGTGCGTGAAAATCTGGGTGAAATGATCCGCGAATCGAAGGCGGTGGTGCGCATCGACCCGATGCCGCGCGTCCACGGTAACGCCGTGCAGTTGCTGCGTCTGTTCCAGAACCTGATCGCCAACGCCATCAAGTATCAGCCTGCCGACAATGTGCCGCACGTGGTGGTCTCGGCGCGCGACGACGGGACGCAGTGGCGCTTTTGCGTCGCCGACAATGGCGTCGGTATCGACGGCGCCTTTCACCAGCATGTGTTCGAGCCGTTTCGCCGCCTCCAGCAGTGGGATCAGGTGCAGGGCACCGGGCTGGGGCTGGCCATCTGTCGACGGATCGTCGAAAATCACGACGGGCGCATGTGGCTCGACTCGGCGCCCGGCGATGGCAGCCGCTTCTATTTCACCTTGTCGAAATCCCTTATAAGAACCGCTCCAGAGGTAAACCCATGACCCGTTTAAACCGTCCGGCGGAAATACTGGTGGTCGATGACAATCGCGGCGACGCGATTCTGGCGGCGCGCGCCTTCAAGGCCGCCGAGCTGGAGTCGAACCTGACGGTCGCCGATACCGGTGAAAAGGCGCTGGCCATGCTGAGCCGTGAAGGCGAATACGCCGATACGCCCTTGCCGGACCTGATCCTGCTTGACCTCAACCTGCCCAAGATGAGCGGCACCGACGTCCTGACCCGGATCAAGGCCGATGCGGCGCTGAAACATATTCCGGTGATCATCCTGTCGTCGTCGGGGGCCGAGCGCGACGTGACGGTCAGCTACGGGCTGCACGCCTCGGGCTATGTCATCAAGCCGGGCAGCCTCGAACAATTCAAACGCTTCGTCAGCGCGGTGACCGATTTTTTTTTCGACATGGCGATCCTGGGCGGGCCGGACCGTTTCGCTGGCCGTCAGACCTGACGGAATGGATGTAAAATCCTGTTACTTTACGCCGCCACGCTCTTTTTAGGCAGGCTGAACGAGATCACCGTGCCGGTTTCCGACGAGCCGATACCGATCTGACCGCCGTGCATGATGACGATCTTGCGCGCGAGAGTCAGGCCCATGCCGGGACCGTCATAGATGTCATCCGTGTGCAGTTTGCGCAGGGGGCGGAACACGTCGTCATAGAACATCGGATCGACGCCGAGGCCGTTGTCGGCGATCGAGAGCCAGTAGTCGCGCTCGGTGTCTTCGCAGGCGATATCGATGGTCAGCGGGCGCTCGTGGCTGCGGAACTTGATGGCGTTGTCGACCAGCATATAGACGAGCTGATAAAGGCGGTTGGGATCGCCGGTGACCTCCGGCAGACGCGTATGGTTGAGCGTCGCCTTGATCATGTCGAGATCTTCCTGCCGGTTCATGTGAACGCGAGCGACGACCTCTTCCAGATCGACCTTCTGCGTCAGGCGCGGCACGGTGTTCAGGCGCGAAAACTGCAAAAGACCCTGCAATATTTCCTGAAGCTTTTCGCCGCTTTCGAGCACCATCGACAGGTTGGTCTTGGCCTCATCCGTTTGCGGCACGGGGGCCTGTTCGACCAGCAAGCGCGAGAACTCGACGAGGGAGCGCACGGGGCCCGCCAGATCGTGCGATACGATATAGGCAAAGTCCTTGAACTCCTCGGCCGGGTCCATTTCCGTCATTCCCCTGATCTGATATTTCTGCACGTTCTGTCCTCATCCTGAAGTTGGTAACGTCGATACCTGAACGGTATGATACAGCCAGAAACGCAACTTAATCGTGAATCTATAGGGATTCAAAGCGGATTTGAAAGCACATAAATTTGATCGAGCGTATTTTTTGCTTATGACTCCGCAGGTTGTACGTTTTTCTCCGGAACGTTTCGTTATAAAAAACCCTCCGGAGCCCGGCTCCGGAGGGTGATATTTATCAGGGCTTCCTGATGACCGTGACATTGGGTTTCGGCGGGGCCTTCATCTGGTCGCCGATGAAGTAGGACGGCCACGGCGGCTGATTATAGGCGGTGTTCTGCCAGGCGATCGCCGCGCGGTATTGCGGGTCCTGCATCAGGGTGATCAACTTGTACTGGGTCGGGATGTTGGTCGAATAGATACGCAGGGTCAGGTTATCCGTGCTGCGCAGCATGACTTCTTCGCGCCAGTCGCCGAACAGGTCCGCCGACAGGGCCGGGGTCGACTTGGTGCCGTTGTTCGACGTCGCGCCTTCGGCATTGAGCAGGACGGTCGCGTCGCTCTTTTCCCAGTCCCACTTCGACACCTTGTTGCCGTCGAGCAGTTCGCGCAGAAGATCGCCGTCCCACCAGATCATGAAGTTCATCTGACGCGGGCGCTTGTCGGAAATGACATTGCCCTTGACGTCGAAGAGGTTGCCGCTGTTCGAGCCCCAGAACTCCGCGCCGGGGAAGCGCGGGTCGATGTCGCCCGCCGCGCCGCGGCCCGTGTCCTTGTCGGCGGGTATCTTGAAGATGACCTCGCCGGTGCCGGCATCGAGCAGCGCCGCACCGGTATTGCCCGACATCTTCATGTTTTCATGGACGCCCCACTTTTCGAGGCCGGGACGGTTGGGATCGAGATCGGAGACGTGCATGGCGTCGCCGTGGCCCATGCCCGTGCTCCACAGCGGCTTGCCGTTGTCGTCGATGGCCATGGCGCCGTAGAGGATCTCGTGCTTGCCGTCGCCATCGACGTCGGCAACGCTGAACTGGTGGTTGCCCTGACCGGAATATTTCTCGTCGAGGCCGTTTTCCTTCGAGTCGAAATACCAGCGATTGACCAGCTTGCGGCCCTTCACGTCGACCGCAGCGATGGTCGTGCGGGCATAGTAGCCGCGCGCAAAGACCGCCGACGGATGGACGCCGTCCAGCCATGCCGTCCCGGCCAGATAGCGATCCGAACGGTTGCCGTAGGCATCGCCCCAGCGCGCCTTGGCCTCGTCGTCGGTCGGATCGTCGCCGTTGGGGCCGCGCGGCGAGGGGTATTTGATGGTGTCGAGCACGGCACCGGTCGCGCCGTCGAACAGGCTGAGATATTCCGGTCCCTTGAGGACGCGGCCCTGCATCTGCGCCATCAGCTTGCCGTCGGCGGCGACCACCGAACCGGTCTTGTCGTTCTGGGCGATTTCGCCGCCGTCCGAGACCCAGTTGGCCTTGGCGTCGCCGATGATCTTGCCCTTGGCGTCGGTCGTGCCGTCGGCGGTCTTGACGATCAGCTCGGCCTTGCCGTCGCCGTCATAGTCTTCGACCTGAAACTGCGTGTAGTGGGCGCCGGCGCGGATATTGCGGCCCAGATTGATGCGCCACAACTGCTTGCCGTTCAGCTTGTAGGCGTCGAGATAGACAAGGCCGGTATAGCCGCCCTGACTGTTGTCCTTGGCGTTGGTCGGCTCCCATTTGAGGATGACTTCGTACTGCCCGTCGCCGTCGAGATCGGCGACCGAGGCGTCGTTGGCGGTATAGCCATAGACCTTGCCGTCCGGCGTCGTGCCGTCGGCGGGCTTGTTGAGCGGGATGCTCAGGAAGCCGTCGATGATCAGGGCTTTCGACTTCGCGCCTTCCTTGCCGCCCGTCACTTCGCGGACTTCGTAGGCATTTTTGGCCGTACCCGTTTCGTCGGCGAAGTTCGTGCGGTCGCCGATCGGCTGAGCATTGAGCTTCTTGCCGTCGCGATAGACATTAAAAGCGAGTTTCGCGTCGTCGGTCGTCAGCGACCGCCAGCTGACCAGTACGCCCTTATCGCCGGTCACGGCCACCGCGCCGCGGTCGAGATACTCGACCTTCATGGAAGTCGTTTGCGCTGCGGCAGGCAGGGCCAGCACCATCAGGCCTGCAACGGCCAGCGCACCTGCGCCCGAGCGCAGATGGTATTTCAACGATGTCATTATATATCCTCCGTGCGGCATCCCTGTGGTCCACATTCAGGCGGTTCTACGCGGGAGGCCGTGTTACCTGTCGCTATTTATCTCATGATTGGGTAATTTTGTACAAGATTTGATCAAATGTGATCGATTTTGCATTGTTAGCGCTAACTTTGTCCGACTTATTTGTCATCTAAAACATATCTTTTCGCACGCGACACACATGGCTGTATTCGAGCGGCAATAATGCAAGAACTTGAAAAGTCTTGCTTATTTTATTTATATATTACAAATATTTAGTATGCTCATTTGTCGGGACATTCTGTGTCAGAATGGTAATGGGTGGCCTTGCAGTGAAATTTTCTCCGGAAGATTCAATCTGTTGCACGCCGAACTTGGTTATTATTAAGATTATGTTTTTAAAGGATAATGTGTCGATTTCCCTGAGGTGATAGCTTTTTTTGTCCCTATTTTCGGGACGAAAATATCAATTTGAAAATTTTACAAAAGTTTCTGTGGTGACATTTTCGGGCTGATTTTACCCTTCAGGGACGCAAATTGTGGTTTTTGGGTAACTTCTCAGGCCAAATCCTACAATATTGTCTGATGAATGCCCGATTATGATCACAATGCGGCTTGACTTATCACTATCGGTCAATCAAAGGTCAACCTCATCCAACAGGTTGTTAGGTCAGAGGTCCACCAAAAACAGGACCCTGGCAGGGGAGTGAAAACCGGACCGAAAGGTTCATTCCGAATAGGGCCAGCGCACGACTTCGCACAGACGAAGGTGCATGGCTGGCGGTCTGATCGCCGCTACGGGATGACTGATGGGCTCCGACATACGGAAGGTGCCGCCCGGTGCCGCGCCGTCGCTTTCCTTCGTTACAGTCTAAGGACTAACGCCATCGCTAAGGGGCATGTCGCTACGTGCGACATTCGGAGGAATATTAATGCATAAATCGCAAAAGGGCGCTTTCGCCCGTTACCTGATGACCGGCACCGGCCTGGCCATGCTGGCCGTTTCGGCCCCGGCCTTCGCGCAAGACGCGCCGGTCGCTGCCAAGGGCGACGAAGTGACCGAAGTCGTCGTCGTCGGCGCCCGCGCCGCGCAACAATCCGCCAACGAGCGTAAGAAACGCGCCAAGACCCCGACCGACTCGATCGTCGCTGACGACGTCGGCGCGTTTCCGGACCGCAACATTTCCGAAGCTATTTCGCGCATCGCCGGTACGGCGGTCGACCGTAACGAGTTCGGTGAAGGTTCGGGTGTCACCATTCGCGGCAACACGGCGGATATGGTTCGCGTCGAACTGGACGGTATCGGTGTTCAGAACGCCGGCGGTCTGGCCATCTCGTCGGGTACCGGCGACGGTCGCGGCGCCGACATGCGCGAACTTCCGTCCGACCTGATCAAGAGCGTCGATGTCGTCAAGGGCTCGACCGCCGACATGACCGAAGGTTCGATCGGTGGTTCGGTCCGGATTCAAACCCGTACCGGTCTGGATTTCAAGAAGCCTTACCTGTCGCTGCGCATCGGCACGACCCGCAATACCCTGGGTCGGGAATACCGCCCGGACATCAATATCGTTGGTTCGCGCAAGTTCTTCGAAGGCCGTCTGGGCGTTCTGGCGAGCCTTTCGACCAGCAAGATTCAGAACAATGGTCACAACATGGAGGTCGTGACCTCCAATAACGCCGGTTACGCGCGTGCGGTCGATTTCGACAACTCGCCGAACAAGACCTTTACCTTCAATCCGTCGACCGTTACGGGCCCTCTGGCGACCACGCCGAACCTGGTCTCGCCGGCGGCCAACGGTGGTGCGGGCATCAACTCCCTGACCCCGCTCGAAGTCGTTACCCTTTCGGCCAATGCCAAGACCAAGGACGAATGTAACGCAGCCTTCCCGCTGCTGACGGATGCCCAGCTGGCGCTGATCGCCGGCGGCACCAGCAACAACAACCGCGTCGCAGCGCAGAACCAGCGCATGTATGAGCGTATCACCTGCCTGAACCAGTGGAACGACTATACGCCGTCCCTGATCCGTAACTTCCAGAACTCGAACGACGATGAACGCGTGGCCGCCGACATCCGCTTCGATTACCGCGTCAATAATAACCTGAGCATCTACGCCAAGTACGGCATCGCCAACCGCCACGTCGACGACCAGTACCGCAACCGCAATCTGGGTGGCATCAACATCAATACGGCGTTGACGTATAACGATACCCTGACCAACGGTCCGAACGGTACGCTCTATCCGTCGAACAGCATCAACTATCGCACCGCCCTCGCCAATTCCGGCTACTACAACTACAACACCGGTTACCTGACGGCACCGATCACCATCGACATCAACCCGGTGGCGGGTACGGCTGCGGCAAACGTGTCCAACTATGCCTTCCCGACTCTGGGTCTGGTGACCAACGTCGATCCGGCTTCGGTGAAGGTTGACGCCAACCACCACGTGACGGCGTTCTCCATCTCGGACGGTTCGGTCGGTATCGACCAGATTTCGACCAATATCATCTCCGACAGCAGCTACATGCAGTTCGGCGGTGAATATAAGGACGGTCCGCTGAAGATCGAGTTCGTCTTCAACCGTGGCGAAGCGACCTATTCGCGTGACGACAAGCGCAGCAGCATCAACGCGCCTTACGGCAAGGCAACCTTGACGGTTCAGCCGAGCGGTCTGTGGGCCTACACCCTGCCGACCGGTTTCGACGAAAACAATGCGGCGAACTACGTCGTCCTCTCGCCGGCAGCGGCGCAGAATGCTGTGGCGGCCTCGATCAACAACCCGGCCATCCCGGCCTATACCGCGGCTCAGATGCCGCAGTTTACGCCGACCTTCCAGGTCACCTACCAGCCGCGGATGCAGGAATCGAGCGAAACGACGGCCAAGTTCGACCTGACCTACCGTCTGGAAGACAAGCTACCCTTCTTCACCCTGTTCAAGACCGGTTATTCCAAGCGTGAAAACAAGGCCCAGTACTGGGGGCCGGGCGGTTATAACGTCAAGGAAGCGGTCGGCACCTTCGGTACCACCACATATCAGGCGCCGATCGTGGTGCCGACGCTTAACCTGCGTGGCTTCTTCCGTGCCTGTCAGCCGACGGCGACCTCGACGGTGCCGTGTCCTTACGGTTATGTCGCCAACACGAACCTCAGCAGCAAGCTGACGGGGACTGACACCTTTACGCCGGCCCAACTGGTTGCCCTGCTGGGCAGCGTGCGTACGGAACCGGATTCGGTCTTCTTCGACGGCTATAACGGCGCTGGCAACCTGACCAACTGGTACGGTATCGATATCGACAAGCTGTGGGGCCAACTCGGCGCCGCGCAAAACGCTAACCTGGACTGTATCAAGGTCTGTATGGGTAGCGACGGCAACATGTACGAACAGCCCGTCACCCTGACCAATGAAGCGACGACGGCCGCCTACTATATGGTGGAATTCGAGCAACAGCTTCCGTTCGGCATGGAGTTCAGCGGTAACGTCGGCCTGCGTATGGTCGAGGTCGATACCTCGGCGACCGGTGTGTTCGTTCTGAACTCGATCCGCAAGACGGCGACCTACAACCCGGCGACGCCGGCAGCGGCAGGCGGAACGGTCACCTATACCTTCCGTCAGCCGGTCGAACTTGACCGCAAGACCCGTGACTGGCTGCCGAGCTACAACGCCAACCTCTGGGTTATCCCGGATATTCTGGTGGCGCGTTATTACACTGCCAAGACGGTTTCGCGCCCGCCGATCGCCCGCCTCGTGCCGGCCGGTACCTGTAGCTTCGATGAACGTAACGAAGGCGTCATCGCCGTTGACGGCAGCGATCAGGACATGACCTGCACCGGCACTATCGGGAACCCGAACCTGAAGCCTTACACGGCCAAGAATTCGAGTGTCACCGTCGAATGGTATCCGAACAAGGACACCATGCTGTCGCTGGCTTACCACAAGCTGGACGTCAAGATCGGCGGCCCGATCGCCGTCGCCAAGACCAACGGCAAGCTGTTCGAAGGTTCGGGCCTGGTCGATCCGCAAACCGGCGCGCCGGTCAGCGACCTCGAATTCTCCTACACCCAGTGGGAAAACGACGTCGGGTATGGCCGTACCGGCTGGGAATTCACCTCGAAGACCGCCTTCACCTTCCTGCCGTGGTACGCCCGTTACACCGGTGCCGACTTCAACATCTCGACCCTGGCCAGCACGGAAGGCACTTCGGTCGTCGATCCGAACTCCGGCGATCAGATGCGTCCGGTCGGCGAGTCCGATTACTTCGCCAACCTGTCGCTGTGGTATGACGATGGCAAGACGAATGCCCGCGTCTCGTATCAGAAGCGTACCGAGTACTTCACCTGTATCACGCCGTGCGGCACCGCCAACACGGTCAACAACTACCCCGGCTCGTTCGGCGTAACGGCGGCGCGCCCTGTACCGTACAACCCCGGTCAGCCGCGCTTCCAGGACGAAACCCAGTACGTCGATGCCAAGATCACGCACAAGTTCCGCCCGAATATCGAGTTCTATCTCGAAGGGCGTAACCTGACCAAGCAAGGCACCTCGACATCGGGTGGCGATTACAACGGCTTCGCCAACGGTGAAAAGAACCTGTACCGCCTGTCCTACGGTGGCTCGCGCTACATGTTCGGCGTCACCTATCGCCTGCAATAGTCGATAAGAAACTGACTGCTAAATACCGCCGTCCGGGTCTCCGGGCGGCGGTTTTTTGTGTCCGATTGATGTTGACAGGATGTGAGCATTGGCGTCATCTGCGATCAAAATAGCGCTAAAATGGTCAACCAAGCGCCGGACTATCCCCTCTCTGCCGTTTAACCGGCAGACCAATTGCACAGGCTGGGAACCCTAAATATGCCGAACCCTTCATTTTCACGCCGCCACCTTCTTCAGGCGGCCACCGCCTTTGGCGCCTTGTCCTCCGTTCCGTGGGTGGCCGAAGCCGCCGCGCCGGTCAAGGCGACGCCCGTATCGTCGACGGACCTCACATGGCTGGATGGCAAGCCGAATGCCTTCGAAGGCGGGACTTTGGGTGTGCCGTGGCCGCGCGGTACGGTGAAACTGGCCAAGGGCAAGACGCCGGAGTTCAGGCTGGGCGACGTGCCGGTGCAGTCGTGGCCCATCGCCTACTGGCCGGACGGCTCGCTGAAATGGACCGCCCACGCGGTCGCTGGCGGGGCACCGAGCGAAGGGCTTTCGCTCACCGCCGGTAAGCCGAGCGCGCCCGCCAAGGCCGTCAGTGTCAAACAGGCGGCGGATGCCGTCACCATTACCTCCAGTGATCTGGTGTGGGTCGTGCCGACCTCGGGCGAGTATCTGATCGCCAGCGCCACGCGCGCGGGCCGTCTGACGCTCAAGGAGATGAAGCTGGTCGCCCTGTGGCAGGATCAGCCGGACCTCGACGCCACGGGCAGCGTCAACCAGCAGAAATTCGCCAGCAAGGTGACGAAGGTCACGGTCGAGCAGACCGGTCCGGTCCGTGCTTTGCTCAAGGTCGAAGGTACGCACTCTGGTAATGGCCGCGACTGGCTGCCGTTCAGTGTCCGTCTGTACTTCTACGCCGGTTCCGAAAGCGTCCGCATCGTCCACTCCTTCATCTATGACGGTGACCCGGCGAAGGACTTCATCCGCGGTCTGGGTGTCACGGCAAAGACGCCGCTGACCGACGAAACCCATAATCGCCATATCCGCCTGTCGGGCGACGGTGTCGGTGTGTGGGGTGAGGCCGTGCGGCCCCTGACCGGCCTGCGCCGTCCCGTCGGCAAGGGGCTCGGCGCGGCTCAGGTCGATGGCAAGGCTGTGGCGGTTGCCGATATGGCCAAGCCGGTGCAGGACGGTTTGAAGTGGATTCCGGAATGGGGCGATTTCAGCCTGTCGCAACTGACGCCCGACGGTTACACGCTGAAAAAGCGTACCCGCGCCGGTCATGCCTGGATCGACTCCAATGCGGGCACGCGTACCAAGGGGCTGGCCTATGTCGGCGGGGTCAGCGGCGGCGTGGCGCTGGGGCTCAAGGACTTCTGGCAGCGCGCGCCGACCAGCCTCGATGTGCGCAACGCCCATACCGACACGGCGGAAATCACCGCCTGGCTCTATTCGCCGGACGCGCCGGCGATGGATGTCCGCCCCTATCGCGGGCAGGACGGCATGGACACCCACCCCAAGGAAATCGAAGGCCTTAACATCACCTATGAGGACTATGAAACCGGCTGGGACACGGCCAATGGTGTGGCGCGGACGTCGGAGCTGACGCTGTGGGCGCTGGGCGCGACGCCGTCGCATCAGGCCTTTTCCGACATGGCCGAGCAGATCGCCAACCCGGCGCGTCTGACCGTATCGCCCGCGCGTATCAAGGAAGCGGGCGTGTTCGGCGATTGGGGGCTGCCCGATTCCTCGACTCCGGCGCGCAAGATTCTCGAAGACCGCCTGACCTATCAGATCGACTACTATATGAAGGAGGTCGAGCAGCGCCGCTGGTACGGCTTCTGGACCTATGGCGACGTCATGCACACCTACGATGCCGACCGCCACATGTGGCGCTACGATATCGGCGGCTATGCCTGGGATAATTCCGAGCTCTCGACCGACCTGTGGATCTGGTACACCTATCTGCGTACCGGTCGCGCCGATGTGTTCAAATTCGCCGAGGCCATGACGCGGCAAACCGGCGAGGTCGATGTCTATCACCTCGGGCGGTTCAAGGGCTTCGGTACCCGTCACGGCGTCCAGCCGTGGTCGGATTCATCGAAGCAACCGCGCGTGTCGAACGTCGCCTATCGCCGTATCTTCTATTATCTGACCGCCGATGAGCGCGTCGGCGACCTGATGCGCGACCTGATCGATTCCGACATGGCGCTGGAAAATGTCGACATCTCGCGCAAGCTGCCGCCGGCGCCGGGACGTGAACGGCCCAAGGGTGTCGTGGCCTCGGGCTTCGGCACCTCGTGGGGCGCGTTCCTGGGGGCATGGCTGACCGAATGGGAGCGCACGCAGGACACAAAATGGCGCGACCGCATCGTCAACGGCATGGTCACCATCGCCGCCATGAAGCGCCGCTGGTTCGCCGGTGAGGCGCCTTACGACCTCAAGACGGGTAAGTTCCTCGGTGACGGCGACTATATTTCCGTATCCCACCTGAACGCCGTCTTCGGGGTCGTGGAAATGACCTCTGAACTTTGGGATCTGGTCGACATCCCGGCCTACAAGAAGGCGTGGCTGGAATATTGCCGCTTCTACAACGCACCGAAGGCCGAGATCGTCGCACTGCTGGGCAAGGATCCCGGCGGTCGCGCCCTGACCGACTCGCATTCGCGTCTGACGGCCTTTGCGGCGTTCCACGAGAAGGACAAGGCGCTGGCGTTGCGGGCGTGGGGCGAGTTCTTCGGCAAGGAAGGTCGCGAATCCGACGGCGGACTCAACCGCAAGACCAAACGCATCGATGGTGCGGCCGTCCTGCGACCGCTGGACGAAGACCCGACCCTGTCGACCAACGGCACGGCGCAGTGGGGCCTGTCGGCGATCCAGAACCTGGCCCTTATCGGGGATAGTCTGGAAGAGGCCGCGGCCAAGGCGGGCGTCGTGAAATAGCGCTTCCGTTGTCAGGAGCCCAGAAAAACCCGGCCGTGGCGACGGTCGGGTTTTTCTTTGCCTGTCGCGCAAAGAAAAACGCATCAGCCAAAAGGCGATGCGTCCAAAGTTTCAGGGAGGAAATGTCGGCCGAAACGGAACTGCCAGTAATGGCGGATCAGGTTCGAGGGCTGGGGGGCTGTTCAGGGGTGAACCTGACCGGACCGATCCGACCGACAAGACCGTTTTATAAAGCAAAGGCGGCGGCGAAAGGGCGGAAATAAGGTCTTATTGCGGTGCAATCGTTTCTTTCCGATAAGTGGCCCGCAGGACATAGTTTTACGGATTTGACGCCTGTCGCATAAGGATTTTGACTTGCCGGGAGCCCGCGGCGGGCGCTTAATCGCGGTCTGATGTATGAGGTTCAGCATGAGTTTTCAGGACCACGGATCAAGCTTCCAGCCGTCGGGCGCGACGGTTTTCTTCGAGCGCCGCGAACTGGAGTTGATCCTTCGATTGTACGGGCAGAAGGTCGCGGCGGGCGACTGGCGCGACTACGGCATCGATAGCCTGTCGGACGCGGTGGCTTTCAATATCTTCCGGCGCACGGGTGAAGCTCCCGTCTACCGCATCGAAAAACGCCCGGCCCTGAGCCGCAAGCAAGGGGCCTTTGCCCTGTTCAACCAGAACGGCCTGATCCTCAAACGCGGCCACGAACTGGCCCCGGTGCTGGCCTTTCTCGACAAGAAAAAGTTCGACGTCATCTAACAAAAAACCCGCCGGAGTGATCCGGCGGGTTTTCGTCTTGGTTGTTACCTTCGTTAGCGGCGGTCGCCCATCAGACGCAACAAGAAGGTGAACAGGTTGATGAAGTCCAGATACAGCTCTAGAGCGCCGAAAGACGTGGCGACATTCATCTTCGCTTCGCTACCGCCCAGCTGATAATAGATGCTTTTCAGCTTCTGCGTATCGTAGGCAATCAGGCCCGCAAAGATCACCACGCCGGCCAGCGAAATGATGAAGTCGAACATCGAGTTTTGCAGGAACATGTTGACGATGCTGGCAACGATCAAGCCAATCAGCGCCATGATCAGGAATGAACCCATACCCGACAGGTCTTTCTTGGTGGTATAACCGACAAGGCTCAGGCCACCGAAGGCGATGGCCGTGACGGCGAAGACCTGAGCTATAGAGCCGAGATCGTAAACGATGAACCAGACGGCACCGGAGATACCGAAAGCGGCGACGATGAACCAATAAACGAATGCTGCCATGCCCGGAGAAATGTTTTTAATAAACATGGTGCCGAGCAGCAGGGCCAGAGGCGCGAACCTAGCTATAATGCCCAGCAGCGTAAAGCCCGTCAGAGCGCCCGTGGCATCGTGCGTGAAAAAGTATTGTGTAACCGGTGGGTAGAAGGCGACGGTCCACGCCAGAGCACCGGTGATCAGCAGGCCAAGGCCCATCTTGTTGTATACGCCAAGCATGAAGCTGCGCAGGCCCTCATCGCGTGACATGTCCATCGAAGGCGCGTCGGGCGTCGTATAGCGGCTGAAGTCGTTCATTATCTGTATTCCCCTGTGGAATAACCGCGCTGACGGCGCGAGATTGACCCTAATATGTGGTATGACGAGGCCGCTGGCAAGGCGGCGTGAGTCAAGTTACAGCGCATTTAATTCCTGCAAAGGATTGCGCGTCCCTGATTACTCTCATTTGATGCGTTAACGCTGTTCCGAAAGGGTCCGATGTCCGTTCACACGCCTTTGCGCTCCGTTTTGTTCGTACCCGCCGCCAGTGAAAAGGCGATGGCCAAGGCCGCAAGCCTTGTTTGCGACGCGATCATCTTCGATCTGGAGGACTCCGCCGGAGCGGAGGAGAAAGAGTCAGCCCTCGCGCGGTTGGTTGCGACGCTGGAGACGAGCGGGTTTGCGGCACCGGTGATCTGGGTACGCATAGATGCGTTGGCCGTGCCGGTGACAGAAGTGTTGAAGCCATTTCTTGGCCACAGGGTTCATGGGCTGGTCGTGCCGAAAGTATCATCTGCCCGCGATCTCAAAGGCCTGCCCGATGTGCCGCTGTGGGCGATGATCGAAACGGCGCGCGGTGTGGTCAATCTGAAAGAGATTTGCGAAGCGCCGGGTCTGGCGGGTCTGATCGTCGGGCCCAACGACCTGCGTGCGGATCTGCGCGTGGCGGCGACGGGGGGGCGCGCTGAAATCGCCACGGCCCTGTCGCAGGTCGTGCTGTACGCACGGGCCTATGGTCTGGACGTGATCGATGGCGTTTATAATAATTTCCGCGACGAAGACGGCCTGCGCGCCGAATGCGCACACGGCAAGGCGCTGGGTTTCGACGGCAAGACCCTGATCCATCCGGCGCAGATCGCGATTACCGAAGCGGTCTTTTCACCGTCGAACGCGCAGTTAAGCTGGGCGCGGGACGTGGTGGCCGTGTTCGACGCACCGGAAAATGCGGGCAAAAGTTTAGTCGCGTTGGACGGTGAGATGGTCGAGCTTATGCACCTCGCCACGGCGCGGCGGTGGTTGGGGATACAAGAAAAGATTTGACCACGAAAAACACGAAACGAAGTTTCGTGCTTTTCGTGGTCAAATCTTTCTTACTTCGCCTTCGCCGCCACGTCGAACAGGGCGCGCTTCATTACCTGATAGAGATAGGCCGACTCGACCGTCGAGCGGATCAGATAGGCCTGAGGCCCTGAGGCGTAGACCGGCACGTCTTCGCCGCCGTGGGCCGCCGACGGCATCTTGGTCAGGGACGGGTTGGTGAAGTCGGGGTTTTGCGTCTCGGCGGCGGTGAGTTCGCCTTCGTGGTCGTGACCGCCGGGGCCGGTCGCGTAGCTGAGGATCGAATAGACACCGCCGGTCTTATCCTTGGCCACGCCGTCGACCGGGGTTTCGCGCGAGGCGTAGCCCGACAGGACAAGGCCGTGGCTGTGGTCGGCGGTGATGATGATCAGGGTCTCTTCCGGGTTGGTCTTCGCCATCGCCACGCTGACGGCCTGGGCCAGTTCGTCGACATCGGTCAGGGCGCGGTGGGCGTTGTTCTTATGGTGCCACTTGTCGATCGAGGCCGATTCGACCAGCAGGAAGAAGCCGTCCGGCTCGCGGCTCAGCAGGTCGATGGCTTTATCGGTCATGTTCGCCAGCGTCGGCACGTCCTGCGGGTGATCGACCGGCGACGGCAGGTCGCCCTTCGAGAACAGGCCCAGCACCGGCCCTGCTGTGCGCGTATCGAGCGCGTCGAGCGCCGCCTTGCCGGTCAGGAATTTCGCGTTCTTTTGCTTCAGCCACTGCGCGGTCAGGTCGCGACCGTCCTTGCGCTCGCCGCCTTTGGTTTCCGGCAGGAAGGCTTCGAGGTCGCCGCCCATGGCCACGTCGAGGCGCACGGCTTCCGGCGCTTCGACCAGTTGGCGGGCCAGATCAACGCAACCTTTGGCCACCGCTTCCGCCGGCAGGTCGCCGTCCGCGCGCCAGCCGCGCGTCGAGGTGTGGCCGTAGGTGCCCGCAGGCGTCGCGTCGGTGATGCCTGAGGTCGTCACGGCACCGATGGAACGACCGCTCAGCTTGGCCTGTTCGGCGATGGTCTGGACGTGCGTGGCCGCGTCAGCGCAGACGCCGCCCTTGACGGTGTCGTCGACGCCGATGCCGCCGTTAATCGTCTTGAAGCCGGTGGTGATCGCCGAAATGCCGTTGGCCGAGTCGGTGACCAGATTGTTGCTCGAATAGGTCTTGGAAAACGCCGTATAGGGCAGGGCTTCGAACGACAGGACGTAGGACGCGCCGTCCTTGCCCTTCATTTGCCCGGCGAAGATGCGCCCGGCGGTGACCGAATTGATGCCCATGCCGTCGCCGATGAACAGGATGACGTTTTTCGCGCGGCCCGTATTCGGCGCGCGCTTCAGCGCGGCCTCGACGGCAGCTTTTTGCGCGGCGTAGTAGGGCGAGGTCTTGTCGGGCACCGTTTGCGCTATCGCCGACATCGGCAGGAGAAGCGAGGAGGCCAGCAGACAAAGCGCGCGCAGGGACATGGGACACCATTGGATAATAGAGGTGTCCGTGGTTTAGGCCCGCCTCGTGACAGGGCCTTGACGCATCGATGACGCTAAGGTGACGTCTCGAAGCACGCCACTCTCTCCTCCCTGCGGCTCTGCCGTGGGGAGGTGCCGAAACGCGCAGCGTTGAGGCGGAGGGGGATTGCGCCAAACGGACAAGCTTGCGGCAAATGTTCGGAGTCATCCCCCTCCGTCAGTCTGCTTCGCAGCCTGCCACCTCCCCACTTCGTAGGGAGGAGGGAGTACGTCTAACTGCTGTCTAGTTTTCGACCTTTTCCAGATAGGTCTCCGAACGCATTTCCTCTAGCCGCGACACAGTGCGCTCGAATTCGAACGCGCCATCGCCCGACGGGTAGAGCTTCGCCGGTTCGGCGGCCGCCAGCGCCACCAGCTTGACACCGGCCTCGTACAGCGCGTCGATCAGGGTGACGAAGCGTTTGGCCTCGTTACGTTTTTCCGGCCCCAGTTCCGGGATGTGTTCGATAAACACCGTCGTGAAGCGCTCGGCGATGGCCAGATAGTCCGCCGACCCGTTATTGGCGGCGCAAAGCTCGGCGAAACTGGTCCGCAGCAACGGCCCGCAGGTCGCTTTGAACACCAGCTTGCGCTCGTTGACGCTCAGTTGCGTGGTGACGACCTTGCTGTGATGGGTCATGGCTTGCCACAGGGCCTCGAACCCGGCCTGAGCCTTCGTGTCGCTATCGGGCGAGAAATAGACCTGAGCCCCGCGCAGACGGTCGAGGCGGAAATCCTTCGGCCCCTTGATCTGGTGTACCGTCATCCGTTCGCGGATCATGGTGATGAACGGCAGGAACAGGTCGCGGTTGAGGCCGTTTTTGTACAGTTCTTCCGGCGCGCGGTTCGACGTGATGACGATGGTCACCTTGTGCGCGAACAGGGCCTCGAACAGCCGCCCCAGGATCATGGCGTCGGCGATGTCGGTGACCTGAAGCTCGTCGAAACAGAGCAGCTTCGATTCCGAGGCGATCAACTTGGCGATCGGCGCGATCGGGTCGTCGCCCTTGTTGGTGCCGAACTGCGCCTGACGGTCCTTGGCCGTGCCCTGCCGCCAGAGCTGAACCAGTTCGTGGACCTTGGCCATGAAGGCGTGGAAATGGATGCGGCGCTTGGAATTGAACGACACTTGCTCGTAGAACAGGTCCATCAGCATCGACTTGCCGCGCCCCGGCGGTCCCCAGAGGTAGAGCCCCAGCGGCTTTGCGCCGCCGAACACTGCGTTCAGCATCCCCCCCGACGCCTTAAGGTCGCGCTCAAGCTGGCACAGGACCTCGACGGCCTCGGCCTGAGCCGGGTCGGCGGTGATTTCTCCCATTTTGACGAGGCGGCGATAGGCGGATTTGACGGCGCTGGGCATGACGAGGGCTGAAATACACGGAAATGTGATGTGAAATCGACGCTCAAAATATAAGGATTCAATGTGAAAAAATAAAATTCTCAACCTTGAGCAGGGCCAAACTAGCAGAAAAACCGCACCATGAGGTTAAAAATTTGCTGCGGCTGCGTAAGGCATCAAGGCCTTATTGTGGCAGGGTTTGCGGCGAGACGCAGGGAAATCTGCTTGGCGACCTGCACGCCGTGGGCTGCTGCCGTGGTCACGCACGGGTGCCAGTAATCGGTCACTTCGCCGCAGGCCCAAAGGTTCGGCATCGACGTCTCGCCCTGACGGTTCACATCGACATAGCCATTTTCATTAGTGATGTGAAGGCCTTCGGGCAGGCTGGCCCGAAAGCCGTACATGACCCCGAAAACGTCGAAACCCTCGCCGTTGACGGTCATCTGGTCCTGATCGGCCTGATAAGGACCGATAACGACCCTGGCATCCGGTACAGACGCCTGCACCACGGCCTGGGCGCGGGGTGTCGTGCGTGCAAAGATCGTCACCGATTTTCCACCGCGTTGCAGCACGAAACGCGCCTGATCGAAGGCATTATCGCCGCCACCTAAAATTGCAATTTTTCGGTTGCCAACCGTTATATTTTCCATAGGGTGGCCAGGTCCGATCGCCACGCAATCGCTTGGCAGAAAAGGACCTGCGTTGGGTTTGGTTCCGGTTGCAACAATAAGATGTTTTGTCAGTACACGCGTGGTTCCGAAGGTAACCTCATAACCTTCAGTGCTCGGACGAATAGTGCCGATGCGCGTTTGCAAAAGGTGCGGCACGCCCGCCGTCACGATGTGCCTATGCAGGGCCTCGGCCACCTGCTCACCCGTGCGGCCCGTAACTCCCGGAATCCACAGGTTTTCGTACGGACTGCGCCGTTGCAGGCCGCCCAACCGGTCGCTGGCTTCGACCAGCAAAACCTCGACGCCCAGCTTATGCAGCCACAGGGCGCAGGCGCAGCCCGCCGGGCCGCCACCGATGATCAGAGCCTCAAGATTTTTCGTGATCGGAGAGTTAAGCGTTTCCATGTGCTCATCCATAAGCGAAACCCCTTTTCTGGCAAGGTCTTTGCAGGAAAACTATAAGGCCTTGTTCATCTTTGAATAAGACCTATATGAGATTAAGTGTAACAATGGGATACGAAGCGTGAGTCTGTTCGATATCCCTCGGGAAGGAATAAACCAGTGAAGTTGTTGTGCGTAGAAGACAATTCGACCCTGCGGAAGATGATCGACCTGATGCTGTCGGCGACGGGCGTTCATGTGGAGTTCGCGGCCAATGGCCGTGAAGCGGTCGAGGCCTATGAGGTGAGCGAGTACGACGCCATCCTGATGGACATGGAAATGCCCGTCATGGACGGCCTTGCCGCGACCAAGGAAATTCGCCAGCTGGAATACGGTCATCATCTGGGCCATACGCCGATCCTGTTCCTCACCGGTAATGACGACCGCAGTGCGCTGGTCCACGGTCAGGAAGTCGGTGGCGACGGCCACCTGATGAAGCCCTTCACCCCTGAAGCCCTGTTCAATGCGTTGGATCGTGTCCTGCACATTCCGTCGGCCACCGGTTACGACGGCGGCATGGCAGCCCACGCCTGATTAAGTCAGGCTGATTCAACGACCTAGAAAAAAGCCGTTTTCCCGGATGGCTTTCTCTGATAAGGCACGGGCCGCTATGACCAGCGGCCCGTTTTTCATGCCGATTTACTTGCAGCGCATTCCGAAAAGTGTGCAGCGGTTTTCGGAATCAAATGCGCGGCAAAATAAAAATTTAACTTCAGGAGTGATTACGATGACCTATCGTGTCGCCGTTGTCGGCGCTACCGGCGCCGTGGGCCGTGAAATGCTGGCAACGCTCGAAGAGCTCGAATTTCCGATCAAGGAAATTTACGCCGTCGCGTCGCGCAAATCGCTGGGCGTCGAAGTCTCGTTCAAGAACGGCACCCTGAAGTGCGAAGACCTTGAGCAGTTCGACTTCACCAAGGTCGATATCGTCCTGATGTCGGCCGGTGGCGACGTGTCCAAGAAATGGTCGGAAAAGATCGGCAAGCTCGGTCCCATCGTCATCGACAATTCGTCGGCGTGGCGCATGGACCCCGACGTGCCTTTGATCGTGCCGGAAGTGAACCCGGACGCCATCTGGGACTGCAAGAAGAAAAACATCATCGCCAACCCGAACTGCTCGACGATTCAGATGGTCGTGGCGCTCAAGCCGCTGCACGACGCCGCCGTCGTCAAGCGCGTCATCGTCTCGACCTATCAGGCGACCGCCGGCGCGGGCAAGGAAGGCATGGACGAACTTTGGGATCAGACCAAGGCCGTCTTCGTCATGGGCGACGTGCCCGCCAAGAAGTTCACCAAGGAAATCGCCTTCAACGTCATTCCGCACATCGACGTCTTCATGGAAGACGGTCAGACCAAGGAAGAGTGGAAGATGAAGGTCGAGACCAAGAAGATCCTCGATCCGAATATCGAAGTCTTCGCGACCTGCGTCCGCGTGCCGGTCTTCGTCGGCCATTCCGAGTCGATCAATGTCGAGTTCGAGAACCCTCTCAGCGAAGACGAGGCGCGTGAAATCCTGCGTGAAGCGCCGGGCATCGCCGTCATCGACAAGCGCGAAAACGGCGGCTACGTGACGCCGAAAGAGTGCGTCGGCGAATTCGACACCTTCGTATCGCGAATCCGTACCGACCCGAGCGTGCCGAACGGCCTGGCCTTCTGGTGCGTCTCGGACAACCTGCGCAAGGGCGCGGCGCTCAACGCCGTGCAGATTGCACAGCTTCTCGACGAACGCGGGGTTCTGACGCCAGTGGATGCTTAAGGTCACTCACACAAAGTGATCCTTTTCAACCGGCGGAACCCCAGGTTCCGCCGGTTTTTCATTGCCGTGTCACCACGCTTCGTTAGGAAGTAAAAATTGAAACCAGCAGGTTCTTCTACTCCCCCGGCGCGCCGGGGGAGGTGGCGCGCGAAGCGTGACGGAGGGGGGCTCGCGTAGGATTTTAACGGGCACCGGGCGTGTTGAAACGCCCCGAGCCCCCACCACCGCATCTAGCTTGCTCCGCAAGCGTCGTGCGGTCCCCCTCTCCGGTACACCGGGGAGGTATAAGGATGTAACCATGTCGACCGCCTCTGGCCTACCGACCACACCATCGCAACCCTTCTTCGCCTCGCCCATCGGGCTGGCGGTACTGTGCTACGCCGTCTGGGGCTTCGCGCCGCTGATCTATCTGCCGATGAAGCATTTCGGCGCCGAACCGCTGGAGATCATGGCGCACCGTTCGTTGTGGGCGGTTCTGTGGTCAGGCGGGCTGGTCCTGATCACGAAGCAGTTCCCCGAAGTCGTGCGTATTTTCCTCAATCCGAAGGTCGCCCTGACCTTGCTGATCGCTGCCCTGATGATCGCCATCAACTGGGGCGTCTTCGTCTGGGCGGTAACCCACGGCCATACGATCGAGTCGGCGCTGGGCTATTATCTCAACCCGCTGATCAACATGGCGGCAGGCGCCTTGCTGTTCAAGGAACGCCTCGACAATTACGGTAAGGCCGCCATCGGGCTGGCCGTCGTTGGTGTGGGCGTTCAGGCTGCGGCGCTTGGGCACGTGCCCTACATCGCCCTGACTCTGGCGGTGAGCTTCGCCACCTACGGCATCATCCGCAAGCAACTGGCCGTCTCGGCGCTGGCCGGGTTATTCGTCGAGTGCGTGTTCCTGTTCATCCCGTCGATTGTCTATCTGGTGTGGTTCGAAGGGCAGGGCGCGGGCCATTTCTTCGACGCGCCGATGAATGCCTTCTGGTTCGCCCTGACCGGCCCGGTGACGGTGCTGCCGCTGTTCCTGTTTTCCTACGTGGCGCGGCGGCTGCCGTTATCGACCATGGGCTTCATTCAGTTTCTGGCGCCGACCATCGCCTTCTTTATAGGCCTGTTTCAGGGCGAGCTGTTTACGCCGCTGCGGGCGCTGTCGTTCGTCTTTATCTGGGGCGGGGCGCTGGTCTTTGCCTTCGGTGCCTGGAGGCGCGCAAAGGCCATGCGGGTGGCCTGACTCCCTCCTCCCTATCGAGCCTTTGGCGAGATGGGGAGGTGGCAGGACGCGCAGCGGACTGACGGGGGGGGCGACGAAGTCGCTGAATCGTCAGCCTCGGTGCATGTAGTTTGAAACGGAGGCATCCCCCTCCGTCAGCATCGCCTTCGGCTCGCTGCCACCTCCCCATCGCTACGCGACAGGGAGGAGAAATTACAATGCCCCGTAAAACGCGTTGATCAGCCCCACCGGACGGGGATCGCCGATCAGGAAATGCGACTGCTTGTTCATCACATAGGCCATGCTGATGCGCGTATCGGGATCGGCCAGCACGCACGACCCGCCCCAGCCGCTGTGGCCGACGGTACGGGCGTTCGGACCGTAGATGTTGATCCCCTTGTTGCGCAGGAACCCTGCCCCCCACGACAGGTCGAACGGCAGGACGCGGTCGCGGCCATAGACGCGTTCCTTCGTCGCGTCATTAAGCGTCTTTTCGGACAGGATCGCCTTGCCCTGAAGCTGGCCACCATTGGCGACGACCTGCATCAACTTGGCCAAAGCCTCCGCTGTGGCGTGACCGTTGGCCGAGGGAATTTCCATCTGGCGCCAGTCGCCGGAACCCCGACCGGCCGGCGAGGAACCCTTGTCGAGGAAGGCGGCCTGCTTGATCGGATCGAGCGGGCCGAGGTCGGGCGCACGGGTCGGTTTCCACATTTCGGAGATACGCGGGAATTCGCTTTCCGGCGTGCCGATCATCAGGTCGAGTCCCAACGGCTCCGCAATCTCTTCGCGCAGCGCCGTCCCCAAGGTCCGGCCGTCGGCACGGCGAAAAATCTCGCCCAGCAGATAACCGATGGTGATCGGGTGGTAGCCGGAGCCTTCTCCGGGCGTCCATAACGGCGTCTGGTGGCACAAGGCGTCGAGCAGGGCCGGGATATCGAACCACGTGGCTGGATCGATCGGCGGACTGAACCCCGACAAACCGCCCTGATGCGAGATCAGTTGGCCCAGCGTGATGTTGTCCTTGCCTTTCTGTCCGAACTCCGGCCACAGCACCGAGACCTTGTAATTGTAGTCGAGCTTGCCCTGATCGACCAGCCACGCGATCATCAGCGCGGTCACGGCCTTGGTCGAGGAAAAGATCGGCGTCAGAGTCGTGTCGGTGAAGGGCATCGTGCCTTCGCGGTTGCTGACCCCGCCCCACAGGTCGAGAATGACCTCTTCCCCGCGCACCACGGTAAAGCGTGCGCCCTTTTCGGTGAGCCCTTCCGGTCCGTCAACGAAGTTCTGCGCGAAGCGGTCCTTGACCGCGGCGAATTTGGCGGGCGCGAAGCCGTGGATCTCGGTCATGCGGGGTCTCCGTAACACTTACAGTAGCTATAGGCGGCGCGGCGGATCAGGGCAACCGTTCTGCCATCGATTGCGCGGGGCCGACGCCGCAAAAAGGCCGCATTTGGCCGTGCTTTTGAGCCGCAAAATTGACAGGAGACATCCATGCGCCTTGCCGTTCCGACCATCGCTGCCTTTCTTGCCGTCGCCGTGCCTGCGGTGGCTCACGAAGGCCACGAAACCCACGCGGTGGCCACCGACACCGCGCTAAAAGCCGCCGTGGACGGCGCGTGGCGCACGGCGGAAAACAAGGACCGCGATCAATTCCGCCATCCGGTCGAAAGCCTGACCTTCTGGGGGCTTAAGCCCGGCGCGCAGATCGTCGAATACTATCCCGGCAACAAGGGCTGGTGGACCGAGATTCTGGCGCCCTACGCCTATAAGACCAAGGGTCGCTACACCGCTGTTCTGGGCAAGGTCGACGATCCGGCCTTCTGGGCCGAGGTCGCCGACAAATCCATCTACGGCGCCGTCAGCGCCTCGACGCTTGATGCCCTGCCGGCCAATGAGGCCGATCTGGTGCTCATTGCGCGCGCCTTCCACAACTGGGCACGGCAGGACGGTGCGACCGATCGCCAACTCAACGCGGCGTTCAAGGCCTTGAAATCGGGTGGCATTCTGGCGGTCGAGCAGCATCGCGCGCCGGAAGGCTCGGACCCCAAGGCCGGGACGGGCTATGTGCCGGAATCCTACGTCATCGAAGCCGCCAAGAAGGCCGGGTTCGTCTTTGTTGGAAAGTCCGAGATCAACGCTAACGCCAAGGACACGCGCGACCATCCGTTCGGCGTGTGGACGCTGAAACCCATCCGCCGCAGCGAACAGGCGGGCCGGACGCTGACGGCAGACGAGCGCGCCAAGTACGACGCTATCGGCGAATCCGACCGCATGACGCTGACGTTCCGCAAGCCCTGATCGGTTTATTATAATCGTGCTGCGGAAGCCCATATTTACCTGATGAAACCACGCGCATGATCGTCCCATAACCACGGGAGCTGATCATGCGCGAACTCAAAACCACACTCACCTTTTCCTTGATGGGCCTCGGTCTGACCGGCGGCCTGATCCTCGCGCTCATGGTAACGCTTCCGTAGAATTTGATCGTCAGTCCAAAAGCGATTGACGATTAAATTTAAAGAACATATCATGAACAATTATGAAAAAGAGTTTGCGTGAACGTCTTGCTGTTTTGTCCGATGCCGCCAAATACGATGCCTCGTGCGCCTCATCGGGAACATCGAAACGCGACTCGTCGAAATCCGGCGGTTTAGGCTCGACCGAAGGTTCCGGCATCTGCCACGCCTATGCGCCGGATGGGCGGTGTATCTCGCTACTCAAGATATTGATGACCAATTTCTGTATCTATGACTGCGCCTACTGCATCAACCGCTCATCCTCCAATGTAGAGCGGGCAAGGTTCACGCCGGAAGAGGTCGTCTGGCTGACGCTGGAGTTTTATCGCCGCAACTATATCGAAGGCCTGTTTCTCTCATCGGGGATCATCCGCGATTCCGACTATACGATGGAGCAGATGGTGCGCATCGCCCGCGACCTGCGCGTGAAACACAATTTCCGCGGCTATATCCACCTGAAAACCATTCCCGAAGCCTCGGCCAAGCTGATCGAGGAGGCCGGATTGTTCGCCGATCGGTTATCGATCAATGTCGAATTGCCGACCGATGCCGGGGTAGAAAAGTTTGCCCCGCAAAAGCATCCGGCCAATATTCGTCGCTCGATGGGGGCGCTTAAAATCAAGATTGATGAATTGTCCGAGCCTACCCACACCAAACGTCGCAAGCGTTTCGTGCCGGCGGGACAGTCAACCCAGATGATTATCGGCGCCGAACCGACATCGGATGCCACTATATTGAAATCAAGTGCCGGACTCTATTCGAATTTCAGTTTACGCCGCGTCTATTACTCGGCCTTCTCGCCAATACCCGATGCCTCCAAGATATTACCTTTGACCAAACCGCCGCTGGTGCGTGAACACCGCCTGTATCAGGCCGACTGGCTGTATCGCTTCTACGGCTTCGGCATGGATGAAATTACCGCAGGGAAAGTGGACGGTATGCTGGAACTCAACATTGATCCGAAACTGTCCTGGGCCTTGTCGAACCGCGACCGCTTCCCCGTCGATATCAACCGCGCCGACAAGGAGATGCTGCTGCGCGTGCCTGGTTTCGGCGTCAAGACGGTGATGTCGATTCTGATGGCGCGCAAGCACCGGCGACTGGGGCTCGACGATCTGGGGCGGCTGAAGGTCTCGATCAAGAAGGTCAAGGCCTTTATCGAGGCCGCCGGCTGGACGCCGGTCAGTCTGATCGATCGCGGCGACCTGCGCGATATGTTCGCCCCGCCACCGGAACAGTTGGTGTTGTTGTAGCAGGTGCCGACCCCTGCACCCGAAATTTGGTGTCATGAAAATAGAGTTGAGAGCCCGTGGTGAGTTTACCGAATGGCGCGATGCGGCGCGTGAAGCGCTGTGCGCGGGTGTGCCGCCCCGCGATATCGACTGGAATGCACAGGGGGGTGAGCACGGGTTGTTTGATGATCTATCCCCCTCTCCCCCGTGGGGTATAGCGCCCGCGAAAGTACAGCTTTCGCCAGCGATGGGCTGGGGTGAGGGGGCTTCTGTAAGCGTTCTTGGGCCTCCCCCTCACCCGGCGCTACGCGCCACCCTCTCCCCAAAGGGGCGAGGGGAAATACGTGTTCCCCCCGCCTTCCTCACGCTCGCCGAAGCCGTGATCTGCCACTCGGACCCCGCGCGGTTCGACCTCGCCTATCGCCTGCTGTGGCGCTTGCAAACCGAAAAACATCTGCTCGGCGATGTGTCAGGCCCGGACATTGTGCGCGCCCATGCGATGCAGAAATCCGTCGGTCGCGACAGCCACAAGATGAAAGCCTTCGTGCGCTTCAAGGAACTGCCGGAAACCGGCGACCGTCGCCGCTTCATCGCGTGGTTCGAACCGGAACACTTTATCGTCGCCCGCGTGGCGCCGTTTTTCCAGCGCCGCTTTACCGATATGGACTGGATCATCGCCACGCCCAAAGGCTCGGCGGTATGGGACGGTGACACCCTGCGTACCTCCGACGAAGCGGCGGAAAAGCCGGAGATCGTCGATGACACCGACGACCTGTGGCGCACCTATTTTGCGCACATCTTCAACCCGGCCCGCCTCAAGGTGAAGATGATGCAGTCGGAAATGCCAAAGAAATACTGGAAAAACCTGCCCGAAGCCGAACTGATCCCCGACCTGATCCGCGACGCCGAACAACGCGTGCGCGACATGGCCGAACGCGAGGCGTCCAACTCCATGCCAAAATTCCACGCGGCTTTGCAGCGCCGGTCTTTCCCCTCGCCCCCACGGGGAGAGGGTGGCGCGTAAGCGCCGGGTGAGGGGGCTCTACGATAAGGCCTCCCGCAGCCACGCGGCATAATGGGCGCTGGCCCATTCGACACGGGTTGCCAGGATCTCCGGCACTTCGTAGCTATGCTCGGCCTCGATCAATGCCTCCAGCGCAAACAGTTTCGCGCTCACCGTCTTGGCCGTCAGCAATACCTCGTTGGTCGTCTCGATTTCGCCCTGCCAGCGATAGGTCGAACGGATCGGCGTCATCTGCACGCAAGCCGCCAGCTTCTGCACGACCAGCAGATGCGCCAGACGTTCGGCCTCCGCCTCGGTGGCACAGGTGGTGGATATGGTCAGGATATCGGTCATGCTCGAATCTTACGCCCGACCGCAAGACCGATCAAATATCGCTTTCGTGAAGGGTGCAGGATAGCCTCCACGCAAACCCGGAAACCTGTCGTGAGCCTGACCGCGAAACTCATCTGGTACGTTGAAAGCCGCCTTGGCCAACCGCTTAGCCTGTCGCAGGTCGCCCGTGCCCACGGCGTGTCGGCCTTTCATGTGACGCGGCTGTTCGCGCTGGCGACGGGCCGTCCACTAATGGCCTATGTCAGAGCGCGACGGTTGTCCGAAGCCGCCAAAGCACTGACAATCGACAGCGATATTCTGACGGCGGCGATCGGGGCCGGTTATGGCTCGCACGAAGCCTTTACCCGCGCCTTTCGCGCCGAGTTCGGTCTGACGCCCAGGGCCTGTTTGCACGACCCCGATACGATCCAACCCTTGTTAACGGAGGCCCTGCCTATGTCCGCCCTGACCTCAGACGATACCTTGCCGCCGCAAACCCCGCGCATCGAGCGCCTCGATGCTTTGACCGTTGCCGGTCTTAGCGGCACCTACGATTTCAGCAACTTCTCCGGCATTCCGGGCCAGTGGGCGCGCTTTCGCGACTATTTCGGCCATATCGACGGGCAGGTCGGCGGGTTGAGTTACGGTGTGTCCTATAATTATCGTCCTGAGGGCATCGACTATTTGTCTGGCGTCGAGGTCAGCGACACGGATAATCTGCCACCTGAATTTACGAGCGTGCCCCTGCCCGCCGGACGCTATGCGGTGTTCGAACATAGCGGTCACGTGTCGGGCATCTCAAAGACGTGGCGGACGATCTACGACGCCTGGCTGCCCGCCTCAGGCCTCAAGGTGCGCTACGACCCCAGCTTCGAGCGCATGGACGACCGCTTCGACGGTCGCACAGGAACGGGCGTGATCGAAATCTGGGTGCCGGTGGATTAGGTCTTAAGACCTCCAGATTTGCTCGCATTTATGGACGCGCCAGAAGCCCAGCGTCCTGACGAGATCGCACCTTTCGCCTATGCCGCTTTCACCGTCGCCGCTGGGGTTGCCGATGCTTAGATGGGCGTGAGTCGCGTCATCGTGCGTAGGCAGGTTGACATAGGGGCTGATGATAGTTGTTCCCTCGACGGTCGGCAGGGTTTCACGGTTCATCTCGGGATAGTGCCGGGATCGGTAGACGGTTTCACCCTCGATCGTCACCACCTTGCAACTTAGCCAGCGCGGCAGAAGTCCCAGACCGGCATAGGACTGATGGTAAACGAGGCTCATCATCACGCAGTCCTGTTCGGTTCTGGCGCGATAACCTGCGAGCTCGACCGGCAGGGATGGATCGTCAACCGGCACGATGAACGAAAAGCCCAGAAAGCCGAAGAGCAGGGCCAGAACGAGGGTTGTCGCTGTAATTTTAAGGCCTGACGTCATCTTGTCCCCGGTTGATGATGGTGTCGTGGCTAATCGTTCTACACACCCGCAGCAAAAACAAAACCCCGGATGGTTGTCCGGGGTTTGGGGTCTAATTTGTATTCTGCGAAACATCAGAAAGCCCGAAACTGGAGACGATATCATAATCGTCTTCGCCGTTTGCCGTGTAGCTCAGACGTCCGCCCTCATCCCGCACAAGTGTGAGGTGCATCCTGACCATACACAGGGCCAGACACAGAGCCTGTAGCGCGCTCCCGCCATGTACCTGCTGATCCGTGTAGTTCAGAGCGGGAATGCTTACCGGGCAAACCCATTCGCTGTCACCACCCTCAAAGGCATACGGCGTTCCGATCTCCACGATGACCTCGAAAGGGGTCTGGCCGGGATAGGCCGCATAAAGCCTCTCCCGTACCACCACCGTGTTCATCGGTCCGCGTGCCATTAATACCGGTAATGCTCGGGCTTGAACGGGCCTTCGACCGTGACGCCGATATAGTCGGCCTGTTCCGGGTTGAGGACCGTCAGCTTGGCCCCCAGCTTTTCGAGGTGCAGCAGCGCGACCTTTTCGTCCAGCTTCTTCGGCAGGGTATAGACCTGCTTGTCGTAGGCCTTGTTGTTCGTCCACAGCTCGATTTGCGCCAGCGTCTGGTTGGTGAACGAGGCCGACATGACGAAGGACGGGTGACCCGTAGCGTTGCCGAGGTTCACCAGACGGCCTTCGGACAGGATGATGATCTTCTTGGCGTCGGGGAATTCGACGTGGTGGACCTGCGGCTTGATCTCGTCCCACTTGTAGTTACGCAGGGCGGCGACCTGAATTTCCGAGTCGAAGTGGCCGATATTGCAGACGATGGCGTTGTGCTTCATCTCGCGCATGTGCTCAAGGCGCAGGACGTCCTTGTTGCCGGTGCAGGTGACGAAGATGTCGCCTTGCGCGGCCACTTCTTCGACCGTGCGAACTTCGTAGCCTTCCATGGCGGCCTGAAGGGCGCAGATCGGGTCGATTTCGGTGACGATGACGCGCGCGCCGCCGTTACGAAGCGAGGCCGCCGAGCCCTTACCCACATCGCCGTAGCCGAGAACGACCGCGACCTTGCCGGCCAGCATGACGTCGGTGGCGCGGCGGATGGCGTCGACCAGCGACTCACGGCAGCCATAGAGGTTGTCGAACTTCGACTTGGTGACCGAGTCGTTGACGTTGATGGCGGGGAAGGGCAGGTCGCCCTTTTGCGCCATGGCATAGAGGCGGTGGACGCCGGTGGTGGTTTCTTCAGACACGCCGATGATGGCGTCGCGGATTGCCGAATAGAAGCCCGGCTTTTCCTTCAGGTAGCGCTTCATGACCTTGTAGAGGGCTTCTTCTTCCTCGTTGGTCGGGTTGTCGAGGAGCGTGGCGTCCTTTTCGGCCTTGGGGCCGAGCACGGTCAGCAGCGTCGCGTCACCGCCGTCGTCGAGGATCAGGTTCGGGTAACCGCCGTCGTGCCACTCGAAGATCTTGTGCGCGTAGTCCCAGTATTCTTCCAGCGTCTCGCCCTTGATGGCGAAGACCGGCGTGCCGCGCTCGGCAATCGCGGCGGCGGCGTGGTCCTGCGTCGAGAAGATGTTGCACGAGGCCCAGCGCACTTCGGCGCCCAGCGCTTGCAGGGTTTCGATCAGGACGCCGGTCTGGATGGTCATGTGCAGCGAGCCGGCGATGCGCGCGCCTTTCAGCGATTGCAGCGGGCCGTATTCGGCGCGGGTCGCCATCAGGCCCGGCATTTCGCCTTCGGCGATATCGAGTTCCTTGCGGCCCCAGGCGGCGAGCGAGAGGTCTTTTACGATGAAGTCTTGAGCGGCCATTTGGGGTGCCTTCGCCTATATGGTTTCAGATGTTGCCGGTCTTATAGCGAGGTCGGCGGCGAAGTGCAATTGGGATATAAAGATATCTTTATATGAAATTTCTGATGCGAGATCGCTGACTTTGTAGTATGAACTATGTTCAATTTGAGGGCGGTCATGAAGAATAAGCGCATAAAGGGACTGATTATACTGGGGGTAGGGGTGGTTATGATCGCTGTGCCCTTCCTACTTACGGATTATGCTTTCAAACACTGGAGCGATAATGGTGCGGCGTTGATGTGGGTGTCGCCGTGGGGGCTCTTACTCCAATTTGGCATTTTCGGGGGGCTATTTGTTACGGGATGGGGACTTGTCTGGCTGTTCGGGTCTCGGTCCAAATAGACGTGTTATTTTGAAACTTGCCGACTAGTGTTTGACCAGTCTGCGCGATCCGGGCTAAACCGGCTATCTCCTCCCTACGAAGCGGGGAGGGGGACCATCAAGCGCAGCGCAGATGGTGGTGGGGTATTGCGGCGGTGCCGCCCCCTCCGTCTTTGCCGCTTCGCGCCAAATCCACCTCCCCATCTGCGCCCAAGGGCTTGATAGGGAGGAGAATAAGGGAATTACATGGCCGATACCGCGCATCCGTTCGTCACCGTCCGTCACGACTGGACCAAGGCGGAGATCGCCGCCCTGTTCGACCTGCCGTTCATGGAGCTGGTCTATCGCGCGGCCACCGTGCACCGGCAATATTTCGACCCCTCCGAAGTGCAGTTGTCGCAGCTCCTGTCGATCAAGACCGGCGGCTGTGCGGAAAACTGCGGCTACTGCTCGCAATCGGCGCACCATAAGACGGGTCTCAAGGCGTCGAAGCTGATGCCGGTCGATGAAGTTTTGACGGCCGCGAAGGCCGCAAAGGACGGCGGAGCGCAGCGTTTTTGCATGGGCGCGGCGTGGCGCGACCTCAAGGACCGAGACGTCCCCGCTCTGGCCGAAATGATTTCGGAAGTGAAGGCCTTGGGGCTGGAAACCTGTGCCACGTTGGGGATGATCACGGCGGATCAGGCGAAGTCGCTGAAAGACGCAGGCCTCGACTATTACAACCACAACCTCGACACCTCGCCGGAATATTACGCCGATGTGGTGACGACGCGGACCTATCAGGAGCGTCTCGACACGCTGGAGGCCGTACGCGAGGTCGGCATGAAGACCTGCTGCGGCGGCATCGTCGGTATGGGGGAATCACGCGCCGACCGGGCCTCATTCCTGCATCAGCTGGCGACGCTGCCCGCGCATCCGGACAGCCTGCCGATCAACAATCTGGTGCCGGTGTCGAACACGCCTTTGGGTGAATTATCCAAGGTGAAGGGTGGCGTGACGCCGGTCGAATTCGTGCGCACCATCGCCGTGGCGCGGATCGTCTGTCCGAAGTCGATGGTGCGTCTGAGCGCGGGTCGCAACGAGATGAGCGAGGAATTGCAGGCGCTCTGTTTCATGGCCGGGGCCAATTCGATCTTTGTCGGCGATCAGTTGCTGACCACGGCCAATCCCGAGCGCGGCACGGACGCGCACCTGATGCAGAGCCTCGGCCTGCGTCCGATGACGATGTAGTCTCCCTCTCCCCTATGGGGAGAGGGGGTTATCTCAACTTCCGCACTTCCAGATTTTCATATTCCCCCACCAGCGGGGCCATCTGGCGGAAGCCGATGCTGCCCTTGGTCGGCCATTTCCGCTCCGGCCCGCCGGTCCAGTTGACCACCGGCAGGTCGTTGATCGTAAAGGCCACCGTCGCGCCGGACTTGCGGATTTTCACGCGGTAGGGCGGCTTGGCGTCCTCGACGTCGGGCAGGGGATCGGCACCCTGCGCCAGCAGTTCGAACCCCGGCGCGTAACGCAGATTGGCGAGGTGGAAGGCGCGTTCCTCTTCCCAGCGGCGGCGGAAATAGGAGATTTGCAGGGCCTGTACGTCGCTCTTGGTATATTGGTCGTAGATCCCGGCGCGCGGTTTCAGTTTCGGATCAAGGATATGCTCGCCGTTGACGCCCGCGGCAGCGAAGAACAGGATGCACAGGCCGGGTTCTTTGAGGACGCGGAAATCCCAGCTTATTTCGATGTCGTCGGGGAAGACCTCCGGGCACCAGAAGACGAAGTTCGAGGCCTGACCGTCGGCGGCGTCGCGCAGCGCGCTCATCTGCATCCGGCCATTGGGGAAGTCGACCTTCGCCTCGCCTTCCATTTTGAATGTCGCCACATCGGCGGGCGTTTTCAGCGGATTGGCATAGACCAGATCGCCCGCTTCCTTGGCGAACAGCGGTGAGGCGGCACCTGTGGCGGCCAGCCCGGTCAGAAATATCCGGCGGTCGAGTTTCATGACCGATCTCCGTTTCGAGTTTTCATGGCAATAAGGCTTTAAACGCGCGGATCAGCAAATCCCGCCGCGTTCTGCCCGGCGCGGTTGTCGGGCGCGGGCTTTTTGCGCGCGGTACCCGGTTGCGCGGAAGGCCGCCATCGGATCAATCGCGCCCCCTTTACGACGGCGCGCCTCGGCCAGGGCCGGACGCATATCAGTCTCAAAAGCCATGCGCAGGCAGTTGTGCCCCATCATGACGTCGTTGGCGTCCTGATACTCCGCCATGGCCGCGCGATCGACGATCAGCGCCTTGGCATAGGCCCCACCAATGGCGCGCGCCGAATTGAGGATGCTCTCCATCGGGTCGGTAACATTGTGCGACTGATCCATCATGTAGGAGGGATCGAAGACCGTGCCGCGCTTTACCGCGCGCTCTTCGGCGTGGACCAGTTCGTTGAAAATCAGGAAGAGCTGAAACGGGTTGATCGACCCGGCATCGAGATCGTCGTCGCCGTATTTCGAGTCATTGAAATGGAAGCCGCCCAGCTTGCCGAACTGCGCCAGCCGCGCGACGATCATTTCGATATTCACGTTCGGTGCGTGGTGGCCCATATCGACCAGACACTGGGCTTTCGGCCCGAGTTGCTGAGCGCACAGGATCGAGGTGCCCCAGTCCTGAATGACCGTCGAATAGAAGGCGGGTTCGTACAGCTTATGCTCAAGAAACACGCGCCAGTCGTCGGGCAGGGCGGCGTAGATCTCGGTCATGCTGTCGAGATAGCGCTCCAGCGTCTCGGCGAATTGCGCCTGACCGGCGAAGTTGGTGCCGTCCGAGAGCCAGACGGTCAGGGCGTTGGAGCCAAGCTTCTGCCCGATCTCGATACATTCGAGATTGTGTTCGATGGCCTGCTGACGCGTGGCGCGGTCGGTGTGGCTGAGGGAGCCGTATTTGTACGAGAGGGCCTGTCCCGGCTGGTCCTGAAAGGTGTTGGAATTGACCGCGTCGAAACCGATGCCGTAAGCCTCGGCGTATTGGCGCACCTCGGTATAATCGTAACTGGCGTCCCACGGGAAATGCAGCGAAATGCGCGGAGTCATGCCAGCGATCTGATGGACGGCGGCGCAGTCCTCGATCTTTTCAAAAATGTTGTTCGGCTCGCCCGGCATGGGGAAACGGGCGAAACGCGTCCCGCCGGATATCATCCCCCAACTGGGCAGGCCGACTTCCAGCGTCATGAGGCGGCGGACGACCGTCTCGATATCGATGTCGGCGCGCTCAAGTCGCACGCGCAGGCCCTCATAGTCGTAGAGGTGCGCGGCCATGAGCTTGTCGTTCTCGGCGTCGATCACGTCCTGCGGCAGGGCCGACAGGTGTCTCTTGACGGCGATATCGTCCATGCGGGGGTCCTGAAATCTTACTTTTGTGCTCCATTACGGCCCAAAGTGCGGGCGAGTCAAATCAACTGCGCTGTGTGTGCCGTCGAGCAAAGTATTTTATGTCGCGATGTTGTAGCCAAAAACCGCTTCACACTTTTTGGCACATCGCTGGACTGATGCGCAAATGCCAGACGCGACGGATTTTTCATCGCCAAGCCTTTGCGCGGACACAGTTTTCCCCTAGGGTCGAAATCAACGAAGCCGGTGAAAAATAAGCAATCTTCGCCGATAAGTTTCGATCAGAAACGGTCGAAACCCAAGCGTCTTCGATCAGGGAGTGTGGTGATCTTGGCGGACCTTTTGCGCGACATAAGCCCTGTGGACGGGACGGCGGACGCCGTACATCCGGTCGCCGAGGTCGTGTCACTGCGCGAAGTATCCGACGACATATCGCGCCGCCGGACAACGGGGACGGTTTGCGTCGTGTTCGATGTCGGCAAGACCAACGCCAAGGTCAGCGTCATTGATTCAGGGGGTCATATCCTGACGCAATCGGCGATCCGCACGCCGCACCTGCATACCCGGCTTTACGCGGCCTTCGATGTCGAGGCTCTCCACGACTGGTTCGTCGGCGAACTGAGACGCCTCGGCGCGCGCTATCGTATCGACCGCATCATTCCGGTGGCGCACGGGGCGGGCTGCGCTTTCCTTGGCGCTGAAGGTGAGTTGCTGCAACCGGTGCAGGACTATGAGGCCGCGATCCCGCAAGCCTATGCGCAGGCCTATCAGGCCATTCGGCCGCCGTTCGAGGAAACCCTGTCGCCGCTGCTGCCCAACGGGCTGAACCTCGGGGCGCAGATATTCTGGCACGCCCGCCGCGATCCGAAATTCATCGAGCGTGTCCATCACATCCTGTCCTATGCGCAATACTGGACGTGGCGGCTGTCGGGCGTCATGTGTTCGGAAATCACTTCGCTCGGGTGTCATACCGACCTGTGGAACCCGACGACCGGCACGTTCTCGTCGCTTGCCGTGCGCGAGGGCTGGGCGTCGAAATTTGCGCCCCTGCGTCCGGCGTGGGAGCGGGCGGGGGCGTTGCGGCCTCAGATCGCGCAGGCGGCAGGTATTGCGCACGATTGCCATATCCATGTCGGGCTGCACGATTCCAATGCCGCCCTGGCTCTGGTCATTGCGCGCCACGCGCACGACGACCGCGCGGCCTTGCCGGTCATCCTGACGACGGGGACGTGGTATGTCGCCATGGCGCCCGGCGTCAGCCCCGCCAGCGTCAAGGACGATTTGCAGCCCGATCGCGACTGCCTCGTCAATATCGACGTCTATGGTCAGGCCGTACCGTGCGCGCGCTTCATGGGCGGCCGAGCGCTGGAGCTGATTACCAATGGCCGGGTCGATGTGCCGGTCAGTCTGGAGACCGCGCGGCGCGTCCTGGCCTCAGGGGCGATGGCCTTGCCGAGCTTTGTCGGGGCGGGCGGACCCTTTCCGGGGCGGCAAGGTGAAATCCGCGGCTTCGATGACGATACGCCGGAAACGCGTCTGGCGCTGGGGCTGATCTATATCGCCCTGATCGCCGTGTCGTCGCTCGACATGATCGCACCGACCGACCGGCCCTTGCTCATCGAAGGCCCGGCGGCGCACAATCCGGTCTTCTGCACCCTGCTGGCGGCGATGCGCGACGGCGAGGTCTGGGTGTGCGATACCTCGTCCGGCGTGACGCGCGGGGCAGGGGCCATGGCCTTTTTCGGTCAGCACACGCCGCCGGCCCCGGCCTATAAATCCGTGACGCCGCAACTGGTCGAAGAGATGCGCGCCTATCGTACCGCCTGGATCGCTGCGATGGATGAGACGGCCTGATTGGTATCGCTAACATTTTACGTAACGGCCATTAGACAAATCCCAAAAACCTGCCTATAAGAATCAATCATAATCGATCATCGCTTGCGCAGGGGCTGCGGGCGTGGTCATCTATAAAAAATAATATTCAGGGCGGAATAACCTATGCACCTTCAGGATCGCTGGAAGCTGATCATCGACGAACTCAATCCGGACCGGGTGACCTCGGTCGATGAATTGACCAGCCGTCTGGGGGTGTCGCCCGCCACCATCCGCCGCGATCTCAACGAATTGCACGAACTGGGGCATCTTCTGCGCGTGCGTGGCGGGGCCATGCGCGTCGAAGGCAAGCATTTCAACGGTAAATCCGTTGTCGAGGAGCGCCGTCCGGACAGTCTGGTCGGGCAATCGAGCTTCCTCGATTCGACCATCGTCAACGCTCCGGTCAAGCGCGCCATCGCGCGGGCGGCGCTCGATTACCTGCAACCCGGCACCTCGATGATCATCGACGGCGGCACGACGACCTACACCATGGCCAATATGATGGCCAACGAACCCTATCATGTGCTCACCACCTCGATCCCGATCCTGCAATGTCTGCTCGACCGCTCGAAGGTCAAGGTGACCCTGCCGGGCGGCGAACTGTTCCGCGAACAGCGCATCATCCTCAATCCCTACGAGGACGGCATGTTGCAGAATTTTTCCGCCGCCAAGATATTCATCGGCTGTCAGGCCCTGACCAAGAACGGACTGATGCAGTCGGACACGCTTCTGGTGCAGTCGGAACGCCGCCTGATGGAGCGCGCCGATCAGGTCATCCTGCTGGCCGACTCGTCGAAGATCGATGCCCCGGCGTCCCTGTCGGTCTGCCCGCTGACGGCTATCGACGTGGTGGTGACGGACGAGGGGATCACGCCCGCGGCGCGCGGCTGGCTGGAAAACGCCGGCATCGAGGTGCGCATCGCGCGTCTTACCTCCGAAGACCTCAAGGCGTTCGAGGTCGTTTAGCGGCGAGGGTTAGAGCAGCACTTCGGCCTGTAGCCTTGCCTGCCACAGGGCCTTGCGGCGTTTCAGGTCGTCCTTGCAGGCCATTTCCGAATAATCCTCCGGCACCCGGTCCAGTTCCTCGTAACGGAACGCCGCCGCGCCGTGTTCGCTGTACGCCGCCTGTAACGGCTTATGGATGTGCTGCCCCAACCGCAGCGTGAACCAAAGCCCGTTCTGCTGCGCCTCTAAATTCCGGCTCGCGCCGACCCACACCTCGCCCGTAGCGTTGCAGATCACCGCATAGATGCCGCTGACCGACTTACGTTCCTTATAGGCCGCGATGGCCGCCTTCTTTTCATCGTGATCCATGAGATTCTCCTTTGACAGCCGCGCTCATGCCATATATTTTTATCCGGGTAAATATAATTCGAGGATATGATGGATTCCGAGCCTCTTTACGTCGTGTTCCAAAACGCCAAACGGCTGGCCGTGGGATCACTGGCCGAGATCGCCATAGCGGCGCGCCATGCGGGCGATCCCGTCCTGATCTTCAACCGCAGCACCGGCAAGGTCATCGACCTCGACCTGCGCGGTGACGATGAGACGATCCGCGCGCGCTACACACCGGAGCCGGAGACCGCCAGGCGCGGACGCCCAAAGCTGGGCGTCGTGGCACGCGAAGTGACCCTCCTGCCGCGCCACTGGGACTGGCTGGCGCAACAGCCCGGCGGGGCGTCCGTCACCCTGCGCAAGCTGATCGACGCCGCGCGCAAGGACGGCCCGGACCTCAAGGCGCGCACCACGGCGGCCTATAATGTGATGTTCGCACTGGCAGGCGACCACACGGGCTTCGAGGAGGCCTCCCGCGCCCTGTTCGCCGGGGACCGGGCAGCCCTCACTGCGCGCATGGATGATTGGCCAGCCGATATCAGCGACGAGGTCATCAATTATCTGGGTGCGGATCAGTCGCATTCCCAATAACCTGATCATGGCCAAAAGCATTATTCATGGATGAAAAACAAACTTCACCCATGCAAAAATCTGCGCCCTGACACGGTGAATTTACCCCCGTCCTCTGGTCAAATGTTCGCGTCTGCGATATGCGCAAGGGAAATAAATATCCCAGACCTTTCCGAGGTGCATTTCCATGCTTGAAGCCTATCGTGCCCACGTCGCCGAGCGCGCCGCCCTGGGCATCCCGCCCCTGCCGCTGTCGGCCCAGCAAACCGCCGACGTCATCGACCTGATCAAGAACCCTCCGGCGGGCGAAGAGGACTTCCTGCTCGACCTGATCACCTACCGCGTCCCCCCCGGTGTGGACGATGCGGCCAAGGTCAAGGCCTCGTTCCTGTCCGCCGTCGCGCACGGCGACTTCCCCGTCGCCCTGATCAGCCGCGAAAAGGCCACCCAGCTCCTCGGCACCATGGTCGGCGGCTATAACGTCAAGCCGCTGATCGACCTGCTGACCGACGCGACCGTAGGCCAGATCGCCGCCGAAGCGCTCAAGAAGACGCTGCTGATGTTCGACTTCTTCCACGACGTGGCGGAATTGGCGAAGAACGGCAACGACAACGCCAAGGGCGTCATCCAGTCGTGGGCCGATGCCGAATGGTTCACCTCGCGCCCCAAGGTCGCCGACAAGATCACCGTCACCGTGTTCAAGGTCACCGGCGAAACCAATACGGACGACCTGTCGCCCGCGCCGGACGCCTGGTCGCGCCCGGACATTCCGCTGCACTACCTCGCCATGCTGAAGAACAAGCGTGACGGCATCACGCCCGAAGAAGACGGCAAGCGCGGGCCGATGCAGTTCATCGACGACCTCAAGGCACGCGGCCACCTCGTCGCCTATGTCGGCGATGTCGTCGGCACCGGCTCGTCGCGTAAATCGGCGACCAACTCGGTCATCTGGGCGACCGGCGAAGACATCCCTTACGTGCCGAACAAGCGCTTCGGCGGCGTGACGCTGGGCGGCAAGATCGCCCCGATCTTCTTCAACACGCAGGAAGATTCCGGCGCCCTGCCCATCGAGGTCGACGTGTCGAACCTCAACATGGGCGACGTCATCGACATCTATCCTTATGAAGGCAAGATCGAGAAGGACGGCGCGACGGTCGCCGAATTCGCCCTGAAATCGCACGTCATCCTCGACGAGGTTCAGGCCGGTGGCCGCATCAACCTGATCATCGGTCGCTCGCTGACCGCCAAGGCGCGCGACTTCCTCGGCATCGCCGCCTCGACCGAGTTCCGCCTGCCCGTACCGCCCGCAGGCTCCGTCAAGGGCTTCACCGTCGCGCAGAAGATGGTCGGCAAGGCCTGCGGTCTGCCCGACGGTCAGGGCATCCGCCCCGGCACCTATTGCGAGCCGAAGATGACCACGGTCGGCTCTCAGGACACCACGGGCCCGATGACCCGCGACGAACTGAAAGACCTCGCCTGCCTCGGCTTCTCGGCGGACCTGGTCATGCAGTCCTTCTGCCACACCGCCGCCTATCCGAAGCCGGTCGACGTCAAGACCCACCGCGAACTGCCCGCCTTCATCTCGAACCGTGGTGGCGTCGCCCTGCGTCCGGGTGACGGGGTCATCCACTCGTGGCTGAACCGCCTGCTGCTGCCGGACACGGTCGGCACCGGCGGCGACTCGCACACCCGCTTCCCGATCGGGATTTCGTTCCCCGCCGGTTCGGGCCTCGTGGCCTTCGGTGCGGCGACCGGCGTCATGCCGCTCGACATGCCGGAATCGGTCCTCGTCCGCTTCAAGGGCGAAATGCAGCCGGGCATTACGCTGCGCGATCTCGTCCATGCCATCCCCTATTACGCCATCAAGCAGGGCCTTCTGACGGTCGCCAAGGCTGGCAAGATCAACGAGTTCTCGGGCCGCATCCTCGAAATCGAAGGCCTGCCGAACCTCAAGGTCGAGCAAGCCTTCGAACTGACCGATGCCTCGGCCGAGCGTTCGGCGGCGGGTTGCACCGTGAAGCTCAACAAAGAGCCGATCATCGAGTACATGACCTCGAACATCGTGCTCATGAAGAACATGATCGCCGACGGTTACGCCGACGCCCGCACCCTGCAACGCCGCATCAAGGCGATGGAAGACTGGCTGGCCAACCCGGTCCTCATGGAAGCCGACGCCGACGCCGAATACGCCCACGTCATCGAGATCGACCTCGCCGAGATCAAGGAACCGATCCTGTGCGCGCCGAACGATCCGGACGACGCGCGCCTGCTCTCGACCGTTCAGGGCACCGCCATCGACGAAGTCTTCATCGGCTCGTGCATGACCAATATCGGCCACTTCCGCGCCGCCTCGCTCCTGCTCAACGGCAAGCGCGACATCCCGACCCGCCTGTGGGTCGCGCCGCCGACCAAGATGGACGCCGCCGAACTGACCAAGGAAGGCCACTACGGCGTCCTCGGTTCCGCCGGTGCGCGCATGGAAATGCCGGGCTGTTCGCTGTGCATGGGCAATCAGGCGCAGGTCCGCGAAGGCGCGACCGTCGTCTCGACCTCGACGCGGAACTTCCCGAACCGTCTGGGCAAAAACTCCAACGTCTTCCTCGCCTCGGCGGAACTCTCCGCCATTGCGTCGAAGCTGGGCCGCCTGCCGACCGTCGAGGAATACCACGCCGACATGGGCGTCCTCAACGCCAAGGGCGACGAGGTCTACCGCTACATGAACTTCGATCAGATCGAGGAATATGCCGACGTCGCCAGCACCGTCGCTGCGGAGTAGTTGTAAGAAAGATTGCAGGAGGCTCGCCTCCTGCACCTCATGACTTTAAGAGCCCTGTCGGAAACGACGGGGCTTTTTTCACGCTCCCTCCTCCCTACGAAGTGGGGAGCGGGGCGGCCCGTGCCGTGGCGGCGAGTGAAACGAGACGACGGAGGGGTATAACGCCCCACCGCGTTCACACGTTCAGGCCTTTAGTATTTGGTTTCGACCTCGACGACCCCTCCACCATTTGCTACGCAAACGGTCCCCCTCCCCACTTCGTAGGGAGGAGAGAGTACAAAAAAAGCCCTCCGGTTCGCACCGGAGGGCTTTGATCGTTCGGCCTGAAAGCGCGGATTAACGCGCCAGCCAGCCGCCATCAACCGGGATGATCGCGCCATTGACGTAATCCGATGCCGGAGCAGCCAGGAACACCGCCGTACCACCCAGATCCGACGGCTCACCCCAGCGGCCTGCCGGGATGCGGTCGAGGATCGACTTGTTACGGTCGGCGTCGGCGCGCAGTTGCGCCGTGTTGTCGGTCGCCATATAGCCCGGCGCGATCGCGTTGACCGTGATGCCCTTGTTGGCCCATTCGTTGGCCAGCAGGCGCGTGATCCCGGCGATACCCGACTTCGAGGCGGTGTAGGACGGGACGCGGATGCCGCCCTGGAACGACAGCATCGAGGCGATGTTGATGATCTTGCCGTAGCCCTGCGCGATGAAGTGACGACCGGCGGCCTGAGCGACGAAGAACGCACCCTTGATGTTGACGTTCATCACGTCGTCCCAGTCTTTTTCCGAGAAATCGACGGCGTCGGCGCGACGGATCAGGCCGGCATTGTTGACGAGGATGTGCAGGCCCCCCAGCTCGTCGATCGTCGTCTTGATGACGCGTTCGATGGGCTCGACCGAGCCGAGATTGGCGTCGATATTGATGAAGCGGCGGCCCAGCGCCTTGACCTTCTCACCGGTCTCGTCGGCGGGAACGATGCCGACGGCGGCGATATCGGCACCGGCTTCGGCCAGCGCCAGCGCGATGCCCTGACCCAGACCCGTATTGGCGCCGGTAACGAGGGCAACCTTGCCCGACAGATCGAATGCGTTTGTCATAATTAGTCTCCCGTTCGTTTAATACCTCCCCATATCATGGGGAGGGGGACCGCACGACGCGCGAAGCGCTAGATGCGGTGGTGGGGGCCTTTCGGTATATTATACTGTACCGACTGCGCCCGTTGAAACTCTGCAAAGCCCCCCTCCGTCTGACCTCCGGTCAGCCACCTCCCCCACAAGTGGGGGAGTATAGGGGCTGCGAGGCATAGCCTCGCCGTACTAAAAAGTCAGAAAATCTCGAAGGGCCGCCCCGAGAGATTTTCTGCCCGTATCCAATAAACCACCTCCCGATGCGTTAGCATCGGGAGGTGGGATCACGCCAGTTGGCAGATATCCAGCACGTTCATATCGGTATAGTCGAGGTTTTCCCCGCCCATGGCCCAGATGAACGCATAGTTCGACGTCCCGGCCCCCATGTGGATCGACCACGGCGGCGAGACGACGGCTTCGTTGTTCTGAATGACGATATGGCGCGCGGCGTCCGGCTGTCCCATGAAGTGGAACACCCGGTCGTTTTCGCCGAGGTTGAAGTAGAAATAGACCTCCGAGCGGCGGTCGTGCAGGTGCGGCGGCATGGTGTTCCATACCGAGCCCGGCGACAGGATGGTCAGGCCGAGCAGCAACTGGCACGACTTGGCGGTCGTCGGCACGATGTACTGATAGATGACGCGTTCGTTGGATTGCTCCAGCGAGCCGCGCGCCAGCGGCACGGCCTGATCGATCGAGATCTTGACCGTCTCGTAACGCGCGTGGGCGGGCGTCGAGGTCAGGTAATAGAGCGCCGGATTGGCCGCGTCGTCAGACGTGAAGACCACGTCCTTGGTGCCCATCGGGATGTACAGGCCATCCTTTTGCGCCAGATCGTAGACCACGCCGTCCACCGAGACCTTGCCCGTGCCGCCGCCGACATTGATGACGCCCAGTTCGCGGCGCTCAAGGAAGGGATGACCGGCGGCCGAGGCCGGTTCGGTCTGGTCCGGCAGGCGAAGCTCGCCCGACACCGGGGCCGCGCCGCCGACGACGAAGCGTTCGAAGTGCGTGTAGTTCAGAATGACCGAATCCGCCGCGAACAGGCCCTGCATCAGGTACTTGTCGCGCAGGTCTTCGGTATCGGCGAAATCCATCATATCGGGATGGGTCGCATGATAGATCTTCTGGTACAGGGAATTCTGGCACATGGGATCGCTCCATTATGAAAAAAGCCGGGTTTTGACACCCGGCTTCCGGTTCAGCTTAGGCGTTTTCCAGCGCCACAACGCCCTTGATGTAGGCCTTGATGCCTTCGTCCTGCGCGTTGGCAAAGAAGTATTCCTGGAACTTTTCACCGGCGACGGTCGCCTTGAGCAGGTCCTGATCGATGGTCTTGAGGACCGTCAGCATGTCGTGGCAGGTGACGCTCTTCACGGTCTTCAGGATGCCGCGGTTCTTGGCCATGATTTCGGCGCGCTCCTTGGGATAGCCCAGACCGCGCTCGCCGTCGAACAGCTTGCGGTAGACGTCCTGAAGGTTCAGCTCGGCCGCCCAGCCGAAGCCCTTGGCGTAGGGCATGGAGATGGCGTTGCCGTCATTGATCTGGCCGAACAGGAAGGCGTCGGTCGGGTCGATGACCAGACCGCAGAAGACGCCCGGCATCGCGTTAGCGGCCAGCATGGCGCCCATGCCCGTGCCGCAGCCGGTGACGACGAAGTCGGCGGCCTTCGAGTTGAGCAGGATACCGGCCAGAAGACCGTTCATGATGTAGGTCAGCGAGGCCTTGTCGTCGGCGCTGTACATGCCGTAGTTGAACACGGTGTGGCCGAGCGGCTCGGCAACGGTCTTCAGCGCGTCGAAGATAATGCTGTTCTTGGCGGCCTGGCTGTTCTCGTTAATCAGAGCGATTTTCATAATATCACGTCCTTTGAAGGGTCGAATTTTGTGAGGAGAGGTCTGAACCTTTGGTCAAGCGACATATCCCGGTTTAAGGGATGTGTCACCACGTAATGAGACATTCGCGGCGATATTTTAACCGGTCAAGACAAAGGGCCGGTATCGCTACCGGCCCCTGCATTCAAACAATAATTTGTCCTACAAACCGCAACCTATTGCAGGTTCACGAACATGCCGCCGTCGACCAGCAGCGACGCGCCGGTGACGTAACCGGCCAGTTCGTCCGAGGCGAGGAAGATGACGGGACCGGCAAGATCTTCCGGCTGACCCAGACGGCCGAGCGGGATGCGCGCTTCCATATATTCGCGCTTCTTGACATCGGCCAGATCGTCCTTGTTGATGTCGGTCAGGATGGTGCCCGGCAGGACAGCGTTGCAGCGGATGCCGTGCTTGCCCAGCGCGATGGCCGTCGATTGCATCAGCGACAGGACGCCCGCCTTGGTCGGCGTGTAGTGCGTCTGGTACTCACCACCGACTAGCGCCGAGATCGACGAGACGGCGACGATCGAACCGGCGAAGCCGTTTGCGCCCTTGCCCTGTTTGACCATCTGGTTGGCAGCAGCCTGACACATATAGTAAGCGCCGTTCAGGTTGACGGCGATGGTGCGATCCACCGTTTCGACCGGCATGTCGAGGAAGCCGTGGAACGGGCAGATGCCGGCATTGTTGACGAAGATATCGACGCGGCCATAGGCTTCGACGGCGGCAGCCACAAAGGCCGTGGCCGATTCCGGCTTCGACACGTCGCCGCGCAGCGCAAAAGCCTGCCCGCCGGCGGCCTTGATTTCCTCGACAGCGGACTGGGCCGAAGCTTCGTCACCGGCGAAATTGATGCCGATCTTCGCGCCATGACGCGCGGCGGCGACCGCGATGCCGCGACCGATGCCCTTGGAGCCGCCGGTAACCAGCAAAACCTTGTCTTTGAGTAGCATGTCTTTTCTCTCTGTATTACCGGGAAGCGTTGATCCCACCCCCGCGTTTCCAATCGATTGTAGTTGGATCACTTTCCATTCGGAAAGTGATCCGGATTACTCTTGTCGCGCGTTTGATTCCAAAAACCCCAAGAAAGCATCATGTACACTTTTTGGAACGCGCTTTTTAACCATTCGCGCCATTCGCCTGTTGCGACAGGCGCAAAAACTTATCCCCCAGACGATACCCGCCGCCGCCCGCGTCACGCGGGGCGACGCTGAGATAGCCCTGCTCGACGAGCGTCGAGGCCAGCCGGTAGGCCGTGGAGCGGGCCAGACCGGCACGTTCGGCGATATCGTTCAGCGTCACAAGCCCCGACGCCACGGCCTCGACGATCATCAGGCCGCGCACCAGGGTCTGGCTGCCGCTGACCGATTTCGTCTGAACATCCGTGTCTTTGATCATTGTGCTTTGAGGCCCGTGATTTGACGTTTTGACGTTCGCGGCTGACGTTTTTTGCTTGATAAGCTATAGGTTAATTTCATATATTGGAATATAGCGATTGGCAACGGTTTTTGCGCTCACAAATGAGCATAACTGCCACAAATCGATCATTGCCGGATATCCGGCTCCGCTTTCGACATGCAGGGTTAAAAAGGCTTCTAAGATGGGTTACCCCAAGATCAAGCACGTGCGCGCGTTCGTCATCAAGGGCGGCGAAGGCGGCGGTGGCGCCGACTATCACGATCAGGGCGAAGGCCACTGGATCGACAATCACATCGCCACCTCGATGGGGCGCTATCCCGAATATCGTCAGTCGCGCAAGTCGTTCGGCATCAACGTGCTGGGCACGCTGGTCGTCGAAATCGAAGCCGATGACGGCACGATTGGTTTCGCGGTGACCACCGGCGGCGAGCCCGCCTGCTACCTCGTCGAAAAGCACTTCGCGCGCTTCCTCGAAGGCCGCAACCCGTTTGAATACGAGCGCATCTGGGATCAGATGTATTTCGGTTCGCAATATTATGGTCGCAAGGGCATCGTCGTGAACGCCATTTCCGGCGTCGACCTCGCCCTGTGGGACCTGATGGGCAAGCTGCGTCAGGAGCCGGTCTATCACATGCTGGGTGGCGCGGTGCGCGACGAACTGCAATTCTACGCCACCGGCGCGCGTCCGGACCTCGCCAAGGAGATGGGCTTCATCGGCGGCAAGATGCCGCTGTATCACGGCCCGATCGAAGGCGACGAAGGCCTCAAGAAGAACGTCGAACTGATTGCCGACATGCGCTCGAAGGTCGGTGAAGACTTCTGGCTGATGTACGACTGCTGGATGGCACTCGACGTCAACTACGCGACGCGTCTGGCGCACAAGTGCCACGAATATGGCCTCAAGTGGATCGAAGAAGCCATCAACCCCGACGACTACTGGGGCTATCAGCAACTGAAGAAAAACGCCCCTCCGGGCATGCTGGTCACCACGGGCGAGCACGAATCGACCCGCTGGGGCTTCCGTATGCTGCTTGAGATGGACTGCTGCGACATCATCCAGCCCGACGTCGGCTGGTGCGGCGGCGTCACCGAACTGCTGAAGATCTCGGCCCTGGCCGACGCCAAGGGCACGCTGGTCGTGCCGCACGGCTCGTCGGTGTACAGCTACCACTTCGTCATCACGCGTCACAACTCGCCCTTCGCCGAGTTCCTGATGATGGCCCCCAAGGCCGACCACGTCGCCCCGATGTTCCACCCGCAATTGCTGGGCGAGCCCATTCCGGAAAATGGCCGCATGAAGGTCACCGCGCTTGACAAGCCGGGCTTTGGCGTCGAATTGAACCCCGAAGTAAAGCTTTATCGTCCCTACGAACACTGAGTGCGTTAAGCCCCCTCACCCCAACCCTCTCCCCCTCGGGAGAGGGGGCTTTTTTATCGGCCACCTTCTCCCTGTGGGGAGAAGGTGGCCGATAGGCCGGATGAGGGGGAATTACACAAAGGATATTTTTAAATGAAACTCGTCCGTTTTGGCCCGCAGGGTCAGGAAAAGCCCGGCGTTATCGATGCCGACGGCAAGCTGCGCGACCTGTCCTCGGTCGTCGCCGACATCACCCCCGAAGAAGTCCGCCTGTCGAAGCTGGCCGGTCTGAAGGCCACCGACGTGTCGGCCCTGCCGGTCGTCGAAGGCGACGTCCGGTACGGCGTCCCGGTCAACAAGATCAACAAGATCATCGCGGTGGGCCTGAACTACGCCGACCACGCCGCCGAAGCCGGTCTGCCCGTGCCGCCGGAGCCGATCTTCTTCACCAAGGCCATCACCTCGCTGACTGGGCCCAACGACGTGGTCATCAAGCCGCGCGACGCGACCAAGCTCGACTGGGAAGTCGAACTGGGCCTGATCATCGGCAAGACCTGCCGTTACGTGGACGAAGCCACCGCGCTCGATCACGTCGCCGGTTACGTGCTGGTCAACGACATTTCCGAGCGCGCCTTCCAGAAGGAGCGCGGCACGCAGTGGGTCAAGGGCAAGGGCGCCGACACCTTCTGCCCGACCGGTCCGTGGCTGGTCACGCCGGACGAAATCGGCGACGTGCATAACCTCGACATGTTCCTCGACGTCAACGGCGTCCGCCGTCAGACAGGCAACACCAAGACCCTGATCTTCAACGTTGCCCACTGCATCAGCTACATCTCGCAGTTCATTACCCTGCAACCGGGCGACCTCGTCATAACCGGCACGCCTCCCGGGGTCGGCGAAGGCCAGAAGCCGACCGCGATCTATCTGAACGCGGGCGACACCATGCACCTCGGCATCACCGGCCTCGGCGAACAGCGCCAGACCGTCGTGCCGTTCACCCTCGAAGGCCTGGAGATCATTGAGTAATGGCTTACGCTGAACGTTATGCTGGCCGTTGCGCCGTCATCACCGGCGCTGCCGGTGGCCTCGGTAAGGCCGCTGCCGCCCGCATCATCTCTGAGGGCGGCAAGGTCGTCCTGTGGGACCTGAACGCCGACCTGCTGGAAGCCACCGCCAAGGAAATCGGCGCTGCCGGTTTTGTGGCGCTGGACGTCTCGAAGCTTGAGGAAGTCTCCGCCGCCGCCAAGAAGTCGGCTGAGATCCTCGGCAAGATCGACATCCTGATCGCGTCGGCGGGCATCACCGGTGCCACCGTGCCGGTGTGGGAATTCCCCGTCGATTCGTGGCTCAAGGTGATGGATATCAATCTCAACGGCCTGTTCTACTGCAACCGTGAGATCATCCCTTACATGCTGGAAAACGGCTATGGCCGTATCGTCAACGTGGCCTCGGTCGCGGGCAAGGAAGGCAATCCGAACGCCTCGGCCTATTCGGCCTCCAAGGCGGGCGTGATCGGCTTCACCAAGTCGCTCGGCAAGGAACTGGCCACCAAGGGCGTCATCGTCAACGCCCTGACCCCGGCGACCTTCGAGTCGCCGATCCTGGCGCAACTGCCGCCGTCGCAGGTCGAATATATGCGCTCGAAGATCCCGATGGGCCGTCTCGGCATCGTTGACGAATCGGCGGCCATGGTGACCTTCATGGCGTCGGAAGAGTGCTCGTTCACCACGGCCTCGACCTTCGACACGTCGGGCGGCCGCACGACGTTCTAATTTTCCAAGCATCCCCCTTGATATCAGGGGGGACCCCGGCTTTAGCCGGAGGGGGGTTATGCGTCGGTTGTTAACCCCACCGTCTTTTGCCGCTTCACGTCAAAAGCCACCTCCCCTGAAATCAGAGGAGGAACTTTAACGAGGCCCAAATGACTAAACTGCCTTTCATCGACGCACACATCCACCTGTGGGACCTTGACCTGCTTCGGTACGGCTGGCTCTCGGCCCCGTTCGACGATTCAGGCGTCAACGGCTCGACCGAGGCCATCGCCTCGACCTACCTCCCCTCGCATTACCAAGCCGACGCCACGGGCTTCGACGTGCGCGGCACGGTCCATATCGATGCCGGGGCTCACGGTGACGACGCCCTGACCGAGACCCAGTGGCTGCAACGCCTGTCGGACGAGACGGGCATCCCCACGGGTATTGTGGCCTTTGCGGCGCTCAACGACCCTGAGGTCGAAACGCTTCTGGCGGCCCACAGCCGTTACCCGGCGGTGCGCGGTATCCGCCATATCCTCAACTGGCACCCGGACAGCTATTTCACCTACACGCCGCAGAACCTGCTCGACGACCCGCAATGGCAGGCCGGTTATGCGCTGCTGGCCAAGTATAACCTGTCCTTCGACCTGCAAATCTATACCAACCAGATGGCGGCTGCCGCCGACCTCGCGGCGAAGCATCCGGACATCCCCGTCATGCTCAATCACGCCGGGATGCCGGTCAATGACGGCGAGGGCCATATGGCGCGCTGGGAAGCCGGTATGCGCCGTCTGGCCGCCGTGCCGCATGTCTCGGTCAAGATCTCCGGCATGGGCTTTGCCGAGCGCCAATGGACGACCGAGAGCATCCGCCCGATCGTGTTGAAGACCATCGAGATTTTCGGCGTCGACCGCGTGATGTTCGCGTCGGATGTGCCGACCGACAAGCTGTTCTCGGACTATGCGACGATCATGAACAGCTTCGACGCGGTGACCAGCGATTTCAGTGAAGCCGAGCGTCTGGCCATGTTTGCGGGCAATGCCAACCGGCTGTATCGGCTGGGGATTGCGCTCTGACAAAAATCATACCTCCCCAACTTGTTGGGGAGGGGGACCGCACGAGATCGCGTAGCGATTGAGATGCGGTGGTGGGGGCCTTTTCTGGCAAAGACCGCAAGGCCCCCCTCCGTCACGCTTTCGCGTGCCACCTCCCCCGCGTGGCGGGGGAGTATAAAATGTAAAAAGCCGCCCCGTGAGGAGCGGCTTTTTTGTTGGCGGAGGCTGAACTTAGCCCTTCTTCGGCTTGCGGCCCCAGAGGTGCGCGAACTTCCAGCCGGTCAGATCTTCGACGATCCGGCGGCTTTCCTCGGACTCGGGCTCGGTTTCCCCGGCGCGCAGACGCTCGACCTCATGCACCAGCACCGCGTGGGTTCTGGCGTTGAGCTTGAATGCCCATGAAATCCACGCGCCCAGGATCATCATCAGGATCGGGCCGCCGACCATGACCAGAACGATCGTATGGATGGCGTCGGGCGTCTGGGTAGCGAACTCGGTGGCCTCTTTCGGCGTTGGCACATAGCCGCCCGCGTCGATCACCCAGCCGGTCGCAACCAGCGCCGCCGATTGCGCCGCTTTACGCGTAAAGGTCATGACCCCGGCGAAGATACCTTCGCGGCGCTGACCCGTCACGGCTTCGTCGACGTCCGGCAGGTAGTTATAGACCGACCACGGCACGAAGTTCAGCGTCCCGCGACCGAGACCGGCGAGGATGATAGGCACGAACAGCCAGAACAGCAGACCGAAATTCGACTGGCTGAAAGCGACCAGAATGTTGCCGTCGAGCGCCGCCAGACCGGCACCGAACCCGGCGGGCTGTGTCAGGTAGAAGGCGAGGAACAGCAGAACCGCGGCGATCACGAAGCAGATGGCGATGCGGTAGGCAACGGTCGGCCCGGTCTTGATGACCACTTGCAGCGCGATCATCACCGAGATCAGCTGGGCGATGTACATGGTCACCATCATGCCCGAAATCAGCGGCGTCGCGTCGGCCTTGGACAGGACGGCACCCGCCGCCAGAACCGTAGTCACGAAGATCGGGAAAGCGGTGTTGAAGATATCCTGCGACAGGTATCCACCCAGATAGATGCTGATGTGCTGACGGAAGGCGCGCAGACGCAAGGTCGAGAACAGATCGCCGAACATCTTGACCGGGATCATCAGCGCGGCCTTGAGCGACGGGGGATCGCCCTGATAAGCCAGTTCGTCGGCGGTATAGGGACGTTCCCACGAGAAGACCAGCACCAGAATGACGACGATCGAGAACAGGATGCCGAAGATGGCCGCCATGACGAGGAAGATGTTCGGCGACCCTTGCCCGGCCACCATGCCGGTCAGGATCGGCATGAACGAGGCGAGGATGGCCGAGGCCTGAGCCACGATCATGCGCGCCCCGGCGAACTTGGCTTTCTCTTTGTAATCCTTGGTCATTTCCGCGGCGAGCGTTTCCCACGGGATCAGGAACATCGTATAGACGAATTCGAAGAAGATGAAGGCGAACAGGTAATACCAGAAGGTCTGACCCGTCACGAAGAGCAGGGCGAATGACGGCAGCAACGGCACGGTGATCATCAGGAATATCTTGCGCCGCCCGATCGTGCGCCCGATCTTGGTGTGACGCAGATTGTCCGAGATATAACCGATCAGCGGACAGGTGATCGCTTCCAGCAGACGCGGCAGGCCGAGGATCATCCCCGCTTCACCGGCGCTCAGGTCGCAGTAGGTGGTGAAGAAATAGAACAACCAGCCGGTGATGACGGCTTGCGCGCCGGCCCCCAAAAGGTCGCCGGAGCCCCAGCCCCAGTAGTTGATCCAGCTTGGTTTACGTACCGTCGGCGCTTCGGCCATGTCGTTTCACTCCCCGTCAATAACCCCCTCTCCCCGCCTGCGGGGAGAGGGCTGGGGTGAGGGGCAGATGTCCGCCGTCTCATTGCCCCTCATCCGGCCTGTCGGCCACCTTCTCCCCGTAAACGGGGAGAAGGGAAATTAAATAAACCGATACAGGAACTCACCCATGGTCAGCAAGGCCATGGCCTGACCGAACGGCATGGAGGTCAGCGGAATGTCCTTGTATTCCTGAATCGAATTGAACACCGGCGTGCCGAACGACACCTGAGTCAGTTCGCCCGCGTCGTTGATGTGGGCACGGACGGCCTTGGCACCCTTGATGCCGATGGCTTCGTACTCTTTCGAGATATAGCCCTTACGCACGGCCTTGAGGATACCATAGGCGAAACCCGCGGAGGCGGCGGCTTCCTCATACGACGTCTCGTCGTCGAGGATGGTGCGCCACAGGCCCGACGGGGCCTGAACCTTGGCCAGCGCCTTGACCTGCGCTTCCAGCGTTTCGATCAGGAACATGCGGAAGGCGTCGTCCTTCGGCAGGTCGAGCAGTTCGATAAATTCCGGAATCACGATCGTGACCCACGAATTGCCGCGACCCCACAGGGCGTCGGCAAAGTTGTGACGTCCGTCGAAGGTCCAGCCGTGGAACCACAGGCCGGTCTTGCGGTCGGTCAGGTACTTGATGTGGATGAGGAACTGGCGCTTGGCCTCTTCGACATAGTGCGGGCGGTTGAGCAGCAGGCCGATCTTGGCCAGCGGCACGACCGACATCATCAGGGTGTCGTCCCACATCTGCTGATTGTTGACGCTGTTATAGACGATGTGCTGGAAACCGCCCTCTTCGGTGCGCGGCAGCTCGTTATAGACCCACTCGGCCCAGACATCGAGGTAAGGCAGGTAACGGCGGTCGCCCGTGCGCTCATAGAGGTAGGCCAGCGTCAGGAACGGCGCGACGGTGTTGATATTGCGCGACGGCGAGCCTTCCTTGAACCGGTCCTCGAACCAGTTAATCATGATGTCCCAGGCTTTTTTGTCGCCGGTCATCTCCCACACCTTGTACATGCCGTACAGGCCGATGCCCTGCGTCCATTCAAAGCCGTGCCACGCCTTGGTATCGATCACGCGACCGTCGGTCAGACGCAGCAGGAACTCGCCCGACGTGTCCTCGATATTGACGAGGTTGTCGATCAGGCCGTCGATGGCGGCGAGGTAATCGTTACGATCCGCCCCCAGCGCCGCCGACTGATGTTGCAGCAGCGGATGGATGTTGAACGGATCGGTCGGCGTGAGGATCTGGTTCTTGGTATTGACGGCCATGGAAGAAACTATCTTTGCAGTTTGTTGGGAGCGGCCACGATTTCGAGTGGCACGCCGCCGCGCACGGTGCGCAGGTTGATGAGTTTGACGGGTTCGAGGGCATTTTCAGGCTTGCCGTCGGTGGTGACCGCCAAAGTGATGGTGTTGTCGCCGTTGGGGTTCAGGATGCCCGGCGGAATGACGAAGGTGCGCTGCGGCCCGATATGGGCGATGAACTGCCCCATATTCCAGCCGTTGACGAAGATCAAGACGCGGTTTTCACGCTCGGAACGCGGCACGGTGGTGTCACCGAAGCTGAGGCCCAGTTGCACGTCGTGGCCCTTGGGCAGGTCGAGCTTGAACTGCGTGCGCAGCCAGTAGGTGCCGGGGGCCGGGGGGGCTGCCGTCGGGCTGGCGTTTTCCCATCCCTCTTGTTTTCCGGGGAGGTACCAGCCTTCGCGTTCGCCATAGAGGCCGCCATTGTTCATCGGCCCGCGAACCAGATCGGCGATTTCCTCGCCGCCCTTGTTGCCCTGGATGCGCCACTCGATCGGCACCGCAAAACGACGGCCCGCGCGCGTGGTCAGCGAGGCGGCGATCAGGCCGCGCGCTTCGCGGTGCGCGTCGTCGGCCATCAGGTCCCAGTTGTGCGAATTGTTGCGCACCATGACCGAGATGACGTGATCGCCGGGGGTCAGCTTGTCGAGCTTGAACTTGATGCTGTCGGTGGTTTCGGGGAACTGACGGCCCGTATCGAGCTCGTCGTGGCCGATATATTTGCCGTCGATCCAGACCTGAATCAGGCCCGCGCCGCCAGCGCCGTAGAACAGCTCAAGCTGATCCGCCGTTTGATCCGTGATCTTGACGTGGCCGCGATACCAGACGTCGCCGTGGTGGAAGCCGTAGTCGCTCATCGAGAGCGTCGGCTGGCCGCGCTCGGTCGTCGTCCAGGTCTGGGCAGCCGTCGGGCGGGTATCGGCCTTGACCCACTTCGAGTCGTCGAAACCCGGCTGCGCTTCGGGACTGTCCGTACGGCGCGTCCATTGCTGGGTTTCGAGGTCCGGCAGGGTCACCTTGTCCGGACGCGGCAGGGGCTGGGCGCTCATGACGCTGCCGTCGCTTTGCGGCACCAGCGCTACGGCCTCACCGTTGAAGGTCGCGGTCTGGATCGATTTCGGTCCCCAGATGGTCAGGGCGCTTTCGGTCGCGATATCGCCTGTCAGGTCGAGTTTCCCGCCCGACAGCTTCGCCCCGCGCACGAGGGCGGCGGTCAGTTGCAGGACCGGTCCTTCGGTGGTGGTTTGCTGCCAGAAATTATAGCTGGTCGGTTCGTCGGCGATCAGCAGCAACAGCGGCACGCGACCGCCATCGGTGATGCGCAGACGGATCAGGCCGTTGTGCGTATAGCTGATCTTGAGGTCGCCGGTTTTCGCATCGTATTTCGAGGTGGCGACGCCCGACAGGACCTCGACCTTTGGCGCAGACGTATAGCGCAGAACCGTCTCGCCGGTCTCGTTGGTTCGGCCTTGCAGAAGCGCGATGTCCTGATCGCCGTTCTTGAAGTGCGTCTGGATTTCCGAGTTGGAATAGACGAGGCGCTGACGCTCCATGTCGTATCCGGCCAGCAGCATCTTGGCATCCTGACCGTTGACGCGGACCGGAATCTTATAGGTGCCGTCGGTCGTGGTGACGTCGAAGGTGGCGCTGTCGTCGGTCAGTTGGTCCGACGGGCTGTGGACGGCAAACAGGATGTGCGTCTTCAGCGTCGGATTGATGTTGTGATAGACCTTGATCTTGGCGTTCGAGGTCGTGATCTCCGGCCCCTTGTCCATTTCGGCCAGCACCTGTTCGGCGGCCTGAACGAACATGCCCTGCTGCTTGAGCGCCAGCCCCTTCGGGCGGATGCCGCGGTCTTCGCTGATCGGCGCGCCGTAGTCGTACGACGTGTAGACGACCGGACCGGCCAGCCAGCCCCACGACGTGCCGCCGAAGGTCATATAGATATTGTGGATGGTGATGCGGTTGATCAGGTTGGTGCCGTAAAACACCCGCTGATAGCCCTTGCCCTGACGTTCGGCGGTGCAGTTATAGGTGCCGTTCGAGCCCCAGTAGTCGAACCAGCCCGCCCCCAGCTCCGCCGCGAAACCGGGCGTTTTCGGCGAGGACAGCGAACCGACCTTCGGGATGTTCTTGCCGTAGATGCCCCAGTCGGGGGCCTTGTTCGGGCCCGACGGATCGGCGTGAACGTTGCAGGTGCCCCCCGGATAGCCGTCGAAGGCGTACATGTCGGTCGGGCCGGAATTGGCCCACGGCGCGGTCGAATTTTTCGGCGTCCAGTCGGGCAGGCGACCGGCGGCATTATGGAAGAAGGGCACGGTGATGCCGTCTTCGCGCGCCTTTTTCGCCAGATGCTCCATCTGACGGACGTGCTTGGGCTCGACCTTGCCGAGTTCGTTTTCGAGCTGATAGGCGATGACCGTGCCGCCGCCGTCGGTGATCTGATGGCGGGCGATGATGGCGTTGATTTGCGTCATCCACTCGTCGGTCGCGGCCAGATAGACCGGGTCGTCGGTACGGGCTTCGGCACGCGAGCGCAGCATCCAGCCGGGGAAGCCGCCGCCGGTCAGTTCCGCGTTCACATAAGGGCCGGTGCGGGCGATGACGTACATGCCCTCTTCCTCGGCGATTTCCAGCGCCCGCTCGACGTTGCGCACGCCGGAGAAGTCATAGACGCCCGGAGCCGGCGAATGGTAGCCCCAGTCGAAATAGAAGGCGACGCCGTTGAATCCGGCGGCCTTCATCTTTTGCAGCACGTCGCGCCACAGCGACGGATTGGGCAAACGGAACGGATGGACCTCGCCGGACCACACCATGACCCGCTTACCGTCGACCATCATCGAATGCTCGTCCCAGGTCACCTTTTTCGGCGCGCCCTTGGGCTTGGTCGCCTCGGCATAGAGTTTCGGGTCTTCGGTCATGACGGTGAAGTGGCGCACCACGCCCGACACGCCGCCGATTTCCTTTTTCGCCGTCCACGTTTTGAAGCCGTCGAGGCTGTCCGAATACCAGTAATGTTTCGTCAGGTAGTCGTCGAAATAGATGCGCCAGCCACCATTCGGGAGCTTGACCAGCGCCTGCCCTTCGCGCCAGTTGCCCCAGCCGGCCCAGTCGCCTTTTTTCTCGATTTTCCACGGACCGTAGAGCGACTTGGCGGTGGCCAGTTCGATATATTTGGTCGTCTCGTTCTTGACGAAGGCGGTGTAACCCTTGGCGGTCGAGACGACGAAGGTGTCGATGAAATTGCCCTCAAGGCCTTTGAGCGCCTTGGGCGCGGACCATTGGGTGAGATCGGCATTGGCTTCGATCACATAGGCGCCGAACGGGCCCTTGGTGCCGCCCTTCGACAGGGAAACGACGACCTTGAGCGAGCCATCCTTGTCGCGGAACCATTCCGGCGCCCAGGTATTGGTCACACCCGGCAGGTCGATCTTGACCTCGCGCACGAATTCCCAGTTTTTCAGGTCCTTCGAACGCGTGACGCCGAAATCGGCCCCGTCCCAGTTGGTCGTATAGACGACGTAATAATAGCCGTCGGTGTGGCGGATGATCGACGGATCGCGCAGCAGGCGCTTATCGGGCGTATAGGCCTCGGAGGCCAACGTGTGGAAATTGACGCCATCGCCTGAGGTGAACAGGCTCATCGTGTTTTGCGACGTCGCCATGAAGCTCGACATCAGAAAGACGGGCGCGTCTTTTTGCGCATCGGCTTTTTGTGCGGCTTGTTTGGCGGCGTCGGAGCCCTGTGGGATGCCCAGTTCCTGCGCAAACGATCCGAAGGCGAGGGCGCCCCCCAGCGCCGCGATCAGACCGATTTGCGAAACACGCGAAAAGGCTGCACGGCCGCGCAGCGTCTTGGAATAGGGCATTCGGGGTCCTCTTCTGGGCTTCCTCTGTCCGGTCTGCTGTCGGTGGACTTATCCACACAGGCCCTGTTTGCCCGTATGCACGCCGATGGCTGCCGTTTGTCGCGCGTTAAGATGACATTGACTATTGCTCATATCAATGAAAAAATATCATAAGCGAGCATATAAATGCCAGATTTGAGCAGGGAAACCGCCGATATGATCAAAAATAATCAAAAAAATGGGATTCTCGGTGATGCCGTGGCGTTATGGCTGGCGGTCGCCGCGACCATAGGTTTCGCCACGCCATCGATGGCTCAGGAGTCTTCCAAAACCGTGACGGCACCAACCCCCGCTTACCGCTTCATCCTCGATCCTGCCTATAAGGCTGCCCCCGATGCCATCGCCCTGACGCCGGCGCAGGCTTATGACGAGGCCAAAGGCTATGGCTTCACCAATACGAAGGACGGCAACGAAATCGCGCTGGCGATCAAGGTCGCACCGGGTGATTATCGCGTCCGCGTCACGCTGGGACAGGATAAAAAGACCAAGCTAAAAACCGGCAGCCGCACCTCGGTCTGGGCCGAGGACCGCCGCCTAATGCTGGCCCCGGTGGTGCTGAAAAAGGGCGAATCCAAAACCGTTGAATTCTTCGTCAATGTCCGCGATCCCAATCTGGTCGTCTCCGAACAGGATGTGATCAAGACCCCGAAGGTACTGCTGCGCGGCGACGAGCCGACCCAGAGCCGCGATTGGGACGACAAGCTGACCATCGCCTTTTCAGGTTCGGCCCCGGCGGTGCAAGCCATCGAGATCGAGAAAGCCACGCCCGCCCGCCGCGTCTTCATCGTCGGCGACTCGACGGTCGCCGATCAGGGTGGCGCCGACTACGCCTCGTGGGGGCAGATGCTGCCGCGCTTCCTGTCGACCGAACTTTCTGTCGCCAACCACGCGCGGTCGGGCGAGACGATGAAATCGTTCATGACGAGCCTGCGCTGGGACAAGGTGATGAGCGAGGTCCGCCCCGGCGATATCCTGCTCATTCAATTCGGTCACAACGACCAGAAAAAACAGTGGCCACGCACCTATGTGAGCGCCGGACGCGGCTATCCCGCCTATCTCAAGGCCTTGGTCGCCGATGCGCAAGACCACGGCGTTCAGGTCGTGCTGATTTCGCCGGTGTCGCGCCGGACCTTCAAGGACGGGGTGATCACCAACAGCCTCGCCGGTTACGACGACGCCGTGCGCAATACGGCGAAGGAACTGGGTATCCCGTTCATCGACCTCACCGCCAAAACGAAGACCCTGTACGAGGCGCTGGGGCCGGAGATCAGCCCGCTGGCCTTCGCCAATTCGGGTAAGGACGGTACGCACCATAACGCCTATGGGGCTTTCACCATCGCCAACTATGTGGCGCAGGCGATTACCGATCCGGCCAACAGCCTCGACCTTCGGGCATCTGGCGATTTTGTGGCCTTCGATCCCGCGAAGCCGGTCGATACCAAGGCGTTCGAAATTCAACCCGCCGACTGGCCGCTGATGCGCGAAGTCGTGGCAAAGGTATCGGGGAACTAAAAAACATCCCTCCCTGCTTTAGCGGGGAGGGGGGACCGTGAGCGCAGCGAACGGTGGTGGGCCTTAACCAGACCGCAAGGCCCCCCTCCGTCTTTTGTCGCTGCGCGACAAAATCCACCTCCCCCGCGCAGCGGGGGAGTATGAAAGGGAGCACCAAACCATGACTCAAATCCACGGCTTCAAGATGCAACTGAAACCCGGCTTCGAGGCCGAGTACCAGAAGCGCCACGACGAAATCTGGCCTGAACTGGCCGACCTCCTACACGAAGCGGGCGTGTCGGACTATTCGATCTTTCTCGATTCTGAGACCCTGACTCTGTTCGGCGTGCTGAAGCGTACGGACGACCACACGATGGCCGACCTGCCCGCGACGGCGCTGATGAAGAAGTGGTGGGCCTATATGGCCGATATCATGGACAGCAATCCGGACAATTCGCCGGTCGCCACGGACCTGAAACACGTCTTCTACATGGCCTAAGAGACTGTTTGGAAAGTCTTCGGGTCGCTCCCGTGGTTATTTATTTCCGCCCGCTACGTTGGAAACTCTCCCCGATGTTCACATCGAGGCTTTATTTCGGCCTTGCGGCCAATCTTAAGTTTTGGAAAAATCCCTCACGGGCGCTCAACCGCTTACTTCCCAAACAGTCTCTAAAAAGCCCCACTGTTGCCAGTGGGGCTTTTTTATTATGAGGTGCAGGAGGCGAGCCTCCTGCATTCTTACTTAAAACTATGCTTCCTTGCCGCGCGCCAGATTGCGCAGCACGTAGGGCATCACGCCGCCGTTCTTGAAATACTCCAGCTCCGTCGGCGTATCGATGCGGCAGCGGACCGGGAAGCGGGCGACCTTGCCGTCCGAAGCGCGGAATAGCTCGACGATCAGTTCCTGACGCGGCGAGACGTTTTCCAGACCGCGAATGGTGACGATTTCCTCACCGGTCAGGCCCAGCTTCTGCCAGCCGTCGATCTTGAACTGGAGCGGCAGGACGCCCATGCCGACCAGGTTCGACCGGTGGATGCGCTCGAACGATTCGGCGATGACGGCGCGCACGCCTTGCAGCTTGGTGCCCTTGGCCGCCCAGTCGCGCGACGAGCCCGTGCCGTACTCCTTGCCCGCGAAGATGACCATGTTGCGGCCTTCGGCCTTATAGCGCATGGCCGCGTCGTAGATCGGCATGACGTCGCCCGACGGGAAGTGCTTGGTGACGCCGCCTTCGATTTCGGGGGTCATCTTGTTGCGGATACGGATATTGGCGAAGGTGCCGCGCATCATGACTTCGTGGTGGCCGCGGCGCGCGCCGTAGGAGTTGAACTCCGACACCGGGACGTCGTGATCGGTCAGCCACTTGCCGGCGGGGGAGGTCTTCTTGATCGAACCGGCGGGCGAAATGTGGTCGGTGGTGATCGAGTCGCCGAAGATGCCCAGAACGCGGGCTTCGACGATGTCGGTCACCTTGTCCGGGGTCATCGACATGCCTTCGAAATAGGGCGGGTTGGCGACGTAGGTCGAGGTGGCGTCCCACTGATAGGTCTGACCGCCCGAGACGGCGATGGCCTGCCAGTGTTCGTCGCCCTTGAAGACGTCGGCGTAGCGGGTCTTGAACTTGTCGTTGGTGACGTTGGCGCGCTGGATCTCGGCGATTTCGGCGTTCGAGGGCCAGATATCCTTGAGATAGACCGGGTTGCCGTCCGAACCGACACCGAGGGCATCCGTGCTCAGATTGACATTGAGGGAGCCCGCGATGGCGTAGGCGACGACCAGCGGCGGCGAGGCGAGGTAGTTGGCGCGGACGTCCGGATTGACGCGGCCTTCGAAGTTGCGGTTGCCGGACAGGACCGAGGCGGCGACGAGGTCGGCTTCGTTGATGGCGGCGGAAATCGCGTCGGGCAGCGGGCCGGAGTTACCGATGCAGGTCGTGCAGCCGTAGCCGGTCAGGTTGAAGCCCAGCGCGTTGAGGTCTTCGCTGAGACCCGCCGCGTCGAGGTAATCGGTGACGACCTGAGAGCCGGGGGCGAGCGAGGTCTTGACCCACGGCTTCGAGGTCAGGCCCAAGGCGCGGGCCTTGCGCGCCACCAGACCGGCGGCGATCAGCACCGAGGGGTTGGAGGTATTGGTGCAGGAGGTGATGGCGGCGATGACCACGTCGCCGTGGCGGACGCTGAAATCGGTCCCGGCGACGGCGGCGGAGCGGGTTTCGTCGCCCGACTTGTTGAACTCACCGCTGAGGGCCCTGGCGAATTCGGTGGCGGCGTCGGAGAGCAGCACGCGATCCTGCGGGCGCTTCGGACCGGCCAGCGACGGCAGGACCGAACCGAGGTCCAGCTCCAGCGTGTCGGTGAAGACCGGATCGACCTCGGCATCGTGCCACAGGCCCTGTGCCTTGGCATAGGCTTCGACGAGGGCGACGCGTTCCGGCTCGCGGTTCGACGCCGTCAGGTAGTCGATGGTGGCTTGCGACACCGGGAAGAAGCCGCAGGTGGCGCCGTATTCCGGGGCCATGTTGGCGATGGTCGCCTGATCTTCGAGCGTCATGGTCAGCAGGCCGTCGCCGAAATATTCGACGAATTTACCGACCACGCCCTTCTTGCGCAGCATCTGGGTGATGGTCAGGACGAGGTCGGTGGCGGTCGCGCCCTCCGGCATCTTGCCGACCAGCTTGAAGCCGATGACTTCGGGGATCAGCATGGGGATCGGCTGCCCCAGCATGGCGGCTTCGGCTTCGATGCCGCCGACGCCCCAGCCGAGCACGCTCAGACCGTTGATCATGGTGGTGTGCGAGTCGGTGCCGACGACGGTGTCCGGATAGGCGACTTCGCCGCCCGACGAGACGTTGGTCCATACGGTCTGGGCCAGATATTCGAGATTGACCTGGTGGCAGATACCGGTGCCCGGCGGCACGACGCGGAAATTGTTGAAGGCGGACGAACCCCAGCGCAGGAAGTTGTAGCGTTCCATATTGCGCTCATATTCGCGGTCGACGTTCTTCTTCGCGGCGTCGGCGGTGCCGAAATAGTCGATCATGACCGAGTGGTCGATGACCAGATCGACGGGGTTGAGCGGGTTGATCTTGGCCGGATCGGCCCCCAGCTTGACCATGGCGTCGCGCATGGCGGCGAGGTCGACGACGGCGGGGACGCCGGTGAAGTCCTGCATCAGGACGCGCGCCGGGCGGAAGGAGATTTCGTGTTCGACCGAGCCCTTGTTGTCGATCCAGTTGGCCAGGGCCTGAATGTCGGCCTTGGTCACCGAGACGCCGTCTTCGTTGCGCAGCAGGTTTTCGAGAAGCACCTTCAGCGAGGCGGGCAGGCGGGAAATATTGGGCAGGCCATTGGCTTCGGCGGCCTTGAGGTTGTAATAGGTGTAGGTCTTATCGCCAACGCTGAGCTCGGCCTTCGATACGAAACTGTCAACGGACATATGCGGTTCCTTCGGTACGACCGTATGGCCCACGATGAGCCTGAAGGTGCCGGCGCGCGCCCGTGAACGGACACACAGGGTTCGCAAAAGGTCGCGCAGAGCCGGGCGATGGTGCGGTCGCACATCTTACTAAACTTGTTCAATGAACACGTCTATGTAAGGTAAGGGACTATTTGAAAGTTTATTTGATGCCGTTTGCCATAAGGGTCGAGGGTTTGAGCCTGAAAAAAGGCTATAAACTGTTGATTTCCGAATTGAATTTTGAGGTTGGGCCGGGGGAGTGCGTGGCCCTGACCGGGGCCAATGGCGTGGGCAAGACGACACTTTTGCGGGCTCTGGCGGGGTTTGCACCGCCGCATAGCGGAAGTATTCGCATCGGCGATGACAACAGTGACGATAGTATTGTTGCGAGTAATTCTCATTATCTTGGTCATGCGGAGTCCTTGAGCCCGTCGCGGCGCGTCGATCAGGAGTTGTCGTTTCAATGCGCGTACCTCGGCGGGACCGCGCAGACGCTGGCCGAGGCTGTTGGGAAGTTGCGTTTGAACGGGCTGCTCGATCTTGAGACGCGGATGCTGTCGGCGGGGCAGAAGCGGCGACTGTCGCTGGCGCGCTTGCTGATGGTCAGGCGGCCCGTGTGGTTGCTGGATGAACCGATGTCGCCGCTCGATGCCGAACACCGGGCGTCGCTGGCGGGGATGATGCAGACGCATCTGTCTGAGGGCGGGCTGATTGTCTGTGCCGTGCATGATCCGCTGCCGTTTGAGACGCGGGAACTACGGTTGGTACGCGCCGAGATAGGGGAGGCGGTGTATGGGTAGGCCTGCTCTAAAAGCCCCCTCTCCCCCGTGGGGAGAGGGCTGGGGTGAGGGGGCCTTCACCGTCAGGAGAATGATATACAAAATGTCATGCCGGGATAAGCTTGGGTTGCCCCCTCACCCGGCGCTACGCGCCACCCTCTCCCCATTGGGGCGAGGGGAAAGCGGCGTCAGATGATCCCTGCCGCCCTTGCTCTCCTCAAACGCGACCTGTCCCTGGCTTTTGCGCGTGGCGGCGGGCCGGTGCTGGCTGCCGGGTTCTACATTACCCTGATGGCCATGGTGCCCCTGAGCCTCGGACCCGACGCGCAGACCCTGTCGCGCATCGCGCCGGGGCTGACGTGGCTGTGTCTGGCGCTGGCCTCGTTGCTGTCGCTGGAGCGCCTGTTCGAGCGCGATTACGAAGACGGCGTGTTCGACCTTTTGCGCACCGGGCCGCTGGCGCTCGAAGCCGTGGCGCTGCTCAAATGTCTGGCCCAGTGGCTGGGCACCGGGCTGATCCTATCGCTGATGACGCCGGTGGTGATGATCATTCTCGGCGCGCCGGCCGATGCGGCGGGCCTGAGCCTGATCGCCGCTCTGATCGGGTCCCTGAGCTTTTCGCTGATCGGCGGGGTAGGGGCCAGCCTCACGCTCGGGTCGCGCAAGGGCGGGGTGCTAATCGCGCTGCTGGTCCTGCCGTTTTACGTGCCGCCGGTGATTTTCGGCGCGGGCCTGATGGACGCCTATGTCACCGGCGCGCCGATCGCTCAGGCACTGGGGCTGCTGGGGGCTTACGGTTTGTTCGCGCTGGCCCTGTCGCCGATTGCGATGGGCGCGGCGTTGAGGAGCGCGTTGAACTGAAACTATTTATACTCCCCCGGCGTGCCGGGGGAGGTGGCATTTGCGAAGCAAATGACGGAGGGGGGCGCGCGTAGATACCGCGTATAAATCGACTGGCCGATGAGTGCGATTCTCTGACTGCGAAGGCCCCCACCACCGCGTCGATAAATCGGCGCGGTCCCCTCCCCACGTGGTGGGGAGGTATAAGGTAAGCTCCCTGCGGCAGGATGGCCCTTGCCGCCTATCCCCGAAACGCCTATGAAAAACCCATGATCATTAGCTGGCTGGCCAATCCCGAGCGCTTCTCCAAGGTGTTCGCGCCCGTGCGTCCGTATCTGGCGGCGGCGACCGCGATCCTGTTCGTCTGGGGCCTGTACCTCTGCTTCGCCTCGCCTGAGGATTACCAGCAGGGCGACACGGTGCGCATCATGTATATCCACGTCCCGGCGGCGTGGATGGGCCTGTTCACCTACCTCGTCATGGGCGTGTCGAGCTTCTTCGGTTTGATCTTCCGCCACGCTTTGGCCGATGCCGCCGCCAAGGCCGCCGCACCCATCGGGGCCGTGTTCACCGCTTTGGCGCTTGTTACCGGCTCGCTGTGGGGCAAGCCGATGTGGGGCACCTGGTGGGAGTGGGACGGGCGGATGACCTCGGTGCTGGTCCTGTTCCTGTTCTATATCGGCTATATGGCCCTGCACGCCTCGATCGAGGACGAGATGCGGGCGGCAAAATCGACCGCCATTCTGGCGCTGATCGGGCTGGTCAATCTGCCGATCATCAAGTTTTCCGTCGACTGGTGGAACACCCTTCATCAGGGCGCGTCGGTGTTTCGCGCCGATGGGCCGACGGTGGCGCCGGCCATGCTATGGCCACTGCTGATCATGGCGCTGGCCTATCATCTGCTGTTCATCTGGCTGTGGCTGGTGCGCATCGACAGCGAAATCCTGAGCCGCAAATATAACGGTCTGCGCGCGCGGATCAGCTTCCGCGAAGGAGGGGCGTAATGGATCTGGATATGGGCAAATACGCCTTTTACGTCTGGGGCTGTTACGGTGTTTCGGCGGTGGCGCTGATCGGCCTGACCGTGCTCAGCGTCGTCGCTCACCGCGACCGGGCAGCGAAACTGAAAGCTTTGCAAGAGACTCTGGCCGCTGAAAAAGCGCAAAAGGTGGACGCGTGAAACGGCTGATTCTGGCCGTGCCGCTGGTCGTGCTGGTGGGCGTATTGAGTGTCCTCGGCTGGTACAATTTCCACAAAAAGGCCGAATACGCCCCGGCGGAACTGGTGGGCAAGCCCGTGCCCGAACGCGCCCTGACCGACCTGCACGACGGTTCGGCGGTGACGCTGAAAGCCTTGGTCGCGGGCTACAATAAGCCTGTTCTGGTCAATGTCTTCGCTTCGTGGTGCACGCCGTGTCAGGCCGAGCATCCCTATCTGATGGACCTCAAAGCCAAGGGCGTAGTGATCATCGGTATCGACCACAAGGACACGCCGATCAACGGCCTGAGCTTCGTCAATACGCACGGCGACCCTTATGCGAAAATCCTGTCCGACGAAGACGGCGCGATGGGGCTGGACCTCGGGATTTCAGGCGTGCCGGAAACCTTTATCGTCGGACCTGACGGCGTGGTGATCGACAAGATCACTGGCCCGATCCTGCCGGAAACGGTCGATAAGGTGTATGACGCCGTCAAGGCTGGGACGCGGCTGGAATAGCTTTCAGCACCGTCGCCATCGGCAGGAACAGCGAGTCGGGGCGGCTGATAAACCGGCGGAAACCGTAATGCTCATAAAAAGCCACGGCCTTGTCGTCCTTGGCATCGACAATCAGGGCGAAGATCGCCGGTTCGCTGCGCGCCGCCCGCAAAGCCGCGTCGATGATCAGCGCCCCGCCGAGCCCCTGCCCCTGAAAACGCCGGTTGATCGCCAACCGCCCGATCAGGGCGGCAGGCAACAAACCGTACCGCGGCAAACGCTTGATCTCTTCCGGCGGCAGCTCGGTCAGGGGCAGGCTGGTCGCCGCGAGCGTATAAAATCCGGCCATCGCGCCGTCGACATCGCGCGCCACGAAAACATTGCTGATCCGGCGTTTGACGTCCTGCGTGGCCTGCGTACGGATATAGCGGTCGAGCGGTTCCGAACCGCACACGAAGCCTTGCCGATCATGAGCAGCGCTCAGGGCTTCGATGCGAAAACTCACCGGATGATCAGCCGCGCATGGGCTTTGGCCGCGCGTTCTAGCGCCGGAGACGGCGCGGGCGGGTCGATGATCGCCTCGGCAAAGGCGCGCTGATCCTCGACGGACAGTCGAATGAATTGAGCCTCTTCGATGGCCCGGCTGGCGGCGGCCTGAGCGGCAGCGACCACGAAATCGCTGACGCTGCGGCCTTGCAGTTCCGCCGCACGCCGGACCAGCGCCAGAGCGTCGGGCGCTATGCGGGTTTCGAGACGGGAAGATCGGGCCTGTTCCATGCGCTTAATGTACGGTATTTTGCCGTACTTATCAAGAAGATTGCGTCGCGCGGAACGGGTCCATGGGATAGACGCCCAGAATCTCGACCTCTTCGGCGAAAAACGCCAGTTCCTCAAAGGCCAGTTTCAGCAGGTGGTCGGAGGGGCGGCCCTCGACCTCGGCATAGAAAAAGGTCGAGGCGAAGATACCGTCGCGGATATAGCTTTCCAGCCGGATCATATTGATGCCGTTGGTCGCAAAGCCGCCCAGCGCCTTGTACAGGGCCGCAGGGATATTGCGCACGCCGAAGACGAAACTGGTCAAAATCTTCTCAGCGGACGGCTCGACCACCTGATCCTGCGCGGTCAGGACAAGGAATCGCGTCGTATTGTTGTGCGCGTCTTCCAGATTGCGTTGCAGGATTTTCAACCCGTACAGTTCGGCGGCGATTTCCGGCGCGATGGCGGCGCGGTTCAGTTCACGTGTTTCGCTCAAGGCGCGCGCCGAACCGGCGGTGTCGTGGAACATTTCCGGCTTGATGTTGAGCGCCAGCAGCGAGTTGCGACACTGAAGCAGGGCCATGGTGTGCGAAAAGGCGACCGTGATGTTGGCAAGCTCGGTTTCCGGCACGCCCATCAGCATCATCTCGATCGGCAGAAAGCGCTCGCCGACGATCTTGAGGCCCGAATGCGGCAGGAGTTGATGCACGTCGGCGACGCGACCGGCCAGGGCGTTTTCCGCCGGAATCATACCCAGTTCGCACTCGCCCGCATTGACCGCCGCGAACGCCGCCTCGAACGTCGGAAACGGCGTCGGTACGTTGTCGGGGAACCAGCGCTTGCAGGCCTGATGGCTGAAAGCGCCGGGTTCGCCCTGATAGGCGATTTTCTTGGAAGCGGTCGAGGTCATGAAAGGAGGCCGTCGTAAAGAGATGTGCGCCGTCTGTGCCTCTATTTCCGGCAAGTTTCAAGCGCCTAGCTGAATGAGGGTGAAAACCGCTTCACAGCTTTCGCAAAGCGCGATAAAGCGGGATGTCCGTGCGGTCATGCCGCCGGGTGTGACGATTTGACACGGGTGCCGCTTTGACGCCTCATTTTGCGGTCGAGCGGGTACTGCCATCTTGCGTAATGGCGTTTCGCGTGTCAGAGAGCCAGAGGAAACAAAATAACGGTCCGCCAACCGGCATTGACGAGGCTTCGTCGATCCGGTCAAATCGGCGGCCACAACCGAGAATTAGAGTCAGGACGTCGAAGCGGCATGAGCGGTAATCTTCAGTTCAACAAGATTCTGGGCGCAGGTCTGGCGACCGCGCTGGTCATCATGGGTGTGCGCATCGGCGTCGACGCGCTGTACCACACCGAAGCCCCGGCCAAGCCCGGCTATGCCATCGAAGTCGCCGAAGCGCCCGAAGCCGGTGGCGCGGCGGCGGTCGAACTCGATCCCGACTGGGGTACGGTCCTGCCGACGGCGGATATCGCCGCGGGGGAAAAGATTTTCGCCAAATGTACCTCTTGCCACAACGACCACGAAGGCGGCCCGAACATGACCGGTCCCGGCCTGTGGGGTGTCGTCGGTCGCGGTACCGCCAGCCATGCGGGCTTCGGCTATTCGGACGGCATGAAGGCACACGCCGCCGAAGCCCCGACCTGGACCTACGATCAGCTTTATCACTTCCTCGGCAACCCGGCCAAATGGGTCAAGGGGACCAAGATGGGCTTCGCTGGCATCAAGAAGCCGGAAGAGCGCATCAACCTGATCGCCTATCTGCACACCAAGGGCTCCAGCCTCGGCATTCCAGCGCCGGACCCCTCGCGCCAGCCCGGCGCAGCCCCTGCGGGCGATGCGGCACCGGCCGGTGCCCCGGCGGCCAATGGCGAAGTGAAATCGCCGCCCGCCGATCCGGCGACCACGCCGGTCGCCTCGACCGAGCCGGTCAAGGCCACGCACTAAGACACGAAAAAGCCCCGGTGTTCGCACCGGGGCTTTTTTTCTTACATCCTTCCCCGTAAACGGAGACAGATGTAAATCAGGATTACAACCGGCGAAACGCGGTCGGCAGTCCCACACCCGCCGCGTCGATGCGGTCCACGGCTTCGCGTAACGGCTCGACGACCGTCTTCATATGGAAGCCGTTGGCGTGGATGATGTGGTCTTCGTCGCACATGATCGCCACGTGGCCCTTCCAGAAGACCAGATCGCCGCGATAGAGCCCTTTCAGGTCCGCGCCGATGTCGAGCGCATGTCCCAGGGCCGCCTGCATGTCGGAATCGCGCGGACAGGCCTGACCCACCGCGTAGAGCGATTGCTGCACCAGACCTGAACAGTCGAGGCCGTCGCTTTCGCGGCCGCCCCATTGATAGGGCGCATTGAGATAGGCTTCGGCGACGCTGACATAATCGCCGTGAAAACCGCCGAAATCGCCGAGGTGGGCCGTATAGATCCAGCCCAGATTGTTGATGCGCGTATATTTGCCGTCGGTTTCCCCGGCGCTGACCAGCGCGTTGAGGCTGAGGGCGCAGACGATGCGCGACTTGAGGTTCGGCTCTGAAAAGACGTAGCTGCGCAGCGTCGAGACGAAGTGCGTCGGCACGAACCATTCGCGCGACAGCTCGTCTTCGCGCACATAGCCGCAGTAACCGTCGCGCAGGGATTGCCCCCAAACGTAATCGCGCGAACGCTCGATGACGCGGAAACGCTCACCGAACAGGAGCTGGTCCCATTGTTCGGCGCTGTCGTTCGGCGCGGCGCGGATAGCGGTCGAGGGCTTAGTGCAGCCCATGGTTTCGCCGACGACGAAGTTCTGCGCCCGCATCAGTCCTTCGAGGAGCTGATCGGCCTTGCCGTCCTTGAACGGCGTCATGCGCGGATCGAAGTCGTCGTGAGCCATATGTCTCGCTTTCGGATACCATCACCGGTGTCTGCGCCGCTTTAATCTTCGTAAAAAAGCGTTAACGCAGAAGCACTTATGGGCTCAGGATAGACCAAAGATGCGAACGTCGGGTTAATGAAGGAAACATCCTTTGTGCAATGGAACACTGCCGTCTTGATAGGGCGCCGATAATGGCAGATGCTGTAACTACAGGGGGAGAACATGAAAAAAGTAGCGCTTATAGCATTACCGGCACTGGCCGTGGCATTCGCGATTTTCACGGTCTTCAATTATCAGGCATGGCAGGCGCAGCATTATGCGGGTGATACGCTATTTCTTGGTGCGGACAGTCTGACCGGTACCGCCATCCATATTCTGAGTCCGGAAGACACCGAACGCTTGACCGATATGACGCCGGTCGCGACGGCCTTTATGAAGCTGTCGCCGGGACTTGTCATTTACGGCATGGATAACAAGGCCGCACCGGCAAATATCCACATTGAAATGTCCGGCTTCTTTCTGGGGCGACGACTCTTGCCGGAGGGTGGGGTCAAGGCGTATTTTCAGGGGGGTTACCTTACCGTACGGGGCCGGTTCATGGATGAAACCCTGCCTTTGTGCCAGGTTGAAGACGTCGGTAACCCGAAATCCAGTGCAGACCTCGTGCCACCTTTTGTGCTGGTCCTGCCGCAGGACGCCTCATGTGGGGGAAAATCCGACGCTTGGGCCAGCGCGTTCCGGAACAAGCTGCGCAAGGAAGATCAGCTTATCCTGACCCTTTATTCGGGTGATCATATGCCAGTCGTTACCGCAACGGTCGGGAATATTCAGGCCAAAATCAAACGGCGCGCCGTAGAAAACCCGTACGCGCCGTTCAGGCTCTATCTGAAATTCAAAGGCCTTTGATCATGTGGAAGCACGCCCGCAGGGTCTGAGCCTCGGCCCCCACCGGGAAACCCGGGCGCCCGCGCGGGTTCCACGCATAGACGTCGAAATGCACCCACGCGCCGCTTTCCGGCGCGAATTTTTGCAGGAACAGGGCCGCCGTCACCGATCCGGCCTGAGCCCAGGCCTGCGGATCGTTGCGCAGATCGGCGATGTCGGATTCCAGCGCATCGCGATACCCGGCCCACAGCGGCATCCGCCACAGCGGGTCGTGTTCGGCGATCGAGGCGACCTCCAGACGGCGAGCGATCTCTTCGTCGTCGGTGTAGAACGGGATGACTTCCGGCCCCAGCGCCACGCGCGCCGCGCCCGTAAGCGTGGCGAAATCGAGCGTCAGGTCCGGCGACAGTTCACTGGCTCGCGTAAGGGCGTCGGCGAGGATCAGACGGCCCTCGGCATCGGTATTGCCGATGTCGATGCTCTTGCCCGCGCGCGAGGCGATGACGTCGCCGGGACGGAAGGCGTCGCCGGAAATGGCGTTTTCCACCGCGCTGATCAGGACGTGCAGGCGGACGCGCAGGTTCGATTCCATGATCCACTGCGCCAAAGCCAGCGCGTGGGCTGCGCCGCCCATGTCCTTTTTCATAAGGGCCATGCCGGCACCGCCCTTGATGTTCAGGCCGCCGGTGTCGAAGGCCACGCCCTTGCCGACCAATGCGATGACCGGCTTGGGTTCGGCGGAGATATCCTCGACATTATTTTGTCGCCCTTCTGAGTCCGAAAACCGCTGCGCACTTTTCGGGAAGGGCTCATGCGGCGTCCAGTCGATCTCGATAAAGCGCGGGGTGCGCGCGGCGACGGCACCGCGACCGACCGCATGGACCGCCGGGAAGTTCTCGCTCAGCAGGTCGTCGCCGGTAATGACGGTCAGCTTGGCTCCGAAACGATCCGCCACGTTACGCGCGGCGGCTTCGATCTCCGCCGGGCCCATGTCATTGGCCGGGGTATTGACCAGGTCGCGGACGAGGTCGTGCGCCGCCACTTCGCGGGCGATCTCGGCGCGGGTCTCTTCGCTGAGGTCGGCGCTTTCCAGCGTCACCTCGACGCGCAGGTTCTTGCCGGCCTTGTAGCGGTCGAAGACGTAGGAACCCAGTTGAAACGCGACGTGGATCGCCTTGCGGTCCAACGCGGCATCGGCCTTCAATTGCCACTCGCCATAAGGCAGTTGCGACGGCAGGGCGCGGAAAATCAACGGGTTATAGGTCTTGCGCGCCCCCAGCCCGAACCACACCCACAGGCCGCCGGTCTCGTTCGAGCCTAAACCGCTCGGCAGGACGATGATCGAGCCTGCCTTGCCCGCAAAGCCGCGCGCTTTCAGAAACCCCGCATGGGCCGGTTTCAGCGCGGCGATAACGCCGTCCGCTTCGTCCTCGAAGACGCCGAAGACGATGTTTTCGCTGCGTTTGGCGGTTGAAGGGGGCAGGGGCTTGGACATGGGATCACTCGAAATTCAGACAGTCGGGCCAAGATAGGACTCAAGGTTTAACCATATCTTTAGGCCTGTGAACCAAAGCTTAAAACCTGTCTTTTGGTTTTTCGAGGTCAGAACGCCTCCGGTTTGTTCACAAGGCTCCCGCCATGACCCGTTTTTTCCTGATCGCCGCCGCCCTTCTGACTGTCGCCGGTCCTGCCGCTGCGTGGGGCAAGAAGGCCCCCGAAACCGAAAAAACCGAGGTCAAGGCGACCGAAAAGCCCGTCGCCAAGGTGGTACAAAAGGCTACCGCTCAGGAGCGTGCCGCCGCCCTGCGTCTGGAACCGCTGGCCCGCGCCGCTTTTTTCAACCGAGAATTCGACCGTGATCCGACCGATGTCGAGGCCGGTCTGGCCCTGTCGGAATCGCTGCGCACGCTTGGGCAATACAAGGAAGCCGGCGAAGCCGCCCAGCGCGTGTTGATGTTCGCGCCCAATCATTACGAAGCCCTGCTGGCGGCCGGGAAATCCTTCATCGGTCAGAACAACGCCTTCTACGCCATCGAACCGCTGAAACACGCGACCGAGGTCAATGCCAGGGACTGGCGCGCCTTCTCGCTGCTCGGCGTCGCCTACGACCAGACCAAGCGCGGCGACGATGCACAACAGATGTGGGACAAGGCGCTCGCCCTTTCGCCGGAAAACCCCGCGGTCCTGACCAACAAGGCGATGTCGCTGGCGGCCAATGGCGACCTTGACGGAGCGGAAACCCTGCTGCGCCGGGCCTCGACGCGTCCGGGTGCCGATATCCGGGTGCGTCAGAATCTGGCGCTGGTTTTGGGGATGCAGGGCAAACTGCCGGAAGCCGAAAAGCTGCTGCGTCAGGACCTGCCGCCGGAGCTGGTCGATCAGAATCTGGCCTGGTTTCAGGCGCAGTTGAAGACGCCGGTGACGCAGACGGGCGACCGCTCGTGGAACTCGCTCAAGGGCGGGTAAAACAAAATCATACCTCCCCACCACGTGGGGAGCCGGGCGGCCGGTGCCGGGGACCGCACGACGCTCGCATAGCGAGCTAGATGCGGTGGTGGGGGCCTTCGCCGTCGCATCATTGCGCTCGTCGGGCCAGCCGATTTGTGTGCGACATTTACGCGAGCCCCCCTCCGTCTGGCCTTCGGCCATCCACCTCCCCCAGTAAACTGGGGGAGTATGAAAGTGTTTAGAGCTCGCAACCGGGGACCAATTACGAATCCGACTCAACACATTCCGCGCCGTGTGTTAACGATCGTTAATCGCTGATTCACGCCCTGCGCGTGAACGGCTGCGACAAAATACCCTCAAAATGTGATCGCTATATGTGGGGCATTAGGCTTCCCTAAACCACAAAATGTGGTGATATAGGCGTCGATCCCGTCCAGCGTAACCGATTCGGAAGTTCCCATGAGCCTGATCCTGCCCACTCAAAAAGCCGGTCTTCTGACCCCCAGCCACGCCTATAAGCCGTTCCGCTATCCGTGGGCCTTCGACTTCTGGCAGAAGCAGCAGCAGGTTCACTGGCTACCCGAAGAAGTGCCGCTGGGCGAGGACTGCAAGGACTGGGCGTCCAAGCTCAACGACAACGAACGCAACCTGCTGACCCAGATTTTCCGCTTCTTCACGCAGTCGGATATCGAGGTCCAGGACAACTACATGGAAAAATACGGTCGCGTGTTCAAGCCGACCGAGATCAAGATGATGCTGGCGGCCTTCGGCAATATGGAGACCGTCCATATCGCCGCCTATGCGCTCCTGCTCGAAACCATCGGCATGCCGGAGTCGGAATTCGGCGCGTTCATGGAATATCAGGCCATGCGCGACAAGCACGACTTCATGCAGAAGTTCGGCGTCGACACCGATGCCGATATCGCGCGTACGCTGGCCATGTTCGGCGGCTTCACCGAAGGCCTGCAACTGTTCGCCTCGTTCGCCATGCTGATGAACTTCCCGCGCTTCAACAAGATGAAGGGCATGGGCCAGATCGTCTCGTGGTCGGTGCGCGACGAGAGCCTGCACTGCGAAGGCATCATCAAGCTCTACCACGCCTTCAACAAGGAAACCGGCGCGGTGACCAAGGCTGTCGCCGACGACATCGTCGACTGCTGCAAGACGGTAGTGTCGCTGGAAGACAAGTTCATCGACCTGTCGTTCGAAATGGGCCCGGTCGAAGGCATGACGCCGGACGATATCAAGCAATATATCCGCTACATCGCCGACTGGCGCCTGCGTCAGCTGGGCCTGCCCGAAGTCTATGGCGTGCAGGAAAACCCGCTGCCCTGGTTGCAGGTCCTGCTGTCGGGCGTCGAACACGCCAACTTCTTCGAAGCCCGTGCCACGGAATATTCCAAGGCCGCGACCAAGGGCCAGTGGACCGGCGGCGACGGCGTCTGGGGCGCGTTCGATACCCTGCTCAAGAAGCGCGCCGAAGCCACCAAGGCCGGGGTTTAGGTAAGTTGAAGACTCTGGGGCCTTAGGCCCCAGACCCCATTACAAAGCGCTCCGTCGGTTAATGTCGGAGCGCTTTTTTTATTCCCCGCTCACGAACCGAATGCGCTATAGACGCCGATCCTATTCGTTTTGAAAGCCCGATATGAAAAACCCCGACTTCAACCGTTCGGCGCCCAAGCCCGTCGCGATCGCCCGCAAGAACCCGACTCAGGTGGCGAAGAACCGCGAACTGGCGCTGGAAGCCCTCAAGGGCAAGGTGGCGCTGAACCTGACCTACGAAGGTACGGCCATCGTCGCCGAGGTACATACCATCGGCCAGACCAAGACCTTCCGTCCGGCCATGCTGGCCTTTGTGAATGACGCTTTCCGCGTCCTCTATTTCGACGAAGCGTTCGATGTGGCCCTGAGCGACACGGTATCGTCGGCCCCGCGCGAGGGTTTCAAGGCGCACGCCCGCGATTTCCGCAAATTCGACGCGGTGGCTTAAGTCATGGGGTCTGGGGCCTGTGGCCCCAGAGTCTTTTTAGAACAGCTTATCGGGCCGTGACTGCGGTTGGCAGTAGCCCTGCTCGTATTCGCCAGGCCCTTCCTTGCGGATCGGCAGGCTGATCATATCCTTGCCGTCGGTCTTGCGCGCCAGAAACGCGCCGGTGTGGCGGTCGAGCGTCACGCGTAGCTGCGCGCCGCGTTTGGTGCGCGAATTATAGAGATCGTAGAAGTTCGGGCTGATTTTCACCGCGCAGGTGATGGTTTCGCACACTGTATCTTTTAGCAGGCTGTCGTGGCGCGGATCGGCCATCAGCACTTTGAAACGGGCGTTCTCGTCCGGCGACACCTCCGACAGACTGACCTCCAGATAGAAGATACCCTTGGAAATCAGGCCTTTCGGCCCGACGACCTGAGTCTCGCATTTGAGGTCGTGCGTTTTGGCGCTCAGCACTGAGATCGGCGGTTCGGGCGGCGGCGGCGGAGCCTGTTCGACGGCCGGTGCGGCGGGCTTATAGGCCGGGGGCAGGTTATTGACCACCACGGCGACCGGCGGATCGTCGTGGGTCACGACGTGCGGTTTTTCCGGTGTCTTGTCGGCGGTCTTGACGGGTGCCTTTTCCGGGGCCTTGAGCTGATGATACGGGATCGGGGCGTCAGGCAATTTGGCGGGCGGCTTGGCAGCAGGCTTGGGCGCGACGGCTTTCGGTTTGGGCTTGGGTTTCGGCTTGGCAGCCGGCTTGATCACCTCTTCGATGACCACGTCGCCGTCTTCCAGCTCCGCATGAGCCGAGGTGGCCGCGACGGCCAGTAAAAGCGCCAGAGTGAAACCGCGTATATTCATCTACGACTCTTCGCCAAAACGATCGGAAACCAGCGCCACCAAAGCCGCCACGGCCTCGGCGGCCTGATTGCCTTCGGATTCGATGTCGATGTGTGTGCCTTTGGAGGCCGCCAGCATCAGCAGGCCCATGATCGATTGGGCATCGACGCGCGATTCGTCCTTGACGACATAGGTCTGGGCGTCGAACAGGGCGGCGGTCTTGACGAATTTCGCCGAGGCCCGCGCGTGCAGGCCCTTGTCATTGACGATTTCGACGCGCGCCGCCGTCGAGGAAGAGGAAGTGGTGTCGGTCATGGGGTTTCTACACTGCTGACGAAGACTTTTAGCGTCTTCTGATTAGCAGCGTCTTAACGCTTGTTTACCATGCGCGACAATGAGGAATTTTTATCTCCCTCCTCCCTATCGAGCCTTTGGCGAAGATGGGGAGGTGGCAGGACGCAAAGCGGACTGACGGAGAGGTATCTTGCGGAGGTTCAACGGAAACCGGCGAGGGGAGGAAAGCAAGAACCCCCACCACCACATCTAGCTTGCTTCGCAAGCGTCGTGCGGTCCCATCGCTTGCGAAAGCTATACTTTCGCTGGCGCTATACCCCAACGAGTTGGGGAGGTATAAAAAGCGTTTAGCTGTCGCCCGACAGGACGTAGGAGGCCACGGTCACATATTTGCGCCCGGCTTCCTGAGCGTGCTGCACGCAATCGGCCAGCTTCTCGATCTTGCGCAGCGTCGCCAGCTTGATCAGCATGGGCAGGTTCAGCCCGGCAATGACCTCGGCCTTGGTCTGTTCCATCACGGAGATGGCCAGATTCGACGGCGTGCCGCCGAACATGTCGGTAAGCAGAATCACCCCGTCGCCGGTGTCGTTGGCAAAGGTCGCTTTCAGGATATCCTGACGGCGCTGGGCCACATCGTCGTCCGGCCCGATGCAGATCGCGGTCACGGAGTCCTGAGGACCCACCACGTGTTCCATGGCGGAAACGAACTCCTCCGCCAGTCCCCCGTGGGTCACGATTACCAGTCCGATCATATAAGCGTCATCCTTACACATGACTCCGGAACGGTGGACCGCCCGGGACACAAGACTACCATTATAGACTAACTGCGGTGCACCGCAAAAAGGGATTTACGGTTTAGGCCCAATTTTGCCCGATTCCAAGCCCGTGAACGGTCTTAAGCCAAAAGTCTTAAGCGAGTGAGCAGTTTGGCCACAGTCGAGGCTTCCCGTGGGTTAAGCCGCAGCGTCGGCAGATCGTACCCCAGAACGGGGGTCAGTTCGTCGGCAGGCATACGTTCCGGGGGTGAATTTTGGCATTGCACACAAAGACTTATGCGGGTGAGAGGTCGGCGCGGGCGGGTGGTGATGCCGATGCCGCGGACCTCGATCCTGCCCGCGATGGTGTCCGGCGCGCTGGCGAAAATGTGATCGCCAGACGCCCAGAGAACGGAGTAATCGTCGCTGATCAGGCTGAAACCGGCCTCCAGCGCACGCAGGGCCAGGTCGCTTTTACCGACGCCGGACGGGCCCATGATAAGCACGCCGTGCCATACGCCGTTCAGCGGTACGGACAGCGATGTAGCGTGGAGGATGATGCGGCTCAAGCGTGGCTCCCGATATCATTCCTCCCTGGCTATGCCGGGGAGGGGGACCGCGCCTGAAAGGCGGGGTGGTGGGGTATCTTGCGGAGGTTCAACGGCCTCTGACGCAAGTAGCAAGAACCCCCACCACCGCATCTAGCCGCGCAAGCGCGTCGTCGTGCGGTCCCCCTCCCCAACAAGTTGGGGAGGTATGTTTTGTCAGTGATACACGTTCGGCAGGGCGATCGTAAAGCGGGCGCCGACGATTTTGCCATCCTCGTCCAGACGGTTTTCAGCCCAGATACGGCCACCGTGGGCCTCGACGATCTGGCGCGAGATCGACAGCCCCAGCCCTGAATTGCGCCCGAAGTCCGTGCCCTTGGGCCGCGACGTATAGAACCGCTGGAAAATCGTCTCCAGATTTTCCGCCGGGATGCCCGGGCCGTCGTCCTCGACGGTCAGGCATAGGGGGCGCGCCGCGTCGTCATCGGAATGGCCCAACACCACGCGCACCTCGCCGTCGGGCTGAGAGAACGAGCGGGCATTGTCAATGACGTTGCGGAAGACCTGGCCCAGTGGGCCTTCGCGGCCCTGTACGCGCGATGAGGCAGGGGTGACGGTGCGCGTCAGGCTGACCGTCGCGCCGCTGCCTTCGGGCATGTGCTGATAAAGCGAGACGATGTCGTCGAGCAGGGCGCCGACATCGACGGGTTTGGGCACGTCGCGCGACAATTCGGCATCGAGGCGCGAGGCGTTGGAAATGTCGGTGATCAGGCGGTCGGCGCGACGGACGTCCTGATTGATCACGGCCATCAGACGCGCCTTGGCGCTCTCGTCCTTGACGAGGCTGAGCGTTTCCAGCGCGCTGCGGATCGAGGTCAGGGGATTCTTGATCTCGTGCGAGACGTCGGCGGCGAAGCGGTCGATCTCGTCCATTCGCCGCGACAGGGCGTCGGTCATCGACTCCAGCGAGCGGGCCAGAATACCGATCTCGTCCTTGCGCGCCTCGAGGTCGGGCAGGGACATGGCGCGCGATTTCTGCAAGCGCACGCTGTCGGCGGCAGCGGAAAGCCGGTGGATCGGGCGGCTGACCAGCCAGTAGAGCAGCAGCGACGAGAAGATGCTGGTCCCCAGCGCCACGAGGATGAAGGGCAGCATGGCCCAGCGCTGGGCGGCGACGATGGTGTCGACGTCGCCGGCCTCGATGGTCAGGACGCCGAGGATGGCCTTGACGCGGCGTAGCGGCACGGAGACCGAGACGACCTTCTGGCCCTTTTCGTTGTAACGGACGCTGGCGACATTTTCTCCGGCGAGCGCCTGCTGCACCTCGGCGGCCAGCGCGGTCTCGTAATCCTTTTCACGCGCGCCCTTGTTGCTGGCGGTTTCCGAGGCGTGTTCCTCGGCCAGCGGCGGCAGGGGCCGGACATCGACGGTTTCGGACACGGCGTAGGAATCGACGATGGGGTGACCGGCGGCGTCGAACAGACGGGCGCGTTGTTCGCCGGGGATAAAACGCCCCAGCACCAGCACAGCGTTTTGCGGTTCCAGATAGGGGGCAGGATCACCGGCGGTGGCCACCACGGCGATGATCTCGCCCATGGTTTCGGCCTGCGCCATGAGCGATTCCTTGCGGTTGTCGATCAGGCCTTGTCGGAACTCATTCAGCACCAGTGCGCCGATGACGAGTACCAGCAGCCCCGCCAGATTGAGCAACAGGATCAGCCGCCCGAGGCGCGATTGCCCCCAGCGGAAACGCGGCAGACGGTAGGGAGAAGGCTTGTCGGGACTCATAACATTATACCTCCCTGCGCTTGCGCGGGGAGGGGGACCATTGGCAGAGCCAATGGTGGTGGGGTGTCTTTCTGATTTCCAACGATAGCCATCGGTTGAAAGTGCGCAAGGCCACCCCACCCGTCATCGCTCCGCGATGCCACCCTCCCCGCCAGCGGGGAGGTATGATTTAGGGAGCAATGGGGCATCAACTATACTTCGCGGTAACGATAACCGACGCCATACAGCGTTTCGATCGAGTCGAACTCCGGATCGACGACGCGGAACTTCTTGCGCATGCGCTTGACGTGGCTGTCGATGGTGCGGTCGTCGACATATACCTGATCGTCGTAGGCGGCATCCATCAGGTTGTCGCGGCTCTTGACGAAGCCCGGACGTTGCGCCAGCGCGTGCAGCAGCAGGAACTCGGTCACTGTCAGGCGCACGGGCTTGCCTTCCCAAGTGCATTCGTGGCGGGCGGCGTCCATGACCAGCTTGCCGCGCTTGAGCGATTTGGCGTTCAGCGCCTCGGTCACTTCGGCGGGTTCGTTCTGCTCGACGATCCCGGCGCGGCGCAGGACGGCTTTTACGCGTTCCAGCAGCAGGCGCTGCGAGAACGGCTTGTGCATATAGTCGTCGGCGCCGAGATTGAAGCCCAGCACCTCGTCGATCTCGTCGTCCTTCGAGGTCAGGATGATGACCGGCAGGTTCGAGTTCATGCGCAGGCGGCGCAGGACTTCCATGCCGTCCATGCGCGGCATCTTCACGTCGAGGATGGCGAGGTCGGGCGGGTCTTTTTCGAGGGCGGCCAGACCGGCGACACCGTCGTGAAAGGCCTGAATCGTGTGCCCGCCGCTTTCCAGCGCCAGTGACACGCTGGTGACAATGTTTTCGTCGTCGTCGACTAAGGTAATGCGGGCCATATCCGGGGTCTTCCTGTATCAGAACAAGTCTTGTAAACCTAACCTACGCAAGACGCTCAATTATTGACCTAATAAGGGCGTCATATCGGTCTTAATCGGGCAAACCTAGGTCTTCAACCTTAATTTAACAGGATTCGTCTATATTTCGACGGGATTGATCCCGTTTGTAACAAGCGGGACATAAGCGTCGTTATCGCGTACCGAAAGTCCTGCCCGAAAGTCTACATGTCCGGTCAAATCCATTACGAAGTGTTTTCGCGCAAAACACCGCAATCCGGCTGGGCCCTGCAAATGGCCGTCGAGGACCGCGAAGCCGCGATTTCCGCCGCGCAGGACATGCTGAAAACCAGCCATGCCGCTGCGGTAAAGGTGACCAAGGAAGTCTTTGCCGACGGCGAATTCCGCAGCTACGTCCTGCTGACCGAAGGCGCACCGGAAACCAAATCCAAAGCGAAGATCGCGCCGCTGACCGACTCGGTGTGTACCGCGCCGCAGGATTTTTACACCAAACACGCCCGCGAAAAGATTTCACGCGTGCTGGAGGACTGGCTGAAGCGTCAGGGGGTGACGGCGTTCGAACTGCTGCACCGGCCCGATCTGGCCGAAAAGCTCGATGCCTCGTCGAACGAACTGACGCACGCCATCCAGAAGATCGCCGTCCCCGAAGCCCAGGAAACGGCGGCTTCGGTCCACGAACTGATGCGGCGGTGGTCGACGCTGGTCGACAAGGCCATCGCGCGGGTCGTCGCCGACGGACGTCGCAAGCTGTTCCCCGATTTTGACCTGTCGCGCGATATCCGGCCGCAGATCGCCAAAATCGCCGCGCAACCCGAACGCAGCTACGTGCTGGGCGGCGCGGTCGCGAAACTGATGGCTGCCGAACGCAGCCCGGCGCGCAAGCTGAGCCACCTGACGGCGCTGATAAAGGCGGTGACCGATTTGCCGCCGGGTGACGGACCCGATCTTGGCTGGGCGCGCGAAGTGATCGAGGTGCCGGTCGCAGAGTTGTTCGCCAAGCGCAACGGGCTGGGCGATCTGATGGGTCAGGAGGTGGATCCGGGGCAGGGCATGGCCGTTCTGGCACGCCTCGTGGTCGGCGACGCGGTCGAAAAGATCGGCACGATCGACAGTCATATTCTCAGTGTTCTGCCACCGACGCCGGCGCATCTGAACGCGTTCGGCGATCTGATCCGGCAGGGGCATTTCCGCGACCTGCGCAGCCAGTCGGTGCGCAACATGCTGAGCGAACTGCGCGGGGTGAAGCGGTTGAAACCCGGCGATCCGATGGCCGAAATCGACCTGCTGCGGGCCCTGGCCATGGCCCTGACCGCCGGGTGCGGCGAAGAGCATGAGCGCGACGAGATCGGCAATGCCTTCATCGAACGCTCGAAAATGCTAGTGTCGAGCGCCTTCATCGAGTCGTTGCAGGAGGGCGTCGACGATGTCATCGAGGGCATCGAACGCCTGCTGTGGCTGGGCGAAAACGTCGCCGGGCCGGTCAACAAGAAACAGGCGGCGCGCTGGCTGATGTCGTCGCTGACGGCGCAAAAATTCGAGCGCGACCTGCGCGATCCCAAACGTCCGGCGGGACAAAAGCTGGCGCAGCTGGCGGCCCTGCAAAAGCGCGTCGTCAAGGCGCAACTGGGCGAGAAGGATACCGAGGACGCGGTGGCCAGGCTGGGGCACGTCGGGCACCTGATCGCGCAGGATGTCCACCTGATCGCCCATATCGTCAAAGGTGCGAAATCGCCGATGCAGCGGGTCATGGCGCTGCTCAGCTTCGCTACCGCGCAGGCCGGTCCTGATGGGGCACTGGCCGAAGAGGCGAAGGCCGAGGTGATGAAGCAACTTCGGTCACCGGAGGTGCGCACGTCGCTGATGAGCGATCCGGGGGCGCTGGCCAATCTGCGCCCCTTGCTGGTTCGGGCGGGATTGGCGGCTTAAAACATACTTCCCTGTAAACGGGGAAGTATGAAAACAAAGGCCTCCGCCATCACCAGCGAAGGCCTCTGTTTCAACCCGCGCCCCAAACCTTACGCCGCGCGGACCTGCGCCAGGAAGCCATTGACCTGCGTGCGCAGATATTCCGCCTGCTGGGCCAGTTCCGACGACGCACTGAGCACCTGACCGGCGCCGATGCCGGTGTCTTCGGCCATGCGCGCTACGCCCGACACGTGCGCTGTGACGTCCGCCGTGCCTGCCGAGGCCTGAGTGACCGCCGTGACGATTTCCTGCGTCGCCATGCCCTGCTGCTGAACCGCCGAAGCGATCCCCGCCGCCGCGTCGTTGATGGCGCGGATCGTGCCGCCGATGCCTTCGATGGCCGCTACCGCCTGACGCGTGGTGTCCTGAATTCCGGCGATCTGCTGATTGATCTCGCTGGTGGCCTTCGCCGTCTGGGTGGCCAGCGACTTAACTTCGGTGGCCACCACCGCAAAGCCCTTGCCCGCCTCACCGGCGCGCGCCGCTTCGATGGTGGCGTTGAGCGCCAGCAGGTTGGTTTGCGACGCGATCCCGGCGATCAGCTCGACTATGCCGTCGATGCGTTCCGCCGCCCCCGACAGTTTATAGACGATGGCCGCCGTGGTTTCGGCCTCGCCGACCGCCGTGCGCGCCATGTCGAGCGACAGGTCGAGCTGACGGCTGATCTCGCCGATCGAGGCGCTGAGTTCCTCCGCCGACGCCGCGACCGAGGTGACATTGGCCCCGGCCTGTTCCGCCGCCGCCGATACCGACAGGGCCTGACCGGACGCCTGATGCGCGCCGTCGCTGAGTTGCTGGGCCGTGGCCTGCATCTGGGTTGCCGCCGCCGAGACGCCGCCGGCGACTTCGCCGATGCTGCGTTCCATATCGAGCGCGAGGTCCTGCAAGACCTGCTGACGCTGCTGCTCGGCCTTCAGCTTGAGCCCCTCGGCTTCGGCCTCCAGCACCTGCGTGCGCAGCAGGCTGGCGCGGAAGGTCTCCAGCGCCCCGGCCATGCGGCCGATCTCGCTGCGCTCGCCCACATGCGGGATAACGATGTCGGTCTGCCCCTTGGCGAGGCTCAGCATGGCGTCGGACATGTTGCGCACCGGGCGCGAAATGCCGCGCACCACCGCATAGCCGATGGCGGCATAGACGAGGCCCGCGACGATCAGGGCGGCGATGAGGGTTCCGCGCGTATCGTTGCCCAGCGCCACGGCTTCGGCGGCGACGCGGTTGCCTTCCTCGACCTGATAGGTGCGGTCGGCCTTGATGGCGGCGCGGGCGGCGTCGGTCGGCTCGCGCAGGCCCTTGATGTAGTAGTCGACCGTGGCGTCCCAATCGCCCGACGCCAGAAGGTCCTTATATTTCGGATGCGCCTCGCGATAGGCGGCGACGCTGGTTTTCACCGCATCGGCCAGTTCGCGCTCGTGCCCGTCCGAGATCAGCGGTTCGTAGGCGGCGAGGGCTTTGTCGATCTTGTCGAGCGACTCCTGCTGCTTGGCGAGATATTTGGTGCGGTCCTCGCCGTTCAGCAGCAGGGTCTGGCCCTGACGCGAGCGGAAGACTTCGAAGTCGTGGGTCAGGTCGCCCAGCACATTGGCGGTCGGCAGCCACTTGGTCGCGACGACCGAGGTGGCGCGGTTCATGCTGTCCAGCCGCTCGACGGCGAACAGGCCGAGCGCGACGGTGCTGAGGATAATGAGCGAAAACGCCCACAGGATACGCGCACGAATAGACAGGTTGCGGGTCATGACATTCGTTTCATATGTAAAAAGATGTCGTTGTCCTAACCCCGGCAAGCTAAACGCCGCGTTAATTCGCCTTTTGCGTAACTGTAATATATCTTGTTGAATTTAAAGAAATAATTTTGACAAATTCGTCAAATAATCAGGTTGTGCGGTTAAGCCGATGATGCACAAGACAAAAGCGCCGGACCGTGCTCTCGACATGGAGCGGTCCGGCGCTTTTGATGTGCGTAAAAATATTTAACCAGAATTGATGCTTTTCTTTATTCCTCCCTGGCTATGCCGGGGAGGGGGACCGCGCCTGAAAGGCGTGGTGGTGGGTGTCTTGCGGAGGTTCAACGACTTCTGGCGTAAGAAAGTAAGAACCCCCACCACCACATCTCACCTGCTTTCAGCAGGCTCGTGCGGTCCCCCTCCCCAGTAAACTGGGGAGGTATAAGAAAGCAAAGGCCTCCCCCGTCGCCGGAAGAGGCCTTTGCTTTTAACCCACCTGTAAACCTTACGCCGCGCGGACCTGCGCCAGGAAGCCGTTGACCTGCGCGCGAAGATATTCCGCTTGCTGGGCCAGTTCGGACGAGGCGTTGAGCACCTGAGTGGCGCCCATGCCGGTTTCTTCGGCCATGCGGGCGACGCCGGTGATGTTCATGGTCACCTCAGTCGTGCCCATCGAGGCCTGATTGACGGCCTGAACGATTTCACCGGTCGCCGCGCCCTGTTGTTCGACAGCGGCGGCGATGGTGGTCGAGGAGTCGTTGACCACGCGGATCAGCCCGGCGATGCTCTCGATGGCCTTGACGGCGCGGTCGGTCGTGCTCTGGATGGCGGCGATCTGCTGGTTGATTTCGGTGGTGGCGCGGCCCGTCTGGGTGGCCAGAGTCTTGACCTCGGCGGCGACCACCGCAAAGCCCTTACCGGCTTCACCCGCGCGCGCCGATTCGATGGTGGCGTTGAGCGCCAGCAGGTTGGTCTGAGAGGCGATGCCGGAAATCATGTCGACGATGCCGGTGATCTTGCCCGCGGCTTCCGACAGTTCGTGGACGATGACGGTGGTGGCGTCGGCTTCGCGGACGGCTTCGCGGGCCTTGACCAGCGAGTGATCGACCTGACGGCTAATCTCGGCGACCGAAGCGCCCAATTCTTCGGCCGAGCCGGCGACCGAGGTCACATTGGTCCCGGCCTCTTCGGCAGCGGCGGAGACCGAGGTTGCCTGAGCCGCCGATTCCTGCGCCGACATGGTCAATTGTTGCGCCGTGGCCTGCATTTCGGTGGCGGCGGAGGACACCATATCGACGATGCCGCCGATGGCGCCTTCGAACTGCGTCGCCAGTTCCGACATGGCCTGCTTGCGCTGATATTCGGAGTCCTGACGTGCCTTGATCGCCTCGGCTTCCAGAGCGGCGTTGCGGATCAGGCCGTCGCGGAAGACCTCGACGGTCGCGGCCATTTCGCCGATTTCGTTACGGTCGCCGAGGTTCGGCACCTTTACGTCGGTCTGACCGTCGGCCAGTTTGCGCATCACGCCGCCCATGACCGAGACCGGTACCGAGACGCTGCGGATCATCAGGAAGCCGACGACGATGGTGAACAGAGCGGTCAGGCCGAGCGCCACGAAGATCAGGGTCGTAGCCTGTTTGCCGAGTGCGATCCCGGCTTCGGCAGCGGCATTGCCTTCCTTGAGCTGATAGGCGCGGTCGGCGCGGATGGCTTCGCGCAGGGTGCGGGCCTGATCCTGCATGTCGGTCATGAAGAAGGTCGTCGCCCCGGCGATATCGCCGCTGTGGACCTGATCGAGATAGGTCTGGCTGTTGGTGCGGTAGCCGTTCATGTCGGCGTAGATCTTGTCGGCCAGGGCCTGTTCTTCCGGCGTCGAAATCATCGGCTTGTAGTCGGCCAGGGTCTTTTCCAGCGCGTCCGACGCCTTGGCGATATTGGTGACGATCTCGCTGCGGCCCGCTTCGTCGCTGCTCAGGAGTTGCAACTGACGCAGGCGCATCAGCTCGAAATTCTGCGACATGTCGCCCAGTACATTGGCGGTCGGCAGCCAGTTGGAACCGAGGTCGTCGACGGCCTTGTTCACCGCGCCGAGGCGGTTGGCGCTAAACAGGCCGAGGCCGACCGTGCTCAGGAGGATCAGCGCGAAGGCGGTGATGATGCGGGTGCGTAGGGTGACGTGACGGAACATGGTGAGGCTCTGGAACAACACGGGGAAGGGGAGGACGGTTCCGGGTTAAAGGAACCGTGTTGTATCATTGCTCTCACGATACGGTAAATCAGCCGTTAATCATCTTATGGTTTCTTTATAAAAAACAATAAGATGTGTTTCGTACTGGAAATATACGGTACTATATCGCCGTTACTGAACGGTCCGGACTCCTGTGTCTGTTAATTCCCGCGAAAATTGAGTTCGAGCAGGACGTTGTTCGGATCGGCGACGAAGACCTGACGCAGACCGATGCGCGCCACGACGTTGGTGGCGTAGTGGAGCCCCTTGGCCTCGATCTTGGCGATGGTCTCGTCGTGGCCGTCGCATTCGAAAGCGATATGGTGAATAGCCCCAGTCGGATTGCCCGGTACGACCTCGCGCGGGATAGTGTTGTCGGTGCCAAAACGGTTGAGGTGGATTACGGCCCGGTCGCCGGAATCGTAGAGCCACATGCGGTCTTCGGGATCGCGCTCCGGCGCGGTGCGGGCGTCGAGATTGAGCAACTCGGCATAGAAGGCGATCGTGCCCGCCATGTCGTGGGTCTGGATATTGAAGTGGTCGAGGCGTTTGACGACGGTCATTTTGATCTCAGTTTGTCGATAAGTTTGAGGACTTCGGTACGGTTCTTGGCCTGCTTGACCCACAGAGGCAAGCGCGAGGTGACGGAGGCATTGCGCAGGCCGCGTGTCGGTGCCATCTCACGCAGGTTCGAGGCGACATAGGCGGCGATATGATCGAGGTGCTCTTCATTGAAAGCGTATAATCGGCCATGCCGCGTTTCGGCTTCCAGCCAGAGCGAGAGTCCGTTGCAGATATTGTCGGTCGGCGGATAGGTTATGGAATAGCCGTTGCGGGGCTCTATGTCGCGGTTATGCCCGCACACCGTACAGACCAGCCGCCGGGCCGTTACGCCGTCGAGCTTCGTCAACTGCGCCTTGCCGCCACACGTCGGGCAAACGACCAGAATGAGGCGGAGAAATTCACTGTCGTGGCGGTGGATGTGCGCGGTTTCCATGGTCAGGCCCGCCGCTTGAGATCGGCCAGCATTTCCTTGCGCAGGATGGCGTTCAGGCGCGTCTGATACCCCTTGCCGGACGATTTGAGCCAGTCGAGCACATCGGCATCGAGGCGCACGGTCGCCTGTTGTTTGACGGGCTTATAAAACCGGCCCCGCACGGCGTTTTTGAAAAAGTCGTCGGTCAGGGGCGGGATATCGCTGTAGTCTATTGTGCTGTCCGGTCGTTCGGCCAAGGCCTTAAGTTCGGCTTTCTGCTCGTCGGTTAGGGGCGGTGGATTTTCAAGATCCAGCTCATATCTGACGATTTTGGACTCTTGCGATGTCGTATTCCCGCCGTTCATGCTTTTCGGCAGGTCGGGCAGATATGATGCGGATGACTTCGATAAATTCGCCATGATCGTCTTCTTCCCAAGTGGTATGCGCCACGAGCAACATAAGATGGTCGTCAACTCGGCCAAGAGTTTGCCATCGCTCTTCGTAATCCACGATGCGGTCGAGTTTCGTCAGAATGTCCGGATCGAGAAAAATCCGGGCCGCCGTAGCAAAACTAACCCCGTGTTTGCGCAGGTTGGACTGAGCCTTGGTGTCATTCCATTCAAAGCGTAGCTTGGTCATATTGTAACTACAATTTCGTAATTACGCAAGGTCAGTGCGCCTCGTCCCAGTTCAGCGCGGCCTTGGCTTCGACGTCGAGCGGCACCGAAATGTCGATGGCCGGCAGCGCTGCGTTTTTCATCACCCCGATGATCACCGCTTTCGCTTTTTCCACCTCGTCGTCGGGGGCCTCGAAGATCAGTTCGTCGTGGACCTGAAGCAGCATCTTCGTGCTCAGGTTCGCTGCTTCCAAGGCCCCCGGCATGCGGATCATGGCGCGGCGGATGATGTCGGCGGCGGTCCCTTGGATTGGCGCATTGATCGCGGCGCGTTCGGCGAAGGCGCGCTGGGCCGCCGACTTGGCGCTGATGTCGGGGATATTGATGCGGCGGCCGAAGATCGTCTCGACATAGCCCTTCGATTTCACCTGATCGCGGGCGGCGTCCATATAGGCCTTGATGCCGGGAAAGCGCTCGAAATAGGTCTTGATATAGCGCCCGGCCTCGCCGTTATCGATGCCCAACTGGTTGCCCAGACCGAAGGCCGAGATACCGTAGATGATGCCGAAATTGATGGCCTTGGCGCGGCGGCGGACCTCGGACGGCATGCCCTCGATTGGCACGTCGAACATTTCCGACGCTGTCATGGCGTGGATGTCGAGCCCGTCGGTAAAGGCCTTCTTGAGCTGCGCGATGTCGCCGATATGGGCCAGCAGACGCAGTTCGATCTGCGAATAGTCCGCCGAGATCAGCTTGTGGCCGTCCTTCGCGATGAAGGCGGTGCGGATCTTGCGGCCTTCCATCGTGCGGATGGGGATGTTTTGCAGGTTCGGCTCGTTCGACGACAGGCGGCCCGTCGTCGTCGCGGCCAGTTGGTAGCTCGTGTGGATACGTTGCGTTTTCGGATCGGCATATTCCACAAGCGCGTCCGTATAGGTGCCTTTCAGTTTGGCCATCTGACGGTAATCGAGCAGCAGTCGCGCCAGCGGCTGGCCCTTTTCCGCGAGGTCTTCCAGCACCTTGACGTCGGTCGCCCACTGGCCCGAAGCGGTCTTCTTGCCGCCGGGTAGGGCCATTTCGTCGAAGAAGATAGCCCCCAGTTGCTGCGGCGAATTGAGGTTGAACGGACGTCCGACCAGCTTATGCGCCTCGGCCTCGATATCCCCCATACGGACGCCGAAATCCTGCGACAGCCGGCGCAGGACCTGCGGGTCGACGCGGACGCCTTCCAGTTCCATGTCTGACAGGACGGTCGGCATGTCGCGCTCCAGCGTCTCATAGACGGTAAGCAGACGCTCGTGCACCAGACGCGGTTTGAGGATGCACCACAGGCGGAAGGTGATGTCGGCGTCTTCGGCGGCGTAGCGCGTGGCCTCTTTCAGGCCGACGTGCTTGAACGATTTCGCCGATTTGCCGGAACCGGCGACCTCCTTGAAGGTGATCGGCTTGTGCCCGATGTGCAGCTCCGACAATTCGTCCATGCCGTGTCCGTGCAGGCCGGCGTCGAGCACGTAGGAGATCAGCATGGTGTCGTCATAGGGCGCGACGCGGATGCCATAACGCGCGAACACCGACAGGTCGTATTTGAGGTTCTGCCCGATCTTCAGCACCGCCGGGTCTTCAAGCAGGGGCTTTAGTTCGGCCAGGGCGTCGATCAGCGGAATCTGCGTCAGTTCGTCGCCGGACAGGGCCAGACCGCCCTCGTCGGGCTCGTGCGCCACCGGCACATAGATGGCCGAACCGACGCCGTGGCTGAGGGAAAAGCCGACCAGGCCCGACGCGGTCGCCGACAGGGCGTCGGTTTCGGTATCGACCGCAAACCGCCCGCAGGCTTTGCATTGCGCGATATAGGCGCGCAGGGTCTCGATGTCCTGCACGCAGGGGTACGAGTCGACATCGATCGGGTCGCGATAGGCCTCGGACGTCGCGGCCTTGGGGATCGCGGTCTGGCCGGTCGTGCCGAAGAGGGGTTTCGACACCGGAGCCAGCGGGAATTCGGTGGCGCGGGTTTGCGCGGCCTCTAACGTGGTCAGACTGCCGCCGACGCGGCGGGCCAGCGAGGTGAACTCCATCTCGGCCAGAAACGCCCCAAGCTCGGCGGCATCGGGGTCTTTCAGGGCAAATTCGGAGATCGGGCACGGCGGCGGTACGTCGCAGCGCAGGCGGACCAGTTCGCGCGACAGCAGGATCTGCTCGCGGAACTCGGTCAGGGCCTCGCGGCGCTTGGGTTGCTTGATTTCATGCGCGCGATCGAGCAGGGCGTCGAGCGAGCCGTATTCGAGGATCAGTTGCGCGGCGGTCTTGACACCGATGCCGGGCGCGCCGGGGACGTTGTCGGTCGAATCGCCGATCAGGGCCTGGGCGTCGACGACCAGCTCCGGCGGGACGCCGAACTTCTCGATGACCTGATCGTGTTTGACGGGGGTGCCCTTGACCGGATCGAGCATCGAGACGTGGTCGTTGACCAGTTGCATCAGGTCTTTATCGGACGAGACGATGGTGACCTCGAAACCCTCTTCGACGGCCATTTTCGCGTAGGTGCAGATCAGGTCGTCGGCCTCGAAGCCGCTCAGTTCGACATTGTGGATGCCGAACGCCTTGGTCGCCTGACGGATCAGGGGAAACTGCGGGATCAGGTCCTCGGGCGGCGGCGGACGGTGGGCCTTGTACTTGTCGTACAGGTCGTTGCGGAAGGTGTGCGATCCGGCGTCGAAAATGACCGCCAGATGCGACGGCGCGTCGTCGCCGCGGTTCTCTTTTATGAGCTTATACAGCATGTTGCAAAAGCCCGACACCGCACCGACCGGCAGGCCGTCGGACTTGCGCGTCAGCGGCGGCAGGCCGTGATAGGCGCGGAAGATATAGCCGGAACCGTCGATCAGGACGAGGCGCTTTGCGGACATGTGGGCTCGCTTATAAAAGGTCTGATCGCTTCATAAAGCCATCCGCCCGCGATGCCAATTCAAACTGCGTGTTAAATCCCCTCTCCCTGAGGGAGAGGGTTAGGGTGAGGGGGGAAATGGCGGTAGCAAGTTGTGCGGCTAACAAGGTGGACCGCGCCGCGATCAAGGCCATCATCGAAGGCCGTCGCGCGATCACCGCCGAAATGGCTTTGCGCTTCGGCCTGTTCTTCGGCACCAGCCCGGAGTTCTGGCTGAATCTGCAAAAGGACTACGACCTGCGCAAGGTCAAGCGCGAACGGCTCGAAGACCTGACGGCGCAGATCAAGCCGTTGAAAGTCGCTTAAAAAGGCCCCCACCACCGCATCTAGCAGCGCAGGCGCTGCGTCGTGCGGTCCCCCTCCCCACGTGGTGGGGAGGTATAAGAAATAGGAGTTTGCTCCAACCTCATACCTCCCTGCCCTTGGGCGGGGAGGGGGACCATGAGCGGAGCGAATGGTGGTGGGGGAGGGGCTGTTGCCACGCGGTAAAGGTTTCAGACCAAAAACAAAAAGCCCGGAGTCGCCTCCGGGCCTTCGTCATTCAAACGCGAACCAACCTAGGCCAGCGTCGCCTCAAGCGTGATCGGCACCGAGGCCAGCGCCTTGGAAATCGGGCAGTTGGTCTTGGCACCGGCGGCCAGTTCCTGAAACTGCTCGTCCGACACACCGGGGATGTTGGCTTTAAGCTTCAGCGTGATGCCGACGATGGAAAACCCGGCTTCCGACGGTTTCACATCGACCAGCGCCTCGGTTTCCAACAGTTCCGCCGTGAACCCGGCCTTGGCCAGCGCGAACGACAGGGCCATCGTGAAGCAGCCCGAATGGGCGGCGGCGATCAGTTCTTCCGGATTGGTGCCGGACTTGCCTTCTTCGTCGCCGAAGCGAGTCTTGAAGCTATAGGGCTGGGCGGTGAAGGCGCCGCTCTGGGTCGTCAGCGTCCCCGTGCCGGTCATGCCGTCGCCGCGCCATTGTGCCGTTGCCGTGCGTAACATCGTCCGTCTCCGTTTTTTAAATGAAAGGATAGCCCTAACGCGGCTGCGAAGAGTGGTATCCCGGCATTTGTAAACAGGCAATGTCTCAGTTTCACCTCACTGAACCGTGACGATAGAAACCGTCGTTTGCCGAGGCGATGTCGTCAGCTAAACTGAGGGCGTTAGCTGAGAACGGTATCCGATTATGTGCGAACTTTTGGGCATGAGCGCCAATGTCCCCACCGACATCCGCTTTTCCTTTGCGGCTCTGGCGCGGCGCGGCGGCGATACCGGGCCGCACGCCGACGGCTGGGGGATCAGTTTCTACGAACACAAAGGCTGCCGCAGCTTCCACGACCCGAACCCGTCGGCGACGTCGGAGCTGGCGGCGCTGGTGCGCAGCTACCCTATCAAGTCGAAGACCGTCATCGCCCATGTGCGCAAGGCCAATCGCGGTCGCGTGACGCTGGAAAACACCCATCCGTTCACCCGCGAACTGTGGGGCCGGGCGTGGACCTTCGCCCATAATGGTCAGTTGAAGGGTGTCAAAACCCTGCCGCTGAGTTTCTTCCGCCCTATCGGCACGACCGATTCCGAACACGCTTTTTGCTGGATTCTCGATCAGCTGGTGCGCAAATATATGGACTATCCGCCCGCACGCGTCCTCGACAAAGAGGTCAAGCGGCTGTTCGCCGAACTGCGTAAGCTGGGGGTGTTCAACGCGCTTTTGACCGACGGACGGTCATTGTACGCCAGTTGCTCGAAGAAGCTGACCTATATCCAGCGCCGCGCGCCGTTCGGCAAGGCCAGCCTGATCGACGAAGACATGCAGGTCGATTTCGCCGAGGAAACCACGCCCGACGACAAGGTGATCATCATCGCCACCCAGCCGCTGACGCACGACGAGGTATGGACGCCGATCGCGCCGGGCTCGTCTTTGGTGTTCCGTTCCGGCGAGGTTATCTGACTCCCTCCTCCCTATCGAGCCTTTGGGCGAAGATGGGGAGGTGGCAGCCCATCGGGCTGACGGAGGGGGCGACGAAGTCGCTAAAGGTCAAGCGCCAATGTTTGAAATTCTGACCGAGTCATCCCCCTCCGTCAGTTCGCTTCGCTCACTGACACCTCCCCATCGCTGCGCGACAGGGAGGAGAAAGAAAGGTTGATCATGACCCAGGCCATTCGCGTTCACCGCCACGGCGGCCCAGAGGTTCTCACGTGGGAGACGGTCGAGGTCGGCGCGCCCGGTCCCGGCGAGGTTCGTCTGCGCCATACGGCCATCGGCGTCAATTTCATCGATACCTATTTCCGGTCGGGGCTGTACAAGGCCGACCTGCCGTTCACGCCGGGCAACGAAGGCGCGGGCATCATCGAAGCCGTTGGCGAGGGCGTCATGGATATGCGCCCCGGCGACCGCGTGGTCTATGTCGGCAGCCCCGGTTCCTATGCGAGAGCCCGGATCATGTCCGCGGACAAGCTGGTCCCGATCCCCGACGGCATCACCGACGAAGTCGCCGCCGCGGCGTTTTTGAAAGGTCTGACGGCGCAATATCTGCTGCGCCGGACGTTCCGCGTCGGGCCGGACCACACGGTATTATATCACGCTGCGGCGGGCGGCGTAGGCCTGCTGTTCGGGCAGTGGGCGAAGCATCTGGGGGCCACGGTCATCGGCACGGCAGGTTCGTCGGAAAAGATCGAACTGGCCCGGCAAAACGGATATGAGCATCTGATCAACTACCGCAGCGAAGATTTCGTGGCGCGTGTTCACGAAATTTCCGGAAAAGTGGATGTAGTTTATGACTCTGTCGGCAAGGATACTTTCGAAGGTTCGCTCGATGTATTGAAACCGCTCGGTCTGTTCGTCTCGTTCGGGCAGTCGTCCGGGCCGGTCCCACCGTTCGATATCGGTGTGCTGAACACCAAGGGTTCGCTGTTCATGACGCGGCCCTCGGTGTTTGGCTATAACCGCGACCGGGCGACCTTGCTGGAATCGGCGGGCGAACTGTTCGATCTGATCGGCAAGGGCATCATCACCGTCTCGATACCGCAGACCTTTGCGCTGAAAGACGCGCGCGCGGCTCACCAAGCGTTGGAGAGCCGCGCCACGACGGGCAGTACGCTGTTGATTCCATGAATCAAATCATACCTCCCTGCACTTGTGCGGGGAGGGGGACCGCGCCTGAAAGGCGTGGTGGTGGGGTGCTTTACTTGCTTACATCACAGGCCCTGAACCTCCGCAAGTCACCCCACCTTCCGGCCTTCGGCCTCCCTCCTCCCCGCGCAAGCGCAGGGAGGTATAAATAGAGCTACCCCAACGGATCGCGGGGGCCGGTCGATACGAGCACGGTTTCCGGTTCGATCTTACCGTCCTTGCGCTGATCGATGCGGTCTGAATTGACCGTTTCACGCCCCTCAAAATTGGGGATATCGAGGTCAGCGTGACCGGTGTCACCTGGCGTTGCCTGTTCGCCGGTCAGCAGGGCCTTGATATAGCTGACGCCGGTCGCGATGGCGCCGGGGCTGTCCCAGAACTCGGCATCGGCGGCTTCGAAGCGCAGCAGGATCAGGTTCGGATCGTCTTTGCCCTTCGGGAACCAGGCCTTGTCGACGTCGGACCACAGTTCGTCGATTTTCGCACGGTCGCGGCTGATCGTGATCGTGCCGTTGAGCGACACATAATTGTGTCCGTCGGTATCGGCATAGGTCAGAAGCGCCGCCGGATTGGCCTCGATCTCATCGACCTTGCCCGTGTCGGCACCGGTGAAAAACCACAGCACGCCCTCGAAGGCGCGGTTGGTTTCGATCTTTTGCTGCTGCATCGGGCGGGCGTGCAGAACGCCGGCGGCAGTGTAGGTCGCCAGCATGGAGACCTTGATGTCCTTGATCAGGGACCAGATGCGTTCGCGGGCCTCACGGCCATGAAGGGTTGTCATGTGCGTCTCTTTCATACGAAATAATGACCCCGCCGCTTGGTCGTACTTGGCCGTTTCGCCCGTAAATTTGCCATACGAAACCCGGCGGTTTGCATTATGGTTCCCTTTTTGCAGAAATATTGGAGGCTTATATGGCGCAGGCACACGCCCGGATCGGCACCACCAACTACCTGACGACAATCGAGACGGCAGGCCGCACGATCATCGCCGACGAGCCCGAAGCGCTGGGTGGCGGCAATGCGGGGTTCGCGCCCTATGACCTGCTGTTGGCGGCTCTGGCAGCCTGTACGTCGATTACCTTGCGTATGTATGCCGACCGGAAGGGTTTTGCGTTGGAAGGGCTGGAGGTCGAACTGCACCACGCGAAAGAGGGCAAGCGGTCGAAGATCACGCGCGAAGTGCGGCTGATCGGCGATCTTAGCGACGAGGCGCGGGCGCGTCTGGCCGAGGTGGTCGAACGCACGCCGGTGACCCTGACGCTGAAAGAAGGCGCGGATATCTCGACGACGTTCAGATAGATTTGCGACCTCGTAGCGTGACGGAGACCCGCCGCGCGCGGGGCAGGAGCAGGCCGCCGACGCGGTCCTTGTGACGCGGCGCGATGCGGTGTTTCCAGTCGAAGCGCGCCTCGCCTTCCATGAAGACCAGACTGCGCGGTTGCAGGTAGTAGTCGCGCGTTTCATGACCGTCGCGGCTGAACTCCAGCGCGATGGCCGAGCCCAACGACAGGATGGCCACGGTTTCGATGATCTCCGGCAGGCGATCAGAATGCGCGCCGATGCCCTGACCGGGGTAATATTCGTTGACCCCGGCACGGTCGGGCACGTCGCGGAAATACCCTTCTTCGGTGAGCCGGGCTGCCCATGAACGGATAACCGGCGGCAGGTCGCGTGCTTCGCCCTTATCGCTGTCGTAGTAGGATTTGCCGTACCATTGCCGCCGTCGTTTGATGTCCATCAGCCATGGGCGGTCGTCGATTTCGGCCAGAAGCGCCTGTTCTTCGGCTGGTGTCATGACGTCGGGGCGGTAGCTGAGGCCCGGAACAGGTTCGGGCTCGAAAAGGGAAAGGGCAGGGAAGGCTGTCATTTTAGTAAGGGCACCCCACCACCATTGGCTCCGCCAATGGCCCCCCTCCCCGCGCAAGCGCAGGTGTAGCGCGCCAAAAGGTTTTAGAGTGCGGGACAAGAGGTTTTAGAGCACGCTGATTTATGAAGCGCCACCTATAACCGCCCATCCCGCACCTGTCTATCACCTCAGACGGCTGATGATGACCTCTTTAGCTGGGGTCGCGCCAGCATCGCTGATCGAGTAGTTCAGCTTGACGGCCTCGATCGAGAACTCACCGAACAACTCCCGCACTTCCGGCACGTCGTTTAGGGACACGATAAACGACCCTTTGCAGGCCGCTAACCGGCTTTTAAGTGCCGCGAAGTCGTCACGGCTGAAGATCGGCCCATAGTCTCCTTCACAGCCCCAATACGGCGGATCGCAGTAGAACAGCGTGTCGGCCCGGTCGTATTTCTCGATGAAACGGTCGAAGCCTAACCGTTCGATGATAACGGCAGCCAGACGCTCATGAGCCTCCTCCAGCATCGGCTGTAGCCGGGTGACATCGAAGCGACCACCTCGGCCGTAAGAGACGCCGAACGACTGCTTAGTGACCTTGCCGCCAAAGGTGGTCCGCTGGAGGTAGAGGAACCGGGCGGCGCGTTCGAGATCGGTAAGCGTGGTCGGATCGACCTTAAGCAACCGCTCGAACTCTGTCCTGGTCGTAAGCTGGTACTTGAGCATATCCAAGAAGGCGACGTAGTGGCGCTGGAGGATTCGGAACAGCGTGGCCACGTCCTGACTGAAGTCATTGATGATCTCGCAGGCCGGTTGCTTTTGCCGCCTGAAGAAGATGCCGCCCATCCCGATAAAGGGCTCGGCATAGGTCGTATGCGCGTGTCCGTCGATCATGGCCGTGAGGCGTTTGGAGAGAGCGCGCTTGCCCCCAATGTAAGGCGCGACCGGCTTGACCGGTCGCACTGAGGTTTTCCCCTGAGGGGAGATAGTGTGTGACTCCACGTTACTGGTACTTTCAACTTCCCCGGCGCCCGCGCGGCGTGGGGGACTTAAGGCGGCTCGCGACCGCCGTAGGTGCAGGTGACCGCCTGCGGGTTCGGGCGTTACCGCGCCCTGATCCCCCTCCTTAACTTGCGAGGGGGACGTAACTGATAGGATACGGGTCCGAAGGCCCCTGCGGCAGACGCACCATGCCTTCGACCGTCATCTTCCGCACGGCGCCGGACTTGAGCCAGACGGATACGATCTGATTTCCCGGCATGGCCGTGCCATCCCTACCGAAGGCCGACTGCGCTCCATAATAAATGATGTCTTGCGTCTTCTTCATATCGCGCTCTCCTTATTTGATGCGGATTAAAACCCAGTGGGCCGTGTGGTCGGGGTTGGTTTCGTCGCCCCCTTCGCTCTCAGTCCGGCTGCCGCGATCGATGCTCGGCCCGGTACCATCGGAAATCTGATCGTTTGTCGTATCCGTGCCGGTGGTTTTGATCTTGTGGCTGTGAAGCTTGAACTGGTTGTCCTTATGGTGGCCTAACGCCGGACGATCGACGCCGTCACCTAGATCGGTTTCTGCCCAGATACGCTCGAAGTCGCCTTGCAGGTCCGGCATGATAAGTTCGGTCTCGGTCAGCAGCCACATACCTGCGTTGGCCAGCTTCACAGCGGGGTCACTGGTGACGAAAGGATCGTCTTCCATCGCCGCCACAAGGTCCGGATAGTCGGTGAGCAGTAGGGCCTGACCGCGCGGGAAGACGTAATATTCCGTCTCGGCGACCTTGCGGTGGAAATACCGTTTCTCGCCCAGTTGCGTGGTGTGGGGCGAGTCGGCGATCAGCCGCTCGATGGCTTGCCTGAGCTGATCGTCAGCCTCTTTGTCCAGCACCAGCCCTGAATCCTCGATGACGGTGCAAATTTCCTCCTGAACCGCGTTCGGCCAGTCGGCACCCATCAGGGTCGCCGGGCGCACGCCCACGATGCTGCGGACGAACTTGCCCAGAACAGAACCGAAAGTATCGATACGATGCATGATCAGCCCTCCAGAGCCGAATAGTTGAAGCCCACTTCAAGGTGGCTTTGGTTGGCGCGAGTGATAACGCATTCAAGATCGAGGCACTGACCGTCGATGTAGCGACCTTCCGGCGCGCTCACGATGCGCACTTCCCAGCTCGTGGCGTTGGCTTCGTCATAAAGAAAGTCGTCGGTGGTCGACTCGGTGGTGAACGGGTCGAACTCATCGACCTCGATCTCGTAACCGAGCGCCCGCGCCAGCGCCTTGTAGTAGGCGATGGTCTGACCGCCCGCCGCGATCAGCTTGGCCAGAACAGCCTGTTGGCGCTCTTCGATCGACGCGGCGACGGGCATACATTCGTCGGGCAGGCCTAGGACGCGCTCGTAGTCTTCCAGCGTCTCGACCGCGCGCGCCGGGTCGCTCTCGATCAGCAGATCATCCATCCGGCCATCGACGCGGCTCAGTTCCTCGGCCCATGCCGCCAGCACGAGCTTCAGCGTCTCAAGACCGTCCCACAGGTCACCCTTGGGCAGCAGCTTGATCACGCCTTGGGTGTGGGCTTCAGGCGTCATGGTGCAGGCACCCATGTGATGACGCCCAGCACATTGACCGAGCCCGCAGGTGCCACGATATCAGCGACCGGCGTCGTGATGCCGTGGTCTTCTTCGCCCGCCGCGATCGACGCGGCCTCATCCAGATGCGACAGGCGCGTCGTACCGCCCGGCTCAGCCGAGCGGATGAAGACGTCGGTAAGCTCGGCCTCGATCGCCGCCCTGACCGGCGCGGTGGCGGGCCGCGACCACATGGTCATGTTCACCACATTGGCTTCCGGCGCGAAGAGATCGATCTGCGCGGTGACCGGGCGGCGCGGCTCCAGATAGGCCCGCACGGCTTCGATGTCGTCTTCGGTCGGGATGATATCCGCGCGGTTCGGCAGGATGAAGGTGATGCCGACGCTGCGCGGCCCCATCAGCAGCGGATAGACGAAGACCTGTGCGGACGGGAATACCTCACGCACCCAGCGTTTATAGTCTGCCTCCGATCCTCCCTGTGGCGGATTGGCCTTTCGCTCCAGCAACCGGGTCTTGAGCGATTCCCAGCCTTCTTCGTCCAGCCCGCCCGTCAGACCGCCGACCGCCACGTTGCCCGATGACGCGATCCCGGCGACCGGTGACACGAAGGCCAAAGGCGCGCCTGCGGCCGTGTTGCCCGCCGTGCCTTCGACAGAGGCGATGACCGCGACGTCGGCGGTTTCGTCATCGAGCTCGATATCGGCGGTGGTGACGAACTCGGCGTCATCGGCGCGTTGCAGCACGGTATCGGCCTCGATGAAGCCAGTACCGGTCACCGATACGTAGCCGGTAGCTTTGACGGCCGCTGTCGGCGACAGGCCATATTGCGCGGCCTCGCGGCGGACATGCTCTTCCGACGCCGTGTCGGTGAAAAGGTTCTTGGCTTCGGTTTCTATACGCCCGTATAGCCCGTTGACGGCCTTGGCCAGCACGGTCGCCAGAACCTCGGACACCGACCGGCGCAGCCACGCGCCGGTCCTTTGCAGCTTGTCGCTTAGGTCCGTCTTGGCGCGCTGGATGACGACAGAAAGAGGATCACGCTGCCAGGTCATAGGCGCTCCAGATGTACGAATGTTTGAAGGCATCGCCCGACGGCCGGGTGATGACGACACCAATGGCGATGATGTGGCTATCCTGCTTTTCGGTGGTGACCACGACGCTACCCGCGACGCCGTCTTCGATCAGCCAGGACAAGGCTTCTTCGGCGTAATCCTTGGCCTTGCGCAGCACCTCGGCCGTGATCTTCGACCGCTTGAGCAGCCACAGGCGCGAACCGATCCGGTCGTTCTCGACGGTCGCAAACGCATCGCCCCACCAGCCGCGCGGGTCGTTGGTGCCGTCCGGAATCACATCGTCCGGATTGGCGCGCCGGTCGGTAAACAGGCTGATCAGGACGGCCGTGTAGAGGCCGTCGTCGGTGGCAAAATCGGGACCATTAAAGAAGGCATCGAAGGCCAGCCGCGAAGGCTCGTAACGAAGGGCGATATCGGTCATTTCGCGCGGCCCTTTGTGGTGCTGGCGACCACCTTGTTGGCGACGATCGGATCGCCATCGACCGCGACCTTCTTGCCGCCCGTACCGCCGAGGTCGTACTGACCTTCGACCAGCAGGTTGCCGCCGATCGTCAGGTTGCCGGTAATCTCGGTTTCATCGGCATCGATGTTGGCGCTGTTGGCGGTAACGTTGACCTCCGGCGCAGCCACATCGACCTTGAAAGGGCTATTCAGCATAAGACCGTCGCGCTTCAGATAGACGCTCTGACCCTGATCGTCATGCATCGCGACTTCACCTTCGGCGTTAAACTGAAAGCGGTAGCGCCGGTCGCCGACGCCCAGCAAAACGCCGTGCGACCGCGACGCACCGACAGCAAAGAAGATGCCCTCCGCCCCGCGCTTCGGCCAAGAGTCGAACCCATAATCCTGACGCAGTTCGACCCGATCGAGCGTCTCGCTTTCCTGCACCTGCACCTGAACGAGCGGCAGCGCGCCGCTCATGTCGACACGGCGGATCACAGCCCGGTTGATCATATTGACGATGGCGCGCCAGATATCTCTCATTCGATCGACATCAGAGGATCGACCTTCTGCCCCTTCTTCTTTTTCTTGGCCTTGGCCTCTTCAGCCGGTTCGGCGCTGAACGCCTCCGGACGCGCCAGAGTCAGCGACGTGCGGTATTCGTCTTCGCTGAGCGCCAGCGTCACCGAGGTGACCATCAGGTCTATATCGACATTGACATAGGCGGCATCGACGCGGACCAGCCCGCCGGGCCGAAAGAGCGTCCCTTTGGCCGAACGCCAGCCGGGCGTGGTCAGTTCGACGTTCTGCGCCGCCGCCAGATGCGCATTGGCTTCCCAGCGCGCCCGCGCCTGAAGCCCCGACTGGCTGGATTGCTCGCTGGTCACGATCTTGAGCGGCCGGTACCGCGTCATGCCGGGGTCAGCGGCGGTCGCCTTGACCGCCCGCGCGTTCTCGGCCGAAGCGCGCGCGCCGGAGCGTTGGCCGACAAGGATGTACTGGCTGAAGCGGTCGGCCGTCGAATTGGTGACGTTGATGGTGCTGATATTGTCGCCCAGGGCAAAACCGTAATCGGCGCGCACCGGCTTCGGTGAAAACAGGCGCGGATTACCCTCCGGCGTGACGCCCAGCACCAGACCCTTGAGGCGCGCCAGCTTGGTCAGGGCCTCCATGACGCTTTCGCCCGGATCGATCGTGTAATCGATCTTCTCGCCGGTTGAGGCCTCCACCTTGAGCGTCAGGCCATACGGCTTCAGCAGATCGGCGGCGATGGTCTCCAACTTGACGTTCTTCCACGTGCCGGTGCCATGCAAGGCGGCGCAGTCGAGCAGATCGCAGGTCTTGTCACGCCCGCGAACCGTAATCGTGTGGCCGCTCTTATCGAGGCTGTTGTCCGAGTCCTCGACCCAGCCGGTCACGATCAGGTCGTTGCCGATCCACAGTTCGCACGCCGCCCCGGCCGCCACGACGCGGCGGGCGGGCAGATCGAGCCACTTTTCGGTCAGGGTCAGCTCGAAGACCGTACAGATGGCATTGAGCGCCATCGTGATGGACACGGCCTTCCAGCCTTCATGCACCTGACCATCGATCTTCAGCAGGACGCGCTCAGCCATTGAGCACCTCCAGCGGGAGTCCTGCCGGAACAAAGCCCGGATGACGAATGCGGTTGCGGCTGACGATATCAAGTTCGCGCGCTTCGAGGTTCGCCGGGCCGTAAAGCCGATAGGCGATGACGACAGCCGGTTCGACGCCGACCGGTGTAAAGGTGGTCAGACGCGCGAGATCCGCGCCGCGCGCATTGATGTCGGCCGAGATCGCCAGACGCGCGTCCTCGATCGCCTGCGCCGCGTCGTCATGCCCGGCTTCAGCGGCAGCAAGGCCCAAGTCCTCCAGCGCGTCGGACAGCGCGTCGCGGGTCGCCACGGCCTCGTCATAGGAGGCGAAGCTCAGATCGGCGGCGGCGCGCACGGCCTCGGCGGCAGCGGTGGTTTCGATCAGGTCGATGATCGCCGCCTGATTGGCGGCCTGACGCTTGCGGCCCGAGGTGGTGGTGGCGGGCGCATCGAAGCCCAGCCCGAAGGTCATCAGACCCTTTAGCAACGAGAGCGCGTCGCCCGGCGTCCGCGCCAGCTGCCGGAAGCCCTGAATCAGACCGGTCACCTCGGTCCCCAGCGACGCGGGCGAACCGGCCAGCGTCAGCACCCCAGACCGCAAAGCCTTGCCGCGCGCGATGAAGTCGTTGAGCGGCTGGCCGTAACCGCTGAGGCGCGACGCCAGTGTGTCGAACCGATCCTGAGCCTGACCCACCAGCTTACCCGCCTCGGTCAGCACCCAGTCGGGCTGTCCGCCGATCGAGAAGCCCTTGGTGAAATCGGCGGCGGCAACTTCGCCGACTGCTTCAGCCGAGGTCTGTGCCACGGCAGCGGTATCGGTCGCCTCGGTGCGCGCCGGTCGCTCGCCGATCTCGGCGAAGGTCAGGCTGTAGCGGACCATCCCGGACTCGGACGAGGATTCCGAGATATCGCCGGACACCAGCACCACCCACAGCCGACCGCGCGAGGGGTGGATCAGCTCACCCGGTCCCGGCTGCTCAAGCGCGTCCTCGAAGCGGTTGCGGCGCTCGACATAGTCGTCACCGACGATCAGCGCCTCGAGGCCGAAGGTCCGGGCCTTCGCGCCTAAATCTTCTGACGACGCATAATCGCGCAACGGATATTCGTCGATCTGGACGCGGCGACCGATCGGACGGCTGTTGCTATCGACTTCGAAAGCCACGCCTCTGAACGACGGCGGGCGGCGGGTGTCCATCCAACTCATGATTAACCCGCCGTCTGAAGGAGAAGGCCGGAGCGCGTCTTGACGTCCACGCCCTTCGATGTCTCGACCTTGTTGACCTTGGCGGGGCCTTTGACTTCGACCTCAACACGCGTCAGGGTTTCGCTTTTGCGGGTGCCGTAGCTCTGATCGGACAGGTTCGACAGGCTCGGCCCCGAAGGCGTCGGCGTCGATACCGGCGCGCTCAGCGCACGCGCGGCCAGACTGGCGGTCACCGGTCCACCGGGCAGGAAGATGCTGGCAGCGCCGGTAATCATGCCGCGCGCCCACTCCGGCATCGACGCCCACCATTCACGCGGTTTCTCGATGAACCACTTCTTCAGCCACGCACCCAAAGCGGTGAAGCTGGTTTTCAGCTTGTCCCAGTGCGTGATGATGTACATCGGCAGGCTGATAAAGGGCTGCGCCCATTCCGGCAGCGACAGGAAGCCCTCTTTCAGCTTGGTCCATAGACCTCCGAAGAAGGCAGAGACCTTATCCCAGTGCCGGATTAATAGATAACCGCCGTAGGCTACAGCTGCGATACCGCCAACAATCCAAGTGATAGGACAGCCTAAGAAGGCGGCGTTCACGCCCCAGATTGAAGAGATTGTTGAGGCTAATCCCAGCGCAAGTTTACCGACCATAAGGCCTGCCAAAACATCGAACACGCCGCCAATGCCGCCGAGCGCATTCGTGACTTTACCGCCGATCTCAACGACCCCGCCTAGGAAAGTAAAGAAATCTCCCGTGCCCTTTAGAATGTCGGGCATGTGCGTGTTTATCCAATCCAGCCCCTTGTTCAGGCCGCTTAAGATGTCCTGCTTGTTTGCGGTCAGGATATTATTGACGGAGTCGAGCACGCTCGTGAGCGCCGGTGTCAAACCCGTCCAGATGCTGTTGGACACACCGAACGTATTATTCTTAAGCTTGTCCCAGCTATCATTCAGACGCTTGGCGGCTTGAATGGCTTTCAGATCGAGAACGAGTCCTAGCCTCTGCGCTTCGTCACCCATCTTCTTAAGACCGGCCGAGCCGCCGTTCAGCAGCGGGATAAGTTCGTCGCCGCTTTCACCGAAAAGGGCGTTGGCGATGAAGTTCTTCTTGCCGCCGTCTTTCATCTTGCTGAATTTGTCAGCGACCTCGCCCAGCAGGCCGTCGGCGCTCTTGAGCCGCTTATGGCCTTCCAGCACATTAATGCCGAGCAGCTTCCATGCGCGGGCCTGTTCCTTGCCGCCGCCCGCCGCCTTGGTCGAATTGACATTGATCGACTTGAGGACGTCGGACAGCTTGTCGCCGTCCAGACCTGTGCTGGTGAAAGCAAACCTCAGTTTCTGATAGGCCTGTACGCCGATCCCGGCTGCCTGTGCCGACTTGAGCGTCGCCTCGGCCTGTTTGGCTTGCGATCCGACCCAGACCGCCCCGGCGGTGGCCAGCGTAAAAATGCCGCCCGCCAGCGCCAGAACGCCCTTGGTCGCTCCCGCCACGTTCTGTGGGCTGAAGGTGTTGCCGATGCCACGGGCGAGGCTGCGGCCCCAGACGCGCCCGACGGCGGCGGCGCGCTTTTCCAGCCTCGCCAGATCGTGACCGTACTTGCTGGTCGCCTTCGACGCCTTGCCCATTGTGGCTTCGGTCTTTGCGGTGACCTTGTTGAGCTTGTCGAGTGCGGGCGTCGTCGCCTTGGCAACCTTGTTGAGCTTGCCGACGTCGCCACCGAGCGCCTTCCACAGGTTGGCGCCCTTGGTGAACAGACGAAGGGTAAAATCGGCGGTGAGTTTAGTGGCCACGTTTTACCCTCCGGATGTACTGTTTGTGCCAATGCAGAAGCTTTTTCAGCGTGAAGCGCATCAGCTCGGCTTCCGCGAAATGGAAGGTGGCCGCGATGTCCCCGAGCGCATCAGCCCAGTCTCGCGGCCACCTCGCTACTCCCCCTGAATTTTGAGCGCCAGAACGGCGTAATCCTTCGGAGACAGCTTGCGGATGAGCGCCACCGGATGGCCGCTCAGGTGTGCGATGACGGCGATGTTCTTCTTCGTCACGCCGTCCACGTCGTCGGCGACCTCGAGGTCACCGGCTTCGACATCGTCCTTGATCTTGATGTGCGTGATGGTCTTTTCGACCGTGCCATTGCCGTCCTTGACCGCGTATTTGATCGGGCGGCTGAGCTCGTAGCCCTCGGTGGCCGTTTCGTTGTCTTCGACGATGATGTCGCCCATTACAGAATCTCCTGGGCTTCCGGCCCTTCGATGGTGATAGAAATGCCTTCGCTGGTAAGCTGCTTTTCGCCCACCGTTCCGGCGTTGTTGACGACATAGGTCTGACCGCTGTCGCACTCGAAGATGACGGTCTCATCATCAAAATCGAAGTCGTCCATCGAGTCGCCGGGGCCGAACGCGCAGACACATTCGATCTTCGACGGCCGGAACGTGCGCGACCGGCCGTAATAGCCCTGATCGCCAGTCTGAGACGTTTTAGTCCAGCCGCCCTTGTCGAAGGTCGCGCCGTCTTTGGACTTCAGAGTGCGGCCAGACCTTTTGATTGTCGCCCGGCCATGCTGATATGCCATGTGAGTTCTCCCTTAGCCGCGAGGTTGGATTTTGGTGGCGAAGACTAGCGCCTGATCGATCAGATCGGGCGGCAGCACGAGGTTCAGTTGCTTGGTGTTGACCTTGTCGCGTTCGCAAACCACGGCGGCCTTAAAGGCCGGATAGTTCTCGATCAGGCCCGCGTCGAACCATTCCAGCCCGATCGCCACCGCCTCGGCCGTACCGATCTTCGGCGTAATGGTATTGGGCGCCGTCGATCCGTCGTCAGCCAGCTTGGAGCGCGGATAGCGACTGACGATCCGGTTGTTCCAGCTGAAGCGCAGATAGAACAGGATCAGCATGGCGTTGATCAGCTTCAGCTTATCCGTCGGCGCACCGTTTGAATCAGTTTTGCGCGTCGTGACCATCGTCTCGATGCGCAGGCTTTCGCCATAGACCGTGTAGGTCGAAACGCCACTTTCGAGCAGGTACTGACGTTCCTGCCGGTCGAACTTGTCGTTGCCGATCGGCGGCAGGATGCCTTTGACCTCCAGCGTCTGGAACGGACGGCCCGGATCGGCCTGCGCCGACAGGATGACGGGCGCCACGGTGGCCGCCGCGCGCTCCCAGTCGGGCGCCGGACAGCCCTTCAGCCCCATCGGCACGCTGAACTCGCTGTTGCGCGCATCGCCCAGCGTCTGAAGCGCCGACAGCGTGCCCGACCACGGCACGAAGGCCAGACCGTCGGATTGCTCCATCGCGTTCGACCGGCCGTCGAGCGTGGTTTCCAGCAGCGCCACGTTGGTGGCGTCGGCAAAGGGCGATACGAACGCGGAGAAGTATTCGTCGCCGACCGCCGCCAGCGCCGCCGTCAGATCGGCCGAGCCGGTACCGCCGCTCAGGGCGGTGATGGTCACCGTCATGCCGACCGGCGCGGCTTCATCGACGCGGTAGCTGTGGCGGATATCGATGCCGTTGCCCAGCGTCCCGATATGCCGGGCCGTCAGGGTGACGGTTGAAGCGGCCACCGACGCGGTGACCGGCAGATCGACGGCGGCATTGATGGCCGCGCCGATCGCCGTCGCCGTCGCCGTGGTCGCTTGAGCCGCATTGACCTGAATCGGCAGCTTCTGCCCGCCGACATAAAGGCACAGCGTCCCCGCCGCCGTGGTGCCGCCGATGACGATCGTGCCCGTGGCGGCATTACCAGCCGGTTCCGGTACCGCGACCGCGTACAGCGGGACAGTCTTGTCGTTGAGACGGTACTTTTCGACCATGCGCGCCAGCATCGAGCCGCGACCGAAATAGGCGATGGCCTCCGAGGCCGTGTTGACGCGGATCAGGGTGTTGGTGGCCTTGATACCTGCCGCAACCTTATGACCGAACAGGACGGTGCGCAGGCGCGGCGCGATCAGACCCGACTCCAGTTGCGAGAAGTCGAACTCGGCATAGGCGCCCGGCGTGAACATGCGGGTCGGGATTTGAGAGAAGCTGATCATGGCTTATTCGGCTTTCGGCTTCGGGGTGGCGGGGGTTTTGACGGGCGGTACCGGCGTTTCCTCCGGCGCTTCGACGACCTCTTCGCGGGTGACCTCGTGGTCATCGAGACGCTTTTGCCAGTACGGCGACCAGTCGCCGGTCCAGCCTTCGTCGGTAAGGAGCACGCCGCCCTGATCCGGATTGCGGACCTTGGCGCCGGGCGTCGGTTTGATCAGATACTGCGGCACTCAGGCCTCCTCTTGCGGTAGGGTGATGGTCTGGGTCATTTCGGCGACACCGTCGGGCTGGCCGTCGGCTTCGGGCAAATCCCACGTGACTTTCATGGTGGTGAAGTCGTCGGTGAACTCGGCTTCCGGCTCGAAGTAGTCCGTCTCCAGCAGGAACGACGTCGAGAAGTGGATCGCCCAGACCGACGCCTTGTTCTCGACCATGAGGGCGGTCGGGCGAACCTGACGGATGCCTTCGAGCTGGAGCGGCGCGATCGACAGACCCAGTTGGTGATTGGACAGCAGCGCGATCGCGTCGCGGACCAGCTGATAGGCCCCGATCTCGCCGGGGATGCCGCCGACGCGCTGCGCCTGCTGGTTACGGCGGTTCTTGGCCGCCACGACCAGGATGAACGACGCGTTGAGCGATTCGCCGCGTCCCTGGACGAAGCCTTCGGAATCCCCGCTGGCGAAATAGGCCCAACACGCCGGAAACTTCCGGACGTTCTCATTGATCCATGAATCGAAGTCGGCCGGATAGGTAATGGCCGACTTGTATTCGTAGCCCAGCACCTTGGTGTTACCGGCGGCCTTCAGACGGTTGATGATCGCTTCTTCGACTTCCCTGAACATCAGGCACCGCCCGGTGCGAGGTAGTCCTCGGTCAGATCGTAGATGGTCGACTGGTCGCGCTTGCTCAAGCCGAGGAACGGCCGGGCGATGACCTGAATATTGTACGCTCCGGACTCGAAGGCCACCGACCGGGCGCGTTTGTGATTGGCACGGGCAAAGCGCGCGAGGTTCTTGTTCCTGGACTGGCGCATCAAGGTGCCGTCGGCATTTTCGCGCAGGCGAACGTTCCCCTTGCGAGAGGGCATCTTGATCGTGCCGCCCGTCTGAAACAGCCGCGCCTGGACGGCATTGGTGCCCCAGCGCGCCTCCTTATCCGTGGCCTCGGCCGAGAAGGTGTTGTCGCGCATGTGGTGCGTATCGAGCAGGGTCTTGCGCTTGGCAGCCTTGGCGGCCTTCGACGGCACCCACGGTGTGCCGTCGGGAGCCTGCTGTTCGTCAAAGCGATCCTTGGTCGACTCCAGCATCGTCTGGGCGATCGCCAGATTGAGCGGGCCGAGGTGATTGGCGCGCTCGACCATATATTCGATCAGGCGCTGCGCTTCAGGGAGGTTGCGGGTGTCCGTCGTGATCGAGACCATCAAAAGCCTCGCATCGACTGGCGGCTGAAGACACGCTCCGGGCCGTCGAACAGGATGGTGTTTTCAGCAGCGGGGGCCTCGGTGACCACGTCCGTGCCGTTGATCTGGAGCGTGACCTTGCCGGTGGACAGTTTGGTCAGCCAGTCCTTGGCGTCGTCATAGGCGGTCTGAACGCGCTCCGGCGCCGAGCCCTTGTAGAGAAAGTACCGGGCGATCTCGCAGCAATACCGGCGCAATACCTGCGGGGTTTCGGGCAGCGGCAGCTTGTAACGACCGAGATAGGAGTCGATCTCATAGGACGCGTCCGACAGCGCGGCTTCGACGATGGCCTGACCGATCGTGCCCGCGCCGTCGGGATCGGAGAGCTCAAGAAGCTCTTCGGCGTCGAAACGCGTGATCATGTCGGCAACGGTGGCGTACATCGGGGTTTAACGGGCTCTTAGAGGGCGGTTAAGACGGTGGAAAACAAAAGGGCGGCGACGGATCGCCGCCCCTTACTTTTCAATAGTCGGTCAAAATCAGGCGGCGTAGGCTTTGGCCTGTCGCTCGGCTTGGAAGGCGACGGCGTAGACCTTAGCCAGTACATTGGAACGATAGACGGCGGCGGCGATCGACAGGCCGATGAGGACGGCGACTGCGATCAGATAGGCCAGCACCGACATCGGATGTTCACTGACCGGTGTGGCGACCAGGCGCGGCAGGAACAGCGGGGACGACACGACGGCGAAGGCCAGAGCGGCGAAGGTGAAAAGGAAAGTGAAGAGTTTCATGTGGCCTCAAAAAAACCGGGTGGCGGCTCGAACGCCACCCGCAGTTACAGGGAGGAAAACCCGGCCCAGAGTGCCGGGATACGCTTACTGCCCCTTGCGGGGTTTGGTCGCGGGCGGCGGTTCTCCCTCCGCCGCCTCCGGTACCGGAACGCTCCCGTCCGTACCGGCCGCGCCACTTTCGGACGCGGGCGTATCGATCACCGCTGACGATGCGGTGGCGGCAGCCTTGAGCAGGTCCGCCGTGAAGCTGTTGAGGCGCTCGATCTCGGCCTTGAGGTCGGTGATTTCGCGCTCCGATTCCTTGCGGCCTTCGGCCAGACCTTCGGCGTTGCCTTCGATATAGCCACGCTGATAGGCCTCGTTACCGGCTGCGACCGAGGACGACAGGAGGCTTGCCGTTAGGCCGCCCGGCTCGCCTGTCGTCAGGCTGTCACGGAAGCGGCGGATGTCGTCGATCGACGGGCCGATGACCCATTCTTCGGTACGCGGGTCCAGAAACTGAACCTGCGTGAACGGGTCTTCCATCGCCTTGACCAGTTCGGCGACTTCTTCCGGGCCATCGCGCAGATCGCGCTCGGACCACTCGGCCCCGGCGACGCCCGAAAGGCGGACGCGATAAAGATAGCTGTGCATGTGCGAGGCTCCTTAAGCCAGACGGGTGGAACCATCGATCAGATTGACGTCTTTCCAGTAGATATTGGACGCGCCGCCGTCCTTGTTCTGCGCGTCGATCATCGTCTTCGCCGCCGCGCGGTTGGAGGCGCCGTAAACCAGATCGGTCGGCTTGAAGCCCAGCGGACGGCCTTCGGCGTCGGTCAGACTGGTGATGGCCGCATAGGCGGCCGCGTAGTTGGCCGCATTGATCGGGCCGTCGCAGCGGTGAGCGAAGTGTGGGAAGGTATAGCCCGCAACACCGCGCGCGAAGGAGCCCATCGGCAGCTTGCGGTTCTTGTGGACGTAGGAGTCGTTGAGGTTCGTGACCATCGTGAACTCAGGCTTCTTGCGCTCCTGGTACATGAAGGGTTTGATCGCGGCGTTCTGGACGAGCAGGAACCACGGCTGACCGGAACCATCGCCGGAGCGGTTGGAGAAGACGGCGTCGCCGTCGCCGACCGGATGGTTGGCGCTGAAGAAAGGCTGCCCGTCGTAGCAGAGGTTGACGTGGCCGTTCTTCATGGCTTCGGCGATCTGGATCTCGATCAGCTCGCTGGAACCACCGTTGCCCCACGCGGAGACGATATTGCGCCAGATGCCGAGATTATCGTCCTCGATCTGGTCGATCGGCAGTTCAGCGCTCTTTTCCCAGGGCTTGTTGATCAGGACGTAGACGAGTTCAGAAAGCGCCTTGTAGCGGCGCTCGCCGAGGAATTCGCGCCACTGCGGCAGCGCGGCCATCCACGCATAGGTATTGGTGGCCGTGGACGACGGCACGATTTCCGCCAGCGCGGCGAAGGGTGTAGGTGCGCCTTGCAGGGCATTCGCGAACAGGGTGCTGAACCCGGTGCGCAAAGCATCGACAAGGGCCTGAGTTACGACTTGAGACATGTTCGTTCCTTGACGGGCTTAACGGAAATCGACCCACGGGCCGCGATCATCGAGATCGAACAGCTTCCCGGCGACGATGCGGGCATTGGTGTCGGAGGTTTTGGCGACGGTCTGATCGTCCACGAGGTAGACCTCGTTGCCGATGTCGGCGATCGTCAGGGCGTCGGCCGAAGCCGAGTTGCCGAGATTGGCAACGGTCTTGCGCACGGTGATGCGCTTGTCGCCGTTCGAGCCCGACGTGTTATCGACCGTCTCCTGCGCAATCCCTAGCACCTTATCGGTGGTGCTGGTGCGGCCCGGACGGGCGTAACCGGCCGAGGTGCGGACAACGACCGTGCCCTTGTAGATTTTGACACCAGCAGCCATAGGCGGCTTCAGATATCCGCCGTCGCGGATGTCGGTTTTGCGTTCTTTGGTGGCGGCAGCCATTACTTCTTCCCCTTTGCGTATTCTTCCGGGGTCATGTTCAGTGCCGACGCAGCGACCAGTTCGTCAGCCGATAGGCCGAGCGCCGGGTCACCGGCCGGGATTTTGCCGGGCAGGTTCGAGCTGGCCGGAACAACTTCCACAGCCGTCTCCAGCCATTTGCTGAAGGCCTTGAAGTCTGCCTTCGCCCAATCCAGCATGGACTGCTCTGACTGCGGCGGGATCTTGCCCGCCTTCCGGCCAGCGGCGACCACCTCGACGATCTTGTCGTGTTCGAGCTGCGTCAGACGCGCGGCCATGTCGTTGAAGGCCGACGCCGCGACGATGATCTGACCGTCACCGGCGACCTTGGCCTGATCGACCGGCTTGAGGGTGGCGGCAGCGGCAACGACCGATTCATGGGGGTCACCGTCCTTGGCGCCGATGGCAGTGCGCAGATCCGCGATTTGTCGGGTCTGCGCCGTGGCAGCAGCGATCACCTCGTCCTCGGTCGCGGTCGCGCCAAGGCCGGGGAACACCGCCGCGATACGGGCGAAGCTCATTTTGGATTCCTGTTGGTGTTGGAAAAAGCGCGAAGCGGCAATGGCGGTCAGGCCGCCGATCGCCGGGTCGTTGGTCAGGCCGCCACCGTAAAGATTGGTGATGTCGCCCGTTTTCGAGGCCCCGAAGAGAGGGCTGAAATAGAGATATTCTTTGTCGACAATGGCCTGAGCGGCAGCCGCCGTCCATTCGACATCGTTGGCGTAGATGCCGTCGGGCTCCGCCGTGATCTTGGCCGGATCGATCCAGGCCGACGCCTTGGCCGTGCCTTCGTACTTCTTGGCGCTAAGGGTCTGGTGGTCGTAATCATACGACATCCGCTCGGCATTCCAGTAGCGGATCGCCGCCGCCACGATCTCGGCGGCATGGGCGACATCGCGAACGCGGTAAGGGCCGCGCCCGTCCTTCAGGCGAAACTCACCCATCGGCACCATGCGGATACGCGTCAGAGGCCGACCGCCCTCGGCGACCGGGATCGCCGAGGCGCAAATGATCAGTTCTTCATGGGAAGCCCCCTTGGACACGAACCTGAAACCTCAAAGCGAAGCGGCCCACATCGGGCCGTCTGGAGAGATTTCAGATTAGAGGGGGAAGCTAAGGCCTATCAGGCGGAACTATTTCCGCGTCAGGAGGCAGGAACGGGCTGGACGTCGAAGGTCCACGTGTCGCCGCTAAAATCCACAGTGACGATCTTGTCGTCAAGCCTCAATGTGTATCGCCTGACCAGACGCATCTTAGGTGCCGCGGGCGGTGGCTTGATCGACTGGCTGACATCGATTATCTTCAGGGTGTAACCGCCATCGTGCTTCAGGACGTTTGGATCGGCGGTCTGCATAGCTTTGCGGACATCGATCGTGGCGGCCCCTCGGAACAGGGTCACGGCCATCAACTGGCGGCGGCGCAGCTCTTCCACATAAATATATGTGCCAAGCATGTCGCGCTTCGCGTAAACGACCACGTCTAGGTTCTTCGCATTTCGCGAGCCAAGGCCCACAAAGTCCGGTGCCGAAACGATACGACCGACCTGTCCCACCATCGCCGGAGTAATCGCGATCTGACCGCGCAACGATTCCACAGCCGGATCGCCGTGGCTCTTCAGAATATGATTCACCGCGTACTGGTCGATCGCGTGCGAAGCCTTTTCGAGCTTCAGCCCGGCCTCACGCGCCGCCAGTTCGGCCAACCAGGGCCGCACCGGCTGATAGGTCACCTGCGTTGCTCGGCCCGTAACGACGTCGCCGATCGCCGCGACCGGGTCGGGCGGGTACATCGTCGGCACACGCGGATCGGCGGCCCATAACCATTCCAGCTCGTCGGGTTTTTTCAGCGCCTGGACGACGGCGGGCAGATGCTCGATCAGGTCCGGACGCGGTAACGCGTCACGGCCGTCGGGATCTCGGAACAGGTCGCGCCCGGCCACGATCGGCCAGCCGTCACGATCCTGCATGACACGCGCCTTCGACCCGCCAAGCTGATCGAGCGCCGCATTGATCCGGTCGTTGACCTCTTCTTCGGTCAGCTTCGTCGTCGCGCCGGGCGGCGGCGGCAAGGGGCGCGCGGTCAGAGGCCGGAGCGGCGCCTTGCCGACATTGTAGTTCCACGACGGGTCGATACCCGTCTCGACCTCGGTGACTTCCCCAGTGCGCGGGTTGATATAGGTCTTGAGCGGAAACTTCGGCGGGGTTTTGGTGACCTCGATCTTACGATCTTCCAGCATCCTCTGGCTGAAGGAGCGCGTATCGCAGCGGCAGCCCCAGCCGCAGGGCGGGAAGTGCGTGTCCCACCACGGATCATCGACGCTCAGGCAGACCAGATGCCACGCCGCGTGTTCCGGCCGGACGCGTTCGTCTTCTTTCGTCCAGTAGACTAGCCACGGCAGCGCGACCTTATTGCGCTCGATGCGCGACCAGTTGCCTGCGGCATAGGCCACGCGGGCATTGGTGTTGAAGATGGTGCGCAGCCGCCGATCGGAGCCCAACTGGACAAGCTTGATTTCGCCGGTCGCCGGATCGCCCATCAGCTGCTTGCCCCACCAGCCCGCCGCCTGAAGTTTCGGCTTTAGCGCTCGGCGGAACTGGTCGTAAGTCCAGCCCTCGGCGATGGACTGATCGTTGATGGCCCGCGTCTCCTCGAGGAGATCGCGGTTCATCATCTTGGCGACGGTGTAGGCGCGAGCGTGTTCGGCCTGCCAGACGTCGCGATAGTCAAACGACGTCTGAAACCCCTTCGACCGGAAGAAGGCCAGTGCGTCCTTCGGCGCAAGAGGTTCCAGATCGAGCGGCATGGTTACAGACTGGCCGTGTAGTTGATCCACGCAGCGATCGGCTCGACCACCTGCTGGCGCGTTACCCCAAGGCCATCCTCTGCCTCAGACGCCGGGTGGATATTGTCTGCGCCGCCCGCCGCTAGATCAGCCGATTTGAGACCGGTGACCGGGTCGGTGGCCGTGTAGGCGAGCGGATAGCCCGTTTGGTCGTTCATATGACCGACCGCCACGATGACATCGACCTTCGTGTCGCCACCTGCTTGCGCGCCGGCAACCAGAGCTTCGATCGCCAGCATGGACTGGTAACGATACTGCGGCCACAACGACTCGATGTAGCCGCTGAACTGATCCGTGCCGATAACGAACGAAATGTACGCATCGGGACAGGCCCGGCGACACTGCGTGTAGAAGACATTTACGCCATGCTCGATGCTGGCGAGTGTCGCGCTGAAGCCACCCACAACGCGCCACCAGTCGTTGCGGTCGAGGTCGATAGTGATGTGCGTAGGGTCCGGGAATCCGAAGCGATCGAGATAGAACCGAAGATCGACGATGTAACCGTTGTGAATGAAATGGTTCCGGTTGGCGATATCATCCGCGTCCGGCACCTTCAGCATCGGGTTGATGCCCGTTTTGGCTTCGTCGCTCATGGCCCGGTACGCGGCTTCGTCACCAGGTGTCAGCGGGACCATATAGTCGGTCAGCACATTGAGAAAGTCGGCGTAGGCGCGGCCTTCACGACCTTCGCCAGCGTAAGCTGGAGCCGTGTTCGTGCCACCGCCCGTGTTTTTCATCGTGCCGATCATTTCGACCGTGTGACCGCGCGCTTCCAGAATTTGTGCGGTTAGCATGGGTCGCTGGCGGTGAGTCAGGCTGTTACCCAAAAACAGCAGCCTGAGCAGCTCGCTACCGTTCTCCGGCCCGACGCAGGCCGTGATCTCCCGGCGCGAGCGATAGTCGCGGCCATCGTCACCCCGACGACGGATTGTCAGGTTGATGCGAGTGCCGACACGCACCGGATCGATTTCATAATAGTCCTCGAACCGCGCGCTGAGCGGCAAGGCTTCATCTGCTTTCGATTCGAGATGAAAGACCTGAGCCAGACCTTCGTTCAAATCCGGCATCAACTGCGTCGGATAGAAAGCCAGAGGGCGGCCCGGCATCAGGAACATACGTTTCGGATAATAGAAACCGAAACTTGCCGGTGCATCGATGACGCCTTTCTTGATTTTGGCGATATCGGTCTGCGCCGCCGTCATGTCGGTCGTACTGGCCTTGAACGGCAGCTGATCGAAGATGGCGCCGATGTCGTTCTCCGCGCTGGTCAGGTCGGTTTGCAGCGCGGGTACCTTTGCGGCCAGAGCCTCCGGTACCGCCTGAGGCAGGTCGTTACGACCGATCCACCACGCGGCCTGACCGCTGTTGTGGAATTGCGGTGCAGTGACGCGCAGATCGTGACCGGCCTCTTTTTGAGCGCCGATCAGAAAGTAACCGATATCGTCGGTCAGTGGCAGCTCGGTCGAGATTCCGTAATAGGCCACGTACGCATTGACCTTTTCCTCCAGCTCCAGACCGATGTTGGCCAGCAGCGCGCCGGATTTACCCCAGATAAAAATGCGCGGATCGGCGAAGTTATCGGCGGTGGCCGTTTCAAAGGCCGCGCGGAAATAGGCGCGCTGCCCCCCACGGGTGTCGGGGAAATCGAAACCGCAATAGACCTGACCGTTGGCCGCATCCGCAACACCGCGCACGATGCCTCGACCCGTCAGCGCCGCCTGTGTGAGATTGACGATGGCAGCTGTCTGCCACAAGCGCGGAACACCCCGAATATCGAGGCTGTGAGCGCACTGGTTGGAGACCAGCCCGCCCGGCACCGAACCGCCGACGATGGGGTGCGAGGTTTTCACCTGCCCGTTGCAGCTGGTGGCGAATACGACCCGGCCAAAGCCATCGACCATCCCTGCACCACCACCAACCGTAGTTTTGATGACCTGCGCATCGCCTCGGGCGGCTGCCAGAGCGTCGAAGTAATGCGTCGCCACAACGCTTGGCCCGGTAGAGATATCGATCTTCACCCATGCGGCGTTGTGCAGCGTGAAGCCATTCTGACCGCTGTAAGTGTAATGGGGCGGAATCCACAGCTTGCCACCCTCGACCACAAGCGGGCGGCGCAGGGTCAGGCTGACATCGGCCCGGTTTTCGAGATCGACAACCGGCCAGTAGCCTTTCGCATTATCGCCCCAGCCCGTGTAAATGACTTCGGTGGTCGCATTGGCCGCGTCCTCAAGGTCGATATCGCCGGTGAATTCGACCTTGCGATATTCGATCGCGTCGGGATCTGAGAAATCGAGCACCACACCGACGCCGGAGCCGCCGATGACGATTTCGACACAGCCGGGCATGACATCCGACTCGTCGTTCTCGACCGTGACGCCTTCGTTGAAAGCGCCGCGCGTGATGCGCAGGCTTCGCGGCAGGTAGAGCGTCCCGGCAGCTCCTCCGGCCACGCCGGTCATATCGCGCAGGATGACGCGGTTTTCGGCCACGACGAACGACCGCGCCAGACGCGCATCGACATCCGTCTTGTCGGCCTTGAGTAAGACCTGACCACCCGCATCATCGACGATCTCGACCCAGTTGCCGCCGACCCACAGCCCGTCTTTGCCCTGATTGGGATCGAAGACGGCGCCCTGAAGCTCGAATGTTTTACCGGTATCCTTTACCTTGACGCGAATACGATCCGACAGGATGTAGGCCGGGATATTCGCGATATCGGCATAGGTCGCGACGGTTTGTTGAGCGCCGCGAATTTGCGACACGTCGGCCGCGCGGAAATCGGCCGTGCGAATGGCTGAACCAAGTTGCGTCATGCGAAGGATACCCCTGCCTGAATGCCATAAATGTATTTTGAGATGAGACGCCAGCACGGCTTTGTGCCTGCGCCGGTGTTCGGCGCGGTGACCTCCGAGACCGTGAATACGTCGGTCAGAGCGTTAGGCAGGCCGAACATCGTCACCGACGTCGGCAGCTCAGCGTAAAGAGCCTTCGACACGATGATGCACAAGACCTTATTGGCCGCGAAGTCGTGAGCAAACCCGCGTCCAGCAACCAGTTCGGACAAAAGACCATTCGGGAAAACACCCTCGGCAGGTTCAGCGTTCAGAGCGCCCCAGTACTGGCGATGCTTCATAGTGAAGGCCGCCGCTGCCGCGATCGGCCTGAAGACGCCCGAGGCCTGATAGGTGAACTCGGTCGTTGCTGTGATTCCGGCAAAAACCTTCGACCGCTCCGATGCCGTCAAGGCGACAGGCTGAGCAGCGCCTTTCCGCAGTGAATGGGTGACCGGGTCTTTGGTCAGCGACTCGACCGACGCCGTGACGGCCACCGTCGCGCCGATCTCGGCTTCGTGCGGTGTCAGGATCAGCCCTGCGGGAAGATCGAACCGTGTGGTCAGTTCACCCTCGATGGCGGAGGCCCGGTCTGGTAGCCCGGCGATAACGTCAGGCAGTTCGGCTTCCGGGCCGACCGGTCCCTGAATGCCAGGGACGATAACTTTGACTGTCTTGATAATCTGATCGACCATCAACGACCTCCCACGACTTTGAACGGCCCGTAAGCCAGTGTTTCCATGTTGTCCCCGATCAGGCGCGCCAACTCGTAGCGGTTCGTTCCGGCCGGGATCGCATCGCCCTGTGCGACCGTGAGCGGAAAGCGGACGATGTTGTCGCTGTCGGGATCGACCTCGGTCGAAAGACACAGCCCACCGACCGCGTCGTAAACGACCAGGCGAAACCGCGAGCCGGTCATGTCGAGCGCTTCATCGGCATTGACGCCGGTGAAAAAGCCGAAGTGCAGCGGATTGACCTGACCTTTGAAGATTTCGAGCGGATAGGCGTTGGGGATCATCGGTTATCCTCCGAATGCAGCGCGCCGGTCTCTCCGGCCAGACGCGCGGTGAACAGCGTCCGACCCAGCAGATCGCGGACCTTGGCCGGGTCGCCGTCGGCCAGAACGCTCAAACCGTCCATAAATTCTTCGTAGCTCGATGATGCCGCCGCCAGCGCCTCGATCGGGTCGATCTGGGGTGCCATGACCTCGGTCCACTCATCGGCGGCGGCGTCGATCAGATCGTCGATATCGTCGCGCAACGTACCCGGCTGAAGGTGGGCAGCACTCAAAGCCGCCGCCGCGACCGCGCCTTCGTCCTTTAAGCGCGTTTTAGCGGCTTTTAGTGGCGTTAGCGGGGCCTTCGGACCCTGTTTCGGTACATCGGGGGCGGTCGGGTCTTCTCCCGGGTTTTCTGCGGCAGGATTTTCAGGCGCCTTGGATCGCGGCTTCAGCAGCTTGATCGGCTTGTCGCCGGGCTTCGCCTCGGGCGGTTCGGGGAGGTTGAGGCGGTCGCCGACGACGGTCGCTTCAACTTCGCCGCCCATCTCGACGAACATGGCGTACATTTCCATGTCCTCTTTAGTGATGCGCAGCTTCTGGCCGATGATGATGCGCGGATAGTTGCCGTCAGCAGGGACGCCGTGGTTCACATCGATGATCGGTCGGACGAGGTCGCGGTTCAGCGTCGCCGCCAGCATGACCGCGTCGAACAGTTGGATATCGCGGCGGACCTCGTTATGGACCTGACCCGAAGAGCCGAACCCGCCCGTCGTCGCGTCGGTCGTTCCGGTCTGACCCAGAACCGCCTTCGAGATCTGCATGTCCAGATAGGCGCAGAGTTCCGAGAAGACCTTGGCGTCACCCGCCACACCGGCCTTGATGAACTCGATGATCATGCTGTCGGGGATGATCCCCGCCATGTCGGTGCCGATCGACTGCACCGCGCGCATCAGGATGCGCTTCTGTTCCTCGGTCGCTTCTGGGCCGTATTTGCCGAGTCGCACGGGATGGCCGTAGACCTCGGCGAAGATCACCCAGTCTTTGAGGCTGAAGTTTTTGAACAGGTACGCCCACGCGATACCACGCGCCAGACCGCCGCGCAGCGGCAGGCCGGTCTTGGCCGGATGGTTGTGGTAGATGAAGGCCCGCAAGGGCAGCGGCGTGGCTTCAGCGCTTGTGCCGTCCTTGCCGCCCTTCAGCAGCGGGATTTCCTGAGTGACCCGGTCGAACTCGAAGAATCGCTGGTCGCGGCGCTTCAGCACAACGGGCAGCCACGGCAGGCGCGAATGGTCCCATTCGATTTCGGTGAAGGACACGCCCTTGCCGATCGCATCGAGAATGTCGAACAGCTCCAGCTGGAGTGTGTCGCGCTTTAGCCAGGAGCGGATCAGATCCGCGTCCTTCTTCTTCTCCGGCGTGTCGTCGAACGCTTCGACGCTGATATCCAGCCCGGCGACCGCGCGTTTACGCACGCCCAGCACGGCCTGATAATGGAGGTCTTTCTCCTCCATCGCCTCGGCCAGCTCGAAATAGGCGTCGGCATTGCCGTCGGCCGCCGCGTTCATGATGCTCAGGACGCGCTGCGGCGTCAGGCCGTTGGTCGGGTCAGGCGATAGCGCCTGACGCACACCGGCCACCGTCGGCGCGGCAATCTCGCCGTTAAGGCTCTTGATGTCGGCGGCGCTGAAGGCCAGCTTCTTGCGGTCTACCATCCACCACCTCCCTGAGACATACCGTGGCGGGTCATGCCGCCGTCGTGGTGGCCGTGGCCGAAGGCGTTGGTGTCCTTATCGGCGTTAGAGTTATGAACGGGCGTGTAATCGTAAAGCGCTTCACCGGCTTCGGCAGCTTCACAGGCCAGCGCCAGCGCCCAGAAGCGATCCGGGTGCATCTCTTTGCCTTCGACCAGAGCAAGGCCATCCTTGCCTGCGCGCTTCAGCGCCATGAGATCACGGCGCAGAATCGAGTCGCGCGGGATGCGGATGGTGCCGTTTTCAAACCGGTCGCGTAGTATTGTCGCCAGCCTGAGCCGTTGCGGCCCGGTCAGCAGTCGGCCCTGACATTTCGTGGCGCCGTACTTCTCTTGCTGAGTTTCGACGACGGCTTCGCCCATACCCGTCTGGTCGATCCGGATGGCCGTCACACGATAGCGCTTATCCATCGCGGCTAATGCGTCGGATTGTTCCTTGAACTTCTTGTTGACCTCTTCCCAACGCTCTCGGAGCCAGAGGATGATGCCGACTTTTTCCAAGGCGTGGATGATGATGCCATCATTCCGGCGAGCCACGTCGTAACCGACATAGGTCAGTCCGCCCTGGTACAGCGTCGGGATCGCAGCATCAGCGTGTTCACAGGCCGTGATGTCGGCGGCATTGATCCACGAACCTGAGCCCTGTGACGGAATGCAGTCGAGTTCTTCAGCGGCGTTGTCACCGTAGAAGCTGCGGACATCGGCAATATAGTCTTCCTTCGACAGCTTGGTCTGGCCGCACAGAAGCACCCGCTCATACAGACCATCGGCGATCGCGTCGTCAAACGTGATCGTCAGAACTTCGCCGCGCTGTGTACCTGCCTTGATCTTCTCCAACATTACATTGAAGGGGTTATCGATACCCAGATGCGTGCTGACAACGATAACGCGACCGCCCCAGATGATGAAGGCCATTGCCGCCTTCAGAACGCCTTCGAGGTCGTTATGGAACGCAGCTTCGTCGATGAAGAGAATGCCCTGCTTACCGCGCAGAACACGCGGCACGGAGGGCAAAGCCAGTACATAAAAGCCGGAAGAGAACGTAATCCGATAGATCGTAATATCTTTGTCGGGTTTGTCCGGATCGCGGAAAATCTCCTCACCGACTTCACCGGCCAGCAGGTTGAAAGCTTTCGCCCACATGGCCACGTAGTTGATAAACTCGCGGGCCATCTCCTGCGTATAGCCCATATAGAGAAAGTTATTTCCACTGGCCGCTTTCGACGACGATGCCGTGAGAGCTGCCTCTGAGGCTATCCCAAAGGTCAAACCGATACGGCGCGACTTATCAACGAAGAGCAGGCTGGTGCGCCAAATTGCCGTCAATGTCCGGCTCTGATAACCGAGCAGGATATTCTCCAGCGCTTCACCTTCAAGCGCCTCCGGAAGCTCGGCCTTATTTTCGATGGCGAAGGTCATGGTTTCACCACGCCGAGAACAGCCTCACGGAACATGCGGGCGCTTTCAGGCGTCAGGCCCTGGCTGCGCGATACGGTATCGACGGCCTTCGCCGCCTCCTTCGCCAGTTCCGCCTTGATCTTGAACATCCGGTCTTCGTCGGTCTTTTGCGCGGAGGTCAGCGAGCGCAGCGCGGAGGCCAAATAGTTGACCTGCTCCGGATCGAGCGTGACGGGCATGGGCTCGCCTTCCTCGTCCGTCGTCTCGGCGGTCATGACATCGAGGATGAGCGTATGCATCATCTCAAGGTTCATGCGAGCGACCTTGTTGTCCGGCTGATCGCCAAAGCGATCGACCAGGGAAGCAGCCATATCGCGGCTACGGCGCATCCGTTCGCCCAAAACGGCCAGCTTCTTCACATGCCGCCCCAGTGCCGAACGCGACACCTCAACGTCCATCGATTTCAGATGGTCGTTGATTTCGTCGATCGTCCGCCCCTGAAGACGCAGCTTCCCGATAAGCGCTTTAGTGTCTTCGGGCAGGATATCGATGCTGGACGGCTGGCTGCGCTTGGTCACAATCAGCCCTTCTTCGTCGGGCTTTCGACGCCCGTCGCCGTCGCGAACCCTCTGGCAACGTCCTCGCCATAGGCCGTAAGTGTGGCCATGACGACGCTGGTGCTCAGTTCTTCGCGTTCGACCAGACCGCGTTGATGCAGCCAGTCGAGATAGCCGACGATCTCTTCCCGAGAGGCGCGGACGCCGGAGTGGCTACGCAAGCCGATCTGAATGACAGACTGGTTAGCGGTCTTGTTCGACGCCTCGGTCAGGACGCGCAGGATGCAGAGACGAATGTTTTGCTTTTCGTATTCAGCGAAGGGAATCATTTTCCACCTCTTAGGTAGGTTTCAAGGCGGTTGACGGCGGCATCGACGTTCTCGGTCGCGCGGATACCTTCCGACGCACGAATGTTGACGATCTTTTCCAGACCCTCGACTTCTGCTTTCAGACGGGAGATGTCGGCCTTTGTGGCCAAGCTTTTTTGCTCGGCCGCGATTTCAGCCAGACGCCGGTCATGGTCGCTGAATTTTGCAGCGACGCTCTTGCCGTCGTCGGTATCCTTCCAGCGGCCCGCGCGCATGAATGTCGCGAAGGCAACGCCTAAAGCCGCCAACGAACAGATCAGCGATGCCGTCGCGAAGAAGATAAGAAACGCTTGTGACATTACGCCCCCCGTCCAAGATGGCCGCGACGCTCGGCGGCTTGCTGACAGATCAGGCAGCGGCGCGCCGACGGCTGCGCTCGGCGACGGGCCTCCTCGATCTCAGAACCGCAGCCGACACAATCGTCGGTGCCGGGCATCGCAGCCGCTACACGGATGCCCGCCAGTTGCGCCGCGACGGCCTCACTGTTCAGCTGCTCGCCCTTAGCCTGAGCGGCGTCCATGTCGTCGATATCAGCCACGGCAGGCCTCCTGCGCGCCGCTCAGGCGATCGCGGAGCCCAGCCGCGTAATCAAGCACCGCCGTCAGCCAGTCCTGACCGGCCAGATTGCCCTTGATCACCGCCGCGTCCGGAACGACCGGCGCATTAGGCAGTTCGGCCTGCACCTCTGGGGGGCAGGCCGTAACCGTGACGATGCGCTCTTTGATGACCGGCTCAGTCGGGACCGGCTTGGGCACGGTCGCGCAGGCACCGAGCGTCACACACAATAAGCCCATCGCCGTCGCGAGGCGCAGTCTGAATGATACGGGCATTCCGGGTCTTTCGTTGTTCGGAGTTACGAGCCCGCGTCTCAGCGCGGGTTATGGCGGCGGCCTGATCGGCCTGAAGGCGCGCGAGGTCATCCAGCGCAACCTTGCGCTCGATCACCACTTGCTGGACGATCCCGGTGCAGTGGATGGAGACTGAATCGGGACCACCGGTAAGGGCGTCGTCACAGGCGTCGGCGGCACGCGCCCGATCAACCAAAGTGACCAGCACCGGATGACAGGTTTTCTTGTCGGTCGGGGCGGGCTGCCCGTAGACCAGAGCGGCGGTGCAGGCATCGCGAGCGGCGAGACCCTTTTTCGCAGCCTGAAGATCGGCGCACTGGCCGACGGCCAGCAAACCACCGACCGCGAGCGTGAGCAGAAGCACCTTGATGATATGACCCTGTGTCGTCACTGGTCACCGCCTTGCGCCCGGGCGGCGATGTGCTTTTCATAGGATTTCGCAAAGATGTAGACCGTGACGGGCGTCGAAAGTGCGACCAGATCGAGCAGCGACAGGCTATGGACCGGGACGCCGAACATGACCGCGATCGGATTGACGATCACCTGAATGGCAATCCCGACAACGATTACCGCGATGAACGCCGTGCGGGCGCCCATAGTTTCGCCCTTAAACATGGCCAAGCCTCCGGGCGCGCTTGACCCAGCCGTCGAGAAAGACGACCTGCGTCGAGTCGAGACGGACGAGCTCGTTGTAACGGGCCTCGGCTTCCTGACGATAATTGAAGATCAGCCGGTTCATCTGCGGCTTTGCCGCGAGGACGCGCTGCTTGGTCTTCGGCCCCAGATTGCCGTCAACGACCAGATCGGCCCCGATCACCAGCCGGTTCAGCGCCTTTTGAAGCATCTTGACAGAGGCGACGATGCCGCCGTTGACCGCTTGGTCCAGCACGGCGCCGTCGATCGGCTGCGGAAGATCAGCCATCTCCGCGCGATTCCAGAAACAGCGATAGAAGAGGTTGCCCGCTTGAACCGGCGTCAGAAGGCGAATATCCGCCCCGTCGATATCGCCGTCGAAGTCGAGATCGAAGTCGGCGAAGCCGTCGCTGTTCAGGTCGATCTTGCCTTCCAGCTTCAGGAAGCGAAGGCTAATACCGTAATTGGTCTCGCCGCCCTTGTCGGCAGCGTGGTTGGCGTGACCGCCCTCGATACCGAGGACGTCCTTAGCCAGCCGCGCAAAACGGCCACCGACCGGATACATCGGCTTATTGAAATTTGAGATATTCGGGGCGGTGTCCATATGCCCACTTTGCGCGGGCGCGGCACTCTAAATCAGGCGGAACTATTTCCGGGGGAGCGGATCACCTACACGGCCAAGTACGACTTGGTCAGGATAGATGCTGCCCGACACAAAATCATGAGCCCGGTCGCGGGGAAGTATTTCTAAGGCTCTCGATTTGAATGCAGCCGCACACCCCATACGCTCGTCCCCATATTTCACACGATCCCAACGAAGTGCAGTCCAGTCCTCTTCTGCAAGGAAGAGGTATAGGTCGTCACCTTCGTTCTCCATTACAAACCAAATGTTTTGGTCGAGATCGTTCACAGCAGCCTCATCTGATCATCGGCTTGGACGGTGCGCGCCTTCAGATAGCGCACATAGCGATCAGAAATATAATACTTACGCGCCACGTCAATAGTGGTCATGCCCGCCGCCACATCACCGAGGATCAGGCCTTGCTTACGGGCCGACGCCGGAAGGGTCAGCGACTCGCCGCCGAAGCGCTGCGACAGCGCCGCCGACGCTTCCGCCCCGATCGCAGCGGTGATGACCGTATGTTGTCCGGCCGACTTCGGTACATAGAGCCGCTTGCCCCCAAGCTCGGACAGCAGAAGGCCATAGGCGGCATCGCCTATGACCTCGCGCACTTCGGCTAGCAGACCGTCATCTGCGGGGATCAGCTCTTTCGTGTCGGCCTTAATCGTTCGGATCATTTCAAACCTGCCCGGCGCATCAGGCGCCCAAAATGCCCCTCGGCCTTAAGGCGCGCTTCGTTGGCCTTTAAGAGCGCTTTAATGCGTTCGGTTTTCCTGCCCGGAGGCGCGCGGCGCACCTCGCGCTGTGCCTTAGCGTGGTCTGCCGAGGCCTGCACCACCGCCGCCCGCGCGTCCTCGATCTCCGCCATGAGGTCACGGCGGGCCTCTTCCTGCTCGCGGCGGGCGTCGGCATCGGCAATGCGGGAGGCGTGAGACATTGTTCAGGCCTCCAGACCGTGAATATCGGCGGCCAGTTCGTCGATCTTCGCATAAAGATCACTCGGACGGTTCCACGTGTAGTAGGCGGCAGGCTTGTCCCGTCCGAGCTTTTTCAACTGCGCCTCATAAAGGCGGGAAACCAGCGCATCGGTGCGCGCCTTCGGGTCTTTCCAGATACCGGTATTGAGAAAGACTTGCGACCAACCGGCGCGCTCAGCCATCGCCTTCAGCGCCTCGATCAGCTTGTACATCTGTTGCTGGTCCGCCCAGATCATCGTCTCGACCTTGAGCTGCTTCTTTGCGAAGGCCTCAAGCGCCTTTTCCGAACGATCGCGGACGACGCCGAGCTGCCACAGTGAAATCCACAGCGCGCGGGCCTTCTTCGCCGTCGGATGCTCGGCGACCGGGCGCGCCTTGCCCTTCGATCCTGCTTTCTTGCCGCCCTGGATAACCGTTGGGGTCCAGCCGTGCTCGCGCTTCAGCACGTCCAGCACTTTGCCGATCTGCGCGTCGGTCAGGCCTTTGGAAGACCGGACGCCGACCGTCCGCTCAAGGATTCCGCGATAGTCGTCGTCGTGAAGCCCGATCTGGCGCTTGGCGATCTGGAGGGTTTGTAAGGCCTTGCTCATAGCGGTGGAAACCTCTTATCGACTCTGATAATCGAGCTGAACTTGCAGCGGTTGCGCACGTAATGAGCGCGATAGGTCAGGGTCAGCTTGTTGACGGTGACGGTGTAGGTTTTGGGCTCTTCGCCGTCCTCAGGCTTAAGAAGCCCTTCGGCCTCGAAGAACAGCCTTGCCTCCGGAGACCACGGACGTCGGATCGTCTTGCCGTGCTTGATGCGTCCGTATTTCATGCCGACGCTCCCGGCTGATAGGTCAGGGCCAAGCGCTGACGCGGTTCGACGCCATAGGCCAGACGATGATGCGCGGTGCAGTAGCTGGAGCGGTAGGCCTTGCCGCCGCCACACAGCCGGTGCGCGGAATAGAGTCGACCGACCGGCCACTGACAGCCGTCTACCTGATCAATGCCAAAGGCGGTCTCAGCGAGACGCTTACGCAGCGCCTGAGTGAGAGACACCTTTTCAGGAACCTTTACGACCGGAGCCGCCTTGGCCGTATCCGCCTTGACAGCGACCTTACGGGTGCGTGGTTCACGCCAAGGGTGGCTGTTGCGGTTGACTTTCTCGACCGGAAGCTTGCAGCCCTTCAACTGGAGGCCCATGCGCGTGGCCTTGCCGATCACGGCATTGCGCGTCACGCCGCCCATGATCTTGGCGATCTGCGACGCCGAATGCCCCTCGGCGACCAACGTCTTCAGCTGCTCGATGCGTTCGTCGATCCAGCCGAGATTACTCGTAGACATCGCCATTACCTCCGGTCGAAAGCAGGTTGCGGATTTGGGTGAAGGTCGATTGCGCGGCGGTCAATTGCCGTTCGAGCTGCGCTACCAGCGCGCTCAGATCGGGCGTATGGGCCGGGAGAGTTTTGCGGTTGACCGCATCGATAAGGGTCGCTGCACCCAAATGGCGCGCGTTTCTGATCATCTGGTCTGTAAGGTCACGAACTGAGGGAAGTTGTTCGCGGCAGCGCGTGGCGAAGTCGATGGCAACCTGAACCGAACGGCGGTCGGCATATCCGAAGGCCTCAGCAAGCGCGGGCTTGCTGAGGTGCGGGCACAAAGCCTTCATCACCCAGACGGCCAGCCACTTCTGCCGGGCGCGGGTTTGGTTGCCGACTTTCGGGGGCAGGTCCGATAGGGCCTCTTCGGTCAGCATTTGAGCGAGTGCGACGGAGGGTTTCATGTCATTCCCCTCAGTAGTCGGTGCCGGGGCGCGGATCGGCGCAGCGGGTCGAGCCGTCACGGCCCTTCACGCAGGTCCAATGCGAGCGGGTGCAGACATAGTCGCTGTGCGATTCCGTCCGCGTCGAGCAGTTGCCGTTCGTGCAGGTGGTCACCGGCACATACTGCGTGTGCCAGTAACCGGCATCGCAGACCGACCGCCACGATGCCCGGCTCGGCCAGATGGCTTCAAACAGAAACCACGCTACGACGATCCAGAAGAGAACCACCAGAACGAGGATGGCCACCGATTGAGCTTTGCTCCAGTCAAGCGCGCGCCTCACGTTCGCACCGCCAGAGGCGTGGACGCCAGTTCTGCGCGCAGGTTGCGGCTCATGATCTCGCCTTCGACAGGCGTGTCCGAGACCGCAAAGCCGCTGCCGCGCAACAGGTCAATGAACGACTGCTGACGGCGCTTCCATTCTTTTTCGAGCAGGCGGTGGCAATCTGAAACGTTCGCCCAATGGGTGGCTCCCAGATTGGCAGTCTGCTCCTCATTGACTGCTTCAGATAACCAGAACAGCGCTTGAAATTGCGCTGTCGTCAGGACGTAGGGAAGCGCCGCGTGCAGGCTCATGGTGCGCAGAAGCAGGTGATGAGCCAGTTCTTTTCCTGGTTGGACCATCACAGCCACCCCTGAAAGCGCGCCAAGCCCAGCGCACTCCCGACGATCATGACGACGGCGACCCAGAACAGCGGCTGGTGAATGAGACGACGCGGCGCCCGGCACACCTCAAAGGTGCCGGGGCCGGTCGAGCGGACATATTGACGGGCCTTGCGCATCAGGCGGCACGCGCCCCAGCTGGATCGAGAACGATCTGCTGGAAGTCCTGGTTGAGGTTGGCGCGGCGGTAGACGCGAACATAGCGCTTCGAGCCGATGATCCGTATCGAGTCGTCGATGGCGACCATAGCCTTCTTCCAGCGCGGATCGTCGATGTTCAGTCGCCGCAGGCTGAGGAGTTCGCCCTGGTTGATCTTGCCTTCCTTATCGACCTGAAAGGCGCGATCGACCAGCGTGCGAAGCTCGGCCCGCGCACCGTCGGTCCATTCGCGCAGGCACTCGTCAACCAGCGCCTTTGCGGCCTCCAGCTCAGGGCCGAACGTGATGCGATCGGCGATCGCGACCTTGACCTGCATCAGGCCATCGACCGTGGTCAGTGTGCGATTGCCCTTCGAGCCGCCGAGCGCGACGCCATACTGCTCGGCGACAATCCCCAGCAGGCTATCGACGTCGTCGAAGGAGTGCTCGCGAAACCGGGCAATCTGAGCCGAGAGCGGTTCGGCATACCCGACGATCTTGCGCACGGTCTGGTCGATCAGCTTGTCGATCGGGCGGACCTGTTCCACCGGGACCAGACGGCCCTTGGTGTCCCGCATATAGGCTACGCCGCCGATGGTCTCGATACCCTCATCCAGCCCGGCCTCGGCGAGCACGTCGTTGACCGCCGCCAGCTCGGCATTGTGGCGGTCGAACTCTTCGGCGGCGCGCTCGAAGACGTTCTTGTCGGTATGGTCGTTCATGGTCTTAAGCTCCGATTTCAGTGTGGGTTACGGGGGGAAGTTCGCCGGGAAAATCGGGGCGGCGCACCCCATAGGTCAGGGCGTCCAGCACGTCGAAGAGGCCGTGCGCAGCGGCATTGATCACGTCGACCGGCACCGGCTCGTTGTTGGCGTTAATGGCCGCGACGGCGAGGCGTTCGGTCAGATTGCTGGCGTTGCGGTAGAGCCGCTCGGCATCGTCAGCCGAGTAGCGCGCGGCGCCTGTCATTTCGACGCCGGGCGCGCGCTCAAGGACGCGCTCGACCATCTCCAACCCCATAGCCGGGACGCGCAGGGCAACGACCCACGTGCGCAGCTGAAGGGCGGTGACAGGCTGGCCAGAAATGGCGGCCTGTTCGATCCAGTCCGCGACGGTGCGGACCTTGTCCGAAGGTTTGTAAGGCTTGGTCATGACTATTTCTTCCGCTTGAGCTGGACGAGAAGGCCGTGGTGCGCGGCCGCGTGTTGAATGAAACCGATATTGAGCGGCTGCTCGGCTTGCCTCGCCATCATGGAGGCGTACTCCAGCACCGTGGTCATGGCGCCGAGCGCGCCGAGCCCCGGCATCAAGCCGATCTCGGCCATAAAGCTGCGCATGGCCGAGTCGGTGACACCCCACGCATCCAGCAGCGCGTTCACGTCGGCGGTGTCCGGCACATCGATCGTCACGCGCGAGGCCGTGCGGCGGCGCAATTGGGCGCCCTTGATCGCCCCCGCACCACCGGCGATGACATCGCGTTGCCCGACTAGGGCGATACCGACGCCGGTTTCGTCATGGATAGCGCGCAGCTCTTCGATCGCCCCGTCCTTTAGGAACTGGATTTCATCGACGATGATCAGCGCACCCTTGTGCTTCACGTAGTCGCGGATCGCGATCGTCATGTTGTCGAGGCCGACGCCATAGGTTCGCACAGGCAGGCGCATGAGCGTGACCAGGCGCTTGAGGATCGCCAGCGTGGTCGAAAGTGCGTCTGAGCCGGTGACGATCCAGACGTTCGTGCGGGTTTCGGCGTAGTTGACCAGGGCAGACGTCTTGCCGACGCCGCTGTCGCCGGCGACCGTGGTCATGTGCCCGGCGTGAGCCCACGCCAGTTGCGTGTGAATCCGGCTGGACACTGTGTTCTTCATGAAGGCGGGCTTCGCCACCTGCATGAAGGTCGCCTTGTCCTCGAGCGTCCGGAAGTAGGTCTCGACCTTGGCGGCGGTCTTGTCGTAATTGCCGAGGTACGTGCCCTTGATCCAGTCGCGCAGAGTGCTTTCGCCAAGGTCCATTAGCTTGGCATAGGCCGCAACTTCCTTGCCGACATGGGCCTCGGCCTTGCTGCGGAGCGCGGCGTAACGCTCGGCGTCGATCGCCTTGGCGTTTTCCGGCTTGTTGATATCGTCAAAACTCATCTAATAAGCTCCTGTAACTGCTGTAACTGTGGTTCGTGGAGGCCGTTGATCGGCCTTCTGACGACCGGCGCGGACGGCAATCCGCGCCGGTCGGTTAATCCGAAGAAGACAATCCCCCTTCGAAAACTTGGAAATTTGGACGCCCGGTCTCGGTGGCCCGCTCGACGGCGGCGGCGAAGAGCGCCTCGTAATCGTGTTCGGGAGCGTCGTTGGCGGGGGCGACTTCGACCAGCTGGACGGCCACCGAGGTATGGCGGTGGCGAACAGGGCGAATGACCTTCGGCTCGCGCTTCGGGGCTTTTTCAGGCGTCTTGATGGGGGCCATGTTCGCCAGCTCATGCGCGCTGAGCAACTCCATCGCCGCGATCATCGCCTTGAGCTTCTTGCGGTGGTCGGAAACCAGACGCGCCTGACGCTGGGCACCCTCCCGATCGAGGAAGCCGACGGCGGCGATCACCGGCACCTTGGCGATAAACTGACCGGCCTGTGTATAGACACGGATGTCTTTGAGCACGTCGTCCGGATCGAAGCGCAACGTCAGGCGCTCACCCTTGTGCGCAATAAGGTCGTCGGACCAGAACCGGTTGCCGAACAGTTCGACCGCGCCGTTGTTCTTGTCGGCTTTGACCTGCTCGGCCACCAGCAGCGCCATCGCCAGTTGCTCCGGCGTAGCCTTGCCGACAACGGCCCCGGCATCGATCGACGCAGCGAACACCGCGTCGAAGCTTTGACCGCCGTTCTTGCGCGACATTTCAGCCGTGCGGCCGGTCTGCGCGTTGTGCTTGGCGATCTGTGCGACCAGCAGCTCCTCGAAGACTTCGAGGTCCACCACCGCCTTGCCCCAGTTCTCCGGCTTGCGGTCGATGTGGTTGCCCGTATAGGCCCCTTCGCAGATCGGATGACGCCCGACCTTCTCTTCGAGATCCCGGAAGGCGCGCTCGATCGGCTTGGCCTGACCGTGTCCCGGCGTCGCCCAGTGGATGCGGATGCCAAGCGAGGTCAGCAGCCCGCAAGGATCGGTGGGCAGCACCTTGCCGCGATATCGATTCTTGACACCGCCTGAGATCATCTTCGACGCGAAGGCCCGACCGTTATCCATCAGCACCGCTGCCGGAATACCGTGCAGTTCCAGAAGATCGGCGAAGGCCATCTGCGTGAGCTCCGAGGTCTCGGAGCGACCCGTGCGGCAGGCCATGATGCGGCGGCTATAGGCGTCCTGAAGAACGACCGAGGTCGGGCGACCGACCCATTCCGGCAGGCCGTTGGCGGCGGGGAACCGCACCATGACGTCCCACTTGTGGCCATCGACGACGATCAGCTCCATCGCTGACATCCCCGCCACCGTGCGTTTCTGGGGCGGCAGCGACTTCATCGCCTCGGCCATGCCGTCGCGCTTGGCGATACGGACTTCGACCGGCACTTCTTTTTCGTAGCGCCGCACTACGGTCTTGATCGGCGGCAGCTCAGGTAATCCGTTCTCTGACGCATAATCGACGGTCTCGCGATAGGCTTCGGCGAAGCCGGACTTGGCGTTGCGCAGCACCCAAGAGCAGAAGAACTTAAACGCGGCGGGGTCGATATCGACCTGAGCGCCGCCGCCCTTACGCCGTGCCGCGATCGCGGGCAGCCGATCGGCGGGCTTCACCCCGTTGATCAGGGTAAACCAGTTGTAGATCGACGCCTTAGAAGCCTTGATAAAGGTCGTTGCCTGCGCGACCCGCGCCACCGCAGCGTCCTTCTTCAGGCCCGCCTCCAGCAGCTGCTCGACGGCCTGAATGACCTTGAGACGGCGAGCGGCTTCATCCTTGACCTTTTGGGTCTGAGCATCAAACCAGCCCCAGCCCGAATCCTGATCGTTGGCGGCCTTGGGCGTCTCTAAGGGCTCGCTAACCGGCGCGTAATCGGCCCCTAACAGGCCGCGCGCGATCAGCTCCAGCCGCGTCGAGATCGGCAACAGCGAGACGTGGTACTCCACCCCGCCACCGCGCCCGGCGCGCGCCCGGCTGAGCGGGTTACCGGCGGCGTCGTGACGATCGCCCCAGCCACTTTCCCGGGCGTAGTGCGCCATCCGCGACCGCTCGACCGGCAGGCCGGGCAGCGCCAGCGCCGCCAGCTCCGAAGGCCCGTACCAGATTTTCTGTGAGACCCCCGTCTCCCCGCAGTACGCCATTACTGAACGCGCCTCCCGTAGGTCGAAAGCTTGGCCGCGAGAACGGCATCCTGCATGTCGGCAATGGCCGTCATGAATGGCTGATCGGCGCAGGCCGTCCGCTCCGCGATATCGCGCGGGGACAGGCCGTTCATGGCGCCGAGCATGACGTGCTTCAGCAGGGCCTTCGCCGCCGCCGTCAGCAGGTCTTTGGTCATCAGGTCGTTGCCGCCGCCGATCAGCTGGAGCGTCAGTACCGAGCCGACATCGTCCATCGTGACGATCAGGTCGAACCACTGGTCTTCGACGAGGACGCGGCGGGAGTCGCGGTTGACGGTCTGCCTCATTTGCCACCGCCGATCAGACCGATCAGAGGGGCCTCTTGCTTCAGGGCCTTGATCTTCTTTTTGTTGATTTCTTCCTGCCGGATCAGGTGCCCCAGATGCGCCGTATGAGCCTCTTCGCCGACCAGTACCGTGGCCCCGATCTTAGCCGTCAGCATCCGCAGGACGTCGTAACGGCCCGTGACCGCGACCAGCACGAGGAAGCGATGGAAGCTGATATTGTAGGTGTCCTTGGCCGGGGCGGCGTAGGCATCGAGCATCGACTTCGTGACGTCGTCGCCATCGAGGACGCGGCTCATCGCCGTTGCGATATCCCACCGGCTGTCGCCTTCCTTGGCGGCATCGACCAGGATCAAACCGACCGCGTCGGCCACAACCCGGTCAAGCCCGCGCAGCGCACCATCCGACGTATAGCCGGTCTCCGGCGCGTCGAACGTGAAGCCGAGCTGCTCAGGATTGAACGATTTCCGGCGCTTACCGTTGCCAGTCTTAGACATGCGGCACCACCGGCACGAACGTTTCGCCCCACATCGTGATCCAGCCTTCGAAGCGGCTCCAGTCACCGTGCGTCTCGCGCCAGAACTGGCGCAGGTCCGCCCAGTCCCCGAACCCATCGGCAACCGCAAAGGCATCCAGACCTTCCACCGAGCTGATGATGCGGGTACCGCCGCTCAGCCTGAGCTTGATCCACGCGTCGTCGAAGAACAGATGCACCGGCCCGCTATCCACGCACTGCGCCGCCCCAAGCCGTATCGGCTTGAAACGCGACCCGTGGAAAAATTGGAGGCTGTCGCCCACGCGCGAGTTACGACGACGGGCATTACGGATGGTCTGGGTCTTGGTGCGCGCTTCGATCAGTGGCACAAACCGGGCCTTGAAATTATAGGCGACCATCACGCACCGCCTTCGCGAAGCGCGTCGTACAGCGCCAGTGCGTTCAAACGACCCTGAACACTATTTGTGCCACGCCCAAGTGCCCGCGCGATTTCTGAAATACGTAGCCCTTGAATGCTGAGTTGCTGAAGCCGCGCGTCTTCCTCAGGGGTAAACGCCCGAACGACACGACCGTTCCGAACGTAGTCTCGACCAACGGTCTGGATACGCCGGGTGCGGGCAGAGATAGCGCCCTCGCGCGTACACCACCAATTGACGGTGCTTTGCTTCAAGCCCACCTCGGCGGCGATAGCGTCCAGTTTCCAACCTTCCTCGCGCAGCGAAACGATACGCTGAGCGATGTCGGGGGTCACCTTACGGCGCGTATTGGTCCTTGGCTTCGACCAGTAGCTGACGGTCCCTAAAGGGAGGTCGAACTCTATGGAAATAGCCTTAAGGGTATGGCCAGCCTTTCGCATTCTAGCGATCCGCGCGCCGGTTTCCGGGTTTACCCTGCTCATACCAGCACCTCAATCAGCAGGGCGACCAGCATCAGCGCACCGATAATCATCTGCGCGACGGCGTCTTTGTCGGATTTCGGGGCAAGCCAGGTCATTGGTCACCGACCTTCTTGGCAGCGGCGACCACATCGCTGACGGTCGGATAGGTCTCGCGCGGCTTGACCTCGCGGACCTCCCAACCCTTCGGCAGATCGGGCTGGATCAGTCGCAGGAACTCAGCCTTCTGAGCCGGGCTCAGGCGCGAGAACATGCTGTGCGCACTGGCGACCTGTTTGACCTCTTTGGGCTCGACCGCCTTCTTATCGACGATGGCCAAAGCCCCTGCGACTGTGGTCGCCTTGCCCGCTTTGAGTTGCCCGGCGCAGAGGAACTGCCTGTCGTCATCCAGCTTGGCGAACGCTCTAAGCTGTGAAGCGTTGTTGGCTATGGCCGACTGCCGCAGCTTCTCGACATAGGAGGGCTTGATCGCAGCCAGCGCCAACTGGCGACCAACTTCCTGCCGGTTCCATCCCAAACGAGCGGCAACTACTTCTTGAAGACCTCCGAACGATTCGCGCAAATTGCGCACATCGTTATCGATCTGTTTTTTATCGAATTTCTGGGAACGATAGTCACCGTTAAGCGCTCGACCATCTTTGCCGTCAGCGATGCCCCGCGCCACGCGCTCGGCCTGTAACATCTCGGCGACAAAGATCGCTTTGTCGATCGGCGACAGTTCGTTGCGGAAGAAGTTCTCGTGGATTTCACGGTCCTTCCGCGCAGCGACCTCATTGGAGCCGATCTTCACGCGGATCGTGGACCACCCACACATGCGAGCCGCCGCCAGACGGTGACCACCGTAAACAAGCTTGAACGGCCTGCCGCTGCCGAGGTTCGGCAACTGGCAGATGTCGATCGCTGTGAGCTGACCGATCTTCATGAAGCTGGCGGCAATTGCCTCAGCATAAGCCGCGTCGATCGGGCGCATTCGCTCGCCATCGTCGATATCGTCCAGGGCGACGTGCCATTCGATATTGACGGTCTCGGCGACCATGTTCGGGGAGGCGCTCTCGGCCACTTTTGCAACAACTGCGGCCATGTCTATTTCGCCCCATCATTTAGACAGTGATTTTCCGAAAAATCGGATATAGACTTTTCGCAAGTCCCGGGTTTCGGACCGGCTTTGATCGAAGTTTCGGAAATGCCGAGGCTTTGTGCGATAACCTTGAGCGTGGATTTGGATTTTCCACGGAGAGCATCGTTAGTGGCGCCACGGTTCAGCCCGTTCGCTTCTTCAAACGCCGTCATGGAGCCGTGGTTAATTCGCAGACGCGCTTTAACTTCTTCGGGATGTAATTTTCTCTTGGCCATAAATTCCGAAATGTCAGAAAATGAGTTCCGTAAATTCGGATAAGATATCAAAAAACACAGAAGGTCAAGCGTCGGATATCCTGAAAAGGGAGTTTTCCACGCGCCTTAATCTGCTTTTGGAAGAGAAGGCTTGGTCTCAGACACGACTTTCCGAAATAACGGGCCTGAGTACGTCCAAAATTTCGGAATATGTAAGAGGCAAGGTCATGCCGAATGCCGAATCGGTCATCTTGATTTCAGAGGCATTGGAGGTTCGTCCAAATTGGCTAGTGCTGGGACGTGGTGCGCGCTCTGAAAGCGCGACTATCATCGCGGCGGCAGAGGCGGCGCCGCGCTTTATAGTGCCACTGCTCGACACCCGACTATCAGCGGGCGCCGGGGTATTGGCCACCGAAAACCAGATAGGCGAAATTATCCTTCCGCCAGAAGTCATGGCGCAATTGCACAGGACGGATACCAAGGGCCTGTACATGTTCGAATCGACGGGCGATTCTATGTATCCGACCATAAGTGATCCGGCTTATGTGCTGGTCGATACGAACCAAAATCGTATGGGCGAAGCCGTTTATGCGTTCCGCATGGTCGACGATTTGAGAATTAAACGTCTGCGTCGTGTTGGATTGGGAGACATCGAAGCCATGAGCGACAATCCAATGTACCCGCCGGAGCGGATCGAAGGGCCAGAGAAAGAGCACTTTGGTTTAATCGGTCGCGTCGTTTGGGCAGGCTCTGTTCTTTAGGGGGAGTTATGAGACTAAAAGTCATTTCTGCTTTATTAGCGGGGGCGATGATGCTCGCCGGGTGTGAACCTCAATTTGACCCACAAGGTAGAATTACGAATGTTGAAGAAGATGCCGATTTGAACGCCACCTTTGTGACGGCCACCGTATTGCCCGACACGGAAGCAGAACGGCAGCTTTCCGAATCGGTAGCGATAATTGCCTATGTTGTTCGTCGTCAACGAGATAGCACGGCATTAGCCGTAGATGTTAATGACCCCTCTGTGGCCGACACACCGTTTCTATGGGTCAATTACAAAGCTGGCCCCCGACAGGGATCAACAGACGCGGCCCTTTTGAATGAGGCTGATATGATTGGTTTTTCGCATAAAGGGCGGTCGGCATTTCTTTCGTGGTGTAATAACCGTCTGAATGAAACCCGTGAAATTTGCGGTCGCGCGCTTCAGACGCCAGCTAGCGGAAAATAATAAGATCGGTCATTAGACCAACCTGAACTACTCGATTTCATAATCCAGTTTGCCGCCGCAACTACCGCGCTCGCATTTCAAACTATCGGTTAAGTCCCAGAGTGTCATTTCGCCAAGCCGCTGTTCCAACAGCGCCGCGATGGATTCCGTGCGCTCTAACCCGCAGTCAGGACATACACCGCGCACTGTAGCCTCTCGCGGGAAGGCCTTTACTAACCGGGCGCCATCGCGCCACCGGTCTTCGAGCGAGGACACCAGCGCCTCGATTTCTGGAAGCTGATCACCCCACAACAGCTCGTTAAACGACTTGGCCGCGCCCATCCCCGTACCCTCCTAAGCAATTTCCGTTCTGGAATGTTCCCATTTTGTTCTTTAACTGAAGCCTGAGTCAAGGTACGAATGCACCGCGCCGTTAACTTTTTAACCAGCGTTATCTCAACCGCTTGATTCATTGAGAAAAGGTGCGATCCATGATCATCGACTTCCTCGGCAGCCACATTGACGCCTCACGGATCGTCTCGATTGGCGAGGTCGCCATCGGCCAGAGCGGGTTTTCGGTAACCTTCGACACCGGGCGAACCTTTGGCTTCGGCGTGCGCGACCACCATCCGAATTACCAGCTTTTGCTGACCGATCCCGACAAGTACGAGGCCCTCAAACCGTTCAACGTCGCCTGCCGCCACCGCAACGATCTGGCCGTCCTGGTCGCAGGCCTGAAACAGATTCGGCGCCCGCCCGCGCCCCATGACTTCAACGGCCGCACGATCGACCTGTCGCAGCTGCTGAAGGTCGGAAATATCGAGGTGAAGGAAAACCTTTTCTGGCGGGCGGGCAAAAAGAGCCTGACCATAACCCGCCACTACTGGGTCCACCTCGAAGACGAAGCCTTTCCCATGAACCATGACCTCGAAATCCCTAAGTTCGTCGATCGCTACACCACCGCCCACGCCAACCTGATCAAGGCATGGACAGAGCTTCATTTAGCGCCCATGCTCGCCGATCAAACCGGAGGCGAGAATGTGTAACCGATACCGCAATGACAGAGCGACGGCCGCCCTGTTCTCAGACTTCGCTAAAATCGAAGAATTCTCGGATCACGGTCGCAACATGCCATTCAAAACGGAACTGTTTCCCAACTACCCGGCGCCGATCATCCGACGCCAGTCTGAAGGCGGCTTAGTCCTGGACGAGGCGCTGTGGGGGATGCCGACGCCGCCTGAGTACCTCGTTACCCCAACCGGCAAGCCGAAAAGCTACGACTCCGGGGTCACGAATATACGCAATCTCAAGTCGCCTCACTGGCGCCGCTGGTTCGGCCTTGAGCATCGTTGCCTTGTGCCGTTTACAGCCTTCTCTGAAAACCACGATGTGACGAAGGCCTATCACTGGTTTGGCTTCACTGCCGAACCACCCGCCACCGCTTGCTTCGCCGGTGTTAGCGACGTGCTGGACCGTCAGATCAAAGCCAAAGACCCGGCCCCGACACAGGGACGCTTCTACGCCTTCCTGACGATGGAGCCGAACGACGTGGTGCGCCCGGTCCACAGGAAGGCCATGCCGCTGATCCTGACAACTCCTGAAGACTGCCGTGCCTGGCTAACCGCACCATGGGCCGAGGTCGCTCAGTTTCAGAAGCGTACAGTAACCTCTGACGTTCTGGTCGAGGTCCCGCCACCCTTCGCCGAGAGTACACTGCTCTAGGGTGTTAATCACCAATTCGAGTGAGCCATTTTTTGACATCATTAAATTTGAAGGACGTTCTGTCGTCGTTGACTGGTTCAACACGTTGGCCGCTGTCGGTCTCCCAATACGATGCCCCTGGTGCTTCCCTAAACTGAGTGCCGCCCTTAAGAGGCGAAAACGGGATTGCTTTACTCGGCTCCCTGACATGGAAGACGGCGACCTTATAACCTTTCTCGTCGGCGAATAATCCCTCTCTTGTCTTCAACGCATTCATGTTATGGCTCCACAAAGACGCGCACAGTTCACGACAGCATGTCGGAATCGCCGCTGAAGACACTATACCACAAAGCTTTATTTTACAAAGAGTTGCAAACTGTGCGCCAATTTGCCCAACTGTGCGAGCTCGCGCACAGAAAGCAAAGGCATTTCAGAGTGGGTATGATACCCGCTTTAGCGCAATCAGCGCCGACGCCGACGCCCTCAAAGTCATGAAATCCTTATTAGCGGCCATTTAAGGGGCCTTTAAGAGCCCCTTAGCACCTTAGCGCCTAAAAACGACGAAGGGCCGCCCGGATCGCCCGAACGGCCCTGAATGATGTCTAAAACGCCATTTACTCTAGACACAGCTTTTTCAGAGTGCGAAAAACCGAAATCGCCGCAAGGCCCAATTTTTTAAGGGTTTCATCCCACCTTGTCCCGGCATATCCCGCGATATCCCACACCAATTAGCACTCTAAACCCTTCTGTCCCCTTACAGCCAATGGTCCCCCTCCCCGCGCAAGCGCAGGGAGGTATGATTTTAGATAGCTAGACTGAGTTGCTGCGGTTCGGGGCGGGCATCGTTCGCCCCTAAGGACGACAGCGTCACCCCCAGCAACCGGATGCCTTTGGCCAGCGGGAAGACGCCGTCGAGCAGGGTGCCCGACACGCGCGACAACTCGTCCTTGTCGCCCACCGTGGCATTGGCCGTATGGCTGCGGGTGATCTGCTGGAAGTCGGTATATTTGACCTTGAGCGTCACCGTGCGGCCGCGCGTGCCGTTCTGCTCGCAATAGCGCCAGACCTTCTCGACGATCGGCTGCAAGGCCGCGCGGGCCGCGTCGGGCGAGAAGATGTCCTGAAAGAAGGTATTCTCCGCCCCGACCGACTTACGCACACGGTCGGACCGTACCTGACGGTGGTCGATGCCGCGCGCGATATTGTGGTAATAGTCGCCCGACACGCCGAAGTGCTTTTGCAGAAACGGCAGAGACTGGGCCCTCAGATCGGCCCCGGTCATGATCCCCAGCCGGTTCATCTTTTCCTCGGTCGCCGGACCGATGCCGTGAAAGCGCCCCACCATCAGGGTCTCGACGAATTCCGGCCCCATGCGCGGGGTGATGACGTAAAGCCCGTCGGGCTTGCGGTAATCCGACGCCATCTTGGCCAGGAACTTGTTGTACGATACCCCCGCCGACGCCGTCAGGCCCGTCGCCAGCTTGATGCGGGCGCGGATTTCCTGCGCGATCAGGGTTGCCGAACCGACGCCCTTATGGTTTTCGGTGACATCGAGATAGGCCTCGTCCAGCGACAGCGGTTCGACCAGATCGGTATAGTCCTCGAAAATGTCACGGATCTGCTTCGACACGGCCTTATAGGCGTCGAAGCGCGGCTTGACGAAGATCAGGTCCGGACATTTGCGCCGCGCGGTCACCGACGGCATGGCCGAACGGATGCCGAACTTGCGCGCCTCGTAACTGGCCGCCGCGACGACGCCGCGCTCCATGCCGCCGACCGCGACGGGTTTACCGCGCAATTCGGGATTATCGCGCTGTTCGACCGAGGCGTAGAAGGCATCCATATCGATATGGATGATTTTCCGGAGAGGATGATTTTCGATCTCGTCCATGACACAGGTTCCGCGACGTTATGAGAACATACAAAGAACTTAGCACAAAAAGAGAACGAATCAAGTGGTATGAGTCACGAAGAGAACGGATAGGCCGTGGCGGCCTTGATCCATTCGTCGACGCTGAGGGTGCGCGTCACCGGTGGGGCGGCGCGCTCCCGACAGTTCGGACGTTCGCACAGGCGGCACATTGGCCCGACCTCGATGGCGGCAGGGTTGGCAAGATCAAGACCGCGTGCATAGACCAGCTTGTCCGCGTGTTTCAGCTCGCAGCCCAGCCCCAGCGCCTGTTCGGCAAACGCCCCGCCGTCCCAGCCGCGCAAACCGCGATCCAGCGTCCGCGACAGGGTAAAGTAACGCGCCTTATCCGGCGTCTCGATGACCTGCGTCAGCACACGGCCCGGCGACTGAAACGCCTGATGGATGTTCCAGCGCGGACAGGCCCCGCCAAAGCGTGAGAACGGAAACTTGCCGCCCGCAAAGCGTTTCGAGACATTGCCCGCCGAGTCGATCCGCATCAGGAAGAACGGCACGCCGCGCTGTCCCGGGCGCGACAGGGTGGTCAGGCGGTGCGCGGCCTGTTCGAAGCTGACCCCGAACGGGGCGCGCAGCAGTTCCAGATCATAGCCGCACTGTTCCGCCGCCTCGTGAAACCGCGCATAGGGCATGAGCGTCGCGGCGGTCAGGTAGTTGAGCAAGGCGATCTTGAACAGACGACCGGATGCAAGGTCCGGCGCTTTCGCCCGTTCGACGCGGGCGTTCAACGCTGCGCCGTGCAGCGACAGGGCCAGTTGATAGACGATGGCGAAAGCGCGCGATGACGGGCTTAAGGATTCCGACAGCATCAGCCTGCGCCGGTGCGGATCGTAGCGCCGCTCATAGATCAGCATGACCGAGGCGGGCATAAAACGCACGCCGATGCCGAAATCGCTTTGGAGCTTGCGTTCGGCGGCGGCCTCCAGGGTGTGCGGATCGCCACCCAAAGCCTCGAACAGCGCCTCGCCCAGCTCGTCGAATTCCGGGAAGAAGTTGTGCGCGGCCTGAATCTGGTCGCGCACCCAGTCCGACGGCGACTGTTCGTTGAGGATTTCGGCAGAACTGAGGTCGATCACCTCGCGCGTCCGTCGTTCCTTATAGGCGCGGTAAAGCCGCAGCATGGCCTCGGCGACGGTCGGCGAGGCAGCGACCAGATCGGCGATTTCGCGTTTCGGCGCGCGCAGGTCCTTGAACAGCGGATCGGCCAGCACCTCGGTCAGGTCGGCCTCGCCCGACGGATCGGCGTCCGAGGTAAAGGTGCGCATGTCGAGGTCGTAGGTCGCGGCCAGCTTCAGCAGGACCTGCGCGGTGACCGGGCGCTGATTGCGCTCGATGTGGTTGAGGTAGGAGGCCGACACGCCGAGGTCTTCGGCCATCTTCGTCTGGCTGAGGTTCAGGTCGTGGCGCAGGCGTTTCAGACGCCCGCCGAGGAACAGTTTGCGATCGAGTTCGGACATTCATGTCTCCCTCCTCCCTGTGCGGAGCATGGGGAGGTGGCTCGACGCAGGGCGGCGAGACGGAGGGGGATTACGCCAAGCCATTCAGCGCGCGGCGATGTTCGGAGTCGTCCCCCTCCGTCTCCTCGTTTCACTCGGAGCCACCTCCCTACTGCGTAGGGAGGAGGGAGTCATTAAGTCACAATTTTACAAAATTGACAATGTCATGTTTTGCCAATTGACGCGGCAAACCACGCTCAAAAGCTATTTTTATCTCCGGTTTGGCGCTTTACTCGTCTTATCAACCCGCGGCCATTCGCCGCCAGAAAGGAGACATATTATGACAAATTCACCCGCCCCTACACCGCTGATGTCGCTGAGTCCCTTCGACTTCGCCACGGCCTACATGTCTTCGCTGGCCCTGTGCGGCGCGGGCATGTCGCGGCAGGCCGCCCTGATGGCGCACCGCGAAGACCTCAACCGTCTGCGTCAAACCGCGCAGCCGCAATCCCAGACCGCCCAAATAGCTTAAGTCCTTAACCTCCCCAAAGGATAACCCCATGACCACCTTCGAACGTTTAGTCCCCAACGCCCCGCCCGGCCGTTTCGACGGCATCACGCGGCCCTATAGCCCTCAGGAGGTCGAGCGCCTGCGCGGTTCGGTCGTTCTGCAAAACACGCTGGCCGAGCGCGGTGCTAACCGCCTGTGGGAACTGCTGCACGACGAGCCCTATATCAACGCGCTCGGTGCCGTCACCGGCAATCAGGCCATGCAGATGGTCCGTGCGGGCCTTAAGGCCATCTATCTCAGCGGCTGGCAGGTCGCCGCCGACGCCAATACGGCGTCCGCCATGTATCCTGACCAGTCGCTGTACCCGGCCAATGCCGCGCCCGAACTGTGCCGCCGCATCAATCGCACGCTTCAGCGCGCCGACCAGATCGAGCACGCCGAAGGCGGCGCAAAACGCGACTGGTTCGCCCCGATCGTCGCCGATGCCGAAGCCGGTTTCGGCGGGCCGCTGAACTCGTTCGAGATCATGAAGGCCTTTATCGAAGCGGGCGCGTCCGGTGTCCATTTCGAGGACCAACTGGCCTCGGAAAAGAAGTGCGGCCACCTCGGCGGCAAGGTGTTGATCCCGACCCAGGCGCACGAACGCAACCTGATCGCTGCCCGTTTAGCGGCGGATGTGATGGGCGTCCCGACGCTGACGGTGGCGCGCACCGATGCCGAGTCGGCGCAACTGATCACGTCGGACGTCGATGAGCGCGACCATCCGTTCATCGACCGCGACAACCGCACGCCGGAAGGCTTTTTCCGCCTCAAAACCGGCACCGGCCTCGATCACTGCATCGCGCGCGGTCTGGCCTATGCGGACTATGCCGATGTGTTGTGGTGGGAGACCTCGCACCCCGATCTCGACGACGCGCGTCGCTTCGCCGAGGCCGTCCACAAGCGGCATCCGGGTAAGCTTCTGGCCTATAACTGCTCGCCGTCCTTTAACTGGAAGGCCAAGCTGGACGAGGCGACCATCGCCAAATTCCAGCGCGAGCTGGGAGCCATGGGCTACAAGTTCCAGTTCGTCACGCTGGCCGGGTTCCACTCGCTCAACAACGGTATGTACGAGCTGGCGTCTGGCTACCGCGACCGCGGCATGGCGGCCTATTCGGAGCTGCAACAGCGCGAATTCGCCAACGAAGCCGCAGGCTACACCGCCACGCGGCACCAGCGCGAAGTCGGCACCGGCTATTTCGATGCCGTCGCTATGACCATCACCAACGGGCAGTCGTCCACGACCGCCATGAAAGAATCGACTGAAACCGCGCAGTTCGAAGCTGCCGAATAAGGAGAGACCACGATGAACACCTATACCCGCCCCGACGCCATCATCGACTTTTGTCTGGCCCCGCTGCAACTGAACCCGATGAGTGAGTCGACGCACGAGACGCGCCGCCGCCTTGAGCACGTCATCCGCACGTTCCAGCTCAAGGCCGCCCAGCCGGTCGCGGTGGACTTCTCGCAGATGCCGACCCTCGTCATCAACGAGGCCGCCCACGGCTACGAATAGACGCGCGATACCATAGATAAGACGCGCGTCCATCGCCCCTTCCGCATCACCCCCAATCGCGGAAGGGGCACTTTGTTTAAGAAGCAAGATACCCCTCCGTCACTTCGCTACGCTCAGCGCCACGGCACGGGCCGCCCCGCTCCCCGCAAGCAGGGAGGAGGGAGTATAAAACGAAGCCCACTTGCAAGTGCTCCTCCTCCCTAGCTTGCTGGGGAGGGGGACCGCACGAGACAGCTTTGCTGGCGAGATGTGGTGGTGGGGTTTCTTGCTTTAGTTCGACCTGCTACATCCGGAGGAATGTCCATGCCCCTCGATACCCTGATGACCCCTGACATAAAAATCACCGCGCCCATCACAAACCGCATGGGCGAAATTCTCACCGACGAGGCCCTGACCTTTCTGGCGCAGCTTCACCGCCGCTTCGAGCCGCAGCGTCAGGCGCGGCTGAAAGCCCGCCGCGAGCGCCAGAAAACGTTCAATTCTGGTGCCTTGCCCGACTTTCTGCCGGACACCCGTCACGTCCGTCAAAGCGACTGGACGGTCGGCGCGATCCCTGCCGACTTGCAGGACCGCCGCGTCGAGATCACCGGCCCGGTCGACCGCAAGATGATCATTAACGCCCTCAATTCCGGTGCCAAGGTCTTCATGGCCGATTTCGAGGACGCCAATGCCCCGACCTTTGCCAACTGCATCGACGGTCAGGTCAATCTGAAAGACCGCTGGGCGGGCGCGTTGTCGTTCGACGATCCGGCATCGGGCAAGGCTTACCGTCTGTCCGACACGCCCGCCACCCTGATCGTCCGCCCGCGCGGCTGGCGGCTGGAAGAACGCCACGTCCGCGTCGATGACGCCCCCATGTCGGGCGCGCTGTTCGACTTCGGCCTGTACATGTTCCATTCCGCGAAGCTGGCCATAGCGGCGGGCTCCGGGCCGTACTTTTATTTGCCCAAGATGGAGTCGCATCTGGAGGCCCGCCTGTGGAACGAGGTCTTCGTCTTCACGCAGGATTATCTGAAAATCCCGCGCGGCACGATCAAGGCCACGGTCCTGATCGAAACCCTGCCGGCGGCGTTTGAAATGGACGAGATTCTGTACGAATTGCAGGACCATATCGTCGGGCTGAACTGCGGGCGCTGGGACTATATTTTCAGCTTTATCAAGACCTTTGCCGAAAACCCGTTGTTCGTCACGCCGGACCGCGCCAAGATGGTGATGGGCGACGCCTTCCTGCGCGCCTATTCGCGGGAACTCATCAAGACCTGCCACCGCCGCGGCGCTTTTGCGATGGGTGGCATGGCGGCGCAGATCCCGGTGAAAAACGATTTGGTGGCCAACGAAGCGGCCTTTGCCCGCGTCCGCGCCGACAAGGAGCGCGAGGCCGGAGACGGTCACGACGGGACCTGGGTCGCGCATCCGGACCTCGTGCCGGTAGCGATGGAAGTCTTCGACCGCCTGATGCCGACACCGAACCAGTTGCATGTGACGCGCGACGATGTCGTCACCACGCAGGCCGATCTGCTGCGCGTCCATCAGGGCGCGCGGACAGAAGCCGGCCTGCGCGAAAATATCCGCGTCGGGGTACAATATATCGAGGCGTGGCTGCGTGGCAAAGGCGCGGTGCCGCTGTATAATCTGATGGAGGACGCCGCCACGGCCGAGATTTCGCGCACGCAGGTCTGGCAATGGATTCGCCACGCGGCGAAGCTTGAGGACGGCACGACGGTGACGCGCGAGCGGGTCGAGGCGTTGATTACGGATGAAATGGCGAAGCTGCGCGAGGTCTTGGGCGATGCGTTTGCCAAGGGCCGCTTCGAGGACGCCATCGGCTTGTTTACGGCCATGACGTTGAGCCACGCGTGCGGCGATTTCCTCACCGTACCCGCCTACGAGATGCTCGGCTAACGCCCTCCTCCCTACGAAGTGGGGAGCCGGGCGGCCGGTGCCGGGGACCGCACGAGCCACGCAGTGGTGAGATGTGGTGGAGGGGTATAACTCCGAATGCCTGAGCGCGGAACGCTCTGGCGATATACCCCTCAGTCTGCTCACTTCGTAGGGAGGAGGGAGTCAATCCTCACCCTTGAACGACGTATGTGCCCGCGTGTCCCGCGTGAACACGTACACCAAGAGCGACACGCCGATACAGCCCGAGACGTACCAGAAGAACGCGCTCTCGACCCCGGCCTGTTTCAGCCACAGCGCCACATATTCCGCTGTCCCGCCGAACAGCGACACGGCCAGCGCATAGGGCAGCGCCACCCCCAAAGCCCGCACGTGCGGCGGGAACAGTTCGGCCTTCACCACAGCATTGATCGAGGTGTAGCCGCTGACGATAACCAGCGCCGTCAGGATCAGCGCGAACCCCTGCCAGAAACCGGTCGCGCTGCCCAAAGCCGTCATGATCGGCACGGTCGCGACCGTGCCCAGAACGCCGAATCCAATCAGCAGCGGCTTGCGTCCGACACGGTCGGATAACGCGCCGAACAGCGGCTGCAAGCACATAAAGACGAACAGGGTGGCGGCGGACAAAAGCGTCGCCTGCGGCTTGGTCCAGCCCGCCGTATTGACCATGAATTTCTGCATATAGGTCGTGTAGGTATAGAAGGCGACCGTGCCGCCGAGCGTCAGACCGACGACCTGCAACGTCTCCCACGGGTGATGACGCAAAAGCCGCCAGACGCGGCTGCCGGCCAGTTTCTCGGCGTTCTGAAACGACGGGGTTTCCTCGATGTGGCGACGGATGAACAGCACGGCGACGGCCAGCAGCGCCCCGATAACGAACGGAATGCGCCAGCCCCAGTCGTGCAGTTGCTGTTCGGTGAGGAGAAATTGCTGAAAGACGACCAGCACCGCGAGGGCGAGAAGTTGCCCCATGATCAGGGTCACATATTGGAACGAGGAATAGAAACCGCGCCGCTTTTGCCCGGCCATTTCAGAGAGATAGGTGGCGCTGGCCCCGTATTCGCCGCCGACGCTGAGGCCCTGAAGCAACCGCGCAAACAGCAGCAAGATCGGCGCGCCGACGCCGATGGTCGCATAGCCCGGCGCGCAGGCAATGATCAGTGAGCCGAAACACATCAACAAAACCGAGAAGGTCAGCGCCGCCTTGCGTCCATAACGGTCGGCGAAAACGCCCAGACACCAGCCGCCGACGGGCCGCATCAGGAAGCCTACGGCGAAGATGGCGGCGGTATTGAGCAACTGCGCCGTCGGGCTGGACTCAGGGAAAAACACCGGCGCGAAATAGAGCGTGAATGCCGAATAGGTGTACCAGTCGTACCATTCGACAAGGTTCCCTGCCGATCCCCCCAGGATCGATTTCAGCCGCGACCATTCGGTTTTTGTCTGTTGCATAGTGCGAGCCTCACATAACGTCGGTTCGGGGTCAATTGCCTCTCATTCATACCTCCCTGCTTTGCGGGGAGGAGGGAGGCCGAAGGCCGGAAGGTGGGGAGTCTTTGATGCGTCAACGGCCACGGTTTGTGGAAAGTTCCTAAGGCCACCCCACCACCATTTGCTTCGCAAACGGTCCCCCTCCCCGCCAGCAGGGAGGTATGATTATTTGATTGGCATTTGACGCCCGCGCCGGGTTTCAGTAAGGCTTGTACCAACACCCACACCGAGTAAAACGTGGCCCAAATGAGCACCGAAATCCCGCCCCCCGAAGTCATCTATGTCGAAGGTCACAAGGTCGCCTGCAACGGCGGCGGCGGGGCGCTGGGCCATCCGCTAGTCTATCTCGAACTGGGCGCGTCGGGCGAAGTCGAATGCGGCTATTGCGACCGCAAGTTCGTCCATAAAGACCATGCTCACGACTACGCCGATCCGTCGCCGCGTCCCGAAGGCGCGCACTAACTTCCGTACGGAGGACAGGCCATGCGTTACCTGCACACCATGATCCGGGTGACCGATCTCGACGCCTCGCTCGACTTCTATTGCAAGGGGCTGGGGATGTTCGAGGTCCGCCGCAAAGAGTCGGAAAAAGGCCGCTTCACGCTGGTCTTTCTGGCCGCGCCGCTGGACTCAGCCACCGCGACCGTCAATGGCGGCGACCGCGCCGCGCCGCATATCGAACTGACCTATAACTGGCCGGACGAGAACGGTGTGGTCGAGGACTACGGCAATGCGCGCAATTTCGGGCATCTCGCCTATGAGGTCGACGATATTTACCGACTCTGCCAGCACCTGAGCGACATGGGGGTGGTGATCAACCGCCCGCCGCGCGACGGCAATATGGCCTTTGTGCGCTCGCCCGACGGGATCAGCATCGAACTGCTGCAAAAGGGCCCGCCGAAGGAACCGCAGGAACCGTGGCTGAGCGCGGCCAATGTGGGAAGCTGGTAGGCGTTATTTAAACAGTGCCTGTTTGCACTCGATCACCGCGTCATAGGAAAAGACAATCTCCGGGTCCGGCGTGTCGACACTGACCGTATAGGCCGGGCAGCCTATGGCGTGCAGCACGTGGCGGATTATATTGAGTCGCGCCTTTTTCTTCTTGTCGGTCTTCACGCAGGTCCAGTGGCCGACCGGGTGGTGCGAGCGGCGCAGCATCTCGTCGCGCGCGGCGGAATAGGCGTCCCATTTCTCCTGCGCCACGGCATCGAGCGGCGACACTTTCAGCCGCTTCAACGGGTCCGAGCGCCGGTCGTCGAGCCGTTCCTTCTGCTCGTCCTTGGAAATATCGAGCCAGAACTTGATCAGGACGATGTCGCTGTCGGCCAGCATCGACTCGAACGACACCACGTCGCGCAGGAAAATCTCCTGCTCGTGCGGCGTGGAAAAGCCCATCACTTTCTCGACGCCCGCGCGGTTGTACCAGGAGCGATTGAATATCGCCCATTCCCCGGCGGCGGGCAGATGCGCGGCGTAGCGCTGAAACCACCACTGGGTCTTTTCGCGATCGGACGGCTTGGGCAGGGCCATGACGCGCGTCTGACGCACCGACAGGTGTTCGGTGATACGCTTGATCGCGCCATCCTTGCCGGCGGAATCGCGACCCTCGAAGACGATGCACACCTTCTTGCCTTCGGCCTGCGCCCAGATCTGCGCATCGACCAGAGCCACCTGTAATTTGGCTAGTTCGGTTTCGTACTCGTCGTCGGTCATAGTTTTTCTCCCTATGACCAGAGCATGAACCGAATACCGTTCAGACTCAAGCGATCAGGCGGCCTTCGATGCTGACGAGACGCAGGTGCGCGGGCAGGGCCGGGGTATCCGCGGTCTGCAAGCGCGCCGATTTGAGACTCAAAAGCCCGGCGCGCGGCACGCCTTCGTAAAAGGCCTCAAGGCGGAAGGCGTCGGGCGGCGAGCCCAGCGGCTGATAGAGACCGACGAAGCGATCGATCAGACCGGCGCTGTTGCGCAAGGGCGTCAGCAGGATTTCGGCGCTGATCGTCTCAGCCCCGACCGACGCCGTCACACACAATAACAAAGGCTGTTCGCGATGACGCGCCGAGGTCAGGGCGACGATCAGCGGGGCCTGAAACGCCGGGGCGAACATCGCGGTGAAGTCGCGTCCCTTGAGACCGCCGCCATGTAGCTGCTCGATGAAGCCGCCCGCCAGCCGGAAAGTGAAGCCGCCGTTGCGGTCGCCCGCGGCCAGCATCAGCATCTGCGGCATCAGGCTTTTCATCCGCGTCGGATCAAAGGCGTCGCGGGCCGGGGCTTTCTGCGGCGTCTCTTGCAGGGCGCGCCACGCGTCGATGAACTGAATTGTGCTATTATGGGCCATGACGGTCTCCTTTGGCGAACAAGGAGCAAGAAACCGGCCCAAAACACGGTACAGGCGAAAATTCTTTCTCCAAAGGGGTTTGCGCTTAATAATGCGGCAAGTTTGCACCGGTATGGTTCTTGCTGAACCTCTCATCGAGCGGGTGTTCGCCGTGCCAGACCGGCACGTTTTGGGACATCTTGTTATAGAAATGACAGACCCTGCCGCCGAAACCGACAGCGCCCTGCGCTCAAGGCGACGCCGGATCAAATATGGAGCGTTGAATGCGCGTTAAGCCTGGAAAGACTTTTGCCGCCCTGATCGGGCTGGGCCTTTTGGCAATGGCCGGTCAGGCCGCCGCCGGTTGCGACAGCGGATGCAAGCCGCCCGCACCGCCGAGCCCCCCCTCGCACCCCGGCAAGCCGAACATGCCCGGTGGCGGTGGCTGCGGTGGTGGTCACTGCGGTGGTGGCAACAACGGCAATGTCAACGTCAATGTCAATGTGAACGTCAAGGCGGGCGCCAGCGCCAATGCTTACGTCGGTCCGGGTTCGTTCAACGGTTCGGGCTCCGGCGCTACCTATTACGGCGGTGGTTACGGCAACTGGTCGCAAACGCCGGGTACGCCGTCGAGCATGGGTCTCAATGTCGAAGGCGGCGAAGTCCGCGCCATGGAATCCTATTCGACCTCGCGCTCGCTGACCAAGATCATGATCATCGAAGCCGCCTGTATCGACGACAAGGGCGTACCGCACCCGGCTTCGCAGGTTTTCGGTGCCAAGGACGTCAACAGCGCCTATGCCGGTGAAGTCTATCGCTGCATCGCCGGTACGAAAATGCGCTACACCCTGACGGACAAGGACTCCCGCGACGGCGGCAAGTCGTTCGACTGCCGCAAAGGCGAAGCCCTGTGGTACGACCGCAACGTCGTCACCTGCAAGGTGCAGATCAATGAGCGTCAGTGCAACGAACGCTCGCTCCTGCGCAAGTTCGGCGCCGGTGTGAAGATACTCACGCTGGTCACCACCGAAAGCTATCAGGCCCAGCGCGAAGTCGTGAAGCAGTCGTCGGCGAGCTATAGCTCACAGATGGTCTTTGATGGCGGCGTCGGCGGGTTTGTTCAGTAAAACCCTCGCCCTGATGGGCTGCAAATAACCGTCTTTCGAGCTTCCGTTGCTCACGTACTCAAGTACGCTCCGCTACGGGTCTCGAAAACCAGTCATTTTCGCCTCATCAGGCCGGTGTTTTCCAAGAACAAACACGTGCCACGGTTTAAAACCAGAAACGCGGCTACAGACTAAAAAACCCTCGTCTCAAACCGAGACGGGGGTTTTTGTTTCTCCCTCCTCCCTACGTAGTGGGGAGGTGGCAGCGAGCGAAGCGATGCTGACGGAGGGGTACGACTTGGTCAGAATTCCAAACACCGGCATTTGAACATTCTGAAGCGCCACACCCCTCCACCGCATCTCATCGCTACGCGATTTCGTGCGGTCCTCCTCCCCACGCGGGAGGAGGGAGTGCGTTACGACTTCGGCTTTTCGGCGGCCTTGTCCGCCGGTTTCACCTGAATGCGCAGGGCCTTGTCCTTGACCAGCCATTTTTTCGCGGTGGTCTGGATGTCGGCCGGGGTCACCTTGAGCAGTTCCGCCTTGCGCGAACGGATCGCCGCCAGATCGCGCGGATCGGCCTGAATGCCCGGCAAGACGCCGATCCAGTAGCCATTGGTCTTGAGCTGCACGTCGTAGCGATCGAGGATAGGCTTGCGCGCGCGCAGCAGTTCGTCCTCGGTGATCGGCTTGGCGACCAGATCGGCGGCGATGAGCATCACCGAGTCGTAGAAGGTCTGGTCGGTATCCGGTTTCACGGTCGCCTGCGCCGCCAGATAGCCGTAGCCCTTGAACGCCGCCGACATGCTGGAGCCCGCCGACGAGCCGTAGGACGCGCCTTGCTTTTCGCGGATTTCCTCGGTCAGGCGCAGCGTCAGAACCGCCGCCAGAAGTTCGGTGTTGCGGGCCTCCTGCGTGTCCGAGAAGAAGTCCGTCGTCGGCCAGGCGATGAACGAGATGTTCTGATCGGCGCGACCGTTGTGCGTCAGAACCTGATGCAGGTTGGTGGTCGGGAAGGTGACCACGTCGGCGCCCTTGGCCGGGGTGACGGTTTCGGCGCGCTTGGGCAGCAGGGCGAAGGTCTTGTCAAGTTCCGCCTTGGCCTGATCGACCGTGATGTCGCCGACGATGGTGATTTCGATCGGCGCATTGGCCAGAATGCCGGTAACCAGCGCCTTGACCGTGTCGTTCTTGACCGCCAGAGCGGCGTCCTTTTCCGGCAGGCCGAAACGGGGATCGCCGTTGTGCAGGATGCGCGCGCCCTTGCTGGTAAAGATGCCGTTCGGCGTCACGGGCAGGGACTGGTAATAGTCCGGCAGGAACGATTTCAGGCGGTCGAGCGCTTCCGGGCGATAGGCGGCGTCGGTGATGAAGGCCATGAAGACCTGCATCTGAAGCGCGAAGTCGGTCGGCGTCGTGCCGCCCGACAGGGTCGATGATTCTTCGCCGATGCCGAAGCCCGCGCCGTAGATGCGACCGGCCAGCGTGTCCTTGATTTCCTCGGACTCCAGCTTGCCGAGGCCGCCATCGAACAGATTGACCCAGTTGGCCGCCGCCAGATCGACGCTGGCCGCCTGATCGATGGTCTGCATGCCGCCGCCGAAACGGACATTGATCAGGATTTCGTTGTCCTTGAAATCGGTCGGCTTGATATTGACCTTGATGCCGTTGGCATAGACCAGCTGGGTCACGCCGAGGTCTTCGAGCACGGTTTCCTTGACGATTTTGGCCGGGGCCGTGCCGAAGGACTCGTAGGGCCACGCCTTCTTGACGACAGCGACGGGCTTTTCGACCGTCTGCGCCATCAGAGCCTGATAGGTGGCCAGCATGGCGGGTTTGTCGAAGCCGCCGAGATTGTCGGCGGTGTGGGCGATCATCGGGCCGTCGCCGCTGAACAGCGTCTTGGCGCGTTCGGTAACGGCGGCGGTGGTCAGGCGCGGCTTGACCCTGGTGAAGAAGGCGAGGTTCTGCGACGGTGCGGTCAGAACTTCCTTGTCGCCCAGCGTGCCGACGATGCTGTTGACGATATTGCCGGTATTGCGGGTCTTTTCGCCCTTGGCGGCGGCTTCCTGGCTGGCGGTCCAGTTGGCGAGGACGCGGGCCACTTCGTCGTCGGTCGCGCCATAGGTCTCAAACTGACGCACGACCGTCAGGGCCTGCTGATAGGCTTCCTTGTCCTTGCCGGGTTTGGGTGTCACGCTCAGCTCGACGACTTCGGCGGTTTTGGTCACCGTGCCGTCGCCGACCGAGGCCGCAGCGAAGGCCGTGTCGGGCAGCTTGGCCAGACGCTCGAGGCGCTGGTTGACGATGGTAAAGGCCAGATCGTCGAGATAGCTGTCGAAGTTCTTGGCTTCGCTTTCCCACGACTCGTCGACCGGCTTGAACCAGCTCATCTGGATATTGTTGCGCAGCCCCGCCTCGACATAGGTATAGGCGTTAGCGGTCTTTTGCGGGCCGTAGGTGCCGTAGGTCAGTGTGTCCAGCGGACGCTTCGAGCGCGGCTTGAGGTCGGAGAACTTGGCCTTGATCATGGCCTCGATCTGATCCGGATCGATGTCGCCCGCGACGATGATGGTGGTCAGTTCCGGGCGATAGAAGTCGTTATAATAGTCGACGAAGGCCTTGGCCGGCGCCTTGGCGATGATCTCGGTCGAGCCGATCGGCAGGCGGTGGCCGTAGCTCTGACCGGGGAAGGCGGCCTTGGCCCAGTCGACATATTGCTTGAACGCCGGCGAATTGCGCGCGCGTTCTTCGCCGAGCACGACGCCGCGCTCCTTGTCGATGGCCTTGGGGTTGAGCGTCAGATTGCCCGCCGTCTCATAAAACAGGAACAGACCGGTGGCGATGGTTTCGTGGTCGTTCTTCGGCAGGTCCAGCATATAGACCGTCTCGTCGAACGAGGTATAGGCGTTGGTGTCCGGGCCGAATTTCAGGCCGTGGCGCTCAAGGATCTTGACCATCTCGCCTTCGGGGACGTTCTTCGAACCGTTGAAGGCCATGTGCTCAAGGAAGTGGGCGAGGCCGAGCTGGGCTTCGGATTCCATCATCGAGCCGGTGGCGAAACGCATGCGCAGAGACACGGCGCCCGGCGGGGTCTTGTTCGGATAGATGACGTAGGTCAGGCCGTTGGACAGGCGGCCGTAACGGGCCTGAGCGTCCGGCTTGACGTCCGAATGGGCTTGCGCGAACTCGACCGCACCGGGCAGGATGGCGGGCGCGGCGGCTTCGGCGGCCACGGCGACCGAGGTCAGCGGCGTCAGGGCGGTGGTGGACAGTGCCGCAACAGCGAGCGCCGTCAGGAGTTTCTTACGCATAAGCATGAAAAGGGTCGCCCTTCGAGATTGATCTGGGCAAGACCATTTCAAAATTTACGATCCGAATAAAGTTACGAAGAGTTAATGTAACGCGCACAATGTCGTGATTCAGCCCGCGAAACCGCCGCCGTCGATAAAGGCCTGCTCCGGCGCCGTCGTCACGCGGCCCAGAACGGGATTGCGATGAGGAAACCGTCCGAAGCGCTGAATGATGTCGCGGTGTCCTTCGGCATAGTCGAGCGACTGCCCGCCCAGGGGCCGCATCAGCTCGACCGCGCGCTCCTGATCGGTCAGGTTTTCCGAATGCTCGAACGGTAGATAGAGGAACGGGCGCAGGATGTCGGCGATGGCGGTGTCCTGCCCGGCATCCACGGCCTGACGTGCGAAGAACAGGGCCAGAGGATCGGTGGCGAACATGTGCGCCGTACCGCGAAAGGCATTGCGCGGGAACTGATCGAGCAGGATCAGAAGCGCCAGAGACCCGCGCGCGGTATCGGCCCAGTCGTCAAGCTGCCGCGCCGCCGCCTGCATGTGCAGGTCGAGGAACCGTTCGCGGAAATCGCGGTCGAAGGCCTCGTCCTTGGCGAACCACTTTTGCGGCCCGGCAGCTTCCCAGAAAGCGATGACGTCATCGATCATAGTGCGCTCCATTGAACTCGAATTTGACCGCAAGGCGCGGAGTGCGACGGGGACTGGCCCGTGCGATTGTCCTCCTATAGAATGGAGCGCATAAATGAACCACACTCTTTCCATCACCGAAGACCCGCGCTGGCAAGCCGTGCGCGACCGCGATCCGGCGCAGGATGGCGCCTTCGTCTATGGCGTTGCCTCGACCGGCGTCTATTGCCGCAGCGTCTGTCCGTCGCGGTTGCCGAAGCCGGAAAATGTGCGCTTTTTCGCCACCCCTGCCGAAGCGAGCGCCGCCGGTTTCCGTCCGTGCAAGCGCTGCAAACCGGACGAGATCGCCCTGCGCGACCGGCAGGCGCAGATGGTCGCCGACCTGTGCCGCGAAATCGAGAGCGCCGAGGTCGAACCGTCGCTCGACGATCTGGGCCGACGGGCGGGGCTCAGTCCGTTTCACCTGCACCGGGTGTTCAAGGCGGTGACCGGCGTGACGCCCAAGGCCTATGCCCGCGCCCACCGGGCGAAGAAGATGCGCGAAACCCTGAAGACCAGCGCCACGGTGACCGAAGCCATATACGATGCCGGTTTCAACGCCTCCAGCCGCTTCTACGCCGATACGAAAACGGCGCTCGGCATGACGCCGACGACGTTCCGCAAAGGCGGCGCGGACGAGGACATCCGTTTTGCCGTCGGGCAAAGCGCGCTGGGGGCCTTGCTGGTCGCCCAAAGCGGGAAGGGGGTCTGCGCGGTGTTTCTCGGCGACGATCCCGATGCCCTGGTCCGCGATCTTCAGGACGCGTTTCCGAAGGCGCGGCTGATCGGGGCCGATGCCGGGTTCGAGGAGACTCTGGCGCGGGTGGCGGGTCTGATCGAAGCGCCGGGTACGGGATTCGATCTGCCGCTCGATATCCGCGGCACAGTGTTTCAGCAAAAGGTCTGGGCGGCCTTGCAGGCGATTCCGGCGGGCGTGCGCCTCAGCTACAGCGAACTGGCCGAGCGGATCGGCGCGCCGAAAGCCGTCCGCGCGGTGGCCTCGGCTTGCGGGTCGAACACCATCGCGGTTGCCATTCCCTGCCACCGCATTGTGCGCAACGACGGCGCGCTGTCCGGCTACCGCTGGGGTGTCGAGCGCAAGGCGGCCCTGCTGGCGCGGGAAGGATAAAAAAAGCCCCTCCCGTTGCCGGAAGGGGCTTTGATATTTCTAAGCGAAACCGCTTACTTGCCGTTGCCGGACACGTAATAGGTCGCCGTATTGCCGATGGCCTTGGCCGACGACACGATCGCGCGGCCCGAGCCCGTGATATTGACATTGCTCGTCGCCGAGACATTGCCATTGTTGATCTGGGTGCCGTTGACGGTCATGTCCGCCTGACACTCCGAACAGGCATAGGCGTAGGCCGAGTTGCCGGTCGCTTCCGACGACACATAGGCGTCGTAGCCGTCGTGACCTTCGAAGCTGGCCTGTACGTCGATCGGACCGGCATTGAATTGGCCGACGTCGATATTGACGTACTTGTCGTTGTTCCCGGCGACCATGTTGTTGCCGACGCCCGAAGCGGACGAATGCGCTTCGCCGTACTCATAGGCCGTCAGCACGCTCTGGGCCTGAACCTGACCGCGATTGGTCTGATCCGTCGCCGTGACCAGCGATCCGCCGGTATTATACAGGCTGATCGTGTTGGCGGCGGCGTCCGACTGCGTGGCCATGTTCCAGGCATTGCCGGCATTGGCCGAGACGTAGGACTCGGTGCGTCCGGTCACGTTCTGCGTCACCACGTGTTCCTGAGAACCGCGATCCGTCGAATTGGACGCGTAGTAGTTGTTCTGCGCCGAGGCCGTATAGAGGTTCGGCGACGGCGAATAGTGCAGCACGACGCCGGTGCGGGCGCGGGCCTCGGCCTGCGAATCCTGCGCGGCGGTGGCTTCCAGACGGCCATTGGTCACCTGATAGGCCTGATGGTTGACGACGGCGACCGAATTGATCTCGCCCGACTCGTAGATAGAGTTGTTGGGCGAATTGACCTGATTGTCGGCGTGGACATTGACGGCCCCGGCGGCCTGATTGGTGTCGGACACCAGCTTGCCGTTCTCGGTCGTGAAGGCACCGTAGTTGCCGACGGCCTGACCGGTGATGTACAGCGGCGTACCCAGCGACTTCCGGTAATCTTCCGCCGCCGCCGTTCCGTTGACCGTCGCCGACGCCACGACGTTGCCGCTCAGCGTCTGGTTCGACGACAGGGTGGCGTCGACGGCCTTGTTGCCGCCGGCCATGCCATTGCCGTGCGCCGAGGTTTCGACCTTAAGCACGTCATAGTTCTCGACCACATTCAGGGTCTGGGTCGAAAAGACGTCGCCCAGCTGCACCTGATTGTTGGTGATGTCGAGCGACTGACTAGTAGCGGCCGTTGCCAGAGCTGCGGTTGCTAGTATTGTGCCAGCGGCTAGGATCTTCGCGCGTACCCGCATTGTTGGTCTCCAGATTGTCGTAGGCCGGGGTGTAACCGCCGGTCTTGCCCAGCGTGGCGTCATTGAGGAAGTCGTCTTTCGGGCTCAGGCAGATGTCCGGACCCGAAACGCCGTAGAGATTGGCCATGAACTCCAGCGTGGCGCGCTCGATGAGGGCGCGCACGGCCAGCTGCATGGGCTCAAGCCCGCCTTCGCCCGCCGAGACGTCGAAGATGTTGCCGTTGAAGAAGTCGAACACGCCCGCCTTGATTTCGCGGCCGATGATCTGCTTCTGGTAGGAGATGACGTCGACCACTTCCAGCGTGCGGGTGTCGACCAGACGCAGGTCCAGCGCGACGTTCATCACATAGAGGCGACCGTTGACGATACCCTTGGTGTCGCGGGCGTCGACATCGCCGACATAGGCGTCGATGCCCGACGAACGGATGTTGTAGTTCAGCTCGGTGATGCCGCCGACGATGTGGAAGTCGGAACCGGCGATCTGACCCGCCATGATGCGGCGATAATCGGCGGCTTCGCTCGGATTGGCGGTTTCGTTGTCGGTGATCAGCTTGTTGTTGGCGTATTTCAGCTCAAGTTCGGAAACCGAGGTGTCGAAACGCTCGACCTGACGGGCGCCGGACTTGGCCAGAGCCGTCATCGCCATCAGCGACGCACCCTGGGTGATCTTGCGGCCGCCTTCGTATTCCACCTTGCCGGTGTAGTCCGAGATACGGCCGACGGCCATGCGCGGCGAGGCCAGGTTGTGCTTGCGGGCATAGGAGCCCATGCACACCAGCGCGTCCGAATAGGCGGTCGGGTTGGCGGTGACCGGCGCATTGCCGATCGGCTTGGCATAGACGCCCGACGGACCGGCGACCGGCGACACGCAGGCCGACAGGGTCATGGCGCCCGCGGCCAGCGCGACAAGGCTGATGGCGCGGAGGCGGCGATTAGATTTCTTCATATCAGAAGCCATTGAGATTTCCTGTAATATCCGTGCCGGTTTCACCGGTAGCCGTTTGCTTGCCGTTGGTGGCGGTGACGTTGCCGTTGTTGATCTGGGTCGAATTGACGATCACGGTGTTGTAGTTGCCGTTGACCGTGACCGAGAGATTGTTGCCGATGGCGGTCGCGCCGCCCAAAGCCCCGGCACCGGAATAGCTGTCGCCCGCGCCATAGGTCTTGGACTGCGAATAGACGCTGTTGTCCGAACCGGTGACGATCACGCCGTCCAGCAGGACGCGGTTGCCGTTGGCGTCGCGCGTCGAAACGTTGACGGCCTGTTCTTCCTGACCGCGCGTGCGGCCATAACCGGTCTCGAAACCGGTCGAGGTCGTGCTCATCGTCTGGGCCGAGGCGGCCCCTCCGATAAGGCTTAACGCGCCGAACGCAGTCACCGCATAAATGTTGAACGACATGAGGGTCTCCTGTCAGGCTTTCGCCCTTCACTCGTGAGGGGAAAAGCAATTAGGATGCCAATGTCGCCATGAACCTTAAAAATTAGGTATATTTCGCCGGAAAAAGAGGTAAATGGATTAAAAATCAGGGTTTAAGGCGCAATCCGTGCGCTTTGAGCCACGCTTTTGGCGGTAATCCGATGCGGTTTACCTTAATGCGGGCGGACCATGTCGTGAATGAAATGAAAAAAGACGCCCCCAAGGAGCCTGTGTTCAATGCGCCGTGGCCCGCCGTGGGCTTAAGCGGGCTCATTTTGGCACTTTACGCCTTACAGTCTCATTTCGATACACGCGACGTCGTGCCATACGCCTTTGGCTTGAATCCGACGCTTCTGTTTTCGCAAGGGTCATACGACACGCTGGTCACCAGCATGTTCCTGCACGGCAGCTGGACCCACGCCGGGTTCAACGCCTTTGTCGCACTGGTCGCCGCATCCGCGCTGGTCAGGGCGTTCGGCACCAACGGGCGCAGTGTCGCACTCTTCTTTATATACTATCTTCTGGGCGGCGTGCTGACGGGCCTTATCTATTGCCTGCTGTTTCCTCAGCAGAACATCCTGATCATCGGGGCGTCGGGCGCGATCTCCACCATCCTGGGCGCGGCGATCCGCATCGGCAAGGGCCGGCTGTCCGGCACGGAAAGCCGCTGGGTCGCCGGCGTCACGATTTTCTGGATCGTCATGAACGGGTTCTATGTCGCGGCGGCGATGCAGCAGGGCGACATAGCCGTCGTGTGGCAGCTCCATATAATCGGCTTCTTGATCGGCCTGTTCAGCATCGGGGTATGGATGCGCCTGTTTCGGCCGCAGTTCTTTCGCGCCCCCGATGTTAACTAATCGCTTCACGTATATTTGACGCAAGGGTCAAATTTAAGCCTTGCCATGCGGGGCCGCTCGCATAACTCTGTTCCCTTTCCGCCAAGCGCGCGGAGTGACCATAGGGAGAAGGGTCATGCTGATCAATCAACTGCTGAACGCCAAGGGCCATCAGGTCTTTACCGTGTCCCCGGACGATACCGTCGCCGCGGTCTCGGCGCTGCTCCATACGCGTAAGGTCGGTGCCTTTGTGGTGTCGGACAACCTCGGTCGCGTGGTCGGCATTATATCAGAGCGCGACATCATAGGGGCGCTGGCGCGGGTGGGCGCGCAATCGCTCAATATGAAGACCGAAGAGATCATGACGAAGGACGTCATCGTGGCGCGCCTGGGTCAGACGGTTGACTCCCTGCTGGAGCTGATGACCGACCGCCGTATCCGGCACCTGCCGGTGATGGAAGGCCAGAAGCTGACCGGCATCATCTCTATAGGGGATCTGGTGAAGTCCAAGATCGCTCAGGCCGAACACGAAGCCCAGACGCTCAAGGCCTATATCGCGGCGGGCTGAGTCGCCGTCGGCACTTTTGCGGCACATAATATCCCCGAAACGCCTGTTTTGGCGATTCCGGGGATAAGTGTGAATTTTTTAAAAATAGGTGTTGCGCTCGACCGGCAGGATTGTCTATAAGCCGCACCTCGACGGGGCGCACCCGCCGGCGGTTGTTGAAACCGAAGGCACACAAGGGTTTGCTCAGTCAGTCATCCTTTTAAAATGGCCTGAATAGGCTGGCTCTTAGTTGAGTTGGCTTGGGTTGATTTTTTGACTTTGAATTGGCTCTTTACGGAGCTGGGGATAGTTTAAAAGAAAGAGTTGACAGGGTTTG
>NZ_AWGF01000010.1 GCF_000495855.1 Asticcacaulis sp. YBE204 | reverse complement strand
CCGGCCCCTGTGGCTGCCCCGGCGGCCCCGGCACCGGTTGCCGCCGCTGCCCCCGCCGAAGCCCCGAAAGCCGCCGCCAAGGACGCCGTCGCCTCGCCGATGGTCGGCACGGTCTATCTGGCTCCGCAACCGGGTGCGGCCAACTTCATCAAGGTCGGCGACAAGGTCAAGGCGGGTCAGACCCTGCTGATCATCGAAGCCATGAAGACCATGAACCCGATCCCCTCGCCCAAGGACGGCACCGTGTCCGAAGTCCTCGTCGCCGACGGCAAGCCGGTCGAATTCGGCGAAGGCCTCGTGGTGATCGACTAGGTCATGGACAAGATGTTCGACAAGATCCTGATCGCCAACCGTGGCGAAATCGCCTTGCGCGTCATTCGCGCCTGCAAGGAGATGGGAATCGCCACCGTCGCCGTCCATTCGACCGCCGACGCCAACGCCATGCACGTCCATCTGGCCGATGAAAGCGTTTGTATCGGCCCGCCTTCGGCCAGCAAGTCGTACCTGAATATCCCGTCGATCATCGCCGCAGCGGAAATCACGGGCGCTCAGGCCGTTCACCCCGGCTATGGCTTCCTGTCGGAAAACGCGCGCTTTGCCGAAATCGTCGGCGCCCACGGCATGAGCTTCATCGGCCCCAAGCCCGATCACATCCGCCTGATGGGCGACAAGATCACTGCCAAACAGGCCGCCAGGGACTCCGGCATACCTGTCGTGCCGGGTTCCGACGGCGGCGTGGCGACCGTCGAGGACGCCATCGAAGCGGCCAAGTCCATCGGCTTCCCGCTGATTATCAAGGCCGCCGCCGGCGGTGGCGGACGCGGCATGAAGGTCGCCAAAGACGCCGAGTCCCTGCCCGAACAGGTCATGGCCGCCCAGACCGAAGCCGCCGCCGCCTTCGGTGACGGCACGGTCTATATGGAGCGCTACCTCCAGCGTCCGCGCCATATCGAAATTCAGGTCATCGCCGACAGCCACGGTAACGTCGTCCACCTCGGTGAACGCGACTGCTCGCTGCAACGCCGCCACCAGAAGGTGCTCGAAGAAGCCCCCTCGCCGGTGATCGATGCCGCCGCGCGCGACAAGATCGGCATGATCGTCGTCAACGCCATCAAGGCTATCGGCTATCTCGGCGTCGGCACCATCGAGTTCCTGTACGAGGACGGCGAGTTCTTCTTCATCGAGATGAACACCCGCCTTCAGGTCGAACACCCGGTCACCGAATTCGTCACCGGCATCGACCTCGTCCGCGAACAGATCCGCATCGCCGCCGGCCTGCCGCTGTCCTTCACTCAGGCCGATATCGACCTGAAAGGCCACTCGATCGAAGTCCGCATCAATGCCGAAAACGCGCGCACCTTCGTGCCGTCGCCCGGCACGGTGACCGACTTCCACACCCCCGGGGGCTTAGGCGTACGCATGGACTCGGCGGTCTATAACGGCTATGCCATCCCGCCCTATTACGACTCGATGATCGGCAAGCTGATCGTCCACGGTCGCGACCGTCCGGAAGCTCTGGCCCGCCTCAAGCGCGCCTTGCAGGAAACCGTGGTGGCCGGGATCGACACGACCATCCCGCTGTTCCTCGACCTGCTGAACGAGAAGGACATTCAGTCGGGGGATTACAACATCCACTGGCTGGAAAACTGGATCAAGGCCCAGGGTGCTTAGCACCCTGGACCCGGAACTGGCCTGTGGCAACCATAGCCGCACAATGGACGCATAACCCGCTGTGATGAGTCGAGAGGCGTTAGCTTGCGAGTATCGCAGCGCAGCGTACTTGAGTACGTGAGCAGCGAAACGGAGCAAGATGGCGTCTTGCAGTCCATCACAGTAGGGTTAGGCCATGGCCGATTTTACCTTAGACGACCTGATACAATGCTACCGTTCCGGCGTCTTTCCGATGTCGGATGCGCGCGATGACGAGTATCTGTTTCTCGTCGATCCGCCGATGCGCGGTGTCCTGCCCCTGGATGGATTCCATCTGTCGTCACGGCTGGCCCGCACGGTGCGCAATACCGAGTTTACCGTCCGCGTCGATACGGCTTTCAACCGCGTCATCGAACTCTGCGCCGAAGCCGCCGCCGATCGCGATAACACGTGGATTTCCCACGCCATTCAGGATTTGTACGAGGCTCTGTTCGCGCGCGGCCTGGCCCACAGCGTCGAGGTCTGGGACAGCGACCGGCTGGTGGGTGGCCTTTATGGCGTCTCGATTGGCGGGGCTTTTTTCGGCGAAAGCATGGTCTCGCGCGCCACGGACGCGTCGAAGATCGCGCTGGTACATCTGGTGGCGCGGCTGAAAGCGGGCGGTTACAAACTGCTCGATTGTCAGTTCCTCACCGACCACCTGAGGCAGTTCGGCGTCATCGAAATGCCGCGGGAGGACTACAAGGCCCGTCTGGCCGAGGCGCTTCTGGTCGACGGCGACTTCTACGACTTGGCCGCCGCCGCGACCGGCAAGGGCGTCCTGCACGTCGTGACCCAGACGTCGTAAACCGGATGTTCCATCGGGTTCAGGCCCGGTGTCGAGCCGTAGGTCCAGCCTTTGAAGACATCCTTGGGCTTGGGTACCGTGCCATTGGCTGCCGGTTGCGGCGAAGTGCGCACCTCCAGATAGGCCGCCGTATCGCTCATGGCCTCGTCGGCGGCAGAGCTCTCACAAGCCTTCACCGTATAGACCATGCCCTTGTAGCGCAAAGGCTTACCGACCGGCGCCTCAAAGCGGATCGTCTCGGTCGTCACCTTGTCGAGTACGGTCAGGACCGCAGCACCATAACGGATGCGCTTTTCCGGCGCATAGGCGGCGACGGCTTCCGATGCCGACTGGCTGGAAGACGAAGCGGATGTACCGCCGACCACCTTGCCCGTCGCATCGACAAAGGCCGTGCCGGACGAGGATGAGGACGCATTATTATTGCCGGGCGCATTGACGACCGGGGTGCCTGCTCCGACGGCCTGAACCGGGTTCTGGACAGTCCCCGCCGGATTGGGCTTGGGCGTCGTCTGAGGGTTAGCGGTCTTTTGCGTCTTTGAACCGTTGGGATTGTACGGCTTATATTCGACCCCGTCGATATAGTAGGGTTCGGGGTCGTAATCGGCATTATCCTGCGCGCGGTTACGGTCGCGGCGGCTGGGGCCTTCTTCGTCCGGCGGGATGTTCTGGGCATAGAGCGGCAGGCCGATGGCGGCGATCCCCGCCATGACCAGCAATCCCTTCACCATGCCGCCGGGACGTTTCATCCTACGGCTTCCAGGCTTCGTAATCGCCGCTACGCGACTTCTGACGCTCGCCCTCGGCGTTCAGCGACCCCTTCGGGAACTGCGCGAACGGCGTGCCGGACAGGTTCGGCAGGTGCGGCTTTTCCCACGCCTTTTTCGGCAGGGGCGCGTCGGTCGGGGTTTCGTCGTAGATATAGTGCATCCAGCCGTGCCAGTCGGGCGGGATCTTCGAGGCGTCGGCATAACCGTTGTAGATCACGTAGCGGCGCTTCTTGTCGCCGTAGCTTTCCTTGGTGTTGCGCGCTTCGTAGTATTTGTTGCCGAATTCGTCGGTTCCGACGTGTTTCGACGTGCGGCCGATGGTCCACAGCGTCCCGAGCGTTGCGCCGCTCCACCACAAGAAGGCTTTATCCAGCAAGGTCTTACCCAATCCGTAAACAGCAGGAGACCGGAATCTCCCGCGATAACAATCCCCTGACTTATAAGCTTGCGCGCGCATCAGGTAAAGCGGCCAGTCGAGCGAACGTCAAATAATCCGCCGCCGTCGCGCCACATCAACATATTGTGGACGATTTGCGCCTGATCCCCCAGATTTATTGCCGAATGGTTAAAACTGACATAGACTTTATCCCCAGAACCTCGCGCCAAAAGGGCGATGGGGGCTTCCTTGTCCGAGGGTCACCTCATGCGCACCGATTCTGTCTTCGCCGCCCTGCGTTTCCGCGATCATGCGGCCTACGCCGTGTCGCTGGAATACCGTGAAATCGAACGCGGATCGCGCGTGGTGGAGACGCTTTGCCCGCGCGACTGGACGAACGCACAGGCCGAGGCGTGGCTCGACTGGGCCGACGCCGCTCCGCAGGATCTGCCGCAGATGACGCTGGCACCGGTTCCCGCCGACGAAGCGCTGAATGGCGCGATTTCCGTCTACGCGTCGCGCCTGATGAACTGGGGCCACGCGCTCGGCTATTTCAGCGACGCGGCCTTTGCCTATGAGTTTCAAAGCGAAATCGTCGCCACCCTGTTAAGCGGTCTGGCGGCCCCGGCGCTGGCGCTGAAAGACGGGCATCGCCGTCATCCGATGGCGGGCGACCGGGTACCCGACGCGCCCGAACCACGCTACTCGGCTTTAGACGACCACGCCTGTACGCGTGAGCTTCAGGACCTGCTGGTCGCGGCGCGCTCCGAAGAAATCGCCCGTTCGACCCGCGATCAGTTGCACGCCGCCCTGTCGGACATTTCCGCCGCCATCGCCCGCACCGAAGGCGAGCACCGCGCCAGCCTTCAAGGCAATCCGGCCCTGGCCCGCGCCGCCTTGAAAGCGCGCAAGCTGGGGGCGTCTGACGCCCTGATCCGGCTGGCCATTCAATCGAGCCAGAACCTGACCGAAGACAGCGCCTTGCCCGACTGGTCGCGTCAGGTCGTCCATACCGACGCGCCCTTGTCTGGCGCGAAGATAATCACCGCCTCGCGGGATCTGATCGCCGCGGGCGACCCGTCGGGACGGCTGGCGGCACAGACCATGCTGGAAAGCGGTCGCCTGTGGATCGCCTTCGATCCGAGGGACGCCGAAGCGCTCGACAACGCTTTTATCGCGCCGCGCGCCGCCATCAACGCTTGGGCGTTCTGGCGCGACGGCGCGTTCGACGCCGAAGGCTTTGCGGCCTGTACCGCCCTGTGGACCGTGGCGCTCGATATCGAAACCGCCATAGCCTATGCCGCCACGCCCGAAGCCGACGAGCGCCTGCGCCGTCTGCGCCCGCTCGGCCTGACCGTGGCGGGCCTGGCGGAGTTGCTGATTGCAAAGGGCCTTGGTGCCGAAGACGGTCTCGATTTCGCGGCTTCAGTCATGGCCCTGTGCGACGCCCAGAGCCTGCGCACCTCGGCGCAGCTGGCGAAGACGCTCGGCACGTTCAGCGGGTTCGCCGCCGACAAGGACGCGATCGTCTCCAGCCTCGGCCAAAAGCTCTATCGCCTGAGCCCGCTCAAATCCGCCGATCTCAAGGCGCACAGCCTGACGGCATTGCAGGAGGCTCTGAAAGCCGCCAAGACGACCGGTCTACGCAATGCGCAGACGACGGCCTTGTTCGATGACGCCGAACTGTCTCTGCGCCTCGGCGTCACGCTCGGCGACACGCCCCTGCCGCGTCTGACCGGCTATCTTGAAACCGAAGACGGCGTCCCGGTGCAGGTCCTGCACCCGGCGGTCCATGCCGCCTTGAGCAAGGATGAGATCGATACGGTCCGCCGCCATCTGCTCGGTGCGCGCACCCTCGCCGACGCACCCTATATCCACGCGCAGGCCCTGAAAACCAAGGGCCTCAGTGATTTCGAGATCAGCCACCTCGAAGCCGCCCTGATCACCGCCACGCGACTTGAGGACGTCTTTTCCGCCTCGGTGCTGGACACCGATTTCATCAAGGACGTCTGGGGCCTCAGCGACGACGACCTGAACGCACCGACTTTCAACCTGTTGAGCGTCATGGGCTTTTCCGAACCCGAAATCGCCGCGGCGCAAGGATGGCTGTTCGGCCACGCCGATATCACCGGTTGCGACGGTCTCGATGAAGCGACAATGGCGCGTCTGGCTCCGCCGACGATCAAGATGCAAATGGCCCTGCGCCAGCGTCTGGAGGCCTTTGCCGCCGCGCCGTCAGCGGCACCGGTTGTCCTGAACTGGGACCAGACCACGGGCGAGGCGCTGAAAATTATGGCCAAGATGGCCGGTAACGATCTGCGCGCCATCGGTCTGACGCGCCGCGCCGCGCCGGAGAGCCTGACGCTCGATATCCCCGAATTCGAAGAGGCCCGCCGTCCGGTCGAAGCCCCCCGCGAGGCGCCCACCGCGCAGAAGGTCATTGAGAAGATCATCGAGCGCGAACGCTCGCGCCAGAAACTGCCCGACCGCCGCAAAGGCTATATCCAGAAGGCCAGCGTCGGCGGCCATAAGGTCTATATCCATACTGGCGAATACGAAGACGGCGCTTTAGGCGAAATCTTCATCGACATGCACAAGGAAGGCGCGGCTTTCCGTTCGCTGATGAACAATTTCGCCATTTCGGTGTCGATCGGCCTGCAATACGGCGTGCCGCTGGACGAATTCGTCGATGCCTTCGTCTTTACCCGCTTCGAGCCTGCCGGACCGGTCAGCGGCAACGATTCGATCAAGTCGGCGACCTCGATTCTCGACTATATCTTCCGCGAACTGGCCATTTCGTATCTCAACCGCGACGACCTGTCGAACGCCGATCCGGATGCGCTGAACGCCGATGGCCTGGGTCAGGGACATGGCTTGAGTCAGTTACAAGGCGAGAACGAAGGCATAGCCGCCTCGCAACTGATCTCGAAAGGCTTTATGCGAGGGCAGCCCGACAATCTGGTCGTCGTGCCTTTCGCCAAAAAGCCAGTAAGAGACGACAACAGCGATCCGTCGAAAGCAGGCGGCGAATAAAGCGATATGTCGAAAAGTGTGAGCGGTTTTCGACGACAATATCGCGACCAAACACACACCTAGGGCGGAATGGCGATTCTATCTAAGTCATTCCGCCCTAGGCACCGATCTTGCTTAGGTTCGGTCAAACAATCTGAGGTGTCCCATCATGAAACGCATCGCTTTCGCTCTTGTCGCGGCCTCGCTGATCGCCCTGCCCGCTGCGGCGCAGAACCCGGCCCAGATCAGCAAGGCCGGTTCCGGCGCGTCCTGCCCCGGCTGCAACCTGTTCCAGGCCGATTTCTCGAACAAGACGTTGAAAGGCAAGAACTTTGCCGGGGCGCGCCTGCGTCAGGCCGATCTGTCGAGCGGAACGTTCAACGGCACCAGCTTTGCGGGCGGCGATCTGCGCGACCTGAACGGCTTCGGTTCGCTGTTCGGCAACGCCAATTTCAGCCGTGCCAACCTGACCAATGCGACCTTTGTGGGAGCCTATCTCGAAGGCGCCAACTTTGCCGGGGCCAACCTGTCGGGCGTCAACTTCTCGGGTGCCGAGATGCGCAGCGCGCGGGGCATTACTCAGGCCATGATGGATCAGGCTTGCGGCGACAAGTCGACCGTCGCGCCTAAGGGCATCCGCATCCCGATCTGTTAGGTTATGGGGTTTGGGGCCTGCGGCCCGCAGTCTTCTATCTTCAAAAGAAAAGCCTCCCGGATTTTCCGGGAGGCTTTTCTTTTGAAAGTGAAAGATTTGTGGGGTCGCGGACCCCACACCCCATGACTATCAGGACACCTTGATCGGCAGCGCCGTCCGGATCGACAGTTCCTTCAACTGTTTGTCCGTCGCGTCCGAAGGCGCGCTCATCATCACGTCCTGACCTTGCTGGTTTAGCGGGAAGGCGATGACTTCGCGGATCGCCGTCTGACCGGCCAGCAACATGACGATGCGGTCGATACCCGGGGCCAGACCGCCGTGCGGCGGCGCGCCGTATTTGAACGCGTTGAGCATACCGCCGAACTGCGCCTCAACCACCGACGAGTCGTAACCGGCGATCTCGAATGCCTTGAGCATGATCTCCTGCTTGTGGTTCCGGATCGCGCCGGAGCACAGCTCGTACCCATTGCAGACGATGTCGTACTGATAGGCCAGAATGTCGCGCGGGTCCTTGGTGAGCAAGGCCTCCATCTCGCCCTGCGGCATCGAGAACGGGTTGTGCGAGAAGTCGATCTTCTTCTCGTCCTCGTTCCATTCGAACATCGGGAAATCGACGATCCAGCAGAAGCGGAACTGATCCTCGTCGACCAGACCCAGATCGGCGCCGACCTTGGTCCGCGCAAGCCCTGCGAACTTCACGAAATCATCGACCTTGCCGGCCACGAAGAAGGCGGCATCGCCCGCTTCCAGACCCAGTTGCTGACGCAGGGCTTCGGTGCGCTCGTCGCCGATGTTCTTGGCGATAGGACCCGCGGCCTCAAGGCCTTCCGCGGCCCCTTCCGGCGTGCGCCAGAAGATATAGCCTAGGCCCTTTTGGCCCTCACCCTGCGCCCACGAATTCATCTTGTCGCAGAAGGCGCGCGAACCGCCGGTCTTGGCCGGGATCGCCCACACGGCGGTGCCGTCGTTCTCAAGGATCGAAGCGAAGACCTTGAAGCCCGAACCGGCGAAGTGCGTGGACACGTCCTGCATCTCGATCGGGTTGCGCAGGTCCGGCTTGTCGGAACCGTACTTAGCGATCGATTCCTTGTACGGAATACGCTGGAACGGATAGGCCGAGACGCGCTTGCCTTCGCCGAACTCGGTGAACAGGCCGTGCATGACCGGCTCGATGGCCGCGAACACGTCTTCCTGCGTCACGAAGCTCATCTCGATATCGAGCTGATAGAATTCGAGCGAGCGGTCGGCGCGCAGGTCTTCGTCACGGAAACACGGCGCGATCTGGAAATAGCGGTCGAAGCCCGACACCATCAGCAACTGCTTGAACTGCTGCGGCGCCTGCGGCAGCGCATAGAACTTACCCGGGTGCATCCGCGACGGCACGAGGAAGTCGCGCGCGCCTTCCGGCGACGAGGCCGTCAGGATCGGCGTCTGATACTCAAGGAAGCCCTGAGCCACCATGCGGTTGCGGATCGACTGAATGACGCGCGATCGCAGCACGATGTTCTTGTGCAGGGTTTCGCGGCGCAGGTCGAGGAAACGGTTCTTCAGGCGGATGTCTTCCGGATATTCCGGCTCACCGAACACCGGCAGCGGCAGTTCGGCGGCTTCCGACAGGACCTCGACATCGGCCACGACGACTTCGACATCACCGGTCGGCAGGTTGGCGTTGACGGTCGCCGCATCGCGCGCCACGACCTTGCCGTCGACGCAGATGACGCTTTCGGCGCGCAGGCGCTCGACCTTGGCAAAGCCCGCGCTGTCCGGGTTGAACACCAGCTGCGTCAGGCCGTAATGGTCGCGCAGATCGATGAACAACAGGCCGCCGTGGTCGCGCTTGCGGTGAATCCAGCCCGACAGGCGGACCTCGGAACCGGCGTCGGTTGCACGCAGAGCGCCACAGGTATGGGAACGATAGATATGCATAAAGAGTCTCTGAATCCGGCTCGAAAAACGTTTGGCCCGTAGGGCGCATGACCCGTCCTGAATGTCAAGATTTAAGACGCCTTGCGCGCTGGGAAAACGGGATTAAGCTGGTGTTCTGACCGGAGTTTTTTCATGCCGACGCGCCGCCTGATGATCGCCCTGCCCCTGCTGTTGCCGACGCTGGCGCGCGCCGCCGTACCGGACTATCGCGGCTGGCGCATCGACGACAGCTTATTGAAAGACACACTCGGCGGGGATATCCTGATCAGCCTGCGTGCCCAGATCGACCTCGTTGAAAGCCTGAACATCACGCCTTCGATCAGGAGTTTCTTCCGCGATCAGGCCCTCATTCTCGATCCGTCGCTAGACCAACCCGGTCGCGCCGGACCGCGCAAGCTGTTCCTCAAGCCGGAAGTCATGCCTGCGGAAAACCCGGTCCTGTTGCACGAACTGCTTCACGTCTATCATTTCACGCGCCTGAAGAACGGCAAGGAAAACGCTAAGGTTAAACGCTTTTATGACGCGGCCAAGGCGCAGAACCTCTATCCGCCGAAGGCGTACCTCATGACCAACCCCAGCGAGTTCTTCGCCATGACGGCCAGTGTCGTCCTGTGGGGCAAGGCGGCGCGCCCGCCGTTCCTGCGCGCCAATGTTCGTGAAAAGCAGCCCGATCTCTACGACTGGATCGTCGCGGAGTTCGGGTTGAAGCTTTAATCCCCAAAACCATCCCCCGAAGCACCCCAAAGCATTTGCGCACAACGCATTGATATCGCACGCGGCGCCCCTTAGATTAAGGATGATGTCGCATCAGCTTCACCTCGACCTGACCCTGCCCGATCGCTTTGCCGCGAAGGACTTTGTCGTGTCGGAGGCCAATGACGACCTGCACAGTCTGCTAATGACGCCGCAAGCGTGGCTCAATCCGCATCTCGTCCTGACCGGTCCCGAAGGTTCCGGCAAGACCCATGCGGGGCACCTGTTCGCCGAAACCCACGACGCCGTATGGCTGGAACCGGGTCAGTCGCTACCACCGTCCGGTACGTTCATGGTGATCGATGACGCCGATGCCGTTGATCAGGAATCCCTGTTTCACCTGTTCAACCTGACCAGCGCGGGGAATGGCCGCCTGTTGTTGCTGTCGCGTCTGCACCCCGCCCAATGGCGCATCACCGTCCCGGATTTCGAGTCGCGGCTGAAAGCCATGCGCGTCGTCGACATGCCCGAACCCGACGACGCCCTCCTCAAACAGGTGCTGAAAAAGCTGTTCGCGACCCGCCTGATCACCCCGTCCGACGACGTACTGGAATATCTCAGCCGCCGGATGGAGCGTTCTTTTGCCCATGCGCAAAAAATTGTCACGGGAATCGAGGACTATGCCAATGGCCGTGCCTTCACCCGCGTTCTGGCCCGTGAATTTATAGACAAATACGAAAATTTGTCTTGGTTAAGCGATGAGGATGGGATTTAATTTCTCGTTCAAATACTTGGCCGAGAAAGGATTCTGACCCGCAATGCCCGCCTCCGAGACCGTCAACGAAATCATCCGCCCTCTGGACACGCTACCGGAGGCCGCTGACGGTGAGAGCCAGGGCATTGATCTCGATTCCGACGAGCCCTTAGGCGACGCGCTCTATATCAACCGCGAACTGTCGTGGCTTGCATTCAACAAGCGAGTCATCGAAGAGGCCGAAAATCCGCGCCATCCGCTGCTGGAGCGCCTGCGCTTTCTGTCGATCTCGGCCAACAATCTCGACGAATTCTATATGGTCCGCGTCGCCGGTCTGCAAGGTCAGGTGCGCGAAGGCGTCCGCGTCCTGTCCGAAGATGGTCACACCCCCGCCGAGCAGCTTGAGGCCGTCAACAAGGTTGCCTCGTCGCTGATGGGCAAGCAGCAGAATATCTGGTCGCGGCTCAAGGAAGAGCTGGCCGACAAGGGCCTCGTCCTGCTCGACCACAAAGAGGTCACCAAGACCGACAAGGCGTGGCTGGAAAAGCGCTTCAACGAGCAGCTTTTCCCCGTTCTGACGCCGCTGGCGGTCGATCCGGCCCACCCTTTCCCGTTCATCCCCAACCTTGGTTTCTCGATTGCGCTCAAGCTTCAGCGGCGGTCGGATTCCAAGGTCATGTACGCGCTGGTCCCGATCCCGACCGGTGTGCGCCGCTTCTGGGAGATCGGCACGGCCTCGCGCGGTCAGAACGCCAAACGCAAATACGTCACCCTCGAAGGCATGGTCGTCCTGTTCATCGAGCAGATCTTCCCCGGCTTCGACATATTGGGTAAGGGCGTCTTCCGCATCATCCGCGACTCCGACATCGAGATGGAAGAAGAGGCCGAAGACCTCGTCCGCGAATTCGAGGCCCTGCTGAAACAACGCCGCCTCGGCTCGGTCGTCCGCGTCAAGTTCGGTGCCTCAATGCCCGAAGACCTGCGTCAGTTCATCACCGAACAGCTCCACGCCAAGCCGCAGGACGTCACCGTGGTCAACGGCATTCTAGGGATGTCCGAGCTGTCGCAGCTCATCCCGCCCGACCGCAACGACCTCAAGTTCAAGCCCTACGAGCCGCGCTTCCCCGAACGTATCCGCGACAATGCCGGAGACATCTTCTCGGCCATCCGCGAAAAGGATATCCTTGTCCACCATCCCTTTGAGAGCTTCGACGCGGTCGTGCAGTTCCTGCGTCAGGCGGCGCGCGACCCCAACGTCATCGCCATCAAGCAGACCCTTTACCGTACCTCGAAGGACTCCCCCATCGTCGCGGCCCTGATCGAGGCCGCCGAGCAGGGCAAGAACGTCACGGCCCTGGTCGAGATCAAGGCCCGCTTCGACGAAGAGGCCAACCTCCGCTGGGCCCGCGCCATGGAACGCGCCGGGGTCCACGTCGTCTATGGCTTCGTCGAGTACAAGACCCACGCCAAGTTGTCGGTCGTGGCGCGCAAGGAAGGCGACACCCTGCGCACCTATTGCCACTTCGGCACCGGCAACTACCACCCGGTCACCGCCAAGGTCTATACCGACCTCAGCCTGTTCTCGTCGGACCCGGCCTTGGGCCGCGACGCCATGCGCGTGTTCAATTTCATCACCGGCTATGCCCGTCCGGACGTGATGGAAAAGCTGTACTTTTCGCCGGTCACCCTGAAGCAAGGCCTGCTCTACCTGATCGATCAGGAGATCAGCAATGCCCGCGCCGGCAAGCCCGCGCAGATATGGGCCAAGATGAACTCGCTGGTCGATCCGGTCATCATCCGCAAGCTCTATCAGGCGTCGCAGGCCGGGGTGAAGATCGATATGGTCATCCGCGGCATCTGCTGCCTGCGCCCCGGCGTGCCCGGCTTCTCCGACAATATCCGCGTCAAGTCGATCGTGGGGCGTTTCCTTGAGCACACCCGCATCGTCTGTTTCGCCAACGGCCATCCGTTACCGTCGGATAACGCCCGCGTCTTCGTCTCGTCGGCCGACTGGATGAACCGCAATCTCGACCGCCGCGTCGAAGTCCTGATCCCCGTCGACAACCCGACCACCCACCGTCAGGTGCTGGATCAGATCATGGTCGCCAACCTCAATGACGAGGCGCAGTCCTGGCATCTGGCCGCCGACGGCACCTATCAGCGCGTCGATGTGTCTGGCCTCGACAAACCGTTCTCGGCCCACCAATATTTCATGACAAACCCGTCGCTGTCGGGTAGAGGTCGCGGCGTCAAGGATCTGCCCCAAGCGTTCGATCATGTCGGTGCCCGAAAGTAACCTCTTGCCTCATACAACTCCCGCCGCCTCGCCCCTGCCGTCCAGCTACTATACGGCGGTGATCGATATCGGCTCGAACTCGGTGCGTCTGGTCATCTACCGCATCGAGGGCCGCTCGATCTGGCCGGTCTATAACGAAAAGGTGCTGGCCGGTCTCGGTAAGGATCTGTTCGTGACGGGCCGCCTGAACCCGGCCGGGTGCCGCGACACCCTGATTGCCCTCAAGCGGTTCCGGGCCATCGTCGATTCCTATACCCTGAGCGAAATCCACGTCGTCGCCACCGCCGCCGCCCGCGAAGCCGCCGACGGTCCGGCCCTCACCGACATGATCCGTGAGCAGACGGGCTTTACCGTCCGCGTCCTCAGCGGGGCCGAAGAAGCCTATTTCTCGGCTCTGGGCGTGCTGTGCGGCCATGACGACGCGACCGGTGTGGTCGGCGACCTCGGCGGGTCGAGCCTTGAGCTGATCGACCTTCAGGGCGAGGACGCCTTCAAGGGCATCACCCTGCCGCTCGGGCCGTTTGCGCTGGGCGCCCCTGCGCCGATCAATGTCGAGCGCACCATGCAGCAGATCCGCGAGGTGCTGGCGCCGCACAAGGATCGCTTTCATTTCAAAACCTTTCACGCCGTCGGTGGCGCGTGGCGCAACCTCGCTATCATCTGGATGCAGAAGGCCAACTACCCGCTCCAGATCGTCCAGCAGTTCGAACTGCCCGCCCGCGAAGCCGTTAATATCGCCCGCCTGATCGCCAGCCAGTCGCCCACGTCGCTGGAACGCATCCGCGGCGTCACCAAGCGGCGGATGGAGAACCTGTCCTACGCGGCACTGGTCTTACAGGCCCTGATCGAGACCTTCGGCTTCGAGACGATCAACTTCTCGGCAAACGGTCTGCGCGAAGGTCTGCTCTATGACCATTTGCCGAAGGACATCCAGAAACGCGATCCTTTGATAGAAGGCTGCGCGGCGCTGGGGTGCCGACAGGGGATCAGTCAGGATATCGGCCCGGCCCTGTCGAAGTGGATTCACGAATTTTACAACTCGCTCGACGCGACCTACGACCGGCCCGATCCGCGTCTGGTACGCGCCGCGTCGAAACTGTCCGACATGGGGGCCGTGCTGCACCCGGACCACCGCGCCGATCTGGTCTGCGATCAAGTGCTACGCGCCCCGATCCCCGGTCAGAACCATCAGGAGCGCGTCTTCCTCGCCTGCACGATGTTCACCCGCTATTCGGGCGACGCCTATACCAAGGAGCCTGTCCTGATCAGCCGCATCCTCGGCGACGAAGGGCTGAGCCGGGCCACGCAACTGGGTCTGGCCTTGCGGCTGGGCTGCGACCTGTCGGCCAAGTCGGCGGTGCTGCTGGAGAATGCGCACCTGTTCCAGAGTGAGCGCAACCTTATTCTTGAAGCCAAAACCGGCTGGGAAGATCTTCTGCTGGGCGAACAAACCAAAAAACGCGCCAAGGCGCTGGCCGGTGCGATGAAACTCAATCTGAAAATGGGTAGCTATTAAGGTTTAGCCACGGATAAGGCACGGATGCCGCGCTTTGCGCGGCAACACGGATATCCGTGTTTCACCGTCAATTCAGCCACATCAAGAGCATCCGTGTCCGATGTTCGCACGGCGGACATCATCCGTGCCTTATCCGTGGCCAAAAATTTTAATCCAGTTCCACCACCTCGACCTTGGTGCCGTTGAGCACCAGCGCCAGTTCGCCCTTCTTCAGTTTCAGCGCGTCCTCGCCAAAGACCTTTCTGCGCCAGCCTTCGAGCGCGGGGACATCTGCGGCGTCATCGAGCGCGATCTTTTCCAGATCGGCGACCGAGGCAATTAGCTTAGGGGCGACGCCCTCGTCCTCGCACTTGACGCGCAGCAGCACCTTGAGCAGTTCCACAACCGACGCAGGCACCTGCACCGGCGGAGCGGATTTCTCGACCTTAGGTGCGTACTTCTCCGGATCGGCAATCGCCGTCTTGATCACTTCGCACAGTTCCAGACCGAACTTCGACGCGCCGAAACCCTTGGGCGTCGAACGCAGACGGTCAAACGCCGCCGGATCGGTCGGCAGTTGCGTGGCGATCTCGTCCACGCCCTCATCCTTCAGGATACGGCCGCGCGGCTGATCGCGCTCCTGCGCGACGCGCTCACGCCACGCCGCGACCTCCTTGAACACCGCCATATATTTGGCCGAGTGCTTGCGCGGGCGCAGCCGACGCCACGAATCGTCCGGATTGGTGTTGTAGAGCTTCGGATCAGTCAGGTCGGCCATTTCTGCGGCGACCCATTCGTAGCGATTCTGCGCCTTGAGCTTTTCAACCAGTTTCGGATAGACCTTGGCCAGATAGGTCACGTCGCCCAGCGCATATTGTAATTGCTGATCCGAAAGCGGACGGCGCGACCAGTCGGTGAAGCGCGACCCCTTGTCGATATCGACCTTGATCACCTGACGGACCAGCGAATCGTAGGCGACCTGATCGCCGAAGCCCGCCGCCATGGCCGCGACCTGCGTATCAAAGACCGGCACCGGCATGGTACCGAGATTGTTGAAGATTTCGATGTCCTGACGGCAGGCGTGGAACACCTTGAGGATGTTTTCGTCCGCCAGCAGATCGAGGAACGGCTTCATATCCAGTTCCGGCGCCAGCGGATCGATGATCGCCGCGTGCTCCTCGCTGGCTGCCTGAATCAGGCACAGCTTGGGCCAGTAGGTCGTTTCGCGCATGAACTCCGTGTCGACGGTGATAAAGGGCGCGGAGGCGACTTTTTCGCAAAACGCAACAAGGGCGGCGGTCGTGGTGATGGTCGGCATCAAAAATACTTTGTGGAAAACGATTGAGGTCCGGTTCGGGCCGGGCGAGGACAACATAAAAAAGCAAATAGAATCCGCTTTTTCACGCTTCATCCCTAGCTATAGCAAGTTTTTGCGGGACGAAAAGCGTCAAGGGCGTTATAGAGCGCGCAAATCAGCCCTCACCGAACACTAAAGGTTAGTTTTTATGACCGAATCCAAAGCCGCTGGCCTCACCTATGCCCAATCGGGCGTGGATATCGATGCCGGCGAAGCCCTTGTCGACGCGATCAAGCCGCTGGCCAAGGCGACCCGCCGTCCGGGCGCAGACCCCAGCCTCGGTGGATTCGGCGCGCTGTTCGACCTGAAAGCCGCGGGCTATGACGACCCGCTGATCGTCACGACGACCGATGGCGTCGGCACCAAACTGCGCATCGCCATCGACACCAACCGCCACGACACGGTCGGCATCGACCTCGTCGCTATGTGCGTCAACGACCTGCTGGCGCAGGGCGCGGAACCGCTGATGTTCCTCGACTATTACGCGACGTCCAGGCTCGATATCGACACCGCGCGCCGCGTGGTCGCCGGGATCGCCGAAGGCTGCAAGCGCGCGGGCTGCGCGCTGGTCGGCGGCGAAACGGCGGAAATGCCGGGCATGTACGAGAAAGACGACTACGATCTGGCCGGGTTCAGCGTCGGGGCCGTCAACCGCGACAAGGTTCTGCCGGTGCTGGACGCGCAGGCCGCGGGCGACGTGATCATCGCGCTCGGCTCGTCGGGGCCGCACTCCAACGGCTATTCGCTGATCCGCAAGGTGGTCGAACGTTCGGGTCTCAACTGGGCCGACGACGCGCCGTTCGCGCCTGAAAAGTCGCTGGCTCAGGCCCTGCTGGAGCCGACGCGCATCTATATCAAGACCGTCCTGCCGCTGATGAAGGCGGGCCTGGTTACCGGCGGCGCCCACATCACCGGCGGCGGCCTGATCGAAAATCCGGGTCGCGCCATTGCCGAAGGACTCAAGGCCGAATTCGATTTCGACGGCTGGGCCTTCCCGCCCGTGTTCCAGTGGCTGATGGAGACCGGCAATATCGAAAAGCATGAGATGCTGCGTACCTTCAATTGCGGCGTCGGCTTCGTGCTGTATGTGAAGCCGGACAATGCCGACGCGGTGCTGGCGGCCTTGCTCAATGCGGGCGAAGACGCCTTTATCTGCGGCCAACTGGTCGCAGTCTAGTCATTATATTCCCCCCTCGCCCCTGCGGGGAGAGGGTGGCTGAGCGAAGCGAAGCCGGGTGAGGGGGATTTCTTTGTGTGGCCTGCCCCCTCACCCCAACCCTCTCCCCACAGGGAGAGGGGGTTAAAGGCAAAAATGACCCCCAAAACCAAAACCGCCATCTTCATTTCCGGGCGCGGCTCCAACATGGTGGCCCTCGTCGAAGCGTCAAAAGCCGCCGACTTCCCCGCCGACTTCGCGCTGGTCGTGTCCAACGATCCGACGGCTGCGGGCCTCGAATGGGCGGCGGCGCAGGGCATCGACACCCTCGCCGTCGATCACAAGCTCTATGGCAAGGACCGCGAGGCCCACGAACGCGCCATCGACGCGGAACTGCGCGCGCGCGGCATAGAGTTCATCTGCCTCGCCGGTTATATGCGCATCCTGACACCATGGCTGGTCGAGCAGTGGTCGGGCAAGATGATCAATATCCACCCTTCCCTGCTGCCGAAATACAAGGGCCTGCACACCCACGAACGCGCCATCGAGGCCGGTGATGCCGAGGGCGGGTGCAGCATTCACTGGGTCAGCCCCGGCGTGGACGACGGCGATGTGATTGCGCAGGCGCGCGTCCCGATCCTCGATAATGATACGCCCGACGCCCTCGCCGCCCGCGTATTGAAAGAAGAGCATAAGCTTTACGCTGCCACGGTCCGGCAGATTTTGACGAAAAAATAGCGCGGTCACACGGAACGTTTCTTGCGTAACGACACATCCCGTGTAAGGTCCGCCCCCTGTTACAGTTTTACACACAGGGTTCCTCATGTCCTTGAAATCGTTCCTCGCCTGTGGCGCCGCCTTTGCGCTGTCCGCCGTTCTGGTCCCCGCTGCCCCCGGTACGGCTAATGCCGACGAAGGCATGTGGACCTTCGACAACTTCCCGACCGCCAAGGTCAAGGAGACCTACGGCGTCGATCTGAACAAGGCGTGGTTCGACAAGGTGCAGATGGCCGCCGTGCGCCTTTCCGGTTGCTCGGCCTCGGTCGTGTCGCCCGACGGCCTCGTCCTGACCAACGCCCACTGCGTCATTTCCTGCGCCCAGAACCTGGCCTCGGCACAGAACGACTACGTCAATGACGGCTTCTTCACCACGACGCGCGAAGAGGAAAAGACCTGCCCCGGTCAGACCGCCGAAATCCTGCTGACCATCACCGACGTCACCGCCGACATCAATGCGGCGACCAAGGGCCTGACCGGCGCCGATTTCGTCAAGGCGCAGGAAGCGAAATCCGGCGAACTGGAAAAGGCCGGCTGCGGCGACGACAAGACGATCCGCTGTCAGGTCATCGGCTTCTATCAGGGCGGCCAGTACAAGCTCTATAAATACCGTCGCTACAGCGACGTGCGTCTGGTCTTCTATCCGGAGTTCAAGGCAGGTTTCTTCGGCGGCGACCCGGACAATTTCAACTTCCCGCGCTTCAACCTCGATTCCGGCTTCCTGCGCCTCTATGAGAACGGTCAGCCGGTCAAGACCCCGACCTATATGAAGTTCGCGACTCAGGCCCCGAAGGAAAATGAACTGGTCTTCGTCGCCGGCAACCCCGGCACGACCAATCGTCTCCTGACGGTGTCGCAACTGGAGACCCTGCGCGACGTATCGACTCCGACCCAGCAACTGATGCGTTCGGAACTGCGCGGGCGCCTGATCCAGTTCAGCGAACAGTCCGCCGACAACAAGCGCATCACCACCAATCCGCTCAACAGCCTGGAGAACGGCTTCAAGGTCGGCTACGGCCAGCAACTGGCCCTGCAAGACCCTAAGGTCATGAACGCCAAGCGCGACGAAGAGACCAAGCTTAAGGCCGGTATGTCGGCCGAGGATAAGGCCGCTTACGGCGATCCGTGGGCCGATATCGCCGCCATCCAGACAACGACGCGCGAGCTTTACCTGCCGAACTATTTCCTTGAGACATCGCTGACCTCGTCGAACCTGTTCTCCTATGCCCGCACGCTGGTCCGCGCCGGCAAGGAACGCAGCAAGTCGTCGGCGGAACGCCTGCCGGAATTTGCCGACTCGCGTTTGTCGCTGATGGAAAAACGCCTGATCGACGGATCGCAGATCCATCCGGCGCACGAGCAACTCCGTCTGGAATTCTATATGCTCAAGACGCGGGAGTATCTGACCGCCGATTCCCCCATCACCAAACTGATGCTCGGCAAGGAGTCGCCCGAAGGCCTGTCGAAGCGTCTGGTCGACGGCACCAAGCTGGCCGATCCGAAGGTGCGCAAGGCCCTGTGGGACGGCGGCTGGGCGGCCATTCAGGCGTCGGACGACCCGATGATCCAGTATGCTTTGAAGCTGGACGACGAGGCGCTCAAGCTGCGCAAGGAATACGAGACCAAGGTCACCGGCCCGACGCGCATCGCGGCGGAAAAGATCGCGAAAATCCGCTTCAAGGCCTATGGCACCTCGACCTATCCGGACGCGACCTTCTCGCTGCGCCTGTCTTACGGCAAGGTGACCGGCTGGGACTATCGCGGCGTCAAGGTGGCGCCGTTCACGACCTTTGCCGGGCTGTACGACCGTGCGACAGGCAATGATCCGTTCGAGCTGTCGCCCAAGTTCGCTGCGGCTCAGTCCAAGATCGATCCGAAGGTGGTGTATAACTTCTCGTCGACCAACGATATCATCGGCGGCAATTCCGGTTCGCCAGTGATCAATGCAAAGGGTGAAGTGGTCGGCGCGGCGTTCGACGGCAATATCCACAGCCTCGGCGGCAGCTATTACTACGACGGAACGCTGAACCGCACGGTGACGGTGTCGAGCGTGGCGATCCTTGAGGCGCTGGATAAGGTCTATGGCCGGACGGCGCTGGTGAAGGAATTGACGGGCAAATAGGTTATGGGGCGTAGGATCCTTGGACCCCACATCCTTTATCTTCCCAAATAAAAAGACCTCCCGGATTTCCGGGAGGTCTTTTTATTTGGCAGGTAGAAGACTTGGGGCCAGAGGCCCCAAACCCCATAACCTATTAGCCAACAATTTCTTCTTCCGTGAAGAACTGCGCGATTTCGATCGCGGCGTTCTCGTCCGAGTCCGAACCGTGGACCGAGTTCTCACCGATCGACAGCGCGAACAACTTGCGGATCGTGCCTTCGTCGGCCTGTTCCGGGTTGGTGGCCCCCATCACGGCGCGGTACTTCGGCACGGCGTCGTCGGCTTCCAGAACCTGAACCACGACCGGCTCGGCGGTCATTTGCTTGACCAATTCGCCGAAGAAGGGGCGTTCCTTGTGGACGCCGTAGAAGGCTTCGGCCTGAGCCGTCGACAGCTTCACGCGCTTCTGGGCGACGATGCGCAGGCCAGCGGCTTCGATAACGGCATTGACCGCGCCGGTCAGGTTGCGGCGGGTCGCGTCGGGCTTAATGATCGAGAAGGTGCGTGACATAGGATTTCCTGATTTGTCTTTGCGTTTAAGTTCAGCTGGCTTATAGCGAGGCCCAACTCGTTCGCCAACCTGTTTTTTTGCGCTGCAATGCGCGGAATACCGGCGTCACCTCCAAAAATAAGCCTCCCATGTTGCAGATTACCAACCTGACCTATGACGCCTATGGCCGCCGCTTTTTCGATGGTGCGACCCTCAGCCTGCCGCCGGGGACCAAGGCCGGTCTGGTCGGGCTCAACGGCGTCGGCAAGTCCACCCTCTTCGGCCTGATCCTCGGCAAGTCGCAGCCCGGTGGCGGTGAAATCACCACGCCGAAATCGTGGCGCGTCGCCTCCGTCGATCAGGAAATCGCCGCCTCGCCGCAGCACTTGATCGACGCGGTGCTGGAAATCGACACCCGCCGCGCCAATCTGCTGAAAGCCTTAGAGAGCGCCGACCCCATGCAGCAGGCGGAAATCCACAACGACCTCTACGCCATCGGCGCTGACCGCGCCCCGTCGCGCGCCGCCGAAATCCTGAGCGGCCTCGGCTTTTCGACCGCCGACCTGACGCGACCCATTTCCGACTTCTCCGGCGGCTGGCGGATGCGCGCAGCGCTGGCCGGGGCTCTGCTCGCCGAGCCCGACCTGCTGCTGCTCGATGAGCCGACCAACTATCTCGATCTCGAAGGCGCGCTGTGGCTGGAGTCGAAACTCAAGCGCTACCCCAATGCCGCCCTGATGATCTCGCACGACCGCGACCTGCTCAACGAGTCGGTCGACGCCATCGTCCACGTCGTCGGCCAGAAGCTCGACCTCTATACCGGCAACTACGACAATTTCGAGCGGATGCGCGCCGAAAAGGCCCGTCTTAACTCCGCCAACGCCGCCAAGCAGGAGGCCGAACGCGCCCACCTGCAAGCCTTCGTGGATCGCTTTCGCGCCAAGGCGTCGAAGGCGTCGCAGGCCCAGTCGCGCATGAAGAAGCTGGAAAAGCTGCCGCCGATCGCCGCCAATATTCAGGACCGCGTCTCGCCGTTCCGGCTGCCGTCGCCGGAAAAGGAACTGGCTCCGCCGATCCTTCGCCTGGACGACGCCAGCGTCGGTTATGGCGACACGGTCATCCTCCGGCACATCAATATTCGCCTCGATCCCGATGATCGGATTGGGGTTTTGGGCGTCAACGGCGCCGGCAAATCGACCTTCGCCAAGCTGCTCGCCGGGGCCCTGACCGAAAGCCACGGCACCCAATGGCGCGACCGCCGGATGCAGGTCGCCTGGTTCCATCAGCATCAGATCGAGGCGATGGACCCGGAAGACACGCCGCTGGAGATGATGCGTCGCGCCCGGCCCGATGACACCGAATCCAAACGCCGCGCGCGTCTGGGCTCGTTCGGCATGACGGTCGAAAAAGTCGAAACCAAGGTCAAGGATCTGTCCGGCGGCGAACGCGCGCGCCTGCTGCTCAACATGGTGGCGATGGACGGCCCGCACCTGCTCATCCTCGACGAGCCGACCAACCACCTCGACATCGACTCGCGCCGCGCCCTGCTCGATGCGTTGAACGACTTCGAGGGAGCGGCGCTGATCATCACCCACGATCGCTCGCTGGTCGAACTGGTGGCGGACAAGCTGTGGCTGGTCAATGACGGAACGGTGAAAACCTATACCGGCACGATGGACGACTACGCGAAGCTGGTAATCGAGCGCGCCAAGACCGCCACGCGCGAGGAAGCGCAGGCGGCGGCGAAGGACAAACCGGCCAGCGTCAATTCCAAGGACGCGCGCAAGGCTGCGGCGGCGGCGCGTAACGCCATCGCCCCGCTGAAGAAAAAAGCCGACGATCTGGAACGCCAGATCGAGGCCTTGGGCAACAAGATCAAGCTGCTCGACCTGAAGCTGGGCGACGCCAATCTCTACGTCAAAGACCCCAATGGCGCGGTGGTGCTGGGCAAGGAAAAGGCCAAGCTTGAGGCCGATCTGGTAAAGATGGAAGCCGACTGGATGGACGCCGCCGAGGTGTACGAGACGGCCAAAACCGAGGCTGGTCTTTAAGTCTTTCCCTCCCCCCTGCGGGGAGAGGGAGGCGCGTAGCGCAGGGTGAGGGGGAAACTATTAGCACCGCACTTGGTGCCTGCCACTTACCCCCTCACCCGGCCTTTCAGGCCACCCTATCGCCGTTTTACGGGGAGAAGGAACTCACGGTCCGTCGGAGAGTGATCTGATCTGCGGCCCGGCATCAACAGCCCGTTTCTCCGGCATTGACGGCGCTTGATCGACCTTAACGTCTGCCTCCGCCTGCCGCGCCGCCAGATAATCCTCCAGCGGCCTCCCGGTGCGCTGTTCGATCAGCCTGCGCGCCAGTTTCGGATCGGTCCGCAGCATTTCGTCATCGCGCATAGCCTCGCGACGCTTGCACAGGGCAGCGTGTTCGGCGTGACGCATCGTGTCGGCCTTGGCGCGTTGCAAGGCTTCGGCGTGCTGATAGATTTCAAGCTTCGCCTTGGCCGCCAAAGCTTCCGACGCATCGGCGCGGGCATAGAGCCGCTCGATCTGCGTCCCTACGCGCATGGCGCGTTCGATCTGCGGTAAATCTTCCGGATCGGGCAACTTTTCCGCACAGGCCAGCATCCGGTCGGTGAAGGCGCGCAACCGCGCCCGACGCTCTTCGGGGGTGAATTGCTCTTTGGTGCGATCGGCCTGTGACATGCGCCTATGATGCGCGCAGGTTTTAGTAGTGAGGATAAATTTGATGCTTTCAAGCGTTCGTTGTCGTCCGCGTCGTACCCCTCCGCCTCAAGGCTTCGCCTTTCGGCACGGCACGGGCCGCCCCGCTCCCCATCTTCGCAAGCGCTCGATAGGGAGGAGGGAGTGCGCCCTCCTCCCTACGCAGTGGGGAGGTGGCAGCCCGGAGGGCTGACGGAGGGGTATAACTTAGCAACACAACGCCCCCAGGCGCCAACACTTACCCGCAATTCACCGACTTGATGATCCCGGTATCGGTATCGAAAACGATCGTCTGGCGTTCGGGATTGAAATCCATCGTCGCCGCGCAGGTCGAACAAAGAACCCGGCGCTTCGATGGCTCCAGCGGCACGGGGATGTCCGTGCGCGGTTTACCCACCAGATACTGCAAGGCCTTGGCTTCGCAGCGGTCGGCATCGACCGGTTTGAATTCCGGCGGCTTTTGCGGCGTCGGACGCGCGACCGGCTGAGGGTTCGGCGCCGGTGGCGGCGGTGGCGTCGTCGAACAGGCCGCCAAGGCCAGCAAAGACAGTAAAGCGAGCGATTTTTTCATCATTGCATGCGTTCCCAGCGGCCGTTGTCGTTCTGCTTCCAGTAGGCGAGGTCAGCGTCAGCGGCTTTAAGCGTTTTCCATTGCGCCCGCGCCCAGCCTAAATGCGCCTCGTCCTGACCTTCGAACAGGATCAGGCACCGTTGATACACCGACAGATCAGGCAAATTCATGGCGCTGACCGAGAATAGAACATCGGCCGCATTGGCACGATCGCCCGACGCGCCCAGAAGCACCGGCTGACGCTCGGCGTGGGGGTCGGTCTCCAGTCCGTGCGCCAGAAAGGCTTCCTCGCGCCACGCCCACAGGTGCTGGTCGAGGTCGGCCAGCGCCTCGCCCTCCCCCAGCACATAGGCGCGCCAGCCCTTTTGCAGCGTCTTGTCGAGCAGGTCGGGCAAGGCGGCTTTGAGCGGCGTGCGTTCGAGATGGTAAAACCAGACTTGGGTCATGGGGCTCCCGCTCAAATCCCCCTCGCCCCTGCGGGGAGAGGGTGGCCGAAAGGCCGGGTGAGGGGGAAACAACACACTCCGCGTCAGCCCCCTCACCCCAGCCCTCTCCCCTTGGGGAGAGGGAGTTAGTTCTCGTAATACGCCTTCACCAGCGCATCGAGCGTACGCACCCCGAAGCCCGTACCGCCTTCGGGCACGGTCGTGACGCGCTGCTCGTTGGTCCAGGCGGTCGGCGCGATGTCGATATGCGCCCACGGCACATTGTTGACGAAGCGTTGCAGGAACAGGGCCGCCGTGATCGAGCCGCCCGGACGGCCACCGATATTGCGGATGTCGGCGATTTTCGAGTCGATCTGCTTTTCGTACTGCGGCGGCAGCGGCATGCGCCACGTATTTTCCCCCACCGACTTCGAGGCCTCGGCCAGTTTCCCGGCCAGATCGTCGTTGTTTGAAAACACCCCCGCATAGTCGGTACCGAGCGCGATGATCATGGCCCCCGTCAGCGTCGCCAGATCGATCATGAATTGCGGCTTGAAGCGGTCCTGACAATACCAAAGCGCGTCGGCCAGAACGAGGCGGCCTTCGGCATCGGTATTGATGACCTCGATCGTCGTGCCGGACATGGCGGTGACCACGTCGCCCGGACGCTGGGCATTACCGTCCGGCATGTTTTCGACCAGCCCCACAATGCCAACCGCATTGACCTTGGCCTTGCGGCTGGCCAGAGCGACCATGGTCCCCGACACGGCGGCCGAACCGCCCATGTCCCATTTCATGTCTTCCATGCCCTCGGCGGGTTTGATCGAGATGCCGCCGGTATCGAAGGTCACGCCCTTACCCACAAAGGCGACGGGCTGGGCGTCGCCCGCGCCGTTCCATTGCAGGATGACCAGCTTCGACTCTTTCGACGATCCCAGACCGACGCCGAGCAGGGAGTGCATCCCCAGATCGGTCATTTCCTTTTCGCCCAGCACCTCGACCTTCAGACCCAGCGACTCGTAACCCTTGAGGATATCGGCATAGGACTGCGGATAGAGCACATTGGCCGGTTCCGACACGAGGTTGCGCGCCAGCAGCACGCCGTCGGCAATACCTTTCAGGGGCACGAAGGCCGTTTCCGCGGCGGCGACATCGCCGGTAACGATGGTGACCGATTTGAGCGTCGGGCCCTTGTCGCGCTTGGCCTGACCGAAATATTTGTCGAAACGGAAAGACGCCAGCGCGATGGCGAAACGCACGCTTGCCGCCTGCTCCGCCGAAAAGCCGGTCAGATCGAGCGTGACATCGGCAATGCCCGCCGACTTGATGGCGTGGAACAGGCTGCCGGCGACTGACTCAAGCACCAGACCGTTCAGGTCCGAAAGCGCCCCTGCCCCTACTGCGATCAGCGACGCATAGCTTTGCGACGGCAGGGCCGACAACACCTGAATTTTGCCTTTTGCGCCCGTGAACCCGGCTTTTTTCAGCGCGCCGGTCAAATAAGCCCCGCTCGACGCGTCGAGGCCCTTTGCGCCCGCGCTCAAGGCGAGATCGTCGCCGACCAGCACGGCCAGCGCGTGGTCCGGAGCGATCGTGGCGGAAAATTGAATAAGCATGGCGCAACTCCTAAGTTTCAAGACCGCCGGTGCCGCTTCGGGCGCGGAAAATCATGGGGCGGCCTGAGATTCCAAGTTCGCCTTTAAGCACCTTTTCGACGACCGTGGCAAGCGCATCCGACGCCCGATGCGCAGGGTACACAGGTTCGCGCCGGGGGCGATTATTTTGCACCTGCGCACATTGGCGGCTTGCTATTGAGGGCGGATAAGGTCAAAAAAGGACAATTGCTTGCGCCCGCCGACAAGGTTTTGGCGGACGGTCCTCGTTTTTGCTTTAATGCCCTTCGCCCATATCTCCGGCCTGATTATTTTATGCGCACTATCGAATCGTACATTTCAAAACAGATGCGCGCGCCGATCGTCGGGGCGATCCTCGCTCTGACGGCGATTGCCATCCTGTCGCAATCCCTGACGCAGTTCGACATCATCGTCGAGCGGGGGCAGAGTGCCGCAACCTTTTTCAAGGTCACCTTTCTCGCCCTGCCGCAACTGGCGGGCCTGATCTTTCCGCTGGCCATCTTCATCGGCACCCTGGTAGCCCTTAACCGCCTGCACAACGATCATGAAATCGTCGCCTGCTACGCCAACGGCATGAGCCTGTGGCGCATCGCCTCGCCCATCGTGCGCTTCGGCGTCTATATCACCCTGCTTGGGCTGGTCATGAGCCTGTTCGTGCAGCCTGCCGCCTCGCGCATCATGCGCGCCGAACTGTTCAAGATCAAAACCGACATCATCGCTGCCGCCGTGCGCGAAGGCGATTTCTCCACCACGCTGTCCGGCATGACCATCTATGTGCAGCGCATCGATCAGAACGGCCTGCTGCGTCAGATCTTTATCCGCACGCCGGGACCGAACGGCATGGACCGCACCTACTCGGCACGCGAAGGCCGGGTGGTCAACCCCGAAAGCGGTGGTCAGGTCCTGATCCTGCGCAACGGCTCGACCCAGCAGGTGTCGCCGCAGGGCGTCCTCAACCACCTGACCTTCAACGAATATTCGTTCGACATTTCACAGTATGTGGTTTCTGACGGCTATCTGCATTTCAAGGATTCCGACCGCTTCCCGCACGAACTGTTCTTCCCGAACCGCGCCATGGCCTGGGAAAACCATTCGTGGAAAAAGCTGCTGGCCGAAGGTCACGCGCGCATTTCGGGGCCGCTCTATAATCTGGGCTTCTGCCTGCTGGCGGTGGTCGGGGTACTCGGCGGCGCGTTCAGCCGCCACGGCTATACCCGCCGCATCACCACGGTGTCCTTTATCGCCGCGGGTATCCGCATTCTCGGCTTTGCCGTCGAGGCCGCGTGCGCAGGTGCCGCAGAAGCCAATATCCTGCAATATGCCGTGCCGCTGGGCCTGATCTATTTCTGCGTCCACACCATCGTCCGTAACGACAAATCGGCGGTGCGCGGTAAAACCAAACGACTGCAAAGTCTGTCGCCGGTCGGCGGGAGGGCTGCCGCGTGACCTATCTTCAACCCCTCCTCACCTTTCTGAGCTACCTCAATCCGTGGCGCCAGCGCCGACTGGAAACCTATGTGCTGATGCGTTGCCTGATGAGCACCCTGACCGCACTGGTGGTCGTGGCCAGCATCATCTTCCTGATCGACTATGTCGAAATCTCCAAATCGCTGGGTCAGCGCGCGGATCTCAACAGCTTTCAGATCATCGGTCTCCTGTTGCTGAAATCGCCGAACATCATTCTGGTGCTGGTGCCGTTCGCTTTCCTGTTCGGGACGCTGTCGGCCTTCGTCGGCCTGAACCGCCGTTCGGAACTGATCGCCATGCGCGCCGCCGGCGTCTCGGCCTGGCGTTTCATCCTGCCCGCCACGGGCATGGCCGCAATCATCGGCGTCTTCACCATCACCGTGCTCAACCCCATCGCCACGGTGCTGGCCGATCGCTACGACCAGTACAACAGCGCGCTGGAGCAATCCGACACCCGCGTCAAGCGCTCCGACGTCTTCCTTCGTCAGGGTGAACAAAACAAGCAGACGGTCATTCACGCCCGGACGCAGGACGGGCGCGGCACGCTTCTCGACGCCACTTTCTGGAACTATACTCTGGCCAAGGACGGCACCCCGACCTTCGAAGGGCGAATCGACGCCAAGGAAGCGACGCTCAAGACCCGCACGTGGCTGTTGAAAAACGCCCGCGAGGCCAAGCCCGGCGAATCGCCACAGTATTTCAACCAGCTGTCCATCGATTCCAATCTCGATGCGCGCCGCGCCTTCGATCAATATGCGACGCCGCAGTCGACCAATTTCTGGGAATTACCCGGTGCGATCATTCAGATCGAAACCTCAGGCTTTTCCGCCGCTTCCTACATTCTGCGCCTGCATCAGCTTCTGTCCATGCCATTGCTGTTCGCCGGCATGACGGCCCTGGGGGCAGCCTTTTCACTACGCCTGATGCGCATCGGCGGGCTGGCGCGGCTGACCCTTTCCGGTGTCGGGCTCGGCTTCATCATATTCTTTCTTAACCAATTGTGCGGTTCGATGGGCAAGGCCGAGGTGATTCCGATCTTCCTGGCGGGTTGGGCCACACCGGCAATCTCGCTGCTGGCGGCCATGACCTTGCTTGTCTATACCGAAGACGGCTAAACCCGGCGCGGGATTCGTCCCGCCGTCTTTACAAGTAACCCGCGTTCGTTTTCTACGGCCTTCCGGCCATCCGTTTCCAGCGTGTCAACCAACAGGTCCGCAACGATGAGAAAAAATTCCCTCAAGCTCAGCGTGGGTTTCCTCAGCCTTGTGGCGACCGGCGCCGTCAGCGGCGAAGCGTTGGCGCATACGTCCGACCTGCAAGCCGAGATGGACGCCCGGATCGATGGCACACGCTTTTTCAGCGCCTTCGACGAAGGCGAACCTCTGGCGCCCGTCGTGGCGCCTTCCATCGATACGGCCGAAACGCCCGCCGCCGATCCCGCCCTCAAGGTAGACGTCAAGGTCGCACCCGCCCCGGCGCCGGTCATAACGGCCCGGAACGCTCCGGCGGCACAGACGATTGAGACCGGCAACGACGCGCCCGTATCCCGGCGCCGGACGTCCGCTCCGAAACCTGAACTCATGGCCGCCGACCTGCCCGGCGATAGCGTGGATATAGCGTCGCTCAATCCGCGCGCCCTCAGCATCGACTCTCTCGGCATCCCCGCCCTGACCCTGGCCCAAAACGCAGGTCAGAACACGGCAACGGGTGTAATCCCGGCCACGGATACGCGCCTTCAGGTCAATCCGACGCGCGATGCCCAGAACGTCAAGACGGAAACACCCCTGGAAGACGACGGTCTCGGCAAGGACGGCGCCTATATCACCGCCGACGAAGTGACCTCGCCGGAAAGTAATATCGTCGTCGCCCGTGGCAATGTCGAAATGCGCTGGGAAGGCCGTCTGATCCGCGCCGATCAGATATGGTACGATCAGGCGACCGGCAAGACCATCGCCACAGGCAATACCCGCACTATCAATCCCGACGGCTCGATCCAGTACGCCGATCGGCTTGAGATCGACAACGGCGAAGCCGCCGGTACAGGCGACCGCATCGCCTCGATCGATGTCGAGGGCACAAAGCTGTTCGCCAACAAGGTCGAACGTCTGGACGAGAATACCAGTCGCCTGAGCGAGGTCATCTTCACGCCCTGCGAACTGTGCGTGAAAAACGACGTGACGCAGCCGCCGACCTGGCACATCGAGGCCAGCAGCATCACTCAGGATAAGGCGCACCGCGTCGTCATCTATCGCAACGCCGTTTTCAAGGCGCGCGGCATTCCCGTCTTCTACCTGCCCGTCCTGTGGCACGCCGACCCAAGCGCCAAGCGCGCCTCAGGCTTCCTGATGCCGCGGTTCGGTTATTCGCAACGGCGTGGCCTGTCCATCGAAACGCCGTACCTGTGGGCGGTATCGCCCTATACCGACATCATCGTCAGCCCGAAGCTGTCGTCGAAGGTCAATCCGCTCCTCAATTTCGAGGTCAACCGCCGCTTCTATTCCGGCGATTTCCACGCGCGCGCGGGCTACACCTACGAATCCTTCTTCGATAACGACGGGGAAAAATGGGGCACCAAGAAGGGCCGCGGCTATCTGCTGGCCGACGGTGCCTTCGCTATCAACGACGACTGGCGCTGGAACTTCACTTTGCAACGCGTCTTCGACAAGACGGATACCGACGACACCAATGCCAACCTGTTCGAGCGTTACAAGATCGATGACGGCTTTCCGAAAATCGGCGAATATTACGGTGCCTCACGCCAGCTGATCAGTCAGGCCAACCTGATCCGTCAGACCAATACCGTCTATCTGAACGTCTCCTTACTGGCCTTCCAAAGTCTGGAAATCGGCGGCCAATGCGCCCTGCCCACGACCCTGAACCCGGACGGAAGCTGTAAAGCGCCTTGGGAAGTGGCCGATTCCACCACGCAATATCTTGCCGTTCGCGATTCGACCCTGCCAGCCGTAGCCCCTTTGGTTGAGGCCTACTGGTCGCCGGATCAGAACATTCTGGGAGGTCGCCTGACCCTGACGGCTGCGGGGGTATCGATCATCCGCAAAAGCAATCCGGCCAAAGAAATCGCCATCAACGCCACCGGCCCCGTCGATTCTGCCCGTGCCAGTCTGGGCCTGTCGTGGAAGCGCGAAATCATCACGCCGATCGGCCTTAGAGTCGCACCGTTTGTCGAGGCTCGCCATGATCAGTACCGCATCAAGGATTTCGACAGCAATCAGGCCACGGATGATTCGCATGGCGTCTCACGTAATCTCAGCACCGCCGGGATAGACCTCAGCTATCCGCTCCTGCGCAAGTTCGCGGGGGTTACGGCGATCATCGAGCCCATCGCTCAACTGGCGGTCTCTCCGCGTTCGGAAACCGATTATTACCTGACCAATGAAGATTCTACCGCCTTCGAATTCGACGCTTCGACCCTCTTCAAGGCCAACAAATCTCCCGGCTTCGATCTTTACGAAGGCGGCAAACGTTTAAATCTCGGCCTCAAGGGACAACTCAATTTCGATAGCGGTCTCAAGATATCAGGCCTGGTGGGGCGTTCGTTCCGTAACGAGCCCGAACTGTCCTATTATCGTCTGTATACGCCCAACAACGTAACCTATTACACCTACGACCCAACCGGCCTGGCCGGTAAGAAGTCTGACTGGGTCGTACAGGCCGAATTCGATACGGGTAAGGGGTTCCGCGGTTATACGCGTCAGCGTCTCGACAGCGAAGACGGTAGCGTACGGCGTGGCGAAACCGGCGTCAGTGTCATGATGGGCTCAAGCCAGGCCACCCTGCGCTATCAGCTGGACAAGACGCGCCCGGGCGTAACCCAAACGACAACGGGACCGGTATTTTACGATGACGGCAAGGGCTACGAAGATCTTCAGTTTTTCGGTCAGCACTTCTTCAATCAGCGTTGGGGCGTTTCGGCACAGCTCAGCCGGAATCTCAAAGAAAATATCTGGACTCGCTCTGAACTCGCCGTCATTTACAAAGACGACTGCGCCCGCTTCGACCTGGTATATCAACGCGATGAAACCTCGCTCCAAAGCCTGAACGGTAAGGCCAGCGAATCCATTTCAATCCGGATAAGCCTTGCCACATTAGCGCCATCGGACGATGATTTTGTTAATATACGCTAAGGCTCGTATGGGCTATAGATGTCCGACTCCGGCGCGGCCGCCATTCACCATACCAAAAGACCAATAAGCACAGAAATGACCGTCACGACCTCCGCTTCCCTTCGTCGCTCAGCCCTCATGCTGGGCGCGTGCCTTTGTCTGGCCCTGCCGGTGCAATCTTTTGCGCAAACCAAACCGCTCGGTGAAGGCGTCGTGGCGACCGTCAACGACAAGCTGATCTCGTCCTATGATCTCAAGCAACGCATGCTGCTCCTGATCATCACGTCGGGGGTTCAGGTGACCCAGCAGAACTATGCCGCCTTCCAGCAGCAGGCCCTGCGCGCCCTGATCGACGAAAATCTGCAACTGCTTGAGGCCGATCACTTCGAACTGAAAATCAGCGACGAGGAAATCGACGAGGAAATCAATTCGATGGCGCAGCAGTCGGGTCTGACCAAGGACCAGCTTCTGGCCGAATTGAAGCGCGCCGGGGTCGAACCCCAGACGCTGCGCAACCAGATCAAGGCTGAAATCGCCTGGGGTAACCTTGTCAACGGCCGCTTCCGTCAGAAGGCCCGCGTCGGCAAGGAGCAGGTCGATTCCTATATGGGTAAATTGACCGAGGACAGCCAGAAGCCGCAATATCTGGTCGCCGAGATCATGATTGACCCGCAGGTCGCTGGCGGTCAGAAGGAAGCCGAGGCCGGGGCGCAGCAACTGTTCGATCAGATTTCTCAGGGCGTCGCGCCGTTCCAGTCGGTTGCCCGTCAGTTTTCCAATGCCCCTTCGGCAGCCAATGGCGGCGACGCGGGCTGGCTGGTATCGGGCACCATTGACCCGAAAATCGAAGCCACGTTGCAGACCATGGAGTCGGGTCAGATGACCCGCCCGATCGTGACCGAAAGCGGCGTCTATATCTATTATCTGCGCGAAAAAACCGCAGGTAATTCCGATATGCAGGTCCGCATCAAGCAGGCCGCGATCCCTCTGGGCGCCGGTGACAGCGCAACGCGTGCGCTGGCCGATTTCCGCGCCAAGTACCCGACCTGCGAAGCCTTGGGGACCGAAAAGGGCAATGGCCCGGTGACCGTGACCGATCTGGGCATCACACCGCTCAGCGACCTGACGCCGGAATATGCGGCGGCGCTCAAGCCGCTCAAGGCCGGTCAGACGACCGCGCCGATGTCGAACGCCCAGAACACCAATGTCCTCTATGTCTGCGACAAGACCCTGGCTGGCGACAACGCGCCATCGCGCGACCAGATCGAAAACCGCCTGACGCAGGAAAAGGTTTCCATGCTGGGCCGCCGCTATCTTCGCGACATCCGCGCCGCTGCGACGATCGAAACGCGGTAATTGGCACCTCTGGTCATAAGTCTGGGCGATCCGTGCGGCACCGGTCCCGAACTGGTCCACAAGGCGTGGCAGGCCCTGCGTCATCGTCCGGAACTGGCGTTTGGCGTGATTGGCGATGCCGCACTTCTGAGTGAGCTGGGGCCGGTTACTCGTATAGGTGACCTCCCCGATACCGCTCAGGCCTTCACCGACGCCCTGCCGGTTCTGGATCGCCCCTTGACCGCACTCGTGGCCGTCGGCCAACCCGATCCCCGACACGCACCCCATATCATTGACTGGATCAAAACCGGCACGGAGTTATGCCTGTCGGGTCGGGCGCGCGCATTGATCACCGCGCCCATCGCCAAGTCGGTTTTGTATGCGACAGGGTTCAGCTTTCCGGGTCATACGGAATATCTCGGCGACCTGACCGCCGCGACGCCTTATGAGGGTACGCGCGGACCGGTCATGATGCTGGCGGCAAAAGATTTGCGCGTGGTGCTGGCGACGATCCACGTGCCTTTGTCCGAGGTTAAATCACACCTGTCGGTGCAGTTGATCCGCGACCTCGCCCTTGTCACGCACGAAGCGTTGATCCGTGATTTCGGTATCCGACGACCGCGTCTGGTCATGGCCGGTCTCAACCCCCACGCGGGCGAAGACGGCACCATCGGTCGCGAAGAAATAGACCTGCTGCAACCGCTGGTCGCGCAACTACAAGCCGAAGGCATCGATATCAAAGGCCCCTTCCCCGCCGACACCCTGTTCCACGACGAGGCGCGCGCCACCTACGACGCGGCCTTGTGCCTCTATCACGATCAGGGCCTGATCCCGCTCAAGACACTGGACTTCTGGGGCGGCGTCAATATAACGCTGGGCCTCCCCATCGTGCGCACCTCGCCCGATCACGGCACGGGTTTTGGCATAGCCGGCCAAGGCATCGCCCGCGCCGACAGCCTGATCAACGCCATCGAGGCCGCCTATTTGATAAGCCAGAACCGGTCATGACGCTCCCCACCCTGCGTGAAAGCCTTGAAGCCCACGGCCTGATGGCGAAGAAAAGCTTCGGGCAGCACTTCCTGCTCGACCTGAACGTGACGCGCAAGATCGTGCGCCTCGGCGGTCCGTTCGATGGCGACACGGTGATCGAGGTCGGTCCCGGTCCCGGCGGTCTGACGCGCGCCCTGCTCGAATCCGAAGCGAAATACGTGCTGGCCATCGAAAAAGACGCCCGGTTTATCGAGCTTCTGGCCGAACTCGATGCCGCCTATCCGGGGCGGTTCGGCGTGGTCGAAAACGACGCGCTCAAGGTCGATGAGACGGCCCTGCTCTCCGAATACGGTTTGCCGCCGCAAGCGCATCTCGTGTCGAACCTGCCCTACAATGTCGGCACCCCCTTGCTGATCAAATGGCTGACCGGGCCGTGGCAGCCGAAGTCCCTGACCCTGATGTTCCAGTTGGAGGTCGCCCTGCGCGTCGTGGCGCTGGTCGGTGACGACGACTATGGCCGTTTGAGCGTCATTTCTCAGGTCCTGTGCGACTGCGACAAGATCATGGACCTGCCCGCGCGCGCCTTTACGCCGCCGCCCAAGGTCGACAGCGCCGTGGTGCGTCTGGTGCCGAAGGCCGAACGCCCGGACCGCAAGATCATCAAGAACCTCGAAATCCTGACCGCCGCCGCCTTCGGTCAGCGCCGCAAGATGCTGCGGGCCTCGCTGAAAGGTCTGGGCGGTGAGACGCTGCTGGCCAGGGTCGGGATCGAGCCGACGCTTCGGGCGGAAAACATCAGCCCGGCGGATTTCCTCAAATTAGCCGAAGCGCTTTACGGTCTTGGGGCCGCGGGCCCCAAACCCCATAACCGGGAGCAGATGACTCCGCCGGTGCCACGTTCTCCAAGTGACGGGTGAAGGGCCTGCGGCCCTTCAAAACCTTTTCCAGAGCCCTACGGTGAACGTCTTCGTTTCCGGCACATTCTCACCCGACAGAGTCTGCCGATAGCCGACCTGTACACCCAGTGTCTGCTTTTCGTCGAAAAAGCGTACCGCGCTGATTTCGCCATGCGTCCATTTGGCCTGAAACCCCTGCCGCTTATCGGTCTGGCCGACATAGACCTGCCCCAGTACCAGCCACTTCGGCGACGGCGTCAGGCCCGCCGTCACATCGACGCGCCATTGATCGGCATCCATGCCACCGCGCGCGCGTCGGGCGATCTGCGCATCGATAAAGGCCGGTTTGCCGCCGACGGTGAAGCCATGCCCGCCATAGAGTCGCGCCTCGATATCCGGATCGTCATTGCCCGTTTCGTCGAAGTCGGCACGGCGGCCCTGACCGAACCCATCGACCGAGACGCTGGCGCTGACCACGCTGTGATCGTCGCGATAGAGCGCGGTCTTGACGCCGATCTCGACCGAGCCCAGACCTGAGAAGTCGTCGGTAGAGGTTTGAATATCCTGAATATTGAGCTTACCGAAAACACTGAACAGGTCATTGATTCCGTGATCGGCATAGACCGTCACGCGTTTTTCTTCCCAATTGCCCAGATAGATCGCCTTGTCGCCCGCCGCGTTGAAGCCGCGATCGGCGCTGACGGTTTCGGCCTTGACGATCAGCTCCGTCGCGCCCGGATCAGGCAGCCACGCGCTGGCCGAGGCCATCACGGGCATCGCCCAGAACGCTAAAATTAATCCCCGCCCCCACAGCTTCATTCGCTCAGCTATCCCAGCCCGGCCATTGACGTTGCAACCTTCGTAGCAAACCCGGCCACAGAAGGCCAGAGACGAAACCGACGCCGCCGCTCAGCTGCGCGACCTTGTCCTGGACGTCGGGCGTGGCGAACAGCACACCGTCGCGTCCGGCGCTAAGCGCGGCGATCTGCTGACGACAGGCCTGTTCGAGGAAATAGATCATGGTAAACGCTTCGCCCGCACTCGATCCGTAGGCCAGCGCCCCGTGATTACGCAGGAGCATGATCTTCTTGTCACCAAGGTCGGCCACGATGCGCTGCCGCTCACTGTGCTCCACGGCCACGCCTTCGTAATCGTGATAGGCCAGATGCGGCCCGAGCAGCAGGGCGTTTTGCGTCAGAGGCAGCAAGCCTTCCTTTTGCGCCGACACGCCGGTCATGGCGTCCGTATGCAAATGGATGACGAAATGCGCATCGCGACAGGCGGCATGGAGCGCGCTGTGGATCGTGAAGCCTGCCGGATTCACGAAGCCGTCGGCCTGTCCCACCATGTTTCCGTCGAGATCGATCTTGATCAGGGCCGAGGCCGTCATCTCCTCGAAAAACACGCCATAGGGATTGATCAGGAAATGATCGACTTCGGACACCGCGCCGTCGATCAGCGAGTCCTTGGCCGCTACGCGGGCCGAGATATGGGTGAAGATGGTGTCGTCCCAGCCGAACAGCGCCACCAGCCGGTACAAGGCGGCAAGATCTTTGCGGATTTGCCATTCGGCGGGACTGATCGACGTGTCAGGCATGACGTTTCCTCTTGGTTATTTTCCAAGAGGAAACGTCAATTGACCCAGCGTAAGTCAATTCACGCCGGTTTGACGATCAGCTTGCCTTCGCTGATGCTCAGGATTTCGACCTTCTCGGCGGGCAGAATCGTTTTGGTCTTCGCCGTGCGTTCATAGACGGCCGGCCATTCGACACCTTCATAGATGACGCGGCCGGTACTTTGGCTGCCGTCGCGGTCGTCGAAGGCCTCGATGACCACGGCCTCCTTGCCGATCAGCCGTCCGTTGGGGTCGTTGATATCGACGGCGACCTCGACGGGCTTCATGAACTTACGCGACAACAGCGTCATGGCGGTCGTCAGGACGCAGAAGACGACGATCTGAACCAGCGGGTTCATCGGCAGTCCCGTGAGCGTCAGCACAGCAACGACCCCCGCGCCGGTGGCGGGCCACAGCAGCCACTGCGTCCCGATCAGCGCTTCGATCCCTAAAATGACGCCGCCGATGGTCAGCCAGACCCAGAAGGCCTGAAACCCGACGGGGTTGGCAAACAGCAGATCCATCATGATCAGCCCTCCTTCTTGCTCCGCGCCACAGGTGCCGCGACGTCGTTGACGCTGACCGACTTGATCAGTTCGGCCACGCCGCCGACGGTGCCGGCCAGCGACGCCAGATCAGCCGGCAGGATAAGGGTCTTGGTATTGTTCGACGAAGCGAACTTGCCGAAGGCCTCGACGTATTTTTGCGCCACGAAGTAGTTGATGGCCTTGGTGTCGCCGGACGCGATGGCATTCGACACCAGTTCCGTCGCCTTGGCTTCGGCTTCGGCAGCGCGTTCGCGCGCTTCGGCATCGCGGAAGGCGGCCTCGCGGCGGCCCTCGGCCTCCAGCATGGTCGCCTGCTTCTGGCCTTCGGCGCGGGCAATCGCCGCCTGACGCTCGCCGTCGGCCTCGATGATCAGGGCGCGGCGTTCGCGTTCGGCCTTCATCTGACGCGCCATGGCGTCGGTGATGTCATGCGGCGGCTTGAGGTCCTTGATCTCGATGCGCGTCACCTTGACGCCCCACGGCGAGGTCGCGTGATCGATGACCGTCAACAGGCGCGTATTGATCGAATCACGCTGCGACAGCACCTCGTCCAGTTCCATCGAACCGACCACAGTGCGCAGATTGGTCATGGCCAGTTGGGTAATAGCGCCGTTGAGATTGTCGACGCGATAGGCGGCTGCCGAAGCGTCAATAACCTGAATGAAGACAATGCCATCGACGCGGACATTAACGTTGTCCTTGGTGATGACGTCCTGCTGCGGGACATCGAACACCTGCTCCATCATGTTGACGCGCTTGCCGACCGACTCGATGAACGGCGTCAGGAACGAAATACCCGGTTTCAGCGTGCGCGTATAACGGCCGAAATTCTCGACCGTGAACTCCCGGCCCTGCGGCACGATCTTGACGATCGACGACACCACCAGAAACAGAAGTACGACGCCGATGACCGTGAATATACCGAAAAACATATCGTTCCCCTCAAGTTTTTAACTGAGAGCAGCTTATCTTAATCCTGACGTTTGGCCACTGAAACCGGACGAAGAATTTATGTATAACGCAATTTGTAAGCCCGGATCAGGACGTCCTTCAGGTCCGGCTCCAGTAAACGCTCCAAAGCCTGCGCATACGGCACGAAGACCGCCTCGTCCGCATCGTCTCCCGCGACAGGTTCGCCTGAGCGCCATTCGGCCAGATAGTCGATCAGTACCAAATGAAAGCCGTCTGGATAGGCTTCGGTGGGCGGTTCGATGATCTCATAGACCCCGATCAGCGGCCCAAGCGCCGCCTCGATCCCCGTCTCCTCGCGCAGTTCGCGTAGGGCCGTCGCTTCCATCGGTTCGAAGCGGTCGACCTTGCCGCCGGGGATCGACCAATGACCCTTGCGCGGTTCGCGTCCGCGGCGGATTAGCAAAACTGCATCGTCGCGCCAGCAAACAACGCCAATGGCAGGGATCGGGCGGTGAGTTTGCACTTGCACTTATGGATTCTCCGGTTAAACCGCGAGTTTATTACACCACGGTTTACCCAACGGATACTGACCATGACCGCTTTCGCCGAATGCCCGCCCGTCGCGCCTGAGATCGTCGCGCAGATCAAGGCTATCGTCGGCGAGGCCGGGTGGTCTGACGACGATATCCGCGTGACGGCCAAGCTGACCGAGTGGCGCGGCAAGTGGAAGGGGCACACGCCCCTCCTCGTCCTGCCGAAAACGACCGAAGAACTGTCTCAGGTGGTCAAGCTTTGCTACGACAACGGCGTCGCCATCACGCCCCAGGGCGGCAATACCGGCCTTGTCGGCGGGCAGATCCCGTTCGGCGAAATCCTCGTCTCGCTGGAACGTATGCGCCAGATCCGCGACGTCGCCCCGACCGACGACACCATGGTGCTTGAGGCCGGGATTACGCTCCTCGAAGCCCAGCAGATCGCCGAAAAGGCCAACCGCCACTTCCCGCTGTCTCTGGCTGCCGAAGGCACGGCGACGGTCGGTGGCGTCATCTCGACCAATGCCGGCGGCACCGCGGTCCTGCGCTACGGCGTGACGCGCGATCTGGTTTCGGGCCTTGAGGTGGTTTTACCGACCGGTGAGATTTTCAACGGCCTCAAGCGCCTGCGCAAGGACAATACCGGCTATGACCTCAAGCAGATGTTCATCGGCGCCGAGGGCACGCTGGGCATCATCACCGCAGCGTCGCTCAAGCTGTTCCCGGTGATGAATTCGCGCAGCGTCGCTATCGTGGCGTTCGAGACGGCGCAGCACGCCATCGATCTTCTGGCCCGCGCCAAACAGGAAACCGGCGGTCAGGTCGAGGCGTTCGAGTTGATGGGGCGCTACGGCCTGTCGTTGGTGCTGAAAAACATCCCTGATACGCGTGAACCGTTGGAGACCGAGTATCCGTGGTACGCCCTGATCGAGGTCGCGTCGGGCGATCCGGACGGCGCGGAAACGTCGATGGAGCGGCTTCTGGGGGCGGCCTTCGAAGAGGAACTGATCCTCGACGCGGCGATTGCGCAAAACGAGACTCAGGCCGAGGCCTTCTGGCGTCTGCGCGAAGAACATTCCGCCGCCGAAAAGGTCGAGGGCGCGGCGTGGAAGCACGACGTGTCGGTGCCGCTGTCGCAGATGGCGGATTACATCCTCAAGGGTACCGAGGCCGTGCTGGCTTTCCTGCCCGGCGCGCGCGTGGTCACCTTCGGCCACGTCGGCGACGGCAATGTCCACTTCAACGTCATCCTGCCCGAAGGCATGGACCCGGCGGCGTTCAACGCCTTACGCGACGAAGGGGCCAAGGTCGTCCACGATCTGGTGCATGAGTACGAGGGTTCGATTTCCGCCGAGCACGGTCTGGGCCGCATGAAGACGCAGGAAGCCTTGCTTTACAAGGACCCGGTGGCGGTGGCGGCCATGCGCGCCATTCGCCTGTCGCTCGATCCGAAGCGCATCATGAACCCGCACGTTTTGTTTTAGGTTTGTGGCGTTTGTGGTGTCGTATGCAAGGTTCTCCACAGATGGCCACAGATGCACACAGATGTTCTTTGCGAGCGGTCAGGTTGGTGCCAAGTGGCCGCATCCGCAAGATTTGAAACCACAGATTACACAGATTTCACAGATTGGACGCGCTTTGCGCGTCATTTGTGAGACACCGTACACATCGTGTTTGAGGCTTATCCTCAAGCCGCAACGAACCTAATCTGTGAAATCTGTGTAATCTGTGGTTTCTCCTTCTTCTTGCCTGCTGTCGTTACCAAAGGTTTTTAGCCCCGGATAGGGCACGGATGCCGCGCAAGCGCGGCGAACACGGATGTCCTTATTGCGGCGTCGGCTGTTTGCGCTAACTCGACATATCCGTGTCAGCCGGGTGCGTAGCACCGGCATCCGTGCCTTATCCGTGGCCAATCCCTTTTCTGGCGCTGCGCGCGCTCACTGCAACCGCTTATCCGCATCAGGTGTCACAGGCACCATCTGTGTGCATCTGTGGCCATCGGTGGAAAACCTTAATCCCCGCCAACCAGCGACGACGTCCCTATCCAGGAATGTAAGTTGCCGTGCATAAATAACGGTGTAATCTACCTTCATTCAGGGAGATATAACATGCACCGTATCCTCATCCTCACTGCCATTACCGCCTGTCTGGCCCTGCCAGCCGCCGCCCAGACGACCAAGCCGAAGCCCAAACCCGTGCCTGCCACCGCGACCATGCCGAAGGGCGATTACGAATGCTGGGCCTACAGTTCGCCGCGGATGCTGCTCAACTTCACCGTCACCGCACCGGGCAAGTACCGCGCCTCGGACGGCAGCATGGGCACGTTCAGCGTCGATCCGAAGACAAAAGCCGTGACCCTGACCGGTTATCTGAAAAACGTCATGCCCGACGGCTTCAAGACGGTCTATCGCGACACCAACAACAAACCGACCCTCAGCTTTATCGGCACCAGCGGCGCCGAAGCGTCATTCTGCGAAAAAGCCCGATAGCTATTTGGCAGGCTGCGGCGTGGCCGCGGCTTCGGCAGCGCGGGCCTGAATCTTGTCACGCGACAGGCGTCCAATCAGACTGAGCAATTCCGGCATGACGAAGGGCTTGGGCAAAAGTTCTTCTGCCCCCGCTTCGCGCGCCGCCGCCAGAACGTGCATGGCCCCGATCTTGTCGTTGATGCCTTCCGACATAGCCGCCAGCCGCACATGCGGGTGGTCTTTGCGTATCTGCGCGATGCCTTCCACCCCGCCGATGCCGGGGATCAGGATCGCCGTCAGGACGATATCGATCATCCCCAGATTATGGTCGAAGAAGACGTCTTCCATATTGTCGGCGACTGACACCTTGTAGCCGACCTGTTGCAGGGTCATGCCGATAAAGGTGCGCAGTTGCACGTCCGGATCGACCACCATCACATGGACCTCGGTCCGGCGTTCGCGGTGATAGCGGTGCGTTTCCGCCAGCATGGTTTTCAGTCGATCGGGATGAATCGGCTTGGCCAGCAGGAAGTCCGCTCCCGCGGCTTTGGCCTGATCGAGGACGGTCGTGCCCTTCTTGCCGCCCCAGACGTGGCCCATCACCGCCAGCGGCGTGTCCTTCATCTGCGATTTGAGGAAATCGATCTGAGCGACCATGTTCTGGTTGTCGGCATAGGCATCGACCAGCAGCAGATGGAATCGATTGTGCTTAAGACTACGGAGCGCCATGTCCTGGGTGAAGCTGAGGACCGAGGTCCACTTCTGCTGCCCTAGCAGACGAGCCACCTGACGCGCCTGTTCGCGGTCGCTGTCGAGGACCAGCACGCTCCCCAGATTGTTGTCGCCCCCGCTCATTGCGGCTCCCTGATACCGTTACGCCGTCCCTGTTAGCCTTACGCCTTCTACTTTTTAGTCCTGATATCGTCTTTGATCCCGACACTCATGGTCAGTTTACGGAAGTGCGATACAGGTTGGATAATATGTCAAAATTGTTTAACGAGTCAAAAACGTACTATACTACCAATGACTTAGGGGAAACAATGACCACCCTGGATGATCAGGCCGCGATATATTGCTCGCTGAGAACGGCTTCAACCAGAAGCGTCAGATCGCCGGCGGTAAACGGCTTCGGCAATTGCGCCGTCGCGCCCATATATTTGGCCGCCGACAGGACCTGATTGAAATCGGCGCCACGTTCGGTGCCCGCCGACATGGCGATGACCGCCACCTGAGGCCAGGTGGCGCGAATGATCTGGATGCCTTCGATGCCGCCCATGCCCGGCATGAAGATATCGGTGACCACCACATCGACGTGGGCGATATCGACGCGATCGAAGGCCTCTTCCATCGAGCGCGCTTCGGAAATGCGGTAGCCCTTTTCGACCAGCGCCCGACAGGCGAGCGTGCGCACGACTCGGCAATCGTCGACCACGAGGATATGTTTGGCCTGCACCGGTGAGCGCCGCATGGCCCACGCCGCATCGAGAATGGTCGAAATATCCTGCGGCGCGAAAGGCTTGGGCACGACGAAATCGGCCTGAGCCTGACGCGCCATGTTGAGGGTCTTGGCCAGGCCGCCGCCGCCCTGACCGCCCGCCGACATGATGGCGATGGGCACGCCCTTCGCCATTTCGCGGATTTCCGGCAGATGCAGAATGGTGTTGCCGCCTTCGACATAGACGTCGAGCAGCAGGAGATCGACCTTGTGCGTGCGCAGGGCGGCATAGGCCGATTTGTAATCGAAACAGATGACGGTGGACCAGTTCAGGCGCTCCAGCATCTTCGAGATCAGCTGGGCCTGAACGCGGCTGTCTTCGAGAACCAGAACGGTACCTAAGGTCATGTGCCTCCCCTGCATGCAAGGTCGAAAGGCTAGGCTTTATAGGTTACGTACAGGTAAATTTATTTAATAAAAAAGACATAAAGACGGCAAACGTTTCATAACGTTTGCAACCATGCGCGGCAAGTATTTGGCGCGTGACGACTCAGGCTTTCGGATTTAGAACGAGGCCATGATCATCCTGCTGTCCCCCGCCAAATCCCTCGACGAAACCCCGTTCACGCCCGCACGAGACGTGACTGAGCCCCGCTTTACGCGCGACACCCAAAGCCTGCTCAAGGTCATGAAAAAGCAGAAGCCCGCCGACCTGAAACGACTGATGGACATTTCGGACAAACTGGCCGAGATGAACCGCGCGCGGTATAAGGGCTTTACCGATCAAGCCGCCCTACCCGCCGCCATGTTGTTTGACGGCGACGTCTATACGGGCTTGCGCGCGCGGGAGCTGGATGCCGAGGGGCTGGTGTTTGCGCAGGACCATGTACGTATTTTGTCGGGTCTCTATGGTCTGCTGCGACCGCTGGATCTGATCCGTCCCTACCGACTGGAAATGGGCACGTCGCTGGAAACGACCAAGGGCGGCACCTTATACGCGTTCTGGGGCGATAAGATCGCGAAGGAAATCAACGCTGACGCAAAGACCGCTGAGACGAAAACGGTGCTCAATCTGGCCAGTCAGGAATATGCCCGCGCGGCCCTGACCAAGGCCCTGAAACCCAAGGTCATCAATGTGAAGTTCCTTGAAATCAAGGACGGAAAGACCTCGATGATTTCCTTCTTCGCCAAGAAGGCGCGCGGCCTGATGGCACGCTATGTGATCGATCACCGGATTACGGAACCCGAAGCCGTCAAAGCCTTTGATTACGAAGGCTATCGCTTCGTGCCTGAGGCGTCGTCGGATGTCGAATGGACGTTCTCGCGGAAGCATCCTTAAGGCTTGGAACCAAAGATTACACAGATTTCACAGATTAAGGGGCGGAAGTGAATCCGCTCCTCCGGCGCGCAGCGCCAATCTGTGAAATCTGTGTAATCTTTGGTTCCCTATCCTACAAAGCCTGCGGCGCGTTTCAGACGGTCGTTGATGGCTTCGCCCAGACCGTCCGTCGGGATCGGCGCGACGCAGATGCGTGTGGGATTCAGCGCATCGGCCTTGCGCAAGTAGGTGAACAGACTGGCCGCCGCTTCGCTTAAGTTCCGCGTCGGGCTCAGGTTCAGCACGGGGCCCCTGAAACCGGTCTCGCCAAAGGCCAGATAGACGCAATCCATCGGTGGATTATCAATATTGATTTCAACCGGTGCGTCCGGCGCATAGTGCAGCGATAACCTTCCCGGCGAGCGGTGACCCTCGCTGGCGTCTTGGGCCAGATCGCCTACCACGGCTTCGATCTGCGCGCGCGTGATCGCTCCCGGTCTGAGGTAACGGACATCGCTGAGAGCGCTGACGACCGTCGATTCCAGACCCACCTGACAATCGCCGCCATCGACCGACGCCGCGACCGACACACCGGTTTCCAACATAGCGTCCTCAAACCGGGTCGGGCTGGGGCGACCCGAGCGATTAGCCGATGGCGCGACCACGCCACCGCCAAACCCTTGCAAAATCGCCAGAGCCATCGGATGCGACGGCACGCGGATCGCCACACTGTCGAGCCCTGCCCGCGCCAGATCGCAGACCTTTGTCGTGTCCTTTATCGGCACGACCAACGTCAGCGGCCCCGGCCAGAAGGCCTGCGCCAAGGTCCGCGCCCGGTCGTCGAACACCCCGATCGCCTCGGCGGCTTCAAACGAGGCCACATGGACGATCAGCGGATTGAATTTCGGACGGCCCTTGGCTTCGAACACCTTGGCGACCGCCGACGGATCGTCAGCCCGCGCGCCCAAGCCATAGACGGTCTCGGTCGGCAGATGGATCAGGTCACCCCGCTCAAGGGCGGCGATGGCATCATTTACGGTGGCGGTCATATGGTATCTCTCCTCCCTGTCGCGCAGCGATGGGGTATAGCGCCAGTGAAAGTATAGCTTTCACAAGCGTTGGGCAGCGAGCGCAGCGAAGCTGACGGAGGGGGATGGCTCAGAACTCGGCCAAGGCCAAAGACCTTTGAAACATAGGCGCTATCCCCCTCCGCCATCATCGCTGCGCTTGATGGTCCCCCTCCCCATCGCTGCACGACAGGGAGGAGAAAAGAGGGAGCGCTGTAGGCAAATTGCGCGATGACGGCAACCCTATTTCGCTTTAGCCGACACCTTGAGATCGAGCGACACGTCTGCCGGAACCGCGTCCGTCGCCGCCCATTCACCCGATCCGACACCGAAATCGAGCCGGTTGAGCTTGGTCGTCGCCGTCATCAAAGCCGTATCACCGGTGATTTTCAGCGTGAACGGTAAGTCGAAGGGCTTGGTCTGACCGTGCAGGGTCAACTTGCCCTTAGCGACATATTTATCCGTGCCGGTTTTGGCGAAACCCGTGCTTTTGAAGGTCGCCTTCGGATGTTGGGCCACGCCGAAGAAATCGCTGCCGGTCAGGCTGTCGTCGCGCATGGAATCACCGCTGTTGACCGAGGCCAGATCGATGACCACCGTCGCCGAAGACTTATCGAGTTGCGCCGAGTCAAAGACGATATCGGCGGTATAGGTGCTGAATCCACCTTTGATGGCCTCGCCGTTAAACGTCGTCGTGAAACGGACATGCGACGCGGCTTTATTCACCACCCATGTGCGCAAGGCTGTGGACTCTTCGCTCACGGCCTGTGAAACACTTGTGGACGCGCTGTCGGTAACCGCCGCCGTCTCCGGGGATAAGTTTGCGGACGCGTCAGTTGAAGTGTCTGTGGATTGTTGAGCTTCGGCTACCACGGGCGCTTCGACCGGTGCATTCCCGCGCATCAGGAAAGTTGCGCCTACAAAGGCCCCGACGACAATCACCGCCGGCAGCAGCCAGCGATAGTTCAGCGCGCTTTTGAGGATCGTCGGCTTCGGCTCCAGCCCCGGCAGCATACGCGTCACCGTATCGTCCTTGTGGATGAAATGGTGCATAAGTGCTGCGCCGACGTGCAGTGGGATCAGGACGTAGAAGATCAGTTTGGCGAATACCCCATGCAGATTATGGAACAGGGCATTAAGATCATGGCTCAACGGCAGGTGCGGGATCGGCACCACACCGAACCACAGGGTCGGTACCGGCACCTTGGCCGTCGACACCAGCGCCCACCCCGTCAGAGGCAAACCGATCATTAGGACATAAAAGCCGATATGGACGGCGCGCGCCGCCGCCATCTGCCATTTCGGCCCTTCGATCTCCGGCGGCGCTTTGTAGGCCAGCCGCAGCCCAATGCGCACCACCGTAAAGGCCAGAATGAGGAACCCCACCGACTTGTGCATCTGATAGCGCGAGAACAGGCCGCCGTCCTTGTCCTCCAGCGTCCAGCCGAGGAAGACCATATAAAAGATCAGGGCGGCCATGGCCCAGTGGAGGTAGCGCGAGGCGCGGTGATAGGTGGTGGGCGTCATGGGTCGACTCACATCTTAGAGGTGCCATAAACTATGATAAGGCGGCGGCGTAAAATCAACGCCAATATGTAACTTTATTTATTACATTTTAGATTTCATCATTACTTTGTCGGGCAAACCCTTATGACGCAAGGTAAGTTCACGGAACTGTGAGTTTCCCTGCCGCCACGTCATGCGTCATCACAAAATCAAAACACGATTCAGGAACCGCTTCGATGACCTTCCGCGCCCCGCTCAAAGACCTCACCTTCAGCCTTTCGGCGGTGACGGGCATAGAGCGGCTGTACCAGAGCCCCGCCTTCCCCGATTTCGACGCCGATATCTTAGATGCTGTCCTCGATGCGGCGGGCGATCTGGCCACCGATATCCTCGCGCCGCTGAACCGCATCGGCGATTCTGAGGGCGCACGACTGGAAAACGGTCAGGTCATCGTCGCCAGTGGTTTCACGGAGGCGGTCGCGGCCTTTGCCGACGGCGGCTGGTCGGGTCTGGGGGCCGATCCGGCGCACGGCGGTCAGGGCCTGCCCAAGGCACTGGAAATGGCCGCCTATGAGATGTTCCACGCCGCCAATATGGCGTTCGCGCTTTATCCGACCCTGTCGCAAGCGGCCATCGAAGCCCTGCATCACCACGGCACCGAGCGGCAAAAAGCGCTGTATCTGCCGAAACTGGTGTCGGGCGAATGGTCGGGCACCATGAACCTGACCGAGCCGCAGGCCGGGTCGGATCTGGCGCTTTTGACGACACAGGCCGTGCCGGACGGCGACGGCTATCGCATTACCGGCCAGAAGATCTTCATCACCTGGGGCGATCATGAAACGCGCGACAATATCCTGCATCTGGTGCTGGCGCGTCTGCCCGACGCTCCCGCAGGGACGCGCGGTATCTCCTTGTTTTTATGTCCGAAATATATGGTCGGTGAAGACGGTGCATTAGGCGTGCGCAACAGCGCCCATGCGGTCGGACTGGAACATAAACTCGGTATCCACGCCTCGCCCACCTGCGTCATGGCGTTCGAGAGCGCTCAGGCCGAACTGATCGGTAAGCCACATCAGGGCCTGATGGCGATGTTCACCATGATGAACGCTGCCCGCCTCGCCGTCGGTGTGCAGGGCGTCGGCATCGCCGAGCGCGCCTATCAACAGGCGCTCAGCTACGCGCTCGACCGCAAACAGGGCAAGTCGATCCTGACCGGTGAGGCGAAAGCGCCGATCTTCGACCACCCCGATGTGCGGTTGATGCTGGCGCTTTCGAAGGCCAAGATCGAGGCGGCGCGCGGGATTTGTCTCCTGACCGCGATTGCATCCGACGAACAGCGCATCGCTGACGACGACGGCAAACTCAAACGCCGCGAGGATTTTCTGGTCCCCATCGCCAAGGCGTGGTCTACCGATGTCGGGGTCGAGGTCGCCTCGGCGGGGGTTCAGGTTCACGGCGGCATGGGCTTTATCGAGGAGACAGGTGCGGCTCAACATTATCGCGATGCTCGTATCGCACCGATTTATGAGGGCACCAACGGCATTCAGGCGGGTGACCTTGTGGGCCGCAAACTGGGCGACGACGGTACAGCGGCGTTCGAGTTGATCCGCGATGTGGAAAGCTTTATTAAAAACAACCATTTTCCGGAAGATTTTTACACGTCGCTGCGCGCCCTTGCGGCGGGTTTAAGCGCATTTGAGGACGCGACTCAATGGTTGATAAAGCAAAAACCGATCGCGCCCGGCGACGTATCAGCGGGCGCCACGGCCTATCTCAAACTGGCCGGCGACGTGATCGGCGGTTACGTTCTGCTGAAAGGCGCGATGGTGGCGCAGACGCGCATCGACTCTGGTGACGGTGACGCGGCGTGGCTGCAAGGCCGGATCAATCTGTGGCAGCTTTACGCGGCGCATGTCCTGCCGCACGCCGACGCCCTGCTGACCAGTATTCGTTCGGGCGTTACCGTTCTGGAAAGCCTGACGCCTGACAGTCTCTGATTACTGCGCCGGGTTATTCGCTTTGGCAAAGCGCCCGGTCACCACCGGCGAACGCTTTTTCTTCTCGGCCGAAGCCTCCTTGGCGGGTGGTTTCGGCGTCGGCTCCGGCGGCTTGACCGGCGCGGGCGGCGGCGTGGTCAGGGTGATCCCGACCTTGACGCCCGTGCCTTGGCCCCGCGTCGCATAGAGTTGCTCGATCGTTTGGCGCACGAAGATGGCGTGGGTCACCAGCGCCAGTTCCAGCCGTTGCCCATCCACCTCGACCTGCTTGGTCAGAATACCGGAAACGAGCGTCACCGACGGCATTTCGGTATCCGGTGCGCGGCTGGCCTTTTCGGTCATGAAGACCGGGCCGCCGGAATTGCCGGGGATCGCCGTCAGGTCGATCAGAAAGGTCGGAAAGCTCGTCGCCGGCCCCAGCGGATAAGACGCCAGCCGCCCGGCGCGCAGGATCGGAAAGCCGATCGTATTGGCCGAATAGCCGTGCGGATAACCGAGCGTCATCATCTCATCGCCCGGCCCGACGTGCATCTGTTCGAAGGTTTTTTCATTGGCCAGCCACTCCAGCGGAATGGCCTTGTCCTTATAGGACGGCGGCACGGTAACCGGGATGACCGCCACGTCCTGTTTCGGATTCTGGGTCCACAAAGGCCCCTTGTCGTTGCGGATGGCGATGCGCGAGGGGCTATATTGCCAGCCGCCATTGGGCGCCTTGACGCGCCAGCCGATGCGCACCTCGTTGGCGGGCATCCGCTCGAAGACGTGGGCGGCAGTGACCAGCACCACTTCGGGCGCGGCGCCTTCGCGCGGTACGGACACGAGGAAACCCGTGCCCACCATGCGCTTCTGGTCGTTTACCGGCTGATCGATCTGCACGGTGGCATCGATCAGGGTCAGGGTCAGGTCTGCGTCCATCGTCATCCTTTACCTGCGAAAGTGGCCCAAACTATGCCCACATAAATGCGTCGCGCATGAAACTTTCTGTGATTGACGATGGAACAAGGATCGTATCAGTGTCAATCATCTTCATCCTTGCGTCACGAACGCAATTTGTCAAAGGTGTCGTCCCTATGAAAAGCCGCCTCAACCGCCGAAATTTCCTGAATTATAGCCTGGGTGCGTCGATTGCGCTCAACATGGGTTTGGCGGCCACACCTTTTTCCGCTTTTGCCAAAGAGACCCTGATGTCGAAGACCCCCGCGCCCGTTCCCGCCAAGATCCCGCACACCACCGAACAACTGGGTTTCAAGCGCGTCGACGACTATTTCTGGATGAAGGACGACAACTGGCAGTCCGTGCTGCGCGACCCCGACGCCATCAAACCGGACGTCAAGGCGCAACTGATCAAGGAAAACGCCTATACGGCCGCCCTGCTCAAACCGACCGAAGACCTGCAAAAAACCATCTTCGAGGAGATCAAGGGCCGCATCAAGGAAGACGACAGCTCCGTTCCCGCGCCCGATGGCGAGTGGGAATATTATATCCGCTACAATGTCGGCGGCCAACACCCGATCAATGCCCGCAAGAAGCGGGCAGCCGGTAAAATAAGCACCGAGACCGTGCCCTTCGCCACCATCCCCGCCGACGAGCAGATCCTGCTCGACGAGGATGCGGCGTCGAAAGGCCACGAATATTATTCCACAGCCACCACGACCCACAGCCCGGACCATAAGCTCTACGCCTGGGCCGAGGACACGCAGGGCTCCGAAGTTTACAAGATTTACGTGAAGGACCTCGCCACCGGCAAGACGCTGGGCACGCCGGTCGAAAGCGCCACGGGCGATTTCATCTTCACGCCGGATTCGCAGCACATCTTCTGGACCTTCCGCGACGACAATGGCCGTCCAAGCAAGCTTTACCGTCGTCCGGCCAAAGGCGGCGACGATGTGCTGGTCTATGAGGAAAAAGACCCCGGCTTCTTCATGGGCGTCGGCCTGACGTCGGATGAGAGCCACGTCCTGATCAGCATCAACGACCACGAAACGACCGAGGCGCGCTTTATCCCCGTCAAGACACCGACGGCAACGCCGGTGGTCATCGAGGCACGCAAGACCGGCGTACAGTACGAGATCGATCGCTGGGACGACAAATTCGTGATCCTGACCAATGCCGACGACGCCATCGACTTCAAGATCATGACCTCGACCGCCGAGGTGCCGTCGCGCGCCACGTGGAAAGAGTGGATCAAGCACCGTCCGGGTATTTACGTCACCGGTTTCGGCCTGTTCAAGGGCCATATGGTGCGCAACGAACGCGAAAACGCCAATTCGCGCATCGTCATCACGCAGAAATCCGATCTCAGCGAGCATCAGATCGACGTCAAGGAAGAGGCCTACGCGCTCGGCCTCGGCGGGTCGCTGGAATACGACACGACCGTGATGCGCTACACCTATACTTCGCCGACAACCCCGGCCCAGACCTACGACTACGACATGACGACCAAGGAACGCGTCCTGCGCAAGACTCAGGTCATCCCGTCGGGTCACAACCCCGCCGACTACGTCGCCAAGCGCCTCTACGCCAAGGCGCCGGACGGTGCCGAGGTGCCGGTGACCGTGCTGATGAAAAAGACCACCAAGCTCGACGGCTCTGCGCCGCTGCTGCTCTACGGATACGGCTCCTATGGCATGTCGATGGACCCGACCTTCTCGGTCTCGACCCTCAGCCTCGTCAATCGCGGCTTCATCTACGCCATCGCTCACATCCGCGGCGGCACGGAAAAGGGCTACAACTGGTTCCTCGACGGGCGCAAGTTCAAGAAGAAGAACACCTTCACCGACTTCATCGCCTCGGCCGAGCATCTGGTGGCGAACGGTTACGGCTCGAAGGGCCGCATCGTGGCGCAGGGCGGGTCCGCCGGCGGCATGCTGATGGGGGCGATCACCAATCTGCGTCCGGACCTGTGGGGCGGCGTCATCGGTCAGGTGCCGTTCGTCGACGTGCTCAACACCATGAGCGACACCTCCCTGCCGCTGACCCCGCCGGAATGGCCGGAATGGGGCAACCCGATCGAAGACAAGGAAGCCTATGAATATATCCTGTCCTATTCGCCGTACGACAACGTCACCAAGAAGGCCTATCCCCCGGTGCTGGCGACGGGCGGCCTGAGTGACCCGCGCGTCACCTACTGGGAGCCGATGAAGTGGGCATCGAAGCTGCGCGAATATACGACCTCGGGTTCGCCGATCCTGCTCAAGATCAATATGGAAGCCGGTCACGGCGGCGCGTCGGGCCGCTTCGACCGCCTGAAGGAAACCGCACTGAACTATGCGTTCGCCATCTGGGCCCTCGACAAGGGCTGGACGAAACCGGCGTAATTCAATCTCCCTCCTCCCTGTCGCGCAGCGATGGGGAGGTGGCATTTGCCAGCTTTGCTGGCAAATGACGGAGGGGGATAACACAAATCTAATCAAGGTCTGAGCTGTTGAAATTTCGAGTCACCCCCCTCCGTCGCGCCTTCGCTTACGCTCAGGCGCGCCACCTCCCCACTGCGTAGGGAGGAGATTTCATGCTTATCCGTATCGCCGAACCGGCTGATTTTCCGGCCATTGCCGACATCTATCGCGACGGCGTGCTGCACGGCACCGGCACCTTCGACGAGGTGCCGCCCTCCGCCGAAGCCCTGCACACGCGCTGGGGCGAGATCACGGCGATGAACCTGCCCTATCTGGTGGCCGTTGACGGCGATGACATCATCGGCTTTGCCTATGCCTCGCCGTTCCGTCAGCGCGTCGCCTATCGCTACGGCGTCGAGGACAGCATCTATGTTCACCCCGACCACAAGGGCAAGGGTGTGGGGTCCGCCCTGCTCTCGGCCCTGATCGCGGCCTGCACCGATGGCGGGTTTTATGCCATGTACGCCGTCATCGGCGACTCGGCCAATACCGGCTCGATCCGTCTGCACGAGACACAGGGCTTCAAACATACGGGCAAGCTGCCGAACGCGGGCTACAAGTTCGGCCGCTGGATCGATGTCGTCTTCATGACCCGGGCATTACGCCCGATGACCAGCCCTGCCGAAGGCGACGGCTGGGCCTGATCCTACCGGCCGAACAGTTTCAGCAGATAGGACGGTGCCTGATTGGCGATGGCCAGCGACTGAATGGCCAATTGCCGCTTGACCTGCAAGGCCTGAAAGACATCTGCTTTATTCACCAGTTACCCACCCCAAATAAAGATAATATATCAATTAACATAAATATTAGCTTAAACAAAACTATTCCATTAACTTGTACCAGTCACGAATCGCTAATTTAAGACGGATAGCTTCTTCTTCGGGAAGGAAGTTACAATGTGCAATCGGCCCTCGCACTAAATTTAACCTGTTAATCACTCGAAGAACTCTGTTGCGAGTAGCGTTAGAAAACATTCCTGAAAATACGTCCCAATTCTCCCTAACGATTTCTCCAAGTTCTCCAAACGTTGTGTAGTCGATAAGCCTGTCTGACCTTGGCGGAAGCCCTTCCGAAGCTTCCCTGTCGTAATTTTTTTGCGCGTTATCCCGAACCACTTGTGGGACAGATTCCTCCCACCATTTCTGCCCGACACTCTCCATCATCGTAGCCTCAATAAGATCACGCATATCGTTTTCAAGCGCATAAAAAAGTTTGTAAAACTCGCTCATGCGTTCTGCATCCGCCAAGGTTTCAAAGTCAACCTGACGCAAGTACTCTGTTACCAATGAGTCGGCCTGCGCTTCTAGCGCACCTCTATTACTACCGATTCTCTGGGCCGAAAAAACGGAACGAAGGCTTTGTGTTATTGCCGCATTTTTCAGGACAAATAACTCTATCTCACGCTCCCTACTCATCTAAGTAAATTATCCCTCAAGCTTTTAAATATAGCATTAAATACAGAAATATTTTCAGTCTCAGGCAATATAATATTTATTTGATATGAAAGACCAACCTCTACAGAATTTGTAGATCGAATTGATACAGCCTTCTCTTCATCACTTGCCGTATCAGCATCCAATTTTCCTAATTCACCACTGGAGCTTATTTCTCCATTTATAAAGCCGCGAACAGCATCAAAAGATCCATACATTAATCGAACAATAGGATCAGTTTTCTTCAAACCTGTAATTTCTACAATAACATCCTTAACTGCATTCTCATCAGCTTTGTATATATATTCATTACGTCGAAACAATTCAGAAAACGCATTTTTCAATCCGTCATATGCAGCTTGCGAACGACCTCCATCGGTTTTAAATTTAGAATACAAAATAGTTGGGGCACCATCGGAGCCAATAAATTGCATCTTTTTAAATATAGGGGGGACCGCTCTAGCAGCGCCTCCAGTAAGCTTTAGTATAGTCTCCATATAATTTGCACTAAATTTATCCGGACGCTCTGCCGGGATGATTAATTCTAGCGCCTTCTTCAAAACTCCCGGGGCCATAACATACGGTATGCCACCTTTAATTTCTCTTTTCTCAGCTTTCTCTTTTACAGATTGCGCCCCTCCAGCTCCAGCAGCATTCTCATCAGCAGAACCTGCATTACTTTTATCCATTTTGACCATTGGTACACCTCCCTCAATAAAACTTATGGTTTAAATTTAGGGCGGGCAAGAAAATATTACAAAAAAACAGGAAGCATTACCTATTCCCACTCGATCGTGCCGGGGGGTTTCGAGGTCACGTCATAGACGACGCGGTTGACGCCGCGAACCTCGTTGACGATGCGCGTGGCACAGCGGCCCAGCACGGCCCACGGGAACTCATAGAAGTCCGCCGTCATGCCGTCCGACGAGGTCACGGCGCGAAGCGCCAGCACGTCCTCATAGGTCCGCGCATCGCCCATCACGCCGACGGTCTTGACCGGCAGCAGCACGGCGAAGGCCTGCCAGATTTCATTATACAGCCCCGCCTTGCGGATCTCATCGAGATAGATGGCGTCGGCGTCCTGCAAGGTTTTCACCTTCTCCGCCGTCACCTCACCCGGGATGCGGATGGCCAGACCCGGGCCGGGGAACGGGTGGCGGCCGACGAAGGCTTCGGACAGCCCCAGTTCGCGACCCAGCGCCCGGACCTCGTCCTTGAACAGTTCGCGCAGGGGCTCGACCAGTTTCAGCTTCATATAGTCGGGCAGACCGCCGACATTGTGGTGCGACTTGATGACGGTCGACGGCCCGCCGTGCGGCGAGACGCTTTCGACCACGTCGGGATAGAGCGTGCCCTGGGCCAGGAACTCCGCGCCGTCGATTTTCGCGGCTTCTTCGTCGAAGACCTCGATAAACAGGCGCCCGATGGTCTTGCGCTTCTTTTCCGGGTCGAATTCGCCCTTCAGTTCGCCGAGGAACTTGTCCTGCGCCTGCACGTGGATCAGCGGGATATTGTAGTGGTCGCGGAACAGCGACACGACCTGCTCGCCCTCGTTCTTGCGCAGAAGACCAGTGTCGACGAACACGCAGGTCAGTTGCTCGCCTATGGCTTCGTGAATCAGCACGGCGGCGACCGAGGAATCGACCCCGCCCGACAGGCCGCAGATGACCTTACCCGTACCCACCTGAGCGCGGATTTTCTCGATCATTTCCTGACGGAAGGCCGCCATGGTCCAGTCGCCCTTGAGGCCGGCGACCTCGAACAGGAAGTTCTTCAGCATCTGGGTGCCACGCACCGTGTGGACGACTTCCGGGTGGAACTGCACGGCGTAGAAGCGCTTGTCTTCATTGGCGATAGCCGCGAACGGCGCGCCTTCGGACACGGCGATGACCTTGAAGCCGTCGGGGATAGCCGTGACGCGATCGCCGTGGCTCATCCAGACGATTTCCTTGTCGCCGATGTGACCCAGACCGCGGAACAGCGGCGTGTCGGCGGTGATCTCGATTTCGGCGCGACCGAATTCGCGATGGTGACCGCTTTCGACCTTGCCACCGAGCAGGTCGCACATCAGTTGCTCGCCGTAGCAGATGCCGAAGACCGGCAGGCCGCTCTCGAACAGAGCCTTGTCGACGGTCGGACCGGCATCGACGACGCTGTGCGGCGAACCCGACAGGATGACGGCGTTGGGCTGAACGCTTTTCAGCGCTTCGTCGGCCTTGGTGAAGGGGTGGATTTCGCAATAGACGCCGCATTCGCGCACGCGGCGGGCGATCAACTGGGTCACTTGCGAACCGAAATCGATGATCAGGACTTTTTCGTGGTGCGACATGTGTCGGTCTTTCTATGGGTTTTGGAACCACAGATTACACAGATTACACAGATTAAGAGTCAGGCGAGTTGTTTCCACCTTAACGGCGCGAAGCGCCAAATCTGTGCAATCTGTGTAATCTGTGGTTACCGACCTTTCTTACGGCTCGCGCCGGTATAACGAAACGAAGAACCCGTCCGTGTGGCTGGTTCCGGGGCTCAGGCGCAGGCGGTGGCCCTGCGCAATGGATTTGAGGGTTTCCGCCCCCTCGGGCGTAATCGATGGCGTATTGACGACTTCGGCAACGGCGCGTGGCGTGAACCACGGGTGGTCGGCTTCGAAGCGGTCGGCGGTCAGTTCGTTCTCGTCCGGCAGAATCGAGCAGGTCGCATAGGCCAGCAGACCGCCCGGCTTCACCAGACGCGAGGCGCGGTGCAGGATCGCCGTTTGCAGCTCATGCAGACGCGCGACCTCGGTTTCTTCCAGCTTATGCGCGGTTTCCGGACGACGACGCCAGACACCCGACCCCGAACAGGGCGCATCGACCAGCACCAGATCGGCCTGACCTTCGAGGTCTTCCATCCCCTCGCCGTCCGGCCCGAGCTGACGCAGGTCCGCTTCCAGACCGGCGCGGGTCAAACGCGGCTTGATATTGTTGAGGCGCGTCTTTTCAACGTCGGACGCGATCAGACGCCCCTCGCCGTTCATCGCTTGCAGCAGGGCCAGCGTCTTGCCGCCGCCCCCGGCGCAGTAATCGACCACGGTCATGCCGGGCTTGGCACCCGCGAGGAACCCGGCCAGTTGCGAGCCTTCGTCCTGAATCTCGATCGTGCCCTGACGAAACGCTGGCAAGGCGCGGACATTGGGCGGCGGATCGGCAGGCAGACGCACGCCAAATGCCGAAAACGGCGTCGGCTGCGGCTTGTAGCCCAGCATCTCAAGCCCGGCGATCAGCGGCGCACGGTCGCCATTGACGCGCAAGTCGATCGGCGCGCGCGGCAGCATCAGGGCCTCGGCCTCTTTCAGCCAGTCGTCGCCATAGACGCTTTTCAATCGCTCGACGACGAATTCCGGCAGGCCGGATTCCAGCCATTCCGGGGCTTCGCCGTCCCTCGCCTCAAGTCGATTGCGTTCCGCAACCGACAGCTTCGGCGGTGCGTAACCTTCGCCCGTATAGAGGGCGTCGATATCGGCAATGGTCACGCCGTCGAGGAAATGCAGCGCCCCCAGCACCAGCGACCGGCCCGCGTCGGAGTCCATGACAAAGGACAGACGTTCGCGCGCGCGGATGCACTGATAGACCTTGTCGGCGATGGCGCGGCGGTCCTTCGACCCGGCGTAGCGGTGATTGCGGCCCCAGTCCTTGAGCACCTCTTCGGCCGGACGGCGCGATTTCTTGAGGAGATCGAGGATCTCGGCAGCGGACTGAAGGCGGGCAGCAGGGGTCAATATGTAACCTTAAAAGAATAACGACCAGACGCACATGGCCATACCGATCAGCGACACGACATAAAACGCGCTGCGCAGCTTGGAGCCCAGAGCATAGGCCGGGAAATAGGCGATGCGGGCGAACAGATAGACGTGGACACCCCATTTCGAGATATCGTCCGCACGGCCTGAAAAGACCAGTGCCAGAACGATCACCGCGAAGATCGGAAACGTCTCAAGGAAGTTCTTATAGGCCCGGTTCATCCGGCCGAACACCGGCCCGAAATCGAACTCGGTATCGCGCGGGCTGGCGTTCCATTGGAAATAGCCCGGACGGGCGGCGGGGGCGACGGCGGCGATCAGGATTTGTATGAGGCCCCAAAGCGCCGCAAACACCAGTACCTGCAATTCGACCGTCATCGCACCCGCTCCCTTTTATTGGCGATAGTTCGGGGCTTCGCGCGTGATCATCACGTCGTGGACATGGCTTTCGCGCAGGCCCGCATTGGTGATGCGCACGAACTTCGCCCGCTTCTGGAACTCTTCGATGGTCGGCGCGCCGACATAGCCCATCGAGGCGCGAAGCCCGCCGACGAGCTGATGGACGACCGGCGCGATGGGGCCCTTGTACGGCACCTGACCCTCGATGCCTTCCGGCACCAGCTTCATCGAATCCTGGACGTCCTTCTGGAAGTAGCGGTCGGCCGAGCCGCGCGCCATGGCACCGACGGAGCCCATGCCGCGGTAGGATTTGTACGAACGGCCCTGATAGAGAATGACCTCGCCCGGCGCTTCTTCGGTGCCCGCGAACATCGAGCCCAGCATGGCGGTCGAGGCTCCGGCGGCGATCGCCTTGGCCAGATCGCCCGACAGCTTGATACCGCCGTCAGCGATGATCGGCACACCGGTGCCCAGCGCCGCGCGGACGCAGTCGGCGACGGCAGTGAGTTGCGGCACGCCGACCCCGGCGACCATGCGCGTGGTGCAGATCGAGCCCGGCCCGATGCCGACCTTAACCGCATCGGCCCCAGCGTCGATCAGCGACCGCGTGGCGTCGTAGGTCGCGACGTTGCCGGCGACGATCTGGACGTGGTTATAGGCTTTCTTCAGACGCTCGACGGCCTGGCCCACCAGCGACGAGTGGCCGTGGGCGGTGTCGATGACCACCACGTCAACGCCCGCGTCGATCAGGAACTCAGACCGCTCGAACCCGGCATCGCCGACGGTAGACGCCGCGCCGACCAGCAGGCGGCCCTTTTCATCCTTCGCGGCCAGCGGATAGGCCTGCGCCTTTTCCATGTCCTTGACGGTGATCAGACCGACCGCGCGATAGGCCTCGTCGACGACGATAATGCGCTCGATACGGTGCTTCGCCATCAGGTCGCGGGCGCGGTTCTGATCGACGCCGTCGGTGACGGTGATCAAACCCTGCGTCGTCATCAGCTCGGCGGCGGTCTTGGAGCCTTCGCCTTCGAAGCGGATGTCGCGGTTGGTCAGGATGCCGACCAGCTTATTGGTTTCGCGCTCGACGACCGGAAAACCGGAGATATGACGCTGGGCGATGATGGCGCGCACCTGATTCAGCGTCGTGTCCGGGTGGATGGTGACCGGATTGATCACCATGCCCGACTCGTAACGCTTCACTTCGCGGATCTCGTCGGCCTGACGCTCGTTGCTCAGATTGCGGTGGATGATCCCCAGACCCCCGGCCTGCGCCATGGCCACCGCCAGACGTGCCTCGGTCACCGTATCCATTGCGGACGAAACCAGCGGGATGTTCAGATGAATAGAGCGGGTGAATTTGGTTTTCGTGTCGACCTGAGTGGGCACGACCTCAGAGGGGCCGGGCTCCAGCAAAACGTCGTCGAAGGTTAAGCCTTCGCGTATCTCCATAAGGGACTCTCCATTTTGCGGGTTGTTCCTATGGGAATTGGTGCGCCGCGTAAAGAGGTGCAACCGGCTTTTCGGGAAATTATTGTTTCAGACCGTGGATGGATTTCACAGCGCGCAACCTTATTTTAACCGTCTTTGTTGGCCAGACCTTAAGGCGTCAGGTTTAGAGTAAACCCGACACCCCTCTTCGAGTAGCGAGTACCGATCATGACCCAGTTGAAAATCCGCGCGGAATATTCCATCGCCTGCGCCCTGATCGAGATGTCCTACAGCCTGACCGCGCTGTTCCGTCAGGCGCGCTTCCGCGCCATGATGAACGCGCACCGCCTGAAGCTGAAGCTGGTCGGCTGAATTCTGCCGCGATCATAACCGGCGATCGTGTCCCACCATATTGAAACTGTCGCAATTGCGGCCTAAGCCTCTGGAACGACTCTGGAGGTAAAGCGATGACGCGTCTGTTGGCAGCCCCTGTTCTGTTCGTCGCCCTTGTTCTGACTTTGGGGGTAAGCGGCTGCGCCGTCCTGCCGAAACCGCAACCGGCTCATGTCGATTTCGTTGTCATCAACGACACGCCCTACGACGATACCGATCGCGCCATGCTAACCAAGGCCATTCCGGCGGTCAAAGATCGCAACCCGCCCTTTATTTTGCACGTCGGTGACATTCAGGCGGGCAGCGAGGTCTGCGGCGCGCCTGACGACGCCTTCGCCAAGCTGATGGCCGATCTCAAGCCTATCCCGGTCTTTTACACACCCGGCGACAACGAATGGACCGACTGCGACCGCAAGGACGACCCGGCGACGGGCCGGAAATTTTCCGAGTTGGCGCGACTGGACATCCTGCGCAAGCGCTTCTTTGCCGCTCCGGCGGTGACGGACACCAAGTGGCATTATGTTCAGCAGCCCGGTATGCCGGAAAACGCCCGCTTCGACCATGGCCGCTTCGTTGTCGTCACCCTGAACCTGACGGCGACCAATAATGCGCGGGATTCGGTCATGGGCGACGATCTGAGCGCCGCCGCGAAGGCCGCCGATGAACGCGATACCCGCAATATCGAGTGGCTGAAAGCTGCCTTTGCTTATGCGCATAAACGTGGCGCGGCAGCCGTGATCGTGGCCACTCAGGCCGATATGCTGACCGAAATGAAGCCCGACGCTTTGTTCGTCCCCTGCACGGACGCCGCCGCCGACAATAAGCGCCTTTGCGACGGCTTTTTGTCCGTGCGCACGGTTCTGATCGCCGAAAGCCGTACCTTCGGCAAGCCGGTCTTCCTGATCCACGGCGACACCGCGCCCTTCACCCTGACGCAGGGCGACCTGCCGGGCGGGAGTGCGGCTGACAAGGCCGCCAATCTGTGGCGTCTGAATACGGCGGGTGATGCCGGTACAGACAAGGACAAAAGCTGGGGTGTGCGCGATGTGACCGCCGTCTCGATCGACCTCGGCAAGGCACAGCCGATCTCGGCGCGCGGCGTTCTGACCGGCGAAATTCCGGGCCGCGAGACGCCGGGACCGGAACTGGACTAAACCTGATTACTTACCCCGTTTGCCTAGGCGCTTGGCATTGGCCACCGCGCGGCTGTGCATCGGCTTCATGCCGTGGTCGGTCATGGTCGCCGCCTGAGACGACATATCCGCCGCCTGCATCACCCCCTTGGTGAGGCTGTCGGCCAGCTTGGCCTGACGCGTCATCATTTGCGCGGGTGTGGTCGATGACGCCAGCGACGTCATATCGTTGCCAATGGTCATCATGTTTTTAAGCGCCTGCGCGCCGATCTGATGATTGAGGGTCAGCCAGTAGGCCCCCATCGCCATCATCGATTCGGTCCCCGCCTCCATCTTTTCCTGCCCCATCAGGGTGAATTCCTTCTGATCCTCGGCGCTGGGGATCAGGTCGGCATTGGCCATGCGCGTCATGCGGTGGGTAATCACTTCCGCCGAGGCGGTCATCATTTCCGAACTTTTGAGGGCCAGCGCGGTCCAGGCGAAAAACGGATTCAGCGGCAGTTTGGTCATTAGGTTCCTTGGGGTACGCGCACGACAAGCGATAGTATCGCCGAAAAACCTATGCAATCGTTTCGGCCTTGGTGATGTTCTTGTACATCGAAAGCACCGGAACGCGAAACCCGTAATAATTTATCCGGTAACGTCCCGGCCGGTTCAGCTTGCCCTGAAGGTCCGAGGAATCAAACTTCAGATAGTGCAGACTATCGGTATTTTTGTACGTCCCCGTGGTCGTGAAGACCAGATACTGGTCCTTGCCGCCCTGACGCTTGGTCGTGGTGCCGGTGACCTCGACCACCGCCGATCCCTGCGACCAGTAGGGAATGGTTGCCCACGCGACCACGCCAAAGGCTATGACACCCAGAATGGTGAAGGTTACGGTTTTAAACTTGCTCATGATGTGCCCCTTTCGAGCGCGCATTTCGGGCGCACAAAACTAAAAAGGCGATGTGGATTGGGTCGTGAATAAAAATACGCTATTATGATCTTAAATAGGTTGGAACAATGGAAAAACTCGTCAGCCGGTTAGCCATTACGCTTATCGCGATTACCGCTATCACGGCGGTAAGTTTTTTTGCTGGTTTTATGTCCATTATCTTTTTCGCGCAAAACGGGATCTATTACCGGCACGACTTTACGAACACTCTTTTTTTGAGTCCGTTTATGGGTCTCTATGGCACATTTTTGGCCTTGTGCTTCGGGTTTCCCCTTGCGCTTGTGTGCAAAAAACTGCGGATTTTAAACCGCCTGACGCTTTCCATTATTGGCGGTATGCTTGGATTAGCCTTAGGGCTAATTTTTGCGAACGGTAACGCAGAGCTTTTCGAGATTGGGATGGCCGTCCTGTTCACCGCCGCCGGTATTCTCAGTGGCGTCATTGCCGAATCCGTATGGCGGCGAAGCGAGAAAATTAATCTGAAAAACGTTTCTGTGCTTCGCTAGGTCTTACCCCTTGAACCCTTGCGCCACGATATAGATTTCCGATGAATCGGCACGGCTCGACTTGGGCTTGAAGTGCTTCACGTCGCTAAACGCCAGCTTCAGCTTGAGCAGCAGATGCTCGGTCTCGCCGCCCTGAAAGGCCTTGGCGATAAAGGTGCCGCCGGGCTTTAGATTGTCGCAGGCAAAGTCACCCGCCAGCTCCAGCAGCCCCATGATCTTGAGGTGGTCGGTCTGACGGTGGCCGACCGTATTGTGCGCCAGATCGGACAGGACGACGTCGGGCTTGCCACCCATCATCTCCATCAGACGCGGCCCAACCTCAGGATCGGTGAAATCGGCCTCGATCATCTCGGCGCCGGGGATCGGATCGACCGGCAGCAGGTCGACGCCCACCACGTGCGCGGCACCGCGGCTCTTGGCCATCTGCACCCAGCCACCGGGTGCGCAGCCGAGGTCGATCACGCGCACACCACGCTTCAGAATATGAAAGCGGTCGTCGATCTCTTCCAGTTTGAAGGCCGCGCGCGAGCGCCAGCCCTCGGCCTTGGCGCGCTGCACGAAGGGGTCGTTCAGTTGCCGCTCAAGCCACTTGGCCGAGGACTGCGTACGCTGCTTGGCTGTCTTGACCGCCGTGTGGCCCTTGGCGCGCCCCGACAGGTTGCCGCCCGTCGGCGGCTTGACCATCTTGCGGCGCGGTTCTTCTGGTTCGTTACTCATGAGGCGCTCTATAACCGCTTTTGTCGGCAAGAGCGATATGCGAAAAAGTGTACAGCGGTTTTTCGCAAAAATATCGCGACAAAACAGAAATTTAGCGAAAATCATTTTGCCTTTACGCGGAGTTGGCTAGGTTGCGCGGCAAAGGAGCCCCATATGATCCGCACCACATTATGCCTTATGACCGCGCTGGCTCTGCTGTCCGGCTGCAAACCCGCACCGGTGACACAAGAGGACGAATCCTACGCCACGGGTGCGTCGGTCGCCGCCGTCGATACCTCCGAAGCGCCGCTGGCCACCGCCGCGCCGACGCTCAACCCGACCAGCGCCTCCACCGCCACGTGCCGTGAGGAAAAAGGCGAACTGGAGGCGCAGAAACTGGCCGACCGCTGCCGTCAGGTCAGTCCGGCCACGCACCCGCCCTGCCATATCAACAATGCCTGCCTGATTCAGGGCGAGATAGACCGCGCCTGCGCCATGTATGGCCCGGACGAGAAAAAGCCCTCACAGTGTAATGGCTAAAACTTTCGTTTTGTATTCTTGCCCCGAATACCCTATGTCGGGGAAAATTCTCTATGTCACCAAGGAGACACCATGTCCGAAGATCTGGAAAACACGCTCATCCTGACGCTGGAAAGCGGCGACGTGCGCATCAAGCTGCGTCCTGACCTCGCCCCCAACCATGTCGCGCGGATCAAGGAACTGGTGCGCGAAGGCTTCTATGACGGCATCGTCTTCCACCGCGTCATCCCGGGCTTCATGGCTCAGGGCGGCGACCCGGAAGGCCAGGGCTACGGCGGGTCGGGCAAGAAGATCAAGGCCGAGTTCTCGAAAGAGCCGCATGTGCGCGGCGTCTGTTCGATGGCCCGCTCGCAAAACCCTGACTCGGCCGACAGCCAGTTCTTCATCTGCTTCGCCGATGCGCGCTTCCTCGACGGTCAATATACCGTCTGGGGTGAAGTGACCGAAGGCATGGACCACGTCGACGCCCTGCCGAAGGGTGAGCCGCCGCGCGCGCCGGGCAAGATCGTCAGCTTCAAGGTCGCTGCGGACGCGTAACCCGTTACCTCAGAACGAAAATTGAAAGCCGGTCGGGCGCTTTGCTCGTCCGGCTTTTTTATTTTAAGGCAAAAATTAACCCCCTCCTGACATAATACGTTTCCAAGAAGCCCCGCCAAAGAGCCCGACCTATGCGATCCCGCCTGATCTTCTCCATCGACGAAGAGCAAAAGCGCATCACCGTGCGCTATATCGGCGATATTTCCGGCAACGAGATCGTCACCGAACTGACCAAGCACTTGGAATCCGTCGGCGACGTGTGGCTCTACGACATGACCTTCGACATGCGCCGCTTCGAAGGCTTCGTGCCGTTCGAGGAACTGGCGCGTCTGGCCAAGCACTGGGCAACGATCGCGCAGGGCCGCGATGTGGGCCGCAAGGTCGCCATCGTCAGCAACGATCCGCTGGTTCTGGCACGCGCCAATGCCTACAGCATTGAGTTTCCGACGCGCAGCTTCCGCATTTTTCAGGATATGGCCGACGCCGATCTGTGGCTCGACGGCGAACTGACTGAGAGCGCCGCCAAACTCGTCTCTTGATTTTTGTCGCCTGATCCCGTTTTAGACGCGGATGAAGGTTTCCGATTTCGATTTCCACCTCCCCGAAGACCGCATCGCGCTCCGGCCGATGGCCCCGCGCGAAGCCGCGCGCCTGCTGGAGGTCGCCGACACCCTTAACGATCGTCATGTTGCCGACCTGCCGTCGCTGCTGCGGGCAGGCGATCTGCTGATCCTCAACAATACCAAGGTCTTACCCACGCAACTTAAGGGCACGCGCGATCGCGGCGGCCAGACCGCGAGCTTCGAAGCGACCCTGATCAAGTCGCTCGACGGGCAAAGCTGGCAGGCGTTCCTGAAACCCGGCAAACGCATCCGCGAAGGCGACCGCGTGGCGTTTGGGGATTTGACCGCCGACATCCTCAGCAAGAACGAGGACGGCGTTTACGTCCTGCGTTTCACACAATCGCCGTCCGAGGTCATCAACGGTCTGCATCGGCTGGGCGGCATGCCCCTGCCCCCCTATATCCGCTCCAAACGCGCCGAAGACGCGCAGGATCTGACCGACTACCAGACCGTCTTCGCCCGCGACGAAGGCTCGGTCGCCGCGCCCACGGCGGGCCTGCACTTCACGCCGGAACTGCTGGAGACGATCCGCGCCAAGGGCGTTTTGACCGAGGAAATCACCCTGCACGTCGGCGCGGGCACCTTTCTGCCGGTCAAGGTCGAGGACACAGACGAGCACAAGATGCACGCCGAATTCGGCATCATTACCGCCGACTCCGCCGCGCGCATCAATGCCGTGCGTCAGGCCGGCGGGCGGCTGATCTGCGTCGGCACCACCGCCTTGCGCCTGCTCGAAAGCGCCTGCGACGATCAGGGCGTCATCCACCCGTTCGCGGCGGAGACCTCGATCTTCATTACGCCGGGTGTGCGCGTCAATTCCGCCGACGTGTTGCTGACCAACTTCCACCTGCCGAAATCGACCCTGTTTATGCTGGTCTGCGCCTTTGCGGGGACGGAACGGATGAAGTCGGCCTACGATCACGCCATCGAGACCGGATACCGGTTCTTCTCCTATGGCGACGCGTGCTTGCTGACGAACACGTCAAGATAAGTCCGAAGGGGGCGCAGCCCCCTTCACCCCTTACCTATTCGCGCTAGAATTGTCGATGTTGTGCGCCCGGTTTCGGGGTGCAGGGGTCTGCGACCCCTGCGTCTTTACCCTTTGGCTTTGAACCAAGGAATCATACGCCTCACCGCCTCTTCGATCTCCGGCCTCGAGACGGCAAAACTGAAGCGGATAAAGTGCCGCCCCTCGACCGGATCGAAGTCGATCCCCGGCGCGGTTGCCACGCCCGTTTCGTTCAGCAGATCCTTGCAGAATTGCAGACTGTCACCGGTCAGATGCCCGATATCGGCATAGACGTAAAAGGCTCCGTCCGGCGGTGCGATCGTCGTCAGACCCAGTTCCGGCAAGGCGTCGAGCAGCAAATGCCGGTTCCGGCGATAGGTCTCGACATGGCCTTCCAGTTCGTCCCTACTGTCCAGCGCCACCAGACCGGCATGCTGGCTCAGGGATGGCGCGGTCAGGAACAGATTGCCGACATAGGCCCGCGCAGTATCCAGATGCGCTTCGGCTACCAGCAACCAGCCCAGACGCCAGCCGACCATGCTGAAATATTTGGAGAAACTGCTGACGATCAGGGCGTCGGGTGCATATTCCAGCATCGACCGCGCCGGTTCGCCATAGCTCAAACCATGATAGATTTCGTCCGACACGATGCGGATATTCCGTTCGCGGCAGACCTCGGCGATGGCGCCTAACTCGTCCGCCGCAATGATAGTGCCGGTCGGGTTGGCCGGGCTGGCGATAATCACCCCGTCCGGTTCCGGATCGAGCGCCGCCAGCGCCTTGGCGGTCAGTTGAAAGCGCACCTCCGGCCCGCACGGGATTTCCACCGCCTCCATATGCAGGGCCTTGAGCGTATTGCGATAGGCGACGTAACCTGGCCGCGCCAGAGCTACCCGTGCGCCCGGCGCGAAACTCGACGTCAGGGCCAGCACCAGCGCGGGCGATGCGCCGCAGGTCAGGATGAACCGCTCCGGCGCGACCTCGACGCCGTAACTGTCGCGGTAATATTGCGCCAGACGCGCCTTCAGCGGCGTGCTTTCCCAATAGCCCATACCGTCCGAGTCGAGCACCTCATGCGCGGTGGCGATGGCGGCCCTGGGTGCGCCGGTCGAGGGCTGGCCGAACTCCATATGGATGATCGAGCGCCCCTCAGCTTTCAAGGCGTGGGCCATACGGCTGATTTCGATGGCATAAAAGGGTGCGATATTGGCGGTCATGCGGTGCTTATAGCCTGAACCCTTGTGCTGCGTCAGTAATCCGTTTTAGTTTTCGGCATGATCGAAACCGACCGCCTGATCCTACGCCCACACATACTCGAAGACTATGAGGGCATGACCGCCATGTTCGGCGATCCGGCGTTTTTCCGCCTGTCCGGCATCAGCCCGCAATCGCGCGAGGACGTATGGCACCGCCTGCTGCGCTATCACGGCCACTGGAGCGCCTTCGGCTGGGGCCTGTTTGCCATTATCGACAAGGCGAGTGGCCAGTTCATCGGCGAGACCGGTCTGGCCGATTTTCATCGCGGTCTGGGCGACGCCTTCGATCCCTTTCCCGAAGCCGCCTGGGCCTTGATGCCGTCGGTTCAGGGCCAGGGCTATGCGCTGGAAGCCGTCACGGCGGCGCACGGCTGGTTCGACGCCAACCGACCCCAACGTACCGTCTGCATCATCGATCCGATCAATACGCCGTCGCAAAAGGTCGCCGCTGCACTGGGTTACGCCGCTTTCGGCGATGCGATCTACAAAGGTCATAATGTCACCATGTACGAGCGGTTTGCACGATAGACTTTACCCCGGCGTCCGATATCTGTATGACGCCGCGATGTCCGCATTCCCCTTTGAAATCACTGCCCATGAGGGTCAGGCCCGTACCGGCGTCCTGAAAACCCCTCGCGGCGACATCCCGACCCCCATCTTCATGCCGGTCGGCACCGCCGCCACCGTCAAGGCCCTGACGCTCGACATGGTCCGTCAGAGTCACGCCAAGATCATCCTCGGCAATACCTACCATCTGATGCTGCGCCCGACCGCCGAGCGCGTGAAGCGTCTGGGCGGGCTGCACAAGTTCATGGGCTGGGATGGTCCGATCCTGACCGATTCCGGCGGGTTTCAGGTGATGAGCCTGTCCCAGATTTCCAAGGTCACCGAAGAGGCCGTCACCTTCCAGAGCCATATCGACGGCTCGCGCCACATCCTGTCGCCGGAACGCTCGATGGAGATTCAGGCCGACCTTTTGGGCTCCGACATCGTCATGCAGCTTGACGAATGCGTGTCGTGGCCCGCCGAAGAGGCCCGTGCGCAAAAGGCCCTGCAATTGTCGGCGCGCTGGGGGCAGCGTTCGAAAGCTGCTTTCGGGCAGCGCGACCGTCAGGCCCTGTTCGGCATCCAGCAGGGATCGACGTTTGAAGCCTTGCGCCGGGAATCGACGGATCGTTTGCTCGATATCGGTTTCGACGGTTACGCCATCGGCGGCCTGGCTGTCGGTGAAGGCCACGAAGCCATGTGCGACACGCTCGACTACTGCGCTCCATTGCTGCCGTGGGAGCGTCCACGCTATCTGATGGGGGTCGGCAAACCGATCGACCTGGTCGAAGGCGTGGCGCGCGGCGTCGACATGTTCGACTGCGTCCTGCCGACGCGGTCGGGCCGTCACGGTCAGGTGTGGACCTGGGAAGGCCCGCTCAATATCAAGAACGCCCGCTTCGCCGAGGACGATACGCCGCTCGACGCCACAAGCGATTGTCCGGCCAGCCGCGACTATTCCAAGGCCTATCTGCACCACCTGTTCAAGGCCGAGGAAATCCTCGGTCAGATGCTGCTCTCGTGGCACAACATCGCCTTCTTTCAGGCCCTGATGATCCGGATGCGCGCGGCCATCGCGGCGGGCGAATTCGCCGCCTTCCGCAAAGGGTTCCACGAAACGCATGTGAAAAAGGGCGCTTAAAAAAGCGCCCTTCCCTTACTTCTTCTTTTTGATCACCGGCGGCAGCGGCTTGGGCTCCGGCGTGTCGGGAAGTTCCTCGACAGTGACCCGAATCTGCTTCGGCACGAACCACGACGGCGCCGCCGGCGGTGCACAGTTCTTGTTCATGCCGACACCTTTCAGATAGGCGCGGCGCACATGACCGGCGGCCAGGGCGCGGTCCATATCTTTCTGATGACGTTCGGCACCGGTCATCTTGCGCACCAGACCGCGCATAGGGATGAAATCGGTCGCCGCCGAGCGCACGGCGGTCAGGGTGGCGTCGGACGCCGCCTTGCCACCTTTTTCCTTCATGCTGCGCTCAGGCCCCGGCGCTTCGTCGAAGTCGGCCCCCAGCACGTCGTCCAGCAGCGCGACTTCACCGGCAATCGCCTCACAGCGGTCCATTCCGGCCAGATCATACGTATTCTTCATCGCCTTGATGAGAACCGGCGGAATGGCCTTGCGTTTGAGGTTGAGATCGACGAGCGGCGCGGTAATGGCGTCGCCGAAACCGTCACCGACATCGGACGCGCTCTTGCGGGCCACCTTGCTTATGGATTCGTCGTCGGAGCGACCATCGGCATCGACGGCGCGGGATTCGACGACTTCGAGCTTTTCGGACCGGCCCGCGCAGGCGCTCAGGGGCGCCATCAGACACACCACACCGCCTGCCATCAGCGTCAACCGCCAGAAATTCATTGTCTCAACCCCTCCACTCGGCACCTGTAAGCCATTTATCTACAGAACTACACATAAAACTGAAAGCTTGCGCTTGCGAAAACAAAAAGTCCCCACTATGAAGTCCCCACCGAACGCCACCGCTTGCGGCGTTGTTCGTGAGGTTGATGAGCCCGTAGCTCAGCCGGCTAGAGCATCTGACTTTTAATCAGAGGGTCCTGGGTTCGAGTCCCAGCGGGCTCACCAATTCTTCCAGAATTGGTGAGCTTTTTTTATGCTTATCTGATGCCTAACCATAAAATTCCCATTATGAACCGCAGATGTAAGCGCGCTGAACGCAAACGATTTTCGCGCATAGGAAGACCGCGCACCACGGCAAAATTGCGGCGCGTTTATGAACGCCCACCCACGAATGATTTCGCTTTATGACGAACGACGTTCAATTAGCCAGAATACCCAGACAGGCTAATTGGCAAGTCTGGCCTTGGGCAGGTAGCGCCCGTTCTCGAAGCGGTCGAAGATCAGGCCGGTTTGCGGGTGACGCAGAGGTTCTCCCGTCTCGTCGGCGCATAGATTACCCTCGGACGCATAAGCGACATAACAGCTTTCACCATTTTCGGCCAACAGGTGGTAAAAGGGCTGATCCTTTTGTGGGCGCACGGATTCCGGAATGGCCAGCCACCATTCTTCGGTATTGGAAAATTCCGGATCGACGTCGAAGACCACGCCACGAAAATCGAACAGACGATGCGTGACCAGTTGTCCGATGCCAAATTTGGCGCAGCGATCAAGCGCCTGAGCCCCCCAGTCACCGCCCTCCAGATCGGGTAGCGACTTATGCAATGGATCGGAATGATCGGTCATCTGGCCCCCCGCGATTGGAATCGGTTCGCCCCAATCTGTAGCCCGACTTTTTAGCCCCGCCTCGCCCCTTCTCCCGGCAGTTGTTCGCCGAACCCGCTTTTCATGCACAGCGATATGCCGAAACGAAGTTCGGAGAAGCCAAAAGTGTGAAACGGTTTTCGGCCACAATATCGCGTCGCTTAGAAACGCGCGAAGGTCGCTTTCGAAATTAACACAAAAGCGCTTTGCGTAACGGGGAATGCGATTTAGGGTGATGACAACTTGATGACGCGCTCATTTTGACCGCCTCATCCTCACATCGATATAGCGGGGTACGAGCCATGCGTCAGGCTCCCTCAAAAAAGGGCCCTCCGCCCCGGCGGGGGACCGGCGGGCCATCGGAGTCCCGTACAAGGCCAGATTCCGTAAAACCGGAGTCCCGGAGCACGCGTCCACCGGCGCGCCACGATACGGGCCTCGATCAGGCGCCGCTTTACGCCGCCCTCGACCTTGGGACCAATAATTGCCGCCTGATGATCGCGGCGTGGCACAATGGGCAATTCCGCATCGTTGAAGCCTTTTCGCGCATCGTCCGTCTGGGCGAAGGCCTCAGCCAGAGCGGTCGTTTGAGCGACCGCGCCATCGATCGCGCCCTGGCGGCTTTGAAACTGTGCGCCGAAAAGGTCGGCCGCCGTCAGGTGGTCAAGATACGCGCCGTTGCCACCCAGGCCTGCCGCATCGCCAAGAACGGCCCCGACTTCATTCGTCGTGTCGAACAGGAAACCGGCCTCAAGCTGACCATTATCCCGCCGGAAGAAGAAGCGCGTCTGTCGGTCGTCGGCTGCGCCTCGCTGCTCGAAGGCGACGCCAAGGCGGCCATTGTGATGGATGTCGGTGGCGGCTCGACCGAGATTTCCTGGCTGTCGCTGGAAGCCCCTGCGCCGAAATCGGGCCGCAACGGCGCGCACGGCCTGTCGGCGACGCGCGGCGCGCCCAAGCCGCAACACTGGATTTCGATCCCCAAGGGCGTGGTCAATCTGGCCGAACGCTTCCCGGAACCCGCCACCGGCGACAAGCAGGTATGGTTCGACAGCATGGTCGCCGACGTGCAGGCCGCCATTCAGGATTTCAAAGGCCCCGAATCCCTGCGCCCGCATTTCGACGCACAGGACGCCTATATCGTCGGCACGTCCGGCGCCATTACCTCGCTGGCCGGTATGCATCTGGGGCTGGAACGTTACGACCGCTCCAAGGTCGACGGCCTGTGGATGAGCCACGACCAGTGCCGCGCCGTTATCGACCGCCTGCTCAGTCTGGGGCAATCGGGGCGTGAAGGCGAACCCTGTATCGGCAAGGATCGCGCCGATCTGGTGCTGGCCGGAGCGGCTATTCTTGAGGCCGTGCAGAACCTGTGGCCGTGCGACCGTCTGCGCGTCGCCGACCGCGGCCTGCGCGAAGGCCTGCTGCTGTCGATGGTCAAAAAGAAGACGCGCCGTCGCCGCCGGTCGCGCGGTGGGCGCTCGGCAGCATCGACTAATTAATTATCGCGCATTTGATTCCAAAAACCGCTTCACACTTTTTGGAATGCGCTCGCTTATTTAAGCCCGACCATCTTGTGCGTCTGGACACTCATCCGCCATTGCGGGTGGGTCAGGCAGTAGTCGATGACCTTCTGCGTATGCAGGGCCCGAACCGCCGGGTCCTGATCGAGCGGATCTTTGGCTTGCAGATAGAAGCGCTCGAAGGCCATATCCGTGAACTCCGCCGGATCGACATTGTCCTGCGGCCAGACCAGCTTCAATTCCTGACCCGAGGTTTGGTGAACGCGGTTCTCGCCCTTGGGCGAGATGCACAACCAGTCGATACCCGCCGGTGCGCGCACTGTGCCGTTGGACTCCACCGCGATGAAATAGCCCGCCGCCTTGACCGCGGCAATCAGCGGCGCGTCCAGTTGCAACAGCGGCTCGCCGCCGGTGAAGACCACCGACTTTTCCGTCGTATCGATGCTACCCCATTGCGCATCCAGCGCCGCAACCACGGCGTCGGGCGTAGTGAACTTGCCGCCATTTTCGCCGTCCGTGCCGACGAAATCGGTGTCGCAAAACGTACAGGCCGCGGTGACGCGGTCCTGTTCACGCCCGCTCCACAGGTTGCACCCGGCGAAGCGTGCAAAGACTGCCACGCGGCCTGCCTGACCGCCCTCGCCCTGAAGAGTCAGGAATATTTCTTTGAAACTGTAGGTCATTTGGCGGCGCGCCATTGTTCGAACCCGTTGGCGCGCAGTTCGCACGCCGGACAGGTGCCGCAACCATAGCCCCACACATGGCGCTCACCGCGCTCGCCCATATAGCAGGTGTGGGTCTCCTCCAGCACGACCTCGACCAGAGCGTCGCCGCCCAGATCGTGCGTCATGGCCCAGGTCTCGGCCTTGGTCAGGTACATCAGCGGCGTGTCGATGATATAGGGCCGCTCGATGCCGAGATTAAGCACGCGCTCCATGGCATCGAGCGTATCCTTGCGGCAATCAGGATAGCCGGAAAAATCCGTTTCACACATGCCGCCGACCAGATGGTCGATCCCACGCCGATCGGCCACCGCCGCTGCATAGACGAAGAAGGCCAGATTTCGCCCCGGCACGAAGGAATTGGGCAAACCGCGCTCGCCCATCTTGATTTCCTGATCGCGCGTCAGAGACGATTCCGCCACGCGTCCGAAGCCTTTCAGGTCGACGACATGATCTTCGCCCAGCTTCGTCTGCGCGGGGACGTATTCGCGGCGCATGCGCGCCAGTACCTTGGTCCGCGTCTCCATCTCGATATGGTGGCGTTGCCCGTAATCGAAGCCCACGGTCTCCACGCGGTCGAACTGCGTCAGCGCCCACGCCAGACAGGCCGTCGAATCCTGCCCGCCGGAAAACAGCACCAGGGCCGAACGTTCGGCAGGCACGGCCTCAAGGGAGGATACGGGATCGGACATGGCGCGGAAACTTTCGTCGGCAGGAAGGACTATGACCGGCAGATGGGAGGGCCGGGATCGCTTGTAAAGAAACGGTTTCGTTAAATTTGCAAGGATTTTGTGACGGCTTAGCGTCGGATGGCGTCATCATTCTTTTTGACGAAAGAGTCAATTTGCGTCATGGTGCGGCCAAATCGATCGACGGGCGGGCGTTTAACCAGCAAAAATAATTCCATAAGAACAATATTCTACAGGGCGAAGGCGTATTTAATGTCACACAGGCCGTTCCACGAAAGCTTCAATCTGCTTGTCGACAATATCCCCTACATGAAGGCCATCGGCGCCTATTATGTGGGTTGCACGCCCGAAGGCGTCAGTCTGTGCCTGCCCTACCGCGACGATCTGGTCGGCGATCCTCATACCCGCGTCATTGCAGGCGGCGTCGTCACCGCCGTTCTCGATCACGCCTGCGGCATGTCGGTGTGGGATGCGCTGGATGAGTTCAAACCCATCGCCACGCTCGACCTGCGCATCGACTATATGCGTCCCGCAGTCCCCGATCGCGACCTGATCGTGACGGCCCGATGCTACCGCCTGACCCATACGGTCGGCTTCGTGCGCGGCTTCGCCTATGACGAGCGCATGGACGATCCCGTGGCGGCGGCGCAGTCGGCCTTCATCATCTCGCACCCCAGCCTCAAGGCGCGGGAGATACACTGATGATCGCCGACATGATGATCTCCGGGCCGGAAGACCTGTTCAAAGTCATTCCCTTCGCGCGGTTTCTTGACCTGCGTCTGGAGCTGGCCGGCAATGAGCTGACCACGCATATGCCGTTTTCTCCGCATCTGATCGGCAACCCCATGCTGCCGGCCCTGCACGGCGGATCGCTAGGCGCCTTTCTGGAACTGACCGCCACGGCGCAATTATCGGTCTTCGAGAACTTCGACCACATCCCCAAGCCCGTCGATGTCAATATTCAGTACCTGCGTCCCGGCAAGCCGATCGACACCTATGCGCGGGCGCGAATCAACCGCGTCGGCCGCACCATTGCCAATGTCGAGGTATGGGCCTGGCAGGAGATGAGGGAACAGCCCATCGCCACGCTTCAGGCACATTTCCTGATCGGCTGAATACGCCTTAAGATTGCAAAGGAATAAAAACTTACCAATGGGCGCATTTTCCTGTTGCGCGCCGTAAGATTGCATGCATTCCTATATGCACGTTATGCGTTTTATTTGTAACGTTACATCTTTTGATATTAGGGGACCATTCATGTCTAAAGAAAAGAAGATCAACGTCGCCCGCGCCCTGACCGCGCAACTTCACGCCTCGGAAGAGGCGATCGACACCGCCCTGACCGAAGCGGCGCACCTGATCGAAACCTATGTCACGTCGCGTCGCGCGATCAATATGTCGGCCATCATCGGCGCCGACGTCCATAAACATACTCTGGAAGCGATGATCGCCCTGCGTGATGCGCAGGAGCATATGAGCGCCGCCCACGCGGCGCTACGTCAGGTGCAGACTCAGGTCGGCCTTTCGCCGTCGGCCGTGGTGCCGATCAACGACAAGCCGGAAAAAGACGATAAGGACGGCCCGACCGGCCGTCTCGTCACTCCGGAACAGGCGGCCTAATCCGCCATCGCGCTTGAGCTTTCCCCTTCCTGCCCTTAAAACTGTACCGGTCGGGGTTAGGAAGGGGATTGCAGCACATGTTGGGGACTTTGCTGAGCCAGATATCGCTGGTTCTGGTGCTGACGGGGTGCCTGACGGCGTTGCTTATCGGAGGACCGCGCGAAAGACTGGGGGGCGCGGCCTATCTCACCACCTTCGGCTTGCAGGCCGGACTCTACTATGTGGGCTTGACGGCTCCAGGAATCAACCCAGGGTTAGACGGCGCTCTTTTAATTGCCTTGGTAGCCCTATGCTGGAAATCGCCGCATCCCTGGCCCGTATGGGCGCTTGGTTTTCAACTCATCGCCGTGATGATTCCGATCGTGCGTCTAAGCGATCCGCGCATTCAGGGCTGGGCCTATTACACCGCCATGACCCTTTCGGGGTACGTTGTGCTCTTGGCAATCGTCACTGGCGCTTTTATCGCGCGAAAGCGGCGAAAAGGACTTAAATCCCAAAAATAGGTTGATTTTCCTATTTATCCATTCAATATGCGTCAATATTCCTAAGCCCGTAGCCAAATGCCCCTGTCTCATGCCGACATCTGGAGCGCCATCGATGCGCTGGCGCAAAGGCTCGATACGACGCCTTCGGGTCTGGCGCGTCTGGCCGGGCTCGACCCCACCAGCTTCAACAAATCCAAACGCGTGTCGTTGGCTGAGAACGATGCGGGCGCCGCACGGCCACGCTGGCCTTCGACCGAAAGCCTCGCCAAATTGCTCGACGCAACGTCGCTCAGCTTTTCGGACTTCGCCGCCCTTACCGAAAACCGGCGCATTCAGACCGGTGTGCCTTTGATCGGCTTCGCCCAGGCCGGCAATGACGGTCTGTTCGACGATGCGGGGTTTCCCGTTGGTCAGGGCTGGGACGAAATCGCTTTGCCGGCGGGCGAAAGCGGGCTCTATGCGCTGGAAATCTCAGGCGATTCCATGCTGCCGCTGTATCGCGACGGCGACCGGATCATCGTCGATCCGCACACCCAGAACCTGAGGCGCGGCGATCGGGTGGTGGTGCGCACCACCGACGATGAGGTCATGGCCAAGGAACTGGTGCGTCAGACGGCGTTGCAGGTGGAACTGCGCTCGATCAACCCCAGCTTTGCCAATCGGGTGCTGGAACGGGCGCAGGTAGCGTGGATCGCGCGGATCGTCTGGGCCAGCCAATAGCAAGGATCGTTATGGGGTTTGGGGCCTGCGGCCCCAAGTCTTGCCTATCAAATAGAAAATCCCGTCAATCCATTGACGGGATTTTCTATTTGAAAAGATAATGCTTTGTGGGGTCTGAGACCCCAAACCCCATAACGATCCGTGCTAAGGCTGAACCGGCGTGAATCCGTACTCCCAATCGTAGGGTACACCTGTATCGCCAAGGACGAATTTGACCAACCTCGGAAACGCCTTTTCCGCGCGCACGTCGTTCGACAGAATAACCACGCAACGCTTTGATTTATCGACACAAACCCATGTGTTGCCGGTCGTATCGTTATGGCCGCCCTTGTAAAAGCCGCGGCCTTGCGGTCCCTCGAAAACGATCACCCCCAGACCGGCAGCCAGATCCTTACGCCGCTGATCAATTGGCAGTTCGGCCTGCAATGAATTGAACTGCGACTTCGTGGTGATCGGCAATTGCGGGCGGACCAGCTCGGCGCGGCCCGCGGGACTCAGACCGTCGCCCCGCACATAGGCCGCCGCGAAGGCTGCGAAATCGGTGATGGTAGTGTCCATAGATCCCGCCGCCCGCACCTTGGAACGCTCGTCATGCGGTTCGACCTTGCCCTCAGCATCCCAGCCGTCGGCAAGATTGGTGGCGAAATCGCTGCGCCAGATCAGACTGGTGCGTTTCATGCCCAGCTTCATGAACACAGCGTTCGCGGCCTGGCCCACATCGATACCGAGCCCTGTCTCCATCACGAATTGCAGAGTAATCAGCCCGTCGCCGGAATAGGCGTAGCGCGTTCCCGGATCGAAGTGGAATTTCAGCTTCCCGTCAGGCTCCAGAAAACCGAAATTCGAGAACCCCGAACCGTGATTGAGCAGGATGCGCGGCGTCAACTTGCGCCAGCGCGCGTCCAGCCCCGACCAGTCGGCGTAGCGGTTGATGATGTCGGGCGTATGGTAGCTGGTCAGCGGTTGCGGCAGATAGTCGGCGATGGACGCATCAAGCGCCATCGTCTTCTTTTCGACCTGCTGCATGACAAGGTAACCAAAGACGGACTTGGTCAGCGAAGCCCCGTACATGACCGTATCGACGGTGAGCGGGTCGCCCTTGACGTTGCGCACCCCATAGGCCTGAACATAGTCGACCTTGCCGTCGTCGATGACCGCAATAGCCAGCCCCTTGGCCCCGGTGGTGGCCATCGCCTGACGCACCTCGGCATCGATCGCCGCCGGAGCGGGCAAGCCCTGCGCCACGACCATCATCGGCAAAAGGGTCATGACCCCACTGATAAACCACGCGCGCATATTACCCCTGCTCTATTCCGATTATCCGCCGTGCGGCACGAACGCCTGAAATTCCAATTCGACCTCGGCGCCGTAGGCCAGATCGCTCACCCCGAAGGCCGTGCGCACCGGCAGGCGCGTCGGATGAAAATAGGGCTTGTAGATACGATTGAAGGCGCTCCAGTGCGTCATGTCCTTGAGCATGACCGTCGTCTTGAAGACGTGTTCAAGCCCCAGTCCGTAGCGCTTCAGGATCGCCTGCGAATTGCTCATGATCTGGCGCACCTGCGGCTCGAATCCATCAACCAGACGCCCTTGCCCGTCCAGCCCGATCATGGCCGACAGGTACATCACGCCGCCGACCTGCACCGCTTCCGAAAACGGCGAGCGCGGATGCGGATGCATATAATAGGTCGCGCCATCGGCGTGGACGGGTTTTACAGGGATGTCAGACAGGCTCATTTCAGGCACTCCAATCTTGTCCAGTCGATTTGATCACGCCCGATACCATTTGCAAAGCGGCTTGACGCATTTTTGAAGGCTTAGAGCCGCGTCAGCCATTGGCGCAAAATGGCCGTCAAGACGGCTTCACCGGCTTTCAGTGTCTCCAGGCTGTCGAAACTGATCATCGCCCGGTCCGCCGCCAGCCATTTCAGCAGACCCTGCGGATCGTCGATGGGCGCAAAGCCGCTGTGGTCCTTCGCCTTGACGCCCGTATGCAGGATCAGGCCGATTCCGCGTTTGGCGCGCAAATGCAGCGTCGCGAAATCCTTGCCGTCATAGACGAAGCTGGGTGCGTTCCATTTGACGATCTCGACGACCTGCGGATCGAGCGCCCGCACGACCCCGCACAATGCCTCGATCAGAGGTTTTTCAGGATGTTTGAGCCCGTCCATATAGCTATCCGGCGTCGTCATGTGGGTCCCTCCGGGCATTTACCATAAAAGACGCCCCGGCCTTTGCAAGCCGGGGCGCTAATTAAATGAAAAACCTAATAAAAACCGGCCCGTCCAATAGGATGACGGCAAAAGCACCGGAAGTCGGTGGCCGGAAGTTCCCCCGTTTTGCCCCCCAATGTGCGCCGCACAATATGCCCGGTTTGATACGACTTGCAAGCGTAAAATTTTCTCAAAACGCTTGCTTTTGAGAAATGTCAGGCCTCGTCCAGATAACCGTACAAAATGGCGCGGCAGATACGACGGTACTGCCCCGACAACTGATCCAGAGGCAGGGCCGGATAGACCTGATTGACGCCGCGCGCGGCGTCGGCCAGCATCTGGGCCAGTTCGGCGGCACCGTAGTCGCGCTTGAGGCTGAGCTGTCCCGCCGCCGCCAGCATCTCGATCAACCCGGCCAGACGCGCCTGAAAATCAACAGCCAGCTGGATCATGATCCCGGTACACAGACGAAACACCGTCCCCTTGATTTCCAGAGCGTGCGGCGATGGCTGGATCAACCGCCAGGTATCACCATAGCGTACGTCCAGCACCGCCGACAGGATATCCAGAACACTGGCGCCGTCGTCGCGCAGATATTGCCCTGTATTCATGGCCCGCGCGATCAGATCGACATTGTGCTGCCGGAACATCGCCTGAAACGCCTCCTCCTTGTTGGAAAAGTAGTTGTACAGCGAGCGCCGCGTAAATCCGCACACCTCGGCCAGGGTTACCATCGACAGGTTCTGGTAGCCGTGCTCAAGAAACGCCGTCTGGACGCGATCGAGCAAGGCGGCACTGGGGGTCATCATCGTTCAGGCCGTCTTTTGGACCGTCATATTTTCTGGGCCGACCGGCGGCACCAGCCATAGAGCCCCGCAACCCCGACAACAGCCAGAACCAGCGCAATCAGCATCTGCGGTTCTTCGCCCAGCGGCGTGGGAATGGCCAGAGGCGCGCCGTTGCCGCTGAGGACGATGATCGCCGCCAGAGCCACATTGAACAGGCTTTCGCCGACGATGAAGCCGGACGCGATCAACACGCCCAGTCGACCGGCGGCTTCGCCCCACGGCTTGCCGCGGTTCAGGCGCTCGAATATCCAGCCGGCAAAGGCACCGAGCACGACCGGCGCGGTCACCGCCGACGGCAGATAGATGGCCAGACCGACGCCCAGCGGCGGCAGGCTCAGGCGTTCTTTCGATGCCTTGCGAATGACGATGTCGATAATGACCAGCGCCGCGCCGATCAGGGCGCCGACACCCAGCAAACCCCAGTCGAGATCGCCGCCGATCACGCCTTTCGACAGGGTCGAAATCAGCGTCGCCTGAGGCGCGGCCAGCGGGTCGGACGCGATGGCATTGGCGTGCGGCGCACCGGCAAAACCATAGGCGCGGTTGAGCAGATCGAGGACCGGCGGGATGACCACGGACCCGGCCAGCACGCCGATCACCAGCGCGACCTGCTGCTTCCACGGTGTCGCACCCACCAGTTGTCCGGTCTTGAGATCCTGAAGATTGTCGTTGCCGACCACCGCAACGGCCAGCACCACCGTCGTGACGAACAGGGCGAAGGCCACCAGCGCCTGACCGGCGTCGGGGCCGATGACGTTGTGGCCGATGACACCGACCAGCAGCGACGCCCCCAGAACGGTCAGGATGGCAATGCCCGACACGGGCGAGTTCGACGAGCCGATCAGGCCTGCCATGTAACCGCAGACGGCGGCGGCCAGAAGCCCGGCCAGCGCGATATAGATGACGCCCGCAACGGCCAGCGGCAGGGCCAGCGACGCCAGCACACCGGTTCCGGCGAAATGCGCCAGCAACCAGCCCGCCGGGACGAGCGAAATAAGCACGACAAGACCGACGATGGCGACCGGGATGTCCTGCTCTTCACGCGGCAGACCCTCACCGCCGCTTTTAGCAGCGCGCGACGCCTCCAGGGCCGACATCAGCCCGCCCCACACCGGCACGATCAGTTTGGACAGGGTCCAGATCGCCGCCGCACCGATGGCGCCCGCGCCGAGAAAACGGACTTTGGTGCTCCATACCTTGCCCGCGTGTTCGGCCAGCGACGCACCGTCGACCGCCGGAATAAGATTGGTCAGGATCGGCACCGCCGCCCCCCACGCGATGATCAGCCCGACCAGCATGGCAACGCCGACTGTGATCCCCATCAGGTGTCCGGCGCCGATCAGGGCCAGAGAACTGGCACCCGCGATACCCGTTGCGCCGGTGCCGACCTTGAAAAAGGCCGCGATTTCCCCGGCCAGCGCCTTGGCGGCGGCCAGAGCCGCATAGACCGCCGAGGCTATACTCCCCAGAATGACGGCCCACAGACCGGCCTTGCCTTCATTGGCCCCTTCGCGTGACGACGTGCCGACCTTGAGCACCTCGGCGGCGGCGACGCCTTCCGGGTATGGCAGGGTCGATTGCGAGACCAGAGCCCGGCGTAGCGGAATGGTGTACATGACCCCCAGAATGCCGCCGATGGCGCAAGCGGCAAAGGTCGGGAAGAACGGTACGCCCGACCACCAGCCGATCATCAGCAATCCCGGCAGGACGAAGATGACCGAGGCCAGCGTCCCCGCCGCCGAGGCAATGGTCTGGACGATATTGTTTTCCTGAATGGTTGCCGTCTTGAACGCGCGCAACAGCGCCATCGAAATGACCGCCGCCGGGATCGAGGTGGCGAAGGTCAGCCCGACTTTCAATCCCAGATAGACCTGCGCGGCCGTGAAGACCAGCGTGATGACGATACCGAGGATCACACCGCGAACGGTGATCTCGGATTGGGGGCCAGAATAGGCGGAACGGGACGGGCTCATCGGAACTCCGGAAACGATTGTCCCCGCATCTTGCCCAAGCCACGCCGCGTGACAACCGAATTATTCCGTAATTCGCAGAAAGTTACAGATCACGATCAATCGCCGAAATGCAACACTTGTCGGCTTTGATCGTCACATCCGACGTGAGCGAAACTTTTTCGCTTTAATCATAACATAAATTGACCTAGCCTATGACGATCCGGACACAATTCACAACGAATGGCCGGACGGATTCGGCAGTCATACGCCGGACCTTAAGGGGAATAAGCAATATCGATCACCCGCAAGATCGAAGCGTAAAACAGGATCACCACCCCGCAAGTGGGTGCATTAAAGAGGAAAATCGGGATGACCCCCTATATCACGTCCGTGCGCAAGGATCGCCTCCTGCGCTCGTCGGCGCTTGTCGCCGCCCTGCTGTTCGTTGCCGCGCCCGCCTTCGCGCAGGAAGCCGCCCCGGCGGAAGATATCGAAACCGTCGTCGTCAAAGGCTTTCGCGGCTCGCTGAAGAGCGCGCTGAACGTCAAGAAGACCAGCGCCGCCACCGTCGACTCGATTCTGGCCGAAGATATCGGCAAGTTCCCCGACTCCAACCTCGCCGAATCGATGCAGCGCATCCCCGGCGTCACCCTGTCGCGCGGCGACGGCGGCGAAGGTCGCAACATCTCGGTGCGCGGTCTGGGTGCCCAATATACGCGCGTCCGCCTGAACGGTATGGAAGGCGCGGCGCAATCGGGCTCGGCGGATATCTATGGTGCCGGCAATAACGGCCGCAGCTTCGACTTCAACGTCTTCCCGTCGGAAATCTTCTCGTCGCTGGCCGCCCGCAAGACGGCGTCTGCCGATGTCGAGGAAGGCTCTCTGGGTGCCACCGTCGACCTGCGCGCGCCGAAACCCTTCGACTACCGTCAGGATCAGGTGTTCAGCTTCTCGGCCAAGGGCGTCTATAACGAACTGGCCGAAAAGACCGATCCGCGCCTGACCCTGCTGGCTTCCAAAAAGTTCGGCGACGGCAAGTTCGGTGTTCTCGGCACCCTGACCTATCAGAAGAAGCATGTCCGCGAAGTCGGCTATTCCGCGGTGGATATTCTGTCGTCGAACACTAACGGCTACAGCGCCATCGTGCGCGATGCCAATGGCAACCCGGTCGTCGTCAACGGTGTCACCCAGCGTGAAATCGAACCCTTCTGTACGCCCATCGGCTGGACGTCACCGACCGGTGGCAAGACCGTCAGCCCCGATCCGGCGGAAAGCGCCGCCAAGGGGGCGACGGCAACCAACTGTTCGACCAACAACCCGCGCACCGGCACCATCGCCGCCTATAATACCATCTACAATCTGCGCCGTGCCGACGCCCTGACCACGCCGGGGTCGGGTGCTTTCTTCCCGCGCATACCGCGCTACGTCAATTCGGAACAGGACACCGAACGTCTGGGCGGCAGCCTGACCTTCCAGTGGAAGCCGGACGCCAATACCGACGTCTCGCTCGATGTTCTCTATTCGAAGTACGACGTCGAACGCCGCGACAACTATATCGCCGGCCTGTCTCTGGCGCGCAACATCGGCAATAACGGTCAGCCGATGGTCTCGGTCAAGGACGTGCAGTTCAAGGCGAACGGCTCGCTGCTTTATGGTCTCTTCGACGGCATGGACGTGCGTTCCGAAGGTCTGGTCGACGTCTTCACTTCGGAATTCACCCAGGTCAATCTGAACGCCCGCCACCGCTTCAGCGACCGCTTCGAGGTTACCGGCTTCCTCGGCAAGTCGTCCTCGACCTGGGACGGTCCGATGCGCCTGCAAACCTTCATCGACGCCATCGATGTCGATAACTTCTCGATCGACTATCGTGGCGGCGACACCACGCCGGTGATCAATTTCGGCTTCGATGTATCGAACCCGGCCAACTTTGCCTACGCGCCGACGGCGGCCGACGGCACGGTTCTGGGCGGCTTCTCGGTTCAGGGCAAGCCGCAATGGAACAAGACCGATATAGAAACGGTCAATCTCGACGGCAAGTACGACCTGACCTCTGAGATCACCGTCAAATTCGGTGTGCAGTACCGCAAGAACGACTTCAACAGCCACACCCTCAGCCTGATCCCGTCCCAGGTCGCCGTCACCGCCCTGCCGACCGGTGTGACGCTCGCCAGCATCACCAAGCAGATCACCGGTCTCAACGACCTGTGGGGCCACGGTGCGCCATCGAGCTGGGTAGCTATCGATTCGGCCAAGTGGCGCGAAGCCTTCAAGTTCGACTCGTTCCAGTATTGCGGCATCGAGTGCGGCGCCGGCAAGTCGCAGATCACCGAAACGGTCAAGAGCACCTATATCATGGCCGAGTTCAACTACGACAACCTGCTGCCGATCCCGGTGCGCGGCGATATCGGCGTGCGTTCGGTACAAACGCAACAGTTCGCCGTCGGCTATATCCCGGTCACCGCCCCGGCGGGATCGCAATATCCGACGCGCGGCCTGCGTAACGAGGTCGAGCGCGAGTATCACGACTGGCTGCCCTCGGCCAACGTGGTCTTCGAACTGAACCCCGACCTTCTGGCGCGCTTCTCGGCCGCCAAGGTCATGTCACGTCCTGAACTGGGCAACCTGATCCCCTCCAGCGGCGTGACCTTCACCACCCGCACGGGAACGATCAACAACCCGTATCTCGATCCGATCCGCGCCACGACCTTCGACGCTGGTCTGGAGTGGTACTTCCGCCCGGGCTCGCTGGTCTCGGTGGCCTATTTCTACAAGGACATCAAGACCTTCGTCCAACGCATCAACCAGCAACTGCCGTATAACCAGCTCGGCCTGCCGCTGGAACTGCTGGTCAACAACGCCAGCAACGCGTCGGCCACCGACCTGTTCAACGTGGCGCGCTTCGTCAATACGCCGGGCGGTCCGTTGAAGGGTATCGAACTTAACGTTCAGGCCGATCTCGACTTCCTGCCGGGCTTCTGGGGCAATTTCGGCGTGCTGGCCAACTACACGCACATCACGTCCGAGATCAATTACATCCTGACCACCTCGGTGACCGGGACGCCCCTGACCTCGACAACCAACGACCTGACCAACCTGTCGCGCGATTCGGCGTCGGGTACGCTCTACTGGGAAAACGACAAGTTCAGCTTCCGCACCACGGCCTCTTATCGCGGCAAATATATCCGCGGCATTCCGGCCTCGGCGGGCAGCGATCTGCAAGGCAACGGTGAAACGACCTTCGTCGACGCTTCGGCCTCGTACCAGATCACGGACAAGCTGAAGTTCTCGGTCGAAGCCCAGAACCTGACCGATGAGCAGAACCAGCTCTATATCGACTCCAACCGTCAGGACACTTTGTTCGAGACGCGTATCGGTCGCACGGTCACGGTCGGTCTGACCTATAAGTACTAGGCTTAACGGGCCTGTGTTCACGCACCGGCCACCTATTGATCCGGAACCTGTCCCTCGCCCTAAAAGCGGGGGACATTTTTGTTATGGGGCCTTTGCCTTTGGGGCATAGCTGTGGCGGCCGTAGTCGTCGTCCTGCGTGATCAGCTTTTCGACAGATCTTTCAGCTCGGCCTGAAGCGCGGCCTGAGCCCCCTCTTCGCGCAGCTTGCCGTCCTCGAAGATCTTACCGATAATATGGCGGTAATCCTTGTACTGTCTAAGTTCGTAGGCCGCGGCCATCTTCTCGGCCCACGAGGTGTCGTCGCGACCCAGTTGCTGCATGATGGCGTAGAAGCGCTGATAGCGTTCATGGCGGTTGCGCTCGGCCACAGCCTCGGCATGCCAGACGGCGGCCCAGGCGATGACGATCAGCGGCAGCACCAGAAGCCCCCACGCAATCATGTCCTGCACCGTTACCAGCATTTGCGCCTCACCTTTATCTATGGCGGGCAACATAGGCCGGTTGGGATGCCTTGCCTATACGCTTCGCCCCTCAGGTGTGTGTAGTTTAAGAATTGGCCACGGATAAGGCACGGATGCCGCGCTATGCGCGGCGAACACGGATGTTCAGAGCAACACCAAAGTTCAGAACTGAAAAGAATATCCGTGCAGATGTCTGCATTGCAGACATCATCCGTGTTCATCCGTGGCTAAATATTCACGGCGCGCCAAAAACGCGGGTGCAGATCATCAGATACTGATCGAGACTGAGGCCAGTCTTCATTTTTTCCCTCAACCTGCCATCCCATTCGCTGAGCGACACCGTCAGGGCCTCACCGGTTTTGCCGGTCGCCTGAGCGTGGGCCGCGCGCGCCTTGGTTTGCAAACCGACCAGCCGGTCGCGCGTGGCCGCATCGGCCTGATCGATCAGCCCGCGCGTGAAGACATTGTAGCAAGTCCCGCTTTTATCGATCATTTCATCGGTTTTTGCGTTCGGTTGAGTTGCCGCGAGCGCCACGACCAGAATGAGGGCCGCACTCATGATGCCGGTCCCGTCAGGAACAGGCCGTCGCACAGCGTGCGCAGTTCATCGGCGGTCATACCCGCCTGTTTGAGGTTTTCATCCAGCCCCTTCGCGGCGACGGTCATGTCGGTATAGGCTGGAATTTCGCGCTTGCCGCTGTTGACCTTGTAAAATTCCCACGCCGCCGTATAGCCCTTACCGGACTTTTCCGAGCGCGGCGTGCCGGGCTTTTCCTTGATATCGCGCATATAGATCGCGCCGCAAAACGGCGCGTAGGATACCTTCTCGACTTGAGTCGGCGCGGCGGCAGCCGTGAAAGGCATCGTCAGAACGACCGCGAATAGGGCTGTACGCATGAAAAACGCCTCCGGTTGCTACCGGAGGCGTATCATTATTCCAGCGACTGATCATCCCGCGAACAGGGGGACTACCACCACTTCGACGGCTTGTGCGTGAAGCCCGCGGCCTTTTCCAGAACGGCGGCGATCGCGAGCGTCGTGCCTTCGTCCAGTGCCTTACCGATAACCTGCAAGCCCAGCGGCAAACCCTTCGAATCGAGACCCGCCGGGACCGACAGACCGGGCAGACCGGCCAGGTTCGTCGTCACGGTGAACACGTCGTTGAGATACATAGCGACCGGGTCGGCGGCCTTGGCCGTGTCGCCCAGTTCGAACGCGCTCGACGGTGTGGCGGGCGTCAGGATGACGTCGCAGCTATTGAACGCATTGGTGAAATCCTCGGCGATGCGGCGGCGAACCTTGAGCGCCTTGACGTAATAGGCGTCGTAGAACCCCGCCGACAGGACGTAGGTACCGATCATGATGCGGCGCTTGACCTCCTTGCCGAAGCCTTCCGAGCGCGACAGCTCGTAGGTGTCGGTCAGGCCGGTCGCGGCCTCGGTGCGGTGACCGAAGCGCATCCCGTCATAGCGCGCGAGGTTCGACGAGGCCTCCGCCGGGGCGACGATATAGTAGCACGGCAGGGCGTATTTGGTATTGGGCAGAGAGATACGGACGATCTCGGCCCCGGCGTCTTTCAGCCAGGCGATCCCCTGCTCCCACAGCGCGTCGATTTCCGCCGGGATGCCGTCGAGGCGGTACTCGTCGGGGATGCCGATGCGCAGGCCCTTGACCGACTTCCCCACGAACGACGCAAAGTCCGGCAGATCGACCTTAAGCGAAGTCGAATCCTTCGTGTCGTAGGAACACATGGATTGCAGCATGATCGCCGCGTCTTCGACGGTCTTGGTGATCGGACCGGCCTGATCGAGCGACGAGGCAAACGCCACCATGCCGAAGCGCGAGGCGCGGCCATAGGTCGGCTTGATCCCGACCGTGCCGGTGAAGGCGGCGGGCTGACGGATCGAACCGCCGGTATCCGACGCCGTGGCGGCCAGACAGAGGTCGGCGGCGACCGCCGAAGCCGAACCGCCCGAAGACCCGCCCGGCGTCAGGGCGGCGTTCGAGGCGTTCGACTTCCACGGATTGGTCACCGGGCCCCAGTGCGAGGTCTCGTTCGACGAGCCCATGGCGAACTCGTCCATATTGAGCTTGCCCAGCATGACCGCGCCGTCGTCCCACAGGTTCTGGGTGACGGTCGATTCGTACGGCGGGATGAAGGTGTCGAGGATGCCTGAACAGGCCGTCGTGCGCACGTCCTTGGTGCAGAACAGATCCTTGATCCCCAGCGGCGCGCCTTCCAGCGCGCGCGCCTCACCCGACGCGATGCGGCGGTCCGACTCGGCCGCCATGCCCCGCGCCTTGTCGAAGGTCGTCAGGACATAGGCGTTGAGCGCCGGATTGGCGGTCTCGATGGCGCCGATAAAGGCCTCGGTCAGTTCGGTCGAGGAGATTTGCTTCGACGTCAGGCCGTCGAGCGCGCCCTTGAGCGTCAGTTTGGTCAGATCGGTCATGACTACTCCACCACCCCCCTATTCTACGACTTTTGGCACGATGAAGAAACCATCGACGGTCTTCGGGGCGTTTTTCACCACATCGGCGACCTTATCGCCGTCGGTGACGACGTCGTCGCGCAGGGGTTGGGTCATCTCGATGCACGAGGTCATGGGCTGGACGCCCGACACATCGACCTCGTTGAGCTGCTCGATCCAGCCCAGAATGCCGTTCAGTTCCCCGGCGAGGCTTTCCAGCCGCTCGTCGGATTCACGCAGGCGCGACAGGCTCGCGACCTTGCGCACGGTTGCCACGTCGATGGCCATGCGGAGACTCCTTATTATCAGGTTCTCCGGTTAGCGAGCGCGCGCCGAATTGGCAAGGGCAAACGTCCTCGAAACGACGAAGTTGACATGTCCATTAAACAGAAACGGCGCACCGAATGACCGGCGCGCCGTGACTACAATGACCTTTACAGCGCCTTTACTTGGCGGCGTATTGCTTCTTGTCTTCGGCCAGCTTGGCCTTGGCCATGATCGCCTTTTGCGCGCCCAGACGTTCGGCGTGATGCAGCGACAGGGCCGGCTGACCGGCGTCGATCACCGCCTGATCGAGCGCCATGGCAGCGCAATCGACGTCGTTGACGCCATTGGCACGACCGTGGGTGCGGGAGTCGCAGACATAGGCTGCCGTGCGGCGCAGGCGGTTATAGGCGCCGTTCACCTCGTCCGGGTTGCTGAAGTCGACGTTTTTCAGCGACACATTGGCCGCGACGAAGGGCGTTTCGGCGTGAGCGACGGTCCCGGCGGTGACCAGCGACAGGGCAATAAGCGCGGCGGTAAGCTTGGCATTCAACATGGGGGTTTCTCCGTATTTCAAATTGATGACAGTAACTGAACTCATGAATAAACAAATACACAAACGTTTCGGCAATTGCGAACGGTTTATTATTAAATCTTGGACAGACATTAACTTCGTTTCATGAATTAAATTTAGTTTACTTTGTGACAGAAATTTAAAACGTTTCTGAAGAAATTAAAATTCGCGCCACACCTTGCGAATCAACACTTTTTGAAAATTAAAAATCTGTCATCATTACTTAAAGTTCATCTTGCAAAGAAAAGCCGCACCCTGATGCTATGTCCCCCTCAGACGCAACGGATTAGCCGGTGCGCGCAGACAGGCGCGCCGGCCTTACCGGATATGAATGTGGAGAGTCCGGCAGTGTCGAACGACTCTAGGCCCACCGCGCGGTCGCGCCAGGGATCAGGTCATTGGCAGGGAGATGAAAATCCGGCGCGTCTTACGCGTTTTTACGCAGCAGCCAGATATCCTGATAGATGCCGTCCCGCTCACCAACACCAACAAAGACCTCGACGCTGAAACCGCGCGACAAAACCTCGCGTACATAGGCATCGGGGTGAAAGGCATTGCACAGATTCATGCCGCTGGCCTCTTCGAACCGTAAAACCAGCTCACCGCGATCGTAAGCCGCCCCCTCAACGTCGTTAAGCCCGGCGCGAAAGCTGTCGCCATGCGTCGTGACCAGCACATAGCCCCCCGGCTTGCATATCCGATGGAGTTCCCGCATCCATGCCACCTGAAGGTCCGCGGCCAGATGGGTAAACACCGAAATCGAGTAGATAAGATCGAAACGATCATCGGCATAACCCAGCGGAGGCGCGGCCTTGTTCAGCGAAAGACCGGCAAAGGGCAGATTGCGCCGACACCAGTCGTACAGACGCGGATTATAGTCCGTACCACTGACTTTGAGGCTTGAGCCGTGCGCATCAATAAGCTTGGGCCAATGCCGCAACACCCGCCCGCAGCCGCAGCCGAAATCCAGTATTTCATCAAAGGTTTCGACGGCGGCGCCGCGTGAGGCGACGGTATCGCGGATCGTTTCCAGCATCGTGGCGCCGAAGCTCAGGAACCAGCCGACATGTTGCGTCCCAGCGACCATCACCCGCATATCGGGCGGCGGCAATGGCAAGCCGTCCGCGACCTCTTGGGCGGGGTCACGCTTTTGCCCCCACACTTCCTTGGCCGCCACAATATGCTCATAGGCGCGAAAGCCATGCCTTATAAGGCCGAGACGACGCAGGACGGACGCTGCCGATCGAAATGTGCCTTTTTGCTTGAGCATTGCCCAGTACTGATCGATGCGGCCCATATGATCTCTTTATGATGCGGTGCACCTATTAATACGGCTTGAATGGGTATGGCAAGACAACGCCTGTGGCAAAAGCTTGACTCGGCCGCCTGAAAAAAGCCAAACCGCACATCATGGCCATTCTCGATATTACCGATCTCAAATCCGTCCTGCCGCCGCGCACCGGTCTGTTGGGGCTCGACCACGGCGAAAAAACCATCGGCGTCGCCGTCAGCGACATCGGTCTGAGCATCGCCTCGCCGCTGGAGTTGATCAAAAAGTCGAAGTTCACGCTGGAAGCCGAGCGCCTGTTCGCGCTCATGGAGCGGCGCGAGGCGTCGGGCATGGTCATCGGCCTGCCGGTCAATATGGACGGCACCGAGGGGCCGCGCTGTCAGTCGGTGCGCGCTTTCGCCCGCAATCTGCTGCGTCTGCGCGATATCCCCATCACCTTCTGGGACGAGCGCTGGTCGTCGTCGGTGATGAACCGCTTCCTGATCGAGGAGGTCAACCTGACCCGCGCCAAGCGCGCCGAGGTCATCGACCGTTCCGCCGCCGCCTATATATTACAGGGCGCCTTGGACCGGATCAGGGGCGCGCAATGAACCATTTTCGCGCCCTACAGGGCCCAAGCGGGCCCCGGCGACCGTTCGCCGCCCCCAATATTTTGGAAATTTGGGAGGTGTCCGCGCAGCGGACTAACCGTGAGCGAAATAAATGAGCCCGGACCTGTTTATCAACGGCATCCTGCCGGTCTTTCTGCTGATTGCGCTGGGCTATATCCTTAAGGTGTCCGGCTTTCTCGCGCCGTCGGTGTGGGGGCCCATCGAGCGCATCGCCGTCTATGTCTTCTATCCGGGCTTTCTGATCCCGGCGATCTGGCACGCCGATCTGTCGGGCCTGTCCGCCGGGCCGATCAGCCTCGCCGTGACCGTATCGTTCTTTATTTCCGCCGCCATCGGTTTCGGCCTCAAGCCGATCCTGCACCTGTCGGGCCCCACCTATACCAGCGTCTTTCAGGGCCTGATGCGTTTCAATTCGTTCGTCTTCCTGCCGATCGCTACCGCGATCTTCGGGCCGGACGCGGTGAGCCTCGCCGCCGTCGCCATGAGCGCGCTCATCCCCTTGAGCAACATGGCCTCGATCCTCGTTCTGGCGCGCTGGGGGGAGCCAGAAGGCGGCACCAACGACCGCTCGGTCCGGGCGCTGCTGGCGCGACTGTTCACCAATCCGATCTTCCTGTCGTGCCTGATCGGGCTGGCGCTCAACTTCCTCAAGGTCAATCCGGTCGCCTTCATCGAAAAAGACCTCAAGATGCTGGGCGACGCCGCGATCCCGACCGGACTTATTCTGGCCGGAGCCGGGCTCAACTTCACCTATATCCGCAGCAAGCCCTACCTCGTCACCGCCGTGTCGATGTTCAAGATCGCCGTCGTGCCGCTGATCAGCTGGGGCCTGTGCCGGCTGTTCGGCGGCGACCATCTGGCGCAGGGCGTGGCGCTGTGCTGCGGGGCGGCCCCGTGCGCCGCCGTCGCCTATGTGCAGGCCCGCCACATGGGCGGTGACGCGCCCTTGATGGCCGGGATTGTCGCCCTCACGACGACGCTAAGCCTGATCACCCTGCCGATTTTGCTGTGGTTATACCATCTGGTGTAGTTTCAACAGAAATCGCGACACCTTCTCTGGCACGGCAACATTCCCACCCTATATGCGGTGGACCTATCAGAGAGAGGTACTCCCCCATGACACTCGCGAAAGCCTATGCGGCGCTTGAACCCAAAGCCCCGCTCGAACCCTTTACGTTTGAACGCCGCGCCCCGAACGAAGACGATGTCGTGATCGACATCCTCTACAGCGGCGTTTGCCACTCCGACATCCATCAGGTCCGCGACGAGTGGTTCCCCGGCATCTATCCTCAGGTCCCCGGCCACGAAATCGTCGGCCGCGTTCGCGAAGTCGGCGCAAAGGTCACCAAATTCAAGGAAGGCGACGCGGTCGGAGTCGGCTGCTTCGTCGATTCGTGCATCCATTGCCAGACCCGCGATGTGGATACCGAACAATACCGCGTCGACGAGATCGTCGTCACCTATAATGGCCGCGACCGCGACGGCCTGCCCACCTATGGCGGCTATTCCGACCATATCGTCGTCAAGGAAGGCTATGTCCTTAAGGTGCCGGAGCACCTGCCGCTGGATGGCGCGGCCCCGCTCCTGTGCGCCGGGATCACCCTGTGGTCGCCGCTGAAACATTGGAACGCCGGTCCGGGCAAGAAGGTCGCCATCGTCGGCCTCGGCGGCCTCGGTCATATGGGCGTCAAGCTGGCCCACGCGCTGGGCGCCGAAGTCACGGTCCTCAGCCAGTCTCTGGCCAAGAAGGACGACGCGCTGGCGCTGGGGGCCGACCACTACTACGCCACCAACGACGCCGAAACGTTCAAGACCCTGGCCGGGTCGTTCGACCTGATCATCAATACGGTGTCCGCACCGATCGACTGGAACGCCTATCTGGGCCTGCTCAAGATCGACGGCACCATGGTTCTGGTCGGCATCCCTGAAAATCCGATCCCGGTCCACGCCTTCTCGCTGATCATGGGCCGCCGGTCGCTGGCGGGCTCCAGCATCGGCTCGATCAAGGAAACGCAGGAAATGCTCGACTTCTGCGGCGCGCACAACATCGTCTCGGATATCGAACTGATCGACATCCAGAACATCAACGAAGCCTATGAGCGCGTCATCAAATCGGACGTCCGCTACCGCTTCGTCATCGACATCGCGTCGTTGAAATAACTCGCCAACCGTAGTGAAGCACGTCAGCCCGGTCACGCGTGACCGGGCTTTTTTATCTGGCCCTCATTCGAAAAATTTATAATATAATTCTAAGCGTCACAGAGAACGCTTTGGAGGAAACCATGTCACTATCCCGGCGATTCTATTTGCTGGCGACCGCGTCGGTCGCTTTGTTCGCCTCCGGCAAGGCCACAGCGCAAACCGCGACGCACACGGTCAGGCTGGACGGCACGGCGGGCGGCAAGCGCTTCGACGGCATCGGCGTGGTCAATGGCGGCGGCGCGACCTCGGTCCTGCTCAAGGATTATCCGGAACCACAGCGGTCGCAAATCCTCGACCTGCTCTACAAACCGAAATTCGGCGCCTCGGTCAGCGCCCTGCTGGTCGAAATCCCCGGCGACGGCAATTCGACGCAAGGCTCCATGCTCAGCCACATGCACACCCGCGACGACCTGAATTACGGGCGCGGCTACATGTGGTGGATTCTGAAGGAGGCCAAAAAGCGCAACCCGAAACTCAGCCTCGACGGCACGGCGTGGAGCGCACCCGGCTGGATCGGCGATGCCGGAGAGCATTTCGACAAGATCGGCAAGAACGGCAATGTCGAATTTTTCTCTCAGGATGCGGTCGACTATTACATCAAATGGCTTGAGGGCCTGCGCACCGTTCATGGCCTAGAATTCGACGCCATCGGTGTGCGCAACGAAAAGGGCGTCAGCTACGGCTTTGCCAAGGCGCTGAAAAAGGGCCTGATGACGCGCGGCTTCGAAAAGGTGAAACTGCACGCCTTCGACAACTGGCCCAAAGACAAGCTAGACTTCGTACCGGATCTGCTGAACGACAAGGAACTGCGCGATTCGATCGACATCATCAGTGCCCACACCTTCACCAACTTCAAAAATACACCCGAGGTCATCGCGGCGGCCGAGCAAATGGGCAAGCCGATCTGGAACACCGAGGACCACGTCTACCTCAAAGGGTTCGACTGCACGATCGGCATCGTCAAGGCGTTCAACCAGAATTTCATCGAAAGCGGCGCGACCAAGGTCGTCAACTGGTACGATATCGCCGGGGTCTATCCGACCGAGCCTTACCCCGAAGACCCGGCCACCGTGCTGGCCTGGGAGCCGTGGAGCGGCCACTACCGCGTCCGCGAGGCCTTGTGGGGCTATGCGCACTATGGCCAGTTCAGCGAAATCGGCTGGACCTATCTCAACGGCGGCAGTGGCGAGCTGCCTCAGGGCGGCTCCTATGTGACGCTGAAATCCCCCGGCGAAGACTACAGCGTCATCATCGAGACCAAGGGCGCGAAGGGACCGCAAACCCTTAGCCTGTTCATCGGGAACGGCCTGTCGTCGCAGCCCCTCTGCGTGTGGAAAAGCGACACCAAAGTGCAGTTCATCCGCCAGCCCGATCTCCAGCCGCATAATGGCGTGGTCAGCCTGACGCTGGAGCCCGACGCCATCTATTCGCTGTCGACCACGACGGGGCAACAGAAGGGCAGCTTTGCCGACATCCCGGCTTCGCAGCCCTTCCCCTTCCCCTATCTTGAGACCTTCGACGGTTACGACGCCCGGGCGCACGGCTACCTGCCGCGTTATACCGCCGATATCGCCGGGGCGTTCGAACTGACGGCCCGCCCGGACACAAAAGGCCAGTGCCTGCGTCAGGTCGTACCCGTACCGACCATTTCGTGGGCTCCGGACTGGCAACCCTATACGATCCTCGGCGACGCGGCATGGACCGACTATGAAATCAGCGCCGATGTCTGGCTTACGGAAGGCGATACGGCGGGCGTCATGGGCCGCATCACCCATGTCGGCACCGGCTACGGCTTCATCCCCAAGGGCTATTATCTCGAACTGAAGGACAGCGGTGACGTCCGGCTGATCGCCATTCGCGGCAAGAAAAACCCGAAGGAGGTCGTCGGCGACGCCGAGCAGCAGCGCCTGATTGCGGCCGGCAAGTTCGAAGGCGACGGCGGTGAACTGGTGTTCGGTACGGCAAAGGTCAAGGCCCGTGCCGGTCAATGGCACCGACTGACCCTGCGCTTCGAAGGCCAGACGATCACCGGCCTGATCGACGGCAAGGCGGCGGTGACGGCCACCAACGCGCTTTATGACAAGGGCATGGCGGGGCTTCTGGCCGGGCAGGACAAGACGCGCGTCAGCCGCCCCTACTTCGACAATGTGCTGATCAACCGGGTGAAGGGCAAAACGCCTAAACCGGCCATGGCACAGGCCCGTCAAACCGCGATCTACGCGAAGGGCGGATAGCCCCTTCCCTCGACCCGAGTCGTCGGCTATAGCACGGCTTTATGACACGCATCGCCGCCACCGATCCGCAGGTCCTGCTGGAGATGATCCAGTCGCGCCTGTTCGCCTTCCCCAAGCGCCACTTCAATGCCGCGCAGGATCTCGATCCGCCCGACATTCTGGCCCTGCTCGATCTGGCCGATGTCTTCGTCGATCTCAACCGGCGCACCAACAAGAAGCTCGACCTGCTCAAAGGCCGGACGCAAGTCAATCTGTTCTTCGAGAACTCGACGCGGACCATGTCGTCGTTCGAACTGGCCGGCAAACGCCTTGGGGCCGACACGGTCAATATGAACCCGCGCACGTCCAGCGTCGCCAAGGGTGAGACCCTGATCGACACGGCGGTGACGCTCAACGCCATGAAACCCGATCTGCTGGTGGTGCGCCATTCGGCGTCGGGTGCGGCCGAGCTTCTGGCGCAGAAGGTCGGATGCAGCGTCATCAATGCCGGGGACGGTCAGCATCAGCACCCGACCCAGGCCCTGCTCGACATGTTGTCGATCCGCCGCGCCTTCGGGCACGTGGACAGCCTCACCGTGGCCATCTGCGGCGACGTGGCGCATTCGCGCGTGGCGCGCTCGAACGTCATCCTGCTCAATGCGATGGGGGCCAATGTGCGCCTCGTCGGGCCGCCGACGCTCATTCCCGGCGATGCCGATCAGTGGGGCGTCGAGGTCTATCACGACATGCGCGAAGGTATTGCCGGGGCCAATGTGGTGATGATGCTGCGCCTTCAGCTTGAACGCATGGACGGGGCCTTTATCCCCTCGACGCGCGAATATTTCCGCTATTTCGGGCTCGACCGCGAAAAGCTGGCCGTGGCGGCCAAGGATGTGCGCGTCATGCACCCCGGCCCGATGAACCGCGGCGTCGAAATCGACTCGGAAATCGCCGACGACCTCTCGATCTCGCTCATTCAGGATCAGGTCGAGATGGGCGTCGCCGCGCGCATGGCCGTGCTGGCCAGCCTTGCGGCGCGTCTGGAGACCGACCGATGAGTCTCCTTTCTTATACCTCCCCAACTTGTTGGGGTATAGCGCCAGCGAAAGTACAGCTTTCGCAAGCGATGGGACCGCACGAGCTTGCGAAGCAAGTGAGATGTGGTGGTGGGGGCCAGCGCTTCACGTTCAACGCGCAGAGGGTGAACCATCGTGAGCGAGCCCCCCTCCGTCTGCTTCGCTTCGCTTGCAGCCACCTCCCCCGGCACGCCGGGGGAGTAGGAACCGAGGGCATACAATCATGAAACAATCCCAAGCCATCGCCCTTGTGAACGCCCGTCTGATCGACCCGGCCAGCGGCTACGACGGCCCGGGCAGCCTGATCATCGCCGAGGGCCTGATCGCCGAAGTCCTGCACACGGCGCACCTGCCGTCGGGCTCCGCCGACATGAAGGTCATCGACTGCGACGGTAATGTCGTCTGTCCGGGCCTGATCGACCTGCGCGTCAAGACCGGCGAACCCGGCGCCGAGCCCAAGGAAACCCTCAAATCCGCCTCGCGCGCCGCCGCCGCCGGGGGCGTGACAAGCATGGTCGTTCAGCCCGACACCGACCCGGTGATCGACGAACCGGCCATGGTCGACTTCATCCTGCGTCGCGCCCGCGACATCGAACTGGTCCACGTCTACCCGGCAGGCGCCGCCACCAAGGGCCACAACGGCAAGCAGATGGCCGAGATCGGCCTGATGTCGGAATCCGGCGCGGTCTATTTCACCGATGTCGAACACCCGATCGTCAATTCCAAGGTGCTGGCCCGCGTGCTGGCCTACGCCAACGGGTTCAACGCCCTGATCGCGCACCGGCCCAAAGAGCCGTGGCTGTCGGACGGGGCGGTCGCCACCTCCGGCGAAATGGCCGCGCGCATGGGTTTGTCGGGCGTATCGGCGCTGTCGGAACGCATCGCGCTGGAACGCGATCTCGCGCTGGTCGAACTGACCGGCGCGCGGCTTCTGGTCGATCAGATCACCACCGCCGGGTCGGTCAAGGCCATCAAACAGGCCAAGGCCAGAGGCCTCGACGTCTATGCCTCGACCTCGATCAACCATCTGGTGTTCAACGAGATCGACATCGGCGATTACCGCACCTTCTACCGCCTCGACCCGCCGTTGCGCTCCGAAGACGACCGCTCGGCGCTGGTCGATGCGCTGGCCGACGGGGTGATCGACGTTGTGGTGTCGAACCACACGCCCCTACCCGCCGAGGACAAGCGCCGCCCGTTCAGCGAAGCCGAACCCGGGGCGATCGGCTTGCAAACCCTGCTGCCCGCCCTGATCGGCCTGCACCACGACCGCGAGATCCCGCTGATCGACCTGCTGCGCACGGTGACCCACAATCCGGCGGCCCTGATCGGGCTCGATGCCGGGCGTCTGGCCGTCGGGGCCCCTGCCGACCTTATCCTCGTCGATATCGATGCGCCGTTTTCATTGCGCGAAAGAGACATCTTGTCAAAATCGAAGAACTCCCCCTTTGAAAACCGCACGTTGCAGGGCAAGGTGGAGCTGACACTGGTAGACGGTCGAATCGTTTACCAAAGCGCTTAGGATTCTGCTCCCCATGACCGCCCTTCCCGCGTGGACCATCTATGCCCTGTCGGCCCTCGGCGGTTATCTGCTGGGCTCGATCCCGTTCGGCGTCCTGACCACGAAACTGGCCGGGATCAATATCCGCGAGGTCGGTTCGGGCAATATCGGCGCGACCAATGTCTTAAGAACGGGCCGTAAGGATCTGGCGCTGATCACCTTTCTGGGCGACACCGGCAAGGGTGCCGCCGCCGTCGGTCTGGCCTTCGCACTTCTTTTGAGCCTCGATCAGGCCACGCGTCAGGTCGGCATGGCTTTGGCGGGCGGGGCGGCGTTCCTCGGTCACCTGTTCCCGGTATGGTTGCGCTTCAAGGGCGGCAAGGGCGTGGCGACGTTCCTCGGCACCCTGTTCGCCGCCGCCTGGCCGATGGGGCTTCTCGCCGCCGGGACGTGGTTGCTGACGGCGTTTATCTTCCGCATCTCGTCGTTGAGCGCGCTGGTCGCGGCGGCCCTGATCGCGCCGCTGGCGATGGTGTTCGATCAGCCGCACGCCTTTATCGTCATGGCCCTGTTCATGGCGGTGCTGATCTATGTCCGCCACCGCGACAATATCCGCCGTTTGCTCAAGGGCGAGGAACCGAAAATCGGCAAGAAAAAGAGCGCCGAAGCCTAGATGCTCGACCGGGGGGATCAGGAGCATTTCGGACGCATACCGCCCTGCACCGATGAGGCCGAACGCTTGGCGCGGCTGCAACTGGCGCGCACCCACCGCATCGGACCGGTCAATTTCCATCAATTGATCCTGCGCTTCGGCAGCGCGCTTAAGGCCATCGAGGCCCTCCCCGTCATCGCGAAACGTGCAGGCGGCGCGCTGCAACCGGCCAGTCGCGACGCCGTGGAGGCCGAGATCGCGCGCGGCACCGCCGCCGGTGCGCGTCTGATCGTGCTGGGCGATCCGGCCTATCCTAAATTATTGGCGGAAATTACCGCCGCGCCGCCGGTCCTGTGGGTGCTGGGCTCACAAGCCGCCTTCCCTACCCGCGCCATCGCCATCGTCGGCGCGCGCAATGCCTCCGCCGCCGGCAGCCGCATCGCGCACACCCTCGCCAAAGACCTCGGCGAAGCGGGCTTTTTCGTCGTGTCGGGTCTGGCGCGCGGGATCGACACGCAGGCCCATGCGGGCAGCCTCAAGACCGGCACCGCAGCGGTACTCGGCGGCGGGGTCGACGACATCTATCCGCCCGACAATGCCGACCTCTACCAATCGATCAAGGCCTATGGCGCGCTGGTGTCGGAAAGCCCGGTCGGCTATCGCGCCCGTGCCGGAGACTTCCCCCGCCGCAACCGCCTGATCAGCGGCCTGACGATGGGCACCATTGTCGTCGAGGCCGAACTGCGCTCGGGTTCGCTGATCACCTCGCGACTGGCCAACGAACAGGGCCGCGAGGTCTTCGCCGTGCCGGGTTCGCCGCTCGATCCGCGCTGCCGTGGTCCTAACGACCTGATCCGCCAGGGCGCGACCCTGTGCGAGACCGCCGAAGACGTGATCCGGACGCTGGACGGGCAGATGTCGCTGTTCGAGCCCGCACCGGCAACCGTGCCGTTACACGCGGTGACGCCCCTGCACGATATGGATATGGATAAGGCGGTCGATTCCCTGCGCGACCGGCTGCTCGGCCTGATCAGCCACGTCCCCGCCCCGCGCGAAGACCTGTTGCGGCTGGCCAACGCCCCGGTGCACATCGGCTTCGCGGCCTTGGGCGAATTGGAGATTGCGGGCCTGATCGTCACCACGAACGATGGGCAATATGTCAGGGCATAAATAGTCAGCCGTGACAGTCCACACCCAATGCCCGCTTTGACGGGACATAGATTATATCGATAAAATCACACCCGCCGTCGAGGATTATCGGCAGGTCTGCGTAGTTGGCAACTATGTGTACGCCCGGTTTCCATCTTCTGTCAGGATAGAGGCGTGCATAGACACTGTAAACTATACCTTTTTCCTGAGCATAATAACGCCCGTACTTCTCCTTCGACTCGGCGTCTTCCGGCATGACGACACGGGCCTCGATATAATCGATCGCGGCCTTCATTTCGCTAACCGAAAGCGGCGGGCCTTCGAAAGCGCTGATCGGGATGTCTTGTTGCGCAAGGCTTGTGACCGGCGCAAACGACAGGACCAAAGCCAGACATGCAATCTTTAAACGCATAGCGCCCCCGCCTTCGATTGAGGCAGGAATCTTATCACACGCGCGGCTAGCCTCAAACCCCGCGCGTCTTCTTATATATCTTGCGCAGGGCGTCCCTGAGGGCCGGATTACCGATCTGTTCGGCCAGAACCGACAACTCCACCGCCATCTCGCCTATATAGTTCAGCACCCCCTCACGGTGTATTGCCGCGTCGATCGGTGGATTACAGCCTTTGCTGGTCTCGGTCTCAGGAATATCGCTCATGCTTGCCCCACTAAACGCAATAGACGAATATAATAACAATTTAACCATGAGTTGCAATTGAGAAATTCGCCTCTGCGTTGACATGTTCGGGGACGCAGCCCATGTTCACCGCGACCGTTGCGCGAAATACCGCTCAGCCGCTTGCAATCTGTGTTGATCTTCTCAGCTTTGTCCCTATTAAAGACCTCATGAACCTCGTCATCGTCGAAAGCCCGGCCAAGGCCAAAACCATCAACAAATATCTCGGCAAGGATTATATCGTGCTGGCCTCCTACGGCCACGTGCGCGACCTGCCGTCGAAGGATGGGTCGGTGAAGCCCGACGAAGACTTCGCCATGAGCTGGGAAGTCGACGCCAAGGCGAGTAAGCGCCTGAGCGACATCGCCGACGCCGCGAAAAAGTCCGACCGCGTTATCCTCGCGACCGACCCCGACCGCGAAGGCGAGGCCATTTCGTGGCACGTCCTCGAAGTGCTAAACAAAAAGAAGGTGCTGACGGAAAAGGTCGTCGAGCGCGTCACCTTCAACGCCATCACCAAGTCCGCCGTCCAGGAGGCCATGGCCGCCCCGCGTCAGATCGACATGGAACTGGTCGAGGCCTATCTGGCCCGCCGGGCGCTGGACTATCTCGTCGGCTTCACCCTGTCGCCGGTGCTGTGGCGCAAGCTGCCCGGCGCACGTTCCGCCGGACGTGTGCAGTCGGTGGCGCTCAAGATCGTCGTGGACCGCGAGCTTGAGATCGAGAAGTTCAAGACCGAAGAATACTGGACCGTCGATGCCGAGGTCTCGGCCAATTCGCCGCCGTTCACCGCGCGCCTGAACCTGCTCAACGGCAAGAAACTGGCCAAGTTCGACCTCAACAACGCCGACAAGGCCGAGGACGCCCGCAAGGCGATCTCGCTGTCGAAGTTCGCCGTCGAATCGGTCGAGCAGAAGCCCGGCAAGCGCACGCCGCCGCCGCCCTTCACCACCTCCACCCTGCAACAGGAAGCCTCGCGCAAGCTCGGCTTCAACGCCCAGCGTACCATGCAGACGGCGCAGAAGCTGTACGAAGGCGTCGATATCGGCGGCGAAACGACCGGCCTGATCACCTATATGCGGACCGACGGCGTCTATATCGAGCCGCAGGCCATCGCCGAAATCCGCAAGGTGATCGGCGAACGCTTCGGCGCGCCCTACGTGCCGGGTGAACCGCGCCACTACAAGGTCAAGGCCAAGAACGCGCAGGAAGCCCACGAAGCCATCCGCCCGACCTCGCTTTATCGCCGCCCGGAGACCCTGCGCCTCGACGGCGATCAGGCGCGTCTGTACGAGCTGATCTGGAAGCGGACCATGGCGTCGCAGATGGAGGCCGCCCGCGTCGAGAAGACGACCATCGACCTGCTCAATCAGGATAAGGCCATCGGCCTGCGCGCCACCGGTCAGGTCATCACCTTCGACGGCTATCTGGCGCTCTACGAAGAAGGCAAGGACGACGAGACGGACGAGGACGGCGGCCGCCTGCCCATGCTGCGCACGGGCACCCTGGTCGATGTTCACGACATCAAACCGGCCCAGCACTTCACCGAGCCGCCACCGCGCTATTCCGAAGCCTCGCTGGTCAAGCGCATGGAAGAACTGGGCATCGGTCGCCCCTCGACCTACGCCTCGGTCCTGACCGTGCTGCGCGACCGCGATTACGTCCGCATGGACAAGAACCGCTTTATCCCCGAAGACAAGGGCCGTCTGGTCACCGCCTTCCTCGATCAGTTCTTCTCGCGCTACGTGCAGTACGATTTCACCGCCGATCTCGAAGAAAAGCTCGATCTGGTTTCGGCGGGCGAATTGAACTGGAAGGCGCTGCTGCGCGAATTCTGGGACGCCTTCAACGCCAAGGCCGGGGAAATCGCCGAATTCCGTGTCTCGGAAGTGCTGGATCGCCTGAACGAGTCGCTTGGGCCGCACATCTTCCCGGACAAGGGCGATGGCTCCAATCCGCGCGCCTGCCCGTCGTGCTCGGAAGGCCTGCTGAGCCTGAAAACCTCGCGTTTCGGGGCCTTTATCGGCTGCTCGAACTACCCCGAATGCAAATATACGCGCCCGGTCGGCAATCCCGAAAACACCTCCGAAGACGGCGGTGCGGCGGGCGACCGCGAACTGGGCACCGATCCGGAAACCGGCAAGGTCGTGGCGCTGAAGATCGGTCGTTTCGGGCCCTACGTGCAACTGGGCGAAGCCGAATCGAAAGAGGACAAGCCGAAGCGCTCGTCCCTGCCGAAGGCGTGGCCCCCGGCGTCGATCGACCTTGAGCGCGCGCTGAAGCTGTTGTCCATGCCGCGCGAAGTCGGTCTGCACCCCGAAGACGGCAAGCCCATCGTCGCCGCTCTGGGCCGTTTCGGGCCGTTCATCGAGCACAACAAGACCTATGCCAACCTGACCAGCTTCGAGGATATCTTCGAGGTCGGGCTCAATCGCGCGGTGGTCCTGCTGGCCGAAAAGCGCGCCAATGGTAAGGGTAAGGCCTCGGCCGTCGCACCGTTGAAAGAGCTGGGCGCGCATCCGGAATCGGGCGATCCGATTCAGGTCATGGCCGGTCGTTACGGACCCTACGTCAAATGTGGCAAGGTCAATGCGACCATCCCGAAGGACGTTCAACCCGAAGACGTAACGCTGGAACTGGCGTTGGAGTTGATCGCAGCCAAGGGCGGCGTGAAAGCGGGCGCGAAAAAGGCCCCGGCCAAGAAGGCGGCCCCGAAAACCACCACGGCTAAAAAGCCCGCCGCGAAAAAGGCGACCACCGCCGCAAAGAAAGCCCCTGTGAAAAAAGCACCCGCAAAGGCCAAGACCGAAGCCTAAACCGTCCCTCCTACCTGTGCCATAGGCATGGGGAGGTGGCAGCCCGACAGGGCTGACGGAGGGGGATGGCGCCGAGCGAAATCACACGCTACGCTTGCGGTTATGAAACCGCCCCGCAAACACCAGTTCGCCAGGAAACTACGTCAGGAAATGTCGCCGCCGGAAGTCCGTCTGTGGCTGCGCTTACGGTCGAGGGCTCGCGGCAATCTGTCTTTCCGACGTCAACATCCAATCGGGCCTTATGTTCTCGATTTCTATTGTGCTGAGGCTAAGCTGGCTATCGAAGTCGATGGTGTCGAACACACAACCGACGACCGACGAGAACGCGATTTAAGCCGCGATGCGTGGTTACTCGCACACGGCATTCACACCTACCGCATACCGGCGTTCGAAATCATGCGGGACGCCGACGAAATAGCGGAAGGCGTGTACCGATTAGCGTTTGGGCGCGTGACAAAGACCTGAGTTATCCCCCTCCGTCACGCCTTCGGCGCGCCACCTCCCCATGCCGCGCACAGGGAGGAGAATCGAACTTATCCCCGGCCCCGAAAACTGCGCGCATCATAGGCGCATGTCACAGGTCGATCGCACAAAAGAACAGTTCACCCCCGAAGAACGCCGGGCGCGGTTACGCGCCTTCGCCGATCGGATGCTGGCCTGTGCGGAAAAGCTGCCCGATCCGGAAATCTTGCCGGACATCGAACGCGCCGTACGCATCGGGGATCGTATCGAACGGCTCTATGCCCGCGCCGACGCGTCGGAGGCCGCGGCGGCGAAAGCCAGGCTTGAGGTTTATCAACATACCGAGGCCCTGCAACGCGCCGAGGCCGACACGGTACGTCGAGCCGAACACACCACGCTGTGCAAGCGCCGCGAAGCGATGCGCGACGACGAGATGTTGCGCAATGAACCCAAGCTGGCGCGTATACTGATCGAACAGCGTACCGGGCGACCGCTGGAGGATTATCTGGCGGCAAGACAGGCTGAGGCAACAGGTTGTGATTCCCTTCTCCCCGGCCTCGCCGGCAGGCAAAACGGGGAGAAGGTGGCCGATAGGCCGGATGAGGGGCAGGCCGCACAAGGAAAGATGCCCCTCAGCCTCGCAGGCCCGCGCCCATCCCTCTCCCCGTAAAACGGGGAGAGGGATGATCGAGGTCCGCAACTAATCGTGGCCCCGTGACGGCAAACGCTTTACACTCTGATTCATGACACGAACGCCGAAGCTGCCCCGTACCCCCCGCGCCAATGGTTCCTTTCAGGGCCTCCCCGACGACGACACCCTGCTGGAGGTGCTGCGCACCGCCCGCGAGCTGGACGTCAACGATCTGGCGCGGCAGTTCGGTCTCAAGGGCGACGAGCGCCGCGCCCTGCGCCAGAAACTCAAACTGCTGAGCGAATCGGGCAAGCTGAACAAGAGCGGACGCAAGACGTTCGGCGCGGTCGGCACCTTGCCCGAAACCGGAGTCGCTGAGGTCGTGGAACGCGATGTCGACGGCGACCTGTGGGTCAAGTGGGGGAAAGCCGATGACCCGAAGCTGAAACACAAGCCGCCTCTGGCCCGCCTCGCGCCGCTGAAACGCACCGTCGCCCAGACGCCGCCGACCGTCGGCGACCGCCTCTATGTGCGTTTCGAGCACGTCAATGACGAATGGATCGCCCATCTGGTCAAGGTGCTCGATCAGGGCGCGTCGAAGCTGGTCGGCGTCGTGCGAATCTCGAAAAAAGGCAAGGCCGGGCGTGAAATTCGCCTTGAAAGCGTCGATCGCAAGGCCAAGGACAGCTACACGCTGGTCGCCGGGGCCATCGACGCGCTCGAAGACGGCGACGTGGTCATCGCCGCCCCGCAAGGGGGGGCGCACCGCTTCGGCCCCAAGCCAGCCAAACTGGTCGAGGTCATCGGCAAGGAAGACTCGCCGCGCATCGCCTCGATCATGGCCATCCACGCGCACGGCCTAAAAGTCGGGTTCGCCTCTTCGACCGAGGACGAGGCGAAGAACGCCGTCGCCCCGGACCTCAAAGGGCGCAAGGATCTGCGCGACCTGCCGCTGATCACCATCGACCCGTCCGACGCGAAGGACCACGACGACGCCGTCTATGCCCATGCCGACGAAGACGAGGCCAATCCCGGCGGCCACGTCGTCTGGGTCGCCATTGCCGACGTCGCCCACTATGTGAAGTCGAACTCGTCGCTTGACCGCGACGCGCGCGACAAGGGCAATTCGACCTATTTCCCCGACCGCGTCGAACCGATGCTGCCGCACGTCCTGTCGTCGGGGCTTTGCTCGCTTCAGGAAGGCGAGAACCGCGCGACTCTGGCCGTGCGCATGGTGTTCAATGCCGATGGCAAGAAAATCAGCCACAGCTTCGTGCGCGGCCTGATGCGTTCGGCGGCGAAACTGTCTTACGAACAGGCCCAAGCCGCCATCGACGGTACGCCGGACGATACGACCGGCCCCATCCTTGAGACCCTGCTCAAGCCCCTGTGGGCGGCGCACGCCTGCCTGCTGCGCGGGCGCAACGATCGTCAGCCGCTGCAAATCACCTCGGTCGAGCGCAAGGTGCAACTGGACGCCGACGGCAATGTCGTCGCCATCACGCCGCGCGTCTCGTTAGAAGCGCACAAGCTGATCGAAGAAATGATGATTCAGGCCAACGTCTCCGCCGCCGAGACTTTGGAAAAACAAAAGACGCCGCTGATCTACCGCGTCCACGAACAGCCCAGTCTCGAAAAAGTCGGCAATCTGGCCGACTTCCTGTCGACCATCGGGCTGCCGTGGAACAAGGGCGAGCCGCCGCGCACCGAACGCTTCAACCAGCTTCTCAACAAGCAGAAGGACGGGCCGCACTTCGATATCATCAACGAGGTCGTCCTGCGCACCCAGATGCAGGCCCATTACAGCGCCGAAAATTTCGGTCACTTCGGGCTCAATCTCGACCGCTATGCGCACTTTACCTCGCCGATCCGCCGTTATGCCGATCTGATCGTCCACCGGGCGCTGATCCGGGCGCTGAAGCTGGGCGACGACGGCCTGACCGACTACGAGGTCAAGACCATGGCCGACACCGCCGAGCACATCACGGCGACCGAGCGCCGCTCGATGCAGGCCGAACGCGAAGCCATCGAACGCTACGTGGCGTCGTTCCTCGAGGACAAGGTCGGCGCAACCTTCGAGGGTCGTATCGTCGGCGTCACGCGCTTCGGCATGTTCGTCAAGCTGACCGAGACCGGCGCCGACGGCATCATTCCGGCGTCCTCCTTGCGCGACGACTACTATATCCACGACGACACGGCCCACGCGCTGGTCGGCGAACGGACCGGCAAGCGCTGGCCGCTGGGCCGGCTGATCGAGGTCGAGCTGCTGGAGGCCATGCCGATGACCGGCGGGCTGGTCTTCAAGGCGATCTCCGAGGCCTCGCCGCCCGATCCCAATGCCCCGCGCGTCAGGCTGGGGGTGCGCTCGCGCGTCGAATCGAGCCGGGGCGGCAAGCCTGCACCCCGCAACGGACCGGGCGGAGGTTCGCGCAAACCGGGCGAAAAACCACGCCAGAAAGGCGTCACCGAGAAGTCGAAGGCTAAGAAGGGCAAGCGGCGGTAACCCTTTTCTACTCCCCCAGTTTACTGGGGGAGGTGGATCGATGCCGTAGGCAGCGAGACGGTGGGGGGCTCGCGTAGAATCTGCGCCCGAATCTGCTGGCCCCTCTATGCGCTACTACGACAGCGCAAGCCCCCACCACCGCATCTCGCTGACCTTTGGTCATCTCGTGCGGTCCCCCTCCCCAACAAGTTGGGGAGGTATAAGAAAACGACGTTCAGCCTTTGCGAACTCAGCCCGCGCTTACCATCGCATCCTTATCCCCGTGCGGCGACAATCGTTCGCATGAGCCAACACCCGTCCTATCTCAACTTCGACAAGGCCGCCTATCCGTGGCGACCCGATGTCGATTACTGCGAACACCCCGAAGCCTATCGCGTCGGGCGTGGCGAACAGGGTGTGTTGATCGTCGAACCCTATAAGAGCCAGATGACCCCGCACTGGCGCTTCAAAACGCCGGAAATAGCCCGCGAAAGCTCTGAGCGTTTGACGGCCATGTTCCTCGCCTATTTGAAGGCCGAGGACTTCGTCGGTGCCGACATGGCGCGCAAGTTCCTGCAAATGGGCTTCACGCGCGCGCGGCGTTACGCCAACTACAAAGGCGGACGCAAGTACGACAAAGACCGCAATTATGCTCAATTGGATCGCGGCACCGGCGACCCGCAAAAGGCCGAAAGCGCGAAAATATTTTACATTGCCTGGCGCGAGGCGGAAGACCATCCCGACTATGCGCGCCTGAAAGCGGAGTGGAAAAAGGCCTATGGATAGGCTGACGATTCGCGCAAATGCGCTCGCCATGACGATCCAAAGCGGTTATGACACCGCCAACACCGAGCCTCGCCCCGGGCAGGTCGTCTAACCGCAAGGTTTCGCGTCTATTTGGGATGAAATTCGGATTCGGCCATTGACTTCCGGGCGCAGATGCGTATTTTCCGCCGCTCTGAATATTTTTGCGGCGCTGGGTTTCCTCAATCGTCCGCTGACCAACCGTTTGAGGGTTTTAAACCATGGCAAAGCCAGCCTCCATCAAGATCCGCCTGAACTCGACGGCGGACACCGGCTTCTTCTACGTCACCAAGAAGAACGCCCGTACCAAGACCGAAAAGATGGTACTGAAGAAGTACGATCCGGTCGTGCGCAAGCACGTCGAATTCCGCGAAGGCAAGATCAAGTAAGATCACGTCTCGCTTTATGAGAGTCTAGAAAACCGCGCCCGGTTCGCTGGGCGCGGTTTTTCTATGCCTGCCTGCCCCCCTTACAATATTTGTAAGCTGACGCCTTCCGGCTCTCCCATTAATGGATATCATCGTTCTTAATTCTGCGGGGATACCATGCCAAAGCCACATCATCTGACCGTCTATGCAACCGCCCTGTGCGCCCTCATGGCGGCGGCCCCGCTTCATGCCGCCGAATTCGGCGACGAAAGCGCCCGTGTCTGGACCGAGCGCAACCTGTCACTTTTCAATGCCGCCACCCAGAACGTCCCCACATCGGACGACCTGGACGCCAGCGAAGCCGCAGGCAACGCCTATTTCAGCGCTTTGAAAACAGCCTGCAGCGGCATCAGCGGCGAGCATATCCGCTATGGCGGCAAGAACATGCCGGTCTGGGCTCAGACCGCTCAGCAGCGTTTCTGTCTGGGGGCCGACAATCTGCGCCGCGCCTACAGTTCCGGTAAAAAGGACAAGAAATACTGTGGCGACCTCAAGAGCGCCATTGGCTATGCCCAAAAAGCCGATGCGGCGAAAAATCCACCGGCCATCATGGCTTCGTCGCAAAAGCTGATTGAAGCTTCAGAAGCGCTGATGAACAGCCGGATCACGCTGGTGAAAAAGTCTATCCTCGGGGACAGCAAAATCGTGTTTAGCTGCTCATAACCCGGGGTGGCCTGATCGGCACCTCATGCCGCCCCCGATCAGGCCGCTCTCAGCACGACCTTGTTGCGGCCGGCGCGCTTGGCCTCGTAAACCGCTTCGTCGGCGCGCTTCAGCATGGCCTCGATCGAGTCGCCCAGCCCCGTCAGGGTCGCCACGCCGACACTGACGGTCACGTCCAGCGTGCGCCCGTCGGCCAGCGCGAACGGCGCGGCGGCGACATTGGACCTGACGCGTTCGGCGATAACCTGCGCGTCGGCGGAGTCGGTGTCCGGCATGATGACCACGAACTCTTCGCCACCCATACGGCACGGCATGTCGATGGCGCGGACATTGATCCCCAACCGACCTGCGAACTCTCTGAGCACCTCGTCGCCGGCATCGTGGCCGAAGCCGTCATTGACGCGCTTGAAATGATCGATATCGAGCAGCAGGACCGAAACGTCCTCGTCCGTTTTCAGGTGCCGGCGCATGAGTTGCGCCAGTTGCATATCCATGTAACGGCGGTTGTTCAGCCCGGTCAGAGGGTCGGTGACCGCCAGCTCCAGCGACTTGTCGAGGCTTGTGCGCAGGAAATCGGCATAACGCTTGCGGCGAATCTGCGTCCGCGCGCGCGCGATCAGCTCCAGCGAATCGACGGGCTTGGGCAGCACGTCGTTGACGCCGAGTTCCAGCGCCTTGAGCAGGACCGGGCGGTCGTCGGCGTTGAAAATCCCCAGCACGGGCGTCTGCCGCGTCGCCTCGCTGGAACGCAGTTGCGCCACGAAGCGCAGGGCGTCGAACGCGCGCACGGTCAGATTCAGCACCAGCAGATCGACACGTCCGGCGGCGATTTTCAGCGCCTTCTGCGGGTCGGTCTCGTAGGCGCAACGGTGCGTGGCGCCCAGAGCGTGCATCAGGCGCTCGGCCTGTTTCGGATTGTCGTCGATGATCAGGACGTTGCCGGTAGCGGTGACCTGGCGCTGAAGCTGCGCCGCGTCGAACAGGCCCATGCGGCGACTTGAGGCCTCGCGCTGACGCAATTCGTCGAACATCTGCTTGAGCCGCACCAGCGCCTTCAGACGCGCGAACAGGATCACGTCGTCGACCGGCTTGGTCAGGAAGTCGTCGGCCCCGGCCTCAAGCCCCGACAGGCGGTCTTCGCGACCATCAAGGGCGGTGACGAGAATAATCGGAATATGGCGGGTCGTCGGATGCTCTTTAAGCTGCCGCGTGACGGCGTAGCCGTCCAGCTCCGGCATCATGACGTCGAGCAGGATCAGGTCCGGCGGATCGTTGACGGCAAGTTCCAGCGCCTCATGACCCGAATGGGCGACGATCACCTCGTAATAGTCGGCCTCCAGTTTGGCCTGCAACAGGCGGACATTGGCCGGGATATCGTCGACGACCAGAATCTTGGCGCTCATCTAATCCCCCTTACCAAACCTACGCGAGATACCGTCTGACGGTTTCGAGAAAGTGCGAGACCGAAATCGGCTTCGAGATATAGGCCTCGCAACCGCCTTCGCGGATACGCTCCTCGTCGCCCTTCATGGCGAAGGCCGTCACCGCAATGACCGGGATGTGCGACAGCTCATCGTCCTCTTTCAGCCACTTGGTGACTTCGAGGCCGGAAATTTCGGGCAACTGAATATCCATGAGGATCAGGTCCGGGCGATGCTTGCGCGCCAGGGCCAGCGCGGAGAGCCCTTCCCCGGTCTGTAGCGTGTCATAACCCTGCGCATCGAGCAGGTCATGAAACAGCTTCATGTTCAATTCGTTGTCCTCGACGATGAGGACCTTCTTTGCGGTCATTACCAGGGTATCCAATGCGGTCGTGCCTTATGGGGACTACGGCGGGGTCGCCCGGCGGTCCGCGATTCGCGGCGGTGTCGGACTATATGACCGTTGACCTTAGCGGAACTGTCTTAAGCCGAGGTGAAAGGGAAGGTAACAAAAGGTAAAGATGGTCGGTTTTTGCCTTAACGCATATGGTCATGCACAGGTGCGTTTGAAAGACGGCGCTTTTTCGTTATAAGCGGGCATCTGATTTGAAGGAGTCCCTGACATGTCGAAAACCGAAGCCCGTCTGGCCGAATTGGGCATCACCCTGCCCGTGCCGACCGCCCCCGTCGCCAACTACGTGCCCTTCGTGCGCAGCGGTAACACGGTCCATATTTCGGGTCAGTTGTCGAACGACGGTTCGGGCCGCTTCAAGGGCACGGTCGGCGTCGACGTCAGCCCGGAAGAAGCCACCGAAGCGGCGCGCGTCTGCGGCATCAACCTGCTGGCGCAGATGAAGGCGGCGGCCGGTGGCGACCTCGACAACGTCGTGCGCGTCGTCAAGCTGGGCGCCTTCGTGCAGGCGGGGCCGGACTTCTACGCCATCCCGCAGGTCGTCAACGGCTGCTCGGACCTGATGGTCGAGGTGTTGGGCGACGCCGGTCGCCACGCCCGTTCGGCGGTCGGGATTTACAAAATCCCGCTCGGTTTTGCCGTCGAAATCGACGCCGTGATCGAAGTGGCGTGAGGGGTTAAAAGGTTTTAACACAGAAAAACACGGAAAGAGAGAAAGCACGGATGTAGCCTGAGACCTGATCGCTCATTATCCGTGTTTTCCTTCTTTCCGTGCTTTCCGTGCTTTCCGTGTTCTATACTTTCTTGCATCTTACATGAGACCGCCTAGATTAGGCGCATGTCCATGCCCACTCTGACCGTCGCCCTGCACCGTTCGATCTCGGAGATCGACGCCACCGTCTGGGATGGTTTAAAAGGCGACGACAATCCCTTCAATTCGCACGCCTTTCTCGAAACGCTTGAACAGACCGATTGCGTTGGCGAAGCGTCCGGCTGGTTGCCGCATCACCTCTCCTTAAGCGACGACACCGGCACGATCCGGGGCGTCATGCCGCTGTATCTCAAGCTGCATTCGATGGGCGAATACGTCTTCGACCATAGCTGGGCGCAGGCCTATGAACGTGCAGGCGGGCGCTATTACCCGAAACTGCTGTCCGCCGCGCCGTTCACGCCCGTCACGGGCGCGCGGTTGCTATCGCCCGATCCTGAGATACGCCGCGCCCTGATCCGCGCCGCCGTGGACCTCACCGACACTAACGGCCTGTCATCACTGCATATCAACTTCCCCACCGCCGAAGAATGGGAAGAAATGGGTGAACAGGGTCTTTTGTTACGTCAGGATCAGCAATTCTGGTGGGACAATAACGGCTACGCGACCTTCGACGATTTCCTTGGCGCCCTGTCCGCCAACCGGCGCAAGGTAATCCGTCGCGAGCGCCGCGACGTGCATGCCGCACTCGACCTGCGCGTCATTACCGGCGACGACATCACCGAAGCGCATCTCGACCAGATGCACGCCTTCATCGAAAATACCTACGACCGCAAATGGGGCTCGCCCTATCTGACGCGCGAGTTTTTCTCGCTTATCACCCAGCGGATGCGTGCGCGTATCGTACTGGTTTTTGCCTACGATGGCGATGAGGCGGTGGCGGGCGCGATCAACTATGTCAGCGGTGATACGCTCTATGGCCGCCAATGGGGCGCGACCGTCGAGGTGCCGTTCCTGCATTTCGAGGTCTGCTATTATCAGGCCATCGACTACGCCATCGCGCACGGTTTGAAACGCGTCGAGGCGGGCACCCAGGGCGAGCATAAGATTTCGCGTGGCTACCTGCCCCACCCGGTCTATTCGGCGCATCATATTCGCGACGCTGGCCTGCGCGCCCCGGTCGAGCGCTATCTGTTGCAGGAACGCATGGCGGTGATGGAACAGATGCAGATGCTGGAGGTCGAAGCCTCACCGTTCAAAAAGGCATGAAAAAAGCCGCCGGGATGAACCGGCGGCGTTTTTGGTAGTTTTGGTCGCGGCAAGCGTACCCCGAAAAGTGTATAACGGTTTTCGGAAACAGGTGCGCGTCAAACTAAGCGACCGGCAGGCGGTGGGCGCGGGCCCAGGCGACGATCACATTGGCGAACAGGTTGGTCAGGAAGGTCATAGTCTTGGTTCTTTCTACGCTTACAGAGGCGATTTAGTTCGACGCCGACGAGGGCGCGAAACCGAAGGCCAGCAAGGCGGCCATGAATTTTTCGATCATCTTTTCCATTGTCATATCTCCACAAACAAAGAGTTTTCAGGGGTCAGCCGCGAGAACCGGATTGAAAGTGTTTGGCGCTTCATCGTTCTGACAACGCTGTCATAGCAAATTTTGCACCTGCGAGATAGCCCCCTGCCGGTCACAATTGATATTATTTATTGTAACGGTTCGTGTGGGAGGCGAGTAACTTGTCTTTGTCGCGCATTTTACCCAAAAACCGGTGCCCACTTTTTGGCATGCGCTTAGACTAACGCCTTAAACCACGCCTCAAGGCTTTGCGCCTGCGTCTTCTGGTTGGCCGCGCGCTGAACGGCTTCGGCATCGTCGCCCCAGGTTTCCATCTGGAACGCTTCGCCAACGCGCGAGGCTTCGAACGCCGCCTCACCCGTAAGACGGCCCTTCCACAGAGCGAGCGCCAGAACGACCGAGCCTAACAGCGGAATGGCGACCAGCAAACCGGCGCGCGTATAGACATCGGCGTTGCTTATCAATGATTGAACGCCTTCAATGGTCGCCGCCGGTTGCGGCTGATGGATCAGGGTCTTTTGCTGAACGAATTCAAGACCCAGTTCGACCTTGCTCCACGCGACGACCGGCTGCCACGCGGCGGCTTCGCGCTCGATCAGGGCCTGAGGATAGTCCGCCGGATAGCACACCAGATCGGTCTCGGAAAAGCGTGCGGCCTCGGCCAGAGCAGCGTCGAGGCCGGTTTCCATGTGATCCATAGCCGCGAAGCCCAGTCGCGTCAGGGGCATCGACGTGAACTCGACATAGTCCTCGACGGCTTCCCATTCGCGCCCGACCAAGGCCGCCAGCGCGAAATTCGGCAGGACCAGCACCTGACCCAGCGGGGTCTTCACCGGACGGCCATCGAGATTGACGCCGTACCCACCCGGCGCGGCGGCGATCTCTACCGTGGTCCAGAAGCGCTTGGGCTTATGACCGACCTGATCGGTGCGTTTGGACGGGGCTTCGGCTTTGTAGGTCATTAAATATCTCGCAACAATCCCCTCGCCCCCATTTTTGATTCTTGGGGGGAGAGGGTGGCGCGTTAGCGCCGGGTGAGGGGGAGTAACAGCCACCGAAGCAGCCCCCTCACCCCAACCCTCTCCCCACAGGGGCGAGGGAGTTAATGGAAAACGCTTCAAGAGACCGTTCCAGTGCCTTGAAATCATGCACGATTTCATGCGCCCCGGCGTCCTGAAGCTCTTCCACCGTATGAAAACCCCACGACACGCCGATAGCATGGACCTGCGCGGTGCGCGCCATGCGGATATCGTGCGTGGCGTCGCCGATCATCACCGCCTGATGCGTCCCCACCCCCAGCGCCGTCAGATTGCACTGAAGCATGTGCGGATGCGGCTTGGACGGCCCGTCATCTGCGCAGAAGGTCACGTCGAAAATATCCTTCCAGCCGTGGCGATCGACGATCCGTGTCACGCCCCTACGCGAATTGCCCGTCGCCATGCCGATCAGCCAGTTGTCGTTCTTCAGCCGCAGCAGAGTCTCGTGCGCCCCGGCATACAACGCCTCGGTGAAGTCCGGATCGGCGTGAAAGGTCAGGAACGCATTCTGGAACTCGCGCGTATAGGCCGCCACGGTTTCCGGATCGAGCTCCGGCCGCATGGCCTGCAAGGCCTCGAACAGCGACAGGCCGACGATCGAGCGCACCTCGTCATAGTTCGGCGGATCAATATTGATCGCCTTGGCCCCTTCCACCGCCGCGCGGTGGATCGAGGCGCGGCTGTCGACCAACGTGCCGTCTACGTCAAATACAGCCAGACGCAAATTGGTTCTGGTCGCCATATCTGGCGCCGAAAACCGGTTCCCACTTTTCGGCATATGGCTCAATACCTCTTGGAACTCTTCTGCACCTTACGGAACGGTTCCGGCGAGGCCTCGTGCTCGTCGAAGCCATAGCGCTCGAAGCCCGCTGCGATGACCGGATCGAGCGGCGCTTCGACGATCAGCGTCCCGTGGCTGGGGTGCGGCAGCTCGATGCGGCGGTGATGCAGTTGCAGGCCCAGCCCTTCGGACAGCGGACGGCTGAGGTCGTCGCTGTACTTCGGGTCACCAAGGATACAATGACCGATGGCCTGCATGTGGGCGCGCAGTTGGTGCGTACGGCCCGTATGCGGCCGCAAAGCCATCCAGGCCAGCCGGTGCGCAGCGCGCGAGATCGTCACATATTCGGTCTCGGCGGCTTCGGCACCCGGTTCTTTAGGATCGGCGGGCATGACGATTTCGCGGTCGTTGAAGCCCTTCTTGATCAACGGCACGTCGATGACGCCTTCCTTGGGGTCCGGCGTCCCGGCGACCAGCGCCCAGTAGGTCTTGTAAGCCTTGCGCTTGGCAAACGCTCCGGCCAGACGCGCCGCCGCCGACGGCGACTTGCCGAGCAGCAACACGCCCGACGTGTCGCGGTCGAGACGGTGAACCAGACGCGGGCGCTCCAGCCCCTCACCCCACGCCGACAAGAGCCGGTCGATATGATTTTTCGTTTTGGTCCCGCCCTGAACGGCCAGGCCCGACGGCTTGTTGATGGCGATCACGTCCTCGTCTTCGTAGAGGACCAGCGACTTGGCGTAGCGGATTTCCTGCGGCGACAGTTCGGCGCGCTCGCGCTTTTGCTGATCCTCGGTCGGCGCGTCCGGCAACGGCGGCACGCGCACGGTCTGACCGGCGACCAGTCGCGTGTCGGCCTTGGCGCGCGACCCGTCGACGCGCACCTGACCCGACCGCAGCAGCTTGTTGAGCTGCACGTGGTTGATGTGCGGCCAGCGGCGCTTGAAGAAGCGATCGACGCGGACACCATCTTCGCCTTCGGCGACGTAGAGGGTTTTGACTTCCTTACTCATTTTACCTTCTTATCCGGCGATTTTCCGGACGATATACAAACCGATCATGACGGCGAAAATAGCGGCAACGGCAGAACCGATAGCATAGAGGGCCGCCATACCGTAGTCGCGGCGCTCCAGCATCTGCACGACTTCAAGCGAATAGCTCGAAAAGGTGGTGAAGCCGCCGAGTACACCGACACCCAGCAGCAGACGGAGCTTCTCATCGCCTCCCCGCGACCACAGCCACCCCATCAACAGCCCCATCAGGAGCCCGCCCACCAGATTGGCGGCGAAGGTGTGCCATGGCCACGACTGCGTCGGCAAAACGCGCGACAGGCCGTAGCGGAGGCCTGAGCCCGCCGCACCGCCGATCATGACCAGCAAAAGATTGAACATCGCCGCTCTTTACCTGTATTGGCTGTATAATTAAAGCGATAAGATAGAGTCTAAAGAATCGAGGACCGGTCATGAGCCTTATCGGTGAGTACGACAGCAAGAATATCTTCGCCAAGATCCTCAGCGGCGACATTCCCTGCGCCAAGGTGTACGAGGATGCGCGCGTCCTCAGCTTCATGGACGCCTTCCCGCAGTCGAAGGGCCATACGCTGGTTATCCCCAAGGTCAAGGCGCGCAACCTGTTCGACATTCCGTCCGAGCATTTGCAGAACCTGATCCATCAAACCCAGCGCATAGCCCGCGCGGTCAACGACACGCTGGAGCCCGACGGCATCCGCATCGCGCAGTTCAACGGCGAAACGGCGGGTCAGACCGTGTTTCACCTGCATTTTCATATCATCCCCTGCTGGGACGCCGGCAAGCTGAAGGGACACGCGTCGGGCGAAATGGCGGCGATGAGCGATCTTCTGGAAACCGCAGCGAGAATTAAAGCGGCGCTTTAAAACATTCTTCCCCTCTCCCCCGTGGGGAGAGGGTGGCCCAAAGGGCCGGGTGAGGGGGAAACCCCACGACCTGCAAGAGCCCCCTCACCCCAGCCCTCTCCCCGCAGGGGAGAGGGGGAGAATCAAATGTTCTACGTTCTTCGCCACGGCCAAACCGACTGGAATGCCCAGATGCGGCTTCAGGGATCGACCGACATCCCGCTCAATGAGACCGGTCGCGATCAGGCACGTCTGGCGGCGTTTTTCCTCGCCGATCAGGGCATCACGCAGATCCTCGCCAGCCCCCTCGTCCGCGCCTATGAGACCGCCAGCATCGTCGCCGAGACCCTGAACGTGCCCGTCGTCACCGATCCGCGCCTGACCGAACGGCATTTCGGCCTGTTCGAAGGCCTGACCATCGACGAGGTCGAAACCCAGCGCCGCGACATGCTGGAACACATGAACCCGGACCTCGATATCGACGGCAAGCACTACCCCCACAATGCCGAGCGCCTGCCCGTCGTCATCGAGCGCGTGAAAGCCGCCATCGAAGACCACTGCGGCAAGGGCGAGACCTGCCTGTTCGTCTGCCACGGTATCCCGTTCCGCGCCATCGCCCGGATTTATCTGGGCGAGATGTATTCAAGCCCCAATGCCTGCCCGGTTCGTTACGAAAAGACCGGCGAGGTGTGGACCATGACCGGGCTCGATCCCGACAACCAGCCCCTGCACGGTGCCTTCTTCAAAGGCCCGACGACGATGGGCCGCATATAACGACGTTACAAATTCGTACCATTTTCCGCTTACGGATCAAAGTATTATTTGAGTATAAAACGGCCCGCATTAAGCGTCGATTCAGGAAAATCGCCTATAAATCCAATAACGGTGCCAGAATTGTGCCGATGTTGAGTTTTGTGAAGGTTTTATGATAAACTGGACTACCGTTATGCAGAACGTTTCCACGATATCGGATGTAACGGATCGCATAGACCCTGTTCTGCCGTCCTTTACCAACTCACAACTCTACGATTTATTCCGCGACCAGCCCGACCTGATGGTTGTCGCCGTCGCCGATGCGCAGGGCCGCGTCCTTGGCCTGATGGAACGCCACGACTTTAATCTTAAAATGGCCGCCGAGTACGGACGCGCCCTGTTCGGCGCCAAGCCCGTCACGACCATGATGGACGCCGCCCCCCTGACGGTCGATGTCGCGACGCCATTGCGCGACTTTACGCAGGCCAGCCTCGCCGACCATCCGTCGGAACTGATGCGCGGCTTCATCGTCACCCGCGACGGGCGCTACGAAGGCGTCGGCACCACCCTGTCGATCATGAAGGCGATCAGTCAGGACCTTCAGGACACCCTGACCCAGCAGCGCGACATGATGGCCGACCTGATCCGCGTCAGCGCCGAGTCGCAACGCCACCAGACCTTCCTCAACACTATCATCCAGACCATCCCTGCCATGGTGCTGGTCAAGGGCGCGCACGATTCCAAAATCCGCCTGATCAATCCCGCCGGCGAAACCATGCTGGGCGTCACCAGCGCCGCGGTGATCGGCAAGACCAGCCACGACATCTTCGCCCCGGATCAGGCGGCGCAGTTCGCCCGTTCCGACCGCCGCGCGCTCGACAGCGCCGAGGCCGTGATGATCGAGGAAGAAGCTATCTATAACGGCTGCGGCGAGCGCGTCGTCCAGCTCAAAAAGACCGTCCTGCGCACCCCGGAAGGCGAAGCCGACGCCATCCTGACGCTGGGCATCGACCTCACTGAGCAGAAACACGCTCAGGCGCAGATCGCGCAACTGGCGCATTTCGACCCGCTGACCGGGTTGGCCAACCGCGCACTCTATGCCACCGAAATCGACAAGGCCCTCGCCCGCGTCCAGCGGCAGGGCCACAAGATCGCCCTCCTCTGCCTCGACCTCGACCGTTTCAAGGCCGTCAACGATTCCCACGGCCATCTGACCGGCGACGCGCTTTTATGTCAGGTCACCGAGCGCCTGCAACTGTGCCTGCGCAAGGGCGACTTCATCGCCCGTATGGGTGGCGACGAATTCGCCATCATCCAGAATATCAATCACCCCGAAGACGCCCAGTACCTCGCCGAACGCCTGATCGACGCGGTCAAAGACCCGTTCACCGTCAAGGACGCCCGCCTCGATATCGGCCTCAGCGTCGGCATCGCGCTGGCACCTGACGACGGCGTCGACGCCCACAGCCTGCTGTCGCGCGCCGACATGGCGCTGTATCGCGTCAAGGGCGACGGCCGCAACGGCTGGTGCTATTACCGCGCCGAGATGGACGAGCAGCTTCAGGCCCGCGTCGAGATGGAGCGCGACCTCAAGACCGCCCTGACCGAAGGCCAGTTTCAGCTCTATTTCCAGCCCCTGCTCAATCTCGACAGCGGCGATATCGTCTCCTTCGAAGCCCTGCTGCGCTGGCACCACCCGTTCACCGGCATGGTCTCGCCCGCCGTCTTCATCCCCCTGGCCGAGGACTGCGGCCTGATCGGCGCTCTCGGTGAATGGGTGCTGCGTGAAGCCTGTCGCCAAGCCGCCTTGTGGCCGCAGCCGTGGCGCGTCGCCGTCAATATCTCGCCGCTGCAATTCCGCCACGGCTCGTTGCCGGGTCTGGTGCGCAAGACGCTGAAAGCCACCGGCCTCGATGCGCGCCGGTTGGAGCTTGAAATCACCGAAAGCGTGCTGCTGGCCGATGAGACCCACAACCTGAAAGTCCTCAACCAGATAAAGGACATGGGCGTGCGCATCGCCATGGACGACTTTGGGACCGGCTATTCGTCCCTGTCCTATCTGCGGACCTTCCCCTTCGACAAGATCAAGATCGACCAGTCCTTCGTCCGCGACCTGCCGCACGACCGCAACGCCACCTCGATCATCCGCGCCATCACCGAAATGGCCCGCTCACTGGGCGTCGAAATCACCGCCGAAGGCGTCGAAACCCCGGCCCAACTCGACACGCTCAAGGCCATGAACTGCCGCGAGGCGCAAGGCTACCTGATCGGTCGCCCCGCCCCCGGCATCGAGGCCTATGCCCTGCCGAAATGCGCGTAATGGCCGGATAAACGCCACCGCTTATTTATTTTTTAGCGCCGAACCCTGCATTTAAAACCCCCGACCGACAGGCGACATTAGTTCCAAATTCTGAGTAATCTCAAAAGGAACCTGTCATGTCTCTTATCTCGCTCGTCGTCATCTTGATCGTCGTCGGTGTCCTGCTCTGGCTGGTCAACACCTACATCCCGATGGACCCCAAGATCAAAAACATCCTCAACGCCGTCGTCGTCATCGCCGTCGTCATCTGGCTGCTTCAGGTCTTCGGCGTGCTGGGCTCGCTGTCCGGCATCCGCGTCGGGTAAGGGCAAGGCAGGGTCACAGACCCTGCACCCCTAACTTGGAGCAAAAAGAAAGGCCGGTGCATCACCGGCCATTTTCATTGCGCTCCCTCCTCCCTATCAAGCCCTTGGGCGCAGATGGGGAGGTGGAATTTTTGCCAAAGGCAAAAAGACGGAGGGGTATACCGCCGTCGAAACCGGCTCTAAACCTTCGCCATCAACGGCGAGGCCGCGAAGATATCCACCGACTTCAAACGCGCGGCAATATCGTGGATCGGCATCGACACGATCAACTCATCGGCTTCGGTCGCGGCCAGAAAATTCTCCAGCTTGCGATGGATCGTTTCCGGCGACCCCACCACGGCGTATTGCAGCATGTGATCGACCATCTGCCGCTCTTCCGGTGCCAGTTGCAACCCGTGCTGAGGCTTAGGAAATGGCTTGCGGTCGTTGCGCCGCAGATTGGCAAAGGACTGCTCCATCGACGAATAGAGGAACTTCGCTTCCTCGTCGGTGTCTGCCGCCACGCCCATGATACCGACCATTACCCTCGGTTCCGGATTACGCTCCGAAGGCCGGTACTGTGTCCGGTAAATGCGCAAAGCCTGATGCAGCATATCCGGTGCGAAGTGCGAGGCGAAGGCATAGGGCAGGCCCATCTGCGCCGCCAGTTGCGCGCCGTAGGTACTCGACCCCAGCACCCAGATCGGCACCTGACACCCCGCCCCCGGCACGGCCATGATCCGCGCATCATCGGCGTGAGTGTCCATAAGCTGTTGAAGTTCCGCGACATCGTAAGGGAAACTATCGACGCCGCTTTCCATATTCCGGCGCAAGGCCCGCGCCGTCTTCATATCGGTCCCCGGGGCGCGCCCCAGCCCCAGATCGACACGCCCCGGAAACAACGCCTCCAGCGTGCCGAACTGCTCGGCGATCACCAGAGGCGAATGGTTCGGCAGCATGATACCGCCAGACCCGATGCGGATTTTCGACGTATGATGCCCGACATGGGCAATGACGATCGACGTCGCCGCCGAGGCAATCCCCGGCATCCCGTGATGCTCGGCCAGCCAGTAGCGGCTATAGCCGAGGGCCTCGGCCTGCCGCGCCATCAGTGCCGAATTGGCCAGAGCCTCCGACGCGGTGCCGCCCTCGCCGATCTGCGACAGGTCAAGGATGGAAAACGGGATCATGCGGCACCTCATAAACTGCTCAGGCTTATGTAGGCGATCCGGTTACGATTGCGAGGTCAGTCACCGTAAATTCGCGCCTTTCTCGCGACAGACTCGCGTGATAGTTTGCCGCCACACATGAGGGGGAAATCATGATCGCCAATCAGCCTTTATCCAAATCGACGGCCCTGTACGTGCGCCTTGCCGTCGGTCTCGTGTTCGGCGTGACCATCGGCTTGCTGCTGCCGGATGATTCCGGTGCCGCGCATCTGGTGCCGTGGAAAGCGGCGATTGTCGGCGCGCTGACGTTGGGGGCGTTCGTCCTATGGGCCGGAGCCGGGGCGATGCGACGGTTGAGCCTGCTGATCTGGGGCGCGGTCGCGTTAGGCATCATCGCCTTCATCTCGTGGCATCAGGCCGTCCATTTCGACGACAGGCATTACAACCCTTTCTTTATCAATCAGTTTTTCCTGATATATCCGTTCCTGTTCATCAGCCACGAGCTGATCTCCAGCGCCGATCAGGCGGGCAAGCCAGTCGCCCCGTTCAACCTCTATTTCGACGAGGCGTGGAAACGCGGCATCCAACTGGCGCTGGCCGTGGCCTTTACGGGTCTGTTCTGGGGCATCCTGTTTCTCGGCTCGCACCTGCTGGAGACCATCGGGTTCAAATGGCTGAAATGGCTGCTGGACATCGATTATATCAGTTGGCCCCTGAGCGGACTGGCCCTGGCCAGCGCCGTGCATCTGGGCGATGTTCAGACCAAACTTCTGACCAGCGCGCGGGCTTTGGCGCTCGGCGTTTTGTGCTGGCTTTTGCCGGTGATCGGGTTGATCGGCGTGATCTTTGTCGGTTCGCTGGCGGTAAGCGGTCTGGCACCCTTATGGAAAACCGGTGCCGCGACCTTCAGTCTGTTGAGTGCGTGTGGGCTGTTCGTGTTGCTAATCAACGCCGCCTATCAACTGGGCGACGAGGAACGCAAGGTCCATATCGTCCTCAAATGGGCCGTGCGCCTGAGTAGCGGGCTTTTGCTGATACTGGCAGCACTGGCGGCCTATAGTCTGAGCCTGCGCATCGGTCAGTACGGCCTGACGCCGGAACGCGTTCTGGCGGCGGTCGGCGCGGCCTTCGCGCTCTTTTATGGTGTCGGTTATACAGTGTCGGTGTTCTGGCCGGGGCGGTGGATGCGCGGGCTTAAGGCCGTCAATATCGGGCTGGCCATGCTGAAATCTCTGGTGTTTCTGGCGCTTTTGACGCCGCTTGCCGATCCGGCGCGGTTGAGCGTTGGGTCGCAGGTGGCGCGGCTGGAAAAGGGAAAGATTACAACGGACAGGTTCGACTGGGCGTTCCTGCGCTACGAGAGCGGAACCTATGGCCGGGACGCCTTGAAGAGGCTCGTCAGTAGCAAGGTCGAAGCCATTCGGACCGCTACCCAAAAAGCTTCGACATGGAAAGACGAGGATCGATGGGAGGCCCGAACCGAGCGCCAGACCATCACCTATCGCCCCGATCCGCAACAGATAAAGGTGATTTTCCCTAAGGCAGCGCACGTACCGCAGAGCTTTATGGCCACAGATTTCACCCGAAATGAAATACCTTGCCTGAAAGGCGACAATGGCAATGAGATTTGCGAAGTGGCTTTGCTGGACATGACGCGGGATGGTCAGGATGAAGTTCTGATCCTGCAAGGCCAGGTACTTAAGGCTTATCAAATCGACGACGGTAAATGGACACTTTTCAATACCTATTACAGTCTTGATAACGAAGACATTACGGCTTTCCGCGAAGGTCGCATTTCCCGCCAACCCGCCAAAATTGACGATTTGCTGCTCGGCGATACGATCCTGTCACGATGAACAAAAAAGCCTCCGGATCGCTCCGGAGGCTTTCATTTTTAGAACCGGCCTATCAACCTGCTCCAAGTTAGGGTCCTAGGGGCTTGCCCCTAGTCCACCGCCTCGGCCTTGGACGAGTTCTTATCCTTAGCCGGCGTGATGTCGAAGGCGATCTTGCCATCCGCCAGCTTGACCAGGATATGTCCACCGCGGACCAGCTTGCCGAACAGTATCTCGTCGGCCAGCGGCTTCTTGATATTCTCCTGAATGACCCGCGCCAGCGGACGCGCGCCATAGAGTTCGTCGTAACCGTTTTCGGCCAGCCACTTTTCGGCGTCCTCGGTCAGTTCGATCGAGATGTTGCGGTCGGCCAGTTGCATCTCCAGTTGCAGGATGAACTTCTGGACGACCTGACCGATGACTTCCGGCTTGAGCTGACGGAAGTTGACGATCGCATCGAGGCGGTTGCGGAATTCCGGCGTGAACAGGCGTTTGATCGCCGCTTCGTCTTCACCGGAGACCTTTTCGCGGCCGAAACCGATCGAGTTCTTCTGGTTGTCCGACGCGCCCGCATTGGTGGTCATGATGAGGACCACGTTACGGAAATCGACCTTCTTGCCCACCGCATCCGTCAGCACGCCATGATCCATGACCTGAAGCAGGATGTTGTAGATGTCCGAATGCGCCTTTTCGATTTCGTCGAGCAGGACAATGGCGTGCGGTTGCTGATCGACGGCGTCGGTCAGAAGACCGCCCTGATCGTGGCCGACATAGCCCGGAGGCGCACCGATCAGGCGCGACACCGTGTGGCGTTCCATATATTCCGACATGTCGAAGCGCAGCAGTTCGATGCCGAGCGTCGAAGCCAGTTGCTTGGCCACTTCGGTCTTACCCACACCGGTCGGACCGGCGAACAGGTAGCAGCCGATGGGCTTTTGCGGATCGCGCAGACCGGCCCGCGACAGCTTCATGGCCGAGGACAGTTGCTCGATGGCTTCGTTCTGGCCGAAGACGACGCGTTGCAGGTCGTTTTGCAGGTCGCGCAGCGATTCTGTGTCGGACTTGGAGACCGACTTCGGCGGGATGCGGGCGATCTTGGCGATAACCGTCTCGATCTCACGCGGGCCGATAACCTTCTTGCGCTTCGATTCCGGCAGGATGACCTGAAGGGCTCCCGCTTCGTCGATGACGTCGATGGCCTTGTCCGGCAGCTTGCGGTCGGTGATGTAGCGCGCCGACAGCTCCACCGCCGTCTTGATAGCGGCGTCGGTGTATTTCAGATGGTGGAAGGTCTCGTAGTACGGCTTGAGGCCTTTCAGGATCTTGATCGTGTCGTCCACGGTCGGCTCGGTCACATCGATCTTCTGGAAGCGACGGACCAGCGCCCGGTCCTTCTCGAAGTGCTGACGGTATTCCTTATAGGTCGTGGAACCCATGCAGCGCAGGGCCCCCGAAGCGAGCGCAGGCTTAAGCAGGTTCGAGGCATCCATCGCCCCGCCCGACGTCGCACCGGCACCGATAACGGTGTGGATTTCGTCGATGAACAAAACGGCGTTCGGATGGGCCTCAAGTTCCTTGACGACCTGCTTGACGCGCTCTTCGAAGTCGCCGCGGTAGCGGGTACCCGCCAGCAGCGTGCCCATGTCGAGCGAGAAGATGGTCGCCCCGGCCAGCACTTCGGGCACTTCGCCGTCGACGATCTTCTTGGCCAGACCTTCGGCGATAGCGGTTTTACCGACGCCCGGATCGCCGACCAGCAGCGGGTTGTTCTTGGTGCGGCGGCACAGGATCTGGATGGCGCGCTCGACCTCGGCGTGGCGGCCGATCAGGGGATCGACCTTGCCGTGGCGCGACTTCTCGTTCAGGTCCACACAGTAGGCGGCCAGCGCGTCGTTCGATGCGGCCTTACCCGACTTTTCCTCGCCGCTGGGGCTGTCTTCGGAGGCCGAGCGGACGGGACGCGATTCGGAGGCCCCCGGCTTCTTGGCGATGCCGTGGGCGATATAGTTGACCGCGTCGTAGCGCGTCATTTCCTGCTCTTGCAGGAAAAACGCCGCGTGGGATTCGCGCTCGGAGAAGATGGCGACCAGCACATTGGCGCCGGTCACTTCGTCGCGGCCCGACGACTGCACGTGGATCACGGCGCGCTGAATGACGCGCTGGAACCCGGCGGTGGGCTTGGCTTCTTCGGAATGCGGCACGACCAGCGATTTGAGGTCGGTTTCGATATAGGCGGCAAGGGCGGTGCGGAGCTTGGTCAGATCGACATTGCACGCGGTCATAACGCCGGCGGCATCGGTGTCGTCCACAAGGGCCAGCAGCAGGTGCTCCAAGGTCGCGTATTCATGGTGGTGAGTGTTCGCATGACTCACCGCGCGATGCAGGGTTTCTTCGAGGGCGCTGGAAAACGATGGCATGTCGGCCTCTCCTTGAGCGATATGCCAAAAAGTGTAAGCGGTTTTTGGCTACAATATCGCGAATGCAGAACTTAGAGCAAAAAGCAGTACAGTTAGTATCGTCTCTCCTTGATGAACCTGGGCTGAAAGGCGGGATCAGAAATCCCTAATCCTTCTCCATAGTACACTGGAGCGGGTGTTGATGCCGCCGGGCCATGTCCACGACCTGCGCGACCTTGGTTTCGGCGACTTCATACGTAAACACCCCACACACCCCGACGCCCGTTTGGTGGACGTGCAGCATGATGTGGGTAGCCTCTTCGCGCGACTTGTTGAAAAAACGCTCCAGCACGTACACGACGAATTCCATGGGGGTATAGTCGTCATTAAGTATTAACACGCGATAAAGCGACGGCTTCTGCGGCTTGGGCTTGGCGTCGATGATCGCGAAGGGCGCATTGGCCGGTTTGCTGGAATCCTCGATCGGTGATTTCGGCGCGCGCGCGGCCTTGATCGGCAGCGAAACTGCCGGGGGAAACGGGCGGGAAAGGTCCGGTGTCGAGGTCAACAAACTGTCCTGTGTGCGTCAGGCCGGTAAAAACGCCACCGGCCCTAAAGACTCATATACCTTAAGCGAACACTGCGTCAGCCCATGCTTCAACAGTTTCCGCCTCACTTCAAGATAGTACAAACTTTATTCCTGTTAAGAGGCAGGCCGTGACATATTTGCGTTATATTGATCACAGTTTACGCACATGCGTTACAAATCCCTAGCGGGATAAAGCGATTGAGGGATAAGCGGAAAACAAAAATCCCCGCCGGCCAAGCCAGCGGGGATTTTCTATTTGGTATCGCGGATGCTGGGTGCAAGACCTCACATCAACGTGATCCGGCCTTAACGATAGGACTGGAACTTTTCGACCGTCGCCGTCATGCGGGCGTTGATCGGCTTGAAGGTATCCTTGAACGAGGCCGACAGGGTTTCGGTCAGCGAGTTCATTTCGGCGACATAGGCTTCGAGCGACGACTTGGCGTAGGTCGATTGCAGCTCGATCACTTCCTGAACCGACTTGGCGGTCGACAGGCTCTTGGCGGCAGCGACGGCCTCTTCCCAGTTCTTCTTGGTGAAGGCGGCGGCCTGAGCGCCGACCGTTTCCGCGCCCTTGGTGGCGGCGGTCAGCGATTCGACGACGGCTTCGACGTTCGACTTCGACAGGGCGTTGACTTCGTTCAGCGCGCCGAGGGTCTTTTCGACGCCGTCCTTGAACGCCTGGTTCGAGGCAGCGGACACTTTTTCGACGGTGGCCTTGTAGGCTTCGGTATCAACCATGATAGTCTCCTTGAGGTTCGGCGATTTTCAGAAAACGCCTGAGGTACGCGGGTTAGTCGGGGTTTCAGGGTTGACAAATCTGTTTCGCCACCCTTCGTTGCGATCATAAATAACGCATGTGCAGCATTGGGTCAAGGATTATTGTGCGCTGCACAAAACGCTAACGAAATCGTGATGCCACTCTTTCGCCTCAGGGATGTAAGCGGGCGCATTTTCGACAAATATGTCCCCCACTATAAGCAATTGGTAAGGATTTCGCGGTGTCCTGTTAAGACCGCATTAATTTGCACCTGACAGCGCGCGGCTTTCATGGTGTTATGGTTAAACCTCTTTCCTGAGGTTCAGCGGACTCTCTCCCATCCGGTCGCCTCCCGCACCTGCGGTGTACTGGCTTCCGATTTTGTACAATGCGTAAGAGCGGGAAAAAGTGGAATGCGTAAGACTATGGTTCAGGCTAAGGCCATTGCTCAGGACTTCAGCGCCCTTAGACTGTGGCTGATCACGGCGCTGGCGATCGTCGCCGCCCTTATCGTGTCGCCCGCGCGCGCGCAGGACCCGGCCGATTCCGCGCGCTACGCCGCCATCGTCGTCGATGCCCAGTCCGGCGAAGTTTTCTACGCCATGCGCGCCGACTCACCGCGCTATCCGGCCTCGCTGACCAAGATCATGACGCTGTACATGGCGTTCGAGGAGATGGCCCAGGGCCGCCTCAAGCCCGACGACCTGATCACCATCTCGCCGCACGCCGCCTCGATGCCGCCGACGAATTCGGGCCTCAAGGCCGGTGATACCATCACAGTGGACATGGCCATGCGCCTGATCGCCGCCTATTCCGCCAACGACCTTGCCGCTGCCCTGGCCGAACATATCGGCGGCACCGAGTCGCGCTTCGCCGCCCTGATGACCGTCAAGGCGCAGGAAATCGGCATGACACGCTCGAACTTCGTCAATGCGTCCGGCCTGCCTGACAGCCGTCAGGTGTCCTCGGCGCGCGACTTCGCCGTGCTGGCCCGTTCAGTCATGCGTGACTTCCCGCAATATTACGAATATTTCCACGTGCGCTCGATCGAGTTTCGCGGCCGCACCTATCCGAACCACAACCCCCTGCTCGCCTATCCCGGCGTCGACGGCATGAAGACCGGCTATATCAACGCCGCTGGTTACAACCTCGTCGCCTCGCAGCGCAAGGGTAATCACCGCCTGATCGCGGTCATGCTCGGCGGTTCGAACAAGGCCCAGCGCCGCGAGCACGTCACGACCCTGATGAACACGGGCTTCACGGTCTTTGCCCGCCGCGACAAGGGCGAGAATATTCAGGTCGCCCAAAACGAATTCCGCAGCGTCATCGCGCCTAAGCCGAAATACGAAGTGCTGGGCGACAATGCGACGCTGATGGCCGCGCTCGATGCGCAGGACGACGAGGACGGTGCCAGTGTCCAGCGGTTGAGCCAGAAGACCCCGGCTCCCGGCGTCGTCGCCGCCCTGACCAAGGCCGAAGCCAAGAAAGCCGCCGATGAGAAGGCGGCTGCCAAAAAGACCTCGACCACCGCCGCCGCCAAAAAGAAGAAAAAAGACCCCGACGCCATCTGGGCGATCCAGGTTGGCGCTTTCAAGGCCAAGTCTCAGGCCGCCGATTGGGCCAAGGACGTACAGAAGCGCTTTACCTTGCTCAAGGGCGTCGATACGGACGTGTCCAAGAACGATGCGGGCCGTTACCGCACGCGCTTTGTCGACATGACCAAGGCCGACGCGCAAAAGGCCTGCAAGGCGATCGAGGCCAAGCGTCTGGATTGCATGGTGGTTAAGAGCTAGTCATGGCCGATGGGGGAACGACGGAACTGAAAAGCGAGAGCCGGTTTCTTCTTATAGCTGTGCTGTTTGTACCGCTGTTCCTGATCTTTCTGGCGCATAACGGTTTAACTGTGCACGACGTGTTCGACAGTCTGGGTGGCGCGGCCATTGTTACACTTGCGTTCCGCTTGACATTTCCGGTTTGGTCCAGGCATCCGACACTGTCCCTACATATCTTTAGCTATGCGGTGGTAGCCTGTCTCTGGGTCGCCTTAGAGGCTCACGACGGTGGCTTCACATCGAGCGATATATGGAAAGGTCTGGGCTTCGGTATCATCAACCTCTTGGTCGGCCTCGGATATGAGTTTATCCGCCGGCGCAATCGGCGTTTGAAAACATCAATAGTGAAGTCGTAACTTTATTATACCTCCTAACTTACCGCACGAGGCTGCGAGGCAGACGAGATCTGGTGGTGAGAGTTCTGGCTTTCTTGCGAACGTGGGTGCTGAATCTCCGAAAGACACCCCACCACCATTGGCAAAGCCAATGGTCCCCCTCCCCGCAAAGCAGGGAGGTATAATTTACTTTCGCTTCAACAACACATCCCGTGCCGCGTTCAGCTTCGCGGCGCGCGCGTCCGAGCCGCCCTGATCCGGGTGAGCGTCTTTCATGCGGGCTTTCCACGCCTTGAGGATGGTTTTGCGGTCGGAGCCTGCCGGAATGCCCAAGGCGCGATAGGCTTCGATTTCCGCCAGACTATGGGTGCCGTCCGTCGACGGCTGAGTTTGGCCGCGATAGCGCGCCCCCCCGGCCATGCCGAAGGCGATGGTCACAAGGATACTGGCCAGAATATACTGCCCACGCGCCACGCAGACCACGCCCGCCATGGCAACGATAACGGCTAGGATGGCGATCAAGGCGCGTTTTTGCCGTATCCACGGTCCGGCCTTCAGCTTGCCGAGGCGCGACTGACGCCCGACCCAGACCAGAAAGGCGAAGACCGCCGCCGCCCCAATAAGCAGATACACCGTTGCGTTTCCTTAAAATGCCAACCGCTTGTGGCACAGGACGCGCGCGGGCTCAATCACTCCGCCGCCTCGAAATCGTCCTCGTCGGCCTCGATCTGAGGCCCCAGCTCGGTCAACTGATCCGACACGGCCTCTTCGTTCTCCAGATCAAGCGCCAGCATGACGGCGCGGATTTCGCTGCGCGCCGAGACGTGGGCCATCGATACGGCCACCGGCTTGATCTCGTTGCTGAGGTCGAGCACGGTCAGTCCGAACGGGAACAGTTCGCGATAGATGACCCGGTCGCGAAGTCCCGATGCGACGCGGAAACCGATGCGCTTACCAAGCGCCTGCAAACGGTCGTCGATGCGCTTGCCGTTGCGCGCCTGATTGGTGGCCAGACGGTTGCGCAGGACAATCCAGTCGATGGTCTTGCCATCCCACTGGGCGCGCTGCTTGCGCGAATTCCACACGGTTTCGGCATAGATCGACGGGCGCTTGACCTCCAGCGTCACCGGATCGACCTGCCCCAGCAGGTCGAAGTCGATGAAGCTGTCGTTCATCGGCGTGATGATGACGTGGCCGACGGCGTGAGCCCGACGCGACAGGAGCGAGTCGCCGCCCGGCGTGTCGATGATCACATAGTCCGCCACGTCGATCGCCTCGTTTAACGCGCGGTCGAAGGCCGCCTTGGCCTCGGCGGCGGGGGCGTCGACCAACTTGGCCGGATTGGCGTAGAGGAACGGCTCGACGGCGTGCGGCAGGATCTTTTCGTTGGCGGCGGCCCACTTCTTGCGGTTCTCGAAGAAGTGCGACAGCGAGCGCTGACGCAGGTCGAGGTCGATGATCGCCACGCGCTTGCCCATATGCAGCAGGACGGCGGCGACGTGCATGGCGACGGTGGACTTGCCCGCGCCGCCCTTTTCATTGCCAAAAACCAGAATGCGCGCGTTCGACATGACGGTTACTCCACACCCGAATCAGGACCCGATCCAAGCTTTCACTGTCGGGCCGCGCGCATCCTGCGTCAATAATTCGTTAACAATTTGACTGGGGAGAATCGCGCCCCGAAAACCAGCGCGCACTCTAGCCTTGACGCATTCAAGCGACTATATTGCCGCCATGACCGTAGATTCAGACTATATGACCCGCTCCGACACCATCCGCATCCATACGGCTGAGGATTTCGAAGGTATGCGCCGCGCCGGCAAGATCGCCAGCCAGTGCCTCGACATGCTGATCCCCTATGTCGTGCCGGGCGTGAAGACGTCCTATCTCGACGATCTGGCGCGGCAGTTCATCTTTGATCACGGCGCCTTGCCCGCCTGCGTCTTCTATCGCGGCTATCAGTATACGGTCTGCATTTCGCCGAACCACGTCGTTTGTCACGGCATGCCGTCGGATAAGACGCTGAAAGAAGGCGATATTGTCAATATCGACGTCACCGCCATCGTCGACGGCTGGCACGGCGACACCTCGCGCATGTACGAGGTCGGTCAGGTCAACCAGAAGGCCAAGCGCCTCGTCGATGTGACCTATGAGTCGATGCGTCTGGGCCTTGAACAGATAAAGCCCGGCAACACTTTCGGCGACATCGCCCACGCCATTCAGGTCTATGCCGAAAGCCAGCGCTGCTCGGTCGTGCGCGACTTCTGCGGTCACGGACTAGGGCAGGTTTTCCATGACAACCCCAACGTCCTGCACTTCGGTCGCGCCGGTACCGGCCCGGTCTTGCAGGAAGGCATGTTCTTCACCGTCGAGCCGATGATCAATCTGGGCCGCCCGGAAGTGAAGGTGCTCAACGACGGCTGGACGGCGGTCACCCGCGACAAGTCCCTGACGGCGCAGTGCGAACACAGCATCGGCGTCACCAAGGACGGGCTGGAAATCTTCACCGCGTCGGATCTCTTCCGCCCGTTGCCGGTGATCTAACATCCGATGGCCGGGGGGGACGTCGAAACATCTTTAGAGACCACCCTGCCCGATCATGGCGGCCACCGTCAGCGCTTGCGCGACCGGGCACGCAAAGGCGGCGTCTCGGCCCTGCCCGACTACGAACTGCTGGAACTGTTTCTCTTCCGCTCTATCCCTCAGCGCGATGTCAAACCGCTGGCCAAGGCCTTGCTGGCGCGGTTCGGCTCCCTGCCTGCGGCCTTGTCGGCACCGCTGGAGGACATGCTTCAGGTCTCGGCGTTGGACAACAAAGGCCGCGCGCTGAAGATGACGGCGGATATCGCGCTCGATCTGGCTCTGATGTTCGAGTCGACCCGCCGGATGCTGGCCGAACCGCTCAAACGCAGCACGGTCATCTCAAGCTGGGCGTCGCTCGTCAGCTATCTGCGCGTGACACTGGCGCACGAACCGCGCGAACAGTTCCGCATCCTGTTCCTCGACAAGAAGAACCAACTCATCGCCGACGAGATCATGAACCACGGTACGGTCGATCACGCCCCGGCCTATCCGCGCGAGATCATGCGCCGGACGCTGGAACTGTCGGCGTCGTCTATTATCCTGGGTCATAACCACTGTATGAATTACCTCTTCGGCCCGTTCGTACCCTTTGATATCATTAATTTTTTTCGTTTGCGGAATGTAAGGGTATAGAAGCACTCTTTGGCACCGTGAGGCGGTAATTTTTTGGGCTGTCGATCCCAATTAACATCGCGTCTCGGGAAATTGATCCCAGTAAAAATCGAGGTGATCGAGGTGCCATATCTAACCAATCTACAGATCGTCCACGCCATTAAACGGGTGGCTCAAACTGCAAAACAGGAGAACCTTGTCGACGGTGAAGGCCGAGGGACGGGTCGTCTTCTTCTCTGTATCAAACTCATGCCATCGCGCGTTACGTCCGATTGGATGGCGCAGCAATACCGGGATGGCAAACGCGTTAAACGCAAGATCGGCACCTATCCGACAATGACACTTGCCGAAGCCCGCGAGATATTCTCCCGGGACTATGCGAAGGTCATTGAAAAAGGTCAGAGTATCAAAATAGCAATGGATACCCGTGCGGGGTCGGTCGCGGACCTCTTCGCTGGGTACGTCTTGCATCTGAAAGAGGCGAACAAACCCTCTTGGTCTCAGATCGAGTACACACTCGGTAAGCTCGCCGTTCTGTTGGGACCGAAGCGCCCAGCACGAGACATCGAGGCCGAGGATATCATCGCGGCAATTCGCCCCATATATCTACGTGGAAAGCGCTCAATGGCCGACCACGTACGAAGCCACGTTCGGTCTGCTTACGGCTGGGGACTCAAATCGGAGCACGATTATCGATCGACCTCTCCTCGTAGATTTCATCTTAAGGGCAATCCAGCCGCAACCATACCGACTGAGCCGAAGGTCGTTGGAACCCGTTGGTTGAATGAAGACGAGTTTGTGAGGCTTTTCCGCTGGCTAGAATGCCCAGATGTCCCTGTTCATCCCCCTTACACCCGCGCGGCGCGGGTCATCATGTTGACGGGGCAGCGGGTGGAGGAAATCGCTCGATTGCACATTTCGCAATGGGATAGCGCCGAGCGCATCATTGATTGGTCTAAAACAAAGAACAACAGACCTCACGCCATCCCGGTGCCGGCCCTTGCCGCAGAATTGCTTGACGAGATAGTCCCGAACGAATTCGGCTGGCTTTTCCCTTCGCAGTTCGACCCGTCGCACCCTGTGACAGCAGGTACACTTTATAGCTTCACGTGGCGGCAGCGAGAACGAGGTGTCATCCCATACGCATCGAACCGAGATCTACGACGGACTTGGAAAACCTTAGCGGGTAAGGCGGGCATCTCGAAGGAAATTCGGGACCGAATCCAAAACCACGCGCTTCAGGATGTGAGTTCCAAGAACTACGACCGGTGGACCTACATGCCCGAGAAGCGCAAAGCGATGGATGTCTGGAACGCGTTTGTCATCGATATGTTCAAACAGCCACCACAGTCCCCGATGGAGCCCATCGACCATGAGTCTCGCCCAAACATGGTTCAATTGATCGATTTCGACGAGGCCCGATCCCGCCTTCGGTGACGTCCTCACACGCAGATTAGCAAGTCCAACAACGTCCCCCTTTTCCGTTCTTTTCCAGAGGAGATACTTATGAAAGATTCCACAGTGCCCGCTCCCAAGCTCTACTACTCGACGAAAGAGGCCGCAGCGCTTTTTGGCCTCTCACACCGCACCTTGGAAAAAATGCGCATAAGCGGCCGCGGCCCCGTCTACTCAAAGGTTTGCAGGCACATCCGCTACAGTCGCGCCGCGCTTGATGCGTGGTTCGAGTCAGGATCACGTACCCGTATTCACCAGGAGGACGGTTGACCTCCAAACAATTGAATAGGACCGAAATGGTTGATTACCTTCAGAGGCTGGACGGCTTGCGCTTAGGGTGGGTTTCCGCGCAGAACATCGATATGTGCACGCCGTCGGCTTCACCAATGAGGAGTTTACTCGAATCTTTCACTCGGGGCTTCGGCCATGTCACGCCGCCAACGTTAGACACGCAACATCTGGGGCTGCGACTTTTCATTTCGCGTGAAGTCGTCAATGCCCCTGGATGATTAGTGCCACGTCCAGTTTGAAACGGAACGACGTTCTTGGTGCGGTTACCACGCTTTTACTAAGAATGGCTGGTTCCGCATGGTCGGCAGGTCAGAATATCGAAACAACGAAAGTCGTGTACACGGACATTAAGCCTTACAACAACGGGTGGGGCGTCGGGCCCAACTTGATCGTTAATTCGCTTCAACCAGCAAATCCATAGCGCTAAGCAAGCGGGTTCGGCCCTGATCACCAATCGACAGCTCTGTTTGGCCCGCAGCACCGTAGCGATGTCGGCTTAAGGGGCCCGAACGATAGCGCGGACGTAGTGGACGTCATCGATATCGGCTGCCCCATGGGCTTTCACCCCATAGGTGCTTTATGCGCCGGACGCGCGACGCGACATCGCACACGTCGAGATGCGCACATTCGCGCTCCTGCTTACGCATCATCATCATCTCTTCGGAATTATAGCCCATCTACGTCTTCCAGTGCTTGAGGATCGTATCGGCAGTCGCGGCGGACACGTGGACGCTAAAGCGCTGGTGATAGATATCCACCATAGCGTCATGGGTCTCGTCGGAGGAACTGCAAATGCCGTCGGTCACGACCACGACCCGATAGCCGAGATCGACAGCTCCAAGCACGGTGGCCGCGACGCAGACTTCCGTTTCCGCCCCGGACACGATGACCGTATCGATTGAGCAACCCTTTAAAAAATCATGCAGTTTACCGTCCGCCCAAGGGCTGTAGGTCACCTTATCAAACACCGGGGCCTTTGGGCTCACCGCGCGCAGCTCTGGTATTAGGTCGAGAAGTCCCGGATCTATGTGGTCCAGCGTCAAGGATTTCCATTTACAGTAATAGTCGCGCCAGGCGCCCGGCGCGGCGTCGGGAGACTGCGCCGGGATAAAGGTCAGGTTTAGCGGCAATCAGCCGGCGCACGGTGGGCACCACCTTTGGCATCCATGGCGTCCGCCAGGGCGTATCCTCGGCGAAGACCCGCTGCATATCTACACACAGATGCACCGTGTCAGGACTGAGGTCTGGAAAAGGTCGGGGCATGGCGTACACGTAGGCGGAAAGCGTGCGAGTAATGTAATCTTCAAGGCTATTATTTCAACGGCTTATCCTTCCAGATGTTATGCCGTCAACTGGGCCGACCGCGTTAAGATTGTTTCCAGCCCTCAAGCTGCGCTTTCCACTCTCTGCGTTCATCCAGCATTTTGCGCCGCTTCGTATCGGACATGTCGCACCCTATATACCGCAGGTGGTAGCGCAGCCACCTATCGTCGCGGCAAGGCGACCTATTGTGCCCTTACGAAACTCGGCATAGAAATAGCCCGTACACGGATATTTTAGAGGGTGGTTTTTTGGCGGAAAAGGTAGAACAGATTACTCCGCCAGCCAACCAGTACGCGGCTCTGCCATACCGCTTGACCGCCGATGGCAATCTGGAGTTTCTGCTGATCACTTCACGCGGCAGCGGGCAATGGATTATCCCAAAAGGAAAGCCGATCGCGGGCATGACGTCGGCGGAGACGGCTGCGCGCGAAGCTTTCGAAGAGGCCGGCGTCCAGGGGGACATTGGCGACGCGCCGATTGGCCGGTTTGCTTACGTGAAAGATCAGGGCCAGATAACCGAGCGCTTTGTGCCCGGCGTTGAGGTCTATCCTTTGAAGGTAACAGGCACCCTGACGCTATGGCCGGAGTTTGGACAGCGCCAGATCCTATGGTGCGACACGCTTACAGCCTTGGGGAAGATCGATCTTGAAGCGCTGAGGACTATTGTCCGTCAATTTGCGGCCACGCATCAGCCCTCCGATAAAGCAGAGCCCTGAACCTACGGTTTGATTTCAATCCACACGGGGGCGTGGTCACTGGTCTTCTCCCATCCTCTCACGTGCCGATCGACCTCCGCCTTTTTAAGGCGCTGGGCGACATCCGGGCTCAGGAGGAAATGGTCGATCCGCAGACCTGCGTCGCGCTCCCACCTATGTCTGAGATAGTCCCAAAAGGTGTAGATGCGTTCATTCGGATGCAAATGCCTGACGGCATCGGTCCAGCCCTGCGCGATAAGCCTGGCATAGGCGTCCCGCACCTCCACCCGAAACAGGGCGTCATTCTGCCAACGCTCGGGTGCATAGACGTCGAGATCGGTCGGCATGACGTTGAAATCGCCCGCGAGGATGACGGGCGCACCGCTGGCAAGCAATTCGGCGGCATGGTCTTGAAGGCGCTGATACCAGCGCAGTTTGTTCTCGAATTTCGGACCCGGATAGGGATTGCCATTGGGGACATAGAGACACGCGATCAGATGGCCGTTGACCGCCGCCTCGATATATCGGCTTTCCCGGTCGTGGTCGTATCCCGGCAAGCCACGCCGGGTCTCGATCGGATCGGCATCCCGCGCCAGGATGGCCACGCCGTTCCAGCGCGATTGACCCTGATAGACAACGCCATAGCCCGCCGCCTCTATGGCCTTGCGCGGGAACTTCTCATCGGGGCTTTTCAGTTCCTGAAGGCAGACCACATCCGGCTGTCGCTCCTCCAGCCAGCGCAACAGAATTGACAGGCGGCCATTGACCCCGTTGACGTTGTAGGTGGCAATCTTCATGCGTTCAGTTTGCCGTGAGCTGCATAAACACGATATGCGATTTGCTCATATGGGCTAATCGACGATCGTGACGGGCTGGGCCCTGATGAGGACAGAGGTCTGCCGGAAGGCTTCTTCCAGGTGGATTTTGTGCTGGCGCCACCAGGCGGCATCGAAGCCCTTGACCATAACTTCGAAGATGACGATCTCGTCGGCCACGACCGCCGCGCCCTGTGCCCACAGGCCTTTGGCCGGGGCACGGGCATAGACCGTCAGACCCCCGAACTTGTCCATTAGCACCATGCGCTCGCTGGCAAACAGCGCGTCGGCAAGCGGATGCCCCTCGTTATCGGTCAACGGCAGAAAGATTTCGACAATGTGCATGAACCACCTCCCATGTCACCAGCGTGCCGAGTGATTCGATAAAGGGGCAATGAGAAAAGTAGGTTTGCAATCGCACTGAAAACTTACCTCGGATGCGATAGCCCTGTGAGTCACATCTACCTCGAAAAATGCGAGGCTAAAATGGCAATACGCCCCTACTGGAGCGGCACGATCCGCGTGTCGCTCGTCTCCCTGTCGGTGGACATGTTCACGGCGATCGATTCGAGGGGAAAGATCGCCTTTCACCAGATCTATCGCCCGACCGGCCAACGCGTTAGGCAGAAGCTGGTCGCCGGCGAGATCGAAATCGATCGTGCCGATATCGTCAAAGGCTACGAGGTCGACAAGGACGAGTATGTCCTGTTCGAACCCGATGAAATCAAGGATCTGAAGATCCCGTCTTCGAAAGCCATGGAGCTGGTCCGGTTCGTGCCCTACGACGCGGTCGACGCCATCTATTTCGACACCCCCTATTATCTGGCGCCGTCCAAAAAGGCCGACCTCGCCACCTTCACGGTTATCCGTGACTCGATGCGCGAGATGAAGGTCATGGGGCTGGGCCAGATCGTCATTGCCGGCAGTGAACGCCTCTGCGCGATCAAGCCGTGCGGCCCAGGGCTGTTGTTAGAAACCCTGCACTACGCCGACGAAATCAAAAAAAGCGGCTACGTATTCGGCGACATCAAGGATGTGAAGGCGGATACCGACGAGAAGGATCTGGCCAAGCAACTCATTAAGCGCAAGGTCGGCGACTTCGAGCCCAGTGAATTCCACGATCGCTATACCGACGCGCTGAAAGAACTGGTCGAGGCGCGCATCGAAAATCGCGAGCCCGTCAAACAGGAAGAGCGCCCGGCGGCTAAGGTCGTCAACCTCATGGACGCGCTTCGCGCCAGCCTCAAGGATACAGGTGCGGCCAACGACGATGACGGCAAGACGCCTGCGAAGGCCGCACCCAAAGCTAAGGCCAAGCCTGCGACTAAGCCCACCTCCAGAAAGGTCGGGTAGTGATGGACGATCAGGGCTATCGGCGCAAAAGCAAGCCTGTCGCTAAGCTGGCATTCAGAGATTTGGAACTGGCCACGCTTGCCGATGCGGTGCCCGCCGGACCCGGCTGGGTGCACGAAGTGAAGTTCGATGGCTATCGTACTCTGACGGTGATCGACGACGGCGCCGTCACAATGTATTCGCGTTCGGGTCTCGACTGGACAACAAAGTACGCCGAGATCGCCCGACGCCTGAAGGCGTTGAAGGTGCGCAACGCCATCCTCGACGGCGAGATTGTCGCGCTCAATGCGCACGGCGCCTCCAGCTTTTCCAAACTCAAGGCCGAGCTGGGCGCCGGGCGCAGCGAAGACCTCCAATATTATCTGTTCGACCTTCTGGTCCTCGATGATGAGGATCTGACACGGCAGCCGCTCGTCGAGCGCAAGCGCCGACTGGAAACCTTGCTGGCGACCGCCGAATTCGAAAACCATATCATCTACAGTGAACACTTTGCCGAAAAAGCGAACTTCCTCCCGCACCTGTGCAGCCTAGACATGGAGGGGATCGTCTCCAAGCGCGGAGACTCGATCTATACGGGTCGGCGCAGCAAGGCCTGGCTTAAGGTGAAATGCCATAAGCGCCAGGAATTCGTCATCGTTGGCTTCACCGAGTCGGACCACGCCGGACGCGGATTTCGCTCGCTCCTCCTGGGCTATTATGAGGACGGCGAGCTGCAATTCGCCGGCAAGGTCGGCACAGGCTTCAATCAGGACACGCTTTTCGACATCCGCAAGAAGCTCGATAAGTTGAAGGCAGTACCAAAACCCTTTAAAAAGCTGCCGCCAGATGTTGGACCGGGCACTTGGGTCCAACCGTCCATGGTCTGCGAGGTCGAGTTCACTGAATGGACGCCGGAGGGCCGACTGCGCCATCCCTCGTTCCAGGGCCTGCGCGAAGATAAGGCGGCCACGACCATTGGACGCGACAAGGCCCTACCGGTCGAGATAGCGGCAAAAGCCGCCCAAGCCGAGGTCGAAGTTGCAGCGGAAAAGCCTAAACGGCGCCATCCTGCCGCACCGCTAAAACCGGGCAAGGCGGGCCGCGTCGATGTCGGTGGCGTGAGCATCTCCCACCCCGATCGCATTGTGTTCCCGGACCTTGGCGTCACCAAGCTAGAACTGGTCCGCTACTACGAGCAGATCGCCGAGCGCATCCTGCCGCACGTCGCCAACCGCCCGCTCTCCCTTCTGCGCGTCCCGGACAATGTCGACGGGCAGCAATTCTTTCAGCGCCATCTGCCTGAGCACGGTGGCGTGCCCAATGTTTCCGACGTGAAAATCCCGATCAAGAACCGCACCGAAGATTACATGAAGATCGAAGACGCGCGCGGCCTGCTATCGCTCGTGCAGTGGGGCGGCATCGAGTTCCATCCCTGGGGGTGTCAGGCCGACACGCCCCTCCTCCCGGATAGAATGATATTCGACCTCGATCCTGATCCCGAAGCGCCATGGTCCAGTGTCATCGAGGGTGCTGCCGAGGTGCGCGACCGCATGAATGAATTCGGTCTGATCAGTTTCCTGAAGACAACCGGCGGCAAGGGCTTGCACGTGGTCGTTCCCATTGTGCCGAAATTCGGCTGGCCCGCCATCAAGGGCTTTACGAAAGCGGTGGCGGAATCGATGGCCCATGACAGCCCGGATCGCTTCATCGCCAATATGAGCAAGGCGAAGCGCAAGGGGCGGATCTTCATCGACTATCTGCGCAATGACCTGACCTCTACGGCCGCCGCCGCCTTCACCGTTCGGGCGCGGTCCGGCGCCGGCGTCTCAACGCCTTTGAACTGGAGCGAACTGAAGGTCAGTCTCAAGCCGTCAGCCTTCAATCTTCAAACGATTTTCAGGCGTCTGAAGGCACAGACATCCGACCCCTGGGCCGACTATTTTGCTGTGCGCCAAACCCTGCGTCCGGAAATCCTACAGGCGCTTAAACTACCCATTGAGTAAGCTCCACATTAAGATATCTCTTCGAAAAAAAGAGACGGACACTGGCGCGCTATGTCGTCGGCGCAAGACCGCTGTTAGACAGCCATTCCTACCGGCGGCAAAAGCCTTCCAGAACGTTTTGAATTTGCGTCAGCACGGCAGCGAAGGCCGGGTGTCGGGGGCAGATATCACGTGTGGCGGCAATAAGTAGCAGCAGCCGCTCCTGAATAAGGATTGTCTCGACTTCGCCGGTCGCCAAAGGCTCCAACCCTCTTAGCGTTGTGAAGGTTAGGCCCGCTGTCAGACGTCCCCCCTCCGTTGCCGGTATCGACGCCAGGGTCTGCGCCACGGAGGACAAGACGTGCATCAGGCCGAGGGCGAGAGTCATGAACCGTTCCTGCGTCGCATCGCTGCGGTTCTGACAAAAGGCCTGCACCAGAGCCCGCAAGAGCAGATTATAAGTGGCATTGCCGAAATCAAGCACCTGGGCGGCTTCTGGATTCGAGATGTAGACCCGCTCATCCGAGGCTTCCGGTCGGCGGGTCACCGGGTTTGAAACCATCGGGTAGGCCGGTCGGAATTTTTCATTACGGGCGCTAAGCTCTAAAAATTCGTCCCGGATGGCGACGAAGCGGCTGTAATGGCAGTCATCACAGGCGACCGAGGCGCCCTCGCCCTGCTCGACGATGATGTCTATGCTTTTCAGCGCATCCTCAAGCGTCGAGATTTCCCGCACGCCTTTCATCTTGATCACATTGGCTCCCATCTGGGAGGCCGCCGCGCCAATGAACAGATGGGCCTCGCCCAGCAGCCGCGCCAAGCCTATCAGGTTGGCCCGGATGGCTTCGTACAGATGACTGACCGTCGCGTAGTCCTGCGCCCCCGGCATCAAGCCGTGGAAAACCTGCTCGCGCGGCGGCGCGTCGCGCACCTCAAAGCCTTCGCCGTCGGGCACCTCGACACCTAGCGGCCGCTCCAGAAAGATGAAGTGGTCAAGTGTTTCCAGAGAAAACGGCGTCAGACGTAGAGAAAGGACCGACGGAAAATAACCAGAGGTTACGGGAAAATTGGGCCGGTTAAAATGCGGGCGCCCGCCCAATGCCGCCGTCAGATTGGAGACGATTACCAGATGCCCCATCTCCTCGATGACGACGCTGCGTATGGTCTCGCGCCAGCGCGCAACCGCAGTGGACTCTTCATGCGAGAATGAAGGATCGGCGGCAGGCTTCAGGCTAAAAAGGGCGTAGAGATAGCTGCACATCAAGGCATGCTCGATCTCTGACGCTTCAGCCAGAAGATGGAATAGCTGCTCGCGATTGCCGACGAGAATGGGAGGCTCGGTTTCGACGGCCGCCTCGGTAAGATCGGGCTCGGTGCGCAAGTCCATCATAGCTCCCCCTTGAGGCCGTATATGCCAATCATCCACCTTATGCATTCATAAAAATAAATAATTGATACTATTATTTTTTTCTTAACCCCCTTCTTGCCTTCGGACATTGTTGCTCCTGTATTGGGCTTATCGGTCACCTTGTAGATTGCCTCTCCAATGAGAGAATACCTATGTTCGATGACGGCAAATCCATTTCGCAAAAGGCGGCCCTGCACGCGTTCGTACTCGACTCCGCCTTTCCCTGTGTAGGGGCTCGCTCCGCCGCCGCAAAGGACCAGATCGAAGTGATGGAAGCCGGTTCGATCGCCTGCCCGCGTCATGATAAGGCCATCGTGCAAGCCTTGCAGCGCTTCGCGGCACAGACGCCCCGCGATAAGATGTTCGTATCGTTCGCCATTATCTTCGATGACCTTAGCACACCAGATGAGGTGTGGTTCGAGGAAAAGCTGTGGCAGCGCCTTCAGGCCTTCCATGACCTTGACGCGGTTGAACACGATTGGGATTCGAGCGTCAGCAGCGACCCCGAAGACGCGGCTTTCAGCCTGAGCCTCGGCGGCAAGGCCTTTTACGTCGTCGGCCTACACCCTGCTGCGTCGCGGCCCGGTCGGCGGTTTAGCCGCCCGGCACTGGTGTTCAATCTGCACAACCAGTTTGAAAATTTACGCGCCTCCGGCACCTATGAAAAGTTCCGCCAGACGATCCTTGCGCGGGACCTGAGGTCGAACGGCTCGGTCAATCCGATGCTGACTCAGCACGGCGAGTCCTCCGAAGCGATCCAGTACAGCGGCCGTCAGGTCTCCGGCGAATGGAAGTGCCCCTTCCACACTCAACATGCTTCAAAAGGCTCTATATGATTACCGAGATACCGGCCCGTTCGGGCGCTGCGTTCAAACTCAACAAAGGCGAACGTCTGAGGGTCATCGACCCGAATGGCGAGCAGGTCTCCGACATGCTGGCCTTCAATGCCGCCGATACCGACGAAGTCATTTCGTCGGGCCGGACGCTCGACTATGCCAGCAAGCTGTTTCTGAGTGTCGGCGATCCGCTCTATTCAAACCGCAGCAATGTAATGCTGCGCATTATCGAAGATACGGTCGGGCGTCACGACTTCCTGCTGACGCCGTGCTCTAAGGATACCTTCCGCATCATCTATGGCGACGAACATCCGCATCACGGCTGCTTCGGCAATCTGTCGCACGCGCTCGAACCCTACGGCATAAAGCCGGATCAGATTCCGGTCGCCTTCAATATTTTCATGAACGTGCAGGTTAATGGGGAAACAGGCGAACTAAAGGTCGATCCGCCTATGAGCAAGGCCGGCGACCATATTCTGTTCGAAGCCGATATGGACCTTATCGTGGCACTTACGGCCTGTTCGGCGCTGCAATCGAATAATTACGCCTTCAAACCCATTCACTACGAGGTGTTGCCCGCAGCAGAAACTATAAATCACGTCTGATAATTTTCATTTCGATGGTCAGAGGACACTTAGTCGTCTGACCTTTCTTTGTTTAACGCTCCGATGTAGGCCCCGCCTAGGTTTGCCCGATCCTGTCACCGTTAGCTTAAAGGGCCGCTCGCCTTGGGTAACCGACAAACCTATGTGAACGCTCGCCCCGATTGCCTTCAGGCTTCGTTCGTCTCCATTTTGCGATTTATGGCCAATAGGTTGCCATTCTGCCGCCGCGAAGTCCGCTTCGCCCTCACGAGAGTTTAGACTGTGGCAATTGCGGTTCTTTTTGGTCTCGTCGCTGCGCTCTGCTATGGCACATCCAACTTCGTCGCACGTATTTCAGGGAAATCCGGAGGCGTTCTTCCCACTCTTGTATGGAGCCAGATCCTTCTCTTTTTTGCGGCAACTGTTGTCTCCTTTTACTTCAGATCGTGGCCCCAGGGTTCGCATCGCGAATATATGTTTGCGTCTGCGTCTGCCGTCGCGATCGTAGTAGGCACGGGCTGTTTATATAGGGCGGTTGCAACCGGCCGGTTGACCGTAGTTGTTCCGATCATGTCCGCCTATGGGGCGGTGACGGGCCTACTGGCTATGACAACAGGCGAGCCGCCGACATCCCTTACCTTTGCCGGTCTCACGCTCACTGTGGTGGGCGCAATCCTCTCGGCTGTGCAGTCGGAACCCAAAGGGCGAGGCACATCGAGCGGCCTCAGCTTTGCCTTGGGATCTGCGCTCTTGTTTGGCTTCGGCTACTGGCTACAGGGAACGTTCGTCCTGCCGGCCTTCGGTCCAGGACCGACCATCTGGCTATACTACCTCCACGCTGCGATCCTTTTTACACTAACGGCAATTGTCATCCGCCGACCCTTATTCACTTTTGACGGTTCGAGACAAATAGGCGCACTGGTATTGACGGCCCTACTGAGCGGAAGCGGTTTTGTCGCCACGATGTTGGCTCTGAAAGGTGGTGACGTGGCGATTGGCTCCGCAGTCAGTTCTACCTCCACAGCCGTAAGTGCGCTCCTGGCCTTTTTATGGCTGAAAGAACGTCCTGGCTTGGCAGGCTGGGTAGGTATGATGAGCGTGGTCGTTGGCGTCATCATACTCCAGATCGCGTCCGCTTAATCCGCGTCAATGTTCGATCATCTGTGGGAAATAGCAGACCAAATATGGGGTTTGAGGATTTTAAGACGCAACGGCAGAACGAAGTATGTCTGGCAAGTTGGTGACGTTATAAGGCTTGGGGACAAACGGTACGCCGGGGACGGGTGTGCTGACATACCCATTTCCCGAGGTTATGACGACCTTGGTGAGATGAAAGTGTTTCATTATCCCTGCGGCGAGATCCAATCCGTCAAAAAGGCCCGGCATATTAACGTCCGTAAAAACACAGTCGATGGCATCGTCTGAAGCTAGGATCGCAAAGGCGGCGTCGGCGGACTCAGCCATCAGCACATCAAAGCCACCGTCTTCCTCCAGGACCATCAAGGCGAGCGCGCGTAGATCGGGTTCGTCCTCGACAACTAAAATTCGAAGCAATCTTTTCGATGCCCCGTTCAGGGAAGACATAATCGTGACCTTTGAAGAACCGCCCCGAAGGGCCGACAGGCCCAGCTTAAGTTCGAAGAGGTCGAGTATTGCCGTCTTTCGAATAAGTTATCGATGACAGACAACCTTTTCGCTAACCGCAAAGGTGGAATTTTATTTAGCTCATCCAAGCTGTGACGATAGACACTTGCGACTCTGCTTCCAAGCCAGTAGCGTATTTACTCCCGCGCGGTGGCGCCTTAGAAGCGTTGACAACCGAACATGCCTGGACCGACTGCCTCTGCCTTGCCGTTTCTCGCTGCCTCAGGGGAGATGGCCGAGCTCTTGCGAACAAAGGACTGGCACTCCACGCTTCTCGGTCCGCCGGAAAGCTGGTCCCAGGCCTTGCGGACCACAGTCAGGCTGATGCTCAATTCCGGCCACGCGATGTATATATTTTGGGGACCCGAAAGCGCGTGCCTGTACAACGACGCCTACCGTCGATCAATTGGCACCGAGCGGCATCCGGCATCGCTTGGCCAGCCGGGCCATGAGGTTTGGGCGGAGATCTGGGATATCATAGGCCCCCAGATACGGCAGGTTCTGGATGGTGGTCCGCCAACCTGGTTTGAAAATGCCCTCGTCCCCATAACGCGAAACGGCCAGCGCGACGATGTATACTGGACCTATAGCTACAGCCCAATCGATGACGAAACCGCGCCTAACGGCATAGGCGGTGTTCTCGTGGTCTGTTCCGAAACGACTGAAATGGTGGCGGCGGAGCAAAAAGCCCGTTTAAGCGGGGCGCGACTGGCAGCGTTATTCGATCAATCGCCAAACTTCATGACGTGGTTGACCGGGCCAAATCATGTTTTTGAGTATGCCAATCCCGCCTATATGACCTTGATTGGAAACCGCGACATTCTTGGCAAGCCCGTAGCAGAGGCTCTGCCGGAAACGGTCGGGCAGGGATTTATTGGCCTGCTCGATGAGGTGCTGCGCACAGGCCAGCCCTATAAGGCGCTGGGCACCCGCATCGATTTAAGCAGAGCGCAGGGGCTGCCGGCCGAGACCCGAGTCCTCGATTTCGTCTATCAGCCTATCAAGGAAGCCGAAGGACAGATCACCGGCATCTTCGTCGAGGGTAGCGACGTTACAGACCGCTATAACGCCGAAGCGGCTCTACGCCATAGCGAAGAACAGCTCAGGCTGGCCACCGAGGGTGCTGATATCGGGCTCTGGGATATAGACCTCGTCGCCGGTCGGCGATACTGGACGCCGCGCGTGAAAGCTATGTTCGGCCTGTCGGCCGATGCGGAAGTCGGCATGGGTGATTTCTATCCTCGCCTCCATCCGTTGGATCTTGACGCCACCAAAGCGGCGTTCGAAGCTGCGCTGAACCCTGACATTCGGGCGCCTTACGATGTTGAATATCGCGCCATCGGTGCCTCGGATAATCAGGTGCGTTGGGTTGCAGCCAAGGGCAAGGCTATCTTCGACACGAACGGACGCGCGGTCCGGGTTGTCGGAACCGCGATCGACATTACCGAAAAGAAAAATGCTGACTGCCGTCGCGACGCACTTATTGATCTCACCGATGCTATTCGCCAGATCGAAACGCCGGATGAGGTGGAATACACGGCGGCAAAAATCATTGGAGAGACGTTAGGCGCGAGTCGAGTGGGCTTTGGCTCAGTAGACTCGCAGGTCACCACGTTGACGATTGCGCGTGACTGGGTAAGCACCGGCGTCCGGTCCCTTGAGGGAACGCTGTATTTTGCGGGGTACGATTCGTTCATCGCCTGTCTGAAGGCGGGCGAGATTGTCCATATTCACGATGTGTACGCCGATGATCGCAGTCGTGCCGTCGCTGAGCGCTGGTCTGAGGCGGGGGCGCGCTCGCTCGTCAACGTGCCTGTTATCGAGCGCGGCCATTTGGTCGCACTTCTATTCGTGAACCATGACCACGTGCGCCACTGGAGCGAAGACGAAGTGGACTTCATCCAGGAGGTCGCCGCGCGGACTCGGACGGCGACCGAACGCATCCGTAGCGACAACGCGTTACGTGAACTGAACGCAAATCTTGAGCGTCGCGTCGAGGCGGCTTTAGAAGAAAAAGCCCTTCTCGCCGACATCGTCGAAACGACCGATGCCATGATACAGGTGGTCGATCTCGACTATAACTGGCTTGGCGTCAATCGTTCCAGCGCCAATGAATTCGAAAAGGTCGTCGGCATTCGCCCGCGCATCGGTGCGAACATGCTGGAAGCGCTCAAGAACCGTCCCCAGCTTCTGGAAGGCGGGCGGGCCCTGTGGGCGCGCGCCTTCGCGGGTGAGCGGTTTACGTCCGTCGTGGAGTTCCCCCATCCGGAATACGGCTGTCGCTTCTACGAAATGAACCTTACGCCCCTGAAGGATAAGGCGGGCAGCATCATCGGCGCCTACCAGTTCGTTTACGACGTAACCGACCGGCTGGAGGAACAACAGCGCCTGGCCGATGCGGAAGCCCACCTGCGTCAGGCTCAGAAGATGGAGGCTGTGGGGCAATTAACAGGTGGCATTGCGCACGACTTCAACAATATGCTCGCTGTCGTGATGGGTTCACTCGAACTGCTCAACCGGCGCGTCGTCGACGACCCGCGGGCCCGCCATTTCGTTAAGTCCGCGCTGGATAGCGCAAAACGCGCCGCAACCCTGACACAGCGTTTACTGGCGTTTTCGCGGCAACAGCCCCTTCAACCCGAAACCGTCAATGTGAATCGCCTGGTGAGTGGTATGTCGGAACTTCTGTCGCATGCCCTCGGCGGCGCGGTACGCGTGGAGACCGTTCATGGCGCCGGGTTGTGGAGCGTCAATGTCGATCCCAATCAACTGGAAAACGTCATCCTCAACCTGGCCGTCAACGCCCGTGATGCCATGCCCGATGGCGGGAAGGTAACGATCGAGACCCAGAACGCACATATAGACGAGCGCTATGTTGTCTCAGAACCGGGCGTCGAACCGGGCCAGTACGTGATGATCGCGGTCAGCGATACGGGTACAGGCATGCCACCGGAAATCATGGCCAAGGCTTTCGATCCCTTCTTCACGACCAAGCCCGTGGGTAAAGGGACTGGCCTTGGCCTCAGCCAGGTTTATGGCTTCGTGAAGCAGTCTGGTGGCCATGTCCGTATTTACTCAGAGGCTGGGCAAGGCACGACAATAAAAATCTATCTGCCTCGTCATCATGCCGACGACGTTGCCTTAAGTGCCAAGGAAGATTCCCAGGCCCTTCTGCGGGGCGACCTCAAGGAACTGATACTGGTCGTTGATGATGAGGACGCTGTCCGGCAGTTTTCCGTCGATGCGATCACGGAGCTCGGCTATCGCGTAATTTCTGCCAGTAATGCCGCAGATGCGCTTGCCTATATCGAGGCCGAACCGGAAATTTCCCTACTGTTCACCGACATCGTCATGCCGGAGGTCAATGGGCGCAAACTGGCAGATCAGGCGCGTGTCATTCGCCCTGATCTCAAGGTCCTTTATACGACGGGCTATACGCGAAATGCCGTCGTCCACAATGGCGTTTTAGACCCAGGCGTGGAGCTCATTGGTAAGCCCTTTTCCCTCGACGAACTAGCGGCGAAGATCAGGTCGATGCTGGACGATATTTAGTGAATTGTGCACGGCGTTTTTCGCTAATCGGACGCGCGCCCGGTCTCAAGATCCAAGTGGTCCGGCACATCTCTTTTTTATGAAACTGTCGCTACCGTAAGCTGGTTATTTCCGCCGTCTGATAAAAAATGCCCGCTCACCTTCGTTTATTTCGGCTATTATCCACTTTCTGGCTGCTGGTGCTTGCCAGTAGTCTCGTGCCCACCATCAGCCGCGGGCAGGACGCGCCACCGGCGGACTACGTCACGACCGTCGCCACCGCCGCAGAGGAGCTGCGTTCGGTCGATGCGGCGTTCAACGACCAACTGGCGGAGGACGAACTCAATCAGTTGCGTTTGCGCGTCTCCGGTGCCCGTAGCACGGCGCTCGATGCTGTGGAGACCATGCAGAAAGAGCTTGAACTGGTCAGCGAGCGCGAAGCGCAGCTAGGTCCCAAGCCCGGCGAGGGCGAGCCCCCTGACATTCTGGCTCAGCGGCAGGACCTGACCCAACGGCGGGGGATGCTGGAGGCGGCGATCAAGCGAGGCCGACTGGTGGCGGTGGAGGCGCAGCAACTGGCCGACCGAATGAAGGCGAGCCGCGCCGAACAGATCTCGACGGAAGTCGCCCAACGCGTACAGTCACCACTGCTACCGCGATTCTGGGTTGAGTTTGCCAATCATGCCGGCGGCGATATCGGGCGTCTGTCTCGGCTCATCGATGCCGAGTTGCGCACACTAGCCGTCAGCCTGAGAGGCCCGAAATCTTGGATCGGCCTGGCGGGCTTTCTGGCCGCTCTGACTATAGAGATTCCCTTGCGCCTCCTCAGCCGACGGCTGGGTCAAACGCTTTTGTTGAAAGTGGCCCCCGAAGGTCGAATACGCCGGTCGGCCTATGCCCTGTGGCGACTGGTGGTCGAAACCGGTCTTGCGATCATTGCCGTCTGGGTTCTGACGACATCGCTGCGCTGGGCGAGTTTGATTCATCCGCGCTGGGAGCCGATCATCGATGCGTTCTCCTCCGGGGTGGGCATCAGTGCCTATCTGACCAGTCTGGCAGGCGCCGTGTTGATGCGGGGTCAGAAATCGTGGCGATTACTGCCAATCGAGGATGATCTGGCTGGCGGCCTCCGACGCTGGACGTGGCTTCTGGCAGGCTTGTCCCTGCTCTATATGGTGCTCCAAAGCGTCAGCGTTGCCATGTCAGCCAGCGCGCCGGCCATGAGCTTGATGCAAATGTTCATCGTCTCCTGTCAGGTCGTGCTGTTCGCCGGCATGCTGGTCACGCTGGCCCGCCTGAGGCTGGCGGCACAGGTCGAGGCCAGGGACCTGCATCAGACCGCCCTGTCCCTGCTGCGAATCGTCGCCTGGCTCGTGATCCTTATCAGCCTGTTCGCCATGCTGGCGGGGTACGTCGCACTCGGGCTTTTCACCGTACGAATAGTGTCCTGGGCCCTGATCATCGGCGCCACCTACTATCTGACCTGCCTGTTTGCCGACGATCTGATGACCAATATGTTTTGTTCGTCGGGGCGGATCGGACGTCTGCTCGTGTCGGGCCTGGGCGTCCGCAGCGGTCTGGTCGATCAAGCCGGCATTGTTCTTTCGGCACTCCTACGCATCAGCCTGACCCTGATTGCGGTGGCGGCCCTGCTGTTCCCCTTCGGCACCGGCTTTGAAGCCATTGTCGACAATATTCGCGGCTTGGCGGACGGCATTACGATCGGGGAATTTACGCTGTCTCCGGGCGCAATCGGGCGAGCACTTCTGGTGTTCATGGTCGGCGTGGCCGTGGTTCGGTTGTTGCAATCCTGGCTGGAAAACAAATATCTCCCGCGCACGGCCTTCGACGCCGGCGCACGCAATTCTATCAGTCTCATCACGCGGTATGCAGCCTTCCTCCTTGTTATCTTGTGGACCCTGGCATCGCTGGGGATCGGGGTCGAGCGCATTGCGTTGCTGTTGTCCGCCCTGTCGGTAGGTATCGGGTTCGGGCTACAGGCCATTACCCAAAATTTCGTGTCGGGTCTGATCCTGCTGGCCGAGCGTCCCGTCAAGATCGGCGATCTCATTCGCGTCGGCAATGATGAAGGCGATGTCCGACGCATCAATGTGCGATCGACCGAGATCGAACTGGGCGACCACTCGACGCTGATCGTGCCTAACTCCGAACTCATTACCAAGTCGGTGCTCAACAAGACCCACGCCAACCCGCTGGGTCGCATCCAAATTGAATTCTCGGTGCCGATCGGGCTCGATATCACCCCGATCCGCGGCATGGTTCTCGCGGCGTTTCAAAACGACAGCCGGGTGCTGGCTGAGCCGGAACCGTCAGTTTTCATCGATGGCATTGCCGACGGACGGGTACGGTTCAACTGCTTTGCGCACGTGGCCGGTCCGCGCGATGCTTACGGCGCTCGAAGCTCAATACTGATCGATCTGCTACAGCGTTTCTACAAGGAAGGTATCGATGTCGGCACTGTGCCCCAAAAGCTGGAATTGACGACTACGGGTGCGTCTCTGGGGCCGGCGTCCGCTTCGTCGGGTTCAGACTCGCCAAAGTAGGCCGCCATGTAGGGTTACGCCTTAATCTTAACCATGTTGGGTTATTCTTTAGGCTCACCAAATGAATACCGAGTACGTAACAATTTCGACGCTCGCTGATCGAGTCACGGAAGCTTAGAGTAACAGATGTCCCAAGATATAACGCCCCATATTTCCGACGCACGTAACTGGCTGGCAGCCATTGTTAATTCGTCCGATGACGTCATCATAAGCAAGAGCCTGGACGGTGTTATCAGATCATGGAACGGGGCTGCGCAGCGCCTGTTCGGCTACACCGTTGAGGAAGCCATCGGTAATCATATCGGACTCATCATCCCGCCTGACCGCCTTGACGAAGAATATGTGATCCTCGGTAAGGTTAGGAATGGTGAAAGCATCGATCATTTCGAGACCGTACGCCGACGTAAGGATGGGAGTCTTGTCGACATGTCCCTCACCGTCTCGCCAATACGGAACGATGAGGGGGTAATCGTCGGGGTTTCAAAGATCGGCAAAGATATTACACAGGCGAAGCTAACCGAACGCGCAGCGGCGCATCTGGCCGCCATCGTAGATTCCTCCGAAGACGCGATTGTGAGCAAGACGCTCGACGGGATAATCACGTCCTGGAACCGAGGCGCGGAGACGATTTTCGGACATACGGCGGATGAGGCGATCGGCAGCCACATCACCCTGATTATCCCACCCCAATATCACAGCGAAGAAGCCACCATCATTGCCAAAGTGAAGGCAGGAGAACGGCTTGAACATTTCGAGACAGTGCGTCTCACCAAAGCCGGAACCCTCATCAATGTATCGATCACCGTTTCGCCCGTGCGCGATTCAAACGGAACAATAATCGGTGCTTCGAAAATTGCCCGCGACGTGACGGAACAAAGACAAACCCAAAGTCAACTGGCTGAAGCCAATCGGCGAAGAGACGAATTCATGGCCAATATGAGCCATGAGCTACGCACGCCGATGAATGCCATCATTGGGCTATCGCACATTGTGTCAAAGTCGGCCGCGCTGACACCCAAAGAGATAAAAGCCATGCGGCTGTTGTCCGACAGCGCCGCAAATCTGCTGACGCTGATCAATGACCTGCTGGACTTCGCGAAGATCGACCAGGGGCAGATCGATATTCAGCTTCAGGAGTTCGATTTGCCAGGCAGCATAAGAAAAACGGTCGATATGTTGCAGCCACGCGCTCACGACAAAGGCATCGGACTATCGGTCCAGTTCGATCCTACTGTCGGCGATCTCTGGGAAAGTGATGAATTCAGACTGCAACAGGTGCTTACCAATCTGGTCGGTAACGCGGTCAAGTTCACCGAACAGGGTACGGTCCTCATCTCAGTCAGTACCCTCGCCGACGTCGATGGCGTGTCAATCGACGTGACGGACACGGGTATCGGCATCCCGACTGACAAGATCGAGGCAATCTTCGATAAGTTTACGCAGGCCGATAGTTCCATGACACGCAAATATGGTGGGTCTGGGCTCGGACTATCGATCACTCGAGCGCTTGTCGAATCCCTTGGCGGCACGGTGTGTGTGACCAGTACGCCCGGCCAGGGATCGACCTTCGTGGTTCGACTGCCCATGGCGCGAAGCCCCCGCAACCGGCCCTTGGCGCCGGTCGCGCACCGTGCCCACTGCCAGTTTCTCATTGTCGACGATTATGCACCTAATGTCATGGTGCTGGAAAGCATACTCGAAGATCTCGGCTACGAAATCATGACGGCAGAAAGCGGTATCGATGCGGTACGGGCGACATCGGATACGCACTTCGATATCATCCTGATGGACGTTCAGATGCCGGGAATGGATGGCCTGGAGGCCACGCGCCGTATTCGCCGCAGGGAATCCGAGACGGGACAAGACCCCACCCTTATCATCGGGGTGACCGCGCATGTGCGAAGTGAAGATCGGCAGCTATGTCTCGATGCCGGCATGAACGACTTCATTCCAAAGCCCTTCGAACCGCGTCAGGTTGCTGCATTTTTCCGGGATCTGATCTCCCCTGCCCCCCCCTCGCATGGTGTAGAAAACGCCCCAGTCGTGAAATTTTCGGACTACGTCGGTTTACGGAATTAAAGCCAATCAACTGACTGAGGAACTCATCGACTTTTTAGGGACGAAGGAGGCAACTGGAGTCCGAATGCAAAGGATTCCATTGATGCGCCGTAAACCCTCTTTTTTCCAACGAAACGGCCTCTCAATATTTGTTTTGGGGTTTTTCCTGCTATTTTGGGCGGCTCAGGCGGTAACCGGCTGGCAGGTTTACAATGAAATGCGGGCAGAAGAGTCGGCAACGGCATTGGGATTCTCCGCCTACCTCGCAACGGGCAATTTTCTGGAGGTCACCTTTGAAAACTGGGAAAGTGAATTCTTTCAGATGTGCCTCTATGTTTTCGCCACGGTTTGGCTGCGACAACAAGGGTCGTCAGAGTCAAAACCCGTGGAAGGCAAATCGGATGTCGATGCCGAGCCCAAGGCGCACCCGCGCGCGCCATGGCCTGTTCGAAGAGGCGGTTGGGTCTTGGCGCTTTATAAGCAGTCGCTCGCTCTGGCCTTCCTCGCATTGTTCCTCTTTTGCTTCGTCTTTCACCTCTACGGCAGCTACAAGAATCAGGTCGAAGAAGCGATCTTGAAAGGACATCCGGCGGATACCTTCGTAACGTTTCTCGGCGGCCCAACCTTCTGGTTTGAGTCATTTCAAAACTGGCAAAGCGAATTTCTTGCGATTGCCAGTATCGTTATTCTATCGATATGGCTTCGTCAGCATGGCTCGCCGGAGTCTAAACCGGTCGATATGCCCCATGAGGATAATCCGTAGCTTAAAGGCTGCGGCAAGTATTCGCTCGACTTCTGTCACCTTAACTTCATGCAATAACTAGACTTCAGGACGAACCACATTTCCTTTTGATGTTCTCAAATGTCAGGGTTACCCGACTTAGGCGAAGAACGGAGAGCATACTGTGGCAGTCGAAATCACATCACTTGCTGGCAAGCGTATTCTCGTTACGGGCGGTACGACGGGCATTGGTCGCGCAACCGTGGCACTCCTTGCCGAGCATGGCGCGCGGATTGTTACGTTTGGCCGTCACCAACCTGAACTTCAGGACTCACTGGCCCATGCCCTTGCCACCAATCCTGATGTAGAAATTTATGGTCTGACGGCCGACGTTTCGACACGTGAAGGCGTAGCGAACGCCTTCACGGCGGTAGATACCCACCTTGGGGGTCTTGACGTTCTGATCAACAATGCCGGACTGGCCGTTGGAGGCGCACAGGATTCATCCGACGAAGAATGGCGCCGCGCCGCTGACACCAATTTTCAGGGGTACATCGCCTGTGCAAGAGAAGCCATTCACCGCATGAAAAGAACGGGCGGGGGGCACATCGTTTTTGTCGGATCCATCGCTGCCGAATTCAATATCCCGGGGACCAGCGTATATGCCGCAACAAAAGCCGGCATCGCGACCTATGCCAAGACTCTGCGCAAAGAAGTGATGGCGCATAACATCAAAGTCACGCTCGTCGAGCCTGGCTCGGTCGGCGCCGACATGCAGGAAAAAAGCCCCGAAGAACAGCGTGAGGCCATTGCCAAAAATGAAATGCTTTATGCCGAGGAGTTGGCCGACACCATCGCTTTCGCCCTGACGCGGTCGGCTCGCACTGACATTACGGTACTGCGGGTCGAGCCTCTCTTGCAGGCAGAGCAGTGACGATGGAAGCCGCACGGGTCCGGCGTCGCTATGTCATCGGACTGGTGCTGGCGCTAAGCGTGCCCCTGACGACTTCTTACGCCCCGCCGTCACCGGATATCGACACGATTTTGACCGCCAGTATGTGCGGAAAAAAGCAATGTCTTAGCCATTTTCCTTTTTTAAAAAGATATCCATGACCAGACACTCCAAACCGGCACCGAACGTGCCGGGCTTATCGTCCGAGACCTTGTCGGTGAAAACCGATCTGAGTGAAAAACCCAAATCGATCCATACTATCCGGATCGGCGGCGTCACCATCGACCTGTGCCCCGGGCGGGACACGATCTGGGTCATCGCACGCCGGAAGGACAAGGGCGGCATCGTCCTGCGCACCAATCCGTGGCCGGGCCCCTATGTCCTCAAGGTAAATGACACGTCCGACGCGCGCGCGGTGCTTGAGGTGACCGCCAGTGCAGGGACGTGGACGATCGAGATCGCCGTGCTCGACGACAAGGTGTTGCGCGTCAAGGTCAGCCTGAAGCCCGTGGCCGATCTGCTGCTCGCCTTCTGGCCGCGCGACCTCTATGTCCTCGATGCACAGGACGATCCGACGACGGCCATCGGCGAGGTCGAGGCGGCGCAACGCGGCGTCAATGGCGGCCTCTGCTATTTCTGCGTCAAGGACCCCGGCTTCGGCCCGGTACTCTATGTTCAGAATCTGACGGCGCTTAATCCCTACTTCAAGGCGACCAAAACCAAGCCGGACGGCGTGGTAGGCGGGCGCTGGCCGTCGCTCGGCTATCAGCCGCCGACCTCGCCGATGGGCTATGCGCCGCCGGAATATCCGCTCACGGCGGGCGAAGAGATCGTGGTGTCGGACGCCCTTCTGGCTTTTCGGCCCGACTGCGCGCCCGACGAGATGCAGAGCGCGCGGTATTTCGTCGAGATGCTGGCGGAAATCTACCCGCACCTCGACAAGCCCGAGGTCGGGTTCCACGACTGGATCGAGCGGTCGCAGCGCACGATCAAAGACCTGACCGACGCCCCGCAGGCGCGTATCGAGCATTACGGCCACACTTATCTGCACGCCTATACCGACGCGGAATACCCCGATTCCATGGTACAGTTATCGGTGCTGGCATCCTTACGCGAATGGGAGCTCACGCAGGGCATTGTCGAGCCCTTATCGACCGAACTTTCGGAGGGGCTGGGCCGCTTTTTCGATAAAGAGCTCGGCACGATCCGACGCTACCTGCCCAATGTCGGCGACGACAAAGACGCCGATGCGGTCGATTCCTGGTATCTGTTCCACCCGCTGATGAACTTGGCGCGACTGGCGCAGGCAGGCGACAAAAAGGCTGAAAAGCTGTTCCGCGACTCGCTCGGCTACACCGTCAGATCGGCGCAGCATTTCGGCTATGTCTGGCCGATCCAGTTCAACATCACCGATTTTTCGGTCATCACCGAAGAACGCAGCCCGCAGGGCCGCGGTCAGACCGATGCCGGCGGGCTCTATGCCTATGTCATGCTGCTGGCCTTTGAGATCACCGGCGACGAGACCTATCTGAACGAGGCGAAAGCCGCCCTGAAGGCGCTGGAGGGTAATCGGTTCAATCTTGCCTACCAGACCAATCTGACGGCCTGGGGGGCGGTGGCCTGTCTCAAACTGTGGCTGATGGACCGACAATCGGGCTATCTCGACCAGAGTTTTGTCTTTATCGCCAGCTTTTTGCACAATTGCGAGCTGTGGGATTCCCAGAACGAGCACGCGCAGTACTATACCAACTTCTTCGGCGTTACCTGCCTGCACGATGCGCCCTATATGGCGGCCTATGAGTGTTTCGAGACCTTCGCCGCCTTCGACGAATTCCTGCGGCTGGGCTATGACGATATCCCGCCTGCGGCCAAGCTGCTGCTGTGCGAGTACCGTCGCTTCGCGCAGGATCTGACCTGGTACTTCTATCCCGACGCCCTGCCGGAAGAGGCCATCGCCAAAGACGATATCCGCAACGGTTATAACGACCGCACCCTGTCGTTCCCCCTTGAAGACCTGTACGGCGACGGGCAACCCGCCGGACAGGTGGGGCAGGAAATTTACGGTGCGGGTGGTGCGTTCATCTTTGCCACGCGCGCCTTCAACATTTGCGGCGACAAACCGTTCCGCCTGTTCTGCGACTTTCCGACGGAGGTAACGGCGACGGACGACGGCGACCTGCGCGTCAAGCTTCAGGGTCCGACCGGACAGGCGGGCCGTCTACGCCTGATGCGAAAGGCGCGCCGCGTCCTGCCCAAGGTCACGGTGACACTCGCCCAGACGGAGATCGAGATCGCCGCCCGCGACAGTGACAAGGATTTTCACGACTACGATGTCCCGGCTGATGCCACGCTTCTAATTGCCAAATCTAGGAACGTGGCGTGACGGAAATGCCAAGCCACCGGCGACCCCGAAATTTCCAGACCGCAAAGGCATTGTTCCGTTGTGGGAAGGTGTCTTTCCACGCCTCCGTCAGGGTCACACCCGGCGGCCTTCTGGCGATTGGCGGATTGGTGAGCAGTATCCTATTGTCGACATCCGTGCTGGTCGCTGTAGCCGTTAGAGCCAAACACAGATGACCCCTCCGGAAGATACCTCGCCCGACGCCTGGAAACACGCCGATGCCCATAGCACAACGCGTGAAAGCCTGGCTGAGGTCAATGCCTCGGTCAGTGTGCCGTCGCAGGGTGTCTGGTGGCGAAAGCTGCTGGCCTTTGTCGGGCCCGGCTATATGGTCAGCGTCGGCTATATGGACCCCGGCAACTGGGCGACCGACCTGACCGGCGGGTCGCAGTTCGGCTACACGCTCTTGTCGGTCATCCTGCTGTCCAACCTGATGGCCATCCTGCTGCAGGCTCTGGCCGCACGGCTGGGGATCGCCACGGGTCGCGATCTGGCGCAGGCCTGCCACGACTCCTATCCGCCCGTGGTGCGCACGGGGCTGTGGATTCTGTGTGAACTGGCCATCATCGCCTGCGATCTGGCCGAAGTCATCGGCACGGCCATCGCGCTCAACTTACTGTTCGGCATCCCGCTGGTGGCCGGGGCGATCATTACGGCACTGGATGCCTTCCTGATCCTGTTCCTGATGCAAAAGGGCTTTCGTTATCTCGAAGCCTTTGTCGTCGCCTTGCTGGGCGTCATCGCCGTCTGCTTCCTGATCCAGATCGTCGTGGCCTCGCCGCCGGTGATGGCCGTTCTGGGCGGCTTCATCCCCAAGGCCGAGGTTGTTACCAATCCTGCCATGCTGTTCGTCACCATCGGCATTCTGGGGGCGACCGTGATGCCGCATAATCTCTATCTGCATTCTTCCATCGTCCAGACCCGTGCCTTCGAGCGCACCGATTCCGGCAAGCGCGATGCGATCAAATGGGCGACGATCGACTCCACTGTGGCCCTGATGCTGGCCCTGTTCATAAATGCCGCCATCCTGATCCTCGCTGCCGCAGTGTTCCATGGTAAGGGTCATACCGGCGTCGCAGAAATCGAACAGGCCTATCAGTTGATGTCCCCTCTGCTGGGATTAGGGATCGCGTCCACCCTGTTCGCCGTCGCCCTGCTGGCCTCGGGTCTGAACTCGACCGTCACCGCGACCTTAGCCGGGCAGATCGTCATGGAAGGCTTCATGCGCTGGCGGCTGCCGCACTGGGCGCGGCGGTTGCTGACGCGAGGGCTGGCCATCATCCCGGTCGTGGTCGTTACCGCGCTTTACGGCAAGTCGGGGACGGCGCACCTGCTCGTTCTCAGTCAGGTCATCCTGTCGATGCAGTTGCCTTTCGCCGTCATTCCGCTGGTGGCTTTCGTCAGCGATCGCAGCAAGATGGGGCAGTTCGCGATACCTAATGCGGTAAAGTGGCTGGCCTGGATCGTCGCGACTGTCATTGTAGCGCTGAACGTCAAACTGCTCTTCGATTTTCTGTTTTAACTGATATCTGAAGAACGCAGGGTGCAATATTACTTATCCGAATTGGCTCAGGACTACGAGCGGCGGATGGCAAAATTGGATAGTTCGAACTCTCTTAATAGAAATAGACCCATTATTGATCCTCTACAGCAGCCCACACTGTATGATTCGAAGCAGATTTTTTCCGCCACCCTCCACATCTTTTAAGGTCAATGCAAAGAGAGCATAATGCCGACCCTTGCAAGTAATTGACAGGCCGATTTACGTCAGGTGCACCTTCCTTACCTTGCATCGCATAGTGTGGGTTACCGCCCGTGGCGGCACTTTTTTTATGCACCATTTCAAATAAGGAGTTTGACCATGAAGGCGCTCTGCTGGCACGGCGTGGGTGATGTCCGCGTCGATACCGTTCCCGATCCCGTCATTCTTGATCCGCGCGACGCCATCATCAAGGTGACGTCCACCGCCATTTGCGGTTCAGACCTGCACTTGTATGGCGGTGTCATGCCCTCCATGAAATCGGGTGACATCCTCGGCCATGAATTCATGGGGATTGTCGTTGAGAAGGGCTCGGCGGTTCACAATCTCAACATCGGCGACCGGGTGGTCGTCCCCTTTACCATTGCTTGCGGTGAATGCTTCTTCTGCAAAAAGGGCTTCACGTCGTGCTGCGAACGCTCAAACCCCAACGCCGAGATGGCCGCGAAAGCCATGGGCCATTCGCCCTCGGGACTCTTCGGCTATTCCCACATGCTGGGCGGGTTTTCAGGCGGGCAAGCAGAATATGTTCGTGTTCCCTATGCCGATATTGGACCGTTCAAGGTTCCAGATCACCTCTCCGACGAACAGGTTCTGTTTCTCAGCGACATTTTCCCCACGGGGTATATGGCGGCCGAGAACGCAGAAATAGAACCCGGCGACGTGGTCGCCATTTGGGGCTGCGGACCGGTCGGGCAGTTCGCCATTAAGTCGGCATGGATGTTTGGCGCGGCGCGGGTGATCGCCATTGATGAAGTGCCGGAGCGGCTGGCGCTCGCCGCTGCCGATGGACGGACGGAAACGCTCGATTTCTCCAACGAACCGAACGGAGTCTACGACAAGCTGAATGAACTTACCGGCGGTCGCGGTCCGGACCGCTGCATCGACGCTGTCGGCACGGAAGCCTCAGGACATGGGTCGGTGGATGCGACCATCGACAAGGTCAAGCAGGCGTTGAAATTGGCCTCGGACCGGCCGCATGTGGTGCGAGAGACTTTCATGTCCTGCCGTTGTTGCGGCACGATCTCGATGCCGGGTGTCTACGCTGGAACGCTCGATGGCATCCCGTTCGGCGCATTCGTGAACAAGGGTCTGACACTCAAGACCGGGCAGACGCATGTCCACCGATACATGCCTGTTCTGCTTGAAAAGATCGAAAAGGGCGAGATCGACCCGTCTTTCATCATCACCCACCGCGCCAAGCTCGACGACGCGCCCGACCTCTACAAAACCTTCCGCGACAAAGCCGACGGCTGCATCAAGGTTGTCCTCACCCCCTAAAGGAACATCATTATGGAAACGACCAATTCCCGCGAACTTGCGCTTGTCACCGGCGCCTCGTCCGGCATCGGCTACGAACTAGCTGCTGTCTTCGCCAAAGAAGGCTACGATCTCATCATCGTTTCAGAGACCGACGAAATTCTGTCGGCTGCCAATGGGCTGCGAGCGTTTGGTGGCAACGTGTTTCCCGTGCGGGCGGACCTGACGGAATTTCAGGGTGTCCACGCCCTGCTGGAACAGATCGGCGCGCAGGAGCGCCCCCTGGCGGCAGCGGCCCTAAATGCCGGTATTGGCCATGGCGGCAAGTTCGCCGAGACGGAACTTATGGCAGAACTGGACGTCATTAAGCTCAATGTTATTTCCACCGTGCATCTGGCCAAGCACATTGTTCAAGGCATGAAACAGGATCGCCACGGGGGCAAAATCCTGTTCACGGCCTCAATTGCCGCGACTCTGCCGGGCAGTTATTCGGCCGTCTACAATGCCTCGAAGGCGTTCGTCCATTCGTTCGCCGAGGCGCTGCACTACGAACTAAAAGAATACGGCATTTCCGTCACCGCGCTGATGCCTGGCCCGACAGATACCAATTTCTTCCATCGTGCGGGTATGGACGATACCAAGGCCGCTGTGTCTGAAAAAGACGATCCCGCCATAGTCGCCCGTCAGGGTTTTGACGCCCTGATGGCCGGGAAAGACCAGATCATCGCCGGCTCTTTCAAAACCAAGGCGATGAATATGGGCAACGACCTCCTGCCTGAATCCGTCAAGGCGAAAATGCACGCCGACATGGCGAAGCCGGGATCAGCCTCGGGCGTGTCAACCAAGGCCCGTGAATAGTCAAACCCGATATTATTTTAATCAGGGTGTCAACCCTTCTAACTAGATCTGATGGCGCTCGCACGGCGATGCGCCATCAGACCTGATATAGCCCGTTTTCAAAACCTATTTCAGAATTCTCGTACATCTTATAGTGCGCCAGTTTCTGGCACACTTTATCGGGTAGATAAGCCTCGGATCATTTCCCGCTTCTGTTCCCACAATGCAACGTCATGTGCCAGAGCGATGAACGTGTCTCCGACATCGGCTGCCTTCAGGGAACCAACGATCCCGTGCTGTTCGAAAATATGTTCCAGCTCGGGCGATCGGGCGGTGCCTCCCATCGACCAATCAGCGAACGCACGATGGGATGTCGTGCCTTCATACAGCACCACAATATCGTTGTGCCGCGGATCATTCTGGATACGCATAAACGATGCGCGCACGTCCTCTGCCTCACCTTCCAGAATCTGCATGAAGTGCGTTTTATCAAAAATAAGATATCCCGTAATTCCGTCGCGAAGGTTGTTCTGCCGGGAGGCTGCCAAAATGGATGACACGGTGGAGATTATACCGCCGTGCCGTCGGCTGTATTCACTACGATAAACGACTTGCCTGATCATATATGACTGTCGACTGAGGATGAACCGTAAGCTTACGTCTGAATGGGTAAATGAAGCGTGACGCGCGTCCCTGATACTGCCTAAAAGCTACTTTCAATTTGGCGCTTGTGAAACATAGGAGCTGTTCAAAGGCTGGATAAAGCGATAAAAAGCGCTCATGAAACAAGCCTTGGAACGCATCACCCGCAGTATCGAATCCTACCTTGCCGGAACTCAATCGAAGGCGCTTGCCGCGATTGAACTCGTCGCCGCCTTCAAGGTTGCGTGTCGCAATGCGGGTGTGGATTCGACGGCTTTGGAGGATCCCGTACAGGTCTATGTCACGGCCGTTCTAGGTCATATCGACGATCAAGCGCTCAACCGAGATGAGGCGATCGAGGAATTGAGATCTCTCTACGAAAAGGCTCATCTGAAAGACCCCGGCGTGGTGGATTATATGGCAGCGTATAACGAGAAAGTGTCGCGCCCGAATTAATCACCAAACACCGCTCGCCGTTCTGGACGTTGGCACATCCTGGCGACATCGGGTGTCTATGGATATTCAAGGGCCTAAAGGGGCGTTAGTCTAGGTCGAACTGCCCTCAAACGGGCTTGCGGCCCGTATCATGCGCGCCCAGTTGTTTGCCGGCTTCAGGATACTGGCCGGGTCGCTTCTTCCATTCTTTTTTCAGATCGACGTGGACATTGCCGTTGTCTTCGCTGCCGCCTCCGTTTGGCGCGGGTAAATCATCAGTTTTGGCCATAGTGCGCTCCTAATAAGTGAAACGAGGCCCCGATCGATGCAGGGCCTCGTCTACAAGTCTATTACTCCGCCGGTTCGACTTCGGCAGCGGCCGACAGGGCGGCCTTGTTGACGTCGGAGATGGCCAGACCGTTCAGCTTTTCGTCGGTGGCCTTTTCTTCCGCCAGCGTCTCGGCGAGGAGCTTCGAGGCATCCTTATAGCCAAGCTGGTCAGCGATGGCGATCAGAGCACCGTAGGAGGCGATCTCATAGTGCTCGACCTTCTGTGCGCCAGCAATCAACATGACGTCGCGCACCGGTCCCTTTTCGATCTCTTCGATGGTCTCAGCACCTTCGGCGACAAGGCCTTCCATGGCCAGGCACTTGATGCGCTTCAGCTTAATGCCGAGGCCTTCGACGATCTGGTCGATGCGCTCGATCTGGCCTTGCGTCTCTTCGAGATGGGTGGTGAAACCCGCAGCGAGGTCGGCGTTGGTCGATGCTTTGGCCAGCTTCGGCAGGGCCTTGGTCAGTTGCTTTTCGGCGCTGTAGATGTCCGACAGTTCGTGGACAAAGGCTTCTTCGAGGGTTTTGATCTTAGGCATGTTGAGCTCCATTAGTTGTGGGGGACGGAAAATTATGGTGACCTCGTGCAAAAAAATATTCGGGCTACAGGTCTAACGCGTCAGAAAACTATCAGCGGGGTCTTCGCCACCGAGGCAAAGTTTATTCCTCTTCGAGGTCGTCCTCGCTGTCGACGTCGACGTCGTCTTCCTCATCTTCGACATCGATGTCCGCAGGATCAGTACCGACCGGCTGATCTTCGCCGTTCGTCGCAATGTCAGCGAGCGGGTCGGCCGAGGGCGTGGTTTCGGTTTCGCCATCCACAGGACTTGCTTGCGGTGTAAGCTTGTTCTCCTCAAAGGGAGTCTGGCTCTGCGATTGATTTTGCTCGTAGCTCATATTCGCTCCTTCAAGTGTGCGACTTGTGCGCTGACCACGGCATGTCGTCAGTGCCGATCAGGTCCGCATCCGCCTGATCGAATTTCAATACGCCCGCAGACAACAGATGCGCCCATCAGGGCGTGCCGCCGTTCATGGCCTCCATCAGCCCGGCTTCGCGCGTCCAGTGGCGGATGTCCTTACAGGCCTCGACAAAGGCCTTGACCGCCTTGGCCGAGGACAGCTCCACACAGGCCTCGTCGAGGTCTTCGACGATCCCGGCCTTGACCAGCAGCGGTTTGACCTCCGGCGAATAGGCGAGGAACTTGAAGTGCCCGAAGGCGTCCGACACGAAATCTCTGGCCGCCGGGACCTTGGCCGCTCTTGCTGCTCCATTGGCCGAAGCGATGACCGCCACGAAATCGAACAGGACCGAAGGGCCGCCGTCGATCTTGTACTGGGCGGCCAGCCACGTGCCGTCGCTCAGTTCGACGCCGCCGATGACGGGGGCGATATATTCGACCGCCGCCCCGGCCTTGATCGCCGCAGCGCTCAGGCCGTTGACGAGGCTCGCATCGGCGCCATCCGTGACGAAGATTCCGAACTTGCGACCCGTCAGGACCTTCGGGTTTTTCTTCTGGATGCTCAGGGCGTCGGACAGGGGCAGGTCCATATTCGGCGCAACCGCCGACGGGGCGGGCGCCGGAAGCTCGGCGATGCCCAGGCCGCTGGCGACCTGGGTGGCCAGTTCGGCGTCGATATTAAGCAGGTGTGAGACGATGCGCAGGCGGATGTCCGGGCGTTCGACGCGGCTAAGTTCGAAGATGAGGGCGTTCTGGATGTGACCCTGCTCGATCAGGGTCTGGCTGAGATAGAACTGCCGCGCCTGACTGTAGTGGTCGGCGAAGCTGTCCGGACGGATGCGGAGCTTTGCACCCGACGCGTCTTCGGGGAAGGTCTTGAAGCCCATCGGCGTTTCGCGCGGCCCGGGCTCGGCGCCCAGCGCCGGCGTCCACGAATTGGGTTCGTAGTTCACGCGACCCTTGGGGTTATGATAGGCCATGTGGCCGTCCTGCTGGAAGTGCGCGAAGGGGCACTTCGGCGCATTGATCGGCAGGTGCGTAAAGTTCGGACCGCCCAGACGCTTGATCTGGGTGTCGAGATAGGAAAAATTCCGCCCTTGCAGCAAAGGATCGTTGCTGAAGTCGAGGCCTGGGACGATGTTCTGCGTGCAGAAGGCGACCTGCTCAGTCTCGGCGAAGAAGTTATCCGGCAGGCGGTCGAGGACCAGACGCCCGACAATGCGCAGCGGCACCAGTTCTTCGGGGATGAGCTTGGTCGAATCCAGCACGTCGAAGGCAAAACTGTTGGCGAAGTCTTCGTCGAACAGTTGCAGCCCCAGCTCCCATTCCGGAAACTCGCCCTTCGAGATGGCGTTCCACAGGTCGCGGCGGTGGAAGTCGGGATCGGCGCCGTTGATCTTGACGGCTTCGTTCCACACGACGGACTGCATACCGAGCTTGGGCCGCCAGTGGAACTTGACGAAGGTCGACTTGCCCTCGGCATCAACCATGCGGAAGGTATGGACGCCGAAGCCTTCCATGAAGCGGAAGCCGCGCGGGATAGCCCGGTCCGACATGGTCCACATTATCATGTGCATGGACTCTGGCATCAGTGAGATGAAGTCCCAGAAATTGTCGTGAGCGGTCTGAGCTTGCGGAAAGTCGCGATCTGGTTCCTGTTTGGCGGCGTGCACCAGGTCGGGAAACTTGATCGGGTCCTGAATGAAGAAGACCGGGATGTTGTTGCCGACCAGATCCCAGTTGCCTTCCTGAGTGTAGAACTTGACCGCAAAGCCACGGACATCACGCGCGAGATCGAACGAGCCCTTATTGCCGGCGACCGTCGAGAAGCGCGTGAAGACCGGGGTTTTTTCGCCGGCGCGTTGAAACAGGTCCGCCGATGTCACATCGGCCAGGCTGTCATAGGTCTCGAAAAAGCCGTGAGCGCCATAGCCACGCGCATGAACGACCCGTTCCGGGATGCGCTCATGGTCGAAGTGAAACATCTTCTCGCGATAGACCTGATCTTCCATGGCCATCGGCCCACGCAAGCCCACACGCAGCGAGTTCTGATTATCGGAGACGGGCATGCCCTGATCAGTCGTCAGGACAGATGAGCCGCCTGACGCCTGCTGATGGGTTTCGCCACCGGCGCCGACGGTTTCAAGCACTGATTCACTCGCAACAACATCGGAATTTGTGGATTTTGACTTTGGCATGGGACCCCCTGCATTTCCAGATTATGGCGCAAAAGGGGTCACAGGCAGCTTAAAGGGTCAAGATGGAGGCAGATCAAAATACAATAATCACATCGGTTATTTATTTCCCGTTTTCTCCGATGACTTCTGATATCGGTATGTCGTCTTTATATAACCTTCATTATGAAGAGCTTATTCAATAGATAATGGGGTAAATCGTGGCGGATAAAGCAATATTGATTCACGGCCTTGCCGAAACGCCGTATCATATGCGTTTTATTGCGGCTGCGGTGGCTACGGCTGGCTATGAGGTTGCACAGGTGACCTATCCATCGACGCTATTGCCGATGGAAAACCTGATCGCAGACCACATCGCACCCCAGATCAACGCCTTGGCGGCTGACGGGTCGAAATTGCATTTTGTCACGCATTCGCTGGGTGGCGTACTCCTCCACGCCTTTTTGCAGGGCCGTCGTCTCGACAATCTGGGAAGGGTGGTCATGCAGGCTCCCGGCCTCCACGGTAGCGAAACCCTGGAGGTCTTTCGTCGAAACCCGCTGTTCAGCTGGCTCTACGGGCCCGCCGCCCGGCAATCAGGCACTGGATCGGATGGCTTTGCCACGCACCTCCCTCACCATGTCGACTATGAGGTCGGCATCATCGCCGGTTGCGTCTCTTTCGACTTGCTTCCGCTGTTCTTCGTACCGCCGCCCCATGACGGCAAGATCAGCGTTGGACGCACAAAGATCGCTCAGATGACGGACCACATCGTCCTGCCGACGTCGCACGACAGCATGATGCACGATCCTCTCGCCCTCCTCCAAACCGTTAGGTTCCTTCAGCAGGGGCACTTTTTGCATCTGTTGCGTCCCCGTGCCTCAGCGGCGCTGGCCGCATAGGTCTATTCTCAGGATATATGATGCCTCTCATTTTATTCGCGCGTTTCTTCACGTCGCTATTGTCCTGGGCCCTATTGGCCGCCCTGATCTATCTCGGGTGGTCCTGGTACGAGGGCGACCTTTTACGTAGCGTCGACGGTGACCTGATCCGGGTACGGGAAGACTGGCAGCTCTGGACCGCTGCGGTCCTGCTGCTCTGGTCTGTAGTCGGCGGAATGATCGTCAAGCCGCTGTTGTCGAAACGCGACCGCCGGGTGCTCGATACAGAACGAAAAAATAGCCGTCAGATGGCAGGCGTCAATGGCGCTTCGCTCTATGTAGAATCGCACGGGTCGAAAACCTTGCCTACCCTTATTCTGACGCATGGATGGGGTTTGGACAGCACCATCTGGGGCTATGCCAAGCAAGACCTATCTTCCGCCTTTAATGTCGTAACTTGGGACTTGCCCGGCATGGGCATGTCGAAACCGGGTGAGGACGGTGTCAACCTGCCGGCCTTTGCCGCCAATCTGAAACACCTGATCGAACAGGTGTCCTACGACAAGGTCATCTTGGTCAGCCATAGCATCGGCGGGATGACGACCCAGACCCTGGCGCGCGATTATCCCGAGTTTTTCGAGGCTCGCGTCGCCGGTGTCGTCCTGCTCAACACAAGCTATACCAACCCGCTTAAGACCATGATCCTCTCGAAACTCGTTCTGGCGCTGCAAAAGCCGTTGATCGAGCCGATGATGATGATCACGCGCTGGCTGACGCCACTGGCGTGGCTAAGCGGCTGGCAGAGTTATTTTAACGGTATGTCGCACCTGGCCAACCGGATCGGCTTCGGATCGAGCGTCACGCACAGCCAGCTCGAACACACAGCCCTCCTTAGCACCCGTAATTCGCCCGGTGCACAGGCGCTTGGCAACCTGTCCATGTTCCACTGGGATGCCACTGAGGCCCTTGCAGGTTCCACCGTGCCGGTCCTCGCCATCGGCGGCAAGGTCGATCTCGTCACCAAAGTAGAGGCCAGCGAAACCATTGCGTCCATTGCCCCTCGCGGTAGCTTGCTGAAGGTTGAGGACGCCAATCATATGGGATTCCTGGAACGGTTTGAGGACTATAATGCAGCTATTTCAGCCTTCGCAACGACTTCGATCGTACGCTAGGCTTGCGAACAGCAGCCTTAGTCCAGTGTTACGTTTACGCCGTGGCAGGCAGGTTCGCGCAGATTTGCGGCGCGCCCTGTTTGGTGTCGCACAGTTCGGTGAGACAGCATGAAATTTGATATTGACCGCCTCGTTCTGGTGCCCGACGACATCGATCTGTCCCGCTCGCCGCTGGCCGGGCATTTCGATGCCGAGACCTATATTCTGGGCGTCTTCAATCCGGGTCTGCTGCGTTTGGCCAACGGCAATCTACTGATGATGGTGCGCGTCGCCGAAGCGCTGCGCACGCCGATCATCGACGGTCACGTCCATGCCATTCGCTGGGACAACAACCGTTATATGCTCGACGCCTGGCCGGTGGAGCATGCCGACACCGCCGACCCGCGCAAGTTTACCCTGCACGGTGGTGCGTGGAAGGTCATGGCCCTCACCTCCCTGTCCTGGCTGCTGCCGGTCGAGCTGACGCCCGACGGGCTCGATATCGTCGAACTGCATTACGACAAGGCGATCCAGCCGCAGTTCAGTTTTCAATGCTACGGCGTCGAGGACGCCCGCATAAGCCAGGTCGGCGACCGCTGGCTGATGACGACCTGCTCGGTCAGTCCGGAGCGGCATTCGACCTGCCTCTACAGCTCGACCAACGGCCTCGACTGGACGTTCGAGGGTATCGTCCTCGACCATCAGAACAAGGACATGCTGATCTTCGAAGGCCTGATCGATGGCCAGTACTGGGCGCAGACGCGGCCGCTCGGCTCGCTCTATTTCGCCTATCCGCCGGGCAGTGACTGGCGTGCCGGGCCGTCGATCAATCTGGCGACGTCGCCCGACGCCCTGCACTGGAAGCCTTATGAGAAGCCGGGCATCCGCGCTCATTCCGGCACGATTACCATGGAACGGATGGGGGGCGGCACCCCGCCGATCCTGACCGACAAGGGCTGGCTGACCCTGTGGCATGGCGTCGAGCCCAAAGAAATCGTCGGCATCTATCGCACCTACTGGTCGATTCTTGATAAGGAAGACCCCGGCCTGACGATTGAGACCGGTAAACAGGCGATTTTGGAGGCTGCCCCAGATCTGACGCAGCCCATCGAGCATCAGATGTATCTGAGGGATGTCGTCTTTACGACCGGTATCGCCGACGGGGGCGAGGTCTATGTCGTGGCCTCAGGTGAAGCCGATCTGGCGTGCCGGATCACCCACATTCCGAAAACCGCATTCACCTGAGACCTTAAATGCCTTGTTCGTGACCAAGCTTCAAAGGATTACATGGTGACTGACGACACTTCACATTCCGAAGGCCCCGCCGGGGGCTGGGGCTCGCTGGCCGGGATCGCCACGACCTTGCTCAGCGAGCGCCCCTCGCCCGCTGTCATCGACACCCTTACGCACCAGAACAAGCCGAGGGGCTTCATGTGCGTGTCGTGCGCCTGGCCGAAGCCCGCCAATTACCACCCGTTCGAGTTTTGCGAGAACGGGGCCAAGGCCACCCTCTGGGAGCTAACCTCGGCGCGCTGCACGCCCGGGTTCTGGGACACGCACAAGGTCACGCCGCTCCGCGACTGGAAGGACCACGACCTCGAAAAGCTCGGCCGACTGACGCATCCGCTGCGTTACGACGCCGCCAGCGACAGCTACAGGCCCGTGTCGTGGGAAGCCGTCTTTGCTGAAATCGGGGCGATCCTCAAACCGCTCGACCCGGACAGCGTCGTCTTCTACTCATCGGGTCATGCGGGGCTTGAGGCCGCCTACCTCTATGCGCTTCTGGCGCGGCTTTATGGTACGAACAACCTGCCGCAAAGCTCGAACATGTGCCACGAGACGACCTCGGTCGGCCTGAAAAAGGTCATCGGCTCGCCCGTCGGCACGGTTGTGTGGGAAGACCTCGAAGCCTGCGACGCCTTCTTCTTTTTCGGGCAGAACCCCGGCACCAACAGCCCGCGCTTCCTGCACCCGCTTCAGGACGCCAAGACACGCGGCGCGAAGATCGTCACCTTCAATCCCCTCCGCGAACAGGGTCTGGTGTCCTTCGTCAACCCTCAGGACGCGGTGGCCATGGCCACCGGGCACGAGACGGTGATCTCCGACCTCTATCTTCAGGTCAAATCGGGCGGCGATATCGCGGCCATGCTCGGTCTGTGCAAGGCCATCGTCGAGGCCGACGACGCGGCGCAAAAGGCGGGCAAGGCGCGCGTCATCGACATCGCCTTCATCGAGCAACACACGTCGGGTTTCGACGATTTCATGGCGAAAATCCGCTACACGCCGTGGGTACAGATCGAACAGGAAAGTGGCCTCAGCGAGACAGACCTTCGCCGCGCCGCCGACATCTATATGGCGGCGGAAAAGGCCATTGGTGTCTACGGTATGGGCCTGACCCAGCAGGCCGAGGGACATCTCAACGTCGCCATGCTGGTCAATCTGCTGCTGATGCGCGGCAATATCGGACGTCTGGGCGCGGGTATCTGCCCGGTGCGCGGGCACTCCAACGTGCAGGGACAACGCACGGTCGGCATCGCCGAAAAGATCGAGCTGATCCCGGTCGACAAGCTCAAGGCCCTGTTCGGGTTCGAGCCGCCGCTTAAGGACGGCATGAATATCACGGCAGCAGCCCAAGCCCTGTTCGACGGCAGGGTGAAGGCCTTCATCTGTCTCGGTGGCAACCTCCTGCGCGCCGTGCCGGATCAGACCCGCATGGAAGCCGCCTGGCCCGCACAGGACCTGACGGTGATGATCTCGACCAAGCTCAACCGCAGCCATCTTTATCCCGGCAAGACGGCCTTCATCCTGCCGTGTCTCGGTCGTGCCGAGATCGACACACAGGCAACCGGCCCGCAGACCGTCTCCATCGAAGACAGCTTTTCCCACATCCACGGCTCGATCGGCAAACGCAAGCCGCCGTCGGAGCATGTCAAAAGCGAACTGGCTATCATCGCCGGGATCGCGCGCGCCACCTTACCGGGCCAGCCGAAGGTCGAATGGGAAAGATGGACCGGCGATTACGCGCTGGTCCGCGACCTGATCGAACAGACCTATCCGGAAGATTTCCGCGACTACAATGCCCGCCTCTATACGCCCGGCGGCTTTTATCGCGGCAATCCGGCGCATGAGCGCATCTGGAAGACCGAGACGAACAAGGCGATCTTCACCGTGCCGGACGTGCTCAGCGCCAATGGATTCGAAGACCGGCCGGGGCGCTACCGCCTCGTCACCCTGCGCTCCAACGATCAGTTCAACACGACGATCTACGGCTATTCCGACCGCTTTCGCGGCATCGAAGGGACGCGCGACATCCTGTTCATGAATCCGCAGGACATCGACGCCGCCGGATACAGCGTCGGCGATGTGCTGCGGCTGGTCACGGATGTCGAGGACGGCCACCGCCGCGAACTGAGCGGGCTGGTCCTGACGCCCTACGACATTCCGGTGGGTACGATCGCGGCCTATTATCCGGAATGCAATGTCCTGATGCCGGTGACGCACCACGACCGGCTGTCGAAGACACCGGCATCGAAATCGATACCGGTGCGCATCGAAAAACCGCTTACGCGTTAAGCTCGCTCACATCCGTCGGTTCGGCCAGCGGCTGGTCGTTTTCACTGCGGCGGAAGCGCGACGACGCCTCATAGGCCGGCCGGCGCAGGCGCATGATCTGCCCCAGCGGACGGTGCGCCTCGATATGATGCCACGGGCTGAACGAGAGCTTGTCATCCATCGCCTGAGAGGTTTTGTCCGACCAGGCCACTTGCGGCGGCACGACGAGGGTCGCTACCGTCACGAAGGGACTTTCGTCTTCAGGCCATACCGCATTGGCTTTTTCAATCGGCATGGTCTCAAGATCGGTGCACAGTTGAACCTGTATCTCCCACGTCCCACCCTGATCGGCGAAGTGCGCGATCATCGCCTTGCGCAGCGCCAGCGGATCATGAGTGATATCGATCTTTTCGCCCTTGCGCGCGGTCAGCTCGGGCGCCACCGGCACGACGCGGAACTTCGCCACATAGTCGCCGTAACGAATCGGCACCTGCGCGAAATAGGTCTCGCCGAGCGGATGATGCGGCGGTTCTCCGCCTAGTGCCCGCAGCATCGTGCTCTTGCCGCCCATGGCTTCGAGCGCGCCTTCGGTCGCCCGCAGCACCGCCGATGCGGCGACCTTGGCGCCTTCGGCCTTGTCGGTGGTCGCCGCCAGGAGTTTGAGATTGGCGAGGAACGCCTTGGCATTGGGCGCCTGAAAGGTCGGGCCATTGACCATGACAAAGTCCTGGGTTGCGCCGCCGTCCAGTCCCAGTACCTTTATCGCAAGACCGCGCGGGGTCGAGACGCTGTCGGGCAGCACATCACCCGGGGTCGTGGAAAAACGCAGTACTACGTCGTAGGTAGCGGGCTGCGCAAACAGGCCTTGCGCCAGGTCCGGCGCATTGCCCGGCACCTCAAGCTTACCCGTCACCAGAGCGTGGCTCTTGGCGTGGACGCTGCGCCAGCCGTGGCCGGAATCCTCATGCGTCTTCTTGCTGATCTTGAGCAGGGTATCGACAAGATCGCGCGCGACCTCGGCTTCGTCGTCCTCGATCTGTTCGAGGTCGGCGCTATAAGGCACGGGTGCAGACATGGGGTGATCCTTCGGTTTGATGGCGCGCGATCGGAAGCCGCGCGCCTCAGCGCAGGAGGCCCGAAAGCGGGGTAAGTTTTCGATGGCGAAGGCGTCATGCGCCGGTCTGGAAAATAAGTATCGGATAGGGTTTTGATCCGCAGCGGGCGCCCGGTCTTGCATGGTGACGCAACGTGCCGGATGGTTGAGTCATGGCCGAGACGATGTCATTTGCGGAAACGATTGCCCGCACGCCGTCACGGCGCGCCGGTCGGCGCGTGTGGCGAGACGGCGCGTTCACCGATGGCGATCGCGACATCGCCGAAGAAACCCCCGTGGCGCTCGTCTATAATGCCTCGACCGAAGCGGTGATGATGGCGACGCCCGCCGACCTCGAAGACTTTGCGGTCGGATTCAGCCTGACCGAGGGTTTGATCGCGACACCCGCCGATATCCGGCGGCTGGACATCGTCAGCGGCGAACACGGTATCGAAGCCCGGATGTGGCTGAAAACCGAAGTGGCCGAGGTGCTCTCCACCCGGCGTCGCCTGCGCACGGGTCCGACCGGCTGCGGCCTGTGCGGCGTGGAAAGCCTCGAAGAAGCCGTTCGACGCCCGCCACCGCTGACCTCGAATCGGCAGATTGCAGGTGCGGACGTGATCGACGCGGTGGCGCGGCTCAGTGCCGCCCAAAGTCTGGGCGCTCAAACGCGCGCCACGCACGCGGCGGCGTTCTGGTGCCCTGAAAGCGCGGCCTTTCTGATCCGCGAGGATGTCGGCCGGCACAATGGGCTCGACAAGCTGGCCGGGGCTCTGGCGCGACACGCGATTAAAGGGCACAATGGCGTCGTGATCCTCAGCAGCCGGGTGTCGGTCGAAATGGTTCAGAAAACCGTCGCCATCGGTGCGCCCATTCTTATTGCCGTTTCTGCGCCCACGGCGCTGGCGGTGCGGGTCGCCGAAGCCGCCAACCTGACGCTCATTGCCGTTGCGCGTTCCGACGGTTTTGAGGTGTTCACGCATTCCAGGCGCCTGACGCTCTGAATCGGGGCCGCCTGATTATGAATTCTGTAGATGTTGGATCTGTCGGTGGGAGCGACCGGAATCGCGTCTAAGCGTCATCCGGTCGGACACGACCGACGAGTTCTATGGCATCAGCCGAGACGGCTTGGCAGCCCATTATGTGGCGTGGCTGCATTCGGTTGGCACTTGGCCCTTGGCAAGCCGTCCTGGATAGCGTTTCCTGTCGCAAACGAGGAGACGGACCGTGTGCAACCTGTGTACCCCATTGTAAGCGTTGTAAGAAAGCAGCCGCTTCTTAAACTCGGGATAAATTCGAGGTCCTCCGGTCAAGGACCAAAAATGCCTTTATCATATACTGTGTGCTAATTTGCGCAGAGCCAGATCAGGTTGGAAGGGTAGTTGCTATCGGTCTTCGCGACGGGCTCGATATGGGCCGCCTCACAACTGTCAGAATGCCCCGACCAAAAAGCGCACTGTTGTTCGCCTCGATTTTGATTTCCTTCTTAATTCCTGCCGGAACATTAGGCCTATTGGCTCCTTTCGACGGCCATGGGGCCCGCAAGTACGAGTCGAAACTCAGCAGCTCTTCTTTAGCGTAAAATCTTGCCCCTTGAACGACACTAGCAACTTCAGTTTCCGGTTTTCGCCCGTTTTTGGTGCGTGCTTTGTTAGCCACTCCAATAGTTCGGGCGACATGCCAGTAAGCTCTGCGGCAGCGAACTGGTTTAAGTCAGGAGACTTCGAGGTCATGGTTGTCATAGTTCCGTCTTTGATCCAGATATACGGACAATTCGAAGATTTTCAAAATGTTCTTGGGCCAGTCTAGGTACCGGTTTACAGGCCTAATCCGGTATCGCTAAGCTTTAGAGGCCGGGGCATGTTGACGGTCATAAGGTGAACGCCGTGCGTGAGATGCTCGCATCCCTTTTCAACTTTTGGACGAGTCTCCAGAGCGGGACGCTTGAACTTATCGCCTCCCCGTCCGATTGAAGCTTTTATCGCTGGCCAGAAAAGCGTCGAGCATGAAGGGGATCAGGTCGACAATCTGTTCCGTAGAGCCATATGCTTGAGCGTACCTATCCGCATAGGATTTCAGCGCCTCGTTCAACTCAGCCCCGATAACGATCGTCAGCTTAATGGGCGTCCGATCGGGCAGCTTGGGCAACTTCAGTTCAGCCATTGGTCGCCCCCCCTTTTTCGACCGGCAGTGCCAGTCCTTTGACAAGAATAATCCTGACCGGCCATCCAGGCCGCACCGTAATGGTGGCTGGCATGTCGATAGCCTGCTGTACGATTCGTTGACCGGCTTGGTTGAAGGTGCGGCCTGCCGCCTCGCGCAGCGCGCCGCTCAGATCATCTCCGCCCTCCGATCGGGTATCTGCCAGCGCCAGCATGGTAGACAGGCCAACGCCTTTGGCGAGCGTTCCGGGGTGGTAGTCAACGTGATCGGCCAAGCCGACATAACCAGCGCCATCGGCGGCGACCGCATCTGTCAGCGTCAGAGCCTCGCCCGCTGGCAGGACCAGTGTTTCCCATCGCACATTGATACGCGCCTGCCGCGCCATACTGACCCGCTCGTACCGACCGATGAGACGGCTGCCCGCCGGAATGACGACACGCTGTCCTTTCCCATCAAAGACTGCCTCGGTGATTTGGGCCAGCACCACACCCGGGAGATCTGAGTTCAGCCCGGTTATGAGCGTCGCTGCCAGGATCGTGCCCGCTGGTACGGATATAGTTGGCGTATTGCTGGCCTTGCCCAACGCCTCTGCAAGAGCCGGGCTTTGTGGCGGGCTGAGGCGCATGGCCACCGCCACGAAAAGCCCGCTAACCGCCGGCTGGGACGCTTCAGACGACGGGGCCGTTTGGCGTCCGGCTGATCTGAGGTCCGTAGCACTGTCGGTTACGTCCAACGCGTTGTCTCGTTCCGCTTCGAGAAGCGGCCCGCCGAGATCGCCTGGCAAGGGCGGCCCCAAGACCGGGGCATCGGCATAGGTCTTCGGCAGGCGACCCAAGGTCTCGACGGGTGGTCGAACGCGCTTCGCCAGGTCTTGAGATTTTTCGGCAACCTCAACTGCCTTGATGAGCGGCGGCGACAGTCCCAGCCATGTGACGCCCGCTAAAAGCAATGCCCCTACAGCGCCAACGCCGATCATCAGGTTGCGCCGGAAGCGCACGGCACGGCGAGGCTTGGCCCGCAACACCAGGGTCTCCGGATCGACTTTCTCGGTCACAACGGGATCAGTCATGGCGACGACCCTTCGATTTGGTCGTTACGATCGCGGCATCCGATCGGTGGAGGCGCACGACGGTTTGCGGAGTCGTGCCTAGTCGCAGTTCCGCCACCTCGATCAGGCGGTCAAGGACGTATATCCCATTGGCCTCGACGCGATAGTTGACGAGCTGCGACTGGCCGTCATTCGCCACAAGGAAGAGGGCCGGTGCAGTTGAGGTCGCCGCTTCACGCGGAAAGACGATGTAGGTTTTGCGACCGTCATCGAAAACCTGCCGCGGTCGCCAAGCCGGCGTTGCCCCCTCGATGACGTAACCGAAGTTCAGCTTTGTCAAATCGGGCGACGGACCATTTCCCTCAAGAGGTTCGGCCTTTGCCGGCGTGTGTACGGTCACGACCGGCGAACTGGGATACCGCCACGAGACCGCAGCCATATAGGTCGATGGCGTGCTTTCAAGCTGGAGGTGGTAGGTGCGGACGCTCGTGAGCACGACGAGGTTCGTTTTCAGGCCTGACGTGTGCGGCTTGATAAGGATGTGCGTTCGGGCGGCGGCCCCCTCGCCGCTTTTCGTGTCACCGATAATCCAGCGCGCCGTATCGCCTGCGGAAATCGCCTGCACGGTTTCACCCGGCTCTAGCATCAGGTCGGTCACGCGATCGGGGGCGGAATAAACGCGGTAGAGCGCCCCCTCCATATAGGGATAGGTCTGGATCGCATTGAGGTAGCTTTCGCTCGCCGGTTCACGGATAGCCGCCCGGTTGGCCGCTTCCACTCTGCCGGTGGGCGGCAGTTTCTCGACGTGGATCGACGCTTCCGACGGCGCGACGGTATATTTGACAGGCGGCTTCTTGGCGGGGGCGGCCACGGCCAACGTGGCGACCAGGGACAGGGGCGCAAGGCCCCACAGGACATGCGGCTTCATCAGTCTCTCTTTCAGGGATTGGGTTTGGAGGTGTCGGGGGCGTAATCGGTCGACCAGGCGAGGTCGGTGACGTAAAGGCCAAGTGGGTTCTTGCGCAGAACGTCCTCGCGTGTCGGCGTCTGAACCTTGATGCCGACAATTGCTGTCCAGCGGCTTGTTCGCACAAGCTGACCATTTTCAAAGGCGTGCTCGGTCCACTTCACCTGAAACGACGACTTCGAGGCCCGGACGACGCTGTTGAGCGCGACGGTGACGGACCGGCGGCCGACATTCGCGAACGGATCGTTCAACCGGGCGTGCTCGCTGAGGAAGGCCGCGGCATCGCCTGTGGCCATGTCATAGGCGTCCAGCCACTGACCACGCACCAGCACCGAGTCCGTCGGCAGGGATCGGACCAGGGTAATGAAGCGGCCCAGATGCCAGGCGATTTGCGCGTCCGTGGGATTGAAGGTCGTCGTGACCGGGGCAACCGCCCGCACTGCGCCCAGACCATCGACCTCGACGACATAGGGCACAACACGGCTTTGCGTACTGCTCCAGATCAACCCACCGCCGAGGCCAAAGCTGAGGGCGAGCGCGCCCAGAGCCAGCAGTCGCCAGTTGGCCGCTTGCGTGACCGCAGAGCCGATGCGGTTATCCCAGACCTGCGCGGCCTTTTGGTAGGGCGTGACGGGCTCCGGGGTCGCGCCGAAGCGCTGAACGGGTCGTTTGAACATGGTCTAGTCCTTTTGCGAGAGGTTGGGAGAGGCCGAACCGGAGGCCTGATCGCCGGCGAGAATGGCGGCCTGCACCATCTGAATGCGGGCGCGCGTGCGCTGTTCGGACTGCATTTTTTTGGCCCAGTCAGGCGGTGTCGCCCCATCGGAGGCCGATGCGCCCGCTGTGGCACTCGACGGGCTGCCCTGCCCGCCGCCGGGTGACGGCGGCGGCGTGGGCGGTGGAGGTTGCGATGCCCCTGCCCCTCCTGACGTCCCGCCTGAGCCGCCACCGAGTTTGGACGCGGCCGAGGCAATCGCGTGCATGCCACCGCCGCCAGTTCCGGCCAGAGCGCGGGCGGCACCCGTCACCGCACCTCCGGCCAACAGACCGGCACCCGCCGCTGCACCGAGTGTACCGGCGACGGAACCCGCGCCAAGTTGGGGTGCGCCGGATACGAGGCCGGAAGCGACCGTTGGGCCGAACAGTCCGAGGCCGAGAAGAGTGAGCGAGGCCAGCACTAGGGTCATGGCCTGCATCAGGTCGGGGTCCGCACCATCCAACGCTGTGATGAAGGTGTCGAAAAATCCCGAGCCGATACCGACGATGACGGCCATGACCATGACCTTGATACCGGAGGTCACGACATTGCCGAGGACGCGTTCGGCCAGGAACGCTGTCTTATTCCAAAGAGCGAAGGGCACCAGCACGAAGCCTGCGAGCGTCGTCAGCTTGAATTCCAGCACGCAGATGAAAAGCTGAACGGCGAGCAGGAAAAATGAGAGGATGACCAGAAGCCAGGCGACCAGCAGGACGACGATGGTCAGCAGGTTGCCGAAAAACGTATCGAGGCCCAGCAGGTCGGCGACCTGCTCCAGCAAGGGATGCGCGGCCTCAAAGCCGGTTGCCGCCAGTTTGCCTGGCCGCAGGAGGTCGTGCGCCGATACGCCGCCACCGCCCGCCCGTAGGCCCAGACCGGCAAACGAGTCGTAGATCGCTTCGGCCAAAAAGCTGAAGTGGGTGATGATGAAGGCAAACGCGCCGACATAGAGCACCTGGCGGATCAGGCGGCCGAACAGGTGCGCCTCTTCGTCCATCACCCAAAACAGAGCGGCCAGCGTCACGTCGATGGCGATGAGGATGGCCGCGAGATGACCGACATCGCCTCTTAGAAGGCCAAATCCGGAGTCCAGATAGGCCAGAAAGGTATCGAGGAAGGTATCGATGATGTTGAGGTCGGTCATGGCGGTTGGCCTTAGTGAAGCTACTGTCCGGCCTTGCCGGACCCAAGGAAACGGCGGGTAGCGGCTTTGGCGGCGGCTTCCGCTTCCGCCTTGCGCGCGGCGTCGAGCGCCTCGGCACGGCCCTGCGCCGCCAGGAGGGCCTGAATCTGCATCTGTTGCTTGGCGGTCAGCGCGAGGAGTTGGTTGGTTGCCTGTTGCGCTTCCAGGGCACCGTCAGAGCGTTCGGCGGCCGAGACGATGCGGTTCAGCGCAGCGGCGTCGTCAGCCAGCATCTCGGAAATCTGGGCCTGCACGTTCAGGGTCTGACCGTAGGCCTCCATGGCGGACTTCCACCGCGTTTCTGCACCCGACAGGAGATCGCTGATCTTCAGGTTGCCCCCGTAGGCCCCGGGGAACTGTAGGGAAAAGGCCTGACGCGTCGCGTTGAGGTTCAGGGCGATGCCCTTGGCCTCCTTCATGAGCGCGTCGATGGCGGCGATATTCTTGTTGAGACCGGCGAGCGCGCTGACGTCGAACTTATTGAGGTTCTTCGCCATGTTCTGAAGCATCACCGCTTCATTTTGCAGGCTGAGGATCTGATTGTTGATCTGCTGCAAGGCGCGGGTGGCCTGTAGGACGCTCTGGACGTAATTACTGGGGTCGTAAACGACCATCTGCGCCTGTGCCGCCGACACAAGTAAGGTCGTTGAACCCGTCGATACCAGTCCAACAGCCAAAGCCAATAAGGCACTCTTTTTCATGACCAATTACTCCATTGATTGAGATTTTTAATTCGGCTCACTGACCCGAGGCCGACGGGGGATCAGTGACCGCCAAAAGGTCTGCCGCCCAAGGCAGACCGCGTGCGACGAGATAGCGAGCAGCGAAGGCATCCGGTGGACAATCGGCCAGCACCGCATCGATCAGGCGCTGGTCGTCCGGGCTCGAGGCGGCGCATACGGCCAGCGCTACTGGCCCGAGGCGCAAGTCGAATAGCCGGTTGCCGCGCCGGCTTTGGACGTAATAATGCCGCTTCGGCGTGGCCTGCCCGATAAGGCTGATCTGACGGTCGTTCAGACCGAGACGCTGATAGGCCGCCCGGCTTTGGGGCTCGACGGCGCGCTCGTTGGGCAGGAACAGACGCTGCGGACAGGATTCGATCAGTACCGGCGCGATGGGGCTATCGACCACGTCGGCAAGGCTCTGCGTAGCGAACAGAACGCTGACATTCTTTTTGCGCAGGACCTTCAGCCATTCCCGGATACGGGCGGCGAACAGCGGGTGATCGAGGAAGACCCAAGCCTCGTCGAGGATCATCAGGGTCGGTCGGCCGTCGAATCGGGCTTCAAGACGATGGAAGAGATAGGTCAGCACCGGCGCCACCAGTTGCCGGTCGTTCATCAGGCTTTCCATTTCAAAGCCGTGGATCGCTGTCAGTTCCAGCGTCTCGTGGTCGGCATCGAGGATGTGCCCATAGGGGCCGTCGAGCGTGAACGGTCGAAGCGCGACCTTGATGTCGTTGAAGGACAGGACCGCGCATAGGCCGGTCAGTGTGCGCTGCTCAACCGGTGCGCCGGCCAGCGCTTCCAGCGCCGCCCAAAGAGCATCGCGTCCATCCAGCGAGAGATCGAAGCCCTGCTGGTCGAGCAAGGCCGAAAGCCAGTCGAGCGCCCAGGTGCGTTCGGATAGGTCATCAATATGCCTCAGCGGCTGAAACCCCACTTCTCCGTCCCGGCCGATGGCGTGGTGGCTGCCGTTCAGGGCCAGGATGGCCGCCCGGGCCGAACCGCCCTTGTCGAAGACGAAGACTTGCGCGTTGGCATAGCGCGGGAAGGATACCGCCATGAAAGCGAGCAGCACGGATTTGCCGGCCCCCGTCGGGCCCAGCACCAGCATATGGCCGACATCGCCGACATGGGTCGAAAACCGGAACGGCGTCGAGCCTGAGCTGACCGCATGGAATAGCGCCGGACCGTCGAGGTAGGTATTTCGCTCCGGTCCGGCCCACAGGGTCGACATTGGCGCCAGATGACCGAGGTTCAGGGTGTGGACCAGAGGCTGGCGCACATTGGCGTAGAGATGTCCGGGCAGGCTGCCGAGCCAGGCTTCCACTGCGTTGAGACTTTCGGCGATAGCGGTGAAGCCCAGCCCGTTGATCACGCGCTCGATCTGGCGCAACCGTTCATCGGCGGTTTCGCGGTCCGGTCCCATGACCGTAAGCGTGGTCGTCAGATAGCCGAAGCCTACATGGTCGCCACCGATGGCCTGCAAGGCGAGATCGACATCGGCGACCTTGTTGTCCGCATCGGTGTCGGTAAGCGCCGAAGCCTCCTTATAGAGCACTTCGCGCATGAGCGAGGCGACCGACTTGCGCTTGGCGAACCACTGCTTGCGCAGTTTTGTCAGGGTCTTCACCGCTTCGGGCTTATCCAGCGCGATAAAACGCGTGCACCAGCGATAGTCGAGATCGAGGTGGTTGAGCGCGTCCAGCAAGGCGGGGCGCGTGTGGTTGGGAAAGCCCAGGATCGTCAGGGTGCGTAAGGACTGATTGCCCAGGCGCGGCTCTAGGCCGCCGGACAAGGAGGTGTCTGTCAGGATGGCGTCGAGATAGACCGGGATGTCCGGCACGGCGACGCGGTGGTCCTTGGTCGAGACGCAGGCGTGCAGATAGGTCAACGTCTCCGCGCCATCCAGCGTGCGAATGGACGGAAGGACCGCTCCGAGCAGGTCGAAGACGGCATCGGTCCGATCGATGAATTTGCGTAAGCTGTCGTGCCAGTCGCGACCCGTCACCTTCTCTTCACGCTCGACGAAGGCTTCGCCCATGCCGTCGAGTTGATCCGCCGGGGGCATGAAGACCAGGGTCAGATGATAGCGCGACTCAAAGTGCTGGCCTTCCTCACCCGCGAAGGTCGCCCGGCGTTCTTCGTCGATCAGACGGGCCAGACCGCTTTCAGCACCAGTATCGGGATAGCCCTGCGCCCGCCCCCGTCGCGCCTCGAAGAAGACGGCCCAGCCGGAGCCCAAACGTCGGAAGACGTTGTTGAGGCGGGCGGACAGCGCCACCAGTTCTTCGGGCGTGGCGCTCTCAACGTCCGGCCCTTCATAGCGGGCGGTGCGCTGGAAGCTGCCGTCCTTGTTGAGGACGACGCCGGGGGCCGCCAGCACGGCCCAGGGCAGGTGATCGGCCAGACGATCCATCGTCTGGCGGTACTGACGCAGGTTCAGCATGAGAAATAGCCCTTCTGACGCAGATGGCGCAGGGTGACGGCGACGCAATGGGGGTCGTGTTTGGCGGCGAAGACCGCGAGGGTGTGGCCCGATACCCAGAGGAGCAGGGCCGGAATCCACATTTGCAGGCCCAGGCCCAGCGCCGCGGCGAGTGTGCCGTTGAGCAGGGCCAGACCGCGGGGCGCGCCGCCCAGGAGCAGGGATTGGGTGAGCGCCTGATGCAGAGGCACCTCGTAGCCTTCGACCGCCGCGCTCATCAGATCAGCGCCCCACCGCCGAAGGAGAAGAACGTCAGGAAGAAGCTCGACGCCGCAAAGGCGATCGAGAGGCCCAGCACAATCTGGATCAGCTTACGCAAGCCCCCGCTCGTCTCACCGAAAGCCAGAGCCAGACCAGTGATGACGATGGCCAGAACTGCCACGATCTTGGCGACCGGCCCCTGCACGCTGTCGAGGATCTGCTGAAGCGGTTCCTCCCATGGCATACCGGAACCGGCGGCCAGCGCGCCGGACGTCGACAGGGCGAGCGCCAGACCGAGCGCCAACGGAAGCGCGTAACGCGTCCGGTCCATATGCGAAAAAGACTTATACATCAGATATCTCCATGTTGAGGTTGAAGTCAGGTCTCCGCCGCCTCTAGCGGTCGAAGTCGGTAATCGCCCTCAGCGGTCAGGCCGTCGAGCGCCATCACGGCCTCGACCCGACGCGGCGTCCGGGTGAATGGGTTGTGGTTCTGGATGAAGACGACGACGTCGACGGCGTCGGCGATCAGCCGGCGCGGGACGTGGACGACCGCCTCCTGAATGAGCTGTTCGAGCCGATAGAGGGCACCGACGGCCGAATTGGCGTGAAGTGTGGCGACGCCGCCGGGATGCCCGGTGTTCCAGGCCTTTAGCAGTTCCAAAGCTTCACCGCCGCGCACCTCGCCAACAATGATGCGATCCGGCCGCAGACGCAGCGTCGAGCGCACCAGTTCGCTCAAGGACGCGACGCCTGCCCGAGTGCGCAGGGCCACCACATCGCGCGCGGCGCATTGCAGTTCGCGGGTATCTTCGATCAGGACGACGCGGTCGTTCAGGGCTGCGACCTCCGCCAGCAAGGCATTGGCGAAGGTGGTCTTGCCCGACGACGTGCCGCCGGCGATCAGTATGTTGCGACGATCCTGAACGGCCGAGCGCAGAAGGCGCGCCTGCACCGACGACAGCATGCCGTCGCTGACATAGTCCCCCAGCGTGAAAACGCGGGACGCCGGCTTTCGGATGGCGAAACAGGCCCCCTCCACTACGGGCGGCAACAGGCCTTCGAAGCGTTCACCCCGGCGGTCGGGCAGGAAGGTCGGGAGTTCGGCCGAGACGATCGGCGCGTCCGCGTGCACCTCGACGGCGACATGGCTGGCGACCAGACGCACGATGCGTTCACGGTCGGCGGGCGTCAGGACGATATCGGTTATCACGCGCCCCTCGCCCGCCCGATCGAGCCAGACCGTGCCATCGGGGTTGGCCAGGATTTCGATCACAGCGGGATCTGTGAGGGCGGCGTTGATCGCGTCGCCAAAGGCGGTACGCAACATATCGCGCAGACGGCGCGCGGACTGAGACGGCGTCATGACGGTAGATCCTCTGAGGGGCTGATTTCCGAGCGGCCTTGCGCCAGCTTGCGGCCGACCTGCTCGATGAAGGCTTCGAACCGCTCGCGGCCCCGGGCGCGCGCGGCGGGATCGGGGTCCGGGAGATGCGCGTCGCGTTGAAGCGTCTGGCGGATGAAAAGCGCCAGGCTTTCGAGAATGATCTTCTGGTCGCGCTCGACCCGATCAAGCTGGCGGCTCAGCCGGTTGAGGCGGACGGCGAAGCGTTCATCGAGTTCGTTGGCGCCGCGGCGCTCGATCCAGGCCAGAATGGCGGCCTCCAACACGGCGGATTTCGTGCGGCCCGGCTCGGTGGCCAGCGCATCGAGCTTGCGGCTCAGATCGGCATTGAGATGAAACTGGTGGCGGATGCGGTGGGGTTTCATCGGTCCACCCCGAATTCGCGCTCTACGTTGAGGGCGGCAGCGCGCTGCACCGGCGTCAAAGTCCGCACGCGGTCCAGCGCCCGCTTGTCCGCCGCCAGGTCGGTATCGTCTTCAGTCGTCCGCTCAGGATCGCTTTCGACGGTCGGCTTGGCGTCGTCGGCTTCATCGCCGAGGCTGGGGTGGCGTTGGAGTTGCAACCCGCCCTCATCTTCCGTCTCCTCGGCCTTGGCCTCCAAGGCGGCGGCGAGCTGGCGAGAGGTGGCGCGTATCCGACCGTCCCAGTCGTCAGGACGCGCAGCGGGGCGATCGGCGTAACCCGCCTCGGTCAGAACGGGCGGCGGCAGGCGACGTCGCATGAAATTGGCGTCTTCGAAATAACGAAGCTTCTTGGCGCGGACGGGTGCCAGACCCGACACCAGCACCAGCTCATCCTGCGGCGGCAATTGCATCACCTCACCGGGCGTCAGGAGCTGGCGGGCGGTCTCCTGCCGGGACACCATGACGTGGGCGAGCCAGGGCGACAGGCGGTGACCGGCGTAGTTCCGCTGCGCGCGCAATTCCGTAGCGGTCCCCAGCGCGTCCGAAATACGCTTGGCCGTGCGCTCATCATTGGTCGAGAAGGCCACACGCACGTGGCAGTTATCGAGGATGGCATTGTTTTCGCCGTACGCCTTGCTGATCTGGTTGAGACTTTGAGCGATTAAGAAAGCGCGGACGCCGTACCCGGCCATGAAGGCGAGCGCCGTCTCAAAAAAGTCCAGTCGCCCCAAGGCCGGAAACTCGTCGAGCATCATCAACAGTTGATGGCGGAGGGACTTGGAAGGATCGCCTTCGAGGCGCTCGGTCAGGCGACGGCCGATCTGATTGAGGATCAGACGCACCAGCGGCTTGGTGCGCGACAGGTCCGACGGCGGAATGACCAGATAGAGGGAAACCGGGTGCCCGGCGTCCATCAGGTCGGCGATGCGCCAATCGCAATGCGACGTCGTACGCGACACCACGGGATCACGGTAGAGGCCCAGAAAGGACATGGCGGTCGAGAGGACGCCGGAACGTTCATTTTCGGACTTGTTGAGTATTTCGCGCGCGGCGGAGGCTACGACCGGATGGACCTTGGGATGGGTCTTGTCGCCCAGATGGTTGGTGCTGAGCATCCGGTGCAGGGTGTAGTCAAAGGTGCGCTGCGGGTCCGAAAGGAAGGTGGCCACGCGTGCGAGGGTCTTTTCCTCTTCGGCGTACAGCACATGAAGTATGACACCTACCAGCAAGGAATGACTGGTTTTTTCCCAGTGACTGCGGTGCTCGACCGAACCTTCCGGATCGACCAGAATGTCAGCGATGTTTTGCACATCGCGCACCTCGTTGGGGCCTTTGCGGACTTCGAGGAGGGGATTGTAGCGCGCGGATCGCAGGTCGGTCGGATTGAACAGGAGGCAATGCGAGAAGGTCGAGCGCCACCCGGCGGTCAGTTCCCAGTTTTCGCCCTTGATGTCGTGGATGACGGCCGACCCGTTCCAGGACAGAAGGGTCGGGACCACAAGGCCGACCCCTTTACCGGATCGTGTGGGCGCGAAGGCCATGACGTGTTCGGGGCCGTCGTGGCGCAGATAGTCGCCGCCGATCCGCCCCAGAAACACGCCACGGTCACGGAAGAGACCGGCCGCTTCGATTTCCGGGCGCGATGCCCAGCGCGCCGAGCCATAGGTGGTGACGAACTTCGCCTGACGCGCGCGCCAGACCGAGCCGGCAATCGCGGCCCCGCAGGCCATCAGCCCGCTCGATGCCGCCAATAGACCCGCGCGGTGAAAGACCTCGGGTGCATAGGCCTCGTAATGGAACCACCAGATGAAGAGTTGCCACGGACGGTAGACAGGCACACCCCACCAAACGGCCCACGCCGGTCCGAGTTGCTGCTGATAGGCCAGTTGCGCAGCGGCCCATTGCGTCGCCGTCCACACGCCTAGGAGGGCGATTGCGAAGACGATCAGGATTTGGCCGAAAAGGATTTTGGTGGGGGTCATGGCGCAGTCCGAAAATGAACTGCGCGAGCATGGGGGCGCGCCGTGGAATCTCAGATAGCCCGGCTGTACGCTCGGGCTACCCCATTCTACCCCTTATTCCCTTGGTGTTTCAGGTGTCACTCGTCCGCGAGCGTCTTAACCAGGTCCAGAACCCGCCGGCGATGCCGAGACGACTCGATGCGCGGAAAACTGGCGGCCAGTTCAATACCTTCGCCGGTCGCCAGAAACGAATGCACAGACGCCTCGCCAACGGAGGTTTCCGCGTGTACCTCCGCGTCCACCCCTTCGAAAAAGTACGAGATCGGTGCCTGCAAGGTACGTGCGGTTTGGTACAGCTTCGACGCGCTTATCCGATTGCTTCCGCGCTCGTACTTCTGGACCTGCTGGAAGGTGAGCCCTAGACTGTTGGCCAAAGCTTCCTGACTGAGACCGAGGAACTTCCGCCGCATTCGAATGCGCTCACCGACATAGACGTCGATGGGATTGGGTTGCCGAGTATCGGCTTGCGATTCGGTAATAGCTGCCCTCGTCGTCGCCTAGTGGCGAGCGGTCCGTTCTCGATTGAAACGATCCGTATCGGGTAAATGGACCTATAGGCTGAGCCTTGTCGCGTAAAGGGTTTGATGCTGGTTAAGTGAATGAAAATTCCCTAGCCGAGTATCGCAATAAGTAAAATCTCCTGTCCATTGCTCACGGACGCCCCGGTGCTGTGCCTAGGTCCGTGGTCGGCAATCCGGCAGCGGCCAGCGCCGCGACCAGATCACCGTCGCGCGGATCGATCAGCGTGAACACGCCCGCTTCGTCTGTCGGCATCAACTGGCCAATCTCGTCGAGCACGGTTTTGAAGGCTCCTCGGTCGGACGCCAGCCTATCGAGCGGAAGCGCTAGAAAGGCTTCAATACGCGCCCGCAGGATCGTATAGGCCTTGCGGAAGGCGGCATTGATCTGCGCCTCTGTGCCGGTCACATGGGCCGGGTCTTCGACGCCCCAATGGGTTCGCAGGACATTGCCGATATAGGCGGGGCATTCCTCGCCTGCGGCGCTGCCGCAGACAGTGATGACGATATCCGGCACCTCCGGCAGGTCTTCCCACGACTTGCTGGACGCGCCTTGCGTCGATATGCCTTCGCTTCCCAGCAACGCCAGTGACCTCGGATGGACATACCCCGTCGGGCGGCTGCCGGCGCTCATGGCACGCCAGCCACTCGGCGCGAGATGGTTCAAGGTGAACTCTCCGAGAATCGAGCGGCAGGAGTTACCCGTACAGAGAAAAAGAACCTTCATGGCGGCGGCCTTAGATAGAGCGGAGATTGACGCGCTTCGATAGCTCTTCGGCGCTTTCCTTGCGCTCGGAATAGCGGTCGACGAGGTAGTCGGCCCGTTCGCGGGTCAGGAGGGTGAACTTCACCAGTTCCTCCATGACATCGACGATGCGGTCGTAATAGGAGGACGGTTTCATCCGATCGTGTTCGTCGAACTCGGTGAAGGCCTTGGCGACGGACGACTGATTGGGGATGGTGATACAGCGCATCCAGCGGCCCAGCACGCGTAGCTGGTTGACGGCATTGAACGATTGCGAGCCGCCCGAGACCTGCATGACTGCTAGGGTCTTGCCTTGGGTGGGACGAACCGATCCCAGCGCCAGCGGTATCCAGTCGATCTGGGATTTCATGACGCCTGTCATGGCGCCATGCCGCTCGGGCGAACACCAGACCATGCCTTCGGCCCATTGCACCAGTTCGCGCAGTTCCTGCACCTTGGGATGGCTGACATCGGCGTCGTCCGGCAGCGGCAGGCCCGACGGGTTGAAGGTCCGCGTCTCCGCCCCGAAGCGGTTGAGGATGCGCGCGGCTTCTTCGGAGACCAGACGGCTGAACGAGCGCGACCGCACCGATCCATAGAGCAGCAAAATGCGCGGCGCGTGGGTCATCGGCTCGGGCGCGAGCAGCTTGGTCTCGTCTATTGCCTGAAAGCTCTCGGCGTCTATATTGGGCATCCCCGGCAAACCGACGCGCATACCGGCGCTGTCGATCATCTCCGTTCCGTCTTCCTTGAGGAACGGCCCCTTGGGCCAGGTGTCCAGCAGGTCCAGCACGGCCTCCGACGGGCGGCACAACTTGGAGCCCTTGTCGGTGATGACGATGGGCCGGTTGACAAGGACCGGATGCACCAGCATCTGCTCGAAGATCACGTCGTCGGTTACGGCCGGATCGAGCAAGCCCAGTTCCTTGGCGGGCGACTTGGTCTCCCGCAGCGCCTGCCGCGGTGTCAGGCCCGCATAGGCCAGCAGATTGTGCAGTTCGTCGGCGTTCCAGCCCACCTTCAGATATTCGATGATCTCGGGTTCGTAGCCCGCGGCCTGGATTACGGCCAGGACGTTGCGCGAGGTGCCGCAGTCCGGGTTGTGATAGATGACGGGCTGCATCTTAGACCTCGTACGTTTGTTTGTTGGCGACCTTCACCAGCCACAGCATGACAGGCACCTCGACCAGAACACCGACGACGGTGGCGAGGGCCGCGCCGGAGTGCAGACCGAACAGGCTGATGGCGACAGCGACGGCCAGCTCGAAGAAGTTGGAGCCACCGATCAGGGCGGCGGGTGCGGAGATGTTGTGCGGGATTTTGACCTTGCACATCCATTTGAAGGTCAGGAAGAACATCAGGATGCTTTGCAGAAGGATCGGCACGGCGATCATCAGGATCACCAGCGGCTTTTCCAGCAGGACCTGCGCCTGAAAGCCGAACAACAGGACGACGGTCGCCAGCAGGCCGATGATCGACCACGGCTTCAGGGCATCGAGCAAACTTTCGACCCTGGCGGCGGGTAGCGCCTTGCGGGTCAGATAGCCCGCAACGATCGGAATGACGACATAGAGCACGACCGACAGGATCAGGGTGTCCCATGGGACCACGACATCGGTCACGCCGAGCAGCAGGGCGACGATGGGGGCGTAGGCCACGATCATCACCAGATCGTTCAGCGAGACCTGCACCAGCGTATAGTTGGCGTCACCCTTGACCAGCCGGCTCCACACAAAGACCATCGCTGTACAGGGTGCGGCCCCCAACAGGATCAATCCGGCGATATAGGATTTGGCGTCTTCTGCCGGGATAAAGCCCGCGAAGATATACTGGAGAAACACCACGCCCAGGGCGGCCATGCTGAAGGGTTTGACGAACCAGTTGATGAAGAAGGTGATGATCAGGCCCTTGGGCTCTTTTCGAACCTCGCCGATGGTCGAGAAGTCGATACTGATCATCATGGGGAAGATCATCACCCAGATCAGCACGGCCACCACCAGATTGACGTGGGCGTATTCCAGGTGTGCGACCGTCTGAAACACGGGCGGGAACAGGTGGCCCAACAGCACACCGGTGAGGATCGATAACCCGACCCAGACTGAAAGATAGCGCTCAAATTTGCCCATCAGGCTCTTGGCTCCAGACGTGAGGGCGCAATCACGCTGGCACACAGCGCGTTAAACTGACCTCGCTTTTTTGGCTTATGCGCCTAACAGGCGCAGACGATTTTCTGGATCAGCGGCTCGCATAACTCCTTGCGGCCGCCACAGCAGTCTTCCAACAGGAACGACAACAGTCCTTGCAGACCATCATAGTCCGCGAAGTAGCGGATCGACCGCCCTTCCCGCTCGCTTCTCAGCAGACCCGACTGCTGCAAGACTGACAGGTTGGCCGACATGGTGTTTTGCTTCACGCCCAGACGTTCGCCGATATCTCCTGCCGGCAGGCCTTCCGGTCCCACCTGAACGAGCAAACGAAGAACGTCGAGCCGGGTTTCCTGGCTCAGGGCGGCGAATGCCTGTGTTGCTGCCTTTTTATCCATATATCGAGCTATAATGATATATGGATAAGATGTCAAGTGCCTGGCCTTGCATTCGGCTGGCCTCGAAAACAAGAATGCCCGCGATGTTTCCACCGCGGGCACCTGTCTAATCGACCGGAAGAAGCTTAGTTCTTGTGGTCCTTATGGGCATCCGGCTGATCCGCCTTTTCCTTGTCGCAGCAGCAGCACTTTTCCATGGCTTCGCAACAGGATTTGACGGCGTCCTTGACCGCTTCCGGGGCGGCCGCATAGGCGGCACCGGCGGCGAACAGGGCAACAAAAGCAGATGTGACGATGATACGTTTCATCGGATAACTCCGTTAGATAGATTGAATGTAAGGTGTCTTATCTATCGGAGGATCAGCGCGGAGGCGGCGCACGCGGGCCGAAGGTAATCCCGCCATAGTGGGCCGAATTGACGGTAAAGGTCAGGGCATCCGTCTTCATAACCACTACGAAGTCATAGGACGCCGGTGCGATGACCGGACACTGAAGACCACAGGCCTTATAGACTGCGGGCGCCTTTTCAGGACAGCAAGGCATCTCGGGCATTTCATTCGCGGAAACGGCCCCCGTCGCAGGATGGCTCATCATTGTCTCGGCGGCCGCTGGCGTGCTGCCGCACAGGATCATGGCCATCAGGCCCATGATCATCGAGACAGCGTTGAAGCGGAGACAGCGGTGCATGAAATCGAATGTATAGGGGCTTCGGTCTTAGGGCAACCGGGACTTTATGAGCCCTGTGGTGCGGGCGCCAGCGACTCTATGATGGCGCAGTCGGCCACGATGTTGCAGTGGCAGCTTTCAATCACCTGATCTAGCACGGTCTTTAGGGACTGAAGGTCTTTGATCTTTCGCTCCACCTCGTCCCGATGGGCACGGGCGATCACATCGACGGCCGCACACGACTGCGACCGGTCGTCAGAGAGCGTCAACAAGGCGCGGACCTGGTCGAGCGAAAAGCCCAGATCGCGCGCCCGACGGATGAAACTTAGCCGGCTCAAATGCGCGGGTTCATAGGCCCGGTAGTTACCTTGGGTTCGACTGGGTTCAGGTAGAAGGCCGTTCTTTTCATAAAAGCGGATGGTTTCAACCTTGGTGCCCGTGGCGCGTGACAGATCACCGATCGAAAGATGTGCGGAACTCATGGCTTGACCCTATAGCGACTACAGGGTGTATATATGCCAGCCCGTTCCCTCCGTCGAGGTCTTGATATGGCGTCTCCCTCCCCCATCCGTCTACGCGTCGAAGGCATGGACTGCGGCGCGTGCGCGCTCAAAATTGAAACCGCTGTCAATCGACTGCCGGGCGCCAGCGATGTCGCCGTGTCCTACCAGAACGAGACGCTCGTTCTCAGTCTGGATGAGGACCTGACCCCCGCGGCGATTCTCCAAGACCAGATTCGCAGCCTCGGATATGTACCGTCCGCAATGGCCGAAGAGACGCGTACGCTTCCAGCGGTAAAGACCGCCGTGCCCTGGTGGAAAACCGGTAAGGGCAAACTGGTTTTGATGACCGGTCTGATGTTGGCCATCGGGCTGGGATTGGAACGCCTGCTCCCCTCCTACGCGCTCTACATCACCTCCATCGCCGCCCTGATTAGCGTGTTTCCGTTCGCACGCCGTGCGGTTTCGGGCGCGCTGGCCGGCTCGCCCTTCTCCATCGAAACCCTGATGTCGGTGGCCGCCATCGGTGCGGTCTTCATCGGTGAAGGTGAAGAGGCCCTGACGGTCGTCTTCCTGTTTGCTGTCGGTGAAGTTCTTGAAACCGTTGCCGCGGGGCGTGCTCGGGCGGGTATCGAGGCCCTGATCGGACTGGTTCCTCGCACCGCCCGTATCGAACGCAATGGCGGCGTCGAAGAGGTGCCGGCGGAAGCTCTGGAGATAGACGATATTGCCATCGTCCGGCCGGGCGATCGAATCCCGTCCGATGGTGAGGTGGTCGAAGGTGAAAGCGAGGTCGACGAGTCGCCCGTGACCGGCGAGTCTGTGCCCGTGTTCAAGGGAGCGGGCTCGGACGTGTTTGCGGGCAGTATCAACGCCAATGGGGCTCTGCGAGTGCGTATCACGCATAAGGCGGCCGACAACACCATTGCCCGGATCATCCACCTCGTCGAAGAGGCGCAGGAGAGCAAGGCACCCACCGCACGCTTCATCGACAGGTTCAGCCTGTGGTACACGCCGGCTGCGATGCTGGTGGCCGCCCTGATCATCGTCATTCCGCCCGTGCTCTTTGCACAGGACTGGACGACGTGGATTTATCGCGGACTGGCGACCCTGCTCATTGCGTGTCCCTGCGCGTTGGTCATCTCAACCCCGACAGCGATTGCCTCGGGTCTGGCCGCCGGGGCACGCCAAGGTCTGCTGATCAAAGGCGGCGCGGCACTGGAAACGCTCGGCAAGATCAAGACGGTGGCCTTTGACAAGACCGGCACGTTGACGCGCGGCAAGCCTCAGGTAACGGACATCATAGCCCTGACGGGTAATGAGGATGACTTGCTGGCGCGCGCCGCTGCCGTCGAAGCCAATACCAGCCATCCGCTGGGCAAGGCTATTGTTGACGCCGCCCGCACCCGCGCGTTGGACATCCCCGCCGCCTTCGGCGGCTCGACCGCCGTACCCGGCAAGGCCGTGACGGCACGTTTGAAATCAGGCTTTGTCTCGGTCGGCTCCCCATCCTTCGCAGCGAGCAAGGCGGCGCTAACAGACGAGACGACGGCCAGGATCAACGCGCTGGAGCAGGAAGGCAAGACGGTCGTGGTTGTCCACGGAGGCAAGGTCGCCGAAGGGCTGATCGCCATCCGCGATGAATTGCGCGAGGACGCGAAATCCGCCGTAGCGGCCCTGAAAGCGCGGGGCATACAGACACTGATGCTGACCGGCGACAATCGCCGGACGGCCACCGCCATTGCCGCACAGGTCGGCGTCGAGGCTGAGGCGGAGCTGCTACCGGAGGCTAAACTTGCCCGCATTGCGCAGATCGCTAAAGACAGCCCGATTGCCATGGTCGGTGATGGGATTAACGACGCCCCCGCCCTGGCGGCTGCCTCGGTCGGCATCGCCATGGGGGGCGGAACCGATGTGGCGCTGGAAACCGCCGACGCCGCGCTGCTGAAGGATCGCGTCTCGGGTGTTCCCCAGTTGATATCCTTGTCCAGGGCGACGCTGGGCAACATCTGGCAGAACATCGCTCTGGCTCTGGGGCTGAAGGCGATATTCCTTGTCACGACACTGACGGGAGCTACGACGCTATGGATGGCGATCCTGGCAGATACAGGGGCCACTGTGCTGGTCACCCTGAATGCGTTACGTTTGCTGGGACTGCGACCGAAATGAGCCGGCGGACATAGGCAGGAGACTGACCATGAAATGGCTGGAAGTTGCTAAGAGATGGGCGAAAGCCATAAAACGCGATGTGATCGCCTTGTGGATAGCTGCGCGTGATCCAAGGACACCCATCTCCGCTAAATTGGTAGCTGGTGCCGTCGCTGCATACGCGCTTTCGCCGATCGACCTAATCCCAGACTTTATCCCTGTCTTAGGATATTTCGATGACCTGCTGATTGTGCCTATTGGTATCCTGTGGGCAGTGCGGCTCATTCCCGCCACGCTCATGAGCGAGTTCCGAACGACCGCGTCTAACCGTACAACTCGCATAGTCAGTCGATCCGGCTTAGTCGCGGTCGTGTTGATCTGGTTGACGTTCGGTGCATTTCTGACGTTTTGGATTTGGCACAAAGCGGCAGACTGAAGGTGTCGCTGCTTCACGCCCTAGGCGATACCAATTCACGTCAGAAGCGAAGGCGAACCCCGGCATTAGCGGTAAAGCCCTCGGTCGGCTGCCAGGCGTCGACGGTCCAGCGGCCGTCGGGGGCGCGACGCGGCCGCACCAGCGGATCGTGCCTGGTCTGGCGGACATTGAGGAGGTTCTCCAGGTTCAGGAACAGGCTGACCTTACCGAGCTTGACCTCACCCATGGCCCCCAGTTCCCAGTAGGGCTTACCTTCCGTCCGATACGGATTGTCTTCCAGAGTCTGCCGCCCAGTATAATAGGCCTCGAAGCCGAGACGGCCCTTGCCTTCTTCTTCCCACATGGCAACCAGACCCCCCGTATGCTTCGGGGTATCCGGCATGTCGCGGCGCAGGCCGGTGGCTGGATGAGTCTCGGTGGCATCGACGATGACATAGCTGCCGGTTAGCGAGAAGCCTTCGTGGCGATAGCGCAGGCGCAGTTCCGAACCGCGCGTGCGGGTGACACCGATCGCGTTGATCAGCCGCACGCTGGTGTCGCTGGTCTCCTGAAGCTGGACGGCATTGTCGATGTCAGAAGCGAAGAGCGTCATGTTCGCCTCAACCGGGCCAGCCGTATAGGTCAGATCGACAGAGGCCGTCTGCGCTTCCTCGGCCTTCAGGCGCCCGAGCGGTGACAGACGCGCCAGACCGGCCGCTTCAATCTCCTCCACAAACGGCGTCGGCGCGTAATAGCCCCGTCCGACCGAAGCCCGCACCGTCCAATTGCCGGGACGGTAGAGCATCGACACGCGTGGGCTGAATTGCGAACCATATTCGCTATGATCGTCCACGCGCGCGCTGCCGGCCAGCGTCAGATCGCCGATCTTCTGTTCCACCTGACCGAATACACCCCGCACGGTGTAGTCGTAATTGAAGCCGCTATAGCGCTTGGAACGATAGCGATCGCCTTGCCAGGCCAGACCCGCGACCCATGATGTGCCGCCTTTTTCCCCGGTCAGGGAGGTCTCGACAAACGTCGTATTGTGATTGTCGCGGTCCATCGCCTCACCAAAGCGATGATCGTGGCGTTGACTGAGCGTCGAAGCGCGAACATGCAGCGTGCCGACGCCTTCGACCGGTGCTTGCGCGGTCAGGCCAGCGTCCATCCGACGGCTGTCCTGTGTCTCGCGGAAGAAGGTGGCGTCCGGCACGGTGCGACCGGAGACGTTCCCGCCATCGCGCTGTTCGGTCATGGCGCCCAGCGTCAGCAAGGCTTTGGCGCCATTGTCCCCATACCAGAACAGACGCGGACGCAAGGTCCAGCGCTCGTACCCCGCCATATCGATCCAGCCGTCACCGTCGATGTCGTTCTGATCCTGCCGGTGATACCCGGCTGTGATCGAATAGCTAAGGCGCTCGCTGATTGCGGCGGAGCTATAGGCCGTCAGGTCCTGACCGCCGCGGCTGGTGACATTGAACAGAAGCTCGGATTCAAGTTCAGGGCTGGGGCGACGCGACACCAGATTGATGACGCCCGCCAGGGCAGACCCGCCGTAGAGCGCCGAGGCCGAGCCCTTAATGACTTCGACCTGTCCCAGATCGGTGGGCGGCGTCTGCAACAGGCCCAGGGATTGGCCGCCGTAGATCGGCAGTCCGTCCGTCAACAGAAGCGTGTAGCGCCCCTTCATGCCCTGCATCCGGATATTGGATGCCCCCAGCGACGGCGACGTCACCTGCACACGGATACCAGGCGTTTCGCTGACCAGCATAGCGATGTTGCCCGGCATCATCGCGATCTTTTCTTCGATCTCTTCGCGGTTGATGACCTCGACACGGATCGGCTCGTCCTGAAGCTTGCGCCCGGCGCGCGTGGCCTGGACGATGACCTCCGTCACCTCTTCTTCTTCGTGTGCCTCATTTTCTTCGCGGCTCTGAGCGGACACTGACGACGCTGCCGGCAGCGAGAGAGCAACGAGCGCGGCAAGCGCCGTGCTTTGGGCGAGAAATTGTTTGAAAGTGCGCACGATCGACCTCGGCAAATGAATACGTGCCGGGCCATACAGTCTGTAGCCACTAGAGGGTCAAGAGTGTTTCTGGCTGCCGATCATAAATCTGACGGCGACATCCCAGTCGAGGCCAGGTGCCACCCCTGCCCCTACCGTAATCCATTGCCCTTGTATGTTCAGAGTTCACCTCGTCTATTCGACGTAGACGCACTCAGGCGCGGCTCGGCGATTCCGTGCAGCCAGTCGTGCGTCAACTTGCCGGATACCCGCTTCGACGTCTCGCGTGCGAAAGGGGCCAGGCAATAGCAGTTGCACCGGCCCGCGGCGTGCATAGTTCAGCGCGGCGGTCAAATGGTCGGGCGAGGCTTCCTCAGTGGCAGTGACGATTGCCAGCGGCGTCCGCCCGGCCAATGCCTTGACTTCGGCCAGTCGGGACATGACGTTCGTGTGTCGGCCGTATAGACTGAGCACAACCAAATTCCATTGGCGCATGCGCAAGGCATCACGCGCTATATCGATGCTGTGGGCCAGAACCGGAGTCAAACCCGATGTCCGCATGATGGCTGCCAGGATTTGCCCGTGACGGACGCTCTCCTCAATGATCAGTACGGATGACGGCATGAACGCCCCTTTGGTTGCAGCGCAACACTGCCCGTATAACGCGACTATTTCAGCCCCAGATGATGGTTAACCGTCCGATTGTGCTGCCCATCAAGATCACCGGCCTTTAGGCCGTTCGCTATTCGTCATCCGGGATCGCCTCGCCCATTAGGATGCAGGAGGTCAGCGCCTTATCCCAACGATCGAACACCTCTATTGGCTGCGTCTCGAAATCGCTGCGTAACTCCGCCCGTCCCTCGACCACTCTGAAATGGGTGTAGGGGGTCTCCCCGCCTGAGGTATCTTTGGTACGGACGTAGCCACAGACCTCTCCGTATCCCGCGCGTACATTCCAGAAGGTGGCTGTTTCTGGATTTGGCAGACGACGCCTGACGAGCGCCTTCGCGGAAGACACCTCATGCGCGGTCTGTTCTCTCGCCCGGCGCTCAGGCGCGTCACGCACCCACAGCCCGGCAGCTATGAGCAAGCCGATGCCGAGGAGCAAGGTGCCGAGTATCAACGCCAATTTCTTCTGTTTCACCGTCACGCTTGTCGAACCTCAATGCCCGGGTGCCCCCGCGCGACAAGGACGCTTGAACGTGCACAAGGTATCAATGCCGAAGGTGCTTGCGCTTCGCCCAGATCACTGTGGCGTCATCGTGATCTTTACGCGCAGCGCCGACACCTTCCCTTCGGCCACGGCCCACCCAAACGGAAAGGTGCACGTGATCGATGAGGTCTTGGACACCAAGGTATACTTTCCCGGGGGTAACTGCCGGATAATCGTCGCACCGTCCAGGCTATGCCCGGCGTCGTCGCCCGTTGTGTTCGGGAGGTCCGCATTGGATTCGCGCGTCTCCACCGTTTCGGTCCCACGCACAATTGATATCCGGCTAGAGCTATGGGCAAACGACATGATGGCGTGTGCCTCTGACGACAAGTTCGCGCGCATCTCTACGCGCGCCTGATATCCGGCAGGCACCTCCAGTTCATGCGTCATGCGCCCCCATGTTGAACATCGCTCAGTCTCACTGATCAAATAGCCCCCGGACCGCTCCGATCGACCCTGCCCCGGCGCGCAATCGGTGAACTGCTCAAACTGGAAGTCTGCGCTGACCAATTCCTTGACTGTCCCTCCGACCGGTGCCGGCGGGGGCGTCTGCGCTGCCGACGCTTCGGGCGCCCGACGACGCAGCACCTGCGCCCCATTGACCGCGGCCACACTCACGCTTGGATCGATGCCTTCAAACGCTTTGACTGAACTGTTCAGATCGAATCCGCCCTTGGCCAAAACCCGTTGGATGTCTCGCTCGTGTGCCGCGCGAAATGCTTTCGCCAAGGCGAGCCGTTTTGCCGGGTTCTTTTCATTGAGGATTGGCCGAAGGTCTTTCTCGATCGCGGCCTTCAAAATCGGATCACTGTCCAGTGCCTTTGCCATGCGGGCGTTGAGCCGTACATTCGTGTCGATAATTTTTTGATCGATGACACTTTCACTGTCGAGCTTCGCGCTCTTTGCCGGGAGGACAAACCGCTCCTGAGCGGCTGACGTGTTGGCGAACGCCAGCAGGGTGACGGTGAGGAGTAGCGTCGACGCGAACGTGCGGGTCATGGTTGAAGGTCCTTCGACAAGGGATCAGATCGGACGGGTAAGCGCTTGGTTTACAGCGACAATCGCGCCACCGCTGTTGCCCCTAAAATCTGCCAATTCCCCGGCAATCGCCATGTCGCAAATTGTTGCAGAGCGTGGATTATTGGCGCGCGGGACCGTCGCACTTATTCCACACCGCGTCCCCGGCTTCGTCCGATCGACCAATTGATTGCGCCACGATCGAGAACGCCTGACACCACCTTCCCCACATGCGGCTCCAACACGGGTCGCCACGGTACGAGCGTGAAATCCCGCGCGCGCTCGATGACGGCCAGCCGCCCTTCGGCGGTGTCGCGATAGCCCGACAGATTGCCCTCCACGCGCTCGCCCTGGCGGGCCGCCACGTAGGGCTTTCCCACCTCCGTCGCGACGCCGCCGGCAATCGCCTCCCATTCCCGACGCCGCAGGCCCTCGCGTTCCGTGGGTGAGAGCACTTGCCGCCCATCGACCGGGACACCTAAACCCTCCGACGCCAACCAGGCCGCACGCGCGACACGCGCTTGGCCCACCCGGCCACCGAACCCCGCGTCGGAGACATTGGGCATTTGGTCTCGATCTAGCCAGGTCAGGCCAGGGTGTTGCGGCAAGCGCTCCAAGGGCAAGGATGACAGCCGCTCGATCTGCACGGGTTTGAGGCGGGCCTGATGGCGCTCATAGTTCAGTGCGGTTTCGCCATAAGACGGGGAGATGACGAAGCTGCCGGTCTCCGAACGCTGCACACCGCCGGTCGTTCGCCGGATGGCTTCCAGGCGGCGGACATGGGTCTGAGCGAAGGTGTCGGTGGCGGACGGATCGACTCTCAAATGGGCTTCGATATCGTAGATGCCGCCGTTGCTCGCCGCCACGCGGAAAATCGTGTGGTCGGCAGGCTTCAGCTCCGGTGTCACGGCGACCACCCGCACAACTGTTCCGGTGCCGGTGCCATCCGACGGCCCCGGGCGGCCGGTGTCGAAGACGTGGACCCGCCCGTCGGTTGCGGCCACAGCCAGATACTGCCGCTCGCCGAAGTCGTCCAGTTCTCCCCGGCGAAGGACCTCACCTATGATCGTCGGTGCCTCGCCTCTTATATCCAGATGGAGAGCCGCATGGCGGAGGTCCGTTCCGCTCAGGTCGTAGGTCAGGGATTTGATGATATCGCCGCGCGCGCCCATCTGTCGTAGGGTCGGCTCCATGTCTGGGCTGAGACGCCACAGGCCGCCCCCCATGTCTTCCGCCAAACCGAAGGCGCCCAAGGTCTGAAGACGGCCGGCGCGGAGGCTTTGCTGAAACGCGTCGCCATGGCGTACGGTAACGGTCTGATCCGCGCCTCTGTCGCGTAGAAGCTGACGGTCGATGCGGGTCCGACGCGGCTGGTCGATTTCGCGGCGCAGACTGTCGGTGACTTCGTGTTCGGTTTGCGGTCCGAGATCGAGCGTGACCAGGGCTTCTGCCCGCGCTCGGATACCATTGCTGATATAGTCTCGGGCCATGATGAGATCTTGCCCCTGATCGTCGCGCCCGCGGATGGCGATATGGGTGTGGGGATGGCCCGTGTTGAAGTGATCGACGGCCACCCATTCCAGCCGCGTGCCCAGGTCCTTTTCCATCTGGGTCATAAGGCGTCGGGTGAGCCCCTTCAGGTCGTCATACTGATCGCTGTCTTCGGGGGCCACGATGATCCGAAACAGGTGCCGGTCGTCGGCGCACGTGTCCAGAAAGGCCTTGCCGTCCGCGCGGTCACTGTCGCGGTCATACAAGGCCCCGGCCTGTCCGTCGCGTGTGGTGCCGTCGCGTTGCAGGTATTTCAGGTGGGCGCGTGCGGCGCCCAAGCCCTTACCGGCCAGCCGGGTGAAGCGGGCCTTGATGACGACGCGGCGGCTGCCTTTGGGCCGGATGCCGACGACCGCTCGCCCCCGCCCCAGACGCGCCTTGGCGACAAAGCGCGCACCGCCCTTTCGGGTGCCGCCGGCCCGGTGAACGGCGTGCAAAACCTGACCGCGAAAGCTCCCTTTGCCCTTGGCGCGCATCTTCCCGAGCCGGGGTTTGAACTCATCATCCTTCGAGGCCATAGAGGCAAACTTTCCTGTTACATTTCAGCAGATTAGACACAAGAGCCTCCGCGCGCCCCGCCTTACCTCCACAAAATCCGATGTGCAGACAATGACTTAGCCGACATAGGAGGCAGTGGTTTTATCTTGCCTTCCCTCTTCTCTTCTCTTCTCTTCACGGCCCGCCCTCCGTTCGCGCCGTCTGACCCAGCCGCACGAACAGGCCGTTGCTGTTTTCCGGGGGCACAGGTTCAGGGGCCGTATCCGCCGTCACGAAAAGCGCCAAGCCCGAGGCCAGAGTGGGCTCGGCGCGGACGACCTTTCGCAGGTACAGCCGCGTCTCAAAAGGCAGGGGGCGGCCTTTAAGCCACTCGGCGTACCGTCCGGGTCCCGCGTTGTAAGCGCCGAACAGACCGGGGTAGCCGAAGCGATCGTACATCGCCCGCAAATAGGCAGTGCCCGCCCGGATATTGTCGCAGGGGGCGTACGGATCGGGACCCAGACCATGCTTCACGCGCATCATCTGGTAGGTGCCGGGCATAAGTTGCATCAGCCCCATTGCCCCCGCCTCCGACGTGATCGGCCGCCCGTTCAGGTGCGTGCGCCCACCGCTTTCCGCCTGTATGACGGCCTCGATCCATGGCGAGGCAATACCGAAATCCGCACTCGCTTGCACAATGCAAGTGCGCCATGAGCTGCCACCGGGTTGCGCCGAAGCAGGCATGTGTCCTGCGGCAAAGCCCGTGGCCAGGCACGTCAAAAGCCACGCCCGCCGCACTATAAGGGCTCCAATTGGCCGCGTATCAGAGCCGTCGGCACGGCCCCAAAATAGCGACCGTCGAAGGAGTACGGACTGGCGGGATTGAGGGGGAAAAACTCGCCCGGATTCAGGGTTCGACATCCGTGCCACTGCGGCATAGGACGCCCCTGTCCGTCGTGGGATTGGCGTATGGCAATGCTTTGGTTATTGATCAAAATCGTCATGCCGACCGCGCAGATTTCGTCACCGGGCAGCGCGGCAACAGTCTTGATCATGGGGACCGATTTGGGCAGATACCGGCGGTGATCAGCCAATACGCGCACGCTTTCCGGCGTGGTCATCAGTACCAAATCGCCCCGGTGCAGGCCCTTCACGGCGGACACACGGTAAAACCCTTTCGGGACGCTGGCGCTGGCGTTGTAGACGATGATCGGCGTCTCCCGGCCCCACTGATTGAACGCCAGACTGAGGACCGCTGCGGTGGTGATCGCGGACAGCCACAGGTGGCGATGACGACGGCGGCGCTGGTGTTGGGGTGACGGGTTTTGCCACATTATTCGGTCCCCCCGGTCGACGGCAATTGCACCCCTTGCGCCTTCGACCACGCATCGAGATCGTCGATGTGATAGCGGATATGGCGACCGTGTTTCCGGTAGGCCGGACCGCGCTTTTTCGGTCGCATCTTCTCCAGTGTGCGGTGGGACAAGCCGATATAGAATGCGGCTTGGCGGGTGTTCAGAAACGGGCTGCCCTTCTTGGCGGCGGCCGCACGATCTTGTTCATTGGACATGGAATGCGCCTCTTGTCGGATGGTGGAAACCGGCGCGCAAATGAGCGGGCCTGCCGACAAGACTGGGCGTGAAACGCGAGACACGGCAGGGACGAAAACGGGGGGACGCGAAAACGTCCGTCCCTCCCGCGCGCCGGATTTTGCCCCTGTGACCCGCTGACTATAATCGACCCGCGAGCCATGCCGAAGGCATGGCGAGCCGCCGGACAGGGCTCGGTCCGGGGCTCAGAAAAGGAAACCGCGCGGCCTATGCAAACCGCGCGGCAAAGGGGTTTCAGATAACCGCCGCCATGAGCTTTTTGGCCTTCATTTCGAGGTCGAGGCGGCTGTCTTGGTGGGGTTTCTGACGCGCTAAAGCTGTGATGCCCTGCACAAAATCGAAGACGCTTTCGGGCTTTTTGCCTTCCTCTTTCAGCACGGTGTCGATGATTTTAGCGGTCTCTGGCTTGGTGAAACCGCGCTTGGTCAGGAAGCCTGCGCGCTCGTCATCGGTCTTCGCCACGACGGTTTCACGCGCGGCCTTGATGCCTTCAATGAATGGTGCTGGCGACGAATTGGCGAAGCGGGTCAGCGCGGGTGCGGCCTCGTAGGCGAAGCGTCCGGCAGCGAATTTAGAATGCCGGATGGTAATGGATTCGAAGTTTTCCACGCCCCAGATGTTGCGGTTCTGGCAGACGCCGCGCAGGTAAAACGAGGCAATGCCGAGGCTGCGCGATCCGACTTCGGAGTTCCAGCAATAGAAGCCCCGGAAATAGACATCGGGGTCGCCATTGGGCAGACGGCCCGCTTCGATGGGGTGGGTGTCGTCCACCAAAAACAGGAACACGTCCCGGTCAGAGGCGTAAAGGGTCGTCGTTTCCTTCGTCACGTCAACATAGGGGTTATGGGTGCGGGTGCCCCAGTCCATCACACCGGGGACTTTCCAGCGGGTTTCGCCGAGACCGTTCCCGGCGATCTTGCGCACGGCATTGACCAGTTCATGATCCCAGATACGGCCATAGTCCGGCCCTGTGACGGCGCGCAATTCGATGCCGCCGTCAGCCGTTTCCAGCGTCTTGATCTGTTCGGCGCGGTGGTTCATCAGACCGTGTTGCAGGTTGATGCCTGATAGCGGCGCGGGCAGTTGGCGCAGGTATCCCGATGGGGCGCCGACAAGGGTGCACAACTGGCCGAAACTCCAATGCGTCGGGGCAATCGGATCGGGTCTGCCGGGGCAGATAAGGCTCAGGCGTTCGGCGTCTTCGAAGCTGGCTTCCACACGCACCTGATCACTCGGCACGGTGCGGACATGGGCGCTGTCGGCCCGCCCTTTCACGGCGTCATAGAGGTCATTGAGGTTCAGAAACCGCTCGTCATCGGGGCGGGAAAACCACTGCGAGGACACGCGACCGTCGCGGCTACCTAGAAACGGATTGACGGCGAAGGCTCCAGATACAGCGGTCGGGTCAGAGGGGATATTGGACATTTGAAACTCTCCTTTTGGGCTTGGGTTGCAGCGCACTTACCGCGCTGAAACCCTGCCCCTCGGCGAGAGCTGGGGTAGCAAGGGTCAAGGGCGTTTCCGGCGGAGGGGGATCACCCGGCCTGCACGGAGCCCTTGCGGAGGAAGGCCGGGGAGACCGCCGGAAACGGGACCGCAGGGACGATCCCTTGACCCGCGCGAGGGCGGAGCCCTTAGCCTTAATTGTCTTATTCCGATCTCAATTCCGCTGCTTTCGTCCGCTATCTTCTCCTCAAGTCGCCGGAACGCCCTCACCCGGACTTCGGTGGCTTGCGGACGGTCGCCCCTCAGCCCCCCTGAAGACCGTCCGCCCCCTCTCAAGGCTAAAGACAGACCCCGCCGTTGCCCCCGGCGGGGTCTCTTTGTTTCCCAAGACATTCGATTGCCTCACACCCTTGTGTGTGGCGGCGACGCGGCGCAGGCGATAGGTTTCCTTATGGTCATTGGGCTCATCCCCCCCCCCCTCGATTCCGATGACCGGAGCGGCTTCGCCCTCCGAAGCCGCTCCCAAACCTCACACAGCCCGCACACGAAAAGACCCCGCAGCCAAGGCCACGGGGTCGGGTTGAGGGGTTATTTCGACTGCGGGCGGGTCCACAGCAGATTGTAGGTGTCCGGGTCTTCGTCCTGGAACAGGCTGGCATAGATCGGATGCGAGAAGCTCGGATCGTCCAGCTTGAGGGAGATGTAGTCGCGGCCGTTTTCTGCCTTACGCTTCCAGCCGGCCCCGATCTCAGCCGCCCCGGTATAGACACGGTAGTCGGGGGCGTTTTCGGAGGCGGGCTCGGTTTCGACCAGACGGGCCTTGAAGTTCAGGGTCGCGGTCTTGATGGAGCCAGAGAAGCCGGTTTCGGATTTCACAAAAGTGCCGATGATGGACATGGGTTTGTTCCTTTCTGCGCTCGGGCCGCGCCAATCGCGACCTCGATGGGGGTCGTGCGAACGGGGCCGGACCGCGCGCACCCGCAGGGCCGAAGGACTGGCGATGGGGGCTTTTTTGCTTCGTGATGCAAAGCCGAAGGCGGCGGAAAAAAGCCCACAGCGCCGGTTGCGCGCTTAGGGCCGGTTACGTTCAGACCTCTAATCGTCGAGGTCGCGTCTTGGCTGCGGCTCGGCCAGAAAGGGGCAAACCGTGCGCCGTCCTCGCCCGTTGCGACAGCCGAAACCGGCTTCTCTGGCTCCATCGGGGCGGGGCTCAGTACAGGGAACTCGCGGCGGGGCGACACCGAGCCCCCTTCCGAAAACGCCTCCGGTTGCCGCACCTGTATCGGGTCGATGGGTCACGCCAGACGACAGGAAGCGCAAGACGGAGAACGGGCGCGACTACGTCTCCCTCAAGGTGGGTGAGCCACCTTTCCGGCATCCGAACTCTGCCAGCCTGTTCCCGACCGAAGCCCCGAACGGCTGCCATTGCGGGGCCTGCCAGCGGTCGAAATGCCCCCTCAACCCACCCCCGTGGGCAGCGCTGCGGGGTCTTTTCGCGGCGGCGCGGCTAAATAAGAAAGCCCCGCGCCACCGGCGCGGGACCGTATAAAACGAAAAGACCGGGACCGCGCAAGCGGCCCCGGTCCCCCCTACTCTGCGGCTTCGGGCAGGTCCGGCAGACCGTCCGTTCCCTCCGGTGCGGGCAGCGCGCACGGCGCGTCTGGCTCCTGCTGATCCGGCAGTACCGGTGTGCGCAGACACATAGGCAGCCAACCCGTCGCGGCCACCAGTTGCTCGGCGGCAGCGGCCATTTCGGGCTTTTTCAGCTTGGTCAGGCGCACGGCGGCTTCGTCGCCAACGGCTTGACGCACGGCAGCGAGTATCTGGCCCTTGGTCACGCGGCTGAAATAGCTGCGCGCGGTTGGACGCCAGTGGCCTGTCATATCCAGACCGATGTGCGCCGCCATTTCGACGGACGCCGCATAGGCCGCCTTGGGCATGTAGGGCTGCACCACGGCGAAGACGGTCGAGGCCGTGCAATGGGCCAAGAGCGCGCCCAAGGTTTCCGCGTCGAGTGTCTGGATGTGCGCCCACAGGTCGCGCGGGTCTTCGGGAAGCCCTTCGGCCCATGCCTCGTGACGGGTGTTCAGCGCCGCTGCCGTAGGCGTCTCGTCCAGACCGTCCGCATACTGTTCGATGGGGGCTCTGCGGGCGGTGATGTCGAGACAGGTGACGCTGCGCTGATTATAGAAGGTGTCGAGCGTCAGTTTATGGACGAGGAAGCGCGCGGCCAGTTCCGGCTGTTCGGCCAGTGCATAGCGCAGGGCGAGCGTTCGGTGGGTGGTCAAGTCGCGCAGAAGCAGGTCGGACAACGGCACGTCCTCCGCTATGTCGCCTTCCCCTTCTTCGTCCTCACCCGCGACGCTGCCGGGTTCGTTGCCGTCACGGGCAAGGCCGTCCGTTTCGTCGTCGGTCTCCGGCGCGTCGGCGTCTTCGTCTTCGGGTTCGTCTTTGGGCTCTGGCACCTCGTCCTCGGGGCGGATCAGGCCTCGTGTGAGGTTGATCGTGCCGTCATGGGCGAGACTGACAAAGACACCGCCGCGCGCGATATCTTCGGGGAGATAGGCGTCTTCGAGCGCTTCGAGGCGCTCGATTTCGGTTTCCAGTTCACCCGCCTGACGGTCTATGTCATCGGGCAGCTCGTCGGCCCCTTCGAAGGGGGCGACCAGTGCTTCAAGGGCTTCCTGCGCGGCTAAAAGCGCCGCACTGTCGTCTGCGGACAGGTCTTGCGTCTCCTTGTAAACGCGGCCCCATCCGTTGCTATAGGGGTAATCCATAGCGACTTCGGCCCATTTCCAGCCTTCGGCTTGGCGGGTCGCGGCGGCGACCTGCGCCAGATGCTGCATCACCAGTTGGTCGAGCAGCGCCGCATCGGTGAAATAGCCGCCGCCGTCTTCGGTGAACAGATCGCGCTCAATGACGCCCCCGGCGCTTTCATAGGCCTGCATTCCGATCAGCTTGGCGCGGCGGTCGGTGTGCGACACCTGCCCTTCGGTCAGGAGGCGTTTGATATGGAAAGCGTCATTATAGACGCCTTTCAGTCGGTCGAAGGCCGCTTCCTGACGGGCGTGGTCTTCGGTGACGGCGTAGGCCATCAGTTGGGTCAAGGTCAGCTTTTCGTCGCGGTAGGCCTGCATCAGGACGGGTGAGACGGCTCCCAAACGCAGGCGTTGCTTGACGGTATGCTCCGACACGCCAAAGCGCGCGGCGATCTCGGCGGCGTCCATACCGCGATCGATATTGAGGGCGCGGAACGCCTCGTACTGATCGGCGGGGGTCATGGCTTCGCGGGTCACGTTTTCGTCCAGACTGACCTCATGGGCGTCATCGGTTTCGCGGATGACGCAGGGCATGGGCGTGTCGCGGGGGATTTCGGCATCCTTGGCGCGGGCGATTTGGGCCAGTCTGCGCCCCTCGCCCGCCGTGACGAAATAGAAGCCAGTTTCGGTTCCGTCCTCGCCCACTTCGGGTTTGACGATCAGGTTTTGCAGGATGCCCTTGGCGGCGATACTGGCGCGCAAGCTGGCCAGCGATGCGGCGCTATGCGGGGTCTTGCGGGCGTTGTCAGGGGATTTGATCAGACGATCCAACGGGATCAGGGTTTGAAAGCCGGACTGAACCAGATCGGTAGAGCCGGGCTTGAGGACAAGTTTGGACATAGCCAGTTCCTTTCGTAGGCTAGGGTTTCAGCGGGCAAGAGGCCCCGCTGAAACCCTGCCCGTCGGCGAGACCGGGGTAGCAAGCGCAAGGGCGGCCGGGCGGAGGGGGATCACCCGACCTGCACAAGCGATGACTGCTGTGTCCTATGTCTAAACTGAGCGCGCGGAAGGCCGGGGAGACCGCCCGGCCGGGCCGGAGGCCCCTGCCCTTGGGCGCGCGAGGGCGGAGCCCTTAGACCTGATATTTTTTTCGAATGTGCCCCAATATTTTGACCGACGTGTTGACGCTCTGTTCTCGTTGCGCCCTAGCGAATCGGCATTTTCATCGTTAATCTATCCACGGAGATTGCTGCATCGTTCCCGATTCGGGCGCATCTCGTTCCCATATTTAGTAGGTCAACAGAAAATTCGCCCACAACATATTGACTCTCGGAAAAATCAGCGCATTTATGATTAAGGCTCGTTCAGACGGTTGGTTTACCGGGGGAAGTGGTGCGCAAGGCTGTTAGTCAACGAAATAAGCTGATCCTTTGGACGCGCGGCGGTGGTCGATGCTATCTCTGCAATTGTGCGCTGCTGGGCGACCTCATTTCAGGCAAAGACAAGCTCAATAAGGGCTACATCGCGCACATTGTCGCTGCCGAAATAGACGGCCCACGGGGCGACCCGATCCGCTCACCGCTGCTCTGCGACGATGTGGAAAATCTGATCCTGTTGTGCGACGCGCATCACCGTTTGATCGATGTCGAAGCGGTAGCGGAATATTCCGAACCTCGTCTCCAACAGATCAAGCGTGCGCATGAGGCTCGCGTGGAGGCCGTCACCGAGATCACCGCGGATCGTGGAACGCACATGCTGTTCTACAGCGCCCGTATCGGAGAACACGACTGCCCTATACAGGCGCAGGACGCGCGGTCAGCAGTCTTACCCGCCTACTATCCGAAAGATCGGCACCCGATCGCCTTAGACGTAGCGCGCAGTGAGTATGCAGACAACGAGGCACAATACTGGCAGTTTCAGATTGAAAACCTGAACCGACAGTTCGAGCGCAAAGTTCGCCCTCTTCTTGCCGACGGGCACATCGATCACCTGTCCGTTTTTGGCTTAGCCCCTCAGCCGCTGCTCATACATCTGGGGCGGCTATTATCCGACCTTCGGAAAGTTCGCGTTCACCAGTTGCATCGCGAACCTAAAGGTTGGGACTGGCGAAACGAGAGACCTCCCGTCGTTTATAAGACCGACCGGACAGGCCATGGCCGCACGATCGCCCTGAAAATCGGCATCAGCGCCACGATCGTTGATGAACGGATAACGCGGTGTCTGGGCGAAGATACGACAATTTGGTCGTTGTCAGCGGAGGGGGCGCACAACGACATCCTTCACAGCGAAGGGGATTTGCAAACCTTCCGGTCCACCTGCCGTCGTCTATTCGACGCGATTAAAGCTGCTCACCCTGACGCAACCGACCTTCATATTTTTCCCGCGATGCCGGTCTCCACGGCTATCGAACTGGGCCGGATATGGATGCCTAAGGCCGATCTTCCCCTTCATATTTATGACGAGAACCGAACGGCCGGTGGTTTTTTCCATCGCCACAGTCTCGGCGGCGTCTCAATTCCGAAAACGGAGGAACCTATCTATGGATGATCGTCATTTCGCTCGCCAAATTCAGGATGCTCGCATCCGTAAGGCCGCCGCCTTCAGCTTGGTTGAGACCTATTGCCAACAACTCGAACCGAGCGCGACGCAGGAAAAGCGCGCTAAGGAAAGCTATGAGGCGGTGGGTGACTGGCTGGCGACCTCAGACCATCCTGTCCTGACTTGTACGCTCATTTACCCGCAAGGGTCCGCGTCTACCGGCACTATGGTGAAACCCCTACAGGGAAACGAACACGATGTGGACCTTATCAGCCTTCTGAAGGGTGCCACCAAGTTTACACCGCCCGCTGACGTGAAAAAGGCGATCGGCGACCGCTTGGCTTCCAACGGTCTCTATCGCGACAAGTTGCAGGAGATGGCCCGTTGCTGGCGCATCAATTACGCCAATGAATTCCACCTCGACATTACGCCGTCGATCAAAAACCCGGATTGCGCCAATGGCGGGGAACTGGTTCCCGATAAAAACCTGAGTCAGTGGAAGCCGTCCAATCCGTTAGGCTTCCGCGACTTGTTCAATCGTCGAGCGGCCCTACGCCCCGTTTCCCGACTGCGGAAGGCGGACAGCGTAGCGGCATCGGCGGAAATCGTTCCTTTCCCCAAAACCAGTCCTATCAAGGGTGTCCTTCGCCGCACGGTTCAACTGCTGAAGCGGCACAGGGACGTGTATTTCAAGAATCGCGATCTTTCCCTCGCGCCGCTGTCGATCATAATCTCGACGCTCGCCTCCAGAAGCTATGAGTGGTGTGTGCAGCAGGACCGGGACGAAGACGATGACTTCGGGCTTCTGCTCGACACGATCAGACTGATGCCCCACTATATCTATGCACCGGTCATTCAAGACCGCCAGCATTGGTTCGTCATGAATGAAACCACGGATGGCGAGAATTTCGCCGAAAAATGGAACCTGGAGCCCGCGCGGGCACAGTCGTTCTACGCTTGGCACGCTCGTGCGCTCGCCGACTTTACCCGGTTGCTGGAATTCGAAGGCCTCGATGCCATGGGTACGGAGTTGAGCGATTTTCTTGATCGCCAGACCGTCGAAAAAGCCGTCGCCGCGGTCACGTCGCAAGTCTCGGCTGCCCGCACGTCAGGCCGCCTCGTTGCCGGCGTCGGTGGCTTGGCCGCCGTCACAGCCCCAGCACTCGTCACAACGCCGGTACGCGCCAATACCTTTTTCGGGAAATAGCGCACGGATGAAGGCCCTAACCCCCACACAGCACCTCATTCGCCTGCGCCGCAGTCCCATTTATGTGGGTGAAGGTACTGTGCGAAACAGTGTGCTTACGTGGCGATACGACCGAAAACCAACTATCTTTAGCCGTTGGTACAAGATGCGTTTGAATTACCGCCGGGGTGACTCGCCGAAGATCTATGTCGACGATCCTGACCTTCGCCTTCTCGCTGACGGTCGTGATCTGCCTCATGTGTATGAACAGCGCCCGGCCCGCCTCTGCCTTTATCTCCCTACCTCGCGTGAATGGACGCCCCTCTCCTTTTTCGATGAGACTATTCTGCCTTGGGCTGACCTCTGGCTACACTACTACGAAGACTGGCTGTTTTCCGATGAATGGAAAGGCGGCGGCGTGCACCCTGAGAGTGAGGGAATACAGAATCGAGCGGATCGGCGTCGACAGCAGGTTGAGCGCCGACAATTGGGACGTTAGGCGTCTATCTTGTGCTGCAACGGCGCAAGCCAATCGACTCATCCTAAAGTGGGTTGCCGACCGAGGTCGTTTTTCGCGCCTATTATACCCCTTAAAAAGGGTGAACCGAAAATGCACACGCAATTGTGACACTTTCGCACCGGTAGTGGTTAACCCCTTCTCGCAGTTGCGTTATAATTGGATTATAATTCAATTTTTAGAAAAAAACGTAGTGCAACCAAATACATTTTTCCAAATCTACGGCGGCACACACCCCACAACTCTTGATTTAAAGGTATTACTGACACAAACTTTCCTCCTCGCCAGAAACCGGCGCGTGGCGGACCAATTACAGGCCTGAACTACGCCGGGGCGGCGACAGGAGTGTAACCCATGGTGGGTAAACCGCTGGCGTTTGAGAAGGTGTACGCGATCATCAAACAGGCCCTAATGGAGGGGCTGTTCTGGCCGGCCCAGCGTATCGACAATGACCGGCTTAAAGCGCTTGTGGGCACCAGCCACATTCCGATACGCGAAGCCCTGCGACGCCTGTCTGCTGAAGGGTTAGTGGAAGCCCATCGCCGCGAAGGGTTTTCGGTCCCTGCGGTCACTGAGCCTGGTCTTGAAGGCCATTACGAATGGCTGCACGTTTCAGTCCTCTACGCCGCTCGCAAAGGCACACCACCGCGCCCTGATATTTTAGCGCAAATCGATTTTGACGGTATGCGCACCCTACCGATCGCGGAGGCTACATCGCGGTTCTTTCTGGCCATTGCGATTGCGTCCGGTAATGACGGTATGGAAGCCTCGGTACGTCGCGCGAACGACTGCCTGCATCTTGTTCGCACACTCAAGGAAACGCTCCTTCCGGATCGGGCGGCTGAACTCGAAAATCTTATCCGAACTTGGCAAACGGGCCCCCTTCTCGCATTTGAGACTTCACTGGCAGACTACTTTCAGAGGCGTCTTGCGATCGTTCCGGAAATCGTTCGCCTTCTGCATCTTCGTTCGGCCTTCGCGCAAAAATAACTCGCGTTTGCAACGGCGATTATCCCTAGCCCACCTCCCGATTATTTTTGCCTTGGAATCAACTATAGGTCGGCCATGCTGTTCGGCTGGATAACGAGTCGCGCACATGGGAGGGGTACCGTGAAGATTACGTTTGAAATTCCATTTCTAAGTGGCAAGCCAAAGACCGTTCTGACCAATGAAGCTGCTCTGTTCTCGGCGGAAGCGCCTATCACAACGGCTGCGCAGGATTTGTTGGGCCGCAAAGCCTTTTCGGAATCTATTGCGAAAGTGTTGTCGAACTGGACCGGCGATCACAGCCTTGTCGTCGCTCTGCGCGGACCGTGGGGTTCTGGAAAATCATCGGTCAAAAATCTGATTACAGAAGTCATTGAGGTTCAGTCCCCTCCGACAACCGTACTGCACTTCAACCCTTGGCAATATGACGAAGGCGCATCAATTACTGCGGCCTTCTATCGGGAAATAGGTAGCGCGCTCGGTCAGACCAAAGATCCGTTGAAAGGGTGGGAGCGCCGACATGCGCTTAAACAATATGCCAGCTACTTCACGGCCATTGCGTCACCTCTCAAAAAGGCTTCGGAAAACCTTCTGAAATGGTTCGGTTGGCTGGCCGCCGCGGGATTAATTTCCGTCGGAATTTTGCAATTCGTCACTCCAGGCTGGCTCAAGCTGGGCGCCACCATTCTGACATGCCTCGGCGGAGGAAGCTGGCTGATCGGCAAACTGCTAACAGCGTTCGCCGGTTCGGAGAAGCCTGACAAGCCCATTCGTTTGGTGCGAACACACCTGGAAAAGGTTCTCAAAAAGCTTGAGCGGCCCCTGATCGTCGTCATTGACGATATAGATAGACTTGAGCCTGAATCTATTCGCCTGATCTTCCGCCATGTGAAAGTCAACGCGGACCTACCCAATATCAGTTACCTCCTTCTGTTTCAAAAGGACATCGTTGAGAATGCGCTCGCGCCGGTTTCGGGAGACAATGGGCGGCAATATCTCGAAAAAATCGTGCAGGCCAGTTTCGATATTCCGACCGTCGAGGGGGCGCGCGTCGAGAAGGTGCTGTTTGATGCGCTAAATCGAATATTCGAAAACGTCCTGACAACCGAAAACGGGTTTGAACAGGTCCGATGGGGTAATATCTACCATGGAGGTATGAAGCGGCATTTCCGCACTTTGCGAGACGTTCACCGATATACGGCTGCGGCTGCGGTTCAGGCTAAGCTGCATGAAGGCAGCCATACCTTCGAGGTCAACGTCGTCGATCTGATGGCGCTTGAAACGCTTCGCCTTTTTGAGCCGGAAGTCTTCGAGGCGATCGCTCGGAACAAAGATCTCCTCACCAAAACCCACCACGCTCAAGTGAATGGGGATGCCGAAAGGATTCGAAATATAATTCCCGCCGAACTGCCTGCTGACCGTCGTGCGGCGATTGAACCGTTTCTGCGCGAGCTCTTCCCTTCGGCGGATTGGGCTTTTCAGGGCGGCATGCACTATGATGGTGAATTCGCAGTAGAATGGTCAGCACAGAAGCGGGTGTGTTCGCGCCGAATGTTTGATCGCTATTTCACCCTCCGCCTGCCGGACGATATGATTAGCGAATCGGAATTCGCGGAAGTGCTTGCTGCTAGTCATGACCGAGATAGGCTCGATAGCCTGTTCGCCTCTTTGAAAGAGCGTGGCCTCCTGTCAGCCTTGATGAACCGGTTTGATGAAATCCGGAGCAGTTTGCCGCTTGCGAACATCGGAACACTGGCACCCGCAATCATGGATCTCGCGGAAACCCTGGAACGCACATCTGGGCTTTTCGGGGCGGCGCCCTACACGGCCGGTTGGCGCAGCGTTTTTTGGTACATGCTCCAAACTTCCGATCTCGAAACCCGAGGGCAGTTCTTTCTCGACGCCCTCCTTAGAGCCCAGGGACTTTCAGTCGCGGCCACATTAATATCAATTGACGCGGGCCGTGACGGAAAGCGCTCGCCGCCAGAGCGCACATTGATGACGGACACCCAGCGCGCTCGTGCCGAGTTATTATGGGTCATTAAACTGAAGGCGAAACTACCCGATGTGGAAGCCCTTATAAGTCACCCGCAGTTTGTTTCCCTTCTATTTCGTTGGCGGGAATTTGAAAACGAACAAGTCGTCAGATCGTGGCTCGCCGAGGTAACCCAAACGGACAGAAATCTCGTAAAGGTGTTGGAGGGCTTTGAACACACACGTCATATGCAGACGTGGGGCGATCACGTGTCAACAGCCATCACCGAACTGTCTGTCCGAGACGTTAGCCAGCTTTTCGACCTGAACGAGCTAACCCGTCGGCTGAGCCACATTCCCGCCAACTCGTTACCCGAGGCGCTTTCCGTGAAAGTGCCAGAATACATGCGCCTTCTGCAAAGGGAACTGGATCGGCGAGCAGGCATCGCCGTACCTGACGACGACGATTAGCCCCCATTATAATCGGATTATAATCGGATTATAAAATTCATATACCCGCGTTCCGATCCTACGCTCATAACGCCATGAACTGCATGGTTTTCTGACATAGGAGAGTAAGATGCGTACCAATGACAAGCCCGTCGACTATGCTCCGCTGGTCGAAGACATCATCGAACTGGGCACCGCCAGCGTCGAAACGCAAGGTGGCGCCCAAGGCGGCCCGGAGCCGTCGGACCAGCAGAACCGCATGGGTATTTCCGAAGACTGAGCCCACTCGCACGCAGGTGCTTAGCACCTGCGTGCTCTAAACAGCGCGTGGATCATGTCTTATATCGCCTCCCCTCACCTGTTTCACTGCACCATCGGCGACCGCGTCATCTGTCTGGACGTACGCACTGATCGGTATTTTCAATTGAACGACCCGTTGCGCGGCGTATTCCTCGATGCCTTATCGGGTCACGCTGCGGCGGGTGTGTCATTGTCGCGCCTGATATCAGCCGACCTGTTGCGCACCCATGACGGCCCGCAGCCTCAACGTAATTTTCCGCCAACGGCGACAGACAGTGTGGTTGAGACAAAGGCATCGGCTGCGCCCTCGTGGCCTAACCTTCCGGAAATCGGTCTACTTACCGCTGCGTCGATGATCGGCGTCAAAACGACGCCCCTACACCAGTTGCTATCGCGCGCGCGGACGTCCCTCCCCAAACGTACAAAGACCCCGGATCTGGCGACCGCTGCGGCCCAATTTAATACGACGCGCCGCTTGGTCCCTCTTCCCCGGGTCTGCCTTCACGATTCTCTGGCCATGAAGCGGTTTTTGGGCCGGCGCGGCTTCGACGTGGTTCTCGTGTTCGGCGTAGCGCTTAACCCGTTTTCCGCCCATTGCTGGCTCCAGGCGGGGTCGACCGTCCTGAACGATACTCTGGATCGCGCTATCCGTCACACCCCACTTCTGGCGATCTGATGAGGCGGACATACCTCTGCATCATCGCCAAGGGGACGGCTTTCGCGTCGGCATTCCGTGAAGCGCAGATCGCCCGCATGGCTACGAGAACGCTGGATCTGGTTTATGATCGTGCCAATGTCCTTCTTTTTGCCACGCCAGACCTCCCCTTTCGCCCCTTGATTTCAGATCACGGCCTCGTCCTCGGTGACCTGTTCGGGCGGACCACTGGTACCCCGGCCGAACCACCCGCCAACGCCAAGGATGTAGTTTCGCTGCTGGAGCGGTATTGGGGCAGTTACATAGCGCTTTTCACAGTTCATCATCCCACCCTTCTGCGTGATCCAGGGGGCGGATTGGCCTGCTTCACCACCTCCGATGCGGACGCCTTCTACTACGCTTCGTGTGTTGACGAATTGACAGGCGCGACGGCGACCGCTCCTCGGATCGACTGGTCTCAACTTTGCCATCGCCTGCATTTTTCCGGCGTACGCACGCGACGAACGGCCCTAGCCGACGTCGAAGAAGTTCTGCCGGGTTGCGCCGTCCAGCATGAGATGGAACGATCCGTCACACACACCGCTTGGACCCCTTGGGACTATACGGGTTTTCAACCTAGCTATCCATCGGACAGCCTGAAATCCCAGGTCCGCCGGGCAGTCGATCATAGCGTCACTGCCTGGTCTCGCGTCAGTCAGAATATACTTATTGAGTTGTCCGGAGGGTTGGACTCCTCGATCGTAGCGGCGTCCCTGATCGGTCGGAAGCCCCAGCCGCACTGCGCCAACCTCGTCACCCCCGGCGGGGGTGCTGATGAGCGGCGATATGCGCAACCGATGGCCGATACACTTGGCGTCGCGCTTCATACGCTTCCACTCTTATCGGAACCAGTGGAATTGCCACATGCCTTGGCTGTGAAGCTGCCACTGCCGGGCGTCGGCGTACTGCAATCAGCGGTCGACGTCGTGCTGGCAGCAGAGGCGCGGCGTATTGGGGCGACTGACTTTTTCTCCGGCGGTGGGGGCGACAACGTGTTTTGCTATCTGCATACGGCGGCCCCCGCCACCGACGCCCTTCGCACCTTCGGCCTAAGCGCCCCCTTCTTCCAAGCGGTTCGGAATCTGTCGCACCTGCACGAATGTTCCTACTGGACGGCCCTGCGTCTGGCGGCAAAAAAGCACCTGAAATCCTCACGGCGCGTACCGAAATCGAATGGACGCTTTCTCGCCACCGATGAAGTGCCGGCGTTTCAGGTTCATCCTTGGATGGATGCTCCAAAAGCGGCTTTACCAGGCAAGTTTGAACACGTCTTGGCGCTGATCCGCGCACAGAACCTGTACGACCTTCAGGAGCGAACGCAACTCGGACCGATCCGCTATCCCCTTTTGTCGCAGCCTGTGATGGAGGCCTGTTTGGCGGTACCGAGTTGGATGTGGATCGATCAGGGCCGCAACCGGTCGCTGGCGCGCGACGCCTTTGCTGATCGCCTCCCACCTCTGGTGGCCGGGAGACGCACGAAGGGGGAGTTCACCGGCTTCTGTGGTGAGGTTTACGAGACCCATAAGCCCTTCCTGCGCCATTACCTGCTGGGCGGATTGCTGGCGGAACATCGCCTCATCGATACCCAAGCCATAGAAGCTTATCTCACTGCACCCACGCCCGCGCGCGACATTGGCTTCTGCGTACTGCTCGATTTGGCGGGCGTTGAGACCTGGTGCCGACAGTGGTGAGTTTCACAGCCAGCGCTTGAACCATGCCACCTGACGGCGGGTGGCGTCGCGGATATTGCCGGGGCTCGATAGGACGTGACTGTCGCCCCAATAGGTGTCGAGTTCCGTTGGCACCCCCGCTGCCTGCTTGGCCAGGAACATCTTCTCCACTGCCGGAAGGGAAACGTCGTTTTCACCATACAGTATCAAGGTCGGTGTCTTATAATTAGCCAGATTGTAGAGGGGGCTGTCGGCGGTAAAGCGCCCGACGCCACTGATCGGATCAGCCCCATAGGCGTATGGCACATTCGGCGCTTCGAGATAATGCCGTCGCGCCTGCACTATGGCGGGCGCGCAGTCTAGCCGTTGGATTTCAGAGGTTACTGAAAGGTCAGTGTCAAAGCTGTCGGGAAACGGCGCAGCGGCGACAATCGCTTTGAAGCGATCGGTCTGCGCCCCTAGCGCCAAGGCGGCATAGCCGCCATTGGAATGGCCATAAAACCCGTAAGTCCCGGCCTTGATATCTTCGCGGCGGTCAAGCGCGTCCAGCGCCGGCAGCACCTCGTCAGCCACCCGCCGGAAGGGCGCGTTATACTCAACTGCGCTCTCGATCGGGAACGCCGCGTGAAACACCGCAAAGCCTTCGGCCAGCAGCGCCTGTATCATCCAGGCCGAGCGACTATTGACGCGACCGAGCCGGGATCGCACGTCGGGGGCATATTGCGGATAGGCGTAAACGACAACGGGCGGCTTCGTCTGAAGCTCCGGATGGGTCGGCCAATAAAGGACGCCGGTTCGAGCGTACCCCGCCACAGCCGAATAAGACACGACTTCCGGGCGCGCTTCCCGAACCTCCGCCACATGCTGATTGCAAAGATAGCGCGTGCGGGGCAACGCTCGACAAGATGGCCATTCGATGAGGCGCGTGGCGTCGTGCGCATCCTCGAAGCCAAGCAGTCCGACGTACGCCGGATGCCGAAAGGTCATATCCAGAGGCCGCGCTGCGGTCGGCTCCGGCTGAGTCGTCATACCGCCCGCTGTCACGCAGTACCGTTTGCGCGCGCCCCCGTGGCCACTTACAAACACTACGGCACCGCCGCCGGTGGCCAGGGTATCAGGTTCCACCATATCGACGGTAATGACCTCTGGCGAAGCCTGTGACCACACCGTCAGACGGGTGCCGACCAGCACCAGCACCTTCTCCCCGCTTCGCTCGACCCGTCCGCCAATCGACCGGCCCAAGGGGCGACGGGCGTCTCCGAATGTCGGTCGATTGACTGGAAGTCCTCCCGACAACATCTCATCGCTCTCCGCCACATAGGCATGGGCGCGCACGATCGCGTCGAGAGGTGACGGAGCCGCCTCAATTCTCACATTACCATCGGCACCACGACACCACACGGCACTATCGCCCGGCTGATCCGAATAACGCGTGCGATGCGGCACGGCGAGACGTTTCCCATCATACGACCAGAGGGGCGCAAAGGCTGCGGGCTGCCCCCCCACCCCCCGAAAATTGGTCCCTTGCACGGCACCATCTTCAAGCGAAACCAGATCAAGGCGCAACTCAACCCGCGTGTCTTCATAACCTCCCGCCGTTTCACCCAACGGCGCGGGCATCGGTCGCCCCGCCGGTAAAGGTGGCCTGCCTTCGGCGCGAACGACCGCCAGCCGCTTATGATCTGGCGCGAAGGCTACCGCGCGAATATCGCCGGTCGCCCGAACGCGATGCGCCGAACTCGTCAGATTCAATTCGACCAATTGTGCACCCGCGCCACAGGTTGCGGTATCGTCACTGCGCCATCGGCGCACAGATAAGTCGCCCTCTATCGCTCTTTCGGATAAAGCTGCGTTGCGGGTAGAACTGTCGAGCCCATTAAGCGAACGGGGGCGATAGGCGCCACCGTTCACGACGATCAGGATACGATTGTCATCCCGCCAGCACAGGCACGCTGCACGCCCTTGATGAGGGAAAAGGTGCGCTGTGACGTCCAGGCTTTGGGGCAAATCGGACCCCCATATTTTTGCACGGGTTTTGACATTATAAACCTCAAGTCGAACGCGACCGGACCGATCGACGCGCGGCACGGCCAGACGCGCGCCGGAAGGTGAAAAGACAGGTGTCAGCGCCCAATCAGGTCCATGGGTCACACGCTCAAAACGGTCATCGGCCTTCGCCAGCCAGACGTCGCACCGCGGCGTTACCTGCGTGTCGCTCTGCGTGAAAAAACCCCGGGCGGTCAAAGGGCGTTGAATCAGTGCGGCCCAAACATCACCCTTCAAATTGAAAACGATATCGATCAGGGATTCGCGCTTGAGATAGTCGTCGATATCGAAAGGACGCCCGGCCGCACCCGCTGCCCAGGCCGCATCACGCAAGCATAGGGCCGCACCTGCACCGGCGAGCCAGGCCCGCCGGTGCAGCGTCACGTTTAAAGGTGACATTGGACTTTAGAAGCGGTGCCGCAGGGTCAGGGCCGTAAATCGTCCGACCGGCGAGGCCGTCGAGCTGTCGAAATATAGCCCCGGATAAGTGGCGCCGGCCCCACGCGCATAGGGCGGATCGCGGTCGAACAGGTTGGTGACGGCCAGTTGTAACTCGCTGTTTCCCTTCGCGGTCAGTTTCCAACTGGCGGTCAGGTCGGCCGTCGTCCACGACGCTATATGTTCGCGCGGGGTAACACCGGTGTCGCTGCCGCCGGAGACATAGTTCACAGTCCCGCTCAGGCGTAGACGCGCCCCTTGCCAGGCCACGCCCGACACCAGACGCGTCGAGGCGGGATAGAACAAGGTCCCTGTGAGGGTCTGTTCGGCCGCACCGGGGATGGTCTGTTGCTTGATGGTCAGGTCGGTCACCGACAGACTAGCGTCAAGACTACCCGTTTGGAGTATAAAGCGTCTGGATAGCCGCAGGTCCACACCCGAAATTTCCTGCGCTGTGGCGTTGACCCAGCGGTCCTTGAGGATGGCGATGGTCTTGGCTTCCGAATAGGCCCCACCCGTGAAGTTATAAAACTGCCCACCGTTATAGAGCGAAGACATGGTCTCAGCCTGCTGGGCTGAGGTCGGATTGCGGATGACGAAGGCCGCATAGGCGGGGTTCGACAAGGCCGCGCCAAAGACGGCGATCGGCACCACTACCCGATCAGTGTAGTCGATGTGGAAATAGGTCGAGGTAACCTTGATCCCCGTGATTGTCTCAGTCCAGTCGAGACCGGCTGTCCATGATGTGGCTTTTTCCGGTTTCAGATTGGGATTGCCGCCATATTCGACGAGAGCCGCCTGATTGGCATCCGTGCCGCCGACGCTGGTGGCGCGGTAATAGTAGATATTCCCGGCGGCGGCCGTCTGGTTGAAATTCGGGGCTTTGAAGGATTTGCCCCAGGTCGCCCGCAGGGTTAGGTTCGGCAAGGGAACGTAGCGCAGGCCGACCTTGGGCGTCGTGGTGTCGCCGAAATCGCTGTAGGCTTCGGTGCGGACGGCGATATTGAGATCAAGACGGTTCATACCGGGGCGATCCGACGGCGTCACCAGCGGCGCGACAGCTTCGACATAGGCGAAACGAATATGGCGCTTGGCCCCTTCTCGCACGCTGCCCACAAAGCCGTAGGTGTCGCGGCGATAACCAAGTCCCGTCGCCACCCGGACCGGGCCGCTGGGCAGAGTGAACAGAATGCCGGTCGCCCCGAATTCGGCGGACTCGCTGCGATTGGTCCAGTTGTTACGTGAGGCGCTCGTAGCCGAATAGGTTTGACGGTCGTCGGCGGCGTCGGAATAGTTCAAATCGAGCGCCAGGGTCCAGTCGGATGTCAGCTTGTAATCGGCGCCGACACCGAGACTGGCTGTCCGCACGGCGGTCCGATCGGTGTAGAGGATCGCCGTCGGATTGTTGCGTTGGGAGGATGCCGACTGCGCTTTAGAGAAAAGCCCTTGGGTTCGCACCGTCACCTTATCGGATAAGGTATGTTCGCCCGCCAGAAACACGGACTTGCGTTCATCTTCACGAATGAGGCTGTTGCCCGACACGACGCCGGACGTGAAATCCCGCTGACCGGCTAAGATCGGGTCTTGGGTCCGGTAGCTGACCCCGATGAGACCGTACCCCGCAGACCAGGTCTTCCCGGCGGTTATATCAGCAGCTTCCTCACCGCCCCCGCCTTGGGTCGCGCCACCGACGCGAACCGCGGTTTCCACGCCGTCGAAATCCTTGCGAAGTTTGAAGTTGACGACGCCTGCCACGGCGTCTGCGCCATAAACGGCCGAGGCACCGTCGGTCAGGATTTCGATGCGTGACAGAGCCGCCAGCGGAATGGCGGAGATATCGGGAGCCTGTGTATAGGCGTTGGCGGGCAAGCGTTTGCCGTTAAGGAGGACGAGGGTTGCATCGGGGCCAAGGCCTCGCAGGTCGATCGTTGACCCGTTGGTTATGTTCGATTGCCCCTGTCGGGAGTTGCCCGCTTGGATGCCGGGGTTCGGGCCGCCCGCGAAGATTTCCGGCTGTGCACGAAGTAGGTCGCCCGTCTGGCCGTACCCCGATCCTTCGATTTCGGCGCGACCGATCTGCTTGACAGGGGAAGCGGTCGCCTCACGCAAGCGGGTGCCCGTGATGACTACTTCCGTGGGTTCGACTTCGTTGACGGCGCTGGCGCTACCTTGTCCCCCTTGCCTCTCCGACACCTTTAGATAAATGGCACCATTACCCTCGGAGGCTACCACAAACCGGGTATTGGCCAACAGAACCGCCAAGGCTTCCTTGCGCGTAAAAGCGCCGTTCAAGGCCGGAGCGGTGGTTTTGGCTGCCTCACCATAGTCGAACATAATGGCGACGCCGGATTGACGCGCATATTCATTTAATGCCGCTGCCGTCGATCTGGCTTCGATATAATAGGCGCGTTTGCCGTCGTCGGCTCCCACGCACGACACAGATAGCACAACCATTCCAGCGGCAAGTGCCCAGGCCGAGGTGCGGGTGGCCCAATAGGAACGCGGTTTTACAAACATGAAATTATCCCCTCAGATGTACGTCACTTTCGTGACAGGCGGCCGTTAGGCGAACGGGGGCGTTACATCGATAGTTGAGAGGGTAAGATTTAATCCCTAGTCGGACAAACCCGAATTATCGGGATAAAATGATGCTGTTGCTTTCATGTGCCACGTGAATATCAAAGGAGGACTCCAATCCTGCCAAAAGCTTCGACGGATCGTGATTGGCAAATCGCCCTCCTATCGGAATAGCTCCAATGTCGGGATCGGCAATGATGATTTTCTTGTCGAGGTATCGATTATACTCCTCGATGACCTCGCTCAGGACCTGACCGCTCAGCACCAATTCGTCGCTTCGCCAACCGGTAAGGAAGTGTAGGTCATTCGACGATACCGAACGCACCCTCCCCGCACCTTGCGTTAGGATGGCCGCCTGATTGGGCGCAACAGTCATCGGATTTGATTGGCCACTGCCAACCGTGGCTGTACCGGACAGGCTGATTAGGTCTAATGAGGTGTCACGTAACCGCGCAATATATTCGCCCGGCGCCAGTTCGGCCGTATGTTTGCCAGCCTGTAGATGTAGAGGGGCTGAGTTGGTCGCCACACGCACCGCCACTTCGCCGCGCTCCAGCCATAACTCGCGGTGGTTGCCTTCTACGTGCCAAGCGGCCTTTGTGTTTGTGTTCAGTTCGAGTTGGCTGCCATCTGAGAAACGGACCGATTTACGCTCTCCGACGGCCGTTTCCGCGCGAACGCGGCCACCGCCGAAATTATAGCCGATAGCGCCCACGGCGACGGCGGCGATGACCCCCGCTGCCAACCGCCCGGTTGTGAGAAACGACCGGCGCGTGGGTTTAGGCAAGGGCTCCACAGGAGCGGTCAATCCCCGAAGCTTCTCCATCTGACGCATGGAGGCGTAGACGCGCGCGAAGGCGGCAGCATGGCGCGGATCGGCCGCGCGCCACGCTTCAAATTCGGCGTGATTTCCTTCACCACTGTCCATCCGCGCAAACCACTGCGCGGCGATCTCCGAAAGTTCGTCGATCGTCGTGGTAGCTTCCGATGTCATGCGATCGTCATCCCGCTCAGCCCAAGGACACGCTCCCGTGTGTACACCGAAGCATAATTCAATTTAAAGCGGTAGTCTAATCAACGTCGCGTACGCCCTTTCGGCGTGCGGCGTTTAGGGCTACGCCTCCTCCCCCCATGGCCTCCACACCTTCCAGGCCAGATTCTACCATCGCCTGATTAAAGAGGAATGCTCCGCGAGCGATGTGGTAGTCGACGCCTTTGACCGTCATATTCAAACGATATGCGATCTCTTTTATCGACAGACCGTCGAGACGCCGCATAATCAGCACGCGCCGCGTCATGTCTGGCATGGCATTAATGGCAGTCAGGCCCACGCGCATCTGTTCTCGGACAGACACAGCTTCGAACCCATTCAGTTCCTGTGTTGCAAATTCCAAGCTTTCAACGTCAGGCAAGGCGCGCATAGACACCACTTTGGACCGCCGAATTCGGTCCACCCCACGAGACATTATTCCCCGCATGACCCAAGTGTGCGGCGTCTTTATCGAGCGCCATGCGTCCCCGGCAAGCAATTCTGCATAGACGTCGTGCACCAGATCGCGGGCCGCGTCACCTTCCCCTGTGAGCCGACGCGCCAACCACAAATACTGCCGCTCGTACGGAACAACATAGTCGGCAAACCAGCGGTCAACATCACGAACCCAAGGAGTTTCAGTCGGGCGCGTCAATACCTGCCGACGTCCCGCTATACGTCGCCTCAACAATGTGGATTTTTCACTAAATGGTACTTTGTCCATTGCTCGTTACCGGCAGGTCAGAAGGAACAAAGTATGGATCACGATCCATGAAACTCACGTGAAAAATGGATCATGATCCATGGCGACGAACTCTCATATGTTCGACGCTTAACGCATGAAACCGGAAGCAATATTAGGTTGGAATTTAAAGAGAATTCGGCAGGAAAAAAACCTGACGCAGCAAGAAATAGCCCTACGTATGGGCACAGCCGACCAAAAATACATTAGCTTTATTGAGAATGGCGCTCAAAATATCACGTCGAGAACAGCGTTTAGATTGGCGGCTGCTGTGGGCGTCAACCCGCGCGAATTATTTGATACGGATAACCTTCCGCCTGAGTATCAAGCTCTTGTTGATGAACTCAAAGAAAAATATGGGAGCTAATGCGGTTAAGCAGCAGACCTTGGATCATGATCCATGGCGCGCTTCCGGCGCCCCGGCATGCTGTAGGGCATGGATGTTGAGAGACTGATTGGTTGGAACTTTCGAAGGCTGCGGATGTTGCAAAACCTTTCGCAAGAGGAGATGGCCCTTCGACTTGGAAGCGTAGACCAAGCCTACATTAGCCAACTAGAGTCTGGCGGGCGAAATCCAACTGGTCGTACTATCTATCGCCTTGCAAGAGTGTTGGGCGTCAACCCAGGTGAATTGTTCTCATTAGATGGCGCACCGAACGATATCGTGGGCGATCCGGATGTAGTCGAGACGTCGGTTTCGGTTCATGGGAAACGAAAGCGCTAGGCAGTCTGGCTAAAGCGCGTCGACGCCTTCTCGACGCCACTACCGTTTCATTCGCCCTTCAAACTCTGCAATCGCATTAGAAAAATGCTCGTCGAAATATCCGCGCAGGTAATACTGCATACCGGGTGCCAACGGGGGAGGGAACTCGACGAATGACTGGATAGTCTCCGCGAAGTCATTCAATGAAAGTATTGTCCGACAAACGATTGAATTTAGAGTTGGCGTCAATGCCACCAACCCATTGTCACGGCGATCAGAATCTAAATATTCGCCCAAAACCTACAAGGGAACAAAAGCTTCTCTTACAAGGAAATCGTCATCTGCGACAAACACTGTATCGACGCTTTTACCGCTGTGAATTATCCGATCACGGAAATCCCTCAGTGCCAAAAAATATGACGATTGCCGTACATAAAATTCTGCGAGTTGCGCTGGAATCTTATATGTTTCAGCAATTTCATTAACTGACAACGGTATCGCAGGCGTCCCCTTAGCAACCATCTTGAAAAAACGATCAACCAATTGCTTCTTTTTGGGAGCGGTTTCGTCGTGTAACTTTATCGTATGCCAAACCTTTGCGATCAATTCTTGAAGCAAATCATAAATGGCACGGCATGTCGAAATCAAATATTCAATTTCGCCAATTATCATTCGGCTTAAACCGTAACCGATTTCGTCTCGTTTGTGATGTAGAAACGCAACTTTCTTAAGAGAAGCTGACAAATTGAATATATCATCGGTTATTCCGGTGATGTACGTGGAAATAGATGGAATACTGGCGCGTTGAACTAAAAAATCTAAAAACAAAAAGCTCATGTCGGTTTGCTTTTCAGCTTTATTTCCGAAGTAACCGCTTTCTGCTGGCCATCCCTGCAACTTCATTAGGCCGATTTCCGTTTCGACCCACCATTCCCAGCTATCTTCAATGTAAAACATTAAAGTGGCGATCACCCGCCCATTAATATTTTCCACGTCAAGATGTCTTATTTTCTGTAGTTCTTGGTTAGATATTGCCATTCGTGTACTCGCCACACCTTCGTCTCGGCACATTTTTCCGTAGGGGCTAACTTATCAAATCGCCATAAGCTCCTTCAACCATTCTCCGAGCATAGCCTAGCAATCGCCGCACCTTTAGCCGCATGAAATCCGAACCATCCGCCCACTCTTCTGCGGCCCTTTCTCCGAAAAGAGCAATGGCGATATCCCGCTGACTGGCACCTGCGGCGTATCCATCGTAAGCGCGCAAAGCGTAGACCCACCTCTCGGCCTTGGTTTCTATGGGGTATAGCTTCTGAACGAACCTGCCTTGCTGATGTAATCCTACCAATCGACGCAAGCTCATTATCCGGCTTTCCAAATGCTTGAACCCGGAAAGGGCGTAGCGAAGGTATACGGGCCCTGATAAAACCGATCCTTCGAGAACAAATAGCTGAAGATGGCGAACGCCATCGGTCAACAACACCACCTCGAAACCTTCTTCAAGGATAAGGACGTTCGCTAAGCCGCCGTACCGGTGCAGGTCAAAGGCATTCTCTACGCTATAGGCTGGCAATGTACGTACCAAAAGTACCGACTTATCCCAGTCCGGTCGCCAGAATACACGCGCTCTGTCTCCCAAGGAAACTTCATCCAGTGCGAAAGGATACCCCCCAATGGCCGGCATCTAACGCCGACCGCGCTTGGACCACCTTTACCTCGCGCTGCTGGGGGGAAATAATCAGGGGGCTCTCGCCTCTCGGTCGTTCCCGATAACGAGCGTTGCGCCTGAGCCAAGCCCACGCCCAGCCAACCCTGTCCATTTCCACGAGCGATTGGTAATTGCTCGCATCTCTCCAGTGATCGGCGTGCGTTATCATCCGCAACTCCATGCCTACTGCATTGACCGCGTTAAGGTAATTTATTTACCATGAGTACGATAATGCCGTTTCCGCATTTGCGAAATGATTTTATCCACAGGCCGCCCCTCTTATCCACAAATACCCTTAATGGTTGTGAAAATGTCACACGCCAAAAATTGCCCGCAGCGCGGGCGTGACTTACTAGCGGCAAAAAAGATTCTCGATTTTCGAAACACCAAGATTGGATGAGAATTTCTTGGCAACTCACTGTCCAAGCATGGATTTCGATCTAGGCTACGCACAAGCATGTGCCTTCAACTCCCTCGCCCGACCAAACTTGCCCTATTGACTCTTTTCTGAAGTTAAGAACAAAAAGCGAACATAATCATTTTTCACTGAGAGCCGATGCGTCAGAAGGACCCCACCCCGTGCCCGCCCCTACCCGCTCCACCCTTGCCGATCTCAGGGCGCGCATCCGCCGCTTGGAGACCGTTGACGGTCGCGAACGGACCTATCTCCCCTTTGGTGTGCGGGAAGTTGATCAACGCCTGCCGGGGGGCGGCCTGGCTTTAGGCTCACTGCATGAGGTCGCAGGAGGCGGTTCCGGAGCTATCGACGGCGCCGCCGCTGCCGCCTTTTGCGCCGGAATTGCCGGACGTACCGGCGGTCAGGTGTTGTGGTGCTTAACACGCAGCGATCTCTTTCCGCCCGGCGTTGCGCAGGCGGGATTACCTCCGGACCGCTTGATGCGCGTCACCGCAGATGACGAAAAGTCAGTGCTGTTGGCATTCGAAGAGGGCCTACGGCACGGCAGTCTGAGCGCCGTCGTCGCTGAAGTCGGTAGACTCGATATGACTGCATCCCGACGCCTCCAACTTGCAGCCGAAAGCACAGGCACGCTGGCACTGGCGTTACGACGATGGCGACGGGAAACCGAAGCGGGAGATTTTGGACAGCCGACGGCGGCGCGCACGAAGTGGCGTGTCTCGGAAGTCTTGCCGGAAAAGCTGAGCGTGGCAGGGGTCGCCCGGGCACGCTGGGCGGTGGAATTACTACGCGTACAAGGCGCCGAATGCGCTGATTTCGTATTGGAAGCGTGCGATGAGCAGGGTCTTGTCTCTTTACCTGCCGTTCTGGGCGACGGAGCGGCTTCGCCGGACACCGGGATCTGGCGCGCCCGGGCGTGAGGTGCCACTCGTTCTGAAAGGCGTTGAACGCGGCAAGCGCATCGTGACCGCGGTCGATGACCTCGCTTTGAAAATGGGCGTTCGGCCTGGCATGCCGGTGACGAAGGCCCAGGCGCTTTACAACGACCTCTTTCTCATGGATGCCGATCCAGTCGAGGATACTCGCGCGCTGGAGCGTCTGGCTATATGGGCACTTCGCATGTCCCCCATCGTGGCCGCCGACGCGCCTGATGGGCTAGTGATCGACACCACCGGCGCCGACCATTTGCATGGCGGCGAGGCGAACATGTTGAACACCATTCTACAACGGCTGGAGGAAACGGGCCTTACGGCGATCGGCTCCCTCGCCGATACGTGGGGTGGTGCTCATGCGCTGGCCCGGTTCGGTGGTCGGTTTGGCGGCATCATCCCCGCCGGCGAAACCGAAACCACACTCCTCGATCTGCCCATTGCCGCCTTGCGGCTGCCGGAAAAACTGGTCGATAGCCTGCGTACCCTTGGCTTTGATCGTATCCGCGACATCGCCCACCAACCGCGTGCGCCGTTAATCCTGCGCTTCGGGCCGGAATTGGGCCGTCGGCTGGATCAGGCTTTTGGCAAGGATCGCGAACCGATTGAAGCCGCACGCGAACCGGAAACGATCAGCGTTCAGCGCGTGTTCGCCGAACCGATATCGGCGGACGAGACCATTCGTCGGTATACGCTCAAACTGCTGGGCCAATTGTGCGACGCGTTGGAAGTGGCGGGGCTCGGCGTGCGTCTGGCGGACCTCTTATTTCACCGCGTCGACAATCAAATCGAAAGTGTACGCATCGCCACCGCTCGCCCCGTGCGGGACGTCAAGCAACTGATGCGGCTCGTCGGAGACAAATTCAATGCCATAAACCCCGGCTTCGGTATCGAGATCATTACGCTGTCGGCCACCTTGGCGGAACCACTCGAAGCGCGGCAATTCGCTTCGGGCCTCATCGGTGCAGAGACGCCGGAGATTGGTTCCTTGGTCGACATCCTCTCGAACCGCCTTGGTGAGAAGGCGATAGACCGGCCCTGCCCGGCGGCGTCCGATCTGCCGGAACGCAGCGTGCAATGGGTCGCGCCGGAAACTGAAGTCAAGACGCCGTGGTCGAATGATTGGAAGCGACCGACGCGCCTCCTCCCCCGGCCGGAAACTATTGAGGTTATGGCCCTCTTGCCGGATAGCCCACCGCGTACGTTCAAATGGCGCGGCCAGCGTCGGCGCGTTGTGCAGGCCGATGGCCCTGAACGGGTGTTCGGAGAGTGGTGGAAGCGCGATCCTGAACTGGAAAGCGTTCGTGACTATTTCTACCTCGTGGACGAAACCGGTAAAAGGTACTGGGTCTTTCGTGACGGTGACGGCGAGTTCGACGATACCGGCAAACAAGGGTGGTATATGCACGGCCTGTTCGCATGAAATATGCTGAGCTTCAGGTGACAACGCATTTCTCGTTCCTCCGCGGCGCGTCTTCGGCTGATGAGTTGTTCGCCACAGCCAAAGCCCTCGGTATCGAAGCGCTGGGGGTGGCCGATAGACATAGCGTCGCCGGCATCGTACGGGCTCACGTCGCAGCCCAGGCCCACGGTATCCGGCTAATTGTGGGTTGCCGGCTCGATCTGCGGGACGGTTCCTCCCTCCTCGTCTACCCGATTGATCGGGCGGGGTACGGCCGCATGTGCCGTTTGCTCACGATTGGCAAAAGCCGCGCAGGCAAAGGGGCGTGCGACCTGACATGGGACGATGTGCGCCTTTGGAATGAGGGCTTGATTGCGGTGCTGGTGCCTGATGCCCCCGACGAGATCACGGCTGCCAATCTGCGCAAAATGAAGTCTATCTTTGGCGATCGCGCCTATATGGCGCTAACACTACGTCGCCGGCAAAATGATCAGGTAAGGCTGCTGGACCTATCAAACCTCGCCAGCCGCGCCGGCGTCGATACCGTCGTCACCAACGACGTTCTGTTTCATGATCGGAGCCGCCGGAAGCTTCAGGATGTCCTCAGTTGCATCCGGAACAAGACTACCATCGATGATGTGGGCTTTAACCGGGAGCGTTTTGCGGACAGATACCTGAAGCCGCCCGAAGAAATGACGCGCCTGTTCCCCGGCTATGCCGCGGCTCTGCGCCGGACGCTGGAAATCGTCGACCGTTGCAAATTCTCGATGTCAGAACTTGTCTATCAATACCCCGAGGAAAAGGTGCTGACGGACATGTCGGCGATTGAAGCGCTGAAGCGGTACACATGGCAGGGTGCTCGCCAGCGCTATCCGGAGGGTGTGCCGGAAAAAGTTATGGATAGCCTGCGGCATGAACTGAAGCTGATCGAAGACCTGGAATACGCCCCCTATTTTCTCACCGTCCACGCGATCGTCCGCTATGCCCGCAGTCAGGGTATCCTCTGCCAAGGTCGAGGCTCCGCCGCCAACAGCGCGGTCTGCTACGTACTTGGCGTTACCTCGATTGACCCGGAGCGAAACGACCTTCTATTCGAGCGGTTCATCAGCGCAGAAAGGAATGAACCTCCTGATATCGATATTGATTTTGAACACGAGCGCCGAGAAGAGGTCATCCAGTGGATCTATGAGACCTATGCCCGCGACCGCGCGGCGCTCTGCTGTGTCGTCTCCCGCTATCGCACCAAAGGCGCTATCAATGATGTTGGCAAGGCATTGGGTTTACCGCGTGACCTGATTGAAACCTTGACGTCTCAGGTTTGGGGCTGGTCGAGCGAAGGCTTGGAGGCCAAACACACGCAGGGCCTCGGCATTAATTTGAACGACCGGCGCGTTAAGCTTACGATCCAACTGGCTCAGGAACTGGAAGGCGCGCCGCGCCATCTGTCCCAGCATCCGGGCGGTTTCGTCCTCACTCAGGACCGGCTGGACGAAATGGTCCCGATCGAGCCCGCCGCCATGGAAGACCGGCAGGTAGTCGAATGGGACAAGGATGATATCGACGCTCTAAAATTTATGAAGGTAGATATCCTCGCATTGGGCATGCTGACCTGTGTCCAAAAAGCGCTCGACCTTCTTTGTAAGGCCAAAGACATCGACCTGAACATGGCCAGCATCCCGGCGGAAGACCCCCGGACCTATGCCATGATCCGGAAGGCCGATACGCTCGGTACCTTCCAGATCGAAAGCCGGGCGCAGATGAACATGCTGCCGCGCCTGAAGCCACGGAGCTTTTACGACCTCGTCATTGAGGTGGCTATTGTTCGACCCGGGCCGATCCAGGGAGATATGGTCCACCCCTATCTGCGTCGCCGGGAAGGCAAGGAAAAGGTCGAGTACCCGTCGCCGGAACTGGAAAAGGTTCTCGGCAAAACCCTCGGTGTGCCGTTGTTCCAAGAACAGGCCATGAAGGTGGCTGTCGTCTGCGCCAACTTCACCCCCGGCGAAGCCGACCAGCTCAGACGCGCGATGGCCACCTTTAAACACACCGGCGGCGTCTCGAAATTCAAGGAAAAGCTGATCAACGGCATGTTGGCCAATGGCTACGATCTTGACTTCGCCGAACAGACCTTTGGCCAGTTAGAGGGGTTCGGCGCCTACGGTTTCCCTGAGAGCCACGCCGCGAGTTTCGCTCTGATCACCTATGCCTCTTGCTGGCTCAAATGCTGGCACCCCGATGTGTTCTGCGCAGCGCTTTTGAACAGCCTCCCCATGGGGTTCTACCAGCCGGCGCAGATCGTCAGAGATGCCCGAGAACACGGCGTTGAAATTCGGCCGGTCTGCATCAATGCGTCGCGATGGGACAACACGCTGGAGCCAACCGAGAACGAAGACCGGTTCGCCGTCCGGCTGGGCTTCCGCAATATCAAAAGTATGCAGAACGCTCAGGCCGCGACATTGGTCGCCAGTCGCATGAACACACCCTTCACCACCGTCGACGATGTCTGGCGTCGGGCCAAACTTCCCATCACTATCCTCACTACCTTCGCCGACGGTGATGTCTTCCGTGCGCTCGGTCTGTCACGGCGGGATGCGTTGTGGGCCATTAAGGGCCTCAGAGACGAAGAACTTCCGCTATTCGCGGCCGCGGCGCGCGCCCAACACGACGAATATATCCCTGAATTCGAAGAAGCGCCGGTTCAACTCAAGGCCATGACCAAGGGAGGCGAAGTGGTTCAGGACTACAACCACTTGGGCCTGAGCCTACGCGCTCATCCGGTTTCCTTCCTGCGCCCCGCCCTGTCGGAACGGAGAATTCTGTCGTGTGCGGATGGCAATAATCAAAAAGACGAAAAATACGCGGTAGTGGCCGGCATCGTTCTCGTGCGCCAACGTCCAGGGTCGGCTTCAGGCGTCGTGTTCATCACCATGGAGGACGAAACCGGCGTTATCAACGTCATCGTCTGGCCCAAAGTTTTCGATCTGCATCGGCGCATAATTATGGGCGCAAGCTTCCTTCAAGTGTCCGGCACTATCCAGCGAGAGGGCGAGGTCGTTCACCTCATTGCCCGGAGCCTGCACGACCTGACGCCGGAACTATCCCAGATAGACTGCATGGAAGGGCCGTTACACCCCCGCCTCAGTCGAGCGGACGAATTCTCTAGTGGGCCAAAAGGCAGCGACCGGCGTGGATCGCAGTCGTTTAGCAAATCTCGAAACTTCCACTAGGCGATCACCTAAGAATTCTGCAATATCCGACGCAACCAAGGGGGGGGGAATGAACTACGACCAACTTTCGATAGATCTTTTTCAGAAGTTCATTCGCGCGCGATCACACGCAGGCCGCATTCTACCGCCGTTACCGTATGGCTGGATTGATCTCCCATCGAAACTCCATCCCGCCTTCATCCCTTACAACGAGATGGTCGATGGGTTTTCGATGGAACTGTCAAATGCCGGAAACCAGTTTCGCCGGTACATTGATAATCTCGAAGCATGGGAAACCGTCATCTTGCCACTGGAGATTTCAGAAAAATTTCATGCGATCGTCGAATTTGTCGAACCAATAGCCAATGCGGCCCTAACCGCGCCCTACGTGATTCAAAACCGCTTCTTGTTTGCGTCAGCGCATCTCTGCCACGAGGCGAATAGGAACAAGGTCGCAGCCTGGATTGACGATCTTCCCGAAGATGACAAGATACAGCAATTACACGCTGACAAAGCTGGTAAGCCCTGGAAGAAATCTTACACTCGGTTCAGACAGGCCTTAGATCCCATCGCCGGTCCGGCGCATCGGGCGGCGACGCATAATTTCAGAAACAAGTTTATGCACCAATTCCCACAGCGAATTGAACTCGGCATTACTTCGACCGCAAAAAGGGTAAAGCATCCCCTCACTGGCAAAACCTGTATCGGTATAGGCGGTGACGCCCCGTTGCTAATTTCGGACTTTCTACCGGAATTGAGAAAGCAGTATGATCATATCGTTGAGGCCTACGCCCGATATCGAGCGCTGGTCGACGCACAATCGGCTTTCGTTCGAATGAAAAACGAGGAACTTCTTAGCGTAGTCAATTATTAAGTTATCACACTAGCAAGGAATAAATGTATAACCAGCCATTACTTTTAATCATACTTCGAGACACCACACCATTATGCCCAAGATCCAATATATAATTACTAATTTTCGCGACGCTGCAAACGCGATAAATTTAAAACGCAACATTAAAATTCGGGCAAAACTAGGCCAATTGCTTCAAGTGGCCGATTACAGAAACGATGTGATAACTGCAAATACTGCAAAGGATATCACGTCAGTTGAAATTCTTGAGCGCGCTGATGAAATCTATGAGGCGCTTTCAACCGAAATGACTGACCATATCCCCTCATTGAAAGAGGGTGATCTTTTGACGATCCGGGACGTTTACCAATTAACGTTGCGAGATTCCATAGGGTTCGTCCGTAACGAATTATATCGATACTACGAACCATTTCACAGGCAGGGCAACCTTGATGACGGTCACGTTGCATCCATTCTTGCCGACGGTGTGATGAGGGCTGAGACGGCTGCATCTACTGATGCGTCGCAACGGTTAAAGCGGGTTTTTCGCAAAGCTGGCCTAGACTTGGAACCCCTGGCTAGTCCTGTGCCGCTACCACCCCAAGACGGCCCCCAGATGTCGGTTTTCGTCGACACAAACCTTTTCCTTCAATATCGAGACCTAAAGGATCTTCCATGGCACGACGTACTGCCTGGCGTTACCTGGCTAGAAATTATAGTGGCAAAGGTTGTCGTTGAAGAACTCGACAACCACAAAAATAGCTCGGTCCGCCGACGCAGGGACCGGGCTAGGGCAGCCCTGAAGCGAATAAACGAGGCACCGCGAACGGCGAACGGAGCACTTGAACTACGCGCGAAAAATCCCAAGTTGACCCTTCGATTTGTGAGTGGTGCAAAGCAGGCAGCTAAATTCGAAGGACTCGATCTATCGAACAACGATGATCGGCTGGTCGCGTCCTTCATTGAAGGTTTGGCTCGCGGTCCCTGTAAGCTGATGTCGGACGATTCTGGCCCTCGCCTCACCGCTTACGACATGGGGCACATCCACGACGTAATCGAACCCCTTGTCGAATGGCGCCTAAAGGAAGAACCTGACATTGAAGCTCAAAAGCTGAACGAATTAACCTTTCAACTCAATCAACTAAAATCCGAAAGACCGATTATCGAAGTCGAACATCCAACCGAAATCAATTGGTTGGTGCCTGAACTGGCGCCCCTCGCGCCTGAGTTCGCCGCCGACCTTGCCCTGAACGTTATAAGGGATAATCCTCAAGCCTATTTGCCATCGAAACGCAATGAAGCTCAGGGGTTCAAAGGGCTAATTAATAACGGATTTTTCCAAACTGACATCGACGCTTACAACGCCAGCTACGAAACCTACCGCTCGCGCGTCAGGGGCTTTTTCGACGATGCTCACACGGCGGCGGCGACTTATTTGAACACAATTACTTTTCCAATCCGGCTGTTCAACAATTCCCCGCATACAGCCCATAAGCTGCTCCTTGAACTATCTGTCGACAACGGCGTTTCATTTCTGAAGGACAAAGCCGAAGCTAAACGATATCGCGGCAGCCTTGACTTACCACAGCCTCCTGAACGACCAACGTCACCCTATGAAGGAGATCGGTTTGATTTCACTGCGCGCGGACCAGCTTTGTCGCTCGCCAACCTACACCGGAATTCCCCACCACGAGATCCCACTAGATTTTATTGGCAGGTCAAACCTTCGTTCGGTCACAAAACGGCAAGTTTAATCTGCGAAGAGTTTCGAGCAAACGAGAGAGTGCCGCAGCAATTTCTGATCACTTTTTTCGGAACGACTGCGCGTGAATTTAATGTCAGTATTAAAATAACGGCGACAAACCTCTTAGCACCCGTTCGCAGTCAAACTACGGTTCGCGTCGGTTCGGAGAGTACATCATGGTCGGACCCGCGCGTTGAAAAACACCTGCCCAATTCATTTTATTCAATGATCTGTCCTGAACGGTAAAAACATAATGTCGCCTAACGGCCACTTTTCACCAGCTTTTGAACAAGACCGTCAAAGCAATCCTCTGAGGCCTTAATTACGTAGTCTGGCTGATAATATTTTCCGAAAATTTTAGTAAAGTGAGTTTCTGCAACCAAGCATCTGCTTGAAAAGTCTGCATCTGCGTCTGCTATGGATCGAATGATCGACGCAATGGACATTCTCGTTTCACGTACCGCAGCCATTAGCCAATCAAAATCATCAATACTAAGATACAGAATATATGCCGGCTTCACTGACGGTTCTAACCCCACCTCTTTCAGGGCCTGTGTCACATAATCTCCGCAGACATTATCCCAAAATTCTTCGCCTCCACCAATCAGGTGATCTCTATAGGTAACTACGATCCCATATACTTCGACGTCGTCTGCAATCTCACCGCTCGCCCGAAGATGAGCTGCGGCGGTCATAATCTGAATCACAGCTTTCAAGATTGTATCGCGCGTATTTCGCAGGATTGTTTGGCGGCTTTGAATGACACGGGCAATTGGGTGCAATTCAGTGCATTTAGCTTCGATAAAAACCGCATCTTTTTCATGACGCAGTAGAAAATCTGGACCTTTTGACCCTAAAGGTAGCAGCGCCTGCACTTGGGGGCCGCGCAACAAATCACCGTGCTTCGCATAAACAAGCCCCCTGTCGACGTAAGCTTCAAACACAGGACCAAACCTATCGCCGGCGAACTCATCGTCTTTCTCCCTGAACAGGTCATAGACATTGTTCATAAAGGCGCATTTTAGCAATTGCCCGCAATACGGGATGAACCGGTGACCGGATCTGAAGAATGGCCTCCGCTCAAGCGGCGTGTGCTCGTTTACCTGAAATTCGATGTCAGACTTTGGATGCGTATTGTCGCGGATGAACCGCTTCGCCTGATCCAAATCGAGCGATAGTAGCGAAAAAAAAGACTCAAGTTTGTCACGTGCAAACTGCGGCCCAAAGTAAGCTATCGAAATTCGTTGAGAGTCGCCTACAAGGACGGCGGTCAGGCACGCGTGGTAGATGTCAAAATATTCCTTTAGCGTGAGGCCGGAGAACTTGATGAATATTTCGTCCATACCATAGGCTGCGCCCATCTCCTGAAAAAGAATGAGCTGCCGACCCGAGCTACCACGTAGTCGATAGGTTTGGACTTGGTACGGCATCTGGAACCCGTACAACCTACGTATAAAGATTGGTGCCACATTTTCATCCAGTTGCCCTTCTAGCTTTAAGCCATTGTTGCTCAAGCGATAAGCATCGTTGAGGAGGGTCGTGAAGTCATCCTGATTTACGACTTTTAGTCCAAGCGCAGGCTCGGAATAATATAATGCCCACCTGACCAACAGCATGATCACCCAAGGCCACTGACCGTTCCATTTCCGAGCATCTTCTTCGGCACCGACAAATTGATGTAAACGAGACAATGCCACATCCAGAAACGCGGTTGGTTCCAGCGTCTTCAATTTGTTGCGGATCGGTTTATGTCTATCAAAAATGGACGGCACGATTCTCAGGTCTCCCTAAGAAGAGGGTAAAACATTTCTCGAATATGTGTGCCGTATTCCAGCTTTTAGATAAAGCACTTGCCCTAAAAACAGTGCAAGGTTGCGCATACCGTTGAGCCTAACGACTTAAGATCGGTTGCAACTTCGAATTGGCTTCTATCGCAGATGCCGTCAACTAGTCGCTCGATTTTGCGCGGCTTCCAACGCTGCGATAGCATCGAGGTAGGAAAGACTTCCGTCCGTTTCGGGCAGATCGAATTGGACTCCCTCAAAATCCCGG
>NZ_AWGF01000009.1 GCF_000495855.1 Asticcacaulis sp. YBE204 | reverse complement strand
GGTCGGGGGCGCTGCTGGCCCGCGCGGCGCGGGCGCGTGCCACGCTCGATGGCCGCGACTATGTGCTGCCCGACGATATCAAGGCGCTGTACCTGCCCGCCATGCGCCACCGCGTGTTGCTGGCCCCGGCAGCCGAAATCGAAGGCCAGACGGTCGACGGCGTCTTGCAGACCCTTCTCGAACGCATCGAGATTCCGAGATGAGGATAAGGTCAGCCCTTTCTTATACCTCCCCAGCTTGCTGGGGAGGAGGACCGCGCCCGAAGGGCGGGGTGGTGGGGGCCTGCGCGGTTATTCAGCGTATACAAGGGCTAGCCAGGTTTTCTTTGTCGCCTACACGAGCCCCCCTCCGTCTTTTGTCACTTCGTGACAAAATCCACCTCCCCCAGCAAGCTGGGGGAGTAGATAGGGTGGTGTACCCATGATCTATCCCACCCCGCGACTGATCTGGCTGATGATCGCCGGTGTCCTTCTGGGCAGCGGTGTGGTCTTCGTCGCGCCCGCCCTGTGGTGGGTGGCGCCGGTCGCGATGGTGGTCCTGATCCTCAGCGCCCTGTTCGAGGGCGTCTTCGCGCCGGTGCCTTCACGCGTGAAACTCGATGTGCCTCTGCCGCGCCGGATCGGCGTCGGACGCGACTATGTGTTTCCCTATGCCCTCAGCTTCAAGGGCCCCAATTCATCAAGCAGGGGCCCGGCTAAACTGGACGTCCGCTGGGGCATTACGGCGCGACTGAAAACGCCGCAGGCAGGCGTCACCCTGATGCCGGACGACAACGGATACTTCAAAGGCGACCTGCCGCTGCGTGCGTCATCGCGCGGCGCGGCGGCGGTCGAGGCCGCCCATGTGCGCTGGAGCGGCTGGCTGGGGCTCGGTTACGTGCAGCGGGTGATCCCGCTCGACTGGCACCTTGTCGTTACGCCCGATCTGGAAGGCGTGCAACAGGACGCCTCGGCGCTGTTTTCGCGGGACTCGGTGTACGGCATCCGCGTGCAGAACCAGCTTCACAACGGTTCCGAATACCATGCCCTGCGCGAATACGACTCGTCGCAGGATCACCGACGCATCGACTGGCGTTCCTCGGCGCGGCACCTGAAACTGCTGTCACGCGAATTCCAGACCGAGCGCAACCACCATATCGTACTGGCCTTCGATACGGGGCGTCTGATGGGCGAACCGCTGCTCAACATCAAGAAGATCGACCGCGCCCTCTATGCCGGTCTGCTGCTCGGCTATTGCGCGTTAAAAGTCGGCGACAATGTGCGCAGCTTCGCCTTTGCCGCGCGGCCTTATCACAACGCGCCGCTCTTGTCGGGGACCAATGCTTTCGAGGGGCTGAAGGCGCAGTTGTCGGGCCTCGACGACGTGGCCGAGGAATCGAACCACACGCTGGCCCTGGCCGATCTGGGCTCGAAGATCGGGCGGCGGTCGCTGATCGTCCTGTTCACTGACTTCATCGACGAGATCAGCGCCGATCTGATGGTCGAGTCCCTGCAACGCCTGTCGAAAAAGCACCTGATCGTGTTTGTGGCCTTCCGCGACGAGGTGCTGGAAGGTCTGGCTGCCGACGTGCCGCACGAGGCCGACGACGTAACGCGCGCCATCTTCGCGCGGCGGCTGCTCAACCGGCGCGAGACGGTCTATGCGACGCTCAGACGCATGGGGATCGAGGTGCTGGAGGCGACGACCGAAGCCATGGCGGTGCATGTGGTGCTGAAATACCTCGAACTGAAACGGGAGGACCGGCTGTGAGCGACACGCCGCCGCTGCAACTCAAGAGCCAGAAATTCCGCGAAACGCGCGAAAAGGAATGGCGCGCTCTGGCGCGTCAGGTGGATCGCGCCGAAAAAGGGCAGGTGGGCAGCTTCACGACCGAGGAACTGCTCGAACTGCCGGTGCTGTACCGCGCCACGGTGTCGTCGCTGTCGATGGCGCAGTCGATCTCGCTCGACCGCAACCTGATCACCTATCTTCAGGCCCTGTGCGGCCGCGCCTATGTCTATATGTACGGTGCCCATGCCCGTCCGTGGCAGGTCGTCAAAGGCTTTTTCCTGCGCAGCCTGCCGCAGAGTTTTCGCACGCTCGGCATCGAGATGTGGCTGTCCTTTGCCTGTTTCTTTCTGGGGGCGCTGGGCGGCTGGCTGATGTGCGCCTTCGACCCCAGCTGGTACAATGCGCTGTTGGGCCAGTCGGCGCAGGGCCGCGACACCTCGGCGACGACCGAAGACCTGCGCAAGACCCTGGGCGGCGACGGAGATACGCCTCTGGCCGTCTTTTCGGCCTTCCTCATGTCGAACAATACGCGGGTGACCCTGCTGGCCTTTGCCGTCGGCGTCATCGGCGGCGTGCCGACGGCCTTCCTGATGATCTATAACGGCATGATGCTGGGGGCCATGATGTGGCTCTTTACGACGAAGGGTCTGGGGATCGACTTCGCCGCCTGGCTGTCGATCCACGGCACGACCGAGATCATGGCCATCATCATCGGCGGCGGGGCAGGGTTCCATCTCGCGCGGCGGCTGATGTTCCCCGGTCACCTGACGCGCAAGGCGGCTCTGGCCAGTGCCGGCCGCACGGCGGGGACGGTGATGCTGGGGGCCATGCTGATGCTGATCATCGCCGGGCTCATCGAAGGCATCGGCCGTCAGACCATCACCGATACCGTACTGCGCTATGCCTTCGGCGGCACGATGCTGGTGGGGTGGCTGGTCTATTATCTGGGGCTTGGACGCGACCGGAAGGGGGCGGACGATGGCCAAAAAGCCTAAACAGGACCTGATGAAGGGCGGCAGCGTGCCGCAAAGCGAGGGGCCGACGACCAGCGTCACCACCCCCGAAGGCGTCAGGCTCAGCTTCCGCACGGCGTCGTTCGGGACGCGGCTGGGAGCGCTGCTGATCGATCTGATCATCATGGCCCTGATCCCGGTCGCCCTGATCCTCATCTTCGTCCTGCTGCCGCTGGAAGACCTGCGTATCACGCAACCCGATCATCCGTTCTGGCAGATCATGGGCGTCATCTTCGTCCTGACGCTGTTCTTCGCGCGGACGGGCTATTTCATGTTCTTCGAGATGGGGCCGCGCGCTGCGACGCCGGGCAAGCGCGTGATGAAAATTCGCGTCATTTCGCACGACGGCGGTCACCTGACGCCCGCCGCGGTGATCACCCGCAATGCCCTGCGCGAAGTCGAGCTGTTCCTGCCCCTGACCCTGTCGGTTCAGGCGGCGGCGGGGGGCGGCTGGCTGGGGCTGATCGCGTTTCTGTGGGCGCTGGGGCTGGCGCTCCTGCCGTTGTTCAACAAGGCCAAGGCTCGGCTGGGCGACTTTCTCGGCGGGACGCGCGTCGTCCACGTGCCGCGCGAAGCCCTGAGTTTCGACCTGGTCGATCAGGCCGCCGTTTCGTCGTGGCTCGTGTTCACGCCCGAACAGGTCGCGGCCTATGGCGAAAAGGAACTGGGCGTGCTGGAGGAGGTGTTGCGCGAGCGCCGCGCCTCGACCATGCAGGCCGTGGCCGCCCGCATTAAGGCGCGCATCGACTGGACCGGGCCGAAGGCCGAGGCGGATATGCCGTCGGACGAGTCGTTCCTGCGCGCCTATTACGCGGCACTGCGGGCACATCTGGAAGGTCGGATGCTGATGGGCCGCCGCCGGAAAGACAAGTTCGATCCGACGGTGTGATCCCGTCAGGCGAACACGTCGGCAGCGGATTCTGGCGTCTTGCCTTCCTTGCTTTCGCGCAGAAGGACGTAGCAGGTGACGCTGAACACCAGGGTAATCGCGTTGACCGCGACGCCGACCAGGGTAGTCAGGCCCAGAAAGAGCGTTGGCGACAGGCTGGCCGACATGAACAGGAACGGCGCCTGCACGATATTCGACAGGATGCCGGTGGCGATTCCGACCAGAAGGCTGATGAAAAACAACGCCCAGCGATGGTTTTCAGTCAACGCCCAGCTTTTCGACACGGCGCCGGTAATGCCAATGCCGCGCTCGGCGATATAGATGGCGAAACAGGGGCTCATCGCGACCATGATGATGATGCCGGGGATGATGAGCAGGATCATACCGACGGCAACCGCCAGAAAATAGATTATACCGATGACGATCAGCGGCAGGATATTGGCAAAGGCCCGACCGATGGCCGCGCCGAGCTCGAATTTACGCCCGACCAGACCCGTCACCGCCAGTTCGGTCAGCATGGAATAGTTGATCAGGGACAGAATGATGGACACCAGACCCAGTACGAGCCCGGCTGAGCTGCCGGTCGGCAGGGTGAATCCGAAGCCGTCCGTATCGAGCGGTGCCTGACCCAGTATTTCGACCAGATAGGCGCTGAACGCAAAGGTCGGGATACCGACCGTGACGATGGCCATGCCGAAAATCAGCGCGAAATGCCGGCCCATCAGATCGAAGGCACGGCTGAAGACATTACCGATCGTGAATTTCATGACATCCCCCTGAATGACCAACCCTCAGGGTAGAGGTAACACCACGCTGCGCTTGATGACAAGCGCTTTAACCCCAACAGTCCTTCGCGCCCTTGCGGCGGGCGATGGCATGGGCGATGGCGTTGTTGCGCGGCGGGATCGTCGCGGCGGGCTTGCCGAACAGCCAGCCTTGACCGTGTTCGATGCCCAGATCGAGCGCCAGCCGCGCGATGTCCTCGTTCTCGATCATTTCCCCGATGCAGGCGCATTTCAGCTCCTTGCTGAGGACACTGATCGAGTGGATAAGGGCCTTCTGGCGCGGATGGGTAAGAGCGGTTTTCAGGAACGGCCCGTCGATCTTGATGAAATCGACATCGAACCGGCGCAGGTAATTATAGGCCGCAGCCCCGGCACCGAAATCGTCGAGGCAAATCTTGAATCCGCGACGGCGTACATCGGCGAGGAAACTGGCCGCCTCATCGAGGTTCTCGACCAGATGCGATTCGGTCAGTTCGAACATCAGCCGCCCGCGCAGGGACGGAACGTTGCGCAACATGCCGCTCAGGCGGTCACGGAACTGCGCGTCCTGCACCGACAGGCCCGACAGATTGACCGCGATCGACTCCGCCGGATAGAGGTGCAGGGCCTCGATGCCCTTGGCGCAGACGGCCAGGTCGAACTCCATCGCCAGCCCGACCTGCTCGGAAAAACGCACCGTGTCGAACGCGTCCATGCCACCGGTGAAACGCAACAGGGCTTCGTAGTGCTGGACATCGCGGGTTTTCAGGTCAACGACCGGCTGAAAATGCAGGGCAAACTGACCGGCGGCCAGCACCGCCTTGACCTTCGCGTATTGATCGACGGCGGCGGTCATGGCCGCACTGAGGCAGGCCTGTAACCCGCGCGCGTCGATGCTGGCGTTCTTCGTGAAATTGTCCATCACGTAGGACAGGGCCTTGGCGACGCTTTCCTCGTCCAGATGCGCCGTATCGAGCGACAGGGTGACGACCGACGGCGACACCGCACCGTCGCGGATTCCCGCCTTGCTCAGCGCCTGACCGATATCGGCATTGAGTTGCGCTTCGGCCTTTCCGTCGGCGTCAGGGGCGGCGAGAATACCGAACTCGTCGTCGCCGAGTTGCGCCGCCAGACCGCTGGGGCCGGACGAGGCCCGCAGCAAGGCGCCGATTTCGCCCATCAATTGCTCCGACCGCGATTGCGGCATATTTTCCATGGCCCCGCTCAGGCCGTTCAGGCGGACAAGCTGCATTTCGCGCAGCATGGCCGCGCCGGAATCCGGATCGGTCGGCTTGATCTGTTTGGCGGCCATGTGCTGAAAATCGCCCGCGCTGATCAGGCCGCTGACATCGTCGCGGTCGGGCAGGGCGCGGGCCAGCATATCCGACAGCACGGTGACCGTCACATAGGTATAGCCGGGGTTATTGTCCGGGCCGGGCAGATAACAGGCGCCCAGATTGACCTGCATGGCCTTGCGGTCTTCGGGTTGCAGCCTGACGGTGGCCGGGTCCAGCCGCCCGATATCGCGGGCGCGCTTCAGCAGGCGCGAAATCAGGGCGCGTTCGGAAGCGGGGAACAGGTCGGTGACGGGCTTTTGCTTCAGGCTCTGGGCCGTGCCGCTCAACAGGGCATTGGTGGCCCCGACGGTGCGCACAATGCGGTCTTCGGCGTTGATTTCAATCAGTAAATCGGCCGCCGCCAGAGAAAAGGCAATATAGCGGTCGCGTTGTGCTTTGTAGTCATCTACGCGATGGGGCATTCCGTCCTCGTGTCCGGCGCGCAAGTCGGGTGCGCCGGTATCCTCATGATTTAACCAGATAAAGTTTAATAAAGCCTCTGCGTAGGCGTGTTATATGACGATTGACAAGACAGACAAGTCTGTCACTATCGAGCGTGGTATCATACAGGGGACGGATATGAACAAGCCCGGCGTCAAGGATCGTATTTTACAGACGGCCCTGCCATTATTTGCTGCGTCGGGCTTCAAGGCCACCGGCATCGACCGCATCATCGCCGCGTCCGGCGTCGCCAAGGCCAGCTTCTACCGCCATTTTCCGTCCAAGGACGATCTGGTTCTGGCCTGCCTCGAAGGCTGGCACGTGTCGCAATTCGCGGCCCTCAAGATGAAGGTCGAGGAAAGCGACGACAAAAGCCGGCCTCTGGCGGTGTTCGAGGTTCTGGCGGGGGACAATGGCTTTCGCGGCGATCTGCTGATCACGGCCCTGATCGAATTGGGTGAAGACAAGGCCGCCGTGACCGCTATGGTCGCTTTGGCGCGGCGTCAGATGCGCGAATGGTTCGAAGCTCTGCTGCGCGCCGCCGATTTCGCCGACATGGCCGAAGTCCTGTCGCACGAATGGCTGCTGCTGTACGAGGGCGCGATGATCGCCACGGTTCGCGCGCCGCAGGAACACCCGGCCCGCCGCGCCCGCGCCGCCGCCGAACGCAGCCTGCAACAGATACAACTGAAACGGTTGCTCAGCAAAACCCTGCCGCAGTAAGCCGGGTTTATATCCGGCGCGAAGGGCGGCGCAATCACCGGTTGCCAATTCCTTAACCCAAAAGAAATCAATATATTGGAAATTACGGTACGCGCGTGAGTCTCACGTGCATAAATTCTGTCTGCCGGATACCGTAACCATGTTCAGAGTACTCACCTGCCTGCGCGATCAGCACAATTGGGCGCTGGTCTTGCTGGCCGCCGTCGTATGCGTGTCGGCGTCGCTTACCGCCATGACGCTAGTGCGGCGGGCGAAGAAAAGCGCGAGCGGCGAGCGGATGCGCTGGGTGCTGACGGCGGGTGCCGCCACCGGTTTCGGGATCTGGGCGACGCACTTCATCGCCATGATGGCCTACGATCCCGGCGTCGTCGCAGGGTACGATCTTGTGAACACTCTGGTCTCTCTGGTCGTCGCCGTGACGATCACCGCCGCGGGTATCGGTCTGGCGGCGATGGAATCGAAGCTTGTGTGGCGATCCGTCGGCGGGGCGCTGGTCGGGCTCGGGGTGGCGGGCATGCACTATACGGGCATGCTGGCGCTGGAGGTTCCGGCCCATATCCACTGGGCGAAGGATCTGGTGGCCGTCTCCATCCTGCTCGGCATGGCGTTCGGCGCCGCCTCGCTGTCTGTAGCCACCAGCGAGGCGAAGCACGGTCTGTGGGCCGGGGCCGGTCTGCTGGTGCTCGGCATCGTCGGCCATCACTTCACCGGCATGGGCGCGATAAACATGATCGCCGATCCGACGCGTCAACTGAGCGGCCTGACCCTGTCGCCCGACAGCATGTCCCTGACGATCGCCGCCGTGGCGCTGGCGGTCCTCGGCCTCTGTGCCGCGACCATCCTGCACCGTCAGAAGCTGGAGGATCTGGCGGAGGCCAATGAGCGGCATTTCGGCGCGCTGGTCGATGCCATTCAGGACTACGCCATCTACATGCTTGATCCGAATGGCCGCGTCAGCAACTGGAACACCGCCGCCCAGCGCTTCAAAGGCTACAGCGCCGAGGAAATCGTCGGGCAAGGCTTCGAGGTCTTCTATCCCGAAGCCCAGCGCCGCGCCGGTAAACCGCAACGCGCCCTGCAAACCGCCGTCGAGCAGGGGCGTTTCGAAGAAGAGGCGCTGCGTGTGCGCAAGGACGGTTCGCACTTCTACGCGCACGTCGTCCTGACCCCGATGTTCGAGCCGAACGGTCGGCTGCTCGGCTTCGCCAAGATCACCCGCGACGTCACCCAGACCAAGGCCGACCGCGAACGCCTGCGTCAGACGACGCACAATTTCGACACGGCGCTGCGCCACATGTCGCAGGGCCTGTGCCTGTATGATGCCGAAGAACGCCTGATTCTGGCCAATCCGCGCGTGATGGAAATCTTCAATTCCGACCCCGAAAAGGTTGTGCCCGGCGTTTTGTTCCGCGATCAGGTGATCCGCATCATGCAGGCGCGCGGCGCATCGCCGGAGATGATCGAAGAGCGTTATCGGGCGCACCGGGCCCTGATCGACCAACCCGGCGGCGGCAGCATGATCATCGAGGCCGGCGGGGTCGTCCTGTCGGTGTCGCACCGGCCCATGCCCGATGGCGGCTGGGTTTCGACCTATGACGATATCACCGAGCGCCGCCGCGATGAGGCGCGCATCGCGCATATGGCTCGCCACGACGGTTTGACGGGCTTGCCCAACCGCGAGCACTTCAACGCTCATCTCGATCAGGATCTGGAGCGGGCGGCGCGCCAGGGTCAGAAGGTCGCAGCCATCGCCATCGACCTCAACCGCTTCAAGGAAATCAACGATCTGCGCGGTCATGCGGCAGGAGATCAGGTGCTGAAAACCATCGCCGACCGCCTGAGCGGCATCTGCGGCGAAGCCGAGTTCACGGCCCGTCTGGGCGGCGACGAATTCGCCTGCGTCAAACGCTTTACCGAGACGCGCGACCTGACCGACTTCATTGCGCGCCTCCAGACGGCGCTGAACGCATCGATCGATCTCGACGGCTTCGAGGTCGCCCCCGGCGGATCGGTCGGCGTGGCCATCTATCCCGAAGATGCCGCCCAGCGCGAAAGCCTGATGAACAATGCCGATCTGGCGCTCTATCGCGCCAAGTCGAGCCCCAAATCCAGTCAGAGCGAAAACGTCTGCTTCTACGAAGCCCGCATGGACGAAGCCGCCCGCGACCGCCGCGCCCTGGCCAAGGACCTGTGGCAGGCCATCGCCCGCGACGAATTCACCGTCCACTATCAGGTCCAGAAGGCCGTCGATACGCAGGAGATTACCGGCTACGAGGCCTTGCTGCGCTGGAAACACCCCGAACGCGGTCACGTAAGCCCGGTCGACTTCATCCCGGTGGCCGAAGAATGCGGGGCCATCCTCGATATCGGCGAATGGGTCCTGCGCACCGCCTGTGCGGAGGCCGCGCGCTGGAACAATCAGGCCAAGATCGCCGTCAACCTGTCGCCGGTGCAACTGGGGCACGTCGATCTGGTGCATATGGTTCATTCGATCCTCATCGAGACCGGACTTTCGCCGCGGCGTCTGGAGCTGGAAATCACCGAATCGACCATCATCGGCGACAAGGCCCGCGCCCTGCACATCCTGCGTCAGATCAAGGCGCTGGGGGTAACCATCGCCATCGACGATTTCGGTACGGGCTATTCGTCGCTCGATACGCTCAATTCATTCCCCTTCGACAAGATCAAGATCGACCGTTCCTTCCTGATGGAGGCCGAACACAGTCCTCAGGCGCGCGCCATCATCCGCGCCATTCTGGCCCTGGGTAAAAGCTTGCAGGTACCGGTACTGGCGGAAGGCGTGGAAACTCTGACCCAGCTCGAACTGCTGCGGTCGGAAGGCTGCGACGAGGCGCAGGGTTACTATTTCGGCCGACCGGCGGCGCTCGTTCCGGATGAAGCCCCGGACAAGATCGCTCGCAGCGCGTAAAAGCCACAGAAAATATAGGGTAAAAGGCGTTGGTCTTCTAAAAGAACTATGCTATGCCGCCGCCTTCGGAGGGGCAGGATGACCAGTACAGTAACCGGCACGCCGTCAACGGCGGTCGAACGGCGTAAGCGTATTCTCGAAATCGCCCGCGATGCGTTTTTCCGCGACGGCTTTGCCGCGACCACCATGTCGGCCATCGCCGCACAGGTCGGCGGCTCTAAGACCACCCTCTACACCTATTTTCCGTCCAAGGAAGACCTGCTGGAGGCCTATATCGCCGACCTGTGTCAGCGGCTGCACGAGCTGGTCGAGTTCAGTGCCGATCCCGACAATCTCTCCGAAGCTCTGACCGTCATCGGCACGGGCGCCTTGCGCTTTCTGGGCTGCGAGGAACTGTCTCAGGCCGGTTTGCTGGTTATCGAAGAGTCCCGTCGCAATCCCGAACTGGCGCAACGGTTCTACGAGGCCGGGCCGGGGAAGGGGCGCATCCGCATGATACGCCTGATTCAGGATGCCCATGATCGTGGTCACATCTGCGCGCCCGATGCCCCTGTCGCCGCCGAGGCCTTTTCCGGCATGCTGTTCGGCGATCTGAACATGCGCCGGTTGTTCAACTTGCCTGCCCATCCCGACGACGCCGAGATCGAACGCCGGGTGAGCCACGCCGTGCGCGTCTTCATGACCGCCCATGCCGTACACGCCGCTTAAAAAGAACGCGGGTTTTTAGGCAAAAAACACCTTTTCCGCGACGGAATGCCGTTCGCCTTGCGTAACTCTGACTGGTGCACATCCTGATCTGGTCACGGGCGCACCCCTCTCTGACGCCCGTGACCCCTTTTTTCGATCGCGTGAACCCTACCGTCCGGCGTCAGTTTCGACTTGCCAGCGGTAAAATGCCCTGACAAAAGAACCTCATACCAAAACCTTCCCGCAGGTTTGAGGGACCGGAATAAAGGACAGCCATGCTTTCGCGTTTCTTCATCGACCGTCCCATCTTTGCCTGGGTCGTAGCCATCGTCATCATGCTGGCCGGCCTTTTGTCGATACGCACCCTGCCTGTAGAACAATACCCCGACATCGCCCTGCCGCAGGTGCGCGTCAACGCCTCCTATCCCGGCGCTTCGGCGAAGACCGTCGAGGATTCGGTGACCCAGATCATCGAGCAGGGCATGACCGGCCTCGACCGGCTGAAATACATGTCGGCGACCTCGTCCGACAACGGCTCGGCCAACGTCACCCTCGTCTTCGAAGCGGGTACCGACATCGACACCGCGCAGGTTCAGGTCCAGAACCAGGTGCAGTCGGTCATCAACCGCCTGCCGCAGGACGTGCAGACGCAAGGCGTCCGCGTCAACAAGGCCTCGAATAACCAGCTTCTGGTCTTTTCGCTCTTCTCCTCCGACGGCTCGCTGACCAATGCCGACCTCGGCGACTATCTGGTGACCAATATTCAGGACACTCTGGCCCGCGTCGACGGCGTCGGGGAAACCAACGTCTTCGGGTCGGGCTATGCCATGCGCATCTGGCTCAATCCGGACAAGCTTGTGGGCTATAATCTGACGCCGGCCGACATCGTCACCGCCATCCGCGCCCAGAACGCGCAGGTCTCCGCCGGTCAGTTGGCCGCCCAGCCGATCAGTCAGGATATCGCGCTCAACGCCACCATAACGTCTCAGTCGCGCCTGACCACGGTCGCCGAATTCGCCAATATCATCATCAAGAGCGATACCTCCGGCGCCACGGTTTACCTGCGCGACGTGGCCCGCGTCGAACTGGGGCAGCAGAGCTACGATCAACTCAGTCGCATCAACGGCAAGCCCGCGACCGGCATCGTCATCAACCTCGCTACCGGCGCCAACGCGCTGAAGACCGCCGATCTGGTCAAGGCCGAGATGGAGACCCTGTCTAAGAACTTCCCGAAAAACATCGAATACGCTATCCCGAACGACTCGACCGACTTTATCAAGCTGTCGATCCACGAGGTGGTGAAGACCCTGATCGAAGCCATCGTTCTGGTCTTCGTGGTCATGTACCTGTTCCTGCAAAACTGGCGCGCGACGCTCATTCCGACCATCGCCGTGCCGGTCGTGCTTCTGGGGACGCTGGGGATTCTGGCCGCTGCCGGGTTCTCGATCAACCTTCTGACCATGTTCGGGCTGGTGCTGGCCATCGGGCTGCTGGTCGACGACGCCATCGTGGTCGTGGAAAACGTCGAGCGCGTCATGCACGAGGAGGGCCTGAGCCCCAAGGACGCCACGCGCAAATCGATGGACGAGATCACCGGCGCTCTGATCGGGATCGGCCTGGTTCTGGCGGCGATGTTCGTGCCGATGGCCTTCTTCGGCGGCACGCAGGGTATCATCTACCGTCAGTTCTCGATCACCATCGTCTCGGCGATGGGCCTGTCGGTCATCGTAGCCCTGATCCTGACGCCGCCGCTCTGCGCCACCCTGCTCAAGCCGGTGGACCGCGATCACCATGCGGAAAAGAAAGGCTTTTTCGGCTGGTTCAACCGCTGGTTCGACAAGGCCAGCCACGGCTATATGCGCACGATCGGCGGTATTGTGGCCAAGCCGCTGCGCTATCTGGCCGTCTACGGCGCAGTGATCGTTGCCTGCGCCATGATGTTCCACGTCCTGCCGACCTCGTTCCTGCCGGACGAGGATCAGGGCTTCATGCAGACCCAGATCCAGCTTCCCGTCGGCACGACCGGCAATGTCACCAACGAGGTGGTCAAGAAGGTCGAGGCCTATCTGGCCAAGGATCCGACCGCGCGCTACGTCTTTGCCCGCTCCGGTACCAACGGTCAGAACCAGGGGCAGGTCAATATCCGCATGAAACCGTTCGAGGAGCGCAAGACCTCGGACCTGCGCGTCCCGGCGGTGATCGAGCGCGCCCGCAAGGAATTCGCCAAGCCCGAATACCGTAGCGCCCGCATCATCCCGGTTCAGCCACCCGTCGTGCGTTCTCTGGGCGATGCGTCCGGTTTCTCCTTCGTCATCAAGGACGTCGGCGGCGTCGGGGCGCAGGCCCTGCTGGCGGCGCGCAACGACCTTATCCGCCGCGCCGGTGACGATCCGCGTCTGGGCTCCGTCCGGTCGGGCGGACAGGACATTACGCCGCAGCTCAAGATCGACATCAACAAGACCGCCGCCGGGGCTATGGGCGTCAGCGTCAGCGACATCAACGCCATGCTGTCGGCAGCGTGGGGCGGTTCCTACGTCAACGACTTCATCGACCGCGGCCGCGTCAAGCGCGTCTATGTGCAGGCCGATATTCCGTATCGTATGCGGCCCGAAGACCTGAACCGCTGGTACGTGCGCAACAAGGACAGCCAGATGGTGCCGTTCTCGGCCTTCGGCTCGACGCGCTGGCAGTCGGGTGCGCCGTCGCTGGAGCGCTATAACGGCTCGCCGTCCACCGGTGTGCAGGGCGCTCCCGCCGAAGGCGTGTCGTCCGGCCACGCCATGCAGGCCATCGAGGAACTGGCCGCAGATCTGCCGCAGGGCACGGCGATCGAATGGACCGGCCTGTCGCTTCAGGAACGCGAGTCCGGCGCTCAGGCCCCGGCGCTCTATGCCCTGTCGGTGCTGGTCGTCTTTCTGTTGTTGGCGGCATTGTACGAAAGCTGGACGATCCCGTTCTCGGTCATTCTGGTCCTGCCGCTGGCGGTGCTGGGGGCGCTGCTGGCGACGTGGCTGCGCGGGCTCGACAACGACATCTTCTTTCAGGTCGGGCTTCTGACCACCATCGGCCTGTCGTGCAAGAACGCCATCCTGATCGTCGAATATGCCCGTACGCTTCAGGAGCAGGGCAAGAGCCTGATCGATGCCACGCTGGAGGCCTCGCGTATCCGTCTGCGGCCGATCCTGATGACCTCGTTCGCCTTCACCTTCGGTGTCCTGCCGCTGGCCCTGGCGACCGGGGCAGGGTCCGGCGCACAGCACGCCATCGGCACCGGCCTGATCGGCGGCGTTTTGTCCGCGACCCTGCTGGCCATCTTCTACATCCCGCTGTTCTTCGTGCTGGTGCAGAAGGTGTTCAATCGCAAGGGCAACGCCGCCAAAGAGGTTCAGGCCGAAAACGCCTGATCTTGCATCTGCTGCTCATTTGAGTTATTGTTATCGCTCAATCAAGCGAAGGCATGGGGAGCGATGACATGGCTGACGGCACCCTCGATTTCAGCGACCTCTACCGCGCCAGCCCTTTGCAGCGCGTGCGGCTGGTGCGCGACGGCGTCCCGGCCTCCGAGGTCAAGGACATGGCGCGCCTGATGGACATGCCGCAGGAGAAGCTGTTGCAATCGCTCGGCCTGTCGATGGCGACCGTCAACCGCAAGGCCAAGCGCGCCGAGGGCCTGTCGAGCGAGGATTCGGAACGCGTACTGGGCGTGTCGAACCTGATCGGTCAGGTGCAGGTCATGGTCGAACAATCCGGCCTCAGCGACGGGTTCGATGCCGCAAAGTGGTTAGCGCACTGGCTCGATCAGCCGCTGCCCGCGCTGGGTGGCGAGCGTCCGGCGGATTATCTCGACACCCTCGAAGGGCAGCGCCTGATCTCCAGCCTGCTGGCGCAATCGCAAAGCGGCGCCTACGCGTGACGCGTCATCTGTGGCGCATTGCCACCGATACGCCGGACTATACCGCCGACGACCGCTCAGGTGCCGGGGCCAAGACGACCGGCGGGCGCTGGAACCGCAAGGGTCTGGGCGTCGTCTATGCGTCGGAAACCATCGCGCTGGCCTGTCTGGAAACCTATGTCCACCTCAATGCCACAGGCCTGCCGTTCAACCGCTATCTGGCCCATTTCGACGTGCCGGACGAGGTCTGGGCGGCGGCCAAAACCTTCGATGCCAAACGCCATGTCGGCTGGGATGCGGTGCCGGCGGGACGCGTCAGCCTCGATCAGGGCGATGCCTGGCTCAAAAGCGCGGCCTCGCTCCTGCTGCGGGTACCGTCGGTCATCGTGCCTGAAGAATACAATGTCCTGATCAATCCGCAGCACCCCGACATCAAGCGCATCAAGGTCACCAAGTTGCGCAAATGGACCTACGATCAGCGGTTCAGGCCCTGACCAACTTGCCCGCCTGTCCCTTAAGCGTAACCGTTTCACCGGCCCTCAATGTCAGATCGAGCGCCGACTTCCCCCACACGACGCGGGTCTTGCCGCCGCGCACCGAGCTGATCGCCGCCTGCGTCACCTGACCGTCGCGCCAGTCGAGCGCCACTTCAAACCCGCCGCGCGCCTTAAGGCCGCTGAACGATCCCTGCGGCCAGACCGAGGGCAGGGCGGGCAGAAGCTCTATTCGCCCGCGATGGGTTTGCAGCAGCATCTCGGCAATCCCCGCCGCGCCGCCGAAATTGCCGTCGATCTGAAACGGCGGGTGGGCGTCGAACAGGTTGGGGTAGGACCGGCGCGGATGCAGCAGCAGCTTGATGACGTCGTGTGCATGATTGCCGTCCTTCAGCCGCGCCCACAGATTGATGCGCCAGCCGATACCCCAGCCAGTCGCATCGTCGCCACGAATCTCCAGCGATTTCCGCGCCGCCTTCGCCAGATCCGGCGTGTCTTCGACGGTAATCTGATCCGACGGGTAGAGCGCATAGAGGTGCGACACATGGCGGTGATGGATGTCCGGGGCCTCCATGTCCCAGTCGCCCTGCCATTCCTGAAGCTGACCGGCCTTGCCGATCTTTTCCGGCGGCAGCTTGGCGCGCATGGCCAGACACGCCTTAGCCAACGTCGCGTCGGTTTTCAGTATCTTAGCCGCTTCGGCGGTGTGGGCGAACAGATCGCGCAACAACTGATTGTCCATCGCCGGTCCGGCGCAGACCGACGAGCCGAAGGGGTGCTTGTTTTCCGGTGAATTGGACGGATTGGTGACCATGTAGCCGGTGTTCGGGTCTTTCAGCAGGGTCGCCAGATAGAACTCCGACGCCCCTTTCATCAGGGGATAAAGCCGCTTCAGCCACGCCACGTCGCCATTATAGAGCCACGGCTCCCACAGGTTTTGCAGCAGCCACGCGCCGCCCATCGGCCACAGCGCCCACACCGCGCCGTCCGGCGGCGTCGCCACGCGCCAGACATCGGTATTGTTGAACGCCACCCAGCCCGGCGCGTTGTACATGTCCTTCGCCAGCTTGGCGCCGGTCTCGCTGAGGTCTTCGACCAGACACAGCAGGGGCTCCATCGTCTCGTGCAGGTTACAGGCCTCGGCGGGCCAGTAGTTCATCTCGGCATTGATGTTGAGCGTCCATTTGGACTGCCACGACGGATTGAGCTTGTCGTTCCAGATGCCTTGCAGATTGGCCGGCTGCCGCGATCCGCGTGACGACGACATCAGCAGATAACGCCCATATTGCACATAGAGGGCGGCCAGACCGGGGTCCCTGCCTTCGTTGAATCTGGCGATGCGCTGATCGGTCGGCAAGGCGGCATTATCGCCGCTCCCCAGATCGATCGCCACGCGCCCGAACAGGCGTTTATAGTCGGCGGCGTGACCAGCCCGCAGTGCCGCATAGCCCTTGGCGGCGGCCTTGGTGATGACTTCGGCATTGCGCGCGGCGGGGTCGCCGGAAATGTCGTTATATTTGATGTAACCAGTGGCCGCCGAAATCAGGATGACGACGTCTTCGGTCCCGCTGACATAGACCCCGCCTTCGCGCGCGGTAAGGGTGCCTGACGGGGCGATGATCTTGGCGCGCAGTTCAAAGGGCAGCTTGCCTTCGATGCCCTGCTGGGGCGGGCTGATCCCCTTGATGACAATGGTGTCGCCGTCGACGGTTTCGATGTCGGCTTTTTGCGGCGTCGACAGGCTGAGATCGACCGTGACCGGCTTGCCCTTGTCGCCGGACAGGCGGACCACCATGACCTGATCGGTGGCGGAGACGAACACCTCGCGGCGGTGGCGGGTCGATCCGGCATTGAACTCGGTCACCACGATGCCCTCGCTCAGATCGAGGCTGCGCTCGTATTTCGAGGTATTGTCGAGACCGGGGAACAGCATGATCAGGTCACCGACCGGCTGATAGGCCATCTGCTTGATCGGCTGGCTGATCAGGGTCTGATTGGCCAGCTTCTCGGCCTCGGCATATTTGCCCGCGAAGACCAGTTTCTGGACCTGCGGCAGGCCTTCGCGCGACTTTGGATTGGTCGGATTATAGGGCGATCCGGCGTAGAAGGTGTCTTCGTTGATCTGAACGCGCTCGACCGCGATGCCGCCGAAGACCATGCCGCCCAGACGCCCGTTACCGACCGGCAGGGCCTTGACCCACTCGTCCGCCGGACGGTCGTACCACAGGCGCAAGGGCGAGGGCGGCGGGGTTTGTGCCGTGGTCTTGCTGGCGAAGGCCAGCGCGCCGACCGCCGTGGCGCTGATCATCAGGTGGCGGCGGTTGAGGCTAAAACCGGTCATGATTGTCTATCCCTGCGGCATTTGTATGATTTATATATGGTAGTTATTATCTTTCATGGAAATTGGCAAGCGTGAAAACAAAAACGGCCCCCGACATTGCCGGGGGCCGCTTTACTTACTCCTCCCTGCGCCTTGGCGTGGGGAGGTGGCGCGCCGAAGGCGTGACGGAAGGGGATGACTCCGAAATCCACAGCGCGTTGAATAGCTTGGCGTTATCCCCCTCCGCCTCAACGCTGCGCGTTTCGGCACCTCCCCATCTTCGCCCAAAAGGCTCGATAGAGAGGAGGGAGTGAACCGGTCTTAGTCCAACTTCACCACGACGACCGACTTGGCCGGGATAGTCAGTTCAAGGACGCTGCCCTTGATCTTGCCGCCCTTGAAGGCGACCGGGGCGATGACTTCCTTTTGACCCGGCACGTTGTGGGCGTCGAGTTTGTCGGCGGTGAGAACCTCACCCGATACCGATTTTGCTTTCAGCGTGCCGAGGTTGATGTTCAGCACATAGCCTTCTTTCGCGTTCATATTGGCGACGCCGATATAGACCTTACCGTCCTTGGCCTTGGCGGCGGAGACGTTGAACGCCGGGAAAGTCTGGTCCTTACCGTCCTTGTCCTTGCCGCCGATAAGCGTCGGCGCCGTCACGTCGAGCGGGATAGCGGTCGAATCCTGAAACGGCACGTACATTTTAAACGCGTAATAGGTCGGCGTCAGGGCCATCTTTTCCTTGTCGGTCAGGATCATAGCCTGAAGGACGTTCACCGTCTGCGCGATATTGGTCATCTTCACGCGGTCGGTATAGTGGTGGAAGATGTTGAAATTGACCGCCGCCACAATGCCGTCGCGCAGGGTGTTCTGCTGATAGAGGTGGCCCGGATTGGTGCCGGCCTCGACGTCGTACCAGGTGCCCCATTCATCGACATAGAGCCCGACGCGCTTTTTCGGATCGTGCTTGTCCATGACGGCGATATGCTTTTGCAGCAGATCGTCCATGCGATAGGTCTGATAGAAGGTCGAGTTCCACTGTTCTTCATTGAAGTTCAGCGCCGGGCCTTTCTTGGACCAGTTGGCGGTCGGCAGGGTATAGTAGTGCAGCGAAATGGCGTCCATGTTGCGGGTCGCCATCTTCATCACCACGTCGGTCCAGTTGGTGTCGAAGGCGTTGGCGCCCGATGCCACGCGGGCGCCGGAATTGTCCTTGCCCTTGTGGTAGAAGGCCTCGAAGCGGCGCAGTTCGTTGGCGTAATATTCCGGCGTCATATTGCCGCCGCAACCCCACGACTCATTCCCGATACCGATGAAGGGCACCTTGAACGGGTCCTTGCGGCCATTGGCGCGGCGCTCCTGAGCCAGGGTATCGTCGCCGGGTGAGGTCAGGTATTCGATCCATTCGCGCATTTCGGTCGGGTTCGAGGAACCGACATTGACCGACAGATAGGCGTCGGTGCCAACCTGTTCGACGAAATCGAAGAATTCGTGCGTGCCGAACTGGTTCGACTCAGGCGTACCGCCCCACCAGTTGTTCTTGCGCGACGGGCGTTTGGCGGGATCGCCGATGCCATCGCGCCAGTGGTATTCGTCGGCGAAACAACCGCCGGGCCAGCGGATGACCGGCACCTTGATCGCTTTCAGCGCGCCGACGACGTCGTTGCGGATGCCGCGCGTATTGGGGATAGGCGAATCCTTACCCACCCAAACGCCTTCATAGACGCCCGCGCCGAGGTGTTCCGAAAACTGCCCGTAGATATAGCGCGAGATTTCCGCGCCGGGCTGATCGGCCTTCAAAGTGGCGTCGATCTTGGTTTGAGCCGTGGCGCTCATGGCGGTGGCCGCCATCAAGGCACCCAGTGCCAGAGACTTGAATGGAGTAAATTTCATAGGCCGCTCCCTTTTATATTGTCCTACAATTTGCCGTCGATATGGCCTGATCGGTTTGTGAAAATCAAGGGGCAATAAACAGGTAACCGCCATGAAAACGATCGCAATCCATTGTGCGCTGCGGTAACGCGCCCGTCACGGGCTTTTGACCCCATGTGATCGCTGTACAGGCTAGGTTTAGCAAGGCTCTCCGGAACAGGGGAGGGTTTATAATGGCTTCCTTACGCCGCTTTGGGCCAAGTGAAGCCGGCTGAATCTCCGGCACTACCTTGTCGGATATGGGGTTAATCGTCCCCAAAGCCGTAATGCGAACCTGTAAAGACTGGCTAAGATCATGACCCACCCGCACCGACTTCTGCCGGACCGTGTCTCGCTTTTCCTCGATGTCGACGGCACTCTGGCGCAGATTCGCCCCCGTCCCGAAGACGTCGGACCTGATGTGCGCCGCAACATGCTTTTGCGGCGTGTCGTTAAAGCGCTCGACGGGCGGCTGGCGATTCTTAGCGGTCGCACCATTTCCGAAGTCGACTACATCCTCGAAAACGCCGTCCGCGCGGTGGCCGGCGTCCACGGACTGGAGCGCCGCGATGCCGAGGGCGAGCGCCGCGACTATCTGATTACCAACGAGGTGCGTCAGGCCCTAGATCAGGCGATTCTGGTGCTCAATGCCTTGGCCGAACAAAAACGCGGTGTCCTCATCGAAGCCAAGGGTAAGTCGGTCGGCGTCCATTATCGCCTCAACCCCGAAGCCGAGGATATGGTCCTCACCATCACCCAGAATATCGCGCAAAACTCGCCCCTGTCGCTGCAACTGGGTGATCGTGTCGCCGAACTGCGCGCGCCGGGGCCGGACAAGGGCGACGCGCTGAGGGCCTTCATGAACGAGGTGCCGTTCGAAGGCCGGATGCCGGTCTTTGTCGGCGACGACCTGACCGACGAGCACGCATTCAAGGCCGCGGTAGAGCTGGGTGGTTTCGGTATCCTCGTCGGGCCGGAGCGCGAAACGGCGGCGCGCTTCCGTCTGCCGAACGTGGCGGCAGTGCTCGACTGGCTCGAAGACGGCGTGGCCCACCATGCCTGATCAGTCGCAATCCCTGCATGTTGAAACCGCCACCGAGGTTCAGCCGCAACCGCGTCCGGCCTCGCACGACCTCAACCTCGCTTTGATTGGTAACGGCACGGTGTCGGCCCTGATCGACGCGCGCGCAAACTGGGTCTGGGCCTGCGTCCCGCGTTACGACGGCGACCCGATGTTCAGCAACCTGCTCAGTGGCGTGACGGCGGACAGCGACGACGCGCAGGGCCTGTGGGCCATCGACCTGATCGACTTCGCCACAAGCGAACAGGCCTATGAACGCAACAGCGCCGTTCTACGCACGGTCCTGACCGACCGGCACGGGGCGTCGCTGGAGGTCACCGACTTCTGCCCGCGCTTTACGGCGCATGAGCGGCAATACCGTCCCGTGGCGTGGTGCCGTGTCGTCAAGCCGCTGTCGGGCGCGCCGCGTATCCGTGTCCGTCTGCGGCCCATGCGCGACTACGGCAAGGCCCGCGCGCCGCATTCGTTCGGCTCGAACCATATCCGTTATCTCGGCACCGACACCGACCTGCGCCTGACGACCAATTGCCCTGTGTCGCATCTGATCAACGAGCGCACCTTCCGGCTGGAAGAGAGTTATGCCTTCTTCCTCGGCCCCGACGAATCCTTCTCGACCGGCCTGCTTCAGGGCGTGCGCGACATGCAGGAAAAGACCGACGCCTACTGGAAGCGCTGGGTGCGGACCCTGTCGCTGCCGCTGGAATGGCAGGACGCGACCATCCGCGCCGCCATCGCGCTCAAGCTGTGCGTCTATGAGGAAACCGGGGCCATCGTGGCGGCCATGACGACCTCGATCCCCGAAGCGCCGGATTCGGGCCGCAACTGGGATTACCGCTATTGCTGGATCAGGGACGCCTATTACGTAGTTCAGGCCCTGACGCGACTGGGCGCCGTGGATATCCTCGAAAACTACCTGAAATACTTACGGAACATCGTCGATCAGGCGGGCGAGGGGCCGATCCAGCCCGTCTATGGCATCGGCTTCGGGCCGGACCTGACCGAGACGGTGGCCGAAGACCTGCCCGGCTATCGCGGCATGGGGCCGGTGCGCGTCGGCAACCTCGCCTATATCCAGCATCAGCACGACGTCTATGGCCAGATCGTCCTGTCCTCGGTCCACGCCTTCTTCGACCAGCGCCTGCTGCGTACCGGCACGATCGAGGACTTCACGGCGCTGGAGGCGATGGGGGAACGCGCCTTCGAGGTCTATGACAAGCCCGACGCGGGCCTGTGGGAATACCGGACGCTGTCCAACATCCATACCTATAGCGCCCTGATGTGCTGGGCCGCATGCGACCGGCTGGAAAACGCCGCCGTGGCGCTGGGTCTGACGCAGCGCGCCGCCGTGTGGAAAGAACGGGCGCAGGTGATCCGTGAAGCTATCGAAACGCGTGCCGAGAGCGAAGACGACCAGTCCTTCAGCGCCTGTTTCGATCATGCGCAACTGGATGCCAGCCTGCTGCAAATGATCGACCTGCGTTTCATCACACCCGACGATCCGCGCCATCTGGCGACACTGAAAGCCGTCGAGTCCGGCCTGCGTCGTGGCGAACACATGCTGCGCTACGCCGTGCCCGACGATTTCGGCGAGCCGGAAACCGCGTTTAATTTCTGCACCTTCTGGCTGATCGAGGCCCTGCACTATGCCGGACGTACAGATGAGGCGCGCGAGCTGTTCGGGCAGATGCTGGCGCGGCGTACACCGTCGGGCCTGCTGTCGGAAGACACGTCGTATGAGGACGGCACCCTGTGGGGCAATTTCCCGCAGACCTATTCGCTGGTGGGGATCATTAACTGCGCCGGGCTACTCAGCCGACCGTGGCGCGACATCCGATAACTGTACATGCTTACCCTGAGGAACACCGTATGAGCCGACTGATCGTAGTTTCCAACCGCGTCAATCCCCCCGCCGACACCGCCGTCGGTACGCAGGGGGGGCTGGCCATGGCGCTGTCCGCGGCGCTCCGCGAAGAAAACGGTATCTGGTTCGGCTGGTCGGGGCAGGTGACCGACACCTATACCGGCCATTTGTCGATCCAGAAGATCGGCGGGGTGACCGTCGCCCTGACCGATCTGGAGCAACAGGACGTGCAGGAATATTACAACGGCTACGCCAACCGGACGTTGTGGCCGCTGTTCCATTACCGCACCGACCTCGTGGCCTTCGAGCGGACCTATGACGAGGGCTATCTGCGCGTCAATCAGCGCTTTGCCGATACGCTGTTTCCACTGATCGAGAAGGATGATCTGATCTGGGTGCAGGACTACCACCTGCTGCCGCTGGCGCAAAAGCTGCGCGAGCACGAGGTGAAGAACCGCATCGGCTTCTTCCTGCATATTCCGTGGCCGGCCATGCGGGTGTTTCAGACCCTGCCCAAGCATATGGAACTGGTTGAAACCCTGTTCGATTACGACCTGATCGGATTTCAGACCGAGGACAGCCTCAGCGCGTTTCAGGAATATGTCGTCAATTGCGCCGGGGGCGAATTACATGCTGATGGGCGGCTGACGGCTTTCGGCAAGACGATTCAGGCGGCGGCCTTCCCCATCGGCATCGACGCCGAAGAGTTCATTACGGCGGCCAATTCCGACAAGGCGCTGGCGTTTTACAACCTGATGCGCAATTCGCAGGCCGGGCGCAAGATGATTACCGGCGTCGACCGGCTCGACTATTCCAAGGGGCTGGAGGAGCGTTTTCTCGCCTACGAGCAGTTTCTCAATAACCACCCGCGCATGGAAGGCGAGGTCTTCCTGATGCAGATCGCGACCGCGACGCGCGAGGAGGTCGGCACCTATCAGGACCTGCGCGCGCGGCTCGACAGCCTGTCGGGGCGCATCAACGGTGAACACGCGACCATCGACTGGGTGCCGGTGCGCTACGTCAACCGTGCCTATCGGCGGGATGAGCTGGCCGGGATTTACCGCGCCTCGCAGGTTGGGCTGGTGACGCCGCTGCGCGACGGGATGAACCTCGTGGCGAAGGAATTCGTCGCGGCTCAGGACGAGCGCGATCCGGGGGTGCTGATCCTGTCGGAATTCGCGGGCGCAGCGGCGCAGATGAAGGCGGCGCTGATCGTCAACCCCTTCGACCGTCAGGCCATGGCCGAGGCGATTTCGGAAGCCGTGCATATGCCGCTGAAAGAACGCCGTCAGCGCCACGCGGATCTGCTCGAAGACGTCAAGGCCCGCGACGTGGTGTGGTGGCGCAACGACTTCGTCGCGCGTCTGAAGGGCGAGCCGGTGAGGCTGCACGAAGTCGAGGCGGTAGCCTAATCCCCTCGCCCCTTTGGGGAGAGCCGGGTGCCCGGTGGCGGCTAGGGTGAGGGGGAAACGGCCAGCTACGAGCTTGGTGTTACCATTTTCCCCCTCACCCTGCGCTACGCGCTTCCCTCTCCCCGTAGGGGCGAGGGGAAAGATCAAGGGCCATCTTCGTCACATGGGGCTTCCATCTCAACGCGCCTCTGCGCCAGATAGTCCTCCAGCGGAAGACCGGTGCGCTGCTCGATCAACTTGCGCGCCAGTTTCGGCTCGGTCCGCAGCATCTCGTCGTCGCGCATCCGTTCGCGGCGTTTACAAAACGCAGCGTGTTCGGCCTTACGCACGGTGTCGTCTTTCGCGCGTTGCAGGGCGTCCTCATGTTGATAAATCTCAAGCTTCGTCTTCGCCGCAGCCGCCTCCGATACATCAACACGAGCATAGAGCCGCTCGATGCGATCACCGACGCGCACCGCGCGTTCGATCTCAGGCAGGGTTTCCGGATCGGGCAGCTTTTCCGCACAGACCAGCATCCGGTCGGCGAAGGCGCGCAACCGCGCCCGGCGCTCGTCGGGGGTGAACTGTTCCTTGGGTAGCGCGATCTCTGACATGCGCTTATCATGCGCGCAGGTTTCAGGGGCGGGGATAAGTTTGACGCGTTCGAGCGTTTGTCATTGTCTGCGTCGTACCCCTCCGTCAGCCCTGCGGGCTGCCACCCGCACCGGCGGCCCGGTCCCCATCTTCGCTCATCGCTCGATAGGGAGGAGGAAGTACGCCCTCCTCCCTACGAAGTGGGGTATAGCGCCAGCGAAAGTATAGCTTTCGCAAGCGTTGGGCAGGCTGCGAAGCAGACTGACGGAGGGGTATAACGCAGGATGTTCGACACAAAAAAAGCCGGTCGGAGATGACTCCGACCAGCTGGGGCAGTTTTGGGGGGACGTTGATTAAGCGGCAGCGGCCAGTTGCGACAGTTCCTTCGTCGCACCTTCGATCGCGGCGGCCTTGGCATCCGGCCCGAAAGCCATCTTTTCCGAGCGCACGAAGGTCACGTCAGTGATGCCGATAAAGCCCAGCAGCGTGCGGATATGGCCTTCCTGATGGTCGAACGCCTTGGCGTCGCCTTCGGAATAGAAGCCGTCGCGGGTCTCGATGACCACGGCCTTCTTGCCCTTGACGAGGCCTTCCGGCCCGGCTTCGGTGTAACGGAAGGTGCGGCCCGAGCGCAGCACGTAGTCGAACCAGGTCTTGAGCAGGGCCGACATGCCGAAATTGTACATCGGGGCACCGATGACGATCAGATCGGCGGCTTCGAGTTCCGACACGCGGGCCTCGACGGTTTCGGCCAGTTGCGAGGCCTCGACGCTTTCGCCGATATTGCCGAAGAAGCCGTTGATATTGCTGGCCGACAGGACCGGCAGCGGGTTCACGCCGAGGTCGTTTTCGATGAAGGTCGTCTTGGGATCGGCCTTCAGCAAGTCGGCCTTGTACGACTCGACGAGGGTGCGCGAGACGGAACCTTCGCCCTTGATGGACGAGTTGATGATCAGAACCTTGGACATGGTGATCTCCTTTGATTTTATAACCGTAACAGTTACGATTATAAATAAATGCAGTTTGTGAGCGATGGCAAGAGGTTTGCCTGATTTATTAAAACTTTCCGGCCTGATAGTCGGCGAAGGCCTGATAGATTTCCTGCGACGTGTTCATGACGAACGGTCCGTGGCGGGCGATGGGTTCTTTCAGCGGTTGCCCCAGAACGATCAGCACGCGGGCACCGTCGATCCCGGCGCTCAGCGGCAGATCGGCCCCGAAACTCAGGACCGCCGCCTGACCGCGTTCGACGACCTGGCCGCCGATGGTCGCCTGACCGTCGAAGACGTAGGCGAAACCGGCATGGCCTTCGGGCGTCGGCACGGTGAGCGCGGCCCCGCCGTCCAGCGAGACGTCGGCAATGAAAGGCTTCGTCGTCGGCGACTGGATCGGACCGGTCTGGCCTTGGTACGAACCGGCCAGCAGCTTCACCCAGGCGTCCGAATGGCGGATGACGGGGATGGTCGCGGCGGGCACGTCCTGATAGGCCGGATCGAGCATCTTTTCCTTGGCGGGCAGGTTCAGCCACAGCTGAAAGCCTTGCATCAGGCCGTTTTCCTGCTCCGGCATTTCGGAGTGGACAAGGCCGCGCGCGGTCGTCATCCACTGCACGTCGCCGGGGCCGAGCAGGCCTTCATTGCCCTTGTTGTCGCGGTGGCGCATGCGTCCGGCCAGCATATAGGTGATGGTCTCGAAGCCGCGGTGCGGGTGGTTCGGGAACCCGGCGATATAGGCCTTGGGGTCGTCCGAGCGGAATTCATCCAGCATCAGGAACGGATCGACTTCGGGCAGGGCCTGCGTGCCCAGAACGCGGTTGAGCTTGACGCCGGCGCCGTCGGTGGCCGGGATGCCGCGCACGAGGCGGGTAACGGTACGGATTGAGTCAGACATGTGAATGCCTCCTTCTTGACCGTCTATATAGACCGCTATATCCGTTGTCAGAAGTCTGTCATTGCGAACCACGGTGTTGCATTTGGTGGAACGCTTTAGATCGTCGCGATTACATCCTTCCCTGTTTACGGGGAAGGTGGATTTGACGCGAAGCGGCAAAGACGGAAGGGGGAGGCGGTGTTTCAACCTGGTTTGAAAGCGTTTGTGGATTCTACGGTCTTCCCCCTTCCGTCTGCTCGTAAACTCGCAGCCACCTTCCCCGTAAACGGGGAAGGAGTTTAGGATATTCCCATGACCTCGACCGTAGACCTCGACGACCTTCAGGCCTTTTTCCTTGTTGTGGAAACGGGATCGTTCGCCCGCGCTGCCGACCGGCTGGGGGTCGCCAAGTCCATCGTCTCGCGCCGGGTCGCGCATCTGGAAGACGGCCTGAAAGCACGACTGCTGACCCGCACCGCGCGCGGCACGACGACCACCGAAATCGGGGCGCTCTATTACGAAAAATCGCGCGAGGCGATGGCGCAGCTTGAGGCCGCGCAGGAAGCCGTCACCTCGGCGATGTCGGAGGTCGCCGGGCCCATCCGCCTCTCCGCGCCCTTGAGTTTCGGCGTCTCGCATCTGGCGGAGGTACTGACGGAATTTGCCCTGCGTAATCCGCGTGTGGAACTCGATATCAGCTTCGACGACCGCCGCGTGGATATCCTCGGCGGCGGCTACGATCTGGTGGTGCGCATAGGGGACCTGACCGATTCCAGCCTCGTGGCGCGGCGCATCGGCCATATTAACGCCTTGACGGTGGCCAGCCCCGACTATCTGAGCCGCAAAGGCACGCCCAACGCGCCCGACGATCTGATCGATCACGACTGCCTGCTCTATACCAATGTTGCGCCGGGCGATGTGTGGAAGTTCGTCATCGACGGCGAGGTGCGCACGATCCGCCTACCCGTAAGGCTGCGCACCGACAGCGGCGAAATGCTGCTGCGGGCGGCGGTGGCGGGGTTGGGCGTGGCACGGTTGCCGGCCTTTATCACCAGCTCGGCGGTGGCCTCGGGCGCGGTCGTTCCGGTCCTGACCGCGCACAACACGACCTCGCCCCTGTGCGCCGTCATGCCGCCGGGGCGGGCCAAGACGGCGCGGGTCAGGGCGCTGGTTGATTTTCTGGCGCTGAAGTTTGCGAACGAAGTGCTGTAATCACTTATACCTCCCCGGCGTGCCGAGGAGCCGGTCGGCCGGTGCCGGGGACCGCACGAACGAACGCAGTGAGTGATCGGACCGCCGATGCGGATGTGATGGTGGGGGCTCTCGTTTACTTAAGACGATGTTCGTTGAAACATCGTAAGGCCCCCACCACCATTCGCTTCGCGAACGGTCCCCCTCCCCACGTAGTGGGGAGGTATGAAAGTGACTTAAATCGTCGCCTTGATCGGGCGGACGATGATCTCGTTCACATCGACGGTTGCCGGTTGCAGTAGGGCGTAGCGGATGGCTTCCGCGATAGCCGCGGCGGGGATAGCTTCGGCGCGCAGGTCGCTGAGGAAGGACTGCGTGGCTTCGTGCGTCGTGTGATCGCCCAGTTCCGACTCGGTGACGCCGGGGCAGATGGTCGTGACGCGCACGGTCTGGCTTTCCTGACGCAGGCCTTCGGAAATGGCCCACACCGCATATTTGGTCGCGCTATAGACCGCGCAGGTCGGCCACACACCGTGCGCCGCGATCGAGGCGATATTGATCATATGGCCCGACCCTTGCGCTTCGAAATGCGGTAAGGTGGCGGCGATACCGTGCAGGACGCCCTTCACATTGACGTCGATCATGCGGTTCCACTCGTCCATTTTCAGGGCGTTGAGCGGCGACAGCGGCATGACGCCGGCATTGTTGATCATGACGTCGATGCGGCCGTAAGCTTCGATGGCTTTGTCGGCAAAGTCTTTGGCGCTGTCGGGGTCGGTGACATCAAGTGCGGCGAACTGCGCCGTGCCGCCCTCGGCGGTGATCTCGGCGACCAGCGCTTCCAGACGGTCGGTACGGCGCGCGCCGATGAGCAGTTTGGCACCGTCTGAAGCCAGCAAACGGGCGGTCGCTTCGCCGATACCGCTCGACGCGCCGGTGATCAGGATGACTTTTGACGACAGATTAGACATGGAGGATTTCCTTTCAACAGGCGGTCGATCCGCCGTGCCCTCATCCTCGCCTATTCCAGGTCCGAGGCGGTAGAGCGATGCGCCGCCATGATTGCACGATCCTCCAAATTGTGCTGAGATGCGCTTTCGCCAGTCCGTCGCGTGAGGCATAAGCGGATCGCGTATAAGGAACCGCATACATGGCCAAATCTCATGGATAGTTTGAACCGCCTGAGCGACATCCTCATGGCCCATACCCCCGGCAGCGGGACGTTTGAAACAGCCTATCCGCGCCTATATCTGATCCGCAGCGATCAGCCCACCGAACCCATGCCGACCCACTATGTCGCGGCGGCCTGCGTCATGGTGCAGGGCGCCAAGGAAGTCATGGTGGGCAACCATCTCTATGCGTACAAAGGCGGGCAGTATCTCACTGTATCGGTCGATGTTCCCGCCACGGGTCAGGTGACGGTGGCCTCACCCGAAAAACCCTATCTGTGTCTGATGCTGACGCTGGACGCGGCCTTGCTGGGCGATCTGATTCTAGGCCTCAACGCCCCGTCGTCGGGCGAAATGCTGGAGGCCAGTCTGCGTGTCGACGAGGTGGATGAGCGTCTGGCCGATGCCTGTTTGCGACTGGCGGGCTTGCTTGATCGTCCGCGCGACCTGGCCATGCTGGCGCCGCTGGTCGAGCGCGAAATCCTCTATCTGTTGCTTCAGGGCGAACAGGGCCGCCGCCTGCGCCAGATCGCGGCTTCGGACGGGCGACTGACGCGGGTGAATCGGGCGATCCGCTGGCTGAAGGACAATTACAGCCGGCCGTTTCGCATGTCGGCCCTGACCGAAGCGGCGTCTATGTCGGCCTCGTCGCTGCATGCGCATTTCAAGGCCGTGACCCTGATGAGCCCGTTGCAATATCACAAACAGCTCAGGCTTCAGGAGGCCCGGCAGCTTATTCTGGTCCACGGCCTGGACGCCGCCAATGCCGGTCACAGCGTCGGTTACGACAGCCCGTCGCAATTTTCGCGTGAATACAAACGTCTGTTCGGCGCGCCCCCGATCCGGGATGCGGGGCTATGGGCGCAGAACCGCGAGCGCTTCGCGGTAACCGAAGCGGTCAGTTAGAGGAAGGTGATGTCTGCGAGCTTTGTTGCGCCAGTACATCGACGGGTCTCGGCTCGGTGCGCGGATCGGGGATCAGAAGGGCGACGGCGACGCTGACCACGATGATGACGGCCAGGGCGACGAGCACCAGCAAGGTCTGGCTGCCGGTATCGCGCGGCGGAATATCGTGTTCGGTCTGAAACATCGCCATGGAGGGTCTCCCTGAGCAGATAAGGTTTTACCCTTGCGGAAACCGCGCAAGGTTTCAGCGGATTTCAGACTTGTTATCTGTAAAGAACAGGTGCGGTGTCGCAAGGCGGGGCAAAAATGAAAATGCCGCTTGCCAGTGCCGCGCAATCTGTCCCTAATGGTTACCCCCGTAAGCATTTGGCGCACGGGCGGACGCAGAGGGATGAGCATGGACGACACCGCATATTCGGCCTTACGTAAGGGCGCGGCGGCTTACCTGCATCTCGATCTGCCGCTCGAATGCGAAGCCGGTGTCGTTGAAAATCTGACCTTGCTGGAAAAGCACGCGACCGTGCTTGAAGGCTATCTCTCCAAAGCCGAGGGCGAATGAGCGAATACACCTCAGCGCTGGACCTGGCCGACCGCATCCGCCGCGGTGAAGTCACCGCGCGCGCTGTGGTCGCGCAGGCGCTCGAGGCCGCGCGTACCGATCCGTTCAATGCCTTTACGCGAATGTTCGATAGCCCGCTTGACGACGCGCAGGCGGTGGACGAAGGCCGCATCACCGGGCCTTTGGCCGGGGTGCCGTTCGCGGTCAAGGATCTGTTCGACGTGGCAGGGCAGGTGACCACGGCAGGCGCGCGATTGCGGATCGGCGCCCCGGCAGCGGTACAAGACGCCGAGGCGGTGCGCCGGATGAAGGCGGCGGGCGCGATCCTGATCGGCACCCTGAACATGGACGAATTCGCCTATGGGTTCGCCACCGTCAACGCCCATTTCGGCACGACCAGAAATCCACACGATCCGGAACGGCTGGCCGGCGGCTCGTCCGGCGGATCGGCGGCCAGCGTCGCCGCGGGGTTCGTGCCCCTGTCGCTGGGCTCGGACACCAATGGCTCCGTGCGCGTTCCGGCGTCGCTCTGCGGCGTGTGGGGGATGCGGCCCGCCGACGAAGCCATCCCGCTCGACGGGGTGTTTCCATTTGTGGAACTGCTCGATGCGGTCGGGCCGTTTGCCCGCACCAGCCGCGATCTGAAAGTGTTGTACGAGGTTCTGTCCGGCACGACTTTGAGCGGTGAGGCTGACGGTTTGCGCGTGGCGCGGTTGGACGGGTTTTTCGAGCGCAACGCCGCACCAGAAGCGGTGCGCGCCGTAGACACCGTCATGACGCATCTGGGGTCGGATGGGGTGGCCGAATTGCCCGAAGCCGAGGGTGGACGTTCGGCGGGGTTTTTGATAACGGCGGCCATGGGCGGGGCTTTGCATCTGAACACCTTGCGGGGGCGGGCGATGGACTATGATCCGGCCGTGCGCGACCGGTTGATCGCTGGGGCCATGTTGCCGTCGGGGATACTGGCCAAGGCGCTGCACTATCGCGATATCTACCGCAAAATATTCGCCAAACTGTTTGATCGGTTTGATATATTGGTCGCGCCCGCGACCCCGGTCAGTGCGCCGCGCATCGATCAGGCGACGATCCTTATCGACGGCAAACCCGCCTCGGCACGCGCCAATCTCGGTATCTATGCGCAGGCGATTTCGCCGACCGGCGCGGCGGTCGTGTCGGCACCGGTGAAGACGTCGCGCCTGCCGATCGGACTGCAATTCATCGCCAAACCGGGCGCGGAAGGCGCGCTGTTTGCCCTGATGCACCGACTGGAAGACGAAGGCGTATTGGGCTTTACACAGCCGGGGGGCACCGCATGATTCACACGCCATCGTCTCTGAACGGCATGGTCACCTCGCCGCATCATCTGGCGTCGCAGGCCGGGCTGGATATCCTCAAGCGCGGGGGCACCGCGGCCGAAGCGGCGATTGCGGTGGCGGCGGCTTTGGCCGTCGTCTATCCGCATATGAACTCGATCGGCGGCGACAGCTTCTGGATCGTGCGCGAGCCGGACGGCAGGGTCCACGGTGTCAGCGCCTGCGGGGCGGCGGCACAGGCGGCGACGCTCGACCTCTATAAGGGCCACACAACCGTGCCATGGCGCGGGCCGCTGGCGGCCAACACAGTGGCCGGGACCATCTCCGGCTGGGAAGCCTTGCTGGCGACGGTCCACAACCCGCTGCCGCTGGAAAAGCTGCTGGAGCGCGCCATCGACTACGCCGAAACCGGCGTGGTGATCACCAAGGGCGGGGCGGAAATCGCCGCCGCCAAGGACGCCGAACTGCGCGATCAGTACGGCTATGGCGCGGCGTTCCGGCCCGACGGCGCACCCTTGCGCGAAGGGCAGGTGCTGAAACAGCCCGCCTTGGCGCGGACGCTGAAAAAGCTGGCCCATTACGGTTTGCGCGACTTCTATGATGGGCATGTGGCGAAGGAGATCGCCACCGATCTCAAGGCTGCCGGATCGCCGGTGTCGGCTGAGGATCTGAAAGCGCACGCCGCGACGACACCCGTGCCGCTAACAACGCGGATCGGCGGCGCGGACCTGTACAATATGACTCCGCCGACGCAGGGCTTTGCATCCTTGCTGATCCTCGCCCTGTACGACCGCTTGAAGGTTGTCGGCACCGAGCACTTCGCCCACGTTCACGGCCTCATCGAAGCCACCAAACAGGCCTTTTTGCTGCGCGACCGGCATATCGGCGACCCGGCCTATATGGATTTCGACGCGCAGGGTCTGCTGTCGGATTCGGCGGCGCTCGATGCTCTGGCGGCCAGAATAGACCGCGAACACGCTCTGCCGTGGCCGCACGTGCCTCAGGAAGGCGATACCGTCTGGTTCGGCGTCATCGACCGCGAAGGCCGCGCCGTCAGCGCCATTCAATCGACCTATTTCGAGTTCGGGTCAGGCATCGTCCTGCCGCAGACGGGGATCGTCTGGCAGAATCGCGGCGCATCTTTCCGTCTGACGGAGACGGGGTGGAATGCGCTGAAACCGGGTCGCAAGCCGTTCCATACGCTCAATCCGGCGCTGGCCGTGTTCGACGACGGACGGGTGATGAGCTACGGCACGATGGGCGGCGAAGGCCAGCCCCAGACGCAAGCCGCCGTGTTTTCGCGCTATGCCGCCGGCGTGCCGTTGCAGATTTCGGTGATCATGCCGCGCTGGCTGCTCGGAAAGACCTGGGGCGAGGAGAGCGTGACGCTTAAGCTGGAGGAGCGTTTCGATCCGGCCCTGATCGCGCAGTTGAAAAGTGCCGGGCATCAGGTTGAAATGGTGCCGCATTTTACCTCGGTCATGGGTCATGCGGGCGCTCTGGTGCGTCATGCGAACGGGCGTATCGAAGGCGCGTCCGACCCGCGCTCCGACGGGAGCGTGGCGGCATGGTAGGCGGTTCGCGTGCGGTCGAGCGTTGCGATGCGTTGAAACGCCCGCCCTATTCCGAGGCGGCGGATATGCTGTTTCGGCCTTATCTCAGCGCCGCGCATGACGCGACGATTGCGCAACTGACGGCGTGGATGGCAGAGGCCGGGATGGCCGTGCGCCTCGATCCCGCCGGGAATGTGGTGGGGCGGTACGAAAGTTTTATACCTCCCCAGCTTGCTGGGGAGGGGGACCGCGCTCGCATGGCGAGCGGGGTGGTGGGGGCCGACTCTTGCGTTAGCCCCCCCTCCGGCTTCGCCGGGGTCCCCCCAGTAAACTGGGGGGATATGAAGAGTCTCATCATCGCGTCGCACATCGACTCCGTGCGCGATGGCGGGGCCTATGACGGGCCGCTGGGCGTCATGCTCGGCATCGAGGTCGTGGCGGCGCTGAACGCGCATAATATTCGTCTGCCGTTCGCCATCGAAATCTACGCCTTCGGGGATGAAGAAGGCTCGCGCTTTCCGGCCTCGATGCTCTGTTCGCGCGCCGTGTGCGGGCAGATCGACTACAGTGCGCTGGATGTTGCCGACCGCGACGGCGTGACGCTGGCGGCGGCTTTGGAATCGTTCGGCCTCAACCGCGAAACCTTACTTACCGCTCGGCGCGATTCGTCGGAACTGATCGGCTATCTGGAGGCCCATATCGAGCAGGGGCCAGTGCTGGAAGCCGAAGGACTGGCGCTGGGGGTCGTGACGTCTATCGCCTGTCAGAAGCGGTTTGAAGTCACCGTCACGGGCGTCGCCGGTCATGCCGGGACCAATTCCATGGCCCTGCGCAAGGATGCTCTGACCGCCGGAGCGGAAATGGTGCTGGGTATCGAGGCCGTGGCGCAGGCCGGACCGGAAGACCTTGTGGCGACCGTCGGGCGGATGACCGTCGGCCCCAATGCGCCGAATGTCGTGCCGGGCGAGGTCGTCTTCACCATCGACGTCCGCGCCGGAACCGAAGCCCCGCGCGATCAGGCGGCAGACGCGATTTTACAACAGATTCAGCAGATTGCCGCCAAACGCGGAACGCCCGCCTCAACGCGTCTGATCCACGACCTGCCCGCCGCGCCGTGTGATAAATCAATGATGGAGAAATTGTCGCGCGCCGTCGCGGACGTAACCGGCCAAGCGGCGCGGCCCATCGTCTCCGGCGCGGGGCACGACGCCATGGCCTTTGCCGGGATCACGCCGACCGCCATGCTGTTCATCCGTTGTAAGGACGGTATCAGCCACAATCCGCTGGAGGCCGTCGATCCCGCCGACGTCGATCTCGCTTTCCGGGCCATGCTGGCCTTTGTACAGGACCTTGGAACGACCGATGAGTGACTTTTTTGGCGAGATCAATCCGCCGCAGCGGCTTTTAATGGGACCAGGGCCGGTCAATGCCCACCCGCGCGTGCTACGGGCCATGTCGGCGGACCTGCTGGGGCAGTTCGACCCGGAAATGACCGCCTATATGAACGAGGTGATGGCGCTCTATCGCGGCGTGTTCCAGACGCAGAACCGCTGGACCTTCCTGATCGACGGCACGGCTCGCGCGGGGATCGAGGCGTCGCTGGTGTCGCTGATCGAGCCGGGATCGAAGGTGCTGATCGTACGGTCGGGGCGCTTCGGGCTGCTGCTGACCGAGATCGCCGAGCGTCTGGGGGCGGCCTATTCGACGGTCGACGCGCCGTGGGGCGAGGTCGTGCCGATGGCGCGCATCCGCGAAGCGGCGCTCGATTACCGCCCGCATGTGATTGCCTGCGTCCATGGCGATACCTCGACGACCATGGCGCAGCCGCTGGAAGGATTAGGCGAATTGTGCCGCGAAATCGGGGCCTTGTCCTATGTCGATGCCACGGCGACTCTGGGTGGCATGGCGGTCGAAACGGATAAATGGGGTGCCGATATCGTCACGGGCGGCTTGCAAAAGTGCATGGGCGGACCGTCGGGCTCGGCGCCGATCACGATTTCCGATCGCGCCGCGGAGTTCATCTTCTCGCGCCGTCACACCGAAAAGGGCATCCGCACGACCGATGCCGAAGACGGCGACCGCGCGCGGATCGGCTCGAACTATTTCGACCTGGCCATGATCATGGACTACTGGTCGGACAAGCGGCTCAACCACCATACCGAAGCGACGACCATGCTATACGGCGCGCGGGAATGCGCGCGGCTGGTGCTGGCCGAAGGGCTTGAGGCGCGGTTCGAGCGTCACGCGAAGGCCGGGGCGGCGATGGCCGCCGGCGCGCGGGCGATGGGGCTCACGGTCTATGGCGACGACCGCTACCGCATGACCAATGTCACCGGCATCCATATTCCTCAGGGCATAGATGACGCCGCCGTGCGCCGCCGGATGCGTGAGGATTTCGAGATCGAGATCGGTACGGCCTTTGGGCCTTTGCAAGGGAAGATCTGGCGCATCGGCGCCATGGGCTACAACGCCATGAAGCATAAGGTGTTGATTACGCTGGGGGCTTTGGAGGCGTGCCTGCGCGCCGAAGGGTTTGTCGTGAAGGCTTCGGGGGTCGATGCGGCGCTTAGGTTTTATGAAGAGGGCCGGGGATGAGGGACGTACAGCTTATTCCCTTCGCCCCTGCGGGGTGTAGCGCCCGCGAAAGTACAGCTTTTGCCAGCGATGGGTGGCGCAAAGCGCCGGATGAGGGGACTCTTCAAGACTCCACTTCTACCAATTTCCCCCTCACCCTAACCCTCTCCCCACGGAGGAGAGGGGATAAAGAGCGTACGGCATGACTTACCCTCGCGACATGATCGGCTACGGCCAAACCCCGCCGGACGCCCACTGGCCGAACGGTGCGCGCATCGCCGTGCAGTTCGTCATCAACTACGAAGAAGGCGGCGAGAACAACGTCCTCCACGGCGACAAGGGCTCGGAGGCCTTCCTGTCGGAAATGGTCGGCGCACAAAGCCATATCGGCACGCGGTCGATGGCCATGGAAAGCCTGTATGAATACGGCTCGCGCGCCGGGTTCTGGCGACTGCATCGCCTGTTCACCGAACGCGGCGCACCTGTCACGGTCTATGGCGTGGCGACGGCGATGGAACGCCATCCGGATGCGGTCGAGGCCATGCTGAAAGCCGACTGGGAGATCGCCACGCACGGCTATAAGTGGATCGATTATCAGTATATCGATGAAAGCATCGAGCGCGAACATATCGCCAAGGCCATCGATATCCACACGAGCCTGACCGGATCGCGGCCGCTCGGCTGGTATCAGGGCCGGACCTCACCCAACACGGCGCGGCTGGTAGTCGAGGAGGGCGGCTTCACCTACGACGCGGACTCTTACGCCGACGATCTGCCCTATTACGACACGCGCTACGGTAAGCCGCAGCTGATCGTGCCCTATACGCTCGATGCCAACGATATGAAGTTCGTGGCGTTGAACGGCTTCGAGGATGGCGAGCCGTTTTTCCGCTATCTGCGCGACACCTTCGATCAGTTGTATGCCGAGGGCGGGCGCATGATGTCGATCGGGCTGCATGGACGCGTCGCTGGTAAGCCCGCGCGGGCGGCTGCCGTGGCGCGCTTTCTCGATCATGTGCTGAGTCATGACGACGCCTGGGTGGCGCGCCGCATCGACATCGCCAACCACTGGCTCAAGGTGCATCCTCATGCAGATTAATGATCCGGTTTTGCTGAAAGAGGTGACCGCCGCCTTCTACGCCTACGAAGCGGCGCTGATGGCCGACGACATCCCCGCGATGGATGTGCTGTTTCGGGCCGCGCCGGAAACGGTGCGTTACGGCGTCGGCGAAGTGCTGTACGGCATCGAGGCAATCCGCGACTTCCGCAAAGGCCGGGGCGGTTCGCCGCAGCGTAAACTGGGCCGCGTCGAAATTACGGTCTACGGCGAGACGTTTGCCACCGCCAATGCCGAATTTTTCCGCGAAGGGTCCGACCGAAGGGGCCGTCAGTCGCAATCGTGGGTGAAATTCCCTGACGGCTGGAAGGTCGTCTCGGCCCACGTCTCGCTCGAAGGGGCAACCTCATGAGCGACATTAACACCCTGACTCGTAAAGCCTTTATCGAACGTTTCGGCCTGTTGTTCGAACACAATCCGTGGATCGTCGCGCAGACTGAGACGATGCGGCCTTTTGCCGATCTGGAGGCCCTGCACGCCGGGTTCATGAAGGTCGTGGCGCATTCCGGCCCCGAAGCGCAACTGGCGTTATTGCGCGCGCACCCCAAGCTGGCCGACAAGGCGCAGGTCAAGGCGGGATTGACGAAAGAGTCGGCGTCCGAACAGGCCTCGGTGGGTCTCAACGCGCTGACCGAGGCGGAATTTGCGCGCTTTCACGAGCTGAACACGGCCTATGAAAAGCGTTTCGGCTTTCCGTTCATCATCGCCGTGCGGTTGGCCGGCGGCAAGGCGGGTATCCTAGAGGCGATGCAAACGCGGCTCGGCAACGACGCGGAAACCGAATTTGCGACGGCCCTGTCGGAAGTCGGCAAGATCGTCTGGTTGCGGCTGAAAGACGTGGTGAACATCCCCTCTCCCCCACGGGGAGAGGGGGGTCCGAAGGAACGGGTGAGGGGGAAAACCACAGGCTCGGAGTCGCCCCCTCACCCTAACCCTCTCCCCGCAGGGGAGAGGGGACTTAATGACCACAATGCCCGCGTCCGTCACGATCTCGACTGCCTGAACTATCCCGGCAGCGACTGGACGACGCCGCAAACCTCACCCGAAGGTCATGTCTATGACGTGATCATCGTCGGCGGCGGGCAGTCGGGGCTTGGCGCGGCGTTTGGTCTGAAGCGCGAGCGGATCAGCAATATTCTGATCCTCGACGAATGCCCCGAAGGCTTCGAAGGACCGTGGGAAACCTATGCCCGCATGGTGACGCTGCGGACGCCGAAGACGATCACCTCGATCGATCAGGGTGTGCCGTCGCTGACCTTCCGCGCCTTCTGGGAAGCCCAGCACGGGCCGGACGGCTGGGCGAAGGTCGACAAGATTCCGCGCGGCGACTGGATGGCCTATCTGCGCTGGTTCCGTCAGGTGCTGGGTTTGCCCGTGGTGAACGACGTGCGATTGACGCGCGTCGAGCCGCTGAACGGTCAGTTTCGTCTGCATACTAGCGGCGGCACCTATCTCGCGCGCAAGGTCATTCTGGCGACCGGCATTCAGGGCGGTGGCGAATGGCATACGCCGGACATGATCAAGGCCCTGCCGCGTCATCTTTATGCCCATACGTCCGAAGCCATCGATGTTGAAGCGCTGAAAGGCAAGCGCATCGGTATTCTCGGCGGTGGGGCGTCTGCGTTTGACAACGCGCACCATATTCTCGACGCCGGTGTGGGCGAGGCGCATGTCTTTGTTCGACGTTCAGTCCTGCCGCGCATCAACCCGATCCGCCATATGGAAGCCGCAGGCCTGATCCCGCGCTTTGCGGCTTTGTCGGACGCCGACAAGTACGCGGCCATTTCGCACTTTTTCAAATTCAATCAACCGCCTACAAACGATACCTTCGCCCGCGCCGCAGCGCACAGCGGCTTCCATCTGCACACTGGTGCGCCGTGGCAGGCGGTCATCGAGCGCAACGGTAAGGCCGTGGTGACGACGCCGCAGGGCGAGCACGTCTTCGATTTTCTGATCATCTCGACGGGTCTGGTGACCGATCCGGCTCTGCGTCCGGAACTGGCCGACCTTGAACCCGGTATTGCGCGCTGGGGCGACGTCTATGCCGCGCCGGAGGATGTGAAGAGCGCACTGCTTGACGCCCACCCCTATCTGGGCGCAGGCTTTGCGTTCAAGGGGCGCGATGCGGCCGCGCAGGCGAAATTGCACGGCCTGTTCGCCTTCAACTATTCGGCCCTGATCAATTTCGGTCTGTCGGCCTCGGCCCTGTCGGGGCTCAAATATGCTCTGCCTAAGCTGTGCGGAGCGGTGGCCGATCAGCTGTTTCTCGATGACCGCGACACCCGTTTGAGCGCCTATTTTAGTTATGACGAGCCGGAATTTACCGGCGAATGGAGCCCGAAATGAGCCTGTCCACCCACGTTCTCGATACGGCCAACGGCGTCCCGGCAGCGGACATGGGCCTGCACCTGCTGCGTGGGCGCGAGGTGCTGTTCGCCGGGCGGACCAATGACGACGGGCGTTGCAACGGCTTGCGTGAGCTTGAGTTGGAAGCCGGGGTGTATCGGCTGGAGTTCGATGTCGCCGACTATTTCCGCAGCAAGGGCGCAGACCTGCCCGATCCGCCGTTTCTCGACCGCGTCGGCATCGATTTCGGCATGAGCGGCGCGGGGCATTATCACGTGCCGCTGTTGGTCAGCCCTTACGGCTATTCGACCTATCGGGGGAGTTGAAGGATGGGAATAGGTATTCTATCCCCTCGCCCCTGCGGGGAGAGGGCTAGGGTGAGGGGGCTAAACACCGAGTTTGTTGCTTTCCCCCTCACCCGGCGCTTTGCGCCACCCTCTCCCCGTAGGGGCGAGGGGGAGGTTGTTCATGCCGCATAAACTCCGTTTCTATCTCGATGGTGAGGTCGTCACCCTGAGCGATATCGACCCGACGATGACGCTGCTCGACTGGTTGCGCTATCGCGCGCAGCGCACCGGGACCAAGGAAGGTTGTGCCGAAGGCGACTGTGGTGCCTGTACGGTGCTGGTCGGTGAATTGAGTGGCGAGCGTCTCGATTGGCGCGCGCTGAATGCCTGCATCCTGTTTATGCCGATGCTCGACGGCAAGGCGCTGATGACGGTCGAAAGCCTGAAAGGGCAGCACCCGGTACAGTCGGCCATGGTCGATCTGCACGGATCGCAGTGCGGGTTTTGTACGCCGGGAATCGTCATGTCGCTGGTCGGGCGGACCATGGGCGCATGCGGAACGGTCAATGTTGATTCGGCGGATGTGCTGGCCGGGAACCTGTGCCGCTGCACGGGTTACGGGCCGATACTTGAAGCTGCAGAGCAAAATCCAGCGGCGGCATTCGATGATGCGCATGTGTTTGATACGCTTAAGAAAATTCGTCGCGACGATATGCTGATCCTCAGCCATGAAGACATGCTTTCGGGCCTGACGCGGCGCTGGTTCACGCCGCGCAGCGTCGACGATCTGGCGGCCTTGCGGCTGGAAATGCCCGACGCGCGCATCGTCGCCGGGGCGACTGATGTCGGTTTGTGGGTCACCAAACAGCACCGCGTGCTGGACACTATCATCTATGTCGGTGGGCTGATGACCGATATCGACGAGACCCCGCAAGGCCTGACCATCGGCGCGGGCGTCCGTTATGCCGAGGCGCAAACCGCTCTGGCGCGGCTGCATCCGGATTTAGGCGAACTGGTCCGCCGGATCGGTGCGGTTCAGGTGCGCAATGCCGGGACTATCGGCGGCAATATCGCCAATGGCTCGCCGATCGGTGACACGCCGCCCGCCCTGATCGCGCTGGGGACCGAACTGACGCTCCGCCACGGCGAAACGCGACGGACGATCCCGCTGGAGGACTATTTCTTGACCTACGGAAAGCAGGATTTGCAACCGGGCGAGTTTGTCGAAAGCGTCTTCGTCCCCGCGCTCGATGCCACCGATTTTGTCCGCGTGGTGAAGCTGTCCAAGCGCTTCGATTCTGATATTTCGGCGGTGTGCGCGGCGTTTCATCTGCGCATCGCGGGCGGTATCGTGACCTTTGCGCGACTGGCCTTCGGCGGCATGGCCGGAACGCCCAAACGCGCGCATGCCACCGAAAATGCCTTGACCGGTAAGCCGTTCACGCCGGAGGTCCTGGCCGTTGCCGCCGAAGCCCTGCGGCAGGACTTTACGCCCCTGACCGACGTGCGCGGCTCTTCGGAATATAGGTTGGAAGTTTCCGGCAACCTCTTGAAACGGCTGTGGTTCGAGTATCATGGCGAGCGCGGCATGACGCAAGCGGTGGCGCATGGCTGACGCAAAAGTCCACGCCTCGATCACACACGACAGCGCGCCGCTGCACGTGTCGGGCACGGCGCTCTATACGGATGATGTCGCCGAACCCGCCGGGATGCTGCATCTGGCGTTCGGGCGCAGCACCCACGCCCATGCCAAGATCATCTCCATCGACCTCGACGCCGTCCGTTCGGCGCCCGATGTCGTCGCGGTCTTCACCGCTGCCGACATCCCCGGCGACAACAATGTCGCGCCGGTGGCCAAGGACGACAAGTTGATGACGAGCGACGACGTCATCTTCATGGGCCAGCCGATCTTCCTCGTCGCGGCGAAATCGGCTAAGGCCGCGCGGGTGGCCGCCAAACTGGGACGCATCGAATACGACATTCTGACGCCGATCCTGACCATCGCTGAGGCCCGTGGGGCCAACAGTCTGATTGAGGCGACGCAGGTCATGAAACGCGGCGCGGTCGATTTCGACGCCGCGCCGAATCGTGTGACGGGCTCGCTGGAAATCGGCGGGCAGGATCACTTCTATCTCGAAGGCCAGATCACCATCGCCACGCCGATGGAGCAGGGCGGGATGCACCTGCTTTGTTCGACACAGCACCCTTCCGAAGTTCAGCATCTGGTGGCGCATTTGCTGCACGTCAATTCCGCCGACGTGACGGTTGAGGTGCGGCGCATGGGCGGCGGCTTCGGCGGCAAGGAGACTCAGGCCTCGCTGTTCGCGGCAGCCGCAGCGCTGGTGGCGGCGAAAACCGGCAAACCCGCGAAATACCGCGCCGACCGTGACGAGGACATGGAAATCACCGGCAAGCGCCACGATTTCACCGCCGATTACGACGTAGCTTTCGATGATAACGGGCGGATCACGTCGTTGAGGCTGGAACTGGCCTCGCGCTGTGGCTGCTCGACCGACCTGTCCCCGGCGATCAACGACCGGGCGCTGTTCCATGCCGACAACTGCTATTTCCTCGAAAACGTCGAGCTGATCTCGCACCGTTTCAAGACCCACACCGTGTCCAACACTGCCTTTCGCGGCTTCGGGGGCCCGCAGGGGATGCTGGCCATCGAGCGCGTCATGGACGCCATCGCCGTGCATCTGGGGCGCGATCCGCTGAGTGTGCGGCAGGCTAATTTCTATGGTGCGGGCCGTGACGTGACGCCGTACCAGATGCCGGTTACCGACTTTGTCGCCGACCGCATTGTGGCGGACGTCGTGGCTGCGTCGGACTATAATAACCGCCGACAAGCCATTGAAAAGTTTAACAATACCCACCCCTATCTGAAGCGCGGTATCGCCGTCACGCCGGTCAAGTTCGGCATCTCCTTCACCACCTCGCACCTCAATCAGGCCGGGGCGCTGGTCCATTGCTACGTCGACGGTTCCGTGTCGCTGAACCACGGCGGCACCGAGATGGGGCAGGGTCTCAACATCAAGGTGGCGCAGATCGTCGCCGACGTGTTTGGGCTCGGTTTGGATAAAATTCGCATCACGGCGACGCGCACGGACAAGGTGCCCAACACCTCCGCCACGGCGGCGTCGTCGGGGACCGATCTCAACGGCTGGGCAGCCTATAATGCGGCCATGACGATCCGCGAACGGCTGGCTGGATTTATGGCCGGACGCAATGGCGGCGAGGCCGAAAACGTAACCTTCGAAGGCGGCGTGGTGCGGGCGGGCGACGAGGTTCTGGGCTTTGCCGAGGTCTGCCGGTTGGCGCATTTCAACCGCATTTCGATGTCCTCGACCGGCTACTACGCGACGCCGAAGATCCATTACGACCGCAAGACGCATACCGGGAGGCCCTTCCTCTATTTTGCCTACGGGGCCTCGGTGTCGGAGGTCGAAATCGACACATTCACGGGCGAATACAGGGTCTTGCGTGCCGATCTGCTCCACGATGTCGGGCGCTCGATCAATCCGTCCATCGATCTGGGGCAGGTGGAGGGCGCCTTCGTTCAGGGGATGGGCTGGCTGACCTTCGAAGAGCTGGTCTATAACGACAAGGGGCGGCTTCTGACCCACGCCCCGTCGACCTATAAGATACCGTGCGCGTCGGATCGGCCTAAAATCCTCAATGTCGAACTGTGGCGCGCGGGTGAAAACCGTGAGCCGACGATCCATCGTTCCAAGGCTGTCGGCGAGCCACCCTTCATGCTGGCCAACAGCGTCTTTTCGGCCCTGTCGTTCGCGGTGGCGGCGGCGACAGGCAGCCGCACCCTGACGCTCGATGCCCCCGCGACGCCGGAACGCATATTGCGCGCGCTGAAGGATGGCCGCGCATGAACTGGGCCGGTAAAGCTATTGAATGGATGGATAAAAAATCGGTCGCGCTGATCTCGCTGCTGGCCGTCGACGGCTCGACGCCGCGTGAGGCCGGGACGCGGATGCTGGTCACGTCAGATGAGATTTTCGGCACGATCGGCGGCGGTAATCTGGAATTCCAGTGCATCGATCAGGCGCGTCAGGCGCTGAAACACGCGCCCGGCACCTGGCGGATTCAGGACTATCCGTTAGGGATTTTGCTGGGCCAATGCTGCGGGGGTCGGGTGCGGGTGATGATCGAACGGCTCGATCCGGCAGATACGGCGTGGCTGGCGGCCATCCGAGACCTCGACGTCTTTACTCTGCGCAGCGATTTGCGCGTCGATGGCATAAGCCGTTGCCTGACCTCTGAGACGGCCAATGTCGCCGCGCGCGGCGTAATCCCCGTTGCCGGTGACACTCTGATCGAGCGGATCGGCGAGCCTTTGACGCCGGTCCTGATGTTCGGTGCGGGGCATGTCGGTATTGCCATCGCGCGGGTTTTACAGGGCCTGCCGTTTCGTCTCGACTGGTACGACGACCGCACCGATGTGCCCGACGCGGCCATTGTCGGCGATGCGCAAGCCCTGTGCGCCGTGGCGGAGAAGGGCCGGGGCCTGACCCTGATCCTGACCCATGACCACGCGCTCGATTACGAATTGACCAAAGCCGCTTTGGCCTCCGAGGCCCGATTTATCGGTCTGATCGGTTCAGCAACCAAACGCGCGCGGTTTTTCTCGCGTCTGCGCAAAGATGGGTTCACCGAAGACCAGATCGCGCGGATCGTCTGCCCCATCGGCCTGCCCGGCATTACCGGCAAGGCGCCGGAGGTCATCGCGGTCGCCGTCGCCGCACAATTGCTGCAAATCATCAGTCAGAATAAAAGTTTATCCGAGGGACTTCATAATGAACAAGCCGCTCATCTCGCTTGATGCCTTCATCGCCGGCCTGCCCAAGGCCGAACTGCATCTGCATATCGAAGGGTCTCTGGAGCCCGAACTGATGTTCGCTCTGGGCCAGCGCAACACCATCGACCTGCCGTTCAAATCGGTCGAAGAGGTCCGCGCGGCCTACGAATTTTCCAACCTTCAGGACTTCCTCGACATCTATTATCAGGGCGCCAATGTCCTGCAAACCGAACATGATTTTCACGACCTTGCCAAGGCCTATTTCGACCGCGCCCATGCCGACAGCGTGCGTCATGCCGAGATTTTCTTCGATCCGCAAACCCATACGGATCGCGGTATCCCGATGCAGGTCGTCATGGACGGCCTGACCTCCGGCATGAAGGCCGCCGAAGCCGAATATGGCCTGACATCGAGTCTGATCCTATGTTTCCTGCGCCATCTGGATGAGGACGCGGCATTTGCCACATTGAAAGCCGCCGAGCCGTTCCTAGATCGCCTGACCGGGGTGGGGCTCGATTCGTCCGAGGTCGGACATCCGCCGTCGAAATTCGCCCGCGTGTTCGAAGCCGCTGCCGCGCTGGGTCTGAAGAAGGTCGCCCATGCCGGTGAGGAAGGTCCACCGGACTATGTCTATGAAGCGCTCGATGTGCTGAAAGTCGATCGCATCGACCATGGCAACCGGTCGCTGGAAAATGCGCACCTGACCTCGCGTCTGGCGCGGATGGGCATGACCCTGACCGTGTGTCCGCTGTCGAATCTGAAGCTCTGCGTGGTTGAGGATATGGGGGCTCACCCGATCCGGACCATGCTCGACAAGGGTTTGCGCGCGACGCTCAATTCCGACGACCCGGCCTATTTCGGCGGGTATGTGAACGACAATTACCGCGCTGTAGCGGCCAGCGGACTGGTCGACCGCGACGATCTGATTACGCTGGCGCGCAACTCGTTTCTGGGCTCGTTCCTCAGCGATGAAGCGGTATATAAACACCTCGATGAGATCGACGCTTACGTAGCGCAAAACTAAGTACCTCCCCTGATTTCAGGGGAGGGTGGCCCGCAGGGCCGGGTGGGGTTAAACCCACTTTTAACCCCCTCCGCCGTCCCGGCGGTATCCCCCCTGAAATCAGGGGGGAGGCTGTGATAAATGACCATAACCTGTTCTTTCAAAGGCACCTTTTTCCACGCCCCTGTCTGCGGCCAGATCGAGGTTCTCCGCGATGTCCTGATCCGCTGCGACGATGAGGGCCGGATTGCGGATATCGTGCATCCGGACACGCCCGGCTATGCCGAAGCGGTATTCGAAGACCGCTCGGCGGGGCGGCTGGAGATTCTACCCGATGGCACTTACGGCCTGCCGGGGTTCTGCGACCTGCATATCCACGCGCCGCAATGGCCGCAACTGGGCAAGGCGCTCGACGTGCCGCTGGAGGTCTGGCTGCAAAAACATACCTTCCCGCTGGAGGCGCGTTATTCGGACCTCGGTTTCGCGCGTCGGTCCTATGAAGGGCTGGTCGACGACCTGTTGTCGAACGGGACGACGACGGCGCTTTATTTCGCCACCCAGCATCAGGATGCGACGCGGCTTCTGGCCGACATCTGTCTTGAAAAGGGCCAGCGCGCCCTGATTGGCAAGGTGGCGATGGATAACCCGCAGGAATGTCCGAACTTTTACGTCGAATCGACCGATTCGGCGCTGCGTGGGACGGCGGATTTCATCGACTATGTGCGTAGCCTGAAAACCGAACGCATCAAGCCGGTCGTCACGCCACGCTTCATCGCGTCTTGCACCGACGCGGCGCTGGAAGGGCTGGGCGATCTGGCCAAACGCTGTGGCTGCCACATCCAGACCCATTGTTCCGAAAGCGACTGGGAGCACAATTACGTGCTGGAGCGGCACGGGATGGAGGACACCGACAGCCTCGACCGCTTCGGGCTCCTGACGCGACACACGGTGCTGGCACACGCCAATTTCATTTCCGAAGCCAATATGGACAAGATTTCCGCGCGCGGGGCGGGGATCGCGCACTGTCCGCTGTCGAACTACTATTTTTCCAATGCGGTGTTCCCGCTGAAACGGGCGCTGGAAAAGGGCCTGCGCGTAGGCTTGGGGACCGATATTTCCGGCGGACCGTCGGCCTCGATCTTCGATAATATGCGCTGGGCCGTAGCCTCGTCGCGCGCCTTGCACGACGGCGTCGATGCGCGGCTGCACTGGGATAATCGCGGCCTGCGCGGCAGTCAGATCGACTGGCGCACGGCGTTCCACATCGCCACCAAGGGCGGCGCCGAGGCGCTGGATTTGCCGGTCGGGACGTTCGAGAAGGGCCGTTATTTCGACGCGCAACTGATCGATCCGCAGGCGAAATCCGGCACGATCCGGCTCATGGACGACCTCGATAGCGACGAAGAGGTGCTGCAAAAGATCGTCTATACGGCGTCGAAGGCCAATATCGCGAAGGTCTGGGTCGCGGCGGCGTGTGTGGTGGGATAGCGGCTCACTATGCCTCCCTGGCTATGCCGGGGAGGAATGAAGGGGTGAGGCTATGGTCTTTCCGCCAGAAACGCCTCGACCTCGGCCATCGTGGGCGCCGCATCGGCCGAATAACGCGTGACCGAGATCGCCGAAGCCGCCGAGGCATAGCGCATGGCGCGGACGTAATCGTCGCCCAGCACCAGTCGCGCCGCCAAAGCGCCGTTGAACACATCGCCCGCGCCGACCGCGTCCACCGCCTCCACCTTGAAGGCGGGCAAACGGATCAGTTCACCGTCGATCAGGCCCGCACAACCCTTGTCGCCCAGGGTTACGATGACGGTTTCCGCGCCATGTGCACGCAAGGTCTGCATGGCGGTAATCAGCGCCGCGTCGTCCTGACCGTCGATACCGGTCAGCTTGGCCAGTTCGGTCTCGTTCGGTGTCACCACCTCGCACAGTGGCAGGAGATCGAAAACACCCTGATCGACCGGGGCCGGATTGAGGATGGTCTTGACGCCCGCTGCCATGGCGATTTCCAGCGCGGCTTTCAGCGTCTCAAGCGGGGTTTCCAGTTGCACGACCAAGGCACCCGCGTTTTCGATAAGCGATTGGTTTTGTTCGGCATGATCTGGCGTCAGGCGCGCATTGGCGGCGGACGAGACGACGATCATGTTCTGACCGTCAGGCGCGACGAGGATATTGGCCATGCCGGTGCCGACGCCGTCGAGTGCCACGACATGATCGTCATTGACGCCGCGCGCTTTGAGAAAGTCGCGGGCCATAACGCCGAAATTATCGCTGCCGACCGCACCGATCATCCGCGCCTCGACACCGGAGCGCGCGGCGGCGACGGCCTGATTGAGGCCCTTACCACCCATGGCGACGGCGGTGTCGTGGCCCATGATCGTCTCGTTCGGCTTCGGCAGCGCGTCTACGCGGATGAAGAAATCAACATTGATGGAGCCGAGGACGACGATGGACGACATCAGGGTAAGGCCTTGAGAATAAAAACGGAATAACGGGTTTTGGCGAAACCGTTACCAGAGACCACACAAAGGGGGCGCGGCTCAGGCGACAGGTTCATCCGACTGTAACCTCAAAGCTCACGGGAAAGAAATGGGTTCCACGCCTTTTCCCCTTGAAAAGCGGTGGCTTACCTAAGGAGAGGCTTGCGCGTCGCCGCCGGGTCTGGTTTCCTGTGAAATTGAATACTGAAGGAACAAACATGCGCGTTCATCGCACTAAAGGGCTTGTGGGAAGCCTTATTTTCGGCCTCGCCCTGCTGGCCGCGCCCGTTATGGCGCAAACCGCTCATCCCGAACTGAGCCCCGAGGGCTTCTATTCGGTGACCGACCTCAATGTGCCGGTTGAGAAGGCCCTGAGCGAACACGCCAACCGGAAACGTGTGCTGGTCGTTGTCGATATCGACGACACGATCATGACCATGCCGCAGGATCTGGGTTCCGAAGGCTGGCTGGCCGAACGCATGAATGAGGTGCGCGCCAAAACGCCCGAAGGCCAGACGCCGAATTTCGAGCCGATCTTCTTCGAACAGGCCGTCTGGTATCAGGTGACCAATATGATGCCGACGCAACCCGACGGTCCGGCGCTGATCGCGAAATTGCAAGGCGAGGGCGTGCCGGTTTTCGCCCTGACCGCCCGCAATCCGGCTTTGCGCGGGGCGACGGAGCGCGTGCTGGAACTCAATAAAATCGACCTGTCGAAAGCGCCGGAGTGCATCAAGCCCTTGTGTACCAAGAGCGGCCGTCTGCGCGATTCTGAGATCCGCGCGGCAGGACAAAAACTCAATGTGACGTTGCTCAACACGCCCTATAAGGACATTACCGTGTCCGACGGCATTATGATGACGACGGGTCAGGACAAGGGCATTATGCTGCGCCTTCTGGCCGGATCGCTGGGCCAGACCTTCGACCTGATCATCTTTGTCGACGACAGCAAGCGCAATGTCGAAAACGTCGTCCGCGCCTCGAAGGACATGAAGATTCCGGTCTATACCTACCGGTACGAGCGCATCTGGCCGAAGGTCGCCGCGATTCATGCGACACCGGAACGTATGCGCGCCGCCGACGCCATAGCCGAAACGACGCTTAAGATCATGTGTCTGGCGGTCGTGTCGGACCTGTGCAGCGCGCCGCCCATCGCGCAAACGCCTCTGGAGCCGGTGCAATGAAGATCATTTTCGACACCGATCCGGGCATCGACGATGCCATGGCCATGGCCTTTCTGGGGGCCCATCCTCAGGCCGAACTGCTGGCCATCACCACGGTCTTCGGCAATGGCGGGGTGGATATCACTACGCGCAACGCCCTTTATCTGACGCAGCGTTTCGGTATCGACGTGCCGGTCTATAAGGGGGCGCATACGCCGCTGCACCTGCCCGCGCCGACGCCGGCACCGCACGTGCATGGCTATGACGGTCTGGGCGATATCGGAGCCTTGCAAGGCTTCGAAGCCGAGCCGGAAACGACACCCGCGCCCGTGCGCATCGTTGAACTGATCCGCGAATATCCGGGCGAGGTGACGCTTCTGGCGGTCGGGCCGCTGACCAATCTGGCGCTGGCGCTGGAGCTTGATCCGGCGATTACGGGGCTGGTCAAGGAGGTCGTCATTATGGGCGGCGCGTTCGGCTGGGGGCCGCGACGCGGCAATGTCTCGCCGGTCGCCGAAGCCAATATCATCAACGATCCGCACGCCGCCGACCGTGTCTTCACCGCCCCGTGGCCGGTGCGCGCCATCGGGCTCGACGTGACGACGCAGTGCATCTTTTCGACAGCGGCGGCTGAGATCCTCGGTGAGACCGGCGGCGATACGGGGAAGTTTCTGTTCGACATTTCGCGCGGCTATGAAAAGCTCTACCGCGAACGCGACGGCTTTGCCGGATGCGCCCTGCATGACGTGGCCGCCGCCATCGCCGTGTTCGAGCCGCAGTTGTTCGGCTATGCCAAGGGCACGATCCGCGCGGTGACGGAAGGAATTGCCTTGGGGCAGACCATCCTCAAACAGGACGGGCTATTGTTCCCACCGGGTCCGTGGGACGATCTGCCGAGCCAGACCATCTGCATCGAGGTCGATGCCGAGGGGGTTCTGGATACCTATGCCCGCATCATTTCGCAAAAAGCGCAGATGAAGAAGGCCAGCTAACTACTTTATTTTCCACACAAACCGCACCCCGTCCTTGCCGTCCGACTGCGGGCCGGGGCTGTCGGCAGCAACCGTGCCGGTCTGCGGATCGAGGCGCAAGAAGCGATTGGTCGCCAGCGACATCAAGACCAGCTCACCGGTCGGCGCCTCAATCCACTGGAAGCTTTGCGCCGGGCCGGGTTTGACCGCGAGAAGGCTGACCGCGCCGGTTGCATCGACGCTTAGATAGCGGTCGCCGGATTTCAGCGCCACGCGGCCCAGCTTGGTGTCGACGACCGTAAACGGTTTTGCTTTCAACGCCGTGGCCAGATCGGTTGTCCGCCCAAACGCCGTCAGGGCCACGCTTTTGCCGTAGGGAATCGGTCGCATCAGGCCCTTGGGATGCGGCTCGAAAATCTCGACCGAGTCGAAATCGGCGACGCCCCCTTCAGAACCTAAATTATTGTAATTGAACAAGGTATAGCGCACGCCCTGAAAGGTGCGCAGTTGAAACACCATCGTGAAGTCACGACCCAGAGCCTTGAACGTCTTGCCGTCCACCGAGTAGCTAAACCGGGCTTTTTCGATCATGAAATCGGCGTCGGCGCGCAGCCACAGCTTCGTCGCGCCGGTTTTGACACGGGCGCTTTCGCCGGTCTGCTGATCGAACTGCACGATATCGAGGCCGGTCGCGGTCTTTTCGACGCCGATCCACGCATAGGGCTGGCTGAACAGGGCCAGACCCGCCACGTCGCCGGTTGTCATCCCCGCCGCATCGAGCGCCACGGTCGGGCGCGACTGCGGCCCGATTGAACGCTGGGTCAGGCTGTTGCGCGCCTCCCACACCGTTTTGGCGGGCAGGGCGTGCAATCGCAGGAAGCCCGGGCGCTCGCTCAGCGACCACTTGCCGTCGACCGGGACGTGGCTCCATTGCCAGACGGGTTTCAGCGTCTTACCCGCAAAATCGTCGCTGCGTTCATAGGGGGCGTGCGGCACCGAAATGTGGCCCGTATCAGGCTTGACCCAGGTCCGCGGGTTACGCGTCAGATTGCCGGGCAGGCCGAAATAGGGCCAGCCGTCCTTCCACGTCACCGGCGCGAGGCTGAGCAGACGACCGACCGAATTATAGTCCATCATCGAAAAACCCCACCATTCGCCGGTCTGGGTCTGAACGACGCCGCCCTGATGCAGGGACAGGCGACCATTAGGTGCCGGATTGGGCGGGATGACCTTGAACGGCGCGGTCTTCCCCTCAAGCCGATAGCCCTCGGCGAGACCGAAATCCTCGTCGGTGCTGATCGCCGGATTGACCTCGTAAGGCCCCCAGACAGTGTCGGCGCGCGCGGCGGGCATCCGCATCCGTCCCGCAAACCACGCCGAGGTGATATAGTATTTGCCGTCCAGTTTGTAGAAATGAACGCCTTCGCCCATGCCGCCCTTCGGATCGGCCGAGGCCGGGATGATTTCGCGCTCGGTCCCCGGCACGGCGTCGGTCAGGTCGTCGTTGAGCTGCACCATCTTGATGCCCTTATAGCCCCAGATCGCATAGACCTTGCCATCGTCGTCGAACAACACCGACAGGTCGTGGAAAGAGCGCTTCATCTCGGTGCGCGTCCATGGCCCTTTTGGGTCGGTAGCGCGGAAAACCTGCGTCTTCTGACCGTTCACATTGCTGAAGATATAAAAGGTGCCGTTGTGATAGCGGAAGCTGGGCGCCCAGATACCCTGACCATAGATGTCCTTGCCATCCTCCAGTCGAAAACGCGGCCCCAGATCGAGCTTGTCCGACGCATAGGTGAGGAAGGTCCAGTTGATCAGGTCTTTGGAGTGCAGGATCGGCAGGCCCGGCATCGAATGCATGGTGGTGCCGGTCAGGTAGTAGTCGTCACCAACACGTATCAGGTCGGGATCGGAAAACTCGTCATAGAACAAAGGATTGGTGAAGGTGCCATTGCCATTATCGGCGGTCCAGGTTGCCGAGGCCAGAGGCGCGTTGCGGGCCTCCTGCGCCGCGACCGTCACGCCACCCAGCACCATCAAGGCCGCCGCGATTATCCAAACCCGCATCTGTCCGCTCCCGTTTTTGGTTTGTTTAAAACGGCTTGGCGACGAATGCAATAATACTCAGACAATTTATCCGGATTTCAGCTTGCCGCGATAGGCGTCGAGGTCGATGCCGTAGCGGTTGACCTTGTCGTAGAAGGTCTTGCGCGGCAGTTTCAGGGCCTCCATCGTCGTCCTGACATCGCCCTTGTGCAGCGAGAGCGTCTCGGTCAGGACGGCGGCCTCGTACTGGCTCACCTGTTCGGCCAGGCCGGGCGCGGCGGCATGGGCGGGCAGGCGGGCCTCGTCCAGCCCCAGAGCGTACAGTTCGGCGAATTGTTCCAGCTCACGCACATTGCCCGGCCAGTCGTGGCGGCGCAGATAGGTCTGGGCGGGCAAGGTCAGTTTCGGCGCCGGCAGGTTCAGCCGCGCCGAGGCGCTGAGCAGGAAGTGCTGAAAGAGCAGGCCGACGTCCTCCAGCCGCTCCGACAGAGGCGGTACGCGCAAGGAAACCCCGCTCAGACGATAATAGAGGTCAGCGCGGAAGTGACCGTCGCGCACCCTTTGCGTCAGGTCGGCGCGGCTGGCGGCGACAAGGCGGATATCGAGCGAGCGCGGCGCTTCGGCACCCACGGCCCAGATTTCGCGCGTTTCGATGACCTGCAGGATGCGAGCCTGCTGCGACAGGCTGAGGCTATCGATCTCGTCGAGGAAAAGGGTGCCTTTGTGCGCCTTTTCCAGCCGCCCCGTGACGCGCGCCGCACCCGGCCGCGCCTCGATCCCGAACAGCTCCGCCGCATAGGTCTCTTCATCGAGCGCCGCACAGCCGATATGCACGAAGGGTTTGGCCCGGCGCGGACTGAGGGCGTGCAGGGCGCGGGCGACGCGGGCCTTGCCGACCCCGGTATCGCCGGTGATCAGGGCGTCGACCCCGGCCTCGGCCATGCGCGCCACAACGTCTTTCAGATGCCGCATCGGCGCGGACTCGCCGATCAGCAGGGCATCGGCGGGGGTGTCGGGCGTGTGCAGGCGGCGCAGGCGGCGGTTTTCCAGCACCAGATCGCGCGTTTGCACGGCGCGCTTAACGGACTGAATCAGCTCGTCCATCGCAAAGGGCTTGGAGATGAAATCGTAGGCCCCGTCTTTCAGCGCCGCCACCGCCATCGGCACATCGCCGTGGCCGGTCATCAGGATGACGGGGATGTCGGAGTCGATATCGCGCACCCGACGAAACACCGTCAGGCCGTCCATCTGCGGCATACGCACGTCGCTGATGACGACGCCCGCGAAATCGGCGGTCAGCTGTTTCAGCGCGTCCGCCCCGCTGGAAAAGGCGCGTACCGCGAACCCGGCCAGTTCCAGCCCCTGAGTCTGGGCCGCCAGCAGGTCGAGGTCGTCGTCGATGAAGATAATATCGCCGCTCATGGCACCACCTTGCGCAGTTTGAGGGTGAAGGTCGTGCCGCTATCGTCGCTCTCGGCGCTCAGTTCGCCGCCGAAATCGCGCAGGATATCGTGGGCGATGACGAGGCCGAGTCCCAGTCCCTTGGGCTTGGTAGTGACGAACGGCGTGAACAGGGCCTCGCGGACCTGCGGCGGCAGGCCGGGGCCATTATCCGCCACACATACCACCACCCAGTCCGCGTCCTCGGCTACGGTAATGCGCACGACCGGGTCGGGCGTCGCCTCCAATGCCTCGAAGGCGTTTTGCAGCAGATTGACCAGCACCTGTTCGAGGCGAACGCGCCCGGCCATGACCCTCAGCGCCGGATCGATGCGGTCGCGCAGCAGTTTCACCCGGTTTTCATGCAGACGGCTTTTGTTGAGGAGAATGGAAGAGTCGATTGTTTCTTTTAGGCTAATCGGTTCCGTCTCGCCGGTCGCCTTGCGCGAAAAGGTGCGCAGTTCGCCGGTGATATGGCCGATGCGCTCGCACATCCGGGCGATGGTCCCCAGATTGTCGCCGATCGCTTTGGCCGGGCTTTTGCGCTCGATCATCCTGAGGGTGTTGTCGGCCAGTACGCGGATGGTGGCGACCGGCTGGTTGATTTCGTGCGCCACACCGGCGGTGATCTGTCCCAGACTGGCCAGCTTGTTGGCCTGAACGAGGTCGGCCTGAAGGCTGTTGAGGCGCTGTTCCGCCTGATGGCGTTCGTGGATTTCGTCCGACAGGCGGGCATTGGTGACGCTCAGCGCCTCGGTCCGGGCGGCGACGTCGTGCTCCAGCCGTTCGCGGTATTCGGCCTCGCGCACGGCGCGCTCGGCGATTTGCCGCCGCCGTCGCCACTGCCACGCCAGAAGGGTAAGGATCAGCCCCAGCCCCAGCACCGCCGTCAGGGTCGCACCGGAGGCCAGCCGTTCCGCTGGACGACGCGACCCCACCAGATGCAATTGCCAGCCCTTCGCCGGGGCGGGCAGGGTGGTCAGGAACTGATCACGAGTGAGCGTTGGCACCTTGTGAAAGCGCTGTTCGGGGTGACTGGTCAGCAGGATCTCGTCGTTGGGACCCGTGACGAAGGTCGGCTCCGCGCTGTCGGCCCAGGTCGCTTCGATGGCGTCGAACTCCATCTTGACGACGACGACGCCCAGCGTCTTGCCTTCCTCGACGATGCTGTGCGCCAGATAAAGCCCCGGACGGCGGCTGACCGTACCGAGCGCGAATTGTTCCGATGTCCCCTTCGTCAGAGCTTCGCGGAAATAGGGCCGAAAGCCGTAGGCCGATCCCACAAACGAGGTCGGCAGGGCCCAGTTCGAGGCCGCCACCGTCGTACCCGATGCGTCGATGATATAGATGACGGCGCTGCGCGTCTCGTGCTGCAGACGCTCCAGTTTCTGCGAAATGCGGCGGAAACGCTCCGGATCAGGGCGTTGCAGGGCGCTGACCACGTCGCTGTCGTCGGCCAGAATCACCGGTGCCGAACGCTGCTTGTCGAGCTCGCTTTGCAGGACCGCGACGCGCAGTTGCGCCGTCACGCGGGCATCGCGCGTCAGGCCGTTCATCGCGCCCGCATAGGTCAGGCTATGGGTTTCATATAGGATGAAGGCCGCCACAATGGCCAGTCCCGCCAGTAGCCACGGCCAGAGACTTTTCGAAGGAAACCGGGGGAGAGAGGGCAAACGCATGAAACAGTCTTTCGACGCAAGACGGTCGCGCATTGATGTCATCTGGCGATATTTCGCACAAGTAAAATTTTTCGTGTGCGAAAATCCACACAAAATTACACCCGTAAAATATAAAAATATGTTTTATTTCATTAAGTTAATACAAGAGCGCATAATTATTGCGTGCTTCTTTGTGCGGTCTATTCTGCCCTTAACCAAAAAGTAAGTCGAGTTGAGGAAATCCATGCTGATGCAGACCCCGGTCAGTGCGACCCCGCGCAAAAAATCGCCGTTCTACACCCATCTGTATTTTCAGGTGCTGGTGGCGATCGCGGCAGGCGCGGCCATCGGGCATTTTTATCCGGCGACGGGTGAGGCGCTGAAACCGTTGGGCGACGGCTTCATCAAGCTGGTCAAGATGATCATTTCGCCGGTCATCTTCCTGACCATCGTCACCGGCATCGCAGGCATGGGCTCGCTCAAGGGCGTGGGCTCGGTCGTCGGCAAATCTTTCACCTATTTTCTGACCTTTTCGACGCTGGCCCTGATCGTCGGCCTGATCGTCGCCAATGTCGTCCAGCCGGGCCGGGGGATGAATATCGACCCGTCGACCCTGCACGATCCGAAGGTCGCCGAATACGCCGCCAAGGCCCACGATTCGACGCTTATCGGCTTTGCGATGGACATCATCCCGACGACCTTCACCTCGGCCTTCGTCGAAGGCAATATCTTGCAGGTGCTGTTCATCGCCATTCTGTTCGGCATTTCGCTTGTCCTGATCGGCGATAAGGCCAAACCGCTGGTCAACATCCTCGAAGTCGTCAGCCACGGCATCTTCAAGATGGTGTCGATCCTGATGAAGGCCGCACCCATCGGGGCGTTCGGGGCTTTCGCCTTCACCATCGGCAAGTACGGGATCGCGTCGATCGTCAATCTGGCGGCGCTGGTCGGCACCTTCTACGCCACCTCGGCCCTGTTCGTGATCGTCATTCTGGGGGCGGTGTGCGCCGTCAACGGCTTCTCGATCTTCAAACTGATCGGCTATCTCAAGGCCGAACTGCTGCTGGTGCTCGGCACCTCGTCGTCGGAATCGGCCCTGCCGAGCCTGATGGAAAAGATGGAGGCGGCGGGCTGCAAGCGCTCGGTCGTCGGCCTCGTGGTCCCCACCGGTTATTCGTTCAATCTCGACGGCACCAATATCTATATGACTCTGGCGGCGCTGTTCATCGCTCAGGCGACCAATACGCACCTGTCGCTGGAAGAGCAGTTGCTGCTGCTGTCGGTGGCCATGCTGTCGTCCAAGGGCGCGGCGGGCGTGACCGGGGCGGGTTTCATCACGCTGGCGGCGACCCTGTCGGTCGTGCCGACCGTGCCGCTGGCCGGGATGGCGATCATCCTCGGCGTCGACCGCTTCATGTCGGAATGCCGCTCGCTGACCAACTTCATCGGTAATGCGGTCGCCACCGTCGTCGTGTCGCGCTGGGAAAAGTCGATAGACATGCCGCTGTTCCGGGCCACCCTTTCAGGCAAGGCTTTGCCGCGCGAACCTGAGCCCGTCACCGTCCTTGCCGGCGCGCCCGCCGGTGTCCAGATCGGGGAAAAGAGCCCCGACTGATCAAAGCTAAAAATACGGCGAACACAAAAACAAACACGCCGAAGACATACAGGAGAGAGAAAATGACTAAAGGACTTCCCCGCAACCTTCATGCTTTTTTGCTGACGGGCGTGGCCGCCAGCGCCCTGCTGAGCGCCCCGGCCTTTGCGCAGGAGGCGGCCCCCGCCGCCGCGCCGCCGATCGAAGAGGTCGTCGTCGTCGGTTCGCGCATCAAAGGCGCGAAAGTGACGACCGCCTTACCGGTCATCGTCGTCGACGAAGAACAGATCGCCGCCACGGGCGCGGTGTCGGGCGACGACCTGATGCGTTCGATCCCGCAGATGGGCGACGTCCTGTTCGACGCCGCCAACAACCCTCAGACCTCGAACTCGGCGCGCGGCGACGTCAACTCGGTCAATCTGCGCTCGCTCGGCGTCGGCAATACGCTGGTCCTGCTCAATGGCCGCCGTCTGGTTCAGCACCCGACCAGCCAGGGCACGTCCGACACCGGCACGGTGCCGGTGCAGTCGTTCAACTCCAACGCCGTCCCGGTGGCGGGCCTGCAACGCGTCGAAGTCCTGCTCGACGGCGCCGCCGCCATCTACGGTGCCGACGCCGTGGCGGGCGTGGTCAATACGGTTCTCAAGAGCAATTACGACGGCCTGACCGTCGAACTTCAGCACGGCGGCGCCGAAGGCACCTCTATGACCGAGACCGAACTGAACCTCTATGCGGGCAAGAACTTCGCCAAGGGCAATCTGTCGGTCTTCCTCAACTACGCCAACCGCACCAAGCTGATGGCCGAGGATCAGGACTTCACCCGCTCCGACGATATGCGGCCGTTCTTCGCCGGTTATACGGGCTACGAGACCTCGACTGTGCCCGACGCGCGCTCGTCGCACTCGCCGTGGGCGCAGCTGTCCATTCCGGCCACCACCACGGCCCTGCGTCCGCGTCAGGGCACGACCGTCCTGACCACGGCGGCCGGTGCCTTCCACTATCAGCCGTCGAGCTTCGGCTGCGTCGGGGCCAGCGTCGGCAACGATATCTGTCTGGTATCCGGCACGGTCGCCTATACGGGCGTCAACCGCGAGATGCGCTACGACACCCGCCACGGCACCACGGTTCGTCCGTCGGTCGAACGCGTCAATCTCTATGCCACCGGCCATTACGAACTGACCTCGACATTGACCGCGTTCGGCGAAGTGGGTTTCTACGCCGCCGAAAGCCAGGCTATTCAGCCGCCCGTCGTCAACCTCAACGCCCTGTGGATTCCGGCCTCGAACTACTGGAACCCGTTCGGGCCGGTGACCTTTGCCAACGGACAGACCAACCCCAACCGCCTGACGGGTCTGGTCAATGTGCCGGTGACCGGTCTGGCGGTGAAGCTCGGCAATTACCGCTTCGTCGACGCCGGGTTCCAGACCGTGACGGTCAAGAACTATCAGTCGCGCCTTGTCGCGGGTCTGCGCGGCGAATGGGCGGGCTTCGACTGGGAATCGGCCTTCACCTATTCGGAAGCCGAGGCCGAGGACATCTCGCCCAACATCAATATGACCAAGCTTCAGGCGCAACTGGCCCTGTCGACGCCGGACGCCTATAACCCGTTCAGCGGCGGTTGCGTCGCGACGCCGAGCTATGCCGACTGCTCGCCGTCCTCGGCCGCGGCGGTCAGTGGCATCGTCTTCGACATGCGCCGCTTCTCGCGCACCACCCTGACCATGCTCGACTTCAAGATGACCAAGCGCGACCTGTTCAGCCTGCCCGCGGGCTCGGTCGGCGTCGCCTTCGGGGCGGAGGCGCGCAAGGAAACCCAACTCGACGATCGCGACGCCAATCTCGACGGCACCTATACCTTCACCGACAGCGTGTCGGGCGAGAAGAACCTGTCGAACGTCTCTGCCGTCAGCCCGAACCCCGATACGCGCGGCAAGCGCAACGTCTCCGCCGCCTATATCGAGTTCGCGGTGCCGGTCGTCTCGCCGGAAATGCACATCCCGTTGGTCCGCAGCCTCGATTTCCAGATCGCCGGTCGCTACGAGAACTATTCCGACTTCGGCTCGGTGACCAAGCCCAAGGTCGCCATGGCCTGGGACGTGATCGACGGTTTCCGCATCCGCGCCTCCTATTCCGAAGGCTTCCGTGCGCCGAACCTCGAGCAGGTCAATGCCACGCAGTATTCGCGCGCGGCGTCGGGTAACGACTATTTCCGCTGCGAAGCCGATCTGCGTGCGGGACGCATCGCCTCGATGAACGCCTGTTCGCGGGCCATTTCCTCGTCGCTGCTGATTTCGGGCAATCCGGATCTCAAGCCGGAAGAGAGCACCAACCGCTCGGTCGGCTTCGTCTTCCAGCCGCAGTTCATCCCGTCGGAATGGGGTAACTTTACCTTCACCGCCGACCGCTGGAAGATCGAGCAGGAACAGATCGTCGGCCTGCTGGGCGCCCAGAGCGCGCTGGCGCTGGATTACCTGCTGCGAATGCAGGGCTCGTCCAATCCGAACGTCATCCGCGCGGCAGTGACCTCGGACGATACGACCGTCTTCGCCGGAACGGGCCTGACCGCCACCGGTCAGGTGACGGCCATCAGCGACCGCTTCGTCAACCTGCTGCCTCAGACGGTTGAGGGCGTCGATCTCGGCTTCATCTGGCAGAAACGCCGCACCAAACTGGGCAGCTTCAATGTGCGCATCAACGCCTCGCAACTGCTGGAATTCAAGCGCGAGCCGGGGGATATCGTCGATACGCTCTACGCCGCCCGCGCGGCGGGGACGATCAACACCCTGACGCCGCTGCCCGACTCCAGCCAGTTGATCGCGATCAATGGCCGCCCGGAATGGAAGGTCACCACCTCGATCACCTGGAACAAGGGCAACTGGCGTTCGGGCCTGTCGACGCAATATGTCAGCGAGGTCAACCAGACGGGACTCCTGTCCGATGTCGGCACGCCGTGGCTCGTCAAGGAACAGCTTATCACCAACCTCTATGTGCAGTATGAGTTCGAGAAAGCCGGTCTGGCGTCCCATTCCAAGGTGCGTCTCGGCGTCCGCGACCTGTTCGACGAAGGCCCGTCTCTGGCCGACGGCGGTTATCTCGGTTCGGTCCAGCGTCCCTATGGCCGCTACTGGTATCTGAACGTCTCGAAAACCTTCTGATCTATCATGGGGGAAAAGGATTTTCCCCCATGTGCCCCCTTTTCGGTTTCGAGAAAACGCTATTTGGGGCGGCCCGGCGTGGCGTTTTCACATTATGCTTTGACTTCCCGGCGAAGCCGGGAAGATTTAGGTTAGGCCCATGAAGCGCTTATTGTTGAGTTTGTTGTTCGGTTTGATGCCTGTCGCTGCCCATGCGCAAGCCCCCGCCGAAAGGCCGTGTCCGGCTTCGGTCGCCAAGATTGCCAAATGCTACGCCGCACAGGACTCACACGGTGCTTTCCTGTGGTTCGCCATCCCGACCGCATGGAACAAGACCCTGATCGTCCACGCCCACGGCGGCCCCAGCCTTGGCACACCGAAGGTCGAGGAATCCGCCGAGGATATGGATCGCTTCAATGTGTTTGTGAATCAGGGCTTTGCCTGGGTCAGTTCAACCTATCGCAGGGGCGGGTACGGCGTGCGCATGGCCGCCGCCGATGTCGACAACAGCCGTCAGGTCTTCTGGAAAGCCTTCGGCAAGCCCCAGCGCACGATCCTGCACGGACAATCCTACGGCGGCAATGTCGCGGCCAAGACGGCTGAACTCTATGCGCTGGCCATTGACGGGACGCAAAACTACGACGGAGTCATGCTGACCAACGGGCTGCTCTACGGTGGCACACGCGGTTACGTTTTCCGCGCCGATCTGCGCGCGGTTTATCAATATTATTGCCAGAACCATCCGGGGGAGGGCGAGGCGAAATACCCGGTCTGGCAAGGCCTGCCGACCGACTCCCAACTGACCACTGCCGAGCTTAAAGCGCGCATCGACACCTGCACCGGCGTCAGCCTGAAACCGTCCGAACGCACGGCACAGCAGGCGTACCGGTTGAAACAGATTCTGGCGGTCACCGGCGTCAAGGAAAAGCAACTGGTTTCGCACATGACGTGGGCGACCTTTACCTTCCGCGACCTGATCTCGCGCGTCGGCGGCAACCCGTTCGACAATCGCACGACCGTCTATAAGGGCTCAGACGATGACAAAGCGCTCAATGCCGGGATCGAGCGCTTCGACGCCGACCCCAAGGCCGTGGCGCGGCTGGCCTACGACGCCGACCTGTCGGGTCTGATCGTCCTGCCGACCGTTACCATCCACGCCAAGAACGATCCGACGGTGTCCTTCGCCGCCGAGGCCGTCTATACCGAAACCGTAAAAAAAGCCGGGCGCGGCGATCTGCTGGTCCAGACGGCGACCGACGAAGACAGCCATTCCAAACTGGCCGAAACCGAATATGTGGCGTTGCTACAAAGCCTTATGAGCTGGCTCGATGGCAGTGAAAAACCAACCCCGGACGGAATCGCGCGCCGCTGTGCCACGTTGCAAGCCACGGTTCCCGGCGGCTGCCATTTCGTACCGGCCGCGTCGGGATCATAACGCGCCATAATTTCCCATAAGATATATTATGCGCAAATAGTGTGCCGCGAGAGCGGATTCACCGGCTCTAAGAGTCCGCATAGCGGCGTGCCGTGCGCAAATCGTCAGGCGTATCCACGTCCAGGGCCTCCTCCGGCGACAAAGGCACCCGTATCGCCTCATGCGCCTCGATAAGCTGTCGCGCGCCCTGATCGCCGGACAGCCGTTTCAGGGCTTCGAAATGAGTCGCGTGAAACAGCACCGGCGGCAAGCTGAGCGCGCCGTCTCGACTTATAATTATAGTATTATTTTCAGCGACTTCCAGCATCTGGCTCACATGTCTCAACGACACGAAGGGCATGTCGGCCAGCACGATCAGCGCCGCCCGGATATCCGTCGATTGGCCGATGGCCCGGGCCATATTATCCCCCATCCCGGCCTTTGCCTGTGCCGGAGCGATCACCCGAAATCCCAGCGCGCTCAAAGGCGCTTCGAGATCGCCGCCGTGAATCGCCACGCGATCGCCCCACGGCAGGACCGACAGCCTTTGTGGCGTGTGCAACCCCAAAGCCAGCCCGCCCAGGGACGCGCTGAGCTTGTCCTCGGTCCCGAAACGCTCGGAACGGCCAGCAGCCAGTACGATCAGCGCCACCTCTTCGGCTTTCATCGATTCGCCTTCCTGCGGGTTGAGGCCGCACAAACCTACGGCATTTTTATACAGTCTGGTTTAGCGTTTACCATCTCTCGAGAAAACGGCATTCATGAGTTCAGTTTATAAGTCTTAGCGGAAAACAACCGCTATTCACCGAGCGAACCGCCGCGTACCGTCACCTGATGTAAGCGGCCCTGAAAATGGAAATCGATATGGATGACGCCAGCGACCCTGACTTCAACCGTCGCGACGTGCTCGTCGGCACGACGGCTTCTTTCGCCCTGACCGGCGGCGGGACGGCGGCGGCCCAGCCCATAGCCGTTTCGGCACCCGTCGTGTCGAAAGTCGCGTTTCGCGTCAATGGCAAGGATCAGGTGCTCGACCTCGACCTACGCACCACCCTGCTCGATGCCCTGCGCGAACATCTGAATCTGACCGGCACCAAGAAGGGCTGCGACCACGGTCAGTGCGGTGCCTGCACGGTCATCGTCGACGGGCGGCGCATCAATGCCTGCCTCAGCCTAGCGGTTATGCACGAAGGCGACGAGATCACCACCATCGAAGGCCTTGGCACACCTACCGACTTGCACCCCATGCAGGCCGCCTTCGTCAAACACGACGGCTATCAGTGCGGTTACTGCACACCGGGGCAGATCTGCTCGGCCGTGGCGGTGCTCGACGAAATCAAGGCGGGCATCCCCAGCCACGTCACGCGCGATCTCACCGGAACGGTCGAACTCAGTCCGGCGGAAATCCGCGAACGGATGAGCGGCAATATCTGTCGCTGCGGGGCCTATTCCAACATCATCGACGCGATCGAAGACGTAGCGGGTGTGGCATGAGAGCCTTTACCTATCAGCGCGCCGCCTCCCCCGCCGAAGCCGCCGCCGCGGCGCTGAAAACACCGGGCGCGAAGTTCATCGCCGGTGGCACCAACCTGCTTGACCTGATGAAGCTGGAGATCGAGACGCCGCCGCACCTGATCGACGTCAACGGATTGGGGCTGGACAAAATCGAACCGACGAAGGGCGGCGGGCTGCGTATCGGGGCGCTGGTGCGCAATACCGATCTGGCCGCCGATGCCAAGGTGCGCAAGGACTACGCCGTCCTGTCGCGCGCCCTGCTGGCCGGGGCGTCGGGGCAGCTGCGCAACAAGGCGACGACCGCCGGGAACCTGCTGCAACGAACGCGCTGCCCCTATTTTTACGATACAAATCAGGCCTGTAACAAGCGTCTTCCGGGCAGCGGCTGTTCGGCTATCGGCGGCATCAGCCGTCAGCACGCCGTCGTCGGCGCCAGCACGGCCTGCATCGCCACCCACCCCAGCGACATGGCCGTCGCCATGCGGTTGCTGGATGCCAAGGTCGAGACCGTGCGTCCGAACGGTCAGACGCGCGTCATCCCCATCGCCGACTTCCATCGTTTGCCGGGGACAACGCCGCATATCGAAACCAGCCTGCAACCGGGCGAGTTCATCACCGCGGTGACCCTGCCCAAGCCTATCGGCGGCACGCATATCTATACCAAGGTGCGTGACCGCGCCTCCTATGCCTTCGCGCTGGTCTCGGTCGCGGCGGTCATTCAAACCGACGGCACGGGTCGCATCGCGCTCGGCGGCGTGGCGCACAAGCCGTGGCGCGTCGAGGCTGCCGAGAAGGAACTGCCCAGGGGGGCGAAGGCCGTGTCGGCCAAGCTGTTCGCCAATGCCGTGCCGACGCCGGAAAACCGCTTCAAACTGACTCTGGCCGAACGCACCCTTGCGGCGGCGCTCCTCGAAGCAAAGGGCTAGGTCATGAAATTCGATACCCCCGCCACGACCAACCCCATCGATCAGCTTAAGGTCATCGGCAAGCCCACCGACCGCATCGACGGGCCGCTGAAAACGACCGGCACCGCGCCCTATGCCTACGAACGGCACGACGCCGTCGACAACCCCGCCTATGGTTACGTCGTCGGGGCCGGGATCGCCAAGGGCCGTATCGCCGCGATGGACCTGGCCAAGGCCAAGGCCGCACCCGGTGTGCTGGCCATCGTCACCGCCGACACGGCAGGCAAGCTGCAAAAGGGCAATTTCAACACCGCCAACCTGCTCGGCGGGCCGGAGATCGAACACTACCATCAGGCCATAGCCGTCGTCGTCGCCGAAACCTTCGAGCAGGCCCGTGCCGCCGCCGCCCTGATCAAGGTCAGATATACCAAGACGCCGGGCCAGTACGATCTTGAAGCCGTGCGCAAAGACGCTCCGCCTGCCGAAAAGGGCAAGAACGACGTCAAGATCGGTGATTTCGCTGGAGCGTTCGCGCAAGCCGCTGTGACGCTCGACGCCACCTATCGCACGCCCGACCACGCCCACGCTATGATGGAGCCGCACGCCTCGACCGCGCAGTGGGACGGTGACAAACTCACCGTATGGACCTCGAACCAGATGATCGCCTGGGGCGCGGGCGACGTCGCCAAGACGCTCGGCATCCCCAAGGACAAGGTACGGCTGATCTCGCCCTATATCGGCGGCGGTTTCGGCGGCAAGCTGTTCGTGCGCGCCGACGCCTTGCTGGCGGCTCTGGGGTCGAAGGCCGCCAATCGCCCTGTCAAGGTGGCCCTCACCCGCCCGTTCATGTTCAACAACACGACCCACCGCCCGGCGACGATCCAGCGTATTCGTATCGGCGCGACCAAGGACGGCACGATCACCGCTATCGGCCACGAGACGTGGTCCGGCGACCTGCCCGAGGGCGGGCCGGAAACGGCGGCGGAACAGACCAAGCTGCTCTATGCCGGGGCCAACCGGCTGATGGCGACGAAGCTGGCCGTGCTCGACCTGCCCGAAGGCAATGCCATGCGCGCCCCCGGCGAAGCGCCGGGCCTGATGGCGCTGGAAATCGCCATGGACGAAATGGCCGAAAAGCTCGGTATCGACCCGATAAAATTCCGCGTGCTCAACGACACGCAGGTCGATCCGGCCAAGCCCGAACGGCTCTTCTCGCAACGCCAACTGATCAAGTGCCTTGAGACCGGCGCGGACACATTCGGCTGGTCGAAGCGCAAGGCACCCGGCACGGCCCGCGACGGTCAGTGGCTGACCGGCATGGGCGTCGCAGCAGCCTTCCGCAACAATATCGTCATGAAGTCCGCCGCCCGCGTCAAACTCGACGCTAAGGGCGTGGTCACGGTCGAAACCGACATGACCGATATCGGCACCGGCACCTATACCATCATCGCTCAGACCGCCGCCGAAATGATGGGCGTGCCGCTGGATAAGGTCGTCGTAAAGCTCGGCGACTCGACCTTCCCCGTTTCCGCCGGATCGGGCGGGCAATGGGGGGCCAACTCATCCACCGCCGGGGTCTATGCCGCCTGCGTCAAGCTGCGCGAGGCGGTGGCGACCTCGGCCGGTATAGACCCGACGAAAGCCGTCTTCGCCAATGGCCGCGTCCGTTCGGGTAATAAGAGCGTGGCCCTGGGCGACGCCGTGGGGGTCAATGGCCTTGTCGCCGAAGACCTGATCGAATTCGGCGATCTCGGTAAAAAGTACCAGCAATCGACCTTCGGCGGGCATTTCGTCGAGGTCGGGGTTCACGCCGCAACCGGTGAAATCCGCATCCGGCGGATGCTGGCGGTGTGCGCTGCCGGCCGTATTCTCAACCCCAAATCGGCGCGCAGTCAGGTGATCGGCGCGATGACCATGGGCGCGGGTGCGGCTTTGATGGAAGAACTGGCCGTCGACAAACGCCACGGCTTCTTCGTCAATCACGACCTCGCCGGCTACGAAGTCCCGGTCCACGCCGACATCCCGCATCAGGAGGTCATCTTTCTCGACGAAACCGACCCCATGTCGTCGCCGATGAAGGCCAAGGGCGTCGGCGAACTGGGAATCTGCGGCGTCGGGGCGGCGGTGGCCAATGCCATCTATAACGCCACGGGCATCCGGGTGCGCGAATACCCGATCACGCTGGACAAGCTACTCGATCGCCTGCCCGAGGTGGTGTGAATGCGCGCCGAATTCGCCGACGCCTTCGTCCCCGCGCCCGTCAGGGATATTCCTACGCCGGTCTATGCCGACTACGTGCTCGACGCGCTGCAAGGCTTCCGGCGCGAGGGTTTGCGCACGGCGTTGGTGACACTGGTGGCGGTCGACGGCTCCTCCCCTCGTCCGCCGGGCAGCCAGATCGCGGTGGCCGAAAATGGACGCGCGGTCGGGGCGGTGACCGGCGGCTGTGCCGAAGCCGCCATCATCCGCGATGCGGTGGACGCCATCGTGCGCGGCCGCAACCACGTAGAACTGTATGGCAAGGGCTCGCGTTTCAAGGATATCGTCCTGCCGTGCGGGTCCGGCGTTCACCTGTTCTTCGACACGACCCTGAGCGACGCTCGGCTCGACGACCTGATCGCGGCGCGACGCGACCGGCGCGTGACGGTCTACACCTGCGACGCGCCGCAAGGCACGTTTGAGCGGCCTTACTTGCCTCAGCGTCGTTTGCTGGTGTTCGGGCGCGGCCATATCGTCCCGGCGCTGACGCAGGTGGCGCACCTCAATGAATACGATGTGCAGGTGTTTTGCCCCGACGCCACGACGCGCGACCTGTGCCGCGCTTTCGCCACGGCGCATCCGCTGACCGGGACAAGCGGCTGGGATGAAACCCTGCTCGATCCCTTTGCCGGCGTCGTCAGCCTGTTCCACGACCACGACTTCGAACCCGACATCCTGTCAGCCGCCCTGCGCTCACCCGCCTTCTATATCGGCGCCTTGGGCAGTAGCGGCACGCACGCCAAACGTCTGGAGGCTCTGAGCCGTACAGGCTGGAATGAAGCCGACCTTACACGTATTTCAGGTCCGGTCGGCCTCTACATCGGCGCGCGGACCCCGCCCGAAATCGCCTTGTCGATCATGGCCGAGGTCGTCCGCCGCGCCCGCGCTACCAGTTGAACAGCGTCCCGTCCTGGAGGCGATTGACCGGCAGATAGGCGCGTTTGTACGGATATTTCGCCGCCAGATCCTCATCGATATCGACGCCGAGACCCGGCGCTTCCGGCACCCTCAGATAGCCGTCATCGAAGCTGTAGCCGTGCGGGAAGACCGCATCGGTCTCAGGCGTATGGCGCATATATTCCTGTAGGCCGAAATTCGGGATCGACACGTCGAAATGCAGCGCCGCCGCCATGCAGATCGGCGACAGGTCGGTAGCGCCATGACAGCCGGTGCGGACATTGTAGATATCGGCGAACGCCGCCAGTTTCTTCAGGTGCGAAATCCCGCCCGCATGGACGACGGTGGCGCGGATATAGTCGATCAGCTGGTTCTGGATCAGATCCTTGGCATCCCACAGCGACGAGAAGATTTCCCCGACCGCAATCGGCGTCGTCGTATGCTGACGGATCAGTCTGAAATTGTCCTGATTTTCGGCGACGACGGCGTCTTCCATCCAGAACGGGCGGTAGGGCTCCAGATCCTTGCCCAGCCGTCCGGCCTCGATCGGCGTCAGGCGGTGGTGGACGTCGTGCAGCAGATGCACCTCTTCGCCGAGGGCCGCGCGCGCCTGTTTGAACAGCTCCGGTACGACGCGTAAGTAAGCCTCGGTCGACCAGACGTTCTCCGTCGGCAGGTCGGCGTCGGCGGGCTCGTAGAACATCTTATCCTTCGACACGCCGTAGGTCGAGGCCAGACCCGGCACGCCGCATTGCAGACGGATCGCCTTGTAGCCCTGCGCCTTGTAAGTTTGGGCAACCTCGATGGTATCCTCGATCGACGTGCCGTTGGCATGGCCGTAGACCATGACGCCGGTGCGGCACTTGCCGCCCAGCATCTGATAGACTGGCAGGCCCGCGACCTTACCCTTGATGTCCCACAGGCACATATCGACCGCAGCGATCGAGGTCATGGTCACCGGGCCCCGGCGCCAGTAGGCGCCGCGGTAGAGATATTGCCAGATATCCTCGATCTGATGCGGGTCGCGCCCGATCAGGCACGGAATGACGTGCTCCTCAAGATAGGCCACGACCGCCAGTTCGCGCCCGTTCAACGTCGCGTCGCCTATGCCGTAGACGCCTTCGTCGGTCGTGATCTTCAACGTGACGAAGTTGCGACCCGGGCAGGTGACAATGACCTTGGCGGACGTGATTTTCATGGGCTTTTCCTGTCTTTCCGATCCTGAACGGCATGGCTTGCGCAGCCCCTCTCCGTCACATAAAAGAACAGGCCTATCAAGGCAAAATGTGCTGGGAAATCCGGCCTGACACAGGAAACGAAGATGAACGGACGCCCCGGGACCCGGACCCTGACAACAGTCATATCGTGCCTGATCGGTTTAGCTCTATGGACTCCCGTGCTGGCGCAGCCCGTCGTTCTCTTCGACGGTAAAGAGGTGTCGGCGGTCGTCCACGACCAGGATACGACTCTGGGCCTGGCGGCTGACCTTCTGGCGCGCGACCTGAAGAGCGTGACCGGTCAGGCCCCGAAGGTGTCGCAGGACCTCAGGGACTGCACACGGGTCTGCGTCGTGATCGGGCGTTACGATTCGCCGCTGGTGGGCAAGATCGCGCGCGACGCCGGTCTCGATCTGGCCGTACTGAAAGGCCAATGGGAGCGTTACGAGCGCGTGTTCGTGCGCTCGAAGCGCAACCCGCAACAGGGCTATCTGCTCATCGCCGGGTCCGACACGCGCGGCACGGTGTGGGGCGTCATCGACCTGACGCGCGAGATGGGCGTCTCGGCCTGGGAATGGTGGGCCGATGTGACGCCGCGCCAGGTGGCACATCTCACCGTCGAGGGCGGCCAGCGCCGGTCGGATTCGCCGTCCGTGCAGTATCGCGGCATTTTCCTCAATGACGAGGACTGGGGCCTTCAGCCGTGGGCGGCCAAGACCTATGAGCCGGAGGTCGGCGATATCGGGCCGAAGACCTATGGCCGCATCTTCGAGCTGATGTGGCGCCTGAAGGCCAATACCCTGTGGCCGGCCATGCACGATTCGACCAAGCCCTTTTATCAGATCAAGGGCAATGCTGAAAAAGCGGCGGCCTATGGCATCGTCATGGGCACCTCGCACGCCGAGCCGATGATGCGCAACAACGTCCGCGAATGGGACGACAAGACGCGCGGCGAATTCAACTTCTTCACCAACCGCGACCAGATGATCAAATACTGGGCCGAACGCGCCGATGAGGTGAAGGCCTTCGACAATATCTGGTCGATCGGCCTGCGCGGCAAACACGACTCGGCGATGGAGGGCGCAAAAACACCGGAACAGGCGCGCGACGCCCTGGCCGAGGTCTTCAAAATCCAGCGCGGCCTGTTGTCGAAGGCACAGGGCAAGCCCGCGACCGAGGTGCCGCAGGTCCTGACGCTGTATAAGGAAGTCCTTGACATCTACATGACCGGCCTCACCGTGCCGGACGACGTGACGCTTGTGTGGCCGGAGAACAATTACGGCTATATCAACCAGTTATCGACACCGGAAGAGCAGAAGCGCAAGGGCGGATCGGGCGTATATTACCATATCTCCTACTGGGGGCGGCCGCACGACTATCTGTGGCTGGGGACGACGCACCCGGCCCTGATCCGCGAACAGATGGACCGGGCGTATCAGATGGACGCGCGCAAGATCTGGATCGTCAATGTCGGCGATATCAAGCCGGGCGAATATCTGACGCAGTATTTCCTCGACCTCGCCTTCGACCGCAAGGCCTTCGAGCAGACGCCGCGCGCCCACCTCAAGGCGTGGGCGGCGCAGCAGTTCGGCGCGGATAAGGCCGACGACATCGCCGATATCATGACCGAATACTACGATCTCGCGTGGGAGCGCCGTCCGGAATTTATGGGCGGCGGTCAGACCGAGCCGACGCGTCCCAATGTCATCAGCGACTACGTCCGCACCGGCGGTGCCGAAGCGCAGGCGCGGCTCGACCGCTACGCCGAGCTGACCCGGCGCGCCGAAGCCGTGGGGGCCGCCCTGCCCGCCGACCGTCAGGACGCCTTCTTCCACCTGGTGCTATATCCGGTACGCGGCGCGGCCAGTCTGAATGAGCGTATCCTCAAACTCGATATGGCCGCCGTCTATGCCAAGGCCGGACGTGCCAATGTCAACGCCCTGTCGGATCAGGCCAGGGCCGCCCATGCGCGCATCGTCGCCGATACGGCCACCTATAATGCGGGCAAATGGAGCGGCATGATGGACATGGCGCCGCGTCGCCTCCCTGTCTTCGATGAGCCGATCTATCCGCAGTGGACCCTGCCGACGAAACCCGGCTGTTCGGTGGACGCCTCGGCGTTGACTTTTACCGTCGGCAAGCCCTCGACAAAATACGTGACGATCTATAGCGCGGGCCAGCCCGCCGACTGGACGCTCACGGGATTCACAACGGATGGTATCAGCGGAAAATTGAGCCCGGCCAACGGGTTCGAGCAACGTGTAAAGGTAAGTTATGAGGGCGGCGCATCCATCGATGGTAGTGTCGTCTGCGGCGGCAAGACGATCAAGGTGGCGACGAAACTATTGAAAACGGACGCCCCCTCCGAGCTCAACCGCATCATCTCCCTGCCCGCCACCGCCGCGTCCGGCCCGCAGTGGGAGGCCGTGCCGGGTCTGGGGTCGCGCGGTGCGGCGCTGCGGTCGAAGCTCGACCTGAAATCGGTGACAGACACCGCCGGAGTGACGCCGCTGGTCTATGACTTCACGATAGGCGCAAAGACCGATGTGGACGTGAAAATCGTCGCCCTCCCTGTCCATCCCCTGACCTCGACCAATGGCGTGCGGATTGGCGTCTCGATCGACGGCGGCCCGGTACAGGTCCTGGATTATCAAACCTTCGGACGCAGCGAAGAGTGGAAACAGAACGTCCTCAGCAATACGGCGGTGCGGTCGATCCCCCTCAAACAGCTTCCTGCCGGGAAGCACCGGGTGGAAATCTACGCGCTCGATCCGGGCTTTATCCTCGACCGCATCGATGTGCGCCTCGACGGCGCGCCGGACTATTACGGCGCGCCACCGACACAATAGACCTTAGACAGGCAGGGGCGCGTCGGGATGGACCAGCCCGGCCTGACGCAACTCGCGCCAGAAATCCGCCGGAATGGTCTCGCTGAGGGCGGCGCTGTCCTCTGCGATGCGACCCGGACGGCTGGCGCCGGGGATAACCGCGGCGACCGCCGGATTGGCCAGCGCAAATTGCAGGCCCGCCGCCTTCATGCTGATGCTGTAGCGATCGGCGATTGCCTTGATGCGCGCCACCTTGTCGAGGATAGCAGGCGTGGCGGGCGCGTATTCGAAATTCGGACCGCCGACCAGCGCGCCGGAGCTATAGGGGCCGCCGACCACGATCCCCAGACCGCGTTCGGTGACGGTCGGCATGACGCGTTGCAGGGCCTTGTCATGATCGAGCAGGGTATAGCGTCCGGCCAGAAGGAAGGCGTCGGGGCGCGGCTCATCCAACGCCAGCAGGGTCTCGATCGGCTCGACCCGGTTGACGCCCAGCCCCCACGCCTTGATGACGCCTTCGTCGCGCAGACGGTCCAGCACACGGAAGGCGCCGGTACGCGCTTCCTCGAATTTTTCCAGCCAGTGGTCGCCCCAGAAGTCCTGCGCCAGATCGTGGACGAAGGCGATGTCGATATGGTCGGTTTGCAAACGCTTCAGGCTGTCTTCGATCGAGCGCAGGGTGGCGTCGGCGGTGTAGTCGTTGACGATCTTATTAGCGCGACCATACTGAAACACGCCGGCCTTTTCGCCGAGATCGCGGGCGCTGATGTCTTCAACTTCATCGAGGATCACCCGACCCACCTTGGTCGAGATGACGTAGTCGGCGCGCGGCTTGTCTTTCAGCGCCTCGCCCATGCGGATTTCGGCGAGCCCCGCGCCATAGAAGGGCGCGTTGTCGTAATAGCGGATGCCGTCGTTCCACGCGGCCTCGACCGTGGCCAGGGCCTCGTCTTCGGGGATGTCGCGGAACATGTTGCCGAGCGGGGCGGCGCCGAAGCCGAGCTGGCCCGGCAGGATGTCTTTGAGTGCCATGAGAATATCTCCTTTAGAGAACCTGAACCGGGTCGAGCACCCAGGCGGTGCGCTCGGCCAGATCATTGATGTGGGCCAGATAGGTCTGGAAATGGGGGGTCGCGCGGTGCGCCGCAACGGCGTCGCTGTCGATATAGAGCTCGTCGAGGACGAAACGCGCCGGATCGGCGTGGTCCTGCCACAGGTCGTAGCGCAGATTACCCGGTTCGGCGCGCGAGGGACCAGTCATGCCGGACAGGAGGGCCTGTAAGGCTTCGATCTTGTCAGGACGAGCGACGAGGATGGCAATAACCTTGACGGAGGTCATAGAATAATTCCTTTTTTCACACCTCTCCCCTCACGAGGGGAGAGGTGTGGGTTAAGCCGCGACCATTGCGCGGTTGAGCGCCGCTACAAAACGCGCGGCCAGCGGACGATCGGAACGGGGGTTCTGACCGGTGATCAGTTCGCGGTCTTCGATGACATTGGGCTCGAAATCGACCGGGGTGGTGAGAACCTCGGCTCCGGCGGTTTCCAGCGCATCGACCACGTTGAAATAGAGCTTGGCGTTGAGGATATAGTCCTCGACGACCTTTTCCTCGCTGTTGGAAAAGACGGTCATCTTATAACCGGCATAAGCCCAGCCCCTAGCCCATTCGGCGGCCTTTGCCACATCGCCGGCGATCAGGGCGGCGCGGAATTCGCGAGCGTGCGGCAAGGCTGCGGCGACGGCGATCGGGCCGTGACACAACAGGGCCGTCGGCTTTTCGCGTTCGTGGAAATGACGCAGGATTTCGCCGAGGTCGGCATCCTGCATCAGATCGACGACCGGGGCCTGACCGCCCGGCACGAAGACCCCGGCATAGCGATCCAGACCGCCTTCGATCACCGCGCGCAGGGTGCGCACGTCATTCATCGACGGGTCGTTGGCATAGAAGGCACGGGCGCGTTCCAGCGCGGCCTGATCGCCGCCGAAGTGATCGACCGCGTCGGATACGGGGTCGATATGAGGCTTGCTACCGTTCGGCGTGGCAAGGACGATATCGTAACCGGCCTCGATGATCGCCATCGCCGGGACGACGGTTTCGTTGAGATATTGCCCGGTGGCGCCAAAGCCACCGCCCTGAACCTCAATGCGCGTGGCGTTGGAGCCGATAATAAGAACTGTACCCTTGGTCATCTTAGTCTCCATAAGCACACCCCGAAAAGTGTGAAGCGGTTTTCGGAAAAAGGTGCGCGTCTAAATATTCGTTTGCCCGTTGTGGACAGGCCGAATATGCGCTGCGCAGGCATATTCCTGAAATTTATTTGTTTTATTTTAGTTATTCACATAACAATATAACTGAATGCGATACGACCTGAACCTGCTACCGGTTTTCGTGGCCCTGATGGAGGAGCGCAATGTCACGCGCGCCGCCGAACGGCTGGGGATCACCCAGCCGGCCCTGTCCAACGCCCTCAATCGCCTGCGCGACACCCTGCGCGACCCTCTGTTCATCCGCGAACGCTACGGTATGAAGCCGACGGAAAAGGCCGAAGAACTGGCGCCGGTCATCGCCGCGGCTCTGGCGCAGCTTGATGACATTATTCTCGGTCAACAGGACTTCGATCCGACCAAGGCAGAGCGCCTGTTCACCGTCGCGCCCAATTCCTATGTCGAATTCGTGCTGATGCCTGCGGTGGTGGCGCGGTTACGCCAGCGGGCGCCCGGTATCCGGTTGAGGCTGGTCCCTTTCGGCACCGACCTGGCCGATACGGGCGTCGTGTCGGGGACGACGGCGATGGTACTGGGCCGCCTCGTCGATCCGCCGGATAATCTGATCGTGCAGCACCTGATGGACGAAGGTCTGGCCTGCGTCGTCCGCGTCGGTCACCCGGAAATCCACGATACCCTGTCGCGCGAACAATACGAACGGCTAAAGCATGTCAACGTGCTGCCGCCGGGGCGACTGCGCGCGGGCCTGTTTCAGACTCTGGATCGCCAAGGCGTCAAGCGCGAAGTCGCCGTGTCGGTGACGCATTTCCTTGCGGTGCCGGAAATGATCGCGGTGACCGATTACTGCGCGACCCTGCCACGATTGATCTGCCGTCACCTGGCCCACGACCGGCGGCTGAAGACGGTGGAAGCCCCTGTCGATCTGGGTACCTTTCCGGTCGAAATGGCGTGGCACGTCCGTTACCGCCACGATCCGGCGCACCGCTGGCTGCGATCGCTGATTGCCGAGGTGGCGCGCGAGCTTACTTCTTGACCGGGCCCTGCGGCGTGGCCACGGCGGTCGGCGTCTCGGCCTCGGCGGTCGCAACGGCCTCCTCGGTGAAACCGATCAGGCTGACCACGGCCTGAGACGAGGCCTTTTCATAGCCTTCGACCAGCAGAGTCAGGTCGTTCTTGCGCACGGCCACGTCCGACGAAATCAGACGCTGGGCGACGACCTTGCGATCCGACAGGCGCACCACGCGGGCGTCCAGCGCCACGATGATGCTGGGCTTGCGGCGCACATAGGCGGCTTCGAAGCGGCGCACATCGACATCCAGACGATACTTGGCCGTCACCCGGCCCTGCCCGCCGATGCGGAGACGGTCGGATCCCACCCGGGCAAAGCCTTCCGACAGCAGGTCGCGGAACTGCCCCTGCGCGGCGCTGGCCCAGCGGCCGCCGGAGATATAGGACACTTCGTTGCCCTCGGTCGTCAGGATGCGGTCGCCTGCCGCCGCGCGCGGGAAGCTGTCGAAATTGAGGAACAGATCGACCGGTTCGGCGACCGTCGGCGTCGGAGCCAGCGGCTTGTCGACCACCTCCGGATTGAAGCGGAAGGTATAGAGCTGGATCGGCTTCACCTCCGGCAGGAGCGTGATGCAACCGGCCAGTCCCGTCGCGCCAACCGCCATCAGGGCGATGGCCAGGGTTTTGAATTTGGGAAAACGCATGGCTAGTTGACCTTCCTGTCCTTGGCCTTGGCCTTGCCGATCAGGCCCTGCGGGCTTGAGCGGATCTCGTCGACCAGCTGTTCGACGGCGCGGGTGGCGCTGTTGAGGTTTTGCAGGCTTTCCGCCATCGCCGGCAGCGTGCTTTCGGTAATCTCATTCACCGGACGCTCGATCGTCTTGGCGAGAGTCTGGACCTCGGTCGCGGCGTTCGCCAGTTCCGTGGCCGCGCTGTCGATGCGGGCCATGGTTTCCGGCACGCGATCCTTGACCAGCACATCGACCGAGTCGGCCAGTTTCGACAGATTTTGCGCCGCGATCCCGGCCTGAACGATGGCCTCGTGCGCATCGTCGAGCATCTGCTTGCGGCTCTTGAGGTCCTCGGTTACCTCGCCGATGTCGCCGGTAATATCTTCAATGTTCTTAAGCGATTGTGCAAATGAATTAAGGTTCTGATCCGACAGGAGCTTGTTGATCCGGCTCAGAGATTCATAGGCGCTTTCGATCACACCGCCGGACCCGGACAACAGCTTGTCAAGGCGGCTTTCGGTCGCCCGGATGACCGGATTGGGCGCGCCCATGCCTGAGGCTTTTTTCAGCAGGGCGGCTTCCTTGGAGCCCGGCGAAATCTGGATATAGTTGAGGCCGGTAACGCCCAGCGGCTCCAGCACGGCGGTCGAATCGACGCGGATCGGCGTCGAAGCTTCAACGCGCACGGTGGCGATGACCTGACTGGTATTGACCTGCCCCAGCTTGAGCTCCTTGACCTCGCCGACCTTGATGCCGTTGAAATGAACCTCGCCGCCTTCGGTCAGGCCGTTGACCGGCGTGTTGAACAAAACATCGTATTCGGCATAGGTTTCGTTGAAACTGCCCTGAATCAGCCAGAAGGCGAACAGGAAGGCCGCGCCCGCCAGAACGAGCGTTATGAGGCCGACAAACGCGTAATGGGCCTGTCTTTCCACGCTATTCTCCTTTGCTCACGCGGCCGCGCGGGCCGTGGAAATATTCATGAATCCACGGGTGTTCGGATTTTTCCAGCACTTTCGGCGGGGCCTTTTCGACCACCTGCCGGTCGGCCAGTACTGCCACCTCGTCACAGATCGCATAGAGGCTGTCGAGGTCGTGGGTAATCATGAACACCGTCAGATTGAGGCTGTCCGACAGTTCGCGGATCAGGTTGTCGAAGGCCGCCGCGCCAATGGGGTCCAGACCGGCGGTCGGTTCGTCGAGAAACAGAAGCTCCGGGTCGAGCACCAGCGCGCGGGCCAGCGCCGTGCGCTTGATCATGCCCCCCGACAGCTCCGACGGCCGTTTGTCCGCCGCATCGAGCGGCAGACCGACCAATGCCATCTTGAGCAAGCCGATTTCCCGCGCCATGGCCGGTTTGAGCCGCGCATATTCGGTCAGCGGCACACAGATGTTTTCCACCACGCTCAGGGCCGAAAACAGGGCGCCGCTTTGAAACAGCACACCGAAGCGCGACTGCATGGCGCGCATCTTCTTCTCGCTGAGTTTCGTGATGTCCTGCCCGAACAGGTGGATGCTGCCGCCGGTCGGGCGTTGCAGCCCGAGGATCGAGTTGAGCAGCACGGTCTTGCCGGTGCCGGAGCCGCCGACGACGCCCAGCACCTTGCCGCGTTCGACCGTCAGGTCCAGACCCTCATGCACCACGGTGCTGCCGAACTGATTGCGCAGGCCTTCGATGACGATGGGATGCACCGCGCGTCCGGCTTCCGCCTGTGCCGCTTCGGTCGCTTCGATATCGGGATCGTCCATATGGGCCATCAGAAGTTGAACCCGTTGAACATCATGGCGATCGCCGCGTCGATCAGGATGATGGTAAAGATCGCCTGAACCACCGCGCGGGTCACCTGTTTGCCGAGCGAGATCACATCCGACGTCACGATCATGCCCAGACGGCAGCCGATGACCGTAATGGCAATGGCGAACAACGGCGTCTTGATGAAACCGACGAAGTAATTGACGAAGGGTACGTACTCGCTCATGCGGCCGAGGAAGAAGTTGGGGCCATAGCCCAGCGTCCCCCAGACGACGATCAGGCCGCCGAACAGGCCGGCCATCGAACCGACGAACGAGACCAGCGGCACGGTCAGGATCAGCGCCGCCAGACGCGGGAAGATCAGGGCGTCGAAGGGATTGATGCCCATGACGCGCATGGCGTCGATTTCCTGATTCATCTTCATGGCGCCGATTTCAGCGGTAAAGCTAGAGGCCGAACGCCCCGCCATCAGCACGGCGGCAATCACCGGCCCGAATTCGCGCAGCACCGAAATGCCGATCAGCTCCACCGCAAAGACCGAGGCCCCGAAGGCCTGCAATTGCAGGATACCGAGGAAGGCCACGACCGCGCCGACGAAGAAATTGGTGACGCAGACGACCGGCAGCGCCCCAAGGCCGGCCTGCTGCATTTGCGCGACCAGCGGCGTCCAGCGGATGCGGCCCGGCGTGACAAACGACAGGAAACTGACCGTCACCAGCTGCCCAATGAAGATATTGAGATTACGCAGATCGGCCAGCAATTCGGCGGTGCTGTGGCCGACGGCCGCCAGGGCATTGACGATCGGCGAAAAGGCGTTGCGCGCGGTCTTGGCCTGAGCCTCGGCAACCTTGGGCTGAAGGTCGCAGACCAGCGCATAGACGCGCTGATGGCTGTCGTGTTCGGTGAACAGGTCGTCGTCGCAATTGTCGCCCACCGCCGAGCGCACCGCATAGGCCCCGGCGGTATCGAAGGCTTTCAGTTCGGCGCTGTCGATGCGGATATTCGTCTTGCCTTTGAGGGCCGCCGTCAGACGCTCACCGGCGTCGCGCAGGCTCACCGCCGTCCAGTCACCCTTGAGGCTGACGACGGGATTCCCCTCTCCCGAAGCGGTCTGAACTGTAAAATCGGCTTTCGACATCAAGGCGTATGTAATCACTAAACACTGAAACAGCTATTAAAATACACTGTTCTGCATAAAGCGGGCCGTATAAGCGGACAATAGGTGTTTCTGACTATTGCCCCGTCCGAGCGAGGCGCAGTCTGTAAATACCTTTGATGCCTTCGAAATCGACGACCTTGCCTTTACGCAGGACCTCGATCTTGCCTTCATCGACCAGCTTCTGTATGGCGGCGCGGACCTGCGGCAACTGGCGGCGCCAGTTTTCCTCATTAATCGTCTTGGCGACTTGATTGGGGCTCAGGGTGTCGTTACTTTTGAGATCAGTCAGGAGTTCGACAATGAGCTCTTCTACCGGGTTCGACATGTTTGAGCCTGCAACTGTGTTTGTGTAAGGATGGACTATGGCCGATCAACTGCAACCCGTTCAGGTCGAGGACGGCGAATTCAAGGGTTGGTTTCTTTCGCCCTTTCATGACGACTATGTCAACCTCATCGGCCCGTTTTATTACCTGCCCGACGTCGACGGGAAGATGCAGGTCGCGCTCAAGGTCGAGCAGCGTCACCTGAACGGCGGCGGCATCATGCACGGCGGCTGCCTGCTGTCGCTGGCCGATACGGCGCTCTACGTCTTTGCCGTGGAAACCTTCAAAACGTCGGGCGGCGTAACCATGCAACTGGATGCGCACTTTCTCAGCCCCGGCAATCTGGGCGACGTCGTGATCGCCACGGGTGAAATCACTCGCGCCGGACAATCGACGATTTTCGGCCGCGGCCAGATCAAGGTCGGCGACCGTATGGTGATGACCTTCTCCGGCGTCATCAAACGCGCCAGCAAGTCGGGAGCCTAGAGTTTAATACAGGTCCCGGCGGTAATGGCCAGATGTCAGGGCGGCGTCGAGCCAGCCCTCGCCCATGATGTCTCGCAAGGTCGCTTCGACCGCGCGGCCCATATCGAGCCCGCCGCAGACCATCACCGCCCCGTCAACGCTCAGATAGTCGCGCACTGCGGCAGCGCGTTGGCTCAGCAGGTCCTGCACATATTGCTTTGCGCCATCATTGGGCCGCGAAAAGGCCAGGTCGAGGCGCTTTAACCTCCCCTGCCCTTGCCACGCCTGCATGTCGCGGCTAAGCGCCCCGTCATGGACCGGATGCCGCTCGCCATAGACCAGCCAACACGGACGGCCTTGGGCGGCCAGCGCGATCAGATGCGGCCTGAGCCCGGCCAGCCCCGATCCGGCGGCGATCAGCAGGACCGGACCTTTACCCGCCGGTGCATGAAACCCCTTGTGCGACTTGAGCCGCAGCGGCACGGTGTCGTCGGCATTGAGCGCGTGAGTCAGCAGACCCGAACCCACGCCGCGCGACCCGTCATCCTTGATCACCTCGCGCACGAACAGGCTCAACCGGCCCTCTTCGGGCAATGTGGCGATGGAATAGTCGCGGCGATGGCCGTCCGGCGTCAGGATTTCGGTGAGGTCACCCGCTTGCCACGCCACGCCGTCCGGCACGGTGAAATCGACGCGGAAAAGGCCCGCAGCGGGACTGTCGGGATTGAGTCGCGCCCGCGCGGTCAGAGTCCACGGCGCGAACGGATTGCTTTCCTCGACATGGCTGCCGCCCCATTCAGCGAGGTAGTTTTCCCACGTTTTCAGCGCCGCGGCGTCTAGGTCGTCAACCTCCAGTACCGGTTTTTTCGCCGTCGCGCCGCACGCTTTCAGCCAGTCATCGATCCGATGTCCGAAGGCGCAGAAATCCTCGTAAGACCGGTCGCCTAAGGCGAGGATGGCGAAGCTTTGCGCGGACAGGTCGGGTTTGGTCGCCATCAGAGTCTTTTCGAACATGCGGCCATCGTCCGGTGCGTCGCCGACGCCGGTGGTCGAGGCCACGCACAGGATGAGCTTGGTGTTTTGCAGGTCCGCCGCATCGACTGCGCCGATCGAGGCATAGCGCGTCGTCAGGCCGCCCGCCGCCAGAGTCTTTTGCGTGTGACGCGCCAGTTCCTCGGCCTGACCGGATTGCGACGCCGACAGGATCAAGGCATCGACGATCTCGGCGCTACTTTTGCGCCCGCGCGGCCACAGGATCGCGGCGCTCATGAACAGCCACAGAACACCGGCCCCGGCGGCGAGGCTCAGACGCAGCGTATCAGTATTGACCAGTTCGATCACAACCAGGCCTCCAGCGCCGGGCTCAGGCGTTCGTGGCCCGCCTGCATCCGCATCAGGCAGGGAATATCATGGGCCGCGCAAAACGCCATGGCTGTGTCCTCGCCCATCACCATCAAAGCCGTGGCCAGCGCGTCGGCGCGCCAGCAGGCGGCGTCGAACACCGTGACCGAGCTGACGCCCGACCGCGTCGGCGCGGCGGTCGCGGCATCGATGGTATGCGACAGGATTTCACCGTCGTGGATAAAGAACCGTCTGGAATCGCCGGACGTCGCCACGGCCAGATCGCATAGCGCGATGACAGTGCGTTGGTTGGCGCCTTCGACCTCGACCCAGTAGGGCAAACCGTCGTCGCGCACCCCGAACCCTTTGAGTTCGCCGCCGATCTCGACCAGCGCCGAACGGATGCCCGGCGTCGTGCGCAAAATCTGCGTCAGGCCGTCAACCGCATAGCCTTTGGCGATGCCGCACAGGTCGAGCCTCAGACCGGCGGGCTTGATAAGGCCGTGCGCCGCCCAGTCGAGCGCACGCCAGTCGGCGCGACGTTTCAGGCTTTGTACGGCGACCGGCGACAGGACGCCCGGCGCGACGGTCTTGGCGCCGAACCCCCACGCCTCGACGGCCTCCAGCAGAGCCGGATCGTAGGCCCCGTCGGTCATGCGGGCGATGTTGAGCGCCTGACGAATGACCTGAAGCAGCATCGGCGGCAAGGGCACGTAGGCGCTGTCTGGCGCGCTATTGAAGCGCGTCAGGTCGGAATCGGCGCGATACGGCGACATCTGGGCGTCGATGCGGTCGAGATAGGCCTGAGCGGTTGCCTGTAACGCGTCGATATCGATAGCCCGGTCGGCATGAAATACCACCTGCCACGTCGTCGCGAAGGCCTTGCCCGACAGCACATACCGCGCGCAGCCCGCCGCGTCCTCCGGCCTGCGGTGCAGGTCGGGAACGAGGACGCGATTGTCCGGCGCGGGGCTGTGCAGGGTTGGGGTCATTATCACTTACATCCCTCCCTGTTTACGGGGAGGTATTAATCTTAAGGCTTATAGGCGAACTTGACTTCGCCGAGTTCCGCCGTGCCCTTGGCCGACGCCGCCGAAGCCTTCTTGCCGTCCCATTTGATCGGTACCTTGACGACTTCGCGGCCGCCGCCTTCGCGCGAGGCCTCGACGTTCAGCACGTAGTCACCGGCGGCGAGGCCCTTGAAGGCCGGGGAATTCGAGTCGAGCTTCACCGTCTGGCGGCCCGGGGCCTTGGTCGCCGAGGTCAGGCCGTCGATCGGCAAGGTCAGGTCACGGCCCGACTTGCGCCACCAGGTGCGGATGTCTTTCAGCCACTTGTCGCCCTTGCCGATCTGATACCAAACGAACAGGTTCGACTTGTGCGCACCGGCGGCGTCTTCGATCCAGCCCGCGACATAGGGCTTATGGTATTCGGCAACGCCAAGGCGCGGCACCTCGACCTCAACGGTAACGGTTCCGGCCTGAGCGGCGCCTACAGCGCCAGCCCCAAGAACGGTCGCCCAAACAGCAGATTTCGCAAACATAGTCGTGTCCTTACGAATGGATAAACAGAAGAAACAGGATGAACGGCACGATGGTGCCGAGGCCGATCAACGGCCAGGTGATCCTGCGACCGCGCGCATAGATCCACAGCAGGCCCAATCCGGTCAGGCAGAAGATGACCGAGGCGATGGCGATGATGTCGATGAACCAGCCCCACGCCGGTCCGGCGTTGCGGCCCTTATGCAGATCGTTAAGGACCGCAATGACGCCGCGATGGCTCTTTTCATAGGTGACGTAGCCCGTATCGCGCTCGATATTCAGCCACTCGTCGAAGCCCGGCCCCGGCAGGGCGAAATAGATTTCGGAGTCCGACACTTCCGGCGCGACTTTCGCCACATCGATACCCGTATCGGCCTTGATCGCGGCGGCCAGATCGGCAGGCACGGCAACCTTGTCCTCGGCCTTGGGCAATAGTGCGATGGTACCGTCCGTCAGGTCTTTTTCCCACGAGGTGACTTGCGGTTTCGCCTCGATCTGCGCTGCGTGGTTGAGCGTGAAACCCGTCACCGAAAACAGGATCATCCCCACCAGACAGAGGGCGGAGGAAATCCAGTGCCACTGCCGCAACTGATTGCGCCAGAAGGACGGGCTGGGTTTGAAGGAAACGGACATCAGGGCCTTATCGGGCTTGGAAATACGGATTGCTAATAATCATTCTCATTATCAACCCCATTCTGTAATGGCAAGCCGACATATCCATAATTACGCCGTCCGCGTGCCGAATCCTGCGCGAACGTCAGAGAAAAAGGTGGTCCGGGCCGATATCGGCCAACGTCTTCGCCCCAGACAGGGCCATGACGATCTCAAGCTCCTCGCGCAGGGTGCGCAGGGCGTGCGCGACCCCCAAGGCACCGGCGGTGGCCAGCGCCTGCACATAGGGCCGCCCGACCATGACGGCGGTCGCCCCCAGCGCTATGGCCTTGAATACGTCGGACCCGCGCCGCACACCGCCATCGAGCAGGATCGGGATGCGGCCCTGAATGATTTCCGCTATGCGCGGCAAGGCGTCGAGGCTGGCCGGAACGGTATCCAGCACCCGTCCCCCGTGGTTCGACACGACGATCCCTGCGGCCCCCAGAGCACGGGCGTGTTCGGCGTCTTCGGGGGCGAGAATGCCTTTGATCAGCACGGGAACCCGCGCCTCTTTCAGCACCCATTCGATGTCTTTCCAGGTCGGCGCGGCGGGCATCAGGCTGTCGAAAATAAGGCTCTCACCGGCGCCCACCTGTGGGACCGGCGGCGTGCCGGGCAGATTCACCGGTGATAACGGCGCGGGCAAAGTGAACCCCGCCCTTTGCTCACGGTTACGCACCCCGGCCAAAGGGGCATCGACCGTCACGACCAATGCGCGGTAGCCTTCGCGTTCGGCCCGGCGGATCAGGTCAAGCGACACGGCGCGATCACGCTGAAGATAAAGCTGGAACCATAGTTGCGCGGTCTGCGCCGCCGCGACCTCTTCGAGCGTGGTGGTAGACAGGGTCGAGAGCACCATAAGCGTCTGCGTCACCGCCGCGCCCAGCGCCGTGGCCAGTTCGCCGCCGGCATGGAACAGCTTCTGATAGGCGACCGGTGCCAGAAAAATCGGATGCTCGTAGGTCTGACCGAACAGGTTCAGCCGCGTATGGCCGCCACCGACCTCCCCCAGCACGCGACCTTTCAGGCGTATGTCCTTGAAGGCGGCGACATTGTCCATCATCGTCCATTCGTCGCCCGCGCCGGAATCGAGATATTCCCATGCCATCGGGCTGAGGCGCTCCCTGGCATAGGGCGCGTAGTCGTTGACCGAGACGATATCCGACGGAATGGCCGTGAGCGGTGGCTTGATCATAGGTCGGCCCACTGACGCAGAAGATTATGATAATGTGCCGTCAAGCCGACGACCTCTTCGGTATCGCCGATCTGTCCGCGCAGGCGCAATATGGTCATGTCGAGTTCGAACAGCATCCGGCGGCGCTCGCCGTCCTTCACCATGCTTTGCGTCCACAAAAACGAGGCCAGACGAATACCCTCGGTCACCGGCTCGACGCGATGCAACGAGGTGGACGGATAGAGGATCGCATCCCCGGCGGCCAGTTTGACCTCGTGCGCGCCGTAGGTGTCCTCGATGATCAGTTCGCCACCTTCATAGTCTTCGGGAGCGTTGAGAAACACCGTCGTCGAGACATCGGTGCGGGCGGTCAGGCCCTTGAACGGATCGCTATGAATGGCGGTATCGACGTGGTTGCCGTAATGGCCGCCGCCCTGATAGGCATTGAAGCGCGGCGTGATCACCACGCGCGGCAGGGCTGCCGACACAAACAGCGGATGACGACGCAGCGCCGCTTCGATGCGGTCGCCCAGTATGCGCGCTTCGGGCGCATCGGCGGGTAGTTGTCGATTCTGCTTGACCTTCTGCGCCATCGGCCCGGCGCTGAGCGCGCCATCGGCCCAGCGCGCCTGCTCAAGCTCAGCACGGATTTCGGCCACCTCGGCAGCGGTCAGGACTTCGGGCAGGTGCAGCAGCATCGGTATCTCGTAACGAAAAAGGCTCCGACCGGAGGGATCGGAGCCAGTAGATCATGAAAGTCCTTGAAGAAAGGTCAAGGGGCGGCGGCGGGGATATAATGCCGCAGACCTTTGAACATCCCTCACCTTAGAACTTGTAGTTCAGGGTCAGAGACGCCGTACGCGGGGCACCGGCAATCAGACGCGCGCCGCCGTTGTTCAGGACCGAGATATATTCCTCATCGGCGATGTTATAGACGTTCAGTTGCAGCGCCGCCTTGGCGGTCAGTTGATACGAACCATAGGCGTCGACGACCCAGTATTCCGGGATCTTGGCCATGTTCGTGGTCGCAGGCGTTTCGCCGACCGTCAGGTCGCGCTTCTGCTCGCCCATATAACGCGCACCGCCGCCCAGCTTGATCTTGTCCGAGAACGCGTAGGTGGACCAGAACGAGCCCGACACTTCCGGCGACCAGCGCGTGGTAGCGCCAACCGTGCCGCCCTCTTTCTGCTTGTCGTCCATGGTCTGGATACCGCCGGTGATGTTCCACTTGTCGGTGATCTGACCGTTCAAGCCGAACTCGAAGCCCTTGATTTCACGGTCGCCGTAGTTTTCGGCGAAACCGTCACCATCGGTATCCTGCACCAGCTGGTTGGTCAGGTTGGTCTTGTACCAGGCGCCGGTCAGGCCGAGGCGGCCCGCGAACAGGTCCCACTTGGCACCCACTTCGAGGTTCTTGGTCTCCGACGGATCGACATTGGCGTTGTTGATATTGACCGCGGTCGAGGACAGGGTCCCGGCATTGCCCGGAGGCGTCAGCGAGGTGGCGTAGGATACATAGACCGAGCCGTTCGGGGTCGGCTTATAGACCAGACCGGCCTTGTAAGCGCTGATCGATCTGGCGGCCTTGAGATCGGCGGTCTTGGTGCCCGTGCTGGTATGGGTCGAATATTCGATGCGATAGGAGTCCGAACGGAAACCGAGATTGACGATCCACTTTTCATTGAAGGTCAGGGTGTCGAAAGCATAGATCGACGCCACCTGCGAGTCGCTGATCGTCCACGCCGTGCCGGTCGCCGTCCCGATCAGGTTCAACGGGGCCATGACGTCGTTGGCGTTCGGGTTATACAGGTTGGCGTTCGGCGTCGTGCCGACCGTACCATAGGTGCCGACATTGGTCGTCTCATCCGAATATTCGAAACCGAAGACGAGGTCGTGCGTCACGGAGCCGGTCGTGAAGCTGGTGACGAAATTCGAGACGTTGTTGAAGGTCTCGGCCTTCTGGCCGACGCGCTGACGCGAACGGGCCAGGGTCCAGGTTGAGGGGTTGGACACGGTGGTCGCCGTGATGCCGTTGACGCCCGTCAGGACGCGCTCCAGCGAGGTGTTCGACCAGCGCGCCACGTTGGTGAAATAGATGCCGGCGTCGAAGTCGTGCTCGAACTTGGCCGTGACCGAGCCCTGCTCCTGCTTCTCGTAGTCGTTGACGCTGCCGTAATAGTTCTCGACGCGCACCTTCGGCGCGTTGCGCACTTCGGCGGTGGCGTTGTAGAAGCCCGGCCAGCCAATCGACGAGATGCCGCCGTCCGGCGTATTGTCGTTGTTCAGATACTGACCCGACAGGTGGAAGCGGGTCTTGGTCTCAAGGCCGATGCCGTAGGCGGCGGCGACGCCGTAGCCCGAACGCTTCACGAAATCGCGGCCCGCCGTGTCGATATCCTGCGACAGGACGTTGAGGCGCAGGGCGCTGGTTTCGCCGATCGCCTTGTTGACGTCGGCCGTAGCACGGTAACCGCCCTGGCTGTAGGCGGTGGCCGAAGCCGAGGCCGCGTCGTCTAGCGAAGCCTGCTTGGTCGAGACGTTGATATAGCCCGACGACGAACCGCGGCCCGAATCGGCGCCACCGGCGCCCTTGACGACTTCGATCTGCTCGATATTGAAGGTATCGCGCGTGGCGACGCCACGGTCGCGCAGACCGTCGACCAGCAACGAACCCGACATGTCGAAGCCGCGCATCTGGAAGGTATCGCCCGAAGACGTGTTGCCGTTTTCGCCCATCTGCATGGTGATGCCCGGCGTATTGCGCAGGGCTTCCATCAGGGTCGTCGCCTGCTGCTCCTGAATGACTTCCTTCTTGATGACCTGAACGGTCTTCGGGGTATCGACCAGCGCCTGGGTTTGCTTCGGCGACGACACGACATCGGCCTTATAGGCGTTCTCTTCGGCGGTGACGGTCACGCCGTCCAGCTTCTTGTCGGTCTTTTCTTGCGCAATAGCAGCGGACGACAGCGCCGGGACGGCGGCAGCGGCCAAAAGCGCCGCGCTCAGATAACGGTTGGCGCCGTGCTTGCGGTTACGGATGTGAGTCATGAGTGTCTCTTTTTGTTAGGCCGCGTCAGGAAGGCGACGGAGCCGAAATGAAGGCGATCAGAGCGGGCATACGCCCCGCGTCCGAACGCCTGAAGAGGTGGCCCCTGTACGCGGGCCGGATATGAAAAACGGGATCTCGGTGAGATTGCGAATAATTATTAGGTGCCAATAAAGATTTGCGAATGCATTGCAACATCTAATTGACAAAAGTTTTCAGGATTGACACGACTCCCTGCGAGTGTGTCGCAAAATCAACACCATTGTTGACAATTCGGTCGAATAGCGAACAGAAAAAGGCCGGAGCCGCAGGCGCCCACACGCCCGCCACTCCGGCCTCAACCCTTTGTGTGCAAAGGGCTTATCCTGTTTTTTCGTCTTAGTACGGCAGAACTTCGACCGTCAGCGCGTAGGATGAACGCAGCGGCACCATGTCGCGGGGAATGCCGCCGCCCATGCCGCCCTGACGACCACCCATACCTTGACCACCTTGACCCTGAGCGCCGGGACCGCCGGCGCCTTGACCCGCCTGACCCTGGCCCTGCGGACGCGGGGCACCTTCGCCGCCTTGAGCCTGACCTTGCTGGCCTTGGGGACGCTGACCGCCCTGGCCACCGGCTGCCGGACCATGATCGTCGTCATCGGCTTCCGGACGCGGCGGATAGGAGGTGTTGAGGTAATAGGCGCCGCCGAATTTCCAGTCGATGGCGATCGTGCCTTCGGCATCCGCCGTCACCGTCTGGTCGCCCAGTTCGCCACGGAAGCGCACGCCGCCGGGGGTTACCTTGACCTTGAGGTTCGGCACGGGCTTGCCGTCGAGCAGAACGCGGAACTTCGCCTTTTCGCCGACGACGAAATCGGTCGTCGGTTGCAGCGGGAACAGTTCGAGACCCTTGCCGACCGGCTTGATTTCCGAGGGTTTACCGGCCGTCACGAAGGTTTCGACGCGGCCGAAGTTGCGGCTGATCTTGAGCTCGGCAGCATTGGCCGGGACGTCGGTCTTGAGCGTTTCTTCGGTGCCGCGGAAGACCTTGGTTTCCTCACCGACCTTGTAGGTAGCGACGACCGAGGCGTTGACCGAGGCGATACGATAGGTACCGGGCGTCGCCAGCTTGACGTCGAAGGTCGAACGCAGCTTGCCCGTCGACGGGCTTTCCGGCTGGATCAACGAACCGTCCGGCGCGCTGATGACGATATTGGTCAGGCGCATGGCGTTGTGATCGGCGTAGAACAGGCCGTTCGAGGTGGCCGCGTCGACCGTCACATAGGTCGGACGCTCCGGGTTGGTCGAGGCCTCGACCTGAGTCGCAGACGGCAGCAGCCACTGGCTGTGCGCCATCGCGGCAGGCGCGGCGGCCAGCAGGCCTAGCACGGCGGTGGTTGCCATAAGGCGCTTCATAACGCTCATTGATCATCTCCTTGAGTATTTCGGTCGGGGCGGCCTTGACCGCGTCCATCTGGATTACGTTTGTCATCGCGCGGGCCGCGATCGTCACCACGGGGGCCATCACGACCGTCTGTTCGACCGTCCGGGCCGCCCCGGTCCGGACCACCGCCACGCTTCCTGAAGCCGAAGGTGATCGGCACCGTGGCCCACGAATCGACCGGCTTGCCGCCCTGAGTCGCTGGCTTGAAGCGCCAGCGCTGCACGGCGGCGGCGGCGGCATTGTCCAGCCGCATCGAGCCGCTCGACTGCTTGATCTGTACGTCGCCGACGCTGCCGTCGCCGCGCACCTGAAGGCGCAGGACGACCGTGCCTTCTTCGTGGCGGGCCTTAGCCTGCGGCGGATAGGGCGGCGACGGATTGTTGGTAAGGGCCGAGTCGACATCGACGGCCACGAAATCGTTCTTGGGCCCGGCCACGGCACCAGGCGGCGCGGGCGGGCCCTTGGCCACTTCCGGCGGCGACGGCGCCTGAGACACGACGCGCTCCTCGGTCTTCACCGGCGGCAGCGGCAGGGGCGGTACATCCTGAAAAATGGGCGTCGGCGTTTCACGCGGCTGAAGGATCGGCTTGGTGTCGGGCGGTGGCGGCGGTGGCGGTGTTTGCGGCGTCTCTTCGGGCGTTGGCAGCGGCCCCATACTGACCAGAATGGCCTCCGCCTCGTCCTGCTTGTATTCCGGCAGGACGAACTGCGTCGTAATGACATAGGCGGCAATCGCCGCGTGGAAGCCGATGGAGAGTCCGATGGCCCACGCCAGACCGGCATTGATCTTCTTTTTGATCGCAGGTGAACCGGCCCGTGTCGGTGACGCCACGTGGCGCGGCAAGGCGCCCTCCCCGGCCAGACCTTCGGTTATACCCTGAACGCTCATCGCTTGTAGATCGCCCGTATCACGTCATTAACACTTGTGGGTTTGCCGTAACACTCTTGCAACTCATTCGCAAGGCAATCCTGATAATGTGTCTCAGTTTTATTCGCACTGCGGTAATATAACACATTATTGACGCGCATCCGATTCCAAAATCGCCGCACACTTTTTTGGGATGCGCTTGCTCGTTCTTTGACGCGCATCCGATGCCAAAAACCGCTGCACACTTTTTGGGATGCGCTTGAACACAAAAAAAGCCCCGCATCGCTGCGGGGCTTTTTCGATATGAGAACCAAAAACTTACGAATTGTCGCCGGTGATGACCTTGACCAGTTTCAGCGTGTCGCCCAGCGCCGCTTCGGTCACCTTTTCACAGGCGGCCTTGCCTTCGGCCTCGGTGGCGTTCGGCATCTTGAGGAATTCGCGCCAGCAGGTCTTGGTATCCGGGCACAGTTGCTTGGCCTGGTCCTCGATCAGGTTGATGAATTCCTTGGTCTTGGCCTCGTCTTCCGAGATCTTCAGGGTCAGCTGGTAGGAGATATCCTTGACCTGATTGTAGATATCGACGCCCTGCACGCCCTGACAGATATAAGCGACCTGCATCGAGAGCATCAGGCTTTCCGGCAGCTTGCCTGCGGCCTCGACGGCCGGAGACGCGGTCGGGGCAGGCGTCGGTGCCGGGGCCTGAGCATAGGCCTGCGGGCCGAAGGAGATGAGCGAGAGCGCGGCGACGGCGGCGACCAGGCGTTTCATGGGCAAAGGTCCTTATGGAAATCGTTTGGAATATCTACTGACCTTGAGCACCATGCCGCGGGCCGCATTTTCGCCACAAACCTAAACATGTCCGTCGTCAGCGTCTATAAAATTTACGCGGATTGGAATGAAAAGGCCGGTGGGCTGTGTCTCCTGAATGACATGTCCGGATGAGACCTGCATCTTACATTGACTGTAAGGCGCTTTTATCGCTCAGGATTTTGCTTGTCGCACACCCCCTGTGTCGTCGCCGACACAGTTTAATTCATCACAAGGTAGAACTTGGCGGGTTTGCGAGAGGTATTGACGACCGTGATCGACGACGGTGCGGTATAGACCGGCACCCAGCGACAGCCGAGATTTTCCGACGATGCGGTAACCGCACACACCTCGTCGCCCTCATCGTCGATCACCCGGAGCGATAGGGCGGCACCCGGCGCGGGTACGACCAGAATATCGGCCATCTGTCCGCCGGCAAAGCTTTGCCGCGTCGTGAATTTACCGTTGGCGGCGATCTTGCCGGATTTGTAGGCCGGGCCGAGCAGCAGCCCGCGCGAGGCATAGAAGGTCTTGGGCAGTTTCGCGCCCATCGTCTGGGCGTCCCTGATCCATACGCGCACCAGATCGGCATCGCCGGTATCCGGCCGCGCTCCGCTGCGGGCCAGGGCCAGTGCCGCCTTCAGCAACGCCTCGCCGTCGCCGCGCGCCTGGGCTTCGAGGCCGTCGCGCAGGATATCGCCCACCGCCACCGACACCTCGCGCTCCTGCGCCGACGCCAGCTGTACACTGGACAGGCCGGTACTGGACAAAACGAGGGCGGCGACACAGCCCTTCAGCACCCGACTCCCCCGGCTCATGCCACCTCTCCACCAACCCGACCTCTGGCGACCACGAAGCGCGCACCGCGCTGTCCGGTCGTCGCATCCATATGCGCGTCTTCGACTTTTAGGCCGAGATCGTGGCGTTCGGCAATGGCTTTTACCAGCGCCAGCCCCAAACCGTGTCCCTTCTGGGCTGGTTGGCCGTCCGATGTGGCAATCCGGCGATAGCGTTCGAAAATCCTTGATTTTTCCGCGTCGGGGACACCCGCCCCGTCGTCCTCGACCACGATCACCGGCCCTGGCTTGACGCTCAGGCGGATTTCCTGCCCGTCCGCGCCATATTTCAAAGCGTTATCAAGCAGATTGACCATCAGGCGCGACATCTGCATAGCATCGGCGCGCATCGTCACGCCCTCGTCTATGTCGCAGACCAGCCGCAGGCCGGCGTCTTCGGCGCTCAGTTCGTAAAGCTCGGCGATCGAGCGGGCGACTTCGGAAATATCGATCTCGTCCAGCGCCTTGACGCCGCCGCTCTGGGCCTCGGCCGAGGCGATGTCGAGCAGGGCATCGAGCAGGCGCAGCAGGGTGCGGATGCGCTCCAATGCGCTGTCGAGCGGCTTGAGCACCGCCGGGTCCGTGCTGGCCGACTGCGCCAGACGGATGTCGCGTTCGACGCTCATCAGGGGCGTGCGCGTTTCGTGCGCCGTGTGGTCCGACACATCGCGCTGAGCCTTCATCAGGCGATGGATGCGGGCGGTGGCGGCATTGACGTGCTGCCCCAGTTGATCCAGTTCGTCGCCGTCGGGACGTACCGTGGCGCGGGCGTCGAGCTGCCCGGTTTCCAGCGCGTCGAACACGGCGTTCAGATTGTCCACGCGGGTGCGCAACTTCCGCGAGGCATAACCGGAAATGAAGATCGACGCAGCGACCATCAGGCCCAGCGCGATCAGAAACAGGTTGCGCACCTGCGCCAGGGTCGCCTGCAACATAGCGTCTGAGCGCCCGGCGATCAGGACATAGCCACCGCGCAGGGTCGTGGCGCGCGCCTCGCCCGTCACCGCCGTCCCGTCATCTTCGCCCAGCACAACCTTTCCGACCTCGGACTTCACCGGATCGAGCCGCAGTGCGGTGGTGATATTGCCGGCCAGTGCCTTGCCCGACGGATCGCGCAGCACATAATAGGGTTGTTCGGCGCGCGTCGGCGCCAGATCGAGCCGCGCCGACAGCGCCCCTAGCAGACCGTCGGCGCCTTGCGCGCCGTAGATATCAACCAGCCCGGCCAGATCGGTATCGATCGTCTGGCGAATCGCCGCCTCGCCCTGCTGGCGCAGACCGGCATAGACCAGCGCGAAGGCCGCGGCGCAGACGACGACCGAAGCGGCGACCAGCCGCAGCGTCAGAGGTCGGGTCAGGCTGCGGGTAAAGACGGTGAAAAAGGCCATTCCCTACCCCGCTTTCGGGGTCTGGACGCGCAGGAGACGAAAGCCCGCGCCGCGCACGGTTTCCAGCACCGGCTGGGTAAAACCCTCTTCGAGGCGGTTGCGCAGACGGCTCATATTGACGTCGATGACATTGGTCTGCGGGTCGAAATTGAGCTTCCACACCTTTTGCAGCAGCATGTCGCGGGTGACGGTGTCGCCTGCGTGGTCCATGAGCAGCTTGAGGATGTCGTATTCCTTGGGGCTGAGCGCCAGATGCTTGCCCGCGCGATAGGCGGTGCGCGATTTGACGTGCAGTTCGATGTCGCCGAACAGCATGACGGCCGAATGGACCTGATTTTTCGAGCGGCGCAGCAGGGCCTTGACCCGCGCGATCAGTTCATGGGCATCGAACGGCTTGCCCAGATAGTCGTCGGCCCCGCCTTCGAGACCATCGACGCGGTTTTCGCTGCGCGACAGGGCCGACAACATGAGGACCGGCGTCGGTACGCCCGCGGCGCGCAGTTGCGCCAGCACCTCGATACCGCTGATCCCCGGCAACATGCGGTCGAGGATGATCAGGTCGTAGGCCGTCTCTCCGGCCTCGCTCAGACCTTTTTCGCCGTCCGCGCACCAGGTGATGACAAACCCTTCCGGCTCCAGCGTCTCGCGAATGATGCGCGCGCTGTCGGCTTCGTCTTCGATCAGCAGCAATTGCGCCGGAGGAGTCTGGGTCGTCATGAACTCGGGTACCGTTCTTATGGATTTCGAGAGTCAGTTAAACCGCCAAACCGCCGTTCGCGCAATTTACAAAGGTTGTTATGTTTGCAATCACCCCCTGAACAGGGGGGTTATTTGTGCCGATATGCCGCCCTTAGCGCATCGAGCAACACGGTAAAGGCCGGGGTGTTCTGCCGACGGCTGGGGTAATAGAGGTGATAGCCGGAAAACGGCGGACACCAGTCGGCCAGCACACGAATCAGACGCCCGTCGTCGATTTCCGCCCGCACCACATCCATCGGCAAACAGGCGAGCCCAAGGCCGCGCACCGCCGCGCTGACCACCTGACGGCCGGTGTTAAAGATAAGCTGTCCGTCGACGCGCACGTTCAGTTCGCGCCCGCCCTGTTCCAGTTCCCAGGCATAGAGCCCGCCGCGCGTCGGCAGCCGCAGATTGATGCAGTTGTGCGCGATCAGATCCGGCGGGGTCAGGGGATGCGGGTGCCGTTCGAAATAGGTGGGCGACGCCACGACCGCCATTTCGAGGTCCGGGCCGATGCGCACGGCGATCATGTCCCTGGCTACCTGTTCACTCAGCCGGATACCGGCATCGTAGCGTTCGGACACGATATCGGTCAGACCCAGATCGACCGTTACCTCGACGCGGATATCAGGATAGAGCGGCAGGATTTTCTCCAGCGCCGGCATCAACAAATGCTCCGCCGCGTGTTCACCGCTGGTGATGCGGATCGTCCCGGCAGGGGTATCGCGCAGGTCGCTCAAGGCGGCCAGCTCGGCGTCGATCTCGTCGAACTTGGGGCCTATGGTGTTTAGGAGATGCTCACCGGCTTCGGTCGGGGCCACGCTGCGCGTCGTGCGCGTCAGCAAGCGCACGCCCAAACGTGCCTCCAGTCCGCGCAGCGTATGGCTGAGCGCCGATTGCGACACGCCCAGTCTGGCGGCGGCCTTGGTAAAGCTGCCGTCGCGCGCCACGGCGATGAAGGCCATCAGGTCGTTCAGATTTTCGCGCGCCATTGATGAGCCCTGATCATAAGTCCATGCGCATCTTAGCGGCTAATGGCGGCAAAGCCTATCCTGTATATCTGGCCAAAAAGGAGACAAACCCATGCAAATCGTTCGCCGCATCGACTGGCAGGCCTCGCAAAAAGGGCCGGAGGCCTATTTTACGGGGTCGGTGCGCATCGATCCGCTCTTCCCGGCGCAGGAAGGCTCACGCGTGACCGGCGCCCTGGTCACCTTCGAGCCCGGCGCACGCACGGCGTGGCACACCCATCCGCTGGGTCAGAATCTGATCGTCGTCTCCGGTATCGGCTGGACGCGGTGCGAGGGCGGTCCCAAACAGGAAATTCGTGCGGGCGACGTCGTATCCTGCCCGTGCCATCGGCGGCACTGGCACGGCGCGACCGCCAGCAATGGCATGAGCCACATCGCCATTACCGAAGCGCTCGACGGGGTGCCCGTGACGTGGATGGAAAAGGTCAGCGACGCCGACTATCTGGCGGAGGTGACACCTTGAGCGCGTCGCAACTGGCATTAAAAAACCGGACACAGCGCGGGCTGTGTCCGGTTTTTATTTTTCAGTCTCAGCCCTAGGCCTTGGCAACTGTGGGCAGGCCGCGGATCAGCGTCCCCATATTGGCCACGAAGACCGCCGTCGAAATCCCCAGCGACGGTTTGGGATCGGTGAAGGCCGAGGTATCCGTCACATCCCCGACGTGGGTCGTCGCATAGTCACCCGGTGCCGGTGCATCGGTCGAGTCGCGCGTGTAACGGTAGCTGGTCGATTTGAGCGGTGTCAGCCAGATGCCGTCGGCATCGACCGAGGTCAGGACCTTGCTCACCTCATCCGGGGTCGACGGCTTCACGGTTTGTACAGCGTCCGTGCGCAGATCCTCGAAGCCCACCTCCTTGAAGGTGAAGTAGCGCGGCAGCGGCTTGCGACCGCCCTTGAGCGGCGAGGTCTTGGTCAGCTCCGCCGGATCGATCTTCATCAAGGCGTCGTAGCGCTTGCGCAGCGCCGCCGGATTGATGCCGCGGAAGGAGCTGTAGTGGGCGATGGTGCGGTTGATATCGCCATTGGCGTAGTATTCGCCATTGACGACGTTCGAGCCCTTGCGGTGGATGAACATAGGCTTGCCGGTGCCGATCTCGATAAAGGTCGGGTAGCGCTGCTGCGGGTCGAACGACGCGGGCAGGCGGATCGATTCGAGCCAGTCGAAGGCTTCCGGCAGACGCGCCATGAACTTCGGATCGCCCGTCAGTTCGTAGAAGTCCATCATCAGCTGGCAATTGCCCTGCGTGGTGTGCGAGACCATCGCAGGCGGCTCATAGGTACGCGCTCCGGTGGGCTTGAGGTCGGCGACCGTGTGCTGAAGGCCCCAGCCGGCCTGCGGTTTCGGCTGCTGGGCCTTGGCGAAGCAGTCCATGCCGCGCGCAATGGGGTCGAGCGCGCGTTTGTCGCCCAGCGTCTGCCAGACCATGATCAGGAATTCGATATTTTCCGCCGACACGTCGTCGTTGAAGGTCACCAGCGACGTATAGTCCGGGCGACCGTGGTGGTGGAATTCGTCTTTCAACGGGAAGCGCTGCGGCCAACCGCCATTCTTGTACTGGCTGTCGAGGACGAACTTGATGACCTTGTCGAGCGAGTCCTTGTAGCGCGGGTTCTTCTTTTCGAGATAGATGCGCAACATGAACTTGGCGACGTCGGAGGTACACGAATCGTCGAAGGTGCCGTTGCCGTAATAGTGCTGGAACTCCTCCAGACGCCAGGCGTTCTTGCCGATGGTGTCGTACCACTTTTTCAGCGAGGCCTCGCCTTTCAGATCGAACAGGTAGTTCCAGCCGCCGCTCGGCAACTGCCCGCGGATCAGGACGTCGGCGGCCTTGGCGGCGGCTTGGTAGAAGTATTCGTCGCCCGTGGCGTGATAGGCGTCGAGATAGAGCTGACCGACCAGCGGCGTGCCGGGGTTCTGAATCCACACCGACGACCGATAGGCCTCGATCTCGCCCCACTCGCGCGAACGGTCCGGCAGGGTCTGCCAGACATAACCGCCCTCGTGGCTGACCTTATCGACCATATAACGCGCTGCCTTGCGCATGGCGGCCTTGATGGCGGTGGGGTCGGCGGGCTGAGCTTGCGCCAGAACCGGGGTAGCGGCGACGGCGGCCAGAGCGGCAGCGCTCGACAGCAGATGGCGGCGGGAAAGCGAGAGGTGCGACATAGGGAGACTCCTTCGGCCCAATGGGGACCGGATAGGTATTATTTGCGTAATTTCAGAAACTTTTCATGCGGAACGAAGCTTGGCGTGAAGCGCGCCGTGGCGATAGCCCCCTTGAACGGATTGACGCCGTTCAGGCGGATGCCCGCCGACGACCGGCCCGGCCCCTGCGGCGTGAAGGCGATCGCCGCCTCCCCTTGCAGCACGCCGTCGACATAGGCGCGGTAGGCCGTGCCGTCATAGGTCTGGGCCACGTGATACCACTGCCCGACCGGGAACAGTTTTTCGGGGAAGATCAGGGTCTGCTTGTAGCCCGGTCCGGTGACGAAGGTGTCGAGATACCACTTGTCCTCGACGACGCGGATTTCGAACAGGAAGCGCGTGCCGTTCGGCACCACCTTGGGATCGGCTTTCGGATCGACCTCGGCCAGATGGAACCAGCGCTGTTCGAACACACCGCCGTCCGGGCGGAAGATGGCCTCGAAGGCGAAGGTCTTCGCCCCGGCCAGCGGGTGTTCGTCAAAAAACAGGGCGTCATCGACACCGTCGAACTGCACGGCCTTACCCTGCGGTGAGTCGATCACCACCGGGTTGCCCTGCACGCGTGGGGTCAATCCACCGATGCGGTCCAGCCGGTCGAAGGTCCAGACTTTCGCCTTCGTCTGTGGCTTCATCGGCTCCATGGCGGCGGCGACGCTGGCGGAACCGGCAACGGCCGCGCCCGCCACCATTACCTGCCTCCGGTCGAGACGGCTCATGACTGTGCCTCACCGGGGATCTTGACCGGCGTCATCTTCGGCATAAGCAAGTGTACGGCCAGCAGGGCGAGGAAGTAACCGCCCGCCGCATAGACGAAGATAGGCGTATAGCTGCCGATCTTGTCGAGCACAAAGCCCGCATACTTGGCCATGGCCATACCGCCGAAGGCCCCGAACATGCCGCCGATACCAACGACCGAGCCTACCGCGCCGTTCGGAAACACGTCCGACGGCAGGGTATAGAGGTTGGCCGAAAAGCCCTGATGCGCGGCGGTCGCCACGCCGATGATCAGCACCGCGACCCACAGATTGTCGGCCAGCGCCGCCGCACCCACCGGCAGGGCGAGAGTCGCACAGATAAGCATGGTGATCTTGCGCGCCTTGTTGACGCTCCAGCCGCGCTTGATGAACTGCGACGATAGCCAGCCGCCGCTCACCGAACCGATGTCAGACAAGAGATAGATGGCGACCAGCGGCGGGCCGAAGGTCTTGAGGTCGAGGCCGTGGCGCTTATGCAGGAAATCCGGCAGCCAGAACAGGAACATCCACCAGATCGGGTCGATCAGGAACTTGCCCGCCGCATAGGCCCAGGTTTCACGCGTGCGCATGACCTTGAGCCACGAGATTTTCTGTACCTGCACGACCGGGTCCTGCTCGATGTGAGCCAGTTCGGCGGCATTGACCTTGGGGTGTTCGCGCGGGCGGCGGTACATCAACCACCAGATCGGCAGCCAGATCAGGCCCAGCGCCCCGGTGACGATGAACGCGGCTTTCCAACCATAGGCGATGGTGATTGCCGGGATGACGAGCGGCGTGACGATGGCACCGATATTGGTCCCGGCATTGAACAGGCCCATGGCGAAGGCGCGTTCGGCCTTGGGGAACCATTCCGACACGGCCTTGACGCCGCCGGGGAAGGCCCCGCCCTCACCGATACCGAGGAAGACGCGGGCGATGATGGCATCCTTGAGCGACGACATACCGGCGTGGGCGATGTGCGCCGCCTGCCAGATCAGGAAGGCGACCGAAAAGCCGACGCGCGCCCCAAAACGGTCCACGATGCGCCCGAAAGCGAGATAAGAAATGGCGTAGGCGAACTGGAACCAGAAGATCAGGTCGGCATAATTGGTTTCCGACCAGCCGAATTCCCCCTCCAGATGCGGCTTGAGCAGGCCGACGGTCTGACGGTCGACATAGTTGATGACCATCGCCGTGAACAGCAGGGCGACGACGACCCAACGGTATTTAGTGGCTCCGGCGGGAGCGGAGGTTGGGGGGGCTTCCATGCGTGTCGGACCTCAACTGTGACTTGGAGCCGCGCAAACCTTTGCACGGGCAAACGGAAATGAATGGCGTGGGGCGTGAGGCGCACCGGACCCCTGCCGCTTAAATCGTGCGGGCAGTCGGAATCCTGCGGTGATGCACCGAAAAAATGTAGTCCTGGGTTCCTCTTGTTCGCCCTGTAAGGCCATGACCGGCTACGGCCATTTTTTGTTGTTCAGAGATTAAGCCATAAAATGTCACCGGTGTCATCACCGATTTTACACATTTTGCGCCACCCTGCCACGCCCAATTGTTAGCGCTAACTTTTTAGCTCGGCAAGTGAATTTTGCGGCCGCCGACTCGCAGCGAATTAGGTTATTTTACGATCGATGCCAGCAAATGTTCGAACTGGGCGATATTTATCGGTTTGGCCAGATAGTCATCCATCCCGGCTTCCAGGCATTTTTCGCGATCGCCCGCCATGCCATAGGCGGTCATGGCAATGATCGGCAGACGAGTACGCCCCTGCGCCGCTTCCCACATCCGGTAGCGACGCGTGGTCTCAAACCCGTCCATGCCGTCCATCTGCACGTCCATCAATGCCAGATGAAACGGTTCGGATGTCAACCGGTCAAGGCCTTCGACGCCGTTGGCCGCAACCGTGACGTCATAGCCGAAACTTTCCAGCAGGGCCGTAGCGACGACGACATTGGCGGCATTATCCTCGATCAGCAGGACACGCCCGCCTTTTGAAACTTCTGCATCGACGCGATCCGACGGACCTTGCCTACCCGCCTGACCCTCGTCCTTTTTCAGCGGCAGGATGAGGGTGAAATGCGTCCCTTCTCCCAGACGGCTGGACACTTCCAGCGTGCCGCCCATGCGGTCGGCCAGACTGCGCGCGATCGGCAGACCCAGCCCCGTGCCGCCGTAACGACGCGTGGTCGAGCTTTCGGCCTGAACGAACTTCTCGAAAATCTGACCCATATTTTCCGGCGCGATGCCGATGCCGGTGTCTATAACCTCGAAGCGCAGGACCGAATCCGGCCCCGACGGCGTTTCGGACAGCGCAACCCTGACGTCGCCCGTTTCGGTGAACTTTACGGCGTTGCTGACCAGATTGAGCAGGATCTGATACAGGCGCTGAGGATCGCCGATGAAACTCCCCGTCACTTCGCCCGGCCTGTAGACGAGCCCGATGCCCTTGTCGGCGGCCTGCTGGCTCAACATCTTGAACACCCGGTCGATGACATCGGTTGGCCGGAATGGCACGGCCTCCAGCTCGATCTTGTTGTCCTCGATCTTGGAAATATCGAGCAGGTCGTTGACCAGCGCCAGCAGCGAGTCGGCGCTTTGCTGGAGCGTCGTGACGAATTTTTCCTGCTGAGGATTGAGCGGCGTGCGCGCCAATATGCCGGATATACCGATGATGGCGTTCATCGGCGTGCGGATTTCATGGCTCATATTGGCCAGAAACTCGCTTTTGGCCTGACTGGCCTCTTCCGCCTTTTCCAGCGCCTCTTTCAGCCGGTGTTCGGCGTCGCGCACCCTGAGCAGCGAGCGCACCGTAGCCACCAGTTCCAGCGCGTCGATCGGCGTTGTCAGATAGCCGTCGGCCCCGCATTCCAGCCCCTGCGCCCGGTCGCGGCCTTCGATGAACAGAGCCGACGTCATCAGCACCGGCACCGAGGCCAGTTGCGGCTGAAGCTTGATGCGTACGCACATGTCGAAGCCCGTACCATCCGGCAGGTTGACGTCGAGAATGACCAGATCGACCGGTTGCGCCAGCAGCTGGGCCATGCCGTCTTTCAGGGTCGCCGCCTCCAGAGTCGCGTAACCCGCCTTGGCCAGCAGGCGCGAAAAGGCGTAGCGATTGGTCGTGGTGTCGTCGATGATGAGGATGGTTTCAGGCATGGGACGCCGCCTTTGGCCGGAGGGTTATACGCGAAAAAATATCGGCGATGCGCCGTTTGCGCTCGCCGTGGGACAGGGATTTCGACAGGACCGCATCGGCATCGGCCAGAAGGGCGTCCAGTTGCGCGTCGGACAGCACCTTGCTCGAATTGACGATGACCGGGATATCGCGCGTCTCAGGCAGACGCTTCAGTTCCTTCAGCACGTGTTCGCCGGGGATGTCGGGCAGATTCAGGTCGAGAAAAATTGCTAACGGCTTGCGGCTCACCGCAGCGCTGAGGCCGCTGGCCCCGTCGATGGCCTCGATCACCTCGTCGGCGTGGCGCTCGACCGTCCGGCGGATGACGTAGCGGTCGGGCGTATGGTCGTCGATGATCAGGACGCGCGCCTGACGGACGCCAGTCAGTTCGGCGTCCGGCGCGGCCTCTTCCACGCCTTCGATACCGGCATAATGACGCGGCAGCAGCAGCGAAAAGGTCGAGCCTTCGCCCGGCGCGCTGTCGACCATGACCTGTCCGCCGAGCATGGTGGCCAGCTTGCGCGACAACGGCAGGCCAAGGCCCGTGCCCTGAATGCGCAACTGGTGGTCGCCGTCGATCTGGGTGAAATCCTCGAAGATGCGGTCCTGATCCTCTAACGCGATGCCGATGCCGGTATCCGCCACGGCGAATTCGACCCAGTCGTCGTCGACGCTGCGCGCCGAGACGCGGATTTCGCCGGTATGGGTATATTTCAGGGCGTTGGAAATGAAGTTGCGCAGGATCTGCGACACCTTGCCTTCGTCGCTGATCAGGGGCGGATGACGCGCCGCGTCCTCGAAGATCAGCTCGACCGGATGGTTGGGCAGGACCAGCGGCTTGAGCATCCCGCGCAGGACGCGGAACATCTCATCGACCTCGAACGACCGCGGCCGGATGACGACCTTGCCCGCCTCGACCTTGGCCAGGTCGAGCACGTCATTGACCATGGCCGACAGTTCGCGGGCGCTGTTGCGGATGAAGCCGATCTGCTTTTCCTGCTCGTCGGTCAGGTCGCCGTCCAGACGGTCGATCAGGATGCTGGAAATGCTGATGATCGAATTGAGCGGCGTGCGCAGTTCGTGGGTGATGGTCGAGAGAAACTCGGTCTTCAGTTCCGAGGCGCGTTTCTGGTAGTCGGCGCGCTGCTCAAGTTCGCTTGAGAGTGCGACGACGCCGCGATTGGTTTCCTCAAGCTCGATATTGAGCTGGGTCAGGCGCGTCTGCTGGCGCTGCACCTCATCGAGCGCCGCCAGAAGCTCCTGATTCTGCCGCTGCATTTCCTCGAACGGATTTTGCGGTTCTTCGGCGGCCAGAGCCATACCGATCTGGGCGGCGGTTTGTTTGGTGACGGGCGGGGCGCGTTTGGGCAGAAAACAGGCGATGTCGATGACCGTGCCGCCCGTGTCGGACTCGATAGCGAAGTCGTCGACCAGCCGCCGGGCGCCGGACAAGCCGACGCCCATGCCGGTCTTTGAGACATATTGCCCCGACATGATGGCCTCAAGCTCGCGAATGCCGTGGCCACGGTCGCTGACGCGGATCAGAAACTTGCCCGGATCACCGGCTTCGAGGCCGAACTCGACGCGGCCGCCGGGGGTATATTGAAATACATTACGCACCAGCTCGGACAGGGCCGTGGCGATGCGCACCTGATCCTGCGGGGCGTAGTTGAGGTGTTCGGCGATCTGACGCGCGCGGCGGCGCGCCAGGACGACGTCCTGCTCGTAACGGATTTCCACCTTGAGCAAGGCCACGGGCACGGTTACGCCCTCCTGATGACGACGACGACGGTCGCATCGTCGCGACCGCGCTGAAAATGCTTGTACATCACCCCCGCAATGACGCTGGGGGCGCGATGCGCCAGACCGGGAAATTCTTCGAGTTTCCAGTGCGTGGTCAGACCGTCCGAGTGAAAGATCAGCACATCGTTCGGCCCGCAATCCGTCGAAAAAGCCTTAACCCTGGCGTTGGAATGACCGACGATGCCGTTCATCGAGACAAGACCCTTCGCCTTGGGCACGGTCATGACATAGCCGGCGATATTGCCGATTCCAGCACTGGTCAGACGACCCTGTGCGGCATCGAGCGAAGCGGTCATCACCGCCGCTCCGCGGGTGGGCCGCATGGCGGCGTTAAGAGCTTCCAGAAGGCCTTGCGCGTCCTGACCCGGCTTGCGGTCAAAAGTGTCCAGCGCCACGTCGCTGGCCTCTGCCGCCAGGGGGCCATGGCCCAGCCCGTCGCTGACCACGATATCGACGCCGTTCTCGCGCTCGCGTACCCGCCAGCCGTCGCCGCATAGCCGCTCGCCCACCACCGGCAGACAGATCGCGCCGATATCGTAGGCCTCCGGCTTCAAAGCCTGCATCTCCGTCGGCGGCGTGAAGACCTGCGCCACCAGCACGCTGCCCTTGCCGTGCAGAGAATATGTTTCCAGCCGGTCGGCCAGACGCTTTACGGCGCCGAGCCCCGTGCCGGGACTGCCCGCCGTCGAATAGCCGTCTTCGAAGCAGCGCTGAAGGTCCATGCCGGGCCCGTCGTCCAGCGACATGATCTCAAGGCCGCGCGCCTCGCCCGCCCTGACGGCGCGCAGGATGATCGTGCCGCCGCCCGCGTGCTTGGCCAGATTTCCGGCAAGCTCCGTCGCGACGATGCCGACCCGGCCATTGACGGTTTCATCGAAGCTCAGATTCTTGCCGGCATTCATCGCCTGACGGCGGGCGTCGCCGACATCGTGCTGTTGCTTGACAGTTATGGCCAGAGACTGGCGGAACAGGTCTATTTCCATCGCGCGATCATGACGCGCGTGCCCTGCCCCACAACGGAGTGAATGGAAAAGTCATTGCTCAGGCGCTTGGCCCCGCTGAGGCCCAGCCCCATGCCGCTGCCCGACGTATAGCCGTCGGTCATGGCCTTTTCGATGTCCGGAATACCCGGCCCCTGGTCTTCGAAGGTCAATCTCACGCCTTTACGTATGCCGTCCTGAAGAGACTCGATCAATGCCGTGCCGCCACCGCCATAGATCAGGGCGTTGCGCGCCAGTTCGCTGGTGGCGGTGACCAGCTTGGTCACATCGACCAGCCCCAGCCCGGCTTCGGTCGCCACGGCACGGGCCTTTTGCCGCACCATCACCACATCGGCTTCGGCGCGGATCGGCAGAGTCTCAGTACTCCTGACGATCATCGTCGCCATCGCTTTCCGGCGGCACAACGCTACCGCCCCCGATGACCCTCAGCATCTGCATGCCTTTTTCAACGTCGAGCGCGGTCTTCACGCCCGGCAGCGTCAGGCCCAACTCGACCAGCGTGATGGCGACCGCAGGCTGCATACCGACGATGACCGTCTGAGCGTCGAGGACGCGCGACATGGCCGAGATATTGGAAATCATCCGGCCGATGAAGGAATCGACGATTTCCAGCGCCGAAATGTCGATCAGCACGCCGGTGGCACCGGTCTTCGAAATACGCGTCGTCAGGTCGTCCTGAAGCGTCATGGCCAGACGATCGTGCATGTCGACCTGAATGGTGACCAGCAGGAAGTCACCCATACGCAGAATAGGGATACGTTCCATAGTCGGTTTACGCCTGAGGTTTACTACGCACGATTTTCATGCCCTGACGATCCAGCGCCACGGCGAACGCCGAGGCCAGCGTCGCCTTGGTCGTGACATTGCCGAGTTCGACGCCGAGGTGGACGATGGTCTGGGCGATCTGAGGGCGGATGCCGCTGATCAGGCAGTCTGCACCCATCAGGCGGGCGGCGGTGACGGTTTTCAACAGATGCTGCGCCACAAGTGTATCGACGGTCGGCACGCCGGTAATGTCGATGATCGCTTGAGTCGAACCCGTCTCGACGATGCGTTGCAACAGCGATTCCATGACCACCTGTGTGCGGGCGCTATCAAGCGTGCCGATCACCGGCAGGGCCAGAATGCCTTCGGCAAGACTGACCACCGGGGTCGACAGTTCCAGCATGTCTTCCTGCTGACGGGCGATGATTGTCTCGCGCGTCTTGAGGTAGACGTCCATCGTATGCAGACCCAGACGGTCGAGGATGGCGGTCGCTTCCCACACGGCGTCGGCTAAAGCCTTGCCGTCGTCCTGATGCGCCTTGCCCAGAGCCGTGAACAACGGCCGCTTGAACGAAAAGACGAAGGTCGCGGTCTCGGACGGCGAAAAGCCCTGCTCGCCACGGCTGCTCGACACGTCGCTCAAAAACCGCAACACCGCCTCCCATTCCGGGGTGCGCAGGTCGGTCGTATTGCCGTCCCTTATGGCCTGAACAAACAGGCGCAGAAAGGTCTCGCACTGCTGGCGCAACTCCGTCTCGCGGATCGCGCCCTGCCGGCTGAAGGCGCCGATCTGTTCCTTTACCCATTCATCCAGAAGGGCCTTTTCGTTATCGAGAACTGCCTGATAAAGGGCCATCTTCCCCGCCTCGCCGCCAATCATAGGTTTTCCAATACGGATCTTGCCGGCACCACATCGGGTCCGGATCACTCCGCTTGCGCCACACAGCGCGGAAAACACTAGCTAGTGTTTCATTCTCCGCGTCAAGTTGCACACCGGGCCGCAAAAGGCAGATTCATATCGGAAATTTATAAGTCGCGATTGAGCGCAATGACGCTTGCGCGGGGCAAATACGAGACCTGCCACTATTGTGTTGCGATATCACGACCGGAGGCTATCCTTGCCGCCTGTAAAATCGATACCTGAGATGGAACCATGCCGGCGCTGGGAAGCGACAAGCGACTGAAAATAACCACCGTGGCGTTTGTCGGCGTCGCGGTCGCGGTAATCGTGTGGGGGGCGATGCAGACCAAACCGCCCGCGAATCAAGCGGATCGGGCAAAAGGCCCGTCGCCGGTAGTGGTCGCCTCGTCGCGGGCAAATCCGGACACGATCCTGAACATTCAGAAATTGCTGACGCGACTGGGGTACGACCCCGGTGCTGCCGACGGCGTGTTGAGCGCCAAGACCGAACTGGCCATCGCGCAGTTCAAGGTCGACGGCAACCGCACGTTTCAGGTGACCGACTATGAGGCCATCCTCAGCGCTCTGGTCAGCGCCGTCTCGGCGGAACCGGCAAGGTAATCGATTGCCATGTCGCACGACCATGTTATCCTTCTGTCGAAGAGGGGCAATCATGCGCATATTACCATACCTGCTGATCATCCTTGCGACCGCCGCACAGGCCCAGACGGAGGCGCCGGACCGCGGTCCGGTCATCGACATGCACATCCACGCCTATGGCGCCGGAGGCGAAGGCCCGCCCTCCTATATCTGCACGCCCTTTCCCGCGTGGAAGCCCCTCGATCCGGGTAAGGGCGGTGCCGGACTGCCGGGCTATCTCGGCAGCATGTTCGGCAATCCGGATTGTCCGAAGCGTATCTTCTCGGCCACGACGGACGACGAACTGCGCACAAAAACCCTGGCCGAACTGCGCAAGAACGACGCCTATGCCGTGGCGGGCGGCTCGGCGAAATATGTCGACCGCTGGCTGGCCGACGAACCGAAACGCCTTATCCCGGCGATCGGGGCCGGATCGTTCGCCAAACTGCCGAGCGTGGAGGACCTGCGGAAACGCCATGCGGAAGGCCGCCTGAAATCCCTGTCCGAACTGAGCTTCCAGTATAACGGCATCGGCCCCGCCGATCCGCGCTTCGAGCCTTACTGGGCGCTGGCCGAAGAGCTGGATATTCCGGTCGGCATCCACATGGGACCCGGCGCGCCGGGGACGACCTATTTCGCAACGCCGGAATACCGCGTCGCCCTGTCGGACCCGATGCAACTGGAGCCGGTACTGGTAAAGCACCCCAGATTGCGGATTTTCGTCGTCCATGCGGGATATCCGATGAAGGAGCGCATGCTGGCCCTTATGGCGGCCTATCCGAATGTCTATGCCGAATTCGGGTTCCTTACCGTCGGCTATCGCGACAGCGACGTCTGGCCCTACATCCAGGCCTTCATCGACGCCGGTTTCGAAGACCGTATCCTCTACGGTACGGATCAGATGGTCTGGCCGGAAGCCATAAGTTTTTCCATTGACCGGGTGCGTCACGCGCCGGGCCTGACCGCAGCCCAGAAGCGCAAGTTTCTCTATGAAAACGCCGCGCGCTTCCTGCGCATAGACCCTGCCAATACGGGTATTCTGAAGCCCTGAGATTCAGGGTGCTGGATCGATTCTGATTTGCCACAAAGCCAGGTTAGGGGTCCATGCCGAATGCTTACAATTGGCGGCCTTTGTCGCATTTTGCGTTTATGCGGCGATGGGCAGATTGGCAGACGACCGGCCTCACACCGTGCGGCATGGCGTAATCCGGTGACCTCCATGACATTCGACATCGACCGCCTCGTTCTGGTGCCCGACGACATCGATCTGTCGCGTTCGCCGCTGGCCGGGCATTTCGATGCCGAGACCTATATTCTGGGCGTCTTCAATCCCGGTCTGCTGCGTTTGCCGAACGGCAATCTGCTGATGATGGTGCGCGTTGCCGAAGCCCTGCGCACACCGATTGCCGACGGTCACGTCCACGCCATTCGCTGGGACGACAACCGCTATATGCTCGATGCCTGGCCGGTAGAGCATGCCGATACCGCCGACCCGCGCACATTCACCCTGCACGGCCATACATGGAAAGTCATGGCCCTGACCTCGCTGTCGTGGCTGCTGCCGGTCGAATTGACGCCGGACGGGCTCGATATCGTCGAACTGCACTACGACAAGGCGATCCAGCCGCAATTCAGTTTCCAGTGCTACGGCGTCGAAGATGCGCGGATCAGCCGGGTCGGCGACCGCTGGCTGATGACCACTTGCTCGGTAAGCCCGGAGCGGCATTCGACCTGCCTCTACAGCTCGACCGACGGCCTCGACTGGACGTTCGAAGGCATCGTCCTCGACCACCAGAACAAGGACATGCTGATCTTCGAAGGTCTGATCGACGGCAAATACTGGGCGCAGACGCGGCCGCTGGGCTCGCTCTATTTCGCCTATCCGCCGGGCAGCAACTGGCGCGCCGGGCCGTCGATCAATCTGGCGATGTCGCCGGACGCCCTGCACTGGAAGCCCTGTGAGAAACCTGGCATCCGTCCCCATTCCGGCACGCTTACCGAACGCATCGGCGGCGGCACCCCGCCGATCCTGACCGACAGGGGCTGGCTGACCCTGTGGCACGGCGTCGAGCCGAAAGAGATCGTCGGTATCTACCGTACCTACTGGTCGCTTCTGGATAAGGACGACCCCAGCATAATACTGGAAACCGGTCAGGACGCCATTCTGGAAGCGGCGCCGGATCTGACGCAGCCCATCGAGCATCAGATGTATCTGAGAGACGTCGTCTTTACGACCGGCATCGCCGACGGGGGTGAGGTCTATGTGGTCGCTTCCGGCGAAGCCGATCTGGCGTGCCGGATCACCCACATCCCGAAGCGCGTCTTTATCTGAGAGCGAACAGCGTCTTACCAATCTGTGTTTTGACTTCATTGCCGATACGATATTTCTTTGAAAACGATTCCGGATCGGGCTTTCAGGAGATGCGTTCGTATGACCGGCACACTGGATGTCGCCATTATCGGGGGTGGGGCCGCCGGGATTGCGGCGGCGCGTTATTTGATCGGGCATAGGCGATCCGTGCGGATCATCGAGGCCCTGCCGCGTCTGGGCGGACGCGCCTTTACCCGACACATCGACGGCTTGCCGCTTGACATGGGCTGTGGCTGGCTGCATTCGGCGGAACGCAACCCCCTGGCGGCTTTAGCCGACACGCTCGGTCACCCGCTCGACCGTCGTGAAAGCGCGTGGTCGAAACAGCTCGGCAATATCGATTTTTCGCCTGAGGACCAGCAGGGGGCGTGGAACGCTTTCGAGTCCCTGAAGAATCGGTTGCGTGAAACGCCGCCGCCCGGCGACCGGGCCTCGGACGCCCTGCCCGCAACCGATCGCTGGCGTCCCTTCGCCGACGGTTTGAGCAGCTTCATGAACGGTGCCGAACTCGATCAGCTGTCCGCTGAGGATTTTCTCGCCTACGAGGACGCCGCCAGCGAATCGAACTGGCGGTTGCCGGAGGGCTATGGCGCGTTCATCACCGGTCTGGGCGTTGACGTGCCTGTAAGCTTATCGACGCGCGTCAGGTCGGTCGCCGGCGATAAGGATATGGTGCTGCAAACCGATCAGAGTGTCATCCGCGCCGCCGCCGTCATCGTGGCGGTCCCGACAACGGTGCTGGCGCGCGGCGATATCCGTTTCTCTCACGCCCTCGACGATCATCTGGAGGCCGCGTCGCACCTGCCGCTCGGCCTTGCCGACAAGGTGTTTCTGACGATGAACGATCCCGACGCCGTGCCGCCGGAATCGCACCTGCTCGGCCGCACGGACCGCGCCGAGACCGGCAGCTATTACCTCAGGCCGCTTGGACGCCCCGTTATAGAGTGCTTTCTGGGCGGCGCGTGGGCGCGCGACCTCGAACGGCAAGGACCCGACGCCGCCACCGCCTTTGCCATCGAAGAGTTGACGCACCTGCTGGGCGGCGATTTCGCGCGCGGCCTCTCGCCCCTGATTACGACGCGGTGGGCCAAAGAGCCGACCATAGGCGGATCGTACAGTCACGCCCTGCCCGGCCATCACGCCGCCCGCGCCGTCCTGTCGCATCCGGTGAGCGAACGCCTTTGCTTTGCGGGCGAGGCCTGTTCGGCGCACGATTTTTCGACCGCCCACGGCGCGTGGCAAAGCGGGATCGACGCCGCCCGACACATAGAAACCTATTTGGCGGGAGCGCACGCATGACCTTTTTCGAAAGCCTGCTTGTCCTTCTCGCCATAGCCATCGGACTACTGCAAATCTCGCGGCGGCTGTCGATCCCCTACCCGACCATGCTGGCTGCGGCCGGTGTCTTGCTGGCGCTGGTGCCGGGCGCGCCCGAAATCGGCCTCGACCCGCATATGGCGCTGGCCCTGTTCATCGCCCCGGCCATCGTCGATGCGGCGTTCGATTTTCCTCTGGTGGCCGCCCGTCGCTACTGGCGGCCCTTGTTTGCGCTGGCCGTGGTCGCGGTGCTGCTGAGTGCCAGTGCCGTCGCGTGGCTCGGTGTCGTCATGGCCGGTCTGCCCGTGTTTGCCGCTCTGGCGCTGGGCGCGATCGTCGCGCCACCCGATGCCGCCGCAGCCACCGCCGTGCTGGGCAGCGTCAACATGCCCCGGCGGTCGGTGACGGTGCTCAAAGGCGAAAGCCTGCTCAACGACGCGACCGCCCTGCTCCTGTTTTCCGCCGCCGTCGCCTTGCAAAGCCGCAACAGCGGCGGCGGCGATCTGATGCTGCGGCTGGGTCTGGCGGCGCCGGGCGGCATTCTTCTCGGTGTCGCTCTGGCGTGGGCCTTCCGCTATATCACGCCCATCGTCACCGGCACGCGCGGCGCCAATCTGATGGAGTTCGTCACCTGTTTCGGCCTGTGGATCGTCGCCGAAAAGCTCGGCCTGTCGGCGGTCCTGTGCGTCGTCGCCTTCGCCATGACCATCGCCTATTCCGCCAACCTGAGCACGCCGCCGCGCATGCGCATCCACAGTTTTGCCGTCTGGGACGCCGTGGTGTTCTGCCTGAACGTCTTCGCCTTCCTGCTGATGGGCTTTCAGGCCCGCGCCATCGTCAGCGGCATGACGCCGGATCGCCTCCATGCCGCCGTTGGGTTCGCCGTTGCCGTGGTCGTATGCCTGATCGGCGTACGGATGGTCTGGCTGCTGATCTATAATCGGCTGGCCCATCGCTTTCGGTCGGCGCGCGGCGATCTGGAGCCCGCGACGCTCGGTCAGGGCATACTGGTCGGCTGGTGCGGGATGCGTGGGCTGGTCACGCTGGCGACGGCCTTTTCACTGCCCCTGACCTTTCCCGACCGCGACCTGATCGTGCTGACGGCATTCGCGGTGGTGCTGGCGACGCTCGTCATTCAGGGCCTGAGCCTGCCGTCGCTGGTGCGCTGGCTGAAGCTCGACGGCGACAACGGCCTCGACAAGGAAATGGCCGAGGTGCGCGCCGATCTGGCGGCCACGGCGCTGAAAACATTGAAGGCGCACGAAGGCCCGGCGGCGGACTTCTGGCGCTATGAGTTCGAGACCTCGCGTACGGCGGCGCTGACGCCCGACGATACCGCGCTGGAAGATCAGCGCGCCCTGGGGCGCCATGCCCTGCGGGCGCAGCGCGAACGGCTGGAGATCCTGCGCCGGGAAGAACGCGTCGGTGCCGACGCCTATCTGATCCTTCAGGAAGAGCTCGATTTCGCCGAGGTAAGCATCACCCGCGAATCCGACCGGCGGATCGAGGAAAGCTAACCCTAATCGGGCAAATATCCTGACGGGAAGATGTTTTGCATCGTCTCGATAACGGCCTGCCTTTGCGCATCCGGCAGCGGCAGGAGCGGACGCGGCGGCTCCGCCCGGCAGATGTCCAGCGCCTCCGCCATGACATAGATAGCCCGCAGGCTCCCGCTTCGACGAAACAACGCCCACAACGGTGCGAGTTCGGCATCGAGACGCCGCGCTTCAACGGCGTCACCGGCCCGCGCAGCGGTCACGATCCGGCGACAAATATCGGGGAACACACCGGCCAGCACGCTGTACCAGACGTCCGCGCCGGCGATCATGGCCTCCGTGCAAAACCAGTCGCCGCTGTAGCCAATCGAAAACCCTTCGGGGATGTAGCCTCGTTGCTCGGCCAGATGTTGTTCGAGCGCCGCCCGCTCAAAACCGGGGTTCTTGATGGCGACGATCCCCGGCACCTGCGCCAGTCGATGCACGAGGGCCGGCGTGAAATGAAAATGCGTCGCGCCGGGATTATCGTAGAGAACAATCGGCAACCGGCTTTCGCGGGCGACGGTCGATACGTGCTCGAACACCTCGTCCTCGGACAGGGCCGTATAGGACACCGCCGACAGCAGACCCGCTGCCGCCCCGATGGCTTTTGCGTCCTGTGCATGGCGCACGGCCTCGTCGGTTCGCAGGGCGCCGACGCCTGCTACCACCGGTACAGTCCCTGCCGCCGCCAGACCGACCTCAAGCGCGCGGCGACGCGCTTGAGGCGACAGGTACATATAGATGCCCGTACTGCCCAAAAGTCCGATCGAGTCGACTCTGGCCTCGACCAGACGCGTGACCAGCCGGTGCAGGCCCGTCTCATCGACCTGACCGTCGGGTGAACACGGCGTAAGGGGAAAGGCGCACAGGCCGTCGGGTAAAGTCATCAATTCGCCTTGTCTGGTATCGCGAGAAAGTTCGTGACCCGTTGGCACAGACATTCATGCTAGCGGGATGCCCCACGATCACTTTACAGCGTGCTCATCCCGCCGTCGACGGTCAGTTCGCTACCCACCACGAAGGGGGCTTCGTCGGAGGCAAAAAGCACCACGATCTTCGCCACCTCGCTCGGCTGACCGAAGCGCCCCAGCGGGATCTGAGCGGCGATGCCGTCGGCTACCGCTTTGGCTTCTGCGTCTGGCAGACCGGCGGTCAGCTTGGTGTGCAGCGGCGTGACGATCGGGCCGGGGCTGACGGCATTGACGCGGATGCCGCGCCCGATAAGCTCGCCCGACAAGGTGCGGATCAGCGACTGAAGTGCCGCCTTGGTCAGGGCATAGACGCTGGAGGTCGCCATGCCGATATGGGCGTTGATCGAGGTATTGAGGATAACAGAGGCGCGGTCGCTGAACAGCGGCAGCAGGGCCTGAATGAGGAAATAGGGGCCTTTGACATTGATCGCGACGCTGGCGTCGAAGGCGGCTTCGTCCCAGGCGTCGAGCGGGCGGAAATCGGCCTTGCCCGCATTGACGAAGAGGACATCGAGACGCCCGAAGGCGGCCTTGACGGTCTCGGCGACGGCGGCCTGCGCGCGGACATCCCCGGCATCGGCCTGAATATAGATCACGGCATCGCCCAGTTCGGCGCGGGCGGCGGCGATGGAGGCTTCGCTGCTGCCGGTGACGGCGACGCGCGCACCTTCAGCGATGAACTGACGGGCGGTTTCGAGGCCGATACCGCTGGTGCCACCGGTGATCAGGGCGGTCTTGTGAGCCAAACGGGTCATTGTCGTGTCCTTTCGTTTCGTGGCGGAACCCGATGTCCCGCTGAACTGAAAAAACATATAGCGCCGTCCGTTCGTCCGGATTAGTCTGCAAAAATTGAAACTTATGTCCGGATATCCGAACGATGATCAAGATGGAAGGCGTGGCCGCTTTTGTCGCCGTGACAGAGGCCGGGTCGATAAGCGAAGCCGCGCGCCGGCTGCGGCTGGCCAAGTCCGTGGTCAGCGAGCGTCTGGCGGAACTGGAGCGCGAGGTCTCGGCCCCGCTCATCCACCGGACGACCCGGCGGCTGTCCCTGACCGAGGACGGCGCGGCGTTTCTCGAGCGGGCGAAACGCATACTGGACGAAGCCCGCGCCGCCACCGCCGATCTGGCCGAACGGCGCGGGACGCTGGCCGGTCCGCTGCGGCTGGCCGCGCCGGTGACCTTCGGACGGATGCACCTCGCGCCCGCTCTGATCCCCTTCCTGAAGCAGCATCCGGCCATCGAGCTGCAACTGGACCTCGACGACCGCCGCGTCGATATAGCCTCGGAAGGCTACGATGCGGTCCTGCGCCACGGCCCTATTGTCGAGTCGCGGCTGATCGTGTGGCGTCTGGCGACCAGCCGCCGTCTGCTGGTCGCCGCGCCTGACTATCTGGCAGCAAACGGCACGCCGGCCACGCTCGATGACCTGTCCGATCATCGCGGCCTGTTCTACGCCCATCGCGGCGCAGCCGACTGGCGCTTCGATACGCCCGACGGCAGCCGCATCATCCGCACCGAGGCGGCGCTGGTCACCAATAATGGCGACATCCTGCTGGACGCGGCGGTGGGCGGTTTGGGGATCGCGCTGCTGCCCAGCTTCATTGCCGGTGAGGCGGTACGCGAAGGTCGTCTGATCGTCCTCGATGTCGGATGGTCGCCCGCGCCTGAGTTTGTTTTCATGGCGCACCCGGAGGGCCGCCGCAGTTCGGCGAAGCTACGCGCCCTCGCCGCCCATCTGAAGGCCGCGTTCGGCGATCCACCCTACTGGATGATCTAATTTGTTCTTGAAATGTTCCGATTTGACGGTATGCTCGCCCCATGCCGATCCCCAAGCTGCGTACCGAGCCCATCACGGATGAAAACGCCCTTCCAGACCGGGTGCGCAAGGGGCGCGGCGCGGTGTCCAACCGCCTGAGCGGACGTTTCGACGCGCCAGATCGTTATGAGAGCGTCGATGAATGGTCTCAGTCGGACTGGGACGAAGACGAAAGCATAGAGCGGGTCAAAACGATCTTAGGCGTCGATACGGCGCGCAAGATCATCAGCTACAATCAATCGCCCGATGTCGGCTTCAACCGTTCGATCAACCCGTACAAGGGCTGCGAACACGGCTGCATCTATTGCTTTGCGCGACCGACCCACGCCTATCTCGACCTGTCGCCGGGGCTCGATTTCGAGACGCGTATCTTTCGCAAGCCCGACGCCGCAAAATTGCTGCGGCAGGAATTGTCGCATCCGAAATACACCCCCGGACGGCTGGCGCTGGGCATCAATACCGATGCCTATCAGCCCACCGAACGAACGGAAAAATTGACCCGGTCGATCCTGGAGGTGCTGTCGGAATTCAACCACCCCGTCCATATCGTCACCAAGTCAGCCCTGATTTTGCGCGATCTCGACCTGCTGGCACCGATGGCCGCGCGCGGTTTGTTTTCGGCGACCCTGTCGATCACCACGCTCGACCGGCATCTGAGCCGTGTGATGGAGCCGCGCGCGGCCGCGCCGCAAAAGCGGCTCGACACCGTGCGGGCGCTGAAGGCGGCGGGCATACCGATCAGCGTTCTGGCCGCGCCGATGATCCCCGGCCTGACCGATCATGAGATGGAGGCCATCGTCAAGGCCGCCGCCGAGGCGGGAGCCGAGCGCGTTGGTTACAGTCTGGTGCGTCTGCCGCATGAGATCAAGCGGCTGTTCGAGGACTGGCTGCGCCTCAACTTCCCCGACCGGGCGGACAAGGTGCTCAACCACATCCGCCAGTGCCGCGACGGCAAGCTCAACGACGCGAATTTCGGCAGCCGGATGCGCGGCACGGGACCGTTCGCCGAGCTTATGGCGCAGCGGTTCGCGCTTGCGGTCAAGCGTCACGGCCTCGACGGCCCGCGCGAGCGGAGAGAACCCGCGCCGTTCAAGGGCGGCGATCCGCAGATGAGTCTTTTTTAGTCCCTCGCCGGGCGGTGGCTACGCCACCTTGGCCGCAGCCTCAATGGCGGCTTGTGCAACGTTACCGGCTGATCAGCGAGAACGGCGCCCACAGGGCCGGGTGCGGCGGCACCTTGCGGTCTTTCAGCAGATCGAGCGTCGCCTTGCGCAGGGCGTCCGGTTTCGACAGCCCCGCCGCATTGGCCTTGAGCGTGCCGACGCTCAGTCGCGCCGCGGCGTCATCGCGCACCGGCCAGAGCGAGACCAGCAGATTGCGCGCCCCCGCCTGCATGAAGGCCTGTGCCAGACCGCTATAGCCCGCCGCGCCGGTTTCCCGCGCCGAACCGGTATTGCACGCCGACAGGATGACCCATTCGGCATTGAGCCGGAGCAGGGACACCTCGGTCGCCGTCAGCAGACCGTCATCGGCCTCGGAGGCCACGTCCGGCGGGGTGAGGACCAGGGCCGGTTCGCCCACGCGGCCGGTTTCCCCGCCGATCAGGCCGTGCGTGGCGAAGGCGACGACGCTGTAATCGCTCAGGCGGGCGGCCTTGACCTTCGCTTCGGTGGCGTCCTTGCCCACCAGCAGCAGGGTCTTGTCGGCCTTGAGGATCGCCGCCATCCGGTTGAGCTCCTCGGCGGCGAATGGCAGGCTGGGCAGGGTTTTCAGCACCTTGATGTCGGCCAGATTGCCGCGATAGTCGTCGTCCCCGCCGCCGCGGTTTTCGATCTCCCCCGGCAGGGCGTAGGGACTGCCGCGCAGGTCGGCCAGCAGGTCGCCGGACGGCCCCAGAAGCGGTGCGCCGATCCCGGCAAAGCCCGTGCCCACGACATCCATCGCGCGATCCGCTACCGCGAAGACGGGCCGTACCGATACCGCATAACGCTTGATCAGGAAGGCTGTGCCGCGTAACGCCGCCGGGTCGTCGTCACGGCCCTTCGGGGGATCGAGGACCAGCAACGAGAACGGCAGGGTCATGATCTTGCCCGACCCGATGACGGCGATTTCCTTCGTGCCGGACATCTGCTGGCGCAGGTCCGGCGGCAGGACCGCCCGCCCCAGTGCATAGGCCGCCGTGCGATCGAAGGCGGCGTTCGGATCGAGCAGCCCCGCATCGATAGAGCTGCGCACCCGGCCGATATATTGCCCGGCCTGTGCTTCCGCCATCGTCGTCGCCGACCAGTTCAGCCCTTTCGGCGTCAGGACCATCGAAATCATGCGGTCGTCGACCTGAAACGGCAGCAGGACGGCCTGCCCCGGTTTCAAGGCCGCCCGTGCCTCGCTCAGCCGCACCGGATGGGGCAGTCGCATGGCGTCATAGGCCGGGAACGCCGCCATCAGCTCGCCGTGCAGGACGCGCAACTCCTTGTCCACCGCCGCAATGTCGGCAAGGACACGCTCGCTTTCGGCCTGCGCCGCCTTGGACTGCGACGCTCGGGCCTGCGCATAGGCGCGTTGACGGTCCAGACGCTGCTTGCGCACCTGTCCGCGTTGCAGCTTCAGGGCGGCATCGGCGGCGGCGACGTCCTTGAGCGCGGCCTGCGCGGCCAGAGATTGTGCCGTCGAGGCAACCTCGGAAAAGGCCGCCATCTGCGCCGCCGCGAAGGCCTCTTCCGGCTTGCCCGCCGAGAGGGCGATATCGGCGAACCGGATATAGGCCAGACCGTAGAAATCGGCGTTTTCCGCCCGCTCCTCACCGGTCAGGGCGAAGTCCTGAAGCCGCCCGCGCAGGACCGCGTCCAGCGCTGCCGCCTTCTCATAGGCCTCCGCCGTGCGCCCCAGTCGCGCCAGAATCAGAGCTTCGAGGCTTTCGGCATTGATCCGCGCCCGCGCGTGCGGCGGCAATTGCGTCCGGTAATAGTCAAGCGTCGGCTGCACCTCGGCCAGCGCCTCTGCGTAACGGCCATGTTTGAGCAACAGACTGCCCATCAGCACGTGCAGGCCGTTGCGCGTCACGAGGCCGCGCGCCCCCAGCGGCTCCACCGCTGCCAAACCGGCGCGTGCCCGCGTTTCGGCCAGATCGAGATCGTTGCGCCAGCTGGCGTAGCGGGCCAGCTCCAGCCAGGCGATCCCCAGCACGTCCGGCGCATCGACCGACGGCTTCTGTTTGATGATCTCCAGCGCCTCCAGCATCAGGGCTTCCCCCTCAGCCAGGCGCCCCGACTGGGTATAGACCCGCGCCAGACGGTAGGTGAAAATGCCGGTATCGGGCGATATCTTGCCGGAATACTTGATTGCCAGATCCAGCGCCTTGCGGGCATAGATTTCAGCGGCCTCATAGCGCTTGAACGGCAACATGCGCTCGCTCAGGCGGCTATAGGCCCAGCGCAAGGCGCGTTCTTCCTCGGTCGAATATTTGACCGCGATATCGAGCGCTTTGCGGTTCATTTCGACGGCTTTTTCGTACTGCCCGACGGTTTCCAGCCGGTCGGCATAGTTGCCGTACTGCGCGCTCAGCGAACTGGGGCTGCTGTTTTCCGGCGTCATCAGCGGCAGGCCGCGTTCATAGGCGGCGATGGATTCGCTTAAGCGCCCCAGACGGCCATAGGCCACCGCCATCGACGCCAGAATGGCGCCGACTTCGGGGCTGTCGGGGCCGCTGACCTTCGACATGACCTCGTAGGCGCGCTGCTGCGTCACCAGAGACTCTTCGGTCCGGCCCGCGCCGTTGAGATAGACGGCTTCGTTCTGCAAGGTATTAGCATAGAGCTGGGTTTCCCCCAGCCCGGAGGCTTCGTAGATCTTGCGCGCGCGGACCACAACCTCGACGGCACCCTTGGCGTCCTGATTGTAAAAGAGCGCCAGCGCGTAATAGATCGAGGCCTTGGTGAAATGCTCCGCGCCCAGCAAGGGTTCGGCTTCGGCCTCCTTCATCAGGGCGGAGGCCTCGACCAGAAGCTTCTTGGGGTCCGCCGGGGGTTCGCCGTTGAATGTGGTGTTGATGCGTTCCCGCAGAGCCAGCACGCGCGGCGGTACATCGGCCGGTTTGGGTTTCGCTTCGGCGACCGGTTTCGCCGCAGGTGCCGCCAGCGTCTCCGCCGTCATTGCGCCGAGGGCGGCCATCGCAGAAACGGTGACAGCCAGCCTGATTATGAACCTGCGCGACATATGACTCACCCCACCGAAGACGAACTTACGCCTGAAAAACAAGTGGTTATAATTCATCCGGATGCGCGGCCGTCACCACCCCCATTCAGGGGTAGTGGTGTAGTTTTATTTACCTTCCCCCGTGGCCAGGAGTGCCTCAAGCACCGGCAGATGATCGGCCTCCGGCGCGGGCTTGTCCCAGCGGATGCGGCTGATGCGCGGAAAGCGCAGGGCATAGCCCGATTTATGCCGAGTCGAGCGCTGAACGGCGTCGAAGGCGACCTCGAAGACCAGTTCCTTTTTGACCTCGCGCACGGGGCCGAAAGTGTTGAGGGTATTGTGCCGCACCCACTTATCGAGTTCCTTCAACTCGGCGTCGGTAAAGCCGAAATAGGCCTTGCCGATCGGCAGGAGCTGATTGCCCGACCACAGGCCGAAGGTGAAGTCGGAATAAAAGCTGGAGCGCTTGCCGGAACCGCGCTGGGCGTACATCAATACCGCATCGACCAGCTTCGGGTTGATCTTCCACTTGTACCACGGCCCGGTGGGCCGTCCGGCCACATAGGCGCTGTCGCGGCGTTTCAGCATCAGGCCCTCGATGACCGAAGCATTGTCGACGCTGCCGCGCAGGGTCTCCAGTTGCGCGAAATCGGCATAGGGCAGATCCGGCGACAGGCGGATGCCGCCGGGTTGGTAGTTGTCCAATGCGGCCTGTAATAATGCCCGGCGCGCCGTATAGGGTTGCGGACGGACATCCTCGCCTTCCAGCATCAGCACGTCATAGGCCATGATCGCCGCCGGATAGTCGGCCATATGTTTCGCCGACGGGCTCTTGCGGCCCAGCCGTTGTTGCAGGTCGTTGAACGAGCCCATCTCCTCCCCGCGCTGTACCAGAAGTTCGCCATCAAGCACGGCGTGGAAATTGAGGTGCTCCAGCACGTCGGGGAACGATCCGGAAATGTCGTCACCGGTACGCGTAAACAGGGCGCGGCCCACGCTCGAATGGACGACCTGCACGCGGATGCCGTCGTATTTCCACTCGGCGGCATAGGTCTCCGGCACGATCAGGCCATAATCCTTGGCTTCCAGCGGATGAGCCAGCATGACCGGCGTGAAGGTCAGTTTTTCATGCACCGCCGGGGCCTCGGCGCGCCCTTCCAGCCAGGCGAACAGATCTTCATAGGGCGGATCGACGCCGTGCCAGATCGTCTCGATGCGCTCGACCGGCTGATCACCATACTGCGCCAGAACCTGTTTGAGTTGCCGCGCCGAGACGCCGATGCGCAAGGATCCCGTGCCGATCTTGAGCAGGGCCCAGCGCTCCGGCGAGGTCATGCGGTCGAGCAGGCCCGCCACATAGTCCGGCAACTGCGCCTTGGGCGTATGACGCAGGGCCTCGACGACCTCGTGCAGGGCGGGCAGGTCGCCCTCGGTCTTACCCGGCCACAGGTGCGCCACGGTTTCCGACAGTTCGCCGACATAGTCGTGGCTGAGGCTGAGCAACTGCGGATCGACGCGCGACCGGATCAGCTCCAGCACCATACCGCGCTTGAAATTGGGCAGGGACAGGTTGTCGGCGATGATCGCTACGGCATAACCCCGGTCGGGATCGGGCGTGGTGCGCAGATAATCGAGCAGCAGCCGCGTCTTGCCCAGCGTCGAATGTTCGTAATAGAGGCGTTCCAGCAAACGGGAAAAGGCTTTCATTCGCTGTCGTCCTCGTAGCCCAGCAGATGCAGGGCCTGCGCCGTGAAACCCATTTGCGTCGCCTGATAGACCAGCGCATCGTCGCGGCCATGCGTCACCCAGATTTCCGGCGCGCCGACGTCCGTCAGGGTTTGCAGAAGTTCGTCCCAGTCGGCGTGGTCCGAAATGACCAGCGGCAGTTCGACACCCTTTTGCTTGGCGCGCGCCCGGATGCGCATCCAGCCGGACGCCGCCACCGTCAGCACCTCCGGCAGCCGCCGCGACCAGCGATCCTTGAGCGCCGAGGGCGGGCACAGGACGATTGTTCCCGCAAGCGTTTTGGCATTGTCCGGCGTCACGACCGCGACCGGCCCCAAGTCTATGCCGAGCGTCTGATAGAGTTCGCACAGCCGCACCATCGCCCCGTGCAGGTAGATGGTCTCCTGATACCCGGCAGCCCGCAACGCGCAAATGATACTCTGACATTTACCGAGCGCATAGGCTCCGACGAGATGGCAACGATCGGGAAACTGCGTTAGCGAGGTCAGCAGACGTGCAATCTCGGCCTCCAGCGGCGGATGGCGAAACACCGGCAGGGCAAAAGTCGCCTCGGTGACGAAGACGTCGCACGGCACCGGTTCGAAGGGCACGCAGGTCGGGTCGGCGCGGCGTTTATAGTCGCCTGAAAAGACGATACTCGATCCTTCATATTCCAGCCGTGCCTGTGCCGAACCGAGGATATGCCCCGCCGGGTGCAGACTGACGCGCACGCCGTTGATCTCCAGCGCCTGACCGTAGGGCATGGGATGTTCAGCCTCGGTGAAGTGCGCTTCGCCGTAGCGACTGCGCATGATGGCCAGGGTTTCCGGCGTGGCGAAGACGTGATCGTGGCCCGCCCGCGCATGATCGGCGTGGCCGTGGGTGACCACGGCGGCGTGTACCGGCTGCATGGGGTCGATGTAAAAGTCGCCCGGCTTGCACCAGACACCTTCCTTTCGCACTTCGATCCAGTCGCGGGGGTGAGTCATGATCCCCTCTCCCCACAGGGGCGAGGGAAAAAAACCGAAATTGTCCCTTTATATTCGCTCACGCTACAAATCCATTCATGGCGATCATACCCAAACTCTTCCGGCAGTGGTTCGACCAGCAAGGCTGGACGATCCTGACGCATCAGCGCGAAATGGCCGCTCATTTCCAGCGCCGCGACTCCACCCTGCTGACGGCGCCGACCGGCACCGGCAAGACGCTGTCGGGCTTTCTCGGGCCGCTGATCGACATCGTCGAGACCGCGCCTAAAGGCCTGCACACCCTGTATATTTCGCCGCTCAAGGCGTTAAATTACGATATCGAACGCAATGTCGAAGCGATCATTTCCGCACTGGATTTACCCGTGCGTATCGAAAGCCGCACCGGCGACACCTCGTCCTATCGCCGCCAGCGTCAGCGCACCAAGCCGCCGCATATCCTGCTAACCACGCCGGAATCGCTGATGCTGCTGCTGTCCTATCCCGACGCCGCGCAGATGTTCGGCAGTCTTCAGGCGGTCATCATCGACGAAATCCATCAGGTGGCGGCGTCGAAACGCGGCGACCTGATCGCCCTGGCTCTAGCGCAACTGGAAGACTATGCCCCCGGCTACCGCCGCATCGGCCTGTCGGCGACCGTGGCCGAACCTGACCTGTTCTGTCAGTGGCTGGGCCGCGACGGCGAACCCGTGGCCCACCTCGACAGTCCCGTCGGAAAACCACCGAAGGTCTCAATCCTCAAGACCAAAAAGGCCGTGCCCTATTCCGGTTTCATGGCGCAATACGCCGTGCCGGAAATCCTCGCCGAGATCGAAAAGGCCAGAACCACTATCGTCTTCGTCAATACGCGGGCGCAGGCCGAACTGCTGTTTCAGTTCCTGTGGGAAGCCAATTCGGACGCTTTGCCCATCGCCATCTATCACGCCTCGCTGACGCGCGAGATGCGGCTCAAAACCATCGGTATGATGACGGCGGGCAAACTGCGCGCGCTGGTCGCGACCTCGGCCATCGAACTGGGCATCGACTGGGGCGATGTCGACGTGGTGATACAGGTCGGCGCACCGAAGGGCGTCAGTCGCCTGCTGCAACGGATCGGCCGCTCGAACCATCAGGTGGGTGTTCCGTCGAAAGCCTTCCTTGTCCCCGCCAACCGTTTCGAGGTGCTGGAGTGCGAAGCCGCTATCGCCGCCATCGCCGCCCGGCAGCTTGATGGCGACCATCCCCTGCCCGGCTCGCAGGACGTGGCCGTGCAGTTCATCCTCAATGCCGCCTGTTCGGCCCCGGTCACGCCGGAACGGATGTATGACATCCTCCGCTCGTCGTGGTCATATCGCTATCTGAGCTTTGCTGATTTCGAGGCTCTGTTTCGCTTCGTCATCGACGGCGGCTACGTCCTGCGCAACTACGACCGCTGGCACCGGCTGATCGAGACCCCGGACGGCTGGGTGCCGGCCAACAAACAGATCATCCAGCGCCACCGGCAAAATATCGGCGTCATCATCGAAGCCGGGAAGCTGCGCGTCCGCAAACGCCACGGGCGCGGCGGCAAGGTGCTGGGCGATATCGAGGAACAGTTCGGGCAATCGATGCGCCCCGGCGACACCTTCTATTTCGCGGGCGAGGTGCTCGCCTTCGAGCGCATCTACGACATGACGCTGGAGGCCCGCGCCAGTGCCGCCAAGGAACCGCTGCTGCCGTCCTATTCCGGCGGACAGATGCCCCTGTCGACCTTCCTCGCCGAAGGCGTGCGCGGCCTGCTGCAATCGGGAGACGCCATCGCCCGCCTGCCCGGACCGGTGCGGCACTGGCTGACCCTGCAATCGCGGTTTTCGTTGCTGCCGAACCGCAAAACCCTGCTGATCGAGAGTTTTCCGCGCCATAAACTCCATACGCTGGTCCTCTATACGTTCGAGGGCCGCCGCGCCAACCAGACGCTCGGCATGCTGATTTCACGGCGCATGGAACGCTACGAACTACACCCGCTCAGCTTTACCCTGACCGACTACGGGCTGGCCATCAACAGCATCGAACAGGTTACGGACGGCATGATCTACGACCTGCTCTCCTCGGACATACTGGCCGACGAACTGGAGGAATGGCTGGCGGAATCGCCGATGCTCAAGCGCTCGTTCCGCCGCGTGGCGACCATCGCCGGCCTTGTCGAACAAAACAACAATGCCGCGCGCAAGACGCTAAAACAGGTGACCTTCTCGACCGATCTGATCTACGACGTTCTGCGCAAGTACGAACCCGGCCACGTCCTGCTGCATCTGGCCCACGACGACGCCGAACGCGAACTGCTCGATGTCGAGCGCCTGAAGGACATGATCCTGAAATTCCAGAACCATATCGAATTCGTCGATCTGCCGCGGCCGTCGCCCCTGTCGCTGCCGGTGATCCTCGATGTGCGTACCGAGCGCCTGCCCGGCGGCGGCATGGCGGCCTTGCTGGCGCAAGAGGGCGTCGAGGCCACCGCCGAACATCTGATCGCGGAGGTCGAACATGGCCTCGACGATTGAAGTCACCTTCGCCCATCACCGGTTCGTCCTCGACGCCGATCTGGCCCTGTGGTGGCCGAGCGAGCGCGTGCTGGTCGTGTCGGATCTGCATCTGGAAAAATCGACCTTCCTTGCGCAGTTCGGGTCGGCGATAGCCCCCTACGACACGCACGACACCCTGCTGCGGCTTGAGTCCCTGATCCGAAAATATAGCCCGCAAACCCTGATCCTGCTGGGCGACAGCTTCCATGACCGCGGCGCGTGGCAAAGGCTGGAAGCGGCGACGCGCGATCACCTTCTGGGCCTGTGCAACGGCGTCGGCTCCTGCCTGTGGGTGGAGGGCAATCACGATGTCGGGCTGGTGCGCGACGACCGCCTGACCTTTATCGACGAAGCGGTCATCGACGGCATCGCCTTTCGCCACGAACCGGTCCCCTCCGGCGGACCGCAGATCATCGGCCATTTTCATCCGAAACTGGGCGTTCACGTCCGTGGCCACCGCCTGAGCGGCAAGTGTTTCGCCGTCAACGCACACATGATGATCCTGCCGGCCTTCGGCAGCTTTACCGGCGGCCTGAACCTCGACCACGGCGCCTTTACGGCGCTGGCGGGTGACCTGCCCTTCACGCCCTATCTGGTTTATCAGGGCACGATCACGCGCCGCCCGCCTATCCACTCTTAATCCGTTGCGTCTTCCGCCGCCCAAAGGCTCATCTGCGCGGCGATCCGGCGCATATAGTCGCCGACCTGAGCGCATTCCTCGTCGCTGAGGATGGTCATCATCCGCTCGATCACCTCGGCCTGAATCTTAAGAGCCGCGCGGGTCAGGGGCTCGCCGTCTGCCGTCAGGTGCAGACGGCGGACCCGGCGATCGGACGCATCGGCGCGGCGTTCGACCAGCCCGCGCTTCTCCAGCTCCGGCAGCAGCATCGACAGATTCGACCGCCCAACCAGTAACCGTTCGGCAAGCTCGTTCTGCGTCAGACCCGGCACGCGATAGATATTGGCCAGGATATCGTAGTGGGCCAGCCGCACCCCCAGCGACGCCAGCCGTGCGCCCAACACCTTTTCGACCATCTGGTGCGCCTTGGCGACCGCGATCCAGTTGCGGAAACGCGGCATGTCCCACGGCAATAGATCCCCTGTGCTTTTCCGGTCCATTTGCGCCTTGTTATTTGTTCAACATTGAACTAATTTTGTTCAACCCTGAACAGAATAAGGTCGATTTGATGTCAGTACAAGAGTCCGCGCCTCCGGCAGACGATCCGATCCAGCTGGCCGACCGCATGTTCGACCTGTTCTGCACGCCGCCCGCCGTTTCCGATGAGGCCCGCGCCGGGATGTCGCGCATGCAGGCGCGCCTCGATCGTGCGGAAGCTTTTCGCGTGCCGTTCGAGGGGGGAGACTTGCAGGCTTACCGTTTCACGGGTCGTGGGCGCGGAACCGTCGTACTGGTGCATGGCTGGAGCGGACAGGCGGCGGTGATGTCGGCCTTCGTCGATCCCTTGCTCGAACAGGGGTTCGACGTCATAGTCTTCGATCTGCCCGCGCATGGACGGTCCGATGGCGACCGCCTGCACGTGCCGTTGGGGGTCAGGGCCTTACATGCTTTGCATGCCGTGACTGGTCCCTGGTATGGCCTGGTCGGCCATTCGTTCGGCGGAGCGGTCATCACCTCGGCCCTGTCGGGTCTGGTCGACGGCCTGCCGCGACTAAGCGCTTCGCGGCTGGCGCTGGTCGCCGCACCCAACTCCATGCCGCGCATCTTCGACATTTTCAGCCGCCGTCACCACTTGTCGCCCGCCGCCGACCGGCATTTGAAAAGCCATGTGCGCCGCCTGACCGGTCATGAGGTCGACGCCTTTATCGGCGCCGATATCCTCCGGCGCGACCCGGTGCCGACGCTGGTCCTGCATGCCCCCGACGACAAGGAGGTCGACTACCTCAGCGCCGAGGAATTCGCTACGGCGGGGCCGCACGTAACGGTCCACGCCTTGCCGGGACTTGGCCATCGCCGTATCCTCTATGCCAGAGATACCCTGCGCGCGGTCGCCGACTTCATGGGCACATAAGCCTTTGTAAAACCGCTGCGTTTGAGGTTAAGATACCGCCGTTCACGGGATGAAAGGGTGGTGCATGACGAATCCGAAGGTCGATAGCCGTATCGAAAACGAAACCCGATGGTCGGCTGAATTCAGCCGACTGCGGGCGCTGATCCTGGATTGCGGCCTGAGCGAAGAGCTGAAATGGGGGCAACCCTGTTATGCGCTGGACGGTGCCAATATCGTCTTGATCCACGGCTTCAAAGACTATTGCGCCCTGCTCTTCTTCAAGGGCGCGCTGCTGAAAGACGAGAGCGGCGTGCTGATCCAGCAGACCGAAAACGTACAGGCGGCGCGGCAGATTCGCTTCACGGGGCTCGACGACATCGCGCGCATGGACAACCTGATCAAGGCCTATGTCCAGCAGGCGATCGACGTCGAAAAAGCCGGCCTGAAGGTCGATTTCAAAAAAACCGATGCTTTTACCCTGCCCGACGAATTCCGGGCACGGCTGGATGCCGATACCGGGTTGAAGGACGCGTTTCAGGCCCTGACGCCGGGACGTCAGCGCGCCTATCTTCTGCATTTTGCGTCCGCCAAGCAGGTAAAAACGCGCGAGGCCCGCATCGACAAGGCCGTGCCGCAGATTCTCGACGGCAAGGGGCTGGACGACTAGATCTACTTGAGGACATAGGACGGCACCGGCGGCGCGATGGGCGCGGCCGGTTGGACCGCGGGCGTCGGCACGGCTCCGTCAAGGCCAGAACCGTTGACATTGTGCGTGCTGAGCAAGGGTCCGGCGTAACCCGTCACCTTGATATTTTTCAAGTTGGCGCGGCGAATATTGCGCAGGACCATACCCTTGCCGCAGGTACCGCTGACATCGGTCAGCGAAAAACCATCCAGCGGCTTGTCCGGGTGGATATTGCCGCCATCGACCAGCATGGGGACATTTTCCACCCGAATGTGGCTGAAGTGCAGGTCGCGCACCGTCGGAATACCGCCCAGACCCGGTACCGGCACCTCGTCCTGCTTGCCGCTGTCGAGGAAGTTGAAACGCAGGAAGCCCTGACCCGCGCCCGACACATCGAGATGATCCATGCGGATATCCTCGATGAAGGCCCCGCGCCCCGGACGGCTCTTGATATAGATGGCGAAGGTCTTTGCGCTCAGGCACTTGCAATTATCGACGCGCACCTTGCGGATGCCGCCGGAGGTTTCGCTGCCGATCCCGATACAGGCCCAGTGCAGGTCCCTGAACGTACAGCGTGAAATCCGCACGTCCTCGGTGGGCCGCCCGATGGTGTTGCCTTCCATGCCGCGCCCGGACTTGAGCGAAATACAGTCGTCATAGGTGTCGAAATCGCAGTCCTCGATGACGACGCGCTTGCACGAATCGACGTCGATACCATCGGCACGGCCATTCACGGTCATCCGGCGAAAGACGATATCCTCGCAATAGACCAGGTGGATCGACCACATGTCGTTCTGGCTGGTGAAGACGTCCTCGACGACCACCCGTTTGCAGTCGACGAACTCGATCAGGGCGGCGTGACGGACGCCGGTCTCCTTGTTGACGCGGCCCTTGATGTCGAGGCTGGCGAGGATCTTGCCTTTACCGCTGATGCCGATATCGTCGGCGTCCTTCGCCGAGATCAGGCCGATATGCCCCTTGATCCACTTGCCTTCCCAGCGTACCTGCGCCAGCGGATAGTCGGTGAGATCGGGCGAGCCTTGCAGAGTCGCCGCCGCGTCCAGCCGCAGCACCGTGCGGTTGCCGATACGGATCGCTCCGGTCAGATAGATCCCGGCGGGGACCAACACCTCGCCGCCGCCCAGCACGGCGCAGCGGTCGAGCGCCTGCTGGAGCGCCAGCGTGTCCTTCGTCACACTGTCGCCCACTGCCCCGAAGTCGCGGACGTTCAAACGGACGCCGGATACCGTGGTCACGCGGGTTTGTGCGCTGAGCGGCGACGCGCCCAGTAGCGGCGCGGCGGTCAGCCCGAGGCCCGCCACCTTGAGAAAGGTGCGTTTGGAATGCGACATAGGTTTTCTCCCGGCGACTCTGACGGTCATTGGCCTTATCAGGCCGTCTGACCTCCCCTTTTGTCAACCGTCCAGAATCAGCCCGCCCCCAGTCAGCCTATCTTGCGTCGCTATCCACGGCGTCGTCGGTGAGGATGCGCGACAGCTCCTTCTGCGACAGGCGCGAGAAATTGACCAGATCGGGCTCGCTGTCGAAGAACGCGAACGACTTGCGCAGGGTGACGATGTCGTGCGCCAGAAACTGCTGCGCCTTGCGATCGATGACCGCCTTCGAATAGCCCATCGAAATCATCGCCTCGCGCGCCAGAGCCAGCGACGAGTCCAGCGTTTCGCGGTGATAGTAGTCGACCCCCGCGCGATCCAGCTCGTAGGCGTGGCGGCGGTTGCGCGCGCGGGCATAGAGCTTGAGCTTCGGGAAGTGTTCGCGGGCGTGGTGGACGATCTGCACCGCGCCGTCCGCGTCATCGATGGCGATGATCAGCATCTGCGCCGTTTCGGCCCCCGCCGCACGCAGCACATCCAGCCGCGTGGCGTCCCCGAAATAGCCCTTGGTGCCGAACTTCTGCAACAATTCGATCTGGTCCGGGTTCTTTTCCAGGATGGTCACCTTGACGCCCTGCGACACCAGAAAGCGCCCGACGATCTGCCCGAAACGGCCGAAACCGGCGACGATGACGCTGTTGCGTTCCTCGATGGTATCCGGATCGCGGTCGGGCAGCACCGACATGAATTTCGGCACGACGAAGCGATTGAACAGTTCAAGGCAGATCGGCGTCACGCCGATGGAAATGGCCACGACCAACGTCAGGAAACGCCGCGTGTCGGGCTCCAGCAACCCCAGTTGCCCCGACAACTGGAACAGGACGAAGGCGAACTCCCCGCCTTGCGCCAGCGACAGGGCCAGCCCCATCCCGACCATGCCCCTGAGGTCGAAGCGCAGGGCCACGACCCAGATGATCAGGGCCTTTATCGCCATCAGACCCACGACCGCGCCCAGCAATTGCAGCGGCTGGGTCAACAGGCGGTCGACATCCATCCCCATGCCGACCGAAATGAAGAACAGGCCCAGCAACAGGCCCTTGAACGGCTGAATGTCGGTCTCGATGGTGGTCTTATACGGCGAGTTGGCCAGAACTACCCCGCCGAGAAAGGCGCCCAGCGCCGGCGATACGCCGACCATCTGCATCAGGATGGTGACGCCGACGACCAGCCCCAGCGAGGTCGCAGTGAACACTTCGCGCAGATTGGTCTTGGCGATGCGCGGCAGGAAATAGCGCGACAGCAACTGCCCGACGGCGACGACCAGCAGGATCGTCGCCAGACCGGCCACCGCCTGCGCCCACACCGGCAGGTCGGCCACCAGACTGGCCCCGTGCGCCGAGGCGCCGTGCCCGCCCGCGGCGAGCAACGGGATGATGATCAGGATCGGAATGACGGCGATGTCCTGAAACAGCAGTACCGAGAACGACGCCTCACCGACCTGGGTGCGCATCAGGTTGCGCTCCTCCAGCATTTGCAGCACCAGCGCCGTCGAGGACATCGACAGGGCCATACCGATGGCGAGCGACGTCTGCCAGTTGAATCCGAACGCCATCGCCGCCAGCATCAGGGCCGCCGAGGACAGCACGACCTGCAATCCGCCCAGACCGACGATGGTCTTGCGCAACCGCCACAGCAGCGGCGGCTCAAGCTCCAGCCCGATCAGGAACATCATCATCACGACGCCGAATTCGGCGAAGTGCATGGTCGAGGTGACGCGGTCGATAAAGCCGAAGCCCGACGGGCCGATGATGACACCGGCTACAAGGTAGCCCAATACGGCCCCCAGCTTGAACCGCGCCGCCAGCGGCACGACCAGACAGGCCGCCGCCAGAAACACGAACACGTTCAGTAACAGGCCGGTATCCACGTCTCTTCCTCCCGCAATCGTTGTCAGGATATGGGCGTTCGGGCAGGCTTCACAAGGGCAAAAAAGCGCCATCCCCTATTGCACCGCATCGGAAATAGTTTCAAACTTGACGGAGTGTTTTTCTTTTCCGGAACCCGTGCCCGTGCTGAAACGTCTGCTGCTTGCCTCCTGCGTCCTCCTCGCCTCGTCCGCCGCGGCCGATCCCGTTCAGCAAACCAAGGGCAAGTTCGTCGACAAGTTTCGCCAGCTCGAAGGCGAGGAATGGCCGACGCCGACCGATTACCGCAACGCCGCCGGTGAGCCGGGCTACCGCTACTGGCAGCAAAAGGTCGACTACAGGATCAAGGCCAGCCTGAACGAGGCCGCCAAGTCGATCACCGGGTCGGAGACGGTGACCTATACCAACAATTCGCCCGACACCCTGCGCTATGTGTGGCTGCTGCTCGATCAGAACGGCTACAAGCGCAACTCGATCAGCGAGCTGACGGCGACCACCTCGGGCAAGGACGTCTCGGTCGGGGCCGTGCGCCGCGCCAAGCGAATGCAGGAGTGGGAGGGCGGTTTCAACGACCTCACCGTTACCGGCGCCGATGGTCAGCCGCTGAAATTCACCGTCAACGACACCCTTATGCGCATCGATCTGGCGCAGCCGCTCAAATCCGGCGAGACCCTGACCTTCAATATCGGCTGGTCCTTCCCTATCGCCGAAGCCAAGGTCGTCGGCGGGCGTTCGGGCTATGAGTGCTTCACCAAGCCGGGCGAAGACGGCAACTGCATCTTCCTTGGCGCGCAATGGTTCCCGCGTCTGGCGGTCTATTCCGACTACGAAGGCTGGCACAACAAGGCGTTTATCGGTTCGGGCGAATTCACGCTGGAATTCGGCGATTACGACGTCGAACTGACCGTCCCTGCCGACCATATCATCTCGGCGACCGGCGAACTGACCAATGCGTCCGAAGTCCTGACCGCCGCTCAGGCCAAGCGTTTCAATGACGCCAAAACCGCCGCCGCACCGATCTATGTCGTGACCCCGGACGAAGCCGCCGCCGCCGAAAAAGCCAAGGCGACCGGCACCAAGACCTGGAAGTTCAAGGCGCAGAACGTCCGCGACTTCGCCTTCGGCTCGTCGCGCAAGTTCATCTGGGACGCGCAAGGGGTCAAGAACGGCGACCCGGCGCACCCGGTCGTCATGGCCATGTCCTTCTTCCCCAAGGAAGCGCGCCCCCTGTGGGACGCCTATTCGACCAAGTCGATCGCCCATACGCTGAACGTCTACGGCAAGTTCGCCTTCGCCTACCCCTACCCCACCGCGCAGTCGGTCAATGGTCCGGTCGGCGGCATGGAATATCCGATGATCACCTTCAACGGCCCGCGCCCGGTGAAGGACAAGAAGACGGGCGAGCTGACCTATACCGAGCGCGCCAAGTACGGCCTGATCGGCGTCGTCATCCACGAAATCGGCCATATCTGGTTCCCGATGACCGTCAATTCCGACGAGCGCCAGTGGACCTGGCTCGATGAGGGCATCAACTCCTTCATCCAGTTCCAGGCCGAAAAGGAATGGGACAAGGACTTCCCGTCGCGTCGCGGCGAGCCGAAGTCGATGATCGAATACATGCTGAGCGAAAATCAGGTGCCGATCATGACCAATTCGGAATCGATCCCGCAGTTCGGCAACAACAGCTACGGTAAACCGGCGGCAGCGCTGGTCATCCTGCGTGAAACCGTGCTGGGGCGCGAAAAGTTCGACTTCGCCTTCAAGGAATATTCGCGTCGCTGGCAGTTCAAGCGCCCGACGCCCTACGACTTCTTCCGCACCATGGAAGAGGCGTCGGGCACCGATCTCGACTGGTTCTGGCGCGGCTGGTTCTATTCGACCGACCACGTCGATATCGAGCTGGCCGACGTCAAGAAGGCGCGCCTGAACACCCGCGATCCGGTGGTCGAAAAGGCGTGGGACAAGCTTCAGGACGACAAGCAGCCCGACTCGGTGACCGCCGGGCGCAATACCGGTAAGACCGTGGTCGAAACCGACCCCGCGACGAAGGATTATTACGACCTCGACGACAAGTGGGAACCCACCGCCAAAGACAAGAAGAAGTATGCCGACCTGATGAAGGACGCCGATCCGGAGCTGAAAGAGGCGCTGGCGGTCAAGGACAGCTTCTATAACTTCACGTTCCGCAACAAGGGCGGGCTGGTCATGCCGGTGATCCTCAAGCTCGATTTCACCGACGGCACGAGTGAGACCGTGCGCATCCCGGCCGAGGTCTGGCGCTACAATCCGCAGCAGGTGACGTGGCAATATGTGACGACGAAGACGTTGAAACAGGCCGAGATCGATCCGAACTGGGAAACCGCCGATGTCGATCCGTCGAACAACGCCTTCCCGCGCAAGATTGACGATGTCCGCGCCAATGTCACCGACGCCGAGGAACTGCCGAACCGCATGAAGGACGACGACGTAGTCGTCACCCCTGACAGCACGAAGACGCAGCCGAAGAAGGTCGAGAAGAAGTGATTTATCCCCTCGCCCCTGCGGGGAGAGCCGGGCGGCCGGTGCCGGTGGCGCGTAGCGCCGGGTGAGGGGGACTTAAAGGACTAAAATGATGCGTATCTGGCTCTCCCCCTCACCCCAGCCCATCGCTGGCGAACGATTCACTGGACCGTTCTCTGACGCTACACCCCATAGGGGCGAGGGGGTTTTAAGGCGAACCGTGCTTGTGGGATGTGCCAGTCTGGTTCTCGCCGTCCCCGCCTTCGCCCATCGCGGGCACCATACCCTGACCGTGGTGGAAATCGACGCGACCGGAAAAGTGACGATCACCCATAACCTGTCCGCGCACGACACCGAACCGGAACTGGTCGAGCTGGCCCCCGACGCCCAGCCCTCCGTCGACGATCCGGACGCCTTCAAGGCGCTGGAAGCGCACCTGACCACCGCGTTCAGGGTCAATGGGCACGCTTTCAAGCCCGTGTCGAACGACATGGCGGGCGACGACATCATTCTGGTCTACGGTGGAAAATTACCGAAAGCGCCCAAGTCGGTCACCATCGACTACGGCCTGTTCCCTTACTCACGCCAGACCGGCGTCGGCCTTGTTAATGTCCGCGTCAAGGGCGTGACCAAGAGCCTGACCTTCGCCCACGGCTCAGCCCCACAGACCGTGACCTTCGATTAGAAGACTTCGGCGGCGGCCGTGTCGCGCTCCAACTGGAAGCGGTGAATCCGCCGCACCATCTGATAAAAACACAGGGTCGCGATCAACGAGCTGATATTGCCCGCGCCTTCGACCCACACCAGAAACGGCATGTCTATATAGGCCTGATCGCTGGAAAAGGTCTGGCGCGTGACGAACCAGCCGATGAAATTGCCTATCAGATAGGTCGCCCACCACAGATTGATCAGAGGCACACTGCGACTGCCGGCACCGCGGCTGGCGGTCCAGACTTCCTTTAAGGTCTCGTAAGGCTTCCAAAGACTGGCGAACGGGATAAAGAACCAGCCTACGGCCCAGGCGGGCGTCGTCGTCACCGCCCCCGGCTTGAGGATGCGCGCGTTTTTCGTCGCCCGGTAAACCCAGACCAGCGAGACGATCCCCGACACGGCCCAGAACAGTACCCAGATCAGAAGACCGACGGCATTGATCATGTAGGCGGACGATTCGGCATACATCGGATCGTTCCAGTCGATGAACAACGGCGTAACCGCCGTCGGCACCGCCACAACGATCAGCGCCCCCATCAGACGCAGCGTCCATCCCGTCAGCTTCGTTAAGGGCTTAAAACTATTGGTTTTCATTATTTTCGACTCCCTGAAGTTTATTGAACCGACCATTTAAGCCGCAGGGCAAAGAGGCGGTTCGCCGTCGGCTCACCCCTTGCGTCCTTGTCCGGCAGGGTCATATGGCCGCTGAAAAGGGTGTCGAGAATGCGTGCGAAGCCCTGACCGACGGGGAAGTCCTCACGGATGACGCATACGTCGATCCGATGGTCGCTGGCGACGTAGCATTCGATATGGCTGCGCGCTTCCGGCTGGCCGACCAGCATCTTCGGCGAGAAGTTGCGAAACAGGAGATCGTGCAGCATCGAAAAATTCAGGATTTCGGTTTGCGACTTGTCCGTGTCGCCATAGACGCGGGTGAAGTTCATCTGCGTCTTGCCCTCGCCCGCCATGCGGATAAGCGGAACGTTCTGATTCCCCAGAGCCTTGACTTTTTCGGCGGCCACCGCGCTGCCCAGCCGCGCCGCGTGGGCATAAAGCCAGTTTGCTTCGACCTTGTCGACCGGACCGCCCTCGCCAGCATCGGCCATGCGGGCCAGGTTTTCCATCGCCTGCATCGAGCCCAGATACACCCCGCGGCGGAACCAGCCGCGTGCCGATCCCGGTTTGCCACGGTTGAGCGCTTCCTGACCCAGCGCCACCGCCGCTTCGCCGCTGCCCAGCTTGACCGCCTCGGCATAGACCTGCATGGCCTGAGTGACGTCCTTCGGGCCGGTCACGCCGTTTTGCAGGTCGTAGCCTAGCCAGAACAGGCCGACCGGGTCCTTGATGCCCAGAGTGTTGCAATAGGTGGCGGCCTTCGCGACATCTGCCTTGACCGTATCGCCACGCAGATAGGCGCTGCACATCTTCTGGCGCGCGACCTTCTGTCCCTTGTCGGCAGCCTTTTCGTATAACACCATTGCGGCCTTGCGGTCCGGCGCTTCGGCCTCGTCGCCCTGCTCGGTCACGCCACCCAGTACCAGCATGGCGTCGGCATTGCCTTCCGCAACCTTGGCGGTCAGGGACTGGCGCAACGCCGTGTTCTCCGCAAGGACCTTGGCACGGTATTCGGCCTGACTGAGCACGGTCTCGGTCCGGGTCTCGGCCCCCAGCGCGCACAAAGGCAACAGCAGGATGAGCCCTGCCGTGATCCCTATACTATATGATTTCATAGCCCCCCCCTTAGTCGGTCCTAGACGAGCCCCGTCTCGCCGATCTTGTAGAAGCGTTCCGCCCGTTGTGCCACCAGCTGATCCGGCGACAGGTAGCTAAGCGCTTGAAGTTCACTCTCCAGCGCATCGCCGACGCGGCGGATCATGTCCTCGCGGTCGGAGTGCGCGCCGCCCGCCGGTTCCTCGATGACACGATCGACGATGCCAACCTTGAGCAGGTCCGGCGCGGTGATCTTCATCTGGTCGGCCGCGTCCTTGGCACGCGACCCGTCGCGCCACAGGATCGAAGCCGCGCCTTCCGGCGAAATGACCGAATAGATCGAGTGTTCCAGGATCAGCACGCGGTTGGCAGCCGCCAGCGCGATCGCGCCGCCGGAACCGCCCTCGCCCGTTACCGTGGCGATAAACGGCACTTTCAGCGTCAGGCCGCGCTCGGTCGAGCGCGCGATGGCTTCGGCCTGACCGCGCTCCTCGGCCCCGATGCCGGGATAGGCGCCCGCCGTATCGACAAAGGTCACCACCGGCAGACCGTACTGCTCGGCCATGTCCATCAGGCGCACGGCCTTGCGGTAGCCTTCCGGACGGGCCATGCCGAAATTATGGCGGAGGCGCGAATTGGTGTCGTGGCCCTTTTCGTGGCCCATGACGACGACCGACTGACCGCGGAAGCGACCGAGACCGCCGATAATCGCCTGATCGTCGCCGAATTTACGGTCACCGCGCAATTCAACGAAGTCCTCGATCAGCCCCTCAAGGTAGTCGACCATATGCGGGCGTTCGGGATGGCGGGCAACCATGGTCTTCTGCCACGGCTCAAGTTGGGCATAGGTTTCCTTGGTCAGGACCAGGGCGCGCTCGCGCAGGGCCTTCACCTCGGCATCGAGATTCGCGCCGCCCGACGACGACAGGGCCGACAATTCCTCGATCTTGGCTTCGAGGTCGGCAATCGGGCGTTCAAATTCGAGATAATGACGCATGGGGTGAATGAATCTCTTTGCGAATACAGGCACAGCGAACCTTGCGCTTTACCCCAATCCGCCCGGCACGCAAAGTGTAAAATCAGGTTTTCAGACCGCGCGCCAGCGGATGATGGGTCTCGACCACGGCTTTCAACCGCTCCGTTGCGACATGGGTATAGACCTGGGTCGTCGATATATCGGCATGGCCCAGCAGGGTCTGGACGACGCGCAGATCGGCCCCGCCTTCGAGCAGGTGCGTGGCGAAGGCATGACGCAGAACATGCGGTGACACGCGCGCCGGATCGATCCCGGCCTCCAGCGCCGCCTCGTCGAGCAACTGCCCGACCCGGCGGCGCGTCAGGTAACCGTCCGCCCCGCGCGAGCAGAAGAGGTAGGGGTTATTTTTGTCCTTCGCCCCCAGAAACAGCGGGCGGATGTCGAGATATTCGGCAATCGCCACGCGGGCCGCCGGATTGAGCGGCACCAGCCGTTCGACGCCCCCCTTGCCCTTGACGATGAGAAAGGCCGGGTCTTTCTGCACGCTGTCGAGGCGCAGAGAGACCAGTTCCGAAATCCGCATCCCCGACGCATAGGCCATCTCGAGCAGGCATTGCAGGCGGATAGCCTGATGGGCGTCCTTGGCGTCGGCGGCGGCAATCAAAGCCTCGACCTCGGCGCGGCTGAGGATTTTCGGCAAGGGCTTGCCCTTTTTGGCGGCGGCGATCTTGCGGCTGGGATCGGTGTCGTTCAGGCCTTCCAGCACGCAGAAGCGGTAGAATTGTCGCACCGCCGAACGCTTGCGCTGCATCGTCGACGAGGCCAGCCCGCGCGCATCGAGATGCTGAAAAAACGCGGCGATATCCGTTTCGTTCAGGCCCAGCAAGCCTTGCGGCAACACCCCGGCATGGGTTTGCAGATCGAGCAGATCCTGTCCGTAGGCTTCCAGCGTGCGCGGCGAGGCATTGCGCTCGATACTGAGCATTTGCAGGAAGGTGCTGACGGGATCGCGCGGCATTTTTGAGCCTCACACACAGGGTTAACCGCTTATCTCTGGCCTAATCCCCTAAACATCGTGTAAAGCACAGGACATGACGACGATTTTCCACCGCATGGGACGCGTTTGACCCATGCCGAACACGCCAAATTCTCAAAGCGAGCCGCACACGCCGCGATCCAGCCTGATCCTGCCGCGTCCGATCGCCCTGATCGGGCTGATGGGCGTGGGTAAAACAACCGTGGGTCGTCGGCTGGCCGATGCGCTCGGTCTGGCGTTCAAGGATGCCGACGAAGAGATCGAAAAGGCCGCCGGCCTGACCGTCGCCGATATCTTTTCCGCCTTCGGAGAAGCCGGGTTCCGCGACGGCGAACAGAGGGTGATTTCGCGCCTGCTCGACGACGGCCCGCATATTCTGGCCACCGGCGGCGGGGCCTTCGTCCAGCCCGCCACGCGCGAGGTCATCAAACAAAAAGCGATCACCGTCTGGCTCAAGACCGACCTGCGCACCATCGCGCGTCGCGTCGCCAACCGCTCGCACCGTCCGCTGCTGCACAATCGCGACCCCATGGAAGTCCTGCGCGAGCACGAGAAAAATCGCTATCCGTTCTACGCCGAGGCCGACATCACGGTCGATACCGGCGATCAGTCGCACGCCAAAAGCGTCGAACTGGTGCTGGCGGCCCTGAAAACCTTTATCGAGACTGCCAAATGAGTACTATCCCTGTTTCCGGAGACGGCTTTCGCGCCTATGACGTCGAGGTCGGCCCCGGCCTGACCCAGACCCTGGCCGCGCGCGTGACGCCGTTTCTCAAGAACCGCCGCACTCTGATCGTCACGGATAGCCACGTCGGCCCTCTGCACGCAGAAACCCTTTCGGTGGCGCTGGAAGCGGATGGCATCACCGCCCCCGTCGTCACCCTGCCTGCGGGAGAAGAGACCAAGGGCTGGGACGGCCTGAAAGACCTGACCGACGCGCTGGTCGATGCGGGACTTGACCGCAAGGACGTGGTGATCGCGCTCGGCGGCGGCGTCATCGGCGACCTGACGGGGTTCGCGGCCTCGGTCTATATGCGCGGCATCGACTTCATCCAGATCCCGACGACGGTGCTGGCGCAGGTCGATTCGAGCGTCGGCGGCAAGACCGCCATCGACCACCCCAAGGGCAAAAACCTGATCGGCGCGTTTCATCAGCCGCGTCTGGTCCTGTGTGACCTCGATCTGCTCAAGACCTTGCCGGTGCGCGACATCCGCTGCGGCTATGCCGAGGTGATCAAGTACGGCCTGCTGGGCGATCGTGCCTTCTTCGACTGGCTGGAGGCCAACGATCAGGCCGTACTGGCATTGGAGCCCGCGGCCATCGAATACGCGGTGTCGCGCAGCGTCGAAATGAAGGCCGAGATCGTCGCCGCCGACGAGCGCGAAGGCGGGCAACGCGCCCTGCTCAATCTGGGGCACACCTTCGGTCACGCGCTGGAAGCCGAACTGGGCTTCGGCGACACGCTGCTGCACGGTGAGGCCGTGGCCATCGGCATGGGCATGGCCTTCCGCTACAGCGCCCGCATGGGCCTGTGCGATCAGGCCGAAGCCGACCGCGCCGTGGCCGCTATCGCTCAGGCGGGCCTGCCGACCCACATGCACCATATCCGCAATGCCGCCTTCGGCGCGGATGTGCTGATCAAACATATGGGCCACGACAAGAAGGCCGAGGGCGGCAAGCTGGTCTTCGTCTTGGTCAAGGCGATCGGTGAAGCGTTTGTCGCCAAGGATGTGCCTTCCGATTCGATTCGCGACTTCCTGATCAGCGAAGGCGCCACGGCCTGACGGAAAGCGATGTGTGCGTTGACAAGCCGGGCGAGCTGATCTCAACTGTGATCATGACTTCCGATATTCAGCCTACGGATATTTTCACGGTTCATCAGGGCGACGGGCCGCTGGTTGTCGCCGCGCCGCATGTGGGGACGTACCTGCCGCCGGATATCGCGGCGCAACTGAACGATGTCGGACGCTCGGTGATGGAGACCGATTTCCACGTCCATCGACTGTACGATTTTGCGCCGGAACTGGGCGCATCGACCCTGTTCGCCACCCATTCGCGCTATGTGGTCGATCTTAATCGCGACCCCAATTCCGCGCCGCTCTATCCGGGTCAGTTCGAGACGGGGATGTGCCCGCTGACCGATTTCGATCTGCGCCCCATCTATGCGAGTGACGCGCCGTCCGAGGCCGAGATCAACCGCCGCCGTCAGCACTACTGGTGGCCCTATCATGCGAAACTGGAAGAATTGCTCGAAGCCGCGCGCGAACGGCACGGCTTTGCGCTGCTGATCGACGCCCATTCGATACGGCCTTCTATCCCCACTCTGTTCGAAGGCGCCCTGCCCGACCTCAGTTTCGGCACGGATTCGGGACGCACCTGTCCGCCGGACGTGCTCGACGCCCTGCAAGGCTGGATGGCGAGAACTACCGCCTATTCCAGCGTGCTCGACGGACGTTTCAAGGGCGGCTTCACCACGCGCGGCCACGGTCGCCCGGAAGACCGCGTCTATGCCTTGCAGATCGAGATCGTGCAAAGCTGCTATCTCGACATGAGCGATCCGACGACCTACGGCGCCGAACGCGCGCGCGCCTTGTCCGAGACGTTGAAACCGCTGGTGGAGACCTTGATTTCGGCGGCAAAACAGGCCAAGTGAGCGCCATTCCTTCCAAGCGTTTCAGGAGCAGCTCAATGGCAACCCGTGGCAATATTATCGACGGCTTCGGCTATGCGAAGGGCCTGCGCGAGCGGTTGGGCGAAAAGGTCGCCGCGCTGAAGGCCGAGCACGGCCTGACGCCGTGTCTGGTGGTGGTCATCGTCGGTGAAGACCCGGCCAGCCAGATCTATGTCAAGAACAAGGGCGAAACGACAAAAGCCATCGGCATGGAATCGCGCACCATCACCCTCCCCGACACGACCTCCGAAGCCGATCTGCTGGCCCTGATCGCCGAGTTGAACGCCGATGCGACGGTCAACGGCATTCTGGTTCAATTGCCGCTGCCTTCGCATATGTCGTCGCTCAAGGTCATCGACGCCATCGACCCGCTGAAAGACGTCGACGGCTTCCATGTGCAGAACGCCGGACGTCTGGCGGTCGGGCTCGATGCTATCGTACCCTGTACGCCGCTGGGTTCGCTGATGCTGTTGAAAGACGCGATCAAGACGCATGGGGACGGCAATCTGTCGGGCCTCAACGCCGTCATCGTGGGGCGCTCGAACATCGTCGGCAAGCCGATGGCGCAGCTTCTGCTCAATGAAAACTGCACCGTCACCATCGCCCATTCGCGCACCAAAGACCTGCCCGCCGTGTGTCGTGGTGCCGATATCCTCGTCGCCGCCGTCGGGCGTCCGAAGTTCATTCAGGGCGACTGGGTCAAGGACGGTGCCTATGTGATCGATGTCGGCATCAACCGCATCGAAGTCGATGGCAAAAGCAAGATCGTCGGCGATGTCGATTTCGACGCCGCCCTGCCCCACGCCACGGCGATTACACCGGTCCCCAAGGGCGTCGGGCCGATGACCATCGCCTGTCTGCTCAACAACACCCTGCACGCGGCGTGCCTGCAACACAGCCTGCCCGCCCCGAAGGATATCTGAGCGTGAGCGGGGTCGTCATCATCGGCGCGGGCCATGCCGGCGGATCGGCGGCGGCCTTCCTGCGTCAATACGGCTATGAGGGCGAGATTACCCTTATCGGTGCCGAGCCGGACCTGCCCTATCAGCGCCCGCCCCTGTCGAAAGCGTGGCTCAAAGGCGAGGCGTCCGGCGACGACCTCTATCTGAGGCCGCAAGAATTCTACGACGAAGCCGATATCGCCGTCTGGCTGAACACAAGCGTCGAAGCCATTGATACAACGGATAAAACCGTCACCGTCAACGGCGAACAAACGGTTTATGACCACCTGATCATCGCCACCGGCTCCAGGGCGCGTCCGTTCGGCTGCCCCGGCGCGGATGAGACACCCTATCACCTGTTGCGCACCATGGCCGATGCTGAATGGCTCAAGCCGCACCTGAGCGCAGGCCGCCATATCGGCCTGATCGGTGCGGGCTATGTCGGGCTCGAAGTCGCCGCCTCGGCACGCAAGCTCGGCTGTGCCGTGACGGTGTTCGAGCGCGAACCGCGCATTCTGGCCCGCGTGGCATCGCGCGTTTTGTCCGACGCGTTCACGCGAATCCATCGCGACAATGGCGTCGATCTGATCACCGGGGCCGAGATCGTCGGCGTCAGCGCCCACGGCGACCGCAAAAACGTCCATATGGCCGACGGCACGACACACGGGTTCGACGTGCTGCTGGTGGGCATCGGCGCCCTGCCCGCCGACGATCTGGCTCAGGCCGCCGGGATCGCTTGTGCAAACGGGATCATCGTTGATTCCGAAGCCCGCACCTCCGCGACGGATGTCTTCGCCATTGGCGACGTGACCTCGCGCGAAATCAAGCCTTATTATGAGGGCCGCTACCGGCTGGAAAGCGTGCCCAATGCGCTGGAACAGGCCAAGCAGGCCGCTGCCGCCATCACCGGCTTCAAGGCTCCGCCGCCCGAAGTGCCGTGGTTCTGGTCCGATCAGTACGACTACAAGCTTCAGATCGCCGGGATCACCCGCCCGGACGCCAAACTGGTCACGCGCGGCGACCCGGCGAAGGGGGCGTTCAGCGTCTTCCATCTGAATACAGATCAACAGTTGATCTGCGTAGAAGCCGTCAATCGTCCCGCCGATTTCATGGCGGGCAAACAACTGATCGCCAAGGGCGTGGCGCTGGACGATGCCGTCATTGCAGATGCCGAGGCCTCGCTCAAACCCTATCTGCAAACGGCCCGGTAAAGTTGTTGCGATGCGGCATTATTCCGCATGACAGGTGGTCGCGTTTCGGCTTAGGTTCGTCGTAAATCAGGAGGTGTGCCGCATGGCCAGCAAGATATATCCCGACGCCAAAAGTGCTTTGGAAGGCCTGACCTTCGACGGCATGACCGTCATGGCGGGCGGCTTTGGCCTGTGCGGCATCCCCGAAAACCTGATCGCCGCCCTGCGCGACACCGGCACGACCGGGATCACCGCCATTTCCAACAATGCCGGGGTCGATGGTTTCGGTCTGGGCGCGTTGCTCAATACGCGGCAGATCAAAAAGATGATCTCGTCCTATGTCGGCGAGAACAAGGAATTCGAGCGTCAGTACCTCAGCGGCGAATTGGAACTTGAGTTCAATCCGCAAGGCACACTGGCCGAACGCATCCGCGCCGGTGGTGCGGGCATCCCCGGTTTCTATACGGCGACAGGCGTGGGCACGCTGGTGGCCGAAGGCAAGGAACTGAAAGAATTCAACGGTAAAACCTACGTTCTTGAGACGGGCCTGGTCGCCGACCTGTCGATCGTCAAGGCGTGGAAAGCCGACGAGCGGGGCAATCTGATCTTCCGCAAGACGGCGCGCAACTTCAACCCGATGATGGCGACGGCAGGCAAGGTCTGCGTCGTCGAGGTCGAGGAAATCGTACCGGTCGGTTCGCTCGATCCGGACAGCATCCATACGCCGGGCGTCTATGTCGACCGCCTGATTCAAGGCACGTTCGAGAAGCGCATCGAACAACGCACGGTGCGTCAGCGCGCCCCTGAAACCGCTGCCGCCGGAACGGAGAACTAGGATGCCCTGGACACGCGACGACCTCGCCATGCGCGCGGCAAAAGAGTTGAAAGACGGCTTCTACGTCAATCTCGGCATCGGCATCCCGACCCTGGTGGCCAATCACATCCCCGACGGCATGACGGTGACCTTTCAGTCGGAAAACGGTATGCTGGGCATGGGCCCATTCCCCTACGATGATGAGGTCGACCCCGACCTGATCAATGCGGGCAAGCAGACCATCACCGAATTGCCGGAAACCGCCTATTTCTCGTCGTCGGATTCGTTCGCCATGATCCGCGGCGGCCATATCGACCTGACCATTCTGGGGGCGATGGAAGTGGCCGAAAACGGCGACATCGCCAACTGGATGATCCCCGGCAAGCTGGTCAAGGGCATGGGCGGCGCGATGGACCTCGTGGCGGGCGTCAAGAAGGTCGTCGTCGTCATGGAACACGCCAACAAGCACGGCGAATCCAAGGTGCTCAAGGCCTGCACCCTGCCGCTGACCGGCACGCAGGTGGTCAGCCTGATTATCTCGACGCTCGGTGTGTTCGAGGTGAAGCCGGATGGGTCTGGCCTGCGCCTGATCGAACTGGCGCCCGACGTGACGCTGGAAGAGATCGCCGCAAAGACCGAAGCCGCCTACGAGGTTGCCATCTGATATCGGTTCAAGCGCCCTGAAAAACCCCCGCCGGACTGTCCGGCGGGGGTTTTCTTGCAGCCTATTGCATCTTGTAGATCAGGCCGACCGTGAAGCGACGGCCACCGTATTGCTCGAACCACGGCGTCCGGCTGATATCGGCGAAGCCGCGCGTCTGGGCGCCTAAGCGGACATTGGCCTGCCGCAGCAGGTTGCGGCCTTCCCAGTAGACTTCCACACCGGGGCTGACCTTGTGCGTCACCTTGGCGTCGAGATAGGCGTTTTCTTCGTAGTAGAAGGGTTCGCCGGGGTTGTACGGCATGTTGACCACGCGCACCGGGTTGTTGATCGGGAAGCTGTAGACCCCCCCATCGCTGCGTCCGCACGAGGATACGCAGTCGAAGACCTGAGCCTTCTTTTGATAGGCGATACGGGCATTGGTCTTGCCGTCGTCGTACCAGATCGCCAGATTGGCGAAGTAGTCCGGACGGTTCGACGCGCCGAGGCTTTCACCGGTGATCGGGTCGATCCAGCCGCCACCGCTCGACTTGTTGGTCGAGTAGTTGAAGTCGGCGCCCATGTAACGGAACTTCCACGGCAGGAAGGTGAAGGCCGTCTTGGTCGAGAATTCCCAGCCCGACTGCGTTTCACCCGGCCCGTTGATATAGGTCGAGTAGTTGAAGGTGAAGTCCGACAGCGGGCGGCCCGTCGCCGGGTCGATCTCGTCGGTACCCGAGAACAGCGGCACATCGGCCAGAGCCTGGGTGATTTCACGCCCGACCTTGATCTTCTGACGGTAATAGGCCAGCGACACATAGGTGTCCTTGTTGGGATACCATTCGATCGAGGTGTTGTTCTTGGTCGCCTGGAACGGCAGCAGCGCCGGGTTGCCGAAGGTCGTACAGCCCATGTCGAGCTCGGTTTCGCCCGCGTTGAAGCGATCCTCGGTCCGCTGATCGATGGTGCAGGTCCCGGCAGGGATTAGGCGGTCGATACGCGGCGGGGCCACGGTCTTCGCCCAGTTGTAACGCAGAACCAGCTTGTCGGCCAACGGCCAGAAGGCCAGATTGTAGCTCGGCATCCAGTCGGTATATTCGCGCTGAATCTCGACGGGCTTGATGATCGAGGTGGTCGTTACGCGGCCAAAGCCTTCGTTCGGGTTCCACTCCGTGGTCGGCACGCCGGTGATGTTCTTGCGGGTCGAAGCCACCGTCACGAAGCCCGTCGCGGCGACCTTGGTATTGACCGCGCGAACCCCGAAGTTACCGCCGATTTCCATGCCCCAGGGCAGGGCCTGTTCGAATTCGACGACGTAATAGGCGGCGGTGATCTCTTCGGACGTATTGTAGCGCGGCATCTCATAGACATTGCCGTCGCTGGCCGTACAGGTCTTCATGCAGTCGAAATTGAAGATGTCCGTATTGGCGATCCCCGCCTTCATCTTTTCGAGGTCGAGCGAGTTCCACAGCTGCATCCCGGCGAAGGCGCCGTAATCCGGCATGAAATCACCGCTATTGGGCAGGACGCTGTTGCGGATCAGCTCGACCAGCTGGGCGCGCGTCACGGTCTGCGTCCCGTGGTTGAAGTTGGTCGTCGTGGTGGCGTTCGGGATATAGCCGTAGAAGTTTTCGCAACGGTTGGCCACCGTGGTCGTCGCCTGATTGTCGCAGCCGCGGATGGAGGCGCGAAGCTGCTTGGTCGGCACGGTCACGCCCGGCTTGGCGACGTAACCGCCGCCGTCCCACTTGTCGTTGATGCGCTTGCGCCACGAACCGCCGATCTTGAAGCTCTTGAAGAACGGCAGGTCGGGCGTGCGGTAGACCGCGTCGAGCTTGCCCTGGGTTTCGTTATATTCGACGATCTTAGGGTTCCAGTCGAGGCGGATGGCGTTGGTGAACAGCGCCGCCGCCGCGTTGGCCGCTGCGGTCCCTGTCAAAGCATTATAGGGCATGAAGTTGTTGGGATCATTGACGTCGTAGTTCGCCGGGTAGTCGAAGAACCAGTTGCCGTCTTCCTTGACGTACAGCTTGGCGCCCGTAACGCGGCTGCTGGTCGTGCCCGCCCGCATTTCATAGCGCGAATAGTAGGATTCGATATTGCCGACGGTAAAATCGACCGTCAGCGGCCCGTCCTTATAGGTGCCGCCGAACTGAACCGTCGATTCGTCGCGGATTTCGTCATTGCGAATATGGTCCATGACGTAGCTGGTGTTATCGAGGACGACCTCGGTGACGTGGTGCTTCGAATCGACCTTGACCGAATTGGGGTTCACATTGACAACCAGACCGGTGACGGCGAAACCATTCTGAACGTTGGAGCCGCCCTGCGTGCTGTCCAGACCCAGAGCTGCCGTCGGGAACCCGGCATTATAGAGGTAGTAACCGCTGCCGGCGACCGGGCTGATGGTGTTGGGCGTGCCGATCGCGATATTGGTATTGTTGGTCAGGGCCAGCGTGCTGACGCCGTTGACCGCCGCCGTTTGCAGGACGATGCCGCCCTGGTTCCGGTTCGAGCGATTTTCCTTCATGTGGCGGCCGACTTCCTGATACTTCAGGAACACCGACAGCTTATCATTGACGCGGTAGTCGAAACGCAGATCCCAGGTCAGGCGGTCTTCATAGGCCTCAAGCCAGGTTTCGCGCACCTGATTCGGCGAATAGTCGTTCCACTGGTTCAGGCAGCTGACCTGCTCGCGGATGCGCTGCTGCTGGGCGGCGGACTGGTCGTTATTGTTGGTGCTGGCGGCGATCGTACCGAGCTGGGCCGCCGTATATAACGGAAAGGCAGACAGACACTCGGCCTTGGTCTTGGCGTTGGCCGCCTTGGTGACGATGTCCAGCGCCGAATTGGTGTTGAACTTGCCACCGGTCGTCGTGTTATAGCTCAGCATCGGCGCATCGTAGGCGATGCCGTTCTGATCGACGCCGCCCACCACGGACGGGTTATAGGTGAAGGTCTTTTCCGGCGAATTGTCCCAGTCGATCTGACGGATATAGCCGCCCCAGTTGTTGCCACCGGCATTGGCGACCTGATGGCTGTCGCCCAGATATTTGCGCGACGACAGGTTGAAGATCACGCCCAGGCGGTTGTCGAAGAACTTGCGCGACGCGACGACATTGATATCCGGCGCCCATTTGCCGCTCAGCGAGTTGCGCTCGCCGGCCACGCGCATGGACAGGTACGGTTTCTTGAAATCGAGTGCCGAACGCGTCTTGATCTGGACGGTACCACCCAGACCGCCTTCGGTCTGATCGGCGGTCTGACCCTTGACCACGTCGACGCTGGCGATCAGGTCGGCCGGAAGGTTGCGTAGATCGGAGCCGCGCTGACCTTCGCCGCCCTGCGCGAAGGCAAAGCCGTTCGGCGCCGTGCTCATGCCATCCATTTCGACCCGCGTCAGATCGGCGGAGTTGCCGCGTAAGGAGAAGCTTTCGCCTTCGCCGGTTTCACCCCGTTGAAGCCCCATGCCGGGAATACGCGACAAGGCTTCGTTTAGGTTACGGTCCGGGAACGAGCCGACATCGTCGGCGATGATCGAATCGGTCGCCGTCTTGGCCTTCTTCTTGCGGTTGATCGCCGATTGCTGCGACGCGCGGACACCGACGACGACGACTTCGGTCGTTTCCTCGCCTTTGGCAGTTTCCTGAGCTACAGCGCCGCTGCCGACGCCCATAAGCGCCAGAACACCCAATCCGGTGCCGGCCATGAGGTAGCGTACAAAACGCGTCCTGGGTTTGTTAGACATATTTCTTCCTCCGTTACGCCGTGAGACCGGCGCCTTTTTTATTTCGCCTCCGGAATGAACCCTTCCGGACTGACGTGCGGTTTTCCCAATCAAACCCCTGACCGGGAAGCGTTATGCGAAGCCTCGGCCTCGAATTCGGAAAGGACGCAGGTTGCGGATTTTCACCGCAACCTGCCTGCGCGCGGGAGGGCCCGGGGCTCCGTTGCGCAAGTTTCAGGGATAGAGGGATGGCCTGAAGACACAGGGCCGCCCTCCTGAGTAAGCCTGCCTGCGCAGCGCCAACCCGAGCCGGAATAGATAATTTCGTGCAACAGACCCCTGCGGTTAAATCGCGCGTGAAAGGAACGACGCGCCGCTCGCGGAGAGTTGAAGATCGCGGCGCGCGGCCCGCTTTTCAGAATCCATATTTTCGCCCCAGTATTTTTATCGTTGCAGGCACATTCATTGCGACATGCCAGATTGAGCATATGTTAGCGCTAACTTTTTAGGATTCGCAAGTTGATAAATTTCAATGTGAACATATTTTAAACTTAAAAACAATTAGTTGCTTAAAAACAACAACAAATTTACACATCACGCACAGAAATTTACTCAATTATTCAATAATTGAGTAAATGATATTTAAATTTTAGCAATACGTATCAATATATCGCCACACCCCCATTATTCTGCAAGATCAGCATTAATAGGGGCCTGCATTCAGTAAGACGGGCGGCATCCGGATTTCAGACAAAGGTTTGCAAAAAAAATTTCACGCGGGTAACACGCGCAAAAAAACAGCGGCCCCGTTTAGGTGCCGCTGTCCTTAAATTTAAGTTTTACAGAGCTTATTTCTTCCAGAGATGCTCGATGGCTTCGAGTGTGCGGCCCTTGGTTTCCGGCACGAACTTCCACACGAACAGGCCCGACAGGATCGAACAGGCCCCGTAAACGTAGAACGAAAAGCCGTGGTTGAAGGCGGCAATGAGCTGTGGGTTGCCGTCCATCATCGGGAAGGTCTGCGAGACGATGAAGTTGGCGATCCACTGGGCGGCGACGGCGACCGACATGGCCTTGCCCTTGATCGAATTGGGGAACATTTCCGCCAGCATGACCCAAACGATCGGCCCCCACGACAGCGAGAACCCGGCGATATAGGTGATGGCAACGATCAGATAGATAATGCCCGGCTGTTCGGCGGGATTTTGCGTCTGATAGAGGATACCCAGGAAAATCAGCGACGCCGCCATGACGACGGAACCAAGGATCAGCAGCGGCTTGCGGCCCCAGTGATCGACGGTGAACAGGGCGATGACGGTGAAGACCACCATGGCGATCCCCATGATCACCGTATTGAGCATGGCCGCGTCCTTGCCCAGACCAAGGTTCTCGAACATGGTCGGCGCGTAATAGAGCACCGCATTGATGCCGACGACCTGTTGAAAGACCGAGAGCAGGATACCTACGGCGAGAACGCCGAAACCGAACGACAGGAGTTTGCCCGAATGCTGGGTCAGGCTACCGCGGATCTCATTGAGCGTGGTTTCGACCTCGTTGGCCGGATTGGCTTTCGACAGAACCTCGCGGGCCTTGTCTTCCTTGCCTTTCAGCATGTACCAGCGCGGCGTGTCGGGCATGATAAGCGCGGCAACGAAGAAGATGGCGGCGGGAATGGCGCACGAGGCCAGCATGTAGCGCCAGCCCACGGCGTGCAGCCAGGTGTCGTCACTGCCGCCCATCCGGGCGATCTGCATATTGACGAAATAGACCAGCGTGATGCCGACCACGATGGCGATCTGTTCCAGCGAAACGAACAGGCCGCGTTGTTTGGCCGGGGCAATTTCGGAGATGTACATCGGCGAAATCAGCGAGGCCATACCGATGGCGATGCCACCGAAGGTGCGGTAGATCAGGAACGGCCAGATGGCCTCGGTCCCCATCTGCCCGACCGGGGCCAGCAGGGTCTCCGGAAAGGCCGACAGCAGCGAAGAGACGAAGAACAGCGACGCGGCGATCAGCATCCCGGCGCGACGACCCAGCGCAGTCGCCAGCGGCCCGGCGATGGCCGAGCCGATGACGCAGCCCAGAAGCGCGATACCGACGGCAAAACCGTGCACTGTGTTCTTGAAATCGACCGACCAGTCGGTGTGCGGCACGACGAAATTGAACTTGATCGATTGTTCGGCGCCGGAAATGACGGCGGTGTCGTAGCCGAACAGCAGCCCGCCGAGCGAGGCGCCGACGGCCAGCCCGAGCACGAGCCCGGTGTTAATTCTCCCCTGCGAAGAGGTCATGGAATGTCCCTTCTGCCTGCGCGCAGTCCCCCTTATCGACAGGTCTCGGCGCACGCCCTGAATGATAGCGTTTTAGTCCCCGCCCAGGCGTTCTTGTCTTTTAATTCGACGCTTGGGCCGCTGTAATCTGCCTTAAATTTTCGATCTGGCAAGCGCAAAATGATAGCGGTATCATTGTTGCGCCGCAACAGATTCAATACTCAGACCTAATCCTGAAAACTAGTGATTATGCCGGGGCATTTTGTCGGCGATCTTCGTATATTTGAGCGCCGGTTCCATAACCGCGCCGGTGTGGAGTTGTCCGACGGTCTGACGGTAGATTTCCTGCCACATAGTCGCCGATTCCGGTACCGGCGGAATACCGTCGGCTTTACGCGCGGCGATCTCTTCGTCGCCGACCAGCATGTTGCAGGCCCCCGTATTGAGGTCGATACGGATCACATCCCCCGTGCGCAGCCACGCCAGACCGCCGCCGACGGCGCTTTCAGGCGACGCATTGAGGATCGACGGCGAATCCGCCGTGCCCGACTGACGCCCGTCGCCGATGGTCGGCAAGGACGTGACACCACGCTTCAGCAGATGATCGGGCGGCTGCATGTTGACCACCTCGGCCGAACCGGGCCAGCCGACCGGGCCGGACCCGCGAATGACGAGGATCGAGCGCTCGTCGATGCCCAGCGCCGGATCGTTGATGCGGTGATGATAGTCGTCGGAGCCGTCGAAGACGAAGGCCTTGCCCTCGAAGATATTCTCCTGCCCCGGTTCAGACAGGTACCGCTGACGGAACTCGTCGCTGATGACGCTGGTCTTCATGATGGCGAAATCGAACAGATTGCCTTTCAGCACAAGGAAACCCGCGCGCTCCATCATCGGCTCGGCAATCGTGCGGATCATTTCGCGGTCGCGCGTTTCGCGACCGGCGACGTTTTCGGCCAGGGTCTTGCCGGTGATGGTCGCCGCCGTGCCGTCGATGATATTTTCTTTGAGCAATTCCACATGGATCGCCGGGACGCCACCCGCGCGGTGGAAGCGTTCACCCAGATACTTGCCTGCCGGCTGCATATTGAGGATCAGCGGGATGTCATAGGCCGCCATCCAGTCGGCTTCCGTCAATTCGACGCCCGCGTGACGCGCCATAGCCACGATGTGCGGCTGAGCATTGGTCGAGCCGCCCAGCGCCGCGACGGCGGCAATGGCGTTGGTGAACGAGGCCTTGGTCAGAATTTTCGACGGCTTGAGGTCTTCATAGGCCATTTCGACGACGCGACGACCGGTCTCATAGGCCATTTGACCGCGCTCGCGGTAGGGCGCGGGAATGGCCGAACAGCCGGGCAGCGACAGGCCCATGGTCTCGGCGACCGCGTTCATGGTCGAGGCCGTGCCCATGGTGTTGCAATGGCCCGACGACGGGGCCGAGGCGCAGGCCGCCTCAAGGAACTCGTCCTCGGTGATCTTGCCCGCCGCCAGTGCCCGGCGCGAGCGCCAGATGACCGTGCCGGAGCCGACCAGTTCGCCGTCGTGGTGCCCGTCGAGCATCGGCCCGCCGCTGAGAACGATGGCCGGTATATCCACGGCGGTAGCCGCCATGATCCCTGCCGGGGTCGTCTTGTCGCAGCCGGTCGTCAGGACCACGGCGTCGATCGGATAACCGTGCAGAATCTCGACCAGCGTCATATAGCTGAGGTTGCGGTCCACCGCCGCCGTGGGACGGCGGCAGTTCTCGAAGATCGGGTGGCAAGGAAACTCCATGCAGATGCCGCCCGCATCGCGGATGCCATCGCGGGTGCGTTTGGCCAGTTCCAGATGGATGCGGTTGCACGGGCTGAGGTCCGACCCCGTTTGGGCGATGCCGATGATCGGACGGCCCGAGCGCAGTTCCTGCGGCGTGATGCCGTAGTTCATGAACCGCTCAAGGTACAAAGCCGCCATGTCGATATGGCCGGGGGCTTCGAACCATTCCTGCGAGCGAAAGCGACCGTTGGCGGTCGCGGGTTTACGCGTCATTTAGAAAGCTCCGATAGTCTTGCGGCCCGTCACGGTGACGGTCGCCGCGGTTCCGGCCGCCGGTTTGAGGTCTTTACGGGCGTCCGGCTGTCCGCCGCCGATCCACAGCTCGACCGGCCCGGCCTCGACCTGACGCTGGCCGTTGGCATCGACCACGCTCATGGCCTTGGCGTCGACCGTAAAGGTGACCTTTTTGGTTTCACCCGCCTTGAGGCTGATGCGCTGGAAGCCTTTCAAAGCCCGCACCGGCGCACCGGCGACGGCCCGTTTGACGTAAAGCTGGACCACTTCGTCGCCGTCGCGCTGGCCGCTATTGGTGACGCTGACCGTGACCTTGACCTCCCCGCCCGCCTTGACGCTTTTAGCACTCAGCACCGGCTTGCCGTAGGCGAAGGTCGTGTAGCTGAGGCCGTAACCGAACGGATAGAGCGCCTCGCCGGTGAAATAACGGTAGGTGCGCCCGTTCATCGAATAGTCCTTGAACGGCGGCAACTGATCGGCGGACTTATAGAAGGTCAGCGGCAGGCGGCCTGCGGGGCTGAAATCCCCGGCGATCAGGTTGGCAATGGCGCGACCGCCCTCGCCGCCCGGATACCAGGCCTCGATGATGGCGGGCAGGTTCTTGTCGGCCCAGTTGACGCTCATGGCGCTGCCGTTCATCAGCACCAGCACGACCGGTTTGCCGGTGGCATGCAGTTGCTCGATCATCTTTTGCTGCGGCGCCGGCAGGTCGAGCGAGGTGCGGTCGCCGCCCGCGAAACCGGGGGCCGCCACGCGCATTTCTTCGCCCTCAAGGCGCGAGGTCAGACCCGCCGCAAAGACGATCAGATCGGCGTCTTTCGCCGCCGCGACGGCCTTTTCACCCCCGGCGCTGGGGCGACTCCACTGGAATTTCTGGTCTTCGCGGGTGCCGCGCTGCACGGCTTCGACGCGCAGCTTGTAGGTCTTGCCCGCCTCGAGATGGACGTCGCTGTCCGACGTCGGCCAGGCGATGTCCCACACATCGGCGATCAGTTTGTCGTCGATGAAGACACGGTACCCGTCGTCGCCGGTAAAGCGAAAGCGGTGCGCGCCGCTTTCTTCGGCCTTGATATAGCCGCTCCAGCGCGTCGAGCTTTCGCGTGCTTCACGGTTGGGTCGGCCCCAGCTGAATTTGGCGTTGGCGTCGGTTTTCGTGGCGACCGCTGCCCCTTCCAGCTTCGGCCCCTTGAACTCCTCGAATTTCAGGCCCTTTTCGGCGCAGGCGGCGTCCAGGCACAGCACGTTGTCGGGTACGTCCTGAAGCGGCGGCGCCACCCAGCCCGTACCTTCGATATAGGTCACTTCGGCGTCGGGGAAGCGCGCCTTGATCCCGGCATAGACGGTAATCGGCTTCGACGGCGTGCCGTTATAATTGCCGACCAGAGCATCGACGCTGTCGGCATTCGGACCGATGACGGCGATGCGTTTCGGTGTGCCCTTCAACGGTAAAAGGCCGTCATTCTTCAGCAAAACCAGCGACTTTTCGGCGGTTTTTAAGTTAAGTTCGCGCTGGGCGGGGGTGTCGAAATTCTTGTCCGTGATAGCGGCAAAAGCGCCCAGTTCCGGCGCATCGAGCAGACCGAGGCGATAGCGGACCTCGAACAGGCGGATCAGGGCGGTGTCGAGTTCGGCTTCGCTGATCAGACCTTGCTTGACCGCATTGACCGTCGTTTGCGGATCGGTCGTCTTGTTCGACACGAAGTCGCAGATCAGGTCGGTGCCCGCCTTCATGGCCGAGGCCACCGCCTCTTCCGGCGTTTTGACATAGGCGTGCGAGGTCGGCAGATAGAAGTCGGCCACGGCGGCGCAGTCGGACACGATATGCCCCTTGAAGCCCCACTGGGTTTTCAGGAGATCGCGCATATAGGGCGTGTAACCGCAGGCCGGAACGTCGTTGACGGCATTATAGGCGCACATGACGCCTTCGACGCGCGCCTCGGTCACCCCGGCATAGAAGGCGGGCAGATAGGTGTCGACCTCGTCGCGCTTCGAGGGATGGATATCCTCGACGTGGCGGTCGGCTTCGGGGCCGGAGTGTACGGCCAGATGCTTGATGACCGCCGCCGTTTTAGGGTGTTTCGGATCGTCGCCCTGAAGGCCCTTGATGAAGGATACCCCCATGCGCGAGGTCAGGAACGGGTCTTCGCCATAGGTTTCCTGTCCCCGGCCCCAGCGCGGATCACGGAAGATATTGACGTTCGGCGACCACACGGTCAGGCCGCGATACCCGCCCGAACCACCGTCCTTGCCGCGCGTCTTGAGATACTTGGCCCGAAACTCCGTCGCAATGACATCGCCGACCTGATGAATGAGCGGCGTGTCCCAGGTCGCGGCCATACCGATCGCCTGAGGGAAGACCGTCGCGTCTCCGGCGCGCGCCACCCCATGCAGACCCTCATTCCACCAGTTATAGGCCGGGATACCCAGACGCGAAATCGCGGGGGCATTATGCTGAATCTGCGCCGCTTTTTCCTCAAGCGTCAGGCGCGACACGATATCCACCGCCCGCGCCTGCGCGGTTGCCTGCGCGTTAAGATACGGCGGCCTGACCTCGGCGGCAGCAGGTTTTGGCGGCGTCTGGGCAACAACGGGGGTACAGACCATGCTCAGACCGAGCAGGACCGCGAGCGGCTTCGACAGGGGGGTGGTTTTCATGAACGGCCTCGGAAAAACGAAGTCTGAAAAAGTAAAAGATGGGGGCGGACATCGATCTGGAGGGAGTGTCCGCCCCGCAAGGTGTCCAACGGGGAGCTGGAATTTTGGCGGACATCGGTCTTGACCGCGCAAGGCGGTCTACGGCTTTCACAGCGCGTTCGTCTCGTCTGTTGACGTCATGACTGGCTCGTCCCTGTATATTATTTCATTGCCAGCAGCGCGATTGTGCTGGTGGGGTTGCGACAAATGTTAGCGCTAACTTTTTTGAAAAACAAGCCCGAATCAAGGCATTTATTCAACTGAATCAATAGTATTATAAATGCACGCATGGCATCGCTCTGCAAATCGTTCGCCTGTCGGTTTGCATATATCTCTTATCCTGTAGACGCGTTCACGATCGAAAACCGACATCATAACAAGGTTTTAATTCCGATAGCGCAGCCCGATGAAAAACTGTCGTCCGGCGAAATTGGTCCCGCTGAGCAGATGCGCGCTGGTCCGGTCCCAGGTCTCGACGCCTTCGTGCGTCAGGTTCAGCCCTTCGAGGGACAAGGTCAGGCCGGGACGCAGGCGATAACTGGCCGACACATCCCAGTAGGTGGCAGGCTCCGTACCGCTGGCGTCGGTGTTCCACGATCCCGGCACGTTGATCAGGAAGCGGTCGCGGTAGCTGGCCGACAAACGTACCTGCATCGGCCCTTTGGCGTAATAGACCGTGCCATTGTAGGCGTTGCGCGAAATATTGATCAGGTCGGTTCGCAAACGGACGTCCGACACCGGACTGAGGTCGTAATTGATGCGACTGATGACGTAGGTATAGCTGAGCTTCATCCCCAGACCGGACCAAAGCCCCGGCAGAGCCGTGAACCGCGTCTGATAGTTGATCTCGGCGCCCTGCAACGGCCCGCCCGGCGTATTGACGACGCTGATGATATGGAAATCGTCGTCGGGCGACACGCCGCTATATTGCAGGAGTTCTTCGGGTAAACCGGTCACGCGGTACGGCGCCACATAGGTCAGGGTCTGGATATAGGTCGAAATATCCTTGTAGAACAACGACACCGACGCCGCCGTGTCCCGCGACGGATACCACTCCCAGGCCAGGTCGAAGCTGGTGGCGCGGATCGGCTCGATCAGTGGATTGCCGGTCGTCACCTGCCGCCGCCCGCCATTGACCGAGACCGTGGTCGCCGCCGCGATGGTCGACAGCGGTGGTCGCGTCATGATCTTCGCCGCGCTGAAGCGCAGCAGTGTATCGGGCCGCCATTCCGCCGTCAGGTTGAAGGAGGGGAGAAAGTCGTTATAGACGCGCGAAACCCGCGTCAGGACGAACCGGCTGGGGTCGGTGTCGGCCGGCACGTTGCTGAAGAACCGCGAGGCCTGATGGGTGCGCACCTGCCGGAAACCCAAATCGCCACGCAGGGGCACGCCTTGCCACGTTGTGCGGAAATGCAGACGCGTATAAAGGGCGGCATCGTTTTCGACTACCGACTGATTGAGACCGCGCGCCGACGGCGGCGTCGTGGACAGCGCCGTGCGCCCGTCATTGGACAGCAGGTCGTAGGCCCTGACGAAGGCGTCTATATCCGGAACCTGCCAGCAGCGCGGCGTCCCGCCCGGCGGGTCGATCGTCCCCATGCCGCAGAACAGAGTCGTCAGACCGGAAAGGCCGTTGGCGGGAGCCGGGAAATTGGCCTCGCCCTCGACATAGCGCGACCCCATCGACGTATAGGCGTAGCGTTTCAGCTCCAGCCCGGTTTCCAGCCGCCAGACGCCACCCGGATCGTAGGTGACAATGGTCTTGGCGATATCGTGGTCGTTACGTACATAGTTGGGACGCAACCGAATCTCAGGCCCCGCCGCGCCGCTGCCACCCGATTGCGTCACCAGCGGCCCAAAGTACCAGCTGCCCGCATCGGTGACATCGAATCCATAGTTGATCACGGGCCGTGCCTGGCCGCTGCCGCGGATATCGAAACTGTAGCCATCGACATTGAAACGGTCGATCTGAACCGTCAGCTCCTTGAAATTATCGAGTTTCGAGCGCGACGAACCGAGCGCGATGTCCAGCCCCCAATGCGGGGTCAGTTGGTGGCGAAGGCGCAGAGACGCCTGTCTGAAATCGGTCTGGAAATCGTCGACGGTGACCTCGGAGCGTACATCGACATTATCGAAAACGCCGTAAATGACGGCCTGATCGGCGTCGAGTTCGACCCGGCGCGGTACGATTTCCGGCTTGCCGCCCTGCGACGCCCCGCGGCTGAAACCGATGGCCTCCAGATAATAGTCGTTGCGCTGGGTCTTGTGCCGCGCCAGCAGCAGATCCGCCGTCAACAAGGTCCGCGGCGACGGCTGCCATTGCAGGCTGCCGGTCAGGCCGATGCGCTCCACCGTGCCTATGGAGTTAGTGTAGCGGTAGAATTGCGGGTGATAGGTCGTCGCGCGATTAAGCTGCTCATAGGCCGCCAGCGACGCGCTCAGATCGGCGGCAGGCACGTCGCATGGCCCGCCGGTTCCCGTCGTCGGCTTGCAGAACCCGCCATTGGCCGTGCCCTGATTCCAGCCGCCGGAATGAACCCCCTGAAGCTCCAGCGGAGTCTCGGCATAGGTCGCTGACACCAGCAACCCCAGACGGTCGCCATCGAAGGTATTGCTGATCAGGCCTGTGGCGCGCTGACCCGACCGGTGGCTGAGGTCGTTATAGCTGGCCTGCACCGCGAAGGCGTGAACCGGCCCCTTGCGGTCGAAGGGTCGCGGCGTCACCAGATCGACGGTGGCCCCCAGCGAGCCTTCGGGTTGATCGGCGCTGGAGGTCTTTTTGATATCGATACGGCTGAACAGTTCCGATGGAAAGACATTCAGGTCCGAGCCCCGGCTCTTGTTGGCACCCGTGCCGATGCCCTCGGTCACGGCCTGCGCCTCCATGCCGTTGATGGTAACACGCGTAAAATCAGGCCCCAGTCCGCGCACTGTGATGCTGCGCCCTTCGCCCTGATCGCGCGATACGGCGACGCCCGCCACGCGTTGCAGCGCCTCGGCCAGATTGTTGTCGGGCAGTTTGCTGACATCCTCGGCGACGATGCTGTCCATCAGGCCGTCAAAACTACGCTTTTGTTTCAGCGACTCGATCAGGCTTTGACGGTAGCCCCTGACGACGACAACCGGAACATCCTGCAAACGACGCGGCGGGTCGCGCGGCAGTCTGGGGGAGTCGGGAAGCGGAGCCGTCTTGGCGAGCGGTCCGGCCGTCGCACGGATGATATAAGAGCCACCGAAGGTGCGGCTGTAACTCAGGCCCGTCCCGGTCAGCAGCGCATCGAGTGCCGCCGGAACGCTGAAGCGGCCTTTGAGCGGCGTCGAACGTTTGCCTTTCACTGCATCCGGCGCAAAGACGATATTCACACCGGCTTTCGACCCTATTGCGGTCAAAGCGTCGGACAAGGGTTGCGCGGGGAGATTATATTCGACGGCATCTTGGGCATGGGCCGACACGCCCGCCAGAACGGCAGGTGCGACGACGCCCACGGCGCATAGCAAAGTCGCGACTCTCATCCCTCGATTTTGGCCCCGCCCTGTTACGGCGTTTAAATTTGTTTATGCCATCTTACATAGACGAATTTGCAAACCGAAACCGACAATTTTTATGCGTGAAATGTCAGCGGATGAGTTCGAGCGCGCCGTCGTGGCGACGTACCTTAAGATCGTTGAGTTGCGCGATGGTCGCCGCAAATTCCGCCGCGTCGTTGGTGCGGAACACGCCCGACACCCGAACGGCGGCCATGCGCTTGTCCGTGAGGATGATAGGGGCGGCACCGTAGCGGTTGATCTCCGCCACCGCCTCGGCCAGGGTTGCATTGGCGAAAATCACCTCGCCCTTGCGCCAGGCGGTAGCGGCCTCGACGGCGGGCCGGTCGACGACCATCTGGGTATGATTATAGACCGTGGCGCGTTCGCCCGGCGACAGGACCACAAGGGTTTGCAGACGCGCCAGATCGCCAGCCCGTTCGGGTATGACCGCGACCTCGACCTTGCCTTTCAGTAGCGTCACCGCCACGTTTTGCAGGTCGCGGCGCACGACGAAGGAGGTGCCGAGGGCGCGCACCTGCTCGTCCCCGGCGCGTACCGTAAAGGGGCGGGTGGCGTCGGGCTGTACATCGAACAAGGCTTCGCCGCGCGCCAGTTCGATCCGTCGGTTAGCCCCGGAATAGACCACACGCACCTGCGTATCTGTGTTCAGAGCGACGCGCGAGCCGTCACTCAGGGTGACGGTCTGCTGCTGCCCCGGGAGGGTCTCATAAATCAGGGGTTTGGCCTGAGACAGGTAAAAACCAAGCCCGATCGCCGCGACAATGACCGCGGCAACCGCCGACATCATGGCCAGACGGCGCGGCCTACGCACAGGCACGTCATTCGCGGCCTGAATGCGCGCCAGACCGGCGGCACCGGGCAAGATGTCCCACACCCCGGTCACGCGGTCGAAGGCGTCCTGCGCCCCCGGCGTATCGCTCAGCCAGACCTGAAACGCGGCTTCGGTTTCCGCCGTGCGCGCCTCGTTCTGCAACCGGGCCAGCCACACGGAAGCTTCGGCGGTGAGGCGCGTCCGCTCTGGTCTGTCCTGCACCTCCCCGCTCACCATTCATCCATCCACTTCGTCAATTCGAGGGTCGCGCGGGCGACCTGCTTTTCCACTGCGGCGACCGACATGCCTTCCGCCGCCGCGATGTCTTTAAAACTTCTGCCGTCCAGCCGTCGGCTCAACAGGATGCGCCGCGTCTTTTCAGGCAGTTGTTCCAGCCCCTGCGCCGCCCGTTTCAGCCGGTCCTGCGCCCGCAGAATCTCGTCCGGCAAGGGCGTGCGGTCGGGTGCCGCCCCCAGATCTTCGCCGATATCGACGAAAGGCGTCACCTTGCGCCGGCGCGCCGCATCGAACGACAGATTGACCGCGGCTTTGATCAGTAAGGCCTCCTGCGACTTGACGGTTTGCGTCCGCTCGAACGCCTCGACGCGCAGGAAAGCCTCCTGCACCAGATCGTCGGCATCCTGAGGCGCCACGCCTTTCCTGAGAATGGCGCGCCGGGCCTTGTCGAGCATTTGCTTTAGTCCGGACATATCCTGCCTTTGGCGTCATATTATCAGACGAATGAAAAAGCGGTATCCGACAATTGAACAAAAGGCGGCGTTTTGACGCGCGACGATGCGATTGTAAAAGCTTATAGAAAAGCGTTTCCGGAGAATGCCCATGCGTCGTTTGTTCATGCTCAGTGTCGTTGGCCTTGTCGTACTGGTCCTGACCGCGCTCGGCGTCTGGCAGGTGCAGCGCCTGATGTGGAAGACGACCCTGATCGAAACGGTCAATGCCCGCACCACAGCGCCCGCGCAAACACTGGAATCCGGGCCATCCGGCTGGCCCGCCCTGACGAAGGCGAACGACGAATATCGCCGGGTGCGGTTGAACGGCCATTTCCTCAACGATAAGGAAGTTCAGGTCTATGCCCTGACCGAAGCCGGGGCCGGGTACTGGGTCATGACGCCGTTTGCAACCGACAGCGGCGCGACGATTATCGTCAATCGCGGCTATGTGCCGACCGACAAGAAAGCTGCTGCGTCCCGTCCGGAGGGACAAGTCACCGGCCCGGTCGAGATCACCGGCCTTGTCCGCATGTCGGAAACCAAAGGCTGGCTGTTCTCACAGGCCAATGCCCCCGCCGATGACCGCTGGTATCTGCGTAATGTGGAGCAGATCGCCAGCGCAAAGGGTGTTGGTGCCGTACCCGCCTATTTTGTCGATGCCGATGAGACCCCCGTTCCCGGTGGCTGGCCCAAGGGCGGGATGACCGTGGTGCGGTTTGCCAATTCGCACCTGACCTACGCCCTGACCTGGTTCGCGCTGGCGGCCGGCCTTGCTGGATTTACGATCTGGTGGCTGCGTCGCCCAAAAGCAAAAACGCCGCTCTGACCAGAGCGGCGTTTTCTTAAGATACCTTTGGACGCTTACGCGCGGGCGGTTTCGAACCAGTTGATCACACGATCTTCGTTCTTCGACATGATTGCCAGATTGAGGCGGTGGAACGGCCCGTTGACCAATTCCAGCGTCAGGCCGAACATGCCGAAACCGGGCTTCGGCGCGGCGGACACGGCGACCAGATCTTCGCGCGGAATGGCGATGTTGAGCAGGACGCCCTGATACTCCAGACGGTTCTCGTAAACGCGCAGCTGGCAGCTCCACAGGACCGGCACGACGAACAGGGCGATGGCGACGGGAATCATACCCAGCACGATGCCGGAAAACTGCGCCAGAACCGAGCCGCCAGCCAGATAGGCGTTAGCGATGAGCATGATGCCTGCGACAATTTGAAGCAGGGCTGCGACAAGCAGAGCCGTCTTGACGAGCGGGCCGAAGCGATAGGTGTGCAGTGCATCATTCATAACCAGAGTCTCCCAATGCGCCGCGACAAATTCACGCAGGCGTCAGTTTCACAATAGTTGGGGCAGGACAAGCGTTTGCGCAAGCCAAATTTTCGCCTTTTGACAATTTTGTCAGTTTATTTATCCACAGAAGCCGCCCGGCACCGCAAATTTTTACGTAAGTGTTGATTTTAACGTAACAAAATTATGTCAGACCCTGCGCACGGGCTGCGACATTTTGCCGGTTGCGGTCCCCTGTAATTTCATTAGTAGGCCCGGAGTTTGACATTTGAAATCCAGTTCGGTGATTGACCCAGTGCCTGAGACCTTCCCTGCTTTTCGTCGATTCCGCACATTTGCGACCGCGGCTTTACTCACCGTGGCGGCCCTTTCGCTCAGCGGTTGCCAGATGGCCCTGCTGGACCCCAAGGGCCCCGTCGGTCTCGCCGAACGCGACCTGATTTTTCTGGCACTCGGCCTGATGCTGATCCCCGTGGTGCCGGTGATCGTCATGACCATCGCCTTTGCCTGGCGCTACCGTGCGTCGAACACCAAGGCGACCTACGACCCGAACTTCGAACACTCCAACCGCATCGAGGCGGTCGTCTGGGCTATCCCGACCCTGATCATCATCGCGCTCGGCACGGTAACGTGGATTTCGACGCATCAGCTCGATCCGCACAAGAAAGTCGAGGCCGTCGCCGAACGCAGTCACATCCCGCCCGTCGAGGTCGAGGTCGTGGCTATGGACTGGAAGTGGCTGTTCATCTATCCGGAATACGGTATCGCCACGGTCAACGAGATGGCCATGCCGGTCGGCACGCCCGTCCATTTCAAACTGACCTCGTCCTCGGTGATGAACTCCTTCTTCATCCCGCAACTGGGCAGCCAGATCTATGCCATGACCGGGATGCAGACCAACCTGTCGCTGCGCGCCGATCACGAAGGCGAATATGACGGCATCTCGGCCAACTATTCGGGCAAGGGCTTCGCCAATATGAAGTTTAAGGCCAAGGCCATGAGCGACGAAGACTTCGCCGCCTGGGTGGCCAGGGCCAAGACCTCGGGCACCGCGCTCGATACCGCCACCTACAAGACGCTGAATCAAAAAGACATCGCCCCGCAGCCGCTGTTCTATGCTTCGGTCGAGCCGACCATGTTCACCAAGGTTCTCAATGGCTGCGCCGATGGCGGCCTGTGCAAGGACGACGCCTACAATATGGCATTGCTCAAGAACATGGACCCCAATGCCGTGGCCTGCGTCGCGCCGGAAACCGATAAGTCGAAGTCGTCGAAGACAGACAACAAGACTATCGCCCTCAATACCCCCGCTCAGAATACACTTGTAACGCCGGAAGGCTGATCGGCATCCGCCGCCCACCCCTTCCCGTGCCCTCCCCATCCGCAAAGCTTTACTGATCCATGTCCAGCCGCGTCGACCAACTCCACGAAGACCCGCTTCTGCGCGCCATCTTCGGCAAGCTCCATATCGAATCCATCCCCTGGCACGACCCCATCATCATGGGCGCCGGTGCGGGCATGGTTATCGCCGCCGTCGCGGTGCTGGGCCTGACCACCTATTTCAAGCAGTGGAAATATGTGTGGTCGAACTGGCTGACCAGCGTCGACCACAAGAAGATCGGCGTGATGTATATCATCCTCGCCCTGATCATGCTGCTGCGCGGCTTCGCCGACGCCCTGATGATGCGCGCGCAACAGGCGATGGCCTCGGCGGGCGGCGAAGGCTTCCTGCCGCCGGATCACTTCGACCAGATCTTCACCGCCCACGGCGTGATCATGATCTTCTTCGTCGCCATGCCTTTTGTCGTCGGCCTGATGAACGTCGTCATGCCGCTGCAAATCGGCGCGCGCGACGTGGCCTTCCCGTACCTGAACTCGCTCTCCTTCTGGCTGACGGCGTCGGGCGCCATCCTGATCAACGTCTCGCTGGTCATCGGTGAGTTCGCCCACACCGGCTGGCTGGCCTATGCGCCCCTGTCGGGGATCGAATTCTCGCCGGGGGTCGGGGTCGACTACTACCTGTGGGCCTTGCAGATCGCGGGGTTAGGGACATTGCTGTCAGGGGTGAACCTGATCACCACCATCTTCAAGATGCGCGCCCCGGGCATGACCCTGATGCGTATGCCGATCTTCACCTGGACGACGCTCGCCGCCAATATGCTGATTGTGGCCGCCTTCCCGATCCTGACCGTCTGTCTGGCCATGCTGAGCCTCGACCGCTATCTGGGGATGCACTTCTTCACCAATGAAGCCGGCGGCAACGCCATGCTCTATGTGAACCTGATCTGGGCGTGGGGTCACCCGGAAGTCTATATCCTCGTCCTGCCCGCCTTCGGCGTCTTCTCGGAAGTCGTGGCGACCTATTCGCGCAAGCGCCTGTTCGGGTACGACGGCATGGTCTATGCGACCATGTGTATCGCTCTGCTGTCGTTCATTGTCTGGCTGCACCACTTCTTTACGATGGGTGCCGGGGCGAACGTCAACGCCTTCTTCGGCATCACGACCATGATCATCTCGATCCCCACCGGGGTGAAGGTGTTCAACTGGCTGTTCACCATGTATCGCGGCCGCATCAAGCTCGACCTGCCGATGATGTGGACGCTGGGCTTCATCATCACCTTCGTCATCGGCGGCGCGACCGGCGTCCTGATGGCCGTGCCGGGGGCCGACTTCGTCCTGCACAATTCGGTGTTCCTGATCGCCCACTTCCACAACGTCATCATCGGCGGCGTGCTGTTCGGCTGCTTTGCGGCGCTGAACTACTGGTTCCCCAAGGCCTTCGGCTTCAAGCTGCACGTCGGTCTCGGCAAGGTCTCGTTCTGGTGCTGGCTGATCGGCTTCTACGTCGCCTTCATGCCGCTCTATGCGCTGGGCCTGATGGGCATGACGCGCCGCCTGAGCCACATGAACGACCCGGTGTGGCAGGTCTATCTGATCGTCGCCGCCTTCGGCGCCCTGCTCATCCTCGCCGGTATTCTGGCCAATATCGCCCAGATCGTGTGGAGCGTCGTCAAACGCGACGAGCTGCGCGACGAAACGGGCGACCCGTGGGATGGCCGGACACTGGAGTGGGCGACCTCGTCGCCGCCGCCGTTCTATAACTTCGCCGTGACGCCCGCCATCGGCAACCACGACTCGTTCTGGGACGCCAAGCAACTGGGCCAGGCCTATGTGCAACCTGAAAAGTATGAGCCGATCCACATGCCGCGCAACACGGCGACGGGCCTGTTGATCGGTCTGGTCAGCGTCCCGTTCGGCTTCGCGCTGGTGTGGCACATCTGGTGGCTGGCGCTACTGGGCTTCGTGGCCATGATCGTCATCGCCGCCGTCCACACCTTCAACGAAGACCGCGACTATTACGTCCAGCCTGACGAGATCAAGGCCATCGAGGACGCGCGCTTCGCCCTGCTCAAGACCCAAAAGGAGGCCTGATCATGAGCCATCCTGCTAACCCCATCGAGGCGATCAAGGACGAACTGAAGTCCGCCTACGACCATAATCCGAACGACGCCCACGATACGCACGACCATCACCATCAGGACGAAGAAACCAAGGTCACACTGGGTTTCTGGATCTATCTGATGAGCGACTGCATCCTGTTCGCGACGATCTTCGCCACCTACGGCGTTCTGAAGGACGCGACCGCCGGCGGCCCGAACGGGCGCGAACTGTTCGACCTCAGCTTCGTGGCGATCGAAACGGCGCTGCTGCTGTTGTCATCCCTGACCTTTGGTCTGTCGATGATCTCGATGCAGGCCAACAAGCTCAAGGGCGTCATGGGCTGGCTGGCCGTCACCGGCCTGCTCGGCCTCGGCTTCATGGGCATGGAACTCTATGAGTTCAACCACCTGATCCACGAAGGCGCGGGCCCTGACCGGTCGGCCTTCCTGTCAGCCTTCTTCACGCTGGTCGGCACGCACGGCATCCACGTAACGTCCGGCCTCGTCTGGATGGCGATCATGTTCGTCCACCTGTCCCGCCGCGGCCTGACCTCCGCCAACCGCATCCGCATGATGGAGCTGAGCCTGTTCTGGCACTTCCTCGACATCATCTGGATCGGCGTTTTCAGCATCGTCTATCTGATGGGAGCCGCCTGATGCACGTCCCTAACGAACCTACCCTGCACAAGGCGAAGGACCCGCACACCGAACTGGCGGATCACCACGCGGTCGATAAGCTCAATCATGAGCATGGCCACGATCATGGCGCCAGCCACGGCTCGGTCAAGTCCTACCTGATCGGTTTCGCCCTGTCGGTCGTCCTGACCGGCATTCCGTTCGCCCTGACCATGCTGAAGATCCTGCCCGCCGCGACCCTGATCCCGGCGATCCTGATCCTCGGCGTCATCCAGATCGTCGTCCACCTGCACTACTTCCTGCATATGGACACCTCGTCGAGCCAGATCTGGAACAATGCGGCCTTCGTCTTCACCGTGATCATCGTCGGCATCCTGATCGTCGGCACGATCTGGGTCATGTTCCACCTGAACCACAATATGCACCCCGGCATGATGCCCGGCGGCATGGGTTAAGATTGAATTTGAAGCTATCGAAACCGCCCGGACCCCCGTCCGGGCGGTTTTTTTATTGACTCACAACCGAACGCGGCCTGACATGTCTCTGATATTTTTCGGAGGGCAGGATGGAACGTCGGCAGCTTATAACGGGATTGGCCGGTCTGACGGCGCTGGGTTTGTCACCTCTGGCGCGTGCGGCGGCCACCAGTCAGATCGCCACCCTCGCCGCGAAGGTGCAGCCCAAGGTCGTCGCGTGGCGGCGCGATGTCCACGAACACCCCGAACTCGGTAATCATGAAGTCCGCACGGCGGCTTTGGTCGCCACTGAACTGCGCCGTCTGGGCCTCGAAGTTCAGGAGAAGATCGCCTTTACCGGCGTCATCGGCGTCCTGAAAGGCGGCAAACCCGGTCCGGCAGTGGCGCTTCGCGCCGATATGGACGGCCTGCCCGTGCTGGAAAAGACCGGTCTGGCCTTCGCCTCCAAAGCCACCGGCGAATACGACGGCAAGACCGTGCCGATCACCCATGCCTGCGGCCACGACGCCCACGTCGCCATGCTGCTGGGGGCCGCCGAGGTGCTGACCGCGCTCAAAAGCGATATCGCGGGCAGCGTCGTCTTCATCTTTCAGCCCGCCGAGGAAGGCCCGCCCCCCGGCGAAAAGGGCGGCGCAGAGCTGATGGTCGCCGAGGGGGTCATCGAGACCTATAAGATCAAATCGATCTTCGGCCTGCACGTCTGGCCGATGGAAACGGGCAAGCTCTACTGGCGACCCAAGGGCTTTATGGCCGCCGCCGACCGCGTCGAAATCCGCCTGACCGGCAAGCAGACCCACGGCGCGCAGCCGTGGAACGGCGTCGATATCACGGCGCTGGCCTCGGATATTGTCGGCGCGGTCAATCAGATCGCCGCGCGTCAGATCGACGTGACGACCGAGGCCACCGTCCTGTCGATCACCACCATGCAGGGCGGTGTGCGTTTCAACATCATCCCTGAAGAGTTCAAGCTGGGCGGCACGCTGCGCACCTTTTCCGAAGCCCGTCGCGCCGACGTCCATGCCCGCGTGACCAAGACCGTTCAGGCGCTGGCCGAGGCCTATGGTGCGAAAGCGGAAGTCGAATTCGTCCTGTCGGCACCCCTGACCTATAATGACCCGAAACTGGCCGTCGATATCGCCCCGACGCTCGCCCGCGCCGCCGGGGGGACCGACAAGATCGAGCCCAACACCTCGGCCATCACCGGGGCCGAGGATTTTTCGCAGTTTCAGAAAAAGGTGCCGGGCGTCTTCGCCTTCCTCGGCGCGGCCTGGCCGGGCAAGAAACCCGGCGAAAGCCCACCCAACCACTCGCCCTATTTCGACATCTACGAACCGGCGCTGGAGGTCGGCGTCCGCGCCCATGCCGAGGCCGCCCTTTTCCTGCTCGGCTGGAAAGCCTGACGCTTCACAAAATCGTATGGGAAAAGGGTTGATCGGGGTCCAACCGGGCGTCTAAAGATAGACGCCTAAGGAGTCCCCATTGGAACCCATCTCGATCGTTCTGGTCATGCTGCTGGCCGTCGTGCTCAGCGGCGTCTTGAGCCGTATGTTACCGTGGGCCCTGCCCCTGCCTCTGGTGCAGATCGCTTTCGGCGCCCTGATCGCGCTGGTGACCGACGTCAATATCGAGCTGAATCCGGAGATTTTCTTTCTCCTCTTCCTGCCGCCGCTGCTGTTTCTCGACGGCTGGCGCATCCCCAAGGACGGCCTGTTCCGCGATATCGGCACGATCCTCGAACTGGCGCTGGGCCTCGTCGCCTTTACGGTCATCGGCGTCGGCCTGTTCATCCACTGGCTGATCCCAAGCATGCCCATCGCGGTGGCCTTCGCGCTGGCCGCTGTGTTGGCCCCGACGGACCCGATCGCCGTCTCGGCCATAGCCGCGCGCGTCCCGATCCCCAAGCGCCTGATGCACATCCTCGAAGGCGAGGCCCTGCTCAACGATGCGTCGGGCCTCGTCTGCCTGCGCTTCGCCATCGCCGCCGCCCTGACCGGGACCTTTTCGGCCGGCAATGCCGCCCTGACCTTCCTGTGGCTGGCGCTGGGCGGTCTGGCCATCGGCATCGCGGTCGCCTGGGCCATCACCCGCGCCAAGGGCTGGGTGTCCGAGCGCTACGGCAACGATCCGGGCTCGTTCATCCTGATCAGCCTGCTCATCCCCTTCGCCGCCTATCTGGCCGCCGAACACGTCCATTGCTCCGGTATCCTCGCCGCCGTCGCCGCCGGTTTCACCATGAGCTTCGTCGAAAAGCCGTCGCAGGGCGCCGCCGTCAGCCGCATCCGCCGCGACGTCGTGTGGGACATGGTGCAGTTCGCCGCCAATGGCGCAATCTTCGTCCTGCTGGGTGAGCAACTGCCCGGTATCTTTCAGGGTGCGGTCGATACGGTTCAGCTGACCGGCCACCATGAGCCGTGGTGGTTGGGCATCTACGTGCTGGCTATCACCGCGCTTCTGGCCTCGGCGCGCTTCGTCTGGGTCTGGGTGTCGCTGCGTTTCACCACCTTCCGCGCCAAACGCAAGGGTCAGCCGACCGTGCGGCCCAACTGGCGCATCATCGCCGCCACGTCGCTGGCCGGGGCCAAGGGCGCGATTACGCTCGCCGGTATCCTGACCTTGCCGCTGGCCTTGAGCGACGGCACGGATTTCCCGGCCCGCGATCTGGCGATTTGTCTCGCCGCCGGGGTGATCATCGTGTCGCTGATCGCCGCCAGCCTCGGCCTGCCGCTGCTACTGAAGAATCTCGACCTGCCGCCGGAGCACGAGGACGAAGCCCACGACGCCGCCCGCACCCGCGCCGCCGAAGCCGCCATCCGCGCGGTCGAACAGGCGCAGCACAATCTGGCCGACGGGCGCGTCGATGCCGACCTCTATGCGCAGGCGGGTTTGCGCGTCATGGCCTATTACCGTCAGCGCATCGACACGATAGCCTTTGGGGGTAACGCCAGCCCCGAAGACGCCGCCAGCGCCCAGCGCCTGCGCGACATCGAGCGCGAACTGTTCAGGGTCGGCATAGGGGCCGAGCGAGAGGAAATCCTGTTCCTCGGTCGCCGTCAGGACATCCACAACGAAACCATGCAGAAGCTGATCCGCGAAGCCGACCTGATGGAGGCGCGGCTGGCCCTGCGCTAGCTATTTATGATGTGACATCCTAAATACATGTCATGGCCTCTAAAACGACCCTGAACGCCACGAATCTCGAAGCCCTCGGCGCGGAACGGCTGGCGGCGCTTTTAATGGAAATCAGCACCGGCGACGCCAATGCCAAGCGCCGACTGCGCATGGAACTGGCCGGGCAGGACAGCCCCGACAAGCTGGCCGCCGAAATCCGCAAGCGCCTGACTACCATTGCCGCCGCCGAAACCATGATCGGCTGGCGCACGCTCAAGACCTTCCGCGCTGACCTGCACAGCCAGCGCAGGCTGATCGTCGAACAGGTCGCGCCCGCCGCCCCCGCCGAAGCCTTGTCTCTAATCGGGCAGTTCCTGCGCATGAGCAATGCCGTGCTGGAACGCGCCAGCGACAATTCCGGCGAGATGCTCGCTCTGTTCGCGCAGGCCGCCGTCGATTTCGGCGCCATCGCTGCGTCGGCCCAAATCGCCCCGCCCACCCTGATCCCGCAGGTCGTGGAATTGCTGATCCACAATGGCTATGGACAGGCCGACCCGCTCGTCGCCGGACTGGTGCCGACTCTGGGGGACGACGGCCTCGTGGCCCTGCGCGGGCAACTGGAAACCGCCGCCGCCATTCCTGAAAAAGCCGCCGCGCCGAAATCGCGGCGCATGTCGAAGTGGCGGCGTAACCGCACATTGGAATATAGCTTCGCCCGCCGCCGGTCGCGTGCCGATAGTCTTCGCGTGGCGCTGGAAGCCATTGCGGATGCGCTAGGCGATGTCGACGCCTTTATCGCACTTCAACCCAGTCGCCGGACGCTGGCGACCGCCTTGCGCATCGCCGAACGGCAACTGAGCGCCAACCGCGCCGAAGACGCTCTAGCCACGCTCGATGGCGTCACCGAGCGCCCCCGCGACCGGCCACCGGAATGGACGCGCCTGCGCGTCGAGGCATTACAGGTCGCCGGACACAGCGAAGAGGCACAGGCGCTGCGGCTCGACACCTTTCTCGCGACGCTCGATGCCACCTATCTTCGCGAACACCTGAAACGCTTGCCCGATTTCGACGATATCGAGGCCGAAGACGAAGCGCTTGACCGGGCCATGTCGCACCCCGATGCCGGTCGGGCGCTCGACCTGCTGATTGCGTGGCCGTCGCTGGAGCGCGCGGCGCGACTGATTATCGAGCGCATCCGCAACCTGAACGGCGATGACGAAGCGGGATTGACCGCCGCCGCCGACCGACTGGCCGCGCGTTATCCGCTGGCGGCGACCCTGCTGCTCAGGAAAGTCGTCGAATCGATCCTCTTCAATGCCCACAGCGACCGTTACAAGGCCGCCGCCGCCGCGGTGTGGGAGATCGAACGCCTCGACCCTCATATCGAGGATTACGGCGCATCGACACCCCATGCCGAGTGGCTCGGCGGCTTGCGCAAAACCTACCGCCACCGCGTCGAGTTCTGGCGCGCCGTAGACGAATAGGTTTCACCCTTGAAAGGCATCGAATCCTTTCAGTCCCGCCGTCTATGTCAAACGCAACCCCACGCTTTGACGACGGTGACCATGACCATACGCTACAAACTCGGCTGCACACTCGCCTACGAGGTTCGCACGCCCACCGTCTTCATTTTCAATATCGAGGTGGCGCGCCTGCAACGACATCTCGATCTGGTCGAGACCCTGACCCTGACGCCCGATCTGCCCCTCAGCCAGCATACGGTGCCGGACATCAATAACCGCTATTTCGGTATCCATGCCCCGGTCGGTCCCCTGACCGTACACTATGAGGCCGAGGTGACGCTCGACGTGTTCCGCGCCAATCCGGCCACGGTTCAGGAAACGCCGGTTGAGCGTTTGCCGCTTGATATCATGCCGTTTCTCCTGCCGTCGCGCTTCGTGCCGTCCGATCGGCTGGCGGCCTTCGCACGCAAGGAGTTCGGCTACCTCGCGCCGGGGTTCAGCCGCGTGACGGCGATCTGTAACTGGCTTTACGACAATATAGACTATCAGCGCGGATCGTCGAACGAGCAAACCACCGCCTCGGAAAGCCTGTTGCTGCGCGCCGGGGTGTGTCGCGATTTCGCCCATCTTGGCATTGCCTTCTGTCGGGCGCTGAACATCCCGGCACGTTTCGTCAGCTGCTACGCCTACGGTCTGCAACCGCGCGATTTCCATGCGGTGTTCGAAGCCTATCTCGATGGCCGCTGGTGGCTGTTCGACGGCACGCGTCAGGCGCATCTCGACGGACTGGTGCGCATCGGCGTCGGGCGTGACGCCGCCGAAATCGCCTTTTGCTCGCCGTTCGGCGGCGAGGTCGACTACGGACCGGTCGAAATCCGCATCGAACACGCCGACGGCTCGCCGGAACTGGACGGTCGGACAACGGACGCCATATCGACCGAAGAGCCCGCCCCGAATGGCGGCGCGGTGTAAATTTTTGCGTTGCCGCCGGAGCCTTGCCGTTTAAGGCCTCCGCGCACAATTATCTCCGACGATTTCGCACGATATCCGCCGTCTACTGAGTTATGGTTTTTCATCTGCGAAGGGAGAGGGTCGTGTGTGAAACCGTTATACCGTTCGGTGACGCCTTGTCTCAGGGTTACGCCGGGGTTCTGAGCATCGACCTGACGGCGCTAAGACATAATTACCACCTGTTACAAGCCACCGCGCCCGACGCCAGCATGGCCGCCGTCGTCAAGGCCGATGCCTACGGGCTGGGAGCGGCGCGGGTGGCCCAAACGCTTTATGACGCCGGGTGCCGGGATTTTTTCGTCGCGCTGGTTACCGAAGCCGTGGCCCTGCGCCCGACACTGCCCACCGACGCCCATGTTTACGTCCTGAATGGCCTGCTGCCGGGCGCCGAGGCGCTGGCGGTCGAACACGACCTTATCCCCGTCCTCAATTCGCTAGAACAGGTCGCGCGCTGGTCCGCCACGGCGCAGCAGGCGGGTCGTCCCCTCACGGCGGTTGTGCAGGTCGATACCGGCATGTCGCGGCTGGGGATGCAGCCCGATCAGTTGCGCACACTGGCTGCCGAACCGGAACGGCTCAGAGGCATCGAGATCACCCATCTGATGAGCCATCTGGCCTGCGCCGACGAACCCGAACACCCCGCCAATGCCGATCAACTCACGGTCATGGCCGAGATGTCGGCCCTGTTCCCGCACCTGCCGGTCAGCTTCGCCAATTCCGGCGGCGCGTTTCTGGGGCAGGCCTATCACAAGGCCCTGATCCGTCCGGGGATCGCGCTCTATGGCGGCGCGCCGTCCACCGACGGCAATCCCATGCGCCCCGTGGTCACCTTGCACGTCGCCGTGATCCAGACGCGTGAGGTGCCGACCGGCACACGCATCGGCTATGGCGGCACGGTCGTCGCGGATCGGCCTTTGCGGCTCGCCACTCTGTCGGCGGGCTATGCCGATGGCCTGCCGCGCGCCCTCAGCAACCACGCGGGCGTGTGGTGGCAGGGCATCCGTCTGCCCTTCATCGGGCGTGTCTCGATGGACTCGATCATCATCAACATCAGCGCCTTGCCCGACGGTGCGCTGAACCCCGGCGACGTCGTCGAACTGCTTGGCCCGCACCAGTCGATCGACGATCTGGCCTCGGCCGCGGGGACCATTTCCTATGAAATCCTGACGGCGCTGAGGTCGCGCTATTACCGGCACTATGTGGAGGCTTAAGGCATGAAAATCGTCATCCTCGGCGCCGGGGTCATCGGCATCACCTCGGCCTGGTATCTGGCCAGGGCCGGTCATGAGGTCACCGTCATCGACCGTCAGAGCGCCCCGGCGCTGGAGACCAGCTTTGCCAATGCCGGTGAAATCTCGCCCGGCTATTCGTCGCCGTGGGCCGCCCCCGGCATCCCGCAAAAGGCCGTGAAGTGGCTGTTCATGAAGCGCGCGCCGCTGATCCTCAACCCGATCTTCGACGCGGCGACCGTGCGCTGGATGATGGCCATGCTGCGCAACTGCACGGCGGAACGCTACGCCGTCAACAAGGCGCGCATGGTCCGCGTGGCCGAATATAGCCGCGACTGCCTGATGGCGCTGCGCGACGAGACGGGCATCCAATACGACCACCGCACACAGGGGACGCTGGAGGTCTTCCGCACCCAGAAGCAGATCGACGGCATCCAGAAAGACCTTCGCGTGCTCGAAGCGGGCGGCGTGCCATTCGAACTGCTCGACGTGGCCGGCTGCGTGGCCGCCGAACCGGGCCTGAGCGGCGCGCGCGACAAGCTGATGGGCGGCCTGCGCTTGCCGAACGACGAGACCGGAGACTGCTTCCTGTTCACACAGGCGCTCGCCAAAAGGGCCGAAGCTCTCGGCGTCCGCTACCTGTTCGACACCGCCATCGACGGTATCCGCACGGAGGGCAACCGCGTCGTCGCCGTCACCACTTCGGCGGGCGAGATCGAGGCCGATGTCTTCGTCGCCGCGCTCGGCAGCTATACCCCGCATATGGTCAGGCCGCTGGGCCTGTCGGTGCCGGTCTATCCGGTCAAGGGCTATTCGATCACCGTGCCGATCGCCGATGAGGTCCGCGCGCCCGTCTCGACCGTGATGGACGAGGCGCACAAGGTCGCCATCACGCGACTTGGGGGGCGCATCCGTGTCGGCGGCATGGCCGAAATCGCCGGTTTTTCAAAGAGTTTGCCGCAAAAGCGTCAGGATATGCTGACCTATGTGGTCGAAGACCTGTTCGAAGGTGCGGGCGATCAGTCTGCGGCCAAGTTCTGGTCCGGCCTGCGCCCGATGACGCCCGACGGCACGCCGGTGATCGGCCAGACGCGCTACGACAACCTGTGGCTCAATACCGGCCACGGGACTCTGGGCTGGACCATGTCGTGCGGGTCGGGTCGCATGCTGGCCGACTTGATCTCCGGTGTGAGACCGGAGATCAAGACCGACGATCTGGCCCTGAGCCGCTATCATTAGGGTATCCATTCGGCCACATTGTTGCCGGTCGAAATTTCCTTCGGCGCGCCGTCGAGTTCGAGCCGCACACGCCAGCCTTTTGCTCCCTGCGGCACGGTCAGGGACACGTCGCGTGTTTTGGGCAGGAGATCGAGCGGCGCCGCAAGGGCGGCAAAGGATGCCCGCGCCAGAACCTTGCCGTCCGCAGCCTCGATGATCACCCATCCGGCAGGCGTCGACTTTGCCCCCAGCGAATGGACGCGCACCGTCAGTTTACGTCCTTTCACGGTAATATCGTCCTTCGACAAACCGATATCGGGCCGGTTCGACGGGTCTTCGCCGGGTGTCACCAGCGTAAATTGATAGACCATGCTCCGGCGCGACGGGAAGGGCAGCGGCAGGGACGTGCCGCGTTCCAGGGCGACCGTCTGATCGAATGTAACCGCATCGGGCACATCGTCGCCGTCGGCATCGATCCCCCCCGTCACGCGCCACGTCCCCGACGCCATCTGATCCGCTGTCAGAATGCCTGTGACATCGCCGGTCTTCAGCAGGTTATAACCGATGACACGGAACGCTTTCGGATCGCCGTTGCGCACCAGCAGGGCCACATCCTCGGCGGTGCCGCCGGTGAACGCCCAGCGCACCAGATTGCCGGGATAATAGACGTTGCGGCGGTGGCCGACGCCACCCAGTCGCGTCCGTTGCAGCAGTTCGTTCGGCACGCTGACGCGGTCGGACCACAGATGGCCTTCGGTCAGGATCGGCATCCGCTGGGTGCTGGCCTCGATTTCGCGGCCATAAAGGTCGCTGATCAGCGACTTGTCGCCCGTCTGCTGCCAGCGGACGAAGGCCGCGAATTCCGTGTCGCCGATGCCGCCGAGATTGCGGTCGATGGCCCCGCCTCTGCCGCCGACCTCGCCCGCGACGATCTTCTGCGCCAGAGCCGCTCCACCGGGAGCGCGGGCCATGACGTCGGCATTGATCTGCGACAGATTGCTGAGGTTACCGCGCTGGATATCGCCCTCGATAGGCCGCAGATATTTGGTGTCGCCGGTCCAGATATAGGCCGCCCAGAACAGGCTGATCGCGCTTTGGACGCCATTGCCCGCGCCCTTGTCGGTCGCCCATTCGATGTCGGACGGGAAGGACCAGTTGCCTTTGGCGTCTTGCTTGCCGTGGGCCAGCCAGCCGTCGGCGACCTCCAGCAGCAGGGCTTTTGTCGCAGCATTGCCGTTGTAATCGACCAGCAGCAGCCCCGGATGGGTGATCAGCAGGCCGAACTGCCGCTGCCAGCCGAGCGTGCCTTCGCGGTAGATTTTGGTACCGCTGAAATAGGCGCTGACCTCGTGGCGGTGGCCGGCGGGATTGACCTCGAACAGGCGCGGAAACTCACGCGCCACGGCCATGCCGCGCTCGATGGCGGTGGGGTTGCCCCAGTCCATCTGCATCGATTGGGCGACCGTATTGATGCCTTCTTCGTAGGAATGCAGTTCGTCGGTGGCGATGCGGCTCAGGCCCCCGCTCCACATGCCGTTGGCGTAGGTCGCATCGAGCACCTTGCGCTGCGAGGTGATATAGCGCTGCGGATCGACACCCATCAGCGCCAGCGGCACCCAGGCATTGACCAGATCGGTATCGTCCGACAAACCGCCACCGAATTCGCCGTTATCGACCTGACGCTCGTCGATCCACCAGTCGACGAAGCGCTTGTAAAGTTTCAGGTCTTCGATCTGACGGCTGGCCCACAGCGGCACCTCCGGATCGAGCGGCGGCAGGGCGACCGGCGCATAGGGCTGTTCCGGGTTCTTCTCGACCCAGTAGGCGCGCGCCAGGGCATTGCCCGGATCGACGCGCAATACGTCGCTGATGTCGCGCTCGAACCGAGTCCACAGGGGATAGGCGCGGATATTGGGCTGTTCCTCGACGAAGAAGGCGAGATTGTCGCGCGCCTGCTCCATGCGGTCGGCGACGTGTTCGGCCTTGGCTTCCGACGCCGGTTTGAACACCAGCCGCACCTGCGCACCGTTGAGCGCCTGCGCGTCGAAGCCGCCCCCGGCGACGGCGATGGTGATGATAAAGCTCGCCGTCGGCGGCAGGATGCGGTCGCGCGTATCGAGCCACAGGGTGCGCGCCTCATTAGGTTTCACCGCCACATTGATGTCGATCAGGTCGCGTTCCGGCCAGTTCGGGTCGCGCACGCGGATATTCAGCGGCAGCAGCCCGTTATGCGTCGCCTCGACCTTCATGGCGGGCAGGTCGATGGCGATGCCGTCCAGCCCCGCATCCATATTCTCCCAACCGTAGGAAAAGCGCGTCGGCCCCTCGCCCGGTCGCGTATCTCGGAAATCGCCGGGGATCAGAAGATGCACGACCGGCGCGCCCTTAGCTGTCGGTTTCGCGGCCTTGCGCGGCGCGCCCTTGGGCAGGGCGACGGCCACCGCGCGTTCTTCGGGCACGAAGCGCCCGCCGATAAAGCCGCGCACCTCGTCCAGCGCCGGATAGAGCCCGGCATCGGCCGCCGTATCGACGGTATAGCTCAGGGTCGCGTAGCCCGCAGGCACCTCGCCTTTGGTGACGTTATAGGCGGCGATTTCCTGAATCGGCGTTTCCTGCGCCGTGTTCTCGAAACGCAGCTTGCCGCCCGTGTGATCGGCCACGACCGCCGAGGTACGCTCGGCGCCTTTTATCCGCTTAAACAACAGCTTGCCGTCGAGATTTAAACTTCCGTATGCGGCACCCGTCAGCTCGATCCGGTTCCACGGCTCGTCAGGTAAGCTCAGATCGTAGGCCTTGCCGCCTTGGGAATAGACGTTCCAGTCGGGCAGCTCGAAATAGTCGTGCCGCCCCTCAAGGCGCGAGCGGTTATAGACCCCCGGCCACGTCGTTTCGCGGATGCCGTCGGCCCCCTTGAACATCCTGGCTTTCAGATCGCGCATGTCGGTAAATTCGACCTTGCGAATACGGGTCACGGGATCGCTGAGATAGGCGGGCGCGGTCGTTTCCCAGCCATAGCGCTTCAGCCACGCCGCCCGGTTATCCGGCACCGGCGGCACGACGGGCGTCCCGTTCGTGGCCAGCGCCGCGACACCGGCATCGTCCAGCCTGCGGTCGTAGATGCGTATCTCGTCTATGTCGCCCGACCGGCGGAAATTGTACATCGAATGGACCTGATACGGTGCCACGATGCGCTGAAACGGTCCGAAGGCGTAGAGGCCGGAATCGTAGAGCGCCGCGCCATCTTTTTGCGCCGCCGGTTTGCCGTTGATCCACAGCTTGACGCCCGTCGCCTCGTCCCAGGCGAAGGCCACGTGCACCCAGTCGTCCTTCGCCGGAATGCGGTCCATTTTAAATGACACGCGCGAGCGGCTGAGATTGGTGTCGGTCACAAAGGCGTCGAAACCGTGCCCGTTCCAGTCGATGCGCAGCCACGCCATGTCCCAGCTTGTGCCGTCCGCCGCGCCGACGCGGAACACCGGGAACGGGGCCTCCCCCAAAGGCTCACGCGGGCGAAAGTAAAACGACAGGGTGCCGCGCTGGGCGTAGATATTGCTGGCGGCGGGCCAGACCAGCGTCAGGGTATCGTTGAGCCCCAGCCCCGGCCCCTTGGCGCCGTTGGGGATCGTCTGTGCGCCGACGGCAAACAAGGGCTCGGCCTGTCCGGCGGCGTGTTCCGCCGTCAGCCCCTTGTCGCCGGACAGGGAAAACAGCAAGCCCTCTTCAGCCATAACAGGAGGGGCTATGGCGGGCGTTGCCAGCAGCAGGGCGAGCCAACAGATAAACGGTTTCATGAACGACTCCCCATGAACGACTTTCTGAGCACACCCGCTCTGACGGCGGGTCATGCTTTATAGCCCTGTTCCACGCATTAGCGAGCAGAAACCGTCTCTATCAAGCGTGACCTCCTGGCGTTTTGCGACGTCTACGCGTTACAAAGCCCGCTTGTACAGGGCCAGAAGGTTGGCCCACGCCTTTTCGGCGGCGGCTTCGTTGTAGACCTGACTGGTGCGCACGGTCCAGCCGTGGTCGGCCCCCTCGAAGACCTCGACGATGGCCGGACGTTTGGCGGCCTCGAAGGCGGCTTTCAGGCGGTCCTTCGCCCCCGGGTCCTTGGCGTCGTCATTGGCGGCGATCTCGATCAGGTACTCGGCCTTCGTTTGCGGGATAAGCAGGTGCGGGCTCGACGGCTGATCGGTGGCCAGCCCGCCGCCGTGAAACGTCGCCACGGCTCCGATGCGCTCGGAGGCGGCGACGGCGGTGCGGAAAGCCAGCGGCCCGCCCATGCAATAGCCCTGAACGCCGACCTTGCGCTTAGTGTCGGTCACGGCCTGCGCATCGAGAAAGGCGACGAAGGCCGTCGCATCGCGCAGCGTGCCTTCCGGCGTAATACTGGCGCGCAACGGCGTCAGTTTCTCACGATCGGCAGGGACCGCAAAATTGAACGTGCCTTCGACGACGGGCGATTTGCGCACGCGGTAATAGGGATTGGGCACCAGAACCACATAGCCTTCGGCGGCCAGCCGGCGTCCCATATCCTCGAACACCGGACGCAGGCCCATCACGTCGGTCCAGATCAGGACGGCGGGCCATTTGCCCTTGCTAGCCGGGTGGAACAGGACCGCATCGGCCTCGCCGTCCGGCGTCTTGACCGTAACGGCGGAGGCGGTGACCGCCGCGGCGGCAAAGGTCTGGCTTGAAGCCAGAGTCAGTCCGCCCGCCGCCGCCAGCGCGAAACCCCGTCGCGACAGGCGCGGATCGTGAACCAGGCCCTGATGGATATCGTCATCGCACATGCTGTTCTCCTCCTTGAGCGATATGCCAAAAAGTGTCAGCGGTTTTTGGCAATAATATCGCGGCAAAAAAATCTGACTTGAAGGGAACTTACACCGTGAACCGTCCGGTTCAATAGGGTTCGTCTTTATAAACGTCGCGACTTACGCAACCGCCAGCGCTTCCATCTGGCGCTTGACCTCTTCCGACGCCGTGGCGACCTGATGGAAGGTGCCCGAAATCGTACCCATCGAGTCGGTGATGCGACCCACCGCGCTGACGGCGGATTGCATGTCCGAGCTGATCGTCGTGGTGGCGGCGTTCTGTTGCTCAAGCGCCCCGGCGATCGAGGCGACGTTTTCCAGCACGTCGTTCATCGAGCCCGAAATGAGGTTGAGCGTCCCGGTCACCTCGCTGGTCACGCCCTGCATGTTGGCGATTTCCTCGGAAATGGTCTGGGTCGAGCGCGCGGCTTGGTTGGCCAGCGACTTGACCTCGGACGCCACAACGGCGAAGCCGCGCCCGGCCTCACCGGCGCGCGCCGATTCGATGGTCGCATTGAGCGCCAGCAGGTTGATCTGGCTGGCGATATCCTGAATGAGGTTGACGACCTGAGTCATCGATTCCGCCGACTTGCCCAGCCGTTCGGCGGAGATATTGGCGGTTTCGGTGTGTTTGAACACGGCCTCGACCCCGCCGCGGGCATTGCCCATCGAGTTCGAGATTTCGCGTACCGAGGCCGACAGCTCCTCGGCGGCAGACGCCACCGCGTGGATCATGGTGCCGGTCTCGTCGGTGGCGTGAGCGACGCGCGACGTCATGGAATTGGCGTCGAGGATCTGACCGATCACCGCGCCCAGTTCCTGATTGAGGCGCTCGGAACGCTCGCGCCGCTGAACCGTGGTCGTGATATCGCTGGCGAACTTGACGACCTTGACCACCTCGCCTGAGTCGTCGAAGACCGGATTATAGGTCGCCTGAATGTGGATTTCGCGCCCGCCCTTGCCGACGCGTTTATACTCCGCCGACTGGAACTCGCCGCGTGCCAGCGCTTCCCAGAACCGGCGATAGGCCTCGCTATTGACCACCGCCGTGTCGCAGAACAGACTGTGGTGGCGACCGCGGATTTCGTCGAGCGTATAGCCGACGGCGGTGAGAAAATTGGCGTTGGCCGTCAGGATTTGGCCTTTCGGCGTGAACTCGATCACGGCCTGCGCGCGATCGATGGCGTCGATCTTGCCCTTGTAATCCATGTCGCGCAGCTTGGCCTCGGTAATATCCGAAGCGAACTTGACGACCTTGATGACCTTTCCGGCCTTGTCGCGGATTGGATTGTAGGTCGCCTGAAGCCAGAGCGGCGCACCGTCGCGGCCGAAGCGCTTATAGACCCCGGCGGCGAAGTCGCCGCGCGCCAGATCGGCCCAGAAGCGGCGATAGGCCTCGCTTTGGGCATAGGCAGGATCGCAGAACAGGCTGTGGTTGCGCCCGGCGATATCGCCCAGACTGTAGCCCGTCGCCTTGAGGAAATTGTCGTTGGCCGTCAGGATGTCGCCATGGGGCGTAAACTCGATGACGGCCTGAGAGGCATGGAGGGCGGAAACAATGGCATGATCGCTATCGGCGGTCTTATGAGAAAAGAACATAGGCACCTCACTTACACATTACTCAACCGAAAGATGAGACAGCAAGGTTAATCGCCGGTTACCGCCAGGGGTTGGGATAACGATATTTTTCTCACCTCACGCGATTGTGGGTTTGCGCGCGGGCTTTGGTTTGAAATCCGGACGTTTGGCAGAGGGCGAAATCGCCAGCCAGCGCGGATGCAGGTCGCGGAACCGCTGTTCGCTGCCGCAGGCCGAAAAGCCCGACGCGGTCATCTGTCCCTTTTCCAGAGCCTCGGCGCAGAAAAAGACCCGCGACGCCTGAGGTTCGGTCAGGTCGAAACGCGCGATATTGATGATCGCCGTGCGTCCCGGCGCGCCGTTCAGGCCGGCTATATATTGCGTGATCGGCGTATAGCCGCGCTGCGCCGTCGCCTTTTGCCGTAACCGGAACGACGCCGGGAGATTTTTCGAGGTGCCGTTGAGGCCGTATTTATACACCACGGCCAGCGCCAGTTGTGCCCGCGCCACGCCGCCATCGGCCTGAGGCTGCAAGTCCTCGGCGCGCGAGGTCATGGCGGTTTCCAGAATGTCGAGATCGGCGTGCGGATCACCGGCCAGCGTGGCGCAGCCAGCTATTAGGGTCGCCAGCCCAACCAGCGACAATATTTTAAGTCTCTGCATAATACCCCCCGATATCACTATATAGCATCCCCCCTGATATCAGGGGGGAAACCGGCTTTAGCCGGAGGGGGGTTATACCGCCGGTAATAACCCCACCGTCTTTTTGAGCTCACGCTCAAAAATCCCACCATTGGCGAAAGCTATACTTTCGCTGCACTACACCCCTAATATCAGGAGAGGTGCTTTGTTATCTTCGCCCGTCAGGCAAACAGCATCGCCGTCGTATTGACCACCAGCGAACGCAGTTCCTGCGCCGAGGCCCCGGCCCGGGCGCGGACGCCTAGATTGGCGGTGATGCCGCCGATCATCTGGGCCAGCACCTTCGGGTCCTGCCCGGGCTTGAGACAGCCGTATTTCTGACCGTCTGAAAAGAACTTCTCGAAGCGGATATCGAATTCCTCGATCGTGCTTTGCAGCATTTCAAGGATCGACTCGTGCTGAGGGGCCTCGTTCAGCGCCGTACACATGAAGGCGCAGCCCAGCGGATGCTGACTTTCACCCGTATAGGTGTCGATGATGATGTCGAAATAGCGCCGGATGATCGACAGCACCGTGTCGTTAGGATCGCCGTTGCAGATCAGCACCTCGTCCAGCCGCTCGGCCAGCGATTCGCGGTAACGCTGCATGGCCTTGAGATAGAGCGACTCCTTATCGCCGAACCCGGCATAGAGGCTGGGGCGATTGACGCCGGTTGCTTCGACCAGATCGTCGAGCGAGGTAGCGGCGAAACCCTTCTGCCAGAAGACCTTCAATGCCTTTTGCAGCACTTCGTCGGGATTGTAGGCGCGCGGACGGCCTCTCGCCTTGGGCTTGCAGACGCAGGCTTCGGGATCGAGGCTTTGCGCACCACACACACCGTTCAGGTCGAGGTTGTCGCTCAGATCGATCTCAGGCGTTTTGTGAATCACGGTTTCAAAGGGCTGATGCACCATGATGACGCTTATACTCCTGTGGCGGTGTGCGCCGACGTTCATCGGCCTTATGCACACGCCGCGTTTGACGTGACCCCACTCTAACCTCAGTTGAACCGCGCCGCCACCCTTATAAGCATCCCCCTTTATATGGGAGGACACCTTTCGGGTCGGAAGTCGGCTGACAGATGGGAATAACCCCACCCGTCGGCTTCGCCGCCACCCTCCCCTGAAACGAAGTTCGGCGTAAGCCAAATCAGGGGAGGTGCTTAAAGCCTTTATTTTTAAGTCTTCCACACCGCATTACGTCATTTTTGTGCGAATTAGTACAAAAATTTTGACTTTTTGGTGTCCGCCCTCTATTAATTTGCGGGGCAGTACATAAATAGGCCTCGTTGACGCCATTTCAAGCGTACCGCTCACCAAATTCCTTTTCCCTTTCTCCCCGAAGGTGACCCGCCATGACCCCCTCCGAACTGTACAAAAAAGTCCCCCGCAAGCCCTTGCTGGCCGCCGTGGCCGCCGCCGCCCTCGGTATCGGCGGCTTAAGCATCGCCGCCGTGACCTCCAACGCCTCCGAGCAGGCCGCTCCGGCCGCGCCCCCGGCCATCCCGGTCAAGGTCGCCGTCGTCGAAGAACAGACCACATCTAGCTGGGAATCGTTCTCGGGCCGCCTTGAGGCTGTCGAACGCGTCGAAATCCGCTCGCGGGTCTCCGGCGCAGTCAAATCGATCCACTTCCGCGAAGGTGCGTTTGTGCGTCAGGGCGATCTGCTGGTGACCATCGACCCGGCGCCTTACGCCGCCGAGGTCGCCCGCGCCAAGGCGCAGGTTCAGGCCGCCGAGGCTCGCCTGACTCTGGCCCGTTCAGACAACGACCGCGCCGAGCGCCTGCTGGCCGAACACGCCATCTCGCAGGCCGAGGCCGAAAGCCGCACCAACGGCCTGCGCGGGGCCGAAGCCGACGTCGCCGCCGCCCGCGCGGTGCTACAATCGGCCAATCTCAACCTCTCCTATACGCAGGTCCGCGCCCCCGTTTCGGGTCGCGTCGGTCGCGTCGAAATCACCCAGGGCAATCTGGTCGCGTCAGGCGCCGGTTCGCCGCTGCTGACGACGCTGGTCTCGGTGTCGCCGATCTATGCCTCGTTCGACGCCAATGAAGAGGTCATCAACCGCACCCTGAAAGACCTCAACGGCACCGCCTTCGAGCGCATTCCGGTCAAACTGGAGCTGGACGACGGCAATGCCCCGCTCGACGGTCACCTGCAACTGATCGACAATCAGTTCGACGCGCAATCCGGTACCGTCCGCGCCCGCGCGGTCTTTTCCAACGCCGACGGTCGCCTGATCCCCGGTCAGTTCGTCCGCGTTAAGTTGGGTGAGGCGACCGCCAAGCCGCTGATCCTGATCAGCGAACTGGCCGTCGGCACCGATCAGTCGAAGCGCTTCGTCTATGTCGTCGGTAAGGGCAATGCGGTCGAATACCGCGAAGTCCACCTCGGCGGCACAGTCGAGGGCCAGAAGGTCGTCATCGACGGCCTCAAGCCCGGCGAGCGTGTGGTGATGTCGGGCCTTCAGGCCCTGCGTCCCGGCGCGGTCGTCGCGCCTCAGATCGTTGCGCTGAAGCCCGTCATCGACGCCACGCCGAAACCGAACGCATAAATTCTCTCCTCCCTGCGCGCAAGCGTGGGGAGGGGGACCGCCAGCGAAGCGCAGCGGTGGTGGGGGATGACTCCCAAAGCCGGATCGCGCTGAAACCTTACCCAATCCCCCTCCGTCTCGCCGCTAACGCGTCGAGCCACCTCCCCACGCTTGCGCGCAGGGAGGAGGGAGACTCTCAACCCTCATGTTGCCCGAAGGGCCATGCCATGAACCTCTCCAAATTCTTCATCGACAGGCCGATCTTCGCCGGTGTGCTGTCGCTCCTCATCGTGGTGTTCGGGCTCCTCAGCCTGCGCAGCCTCCCCGTCTCGGAATACCCCGAAGTCGTCCCGCCGCAGGTCGTGGTGCGCGCCTTCTATCCGGGCGCCAGCCCCGCCGTCATCGCCGAAACCGTCGCCACCCCCATCGAGGAAGCGGTGACTGGCACCGAAGACATGCTCTACATGTCGTCCGCCGCCACATCGGACGGTGCGATGACCCTGACCCTGACCTTCAAGCTCGGCACCGACCCCGATCTGGCCCAGCAGATGGTTCAGAACCGCGTCTCTCAGGCCGAGGCCCGCCTCCCCGCCGACGTGCGCGCCCTGGGCGTCACCACGCAAAAGAGCCAGTCCTCGCTGCCGCTGGTCGTTCACCTCGTCTCGCCCAACGGACGTTACGACGAAAACTACCTGCGTAACTACGCCCTGATCCACGTCAAGGACCGCCTGCAAAAGATCGAAGGCGTCGCCCCGCTGCAAATGTTCGGCGGCGGCGAATATTCGATGCGCATCTGGCTCGACCCGCAACGGGTCGCCGAACGCGGCCTGTCCGCATCGGACGTCGCCAACGCCGTGCGCGGTGAAAACGTGCAGGCCGCCGCCGGCATCGTCGGGGCCTCGCCCGGACAGCCGGACATCACCCTGCAAATGTCGGTCAATGCTCAGGGCCGCCTGAAGACCGAAGAGGACTTCCGCAACATCGTCGTCCGTTCGCAGGATGGCGCGGTAACCTATCTCGGCGACATCGCCCGCGTTGAATTAGGCGCGTCCGACTACGCCCTGCGCTCGCTGCTCAACAATCAGAAAGCCGTCGCCGTGCCGATCTTCGAGCAGGCCGGGGCCAATTCGCTGCAAGTCTCCGCCGACGTCAAATCAACCATGGCCGAGTTGCAAAAGACCATGCCCGAAGGCGTCGAATACCGCATCGCCTACGACACGACCGAATACGTGCAGGAATCGATCGACTCGGTCATCCACACCCTGCTCGAAGCGATCATCCTCGTCGTCATCGTGGTCATAGTCTTCCTTCAGACGTGGCGCGCCTCGATCATCCCGCTGCTGGCCGTCCCCGTTTCGGTCATCGGCACCTTCGCCATCATGCATCTGGCCGGGTTCTCGATCAACGCCCTGACCCTGTTCGGTCTGGTGCTGGCCATTGGGATCGTCGTCGACGACGCCATCGTCGTGGTCGAAAACGTCGAGCGCAATATCGAAGCCGGGAAGTCGCCCAAGGAAGCCACCTATCAGGCCATGCGCGAAGTCTCCGGCCCCATCATCGCCATCGCTCTGGTGCTGGTCGCCGTCTTCGTACCGCTGGCCTTCATCACCGGTCTGTCGGGGCAATTCTACCGTCAGTTCTCGCTGACCATCGCCATCTCGACCGTCATTTCGGCGATCAACTCGCTGACCCTGTCGCCCGCTCTGGCCGCGCTCCTGCTGAAGGATCACCACGCCAAGAAGGACGGCCTGACGCGCTTCATGGACAAGTGGCTGGGCGGCTTCTTCCGTCTGTTCAACCGCTTCTTCAACCGGTCGTCGGATAACTACGGCAAGAGCCTGGGCGGCATCATCTCGCGCAAGGCCCTGATGCTCGGCCTCTATGTCGTGCTGGTCGGCACCACCCTGTTCATGTTCAAGACCGTCCCCACCGGCTTCATCCCGGCGCAGGACAAGGCCTACCTCGTCGGCATGGTGCAACTGCCCGAAGGCGCGACGCTCGACCGCACCGAGGCCGTAGCCCGCGCCATGACCGACATCGCCATGAAGCAGGAAGGCGTCAAAGACGCCCTGTCCTTCCCCGGCCTGTCGATCAACGGCTTTACGCTGGCGTCCAACTCCGCCGTCGTCTTTCTGGCGCTCGACTCGTTCGAGCATCGCTCGAAGCACCACCTCGACGCCAATGCCATCGCGGGCGCCCTGAACCAGAAGTTCATGGGTATCGGCGAAGGCTATGTCGTCGCCTTCCCGCCGCCGCCGATCCTCGGCCTCGGCACCACCGGCGGCTTCAAGCTGCAACTTCAGGACCGCGGCGCGCTGGGTCCGGAAGCCCTCGATCAGGCGACCAAGGCCTTCATGGCCAAGGCCTATCAGACCAAGGAACTGGCCGGGGTCTTCTCGAACTACCAGATCAATGTCCCGCAGGTCTATGCCGACATCGACCGCGTCAAGGCCCGCCAACTGGGCGTCAATGTGCAGGATGTCTTCGACACCATGCAGATCTATCTCGGCTCGATGTACGTCAACGACTTCAACAAGTTCGGCCGCACCTATTCCGTGCGCCTTCAGGCCGACGCGCCTTACCGCGCCCGTCCGGAAGACATCGGCAAGCTCAAGGTGCGTTCCGCCAGCGGCGAGATGATCCCCTTGTCGGCGCTGCTCAAGGTTGAACCCTCGTTCGGTCCGGTCAACGCGACGCGCTATAACGGCTATCTGGCGGCCGACATCAATGGCGGTCCCGCCCCCGGCTTCTCGTCAGGCCAAGCCGAAGCCGCCGCCGAACGCATCGCCAAAGAGGTGCTTCCGGCTGGGATCGACTACGAATGGACGGACCTGACCTATCAGCAGATTTTGGCGGGCGACTCGTCTGCCGTCATCTTCCCGTTGGTCATCCTGCTCGTCTTCCTCGTTCTGGCGGCGCAATATGAAAGCATGGTCCTGCCGATTTCGATCCTGCTGATCGTGCCGATGGGCCTGCTCGCCGCCATCACCGGCGTGTGGATTTCGGGCGGCGACAACAACATCTTCACCCAGATCGGCCTGTTCGTTCTGGTAGGGCTGTCGGCCAAGAACGCCATCCTGATCGTCGAGTTCGCCCGCGAACTGGAACTGTCAGGCCGCAAACCGCTCGACGCCGCGATCGAAGCCAGCCGCCTGCGTCTGCGCCCGATCCTGATGACCTCGATCGCCTTCATCATGGGGGTTCTGCCTCTGGTGCTGGCGCATGGCGCAGGGGCCGAAATGCGCCACGCCATGGGCGTCGCGGTCTTCGCCGGCATGATCGGGGCCACCGTCTTCGGCCTGTTCCTGACGCCTGTCTTCTACGTCACGCTGCGCGCCCTGAGCGGTAATCGCCCGCTCAAGGCCCACAATACCCCCCACGACGACGCCGGTCACGAGGTCATCGACACGACCCCGACCACCGCCGCGCTTTCAACCCAACCGGAGGCATAACCATGTCCCGTCTTAAATCTCTCCTCCCTCTGTCCTTCGCGGCCTTGCTCCTCGCAAGCTGCGCCACGGAACCCCTGACCAAGGACACCGGTCTCGCCACGCCGACGGCGTTCAAGGCCCCGGTGACGACCGAGACCACCGCCCCGCCGCTGGCCAAGAAAACCGGCGCGTGGTGGCTGATCTTCTCGGACCCCGTGCTCGACGATCTTCAGGCTCGCGCCATGACGCGCAATACAGACCTTGAGATCGCCGCCGCCCGCTTGCAGCAGTCGCGCGCCTTCGTCCGCCAGGCCCGCGCCGTGCAACTGCCGCAGGTCAATGCGGGTCTGCAATCGAGCCGTGGCTCCGACGGCGGCCCCAAGGCCTCGACCATCCACGCGCTGGGTGTCGATCTCGACTACGAGGTCGATCTGTTCGGCCGCCTGTCGAAGGCGACCAGCGCGGCGAAGCTCGATGCCGAGGCGTCCGCCGAACTCTATCGCGGGGCGCAGCTTCTGGTCTCGGCGCAGGTCGCGGAAACCTATTTCGCGCTCCGTGCGATTGATGAGGACCGCGCCATCGTCAACGAGACCCTGACCGCCTATCGTGAGACGCTCAAGGTCACCCAACGCCGCTACGAGGCCGGGGACGTGGCCGAACTCGACGTGGTGCGGCTGCAAACCGAGGTATCGTCGACCGAGGCGGAACTGAAGGCGCTCGACCGTCAGCGCGCCCAGATCGAAAACGCGCTGGCCGTGCTGGTCGGCGACATCGCCTCGACCTTTACGGTTCAGGCATCGGTGTGGGACGCGCAGGCGTGGTCGCACGCCGTGCCGCTGATCCCGGCGGGCCTGCCGTCGGAACTGCTGGAACGCCGTCCCGACGTCATCGCCGCCGAAAAAACCATGCAGGCGGCACAAAAGCGCGTCGGCATCGCCAAGGCGGCGTGGTTCCCGCGTCTGGCGCTGACCGCGTCGGGTGGCGGCGCGTCGAACGAGCTGGGTGACCTGTTCGAAGATGCGGCACGGAGCTGGTCCCTGACCGGCATTCTGACGCAGGCCATCTTCGACGGCGGCCAGCGCAAGGCCGCGACCGAGCTGGCCGAGGGCGATCTGGCCGTGGCCTTCGCCCAGTACCGTCAGAGCGTGCTGGTCGCCTTTGCCGATGTCGAAAACCAGTTGTCGGACATCGACGGTCTGGCTAGTGAGGCGAAGACCCAGGGCGAGGCGCTCACCGCCGCGCAACGGGCGCTCGACCTGTCGCAGTCGCGCTACAGGCACGGCTACGTGTCGCAGCTTGAGGTGCTGGACGCCCAGCGCTCCTATCTGCGCCTGCGCCGTCAGGACCTGTCCGTCCGCGCCCAGCAGTATCAGGCGACCGTCCGCCTGATCCGCGCGCTCGGCGGCGACTGGAAGGCGTAACTCTCTCCTCCCTGTGCCGCAGGCATGGGGAGGTGGCATTTGCGCAGCAAATGACGGAGGGGGATAACGCCGGACTTTTCAGCCTGCACTGGCCTTCGGAGTCATCCCCCTCCACCATTCTGCACTTCGTTTGAATGGTCCCCCTCCCCATCGCTGCGCGACAGGGAGGAGATGTCAGCTTCTCGGCTTGACCTGCCCCGGATCGACGATATCGCCGGGCGCAGGCGGGGTGATCACCGTCGGCGCGGCCCAGTAGCGCCCACCCATCCAGCTATCGAGTTCGCCTACCGTCAAATTCGTGACAGGGGCGAATTTCGCTGAGGCCATATAGTCCAGCACCGACCGGCGCAAAGATGGCGCCCCGGCATGGCCCTTCAATCCGGCGTCCGACAGATCGAACGAGGTGACCATCAAACGCCCCTCGCCGACCTTCGCTTCGAACAGCATAGCCAGACGCAGATTGCGGTTCCAGTCGTCGATCGGCTGCACCACCGGCGTCAGGGTCTTCGGCAAGGCCTCGACATTCAGCGCCGTCGTCTTTTCCAGCAGATCGACCCACTGCCAGTCGCAGTTCGCCTGCGTCGGGAAGCCGCCCAGCGCCGCGTGTTGAGTGTCGCACAGCAGGCCAAGCATCCACGCACGGCTGGGGTTCATCAGGCGGTTCCAGAAGATCGGCACGGTCGTCAGGGCCAGATCGGGCACGGGTTTTTCCGGCTTGCCCGACAGGAACAGCACGCGCCCGCCTCTGGCCAGAGCCGCCTTGGCCTCATCCCACGAGGCGGTCACTGTTACCCCGACGGGCACGCCCGCATCGACGCTGGCCGGATAAACCCAGAACGGCCAGCTATTGCGGAAGGCCGTGCCTTTCAGTTCCAGCACCAGCGTGTAGGCCGCAGGGCTTTTCAGCTTCGACAGGTCCGCCGTGATCGTCCCCAGCTTCAGGTTCTTGCCGCGCGGTGCGGCGCGCTTGGCCAAGGCGCCCGACTGCACCGTCTTGCCCGCCGCATCGAGGATCCGCCACACCGGCGTCACGGACGACAAGGCTTTCGGCCCGAAATGCGCCAGTTCGGCCTCGGCGGAGAGCGTCTTGTCGGACGTGAATACGCGATCTTTCAACCGCACCAGCGGCACGGTCGTGTTGCAATACTGACGGAACTCATCCGCCGTGACATAGCCCTTCTCTTCCCAGAAGGCGTCGAGCAGCCCCATCAGCGCCCCGCCCTGCCCCAGATAGTCGTGCAGATCGAGCAGGTGATACCCCGAATAGGACGGGGTGCGCAGATTGGCCTCGATCTCCTCCTTGTAGCAGGCGACCTGAAAGCGGCCCGAGGCATGGGCCAGGGCCTTGTTGCGCGACAACATCCCGTGCGCCTCGGCGGAATCGCGCATGATCTCGTAATTGCCGGGGACCATATAGGCCTGTTTCCCCCAGCCGATACCTTCCGGGAAGGCGGCGTATTTCCCTTTGCCTGAGAACTTTTCGATGATGCCGAAGTCGGGATAGGCGCACCATTGCCCGACCTCGTGGGCGATGCACGGAATGTCGGCATTGCCAGTCGATTCGGTCAGGGCCTGCTCGTAATCGTTGCCGAACCAGCCGCCCGGCCCGCGCCCGCGGATCGTCCCCAAAAAATCCGAGGCATAGGGCGTCCCCGGGCCGCCCGGCGGCGGCGAAAAGCGCCCGATACCGTCGGCGTAAAGACGACGCGGATCGGCCTTGCGCCACTTCAAATCCCATTCGGGCAGTTGCGTCGGGTACTGCCCCGCCGGCTCGTTCGACGCCGCCAGCATGATGAAGGACGGATGGTTGCCATAGGCCTTGAGCAGCTTTTCCGTCTCTTCGTTGAGGACGCCCAGCATCTTGCGGCCCGGATCGAAATTGTTCCACATGCCGCATTCGGGTTGCAGATAGAAACCCAGCTCATCCGCCGCCGTGAAGGCCGCTTCGGGCGGGCACCACGAATGGAAGCGCATCGCATTGAGCCCCCATTGCTTGCAGATACCGAGGATGCGCCGCCACGTCTCGACATCGGTGGCCGGATAGCCGGTGAGCGGGAAGCCGCCGCCGTCGTGCGTAGCGCGGAAATCGAGCTGTTCGCCGTTGAGCAGGATCTTGCGGCCATCGGTTTTGATCTCGCGCATCCCGAAGGTCAGGTCGCGCGTATCGTCGGCATCGGTCCCTTTCAGGGCGACCGTCAGCTTTTGCAGGACCGGCGTAAATTCCGACCACGGTCTGGCGTCCGGCATCGGCACATCGATCACCGCTTCGCCACCGTCAACAGCCCACGACACCGGCACGGAGACCTTGCCCGCGTTCAGCGTACCCGACCCAGCCTTGCCAGTCAGATTGCCGATCTTTACGCGGACCTGCGCCGATTTCTTGCCGAGATCGGTATAGACCTGCGCGTCGTCGATCCATACCGGCGAGGTGGCCTTAAGCTCGATACGCCCCACCACGCCGTTCCACGTCGAGCCTTCGCCATCCGACACCCCGTGGCCGTCCGGGCGATAGACCGGCTCCTGCATCGAATTGTCGATGCGCAGAGTCAGGCGGTGCGTACCGGGCTTGAGAATGCCCAGATCGAAATCGTGCGGCGCGACCAGCGACGAATCCGTCCCCACCAGCCGGTTGCCGACCCACACATCGGTGCGCCAGCGCGTCCGCTCCAGCGACAGGGCGATGCGCTTACCCGCCCACGTCTCCGGAATCTCGATATCGCGCTGATACCAGGCGACGCCGAGATAGTGGCGGATGGGTTGCGACAGGTACGGCACCTTGACGTTGCCGGGTTCGGTATAGGCCTTGTACTGCGGCAGCAGATACCAGCGCATGTCGCGCGGCAAGGCGGCAACAAACTGCGTCTCGGCGGTGATCTCGTTGCCGTACCCTTGCGTTTGCAGGATGCCGGGAAGCTTGATCTTCAGGTCCGACGGCATGGTCTTGTTGAACCAGTAATCCGCCGCCCCGACATCGGCGCGGTCGAGCGCGAAACGCCAGTCTCCGGCCAGCGACACGGTCCCTTCCCGCGCCGGCGTTTCCGGCGTCGACGCCGCGTGCAGCACGGTCGGCGCCACGGCGGCGGCGGACCCCAGCAGGGCGATAAAGGTACGGCGGTCGGGATGGACGGTCATGGATAGCCCCTGTCGGTGATGGGCCGCTGCCGGGCCCTTTGGTATAAGTCATATAATTATCAGGTCGGAGCCACAAGGCGGATATTTAAGACAACCTCTCTCATACCTCCCTGGCTTGCCAGGGAGGTATAATAAAACGCAGCGGCAAGTGTTCCAAATTCAGCAACACCAAGTCATCACATCGCACACTTCTGAAACACCGGCGTTACGGCTATTTCTCCGTCAACGACCTGAACCACAGGCCGCGCTTTTAAAACCCACCTTTGAAAGGAACCTGTGTCCTGTCCAAGCTCGAATCCGTCACCCCCGCCTTTGCCCGTCTGCTGATCGCGGCCCTGTTCATCCTGTCCGGCCTGTCGAAGCTGGCCGCCCCCGAAGGCACCATCGGCTATATCGCCTCGGTCGGCCTGCCCTTCCCCGAACTGGCCTATGTCGGGGCCGTCGCCGTCGAAATCCTCGGCGGTCTGGTCTTCCTCGTCGGCTATCAGACGCGTCTCGTCTCGCTGGCTCTGGCCGCCTTTACCGTCGCGACCGCCGTGTTCTTCCATAGCAATCTCGCCGATCAGAACCAGTTCATCCACTTCATGAAGAATATCTCGATCGCCGGTGGCTTCCTCTATGCCGCGATTTACGGCGGCGGCGCGGTGAGCCTCGATCACTGGCTGGCCAATCGCAGCAAGGCCCGCCTCGCCAACGCCTAAACGCTTTTGCCTAAACCTTCGCCCGCCGCTCTCCTCCCCCGGAGCGGCGGGCGCTTTTTATTTGCGCGCCGCGTCCGTGCCGCCTATAAGTCAGACAAATAAAAAACAGGAACCGTCCGATGAAAAAGGCCCTTCTTCTTACGCTTGCCGCGCTGACGCTCATCCCTCTTTCTTTGGCAGGCTGCGCCCACGTCACCAGCGGATCGGGCGTCGCACCCAAGCCGCTGTTCCGCGATCCTGTCTACGACGGCGCGGCGGACGTCTCCATCGTCTACGACAAGGCGGCGAAGGACTGGAAGATGTTCTACACCAACCGCCGCGCCACGCTGAAACTGCCGGACAAGGACGTGAGCTGGGTCCACGGCACGGCCATCGGCATCGCGTCGTCGAAGGACGGCGTGAAATGGGACTATCAGGGCACAGCCAGCGTCCCGGCGGCCTGTACCGGCGAGACCCTGTGGGCGCCCGAACTGTATGAGGAAAACGGCACCTACCACATGTGGCTGACCGTCGTGCCGGGCGTGTTCAAAAACTGGCAGGGCGACCGGTTCATCGTCCACCTGACCAGTCCGGACCTGAAAACGTGGGCGTGCAGCGACCGGCTGGCGCTGGGTACCGACCGCGCCATCGACGCCAGCGTCGTCAAGAAGGACGGCGTCTACCGCCTGTGGTTCAAGGACGAGCGCAAGGGCAGCCGCCTGTTCACGCTGGAAAGCCCCGATCTGAAATCTTGGGTCCGTCAGCCCGACCCGGTCATCGACACCAATGCCGAAGGCCCGAAGGTGTTTCAGTTCGGCGGCCATTACTGGCTGATCGCCGATGTGTGGAAGGGCCTGATGGTTTTGCGCTCCGACGACCTCAAGACCTGGACACCGCAGCCGACGCGCCTGCTGGAACAGCCCGGCCTGCAACCAACCGACAATGACAAGGGCCAGCACCCGGACGTGATCGTTAACGATGGGAAAGCCCTGATCTATTACTTCGTCCATCAGTACAAGGCCCCCGAAGCCGCCAGCGATCCGAGCTATGGACAACGCACGGTCATACAGGTGGCCGAGTTGAAAATCGGAGCCGACGGCTGGCTGACGGTCGATCGTGAGGCGAAATTCGATGCGCGGTTAAAGGCTCCGAAGTAGGCATTACGCCCCTCCCCTAATTTTAGGGGAGGTACCCGCCAACAGGCGGGGGGTGGGGTTAATACCGCTCTATAACCCCCCTCCGGCTTCGCCGGGTTCCCCCCTGATATCAGGGGGGATGCTTAGGGTGTTCATCCCTCCTCGCTGTTGTTCGTCCCGCACGCCCTGTTCAGGTCCGCGCGAAACGGCCACAGCGGTGTCATGCACACGCTCAACATCCTTACCCATATCGCCGCCGGTTGCGCCGCCCTTGGCCTCGGCCTGTTTCCGCTCCTGACCGCAAAAGGCAGCCGCTGGCATCGCTTCACCGGCTGGCTGTTCGTCATCGCAGGCAGCTTCGTGCTGGGTTGCGCGGTGATCGGCGTCACCTTTTACCCGCAGCCCGCCCCGCTCATCATGGCGACGCTATCGGCTAGCTACCAGTTCATCGGCGGTTTGCGGGCGCTGAAACGGCTCAACACCATCGACACCCTGATGGCGCTGGCGATGCTCGGCGCGTGCGTCTGGCTGGCGTTGAACATGCATAACGCCAACCGGTCGTGGCCGCCGGTGATCGGCTATTCGATCCTCGGCTTCCTCAGCACAATCGCCCTCTACGACCTGAGCCGCTCCCTGTGGCGCGCGACATGGACGCGGATCCGCCATATCGACCACGGCCTCAAGATGACCGGGGCTTATTTTGCGATGGCCTCGGCAGGGCTCGGCAATCTTTGGCCCGCCGGTCAGCCGTGGAGCCAACTGGCACCCTCGCTGATCGGGCTGGTCGTCATGGTCTTGCTATTAGCCGTACATCTGAGCGAAAAGAGGGAAACGAAAGTCGTTCCATGAAACTGCCGAGCTGGTGGCCCCTTGCCCTGACCGGGCTGATTTACGGCGAAACCGTCGGGTTTGCGGCCACCGCCGCGCGCGACCTGAGCGGCGGCACGATGTCGTGGACAGCGGCACTCCTGTGGCAAGGGCTGAACTATGGCACGTGGCTTCCCTTTGCCGCCCTTGTCCTCTGGCTGGCGCGACGGCTGGGCCTGAGTGTGAAATTCCTCATCGCGCTTTACCCCACGATTGCCGCCTATACGTTTCTGCACGGCGGAATCAGTGTCGGGTTATCATGGCTTTTCGCCGACAGCGCACCGTCGTTTCGCGGCTGGTTGTACCGCCTGCCTGTAGAGGTGCTGATCGCCACGGCTATTGCGGCTTCGGTCGCCGCCCTGCGCGCCTACCGTCTGGCGGTCGTGGAGCGCGAGCGTGCGAGCGCGCTGCAAGCTGCACTCGATGAAGCCCGCGGCACCCCACCGGCCACCGAGGAGCGCCTCTGGGTATCGACCGGACGTCGCAAGACCGCTGTCAACCTGAGCGAAGTCGAATGGTTCGCCGCCGCCGGGAACTACGTCGTCGTCAACTGGAATGGCCGCGAAGGCCTGATGCGCGAAACCCTGAGCGCGCTGTCCGAGCGGCTCGACCCGGCGGTTTTCGTGCGTACTCACCGCTCCAGCCTTGTCAATCTGGGGAAGGTCCGCAGTACTGCCTTGCTAGCCGACAGTTGGGTGCTGACGCTGGAGTCCGGCGCGGAACTGGCCGTCAGCCGCACCTGCCGCGATGCGGTTCTAACGAGATTAGGACACAAAAAACCCGCCTGAAGCGGAAGGGTTTTAGCAGACACTCGCATTCCCGCGAACCTCCCTCCTCCCTACGCTTGCGTGGGGTATAGCGTCAGCGAAGGTATAGCCTTCGCCAGCGGTGGCCGAAACGCAAAGCGTTGAGGCGGAGGGGGTAACGCCAAGCTGTTCAACGGGCTGGGAATTTCGGAGTCATCCCCCTCCGGCAGTCTGCGTCGCAGACTGCCACCTCCCCATCGCTGCGCGACAGGGAGGAGGGAGTGTATTTGGATAAGACGGCTCTCTATGGTTTTGTAACCCCGCCCCATCCTCCGGCAAGCCGGATCGCTTAATTCAACCCACCGCCCAGCGTGGCGTACAGATTGACCAGATTGAGCGAGCGCACCAGGCGCACGCCGATCAGGGTCTGTTGCGCGCCGTAAAGCGTGCGTTGCGCATCCGTCAGGGTCAGGCGCGAATCGACACCGCGGTCGAAACGAGCCTGCGACAGGGTCTGGGTCTCGGTCGCCGCTTCGACGACGCGGGTCTGCGCCGCCAGACGACGATCGATCGTCGAACGCGTGGCCAATTCGTCGGCCACGTCGCGGAAGGCCGCCTGAATAGCACCTTCGTATTGCGCCTGAGCGATGTCGCGCGCCTTGCGCGTGGCTTCGAGATTGGCGGTATTGGCCCCGCCCGAGAAGATCGGGATCGAGATCGACGGGCCATAGCTCCAGGTGCTGCCGCCGTCGAACAGATTGCCCAGATCGGTCGAGGCCTTACCCACGCTGCCGGTCAGGGAAATGCGCGGGAAGAAGGCCGCGCGCGCCGCGCCGATATCGGCATTGGCACCTTTCAGCGTATATTCCGCCGCCACGACGTCCGGGCGCTTGAGCAGGACTTCGGACGGCACGCCCGCCGGCAGGTCGGCCAGGATGGCGTTTTCCGGCAAGGTGTCCGGCAGAAGATCGGCGGCGACTTCGGCCCCGACCAGCAGGCGCAGGGCGTTCTTGTCCTGCTGCACCGTGGCTTCCAGTTGCGCGACGTCGGCGCGGGCCTGTTCGGCCAGGGTTTCGATCTGACGCAGTTCCAGTGCCGAGGTCGCCCCCAGATCGAAGCGACGTTGCGTCAGGTTGAGGCTGTCCTCGCGCAGGCGCAGGGTCTCACGCGACAGGCGCAGCTGATCCTGATCGGCCCCGAGGTTCAGCCAGGCGCTGGCCACCGCCGAGATCAGGCTGATCTGGGCCGCCTTGCGGTTTTCCTCAACGGCGAAATAGGATTGCAGGGCGGAGTCGCTCAAAGAGCGCACACGACCGAACAGGTCCAGTTCCCAAGACGCGCCGATATCGGCGGAATAGGACTCGGTTTCACCCGCGCCGGTATCGGCCTTTCGACCGCTGACCGTCCCGTCGAGCGCCGGAAACAGCGAGGCGCGCTGAATGCGGTACTGGGCGCGGGCGCGCTCGACATTGAGCACCGCCACACGCAGGTCGCGGTTGTTGGTCAGGGCCTGATCGACCACGCTTTGCAGACGCGGATCGAGCAGAACCTGTTTCCAGCTCAGGGTCTCGGCGGAGGCCCCCTGCGCCGTGGAGGCGGTCGGGAACTGATCGGTGACCGGCAGGGTACCGCGCTCGTATGTCGGGGCCAGGGTACAGGCCGAGAGCGTCACCGCACCGGCAGCGGCCAGAAGGGCAGGTTTCAGAAACAGACGCATATTAGTGACCTTCCGGAGTGTGATCGGCACGGTTTTGTCTCGATTGTTCCAGCGCCGCCAGCGCCAGACGTTCGTCAGCCTGAGCTTTAAGGTGTTTTTCGTCGGCTTTGAACAGTTTTTCAATGATGACGAAGAAGAGAGGAATAAAGAACACCGCCAGGAAGGTCGCCGACAGGATGCCGCCGACAAGGCCGGTACCGATGGCGTTCTGGCTGCCCGACCCCGCGCCATTGGCGAAGAAGAGCGGCAGGATGCCGAAGGTGAAGGCCAGCGACGTCATGATGATCGGACGCAGGCGGACGCGGGCGGCTTGCAGGGTGGCCTCGATCAGGTCCATGCCGCGTTCGTGGTTATGCTTGGCGAATTCCACGATCAGGATGGCGTTCTTCGCCGACAAACCGATAATGGTCAGCAAGGCCACCTGAAGATATATGTCGTTCGACAGGCCACGCAGCATGGTGGCGAGCAGTGCCCCCAGGACGCCGAGCGGGATGACCATGACGATGGCGACCGGGATCGACCAGCTTTCATAGAGCGCCGCCAGCAGGATGAAGACCACGAAGATCGACAGGGCGTAAAGCATCGGGGCTTCGGCGCCGGACTGCTTTTCCTGAAGCGACAGGCCCGTCCACTCGTAGGAAATCCCGGCGGGCAGCGTGGCGATGATCTCTTCCATAGCGGCCATGGCCTGACCCGATGAGTGACCCGGCGAGGCCATGCCCTGAAGGTTCATCGACGGCGAACCGTTGTAACGCTCCAGACGCGGCGAACCGTAGGCCCAGTGCGAGGTGGCAAACGCCGTGAACGGCACCATCTCGCCCTGATCGTTGCGGACGTACCACTGGTTCAGGTCTTCCGGCTTCATGCGGAACGGTGCATCGGCCTGTACGAAAACCTTCTTGACGCGGTTGCGGTCGATGAAGTCGTTGACATAGGCCCCGCCCATCGCGGTCGACAGCGTCGCATTGATGTCGGCCAGGCTGACGCCCATCGAACCGGCGGCGGTCTGATCGATTTCGAGCTTCAGTTCCGGCGTGTCTTCCATGCCGTTCGGACGCACGGCCATCAGGGCCGGGTTCTGCGCCGCCATACCAAGGATCTGGTTGCGGGCATTGAGCAGGGCATCGTGGCCGAGGCCGCCGACGTCCTTGAGCTGAAGGTCGAAGCCCGACGAGTTACCGAGTTCGGACACCGCCGGCGGCACGATGGCAAAGGCCATGGCGTCGCGGAACTGGCTGAAGGCGCCCATGGCACGACCGGCGACGGCCGGGGCCTTGAGGTTGTCGCCCTTGCGGTCGTGGAAGTCCTTGAGGCGAACGAAAGCCAGACCGGCATTCTGACCCGGACCGGAGAAGGAGAAGCCCGACACGGTAAAGACCGCTTCGACGGCCTCCTCTTTGCGGAAGTGCGCGCCAATCTGATCCAGCACGGCATTGGTGCGCTCTTCGGCGGCACCCGGCGGCAACTGCACGATGGTGAACAGGATGCCCTGGTCTTCGTCCGGCAGGAATGAGGTCGGGATGCGGGTGAACAGCAGGACCATCAGGCCGACGATCACGGCAAAGACCACCATGTACCGAACGCTCTGGCCAAGAATCTTCGACACGATACCGCGGTAGCCGTTGGCCATGCGGTCGAAGTTGCGGTTGAACCAGCCGAAGAAGCCCTTCTTTTCATGGTGGTGCGCGTCATCGACCGGCTTGAGCAGGTGGGCGCAGAGCGCGGGCGTCAGGATCAGGGCCACAACGACCGACAGGGCCATGGCCGAGACGAGCGTGATCGAGAACTGGCGGTAGATGACGCCCTGAGAGCCACCGAAGAAGGCCATGGGGATGAACACCGCCGACAGGACCAGCGCTATACCGATCAGCGCCCCGGTGATTTCTTCCATCGACTTGAGGGTCGCGGCCATCGGCGGCAGCTTTTCCTCGGTCATCACGCGTTCGACGTTCTCGACGACGACAATAGCGTCGTCGACCAGCAGACCGATCGCCAGCACCAGACCGAACAAGGTCAGCGTATTGATCGAGTAGCCAAAGGCCGCCAGCACGCCGAAGGTACCGAGCAGAACCACCGGCACGGCGATGGTCGGAATGATCGTCGCGCGCCAGTTTTGCAGGAATAGGAACATGACGACGAAGACAAGCACGACGGCTTCGATCAGGGTCTTGACCACTTCGTGGATCGACAGCTCGATGAACGGCGTCGTGTCATACGGCACGACATAGTGGTAACCCTTGGGGAAGTTTTTCTCAAGCTCGACCATCTTGGCCTTGACGGCATTGGCGGTATCGAGCGCGTTGGCGCCCGTCGCCAGACTGAGGGCGATGCCCGCCGCCGGACGGCCATTATATTTGGCAGTACCGGTATATTGCTGCGCGCCCAGTTCGATGCGCGCCACGTCGGACAGTTTGACCACCGCGCCGGTTGAGGCGTTCTTGACGATGATATTGCGGAACTGCTCGATCGTGGTCAGGCGCGACTGCGCCGTGATCGTGGCATTGAGCGCCGTGCCCTTGACCGACGGCAGGCCGCCCAGTTGTCCGGCGGACACCTGGGTGTTCTGGGCGCGAATGGCCGCGATGACATCGGTGGGCGTCAGGCTGAAACTGTTCAGCTTGGCAGGGTCGAGCCAGATGCGCATGGCGTATTGCGACCCAAAGTTCTGGATCGTGCCCACCCCGTCGACACGGCTGACCTGATCGACGATGGTCGATTGCAGATAGTCGCCGAGGTCGGCATTGGTCACCGTCGCGTCGTCGGAGTAAAGCCCGACCACCATCAGGAACCCGCTGGTCGCCTTGGCGACCGTCAGGCCCTGCTGCTGCACTTCCTGCGGCAGGAGCGGCGTCGCCGATTGCAGCTTGTTCTGAACCTGAACCTGCGCGATGTCCGGATCGGTCCCGGCCTTGAACGTCAGGGTGATCGAGGCCGCACCGCTCGAATCCGAGGTCGCGTTCATGTAAAGGAGCCCGTCGAGGCCCTTCATCTGCTGCTCGACGATCTGCGTCACCGAGTCTTCGACGGTCTTGGCCGATGCCCCCGGATAGAAGGCCGAGACCGAGACCTGCGGCAGGGCGATCTGCGGATACTGCGCCACCGGCAGGTTGGCGATCGAGAGCAGGCCCGCCATCATGATGACGATGGCCACCACCCAGGCAAAAATAGGTCGATGAATAAAGAAACGCGAGATCATGACGGTGTCCTCGGAGGGAGCTGAGGTGTCTGAATTGGGCGGGCGGCGAAACCACCTGGATTAAAGACGCACTTCGGGCGTCAGTTGCCACCAGCCAAAATTTAAACGCTTAAATTACTTAGACTTTTGTTCGGCAGGCTTTTCACCCGCAGGGGCAGCGGCGGCTTGACCTTCCTTGGTTGCCGTGATGACCGAAGCCTTCACCGGCGCATCCGGACGGACCTTTTGCAGGCCTTCGACGATGACCTTGTCACCGGCCTGAAGGCCTTCGGTAACCAGCCACTTGTCGCCGACGGTCTGGGCGACCTTGATCTGACGCTGCTCGGCCTTGTTGTCCTTGGACACGACCATCACGAGCGCGTTGCCCTTGGGGTCGCGCGTCACGGCGGGCTGCGGCACCAGAATGCCGTTGCCTACGACGCCGGAGACGATGCGCGCCTTGGCGTACATGCCCGGCAAAAGCGTGCCGTTCGGGTTCGGGAACAGGGCGCGCAGGGTCACCGTGCCGGTGGCCTCATCGACACTGACATCCGAGAATTGCAGCTTGCCCTTGAGCGGATAGACGCTGCCGTCCTCGAGGATCAGTTCGACGTCGGCGGTCGCCGCCTCGCCGATCTGGCCCGTGGCGGTACGGCGCTTGAGCGCCATCAGTTCGTTCACCGACTGGTTGATATCGAGATAGACGCTGTCGATGTTCTGAATCTTGGCCAGTTCCACCGTCTGCGACGCCGTGACCAGCGCGCCGGGGGTGACGTTCGACTTGCCGATGCGGCCGGAAATCGGCGCGATGACCTTGGTGTAGTTCAGGCTGATGCCGGCGGTTTGCAGACCGGCCTTGGCCGTCGCCACCGTCGCCTTCGCCTGAGCATAGGCGGCCTGAGCGTCGTCATTGTCCTGCTTGGAGACGGCGTTGATCTTGACCAGTTCGGCATAGCGCTCGGCCTTGAGACGCGACGAGGTCAGATTGGCCTCGGCCTGAGCGACCTGAGCCTGCGCAGAAGCGTATTCGGCCTGGAACGGCGCGGAATCGATCTGATAGAGCGACTGACCGGCCTTCACGTAGCCGCCTTCGGTGAAATAGCGCGCCTTGACGATGCCGCCGACCTGCGGACGGACATCCGAGATCAGATAGGCCGAGGTGCGGCCCGACAGTTCCGCCGTCAGATTGACCGGCTCGGACGCCACGACCACGACGCCGACCTCGGTCGGCCCGCCGCCGCCCATGCCGCCGCCCGCGCCGCCGTCTTTCTTACCGCACGCGGTGAGCGCCAAACCGAGCATCAGCAACGCAGCAGCAGGCTTGATCATGTAGGAGGGCGATGTCATGCGGGGTCTCTCCGGAAAATTCAGTCGCTTCAAAATGTCGCCACACGGCGCTATGTCAAAGGGTGCAACGCAATACTAACAGACACCTGTCGCACAGGCATGTAAAAAAATGTCAGCAGTGAATGAGAGTGAACGATCATTCTCATTTTTAGTGGCATTAAGCCCCTTTTTCATGTATGTCAAGCGAAGCAACGACATTAAAAAATCTTAACCACCTTACGTACCAAGGATCAGCCATCATAGATGGATAAGCCTGCCCCCTCCCCCGTCATGCCTGAAATCCCCGTTTCCAAGCCTCGCCAGAGTCGCGAAGCGCGCCAGCAACAGATCCTCGACGCCACGCTGCGCTGCGTCAGACAGTCCGGCTTTCATGGCGCGTCCATGTCCGACATTGCGGCGGAAGCGAAGATGAGCGTCGGCGTCATCTACCGTTACTTCGAGAACAAGGAAGCCATCGTCGAGGCCATCGTCGCCAACGATCTCGCCGAGATGCGCGCCAAGTTCGCCGAATGGGACCAGACAGCGGACGAAGACCTGCTCGATACCCTGCTCGACACCATCGACTTCGCGCTGGAACATAAGTACGGTCCCGACAATTCGGCGCTGGCGCTGGAAGTGCTGGCCGAGGCCGCGCGCAACCCGCGCGTCGCCGCCATCGTTCAGGCCGCCGACGTGCAGGAACGCGAACTGGGCCGTCATCTGTGTACCCGCCTGAACGCCGATTGCGATCCGCAGCGGCTGGATGCCCGCGGTGAAATCATCGGGATGCTGTTCGACGGCATGATGATCCGCGCCGTGTCCAACCCCCATATCGACCGCAAGGCATTGGCGCTGGAACTGCGCGACGTGCTGCGCTACCTGTTCGTGATCCGGTAGGATTTTGCCATAGTTTGTATCGGCGGGCGCACCGTCACACAACCGTCATCAAACTGTTGTAATCGACCCTCTGACCTGACTGTCACGGTCGTTCAAGCCTTGTGTCATATTAGTTTTACGCAGGAGTGATTTACCGGTGGTCAGACACACCGCACCGTGGCACAAAATCCCGCCCGGAACGGATCATCGGAGACGACTGTATGTTCAAGCCTTTCGCCGTCGCGCTCGGTGCGCTTCTGCTGTTGACCGCCTGCTCGGACAAGAGCGCGGAAAAGGCTGGCGACGCCCCCGCTGCGGGCGATATCACCGGCGCGGGATCGACCTTCTTTGCGCCCTTGGGGGCCAAGTGGGCGGAAACCTACAAGGGTGAAACCGGCGTCCGTCTGAACTATCAGTCGATCGGCTCCGGCGGCGGCGTCCGCCAGATCAAGGTCAAGACCGTCGATTTCGGTGCCACGGATAAGCCGGTGAAGCCCGAAGACCTCGCCGAATCGGACCTGCTGCAATTCCCGGTCGTCATGGGCGGCATCGTCCCCATCGTGAACCTGCCCGACGTCAAGAGCGGTCAGATGAACCTGACCGGGCCTTTGATCGCCGACATCTATATGGGCAAGATCAAGCGCTGGGACGACCCGGCCATCGTCGCGCTCAATCCAGGCCTCAAGCTGCCGCACCTGCCGATCACGGTCGTCCACCGCGCCGACGGGTCCGGCACCACCTTCCTGTTCTCCAACTATCTGGCCAAGGTCAGCCCGACGTGGAAAAAAGAGGTCGGGGCGTCCGACGCGCTGGAATGGCCGGTCGGCCTCGGCGGCAAGGGCAATGAAGGCGTTTCGGCCTTTGTGAAACAAACCATCGGTGCCATCGGCTACGTCGAATACGCGGTGGCCGTGCGCACCGGAACCGCCGTCACCAACATGACCAATCACGACGGTCAGATGATTGCCCCGTCGATCGAAGCCTTCGCCGCCGCTGCGGCCGGTGCCGACTGGGCCAATGCTCCCGGCAATCAGCTTCTGCTGCTCGATCAGCCGGGTGCCAAGGCCTGGCCGATGACCGCCACGGTTTTCGTCGTGATGCACAAGACGCAGGACAAGCCTGCCGCCGCCCGCGCCGCCCTGACCTTCTTCGACTGGGCCTATACCAAGGGCGACACGCTCGCCATCGAGATGCACTACGTTCCCCTGCCCGACAACGTGAAGGCCATGATGCGCGCCCAGTGGTCGCAGATCGTCGCCGCCGACGGCAAGCCGGTCTATACGCCCGCCGCCGCCCCCGCCCAAAACTAAAAGAGTAGACTGATGTCCCTTCAGAGCGCCCGGCAATCCTCGTTTCTGGCCCGATTTCTGGCCGACCCTGCCGACCCGATCTTCCGCAGTCTGGCCTTCGCAGCGGCCACTATGCTGCTCGTCACGCTCGGCGGCCTGATCATCGCCCTGATCATCGGCGGCTGGCCCGCCCTGTCGAAGTTCGGTCTCTCGTTCCTGTTCACCAATTCGTGGAACCCGGTCACCGAAGTCTATGGCGCCGCCGGTCCCATCGTCGGCACGCTGATCACTGCGCTTTTGTCGCTGGCCATCGCCCTGCCCATCGCGGTCTGCGTCTCGGTGTTCCTCACCCAGTACTGCCCCAAGGTCATCGCACAGCCGATATCGACGGCGATCGAGCTTCTGGCCGGTATTCCCTCGATCGTTTACGGCATGTGGGGCCTGTTCGTCTTCGCCCCCTGGTTTGCGAAGACGGTACAACTCCCCATCCTGACCAATCTGGACCCGGAAAGCTTCTGGGGCAAACTCCTGTCGGGCGTGCCGAACGGTGCCAACATCTTCACCGCCTCGATCGTTCTGGCGATCATGATCCTGCCCTATATGGCCGCGGTCTTCCGCGAACTGTTCCGCTCGATCCCGCCGCACGTGCGCGAAGCTGCCTTCGGCCTCGGCTGCACCTCGTTCGAGGTCGTCGGCTCCGTGCTGATTCCCTACGTCAAAAAGGGTATGATCGGCGTCGTCATGCTGGGCTTTGGGCGGGCTTTGGGTGAAACCATGGCCGTGACCTTTATCATCGGCAATTCGCACCGCTTTCCCGACTCGCTGTTCGCCTCGGGCTCGACGCTCGCCTCGACCATCGCCAACGAGTTCAACGAAGCGCAGGGCCTGCACCTCGCCTCGCTGATCGGGCTCGGCCTCGTATTGTTCCTGATCACCTTCATCGTTCTGGCCATCGCCCGGACGCTGCTGTCCTCGCAACGCTACTAGGAGGGAAAGACCCATGGATCGCGCCCTTCGCCGCAAACTTCTCAATCAGGCCTTCGTCGTCGTCTGCACCGGGGCGGCGCTTATCGCGCTGGCCGCTCTGGCCCTGATCATGTTCTCGCTGTTCACCAAAGGCATGGGCGGCGTCGATGTGATGCTGTTCACCGCCGACACGCCCGCCCCGGATTCGCCGGGCGGCCTGCGCAACGCCATCGTCGGCTCGATCATGATGTGCAGTGTCGCCATGCTGATCGCCGTCGTCATCGGCGTGCTGGCCGGGACGTGGCTGGCCGAAATCGGCGGCAGCAGCCCTTACGGCCACGTGGTGCGCTTCCTCAACGACGTGCTGCTGTCGGCGCCGTCGATCCTGATCGGCCTGTTCGTCTACTGGTGGGTGGTCGTGCCGATGGGCGGCTTCTCCGGCTGGGCCGGGGCCATCGCGCTCGGCATCCTCGCCACGCCCATCGTGACGCGCACCACCGAGGACATCCTCAACCTGCAACCCAATGCCTTGCGCGAAGCCGGCATGGCGCTCGGCGCCTCGCAGTGGGTGACGGTCAAGAGCATCATCTGGCGCGCCGCCGGTGCCGGGATGCTGACCGGGGGCCTGCTGGGTTTTGCCCGTATCTCCGGCGAAACCGCACCGCTGCTGTTCACCGCGCTCAACAACCAGTTCCTCAGCTTCGACATGTCGAAGCCGTTCGCCAGCCTGCCCGGCGCCATCTATCCCTTCGCCATGTCGCCCTATGACACATGGAATACGCTGGCCTGGGCCGGTGCCCTCCTCATCACCCTGGCCGTTCTGGGCGTCAACATCCTCGGCCGCTGGCTTGCCCGCGACAAAGATCACAAATAGGCTTCATCCATGTCCGATACCGAAACCGAATTCAAAAGCGTCATCACGCCGCCGCCGGGCGACCAGATCGTACTGGAAACGCGCAAGCTGAACTTCTTCTACGGCACGCATCAGTCGCTGTTCGACGTCTCGATCCCCGTCAAGCGCAACGGCATCACCGCGCTAATCGGCCCGTCGGGCTGCGGCAAGTCGACACTTCTGCGCACGATGAACCGCATGTACGACCTCTATCCGGGTCAGCGCGCCGAAGGCGAAATCCTCATCGACGGCGAAAACATCGTCGGTTCCAAGGTCGATGTGACCGCGCTCCGCGCCAAGGTCGGCATGGTGTTCCAGAAGCCAACCCCCTTCCCCATGTCGATCTACGACAATGTGGCTTTCGGCGTGAAGCTGTACCACAAGAAGTCGAAGTCCGAGATGGACGAGGTCGTGGAAACCAGCCTGCGCCGCGCCGCCCTGTGGGACGAGGTCAAGGACAAGCTGAACAAGTCCGGCCTGTCGCTCTCCGGCGGTCAGCAGCAGCGTCTGTGCGTGGCGCGCGGCATCGCGGTGCAGCCGGAAATTCTGCTCCTCGACGAACCGGCCTCGGCGCTCGATCCGGTCTCGACGGCCAAGCTTGAGGACACGCTCGAAGAACTGAAGCGCGACATCACGATCATCATCGTGACGCACAACCTGCAACAGGCGGCGCGTCTGTCGGACTATACGGGCTTCATGTATCTGGGCAAGCTGATCGAATTCGGCCCGACCGAGACGCTGTTCGTCAACCCGAAGTGCGAAAAGACCTCGGACTATATCGGCGGCCGCTTCGGTTAAGTCCGGCGATTATTCCAAAACAAAAACACCGGTCTGAAGGCTCAGACCGGTGTTTTTGTTTATAAAACTGTCGATCAATTACCCGCGCGACACGCCCGGACGGGTCGTCTGCTTCGTCCACGCCTCGATGCCGAGTTGCGCCGGAAGCCCTTCCAGAGCCTTGTTCAGTGCGTCGTTTTGCGGCGAGCGGCAGCCCTTGTCGTGTTCCAGCACCGTTTGCGTGCCGTCGGCCTTCGTCCACACGATTCGATAGTGCTGCTGATCGCTTATGCGCTGCTCGCACTGGGTCTCAGCCGTCGTGCCGTCGGCGGGCCGATAGGCGTTAAGGGCCTTGGCAATCGTGGCGTAGGCCTTGCCGGAGTCGAGTTCTTTGGGGCCGATTTCCGCCGTGTGGCGTTCGCCGGTAAATTTCAGATGACCCGACGGCGCGACCTCGACCGCATAGACCGGACAGAAGCCGAAGCACGGCCCGACCGAATACGAAATGGTTTCCTTGTCGATGGCCACCGCCGGAGCGCCGGACATGGTGGCGCACCCGGCGAGACCGGACGCCAGAAGTCCGGCGGCCATCAAACTCGTGAAGCGGATCGTGGTCATAGTGTTATTCCTGTACCGTAAAGGGTTGGCTTCGTCTTAGGTACAGATAGTGTCGGCAATATGAACCTGACCTGAAAGTCAGTCGATAACCCTGCGCTCCGCATCCAGTCGGATCGTCAGGTCGGCGCGGGTGGGCATCTCGGTCAGAATATACCGCGTCAGGCGCTCATAGTGCTGGATAAAGCGGGCGACTTCGGTATCACTCATACCGCCGGTGCGGCCCTCAAGCGCCAGTTTGCGGCGCAGGTCGTGCTCCTGTTGCGTGCGCCAGCCCTGCACCACCTCGAACCCCGGCGCGGCGAGCAGAATCAGCCGGTCGAGCTTCGCAAACAGCGCCGCGTAGGGTCCGGCCAGTTGCGCATTGACGTAGCGGCGCCACACGCCGTCCGGGTCTTCGTCGCGTTCCAGCGGGTTCACCGGCGCGATCAGATCGGCCTCGGCCTGCGGCACCGCGCCAACGCACCAGCCTTCGAGCAGCAATACGTCGAACGGAAATTCGGTGTGTTGGCGCTGATCTTCGGGATAAGGCCGGTCCGTCGCCTTGTCGAAACATGGCCAGCTTATCGGCTGATCGCCTTCCATCCGTTCGATGATCTGAACCCCCAGCGCCGGGTCATGCGTTCCCGGCACGCCGCGCGTGGCAAACAAGGGGTGTACATCCACAGGCCGGTCTTCCGGCGCCAAATAAAGGTCGTCGATCGACAGAACCTTTGTCGCAATGGCGTTCGCGTCTAACCGGTCAGCAACAGCGTCACACAGGGTGGACTTGCCTGCCCCCTGCGCCCCGCACACGCCGACGATCAGCGGCCAGCCATGTTCGGACAGCCAGCGCCATATCGTATCCGCCAGTTGGTCAGGCAATGCCGTCAAGCAGATCTTCCCCGGCAAAGAAGCGATCCAGATTATAGGCGGCGCGCAGGCCCATATTGTTGCGCGTCTCGACCGTCGCCGAGCCCAGATGCGGCAGCAGCACCGCATTGTCGAGCGGCAACAGGGCCGGGTTCACCACCGGCTCTTTCTCATAGACATCGAGGCCCGCCGCCGCAATCGTGCGCGCCGCCAAAGCTTCGGCCAGTTCGACCTCATTGACCACCGACCCGCGCGCCGTATTGATCAGGATCGCCGTCGGCTTCATGCGTTTCAAAAGCGCGGCATTGATCATGTGATGCGTCTCCGGCCCGCCCGGCGTGTGCAGTGACAGGACATCGGCCCGCGCCGCCAGTTCATCGAGCGACCCGACATAAAGCGCGCCCAGCTCCGCCTCGATCTCAGGCGCAACACGATGGCGGCTGTAATAGGCGATGTTCATCCCCAAGGCCGCACGCGCCTTACGCGCCACGGCCTGCCCGATGCGCCCGAATCCGGCGAGGCCCAGGGTCTTGCCGTCGAGGCTCTGGCCGAGGAACTGCGTCGGTTTCCAGCCGGCCCACGCGCCGTTGCGCAAACCGCGTTCAGCTTCAGACGCCCGGCGGCTGGTCATCAGGATCAGCAGCAGCGCGATTTCCGCCGTCGCTTCGGTCAGGACGTCCGGGGTATTGGTGACTCGAATGCCCGCCGCCTTGGCCGCGGCGAGGTCGATATGCTCGAACCCCGCACCGAAATTGGCGATCATCTTTACGCGCGCACCGGCGACGCCCAGAACCTCCGCCGTCAGCTTGTCGGTGACGGTCGGGCACAGGGCGTCATACTGGCTCATCGCCGCGATCAGTTGATCCTTGGTCAGCGGCACACCGCTGTCGCTGACCGTGACATCGTAACGTATTTTGAGGTACTCGAATGCCCCTTCGGGCCACGGACGGGTCAGCAGGATCTTGGGCGGCATGACGGTCCCTCTCTTAATACTCCCCCAATTGTGGGGGAGGTGGCATTTGAGCGCCAGCGAAAAATGACGGAGGGGGGCCTTACCGTCCGCAAGGCCCCCCTCCGTCCGCTTCGCGGCCACGGCACGGGCCGCCCCGCTCCCCCGCGTGGCGGGGGAGTATCTTATTTACTTACCAGACATTGCGGGCCGATCTCCTTGATCGACTTGACGCCGGTGAGCGCCATGGCCACGCGCATTTCCTTCTCGAACAGGGTCAGCAGATTCTCGACCCCGGCCTGACCCTGCGCCGCCAATGCGTAGATAAACGCCCGGCCCAGCAGCACGCCGTCGGCCCCCAGCGCGATCATGCGCACCACATCGAGACCGGTACGAATACCGCTGTCGGCCAGAATGGTGATGTCGCCCTTGACCGCCTCGGCAATCGCCGGCAGCGCCCGCGCCGAGGACAGCACCCCATCGAGCTGACGCCCGCCGTGGTTCGACACCACGATCCCGTCGGCCCCGAAGGTCACCGCATCCTTGGCATCTTCCGGATCGAGGATGCCCTTGATGATCATCGGGCCCTTCCAGAAGTCGCGAATCCACTCCAGATCCTTCCACGAGATCGAGGGATCGAAATTAGCCCCCAGCCAGCCGATATAGTCGGCCAGACCCGTCGCCTTGCCGAGATATTTCGACACGTTGCCCAGATCGTGCGGACGCCCCAGCAGCCCGACATCGACGGCCCATTCCGGGTGCGTCGCGGCCTGCCACAGACGGCGGAGTTCGGCGTTCGGACCGCTCATGCCCGAATGCATGTCACGGTAGCGCGCCCCGGGCACCGGCATGTCGACGGTGAAAACCAGCTTGGTGATCCCCGCCGCCTGCGCGCGTTCCAGCGCGTTCTTCATGAAGCCGCGATCTTTCAGCACGTAAAGCTGGAACCAGATCGAGCGGTCGCAGTTCGACTGCACCTCTTCGATCGAGCAGACGCTGACGGTCGACAGGGTCAGGGGGATACCCTTGTTGCACGCGGCCTTCGCCGCCTGCACTTCGCCGCGACGGGCGTACATGCCGGTCAGACCCACCGGGGCCAGCACCGCGGGCATGGCCAGAGTTTCGCCGAATAGTTCGGTCTCAAGACTAAGGCTGGCCACGTCCTTCAGCACGCGCTGACGCAGCGCGACATCCGACAGGTCCTCGACATTGCGCTTCAGCGTATGTTCGGCATAGGCGCCGCCGTCGATGTAGTGGAACAGGAACGGCGGCAGCTTGCGGCGGGCGGCTTCGCGATAGTCGGTAGAGGCGGAGATGATCATCGGAAGGCCCTGAGTCTTATGCAATGGATTTTGACCGGTACTAACACGCGGTGACCGCGCGATGCAATTGGCCGACGCTCCGAATTGATCAATTCGGAGCGAAATCGATCACACCAATAAAAGCCTTCCCTCGGCCTTTTTGCCTGTGCTACGCGGTAAGCGCACGCCAAAAAGTGTGAAGCGGATTTTGGCTTCGCCGAACTTCGTTTGGATTAAGTGCGCGCCAAATACTGGAGTTTACAATGTCTGCTGCCTCGATGTTCGACCTGACCGGAAAAATCGCCCTGATCACCGGGGCCAATCGCGGTCTGGGGCAAGGCATGGCGCTGGCGCTGGCCGAAGCCGGGGCCGATATCTGCGCGGTGGGCTCGTCCAACGCCGACGATACGGCGGCTAAGGTTGCGGCCATCGGTCGCAGGTTCCATTTCATCAAGGCCGACCTGATGTCTTCGATCGAGCCCATCGCCGGGATCGTCGCCGAAACGCTCGACGTCATGGGCGGGCTCGATATCCTCGTCAACAATGCCGGTGGCATCCGCCGCGGCGAGATCACCGAATTCAGCGAAAAAGACTGGGACGAGGTGATGACCCTGAATCTCAAATCGCTGTTCTTCATGTGTCAGGCCGTAGGTCCGCACATGATTTCAAAGGGTTCCGGCAAGATCATCAACACCGCCTCGCTGATGTCGTTTCAGGGCGGCATCCGCGTCCCGTCCTATACCGCCTCGAAATCGGGCGTCGCGGGGATCACCCGGTTGCTGGCCAACGAATGGGCGGCGAAAGGCATCAATATTAACGCCATCGCCCCCGGTTACATGGCGACCGAACTGACCGAGGCCTTGCAAAACGATCCCACACGCGCCGACGCCATCCTCAGCCGTATCCCCGCCGCGCGCTGGGGCACGCCGGCCGATGTCGGCGGCGCGACGGTTTTTCTCGCTTCCCCCGTGTCAAATTACGTAAACGGAGTTATACTCCCCGTCGATGGCGGGTGGCTGGCCCGCTGATTTAGTAATTTTTTTGACGCGCATCTGATCCGAAAACCCCAAGAAGATTACTTGACACTTTTCGGGATGCGCTTGGTAAAGGACACAGATGACCACTCAGACCTTTCCGGTAGCCGCGCCGCTCAAGATGGCCGATATCGCGCGTATGGCCGGAGTCTCCGTATCCACCGTCTCCCGCGCCCTCGCCGGCAGCCCGCTGATTCCGAAAGCGCTCCGTGACAAGATCACCGCGATTGCCGACGAAAACGGCTATGTCGTCAACCACGCCGCGCGCAATCTGCGCCTCAAGACGACGCGCACCATCGGCCTGGTCCTCCCCGAAGATAACGACCGCCGCCTGCGCGATCCCGGTCTGCTGCACCTGATGGGCGCCCTGACGCAAGAGGTGTTCAAGCGCGGCTATGAACTTCTGGTACTCAAGACCCCGACCAAGCGCTCCGGCGCCCTGAAAGACCTCGTTCAGTCGCAGCGCTTCGACGGTATGCTGGTTCTGCCGGATACCGCCGTCGATCAACACGAGGCGCTCAACGAACTGGCCCGCTATTATGCGCCGCTGGTCGTCTGGGGCCGCCTGCCCGACCATACCTATTGCGGCGTCGACGCCGTCGAGGAGCGCCCTCAGATCGACGAAAGCGCCGAGGAAATGGTCGATCTGCTGTTCCGCCGCCTGAACGGTGAAAAGACCGAAGCCAGCCCGGCCGAATAAGCACCGGATCGGATTGGCCGAATGGTATCCGATAGCTATCGCTTCGACCGTTTCGTGCTGAACGTGCATGACCGTCAACTTCTGCGCGACGGTCAGCCGGTCGATCTGAATGCCCGCTATCTCGACGCTTTGGTGCTGCTGGTCAGCGAGCAAGGTAAACTGGTCTCCAAGGAACGCTTTCTCGAAGAGGTCTGGCGCGGCGTGCCGGTGACCGACGAGGCCCTGACCCAGTGCATCAAGACCCTGCGCCGCGTACTGGGCGACGATGCGGCAAAACCGCGCTTTATCGAGACCGTCGTCAAGCACGGCTACCGCTTTATCGGATCGATAAACACCGCTGAAGCGCCCCCTGCCCCACCTCCGTTGCGCACCCCTTCGCCCTTTCACCAGGGCCTTGTCGGCACGCTTGGGGCCAGCGCCGCCGGAGTGATCGGTGGCCTGCTCTACGGTTTCGGCGCGGCGTCGCAGTCGTCGGAGGCCGGGACTTCGGCACTGCTCGTCCTGATGTGCCTGACCACGCTGATTGCCGCGCTTGGCGGTGCCGGGGTCGGTTTCGGTATCGCCATCGGTGCGTCGCGCGGTCCCCGACTATGGGGAGCGGTATTAGGCGGCGCGGCGGGCGGCCTGATCGTCGGGGCCGTCGTCAAGTTGCTCGGCCTCGACGCCTTTACGCTGCTGTTCGGGCAATCGCCGGGCGATATCACCGGCGCACCCGAAGGCTTGCTCCTCGGCGCAAGCGTGGGTCTCGGCACGGGACTGGCCGAGCGATTTTCGCTAAAACGTGGTGTGGCATTAGCGGCTTTGTGCGGCGGTCTGACCGGTATCATCATCGCGCTGATGGGCGGGCGGATGATGATGGGCAGCCTCGTCCTGCTGGGCCAGCAGTTTCCCGGTTCGCGCCTGCATTTCGATCAGATGTGGCGTGTATTCGGCGAGAACGGCTTCGGGCCGGTCAGTCAGGTCGCGACCGCCGGTCTCGAAGGCGCGCTGTTCGCTGGATGCATCGTCGGCGCTATGAAGCTTTTTCAGTCGCGTTAGCGGCCTTGTGGAACAGGCCCGCCGACACCAGCCACGACACCCCGAACATCGCCGTCAGAATCGTCGCCGGGTAACCGTCCGAGAGAGCGATCACTGCCCCTACCCCCTGCACCAGCGCCATCGACATCAGCACCCAGACCATGCGCCGCGCCTGAAACCGCACGATCAGCGTCCCGATCAGCCCTACGCCAAGCACCGCCGCGAAGATCAGATTGGCCGGATTGTCCTCGGCGCCGATAATCCCGACAGCCAGACTGACCCAGACCAGTGCGAACCCGGTCAGGATGGCCAGACCCGCCGCCGCGCGATAGGCCCAGTGCCCGCTCAACCGCACGGCCAACTCGAACGCCCCCAGCGCGCACAGGAGCATGGCGCCGAATACCGCAAAGTCGCTCCCTGTCCACGCAACTTCGGTCGTGAACTGCATGGCGACCAGCGGCAGCAGCAACAGCGCTCCCGCACCGCCCCATAAAACAAGACGCCACGTTTTGCGCCACAGATCGGGTTTCAGTGTATCCGTCATCGATTTACCTCCAGAAATGAAGGGCTTGCGTACACCTGAACACGATGAGCGGCATGAGGACGGGGTGATATCGCGCTGAAAAAGGCTGTACTGACAGATTTTTGTCCAGCCATCAGTGATGATAGGCCCCTCTTTTGAGGAAACGGCCATGACCCCCACGGACTATCTGCCCTTTGCCACCCGCGACGACCTGTCGGCATGGATGGCCGCCAATCATACCACCAAAACCGAACTGTGGGTGCGCATGTACAAAAAAGGCTCGGCCATGCCGTCCGTCAATTGGGAAGACTGCGTCGTTGTGGCGCTGATGTGGGGCTGGATCGACGGCCAGCGACAGGCGCTCGATGAGATTTCGTTCGTACAGCGCCTGTCGCCGCGCCGCGCAGGGTCCAACTGGTCGAAAAAGAACTGCGATCATGTGGAACGGCTGATGACCGAGGGCCTGATGCAGCCGTCGGGCTTGATCCATGTCGAGGCGGCGAAAACCGATGGCCGCTGGGACAGCGCTTACGCCGGGTCGTCGGAGATGGTCATGCCGGAGGATTTTCTGGCGGCACTGGAAGACGATGCGGAGGCAAAGGCGTTTTACGAGACGCTGAACCGGACGAACCTGTTTGCCATCTACCACCGCCTCCAGACGGCCAAGCGCCCGGAAACGCGCGCCAAACGTATGACGGATATTCTCGGCAAGCTGCGGGACGGCACCAAGTGGCATTAGTCACTCATACCCCGCCACTATCGGGGGAACAGTGACCCATTTCATTCCGAAACAAAAAAGCCCTCCGGTTCGCACCGGAGGGCTTTGACGTTTTGCCGTCGACCGTTCTTTAGAACGTCGTCGACAGGCTGATCGAGACCGAGGCGCCCGGATCGTAACGGTCGACATAGACGCGTTTGTCGTTAACCGTTTGATATTCCTTGTACTCGGTGCCGGTGAGGTTACGCGCCTCGACCTGAAGGTTCAGATCGCGACCGAAGGTGGTCAGGCCCTTGCGGTAGACGAAGTCGACCTGGGTGCCCGGTTCCTGCATGATGTCGGGGTCCCCGACGATGCCCGAACCGCGAACCGAGATGCGCTCGCTGACATAGGTCACCAGCAGGGTCGCCTGCGACTTGGCCTCATCGTCCTGCCAGCCGAACTGGAAGTTGGCGAGGTGGTCCGACTGGCCTTGCAGTTTCGAGCCGTCCTTGATGTAGAGCGAGGCTTCGACCGGCTGGAAGGTCGTGCGGCTGAAGGCGATCTTGTCGCCCGTCTTCACCTGCACGCTGGAGTCGGTGAAGGTATAGTTGGCCTGAACCAGCCATTCCTTGCCTTCGAAGAACTTGCCCTGCATCGGGCTTTCAAACAGGCCCTTGTAGTCGACTTCGAAGCCCTGGATCTTGGCTTTCGGGGCGTTGACGAAGGTCTGTTGCAGCTGGGTGCCGGTCGAGATGGTTTCAACCGGGTTGTCGAGCGTCTTGTGGAACAGGCCGGCGGTCAGGTATTCACCCGCGCCGTAGTACCACTCGTAACGCGCGTCCAGGTTGGTCAGCTCGGTGTCCTTCAGGAACGGGTTGCCGGTGAAGGAACGGTCGCTGTCGGATTCGCGGAAGGTCGGCTCGGCCAGTTCGCGGAACTGCGGGCGACCGATGGTCTTCGACGCGCCGAAGCGGAGCTGCATGTCTTCCTTGAAGTTCCAGGTCGCGGTCGCCGACGGCAGGACGTAGTTTTCCTTGATGACGGTTGAGGCACGTTCCGGCTTGGCGTTGGTCTGGTACAGGTAGCTCAGGTCCGAGCGTTCCTTGCCGTTTTCAAAGCGCAGACCGGCGGCGACGCGGACCAGCGGCAGGACGGCGACGTCGGTCTTGATGTAGTAGGCCGAGACGATCAGACCGGCCTTGTAGGCCTGCGGGCTGTCCGAACCGGTTTCCCACAGTTGCAGGAAGTCCGGGCGGATGTTGAAGTCCGAGAACAGGTAATCGACGCGCGTATATTTGGCGAGCGAGTCGTTGACCGACTTGAACTCGAAGGCGCGGCGCTGATAGTCGCGCTGGTTGTCGAGCGACGAGGCGCCGACCATCAGCTTGCCGTCGCGACCGTCACCGAGGCTGTAGTCCCAGGTCAGGTTGGCGCCGAGGTACTTCGCCGTGTCCTTCAGGTTCGAGAAGGCCGTCTCGTTGCTGCCGCCGTTGCGCAGGTCGGTGAAATAGAGGCCGTTGAACGCGCCGCCCGACTGATCGAGCGTGTAGTTGATGAACTTGTCGTACGGCGTGTCGCGCACGGTGACGGCGTAGGAGGCCGTCCAGTCGAACGTCAGGGTCGGCGTCAGGGCGTGGTTGCCGGTCAGCTGGCTGAGGCCCAGTTCGCGCTGATACCAGCCGGTGCGATCCTTGCGGTAGAAGAAGCCGTTCGAGTTATAGCCGTCGCGGGTCGATGCGAACTTCGTCGTCTTGCGGATATACATGCCGGTCCATTTGACCGTATGGCCGCCGTGCGTATAGCCGAGGCTGAGCAGGCCGTTCCACGACACGTTGTTGGCCGAGTTTTCGTAGTCGTCCTCGTAGTGGACGCCGCGCTTGACCGACCAGTTGTTCGAGAAGTCGCCGACCGCGACGACGCCGAGCTTGCCGCCCAGCACGTCATAGGCGTCGCCCAGACCGATATTGGTGCTGAAGTTCGGCGTCGGGCGGCCGATTTGCAGCAGGTTCAGGTCGGCATTGGTGAAGGACTGACCGATGTTTTGCAGTTCGCGCGTCGCGCCGGTGCCGGTCGAGGGATAGTTGTTCGGGTTGATCAGCTTGCCCTTGCCCATCGCCGTACGCAGGGCGTCCGGCAGGCTGCGCGCGCCGTCGTCGTAACCCAGCCAGTCGGTGGCCGAGCCGAAATAGGTGACGGTCTTCTGGCCGGTCGTTTCGGTATTGAAACCGGTGCCGAGGCCGAAGGTCAGGAAGCTGTCGCGCGGGATGGCGAGGGTTTGCAGGTCGACGACGCCGCCGCCGAACTCACCGGGGAATTCCGCCGAATAGGTCTTCTGGACCGAGACGCGGCTGAGCAGCGAGGACGGGAACAGGTCGAGCGGCACGACGCGTTGCAGCGGTTCCGGCGACGGCAGCGGCGCGCCGTTCAGAAGCGCCGAGGAGTAACGCTCGCCAAGGCCGCGGACGTAGATGAACTTGCCTTCGACGATGCTGAGACCGGCGACGCGCGTCAGGGCGGCGGCAGCGTTGTCGTCGCCGGTACGCTTGAGGTCTTCGGTGGTCAGGATCGCCGAAACTTCGGCGGTGCGGCGCATCGTCTTGGGGACGTTCTTGCCGCGCACGACGACTTCGGTGATTTCCTTGTCAGCCGCCGGGCTGACGTTGGAATCGCCTGCCGTGGCTTCGGCGGTATTGGTTTGTTCTTGCGCGGTGGCGACGGAGACCGCCGCCAGCGACGTGGTGGCCATCAGCAAGGCGCCGAGGGAGAGAGTGTGCAGTTTCATGGGATCAACCTTTGCTGAAGGACTTATCGAAGAACGTGACGGCGGGGTTGCCCCCGCCGTCTATCGAACGTCCTACTGGCAGGACTTCTCGCCGGTCGCCATGCCGCAGGTCCAGCCCTTGTACCAGGTCTCCGAAGCGCTGTTCACGGCGCCGATGTTGGTCGGCTTGGTGAAGAAGCCGACGTTGTTGTTGACGCCGTCGTTCAGGATCGTCGGGTCGGTGACCGCCACGGCGTTTTCATTGGCGCCGTTGATGAAGTCGCCGGTCAGGGTCGTCGCAGTGCCCAGCGTGTTGTTCATGACGGTCGGCAGCAGGACCGAGGTCGAGGACGAGACGCGGGTGATGTTGCCAGCGGTCCACAGGGCGTCGGCGGCGGCTTGCGTCGGGGCGACCTGGCCGGTGTTCGAGGTACCCGTCTGGACACCGATCGTGGCGATGCCGCCGCAGATCGCGTAGACCGAGCGGAAGGCGACCTGAGCGAGAACGGTGTTGTCGTCCTGGATCTGGAAGCAGTTCGACGAGGCGCTGGTGGTGCGGACGATCGAGTTGATCAGCAGCAGGCCGGTGCCGGTGTCGAGCTTCAGCGCCTGGGTGTTGGCGGTGTTCTTCATGATGATCGTCGCGTTCGAGACCTTCGGGTAGGAGAACGGACGGATCGTGCCGGTGTTGACGGCCGAAGAGGTCGGGCACATCGAACGGATGCCGCTGTTGCCGCCCTTGTTACACGACATTTCGAAGCCGAAGGAGCCCGAGGTCGAACGCGCGGCCTGAACGGCCAGCATCCACTGGACCGAACCCGACCAGGTGTTGTCGGTGTCGAACTGCTCGTCGTCGTTGCCGTAGAGCACCAGGTGCTTGGCGTTGACCGTGCCGCCGAAGAATTCAACGCCGTCGTCCGACGAGTTGTAGACCTGAACGTAGTCGACCGTGGTGCCCGCGCCGACGCCGGCGAAGGTGATGCCGTTCAGTTCCTTGCCGACATCGACCTGATAGCCGGTGTAGCGAACCTGCACGTATTTCAGGACGCCGGAGTTGTCGGCGAGGTTGTTACCGCCGAAGTTCAGACCGGCCACGGCTTCGAAGTTCGTCGTACAATCCTTGAAGCCGTTCAGGGTCGCCGGAACGGCGTCGGTCGGGCAGGTGTTGGTCGGCGCGCGGCCGAGGATGACCAGGCCGCCCCATTCGCCGATCGAGTTGGCCGTCGAAGCGCCGGTGACGTTGTTGCGCGAGGTGAAGACGATCGGGTTGGCAGCGGTGCCTTCGGCGAAGATTTGCGAGCCGCGCTGAACGGCGATGTAGTCGAGACCGGCCGAACCGAAGACCGTGACGCCCGGCTCGATGGTCAGGACGCCCTTGGCGGCGCCGGAGATGGGGGCGTTGACGTCCGAACCCTGATCGACGCCGACATTGACGCGGCCCGACACGGAGTAGATGACGCCGTCGAGCTTGGCCAGGGTCAGGCTGCCCGAAATGGTGTTCGGCAGCTGGCAGTTACGGGCCTGAGCGCCACCGGCAAGCGTGATGATGCCGACATTGTCGAGGCCGGTCGGGCACGACGCGGCGGCAACGCCCGACGTCGAGGAAGAGGACGACGAAGACGACGAAGAACCGCCGCCGATCAGGACGCCTTCACCCGGCGAGGCGACGTTGTCGGCGCCGAAGCAGCCAGCCAAAGCGATGGCGGCGGTGAAGCCCATCAGGCCCAGACGGATTTTCGTGGATTTGTTCATTGTGCTCTCCAACGGTTGCGCAACCGGCATGCCGGAGGTTTCTGCCCCCGCCTCTACACGCCCTGCCATTGAATGCGGCTTATAGGAGCGCTCTGTGACAGAACGCGAAAGCTTGCGTGACAGATTTGTGTAAGCCACACGCGGGAGGGGATTTGCGCGCACACGGACGAGATTTCATGGCCGTACTGTGTCGGAATCGGCACATCGGCATGGACTTTTGAGGGCAAGCCCGTATCTCTGCTACCTCAGGAGGCTTTCATGTCCAGATCGCGACCCATCCCTTCTCCCCCCAAATCGCCTTCTGGCCCCCTGATCGCCATCAAGGCCCGCCCGTGGCTGGTGACGGCGACCGCGCTGGCCTTCGGTATGGTCACCGCCCTTACTCTGCTGACGCCGTGGCGACTGGCGCAGGACGTGCTGGTCGCGTGGAACCTCGCGGCGGGCGTTTATCTCAGCGCCGCCGCCGTCATCATGTGGCGCAGCGACACCGACGGCATAGAGCGCCGCGCGGAGGCACAGGACGTCGGCAAATGGACGATCCTGCTGCTGACCGGCATGGCGGTGGCCGTCTGCATCGTCGCTATCGCCACCGAACTGATCGCCGCGCGCGACCTGCACGGTTGGGACAAGGCCGTCAATCTGGGGCTGGTCGGCGCGACCATCGTCACGACGTGGCTCTTCGTACACACGACCTTCGCCCTGCACTACGCCCATGCCTATTATGTGTCGCTGAAGACCACCCCGGAGCCGTGCCTGACCTTTCCGGACAAGGACTGCACGCCGGATTACGTCGATTTCCTCTATTTCGCCTTCATCATGGGGACGGCGGCGCAAACCGCCGACGTGGCCATCGCCTCACCGGCCATGCGGCGGCTGAACCTCGCCCATGCCGTGTTCGCCTTCTTTTTCAACACGACGATTCTGGCGATCGTGATCAATATCGCGGCCAGTCTGGTGCAATAGCGGTCGCACATGACAGCGCTGTGCATCCTGAAATATACTCACCACAATCAAAGGTTTTTATTTGCCGCTTTAAACGTGTCTTTTGCGTAACAAAACGGCGAAAAGTGGGACATGTAAGACCTAATACAAATTTCAACTTGACTTGAATGGTAGCGCAACCAAATAGTTGACTGCACCCAAGAGCCGATAATTCGGAGGTTCGGCATAAGGACCCCGATAGGGAGTCGGCTCAGCGGGGACATTTCACACGCGACACTTTTCATCATGCCCGCGGTTCAGGACCGTGCGTGTGCCTGAGCCTTTATGCCCCAGGTTTCGGGGTGCCGCTGCGTGACGTTTTGCCTCCGCCCACGGGTCGTCAAAGCCAATAAAAACGAGCCATTTCAAATGGCATCGGGAGGAAAAAAAATGAAGACACCCCAGTTGAAAAAGCTCATGGCCAGCACAGGCCTTGTCATGATAGCGGTAACATTGGCGCCAATGGCTACGGCTCAGGAAGTGGCCAAGGCAGAGGATCCTATCGAAGTCGTTGTCGTCGGCTCGCGCGCGTCGCAGCAGTCGTCGATCAACCGCAAGAAGAAGGCCAAGACGGCGACCGATTCGATCGTCGCCGACGATGTCGGCTCGTTTCCGGACCGCAACCTCAACGAAGCCATTTCACGTATCCCCGGCATGGCGCTGACGCGCGGTGAAACCGGCGAAGGCGAAACCATGGCGCTGCGCGGCAACGGCGCCGACCTGACGCGCGTCGAAATGGACGGCATGTCGGTCGCCTCATCCGGTTTCGATCTGGCGCTGAACCAGCAGGGCGGTCGCGCCTCGGATCTGCGCGAACTGCCCGCCGACCTGATCAAGAGCGTCGACGTGGTCAAGGGCCAGACGCCGGACATGACCCAGGGCGGTCTCGGCGGCACGGTTCAGGTCCAGACCCGTTCCGGCCTCGATTTCAAGAAGCCCTATTTCTCGATGCGCGTCGCCGGCGAACGCAACTCGCTGAGCCAGAAATGGGCACCCGACATCAACATCGTCGCCTCGCGCAAGTTCTTCGACAATCGTCTGGGGGTGATCTTCAACTTGTCCTCACGCCGTTATCTGGGCGACAGCCATCAGATGTCGAACGCGGGCGGCAATAACTGGGGCGGCTATCTGCGCGCCATCGACCTCGACAATTCACCGGACAAGACCTTCCAATATAACCCCGCCCTGGTCACCGGCGACGGCGCCAATACGCCCATCGGCAGCTGGGACATGGTCAATGGCGGCAAGTTCCTCAGCAGCACGCCGGTGCAGATCGTCACCAAGGCGGCGGCGGCCAAGACCAAGGCCGACTGCGATGCCGCCTTCCCGCTCTATTCCGATACCGAACTGAACACCATCGTCGGCACCAGCAGCGGCAACAGCCGCCGCGACGCTCAGGCCCAGCGCATCCGCGAACGCGTCAGCTGCCTGAACCAGTGGAACGACTATACGCCACAGATCGTGCGCGAAACCTGGCTTGAGCAGTACGAAGACCGCCTGACCTGGGACGTGCGCTTCGACTACCGCATCAACCAGAACCTGACCGTTTTCGCCAAGTATCAGGATACGGGCCGTCACCAGTACGACGCGCGCTCCAACCGCACCCAGGGCGGCATCAGCGTCCTTACGGCCCCGACGGCGAACGTCTCGACCGTCCCCTATATCAGCAACCCGACGGTCAGCTACCCGGTCAATACGCCGATGATTCTGACGGTCCTGCCGAACACCGGTTATTATCTGTATAACGGCGGCTACGCGACCGGTCTGGTGCAGTACGACAACACGGCGGGCTCGACCACGACCAACAACTCCTTCCCGGTCATCGGTCAGGCAGTCAATATCGTCCCCGGCTCGATCGTGATGGACAAGAACCACCATCTGGTCTCGGCTGAAATCACCAACTCGGTCTATAATATCGACCATATCCGCAACGACCAGAACTGGGACACCAACTATCTTCAGGTCGGTGCCGACTACAACAAGGGACCGCTCAAGGTCGAGTTCCGCGCCAACCGTTCGGAAACCAGCTACACCCGCTACGACAAGCGTCTGGCCTTCAACCTGCCCTACGGCAACACCAAGATGTACGCGCAGTCGAACGGCACCTGGGCGTTTCAGTTCCCGGCGGGCGTCGATCTCAACAACCCGGCCAACTACGTCGTGCTGAACCCCGCTACCGGCGCGACCGCCGCGCAGGCGGCGCTTTACACCAGCAATATCCAGCTCGGTTACGGCCCGCGTCAGGTCGAATCCACGCAGGACGAAGCCAAGCTCGACCTGACCTACCGCCTGCCGGAAAACCTGCCCTTCTTCACCTCGTTCAAGACCGGCGTGCAATACCGCAAGGCGGGCACCGAGGCGTGGAACGGCGACGGCTATATTCCGAAGGCCGGCGTCTACGTGCCGACGCTCAACCTGCGCAGCCAGCTGCGCGCCTGTCAGAACCAGGCGACGACCACGGCCGTCAATGCCTGCGTCTACAGCTACGTGCCGAACGCCTCGAACACCGTCAACTTCAACCACGGCGTCCAGACGGTAACGGTGGCCCAGCTGACCGAAATCATCGGCTCGAGCTTCCTGCCGAACGACGGCGAGTTCCTGCCCGATATCGAAGGCGCCGACGGCATGAAGCTGTGGAACTCGATCGACATCGACAAGTTCTATGCGCAGGTCGAGGCCGCCAAGAACTACAATTTCAACTGCCTGAAATCTTGCACGGCCAGCGACGGCAATGTCTATCCGATGATCTCGCGCCTTTCGAGCGAGCAGTTCAACGCCGCCTACTATATGCTCGAATTCGAGCAGGAGTTGCCGTTCGGTATGGAATTCGGCGGCAACTTCGGCGTCCGCGTCGTCGAATCCAAGATCGCCGGTACCGGCTTCGTCTCGGTCAACTCGATCCGCAAGAACATCACCGGCGTGCCGACGACCGAGTGGAACCCGAACGAAGGCAATAGCCGCGTCACGACGACCACCATCGTCAAACCGGTCGCCATCGAGCGCGAATACCGCTACTGGCTGCCGAGCTACAACGCCTATCTGTGGGCCGTGCCGGACAAGGTCGTCCTGCGCTATTCGTGGACCAAGGCCGTGGCCCCGCCGCCGCTCAGCGCCATCTTCCCCGCCGGTTCCTGTACGGTCGACGAGCGCATCGAGGACCGTTACGACGACGGTGAGACGGACCTGTTGCAGGGCTGCTCCGGCTTCGGCAATCCGGACCTCAAGCCCTATGCGGCCAACCGCAACAACACCTCGATCGAATGGTACGCCAACAAGGACACCATGTTCTCGCTGGCCTATTACCGTCAGAAGGTGAGCGTCGGCGCACCGGTCGATCAGACCCTGCTCAACTATCCCCTGTTCGAAGGCAGCGAGGAAATCGACCCGGTCACCGGGCGCAAGCTGTCGGACTTCAAGTTCAGTTACGGCACCAAGATCAACGGCCCCGGCTACACCCAGGCGGGCTGGGAATTCGCGACCAAGACGGCCCTGACCTTCCTGCCGTGGAAGCTGCGCTATTCCGGCTTCGACTTCAACTACTCGACCAACAAGTCGGTCGGCAGCGGCGGCGGGTTCATCGACCCGATCACCGGCACGGGCCTCGGCACGGCCAACCGCCCGGACTACACCGCCAACCTGTCGATCTGGTACGATGACGGCAGGACCAATGCCCGCATCAGCTACCAGAAAAAGGCCGCGGTTCTGGAATGCGTGTCGTCGTGTACCCGCAACGACAACACGGTCTATTCCTTCCCGAACGCCAACCCGCTCAAGGTGGTGGGCCTGCCCTACAATCCCGGCGAAGGCTTCTATCAGGCCGAAAGCGCCTATGTGGACGCCAAGATCACGCACAAGCTGACGCCCAATATCGAACTGTATTGGGAAGGCCGCAACCTGATGCGTGAAACCGCCCGCCGTATCGGCACCAAGGACCGGGGCTTCTCGGACCTGCCCGAAACGCCGTGGACCTTCCAGTACGGCGGCCGTCGCTTCACGGTCGGCATGATCTACAAGATGCAGTAAATCAGCGCCTTCGCGTAAAAAAAGCCGCCGTTCGGAGACCCGGACGGCGGCTTTTTCATGGGGAGAAAGGGATCAGGGCACAAGCGCCGCGGTCAGCTCCGGCACCGCTTTCACCAGCTCCGCCGCGACGATCTTCGAGAAAAAATCCGCCCCTTCGTCGCCCAGATGCGTATAGTCGAAACGCGACTTCGCCTGACCGACCGGTTCGGCGACATTGGCGGGCGTATTCCCCGAAATCGTCGTGCCGGATTTGGCGGCGTCGCGCACGTGTACCGGCGGCGGTTCCGGCGCGAATTTCATCGCCTCGACCGGTCCCATCGCCTGTACGGCCTCCAGCGACCGGGCGTGCAAATCGACCAGCGGCACCTTCATCTCCCTGGCGACCGTCCGTGCGGCCTCGGCCCACGGCGCCAGACTGTCGTCCAGCTTGCCGTTTTTGAACCCGCGCCGCGTCAGGGGCGTGACCAGCACCGGCACGGCGCCCGCCGCGCGTACCTCTTCCACGAAGCGACGCAGGTTTTGCGGGAACTCGGTCGCCAGATCGGTCGTGCGGCCCGGCTTTCCCGGCTGATCGTTATGGCCGAACTGGATCAGGACGTAGGTCTTGTCGTAGACCCCGGCCCCGGCCTTCGCTTCGGCCAGAACCATGTCCCACGTCCCTTCGGCGCGATAACTGAAGCTGGAGCGCCCGGCGCGACCCATATTGACGCAGACCACGTTCCCCTTGACGCGATGCCCGCAAAACCCCGGCCCCCAGCCGCCATAGACCGCCGTCGTGGAATCGCCGACCAGAATGATCTTGGTCGCCGAAGCGCGTTTGATCTCGGCGCGCAGTTTCGCATCGGCCACCGCCGGGAGCGGTGTGGGGGCTTGCGCATAAACGGGCATGGCCAGCGCCGCCAGGGTTGTGAGGAGCATAAGTTTTTTCATGTAGTTCCCTGTAATTGAAAGGCCGTTTCCACGAGGAAACGGCCTTAAAACATCAGCGCTTGTAAGCCCATTTATCGTAGGCCTCGATGGCCTTTTGCGGGCCGTTGCCGAACCAGGCATAGCCGTTGCGGCGCTCCTTCTCGATGTCGTCGATCGAGTCGTAGAGCTTGCGGTCGCGGTTGCCGAAGATCGGTTTCAGGGTCTTGGCGTCATAGTAGCGCGCCCACAGCGGACCCGCCCCGGCCTGCGGCACCAGACGCTTGCCCTCATCTTCGCTCACCTTGACGAAGGCGACGCCTTCGAGTTTCGTTTCGCGCAGCACGGTCACGCCCGCCGCGACGCTGGCGATGATCTGCGGCGACGGGTTTTTCAGCGACATCAGATAGATCAGCACCCCCGCGCTTTCCGATCCCGACAGCGACGACGGTTCATAGGCCCGCGCCGTGGCCGGCGCGAGCGTCAGCACATCGTGCTGCTGGGCCCACAAGGTCTTACGGCCATTGACGGTGACCTGCGCTGCCAGCAGCCACGCAATGCCCTTTTGCTCCGCCGCCGCGGCACGGGCGCGATCCGACGCCGACACGAAAGCGAAGGCCTCTTCGCCGCGCCCGATCGCCGCCAGAACCTTCAGCACATGCACCATAGCGTCGTCATTGAGCGTGATGGCGTCGTGATATTCGCCCTGCAACGGCCAGATCTGCGGCCACCCGCCGTTGGGATACTGCGCATTGAGGAGCCAGTTCAGACCCTTGCCGAAGCTGGTGCGATAGACGTCGCCGTCCTTGCCCGGCAAGGCCGTGGCAACCCGCGCCAGAAAGCCCAGTTCGGTCGTCGCCGCGCCGTTGTCGATGGTGCCCACATAGGACCAGCGGATCTCTTTCGGCGGCACCGCCGGATCGACTTTGAAGGCCGCCACGTCGCCGGGGACGTAGGTCTGGCCTTTCAGGCGCGGCGGCGTATTGCGCAACTGGTTCTTGCCCCAGCCGCCCGCCGGGGTCTGGAAGCTGACGATATTGTCGGCGATAGCCCGCGCCTCAGGACCGGCGTACCAGTCGGCGGGCCTGGTGAGCGGCATGGTCGGTGCCGTGCCGCCCTTGGGGTCCGCCGGGATCTCGGTCAGGCCCTTGCGCTCGGCGATCAGGGCGGCCTTGTCTGCCGCCCCTTGCGCGTCGGATTTGGCGAGGTAATCGAGCCACGGCTTCTGTTCGCCCGCGGGCAGGGCGGCGATACGCTCGCGCGTCAACGGATGGGCGGGTTCGTTGACCCCGACCTGCGCCGCGAACAGCGACGACGGCAGGGCGGCCGATCCGGCGAGAAGCGTCATCGACGCGAGAAAATGGCGACGCAGCATGGTAGTCTCCCCATAGATATTTGTTGTTATATGGGCCATCGAAACATGTCCCGTTGCTTGTTTACATCTCAATCATTTCCAGCACCAGCAGGTTCCAGTTCATGAACCCTTTGTGGCTGAGGGCTTTCGCCGTATCGGGATGATAATATTCGTTGAGCGAGCCCGACGCCGCCAGATCGTCGGCCAGAAGCTTCACCGTCTTCGCCGACAGGTCCGCCGCTTCGGCGGCAAAGCCGTAGTTTTTCAGGCCGCGCCAGACGAAATAGTTGACCACGATCCACACCGGCCCCAGCCAGTTCGACGGGTTGGTGCTGGCGCGCAGGTCGTACATCGACTCCGCCGCCGACAACGAGCGCACACCCGCTTTCGAATGGAAGGTGCGCGGATCGAGATAGTGCTGACGCAGGGCCTCGGCCTGATCCTTGGTCGCCAGACCGCACCATAATGGCAGGAAACCGGTAAAGGTCTGGATGCGCAGAGGAATCGTCTGCCAGTCCATATCCATGCCACGCGCAATATTGGGAATCAGTTCGGCGCGACGGTCCTTGCACTGCACGTCCGCCGTATAGAAGAAGCGGTCGCGGGCGTCCCAGTTGTGTTTATGGATGGCCTTGGCCAGTGGTTCCAGCCGATCGGTAAAGGTCTTTTGCCACTCGGTCTTGCCCAGCCGCTTGGCGATTTCCGCCGCCGCTTTCAGATCGCTGTAATAGAGGCAGTTGAGCAGCAGATTGGCCGAGGAAAACTCCGGCCGCCCGAAGGTCGTCGGGTCGTTGTCGTTGCCGATGGCCACGTCATTGCCCCAGACCAGCAGCCCCGAAGCCTTCAGATTGTCCTGCGTCCACGACTCGTAAAAGCGCAATAGATTCTCGAACCACGGCGCGAACCAGCTGATGTCGCCCGTCTCGTCCGCCGCCATCAGAGCCAGTTGCGCCAGGATCGGCTTGGCCTGATTGCGCGGATTGGGACGCTCACCTTCGAGGCAATGCAGCGGGTCGGGGTTTTCCACCGTGATCAGCATGGGGATGCGGCCTTCCTTCGACTGATGGTCGAAGAAGTTGGCCAGAGCCCCGCGCGCGTGTTCGGCGATCCCCTTGCGCAACGCGGCGTCGTTCGTCAGGCGCGCGACGTGGAACAGGCCGCGCACCGTCCACATCGTGTCCCAGTCCCATTGCTCGGTCGAATACTGGCTTTTCGGCAGGCTGGGCGAAATGCTGGGATATTTGAGGTAGCCCGCCGGCTGGCGCAGCAGCTGCTTCGCATTACCGGCGAAATAGTCGATCAGCTTGCGCGCATCGGCGGGCGACGCGGTCACCTTGGACGTCGCCGCCGATGCGGCACCCGCCGCCAGCGTACCTCCGGCCATACCGGTCAGAAAATCACGTTTGGAAACCGTCATGATGCGCCTCACACTAAGGGTTTGAAGGGTTGATCGGCAGAAGCCACAACGCGCCCGCTTGCGTCGAATTCGATGGCGATCAGGCCGGGTTTTTCGCGGAACGGCATCTGGTCGTCATTGCCGAAAAAGGTCTGCCACCACTTGCCGGACGTGTCGCGGAAGACATTGCCGCCTCCGCCGCCCCGCGGGCCTTCATGGCGGTTACCATAGGGACCGGTCAGCTTGTCGGAGGTGACGAACATGAAGGAATAACGGCCTTCGTGGTGGTTGCAGGCGCCCAGATAATAGGTCTTGCCGCGCTTGAAGATCGTGACGCCTTCAAAGCCCGCGCGTCGGACCGGCTTGCCATCCTTCTGCGCCGCCGGATCGACGCCGGAGTCGTCATAGACGATGTCCTGCCAGTCGCCCGCGAAGTCGCTGAAATCCGGCTTGATCTCGCGGATGCGCTGACCGGCGCCCCACGACAGATAGACCTTGCCGTCGTCGTCGCGGAACAGGGTCGAGTCGATCCCGCCCTTGATCGGCTCTTGCGAAATCACGTGGACATAGGGGCCTTCGGGCTTGCCGGTCGTGCTTTTCAGCACCCCCATGCCGACACCGCTGATGCAATGGCAGAGGTAGTAATTGCCGTTGATATAATGGAACTCCGGCGCCCAGATCGAGCGGAACGGCACCCCTGCCCGCGCGGTCCAGTTCTTTTCCCACGTCCCGTCGCGTTCGATGCTCCAGATCAGGCCGCGATATTCCCATTTTTTAAGGTCGCGCGAGCGGTAAAGCTCGATCCCGTCGGTAAAGGCCCAGCAATTGTCGCCGGTCGAGCCCGACATATAGTACCAGCCGTCGCCGCCCCCTTGCACGATGGTGTCGCGGATATGGACGTCCCAGATCGGGCGGATGGCGGGCAGCAGGCCCTTGGCCACCGCTGAGCCGCTATCGGCTGTGCCCCAGTCGGCGACCGGATATTTACGCGCCACCGGGCCCTTGTAACGCACATCGATCAGACCGGAGACCCAGCCGCCGGTTTGGGTGGCCTTGGTCACCGGCTGACCGGCGCCGCTGATGCCGGAATAGGGCCAATAGTCCTTCGCCGGGGCCGGGATGATCCGACGGCTGTTGTCGGCGTTGTCGAGTTTCGGCGTCCCCGGCCTGGGGTAGGTCGGGTACAGAATGCCCGAATTCGACTGCGCGAAAGCCACGCTACCGGCTGCCCAGAAGGCTGCCGCCGCGCCGCCGCTCAGGATGCTGCGGCGATGAATGTTCATATGAGACACGGTTTTCCTCTTATTATTATGGGAGTGTCAAAGACGCAGGAAGCGCACCGCCTGAAACGGTTTGCCGGGCAGGATCAGCTTGGCCTTGGTGGTAAAGTCACCGGCGACCGGCGCAATCGTCATCTCCCACGGATCGATAATCTCGGCGCGGAAGCGGCCTTCGGGCAGGGGAAATTCGTACCAGACCGGACGGTGAAAATCGAGGAAGTAGAGCAACCCATCGACGGTCTTGCCGTCGCTCCTCAGGGTCGAAGCATAGCGGTAATAGGGCTTTTCCGGCGGCACCAGACCCGGCGTCACGCCCGGTCGCGCATTCATTTCCTCGACCAGTTGGCGCAGGAAACCGATCCGCGCGGGGCTGGTGCCTTTCAGCTTGCCGCCGTGCGACCACCACAGGGTCGGGGTCGAGTCCTCGCTATAGTCCGCCGCCGCGTCGAGCAGGGTCTCGCCGTGCGAGACATAACCGCCCGCCAGCACGCCGCGCCAGAAGCGCCAGGTCAGTTCTTCACCGGTGATATTGCCCCACCGTCGGTTCAGATTGCCTTCATAGGACACCTCGTCATTGAGGACAGGCTTTTTCCAGACCTTCAACTGCTCCGGCGTCGTCTCGAAATGCTGAGGTTTGAACGGCAGGGTCTGCATGCTGGCGTGGGTGACGATCGGCTGGCTGTAGTCCCACGGCGTCACCGAATAGTGGACCGAGCGCAAATGGTTATACGGGTCGTGTTGGGCGACCAGCCCCAGCAAACGCTCGAAATCCGCCGTCGTCTTGCCCTTCATCAGGTCGTATTCGTTGGCCAGCGACCACCAGATATTGGAAAAACTCGACAACCGCGCCATCAGGTAACGCACATAGGCGTCATCCTGCACCGGGGTCATCGACGCATAGCCCCAGCGGTCGTAAGGGTGGAACAGGATGAGGTCGGCCTCGATGCCCATTGTGCGCAGATCGGCAAGCCGCGACTCCAGATGCCGGTAAAAGGCCGGATTGGGCCGGTCGTAATCGCTCTTGCCCGCCGCATTGCGCTCGAACGGATAAAGCCCCGGTTCGTTGTGATTATATTCGTAGTGCTTCGGGAAGACCGCCATGCGGATCTTGTTGAAGCTTGAGGCCTTGAGCGTCGCCAGCGTTTCCTGCTGCAAGGCTTCCGACTGATGTATCCAGGCATAGCTGGTCGTGCCGAACGGAAAATAGGGCCTTCCGTCCCGATATATGAAATGCACGCCCTGAGCCTGTACCGGCCCATGCGATCCGTTTGTTGCAGGTGCGCAATCGAACCGGCCGGTCTTGCCGTCGAGGCCCTTGATCGGGCTTATCGTCCGGTACGTCCAGCGGCCCACCGCATCGGGCATGAACCGTATGCGGTAAATCCCGTCGCCGTCGTAAAATCCGTCGACCGTGACCGAACGTGCGTCGAACGTGAAAACGGCCTGAACTGTATGATCTGAAAAAGGATTTCCGCTTTTCGGTCCCGCCAGGGTCAGTTCGAACCGGTCCCACAGTCCGACGGACGGCGGCGCGGTTTTCGCCGCCGCAGGCAGGCTTGAGGCCACACCAAGGCTTACCGGCACAGCCAGAATCGCGCGACGGCTGAGCGCCATATCGTCCGTTTTCATGTGAAGCCTTTCTCGTTTCCTGTGCAGTGCGGTATCGAATTTTATGTTTTTTTGACCGGCAGCATCACCTTCGATCTTTCGTCCGGCGACCGGATTTTGTCCAGTGCATAATTTGGCTCAAGGCCTGAAAAAACACCATGCACAAAAAGGAATTTTATTGGAAAATCCTTTGCATACACCTGCCGGTCAGTCCTGCATCTGCCCTTAGCCCTTTGAAAGGCAACTACAAATTTTCATGGGCTCAAACCTCCCGACGACCATTTCACCTGTTGAAATATTGACACATCAATTTCGATTATTTTTGTTTTTGCAAAATACGAAAATTTTCGATTTTCAATGCAGCCAGATTGCGTCTATTATGAAACAGCGTTTCAACAGACGTGCACCGCCGCCCGCCATCCGTGAGATGGGAAAACAATAAACGGCGGCCAAAGGAGAGGAAAAATGCTTACACAGAACACGCCGCACCGGCGCCGTTCCGCCTTGACGGGCGCATCCATCGTCGCCCTGTGCCTGGCCATCGGTGCCCCGGCCTTCGCCCAGAATACTCAGAACACCCCGGCGGCCAAAGACGACACCACCACCGTCGTCGTCACCGGCTATCGCCAGTCGCTGCAACAGTCGCTGAGCCAGAAGAAGAATTCCGACGCCCTGATCGACGTCATCACCGCCGAAGATGTCGGCAAGTTCCCCGAATCGAACCTCGCCGAAGCGCTGCAACGCCTGCCGGGCATTTCGATCGAGCGCGAAAACGGCGAAGGCCGCACCATCACGGTGCGCGGTCTGGGCGGCGATTTCGTGCGCACGCGCCTCAACGGGCTGGAAACGGTGGCCGCGTCCGGCGTCAACGAAGGCCAGACGGCGGTCAACCGCACGCGCGGTTTCGACTACAACGTCTTCGCTTCCGAGCTGTTCAGCTCGCTGTCGGTGCGTAAATCCGCCGAAGCCAACGAGGACGAAGGTTCGCTCGGCGCGACCGTCGATATCGACACCGGCCGCCCGCTCGACATGCGCTACGAAAAAGGCAAGACGCACAAGGTCCTGTTCTCGGTGCAGGACACCTATTACGACAATGGCGGCGAGCATAATCCGCGCTACGCCGTGCTGTTCGCCAAGAAATTCATGGGCGGCAAGCTGGGCGTGCTGTTTTCGGGCGCCTATTCCAAGCGCGATACGGGCCTGAGCTTCTACGACCGCAACCCCGGTCAGTTCGAATTCTATTACCGCGGCTCCAACCACGGCACCGCCAAGGTCCAGAACGGCACGGGCTCCTCGGTCGCCCCGGTCTGTTCGACGACGGTCAATACCGTCAATGCGACGACCAATACCTCGCCGCTGAACTGCTTCTACGGCTTCGCCTCGCCCTTCCCGACCACCGTCTCGCCCGCGCCGTCCGGCCTCGGCACGGTCGCCAACGGCATCTCCTCGGCGTCCTACATGTACGGTTCGGACCCGGTCGCCTGGGCCAAGCTGAACCAGAACCTCAACACGACCATGCCGTCTCTGGCCAGCCTTCAGCAGCAGGACATCCAGCAGGAACGCCTCGGCCTGACCTTTACGACGCAATGGAAGCCGACGGACCGCACCAAAATCACCTTCGACGCGCTCTATTCGGAGTTCACGGTCGATAACCAGTCGCACATTCTGGGTTCGTTCGGCCTGAACCGCCACTTCTTCAACGACCGCGCCGAAATCGGCCTGACCAACACCACGACGGGTCTGCGCCCCTATTCTACGGCGAACAATAACTATTTCGCCGACCGTCGCGGTGTCTATGGCAACCGTTGCGACTACAATGCGGTGACCAACCTCTGTCAGGGCAGCCTCGGCGACGCCACCAAGCCCGTCTTCTCGACGACGCAATACTGGAACGGCACGGCCTATATCCCGGTCGCGACGGTTCTGACGACGGGTACGGTGGCCGGGAACACCTGGTCGACAAACCCCTACAACCTCGACACCTACGACTATTACAACAACCCCGGCTCGGTCGGTTACAGCGCCGCCGGAGCCGCCGCCGACCGTCGCGGCATCCTGATGTACGATCAGATCATCGGCAAGGAAGCCGTGCTTCTGCGCGACATTTCGATCAACAGCGCCAATCAGGTCGAATATATGAAGCTCGACCGCGTCGACTGGCAGACCAACGACGCCTACGCGAAAAACGAGACCTATTTCAGCCAGATGGGCTTCACCCTCGACCACCGCTTCAGCGACAAGTTCGTGATGCAGGCGGTCTATGGGGCCTCTTACTCGCAACTGAAGATCGACGGGGGCCGGACCGACATCTTCGCCCTCGACAAGAACGGCTTCATCTACGATCAGCGTTCGACCGGCAACGGCATGCCCGTCTACAATCCGGGCTTCAATGTCGCCGACCCCAACGAATACGGCGATATCGTCAAGGGCTATGCCAGCATCAGCCGCTACGTGCGCTCCTCGGTCAACCGCTACGAGACCCTGCGCGCCGATTTCAAGTACGACTTCAATGACCGCTATCGTCTCGATTTCGGCTATTCGAAGCGTATCTATCAGTTCTCGACCCGCGCCAGCACGGTGGGCCGCAGCGTGCTGCCGACCATCGCCGAACTCAACAAGTACGGCCGCGAGCAGAACAAGGCGGAATACGCCAATCTGAAACTGGCCGATCTGGGCTCGGTCGTCAGCTTCGGCGCCGGTCTCGACCTGCCGGCGGGCGTGCCGACCAAGTGGTGGTCCCCGGATCGCGACACCTTCTCGCGCATCCTCGGCTACGAGTGCAACTGCGTCAACGCGTTTGCCGACTGGCGCCTGCAAACCTCGCTCGGCGATTCGTTGTCGGTCAAGGAAACCGACTCCAGCCACTATATCCAGGGTACGTTCAATATCGACCTGTTCGGTCGTCCGCTGCGCGGCAATACCGGTGTGCGGGTCGCCAATACCAAGGTCGAAAGCGCCTCGAACGGAACCTCGGGCGTGTTCAACGGTACGGGTTTCACCGGCAGCAACGAATATACCGACGTCCTGCCGTCGCTGAACCTGACCTATGAAGTCATCCCCGATGTCTTTGTTCGCTTCGCGGCGGCCAAGACGATGGCGCGTCCGTCGCTGGGCAATCTGACGCCGGGCGTGACCGGCATCACGCTCAACGCCGCCCCGGATTCCGGCGCCAACGCCCCGCGCCTGACCATCGGCAACCCGAAGCTGTCGCCGTTCCGTTCGACCAATTTCGACCTGAACGTCGAATGGTACCCGACCCGCGACACCCTGCTGTCGGTCGCCTTCTTCCACAAGGACATGGGATCCTATCCGCGTCAGCAATCCTACTACGCCAAGCTGAACGAGTTCCTGCCGGCGGAAACCTACAGCGCCGTCCGGGCCGGTCTGACCACCCTGACGCCGGTGCAGGCCGCCTATATGGATACGGGCGAAAACGTGTGGAACATCACCACCTATGTCGACAGCCCCGGCGGCATCATCAACGGTATCGAACTGCAATACCAGCAGACCTTCACCTTCCTGCCCGCGCCGTTCAACGGTCTGGGCGTGCAGGCCAACGCCACCAAGCTGGACTCCGAGCTCAACTACCTGACGCAGTCGGGCCGCTGGGCCGCCGCGCCGTGGCCCTTCGCCTCGCCGCAAGCGTTCAACTTCACTGTCTTCTATGAAAAGGGCGCCTTTGAAGGCCGCGTCGCCTATTCGTGGCGCGACCGGTTTGCCAGCCGCTTCCCGCAGGCCGAAGGCACCTGCTCACCGGGGATCACCACCAATGCCGGCGGGGTCTGCGGTGCGCCTTATAACGACTTCCTGGGTACCGAAGCGCAGCAATATGTCGACCTGAAACTGTCCTACAAGTTCAGCGACAAACTGCGCGGCGACTTCTCGATCCAGAACGTTCTCAACGAACCCGAAGTCCAGTGGCTTTATGAGCCGAGCGTCGTGCGGAAATACTCTGCCGGGGCCGGGATCATCATGTCCACGGGCCTGCGGTACACGTTCTAACCTCTTCTCCTTACATCCCCAACTGAAACGCCGCAGCCCCCAAGCTGCGGCGTCTTTTTATGTCAGGCGACGGTCAGGGTGACGGTTTGCAGGTCGCGGCTGTTCGGCCCCGTCATGACCGTAAACGTACCCGGTTCAACAACGCGTTTCATGTCGGTGTCGTAGAATTGCAGGTCCTCAGGCGTGATCGTCAGTTCAACTGTCGTGGTCGCCCCCGGTGCCAGAGTCACGCGTTTGAACCCTTTCATTTCCTTGATCGGCCGCGTCACCGAGGACACGTCGTCGCGGATATAGAGCTGCACGACCTCGTCGCCCGCGCGCTTGCCCGTATTGCGCACCTCGACCGAAACCGTCACGCTGTCGGTCGTCTTGATGGTCGCCTTCGACAGGCGCGGCGCGGACAGGGCGAAGCTCGTATAGCTCAGCCCGAACCCGAACGGATAGAGCGGCGTGTTGTCGCCACCCAGATAGTTGCGGTTGGCCGTCGGCTTGGCGTTGTAGAAGACCGGCAATTGCCCGACGCTGCGCGGCACCGAGATCGGCAGCTTGCCGCCCGGATTGGCGCGCCCGAACAGCAGGTCGGCGGCGGCGTGGCCGGTTTCCTGCCCCAGATACCAGCCCTCGATGATGGCATTGGCCTTGTTTTGCAACAGGTTGATCGACAAAGGCCGCCCGTTGAGCAAAAACACCACCGTCGGCTTGTTCAGCGCGAAGATGGCGGCGGCCAGATCGTTCTGTTGCCCGATCAGGTCGAGCGAGTCGCGGTCGCCGAGGTGCGTCTCCCACCACGCTTCGCGTGAGGTCTGTTCGTTGTCACCCAGCACCATGACGATGGTATCGGCGGATTTTGCCGCCTCGACCGCTTCGGCGATCAGTCTGGCATTGACCGCCGGATCGGTGAATTCGACCTTGTCCTCGGCCCAGTCGCGCACCTTCGTCAGGCGCACGGCCTCACGGTACTCGAGCGTGAAGCCCTGCGTCTTGGCCTCTTTTTCCAGTCCTTCGTGGATCGAGACGACGTGGCGCGGGATGTCGGAATAGCCACCGATCGGCGTGTCCTTGGCGTGGGTGCCGAGCAACAACAGCTTGCCAACCTTTTTACCGTCAAGCGGCAGGACGCCGTCGTTCTTGAGCAGGACCGCCGAACGCACCGCCGCCTCGCGCGCCAGTTTCACGGCGTCGGGCGTGGCGGTCAAACCGTCGGCGGCACCGGCATCGACATAGGGCGCTTCGAACAGCCCGCCGAGGAACTTCAGCTCCAGAATTCGCCGCACGATGGCGTCGATCTCGGCCTCGGTGACGCGGCCCGCCTTCACCAAGGCGATGAGATTGGGATAGGCCTCGCCATCGGGTGTTTCGATATCGACTCCGGCCTTGACGGCGCGATAGGCCGCCTCGGTCAGGTCCGGCACCAATCGATGCCGCGTCTGCATTTCCTTGAGTGCGAAATAGTCGGACACGGTGACGCCTTTAAAGCCCCATTCCTTACGCAAAATGGTGGTCAGCAACCACCTATTGGCGTGGGACGGAATACCGTCGATCTCGTTATAGGAGGGCATGACTGCCGCGATCGGCGTTTCCCTGACGATTTTTTCGAACGGCGGGAAGAAGACCTCGCGCAGGACACGCTCCGAGATCTGAGCCGGAGCGGTGTTGATACCGCGTTCGGGCTGGCCGTGGCCGGTCATGTGCTTGAGCGTGGCGAAGACCTTGTCCCTGGCCAGCTTTCGGTTCGTACCCGAAAAGCCGGTCACCGCCGCCTTGCCCATCACGCCCATCAGGTGCGTGTCTTCGCCATAGGTTTCCTCGACGCGGCCCCAGCGCGGATCGCGGCAAACATCGACCACCGGCGCCAGCGCCAGATTGGCCCCCCGCGCCCGCATTTCCTTCGCGCAAACCGAGAAGACGCGCTCGACCAGTGCCGGATCGAAAGACGAAGCTAAAGCAATCGCCTGCGGGAAGCAGGTCGCGTCGCGCGCCGTATAGCCGTGCAGGCTCTCTTCGTGCAGGAACAGAGGAATACCGAGGCGCGTCTGCTCGACCGCCCATGTCTGCGCCGCATTGGTATAGGTCGCGGTCTCCAGCGCGTTGCGGTTGGCCATGCCCGCATCGGCCCCGGCATTCGTGTTCTTGACGCCCTTGCGGTCGGAGGGACGGGCGATCATCCCCAGCCCGTTCGGATAGGCCTGAGACGCCTTCGCTGCGTCGAAATCGCCGCCCACGGTCTGGATGCGGTCCTTGTGCAGCCAGACGCACTGCATCTGGGCGACCTTCTCCTCAAGCGTCATCCGCCCGATCAGGTCCGCGACGCGTTGCTCGACCGGTAAGGCCGGATTTTTGTACGGCAACGTAGCGGCGGTCGCGCGGCGGGCAGCCACGGTCAAAGCGGCCGTGCTGACCCCGGCGATGACATGCCGGCGTGTTGGATAAGGCCCTGTCATGGTGCTTCCTCTTTTTTTTTGGCAATCTGGCACTGGCTCTGCTTCCCGTCAAAACGAAAGAGGCGCCGGTTCCTGTCATAGGGAACCGGCGCCCAAGTTTACCGACTGTCACAACGGGGAGTCGGGTCGTAAACCGCATCAGGGAGGGAAGCGACCCGATGCGGGAGGTGTACGGAGTCCGGCACTTAGTAATTATACCGGACGCCCAGATAGAATTGCCGGCCGGCTTCGCGGTAATCGCCGACACGGTGAGTTTTGGAATCGTCCCAGCTGACGTGGGCTTCGTTACCGAGATTGAGCGCCTCCAGGCTGATCGACACCCGCTTGGTCAGTTGGTAGCTTACCGACGCGTCGTAATAGGTCGCCGACTCGATACCTCCCAGATCGGTGTTGAAACCGCCCGGCACCGCACGCAGATAGCCGTCGCGATAGTTCATCGACACACGGGCCTGGAACGGACCGTCTTCGTAGTAGAGGGTCGCATTATAGGCCTTTTTCGACAGGTTGAGCAGGTCGGCCTTGACCGTCGTCGCCCCCACCGCCGTCGAGGTGAAGTAATCGATCTGGCTGTCGACATAGGTGTAGTTGAGCAGGGTGCCGAAATTGCTCAGCTTGCCCGGCAGGAAGGTGAAGGGCTGCTGATAGTTCAGCTCGAAGCCTTTCAGCGGCCCGCCCGGCGTATTGATGACGTTCGAGATCGAGAAGTCGTCGGTCGCCGCCACGCCCGTATTGGCGATCAGGCTGACGGGCAGGCCGGTCGTCGAATAGGGCGCGATGCGCGTCACGCTCTGGATATAGGTCTTGATATCCTTGTAGAAGAAGCCCGCCGAGACGATGGAGCCCGAATTCGGATACCATTCGAACGACAGATCCAGCGTATTGGCGCGGTACGGCAACAGGTTCGGGTTACCGGTCGTGACCGTGCGCGACCCGCCGGCCACCGACACGGAGGTCGCCGCCGCGATATTGGCCAGAGGCGGGCGCACCATGACGCGGGCGGCGCTGAAACGAATCGCCGTCTGGGAGGTGGGTTCGAGGATGAAGTTCATCGACGGCAGGAAGTCGTCATAGGACCGCTCGACCGTCGTATAGACGAAGCCCGAGGCGTTCACCGTCGTCGGTACATTGGTGTAGAAGTGCGAGGTCTGCTGGGTGCGGACCTGACGGACGCCCATGTCGCCGCGCAGACGCATGCCGTTGATATCGACATTGAAGTCGACCATGGCGTAGATCGAGCTGTCCTGTTCGGTCACGCTGCGGTTATCGCCACGCGCCGCCGCGATGGTTTCCGAAATGGCGGCGCGACCCGTGCCGGACAGGATGCCGAACTTGTCGACATAGGCCTGCACGTTCGGCACGATCCAGCATTTCGGCGACGGCGACGGCACATCGATATCGTCGAGACCGCAGAAGGACTGCGTGATATCGGCCATATTACCGGTAAAGGCCGGCCAGTCGGCTTCGCCCGACACGTAGCGGAAGGCGACGGATTCGAAGTAATATTCTTTCCATTCCGCGCCCACGTGCAGGTTCAGCTCGTCGCCCAGATTATAGGTCAGGCCGCCGCGCACCAGCTTATAGGCATTGTCCGTATAGTTCGGGCGCAGGCGGATTTCCGGCCCGGTCGAGCCCGTGCCGCCCGGTTGCGTGACGCGCGGCCCGAAGTACCAGTTGGAGGCATTATTGACGTCGAAGCCGTAATTGATCGCCGGGTGGTTCTGCCCCGCGCCACGGATATCGAAGGAATAGCCGTCGACATTGAAGCGGTCGATCTGGGTCGCCAGATCGAGATAGTTGTCGAAGTCCGACTGCGACCAGCCGATCATCCCGTCGAAGTGCAGCTTGTCGCTGAAATCGTGCTGCACGCGCAGGGTCGCCTGAGCGAACTTGGTCGTGAATTCGTCGAGATTGTGCTCGGCGCGCATGTCGACATTGTCGAACAGGCCGTAAACCGCCGTGCCGTTGGCATCGAGTTCCAGCGCGCGGACCAGCGTTTCCGGCTTGCCGCCCTGAGACGCGCCACGGCTGAAGCCGATGGGCTCCATCGTGTAGTTGTCCTGCCGCGTTTCGTACTGCGAATAGAGCAGGTCGGCGGTGATCGTCGTGGCGTCCGACGGCCGCCACTGAATGCTGCCGGTCAGGCCCATGCGTTCGACTTCGCCCTTGGTGTGGACGTAGCGATAGAAACGCGGATTATAGGTCGTGGCCGAATTGGCCTTGTTATAGAGCGCCGTATAGGCCGCCAGCTCGCCCGCCGGGACGTCGCACAGCCCACCTGTGCCGGTCGTCGGCTTGCAGAAACCGCCGTCACCCGTGCCCTGGTTCCAGCCGCCGGAATTCGAGGTCTGCTGATCGATCGGCGTGGTCGAATAGGCCGCCGAGAACAGGACGCCGATCGTGTCGTCGGCAAAGGTGTCAGAGACCAGAAAGGCCGTGCGGTAGCCCTGCTTGCCGCTGTGGTCGTTATAGCTGACCTGACCCGAGGCTGCCGCCTTGAAGCCCTTATAGTCGAACGGATGGCCGGTATAGAGATCGACCGTGGCCCCCAGCGAGCCTTCGGGCAGCTTGGCCTGCGCGGTCTTGTTGACGTCGATACGGCTGAACAGTTCCGAGGCGAAGACGTTGAAGTCGAAGCCGCGCCCGCGATTGGCCCCGCCAGCCAGACCGTCGGTCGAGGCCTGAGATTCCATGCCGTTGATCTGGACGCGCGTGAAGTCGGGCCCAAGGCCGCGCACGGAAATCGAGCGCCCCTCGCCCTGATCGCGCGAAATCGAGACGCCCGGCACGCGCTGGATCGATTCGGCCAGATTGTTGTCGGGAAACTTGGCGATGTCTTCGGCGATGATCGAATCGACGACGCCGGTCGAATTGCGCTTGATGCTGAGCGCCTTGGCCAGGCTGGAACGGTACCCCTTGACGACGACCTCGGTCACGTCGGCGTCGGGCTTGGCGTCCTGCGCCTGAGCGGTCATCGCCGTCAGCCCCGCCGCCATCAGAACCCCAATGGAAATACCTGTTTTCAGACGCCCGCGCAGAGACCCATACTTACAAACCATAATACCCTCTCCTGATAGTCGATTGCGTTTCCTCAGGCGGCTCATGGGCTCGCCCTTTTATTATGCTCACACCACGCATGACACCGGTGTCAGTTAGCGGTATCCTAATTCAGATTTGCCATACCGGCAATATCTATTTTTTTCGTTTTCTTTCGTTTGTTGTTTGCGCGCGCACGATGATGTAAAACGCATGGCGCGCCAAACTAACTTGTTATGTTTGTTGTATTTTTTAACAATACAAATTCGTATTATTCGTGCATCAGGCTAATTATTTCATTGCGCTGCGGCATTTTGAAATATTTATATGAGAAATAATTATCGATTTTTTTCAATCGCGAAATCGCCTCGCGACATTCCCTCTTGGCGACGCCCGCGCCCCACGTTAAACATAACAGGTCTTATAAAAATCAGCTTCGAGCTGCATAACCGGGAGTTACGCCATGACCACCCCTGCCCTCGTCGTGTCGCGTCGCGGCTGGCTGATGCGCGCCAGCGCCGCCCTGCTGACCACAGGTATCGGCCTGCCCGCACGGGCGGCGGATAACTGGGCACCGGCGGAGGTCATCCTGAAACGCATCAAGGCGCCGGTCTTCGCCAAACGCGATTTCGACATCACGCGTTTCGGCGCGTCGCAAAGCGATCAGGCGAAAACCACCGCCGCCCTGACACAGGCCATCGCCGCCTGCGCCAAGTCCGGCGGCGGGCGCGTCGTCGTCCCGGCAGGTGTCTGGCCGACCGGACCCATCCATCTGAAAAGCAAGGTGAATCTCCACATCTCGAAGGGCGCGACCCTGAAGTTTTCGACCGATCCGAAGGACTATCCGCTGGTCGTGACGCGCTTCGAGGGCGAAGAGCTGATGAACTATTCGCCGCTGATCTATGCCTATGGTCAGACGGACATCGCCATCACCGGCGAAGGCACGCTGGACGGTCAGGCCAGCGATCAGAACTGGTGGAACTGGGTGACGCGCAAGGACGCGGCCATCATGACGCCGCGCAAGGCCGCCTTCGACCGCCTGCACGCCCTGGCCGAAAAAGGGACGCCGGTGGCCGGGCGCATCTTCGGCGACGGGCATTATCTGCGCCCGAACTTCATCCAGCCCTATAATTGCAAGAACGTCCTGATCGAGGGCGTGGCCATCAAGGGCTCGCCGATGTGGATCGTCCACCCGGTCCTGTCGCAGAACGTCATCGTGCGTAATCTGCGCATCGAAAGTCTGGGGCCGAACAACGACGGCTGCGATCCCGAATCGTGCCGCGACGTGTTGATCGAGGGGTGCGAATTCATCTGCGGCGACGACTGCATCGCCATCAAGAGCGGGCGCAATTTCGACGGCCGCCGCGTCAATGTCCCCTCCGAGAACATCATCGTGCGCAATTGCCAGATGAAGGACGGCCACGGCGGCGTGTCGCTGGGCAGCGAGGCGTCCGGCGGTATCCGCAACGTCTATGTGCGCGACTGCCACATGGGCGGGCCGGAGCTTCTGCGCGCCCTGCGCCTGAAGACCAACTCCTATCGCGGCGGCTATATCGAAAACGTCGTCTTTCGCGACGTGAAGGTCGATCAGGTGGCCGAGGGCGTGCTGGAGGTCAGCCTCTATTACGGCGAAGGGGCGAACGGTAAGTTCTATCCCCGCCGCGTCGGCGGCATCGTCATGGACAATGTGGTGTGCGAAAAGAGCCTTTATGCGCTGGATGTGCGCGGCTATGCCGACCTGCCGGTGGATTCGATCGCGCTCAGCAACTGTACCTTCCGCGGCGTCGCCAAGGGTAATCGGCTGGAACACGCGCAGGTCAAGGCTTCCGGGGTCACGATCAACGGTCAGGCGTGGACCGGCACCTGACGGCACAAATCGAAACAAAACAATAAAAATCGAAAATTAACCCTTCCCGTCACGCGCCGGTTGTGGCACCCATAACGGTATAAAAAGCGTCCACCAAGGCCGCAGGATTCAGGAAGGAACCCTCTAATGACCCGGCTGAACCGCCGTCACTTTCTGGCCGCCAGCGGTCTCGCCGCTACCGTCGCGCCGACCATGTCCCGGTCCAAGACCTTGGCGAAAACAGCCCTTGGCGTGACCGATCTGCGCGCCGAGCAGAGCGAAAACCTTCTGGGGACGCAAGCGCGCGAACCGCGTCTGTCGTGGCGGCTGACCGGCACCGAACGCGGGATCATGCAGGCCGGGTACCGCCTCCGTGCCGGTTCGAAACCAGGGACGGCGGACCTGTGGGACTCCGGCAATATCGCCTCGGACGCCTGTTTCGACATTCCGTACAAAGGCAAGCCGCTCAACGCCATGCAGCGCGTCTGGTGGACGGTCGAGGTCCGCGACGCCAAAGGCCGCACAGCGACCTCGGCACCGGCGTGGTTCGAGACGGGTCTGCTGGCCCCCGGCGACTGGAAAGCGCAATGGATCGTCGCCGAAGACGCTCTGGCCGAAGGTGACCGCAAGGCCGGTCTGCAATGGATATGGTCGGAAAAGGCGCTCGACAACCGCCTGCACGCCTTCCGCCTCGACTTCGATGTGCCCGCCAACCTCGCCTCGTCCGAGGTGCTGATCGCGGGCAAGGACTGGATTCGGGGCGTGTGGGCCAATGGCGAACAATTGCCGACACCGGATCAACTGGTGCCGAACTGGGGGACGCTGGTGCCCGTTCCCGCGAAACTGAAACCCGGCAAGAACAGCGTCTGCGTGCTGGTGCAGGCCGAAACGACCGGCTTCTTCCCGGTCGACGGCGGGGCTTTTGCCGCCCTGATCCGTCTGCGCCTGTCCGACGGCACGATAAAACGTCTGGTCAGCGACACGAACTGGAAGGTCCGCCCCCTGCCGCCCGAAGCGTGGACGACGGCCGATTTCGACGCCTCCGGCTGGGTCAGGGCGCAAAAATCGGGCGCCGATGCTCAGAACGATCCGCGTCCGGCGGAACCGGCCATGCTGCTGCGCAAGGCCTTCACCCCCGCCAAAAAGGTGGTCAATGCCCGCCTCTATGCCACGGCGCTGGGGGCCTATGAGGCGCGCCTGAACGGTCAGCCGGTCTCGACCGCGAAGATGGCACCCGAAATCTCCGTCACCAAGGACCATATCTATTATCAGACCTACGACGTGACGAAGCTGATCCGTGCCGGAGACAATGCCCTAGGCGTGGTGATGGGCGACGGCTTCTACGCCTCGGCCTTCGGGTGGCGACTGGAGCGCTACGGCTTCGGCCCTGCCCCGCGTCGTCTGCTGGCGCAACTGCGTCTCGATTACGCCGATGGCACGTCGGAATGGATCGTCACCGACGACAGCTGGCGCATCGGGCAATCGCCGATCGTCACCTCGGAAATCTATGACGGCGAGGTCTTCGACGCGCGCCTTAAGACCGACGGCTGGGACAAAACCGGCTTCAACGCCGCGCGCTGGCCCGCCGTACGGCTGGGTCAGGCCCCCCATACCAAAATCGTCGCCCAGACCGGACCGCTGCTCGTCCCCGTTTCCAAACGTCGTGGCACGATCACCCAGCCGAAACCCGGCATCTACGTCATCGATTTCGGTCAGAACTTCGCCGGGTGGGCACGCCTGAACGTCAAGGGCACGTCCGGCCACACCGTGACGCTGAAATTTGCCGAGTACCTCAAGGCCGACGGCGAGGTCGATCAGGCCAATCTGCGCATGGCGAAGTGCCGCGACATATACACCCTGCGCGGCGATGCGGGCGGGGAGACTTTTGAGCCGAGTTTCACCTATCACGGCTTCCGCTACGTGCAGGTCGAAAACTTTCCCGGTGTGCCGACGCCCGCCGATATCGAGGGCATCGTCGTGACGTCCTATTGCCGCGAAACCGGCAGGATGACCTTCGACGACCCGATCATCCAAAAGTTCTGGCAAAACTCCGTGTGGAGCCAGCGCTCGAACTTCTTCATGGTCCCGACCGACTGCCCGCAGCGCGACGAGCGCATGGGCTGGATGGGCGATATTCAGGTCTTCCTCGACGCCGCCACCTTCAACATGGAATGCGACCCGTTCATCCGGCGTTACCTCGATGAGGTGCGCGCCTCTCAGACCGCCGAAGGGGCCTTCCCCATCGTCTGCCCGCAGCCGGAATCCTTCCCGGAAGTGACGACGGCGGGCTGGTCGGAAGCCGGCGTCATCCTGCCCTGGACCCTGTGGCGGCGCTACGGCGACACGGCGGTGATCGATGAGAACTGGGTCGCCATGACGAAGTGGATGGATTACCTCTTCAAGTACAATCCCGACTATGTCTGGCGCAAGGAACGCGGCCTCGACCTCGGCGACTGGCTGTCGGTCGATGCGGTCAAACCGGACGACGAGACCACGCCGCGCATCCTGTGCGCGACCGGCTACTGGGCCTACTGCGCCGACCTGATGACCCAGATGGCCGCCGCCACGGGCCGCGAGGCCGAGGCCGCGAAATACCGCGAGGTGCGCGCCAAGATCGGCGCGGCCTTCGCGAAAGAGTTTGTCGATAAGGACGGCAAGGCCGGTAACGGCAGCCAGACCTCGCAGATTCTGGCGCTTTATTTCAACCTTGTGCCCGCCGAGCGCCGCGCCGCCGCCGGTGAGATACTGGCCAAGGAAATCCGTGGCCGCGGCATGAAGCTGTCGACCGGTTTTTTGGGCACGCCTTATCTGCTCGACGTGCTGGCCGACACCGGGCATCTCGAAGAGGTGTCGGGCCTGCTCAAGCAGCGCGAAAAGCCGTCCTGGGGCTATATGCCGCTCAAGGGGGCAACGACCATGTGGGAGCGCTGGGACGGGGATACGGGCGATCTGGCCATGAACAGCTATAACCACTACGCCTATGGCGCGGTGTGCGGCTTCATGTACCGGCGACTGGCCGGTCTGGCACCCGCCGCGCCGGGCTTCCGCAAGATGACGGTCGAGCCGATCTACCTGCCCCATGTCGGCAAGGTGACGGCGAACTACGAGTCGTGTCTGGGGACGATGGCCGGGGCCGTGACGGGGAATGCCTCAGGCCTGAAAACCTACGACCTGACCGTGCCGCCGAATGCCGTGGCCGAAGTCATCCTGCCCGACGGTGCCTGGCGCGAAGGCGGCAAGGCCCTGACCGGTCACGCCGATATCCGAGCCTTACGCCGTGATAGCGGCAAGGTGCGCTTCGAAGTCGGTTCGGGAAGTTACCGGTTCAAGATTTAGGAAAGGTGCCGGACGGCCAGTCACGGGCGGTGTGGATGACACGTAGGACATAGACCGAGTCATCCGGCCACACCTCATAGCAGAGGATATAGGGCACGCCGGTTACCGACTTCTCGTAGCTGCCTGTGACCCGTCCGGGACGCCCGGTTAACCGGCGACCCAATGCGTCAGCAGCCGTGTTCAAACGGTCGAGCACCCTTTGAGCCGCCAGAGGATTATCGGCGGATATGTGGGTAACCTGCACCTTGACATCATCAAGCGCACCACGCGACCAACGAACCGTCGCCAAGACTTACGCCCGGCCCGTTTGCGCCGCATCGATGATGGATTGTAACTCGGCCATCGCCTCTTCATGGCTGACCGTACGACCCGCACGAGCGTCTTCCATGCCTTGCCTGATGCCTTCGACAATGGCCAGTTCGCGCTCGACATAGGCGCTCACCGCTTCACCGGCCAGCCACGATTGGGTGCGCTGCGTGCTCTCGGCCAGCCGCTCAAGACGCGCCTTGACGTCGGTGCTGACGCGGATGGTCAGGGTGGTGCTGGGCATGGTCGGCTCCGGGTGTGTGCAGATGTACACATCCTAACACACCCGGAGTCTGACCGCTAGGGCTTGGGCTCAGGCTGCACGTCGATGATCACCCGCTTATAACGCGTCAGGCGCGGTGTGCCGTGGTCGGTGACGGCCAGAATGACGTGGATCGTCCCCGTCCCTGGCTTGTTGACCCGGTCCTTCTTGACCGTCAGCCACGCTTTTTGCTGATCGAAGTTCTGAACCGGCAACTTGACCCCGGTGAACGAGTTCATCATGCCGCGCGTCCCGGCCTCCTCATAGACGAACCAGTTGTAGGACACCGCATCGCCGTCCGGATCGCTCGTACCGACGGCGCTCAGATCCACACGCTCACCCGGTTTCGCCTTGATATAGGCCGGCATGTCGAGCTTGACGACCGGCGGGTGATTGGCCTTGTCGTAGGGCCTGGTCGTCCAGTCCATGCGGGCGGCGAAGTCGTTTTGATAGGCCTCGCGCCAGCGCCAGACCGTGGCGTGCATCGTGGTGTGCCACTCGTTATCCAGCCCCAGCACCTCGTCCATCGCCGTCGTCCAGATCGGCCGGGTTTCCGGCTCGAAGAACCACTTCTGCGTCGGTGGGGTGTAAAGCTCGTACCGCCCGCCCCAGTCGCCCCAGTTGGGGTGTTCCGGCGCGCTTAGGCCATTGTCGACCAGATAGAGGAAGGACGGTGTATCGCCTTCCATCTGGAACTTCCACGCGGGATAAACCGCGCCCAAAGGCCCCTTGGTGCGGATATTCTTGTCCAGCCACTCATTGGTGACCAGCGACCAGTCGGCCCCGCCGAAACGGCCGTGGAACTTGTCGCCGCCGATGCCGATCCAGGTCGACATATGGAAATTGCCGCCGGGATTGACGATGTAGAACAGGCCCGGAAACTCACGCCTGATCCACGGCCCGGCATCGTCCTGATCCGAAATCGCATAGACGCGGAGTTTCGACACGAATTTCGCCACCTCGGCCTTCGACCGTGTGGCCTTCACCTTCCACAGGGCTTGCGCCAGCACGCTGGGGCCGCCCCAGACCGTCACCCAGACCGGGCGCGGATCGTCGCGATCGACCGCCTTGATCAGAAGCTCGGACCCGGCGGAGTCCTTGCCCTTGCCGATGGTTTCGATCCCGTCGAAATTGGGGCCCGACGCGATGGTGGCCCGCAGGGCCTGCTCGGTCGGGAAGCCTTTTTCATGCAGCTCCAGATTATCGCGCACCTTGCCATAGGCTTCGACGACGTGATCGATCTGCTCCGGAAACACTCCGGCGCTGTTCTTCGTCGCCACCAGACCTTCGATATCGAACTGGTTGGCGTAGGTCATCAGACGGACCATCGACTGCCGGTCGTCGGGATCGCCGCCGATATCGGTCAGGACGAACAGGCGCGTTTTTTCACGGGCGGCGCTGGCCTCAACCGCCGAGGTCTGGGCCGCCACGGGCATACCGGTCGTCAGCATCAGCCCGGCGCACAGCCACGCGGCCATATTGGATTTCGTCATCGTCGCCTCCGTACTTTTAACCGAGATTGAACAGCGCCGCCCGCGCCAGATTGGTCGCGACCACGGCATCCTGACGCGATTGCGCATCCTTCATGGCGTCCCAGTCGAGCCGGTCGAGCGCCTGATCGATGTGTTTGAGGAACGAAATCGCGCTCTTGGCCGCGCCGACGCAGTCCTCGCGGAAGGGGAACTGATCGAGCTGCCAGACGCCTTCCCACCTGTTCTTGCGCAGGACGTAGAAGAATTCCATCAGCTCCATCGGGTGGATCGAGCCGGCGATCATGTCGTCGTCCCAGCCGCGCAGGTTATCGTTGACGTCCATGCCGAACAGGCGGCCATAATCGATGGCCAGCTGCGCCGAATCCGCCGGGGACTCGCCGCCGTACAGCGCGTGGCCGAAGTCGAGCAGGATGCCGATATTCGGCAGGCCGATCTTCTCGATACCCAGAAGCGTCCGCGCCACCGAGTCGTAGCTCATGTGGTTGCGCGGCTCGCGCGGCTTGTATTCGATGACGAATTTCAGGTCCGGGTTCTGGCTGGCCAGTTCGCCGACGCCGTCCATCGAAAGCTTCCACAGGTCGTGATAATCGACCTGAAACGGGTAGTCCCAGCCGTCCTGACCTGGCCACAGCTTGACGTAATCGGCGCCGAAGCGACGCACGACCTTCGCCGCTTCGTTGCACATTTCGTTGGCCAGACGGCGCACGCCCGGATCGGGGTTGGTGAAGGAACCCTTGGCGAACACCTGCGTGTAGATTTCCGGTGTGATGCCGATGACCGAGAGATTGTTGCGCTTGAGCGCCGCCTCGACCTCTTCGAAGGATACGCCGCCGCCGGGGAAGGGATAGTTGATATCGACCACCGACAGGTCGCCGACCTGACCGGCCAGATCGATCATCTCCAGCAGGCTGCGCTGGGGGCCGTAACCGTCGGTGGCGTAACGATCGACATAGGTCGCGAAATGCCAGATGCCTGCGCCATAGCGTTGAGCGGGTTTTTGCTGTCCGGTCATGAGTAACTTCCTATTCCTGTTTGGCTTTTTCTATGGCCGCGTACCATTGCGACAAAATCTGAGTACGCGCGGCCTGATCGAGACGTGGCGTGAATATGGTGTCTTCGGCGTCTGCCGGCCCCTGCCACAGGCCGAGCGCCTCGCCCGCCATGCGCGCCACGCCGCAGGCCGTGACCTCGGTCACCGCCGGACGACGAACGGGCCGGTTGAGGATGTCGGCGAGGATCTGCATCAGCACATCGCTGGCCGCTGCGCCGCCGTCGACGGAGATGTCGGGCAGTTCGGAACCCAGATCAGCTTCCATGGCGACGAAGACATCGCGGATTTGCAGGGCGATGGCTTCCAGTGCCGCGCGCGCCACGTGGGCGGGTTCGGTGGCCAGGGTCATGCCGGTGATCTGACCCCGCGCGCGATCCTTCCAGTGCGGCGCCCCAAGCCCCGCCAGCGCCGGGACGAAGACCACCCCGCCATTGTCGGGCACGGTTTGCGCCAGTGCGGTCAGGGCCGCTTCGTCTTTCAGATTGAGCAGCCGCGTGGCAAAGGCCGCCGCCTGACCCGACACGGAGATATTGCCTTCCAGCGCGTGTACGACGTCACCGTGGCGCGACCACGCCACCGTCCCCGACAGGCCGTGCGTCGAATGCGCCCGTGCCCCGGTGACCGCCATCAGCGAACTGCCGGTCCCCAGCGTCGCCTTGATGCGACCGGGGGCGGAAATGCCGTGCCCGAACAGGGCGGCGTGCGAATCGCCCATAAGGGCGTGGATCGGAACACCGTCAACCGTATGCCCAAACAGGGCGTCCGAGGACCTGATCTCCGGCAACAACGACAACGGGACGCGGAATAGCTCGGCCAGATCGGCATCCCAGCGCCCGGTATCGATATTCATCAATTGCGTGCGCGACGCGTTCGAGGCGTCGGTCGCGTGGACCTTGCCACCGGTCAGGTTCCACAAAAGCCAGCTATCGACCGTCCCGGCGCGCAACTCGCCGCGTTCGGCCCGCATCCGCGCGTCGGGCAGGTTGTCGAGCAACCAGGCCAGCTTCGCCGCCGGAAACAGCGGATCGATGCCGAGGCCGGTCTTTTCGACGATCATCGCCTCATGCCCATGTTCGCGCAACAGAGCGCAAGCATCGGAGGAGCGCCGGCACTGCCAGATAACGCACGGCCCGACCGGTTCGCCCGTCGCCGCGTCCCACAGCAGGATCGACTCGCGCTGATTGGAAATGGCGATAGCGGCGACATCGCGCCCGGCGCTGACCTCCTCTATGGTCTCGCGTACCGTCCGCCAGATGCCACGCGGATCAAGCTCGGCCCAGCCCGGCTGAGGGTGAGTCACGGTCATCGGGCGCGAGGCTCTGGCGACGATCCCGCCCTGCGGATCGATCAGGAACGCCTTGGAATTGGTCGTCCCCTGATCGATGGCCAGTATGAGCGGCGATGCGCTCATCCGGCCCGCCGCGCGTTCAGCAGCTCGCGCACGTTCTGCGCAATGCCCTCGGCGGTGAGGCCGAAATGCTCGAACAGGAACTCCGCCGAACCGGTCGGGGCGAAGTTGGGGAAGCCCAGAATGCGCATCGGGCACGGCTGATGCACGGCCAGCACTTCGGCCACCGCGCCACCCAGTCCTCCGCGGATATTGTGTTCCTCGACGGTCACCACGGCGCCGGTTTGCCCGGCCTCGACGATGGCGGCTTCATCGAGCGGCGAGATCGACGACAGGTTGACGACGCGCGTCGCGATCCCCTCGGCGGACAGGGCTTCGGCGGCGGCCAGCGCCCGGTGAACCATGGTGCCATTGGCGATGATCGCCGCATCGTGACCCTGACGCAGGATCTCGGCCTTGCCGATTTCGAATTTTGCGTTTTCGCGCGGCAGGGCCGGGACCGGCGTGCGGCTGACGCGGATGAAGACCGGCCCTTCGAGCGCGGCGGCGGCCTTGATGGCTTCCGCCGTCTCCCACGGATCGGACGGCACCAGGATGGTCAGGTGCGTCAAAGGCCGCAACCACGCCAGATCCTCGATCGAATGGTGCGTCGGCCCCAGATCGCCATAACCGACCCCCGGCGCCATGCCGCACAGCTTCACATTGGCCTGACTATAGGCGATGTCGGCCTTTATCTGCTCCAGCGCCCGCCCGGTCAGGAAGCACGATGCCCCCGACACGAACGGAATCTTGCCGCCATTGGCCAGACCGGCGCTGACGCCGATCATGTTCTGCTCGGCGATGCCGACATTGACCAGACGGTCGGGAAAGCGGTCGCGAAACTTATTGAGTTTGGACGAACCGACGCTGTCGTTGCACACGGTGACGATGCGCGCGTCGTTGGCCGCCAGCTCTTCGACGGCCTTCACATAGGCGTCGCGACAATCGAACATATCGCTCGCCACAGGGGTAGCCGCACTCATAATTCCAACTCTTTCATAGCGGTAGCAAACTGTGCCGCCGTCGGCACACCGTGGTGCCAGGACGCCTTGTCCTGCATGAAGGAGACGCCTTGCCCCTTATGGGTGTGCGCAATGACGCACAGCGGTTTATCGCGGTTTTCCGGCGGCGCTTCAAGCACCGACAAAAGCCTCGCCACGTCGTGGCCGTCGACCTCTTCGACCGCGAAGCCGAAGGCCCGCCACCTGTCGGCCAACGGCTCCAGCGCCACGGTTTCCTCGGTCCCCATGCCCTGTTGCAGGCGGTTGCGGTCGACAATGACGGTCAGGCGATTGAGCTTTCGGTGACCGGCGGTCATGGCGGCTTCCCACATGCTGCCTTCCTGAAGCTCGCCGTCGCCGGTGAGGACGTAGGTGCGGAAATCGGCCCTGTCGATCTGACCGGCGATGGCGATGCCGACGCCGACCGGAAAGCCATGGCCTAGCGGCCCGGTATTGGTCTCGATCCCCGGCAGATACATGCGGTTGGGGTGGCCGTTCAGCCGCGACAGGGGCTGAAGATAGGTGTCGAGTTCGGATTCGGGGAAATAGCCCGCCGTCGCCAGCACCGAATAAAAGGCACCCGTAATATGCCCCTTGGACAGGATAAAGCGGTCGCGCGCCGGATCATTGGGGCGCGCCGCGTCGTAGCGCATGACGCCGAAATAGAGCGTCGCCAGAATATCGGCTGCCGACAGGTCGCCGCCGGGATGCCCCGCCTGCGCGTCGAAAACCATCCTGAGGGACCGGCGGCGAATCCAGTTCGCGCGCTCGGCAATATGGGCAATGCGGGCATCCCGGTCGGGGGCGCGCACGGCAGCCGTGAGAGACATATTCAATCCTTAAACAGACCGCTCATTCCGGCGAACCCGGAAGCGGCATAACCCATTCCTCCCGCGCCACCTTATCTATGGTGTGCGCTACAGGGTGTTCATCACCTCTTGATCATCACCCTACCCCCAGCCGTCGCGGTTGACAATAAGGTTCACTTTCGTTTTTTATCGATTTATTCCTTTTTGTCGCGATTGACAAGAATTTCAAAAAATGTAGCCTGTCGAAAAGCAATACGACTTCGGCTCCGTTCAGGGGTCCGGACATAAGAACAGGCAGGACATGCGACAGACACTCACCAACCGCCGATGGCGCGGACATCGTCATGCGTCGGCGCTTGCAGTCATGATGTGCCTGTCGGTCGCGCTGCAAGCCTGTACCGTCGTGTCGATCGAAGAGGATCGCATGGCGCGCGCCCAGCAAAGCGACAGTTTCGACGCAAAGGCCTTTGCCGAACAGGTGTGGACTGCGAAGGTACTGCCCGCCACCGACGGTCGCGCCCAGCCGGTCGACACGCTTCTGACCGCGCTCAAAACCGACGCCGCCACCGCCGAAAAAAGCTTCGGCCGTCAGGCGGGCGAAGGCTCGCCCTACACCTATGCCATCACAGGGGAAGGCATGGTCACCGCCGTCGATGCCTCAGGTCCGGCAGGCACAGCCACGGTGCGCGTGGGTGACACCGACGTACTGATCCGCACCGGTCCCTATGTGTCGGGCACCACGCTGCGCGACAGTCTCGCCTTTATCTCGTTCAACGATTTCACCAATCAGCTCGTCTATGCCGACGTGTCGAAATCCCTGAACGACAAGGCCTTGCGCGCCAATGCCGCCGCTATCGGCGCCTTGCGCGTGGGACAAAAGGTTCGCTTTACCGGCGTGTTTGCACACGCTGCCGACGCTCAGGTCCGCCTGACGCCGGTGCGTCTGGACGTCGTATCATGACCCTGCTGCGGGCCGAAACCATCGTCAAACGCTACGGCGCGACCGAGGCCCTGAAAGGCGTCGATTTCGACGTCCATGCCGGGGCGGTCAATGTCCTGATCGGGGAAAACGGCGCGGGCAAGTCGACCCTGATGAAGATTCTGGCCGGGGTCGAAACCCCGACCTCGGGCCGCCTGCTGCTCGATGGCAAAGAGGTCCGCATCGGCTCGGTCAAGGACGCCGCCGCTCACGGCATCAGCATCGTCCATCAGGAGCTGAACCTGTGCCCGAACCTCAGCGTCAGCGAAAACATTTTCCTGGGCCGACATAACGCAGGCCTGGGCAAGAGCCTGATCGACCGCCGCAGCGAGCGCGCGGAAACCGCCGCCCTGATGAAACGGCTGGAGCAGGATATCGACCCCGACACCCTCGTCGGCGACCTGCGCATCGGTCAGCAGCAGATCGTCGAGATCGCCCGCGCCTTGTCGGACAAGGCCCGCGTCCTGATACTGGACGAACCGACCAGCGCGCTCAGCCCGACCGAGGTCGAGGTGCTGTTCCGCATCATCCGCGACCTCAAGGCCGCAGGGACGGGTATCGTCTATATCTCGCACCGCCTCGAAGAACTGCTGCGCATCGGCGACCACATCACCATCCTGCGCGACGGATCGTGGCAGGCCACCGCCCCCGTCGCCGAGGTATCTATGCCGTGGATCGTCCGCCACATGCTGGGCCACGACGGTCAGACCGCCGTCGCCACCCCACGCGATAGCAGCGCCACAACCGTGCTGAGCGTGCGTGATTTGACCCTGACGCGCCCCGACGGCGGTTACAGCCTCGACCACGTCGATTTCGACATCAAGACCGGGGAAATCGTCGGCATCTACGGCCTGCTCGGCGCGGGGCGCAGCGAGCTTCTGGAGTCGCTGATCGGTGCCTGTCCGGCGCGCGGCACGGTCCGCCTCGACGGCAAGGATATGATGGGACTCAACGTCTCCTCACGCGTGGCGCGCGGCCTGTGTCTGGTTCCCGAAGACCGCAAGGCCGAGGGTCTGTTCCCCAATCTCAGCGTCGGCGGCAATCTCGGCCTGTCCAGCCTGCCGAAATTCAGCCGTCTGGGCCTGATTTCCGAAACCGCCGCCGGACGCGCCATCACCGCCATGATCGGCCTGATGGGCGTCAGGACGGCGTCGCCGGACCTGTCCATCGGTGCCCTGTCCGGCGGCAATCAGCAAAAGGTCGTCATCGGTCGCTGCCTGATGCCCGGACCGCGCGTCCTGCTGATCGACGAACCCGGTCGCGGCGTCGATATCGGCGCCCGTCACGACATTTTCGCCCGTATGCGCACCCTGGCCGAAGGCGGGATGAGCGTCGTTTTCACCACCTCCGACATGGCCGAGGCCCAGACCGGGGCCGATCGCGTGCTGGTCATGGCGCGAGGCCGTATCACCGCCGATTTGTCGCCGTCCGAAGCCACGGAGGCCGCCCTGATCGCCGCCGCCAATGGCGTTCCCGAACCTGACCCCAACCTGACCCTACCTGAAATGAGCCCCGCCTGATGAGCGCCACCACCCCAACCACCCCCGCGCCATCCGACAGCAAAGGCGGCGCGCTCAGCCTGATCCTGCAACTGCGCACCTATATCGCGCTGATCGCCGTGCTGGCCTTCTTTGCGTTCGCCGCGCCGAACTTCCTGTCGGTGGCCAGCTTCACCATCATGCTTCAGCACATCGCCATCATCGCGATTCTCGGCATAGGGATGAGCTTCGTCATCCTCACCGGCGGCATCGACCTGTCGGTGGGCTCCACCGCCGGTCTGGCCGGGATGGTGGCGGGGATGCTGATCCTCAACGGCATCGTGCTGGAGCCCCTGGGCATCGTCATCTATCCGTCGATCCCATTGGTCGTCGTGATTACACTTGGAGTCGGCGCTCTGGTCGGCCTGATCAACGGGGCGCTGATCACGCGCTTCGGTGTCGCGCCGTTTATCGCTACGCTGGGGATGCTGTACGTGGCGCGCGGCTCGGCGCTTTTGTCGTCAAACGGCACGACCTTCCCCAATCTGGTCGGCACCTCAGCCCACGGCAATACCGGTTTTCCGTTCCTCGGCGCCGGACAGTTATTAGGCGTGCCCGTGCCGATCTGGCTGATGATCGTCATCGCCGCCATCGCCATGCTCGTCGCCGGTCGCACGGCGTTCGGGCGCTACGTCTACGCCATCGGCGGTTCTGAACGCGCCGCGACTCTGGCCGGGGTGCGCGTCAATAAGGTCAAGACGCTGGTCTATATCATCTCGGGCCTGTGCGCGGCGCTGGTCGGGCTTATCATCTCATCGCAGCTGGTGTCCGCCCACCCGGCGACCGGCGAGACGCTGGAGCTGTCGGCCATTGCCGCCGTCGTTCTGGGCGGGGCGTCGCTGTCGGGCGGGCGCGGCACAATCCTCGGTACACTGATCGGTGCCTGCGTCATCGGCGTCCTCTCCGACGGCATGATCATGATGGGCGTGTCCGAGTTCTGGCAGATGGTTATTAAGGGCAGCGTGATCGTCGCCGCTGTGGTACTGGATCAGATTCAAAAACGATTCATTACCGGGGCCCGTTCATGAAAAAAAGCGATACCGCGCGCAAGATCAAGGACAAGGTCGGCATCGCCAGCACGAACCTGCTGGCCGATACGCGCCGCAAGAAGATCATGGAGTGGCTTCAGGAAGAGGGCTCGGCGCGGGTGCGCGACCTGTCGGAAGCCTTCGGCGTGTCCGAGGCCACCATGCGGCAGGACCTCGAAAAGCTGGAGGGCGAAGGCCATATCGTGCGCGAACACGGCGGGGCCTTCCTCAAATCCGTGCCGCAGCAGGTCAAGGCGCTGGCCTTGCAGCACATGGTCAATATGGACGCCAAGCGCCGCATCGGCATCGCCGCCGCCGCCCTTGTCCACGACGGCGAGACCATCATCCTCGATTCGGGCTCGACGACGACCGAGGTCGCCAACCATCTGGTCGAGCGGCAGAACCTCAATGTCATCACCAATGCGCTGAACATCGCCCTGACGCTCGGCGGTCTGCCGAGCTGTTCGGTCCACATGCCCGGCGGTCATTTCAAGCCGCCCACACTGTCGCTCAGCGGTGAGAAATCCGCCGACTATTTCAATGGCATCTACGCGGAAAAGCTGTTCCTGGCCACCGCCGCCGTCTCGTTCGAGGCCGGCCTGACCTATCCGTCCATGGCCGACCTTTACGTCAAGCGCGCCATGATCAAGGCCGCCTCGCGCGTCTATCTGGTCGCCGACTCGACCAAGATCGGCCGCACCTCGTTCTCGTCTCTGGGCGGGCTCGACACCATCCACACCCTGATCACCGATACCGGCATCCGGCCCGAAGACCGCGAGGCCTTCGAGCGGCTGGGCATAGAGGTTATTATTGCATGACGCGCTACCTGAAGTTCCTGCTGCCCGCCCTTGTGGTGATCGCCGCCCTCGCCTTCTTCGCCCTTGCGCCGAAGAGCCGCGATAATCTGGTGGTCATCATCACCCCGTCGCTCGACAATCCCTTCTTCGGCTGGGAAGCGCGCGCGGCGGAGGCGAGAGCGAAGGCACTCGGGTACAAGACGCTCACCTTCTCGCACGGCGACGACGCCTATAAGCAGAACGAGCTGATCGACACCGCCATCGCGCGCAACGCCGCGGCCATCATCCTCGACAATGCCGGGGCCGACGCCTCGGTCGCCGCCGTGCAAAAGGCGCGCAATGCCGGGATCGCCGTTGTCCTCATCGACCGTGAGATCAATGTGCGCGGCGCGGCCCACGCCCAGATCGTCTCGAACAACTATCAGGGCGCCACCGTCGGCGCCGAAAGCTTTATCACCGCGATGGGCGGCAAGGGCGCCTATGTCGAGCTGGTCGGCAAGGAGTCCGACACCAACGCCCTGATCCGCTCCAAGGGCTATCACGAGGTGCTGGACCAGTATCCCGGCATGAAGATGGTCGCCCGCCAAAGCGCCAACTGGTCGCAATCCGAAGGCTTCACCGTCATGCAGTCTCTGCTTCAGGCGCACCCCGAAATCAAGGGCGTCATCGCCGGTAACGACACGATGGCGCTGGGCGCACTCGCTGCGCTGGAAGCCGCGGGACGCACCGATGTCGTCGTGGTCGGCTTCGACGGATCGAACGACGCCCGCGACGCCATCCTGCGCGGTCGAATGACCGCCACGGTCCTGCAACCAGCCTTCCGTCAGGCGCAATATGCCGTCGAACTGGCCGACACCCACATCAGGAGCGGCAAGACCGGTCAGGTCGAGAAGCTGCTGATGGACTGCGTGCTGGTCGATGGGACCAACGCCAGACAACTCGATAATTTCGGCCTGAAAAAGGGCTGAAACGACCTTCCCTGCGCGTCATCGCGCCCCAATAAAACATAACATATATGAGGAGACGACCATGTCCTTTACCCGACGCGCCGCCTTCACCCTGCCGGTTGGTCTATATGCGACCGCGGCTTTTGCCGCGCCCAAAAAGCCGGTGACACCCGCTACGCCTGCGCTGGAACGCTGGGGCCTGCATGAGATCAGCCTGAAAGGCCCCGACACCGGCAACCCGTTCCTCGACGTCGATCTGAGCGCCGATTTTACCGATGGCGCCGAGGTCGTGCGCGTGCCGGGCTTTTACGACGGCGACGGGAACTACTGCATCCGGTTCAGCCCGCCGAAGACCGGGACCTGGCGCTGGGTGACCAGAAGCAACATCAAGGCGCTGGATGGCCAGACCGGTCAGGCCGAAGCCCTCGCGCCGTCGAAAAACAACCACGGACCGGTGAAGGTGACGCTCGACGGCTACCACTTCACCTATGCCGACGGCACGCCCTTCCGCCAGATCGGCACCACCTGCTACGCCTGGGCGCAGCAGTCGGACGCGCGCTGCGCGCAGACGATCCAGACCCTGACCGGCTCGCCCTACAATAAGCTGCGCATGTGCGTCTTCCCCAACGTCGCCGCCGAGCCTATCCACCCGTTCGTCCAGACCGGCACCGGCGACCGCGACTGGGACGGCACGCGCTTCAACCCGGCCTATTTCCGCCGCTTCGAATCGCGCGTCAAAAGCCTGCTCGATATCGGCGTCGAAGCCGACATCATCATCTTCCATCCCTACGACGAAAAGCGCGGCTTCTCCGATCAGAACCGCGTCCACGACGAGCGCTATCTGCGCTACCTGATCGCGCGGTTATCCGCGTTCAGGAATGTGTGGTGGTCGGCGGCCAACGAGTACGACGACATCAAGACCAAGTCGATGGCCGACTGGGATCATATTCTGGAACTGCTGCATTCCGAAGACCCGCACCACCGTCTGCGCTCGATCCATAATATCAAGGTGCTCTACGACAACAACAAACCGTGGATCACCCACGCCTCGGTGCAGAACGGTACAGCGGTACTCGACGACCGCACAGCGGAAACCTATCGCAGCGTGTGGAAGAAACCGGTCATCTTCGACGAGGTCTGCTACGAAGGTGACATCGCGCTGCGCTGGGGCAATCTGAGCGGTCAGGAAATGGTCATGCGCTTCTGGCATGGCCATATCGCGGGCACCTATGTCGGGCATTCTGAAACCTATACGCCGAACAAGTCGGGCGCCGACGGCTCGTGGCTCGGTAAGGGCGGAACGATGCTCGGTACCTCGACGCCGCGCCTCGCCTTCCTGAAAAAGGTGATGGAGGACGGCCCCGCCCCCGGCATCGACCCGATCGACAAGTGGTGGGAGCGCCACATCGCCGGCAAGGAGGGCCGTTATTACCTGCGCTATTTCGGCGATCAGGCCCCGGCGGAATGGGCCGTCGACCTGCCGCGCAACGGGCTGAAAGGCGGTGAACAGTTCAGGGTCGAGGTCCTCGATACCTGGAACATGACCGTCACGCCGGTCGAGGGCGTCTTCACCGTGCAGAAGAAGGACAATTATAACTTCCACGACCCGGCCCGCCCGACGATCACACTGCCTGGAAACAAGTGGATGGCCGTGCGCATCACGCGGGTTTAGTGCGGTGAGGGAGACGGGACGTTCTCCCCGGATGGCCACAGATGGTCTTTATGATCGGTCGGGTCTGTGCCGGGTGGCAAGGTCCGCAAGGTTTGAAACCACAGATTACACAGATTTCACAGATTAGACGCGCCAAGGCGCGTCATTCATGAGACACCGCACACACGGTGTTTGAGACTTATCCTCGCAAACCGCAACGAACCTAATCTGTGAAATCTGTGTAATCTGTGGTTCTCCCTCTTCCTGCCTGATGTCGTTACCAAAGGTTTTTAGCCACAGATAAGGCACGGATGCCGCGCAAGCGCGGCGAACACGTCCTTTGTGGGGCATCGGTAGCGCCTGTGACTCGGATATCCGTGGCCAATCTCTTATCTGGCGCTACGCGCGCTCAAGCTCCCACTTATCCGCCCTCACCATCACCCGCACCATCTGTGTGCATCTGTGGCCATCTGTGGAAAACCTTGAACTTACCCTCCCACAAACGCCGCAGCGTAACATGAAGCGATGGACGATCATGGCTTCAACCCGGACGACGACGCCCGCGCACTGAGACAGCGCCGCGCGGAGCTGCGCGAATTTGCGGCCGAAATCGCCGAGGCCATCGAAGACATCGACCTGCCGGAAACCTATCTCGATGGCGAGCGCGCCGTCCGCATGATCCGGGTTGCCGACGTCGTGCTGATGCGCGTCACCCGCCCCGATCAGCGCGACACCATCCGTCCGGCACGTCAGCGCCTGCGCGATCAGGCCGACCTGATCGTTCAGGCCGTTCGCGCCCTGCCCAAACCCACCGATTTCCTCGAAGGCGAACGCGCGGGGCGGTTTATTCTGGCCACCGAGCGGCTGTGGACGCAGCTTTACGCCCCGCCCAAGTCGCTGACCTCGGCCCAACTCGATGAAATCGAGCGCGAAATCGAGGCTGAAAAGCCGAAAGACAGCTACCGCCAGCGGCTTCTCGAAAAACTGTTGTCGATGAAATACAAGCGCGACGCCTTCAAAGGCCACTTTGATGACGGCTCGCCCTTTGACCGCAACCGGCCGGTCACCGTGCCCGATCTGGCTGTGATTGAAACCGCCGAGGCCACGGGGTTCTGGCCCGACGGCGCGCCTTATGATCCGGACAGGCCCTACGACAATCCCGCCGCCAAACGCCCGCCCCGGATACCCTTCAACAGCAGCTGACCCGGTTTTAGCTGATGGATTGCGGACGACGCTTGCGCCACGACGATTCGATATGGTCGCGCATGGCGCGCGCTGCCCCGTCGGGATCGCGGGCCACGATGGCGTCATAGACCTTCTGATGCGCCTCGTGCGTGTCGCGGATATGATCGAGGGTCAGCTTGCCCGCATAGGCGAAATTGCTGAGCGCGCGACCCTGAATCCCGTTGATGATCGCCTCGCTCAGACGGTCGCCGGAAATGCGCATGATCATGTGGTGCAGCACCACGTCCTCGACGACATAGGTCACCGGCTCGGACACCAGCCCGCCGAGCTTCGCCATCTGGACCTTCAGTTCGGCCAGGTCGGCGTCGCTGGCCTTGCGCGCCACCTTGGCCGCCATCGACGCTTCGAGGGCGACGCGGATTTCGACCAGATTGTCGAGATAGCCCAGGCCGTCCTCGCGCTGGAACAGGGCCCCCAGCACCATCGGATCGAGCAGGTTCCAGTGCGTCTGGGCCTGCACGATGGTGCCGCGGCCCTGCTGCGACACGACCAGCCCCTTTTCCGTAAGAGCCGTCGTCGCTTCGCGCACCACGGTGCGGCTGACTTCGAACATGTCGCAGAGGATGTTTTCCGGAGGCAAGGCCGATCCCGCCGCATAGACTTCGGTAACGATGGCCGTCACCAGGTCTTCCACCACCGCCACGGCGAGACGCGGTCGCCGACGCGTCTGACGAGCAGAAAAATCGTTTGCGGCCAAAGCGGTATCCCTCGGAGCGATTCACACAGGGCGTGAGACTTAGCATAGCTAAGAGCTCAGCCATAGCCGTTAGAGCGATATGTCGAAACGAAGTTCGGCGAAGCCATTAGGCGAAGCCAAAAGTGTAAGCGGTTTTCGACGATAATATCGCGACAAAACAAAAATCAGATCGGAATGACGATTCTATCGAAGTCATTCCGATCTGGATTATGTCACACAAATCCCTGCCGCCAAATGATGAAAAAAAACGGAGGGCGACGGATCGCCCTCCGGTAAAAAGGATCATCTATCGACCCGTGGCACCCTACAGCCATAGCCCTGAAGATCCATGCGGCCAAAACCGGAATTTCCGCGCGCAAGGGACAGGGGCCGCCAGCACCGCCTCACGTCCTTTCAGGAGAGGGATGAGGTCCGGAAAGGACCTGAGGAACACTGACGACATCGATACCGAAATTCATAATATAACACCGGCTTACATACAATAAAATATAATATGTAATATGATTATCGATGAAATTTCGGTACGTCTCAGACCAGCTTTTTCGGATCGATGACGACGTGGCGGATACGGCGGCGGCCTACGGTGTAGGTGATGTGCAGCAGGCCATCGGAGGACTGGATCACCGCCGGATAGGCGTAGCCCGACACCAGCGGCTTGTCCTCCAGCGTCAGGACATTGCGCCAGTGGATGCCGTCGTCCGACAGGGCGATATTGAGCGGCCAGCGGTCGCCCTTGCCCGGCTCGTCCGGACGGTGGCCGGAATGGTTATAGACCAGCAGTTGCCGCCCGTCCTTCAGCGTCACGGCGTCAGTGCCCGAATTGGGATTGGGCAGGTCGATAGCGGCGATGCTGCTCCAGGTCAGGCCGTTGTCCTTCGACCACGTCATCCCCAACGCGCCCTGTCGCGTCCGGGCGATGGCCTCAAGCCGCCCGTCCTTGTGGAACAGGACGCTGGGCTGAATGGCTTCGATCGAGACTTTCGACCGCACGGGCGCGGTCTTCGTCCAGCTCTGCCCCTTGTCGGTCGAGCGCTCGAAATGCAGCCGCCAGCTGACATTGGTCGAACCGTCCATGCCCTCGCCGCCTTCGGTGCTCGACGGCGACAGCCACGACCCGTCGGACAGGACCACAGGCTTGTTCTTGATGGGGCCCAGAATACCGTCCGGCAGGCGGCGCGGCTTGGTCCATGTCTTGCCGTCATCAGAGGAACTGATCACCATGCCCCACCATTTTTGCGGACTGGGGCCTATCTTGTAGAACAGGTGCAGGTCGCCGGTCGGATCCTGAAACAGGACCGGGTTCCACGTCGGCAACCGCGTCCCGTCGCCCTGAACGCCATTGGCGACCTCGACTCCGGGCGACCATGTGCCGTTTTGCAGGCGCGCCAGCCAGATGCCGACGTCCGGATTGCGTTCCTTGGTGCCGCCGAACCACGCCGCGAGGATCGTCTTCGCCCGCGTCTCGACGAGGGTCGAGGCGTGCGGCTCGATATAGGGCGCGCTGTCGTAGGTGTTGACCCGGCTGAGGATCGCGCCGCCGGATTTGACCGGCTCAGGCGCGAACTTCTCGGCGTCGGCTTGCTGGGTTTGCGCGCGCAGCGGCAATGGAAGGATCGCCGCCAACGCCCCGGCAGCAACGGATTTCAGAAACAGGCGTCTCATGTGAAGGTCTCCACGGACAGATCAGAATCGGGCGCAATCGGTTTGCGCACCACGAACAGATAGACCAGCGCCGACAGGCTGGCCGCCGCGGCACCCACCAGAAGCGCGGGCACGAAGCTGCCGGTCGTCTGCACGATATAGCCGGTGACGATAGGGGCCAGCGCCCCGCCGATAAAGCCGCCGAAGTTCTGCAAGCCGCCCAATGAGGCGACCTGGGTCGGCGGCGCGACGGCGGAGACCAGCGCCCACGAGCCGACGCTGGCGACATTGGCGAGGAAGATGACGGCGGAGATACAGGCCAGCGCCAGCGTGTTGCTCTGAACCAGCGCGGCGGGGACGGTGAAGGCTGCCATGCCGAACATCGCCCCGATGGCCAGATATTTACGCCCCTTGACCGTCGAGCCTGTAAGCTTGACCAGCCGGTCGGATAATCCGCCCGCCACCAGACAACCGATAAAGCCGAAGAAGAAAGGTACGAAAGCGGCAAACCCGGACCGGATGGTGTCCATGCCGCGTTCCATCTGGAGGTAGTTGGGCAGCCAGCTCAGATACAGCCAGTTGAGATAGACCGAGCCAAAGAAACCGAAAATCATGCCCCAGGTCGTCGCATGTCTGAACAGCGCCCCCCACGCCTTGATCCCGCCGGAAGCTTTCTTTTCTTCGGCGGCAAGGCTGATCTTGGCGCGATCTTCGTCCGACAGCTTCACGTCTTCCGGATTGCGATAGGCCGCCCACCACAAAGCCGCGACGAACAGCCCGGCGACGCCCAGCACGACGAACACGGCGCGCCAGCCCCACAGCACCAGAAACACGCTGAGCAAGGGCGGCGCTATGGCCGTCCCCAGCGGGGAGGCCGAATTGAACACCCCCGTCGGGAAGCCGCGCTTTTCCGGCGGAAACCAGTCGCTGACCACCCGCGCCGCCGTCGGATATTGCGGCGACTCCCCTACCCCCAGCAGGATGCGCGCGCCAAGGAAGGTGGCAAAGCTGGTGACCAGCCCGCACAAAGCCTGCGCAATCGACCAGAAGGCCACCCCCAGCGTCAGGAACAGGCGTGGCCTATACCGGTCGATCAGCCCGCCGACCGGCAATTGCGCGATCGCATAGCTCCACGAAAAGGCCGACAGCAGAAGCCCCATTTCGATCGGCGACAGGCCCATCTCTTCGCGAATGGCGGCATTGGTGACCGACAGGGCGCTGCGGTCGAGATAGTTGAGCGCGCCGGTAATCACCAGCAGCACCAGCGACAGGCGTTGAACCGAGGTCAGGGATCTCATGCGACCGCTCCTGTAAAACGATAGTGACCGGAGCCGACAAACCGGGCGGCCTTCGCCCCCGGCACGACGATGCGGGCCTTCGCCCCCGGCGGGATATCGACCTCCATATTGATGGTCTTGCCCTCGCGTTTCCAGCGGCTGCGCACCTCGCCGAAGACGGTCGTGTGCGCCACATCGGCGGCGGTCAGAGTGCCGACCGGCTTCGGCGCAACGGTAATGACGCGGCCTTCGGCATCGGCGAAATCGACGTGGATGCCGCCGATCCCGCCATAGAGCCAGCCTTCGCCGTGCCCCAGCATGAAGTGGTTGAGCGACTTGGTCGGGTCGGCGTTCCATGCCTCGGTCAGCGCCGTCGCCCCCTTGGCCAGCTGGTAGCCGTAGCTAGGCCGGTCGGTGACCGACAGCATGTCGAACAGCACGTCGTCGCGGCCGTACATCATCAGGGCCCGCACGACGTAATGGAAGCCGACATCGCCCGCGGTGACGCCATTGCCGCTGGCGCGCACGGCCTTGACCAGCGCCGCCAGCACACGTTGTTCCTGCCCCGCAGGCACGATGCCGAGGGCCAGCGGCATGGCATTGGCCGTCTGGCTGTCGCGGTCGTAACTGCCGGTATCGGGTTTGAAGAAGCGGGCATTGAAGGCGTCGCGCACCGCGGCGTGGCGGCGCGTGGCATCGGCAATTTCAGTGGCGGGACGCTTCAGCACCATCGCCACCTTGCTCAAGGTCTCGAGCACCTGAATATAGGTCGCCGTGCCGCTCAACGCGCGGTGGGTCAGGCGCGACGGACCCAGCTTGCCGTCGGGCGCCATGTCGTACCAGTCGCCGAGCCCGAAATCGACGATATGCCCGTCGGCGCGGGAGGCGAGATAATCGGCATAGCGCCGCATGGCCGGATAGCCGTCCGCCAGCACCTGAGGATCGCCGTATTGCCGATAAGCCGCCCACGTCGCCAGCGCCACCGCACCGCCCCATTCCGGCGAATTGCGCGCGTCCTGATCGCTGCCGTCGGGGTTCAGGAACTGCATATATTCCGGTGCGATGCCTGGCACCATGCCGTCGGTTTTCTGCGTGTCGTTGATATCGTGAACCATCTTCTCGTACATCGTCACCGCGTCACGGTTATAGAACACCGTCAGGGCATTGAGGTGGTTCTGCTCCAGCCAGCCGAGCTTTTCGCGGTGCGGACAGTCAGTCAGGACGCTATAGGCATTGCTCAGCACGGCCCGTTCGATCAGGCGATGGATGCGCCCGAACAGTGGGTCGCTGCATGCGAAACGTCCCGTCTGCGGCAGATCGGTGTAGCAGAACTGACCGGCGACCGAGACGATTTCCGCCTGCCCGGCACTGACCTTGCCTTTCGGTGCCGCGCCTTCGATCTGGAGATAACGAAAGCCGTGGTAGTTGAAGCGCGGCACGAAGCGTTCCTCGCCGCGTCCGGCCAACGTGTAATTATACTCCACCCAGCCTTTTTCCGGCCCCGCATTGAAACTGCGCTGCCAGACCATGCCGTCCTCGCCCGGCGTCTCGAAAGGCCGGATACGCACCGTCGCGCCTGCCGGTCCGCGCACCACCACGTCCGGTCGCCCAGCAAAGTTCTGCCCCAGATCGTAGACGAAGACACCGGGTTTCGGCTCTGTGATGGCGACGGTCTCGAAGCGCTGATGCTGACGCACCTGCGGGATCGGCTGGGCGCGCAGCCTGCCCTTGGGCGCAGGCACTTCCAGCGCCGCCCGCCAGCCGTCGGTCGTGGTGTCCGCCAGCGTATCCCAGTCGGGGCGTTCGCGCCGCGCATCGACATCTTCACCGCCGAAGATCGACGAAAACAGGATCGGCCCCTCGCTGACCTGCCAGGTTTTGTCGCTGACGATGCGTTTCACCGACCCGTCGGCCATGAACAGGCTGAGGTGCAGGCTGAATTTCGGCTTGCCGTAGCTGTGGCTGAACTTGGTCTTGCGACCCTTGACGCGTTCGGCATTGTACATGCCGTTGCCGAGCCACACCCCCAGCCGGTTGCCGCCGGTATTCACCAGCTTCGTCACGTCGTAGGTGGTGTAATAGATGGTGCGGTCGTATTCGGTCCAGCCGGGATTGAGCAGGCTGTCGGTCACCGGCTTGCCGTTGACGGTCAACTCGAAATGCCCCAGCCCGGTCACCGATACCACGGCGCGCGCGACCTTTCCGGCGTCGAAGTCGGTACGGAAAATCGGCAGAACGGTTTCTTCCGGCGGGGTCAGGACCATGTTCATGCCGCGGACATGCGTTCCGGGTACAGGGTCGGTCTTGGCGGCGATCCATTGGCCCTGCCATTCGGAGGGATCGATAACCCCCGTCACAAATTGCGCGGCCTCGCTCCATTGGCCGTCGGTGACCACCGCCCAGTAATAGGGCGTGTGCGACGCCAGCTTGAGCGGCGTTTTCGGCTGCGTGTCCAGGCGCCCCTTTTGCAGGCCGCTGTCCCACACATCGCCCTGACGGCGGTTCACCGCCGCTTCGCTCGACGCGACGATCACGCGCGATATCCCCGGCATCACATCGCGCGCCCCTTCGGGGGCCACGATCTCCCAGCGAAAGCGCGGGCGGCGGGTATCGATGCCGCGCGGCGCCGTCAGCCATTCGATGCGCAGATTGACGGGCCTGACCGATGCGGCGGCCCACGCGCCGGACGGCAGGCTGGCCGCCCCGGCCAGCGCCGAGGCCGCACCCAAGGCCATACGACGGCTGATGCCCTTCGCCATGTTTCGTCTCCTGTTTCACACCGGGCCTTTTGGCCTCTGATTAGGCGGCAACGGTCAGTTGCCGGACCGCCGCCCGCGCCGTCTCGATCGACGCTTCGATATTATCAAGCACGTCTTCGACCGCCCAGCAACGCGCATGGAGGTCGAAATCATCCCCCAGGGCCCGCGTATGGATAGACCCGAACGTCCCCAGTCGCTGATGGTAGCGCTTGGCCAGCGCCGGATAGCCGAACATCTCGCACAACGAGCCCACCGCCAGCACCGGGGCGACCTGCGCCGCGACCTCAGGATGGCGCTCGCCCTGCGTCAGCAACCACTTGTACAGGTCCGGTGCGAAATTGGCGAAGATGCCGCAAAAACCGCGCGCCCCGGCGGTCATGGCATCGAAGGCAATCGCCGCATTGGCGTTGCTGATGGCCAGCCGCGAGCCCCTGGCCAAAGCCAGACGGCGTTTGACCACCGACAGATCGCACGACACGTCTTTCAGAATGACAAAGCGATCCATATCCAAACAGTGCTGCAATTCAGCATCTGTCAACAAACGCCGCTGCGGGCGGGGACACTCGTACAGACCCAGATCGATATCCTGCGGCAAGGCCTGAACCAGACGGTCCAGTTGCGGCAGAAACGCCTGCTCATCCATTCTATTCGTAATCAAGACCACCGCATCGGCCCCGCTGTCGGCTGCGGCGCGCAGATCGGCCTTTTGCGCGGCTTCATCCTCGCTGACGTGGCCCGAGACCAGCACCTGCACCCGGCCGCGGACGGTTTCGACCACAAACCGGCCCAGTTCGCGCCGCTCCTGTGGCGACAGGAAAAACATCTCGCTGGACAGGCAGACGGCGAACAGAGCGTCGGCACCGCCCGCGATATACCACTCGATCAGACGGCTCAGGCCTTCGTAATCGATACGGTTGTCGGCGGTGAACGGCGTCAGCATGACGGGAACAATACCGTTGACGGGGCCTGTCATTCTGTCCTCCCACCCTCTATGCCGCCCTGCCTATCATTATTCATATGACATCACAACACTTAGCTGGCCAAGCCCTGTTTGCGGGCGAACCCCATGAACAGATCGGGCCACGCCGCGCACGGCGACCCGACGGTCTTGCGGATGCCGAATCCATGCCCGCCTTCGGTAAACAGGTGCAGAGCGACCGGCACCTTATGGGCTTTCAGAGCCGCCCGGTATTCGATGGCATTTTCCGGCGGCACAGCGGCATCGTCTTCGGCGTGAACCAGGAAGCACGGCGGCGAGGCAGCGGTGACATTGCGCGCCGGGGTCAGCAGAGCCTCCATTTCCGGTGTCGGATTATCGCCGATCAGGTTCTTGCGCGATCCCATATGGGTCACGCCCGGCGTCATGGTCTGCACCGGATAGATCGGCGCCGACAGGAAAGGCCGCGCCGACAGGGCGTCGGCGGCGTCGACGGCCTCGTAGGTCCTGGTATCGAAGCGCGCATTGAGGTCGCAGCACAGATGGCCGCCCGCCGAAAACCCCATATGGGCCACGCGCGCCGGATCGATACCGAAGTCCGCCGCCTTGTGCCGGATCAGACGCACCGCGCGCTGAGCATCGGCCAGAGGCGCGTTGTAGCCCTCGGTCCAACCATCGGCCGGCAGTCGGTAGAACAGAACGAAGCAGGTGAAGCCCAGTTTCGCAAAATGCCCGGCGATTTCATAACCTTCGCGATCGACCACCACCCAGCTATAGCCGCCGCCCGGCGTGATCAGAAGCGCCGCGCCGTTCGGTTTGGCCGGACGAAAGACCGCCATGCGCGGCTGGCTGATGCCAAGGGTAAAGCGGTCGTGAATGGCCGGGTCCTTGCTGCGTTCGGTCGTCTTTTCCTGCGGCAGGACATTCGGCGCACCGGGCGCGCCCTTCGGCCACAGGTCGATGGTTCCCGACGGTTCCGGCCAGCTTTCGACCAGAGGCCCGGCGTTGGGAGCGGGGGTCTGAGCGCGCGCCGAGGTGGCCAGAACGGCGGCCAAAGTCCCGGCGATCACGTCGCGGCGATGCGGTTTGAAATCGGTCATATCGTTCTCCTATTGCGCGGTTTCCGGCGTCAGCCACGCGGCCCAGCTATGGCCCGCCGGAGCCGTCAACGGCTGATCGGCACGCCATTGACCGCCGTCCGCAGCACCTTCCGGGGAAATCCACGTGACACGAAAAGACCCCGCGACCTGCGCCGGATCGAGCCGCACCGCCTTGCCTTCGGGCGAATAGACCAGCCACGCGCCAGACGGATGCTTCGACGCCCATGCCGTGTCGCGCCCCTCCACCACCGCCTCGACGGGGACCAGACCGGCGCGTTTGGCGTCGGGCAAGGCGGCTTCAATAGCGGCTGTCAGCTCCGGATAACGGTCCTGCGTCGTCAGCACGACGATGTGCGGATAGCGGTCGCGATATTCGCGCCACGCCCGATACTGCATGGGCTTGGTCGTCTTCCACAGACCGTCGCGCATGGCCCCGTACAGCGAGGTCGCCTTCAGCTTTTGCGGATCGACAGGCAAACCGGGATTGGCGGCCTTCAAGGCCGCGACATCGGACTCGCGCACGATGTCGTCGGTCTGCTCGCGTGGTGCGCGGTTGATGCCGCTCTTCACCGAATAGAGGCTGCCGTCGGGGCGATAGACCCAGTGATGGAACTCGACCGCCGCTACTTTAGGGCCGCGCACCGGATCGGCCAGAATACGATCGAGTTGCGGCTTAGGCAGTTTGAGATTGATATAAACCGGCTTGCGATTCTGCTTGGACCATGCCGTCAGTTCGTCGAACCAGAAGTCGAGGAAGCGATCGTCGCCCGTATATTCCTGATCGATGCCATAGACGACATTGGTGCGGTCTTTCAGCACGTCGAGGCTATGTCGAATATAGCGGCGGTGCAGGTCGCGGCGCAGCGGATCGCTCACGTCGTAGAAGATATTGGCGGCGGGCACTTCGAACGGGAGCCCCGTCGGCTGGATCGTGTTTTCCGGCCGCCACGCGAAATCGGCATAGTGGGCGCGGCTTTCGAGCAGATTATGCTGGAAATAGAAGTTGTAATAGAGGATGCGCCCGCGCTGATCGGCCAGCTTTGCGAAGTCCGAAATACGGTCGAAATACCACGGATTATATTTCGTCAGATCGTACTTGCTCAGACCGTCCCAGGCCACACCTTCGCCGCTGCGCGCCCACGGCTGCTCCAGAAGCGGGCCCCACACCTCGCCCGTATCGCGTTCGGCGGAGCCGTCGTAATTGTGATTGACCCGCCGCCGGTCGTACCACAGCGGGTAGAACTGATTGAACGCCATGCCGGGCTTCATCGCCTCGACCACGGTCTCCAGATCGTCGGTATAGCCCGTCCCCGTCCGCCCCGGCACGTAGCGCACCAGCGCATGGCCGAAGGTGGGTGCAAGCGTCGGTGGGATCTGGCCCTGAAACCACGAATAGCTCATCACGCCGGTCCAGGCCGGCTGCCCGTCGATGACGAAACGCCCGTTTTCAACCCTAAGCGGCCCTTTCGGCACCGGTTGCGCGGTGACCAGACGCGACTCATAGGCCTTGATGTCGGCGGCGGTCAGCACGGGTACACCGGTCGCATCGGTCGATACCGCCTGACGCTCCAATGCCTTCAGCCCCGCCTCGCCCAGCCGGTCGAACAACTGCACGCGGTACAGGCTGGACGGCCCGATCGGTTCGCCACGATAAAAGTCGCGGAAGGCCACGGCGCGCGTGTCGGTGACGATGCCGTCGCCGTGGACGGTCGCCATCGACCCGAAGGCCAGATTCCACGCGCCCGGCGGATTGCGCGCCTCGATATCGGTGGCCTCCGAATTCCACACCACGGAATTGGCGGCGGCCCAGCCCGCGCCTTGGCCGTCCGTATCGCGGTCGGTCAGGCGCAGGGCGTCGCCGCGAATTTTCACCCGGTCGAACAGTACCCCCGACGCCCAGCTTTCCAGCGGCCCGCTGTCGTCGAGCGATTCTTCGGTGCGGCAATCGAGGAAGACGTTCGGTCCCGCCGCCGCATGACCGGTCGACAGGTCGTGGCCGCCGTGACGGCTGAAACAGCGCTGGATCAGGGTTTGCTGCCCCGCCGTGTAGAACATGCGGCGGCGGAACCCGCCGACCTCGCCCACGGGATCGAGTGCGGCGATGTCCTGCACCGTCACGCGCCGCGCGTCGGGTCCGATATGAACGGCGTAGCTGACGAAATGACGCGTTTCGACGTCGCGCACCCAGACGTCCTCGACCTTGTCGAGACCGATGGCGACCCAGCTATGGTCCTCGTCCTTAGGGCGCTTTTGGTCGTAGCTTGATACCAGCCGCAGGTTCTCGATGCCGACCTGACGCAGACGACCCTCGAAGGCATAGGCTGAGACATAGGCCCCGTCTTCGGGCGCCAGGGTCGTCGTCAGGGACGCATCGAGCGTCACCGTCTTGCCGGTGACGGCGACGATGCGGCGCTCCCAGACGATGTCGCGCGTCCCGGGTTGCCAGTGCAGGCGGTTTTCAGGTCGCCAGCCGGGGAACTGATCCATCTTGAGCGCGGCAATCCACGCCTTGGTCGAAGGCCGGTGAACCACCAGGGCGTCCCCGACTTTCAGCCCCGTCGTATCGGCCAGTTCGAGCGTCGCCGTGCCCGTCGGCGCACGACCCGACACGTCGCGGCGGGTATTGGCGGTTTCGGTCAGGCCCCCCTCCCCGGCCACGTCGATCAGGGTGCGCCGATCGTGCCCGTCAGCGATCAGGATGGTGCCTTTGTCGCCGGTACCCGATCCACGCAGGACAATGCCACTGGCAGTGATACGAAGCTGCCCCTTGATACGATATTCGCCGGGGGCCAGCAGGATCACGCCGCGGATGCCACTGGCGTCCGGCTGACGCGCCGCAACGAGGTCGATGGCCGCCTGAATCGCTGCGCCCGCGTCCCCGCGAACCGGTTTCACGACCAGAGTCGGCTGCGGCGACGGCAGGGCCACCCCGCCCCCGCCATACCCCGCATGAGAAAAGTCGATCATTCGCTGGCCGTCGGCGGTCGTTGCATAGACCAGCCGTCCGTCAGTCCCCGTCGAAATCGTCGGCGCTTCGGCAAAAGCACCGGCACTCACCGCCAGCCACAGGGTCGCAGATAAAAGGAGGCGCAATTTCATGGTCTGACTCTTCGCTGATGGCATAGGTTCGGCCACGGCAAAGACGTCCGATCTCAAGGGATCGAAAAACGGTAGACTGCCCGGTCCGGCCTTTGGCCTGTTTATATATGGCCGGTCTTCACCGTCCCTGTGCAGGCGATGTTAGCGCTATCTTTGACGCTCTGGCAAGTCAGACCAAGGTATATTTTAAAGCACGTCAAGACGCAGGGGGCTCGGCCCCCTGCACCCCGAAACCCAATAGCTATCCGATAGCTATTTCAAAAGGCCGTTGGCGACGGGTTCGCCGAAATCGGGCGTACCATCCGCACGGTAGGTGAAATACTGCATCCGGGTGTGGCGATTGGGATCGTGCAGCGGGCTCTTGACCTGCTCGTAATCGCGCCCGTGATAGACGAGGACGTCCCTGCCCTTCTCATCGACGGTAAAGCTGTTGTGGCCCGGCCCGAAGACTTTGTTTTTGGCCGAGGTTTTGAATACCGGTTGCTGGGATTTCACCCACGAGTCCGGGTTCATAAGGTCGGCATCGGCCCTGGCCGTCAACATGCCCAGACAGTAGTTGGCGTCGGTCGCCGCCGCCGAATAGGTCAGGAAAATACGGTCGTTGCGCACCAGAAACGCCGGGGCTTCGGCGACCTTATAACCGACGATTTCCCAGTCGAGCGTCGGCACCGTCAGGCGCACGGGCTTAGTCCCCAGTTTGGTCGGCGAAACCAGCGGTGCGAGGTAAAGGTTGCTGTTGGTGGCGATTCCGGGTTCCTTCTGCGCCCAGCACAGATAGCGGACACCCTTGTGCTCGAAGACGGTCGAATCGAGGTTGAAGCTGTCCCAAGGCATTTCGACCTGCCCCGTCAGGCTCCACTTGCCTTTGAGCGGGTTCTTTTCCTTACACGACAGGACATAGGTGCGGATATGGAACTTGTCGTCGCTATTGCCGGCGGCGAAATAAAGGTGCCACTGGCCACCGAACCAGTGCAATTCCGGCGCCCAGATATAGCCACCCATCTGACCGGTTGCGGGCCGCTTCCAGACCACGACCTCTTCGGTCGTCGTAAAGCCGCCTAAAGTTTTGGAACGACGCAGGATGAGGCGGTCGTATTCGGGCACCGAGGCCGTCATATAGTAATAGCCGTCGGTGTGGTGGAAGATTTGCGCATCGGCGCGTTGCAGGACGACGGGATTGACGATGGGGGTCGCTTTGGCCTGAACCTGCGACGCCGTAGTCAGGGCGGCTCCGGTTGTGGCGGCACCCAGCATGAAATGACGACGGGAAAAGGGAGGGGTGCGGGTCGTCATGTCGTCTCCTGACTGCTGGACTGTTGCGATGGGCGCAATCTGATTTTGTCGGACAATTTTTACCGTCACGATACGGGCTTGTCAAACCGGGTCCGCAAACCAGGGCGCCTATCTGATAGCTACCAGCTTTATGGTAGGCATTTCTTTGCGGATATCTGATTGGTACCTTGCTTTAGAATGCTGATTTATTTCAGTTTATATTCACATGTTTCGGGGTGTGGTGTCCGCGACCCCACGACGTTTAAGTCTTAATTCTTGCCCTTCAATCCGATAGCTACCCGAAAGATATCCTCACGCTATCCGCTAGATTTATACAAGCTTTCGGTTGGCTATTAACTTTCCGTTAGCTATTGGAAAGCTAGAACATAGCTAACGGAACGCTAACCGCAGGCTATCGGCAAGATATCAGACAGGTCACGGGCAGCTTCGGGCTATCTACCTGTTAGCCGTCCTCTAGCTATCGGTAAGCGCTTCGCTGGACCCTCAGGTCGAATCGGCGCAGTTTGCGTTAACACTCTATTAATTTTTGAGCGCGCCCGCAAGCCAACAGCTATCGGGTAGTTACCCGGGAGTCCGCCAATGCCGGTCATTTCGTTCATTTCGCCCAAGGGCGGCGTCGGCAAGACAACGGCAGCGACGCTGATGGCGACGCAGCTGGCACGCAAGGCCAAGGTCATCGTCATCGATGCCGACCCGAACCGTCCGATCCATGCCTGGTCGCAACTGGCCGAATGCCCGGCCAATATCCGCATCGTGTCGGACGCCAATCAGGAAAACATCCTCGACAAGATAGAAGAGGCCGCCGCCGAGGCGCCCTTCGTGGTGGTCGATTGCGAAGGCACGGCGTCGCTGACGGTCGCCTATGCCATCGGAGCCTCGGATCTGGTGGTCGTACCGACTCAAGGGTCTCAGCTTGATGCCAAGCAGGCGGCCAAGGCCTTGAGTCTTATCAAGAATACCGAGCGTCAATCGCGCCGGCCGATCCCGCACGCGGTCCTTTTGACTCGCACCAATCCGGTCATCAAGCCGCGCACATTGAGCGCCATCCACGAACAACTGCACAGCCACGGCATCAAGCTGTTCAACACGCAACTGCACGAGCGCGAAGCCTTCAAGGCGATGTTCTCGTTCGGTGGCACGCTGGAAAGCCTGGATCCCAAACAGGTCGCCAATATCGACAAGGCCATCGCCAATGCCCGCGACTTCGTCAGTGAAGCGATCGAACTGCTCAAAGAGGGCCAGAACCTTCAACAAGAGGTAGCTTAAGTGTCTGAACGCGCTTCTATTTTCGACGACGATCTCGATCTGTCGGCCTTTACGCCCAAGACGAAGCCCAAGCCCGACAAGGACGCTTTGCGCGCGGTCGCCGAGGCGCGGGGCTTTCCGTCGCGCGAGGCCCTGACGCCGGAACCGACGGCAGCGGTCGAGCCCGTTCTGCAACGCCGTTATCGGACGGGCCGCAATCGCCAGCTCAATCTCAAGGTCACCGACGAGGCCCTGCGTCGCTTCTATGCGTTGGCCGATGCGCAGGGGCTCGTTCTGGGTCAGGTGTTCGAGCAGGCCGTCGAGGTGCTCGAAGCCAAGTTGAAAGCCGAAGGAAAACTGTAAGTCATGGTTCGCCGCGCTTCGGAATCGCAATTCGACCTGTTCATCCCGCTAGTCAGCGACATGTCGCTGAAGGACCAGCGCGAGGTGATGGAGCGGCCGTTTTTCTCCCTCGCCAAGCGCAAGCGCCTCAAACCGATCGAATATACGTCGCCGGACGGCGATACCTGGGTCAAGGTCTCCGGGAACGCCGAATTCGGCATCGCCACGATCTGGGACGCCGACATCATGATCTGGGCGTCGTCGGCGCTCAACCGGCTGAAAGAGCAGGGGGTCAACGACCTGCCGCGGACGCTGAAAACGACGTCCTACGACCTGCTGCGCGCCATCAAGCGCGATACCGGCGGCAAATCCTATCAGGAACTGAACGCGGCGCTGCAACGGCTGGAATCGACGACGATCCAGACCTCGATCCGCGCCCCCAAACGCAAGGACAAGGCGCAGTTCGGCTGGATCGACGCTTTTCAGCTTGAGGTCGACCCGGTGACCGAGGCCCCGCGCGGCATCTCGATCACCCTGTCGGACTGGGTCTATCAGGGTATCGTCACCGAACGGTCGCTGCTGACCATGCACCCGGACTATTTCCTGCTGACCGGCGGCATGGAGCGGGCGCTCTACCGCGTGGCGCGCAAGCATGCGGGTGACCAATCGGACGGCTGGACGTGTCGAATCTCTTTACTTCACGAGAAAACGGGATCGGATAGCCCGTTGAAACAGTTCACCTATTTGCTGAAACGCATTCTGGTGAAAAACGCCTTGCCCGAATACGAGATGACGATGACCAAGACGGCGGACGGTTCGCCCGCCGTCCACTTCATCCGTCGCAATGCCGAGGAACGCGCCAAGGTCCGCGACGCCCTGAAAGCGCTGGAACGTCAGAATTTGGAAGATGAACGCGCGCTGGAGGTCGATGGCCTTATGCACAAACGGTTTGCCGATTAAACCATCGGGGGATCGGTGACTATATCCACGGGGGATTAAAGACCGAACCAACGGGGGAACAGTGACCGATTCGCCGCCCTTGAGTCGGGGGATCGGTGACCGGGACTCTGCCCAAAGTCTTTACAGAGTCATTATTGACGCTTTTCCTTGGGTTTTTCGGCTTTTGCGGCGCTTTCGGGGGATCGGTGACCGCTTTTGCGGCCGGAACTATAGTTAAATACCGTTCACAAGCTGTGGAAAAGCCTTGAATTTTCCGCGATACCTGACGGGGGAAGAGTGACCGGACCCACGGGGGAACAGAGACGGCTCACGCGGGGGAACGGTGACGCAAGGACGGGGTATCAGAGATTAACAAAGCCTTACACCACTGATCTATAAGGGGAAATACGACCGTTTCCGACCTTAACTTACTTAACTAGATTCACTAACCTTTCTCTTTAACGCAGACAGTTTGCGGCGGTGATCGTGCGATGGCTGGCTTTTGGCGACCTTTGAAGGGTCGCCCAAGCCCGCCAACCGACGAGGGGAGGGGAGTCACCGGGATTTGCCGGAGACCACCGGAACCGACCTTTCGGTGGCCCCGACCAAAAAAACTTGTCAGGTTCCGAGACTCGGCATCAATCTGCCCGATCATGGCTATCCCCTTAACACACTTCTCAGCCGTTTTAATGGCCTTGGCCCTGAGCATCGTTCCGGCCACCGGGATGGCGCAGGCGACCGGTGAAGGTGCGCGCCTGAAGGCTATCTATAGCGCGGAATGGACGTGGCGAGGGGCGCAACAGGCCGACAGCGAGGAGACCGAACGCGGCGGCATCCCCGACCGTCTGGCCGATGTCGGACCGGCGGCACAAAAACAGCGCCTCGAATACTGGCTCAAGGTGAGGGCCAAACTACAGGCTATCGACCAGACGGCGCTCAGCCCGCGCGAACGCGACGACTACATCGTTTACAAAACCCAGATCGACGCTTTGATCGACGGACAGGTCTTTCGCGACTACGAAAAGCCGCTCAATTCGGACTCGGCCTTCTGGAGCGATCTGGCCTACGGCGCGTCGGGGTCATTCCGGACGGAGACCGATTACCGGAACTATATCAAACAGTTGAACGACGTCCCGCGCTATTTCGACCAGAATATCGACAATATGCGCGCAGGCCTCAAACGCGGGTTCACGCCGCCGAAAGTGACCCTCACCGGACGCGAGGCCAGCATCGCCCGCGTCGCCGACGCCCAACCGCGCGACACGGTCTATTTCAAACCGTTCCTGACCCTGCCGTCGGGTTTCAGTGACTCGCTCAAGGCCGATCTGCAAGCCCAGGCCGAGGCCGCCATCGCCACCCGCGTCATCCCGGCACATCAGAAACTGCTGACCTTCATGGTCGCCGACTATATCCCGAAAGCCCGCACGGGACTGGCGGCCACCGGGTTGCCCGACGGGAAAGCCTACTATCAGGCTCAGATACGCGCCTATACGACGCTCGACCTGTCGCCCGACGAAATCCATGCCATCGGTCTTCGGGAAGTGGCGAAAATCCGCGCCGACATGCAGACGATCATGACCGAGGTCGGCTTTAAAGGCTCTCTGGGCGACTTTCTGACCTTCCTGCGCACCGACCCTCAGTTTTACGCGCAGACGCCTCAGGACCTGCTGTATCGGGCCGCGTGGGTGTCCAAACGCTTCGATGCGAAGGCCGGGGACTATTTCGGGCGTCTGCCGCGGCAACGCTTCGGCATCTATCCGGTGGCGCCGGAAATCGCGCCGTTTTACACCAGCGGTCGAGGCGGGCCGGGCGCCTACTGGGTCAATACCTACGACCTGAAGTCGCGTCCACTCTATTCACTGCCGGCGCTCACCTTGCACGAATCGGCGCCGGGCCATGCGTTTCAGATGCCTTTGTCGTTGGAAAACAAGGATCTGGCCGATTTCCGCCAACGCACCTATATCTCGGCCTATGGCGAGGGCTGGGCGCTCTATGCGGAGTATCTGGGGCTGGAGATGGGCATCTACGAGACGCCCTATGAGCGGTTCGGTTACCTGTCCTATCAGATGTGGCGGGCGGCGCGTCTGGTGGTCGATACCGGCATCCACGCCAAGGGCTGGACGCGCGAACAGGCGCAGGCCTTCATGCGCGACAATACGGCCTTGAGCGAGCACGAACTGACCACCGAGGTTGATCGCTACATCACCTGGCCGGGGCAGGCGCTGAGTTACTATCTCGGTTATCTGACCATCAAAGAGGCGCGTCAGAGGGCCGAAACGGCGCTCGGTGACCGTTTCGATATTCGCGCCTTCCACGACACGATCCTCGATCTGGGCAGCGTGCCTCTGCCGCTGGTGACGGCGCGCGTGGAACGGTTTATCACTGACGGTGGCAAAGGACCGTACGCGAAAGGGGATTGAATCCGGTCACCGTTCCCCCGATAATCGGGCCTGAAACCCTTATGCAATCGATAATCAGCGACGGGCACAGGTTTTGCGTTTGATTTTTTGCTCCCAGCTTTTATATTACAAATAATCATACAAAAGGGGAGCGACAAAATGCCGAAAACACACTGGGGTACCGCCACGGCGCTGGCGGTCATGATGATGGCTGTGCAGGCCTCCGCCAAGACCGTGACGCTCGATGCCAGCAAGGCTCCACCCGCGCCGCTGCAAAACACGCTGAAAATGGGCGCCAATCGATCACCGTCGGGCGAGACCATAGAGGTCAACAGCCAATACCTCAGGATCGGCGGCAAGCCGGTCGTTCCGGTGATGGGCGAATTCCACTATACCCGCTTCCCGCACGCCTACTGGGAAGAACAGATCCTCAAGATGAAGGCCGCAGGCGTCAATGTCGTGGCGACCTATATCATCTGGCAGCACCACGAAGAGCTGCCGGGCAAATTCGACTGGTCCGGCGACCGCGATCTGAAAACCTTCGTCGAACTGTGTGCGAAACACGGGATGTATGTCTATCTGCGCCCCGGCCCGTGGGCCCATGCCGAGGTGCGCTTCGGCGGCATCCCCGACTGGGTTGTCGATTCGGTGCCGACGCGCGGCAACGACCCGGTTTATCTCAGCTATGTCGATGCCTTCTACAAGCAGACCTTTCAGCAGGTGAAGGGCCTACTGTGGAAAGACGGCGGGCCGGTCATCGGCTTTCAGCTGGAGAACGAATATAACCGTAACGGCCCCAATCAGGGTCGTGATCATATCGCCAACCTGAAGGAAATGGCTATTGCCGACGGTTTCGACGTGCCGCTCTATTCGGTGACCGGCTGGGACAACGCGATATTCCCGCGCGGCGAAGTCATCCCGGTCTTCGGCTCCTATGTCGACGAGCCGTGGTCGGCCTCGGCCGCCATCCTGCCGCCGAAATCGAGCTACATGTTCCAGTTCGGCATTCGCAACGAAAAGGGCCTCGGCGCGCAGGGCTCGACCTCGTCACAGGACGACGGGGCGCGTGACAGCGACATCACGCCCTTCTTCGGCGCGGAATATGGCGGCGGGGTGCCGCAGATGTACCGCCGTCGCCCCATCATCCAGCCCGACGATATCTCGGACATGGTCATCACCAAGGTCGGCTCCGGGGTCAACCTGATGGGCTATTACATGTTCCAGGGCGGGCAGAACCCCGGCGGCTATCCGTCGCGCGACGAAAGCGTGGCGACCGGCGGTTTCAACGATGTCCCCAAGCGCGGCTACGATTTTCAGGCGCCGCTGGGTCAGTACGGGCAGGCGCATCCGGTCCTCAACCAGTTGAAGCCGATCCATTATTTCCTCAAGGATTTCGGTGACCGGCTGGCGCCCACCCACGTCTATGCGCCCGACACGCAGGCGGCGGATTCCAAAGACCTGAAAACCCTGCGCTGGGCGTTCCGCGGTGACGCAACATCGGGCTTCGTCTTTGTCAACAACCACGTCCGTCAGTACGGCATGGCCGAACACGCCGACACGCGGTTCACGGTGAAACTGGGCACGCAAAGCCTGACCCTGCCGTCGAAGGGCGTGACGGTCAGGGACGGCGACGCCTTTATCTGGCCGGTCAATTTCGACCTGTCAGGCGTGAACCTCATCTGGGCGACGGCGCAGCCGGTGACGAAGATCGCCGACGGCGAGGGCGACCTCTACGTTTTCAAAGCGACCGGCAATATCGCGTCGGAACTGGTCTTCGATAATGCGCAGATCGCCTCGGTCAAGGGCGCTAAAAAGACGGTCGTCGATGGTCGCGCGGTCCTGACGATCACCCCCGGCAGCGGCGCGCTGGTCACGGTGAAAACCAAAGACAGCAAAACCGCCCGCGTGCTGGTCCTGACCAATGTTCAGGCCGAACACCTGACGAAAGTGGACGTCAAGGGCAAACCACATCTGATCCTCAGCGACGCTCACGTGTTCGGAGATGACGCGCAGGGTTTCGAACTGCGCTCGACCAATGCCAGTTTCAGCTTCGGCGTCTATCCGGCAGTGGATTTGACCGGCACCTTGAGTTTGAAATCCGGCAAGGCCGACGGCATTTTCCGTAACTTCACCGCACAGGCGACGCCCAAGACCCTGACCGCGACGCGCACCGTCCTGCGTCCGGCGGGCAAGGCCCCGCCGCTCAAGACCTACGGCCCGAAAAACACCCCGGTCGTGCCGGAACCCGAAAGCTTCGGGGCTTCGGCGGGCTGGACGATCGAGGTGCCTAAGGGCGCACTCGACGGCGTGGCCGATGTCTATATGGACGTGACCTATCAGGGCGACGTGGCGCGCCTGTTCTCCGGCCCGGAAATGCTCGACGACGAATATTTCAACGGTCAGGTCTGGCGCATCGGACTCAAGCGTTATGCCGCGAAACTGGACAAGCCGCTGACCCTGACCATCATGCCGCTGCGCGAGGATTCCAAGGTCTATCTTGACGCGTCGGTGAAACCGGTGTTCGAAAACGGGCAGGTGGCGAAGATCGAGTCGCTGACCCTGACGCCGGAATACAGCCTGAAGGCGCGGTAAAAACAATTATCACAGGTGATAATTCATCTGGTCAAACGTCGCCGGTTATGTAAAGTTAGCGCTAACAAAGGCGCGCAGTAACGCGCAGAACGTTGAAACAGGGACTATCACATGATTTTATCGCGCAGATCGGTTCTGGGCGGGCTGACCCTGTCGGGCGCGGCGGCTCTGGCTGCCTTCCCGACGATGGCCCAAACGCGCCCCGTATTCAAGGTGCCGGAGCAGTACAAGACCCTGGCCGAAGCCTTTACCGCTGTCGGGGATACCGGTGCGACGATCGAGATCGCGCCGGGTACCTATCGCGAAAAGCTGACCCTCGCCAAGACCGACGTGCATCTTGTTGGCACCGGCAAAAAACCGGAAGATGTGGTCATCGTCTGGGGCGACAGCTCGAAAATGGCGGGCGGGACCGGTAAATCCGCCTCGTTCACTGTGACCGGCGACGGCTTTCGCGCCACCAACCTGACCATTTCCAACGACTATAACCACAATGCCGACCCGTCGCAGGCCGTCGCCCTGTACCTGACCGCCGACCGCGCCGTCCTGACGAAGGTGCGACTGCTGGGGGCGCAGGACACGCTCTATGCGGCGTCGAAAAAGCCGACCCAGCCCAGCCGCCAGTACTATACGGACTGCTATATCGAAGGTCATGTCGACTTCATCTTCGGCAATGCTCTGGCCTTTTTCGACCGCTGCCACCTGCACATTCTGGCGCGCAGTTCGGCCTTTATCACGGCCCACAGCCGAACCGCCGAAACCGAGACGACCGCCTATGTCTTCGACCATTGCCGGATTACGGCGGGCGAGGGGGCGACCTTCTATCTCGGTCGCGCGTGGCGGCCGTATGCGCAGGTCATCTTCCTCGATACACAGATCGACGCCCCGCTGCATCCGGAAGGCTGGCGCGAATGGACGCCGGGGAAAACCGAGACCTACGCCACCGCCCACTATGCCGAATATAATTCCTCCGGCATCGGGGGCGATATGGGTCAGCGCGTCTTCTGGGCCAAAAAACTGACGGCGGATCAGGCGGCGAAATGGCGACTTGAGGCGGTCTTCCCGGACCGGAACTGGATCGGATAAATTAATAGGTGAGGCAGCGACGGATAAAGATAAATCGCACGTGTTAGCGCTAACAACATAAAAAACCCAGTGAGGAAATTCATGTTACTTTCACGCCGACATTTTGCCGGTGGTCTGGCCCTTGGCGGTATCGCCGTAGGTCTGACCGCGCCGTTTGCTTTTGCGCAGACCCGTACAGTGCTTAAGGTGCCGCAGGATCACAAGACGATTGCTGAGGCCCTGACCGCGCTGCCGGAGACCGGCGGCATCATCGAGATCGCACCGGGTACCTACAAGGAAAAACTGGTCGTCGCCAAACCCGATGTGGTTCTGAAAGGGCAGGGCAAGACCGCCGAAGACGTTTTGATCGTCTGGGGCGACAACGCCCATACACCGCGTCCCAATGCCACCATGACCGTGTCGGGTAATGGTTTCCGCGCCTCCAACCTGACGATCCAGAACGACTACCACCTCAAACAACCCGATGCTCCGGCGCAGGCGCTGGCTCTGTCCATCGATGCCGACAAGGCGGTGGTGACGAAGGTGCGGCTTCTGGGCGCGCAGGACACCCTGATGGCCGGATCGAAGAGGGGCCAACCGAGCCGTCAGTATTACAGGGACTGCTATATCGAGGGTCACGTCGACTTCATCTTCGGCAATGCCCTGGCATTTTTCGACCGTTGCCACCTGCACGTCATCGACCGTGGCAGTGCTTTCATTACCGCGCATGGCCGGGGCGTCGAGACGGAAACCACAGCCTATGTCTTCGATCATTGCCGCATCACCACGGCGGGCGACGGCGACTACTATTTCGGCCGGGCGTGGCGCGCCTATGGTCAGGTTGTGTTTCTCGATACGCAGATCGACGGCAATATCCATCCGGAAGGC
>NZ_AWGF01000008.1 GCF_000495855.1 Asticcacaulis sp. YBE204 | reverse complement strand
TACACCACGGCGGCTTTTTCCGAATATAATTCCAGCGGACCGCACGGCAATATGAGCCAGCGCGTCTTCTGGGCCAAGAAACTGACCGCCGAACAGGCCGCGAAGTGGCGGCTCGAAGCTGTCTTCCCCGACCGTAGCTGGATCGGGGCGGGCGCATGAGACGGCGCGAATTCCTCCTGACGGCGACCGCCGCCAGCCTCGCCGCCCCGGCCCTGGCCGCCGCGCCGTCGCGCGACAAGGTGCTGGGGACCATGTCGCGCGCCACGCGCTTCATGACCGATAAGGTCGCCGTCAATGGCGGTTACGTCTGGTCGTACCTGCCCGATTTTTCGCGCCGCTGGGGCGAGATGGAGGCCAAGCCGACCATGATCTGGGTGCAGGCCCCCGGTACGCCGGGCATGGGGCACCTGTTTCTCGACGCCTATCATGCGACCGGCGATGAGCAATATTACAAGGCCGCCGAGGACGTGGCGGGCGCCCTGATCTGGGGGCAGCATCCGTCTGGCGGCTGGCACTACATGATTGATTTTGCCGGCGAAGCGTCGCTCAAGGACTGGTACGAGACGATCGGCTCGCACGGCAAACGCCTTGAAGAGATGCGCCACTATTACGGCAATGCCACCTTCGACGACGGCGGCACCATCGATTCGGGTGAGTTTCTGCTCCGGCTCTATCTGGAAAAGCGCGATCCGAAATACCGCGCGCCGCTGGAAAAGGTCGTCGATTTTGTCATCGACAGTCAGTACGCCGTCGGCGGCTGGCCGCAGCGGTTTCCCATCAATCGGGAATATTCGAACGGTGGTCTGCCGGACTATACGGCCAACATCACCTTCAACGACGAAGTGGCCATCAACAATACCAACTTCCTGATGCTGATCTATCAGGCGCTCGGCGAGCAGCGCGTGCTGGAGCCACTGATGCGTGGCATGGGCGTCTTCATTCTGGCGCAGCAGGGCGCGCCGCAACCGGGCTGGGCGCTGCAATATACGACCGACCTCAGACCGGCCGGGGCGCGTTCGTCCGAGCCGCCGTCTCTGGCCACCCACACCACGGCGGCCTGTATCGGTCAGATGATGAAATTCTACCGCTGGACCGGCGACACGAAATATCTGGCGCGGCTGGATGAGGCGCTCGACTGGCTCGACGCCATGACCCTGGCCAAAGAGCGTCGGGTGGACGGCTTTACGCACCCGACCTTTATCGAGGTCGGGACGAACCGGCCCCTCTATCTCAAGGGCGGCGGCACCTGGAGCGGCGACCAGACCAACGCGATCAGCTACGAACCGCGCGGCGGGTCGTGGTTCAACCGACGACTCGACGTCGCCCGTCAGCGTCGCGAACTGGCCGCACTCAAGGCCCTGCCCAAGGCCGAGGTGACGAAGGATTCGCCGCTGTTCACCAAATCCGGCAAGCCGCTGAATCGTTATTTCGTCGTACGCGAGGTACGCGGGTCGGACCTGAACATCAGTGAGACCACGGCCAAACCCGTCGCCGATCTGGTCGCGGGGCTGAACGCCGAAGGCTACTGGCCGACGCCGCTCAACGCCACCAGCAACATCTATCATCCGGACGCGGAAGCCGCGAAGATGCCGCCGTCGAAAACCGCCAGCGGGCAGTCGATCGATGCGCGCGATACCTCGCCCTACACCATCAAGGACCCGGTCATGGGCATTTCGACCGGCACCTATATCAACAATATGAGCCGCCTGATCCAGTATCTGGACGCGTCGGCGGCAACAGCAGGCCAAAATAAGAGGAACGGCTAATGAAACTGGATCGCAGAGGATTTCTGGGTGCGTCGGTAACCGGCGCGGCATTGACCGCCCTTCCGGTGACGGCGCAAGCCGTAGCCCCTCAAGCCAACCGCATCGACATTCCCGACGAGGGCTGGGGTATCTGGATCGACGACAAGGCCCCCTATAAGGACGACGTCATCTACCTGCCGTCGCAGGTCGATCTGGCCAAGCTGCCGATCAATCCGCCGACCGGTGGCTGGGCGTCACTGAAACCCGACGTGACGGTGACTTTGCCTGCCACGGTCGAGCAGTATTTCTGGGGTAAGTACGGTCTGCGCCCCTATACGGGCGACGAATACCGATATGCCGAAGACGACGCCGTGCCGCAGAACGGCGCCTATCGCGGCGTGTCGTGGTGGTTCCGCTCGATCGATATTCCCGCCTCCGCCAAGGGCAAGCGCGTCCTGCTGCACATCCGTGGGGCGCGTCTGCGGGCCGAGGTCTTCCTCAACGAAAAGCTGGTCGGCTATTCGATCATGTCGGAACAGCCGATCGACTGCGACCTCTCGGGCGCGATGACGACGGGACCCAACCGTCTGGCTATCCGCATCACCAATCCCGGCGGCCGTTACGACTGGCGCGACTCGACGACCATGATGTGGGGCAAGCTGAAGCTGTTCGCTTCGCACGGCTTCGGCGGCATGGATCGCGGCCTGTCGCTCAGCGTCCACCCCCTGACCGCCCATATCGAAGACGCCTGGGTGCTCAATACGCCGCAGGCGCGCACCGTCACCGCCCATATGCAGGTCCGCGTCGCCGCTGGCGTCAAGACCGGCAAGCCGACCGTGACCCTGCTCGACGACAATGGTGCCCCGCAAAAGGCCGCCATCAAGCTCGACAGCCTTGAGATCAAGGACGGTCTGGCCAAGGTGAAATTCACGCTCACCGCCGCCGACGCCAAGCTGTGGGACCTGAAAAGCCGCAACCTCTACCGTCTGCGCTTTGCGTGGCCCGCAGGCAAGGACGCTTCGGTCAAGGAGGTCCGTTTCGGCTTCCGCTGGTTCGCCGTCGAAGGGATCGGGACCAACGCCCTGCTGCGCCTCAATGGCAAACGCATCAAGCTTTATTCGGCGATTTCGTGGGGTTACTGGGGCTATAACGGTATGTGGCCGACCAAGGCCCTGTCGCGGCGCGAGGTCGAGGCGGCGCAGGATCTGGGCCTCAACACGCTGCACGCCCACCGCAATGTCGGCAAGCACGACGTCTTCACGGCGCAGGACGAACTGGGCCTGATGCGGGTGATGGAGCCCGGCGGCGGTCGCCACGGCATCGGCAAGGACCTGAAACCCGGCGAAACCCTGAATGCGGCCGATACGTTCAGCCGGGACTTCATGGTCGAAAAATGCCGCATCATGGCGCGCACCTTCCGTTCGCACCCGTCGCTGGCGCACTACACCCTGCAAAACGAGATCGGGGCCAATCTGGAAAACCCGGATGTGCAGACCATCCTCAAGGCCATTCACGACGAAGACCCGTCGCGCACGGTAATCCTCAATGACGGCTTCGTGGCGCGTGGCGCGGCGCAGGCCATGTACCTAGCCTATGACGACCACTATTACCGCTCGGACAAGGAACAGTGGGGCGGCTGGTGGGTCAACCATCAGGGCGCCGGCGATCAGTGGTACGACAAGTTCTACGAGAACAAGGACAAGTATATCCACTATCAGACCGGCAAGCCGTTCATCGTCGAATTCGGTGAAATGCAGGGCTGCGCCGTTGCCGACAACCACGTGAAGATGGTTGCCGACATCAAGGCGTCGGGCGGCAAGTCCTACGACCTCGAAGACCACACCGTCATCATCCAGAACACCGCGACCTACCTCGACAAATGGGGCTTCCGCAAGGCCTTCCCGACGACCGAGAGCCTGTTCCTGTCGGTCGGGCGCAAGGCCTACGATGCGTGGCAGAACTATCTCGAAAACATCCGCATCGGCGACGAAACCGATATCGCGGCGATTTCCGGCTGGGAGACGACGGCAATCGAGAACCATTCGGGCATCGTCGACAATCTGCGCTATTTCAAGGCCAATCCCGACCTGCTGAAAAACAGCCTGCTGCCGGTGCGTCCGGTCGCCAAGCAACGCAAGCTGGCCTATGCGCTGGGTGAAACGGCCGAGGTCGATATCTATCTGCTCAACGACACCAGCGAGCCGGTGTCGGGGCAACTGAAGCTGTCGCTGATCACGCCGGATAACAAGGCCGTCGAGATCGCCACCTACGACGCGCCGAAGCATACTGCGGATCAGTTCAGCTATCTGCTGGCCGAAAAGGTGACGATCCCGGCCCTGACGCAGCCGGGCCTCAACAAGATCCAGCTTGAGCTGAAGGGCTATCCGGCCTTCGTGCGCGAGATATGGGTCGTGGATACAAAGCCAGCCTTCAAGAAGGCGCTGAAGATCGGCCTGTCGGGCGTGGCGAAGTCCTTCCGCGATCAACTGGCGAAGATCGAGGGCGTCACCTTCGAAGACGTCAAGCCTAAGACCAAGTACGACGCCATCATCGCTTCGGGCCTCAAGGCCGACGAAATCGCCAAGCGTCAGGTGGGAGAGCAGACCGGCCTCGAAGCCCAGCCCAAGGCCGGTGAAAAGCCCAAGCTAATCCTCGGCGACCTGCCGACTGAGGTGCTCGACGCCGTGAAATCCGGCACGCCGCTGCTGGCCTATGTGCCCGAAGACGGTCTGGCCGACGGCGTGGCGAAGCAACTCTCGGCGCTGGGTCTGTTCGACTATAAGGGTCAGGTCGGCAATCTGCGCGCGCCGTGGATGGGCAACTGGAACTATCTGCGCGCCCACGCCATTTTCGACGGCATCCCCGCCGATCAGGCGACCAGCGTCTTCCATCAGATCGAAGGCCAGCCGTCGAACGGCCTGATCATCGACGGGCAGGGGCTTGAGGTCATCGCCGCCTATAGCCGCGACCACGACCGCCACAATGGCGCGGCGACCTTCACCGCGCAGCGCGACGGCATGAAGGTGCTGGTTCAGCGCTTGCCCGACATGGTCGCCCCGCTGCAAAAACGCTTCCTGATCAACGCCCTGAACTGGCTTGCCTCTTAATGGAACCCGTCATGATGAAGCTTAACCGACGCGACGCGCTGAAAACCGCCGTGGCTTTTGCGGCCCTGTCCGGCGTCAGCCTGCCCGCTAAAGCGCAAACCAAACCGTTTTCGAACGACGATCTGAAGCTGTGGTACAAGGCCCCGGCAGTCGAATGGACCGAGGCCCTGCCGCTCGGCAACGGGCGTCTGGGGGCCATGGTCTTCGGCGGCGTGGCGCGCGAGCGTCTGCAACTGAACGAAGACACCATCTATGCCGGTGCCCCGTATCAGCCGGCCAATCCGGAGGGCCTGATCGCCCTGCCGGAAATCCGCAAGCTGATCTTCGACGGCAAGTATCTGGATGCCGAAACCCTGATCCATAACAAGTTCCTTGGCACGCCGAACCGGCAGGTCTCGTACCAGACGATTGGCGAAATGCTCCTGACCTTCGGTCCGTCGACCAATGCCAGCGGTTACCGGCGCGAGCTTGACCTCAATCGCGCCGTTTCGACCGTCACCTATCGTCAGGATGGCGTCACCTACAAACGCGAGACCTTTATTTCGGCGCCCGATCAGGTGCTGGTCACGCGCATCACCGCGGACAAGCCGGGCAAGGTCTCGCTGCAACTGGGTTTCGAGACGCCGCAGATCGCTGGGGTGACCGTCGAAGGCCCGCAGGACATCGTCCTCAAGGGCAAGAACGGGCCGCACAACGGCAAGGACGGCGCGCTGCGCTTCGAGAGCCGCGTGAAAGTGCTGGCGCAGGGCGGCACACAATCCACCGGCCTCGACGAGGTGATGGTGTCGGGCGCGGATTCGGTCACGGTGTTTATGGCGGCCGCCACCAATTACAAGTCGTACAAGGACGTCTCCGGCGACCCCACCGCAATTACCAAAGCGCAACTGGCGGTGGCCTCGGTCAAGGCCTATGACGCGCTTCTGAGCGCGCATATCGCCGACCATCAGGCGCTGTTCGGGCGGGTCAGCGTCGATTTCGGCCGCACCGAATTCGCCGATCTGCCGACCAACGAACGCGTGCTGCTGTCGCAAAAACAGAACGACCCGGCGCTGGCCGCGCTCTATTATCAGTACGGGCGTTACCTGCTGATCGGCTGTTCGCGGCCCGGAACGCAGCCCGCCAATCTGCAAGGGCTGTGGAACGAGAAGCTCAACGCCCCGTGGGGCGGCAAATATACGATCAATATCAATACCGAGATGAACTACTGGCCCGCCGAGCCGACGGCCCTGCCGGAGCTGGTCGAGCCTTTGATTGCGATGGTCAAGGATATTTCCGAAACCGGCGCGGTGACGGCCAAGGTGCAATATAATGCGCGCGGCTGGGTCACCCACCACAATACCGACCTGTGGCGGGCGACCGCACCGATCGACAAGGGCTTCTACGGCATGTGGCCGTCGGGTGGGGCATGGCTATGTCTGCACCTGTGGGATCGTTACGACTACGGGCGCGACAAGGCCTATCTCAAGGAAATCTATCCGATCCTGCGCGGGGCCTCGCTGTTCTTCGTCGATACGCTGGTGAAGGACCCGCACACCGGTTACATGGTCACCTGTCCGTCGATGTCGCCCGAGGCGCGCCACCCGTTTGGCACCTCGATCTGCGCCGGACCGACCATGGACATGCAGATCATCCGCGACCTGTTCGCCAACACCATCAAAGCCTCGGAAATCCTGAACACCGACAAGGCTTTCCGCAAGGAGGTCGCCGATCTGCGCGGCAAGCTGGCCCCCAACAAGATCGGCAAGGCCGGTCAGCTTCAGGAATGGCAGGAAGACTGGGACATGGAGGCGGCGGATATCCATCACCGCCACGTCTCGCACCTGTACGGCCTTTATCCCTCGACCCAGATCACGCCGCGCGGCACGCCCGAACTGGCCGCCGCCGCGCGCAAATCGCTGGAGATTCGCGGCGACCTGTCGACCGGCTGGGCGATTGCGTGGCGGATCAATCTGTGGGCGCGGCTGGGGCAGGGCGACCGGACGCACAGCATCCTTGGGCTGCTGCTGGGGCCGGAGCGCACCTATCCCAACATGTTCGACGCCCACCCGCCGTTCCAGATCGACGGCAATTTCGGCGGCACGTCGGGCATGACCGAGATGCTGCTGCAATCCTATAATGACGAGATCATCCTGCTGCCGGCCCTGCCGACGGCATGGCCGCAAGGCAAGGTGACCGGTCTCAGGGCGCGCGCGGGTTTCACCGTCGATCTGCACTGGAAGGATATGACGCCGGAAAAGGTGACCGTCACCAGCGCGCTGGGCGAAAAGGTGATTCTGGTCTTCGGTCAGGCGACCCTGCCTCTGGCGTTGAAAAAGGGCGAGGCGGCAACGTTCCGTTACGACGGCAAGGCGTTGGTCCGGGTATAATCGTCTCAAAAATCGTGGATTCGACACCTAATTATGAGATAATTGTCTAGGTCTGTTCGCACAGTTCCGCTAAGGTCGAGGCTATAACTCGCGCATTTACATCCGAAACGAAGTTCGGCGTAGCCAAAATCGCTGCACACTTGGCTTCGCCGAACTTCGTTTCGGAATGCGCTTGAAGCCGCCCGCAGAGCGGCCTTAGTCAGGGACTCTGAATGTACCGAAAGACCTATTACGCAACGCATCCTGACGGTATGGCCGGGGCCTCCAATGCTGACCTGCGCGACCGGTATCTGATCGACGGGCTGTTCGTTGCGGATCAGGTCGTGCTGAACTACCTGCATCAGGAGCGTCTGGTCATCGGCGGCGCGGCTCCGGTCACAGGCGTCGTGCGCCTGCCGGTCCACGACGAACCGGCCTCGGCCAAAGGCGCGCCCTATCTGCATGCGCGCGAAATGGGCGTCGTCAATATCGGTCAGGGCGCAGGCGTCATCACGGTCGACGGCACGGACTACCCGCTCGGCCCGCTCGACGCGCTCTATATCGGTCGTGGGGCGGGCGAGGTTGCATTCAGAAGCGACGATGCCGCCACGCCCGCGCGCTTTTATCTGGCCTCGACCCCGGCGCATGCCGCCTATCCGACGCAAGCCCTGTCGACCGCCACCGCCGTACCGCTGGAGCGCGGCGATCAGCTCAGCTCCAACGCCCGGATCATCTATCAACTGGTCGTGCCGGGTGTCTGTGCTTCGGCGCAGCTTCTGATGGGGCTGACGATTCTCAAGTCCGGCAATGTGTGGAATACCATGCCGCCGCACCTGCACGACCGCCGCTCGGAAGCCTATTTTTATTTCCAGCTGGGCGAAAACGACCGGGCTTTCCACTTCATGGGACAACCCGACAAGACGCGCGAAATCGTCGTGCAGAACGAGGAAGCGGTCATCTGCCCGCCGTGGTCGGTGCATATGGGCGCGGCGACGTCGAGCTATGCCTTCATCTGGGCGATGGGCGGTGAAAACCTCGACTACGACGATATGGACGTGCTCGATATCTGCCAGCTTTGCTAAGGGAATCCCATGACATTGCGCCTCCTCAAATCGACGATCTTCTGCTTCGCGGTTCTGACCGCGTCTCAGGCCTCGGCGCAAACGCCAGCACCTGTACCTGAGACGGCACGGGCCGTGGCCGCCAACGCCATCCCTTTCGACCGCAAACGCGTCATCGCTCTGGCGGAAAAAGCCGCCGACTACCAGATCGCCGCCATGGCGGGTGGCGATTTGCAGTTCAAAAAGGAAATGGGCAATCCGACGGGCTGGGTTCAGGGGGCGTTCTTCGTCAGCCTGATCGATCTGGCCGACCGTTCGGACGCGCCGATCTACGGGCAATTGATCCGTGCACGCGGCAAGGCCAATGGCTGGGCGCTGGGGCCGCGCCTCTACCACGCCGACGATCACGTCATCGGTCAGTCCTATTTCTGGGCGGCGCGCCACGGCGACGGCGAAGTGGCCCTGAAACCCATGCGCGACAGCTTCGACAAGATCCTCGCCGCACCCTCGACGGTCGATTTGAAGCACGGCGAATATACCGCGCCCGGCGGGGCCGGCTGCGACACACGCTGGTGCTGGGCCGATGCCATCTTCATGGCCCCGGCGGCGTGGCTTGAGATGTCGAAGGTCACCGGCGACCCGAAATACGCGGCCTTCGCCAAGTCGGAGTTCCGCGCGGTAACCGAATATCTCTTCGACAAGGACGAACACCTCTATTACCGCGACTCGCGCTTTTTCGACCGGCGGGGTCCGAACGGCGAAAAGGTCTTCTGGAGCCGCGGCGACGGCTGGGTGCTGGCCGGTCTGGCGCGCATGATCGCCCTGTTGCCCGAAGGTGACCCGGACCGCGCCTATATGGTCGGCGTGTTCAAACAGATGGCGGCCAAGATCAAGGCGATCCAGAAGGCCGACGGCTACTGGGCGCCGTCACTGCTCGCCGATCCCAAGACCGCGTTACCGGAATCGAGCGGCACCGGGTTCTATACCTACGCGCTCGCCTGGGGCGTCAAGGCCGGTATCCTCGACCGCAAGGCCTACGAGCCCTCTATCCGCAAGGGCTGGGCCGCGCTGGCGCGGTCGGTCCATGCCGACGGACGGCTGGGCTATGTGCAACAGGTGTCCGACCGTCCGGACAGCGTCGGTTGGGACGACACGCAGTTCTACGGCGTGGGCGCGTTCGTGCTGGCGGCGACGGCGGTGGCCGACCTCGATCTCGACAAGCCGGTGGTCAAGAAGAAGCGCTAAGGTTTCAGGTCCGGCACCTCGACCTGCCGCACGTCCTTGAGGGCGTGATCGGCGGGTTGATCGACCCCGCCCCAGACTGTCTGGCTGCTCCACGGCGCGGCGGCCGCGCTCCAGAAGGCGTGCGCGGGCGGCAGGCCCAACGGCAACATCCCTGCCGCGCAGAGATACAGGCTGCCGGTCGAAATATAGGGCTCGCCCAGACCCGGCTGATGACCGGCAAAGCCGATGGTCAGCCAGCCCTTGGCGTCGAACGTCCCCTTGGCTTCGATTAGGCGGCGGATTGTCGCCGTGAGGGCGCATCGGACCTGCGCCGGGGTGATTTCAGCGGGAAGTTTATCCATCCACGCCATCTGGGCCAGGGTTTGCAGCGCGCCGAACCGATAGGTCAGCGACCGCCCCAGCGGCGGAAAGCTGCCGTCCGGCGCGATCGTCCGTTCCTGCACGGCGGCGTAACGCGTCGAGCGCGTCAGCACCTGATCATAGGCGGGGGTAAAGCGCGGATCATGGGCCTTGAGCACCCCCAGCACATCGACCAGCATCGGCTGAATGACCAAGGCGTTGTAATAGTCGTGGTGGTAAAATTCCCCGTCGCCATAGGCCCCGTCGCCGAGATACCAGCCGAGCATCAGGCGGAGATTGGCCTCCAGACGGCTGGGGACGGTTGCCTGTCCGGCGTGCAGCAGAAAGGCCTCGACCATGGCCGCGAACATCACCCAGTTGCTGGTCTTGGGGTCGCTGGCCTTGCGCGAGGCAACGAAGGCGTCGATGAGTTGCGTCTTGACGCGATCGGGCAGGGGCGTCCACAAAACGTCAGGCGCGCGCAGCAGGCCCTGCGCCAGAAAGGCTGCGTCGACCAGTGCCTGACCGCCGTCGTTGAAGTTCAAAAAATCCGGCGATCCGGGTCGCGTCGCATTGTCGAGCGCCGTGTGCGACCACGCGATATATTGTTGTTGGAGCTTAAGTTCCGGACCGCTCAGGCCGGTGAGCGCCAGCCACGGCGCGATACCGCACATCAGCCGCCCGAAGGCTTCGAGATGGCTGTATTTTTCGCGTCCGGCCCTGGGTTTTTGCTCGACCGGCATGGCCTGACGCAGGGTATGGCCGCCAGATGGCTGAGGACCGGGCGCGCGATACGATCCATGACGCCGACCCAATAGGCGCGATCCTGCGCACCGGTGACGACCGGCGCGGCGGTGGCGCTCAACGGCGCGGCAACGCTCAGGGCCGCCATCGATTTGAAAAAGACGCGCCGGGATGCGGACATAACCCCTCTCCTGTTTTATTATTTCATATTGCCATCCCGAATATAAGGATAGCAAGCCCGGACCCTATCTGTCGGTGAAAACCTGTGCTAGGCAATCATCATATATAAAGGAAATGCCCATGACCCTCTCGTTTGCCTTGGCGCTGGCCCTTGCCGCCGCGCCGGATGTTACGCTTAAAGAATCGCTCGATCTGGCGACCGCCGCCGCCGATATATGTCAGGCGAAGGGCTTTGCCGCCAGCGTCAGCGTGGTCGATACGCAAGGCGTGGTCAAGGTGACGCTCAGGGCCGATGGCGCTACGAAGGCCCCGGTTGCCGCCCCGCGCAAGGCCGCTACGGCGGTGGCGTTCAAGGCGCCCGGCTCAGAGATGGAGCCGCGCGAAAAGAGCGATCCCGCATTCGCCGCGCTCATCGCCTCGAAACCCGATCTGTATAACGCCCATGCCGGATCGATTCCGTTATATCGCGGCGAGGTTCTGGCCGGGGGGCTGGCTATCGGCGACGTACCCCACACCACGGCGGATCAGTGCGTGCGCGAGGCCGCTCAGAAGTTCCCGCTGAAATGAAGGCGCTGGTTCTGGCGATCCTGTTGCTCTTGGCCGGACCCGCCGCCGCGCAAACGCCGGTGCCCGAAGCGATTGACAAGGTGTGGTCGGGCCACGGGGTCAAATTCGCCGTGACGACGACGAAAACCCATCTTTACGTCGCCTATTACGACGCCAACCGGCAACTGACCGTGGCACAAAGGCCGCTGAACAATCCGGCGCACTGGGTCTATCATAAGGTCGATACCTGGCTCGGCTGGGACAGCCATAACCTGATCGCTGTGGCCGTCGATAATGCGGGGGCGGTGCATGTGGCGGCCAATATGCACGTCGATCCATTGACCTATTTCCGCAGCGATCCCGGTGGCGACGTCCGGACGTTGAAACGTGTGCCGGTGCTGATTACTGCCGCGCGCGAGCAGGCCATGACCTATCCGATCTTTCTCAAGAATGCCGAAGGGCGGTTGATTTTGAAGTACCGCGACGGGTCGAGCGGGCGCGGCAACGAAATCTACACGATCTATGACGAGGCGACGCAGAGCTGGCGCGCCCTGACCGACGCGCCGCTGGTCGATGGCGAAGGGCGGATGAACGCCTATTTCATGGGTCCGGTACAGGGTGCCGACGGTTATTTCCATATCGCCTGGGTGTGGCGTGACTCGCCGCAGGCCGAGACCAATCACGACCTCAGCTATGCGCGCAGCCGCGACCTGATCCATTGGGAACGCGCCGACGGGACGCCGCTGCCTCTGCCGATCCGGTTGAAAGATGCCGAAATCGTCGATCCGGTACCGGTCAAAGGCGGGATGATCAACAATAATACTGTCGTCGGTTTCGACGATCGCGGGCGGGTGATGATCACCTATCACAAGTACGATGCCGCCGGGAACACGCAGATCTGGGTCGCGCGCTACGACAAGGGCTGGAAAACGGCGCAGGTCAGCGCGTGGATGAATTACCGCTGGGATTTCAAGGGCACCGGCTCGCTTAATTCGGAACTGTTCGTCGAGGGTGTGCGGCCGGGCGCAGCGGGCAGGCTGATCGTGCCGGTGGTGCGGCTGGGCCAGCCGATAGAGTTTGAAATCGATGCGACGACCTTGAAATTAGTGGCTGAACGACCGGTCGAAAGCGTCGCCGAAACCTTGCGCGGTAAGCTGGGTGTGTCTGCCGATATGCTGATCAATGTGGCGGAAACGACAGCGGCGGATGGGACGGTCTATCGTCTGGGCTGGGCCGCGAAAGCCCCGAACCGCGACCGTCCGCTGGAGGCTATTCCGGCCCCGACGGATTTGAAGCTGTTCGTGTATAAGAAATAACCAAAGAACGCGCTTATATGAATTGGCGGGGTGGCTTCAGTAGTTAAGGCCCCCACCACCGCATCTAGCGCTTACGCGCGTCGTGCGGTCCCCCTCCCCACAAGTGGGGAGGTATTTGAAGTTACTCCATGCCCTTCATGGCGCGGGCGGAGCGCAGGCCGTTGCGACGCAGCGCAAGGATGGCGTGGCGCAGATCGGCCATGGCCTGTTCCTTGGTATGACCTTCGGCCTCGTATTCGGCGATGGTCTGCTCGATCAGTTCGGCTTCCGGCGAGCGGTTATCGTTGGCAGCGATAAAGGGAGCGGCGGGCATGAGGTTTCCGAACTGTGGCTGAGACGCGTACCCTACGGTACGGGGATTACTATCCTCCTAAAGACGCCAATTTTAGTGCGCGATCAAGCCGTTTTCGCGCGCCCAGTCGGCATCGAGCACCATCTGAATCGCGGGCACTTTGAAAAGCTTGGGCAAAGGCCGCCCGTCCTCACGATAAAGTTCCCCGGCGACCGAGAAAATGCCGCGCAGTCGCTCGATGGCCTGAAGCGCCAGAGGCTGCCCCGCCACGATGACCCACGCTCCGTCGTATAGTTTTCCCATGACCGCCTCCGCAATTGTTCTTATATTGTTCTCGCGTTGGGGATAAGTCAAGATTGAAATGTTCTTATTTTGATCTTTTTCAAATCGACCTTAAAGGGCGCGGATATCTGGTAGCTATCCGCGCCCTTTTAAACCTCAAACGTCGGTTTCGGCCAGCGACAGCAGGCTGGCATTACCGCCCGCCGAGGTCGTATCCACCGACACCGTGCGTTCATTGGCGAAACGCAGGAGATAGTGCGGGCCACCGGCTTTTGGGCCGGTGCCGGACAGGCCTTCACCGCCGAAGGGTTGCGAGCCGACGACCGCGCCGATCATCGAACGGTTGACGTAGAGATTGCCGACCTTGGCCAACGCCTTGACCCGTTCGGCGGTCTCGGCGACGCGCGAATGTAGCCCCATGGTCAGGCCGTAGCCGCGCGCATTGATGCGGCTGACCACGTCCTCAAGCTCACCGGCTTTCCACGTCACGACGTGCAGGATCGGGCCGAACCATTCCTGCGTCAGGTCTTCGATACCCGACAGACGGATGGCTGTCGGTGGCACGAACAGACCGGTTTGCGGTGCCTCTACCGTATGCAGCCACTGGGCCTTCATGCGGTCGCGATAGGCCATGAGCTTATCGCGCGAAGCCTCGTCGATGACCGGGCCGACATCGGTGCGGATGTCGGCGGTGTCGCCCAGCGTCAGGGCGTCCATCGCGCCTTTCAGCATATGCAGGATCGTATCGGCCACATCTTCCTGCACGATCAGCAGACGCAGGGCCGAACAGCGCTGACCCGCCGAACGGAAGGCCGAGGTGACGACGTCATTGACCACCTGTTCCGGCAGGGCGGTCGAGTCAACGATCATGGCGTTCA
>NZ_AWGF01000007.1 GCF_000495855.1 Asticcacaulis sp. YBE204 | reverse complement strand
GTTTCGGCGATCAGCGGCACGATGGGGCGCGCGTCGTCCTCCAGCAAGGTGCGGGCGATGGCGCGGGCCGTGCCGGTCGAACCGGTAAAGGCGACACCCTTGACCTCAGGCGCGGAGGTGATCGCGGCCCCGACCTCCGGCCCGCCGGGCAGGACGTGCAGCACGTCGGCAGGAATGCCGGCTTCGTGTGCCAGTTGCACGGCGCGCCACGCGATCAGCGGCGTTTGCGGCGCGGGCTTGGCCAGCACGGTGTTACCTGCGACCAGTGCGGCGGTCACCTGACCCAAAAAGATGGCCAGCGGGAAGTTCCACGGCGAGATACAGGCGAAGACGCCGCGCCCGCTCAGGCGCAGTTCGTTATATTCGCCGGTCGGTCCGGGCAGGGCGACGGGCTGGAACTGCTGACGGGCATTTATGGCGTAGTAGCGGCAAAAATCGACCGCTTCGCGGATTTCGGCGACGGCATCGGCCAGAGTCTTACCGGCTTCGTGAACGCACAGGCCGATCAGTTCGAGGCGATGTTCCTCAAGACTATCGGCCAGTTTTTCCAGTGCTCCCGCGCGCACCTCGACCGGGGTATCGGCCCAGCGCGCGGCAGCGGCCGAGGCGGCAGAGATGGCGCGTTTCACGTCGTCGGTGGAGGCCTCGACGACCGAACCGACGGTCTCGGCGCGATTGGCCGGACGGGTGACGGGTTTCGCGGTGCCGGTGACCGGTTGGCCCGATACCAGGGCCGTCGCCTGATAGGTCTGACGGCCCACTTCTTCGACGGCGGCCAGAGTCGCGTTCAGCGTCGCCGCGTCATTGAGGTCGAGGCCCTTGGAATTGGCGCGGCCCGGAAAGATATCGGC
>NZ_AWGF01000006.1 GCF_000495855.1 Asticcacaulis sp. YBE204 | reverse complement strand
GGGCGACCGCCGACGGCGGCGATGTGCGAGGCGGGGTCTGACAAAAGCATGTCCTCATTGACGGTGGGGTCGGCCAGTTGATGGACGAAAGACGAATTGGCGCCGTTTTCGAGCAGGCGGCGCACCAGATAGGCCAGCAGTTCCTTATGCCCGCCGACGGGGGCGTAGGTGCGGCAGTGATAGCCGAGATCCTGCACCAGACGCTCGTGCAGGCCTTCGCCCATGCCATGCAGGCGCTGGAACTCGAAGTCGCGGCGCGTCCCGGCCCAGTCCATGATCGTGGCCACCGTGACGGCATTATGGCCCGCAAACGCCGGCCAGATATGCGAGGCTTCCAGCATGTCGTGCGCACAGGCCAGATACGACACGTCGGTCGCCGGTTTGCGCGTGAATAGCGGGTAATCACTGTGGCCCTCGACCTGCGACTTCTTGATTTCAGAGTCCCAGTAGGCGCCCTTGACGAGGCGGACCTTAAGCTGATGGCCGGTCTCTTTACCTATGGCCTGCGCCCAGCCGATCAGCGGACGGGCGCGTTTCCCGTAAGCCTGTGCCGCCATGCCGAGACCGTCCCAGCCCTTGAGCGCCGGATCGCGCAGTACGCCTTCGATGATATCGAGCGACATCATCAGGCGCTCGGTCTCTTCGGCGTCGATGGTCAGGTCCATATTGGCCGCTGCGGCCTGATGCGCCAGGTGTTTGATCATGGCGGTCAGTTCGGGAACGCAGGTGTCGGCGTGGCTGACTTCGTAGCGCGGATGCAGGGCCGACAGCTTGACCGAAATGGAATGACCGGCCCCTTTCGGCGAGTGCCCGACGGCGGCGATGGCGGCCTCATAGGAGGCGAAATACTTTTCCGCATCGGCAAAGGTTTTCGCCGACTCGCCCAGCATGTCGAAGGAGGCGGTGAAGCCTTTATTCTCAGGTTTGGCGGCGACGGTGAGCGCTTCGTCGATGGTGCGGCCCATGACGAAGACCTCACCCATCAGGCGCATGGCGACGGCGACGCCCTGCCGGATGACGGGCTCGCCCATGCGCGCGACAAGCTTTTTCAGCGTCCCGCCCTGTTCCGGATCGGCGACCAGCGCGCGGGTCAGGATCAGGCCGAAGGTCGCCGTATTAACCAGCTTCGATCCGGATTTCGACTTGTGGCTCAGCCAGTCGGCGTCGCTGATCTTGTCGCGGATGAGCAGGTCGGCGGTTTCGGGATCGGGGACGCGCAGATAGGCTTCGGCGAGCGACAGCAGCGCGATCCCTTCCTGCGTATTGAGGCGGTATTCCTGAAGGAAACGATTGACCCAGCCGGTCGACTGCGCGGCCTTGAGGTCTTTCAGGATCAGGCGGGCCTCGGCGCGGACGCGTTCGCGCGCCGCGAGGTCGAGGGTCGCCGTCGGCAGCAGTCCGGCCAGCACCTCGGCCTCCGGCGCACGATAGAGGGCAGACATGGTGGCGCGGGCGTCGGCGGGGCTCATATGGTGTCTCCTGAAACTTGTCTCAGTATGCCCGGTATTTTGAAAATGTCCTTGGTAATTTGACGAGAATAGGCGAAGGATATTTGCCTGAATTGGAATTTTGACGATAAATTATCATGCTCGACGATATCGACCGCAAACTACTCCGCCTGCTACAAAAGGACGGGCGGATGACCAATCAGGCTTTGGCGGACGCCGTCAGTGTCTCGCCCGCCGCCTGTTTCGACCGGGTCAAACGCCTCAAGGCCAATGGCTATATTCTGGGGACGATGGCCGTGCTCGATCCGGTCAAGCTTGATCGGGCCCTGCTGATTTTTGTCGAGGTGGTGCTGGACCGGACGACCGAAGACGTGTTCGAAGCCTTCGGCCGGGCGGTGACGCGACAACCGGAAATCCTCGAATGCCATATGGTCGCGGGCGGGTTCGACTACCTGATCAAGGCGCGGGTCAAGGACATGGCGGCCTATCGGCAGTTCCTCGGCGACGCGCTGGTGTCGCTGCCCGGTGTACGCGAAACCCGGACCTATGCGGTGCTGGAAGAGGTCAAGAGCACGCTGGCCCTGCCGGTTTAAACACGGCAAAAAGGGCGCGGATCGCTCCGCGCCCTGATGGTCAGTATCGGAAACCTTATGAATGCTTGCGGCCGCGGAACATGCGGCTCAGCGCGATCAGCAGGCAGGCACCGATGGTACCGGCGATGAGATAGCCGAACCAGCCGCCGAACGACACGCCGATGACCGAGAACAGAGCCGAGGCCAGGGCGGCACCGATAACGCCGAGGATGATGTTCATGAACAGGCCCTGTTCCGACTTCATCAGTTGTTCGGCGATCCAGCCGGCGAACGCACCGACGATGAGGGCGGCCAGCCAGCCGATTTGATTTTCCTGCATGGTATGAAACTCCGTATTACATGTAATATAAAACCGGAGATCAGGATGCCGTGCCGCCCATAAGGTTAAAATGGGCAGAATCTCAATGTTGATAAGGAAGGCGCAAAAGCCCGAAAAGCCCATCGCTTCTTTATGAGATTTTGATGAGGGTGGACGGTATAAATTCCGTTTTTTTCAGGCCCGACCCTATGGACCACGCGACCCTTTCCGTTGATTTCCTGCGCGGTAAGGGGGAACTGGCGTCGCTGATGCGCGCCTTCGACTGGTCGCAGACCGCCATCGGTCCGGCGCACCGCTGGCCGCAGAGCCTGAAAACGGCCGTGGGCATCATGCTCACCTCGCGCCAGCCGATCTGGATCGGTTGGGGGCCCGATCTGATCTACCTCTATAACGACGCCTATAAGTCGATCATCGGTGGCAAGCATCCTCAGGCTCTGGGTAAACCGACGCGTGAGGTATGGCCGGAAATCTGGGACTATATGACGCCGTTGCTGAGCGAAGCTCTGACCGGCGACGAAGGGACCTATGTCGAGTCGCAGCTTCTGATCATGGAGCGCAACGGCTATCCGGAAGAGACCTACTATACCTTTTCCTACAGCCCGATCCCCGATGACACGGGCGGGGTCGGCGGCATGATCTGCGCCAATACGGACGATACCCAGCGCGTCGTCGGCGAGCGGCAACTGGCATTTCTAACCCGTCTGTCGGCGCGGACCGGCACGGCGCGAACGGTGAAAGAGGTCTATGACGGCACGATGTCGGCCGTGGTTGAAAATGGCCGCGACCTGCCGTTCGCCCTGCTTTACGAAGCCCGGCCTGAGGGTTTCGCGCTGGTGGCGCATAGTGGCATCGTGCACAATCATCCGTCGCTAAGCCCTCATACATGGCCGCTAGAGGCTGTGTTGCGCGATCAGGCCGAACAGGTGGTGGATATTTCGCGATTGGCCGATCTGCCGACCGGCGCGTGGACCCGCCCGCCCGTGCAGGCCGTGATCCTGCCGGTGGCCGGAAGTGGCGATGCCCCGGGCGGTGTGTGGGTTGTCGGGCTTAATCCGTTCCGCCTGTATGATGACGGTTACCGCAACTTCCTGCATCTGGCCGCCGGTCAGATCGGCGCCGCCCTGACCAATGTCCACACGTTGGAGGCCGAGCGCCGCCGTGCCGAGGCTCTGGCCGAACTCGATCGCGCCAAGACGACCTTCTTCTCGAACATCAGCCATGAGTTCCGCACCCCTCTGACCCTGCTGCTGGGACCGGTCGAGGACGCGCTGAACGACGCCGGCACCATCCCCGCCAATCGCGTCCGCATGGCGGTCGCCCATCGCAACGCCCTGCGCCTGCTCAAGCTGGTCAATAATCTGCTCGACTTCGCCCGTATCGAGGCCGGACGCGTCGATGCGGCCTTCGTGGCGACCGATATCGGCGCTTTCACCGCCGAACTGGCCTCAGGCTTCCGTTCGGTGATGGAGACGGTGGGGCTGGACTTCGTTATCGACAGCCCGTCCCTTGCGCAGACGGCCTATATCGACCGCGACATGTGGGAAAAGATCGTTCTCAACCTCCTGTCCAATGCCTTCAAATATACGCTGGAGGGACGGGTCGAGCTGTCGCTGCATCAGGACGGCGAGCGGGCGGTCCTAAGCGTGCGCGATACCGGCGTCGGCATGGCCGAAAGCGAACTGCCGCATATCTTCGAACGCTTTCATCGCGTGGACGGCGCGGCGGGCCGCACGCACGAAGGCAGCGGTATCGGTCTGGCCCTGGTGCAGGAACTGGTGGGATTGCATGGCGGCAAGGTGGCCGTCGAGAGCCGTCCGGGCGACGGCAGCGTCTTTACAGTCAGTCTGCCGCTGGGCCGCGGGCATCTGTCCGATGCGCAGATCGGCTCAGCGCCTGAACGCGAGACCCGGCGCGAAACCTATATCGACGAAGCCCTTGTCACGGCCCCAGCCGACACATCACAGGAACCGGGGGCGACGGGTGCGCGCATCGTGCTGGCCGACGACAATGCCGACATGCGCGGCTATATCGAGCGTCTGTTGTCGGATCAGCACGCGGTCGAGGCCGTCGGCGACGGTGAGGCGGCGTGGGCCGCCATCCGCCGTGATCCGCCCGCCCTGGTCCTGACCGACGTCATGATGCCGCGTCTGGACGGTTTCGGACTTCTGGCACGGCTGCGCGCCGACGAGGCGACGCGACATATACCGGTCATCATGCTGTCGGCGCGCGCGGGCGAGGAGGCCCGCGTCGAGGGCCTCGATGCCGGGGTCGACGAGTATCTGATCAAGCCGTTCAGTGCGCGCGAACTGCTGGCGCGCGTCAATTCGCAGCTCAAGATGGTCGCTTTGAGACAGGAGGGCGCAGCGCGGGTCACGCGGGTGCTGGAAAGTCTCGAAGACGGTGTGGTCGTGCTGCAAGGCGACTGGCGCGTCACCTATCTCAATCAGGCGGCAAAGACGACCTTCACCGAGGAAGGGCTCGATCCGCAGGGCGTGGAGGGCCGCAGCTACTGGGACGCCTTCGGCGACGTGCGCGGTACCATGATCGGCGACCGCCTCGAAGCCACCATGTACCGGCGCACGACCGAGGTCTTCGAAGCCTTCTATCCGCGCTGGTCGCGCTGGTTCAATGTCCGGGTCTTTCCGGTCGAGGACGGCGGCCTGACCATCTATTTTCAGGAAATCACCGATCAGAAGGCCTCGGATGCGGCGCTACGCGATTCGGAAGAACGCTGGCGCGGCCTGACCGAGGCCATGCCGCAACTGGTGTGGATGACCGAGGCCGACGGCGCCTGCGTCTTCCTCAATCAGCAATGGAGCGCCTATACGGGTCGATCGATCGACGATCTGCTGGGTTACGACTGGCTCGACAGCCTGCATCCGGAGGACCGGCCGCGCACCGAGTCGGCGTGGGCGCAGGCGGTGGCGACGGAAAACCGCTTCGATACCGAATTCCGCGTGCGCCGGTTCGACGGCGGCTATCGCTGGTTCAAGACGCGCGGCGTGCCGGTGCGCGACGAAGCGGGCGCGGTCCGCTTGTGGTACGGCACCTGTACCGACATTCAGGACGCCGTCGAGGCGCGCGAAACCGCCGAAAGCGCCAACCGCGCCAAGTCGGAGTTCCTGGCCAATATGAGCCACGAAATCCGCACGCCGCTCAATGCCATCGTCGGCCTGACCGCGATCATGCTTCAGTACCGCACCGACCCGGACCGGCAGGCGAAATACCTGCTGACCATGAAGGACTCCGCCGAAGCCCTGATGGAGCTGATTAACGACGTGCTGGACTTCGCCAAGATCGAGGCCGACCGTCTGGAGCTCTATTACGGCGACTGCCACCTGCATCAGGTGCTGACGGAGTGCGTCAGCGTCATGTCGGTCAAGGCGCACGAAAAGGGGCTGGAGGTCGGTTTGCGCGACGATCTCGATCCCGATCTTGTCTTCCATGCCGACGGGCTGCGTATCCGTCAGATCGTCACCAACCTGTTGTCGAACGCGGTGAAATTTACCGCCGAAGGCCATATCGACCTGCATCTGAGCGGGGCGGCGCAGGCGGATGGCGCGATGCGCGTGCTCATCACGGTGCGCGACACAGGCATCGGCATCGCCCCGGACAAGATCGAGCACATCTTCGACAAGTTCACGCAGGAGGATTCCTCGATCACGCGCAAGTTCGGCGGCACCGGTCTGGGGTTGGCCATTTCGCGCAAGCTGGCCGAGGCGATGGGCGGGCAGATCCATGTCGAAAGCGTGGTGGGCGAGGGGGCGCAGTTCACGCTCGAACTACCGCTGCGACCGGCACTGTCACCGTGCGCCGATCCTCCGCTCTGTGCGACCGATAATGGCGACTGCGTGCGCAAGGCCCGCATCCTGCTGGTCGAGGATTACCCGCCCAATGTGCTGGTGGCCACGACCCTGCTCGGTAGTCTGGGCTATGCCGTCGACGTCGCCGAAAACGGCGAGGCGGCGGTGGCCAAATGGCAGGACGGCGGCTACGATTTGATCCTGATGGATATTCAGATGCCCGGCATCGACGGCTTCGAAGCGACGCGCCGCATTCGTCAGCACGAGGCCGAACAGGACCGTCCACGCGTGCCGATCATCGCCATGACCGCCCACGCCCTGCATGGCTACCGCGAAAAATGCCTGACGGCGGACATGGACGACTATATCGCCAAGCCGTTCAGCCTTGAGGATCTGAAAACGAAACTCAACGAGGCCCTCGCGGCCTGACGGGCTTGCCGGAGGGCGCGCGTCGGATATGATGCCCGGATGGATACGCCTTTTACCCTCCGACCTCTGGGCCATGCCGACCTCGATGCCCTGAGCGACCTGATCGTCGCGGTCGTGGCCAGTGGCGGCTCGATCAGCTTCATGCACCCCTTGCCGCTCACCGAGGCCGAGGCCTTCTGGCGCGGGTCTTTGTCGGCGGCAGAGCGTGGTGAGCGGGTGATTTTCGGCGCGTTCGATAGCGCGCGACTGATCTCGACGGTGACGCTGGCCCTCGCGCAGGAGCCCAATCAGCCGCACCGCGCCGATATTGCCAAGATGATGACCCATCCGGACGATCGCGGACGCGGGGCGGCGACCGCCGTTCTGCGCGCGGCTGAGGATGAGGCGCGAGCGCACGGACGCTGGCTGCTGGTGCTCGATACCGCCGAGGACGAAGGCGCGGCGGGGATGTACGAGAAACTCGGCTATACTCTGACCGGCCTGATCCCTGATTTTGCCTTGAAGCCGCACGGCGGCCTGACCGGGACGCTGGTCTACTGGAAGAAGTTATAAGGTCGCGCATCCTTATCCCAAAACCGCTGCACACTTTTGGGGATGCGCTCAAAAAAAACGCCGCTTGTGGAAACAGGCGGCGTAAGTTTCAGGGAGGAACGGGTAACGATGTGCCGGATGGCTTAGCGCTTGATGGTGAAACCGGCGAAGAAGCGGCGGCCGAAGTAACCCAGCTCCGTCAGGCGCGTACCCCCGGCGGTGGTGAGTTCTTCTTCCTTGGTCAGGTTCTTGCCTTCGACGAACAGCGACAGACCGTTGGCGCCCTTCGGCTTCCAGGTGACCTTGCCGTCCAGATAGCCGGTCGGGTCCCGGTACAGTGGCTGACCGTAGCTGTCGGCGGCGCTGACCAGCCACTTCGAGCGGTAGTTATAGGCCAGACGGGCATTGATCTGACCCTTGTCGTACCACAGGGTCGCGTTGTAGCTGTCCGACGACAGGCCGGGGAAGGGCAGGGGTGAATTGTCGATCTGGCTATACAGGCCGACGTCCTTGGCTTCCTGATAGGTGTAGTTGACATCGGCACCGAAGCCCGACAGCGCTTCCGGCAGGAAGGTGAAGGCGGTCTTGGCCGTCAGTTCGATACCCGAAATCTTGGCACCGTCGCCGTTGATATAGGTCTGGACGTAGTATTCCGTGCCGTCGCCGAAGTAATCGACCTTGCCGATGCTGACGCGCGACGAGACGTAGAACTGCTTGATGTCCTTGTAGAAGAACCCGGCGGTCACCTGGGTGTCGCGGTTCGGGTACCATTCGAACGACAGGTCGTACTGATCGGCGCGGTAGGGCTTGAGCGCCGGGTTGCCGCCGACGCAGCTGTCGGCGTCGTCTTCGGCGGTGCCGTCATTGGTGTAGTTGATGGTGCAGGTCACCGACGGCATCAGGTAGCTGACCAGAGGCCGCGCCATCAGCTTGGCGAAACCGGCGCGGGCCGACAGCTCGTTCGGGATGAACCAGACGCCGATATTGAAGCTCGGCAGATAGACCGTGTAGTCCTTGGTCATCGAGGTCTGCGAGTTGCCGACGACATAGGTCGTGGCGACATTGGACGCGTTATAGCGGATTTCCTGACGCGTGATGGTGCCCGAAGCCGTGGTTTCGGTGTGGACGCGGCGGACGCCGAAATTGCCGCTGACATCCCAGCCATTGAACGGGAAGGCATAGTTGGCCTTCAGGTACTGGGCCTCGGTGGTTTCCTCGACCTGATACGGGATCTGCGAATAGGTCTTGCCGTCGTTGCCGGTGGTGGTTTCCAGATTGTCGAGGTTGAAGTGCGAGGTATCGAGATACTGCGCGACCTTGTTGAAATCCGGATAGAGCCAGTTGGTGGCGATCGAGCCGCCGCCGAAATAGAAGTCCGACGGCAGGGCCGTCATGGCGTTATTGAAGACGCTGCTGGAGAAGGACTTCGACCAGGTTTCGGTCGAGGACCAGTAGCCGGTCTGATAGGCGGCAGCCGCAGCGGCGGCGGCGGTCTGATCGGCCGTCTGGGTCGCCGACACCGTGGCGGTCGAGTTGACGGCGTTGGTGTAGATGACCGTATCGTCGGTCGCCGAGGTCAGGTCGCTGCCGGCATTGAGCAGGAAGCCGCCGTAGCCGAAGCCGCCGGTTTCATACTTGGTGGCGCGGGCGCCCCATTCCAGCTTGTTGAGGACCGGGAACTTGGTCTCGTAATCGAAGTCGAGCTTGTACTGCTGTTCCTTCGAATGGGCGCTCGAAGGACGGTACTGGATCTGCCACTGGCTGACCGCCGAGGCGTCGTTCGGGGTGTATCCCGTCGGGAAGGTGAAGGTCGGCGCGCCGCGCGAATCGAGTTTCACGACCAGGCCGGGGACGTTGTAGCTGACGCTGACATTGTTGGTCTGGGTCAGGACGTCGGATTCGGAGTTGGAGCCCTGGAACTCGACCTGAAGCGTATCGCCCTTATAGTTGGCGCCGTAGCTGATATAGTCGCTCTTGGTCGTTTGCGAGAAGTCGCGGGCGCTGACGCTGAAGGCATTGGAGCCGCCGCGGCCCGTCGTCGCCAGACAGTTGCCGACGGTATATTGCACGACATTGTGGTTGGCATCGACGACCGTCGAACCGGAAGGAATAGCGGATGAACACGCGGCGTTCGTGGCCGAGGTGACGTTATACAGACGCGTGGTCGAGGTGAAGTCGGTGCCGTAGTTGATATCGTTGAGGGTCTGGTCGCGGGTGTTGCGGTTATAGCTGACGAAGGCGTCGAAGCGATCGTTGAAACGGTACTGCGCCGTGAATTCCGCCGACATGCGCTTGTCGTTGCGGGTCCAGACGCCGTAGCGCGCCACGCGCGGGCTGTAGTCGTACCACTGCGACAGGCAGTTGTTGCGCTGGGTTCCGGCGGCATAGGCCGTATTACACCCGGCCTGGGTCGTGATCGCGTTATAGGCCGCGATATTGGCCGCCGTGTCGGTGGACGAGAAATAGGCCGAGGTCTTTTCCGCTGAATTGTCGAAGTCGGCCAGACGTACCCAAGCCGTATTGCGCAGATAGTCGCCGCGTGTATCGACATTGTCGAAGGTCACATTGCCCATGATCCCCAGCTTGCCGTCCATCAGCTTGGTGGCGCCGAAAAAGTTGGTGCGCGGCTTCCAGCCCTTTGCCGTGTCGAGGTTTTGCAGCGAGCCGGTGACCGAGAAGGTGGGCTTTTTGAAGTCGAGCGGCTTGCGCGTCTTGACGCTGACCGTGCCGCCGACGCCGCCTTCGGTCATGTCGGCGGTGAAGCCCTTGAAGACGTCGATCGACTGCACCAGTTCGGAGGCCAGTTCGCGGAAGTCGTTGGACCGCCCGCCGCCGCCATAGACGCTGATATTGCCGGCGGTCGACAGCGTGCTCATACCGTTGATTTCGATGCGGTTGAGATCGGGCTCGACGCCGCGGATCGAGACGCCGGAACCTTCGCCGAAGTCGCGGGCCAGTTGCACGCCGGTGACGCGGCCAAGCGCCTCGCCCACGTTCTTGTCGGGGAACTGGCCGATGTCTTCGGCGACGATCGAGTCCGACACCGTGCCGCTACGCTTCTTGCGGTTGATCGCCGATTGCTGCGACGAGCGCGTGCCGGTGACGACGACGGTCTGAATGTCTTCACTGGCCGGCGCGGCGGCGGGGGCGGTCGTCTGGGCAATGGCCGCGCCGGAGGTGGCGATCAGCGCGAGGGCCGCCAGAATAGCGGACGCGGCGGTGCCGTGTTTGAGACGCGCCGTGAATGGTGTGTAGGCGGGGGCCGTTGTGGATTGCATATCCCGTAACTCCTGAGCGAACTTCGTGATGCGGCGCTTCCGGCTCGATACATTCGCAGGGAATGCTCCGGTTTTTGTAACGCCGGCTGAGGCCTGAGACGGTGTGGTGCAGTCCTATCGACCGCTGTGCGCTGCCCCCCGCGGAAGCGTCAGCCGGTGTCGTTTCAGTTTGCCACGCGAAAAGCCGTTTACGGCCCTCCTCGGTGTTTCGCACTCCCGTATTGCGTTCCCAATAGGGCGCAATAATCATTTATCAGCGTCATAAGCATTTATGATCACAAACGATCAGTCAAGTGATCTTATGTAAATACCGTCGTTATGGTCAAAAATTCTTCACTTGATCGTCAAAATAGATGGAAAAGACACGATATTTTTCAAATTTGTATGAGTTTTTAGGATATAATGGCGTAATTGCGGTTTATTTTTAAAAACAGAATCTTGAATTTTGTCTTGTAAAAAATCTTACTGCACGAAATACTGAAATACGTACTGAAATATAGAAATCACAATTCAAACACAATTGAAAATGCGACTGTTATTTTGACGTATTTGTAAAAAGGTTTCCAAAACAACTTTTTTACAAATAAAAATATGACCATTATGTCAAATTCAATCAACTAAGAGCGTGACGTGAAGTATGACGCAACTTCTGATCGGTGCCGCAGGGATGTGGTTGACAGCGCTATCAATCGGGTGTGTTGTTCGTCGAAACACGTGTCGCCATGTAACGAGCGGCATGACTCAGGGTAGTTGAATTCATATGACCGCTGTCTCACCCGACATCGTGGCCCATACGTGGGAAACCATCGCCACGGTTCTGTCGCCGCATGGGCCGAACGGCACCTACAATGCGAGCGATTTCAGTATCCATTTCTTCCTTCAGCTCGCCGTCATTATCCTGACCTGTCGCGTTGTCGGGTGGCTGGGTCAAAAGTTTCTCGGTCAGCCTCAGGTCGTGGGCGAAATGATCGCCGGGGTCATTTTAGGCCCCTCGCTTCTGGGTCTGCTGTTCCCGGACTTTCAGGCGGCCATCTTCCCCAAGGAGACCAAGAACGTCCTCTATGTCGGCGCGCAGTTCGGCGTCGGGCTTTATATGTTTCTGGTCGGCTGTTCGTTCCGCGGCGATCACTTCGCCAAGAAGGGCAAGAGCGCTTTTGCGGTCTCCTTGTCGGGCATCGCCGCGCCCTTCCTGCTGGCGGTGCTGATCACGCCGTGGCTGATGACCATACCCGGCCTGTTCGCCGAAGGTATTTCGCGGTTCAACGCCACGCTGTTCATGGGGGCCTGTATCGCCCTGACGGCGTTCCCCATGCTGGCGCGCATCATCAATGAGCGCGGTCTGGCCAATTCTTCGCTGGGTACGCTCTCGCTTACCGCCGGGGCTTTCGATGACGCCGTGTCGTGGTGCGTGCTGGCCGTGGTGCTGGCGACCTTCGGTGGCGGGCCGGGTATCGCCGTGCTGGCCATCGGCGGCGGTGTATTGTGGGCGCTGTTCGTCGTCTTCATAGGCCGTCGGCTGCTGGCACCGCTGGGGCGGGCGGTCGAGGCGCGCGGCGAGATGAGCTATACCGTTCTGGCCATTACCCTGATCTGCTTCTGCACCTCGGCCTTCGTGATGGACGTCGTCGGCATCCATGCCATCTTCGGCGGCTTCATTCTCGGTACGGCCATGCCGCGCGGCAAGTTCGTGCAGGAACTGAAGCAGAAGGTCGAGCCGCTGGCGGTCATCATGCTGCTGCCGATGTTCTTTACCTATTCTGGCCTCAATACCCGCCTCGACATGGTCAATTCGCTGTCGCTGCTGCTGGTGGCCCTGGCCATTCTGGCGGTGTCGGTGCTGGCCAAGTTCGGCGCCTGTTATGCCGCCGCGCGCATCTCCGGCGAAGACAACCGCACGGCGCTCGGTATCGGTGCCCTGATGAATTCGCGCGGCCTGATGGAGCTGATCATCATCAATATCGGCCTGCAAAAGGGCATTATAGGTCCGGCCCTGTTCTCGATGCTGGTCCTGATGGCCATCGTCACGACGGTCATGGCCTCGCCGGTCTTCGAAATGGTCTATGGCCGCAAGGCGCGCGAAAGCGGCGAGCTGGGGGCGGTGCCCGACAACGCCGCCAGTTGATCAGCGGGCTGTCGGCAGGCTGCGGAACAGAGACAGCATGTCCTCCAGCACCTCGAAATTGACGGGTTTGACCAGATGCAGGTCGAACCCGGCCTCCGCCGTGCGCTGACGCATCTTGCTGTCGCCCCAGCCGGTCTGGGCGATGATCTTGACGTGGGCGGTGTTCGGATCGGCGCGCAGGGCCGCGCAGACCTCAAGCCCGTCCATGCCCGGCATACCGATATCGAGCAAAACGATGTCTGGATGAAATTCGCGCGCCAGATCCAGCGCACTGCGCCCGTCGTGACAGGCGCGCACCTCGTCGCCCCACGACTCCACCGCCCACATCAGGGTCAGGGCCGAGGCTTCGTTATCGTCCACGACAAGCACACGCAGCGCACCGGGTTTGCGATCGTTATCCGTCGACCGTTCTTTATAATCGATCATAACTAAACTCTTGAAAATACTGGTAGAGAGAGCCCCAAGCCCGGCCCGGGCAGGCATCTTTCCGGAGCGCGGTTCATTTGCCGGACGCGGCGTAAAAAATCAGTATGGAGTCTTCAGCGTAGGCGTTTACCGCCATTTCACCGACGGACGGCGGCTTCGAATGTCGCCCTGACCTGTGGCGGGTATAGGGTCTAAATCTGTTACGAATGAGGAAAATATCATGCCCCGCGAACGTCAGATTAATGCCAACGACCTCGATCGCGCCGAAGCGTTGCAGGACAAACTGCGCGAGAACCTCGGCGATAGCCCGTCGCAGATCCGCACGCCCGAAGAGGCGCGCAAGTCGGCGCTGATCGACAAGATGAATCGAGACGCGGGTTATTAGCCGTGAGTGGAGAAACCGAACTGGTCCGGCGCTATCTGCGCCTTTACCGTGAGAGAGATCGTGAAACCTGCGCGGGCTTGCTCACCGAGCGCTTTACCTTCACCAGCCCCAACGACGACCATATAGACAAGGCGGCCTATTTCGAGCGCTGCTGGCCACCGGGAGACACGGTAAAGCGGTTTGAGGTTACCCATATCGCCGTCACCGGCACAGTTGTCTTCGTGCGCTACCTGGCAAAATGGCCGGATCAGCCGGCCTTCCATAATGTCGAGCGTTTCAGCATCTACAACGACAGGATCGCCGCGATCCAGGTTTATTTCGGCGCGGCGGCCTGATCGTGGCTTATGACCGCTTTTGTGGCCTTCAGACGCTCGGCCTCGCTTAAGGGTGTGTTCGCGCCCGGTTTCACAGCGTTTTCGTCGGTGCCTTCGGGCGGGAAGGGGTCGGCACCGTCCTTTTTCTTCTGGTCTTCGGCGGTGCGGCTGACGTCTTCGGCGTCGGGATCGGGCGTGTCGGTCATGGAAAGCTCCTTCTAAGCCTCAAGATGAGCGCTTCCGGATAAGGTGAAAATGGGTGTCCCGGTCTCCGCTGTCAGGATGGCGCAAGGCACGGTACCTGCTAACTGAAATGTGATTTCTATGAAAAATTGTATCGCGCCATATATTGGCCTAGGCTGACGCACGAAACGGGGCTGTATTGATTCCGGAGGCAGATATGACCGCAAAGCCGCGAGGCTTATTCAACGGGCGTCATCATGCTACCGCCATCCGTCAGCGGGTGTGCGCATGAGCCTGTTTGCGCCTCTGGCGACCGGTCGTACCCTGCCCGTCGCGGAGCGGCGCGGTGAGGCGAAGCCGAATATCCTGATCGTCGATGACCGTTGGCAGAACCTGCTGGCGACCGAAGCCCTGCTCAAACCGCTGGGGGCCGACATCACGACCGCCGAATCGGGGGAGGCCGCCCTCGATCTGGTGCTGGAGCGCGAATTCGCCATCGTCCTGCTCGACGTGCAGATGCCCGGCATGGACGGCTTCGAGACCGCGCGCCTGATGAAGACGCGGCCTTCGATGCAGGGCGTACCGATCATCTTCGTCACGGCCATATCCAAGGAAGACCACTTCGCCACCGAGGCGGCGGCCATTGGCGCGGTCGACTATATCTTCAAGCCGATCAATCCCGACATCCTAAAGTCCAAGGTCAGCGTCTATCTCGATCTCTATCTTCAGCGGCAGGAAATTCTTCAACTGAATACGACGCTCCGCCAATCGAACGAGGAGCTGGAACGATTCGCCTATGTCTGCTCGCACGATATGAAAGAGCCCGTGCGGATGATGAACATCTATGCGGGGTTTCTGGCCGAAGACGCCGGTGATCAGCTCGACGAAGACGGCCGGCGTTATCTGCAATATATCCGCGACAATGCCGTGCGCCTGAATAAGATGATCGGCGATATCCTGACCTTCTCCCGCGTCGGGCGCGAGGATATCCAGATCGAGGCCGTCGACTGCCAGCAGATTTTCGAGGAGGTCCGTGCCGAGTTCGCCGAGACCATCGGCTTCCGCAAGGCCAGGGTGACATCGGGGGGGCTGCCGACCATGCATACCTCGCCGACCCTGATCCGGGTGTTGCTGCAAAATCTGATCGGCAATGCCCTCAAATTTCAGGACGGGCGCCGGCAACCCGAAATCCATGTCTCGGCGCATCATGACGGCGCCTTCTGCCGTTTCGATGTGAAGGACAACGGTATCGGCATCGATCCCGCCTATGCCGATCGCATCTTCATGATCTTCAAGCGCTTGCATAGCGAGGACGAATATCCGGGCACCGGCATCGGCCTGTCGACCTGCCGCAAATTCGTCAGGCTCTATGGCGGCGACATTACCTTCAGCTCGGTGCCGGGCGAGGGCAGCACGTTCAGTTTCACCTTGCCAGACAAGAAAGTCGCATAAACACAATGATAGGAGGGTTGATGACGCTGGAGATTCTGCTGGTCGAGGATAATGAGGGCGATGTCGAGATGACGCGCCGGGCCTTGAAGCGTGCCGAGCCGCCCTGCCGCGTGTCGGTCGCCAATAACGGACAGCAGGCTCTGGAGTTTCTTAAAAAGGAAGGCCGCTTCGAAGACGTGCCGACCCCGCAGCTTATACTGCTCGATATCAACATGCCGCGTATGGACGGCAAGATGTTCCTGAGCCACGTCAAGGCGCTGCCCGACTTCAAGGCGATCCCCGTCGTCATGTTCACCTCATCGGAATCGCCCGCCGATATCCGCGAATGCTATGAGCGTTTCGCCAGTGCCTATGTCGTGAAACCCTTCGACGGTCAGAAATATGCCGAAGCCGTGCGTCAGGTCGTGCGCTTCTGGGGCGAAACCGGGCAATTACCGGCGTGAAACGCGATATTCGCGTGTCCGTGGATAAATTAAAAATAACTAAAATTAGCGCTTGCGGAGTCCCGGTCGGTTTGTCTATAAGCCGCTTCCTCGGACGGACACAACGTCTGGCGGGGCGGCGGATCGGAAAGATCGGCAGCTCAGGTCGGAAAGCGTATCGGTTCGGTCATCCTTTTAAATTGGCCTGAATAGGCTGGCTCTTAACTGAGTTAGCCTGGGTTAGATTTTTGCTTTTTTCTTCCGGTTTATCTGGTTGGGGATAGTTTAAAAGAAAGAGTTGACAGGGTTTA
>NZ_AWGF01000005.1 GCF_000495855.1 Asticcacaulis sp. YBE204 | reverse complement strand
TTATTATCACGCATAATATATGTTATGAGAAATTTGATTTTCACATATGTTGCCTTTGGCCCTGTGTATCTACTACTTTATACGTAGCAAGGCCTCATCAATTAGAGCGTTTTCCGCTCATATTGGATCATATCCGCAGGATATGAAGTAGTTCCTCGCCTCTTTTGGGGAGATGAGGTCCATAAGCCTTCCGATGGCGTTCCAAAGTCCGTCGATGGTTCTTTCGGCTGCTTTTCGGAGCAAGGCCTTGAGCTTTGAGAAGGCCTTCTCGATTGGGTTGAAGTCGGGGCTGTACGGCGGCAAGAACACGAGTTTGGCTCCTGCATTTTCGATCGAGTCTTTAGCAGACGCTCGCTTGTGGCTGGAGAGGTTGTCCATGATGACGACGTCTCCCGGTGTAAGCGTGGGCACAAGTACCTGACCGACATAGGCTTCGAACCAGCCACCATTGATGGGACCATCAAGAACCATGGGGGCGGTCATACCTGTAAGGCGCAGCCCCGCAATCAGTGTTGTCGTTTTGCGATGTCCGTGAGGAAAGCCCATGCGCGTTCGCCCTTTCTGCATCGGCCATGTGTGCGAGCCATATTCGTCGCGGTCCAGGTTTCATCAATAAAGACAAGCCGTTCAGGGTCGAGGTCGAGTTGAGTATCAAACCAGTCCTGACGTCGGCACAGAACATCCGGACGCATCTGCTCTATGGCATGGCCAGTCTTTTTTTGCGCGTCTGGTCGTGGCGGACCAGGAAACGATGCAAGGCAGATATGCTGATAACTGTGCCCTTTAAAGCCAATGCGTCACGCAACTCATGGAGCGTACCATCCCGGTTGTCCACAAGCCATCCCAGTATGGCCCCGCTATGGGCCTCCGTCTTTTGCGACCAGCGATCACCACCTTGAGCGCTCGGGCGTACATGGCCCCGCTGCTGCTGCTGATGGCGCCACCGGCTGACGCTGGCCGCGCTGACCCCGAACCGAGCCCCGGCCTCTCTGTGAGTGGCACCGCAAGCTATGCGGCAAGAACCCGTTCGCGAAGATCGACCGATAATGCATTTGCCATGTCCGTCGGCCTCCATCCCGACAGACAGTTTGAATCAGATCATAGCTGATTTGGGAATCCCATTTCGATTCATGCGGAGAGAGAAATGCTCTAAGCCAGTCCCATAAGCTTAAGCCAGGCCGTCACCTGTCCATAGGCGTCCTGCTGCCATTGGTCGGACGTTCGGCCGTCAAGCACAGCGGTATCTTCGACAAACAATCTGACCGAGGTGGGGCCGTAGTCCTCCAGCTCCCTGAACTTGCCCGCGATATAGACGTAGCCGGCGGCGCCGCTCTTGTGGGCGAGAACGGGTTGGCAAGCCTCCGCCAGAGCTTCAAGCCCATCGGGGTAGTTCCGAACACAGTAATAGACGTCATAGGCATCCTTCTGTTTGTGGCGGCCATTGATGGCATGGCCTTTCATGGCCAGAAGGGCTGGGATAGACGCGATCGCGATTTCGACCCGATTGGTACCGCCCTGAGGCATGTTGCCGGAGATGGCGACATATTCTGGAAACAGCAAGGCCAGATCGGCACCATCGGCGCGCTGAACGGCAAAATCATCGACAAGTGGCGGCTTGTTTTTGACGATCTGAGCGTCGCGAGGCATCAGAAAATCGACCACGACGTTGATCGGCGGTCCGCCGTCGCGCGGATCGATAGTGCGCATGAGCTGGAACCGGCGCAGATCCCCGCGTTGTTCATATCCATTTGCCTGCAACGCGCCGACGAGGGTTGCGTACTCTCCGTCTCCCAGAGCCTCCGCATCGAGCGCCATATCAACGTCGATCGTGCCGACATGCGGATCCCGGCGGTTTGATCCAGCAGCAACCAAGGGACCGCACCGCCTATGATGGCGAACTTTCCTTTAAAGCTGCCGAGGATCTGACCGATTTCCACGAGGACAGATTTTACGGCGGCGCTGGTGCGGTCGTCATATTCTGCCGCTGACTGTGGTTCTTTTGGGCCTTCCGCTACCATGAGAAGGCTTCCCTGCGTAGAAATTCAGCCGCTTCACGACCGCGCTCGCCTGATATCCACAGGTCGAGATAGGTTTGAACCGGGCTCGTACACCAGCGGTCAACCCCTATCGATTGAGCATCCATCAGGGGCATCTTGTCGTACAGGCAGGTGATGGTGACATTGCCGCCTTTGGCGGCTGGCGACAGTTGGAGCGCTTGGGTTAGAAGTTCGAGCCCCTCTTGGTCGGCGTAAAATATCTCACTTCCAACACGGGCGTAGGGCGCGTACCAATTGGCGGCGGTGAAAGACGCCAACATTGCATGGGGCTCGTCCAGAAGTTCCATCAGGCTGCGAACGGCTTCGTCGAGGCGTGCCCCGTGCAAAGTCGTGTAGTAGTGAAGCACTGAGCCACTTACCCCATCATAGACGTCGCGCCATGCCTCAAGAAGTCCGCCGGGATCACGGAGGGCAAAACCACCTTGGGCGACCGTCGCCCAATCCTGTTCAATGAGCGCTGATTTTACGTTGCTCACCTGACCTATACTCACGTTTGCGGCGTCCGCAAGATCCGCCATACGCCAGGGACGTTCAGGGGTGCGCAGTAGTATTTTCAGCACTTGGGCCGATTTCGGACTGAAGATGGCGCGAAACTCTCGCTTTTCCTTGAAAGGATTACCGACGGCCTCGCGCTCGATGTAGATACCATCAAAAGCAATGCGAGCGTTTCCGGCGAGGTCAAGATAGTTGACCCCCGCCTCTTCGCACATGGCCCGTGTCTCTTTGGAAATATAGGGCGCAATGAAAACCGGGTGCGCCGGTTGATCGATCCCTGAAATGAAGGTCTTTAGCTGTGCAATGGCCGCAGCCGCGTTTCGAGGCTGACCGTTGGATTTCACTTCGATGATGAATTGGGAAAGCTTGTCTTTGTACCAGACGTCCGCGATAAAATCGGCCGCCCCTACCCCCACAGACAGCTCTGCGGATTGTGGAACGGCATTGACCTTCAAGTCCGGCACACGGGTCAGAGTATCAACAAAGGCTTGATACCCTTTGTGCTCTACATCGCGTTCTTTCATTGGAAATGCTATTTTCATCATACGGTGAAAATATGCCTTTTAATGAAAATGTCAATTTTTTTTCATTGCTGTTGTGCTTTTCAACGCACGGTGAAATTGCAAGAAACAATGAAAAACCACACCGTTAATACTCTCTGACCGCCTGAAGTGAGGCAAAATGCGTTAGGGATCGAGCCAAGCCAAACGCGCGTAGCTCCAAAGTCGGCCTTGAATTCATACGCCGACAAGAGTTCGCTCAGGTTTCCATGGAAGCCGGCACAAGCGTGTAAGCCGTTATCGACGGCCACGGAATCGACAACGTCATATTTTGCGACCATGAGATTTGAAGGGCATTCTCAACCTGCCTTCCCTTGAGCGTAATGAACATCACGAAGGTGAAAGATCATACGCGGACCTGATTCCTGTGGTGGGAATTCTATTCTATACCTCCCACTTGAAGCGCTCCCCCAATCAGAGAGTTGAAAAGCTCACGGGGTGACGTCCCGGTCGCGGCTAAATCAACCGCCCCGCCTGAACCATCGGGGTGTCGACCTTCGGGAGGTCAGCAGGCGGCTGCCATTTATGACCAGTTTGCCCGCAAGCAACACCATCCGATTCCTGTGTCTTACCGCGATGTAGCTAAACCAGTGAGTTTCGCGCGACCCGGTCGACCGTGGACAAATCTTCCAAAAAATCTTCGATTGCGGATAGATTTGCTGGCGATACGAGCATAAACTTGGAAATCGGTCTGATGGAAAGATAACTTGGCGTTGTAGGCATTTGCGCATGAGTGTAGTCGAGCAAATCCGGATCGTCACCGAAAATCCCGCGCCTTTACCAAGGCATGTCCCGCCGGTGACTTGGCCAAGCGGGAATCCATAAACGCGCCACCATTGCGGAACTCGTCGCCGGGCTGATGCGGCAGAGCCATGGCCACATCGCGCTGACTGATGGTCGATAGCAACGGCGACAGATCATTGAGAGAGCGGGCGATCAGGTGGACCACCTGCCCTTCCTTCTGGATTTGCCCCGAAACCTCGATCAGGCTGGAGGCCAGAAGCACGCGCCGATAAAGCTGGCCAGTCTTTTCCCAGACAATAATGTTCATGTCCGTCGACTCGTCTTCGATGGTCATGAAGGTGACGCCATTGGCTGAACCCGGCCGTTGGCGCACCAGCACCAGACCGGCGACCTTGACGTATTTGCCGTCGGCCTGAGCAATCGCTTCCTTGCACGACATAAGGCCCCTGCCCGCCAGTTCATCGCGCAGGAAAAAGACTGGGTGCCGGTTCAGGCTGAAGCCCTGGGCGTTATAGTCTTCGACCACGGAATGTCCGGCGGTCATGGGCTTGAGCTGAAGCACCGGCTCCACAGCTTCCGCCTGATGTCCGCCTTCCGTCTCGAGGAGATCGGCAAACAAGGGCAGCGGCTCGTCGCGCATCCCCTTCAAGCCATAGAGCGCATCACGGCGCTCCAAACCAAAGCTCGGTTTGAACACGTCGGCGCGCGCCAGCCGCTGAAGCGTCGCAATGGAAATCCCCGACCGCCGCCATAGGTCATGCAGGGATTTGAACGGCGTCTCGCCGCGCGCGGCAATCAGGGTCACCATGTCGTCGGTCCGCAGTCCCTTGATCATGCGAAAGCCCAGGCGGACGGCGAAGCGGTTAGGGTGGCTGGACGGCTCCAGCGTACAGTCCCAGCGCGAGCGATTGGCGCATACGGGCAGGACGGTGACACCGTGTTCCTGTGCGTTGCGGATCAGTTGCGCCGGGGCATAGAAGCCCATCGGCTGGCTGTCCAGCAGTGCGGCCAGGAACACATCGGGGTGGTGGCATTTGAGCCAAGAACTGGCATAGGCGATCAAGGCAAAGCTGGCGGCGTGGCTTTCCGGGAACCCGTAGCTGCCGAACCCTTCGAGCTGACCGAACAGAGTCTCGGCATATTCCTGCGTGTAGCCGTTTTTCAGCATCCCCCCGATGATCTCGTCGCGGAACTTGTTGACGCCGCCGGTAAATTTAAAGGTGGCCATCGCGCGTCTGACCAAGTCGGCCCTTGCCGCCGTGAAGCCGGCCGCCACCATGACGACGCGCATCGCTTGTTCCTGGAATAGCGGCACCCCCAGGGTCTTGGACAAGACCGCTTCCAATTCGGGCGACGGGTAGCTGATCGGCTCTTTTCCTTCTCTTCGGCGCAAGAACGGGTGAACCATATCCCCCTGGATTGGCCCCGGCCGCACAATGGCCACTTCGATGACGAGGTCATAAAAGGTGCGCGGCTTGATCCTTGGCAGCATCGACATCTGCGCTCTGGACTCGATCTGGAACGTCCCCATGGTGTCGGCAAGGCGGATCATGGCGTAGGTGCGCGGATCTTCTGACGGTATGGTCGCCAGATTGAGGTCTATCCCCTTATATTGCCGCAGCAAATCGAGACCGCGCCGCATGGCCGACATCATGCCCAAGGCCAGACAGTCAACCTTCATCCATTTCAGAACATCGATGTCGTCCTTATCGAAGACGATGACCTGACGGTCTTTCATCGCCGCCGGTTCGATCGGACACATCTCGTCCAACCGGTCGTGGGTCAGGACGAACCCGCCAGGATGCTGGCTTAGATGGCGCGGCGTCCCCATCAACTGACGCGACAACTCGATGACCAGACGGATGCGCCGATCATTCAGATTGATGCCGAGACCGACGGCATCTTCTGCCTTGAAGCCGTCGCGCGACCAGTGTGAGACCTGCGACGACAGAGTCTTGATCAGGTCTTCAGGCAGGCCCATGGCGCGGGCGGTGTCGCGCAGCGCCCCGCGCGTTCGATAACGGGTGACGACGGAACAGAGGGCCGCGTGGTGGCGGCCATAGGTGTTGAAGACCCACTGCATGACCTCCTCGCGCCGGTTGTGTTCAAAATCAACGTCGATGTCGGGCGGCTCGCCGCGTTCGGCCGAGACGAACCTTTCAAACAGCAGGTCGTTGCGCGCCGGATCGATGGAGGTGATGCCCAGCACGTAGCAGACGCAAGAATTGGCTGCCGATCCCCGCCCTTGGCAGAGGACGCCGATGGAGCGGGCGTACTGGACGATGGAATTGACCGTCAGAAAATACGGGGCGTAGTCGAGTTGCTCGATCAAGCCCAGCTCGTGCTTCAGGAGCCGTATGACCTCGTCGGGCACCCCTTCCGGGAACCGCCACTTGGCCCCTTCCCACGACAGACGCTTCAGCCGCTCGATGGGTGCCAGTCCGTCGTTGGTTATTTCCGCCGGATACTGGTAGGTCAGTTCCTCAAGGCTAAAGCGCGCCTTGTCGGCGATCTCGACCGACCGTCGCAGCGCCTCGCGATAATCCGGAAATAGCCGCGCCATTTCCTCGCCGGACTTCAGATAGCGGTCGGCATAGAGTTCGCGCCGATCCCCCAGTTCGTCGATGGTGCAGCGATGGCGGATACAGGTGATGACATCCTGCAACATCGCCTTGTCGTGAACATGATAGAGGACGTCGTTCGTCACGACGGTCGGCACCCGGCAACGGGCAGCGAGGTTGGACAAGGCCAGCAGCCGCGTATAGTCGCCCTGTCGACGGCGCAGCGTCAGAGCGACATAGGCACGTTCGGCAAAGAGGGACTTGAAGCGCTTGAGGTGCAGGCCGCACTGGTCGTCCGGCTCGTCCGGCAGGAAGATAGCGATCAACCCTTCAGCGACATCCTCGACGTCGCACCAGTCGATCAGGCATTTGCCCTTACCGGCCCGACTGTTTCCCGTGGTCAGCATCCGGCTCAACCGGCCATAGGAGGCCCGGTCAGTGGGATAGACGAGGAGCGAACAGCCATCAGCAAGGTCCAGCCGACAGCCCACAATCAACCGGACCCCGGTCGCCCGCGACGCGACCAAGGCTCGCACGACACCCGACAGGCTGTTATGGTCCGTTATGGCCAGGGCGTCCATGCCCAGGACTTTGGCCTGCTCAAACAGCTCGTCACACGACGAGACGCCCCGCAGGAAGGAATAGTGCGAAGCGCATTGCAGCTCGATATAGGGAACCGCGCTGCCGGCCGACATCACGCAAACTTCCCGTGCATGTACCAGCGCAATGACCCGGTATTCTCATTCTGGCCGTCGCCGGTGCGGAAGGCCCAGAAGCGCTCCCCGCCATCGACCTGTAAAATGTAATAATCCCGGACCTTGCCGGCCTCCGTCTCCGTCTGCCACCATTCGCCCCTGATGCGCTCCGGGCCGTCGGCGGCCGTCACGCGATAACGACTACCGCGCCATTGGAAGGAGACGGGCGGATGGTCCGGCAGCAAGGCCATGGTCTGCATGGGTTCCGGCGGTCGCAGCAGTCGGAACGGCCGGCGGAACCTGGCATTCCGCAGAGACCCGGCCTCGGTGGAGGATGGCGGTAATCGGCGCACGGCGCGCTCGGGAATGTCACTGGGCGAAGGCGCCGTCCGGTAAAGGCGGCTGGTTTCGCCGAAGCGGTTATGCAACGTGTCCCACAGGTCCTCGACGTCGGCGGATGCTGCCTCGCCATAGGTCGCATGGATTTGTTGCGGCAACAAAACGCCGGTGTGCGTGGCAGCCAGCACCATACGCTCGATCCCGAAGCCAGGATCGATGGTTTCGATCTTATCGCAGAGGAGTTTGTTCAGCCGCTTGAGGTCGCGAACCGGCTTGGACATACGCACCTGTACGGCCTCCACCTTGTTGTCGACGCGCGTGCAGCGCAGATCGAGCTGTAAGACGCCTTCCCCGGCCTCTTCCAGTCGCATGCAAAGATCGTCAACGAGATAGCGGGTATATTTGGCAATCGTCTCCGGCGCGCCGATAGGCTCAAAGAAGGCCCGGCTCGATATGAGCATCTCCGGCGGTTCGGCGGGCGTGATCGGCTGCGCCATCCGGCCAAAGGCCATGTCGATGCGGCGGAACAGATCCGGGCCAAAGCGCAGCGTCAAGGGCGCGCGCGGCTGCGAGGCCAGTTCCCCGATCGTGTCGAAGCCGAGGACGCGCAGATCATCAAGCGTCGCGGCCGACAGCCGCAGCGCCTCGACCGGTAACCGTAGCAGGGTGTCGTCGGTCTTACCGGGTGCAATCCAGGTGATCGGGGCGGGTAGATATCGGACCAAAGCGTAGGACGCGCCCCAGGTCTCGGACAAGGCAACCTTGGCCGTTATCCCCCGCTCAGCCAATTGGGCGATAATATCCCGGAGCAAGTCCTGCTCACCCCCGTGTAGATGGGTAGCGCCTGTCACATCGAGCACCAGTCCATTGGGGGGATCGGTCATGACCAGCGGCGAGTATCGGCGCAGCCCCCACAGCGCCAGGGCTTCCAGTTCTGTGAGGTCGGCGTGGGGATCGGCATCTACGAGGTGCAGGTCGTTGACTAGCGCCTGAGCCTTTGCCACCGGCATACCGACACGAATACCCAGAGAATGCGCGAAGTCATCGATAGCCGTTACGATCCGACGGCGTCCGTCTGAGCCTTTGAGAACGAGCGGCATATCACGAGGCGGCGCGACCCCATCCGGCAACCGGCGCAACCGATCCGTCGGCCAGGTGGGCAGGTATACCGAGATCACCCTGTGCATCGAACGCCTCTACTTCAAAGTCCGCGCATTCGCCTCCGCGCACCCGCATTAATTCCAACAACCATTTGGCTCGGCCCACGCCCCTTACCGGCAAAGGGTCCGCTTCCATTTCGCTCACTCGCCAGCGTGTCATAGCCGCGGTCGGCGTCCCAAAATCCCGGGCATCGGTCTGGCGCCGCCAGCGGCGCACCGCGATGCCCATGGTCCCTGAGGTCTCGGCGGCGAATTGCAGCCGCTGTGAGGCTTTCAGGCTCAGGTGCCCGATCTCGGCGACGACGGCGCTCAATCCCCCATGCCGCAAGGCTTCCTCGCAACAGGCCAGTATCGATTTCTCGTCCTGCGACTCAAAGAAGACGACCCGATCAGGCGTCAGGCCGCATTGCGCGAGCGCCGGCGCGAACAGATCAGGCTGCGTATGACACCACAAAACCATGCCCCCCGTCCGAGCCGCTACGCCCGCCGCAAACGCGGCTGCGGCCGCCCCGTCCACAGCGCCATGGGCGCCCCCGGCCACCTCATGCAAGGCGCCGCGCACCAGTCCGCCGCCCGGTAACTTGCGGTCGACCTCATCGTTCCCGAGCGGGAGGATGGAGCGGTCAGCGACGTCCCCTGCCCCGAAGCGGGCGCGTAAGGCTCGGAACTGGGCGCGGTTATCGAGGGACATGACATGCTCAATCCTTTCTGGAATTATGGCGATAAGTTCCCTTTTTGTTCTTTTGATTATTCGGAGTCAATGCCCCCTGCGGCTAGCTTTGGCTCATGGCAGGTCATTTAGGGGACAGATTGGAGAGGAGAATCTGAGCCGCGCCAATAGGTTCGCCGCTACACTTGAGAGGTAAAAAAAATTTGTGCTGTCGGTCGTCTTGATAGAGCCGGTAGAGCTGTCCGAACCTTTAATCCCTCGTCCGAACCCGGCCCAAAAGGCTTCACTATCGAAAACTTAGCCTGAAAACCGCAGTCTCGCCGCGTCAATTCCATTGCGGAGGTTCAAATGGAAGCCCATCAATTGCACCGCGGCCGCCTCATCGATCACGTTCAACTGGTGGTCAAGGACTTCACGGCGAGCAAGCGCTTCTACGAAGCGGTCATGCGTACGCTCGGCATCGAGGTGCTTAGCCCGACGGACGATTTCTTCATGGCCGACGAGTTGGGTGTATCGTCGGCCGATAGCGCGGCCGCTCAAGGCCGCCTGACGGGTCGCGTTCATCTGGCCTTTCAGGCCGCGGATGAGGCCCAGGTCGAAGCCTTCTACGCCGCGGCATTGGAAAACGGCGGCACAGATAACGGGGCACCGGGTGAACGCCCCTATCATCCGGGTTACTTTGCGGCGTTTGTACTTGACCCTGACGGCAACAATATCGAGATCGTCTTCCACGGGGCGGCCAAACGTTCAGCGCCAAGCGTCGTGATCGAATTCGAGGCTTAAGCTTGCCCCTCAGAGGGTTGGTCGCAGAGTGCCTGACCCCTTGGCATCCTGGCCTTCACCGTCTTGTGGCCTTGACTGGCACCTATTGCCCCCTATCTGAGGATAAGTGGCATAGTGTAAAGGCGTAACAGTATGTGTGGACGATATGGCGGTCCCCGCGAAGCGGAGGTCCATGCCGGCTTTCTTGATGTGACCAGCCCGTTTTCCCTCCTCTCCCCTCCCAGAGATTACAGGCCCACGGACCTTGCCCCGGTCTATGTGAAGAACCGCGAAGGTCAGATCGTGCTCAAAGAGATGCGCTGGTGGTTTGTCCCCGCCACGTACACCGGTGCGCTGAAGGACTGGAAGGCCACGACCTTCAATGCCCGCTTGGAAGAGGTGGCGACCAAGCCGACATTCAAACGCGCCTGGGACCTGAGGCACCGCGTCATTGTCCCGGCCGGGCACTACTACGAATGGACGGGTCCTGCCGGCGCCAAAACCCAGTGGCAGGTCAGGCCGTCGGGCCATCAGCCACTGGCTTTCGCCGGGCTGTGGGATCACGCTCAAACCGAAGAGGGCAGCGTGCTGTCGTTCGCCATCCTGACGCGGGAACCGGGGCCTGCGATGCAGCGCCTGCATCCGCGCGAGCCCGTCGTCATCGAACCTCACGACTGGCAAGCCTGGCTCGACGGCGCCGATGTGCCGTGTCTCTCCCAGCCGTGGGACGAGCGCGCCTTTACCGTCCAGGCGGCGTGAGATAGGCTTCACCCATGAGCGATGATCTGCGTGACCTTGAAGCCTGGCTCGACGAACGATTGATGAGCTACGCGAGCGACTTTGGTGTCGAGCGCGAGATCGAGCATGTGCTGGCCGTGGCGATCAGTGAGCTTCTGGACGACCTGACCGGCGAGGACATCACCCGCATTGACGCCTATGTCCGGCGCACTCTGGCCATTTTTAATGTCGATCCGGTGGACTATGACGCCATTCTCAACGGCTTTATCCGCGCCATCATGGCCGCTCGCCGCAGTCGCGCCGACCTCTACCGCCTCTTTAACGAACAAGCGTGATCGCACGAATTGTTGCGGTGCAATATTTTCGCTATTATTGGGCCGATATGTGGTGTATCGTTCATATATTCAATATGACCGTGTTTGTCTTAATCTACCTATCAGTATTTTGAACCTTTTCATGCCTTCGCCCCGGTCAGGATTTCCTGTCCGGGGTTTTTACTGTCGAGGGGATGCATTTGGCCGCTATACTCACAGATAGACTATTATTTGTAACTGAACGTTACAAGCCGCCCCCCGGTTTGGCCTTGCGAAGTTGCAACGCAGCATATATATTCAAGATGTTCGATGTTCGCATCGATTGCCCATTCCTGGGCGTTTCCTCCCTGTAAACTTTTAAGCCGCGCCGCAATGCGCGGCTTTTTTTTGCCTGTCGCTCACGCCGACATGCGCGTAGCCTGTCTGTCGCTCATCACATATCGATGCTCAGGAAGGTCAGGCGGATATGGCGCGTGTATTTATCTCCGGCTCATCCATGGGCCTTGGCCTGATCGCCGGAAGATGGCTTCACGGCCGCGGCCACGAGGTGATCCTCCACGGCCGCAACGCGCAGCGCACACAGGATGCTCGCGGTGAACTTCCCAACGCCTTTGATATCGTGACAGGGGATCTCAGCACTATGGCCGGTGCCCGTTCCGTGGCTGAACAGGTCAATGCGATTGGCGATATCGATGCCGTCATCCATAACGCTGCCGTTGGCTATCAGGAGCCGGCTTTCACCACAGACGACGGCCTGCCCCATCTCTTTGCCATCAACACCCTGGCGCCCTTTATTCTTACTGCCCTGATCGAGAAGCCCAGACGGTTGGTCTATATGAGTTCCGGCATGCACAAGTCCGCGCACGCCCATATCGGCAATCTGCTATGGGAACAACGAAGCTGGAATGCTTCGGCCGCCTATGCCGAGACCAAATTGCACAATGCCATGCTGGCCTTCTACCTCGCCCGCTTCTGGCCTGATGTGCCATCGAACGCCGTCGAGCCCGGTTGGGTGGCCACGAAGATGGGTGGGCCCGGTGCCCCGGACGATCTGATCAAGGGCGGCATCACCCAGGCGTGGCTGGCTGAAGGCGTTGACCCCGACACCCACACGACCGGGAAATACTGGTTTCATCAGCGTGTGCGCCCGGCAAATCCGGAAGCCCATGATGCCCGATTGCAGGACCAGTTGATTTCCGAGCTGACGCGTATCAGCGGCCATAGATTGCCGACCTGAGAATCCTGTTTTGTTCTAGCCGGCGCGCCCTGTGGATGTTATGCTATTGCCTTGACTCCATGGGGCATTTCTATGTCTGTCAGCGTCCTGCGTCGCATCGACCACAGCCAGAATATGGCTCGCGCCTATGAGCTATCCATCCAGCCCGGACTATTCGGCGACGTTTCCATTGTGCGCCATTGGGGACGCATCGGCACGGCCGGCCAGACCAAGGAATTCTGGTTTGACACAGAAGCAGAGGCTCAAAAGATGCAGGATGATGTGCTTCGTCAGAAACAGCGGCGTGGCTACGAACTGATCACGGCATTCGCCGATCATCGATCCGAGGACTAAGCAGTACGTATGGCGGTCGAGCTTGCAGACCTCAGCTATGAACTTTCGGATGACCGCGGCAGTTGTTTTCCCGGCAGCACGCAACGCGCCCACATCATCACGGTCTACTGGCAGGAGCAGCGCGTGGCATCCGGACAGGTTTCAGGCGACAGCGACGTCGAACTTCAGGCAAACATCGACGCCTATCTGGCGCGAACCCGTCTGACCCTGCCCTGAGATGATCGCCCTCGGGGCCATGATGTAGGCGTGTTAAATAGACATATCCCACTCGGTTCGGTAAGCCCTTGCACTACCGCAGCAGGATTTATTTCACACATCCGAGATGCTTTAACACAACTCTGTATGAACCAAAAGCTTCGCCTTTGCGTATTGATTTGAGCTTCGCACTGGATCGGCCACTCATGACTAAATTCGTAGTCCTCTCCTTAAGCCTCGCTCTCCTATGCTTAGGCGGCTGCACCAGCCTGAGATCGGAGACCAATAGCCAGCCAACACCGTCCTTTTCGCTGGAGTCCTACTTTGCAGGTGAGACTCGGGCCTACGGTGTCTTTGAAGACCGGTCAGGGAAGGTCCTGCGGACGTTCACCGTCGTGGCCATCGGTACGCCAACGGTCGACGGGTTTGAGCTTGACGAACGCTTTCTCTGGAGTGACGGCGAACAACAAACGCGGACCTGGACCTTCAAACGTTCAACCGCAGGCCACTATACCGGTACGGCCGGTGACGTCGATGGTATGGCAACTCTGGAGACCGAGGGGAACGCTATGCGCCTCCGCTACCGCCTGAAGCTTCCCTACAAAGGATCGACCCTAACCGTTCGCTTCGACGACTGGTCGCATCTGGTGGCCGATGGGGTGGCTATCAATCGCGCCGACGTTTCAAAGTTCGGTCTTCATCTGGGACGGGTGACGCTGACCTTCATAAAGCCGGGTCAGCCCGCCCCTAAAGCGGAAGCGCTGAAAGGCGCGTTCAAATGAGTAGGTCAGGTGTCTCGGACTATACCACACAACCCGGCCTGGCCCCCTTATGGGCGGCGATAGCGTCATTGGGTCTGGTCGCCGCCGCCGGGGGTATCGGAAGTGCCGCGACATTACCCAACATCCCGGATTGGTACGCAGGCCTCTCAAAGCCCGCGTTTACGCCGCCGAACTATGTGTTCGGACCGGCATGGACGGTCCTTTACGTTCTGATGGCTTTGGCGTTTTTCCGCGTTCTCACCCGTCCCGCGCGCGCACCGTTTCGCATCAGCGCCGTCGCCTGGTTTGTAGGTCAGGTCGTCCTCAACGCCTTGTGGTCCGTCGCGTTTTTCGGCTTCCGCTCGCCCCTCGTCGGCCTTTTTGTTATCGCCGCATTGATCGTCGGTATCGTTGGGACAGCTACAGCCTTTTGGCGCATAGACCGGCCTGCGGCCCTTCTCCTGATTCCCTACCTATTGTGGGTGTTTTTTGCGTCGGCTCTGAACCTCGGCGTATGTCTTCTGAACGGGTGACCCATGGCGCGTTATTTAATTCTCGCGGCGTCCAGCGCCATCGGCCAGTGCGTTTGGGATAGTCTGCGGGCTGCCGGGCATGACGTCGTGACGACCGCCCGCGACGCCTCCAAAATAATGGCAGACCATCTTCTTGACGCCAGTGATTTCGATGCCGTTGACACTGTCCTTGCGCAAGCCGGACCCTTCGACGGTGTGGTAAATTGCGCCGGATCTCTTCTGCTGCGGTCCGCGCACCTGACCTCCCGGCCACAGTTCGACGAGGTCGTCACCGCCTCTCTCACAACCGCCTTCGCCACCGTTCGAGCCGCCGGTAAACATATGAGCGCAGGCGGGTCCGTCGTGCTGATCTCATCGGCCGCGGCGCTGGAGGGCCTCGCTAATCACGAGGCGATCGCCGCCGCAAAAGCCGGTGTCATCGGCCTCACCCTGTCGGCCGCCGCGACTTACGCGTCCCAAAATTTGCGGGTCAATGCGGTAGCGCCCGGCCTGGTGGAGACGCCGCTCACGTCGGCTCTGCTGGGGTCTGCCCCCTCGCGGAAAATTTCTGAAGCCATGCATGCCCTGGGTCGGATCGGACGTCCTGAAGACGTGGCGCGCCTGATTGTGTTTCTCCTTGATCCTGCCAATGACTGGATAACCGGTCAGGTGATCGGCGTGGACGGTGGCCTGTCGCGCGTCAGACCGAAGGTCCGGGTATGACAATAGCCTCCCCTATGCATTTCAGACGCAGCGGCGATGGGTGTCATCGGAACGCCGTCACATAAGATGAGCACAGGTGCGCTCAGGGTCATACTCGCCGATCAGCTTTCAACGCGACTCGCCGTCATTACAGAGGCGGACAAAACCCGTGACATCATTCTCATGGCCGAGGTTATGTCGGAGGCGAGTTATGTACGCCACCACGTCAAGAAGATCGCCTTTCTGTTTTCCGCCATGCGTCACTACGCGCAGGCCTTGCGCGCCGCTGGCTTCACCGTCCGCTATGTGACGCTCGACGATGAAGACAACAGCCATAGCCTTGAAGGTGAAATCCTTAGGGCGACAGAGGATTTCGCACTGGAGCGCGTCGTCGTGACCGAACCCGGCGAGTGGCGGCTTCGGGAATCCTTCGAAGCCTTGCGCCTTGCCCTCCCCGTCCCGTTCGATATCCTGCCCGATACGCGTTTCCTGTGCAGTCATGCTGAATTTAACACATGGGCCGAAGGGCGACGCGAGTTCAGAATGGAGTATTTTTACCGTGAGATGCGGCGCCGGTATGGCATCCTTCTTGAGACCGACGGTGCGCCCTGCGGCGGCCGCTGGAACTTCGATGCCGACAATCGCAAACCGCCGCCAAAAGGCTTAACCTCGCCCAGGCGGTTGAGTTTTCGCAAAGATTCCATCACGCTTGAGGTCCTTGATCTGGTACGCCATCGTTTTGCCGATGGATACGGTCGACTAGAGCCCTTTGATTTTGCGGTAACCCGACGCCAGGCTCTGCGCGAGCTCGATCATTTCATAACGCATATCCTCGCCCGCTTCGGCGATCATCAGGACGCCATGATCGAAGGCGAACCCTATCTCAACCATTCGCTGCTCTCCGCCTATATCAATGCCGGTCTGCTCTATCCGCTCGAAGTCTGTCAGAAGGCAGAAGCGGCCTATCGGCAAGGCCGGGTCCCGCTAAATGCCGCCGAAGGGTTCATACGCCAGATCCTCGGCTGGAGGGAATATGTCAGAGGTCTCTACTGGCGCTACATGCCGGGCTATCTGGACAATAATGCACTTGAGGCCCGCCAGCCCCTGCCCTGGTTCTACTGGTCCGGTGAGACGCGGATGAACTGCATGCTTCAGGCCCTGTCCGACACCTTAGAACACGCCTATTCCCATCATATTCAACGGCTGATGATCACCGGCAATTTTGCGCTCATCGCCGGCATAGATCCAAAGGCGGTTCATGAATGGTATCTGGCCGTCTATGCCGACGCCTACGAATGGGTCGAATTGCCGAACACACTCGGCATGGCGCTCCACGCCGATGGTGGCCTTCTGGCGTCCAAGCCCTATGCCGCCAGCGGCAACTATATCCTACGTATGAGCAACTACTGCGACACCTGCCCCTACGATCCCTCGATCTCAACCGGCGACAAGGCGTGTCCGTTCAACGCGCTCTATTGGGACTTCATAGCCCGCCATCGCGATCGCTTCGAACAGAACCGCCGCATGCCCTTTGTCTACGCGACCTGGGATCGCATGGGCGCCGACAAACAGCAGGCCCTGCGCGCTGAGGCACGGCGTCATGTCGTGGCGATGCATGAAGGTCGGCTCTAATGCCAAAGCGCGTGGCCAAACGGGACCTGCCAACCAAAATCTGTCCTGTCTGCGGCTGGCCGTTCACGTGGCGCAAAAAATGGAAGGCCGTCTGGAACGATGTGAAATATTGTTCGGATGTCTGCAGACGCCACGGTGCGTGACGACGATATAGACGCTCAAACACTGCTATTTTGACCGGTTACACCGAGACATCCTCAAGGATGGCACGCGCGACGATTCCACCAATTTCATTAGCGCTGGTGATGCCCTGGACAAAAGGGAGTTTGTGCAACAAAAACGAAATCGCCACGCAATAGAGCTTATTGGACAGGTTATCCTGAAATTTTGGGCGGAACGCCAAGTCCAGGTCAATCCCCCCCGTTTCGACAACCTCGTCTGGTTCATCCGTGATCACCAGGCGATGTGTCGGCGTTTTGGCCTTTCTGATAAGGCCTTGAGACAATAATGTCGGGAAAGGTAAATTGAGTGCAGACGATGCAGCTTGACCGGTAGCATCTATGAAAGCGGGGAACGCTCTGGACGCCGCCTCGTAGGTCACGGTTACCCCGGGTGCCTCTGTCGCTGGGTCGATTTGGCAGTCATTGCCCAGCCTTAGAATTTCAAGTTTACCTGCACGCCGGAGCGCCAATATTCGCTCTATCGATTGATGAGGTACGGTAGCATAATTGTCCACAAATACTGTTTTGAAGTATTTGTGGAAACGTCCCAAATCCACCTCGTTGAAATAGGGCACTGCCTGCGCGATGACCTCATGCATTCGCAGTATGGCGTAACGCCAGTTCACCGTATGACCTAAGCGTTTATTTTCCACCGCCTCTGCCAGATTTTTAACGGCCCAGGTAAACGGGTCCGAGCCTTCCCGCTCGCTGAAATAGGCTTTAGCGAAGGTTTCAACCGTCAGCAGGCTTATACCTATTTTGGCAGCGTATTCCGGATCGCTGTTATATAACTCCTTCACAAACAGATCAAAAACGCCATTAAGCAGATTGATCGGGCCTTTCTCGATCAGGGCCGCTACGGCGGCACCCGTGCATATGGCCGTCGGTTCATACGGAATAGGACAGTAGAAATCCGCTTCCGGCAAAACGCCCTTTCGGGACATCAAGGTGATCGTAAGCGACTCGGTATTTGGAAAAGGCTCGTATTCGAGGATCCCCTGTACATTCCGGTAAAACGCGCCGTGGCCGGTCGCAACGGTCATCATGGCATCTATGGCGCTGAGGGATGTACCTAAAATCCCTACAGGTACATTATGTATTTTCTTCAATATGGGCGCTGGCCAGGGTGATATAAAATACCCGGGAGTGACCTCCGTCGTCTCAAGCCAGTTGTGACCCGTGGCCATTACAGCATGGTCGACATTATATATGTTCGAGTCACCTTGCCTGGATACGGCCTCTATCTCTATCCAGTTTTTCTCCAGTTTTATGTCGGTTACCCGGCAACCTGCCATCACCTCAATGATGTGACCCCGGCTTTCAGCCAGCTGAACGACCTCCAGGAATTGCGCACGAAAATACTCACCGAGAATGATGCGAGGATAGAACTCCCTGTCATTTATTAGAGGCCTAACTATGCTCATGCGTTCGAGTTCGCTGTCAGGTTGGCTGTGCAGCCACGCCGACAGGGTAACAATGACCGGGGGCAGTTCGATACTTGCGATATTGGCAAGCATGGTCTGATCGTTGATATCGGGATGGTAAGGCATTCCCTTACCAGGTTCCAGTTCGGCTTCGAAAATAATGATGTGAAGCGGACGTTCTGAGGAAACTAAGCCTTTTAAAGTGTATATTCCCGTTGGACCGGAACCAATTATCGCGATATTCGCCGTCATAATGTCTCTGCGACCCCCAATAGTAATTACTTTTTAAATGTGCCGCGTGTCCTGTTGCATTTCAGGCGATGCCGCTCTCTGAATATTTGACAGCTGCTGACCGGTACGCCTAAGCGAAAATGCCGCGCGTCTTGCCAAAGTCGCGCGGCAGAAACCAGAAAAAATAACTCAGTTATTTTGTAAGCTCAGCCACCTTCAAAGCACCGCGATGGGTAGCTTTTTTGGCAATCATGCCGAGGTGACGACGCGTTTGATTCAGTTTATCAATATCGACGCGATTGTAGGTCGATTTCAAATCCCTGAAATCGACGTGGGACAAACCGAGTTGATCGCGAAGTTTTGCCGCACGCGTCACCGGCAGTTGGGCTTGTTGCTGACGATGGCGGCCATACGCAAACGCAGTACCGGCAATAGCAACCGCTGCGACGACGTATCCCGCGACCTGCTTCCAATCCACTTTTCGAGCAACCGAATCGACGTCCTCGATAAGGTCTTCCACCTTGTCCTCGACGAGACCTTCCGCCTTCGTCACGAGTTCCCGTGTGTTGTCTGAATCGTATGCCTTTTCAGTGAGCGCTGGTGTCATAGTTTTTTCGGCAGGATTAATCGTGTCCATTTGTCACCCTTCAAGCAAAATCTCCGGCGCACACTACCTGTACAAATATAAGGAGTATAAGGGCGACACGGTGACGGAGGGTCAGCAAAGCATAAAGCTAAAATTGGCAAAGTGTCGGTTCAACAGCGCTAATCTAGAAGGCATGCCACCCCCTCCGGCATAGGAATGGGTGGCCGAGGAAGCTCGTCAGTATCCATAGTTTCACACCGGTGTTTCACAATGAGGTCCGCGAATGGGAAATGGGCGTTCTATTCGCCGATGCTGAAGCCTTGGGCCTGGGTTTGGTGGAGGCACTCAAAGCCGCTGGCCTGAACGCGGGTGCAAATGTGCCTTACAAGACGGATCGTATGGAAGACTACGCTATCCCTATTCACGGCGACGACCGGGGGTGTCCGGCCGTAATGATTGAAGTGAGGCAGGATTTGCTATCAGACCCTACCCGGATCGACGCGGTATGCGACATACTGACAAGCGCTTTACTCAGTCGAATTGATCCAGCACCTCTCTGACACGGGTGGCCAGTTCATCGATCGTGAAGGGTTTTCCGATGAGATTGACACCTTTGTCGACGACGCCGTTGTGCACGACGGCGTTTCGCGTATAGCCCGTCGTATATAGCACCTTCATGCGCGGCCAGGTTTTCATCACTTCATCGACAAGCTTGCGGCCGTTGACGTCGGGCATGATGATGTCGGTAAAGAGAAGGGTAACATTGTCGTTCTGGTGCAAGATCTGAAGGGCCTGCGCCGCGCTCTCGGCCTGTAGGACGCGATACCCCAGCTCCGTCAGGGCATCGACGCTGAATTGTCTGACAGCGGGTTCGTCATCGACGACGAGAATCACTTCGCGCGGATCGCCATCCAGCGCGCCCGCATGTCTATCGTCTACCTCTTCTGCGCCGGATGCGCCTTCCCCGCGAGGGAGATAGATTTTAAGTGTGGTCCCGTGCCCGATTTCGGAATAGATGCGCACATGACCACCCGACTGTTTGATGAAGCCATAGACTTGGCTGAGGCCGAGCCCGGTCCCCTTCCCCACGTCTTTCGTGGTGAAGAACGGGTCAAAAGCCTTGGCCATGATCTCCGGCGACATACCAGCACCCGTATCTGAGACGGCGATCATGACATATTGCCCTGCAGGCAATCCCACCTCTTGTGAGACGTAGCGCGGGTCCAAGTGGACGTTCTGCGTCTCGATCGTCAACCGTCCCCCGTCAGGCATGGCGTCGCGCGCATTGACCGCGAGGTTGAGGATGACGTTTTCAAGCTGGTTTGGGTCGGCATCGACCTTCCAGATCCCGCCGCCCAGCACAGTTTCCAGTCGGATATCCGCGCCGATCGAGTGCCGTAGCAGGTCAGACATGCCAACAACCAAACGGTTTGGATCTAGGGACTCAGGCTGCAACGGCTGTTGACGCGAAAATGCGAGCAGACGATGGGTCAGGTTTGCCGCCCGCTTAGCCGCGTCACTGGCCTGCTGAACGAAGTGTCGAGCGCGGGCGTCTTCAAGTCCTAAGCGGCGGTTGAGGAGCTCGAGCGAACCGAGCACGACCGCGAGCATATTATTGAAATCGTGCGCAATGCCACCGGTAAGTTGACCGACCGCTTCCATCTTCTGCGCTTGACGCAGCGCCTGCTCGACGTCCTCGCGCTCCGCAATGGCCACCTTTACCCGGGCTTCCAGGTCTTCATTGGTTTGCTTCAACAGGGCCTCAGAGCGCTGCCGTTCGGTCTGGTCCAGCATGGCGCCGATCATACGAAGCGCCTTGCCCTGACCATCGCGCAAGACGTAGCCCCGGTCGAAAACCGGTACGCAATCGCCAGCCGCATTGAGAAAATCGTAAGTGTCGGCCCAATGATCGTCTTTGCCGTCGATCACCGCGTGGATACTATCGCTGATCCGTGCACGATCGTGGAGTGCCACGTGGTCAATCCACCAGTCACCTGTCGGCTCAACCGAAGACGGGGTGTAGCCGAACACATCATAGATGGCATCATTCCATGCCACGTGGTTTGTCGTCAGGTCCCAGTCCCAGATTGGATCGTTCGTCGCCTTCGCCGCCAGACGGTAGCGTTCGGCGGTTTCACGGACCAAGGCTTCGCTTTCCGCGCGGTCGATCAGCTGACGCGTGCGCTCTGCCACCAATTCCATGAAGTGTACGTCACTGCTCGTCCAGGATCGGGCCCCCCGCGCATTAAGATAAACGATGGTTCTTAGTCGCCCACCCCGCAGGAACGGTACGACCAGAATGGCGCGCGTATCGACTTCGCGGGCCGTATCCAGGGTTTCGGCCTCGTTACTGATTACACTGGCGAAGAGGTCATCGACGACAATGGTCTCGCCGCGGCTTAGGCGCGCGACGATCTGTTCGCCGAACGCATGGGCCGGATACTCACCCAACAGCGGGGGCACAGACCCGTCCGTCCAGCAGACCGTGTAGCTGAAAATATCCTCGACGGCGTCCAGCAAGCCATATCCGACGCGCTGAACACCGAAATGCTTACCCATGATGGCACAGGCCGAATGCAGTGCCCCGTCCGCATCGCCGCTACGCAAGAGATCGGTCAGTTCGGCCAGAACAATCTGTTGAGTCTGCGCGGTCTTGGCGGCGGTAATGTCGATCGCCGTGCCGAGCGCCCGATGGCAAATGCCGTTAGCGTCGAACAGCCCCTTGCCCTTGGCCGCGACCCACCGGACCTGCCGGTCTTCCTTACCGATCGTGCGATATTCCACGTCGTAGGTCGCCCGCATTTTCGGATCGAGCGCTTGGGCAAATGCGCTCGTTGTCGCCGCCAGATCGTCTGGATGGAGTCCAGCATAGAAGTCATCCATACTGCATGGCAAACCCGGCGAAATACCAAACATGCCGCGTGTGCGATCCGACCAGGTCAGTGTGTTCGTGGAAAGGTCGAGGTCCCACGTCCCTATTTCGGCGGCCTCGGTCGCCAGGCGCAGAGAGGCCTCGCTAACAGCCAGGCGTTGCTCATTGCTCTTCCGGTCGGTAATATCGTAGCTGACGCCGGGGAAGCGTGTACACCGGCCCTTATCGTCGAAGAGTCCTTGACCCTGCGCAGAGACCCAGCGCACGCTGCCGTCTTTCCCCAGCAGCCGATATTCCGAGCAGAAGAGGCCCTCGCCTCTTATCACCGCTTGGATCTCGGCCTGAACCTTCGGGAGGTCGTCCGGATGAATGCCCGAGAAGAAATCCGCGATAGGTGCACCGGTCGCAGCCACCTCAGGGTCGAGGCCATAGAGGCTGGCGAAGCGCGCGTCGGCCGTCACCGTGTCATTGAGGACGTCCCAGTCCCAGGCACCGATGCTATTGCCAGCGGATAGGGCCAGTTGCAGTCGCGTGTCCGCCGCATCTCTGGCGGCTTCCGCTTCAGACCGCCGCCGATCCGACACGACCTGCGCGGTGGTTTCACCGGTGACGCAGAACAGGCCGCGGATGTGCCCCTGCTCGTCATAAGCCGGGGAATAGGTGAAGGTCCACCAGCTCTCCTCGGGTACACCCTCGCGCGCCAGATCGAGCGGCATATCGGTCATGGTCGTCTGCCCGCCCGCCAGGGTCTTAGCAACTAACGGTTCTATCTGAGGCCATATATTCTCCCATACAGTCCTGAACGGGCTACCCAAAGCCGTGGCCAGGCGAAATCCGAGTATGGAGCGATAGGCATCATTATAAAAGCAAAGGAGGTTTGGTCCCCATGCCAGAAACATGGGTGTCGGACAGCCCAGCATTACCGCCAGCATCGTACGCAACGACGGCGGCCATTGTTCTATCGATCCCAGCTCGGACTGCGTCCAATCCCGCGCCAGAATTTCGCGGCCCGTCACAGAGGCGCTAAACACGGCACAAGGTTCGGTCATGAAAGTCTCGTTTTCTGTTTATTTTAGGAAGTCAACAAAGCCTGGGGACATGCATGGGGCCCTCGCATAGTGATCAAAGTTTTGTCTTAGACGGTGCTCGATGTCAAACTGGTGACTGTGAACTGAATGAATTGCAAACCAAGAAATGTATCGTTTCTGGCATTTATCGTTTCAGCTTGGTCACCGAGGTTTTTCACGAAAAATGACATGATGCTACCGGTCAATGAGGGAGGCTTTGGCAAGGTGGGACATCGGGGGTTTAGGAGGGTTGAATGGCTTCGTCGGGGCGACGGTGAACTATAGTCGGGATCTATGCCCTCCTGAGTCAGCTGCTAGAAACCAGAACGGGTTGGTGAAAAACGGCTTATCAAATCGGCAAGTTAGCGGTGAAGAAAGCTTATGCTCTATGATCCATTTTCCGGTTCAAGACACTCCGCACCTTGGCCGCGAGTTCATCAGGCATGTAGGGCTTATAAATCGTCTCGAACTCCGTTGAGTTAGTATGTCCGTGAACGTCTTCGGCAAATCCCGTAGTGATCAGAATGGCCATGTTAGGCCTTGATTTGCGCACGCTCTTGGCCAAAGCCACACCGCTCATCTGACCCGGCATTACAATATCGGTGAAAACCATGTCCACGTTTGACGCCGTAGTCGCCAGCTTATCCAAACCATCTTGAGCGTTGACCGCCTCGAATATAGTGTAGCCCTCCTGTTCGAGGATAGCGCAAGCCAATTCGCGAACCTCCTTGTTGTCCTCGACGATCAGAATTTGCTCACCCTTACCTTGGGGACCGGCCATTTCCACACGCACCGGCGGGACTTCCTGATAGAGCGCATCGGTTGTTGCCGGGAAGGTCATAATGATGGTCGTGCCCTGGCCAGCCTCCGTATCCACGGCAAAGCCGCCTTCGGACTGATTGACGAAGCCATAGACCTGCGCGAGGCCCAAACCCGTGCCCTTACCGACGCCCTTGGTCGTAAAGAAGGGCTCGGTGATGCGCGCCAGAACTTCCGGCGGCATGCCTGTGCCCGTATCCTTGATCGCGAGGCTGACATAGGTGCCAGGCTTCAGACCGCCGAACCGGTCGTCGCGATGCGCCGTATCCAGACGGAGATTTCGAGTACTAACCGTGACCTTACCGCCTTCTGGCATGGCGTCACGGGCATTGGCCAGCACGTTGATGACCGCCATCTCCAGCTGGATGATATCGATATCCGCGTTGGCCAGATCTCTAGCCAGATCAAGATCGATCTCAATGTGCGAGCCCAGCGTTTTCGACAGGAGGTCCCGCAGTTCAGTGAGAACGCGATTGAGGTTGACGACGCGCGCTTCCAGCGGTTGCTTGCGGGAAAATGCCAGCAATTGCTGGGTGAGCGCCTTGGCTTTTTCGGCCGCCGTGACGACGGCGTCGTTGTAGCGAACGATCTTGTCGGGCTTGTCGATGACGCTGCGCGCTAGCTGCATATTGCCGATGATGACCTGAAGCAGGTTATTGAAGTCGTGGGCGATGCCACCCGTCAGCTGTCCGATTGCCTCCATCTTCTGAGCACGACGCAACGCGCTTTCGGCTTCGCGCCGGCGGGTGATGTCGAGTTGTGAGCCGAAAAAATAGAGCAGCTTGCCGTCGCGGTCGAAAATGGGACTAACGAACAGGGCGTTCCAGAACATGGTGCCATCCTTGCGGTAGTTCTGGATTTCGACCGCAATGTCCGTCCGCTCCTTGATGGCCCGGCGTACATTGGCCACCGTGTCCGGATCGGTGCCGGGCCCTTGCAGGAAGCGGCAATTCTTGTGAAGGACCTCCGACATCTCATAGCCGGTCGTGTTCAGGAACGCCTGATTGGCGAAGATCACCGGATTGTCGGCCTGGTTCGGGTCGGTCACGATCATCGGCATCCGCGTCATCTCGATAGCCGCAAAAAACAGGTCATGACCGTTGGCGGCAGCCGATACGGTTGCGTGCCCGCTTGCGAGCTTATGACTGGGATCGAACCCCCCGGGCGGCACCGCATCGACCCGCTTCATGAAGGCATGGCGCACCGCGTCCTGAATATGCTGAAGTGAGGTAAGCGCGTTGTTTACCAACAACGAGGTCTTTTGGTCATCGCCATGGCGGCGTGCGACAAGTTGAAGACTCCCCATTGCCGCCCCGAACATATTGTTCAGATCGTGCAAGGAGGTGAGTGGATAATCCGCCTCCGCCTTGTGGTGCGGCAAATCTACGCTACGGTCGTCACTGGTCATCGCTTCTCTGCTCTAACGACGCGCCTCCCATGATCGCGCGTCTGTAATTTAAGAAATGGTACGAACATCGAAATACTTCGGACTTCTCATCCCGCGCGCCGCTTGTCTTTAGCTGGTCAGCGGATGGCAGGATCAGCGATAGAAGGATCGAGCGGCGGCAACAACTGAAGCATATAGAGGGATGGTGATTCCGCCGACGGCCGGACATCGCCCTCTTTTGGTTCATGAGGCGGCAGTTCAATTGGCTGGTCTTCTGGGAACCCCGGCGGAATGTCGGGAGTTTCGCCGAACGCATCGGTAAAGCTCGACGTGCCATTGATCGATATAGTCATAATCTACTCCAGTCCTTCGTTAGCTGGATTGTAAAAAATGCTATATAAAAAAACGGCAGGAACTTAGATGAACCGTTCATCAAGGCATCGAGATGAAGGGGCCTTTTTAGCCGAGTATGTTGTAGCCGCTATCTACAAAGATGGTCTGCCCTGTGATGAACCGCGCCTTGTCCGACGGCAGAAAAGGCGCCACCTTACCGACCTGCTCGATGGCTACAAGTTGGTGCAAGAGTGTCGACGACGACGCCTTTCCATCAGGTTGTCGAAATCGCTCAAACGCGACGTACGCATGGTAACCGGTCCCGTCGACAGCGCACTAACGCGAATAGCCGGCGACCTTGGTTCAGCGGCCAGATAGCGCACACAAAACCTTCGACTGAGGGATCGGTTACCTGCCTCTGCAAGTCATCCTTTGACAAGAGGCAATCGGGTCCAACCCCGCCAGCCACAAAGTCCTCAAATCACCGGCCGCCATTGGCCGTGACTCATGGACCTGTCGTGCTTCGTGGAGGGCGTGGAGACCGCCGACCAACTCGCCGTCTTGCGTAAATTAGGCTGTAATCTGATACACGGCTATTATTTCGCACAGCCTTTGGATGCGAAGGATGTAACGGATGCCTGCTTGCAGCCGCACATTGCCAGCCCATGTAATAAGTCGCTAAATATAAAAAAGCAAGTTGACTTCACGCGAGCGAAATATTGGGATAGATATCAATGGGTTGCAATGCGATTACCTCTAGGCTCAGGACTCATTGATTGATCCAGAAGGCTACGGTAGCGGCGATGAGTATGGCCGAGAAGAAGGTGTGGGCGCATCTGTCATAGCGGGTGTGGATGCGGCGCCAGTCTTTGAGTTTTGCGAACATGTTTTCGACCTTATGGCGCTTTTTGTAGAGCGCTTTGTCGTAGTCGATCTGGATTTTCCGGTTTTGCCTTGACGGGATGCAGGGCGTAATGCCCTTGTCGATCAAGGCTTTTCGCAACCAGTCAGCGTCATAGCCACGGTCAGCCAGCAGGTGTTTGGCCTTGGGCAAAGAGTCGAGCAGTAAGGCTGCGCCTTTGTAGTCGCTCATCTGACCTTCGGACAGAAGCAGCACCAAAGGCCGCCCCTGACCGTCTGTCACAGCGTGGAGCTTTGAGTTGAGGCCGCCTTTCGTGCGACCGATGCAGCGGGAAAGAGCCCCTTTTTAAGGAGGCTTGCCGCCGTCCTATGCGCCTTGAGGTGAGTAGCATCAATCATCAGTTGGTCAGGCTCCCCGGCCTGTCCGGCCAGAGCCGCGAAAATGCGGTTGAACACACCCAGTCGGCTCCAGCGGATAAACCGGTTGTAGAGCGTCTTGTATGGCCCATAGCCTGACGGCGCATCTTTCCACTGAAGCCCATGTTTTATAACGTAAATAATCCCGCTCACAACCCGAAGGTCATCCACGCGCGGCACACCGTGCGACAGCGGAAAATACGGGCGGATGCGTTGAAACTGGCGCTCAGACAGCAAAAACAAATCACTCATGCCAAGTCCTCCTGCCACCCGTGAATCACAACAATCCTCATTTGGGAACCCTGTTAATCAATAGGTCCTGAGCCTAGTCGCTCAAGGCGCTTAAAGACCTTGTTAAGGCTAATGGCGATAGTCTGGCCCATCACAAGCGAGTTCAAAAATGCCTCATATTGATGATCCCGAAGTCCTTATGCAATCGGTCCTTTTCCGTCTTGAGACCAATACTATCGATCTGAATGACGCCCATATCGCTTTGGCCGCCCTTTTGCATGACGCCCTGATAAGCAGCCTTAACCAGCGAACCGGCCGTTTGCTGGGGTTGGTGCACTGAGTCAGTACGAGCCGCTATGGAGAAAGCCTGTTTCGGCTGCGACATTATACGAATGAAGATAAACACAAGGCGCTTCTTTAGGACATGCCGCGCCATGATGCAGCCCTGAGTTGTCACCGAAATAAGTTTTGCCCTATCAGCGAAGACTATCGTTTTCTTACGAGGTAGACGCTACCGATAGCCTTGCGGTTGCACAGGCGGGCATCCGCCTGTTTCATTCATATTTCTTGGCATAATTATGGGCCGTCCGTTGCATAAACCCTCGCGCCCTCATTCAGATTACTCACGCCCGGCGTCGATGATTTTGATAACCGATAGTGTGGCTTATTGGTCTGCCGGTGCCACTTATGAGCCCTGACACTAGCGCCAAAATAGCCGATACCACCCTTTTGTATCCACCATCTGCCGATCAAGAGGGTAGCCTTCACGGAGCGTGGAGGCACGACCGCGGCGACGGTGAGGGTGACGGTAATGGCGTTCGCGATGTTCACCGAGAACTTGCGAAACTTAGAGCCGAAAACGCGAAACTGACCGAAGCGATTGCCGCCAGAGACAGCTTTCTGGCAGTCGCCGCCCATGAGCTGATGAACGGCGTAAGTCCGGTGGTCGGACGCGTCGATCTGCTCCGCCGACGGTTGGCCAGTTTGCCCCCCGAGAAAGTGGTTCAGGAGCTTGACCGTATCGCGGGTGTGACGGCGATGTTCGTCAAACGAACCCGAACATTACTGGATATATCGCGCCTGACCACGTGCGCCTTGACTGTGGATGCAGTCCCCCTAGAGGGCCGCGAGATCATCGGGGCGGTTGTTGAAAGCTTTCGGCCGATCGCCGAACTGGCGGGATGTGATTTGACACTGACCTGTGCGGGTAACACCCGGTTGTTGGGCGATCCCATGTCGCTGGAGCAAGTACTGGATAATGTCCTTTCAAACGCTATAAAATATGGAGCCGGGAAGCCGATTACTGTGAACCTGTCGTGCACACCCGAGCAGAGATTTGTGCATTTCGAGATACGTGATCACGGTCCGGGCATTTCGCTGGAGGATCAGGAACGGATATTCCGACGTTTCGAGCGTGCCGTATCGAGCGGAGGTGCCGCCAGCGGTTTTGGCGTCGGACTTTGGGTTGTAAAACAACTGACAGAGGCCATGCAGGGCCTAGTGACTATTTCCTCCTTGCCAAATCAGGGTACGACGTTTTGCATTAGCTTACCGTACGACCCAGGGGAGAAGGAACATGACTGATCGTGAGGAAACGACCACCTCGTCATTGCCGAGAATAGAAAGCGGAATCGCTGGCCTTGATGTCGTACTGGGCGGCGGCTTCATGCAAGGTGGCATGTACATTATCGAAGGTCTGCCTGGTGCCGGGAAGACCATCCTTACGAGTCAGATTTGTTTCCACCAGGTCGCCATCGGCACCAAGGCCCTCTTCGTCACGCTCCTTGCTGAAAATCACAGCCGGATGATGAGCAACCTCGCCGAACTATCGTTTTTCGATCCGTCACGCATACCCGATTATCTCGCCTATCTCAGCGCTTTCAATGAAGTGAAGGAAGGCGGCCTGAAAGCGTTGCTCGACCTGCTGCGGCGTGAGGTTATGCGCCGGCGCACAGGCCTTTTGGTGATAGACGGTCTAGTCTCGGCCCAGACCAGTGCCGCCACCGATCAGCAGTTCAAGGAGTTCATCCACGACTTGCAGGAAATCGCTATCGCGACAAATTGCACCATGTTTCTGACGACCACGGCGCGTGAGCGCGTGTCGCCGGAGCAGACAATGGTCGATGGCCTGATTCAGCTCACCAGCCGCAGCTACGGCTGGCAGACGGCCAGCGATCTGCAAGTCACGAAGTTACGCGGCAGCGGCTTTTTGCGAGGTCGCCATTCGTACAAGATTACCGAGGCCGGCCTCACGCTTTATCCGCGCATCGAGTCGCTCTATTCCCGACCGACCCAAAACGAACGTCCTGAATTTGGATCGGTGACGAGCGGCATAGACCAGCTGGACGTCATGCTGGGCAAAGGATTGCCCAGGGCCTCGACGACCATGCTGGCGGGCCCTTCGGGGATAGGGAAGACAACCATCGGGCTTCAGTTTCTGGCCGCCTCCGCGCCCGATGAACCGGGTCTGATGTTCAGTTTTTACGAAACACCGACCCGCGTTCGCGCGAAGATCGACAGCATGGTTCTGTCGCTGGGTGATAAATTGGATAGCGGCCAGGTCAATATTCAATGGCAAACGTCCACCAGCGACCTGTTGGATGTCCATGGCGATCGCCTGCTTGAAATCGTAAAACGTCGCGGCGTCAAACGGCTGTTTATCGACGGCCTGACGGCGTTCCACAGTGCGGCTATCGATCCTTCACGCACAGGGAATTTCTTTTCGGCCCTGACCAATGAGCTGCGCAATCTAGGCGTAACGACGCTGTACTCCCTCGAAATGTCCGACGTCTTCGGCGCCAGGATGCACTTGCCGATCGAAGACAGCTCCAGCCTGGCCGAAAACATTATTCTGCTGAACTATGTCGCGCAGCGCTCGCGTCTGCATCGCCTGATTTCGATCATTAAGGTCCGGGACAGCAACTTCGATCCGACGCAGCGGACTTTCGTGATTGGTGACTTCGGCGTTGAGATTAGCGAAAGCAACAATGAGGCCGAAGCGCTCCTCGCTGACCTGGCAGGTCAAAGCCGCGGATATGTGCCGCCGCGGGGCGGGTAATCCATGGCTCTTGTGCTCATAGTCGATGACGAAATAGGCATTCTCCGGCTGCTGGAGGATGTGCTGACCGATGAGGGGCATACGGTTGTGGTCGCAGTAAACGGGCGGCAGGCACTGGAGCATATTTCCAACGGCCGACCGGACATTGTTCTGACCGATCTCATGATGCCCGTCATGGACGGGGCGGCGTTAATCGAAGCCATCGGCCAACAACCAGAGATGGCCGGTGTTCCAATCGTTTTGATGAGTTCACTAAGTGAGAGCATGGCGCGGGACAAGGTCCAGTCCTACACGACCTTTGTCCGCAAGCCTTTCAGCATATTCGCTTACATCGACCTCGTGGCCACTCTTCTGAGAACGCCTTGATTCTCAACAATTGGCGATGTCAGGAAAAGGCATCTACTGCGGACGCTCACCTGACGCGGGCCTGAATGATTGATCGGCAGAATAATATCCCGTACACTGATTATCAGGAGACCTTGCCTGGAGGATATTATCGTCAACCTGTCGCCCACGCCGAACCAGTTTGCTGCTCTACCCTATCGGCGCCGCTCCGACGGCGCGTTGGAAATCCTTCTCATTACCTCGCGCGGCAGCGGCCGGTGGATCATACCCAAGGGCAAACCCATTCCCGATCTCGCACCTCATGAAGCGGCGGGCCGCGAAGCCTATGAAGAGGCCGGGCTTCTGGGCCGCGTAGCCCCGACATCGCTCGGCCGGTTTGCCTATATCAAGGATCAGGCGCAGTCCCGTGAGCGCTTTATCCCGGCGGTCGAGGTTTTTCCGATGGAGGTCACCGGCCAGCTCACACTGTGGCCGGAGATGGGCCAAAGACGCGTCCTGTGGTTCGATCCTGAAGATGCAATCGCCCATATCGAACTTGAGCCTCTACGCGAGATTGTGCGGCGGTTTGTGATCCATATAAGTGAACACTGACAAAAGGACCTCTGCCTGACGACAACGACCTCATTCATTTGATGTTCGAAGGCAACGATTCGGAACGGTTCCGTCTTAGGTAAGGGACGTGCGAAATTCCTGCGCACCTGCATCCATACCGGTGCCGGTTAAGTAAACAGCCTAACGGCTCAAGCTCTGCGTACAGGTCACTCCCTGACAGCCTTTTGATCGCGACCGTTCTGATGAAGAATAAGGTATTCGATTTTACCGTTCGCACCCTTGAAAAACTCGAACTTGGCATCGACCACCTTCAGGAAGAAGAGAGTGTCGCTCTCGGCGAAAAGGGGAAACTTAGCTTGCCCGGTCGCCTGGGCCATCAACTGACCTTTTTCAACCGTTATGGTGAACTTGAAGGTGGGTGAAAGGGCATAGGTGCCGATATAGGTTTCGAGGACCTTTGGCGACAGCTCAATCTCTTTGCGTTCACTGGCCAGTTGCACGGATTTTCCGTGTGCCAGATCTCCGAGCTGTTGGTCGATGGCATCGACGGCCCGACCGTTCAGGTTGCCCAGAACAACGATCGTGACCTTGTCAGCGGGGTAATAGCTCAGGTGGGTGTTGAATCCATCGATCCCGCCACCGTGACTTATTTCCTTGCCGTTTACGCCGTTGACGACACTCACGCCAAGCCCATAGTCGTTTTTCACGGGCGTCGTCATAAGCGTCAGGCTTTCGGATTTAAGAACCTTGCCGCCAAAAAGAGCCTGTGCCCATTTAAGCAGGTCATGCGTCGTCGAGTACAGCGCCCCGGCCCCCTGAGGCACAGTCATATCGATGAAGTCGGCATTCCGCGGTCCGCCTTCCCCCGGCATGTAACCCGAGGCGCGTTTTGGTAGAAGTACCGAGGCGTTGTCATAGCCGGTGTCGCTCATGCCCAACGGCTTGAAGATATTTTCGGTCAGAAATTGCGTGTAGCTCTGTCCGCTGGCTTTTTCAATAACCGCCGTCAGAAGGACATAGCCCGAATTGGAGTAGTTCCAGGCCTCGCCGGGCTGGAATTCCAGTGGCTTGTCGCGGAAGCGCTTGATCAGTTCGCCCGATGTCGTCTGAAGCCTTTGGGTAGACCTATAGTCCGGCATGGCAGTGAAATTGATGATGCCTGAGGTGTGCGATAGCAGGTGCGCAACCGTGATCTTGTCCCAGGCTGCCGGCGCATCGGGCACATAGAGCTTGATCGGATCGCTCAGTTTCAGCTTACCCTGTTCCTGCAATAGAAGAATGGATACGGCGGTGAATTGCTTCGTGACGGACCCGAGCCGAAACTTGGTGTCGGTCGTTTCCGGCACCCTCCATTCCAGGTTTGCGTAGCCGTAGGCTTTTTCGAAGATAACCTTGCCGTCTCGCGCCACCAGAACCGACCCCATGAAGTCACGCGCGTCAGCGCGTGACTGGATAATCTGATCCATCCGGGCGGTATCATCCGCAGCGAAGACAGATGAACTCCACGCAAAGAGTGCGCCGGTCAGAAGAATGGTTTTGGTAACGCGCATGGTCTGTCTCCGAATTGCCGGAAGACTATGAGACGGCCAGCTCGCTATAGCCAATTACAAATTCGACAGATGACCAGACAGTGCGTCGGACCAAGTCCTGATACAATCAAACATGACAGCGCCGTCTTAATTCACCCCTTGAATTTGCCGCACCGCAGCAAGAATTTATAGTTCATCGGTTGCCCTTCTTGGGCGTTTCCTCCCCGCAAACTGTTAAGCCGCGCCGCAATGCGCGGCTTTTTTTGCCATCAGACAGATCGGGCCTTGGTGTGACGGGGTTCAGTCGAGATCCCCGATCAGTGGCCATCGTGAAGCTCCCAGATAAGGGCTTTCAGTTCGGCGATGTCTTCCAGCGTCAGTTTCTGACGTTCGGAAAAATGGGTCACCAAAGGCGCCAGGCGCCCCCCGAATATCGGGCTACTTTTTGTCGGCGCTCTATTCGTACTTAATTGGGTATCGCATTTCTATTGGCTGATAATCGGCGGCGCGGCTTTGTTCTATGTAGCAATCAAGTTTATCACCCACGCATTCGATAATTTTCGCGAAATCACATTTGGCCATATCGTGATGGCTGTCCTACCATCCGACCTATCTATTCCCACTCAGAGCAGCTTGACCCAAAACTGAAAGGCTTTTCACATGAGTGAGAAATTCAAATTCATATTTCCCGGCGATCCCCGTCTTCAGACCGTCATCAAAGCAGAACGCGCACGACACCGAGCGGACTTGAAAGCGAGATTATCAGCGTTAGATGCTAAAAATAAGTGACGATAGAAATTGAATGCGAGAGCGGTATGGTGCGACCATATCGCTCTTTTTATGCTTCTGATCTCGTTGACAATACTTTGCTAACAATTCTAAAACTCATCGGTCCGTGCTTAAGCCCGCCTGTTGTCGGGAATATTGCCGACAATGGCCAAGATAAGCCCCCTCGTGCAGCATCAGAAGGTCGACAACACTAACCCAGAGCCAGGTGGGACCGTCGAAGTCTCTGGGGCGACGCGATTGCAAAGTGCGCAGCCATTTGGCTTTGGTTGGGCTGTCCATCTGGCGGGCGTGCGCCTTGCCGACGACGCCCGCCAGAAAATGCGCTACGGCGCAGGCCTCTTCGGCGGTGAGATGCTCGATCTGGAACTTGAGGTCCTGCGGCATTAATTCCCGGACAAAGACTGACCGGTCCAACAGGGGTGCAGCCACGATCCGATCGCCCAGAGACGGCGACAGGTGCCAGGCCCCGGTAGCAACCCGCTCGCCATTATCGACCGGCATATCGGCTCCGCGGTAGTGCGGCGCCAGCGGCGCGATCGCCTCCTTGACGTCCATCAGGCACAGCTCGTCGCCATCGATGGCAACCAGCACCGCCAGACGCAAATTGCCGAGGCTCGAACACCCTTTTACCCAGTAGGCTGCGTCCACCACCTCAAGGCGCGCATCTGCGTCTCTGTCACGTAGGGAGGTCACCATCCGCCGCAGCTTTTCGGTCTGAAACAGGGCCTCCACTGCCTTGCGCTCGAGCTTGGTCAACGGCCAGTATTTTTTGCCCAGAGGTATCGACAGACGTCCGCCCATGCGTTCCTTGGCCAGTTCGGACCATTTGCGGTTCATCGCGACCATGACAGCGGTGCGAATCGTTTCCGGCATCTCCCTGTCCGCGTCGTCGCCAAAGGCCTGCTCATAGCCGTCGATCATGTCTTCCAGCATCCGGCTGGTCAGCACGCCCGGCAGGTCCGATCCGCGCGCCGCGCTGGCGAGGGACAGGCCGAGCCTGATCAAGTCATGTGCCGGATTGCCGATGACGGTCTGATCCAGATCGCGGATTTCCACGACGACATTGCCCTTGGCATTGGCGATCGGGCCCAGATTACCGATATGGCAGTCGCCGCAAATCCAAACGGGCGGGCCATCGGGAATGGCGTCCTCGTGCGATGACAGCCACGCATAGAACTGAGCGGTATTGCCGCGGACATAGGCATGGGCCGAACGCGCCATCTTGAGATCGCGGAGGTCTTTGAGGGTCTCGGCCCGGTCTTTCGACTTCGGTACGGCACTGGTCGTTTTTGAAATCGATTTCAAATCAGGTCCCGGCAAATAACAGGTTATGGGGCATATTATTCGATATCTCTGCGGACGCTTTTTCGCTTGGCTCTATGCCGCAGGGCCCAGCGTTCGACGGCTTTTTCGAGCGGATGAACCACCACCAGAAGCAATAGGGTCAAAACGGCACCGATCAGAAACACCGGCCATGACGCTAGGCCGGCGGTGATACCCAAGGCCGCAGTGGCCCAGATCGCCGCCGCTGTAGTCATGCCATGAATTTCGAGGGTGGTGCGCTTCTGAATCAGCACCCCACCGCCGAGAAAGCCGATCCCGGCCATAACGCCTTGAATGACACCCTGAATCGTGCGGCTCAAAGCGTCGGGTTGGTTCTGGAGCGCGATCAAGTGCGTGGAGGTGACGGCGATCATCGCCGCCCCCAGCGCGACCAGCCCCAAGGTACGCATACCGGCGGGCCGTCCGCGGGCGTCGCGATTGGTTCCGATAATCATGCCGATGACGGTCGCCGCCACCAGTCTCAAAGCAATATCCAGCGTATCCAGCATGACGATCTTGAGCAGCCCAAAAGGCCATTGGAAACCGCCGCTCATAAAAAGGCGATCCGTTTAACAGGGCGACATCTTCACCGGAGCACTTCCAAAAGCTGAGACGCCTCGAACCCTCCACGCAGCGCGACAGCCAGATAATCTATAAGGTAATGACTAATAGGTTCCATGATCCATCCCCTATTGCTCCGCTGCACGGCCGATATCTGCCGTGCATTGCCAGGACATGGTCGGAGTGATTAGCCAGACGCAGGCCTGGAGATCAGGTCGAGCGTGCTCTGTATTTTGCGGTGATGGCAACACTGACCAGAACTGTGGTCGACAGCAGGATACTGCTAACGAGCGCCGCCACTGCCATCAGTCCGGCCGGTGTCATTCGAAGAGATGATCCGAACCGCATACGGCCACAGCGGAAACTGAACTTCGCGACGTGAAAATCGGAGCCGACGGGGACACATCAGACATTGCACCTACCTTGCACAATGGCCTTGATAGCAGCCACTAAAATAAAAGCTATCCATCGCGCGAATGCCTAGCACTAAGACGGAGGCGTCGTAAGTTCTATATGGTATCCGCAGCCATGATAAACGCAAGCTAAGGCATAATCTCGAGTACGAGAGCATGGTCTACAAATATATGCCTTCCCTACCGGCATTGGCTCCTTATCCCATCGGCCGTTTCGATGAGACTTAGGCGCTCGGGCTGGGCTGGCGAATGAGACTGCGCATATATACATTCCTAAGTTGGGAGGCTTGATATGACGCTGACCTTTTCAAGCATAAAGACTCAATGCAGTCAGTCTTGATGAAGACGAGCGCTAAACTAAGCGCTCCGCGTCATTGTAACCTTACAAAATGCGCCTTATGTCAGATACTTAATCAGGTCACGTGAGCGTGCCGGAGAGCCTATTTAATGACAATGGTCGAAGAAACGACCGCCCCAATTGCGGGTGCGGTCCTGGTGGTAGACGACGAGCCTGGCTTGCGGTTTCCGATTTCGGAGGTTCTGCGTGATGCCGGGGTTGTTGTCCTTGAAGCCGGCAACGCCGATGAAGCTTTGGAACTATTGCAAAGCGACCGCTCCATACGCGTGGTGTTTTCCGATGTCCGTATGCCGGGCACGATGGATGGCGTCGGCCTGGCCACCGCTATTGAATCTGCGCAACTGAATATTACGGTTATCCTGGCATCCGGCAATCCGCCGGTGTTAACCGATCCTTTCAGGCCGATCATTACTAAACCGTATAGTCTCGATTTAGTGTCGGCACAGATCCTGCGCGCGCTCAATTCACCGGACGACGGAAAGAATTCAGCTCCTTATACCCCAAGCTTTTAAGCCAAAGACATGCTATAGACGCATTGTCTCGTTTTTGAGACGTGTAGGCGTAAGATTGGCATGACACTGTCGGAATTTATCGAGTCCAACCATCCTGCAATCATTGAAGAAATGGGAAAATCCGCCCGTAGCCTTAGTCCCGCCTAGGGGATGACAACGCTCCAGCTTAAAGACCACATCCAGCAGATCCTGCTTTTTATTACCGATGACTCCAGGCCGAAAGGGTCTTTTGCCGGCTATTGGTATATCCAAATTCATCCAGCTTGGTGAGTTCGGTTGGCCTAAAGTTAGTCGTCCTTTGTCAAGTATTGCACGATTAAAAAGCCTAATCGCTGAACTGGCTCCAAGGCGGGATTGCACGCGTCCAGATGCTGCGTGACGACTGGCCGAGGACATTAAGTGTCTAATTAGTAGCACTATACGGCGTTATGGGGAGATCCTCAACGACGCAGTTTTTGAGATATGAGCCGCACGGTTCATCGGATTCGCTGTCATTTCCAGGTTTGGGGGTTATGCGTACAAGCTTAAATCCGCCCGCCTCTATCTTGAACCCGTACAGCGCCCGTCCCAAATCCATCCGCCGCCAGTGTACACCATCGTGTCGCTTCTCCGACAGAAACAGGACATTTGAGCATTCCATTACGGTGCATGAGTCAAAGGCCTGGGTATTGAGATAATCGACGTCATTCGGAAATGTACAGTAACTTGACGCATTGTCGAAGCTCCATTCCCCAATTCCATCGCCATTGAGGTCAGGTGCGCGGTTAACGACGGCAAAAGAGCCGAAGAGATCGGCGCCTGCGCTGACACAAGCGGCCTGTGCGCTCTCAGCTTTCTGCCGTAAAGGCGGCGGCGCATTGACCAGATTTGATCCATATACAGCCTGGGGCAGAGGGCCGCCTCGAACAACCATGCGGGTGGTGAATTCAGGCGACGCCTCAACATAGCCTTCCGGGCTCCATTCAAAGGCAAAGGGGCATGGGTCAGACCCAAAACTTCCGCAGGACGTGCCGTGCAAATCGACCCATAATATCCTGTCCCGCTCACCTGACCTCGGTTTCAGCTTCCACTCACGGACCTGCTGGTCGAAAACCTTGTTATACTCACCGCTGGCACCCTGGCGCCAGATTTGTAATGCGCAGCCTCCGGTTCCACACCAGGCGGCGGTGGGCTCCGCGTCCACATCTATCATCCAGTCCGGCGCTGAGTTCCCGGTGAAATAAACCGGACGGAGGACCTTGAGCTTTAGAAAATGGCGCGTCTGGTCGGGAGCGGCGCGAGGCGCCTCGGCATTGTCCGGGTCGCTATAATCATAATCGAAGTAGAGTTTCATGGCCGCGTCAACGACGACCTTGGGCGGCTCAGGCACATGAGCATAGGCGGACAGAAGAATAAGCGCCGACAGAATTAGGATAGGTTTCAGCATTTCAAAGCTCACAATGAAATATCAGCTTAGACCTCGAGTATGACCTTACCTACTTACAAGCTCTGTGAGGTGTCCATGAATTCGACCCGATCGCGTCTAATCTGAGGCCGCATCAAGCATTGAAACGCCTGGCGCTCTTTTAACCAACTCTCGCGTTAACCCATGGGTTCGAATCCGAATCTGCCATTGCTCCTGACTGAAAACTTACCATGCTTGCGCTAGGCCTGTGAGTCGGTTCCACCTCGAAAAATGCGAGGCTGATATGGCAATACGCCCTTACTGGAGCGGCACCATTCGCGTGTCGCTCGTCTCCCTTTCGGTGGACATGTTCACAGCCATCGACGCGAAGGGCAAGATTGCCTTTCACCAGATCTATAAGCCGACCGGCGAGCGCGTGCGCCAGAAGCTGGTCGCCGGCGATATCGAGGTCGAACGCGCCGATATCGTGAAGGGCTACGAGGTCGACAAGGACGAGTACGTCCTGTTCGATCCCGACGAAATTAAAGAGCTGAAGATCCCGTCTTCGAAAGCCATGGAATTGGTCCGGTTCGTGCCCTACGACGCGGTCGACGCCATCTACTATGACACACCCTATTATCTGGCGCCCTCCAAAAAAGCTGACCTCGCCACCTTCACTGTCATCCGCGACAGCATGCGCGAGATGAAGGTCATGGGCCTGGGCCAGATTGTCATTGCCGGCAGCGAGCGGCTCTGCGCCATCAAGCCGTGCGGGCCGGGTCTGTTGCTGGAAACTCTGCACTACGCGGATGAGATCAAAAAAAGCGGCTACGTCTTCGGCGACATCAAGGATGTGAAGGCGGACACCGATGAGAAGGACCTGGCCAAGCAGCTGATCAAGCGTAAGGTCGGCGACTTCGAACCGAGCGATTTTCACGACCGATATACCGAGGCCCTCAAAGAACTGGTCGAGGCTCGGATCGAAAACCGTGAACCCGTGAAGCCGGAAGAGCGCCCGGCGGCAAAGGTCGTCAACCTAATGGATGCCTTGCGGGCGAGCCTGCAAGACACCGGCGCGGCCAATGACGATGACGGAAAAAAGCCCGCGAAAGCCACATCCAAACCGAAGGCTAAGCCGCCCTCCAGAAAGGCCGGTTAGAGATGGATGACCAGGGGTATCGGCGTAAAGCAAGGACGACGGCAACGCTTGAATTTCGCGAACTCGAACTCGCCACCCTAGCGGACGCCGTGCCCAGAGGACCGGACTGGGTTCATGAGGTCAAGTTCGATGGGTACCGGACCTTGACCGTAATCGAGGCGGGCAAGGTGACGATGTACTCCCGGTCCGGCCTCGACTGGACGCCGAAGTACCGGGACATCGCCAAACGTCTCACGGCGCTGAAGATCGACAATGCCATTCTCGACGGCGAGATTGTCGCCCTGAACGACCAGGGCGCCTCCAGCTTTTCCCGGTTGAAGGCCGAACTGTCTGCGGGTCGAAGCGACGAGCTGCAATATTACGTCTTCGATCTGCTGGTGCTGAATGGTGAGGACCTGACGGCTTTCCCTTTGTTGGACCGCAAGACGCGGCTTGAGAAGCTCATTCAAACCGCCGATTTCCAAAACCACGTCATCTACAGTGAGCATTTTGCTGAGAATAAGAACTTCCTGCCGCACCTGTGCAGCCTCGATATGGAAGGTATCATCTCCAAACGGATCGACGCGCCCTACCGTGGCGGTCGTGGCAAGACGTGGCTGAAGGTCAAATGCCATAAGCGCCAGGAGTTCGTCATCGTCGGCTTCACCGAGTCGACGCACGCCGGTCGCGGGTTTCGCTCCTTGTTGCTGGGCTACTACGACGGCTCCACGCTTAAATTCGCGGGCAAGGTCGGGACGGGCTTCAACAGCGACACCCTCGTCGACATTCGCAAAAAGCTCAACGCGCTCAAGGTCGTCCCGAAACCCATTAGCAAACTGCCCCCGGACGTAGGTCACGGGACCTGGGTTGAGCCGACCCTTGTCTGTGAAGTGGAATTTACAGAATGGACGCCGGAAGGCCGTTTGCGCCATCCGTCTTTCCAGGGCATGCGCGAAGATAAGCCCGCCAAGGGCCTCGGGCGTGATAAGGCGGTGCCCGTCAAAGCGGCCATCAAGGCCGCCGAAGCCGAGGTGAAGGCAGAGTCCGTGGCCCCGAAGCCTCGTCATCCGTCGGCACCGCTCAAATCTACCGATCGCGTCGATGTCGGCGGGATTGGCATTTCGCATCCGGCACGCGTGGTCTTTCCGGGGCTGGGGATCACCAAGTTGGAACTGGCGCAATTCTACGAACGTATTACGGATCGTATCCTGCCGCATATCGCTAACCGGCCCCTGTCAATCGTCCGGGCGCCCGACAATGTCGATGGCCAGCAGTTCTTCCAGCGTCACCTGCCCGAACGCGGCGGGCTGAAACATGTTGAAGCGGTTGAAGTGCCGGTCAAGGATCGTACCGAAGCGTACATGCAGATCACCGACAGCCAAGGTCTTTTGGCGCTGGTGCAATGGGGCGGGATCGAGTTCCATCCGTGGGGCAGCCACTCGGATCGACCTACGCTCCCCGACCGCATGATCTTCGACCTTGACCCCGACCCGGAAGCACCGTGGGAAAACGTTATTGATGGCGCGGCAGAGGTCCGTGACCGCATGGCTGAGTTCGGTCTCCAGAGCTTCCTGAAAACGACCGGTGGCAAGGGTCTGCATGTCGTCGTGCCCATGACCCCTAAGTACGGATGGCCAGCGATCAAGGCCTTCACACGCGCCATTGCCGAGTCGATGGCCACTGACAGTCCGACCCGCTTCATCGCCAATATGAGCAAGGCGAAGCGGAAGGGCCGCATCTTCATCGACTATCTCCGCAACGACCTCACCTCTACGGCGGCCGCAGCCTTCTCCGTCCGGGCGCGACCCGGTGCCGGTGTTTCCACTCCATTGTTCTGGAAGGAACTGACGCCAATGCTCATTCCGGGCGACTACACGATGCACACGCTTCAGGATCGGCTAAAAAAACAAAAGACCGATCCATGGGCCGACTATTTCGAAATAAAGCAAAGCCTTCGACCGGAAATCCTGAAAGCACTCAAAATAGCGGTTGAGTAACCTTTCTTCTGGGATACGATACCAGAAAACGGGAGGTTAGAAATTGCGATCCGTCATACTGGGCATAGCTGCGGCTATGCTGCTGTTTGCGCCAGCACACACCGAAGGCGTCACCAGCAGGATTTATATCGTCGACGCCAACCTGATCGGTAAATCCGGGACTGGTTTGTGGCGTCCGACGCCGGACGATGCGCAGACCGCGAACATAGCTTTGAAAAAGTATCTATTGGGACCCAAACGGCCAGGCGCCATGACAAATGCCGAATCCTGGAATGACCTGTTCCGGCAGCCCATCGGCGAACATCTGACAGACTACGTCTTGCAGATGGCCGGTGTCCGCAAATCCTCCCACGGACGTTTCTACGAGACTGATGGCGACGGACCCAAGCAGATCTTAATTGCAGGTGTGTGCAAAGAAGAAGCAGCGGACATGAAGCTTGATACCTACAAGACCATCGTGCTCGTGGCCGATGGCGGTAAGTGTTTTTTCGACGCCGTATACGACCTGACGGAAGACCGGATCACCTATTTTGCTATTCACGGCATGGCCTGACGATACCGTCGTCACCCAAACGAAAATACCAGAGAATCTCCCGTCAAAATTCTCGTTTCATTTTTTTGTCCGTTTTGGCTCGGTCAGCTCGATCCATACCGGTGCATGATCGCTGGTCCCTTCCCAGCCGCGCACGTGGCGGTCGACCTCCGCCCGTTTCAGCCGTTTCGCAAGATCAGGCGTCAACAGGAGATGGTCGATGCGCAAGCCAGCGTCGCGAGGCCAGCGCTGGCGTTTGTAGTCCCAGAAGGTATAGATGGTTTCATCCGGATGCAGGTGCCGCACGGCATCGGTCCAACCCTGACCCTCCAGATCGGCGAAGGCCTCACGCACTTCGATGCGGAACAAAGCATCGTCGCGCCAGCGCTCCGGCGCATAGACGTCGAGGTCTGTCGGCATGACATTGTAGTCCCCGGCCAAAACGACCGGCGCGCCCGATGCCAGTAATTCCGACGCTCGTGCTTTCAGCCGCTCGAACCAGCGCAGCTTGTAGTCGAACTTGGTGCCGGGATAGGGGTTGCCGTTCGGTAGGTAGAGGCAGCCGATCAGCACGCCATTGACGGCCGCCTCTATATATCGGCTCTGCACGTCGTCCTCTTCGCCGGCCAGACCGCGGTGCGTTTCGATCGGCTCCTGACCGCGGGCGAGAATGGCCACGCCATTCCAGCTCTTCTGACCGTGAAAGACGACGCCGTAGCCAGCGGCTTCAACCGCCCTGCGGGGAAATTTAACGTTGGGGCTTTTAAGCTCCTGAAGGCAAACGGCGTCCGGCTCTGCCTCTCCCAGCCACCGTAAAAGCAGGTCGAGGCGGCCATTAATGCCATTGATGTTAAATGTCGCGATCTTCATGCGCATAGCCTGCGCGCAACCGGCATAAATGCGAAAGACGGAAGTTTGCCGATCAAGCGGACTCTGCCACGGCGTCCTGCTGGCAACTTATCAGCACGTCCATGGCTTGGCTGAACGAAAGGGTGGATGCGGCTTCCGGCAGATCGAAATACTCACCCTCGAAGTCGTCAGAGACCCACTTCTCCGCCTTCAGCCACCGCAGTGTCGACGCATCCTGAACCACCTCTTTGCGGTCCGCCTTAGTCATAGCGCGGCTCTCCCAGGCATCGATCAGCTTGTTAACGCGATTTAACATGGCGGTCAGGGTACCGAGCGCGCAGGCGCGGCCTTTGACGATGGTCTCCGGGTGAAGCCTGAGCGCCGCGATCATGGCCGTCAGTCGCTGTTTATACAGGCGTAAGGGTTCGGGATTCAGGCTCATCGTTCGCTCCGCAGACCAGTCATCCGACCTAATCTCAATCAACGGCTTGGCAAGGCCGACATTTCGGTTTTCACTCATCTGCCCACAGGAAGGACAGCCGATGTGTAATTTATATGCCATGACCCGCAACGCGGAAGCGATCCACGCCCTCGCCCGCGTGCTAAAATGGTCCGTCGGGAACCTGCTGTTGTTCGAAGGCATCTTCCCCAATGGGTTCGGGCCGATCGTCAGAAACATCGAAGATCGTCGGGAACTGGCCATGGCGCACTGGAGAATGTCCACATCTCCGAAATTCCTCGAATGGAAGCCCTGCGATACCGGCGTCACCAATATCCGCACGACGACCTCCCCCTCACTGGCGTCGCTGGCTAAACGATCAGCAGTACCGGTGCCTCGTCCCTTTCACCAGCTTCAGCGAGTCCGATCAGGCATCGGGCTCGAAAGTCATCAACTGGTTCGTGCTCGATGACGACCGACCGCTTCTGTTCTTTGCCGGGATATGGGTGCCAAACTGGATTTCCGTGCGCAAGGTACAAGGACGGTGAAACCACGGACGATCTCTATGCGTTTCAAACCACGGACGCCAATCTGAAGGTGGGGGCCATTCATCCGAAGGCAATGCGGGTCATCTTGACAACCGAAGCTGAACGCGAACTCTGGATGAAAGGGTCATGGACCGAGGTTCAGCAGCTTCAGCGACCGCTCCCGGACAACCCCCTGAAAATCGTCGCGACCGGCCGTAAAAAAGATGGCCCTCATTGTCAAGGGGATGACGCACCGCCCCCTCCGTCACCCGCCGCGCGAGGGTCTCTGTTTTGAGCGGACCCGAACATGATCCCTACCATCTGACGCGGTTTCTTCATGCCCAGGATCAGGTCTACGGTACGGTGCTCGACGAGTTGACAAACGGCCACAAGGAAAGTCATTGGATGTGGTTCATATTCCCGCAGTTGCGCGGCCTCGGACAGTCGAACATGGCGCAATTTTTCGGGATATCGGGCCTTGAGGAGGCGCGCGCCTATCTGGCGCATCCAAAGCTTGGGCCGCGCCTCCACGTCACGACGCAGCTCGCCATCGACGCCCCAGCGGAAAATATCCTGACGCTGTTCGGCTCACCCGATGATATGAAATTTCGCTCGTCGATGACGCTGTTCGCCCAGGCCGCTGGTCCGCAAGTGCCGTATAGCGAAGTGTTTGAGGACGCTTTACGCAAACGGTGCAGCAGCCAGAGGGACGACCGGACCCTGCAGATCTTATCCGAGGTGTGACGATCTCGTCCCCGACAAACCGTTTAGGGCTTTTCCGGCTGAAAGCGTCAGGCGAGTACGGCTTGAAGGTCCTCTAGACGGTAGGGCTTGGACACGTACGCGTTCATGCCAGACTCCAGACACAGGTCCCGATCCCCGACCGTCGCGTGGGCGGTCACCCCGACTATGTAGGCTGACAAACCACCCGCTTCGGCTTCGAAGGCACGTATTTGTCGCGTCGTGTCAAAGCCGTTCATGATGGGCATCTGAACATCCATCAGTATGACGGGATAGACCCCGGCCTTGACCTTTTCCAGCGCTTCAAACCCGTTGGTCGCGACAACTACAGCATATCCCAGCGATTCCAGGTAATACTGTGCCACGACCACGTTGGGCTCATAGTCCTCGACAATGAGGACCTGTCGCAATGCGTCGCTAACGGCTGACACCGGTGCGATCTCGCTTGTAGGGTTAGTCTGCTCACCACCCGTTACCAGAGGCAGCGAAACGGTAAAACGCGTGCCCTCGCCGAACCGGCTGGAAATCTCGATGCGTCCCCCCATCATTTCGATCAGACTGCGCGTGATGGACAGGCCGAGACCCGTGCCGCCGAAGCGACGGGTGATCGTCGTGTCCGCCTGCATGAACTTCTCGAAGATGGTGTCAAGCTTATCCTCGGCAATGCCGATGCCCGTGTCTTGTACCGTCAGTCGCACCTGAACCAGGTTGGCTACCGGCGTCGCCTCACAGTCGACGTGGATTTCGACGCTACCCTTTTCCGTGAACTTGATAGCGTTGCTGACGAGGTTGAGTCCTATCTGTCGCAGCCGTGTCGGGTCGCCTTTGACTGTCGATACCTGAGCCAGATCCCCGAACAGACCGATCGAGAGGCCCTTCTCCGTCGCTTTCACTTTGAGGATGGTGACCACATCCTCAAGCACGGCGCCGAGATCAAACTGAGCGGCTTCAAGATCGATGCTGCCCGCCTCGATCTTGGAGATGTCGAGGAGGTCGTCGATCAGATCCATGAGCGAATCCGCACTGGTCGTGAGCGTGTGGACGTAGGCCTGCTGTTTGTTCGTTAGGTTCGTGCTCATACCCATGATCGTCGTCAGGCCGATAATAGCGTTCATCGGCGTGCGAATCTCGTGGCTCATATTGGCGAGAAACTCGGATTTTGCGACGTTGGCTGCCTCCGCGCGCCGACGGGCATCAATGAGTTCCTGAATATCGGTGCAGGTGCCGTACCACTTACTGATGGCGCCATCGGCACCCCGAACGCATTCGGCGCGTCCCAGCGCCCAGCGGTAGACACCGTCGGCCCGTCGCAAGCGGTACTCTATCTCGTAAGGCTCACCGGTGACCAGCGAATGATGCCATCGCTCCCAGGCCCGGGCCTGATCGTCGGGATGAAACAGGTCGTTCCAGCCCTCGCCATCGGTCGAGCCCTGCGGCACTCCCGTATAGTCGTACCAGCGGCGGTTATAATACTCGTGGTAGCCATCCGGCCGCGTGACCCAGATCATCTGATTGATCGAGTCGGCCATGTCGCGAAACCGTTGCTCACTGTCGCGTAGTTCGCGCGAGACGCGCGACCGCTCAATCGATTCCCAGCTCCGGGATGCGACGGTTTTAACCAGATCGATTTCAGCCTCACGCCAGCGACGCGGATGTAGACCATGGATGGCCATGGCGGCGACGAAGCGGCCACCCTTATGCAGGGGGACGCAGATGACCGATCGGATGCCGGTCTGGCGATAGGCGTCGATCACCGCCGCGCACCGCAGGTCGGTTTCTGAATCCTCAACCACATAGGGCTCATTCAAAAGCATCCGGTGAAGGCAGTCTTCACCAAACTGGTCGAAGCGGTAGCGGCCGACGATACTGGCGACGCCCCGATTGAAGTCACCTGTCAGGTTGAATGTGTTTTGATCGTCTTCGACGTCCGCATAGGCGCAGCGATTGACATCGAGGAACTCGCCCAGCCCTTGCGCGGTGGCGTGGGTGATACTCTCGGCACCTTCAAGCGTGCGCAACCTGTTGTCCAGCGCTACGAGGAAGGTATCGTGTGCCTCATCGGATTCCTGATCGGTGACGTCGCGATGGACACCGACCCATTCTCGGATTTCGCCAGTTTCACCGTGAACCGGGATGGCACGTATCGCAAAGGAGCGCCACTCATCTTTGTAGACTGCAGTTCTAACGCGATGCTTAAAAACAAAGGGCCGGTGTTCTCGTACCGCAGCGTTCCACTCGTCAATGGTGGGTTGCGCATCGTCAGGATGAACGGCATCCGCCCATCCGTAGCCTTGGTATTCTTCGTAGCGCTGGCCGGTCAGCGCCGCCCATCCCGGTTGTTCACCCGACATGTGGCCCTGAGCATCATTGGTCCACAACACCCCACTGACCGCGTCGATTGCCGATCGAAAACGAGCCTCGCTGGCTTCGAGTGCGATGGCGGCTATCCTGCGGTCGTGAATGTCTGTCACGGTGCCGACATAGCCCAGCCATTCATCCGTTTCGGAGAAATGCGGACGGCCCGCATCGATCGCCCAATGGAAGGTGCCGTCCGTCTGCCTAAGCCGGTATTCGAGTTCGAAGGGTTCGCGCCGTGTGGCCGCGTCCATAAACAGACGCCCGGACCATTCCATATCTTCGGGATGCACGGCACTCAACCAGCCCATGCCGAGCGCCTCGGCCTCGGTTTGCCCCGTCATCTGGTACCAGGCACGGCTCAGATAGACGCAGGCATGCTCTGCGTCCGTCACCCAGGAAACAGCCGGTGAAGTATCGGCGAAGGATTTGAACGCGTTAAGCCAGATCGGCGGTACAGTTGTCATCCGTCGGTTATGGCACACCCAGAGAAATCGGAAAGCCGTGGGCAAAGGATTTTTGACCATACCTCAAATTTTTCGCGTCATCCCATCCGGCTCTTTCAGTCGTCGACCAAAGACTTGACCCGGTCCAGCACTTGACGGCGCTGTCGCGCGGAGGTGATCCGCGGAAAGGCCTCTGCCAGTTCGATGCCCTCGCCCGTGTTCAGAAAAGCCTGGACGGCGGACTCGCCTGAGGAAATGCCCTCAGCGGCTGAGGCCTCTTCACCCTCGTGAAGCCCCTCGAAAAAATAGGGCACTGGGACCTTGAGCGCCCACGCGGCCTGATAGATTTTTGAGGCACTGATACGGTTCGATCCGCGCTCGTACTTCTGCACCTGCTGGAAAGTCAGGCCCAGATGTTCAGCCAGACCTTCTGGCTGACCGCGGGTCGGGAAGGGGTGTTAAGAAGTGGTTCCAACCGATTTCTTGAGATCGAAACTGGTGTAGCCTAGGCGTCATTACGTCTCACTTATCGAGATACAGGCAAAGACAAATAGTAAACGCTTAAGCATGTCTTGTATACAATTCCAAAGTTGAAGCACAAACTTGAGCGGCCCCGGATGCTTGTAGATATTTCGAACCGTTTAGCCCGACTGGTGGCCGTGAACGACGTGCTGGGGCTCCAAACCGACGAAGAATGCCGACGGGCTCTGGGGTTTATCCTGCTGGAACGACTTAAGCAGGGCCAAGGTGTAGGGCACTGTGGCGGCGTGGCTAAGTTTGCCCTGTTTCCTGCCCGATACCAGCGAGAGGTTGCGCTGATGACGGTGACGTGGCCTCGCGCCGATTGGGGGTCGCCCAGTGCGTGGTCCGAACGGTTTTACGACTGATCCGAAGTAAATGCGCGCAGCCCAAAATGGCAGGCGTGGCCTATGCCACCGCGCTCGTCTGAGCCGCTTCAAGCGCTCTGACGGCATCCGTTAAGTCCAGTCGGGTCCCGGCTTCAGGGATATCGAAATAGACCCCTTCGAAATCGCTCACAATCGAACGATCCTCACGCAGCCAGCGTAAGGTCGAGCCATCGCGCTCCACCTCATTACGGTCGATCGCCAACATGGCGCGGGTTTCCCAATCCGCTATTAGCTTTTCGATCCGTTTCTGCATAGCCGCCAACGTCCCCAGAGCGCAGGCGCGTCCTTTGACAAGGGGTTAGGGCAGCGCGTGCATTGCCGTCGTCAATGAGGCCAGACGACGTTGATACAGGCGAAGTGCATCAGATTCGAGGCTCATGGCGGATTCCTACAGCCAGTTGGGGCGATGCCGTGTGATTGCCATGCGTATCAGAGGTTTGGCAAGATGCCTTGCTTAGGCTTCGCTCGTTCACCCACAGGAAGACTGAACATGTGTAATCTGTTGTCTGATTGCGATCCATCCGATAAGCCCCTTTTCCACATACCCAAGCGACCGGTTTTCGACCCTTAATGCCCGGCTTGCGCACATATTGAATTTCGGAGATGATCGCCCGATAGGGAGGCGCAGGTGTGCAATTTATATAGCCAGACCAAGGCCGCTGAAGGCATTCGAGCCGCAGCGAAGGCCATGATCGATAAGACCGGCAACCTGCCCTACCTACCGGGCATCTTCCCGGATTATATGGCTCCCGTTGTCCGTAACGGCACCGACGGCCGCGAGCTGGTGATAGCACGGTGGGGTCTGCCCTCGCCGGCCTTTGCGCTTCAGGGTAAAAACGCGGACGGCGGCGTAACCAATATCCGCAACACCGCATCGTCCCACTGGCGCCGCTGGCTGGGCACAGACAATCGGTGCCTCGTCCCCTTCACCAGTTTCTGCGAGCCGAACCAGGCGGATGGCTCCAAAATCAACACTTGGTTTGCCTTCGACGACACGCGTCCTCAAGCCTTCTTCGCCGGCGTGTGGGTGCCTCAATGGACGTCAGTGCGTAAGGTCAAGGAAGGCGAGAGCACCAACGATCTCTTTGCCTTCCTGACGACAGACCCAAACACCGAGGTCAAGTCCGTGCACCCCAAGGCCATGCCGGTGATCCTGTCTACCGACGAGGAGCTGGATATCTGGCTTAATGCCCCATGGGCCGAGGCCCAGCATCTGCAACGCCCGATGCCGGATGGGAGCCTGACGATCGTGAAGACGGGTCCAAAGAAAGACGACGTCAATGAGGATCAGATCGCCGAAGCCCTGCCGCTACAAGCGGGGCTGTTCTGAACGCAGATCGAGGCCAGATTGACGCGATGGTTTTCAGCCTCTGCACTTTCCTTGCGCTCTGAGTACCGGTCCACAAGGTAGTCGGCCGCGTCGCGCGTCAGGAGGGAGTATAGAAGCCGCTATCCAGGCCCGTCTGCCTAAACTGATCGAGCCCCGGGATCAGCTCTAACCCCGAGCACCGGCACAATAGCCATTCAGGCTGAGTTTTGAATTCGCAGCGCCGTTTTGCGTAGGTGCTCACATTCCCAAACGGCGACGCCGAACGATAGCCCCACCCCGTAGCCTCCCATCAAGCCCATGGTGGTGATGTAGGCGAAATAACCGAAGGTTGGCACGAAATCGGCCGCGAAGTGTGAGAGCACAGTGGCCAGCATACAGGCGGTCAAAAACAACGGCCAGATACGGCGGCTTTTCAAGGCGATCCAATAGCAAAACACGGTGACGGACGCATCGAGCAACAGCGTCGCCAGCCCCGGATCGTAGTGGCTGTTAGCGAGGTGCGGTGTTATAACCCATGCGATGAAAACGACGATAGCGGCGGACCTTTCGGCCCAACCGCCCCGCCATATTGCCAGTCCACCGCATGTCCAAAACAGGAGCCTCGCGGACCAGACCCAGACTAGATGCCAAAATTCCATGGCACCTTTCTATCAAGCGGCCTCGGTAGGTTGCAACTCACCTGTCGTCTTGATGGGCTTGTCGTTGTCGGCACCCACCATGACGGTACGGCAACCGATCAGGGTTTTAAAGTCATTGAGCTCATTGTGAGCGATCACGAATTTCCGACGCGCGGCGAAAAGCGTGATAAGCCCATCTTCGATAGAGTCGAGCGCCGTCTGGCCGGAGACCGCCGACAATCCCGTTGCCATGCGCATGCGCAGGAGATGCGCGGTAAATTCGTTCGCTTCGATCAGAGACTTGTCGATCGAATTTTCGAGTGACTTAAGGCTCTCAGCGCCGGCGATAACGGCATCGGATCGTTTCATAGGTTTGCCTTCCTGATGAGAAAGCCGGCTCTTGTTTCCGGCTGGGTGGGGCGCCCAGCCGGATTGATTATCCCGTCTGGCCGCTGATTTCGCGCATGGCGTGAATGATCCCGACAAGGCCGAGCAAGGCACCGCCTATGATGAAGACGATGAGAAGCGTCAGGCCGCAGATCAGCAACGCCAGTTCAACAGGGTTGAGGTTCTTTAACCAGGTTCGGAAGGTTCCGGGTCGACCAGCCAAGTGGTCATCGCCACGAAACTCGATCCGATCCCTTCCTGATCGTATTGCAGGGCCAGAGACTTGAGCGTGTCCAAGGTATCGTTCACTTCCGAGATCTTGGTAGGATGCGCCAGCTCCGTCCAGACTGCGGACAGGTCCAGCCATGCCATCGTAAAGTGCTTGTCGGTCCGCTTCGGGCTCGCGTTGATCAGGCAAGCTGTTATCGCGACGATGGCGAGCGACAAGGGTTTCGGATCGGCTGTCGCCCCCAGTCGTCTGAGGATTGTTATCAGGTCGGTCACCTGTCCCCGATAGCTCGGGTGACTCAAGGCCAGCCAGGCGATTTCCAGTTCGTCCCAACTCATTGTGAGGGAGGATCTGGTCAGAGCTTCCATAAGCATCGTGTTGAAATTGTTTATGTTCATGACCCCATCCTGCCGCATCGGATGCAGGGCTTGAAACCCTCTTTGGAGGAGACCCTCCTTCAAGAAGGAGGGCTTGCTCTTGTTCGTACGCCATCAACATGAGCGCGGCTTCGCGCGTCGTGGCCGCGTCCAGACGGTGACGGGCTTGCTCAGTATGGCTTTTAACTGTGGTGATGCTGATGCCTAGCTCACGGGCGACGTGCTTGGCCTGCATATGCTTTCCGACGAGACGCAGAATCTCTTTTTGACGTTCGGAAAGACTTTCAATGCGAGAGTTGAACGGCATATGGCCCTCTAATCTGCCCTCTAACATTGTAAGGAGAAAACGGGTTAACTACAACTTACATGTCACAATCAATGTGGGAATGGACATTTCAGGCGTGTCACAATCTTAGCACACCCCTCGCCTGCCTATCGCTTCCTTAATTTTTCCGCTGACCGTCCCGTCTGAATTGTTGAATTAACCATCCTTGCTTCCGACTTGCTAACACCATTGCCCTAACCTCTGATTGTGGAGGCGCGGTGTGATGCAATCTGGGGCTATTAGGTCAGTGGGGACCGGCAGGCTGGTATTTCTTGTGAACACAGATCTGAAGGTCATAGTTATACGACCAATTGGGTATTTGTCGGCTGAGCGGCTAATTGACAACCTGTGCGATCGCTTACTGGCAACGCAAGAGGTGTGGCGCTTCAATCGCCTTATAGATATTCGTCGTTTCGAGGGTGAATTGGAGGCGCGAGATGTCGAGAAACTGGCAAGGCAGTGGCGCTCTATACGCGGAAACCATCGATCATTCGCACACATGGCCATTCTGCGCCTGGAGCGACCCTACCGCCTCTATCAGGCGGGCCCATTATCGGGTTTTCCCGATGAAACGATCTGCCGCTTCTCCGATTTTCAGGAGGCGATGACATGGCTGACGACAGACGAACGGATTGGCTATCTGAAAAGCCTTAAGGTGCGGGCTGAAGCCTGTGAGGCAGTATCTTCAGCCCGGCGAACGCGAAACACCCCAACGACAGAGACTGAAATCGAATTCGCTAAAATTCCTTACGATGCGTAACAACACCCAGTCCATCGCCTTAAAGTTATGAGTTTTAAGATGGTCTTATCTTCCCTCCGCTTCGAGGTTTGGGGCATTCAGATGCTATCGGGCAAGTCAAGCCGCTCGTCGTCCTTATTGGGTGATTACGAAACGAAATTTGCGCATAAGTTTGGTAAATTGAGATTAACCAACGCCTGCGATACAAGACATTGTTTTGTAATTGTAGCGTAGAGTATTCATGACCCGCCAAGACCGTGCCCTCAATACTATTTTTGGTCAAATAGAACTTCTCCAATCATTAGCTATTGCTGGCGGAGACACCCAACTCGCACACGACCTTGGTACGGTACTCAGTATGGCACTCGAACGGTACTGCGAACGACAACGATTGAAGCTGGAGAACGACCTGCTTGTGCCATTAAATCAAAAAGTGGCGTAGCTAGAACCGCAGCCTTCGAAGACTAGCAATTCAACGCTTAAATCTAAGGTCTTCTCAGAGCTCATCGCTCAGTGAGCGCACCAGTTCCAATATTTTGCGCCGCTGAACGGCTGACTTGATGCGGGGAAAGGCTTCTGCCAGTTCTATACCTTCACTCGTCATCAGGAAGTGCGATACATTGCGCTCGGTATGGGACTCGGCAAAATCGTCGGAATTTTCATCCGACAGATTTTCGAAGAAGTAAGGGACAGAGACCTTTAAGACCTTCGCAATATCGAACAGCTTTGAGGCACTGATGCGGTTGCTGCCCCGCTCATACTTCTGCACCTGCTGAAAGGTCAGGCCGATCTGTTCGGCGAGATATTCCTGACTGTATCCGAGGAACTTTCGACGGACACGTACGCGCCCTCCCACATGGATATCTATTGGATTGGGTGTCTTGTCATTGGAAGCCGACGCATTGATATTTAAAGCGTTCATACTAAACTCTACTACTTTTGAACAAGACAAATATGTCCTTGAAGTTGCAATGCAAATATTGATCCGTAAAACAGGCAAATCGTGCTTTGCTGCTATGAACAGCCGAATCACTTGAAAACGGCGTTACATAATTAGGAGACTATCATGAACACGTCTGACCTCGTCGATAAAGTGGCGTCGGAAAACGGCCTTACCAAGGCCGTGGCGAAGGGTATCGTTGACGGTGTGCTGAAATCGATCGTTGATGCCGCCGTTCTCGGCCAGGAAGTCAATTTCCCCGGTTTCGGCAAGTTTAAGGTACAGGACAAACCGGCCCGTGAAGGCCGCAACCCATCCACAGGGGCTACGGTGCAAATCGCCGCCTCGAAGAAGCTGGTATTCCAGCCCGGCAAGGCCGTTAAAGACCGCCTTAACGCCTGAGGCGAATAGGCGTGGTGTACATCGCCACGCCCCTTTTCGCCCTCCCGTTATTGAGTGACCAAGGTGAGGCTTGCATCACGCGCCCTTATCTGGGCTTAAAGCCGATCCACACGCCAAGGGCGGCGGGTGCCAAGAGCAACCACCAGGGATTGGGTTTGGAGACCATCGGCAATACGGCACCGGCGATTATCAGGATAACCAGCAGGATTTGATCGCGCTTCATGCTCAGGTCTTGAACCGATCAACGGCGCTAAGGCGTCGGGTCGTCAGGTTGATGTCCGACCGATTATAAATTTCGGTCTCCAGATAGTGCAATTCCGCCTCCACGGCCTCGGCATCAACCTCAGTCCACCACGCCTTCGGTTCAGAGCCCTCACCTGCCGACCAGCGATAGCCACGGGCTTTCAAGGCATCTTTACGATCAAAGGGGCTAAATTCGGCCCAGATTTTCACGCGCTCGCGCTGACTTGACTTACAAAGTTCAGCAAACGGCGTCTTGCCCTGAGGTGTTGGCTGAAGCAACACCTCGAACAGCGCGAAGCAATCATCGACAGCACGGTGGCCCTCGTGGAAGTATCCTGATTGGTGTATGAGATAGGCGAGCTTGGAGCCCTCAAATCCACGCGCCTTCCAGTCGATTTCGGCGTTGGAACAGGCCCAGGCCTTCGAGGCGAAGATCGAGGACAGTCGCTCGCAAAATGGCCGGTCAAAGGCCGCGTTGTGGGCGATCACCAGATCCGCGGGGCCGATCAGACTTTCCAGCGCGAACATGTCGATGTGCTGATCCTTGACCATATCGTCCGTGATGCCCGTTAGTACGGTAATCTCGGCCGGGATCGGCTTCGACGGCGCCTGAAGGCCACCGTAGACCTCAATAATGTCACCGACATTCCCTTGGCCATCGTAGCGAAAAGCAATGGCGCCGATCTCGATAATCTCATGCTCGGTCTTGCTGAGGCCCGTTGTTTCGGTATCGACGATCACGCCGATGAAAGGAAAACCAGGTCGAGGCTCAACGGCAACAGGACGCGGTGCCAATTTGCGCAGTACGCGGTAACGGCCGCTCTCTTCGAGCCGTCGGGCCATGTCCTCTTCGTCCAGAACCTTCGGTGCGTCGGCTCTGGGTGCCGGACGCGTCTTTCGGGTCGGCGCTACGGGCGCGATGACGGGCACTCCGAACATATCAAGTTGAGAAGACATGACGCGCACCCTAACGCATTTCGACCGAAGCATCGCGAACAAATTGGGGATATAGGGGAAGCGCGCCTAGTCCCGCGCTTCCCCGCGCCCGACGACCCGCCCTATCCGAAGGGCGTCACGTCAGGTTTATTGCGCCGCTTTGCGACGCGTCGCTCTGGCCGGGGACGGCTTTTGTCGCCCACCTTGTCCTAAGCCCATTTGTTTCGCAAGATCGGATCGCGCCGCCGCATAGCTTGGCGCCACCATCGGATAATCCTTCGGCAGGTTCCACTTGGCACGGTAGTCTTCCGGGCTCATATTATACTTGGTACGCAGGTGGCGCTTAAGCGACTTGAACTTGCGTCCATCTTCCAGACAGACGATATATTCGTCCGAGATCGACTTCTTCACCGACACGGCGGGTGTCTGCGGCTGAGCTGGTTCCGCGGTCGCCGCGTTCGACAGACCATTCAGCGCCCCATAGATGCTCTGGATCAAGGAGGGGACGTCATTGGGCGACACCGCGTTGTTGCCGACGTAAGCCGACACGATCTCAACGACCATGTCCGTGATTTCAGATTTTTGTTCCACGCGTGGGTTCCTGTAGAGACGTTGCCGAATAAGCACGTCAAGCAACGTCGTCTTATACTGAGTTGATGGCCTCGTCAAAACTTGCGCACAGATTGACAAATCACGCGAATAGGCTGCAACTCAAGGGTCCGACGCGGAGAGGCGCTCGGAACAAAGGGCTCGTTCGATGGCTCCGGTCAAGAACGGGCCCACACCGCTGCTCTAAATCCTGACGACCAGCAGATCGACGAGATCGCCGCCACCGATCGCGGTCGGGTGCGACTGAGCCTTATATCCCTTCGATTTAGCGAAGGTTTCAAGCTCCTTAGCCTGCCAGCTCCAGGTGGCCAGGTCCACACCGATTTCGGGGGCGCAGGTGTAGTTGCCGGTCTCGCCATTTGAAATGACCTGCCGCAGGACCTGAATCGATATTTCCTTGGATGTCATATGCGCACCTGATTACTTTTATCGCTCATAGCACCGGTCCGTCTCGAGCGCCACCCACAACATAAACTCAACCATTACTTCCCAGACAGTCATCGTTTCTTGTGACTTTTTGGCCTATATTTGATAATATAATCAATAAGATGAGGTCTTTTAGGATGGGCTTTGATGGAAGCGGCGGCAGTAGATTTGTGGCTGGGTTTTGACCGCCGCCTGAAGCTGGAGTTCCATGGTTCACGCGTGACTTCTGATGCTGGGTTGCTGGCGTTTCGTGAGCTTGACGACGCACTTGGCCGGACCGACCTTGCGCGCCAGGTGCTCACGGATAGTCGGTCGGGTAAGAACTGTCCTCACGCTCAGTTTCGGCAATCGGTGTTTGGTCGCGTCGCCGGATATGAAGATGTCAACGATGCCGACCGGCTTAGTCACGATGCGGCGATGCGCTGGGTAGTGGACGGCAGGGCCACAAGGTTGCACGCGGCGTCCACGAGCCAGATGGGGCGCTTTGAAACGCAGGCGGCCGCCAAGGACTATTGGGAGCACGCGGACAACAAAGACCCGACACGCCCTTTGCACAGTGCGAGGGCCTGATGGCGATGCCTAGAGCTTGATCGACGAGCCAGCCTTAAGGCTAGGCGCCGTATTGGATGAGCTTAAGGGTAACCGACTTCATTACCTCGAATTCGGAATTATCTCGTATCTGACATGCGAGATAATTCCGTGCTTATACCTCGTCGGCGAGACCATTACACCTAAGCAGGCGCACCTCAGGTCATAAAGGCGAACTTATCCAGATCGTCCGCGGTGTCTATGCCTCTGCGGCATCTGACGTGGACCTGGTCATTCGCTCCCATGCGGTCAGGATCGCCCACTACCTTTACCCTACCGCCTACCTCGCATCCGTATCGTCGGTAAACCTGGCCCCGACGTCGGATGGGCGCCTGTTTGCCCTACACGGGAGCGTAGCGAATGGAGCGGGCCGGGCATTGAGGCACCGAGCGTGCGGTCAGAAATCAGGCATAAAAACGAGCCATCCCCCAACCCAGGGCAATTGCTCTTTCTGGCTAAACGGCCATACTGAATGGCAAACCACGGCCTCGTTCACTAACGGCATTCACCGCAAAGGCGAGCCTTTCATTAACTGGACGGACCTGCCGCACATGGTGAAAATACCATAACGATTTTGCGCGCCGTATCGACGCATGACCGGCGTCATGTCGCCCTGCCGACAGACAGACATCTACACATGGGGATCTCACCATTACTCAAACTCACACACAAGGGATCCAAGGCCATCAACATCACGCCAAGACACTGATCCTTAAATAAGAATGCCAGTAACTGTCCGAAAGAGGCGCGACATTATGCATATCGGATAGAAGCCGAGATTATTCTTTTAGACGTCCCAGGAGCCGCAGCGCGTTGCCTTCAATACAGGTCTGCGCCTGTTCGACCAGGGGCGCGACGGCACCGGGATGGCTCGCAACATGCTCATAGGATCGAACGCCGGCGCCCACTATAGCGTCGACCAATTCTTTAACCCGCAGACGCGTCTGACGGGGGTTGTATCCTCCGGCCGCTGCGATAGCATCCCAGTCTCGAGCAGCGACGTCTTCAGGCTTTCTTTTCTTGCCGTCAATCTTTTGTGCGAAACTCTGGTTGACGTGCGGCCAAGGCAAGACCGTTGAGACGTCGTACAAAGGTGCCAATGCCCTCTCGCCTGCCAACAGTAGTGAATAGTTTTTGGCATGGGCATCTGTGTTGGCAACAAGAATGTTGAAGATCAACTGATCAAGAAGCTTCAAACCGTCACGCGATGGTAAATTCTGCCCCGTTGCCAGCAAGGTTGTAATCGTTGGGCCAGGAACAGTGCCCGCCTCGTATTTGTTGACCGGAAATACTCGGTTCGCTTGGGCAAAATCCTCCTGATGTAGGCGTCTGATCTGACCGTCCTGGCGGTAGGCGCGATCATATCGCGCGACGGCCAAGGCATTGCGCGGGCCCACCTTCAGAATGCTTACCTCTGCTGTCGGAATGCCAATGGCTGCCGCCAGTGTCAGGCAGTACGCCTCATTTTCGACGATACCTGGAATGCGATCATTGTCCGGCTTCACGATCAAGGTAGATGGGGCCCCGGTCTTGGGAATGGCCAGTACGTCGCCGGGCTGCGGCAGTCCAAGGCGTGGCCGGCCGTTCGCATCCAGGACTGTCAACGTGGCCTTCTCCTGGCCACCGGCCAAGGACAATCTTACCCCATCTTCCCCAGCTAGGAAGGGCCGCTCTTTCAGGTCTGCGAAGTGCCGCAAAAGCGCTGCCTCTGGATCTTTCAGTTGATAAAAGGTCTCAAGAGGCTCGAAGTGCCAGTCCTCTCGCAGGGACGGCCCACCGAAAGACAAGGCGCCGGCCGTATCACCGCCAATTTCCCGCAAGATGGCGATCGTGTCCTTGCGATCGACGCCGATGGCACGCGCTAGGGTTGCCAGTTGGCGTTCTTCCGGCAGCAGATTGGCAAGCCAGGGATGGACGGTGTCCGGCGGATAAATTTCGGCGGCAAATGGCATTGTTAGGGAGATAGGAAAGGCGCCGCGTGACTCCGTCCACCGCAAATCGTAAGCAAAACTGATCGCTCCGTCGTTGTCGATCAACAATCTGCCGACGGGAAACGCTTCATAAAAGACAATGATCTCCTCGGGCATCTTACAGATCCAAATCGTATGGCGAAGTGTCGGGTTGCGCCGGCCGTTGGTTATGGGCAGAGACCGACGCCACCAGATCATAGAGATCGCTGCGCAGGGCTTGCAGGATGCGTGTGATGGTGGAGAGCTTGGGATCGCGATTGCCGTTTTCGAGATGAGACAAGGTGGCAATCCCGACACCAGACAAGCGCGACAACTCTTCCAGCTTGAGGTTCTTGGACAGTCGCAAGGCCCGTAAGGCGTGGCCCAACTGTACCGGTAAGGGATGGACGTCCGTCAATAGGGTCATGTCTCCGCTCCTTTATCGCTGACGATAAATAGGCCTATTTTTACCAGAAATCAAGCCAGTTTATCGTCAGCGATAAAAAGCTAGAAAATTTAGCAACATCACACCTCATTTATCGTTGGCGATAAATGAGGTGTGATGAGCATATTTCATGTCCACTTTTATCGCCGGTAATAAACCACTTGGTAAAATTATTGGCCAGAATATATAGAGTTCAGGTCGTCCGTGCACTGATCAAATAGATTGGGCAATTCGGACAGCCGCATCGAATTTTCGTGATACCTTCTTCATCCGATCCGAAGACTTCCCAACAATGAATTCCAAACAACCGCAAAATGCGCCCACCCCACATGTCAACTAAGGTTTTAACCGGACTGAGCGCGCGCGATCATCAATGTTTTCAATGATTTCGATGCGTTAACGTAACTAGGAGAGGACGACGGGTGAGTGGGTCGTCATAACATCAGCGGTCCTTTCCAGTGCGCGCATATGGGGATAGACGCGAATATGTTCTAGATTTGTTTCAAATGAAAAGGGAGTCAATGCCCCTGCTGACAGCTTCCTGTCGAGACAACGTTCTTTAAATGTTCCGAATGAAAGATTCGTGTGAGTCCGAAAGGCCTTACCTAATCAGCCGAGCCGTAAAAAATTTTCAGATGAGGTGCGATTTTTTTGTGGAGAGAAAGGGTCGCTCCCTCTCGGCGTAGGTGTGCTCAGAGCGCGCCCCTGTGCTGTCGCACATAGGTGCTCCACGCCGCGTCAGACGAAAACTGGTCGGGGGCTTGCAGATTGGGTTGCAAGCTATACCGTCTGGCCAACTCGTCTGCCGGCAGGCTGTCGTCGACGAGATCCAGTTGCTGGAACAGGCTCAGCGAATAGCCCGGAATCCAGCGCCGCACATCATAGAACGGCACGGATGCAAAACTCTCGGGCGCCAGATTGATGAAGGCGGTCATGCAGCTCTCATCCAGTGTTGAATAGAATTTGGGCGTGTCGCGGACATTGTTGGTGAAAGCGAAAATACGCTCCAGATAGGCGCGAAGCACTTCCGGACGTTTGCGGATCGGATAAATCTGGAGGTTGTCCGGCGGCGTCCGGGCCAATCGTTCCCAGAAAAGATCGCGTTCCGTCGCCAGTTCGGGATAGATCTGATCGTGCCGGAAGAAACCAGCGACCGCGTCGAAGGCACGCCCCTTGGCCTGACGGGATTCCATGGAGACGACGATGTGCCGGCCGTCGGCAAACCCGAGCGACAGAAGAATATGCGCTGTGGCCTTCGAGGTACCGAAAGGCTGGATGATCAGATCGGCACCGGTCAGTTGAGACAGATCGAAGCTTTCCGTTGTCCACACCGGCACGGACGGCTGGCCGGTGCGATGAACCGCATCGCGGAAATTGGTGATGGTCACGAAATCCCCGTCGATGGCGACCGACGCATGGCGGCTCATCAGCGGCACCCACTCCTGCTCGACCGGTGTCTTGACGGCATAGCCAATGAATAAAATGGTCAGGAGGCCAACGGCCAGTCCGCGGCGGATCAGATATTCAGGTTTGGGCCAAAGCCAAAGGCCCAGGACCACCACAGGAAAAATAATAGCGCCACAATATCTCAACCAGACGGGCCATCCCAGCCAGTAAAAGATCGCCAAGCCCCCATAGAGGCTAAATCCGACAACCAGCACGGTCGCCAGAACATGAAGAATGCGCCGGGTATGAGAGGAGGCAAGCAGGTTCATATAGGTCATGCCCAAGCCTACAGGGCTTTATGAGTGACAGCCATAGGCACGCCCAAATTCCTCACCCACCATGTTCTGCCGGACTTTGCCCGGAGTACCGAAGCGGCTAATTGGTAGGAGTCAGAAAAAACCTAACCATTTCCGCGCTGGCGTCCGGACCGCGTGGCTCTGTATAAGAACCCGCCGCCGCGCCCCCTGACCACGCGTGGCCAGCCCCATGTAGCCGCCAATGTTCGATGACAGGCGTACTGGCGCCGTTCTTAAGGACCGTCTGAGTATAGGGCATGCCGCTTGTCGTCGTACCGGTGACCACCTTGTGCTTCAGGCGATCTGTGCCAGCCTGAGCAAGGAACTGATCGCCATTTTTAGCATGGACCGTGCGGTCAGCGTCGCCATGGAAGAGGATGGTGCGTACCGCTTTGCCCCGACGAGCCGCAGCGCTTGCCCCCTGGCTCATAGCGGCAAACGCTGATGGCATGTCGTGTGCGGCTCCCACCGGCAGACCGGAATGTACACCGACTGCGGCATATAGCTCCGGATAGGCCTCACCCATGATCGCCGCCATCGCGCCGCCGGCGGAAAGCCCGGCGACGAATACGCGTGTGGAGTCGACCAGGTAGTCGTTCATGACCTGCAGGGTGATGCCGGCGATAAGCGCCGGTTCGCCCTGATCGCGGTGTTGATCGCTGGTATTGAACCAGTTCCAGCAGCGGTTCATGTTTGCGGTCTGACTTTGCACCGGATAGGCAACGAGAAAACCGTGCGTTTCGGCAAGATCGTTCATGCGAGTTCCAACCGCGAAATCGTCCACCGACTGCGTGCAACCGTGCAGCATGACGATAAGAGGCACAGGCTCGGCTCCGTAAGTACTTGGTACATAGAGCTTGTAGTCGCGGCTGCCTGACGCATTCGTAAAGTGGCGATCATCGAAACGCGCGCCTGTCGGGACAGCCGGGCCTTTAGAGTGCCCGCGGCCTGTGGTCGTAAAGGCCTTCTGCCGCTTGACGAGATCTGAAAGGTCGAATTTCGGTTTGACGGCGGTAGCCTCGGTTTGAACATCAAAAGCCGCACGCCACGACGTTCCATCGCCGGCACCGGGCACCATGTCGATAAAAGCCGGCGCGTCTGGTGAGACGGATTCCGTAGATGGCGAAACAGGTCCCTCGCCTCTGAGTATCGCCATCGCTTCGTCCAGCTTTCCCAGCCGCGTGAGGCGTGTCGCTTCGGCCATGTCGATATTCAGTTTCATAACGCTACTCCGGTTTACTTGATACGGTCGCGCAGGGCGGCCTTGACGTCGGGCGGCGCTTGCAACGCGCCGAGTATATGCAGGGAAGAAATCGTCGCCCGCGCCAGCTCAGGCGTGACGTCAACCGCGATTGCGGCCAGCCCGAGGACCTGAATGCTCAGGGTTTCCCCGCGCGCCTGAACGGCTTCAAGGTCCGGACGGCTGAAGTGTCGCAAACCAAGGTCAAGTTCGTACCGGGTGATCGACTGCTTCACCGCGTCGCCGTGCCGCTCCAACTGGTTACGGATGGCCGTGCGGATAAAATCCGTGCGGTTGGAGTAAAAACCTTCGGCGACCAGCAGATCGACCTGCCCCAGATCGACATAGCCGAGATTGATCGTAATCTTCTCGCTCTCAGGCGTTTTAGACTTGGGCAGGGCTTCAGTCAAAACAAAATCTCCATCCACATGGATGGTATATGGATGTTATATTTCTGGTTACAAGACCAATGACAAATTTGGCTTTACTCTCAGAAACCTGACGTAGTGACATTGAAGAGAAGCTTGAGGTTTAAAGCGACGATCAGGGCGGCCACGATCCACGCCAGTATCCTGATACCCGGAGTGATGGTAAAGCGCCCCATCTTGCTGCGATCGCTGACGAAAGCCACCAGAGGTATGACGGCGAACGGCAGTTGCATCGACAGGATGACCTGACTGAGGACCAGCAGGTGCGCCGTCCCCGACTTGCCATACACGCTGGTGACGACCACGACGGGAATGATCGCCAGACCCCGCGTAAGCAGCCGTCGCGCCCAGTGCGGCAACCGCCAGCGCATGAAGCCTTCCATAACGATCTGACCAGCTAAGGTCGCCGTCACGGTCGAGTTCAGGCCCGATGCCAGCAAGGCCACCGCAAACAGGGTCGAAGCAATCCCCAATCCCAGCAGGGGCGAAATCAGTTGATAGGCCTGTTCGATCTCGGCAACGCCTGTATGACCCTTGCCGTGGAACACTGCCGCGGCGAGGATCAGAATGGCGGCATTGATGAACAGGGCCAGCATCAGGGCCACGGTCGAATCGATCGTGGCCCATTTGATCGCGTCGCGTTTTCCGGCATCCGTGCGCTCAAACGCCCGGGTCTGCACGATGGAGGAGTGCAGGTAGAGGTTATGCGGCATGACGGTGGCCCCCAGAATACCAATGGCGACAAACAGCATGGCCGGATTGGTGACGACTTCGGCCTTGGGGACGAAGCCGCCCAGAACGGCCATCACCGGTGGCGAGGCCACAAGGATCTGGATCAGGAAACAGACGGCGATGACGCCCAGCAAGGCGACGACGAAAGCTTCCAGATATCGAAAGCCTTTTTGCATCAGGTACAGGATCAGGAAAGCATCCAGCGCGGTGATGATCGCCCCGGCTACCAGCGGAATGCCAAACAAGAGGTTAAGCGCGATGGCCGTGCCGATAACTTCGGCCAGATCGCAGGCGATGATCGCCAGTTCGCACAATATCCACAGACCGGTTCGTACCACGGGCGGACAGGAGTCGTGGCAGGCCTGGGCCAGATCGCGGCCCGTAGCGATCCCCAGCCGAGCGGCCAGGGCCTGCAACAGGATGGCCATCAGGTTCGACAGCAGGATCACCGACAACAGCGTATAGCCGAACTGCGAGCCGCCGGTCAGGTCGGTTGCCCAGTTACCCGGGTCCATATAGCCGACACTGACCATATAGCCTGGCCCGACAAAGGCCAGCAACTTGCGCCACCAGACGCCTTGCGACGGCACGCTGACCGACGCATTGACCTCAGCCAGACTTTCGCGCGTAGTGCTGTCGGCGTCGGCGTGTTTCCAGGCGTCCGGCGAGGTGTCTTCTGGCGGGGTCATTTGTATTTGGCTCGTACGGCTACGGCTACGAGCACCGATGTCGACAGAAGGATACTGCTCACCAGTGCGCCTATGGCCAGTAGGCCACCCGGAGTTACCCTCACGGTGGCATGGCACGAAGCCTTACCGCAGTTGAACGATGCCTTGGCGATCTGGGAGTTTCTAAGGCGCGTACGGGTCTGGGTATCGGTCATGGCATGTTTCTAAGCTGAATGGATAATAAGCAAGACGTCTGCCGGCACTTCATAGTCGTGGTAATCCTTGTCGCTATCGCGCGCGATGGCCTCGATTTCAGTGTGCGCCAGAGTCACCTTCATTTTCGGTAGGGTGCGTCGGGCTTTCCGCAGCAAACGCAGACGCCCCGCCTGTCCGACCGGCCCCTGTAATTTGACACACAGACCGCCGTCGTCGGTCAACGTTACCTCCGTCGGGTAATCGCAGAACAGGCGGAAGGGTTTGTCGCCGCATTCGTTGAACGCCCGTGCGGCGAAGATAAACGCACCCCCGGCGCCGTAGATTTCCTGTCCCACCTGACCGGCGGGCTGACCGTCGCCATAGAGATCTTCGAGGGGAAAGGACAGGGCGCGATCGTTGTAGCCATTGCGGATATCGTCCCTGGCCACCGCCTCTTCCGGCAGGGCGTCGGGATAGAAATACCAGGTCATGTCCTGCGCGAAGCGACGGTATTCGCACAGCAACAGCTTGGCCGCGGGCGGGATGTCGTCATAGCCCAGCCTCAGATATTCGTCGAAGGCGGCGAAGGTCTCGAAACACTCGTAGGCCGCCATATAGGGCGCATCGTGCAGGCAGGTGACGCCGAAGAAATTGGTATAATATTGCGCGTGCTCAATGTCGGAATCCCACAGTTCGCAATTGTGCAGGAAGCTGGCGATGAAAACGAAACTCTGATCGAGATAGCCCGACTGCCGGTCCCTCAGCCATAGCTTGAGGCAGGCGACCGCGCCCCATGCCGTCAGATTGGTCTGGTAGGCCAGATTGAACCGGTTACCCTCCAGCGCCTTCAGCGCGGCTTTCGCCTCGTCGAGATAGGTCTCTTCGCCGGTGATCTCGAACGCCAGTAGCATGACATAGGCATAGAGACCGCCCGCGTCGGTCTGGCCGCGGCCCTGCGGACTGCGTTCTTCGGTGATGACAGAAAAATCGGTGATGTTGAACTGGATCGGCCAGACGTAATCGAAATGCTGCGCCGATCTGACGGTGGAGTCGAGCGAGTCGCGGAACAGTTTTTCTGCATTAGCGTCTCCAGCCTTCGCCAATCTCGCTAGGTTCATCAGGGGGTGAAACAGATACCACGAATCGACCGCGTCGGCATCCTTGTCGTCCCCGACATTGGGCAGGTAACGCCTTATCGTACCAAGCTTTTTATCGAAAAACCGGCCCAGCCCCGCCGACAATTCCGCGGAGAGCGGCTCGACGGCACCCTGCGTCAGCTCCCATTCGCGTAAGGAGGCCAGCACGCTGAGCTGCACCATGCTGTCGGGATATTCGGCGTCCGTATAGGGGTGCAGATAGGTGTGACCGTAGTGTTCGATCCGGGCCTGTGGCGACTCGCTCAGGTCTTTGATCGTGCGCCGCGACCGGTCGATCCAGTCGTGGAATTCGACCTCGGGCTTGTCGAGATGGGGATAGATTTCCACCAGCATTTCGACGAAGTAGCGCGCGCTTTGTATCTCGTCCGGCGCACAGTCCGGGCGAAAGGCCAGAAGGGCGTCGGACACGACGATCTCTTCTCCCGCCGCGAGCGGATATTCCGGCGGGGCATAGCCCATGGGTGAGGTCGGCGGCTGATACCCCAACGACGGCCAGTGGCCGCCGACCACGCCGTCCGGCTTGGTTTTGGTCGCCTTGAAATAGGGGTTGAGCGCCGTCAGGTTCTGGGCATAGAGCACCGACCCGAAACCGGGGTCCTTGACGCTAAAATAGCAGAGTCCGCCATTGACCCCACGCTGGGCCGCCTCGACCTTGCCAACAGCCTTGGTGGGATCGTCTTCGGCATCGATAACATACAGATCGCGCGGCCAGAAGGCGAGCAGCAGATCGGTAACCGGCGTCAGACTGACCCTGACGCGCAAGACCTTGTCGTCCAGCACCGCGATCTCGAGGGTCCACGTCCCGGCGCTGGCCGTCACGTCCAGCACGATACGCGCATCGGACGTTTCCTTCACCTTCAAAACATAGGGGCCTGGCCACGGATTGGTGCGCAAAACGACCCCGCCCTTCCCCTCGCGGCGCGCGATGATCCAAATCGTGTCGCGTCCGGGGCACAGATCAATATTTACGCCACCGATGCGGAGACTATGGATCGACTTGGGTTTCTCGGCGAGGTCGGTTTTGACCGACAGGGTCTCGGACGAAAAGCCGGGCACATTCGGTCCCGATTTAGGGTGCTTGGCCATAAGCGTCACCTCAAAATTCTATGGTGAGGTCGATTTTGGTCCACAGAGGCTTGTCACCAAAATCGTTTCGATATCCGCCGACGGCAGGGCATGCGATGCACTCAGCGGGAGGCTCAGAGCCAGGGCCGGTCCGATGACTAGCCACCGCCTGAGCCGCCTTGTCCGCACCGTCAATGTCCCTTCTGCACCAGAGGCTCGACGCGTAGAACCGTCACGTCGGTCCGGTGCGAGCGGGTCAGGGCAAAGGCGATGGTGTCGGCCAGCTCCTCGGCATAAAGCATCTCGTTTTTAGCGATGGCCTCGCGCTGTTCTTCCGGGCTCTTTTCCTGCATGTCGGCGCCGACCGAGCCGGGCTCCACCAGGGTCACCTTGACGTTTCGTTCCATGACTTCCTTGCGCAGGGTCTTTGCATAGGTCTCGACCGCGGCTTTCGTGGCTGCGTAAACGCTGCTACCAGCACCTTGGGATTCGGCGCTGATCGAGCCAACAAGGACGATATGCCCGCCGCCCGCCGTCTCGAAATGCAGTAGGGCTTCGCGAGCGCTGGCAATATAACCGAGGAAATTTGTTTCGACCGCTTCGCGCCAGTCGTCATCCGGCATGTCCTGCGCGCCGGCAGCGGCCAGACCGGCATTGGCGATCAGGATATCAAGACCACCCAGATGCGTATCCACCGCATGAAACGCTGCCGCCACCCCTTCGCGCGTCGATACGTCCGCCGTCAGGCCGAAGACTTCGCCACCCTCCTTCGCCTCCGTCCTGGCGTGGGCCAGCGCATCCTCAAGCTCTCTCTGGTGCCGTCCGAAGGTAACGACGCGTGCCCCTTCCGAGACCAGACGCGCCACCGTGGCGCGGCCGATGCCGGTCGTGCCGCCGGTGACCAGAACGCGCTTTCCGCGCAAGGGTGTGGTTTCAACTGTCATCGGAGCCTCGGAATGGAAAAAAGGCCCCACTCGGACGAGCGGGGCCCAGGCGTGCACTGGATATTATTCAGCCGGCTCAACGTCGGCTGCGGCCGAAAGGGCGGCCTTGTTGACGTCGGAGATAGCCAGACCGTTCAGCTTTTCGTCGGTAGCCTTTTCCTCGACCAGAGTCTCGGCGAGGAGCTTGGAGGCATCGGAATAGCCGAGTTGATCGGCGATAGCGATCAGGGCGCCGTAGGAGGCGATTTCATAGTGTTCGACCTTTTGCGCGCCGGCGATGAGCATGACATCGCGCACCGGGCCTTTTTCGATTTCTTCGATCGTTTCAGCGCCTTCAGCGACGAGGCCTTCCATGGCCAGACACTTGATTCGCTTCAGCTTGATGCCGAGGCCGTCGACGATCTGATCGATGCGTTCGATCTGGCCCTGGGTTTCTTCGAGGTGGGTGGTGAAGCCCGCCGCGAGATCGGGATTGGTCGAGGCCTTGGCCAGCTTCGGCAGGGCCTTGGTCAGTTGCTTTTCGGCGCTGTAGATGTCCGACAGTTCGTGGACAAAGGCTTCTTCGAGGGTTTTGATCTTGGGCATTGGAAAGCTCCATTCGGGTTGTGGGGGACGGCAAATTATGAAGACCTGAGCGAATAAAATATTCGGCTCTCGGGTCTTAAGCGTTAGAAAATTATCAGTACGGGTTCAGGGGCACGGACCTCTGCGGCCCTCTACTCCTCTTCGAGGTCGTCTTCGGAATCGGCACCCTCTTCCGCGTCATCCTCACCGTCGATATCGGCCGGATCGGTGCCCACGGGCTGATCCTCACCGTTCGTCGGAATGTCGGCCAGCGGGTCGGCGGAAGGCGTGGTTTCGGTATCACCATCGACCGGCCCGGCCTGCGGCGTCAGCCTGTTCTCCTCAAAGGGAGTCTGGTTCTGCGATTGGCTTTGTTCGTCGCTCATGTCGGCTTCCTCTAAGTATGCGTGTCGGGGACTGACCACGAGACGTGCATCAGTCAGCGACCCGGTCCGCATTCACCGGGTCGGGTCTGGAAAAGGTGGCGACGGCTCCTTGTGATCAGGGCGTGCCGCCGTTCATGGCCTCCATCAGCCCGGCTTCGCGCGTCCAGTGGCGGATGTCCTTACAGGCCTCGATGAAGGTCTTGACGGATTTTGCCGATGTCAGCTCGACACAGGCTTCATCGAGATCTTCGGCGATCCCGGCCTTGACCAGCAAGGGTTTGACTTCGGGCGAATAGGCCAGAAACTTGAAATGCGAAAACGCATCCGACACAAAGTCTTTGGCCGCCGGAACCTTGGCCGCCCGCGCCGCGCCATTGGCCGAAGCAAGGACCGCCACGAAGTCGAACAGCACCGACGGCCCGCCGTCGATCTTGTACTGCGCCGCCAACCATGTGCCATCGCTCAGTTCGACGCCGCCGATCGTGGGGGCGATATATTCGACCACCGCCCCGGCCTTGGTCGCTGCGGCTGTCAGGCCGTTGACCAGTGCCGCGTCGGCGCCATCGGTGACGAAGATACCGAGCTTGCGGCCGGTCAATATGCCGAGGTTACGCTTCTGAATGCTCAGGGCATCCGACGGCAGCAGATCGGCCAGGGTCGGCACGGCGGCGGGCGCCGGTTGCGGCAACTCCGAAATGCCCAGCCCGCTGGCGACCTGTGAGGCCAGGTCGGGATCGATGTTCAGCAGATGCGAGACGACGCGCAGGCGGATATCCGGGCGTTCGACGCGGCTGAGCTCGAAGATAAGCGCGTTCTGGATGTGGCCCTGCTCGATCTGGGTCTGGCTGAGATAGAATTGGCGCGCCTGACTATAGTGATCGGCGAAACTCTCCGGACGTATGCGCAGCTTGGCACCCGACGCCTCTTCGGGAAAGGTCTTGAAACCCATCGGCGTTTCGCGCGGTCCGGGATCGGCCCCCAGCGCCGGGGTCCACGAATTGGGTTCGTAGTTCACGCGGCCTTTCGGGTTATGGAAGGCCATATGGCCGTCCTGCTGAAAGTGTGCGAACGGGCATTTCGGGGCGTTGATAGGCAAGTGCGTGAAATTCGGTCCGCCGAGACGTTTGATCTGCGTGTCGAGATACGAGAAATTACGCCCCTGCAGCAGCGGATCGTTGGTGAAGTCGAGGCCCGGCACGATGTTCTGCGTACAAAAGGCCACCTGCTCGGTCTCGGCAAAGAAGTTGTCTGGCATCCGGTCGAGTACCAGTCGGCCGACGATCTTCACCGGCACCAGCTCTTCGGGGATGAGCTTGGTCGCGTCGAGCACGTCGAAATCGAAGCTGTCGGCAAAGTCCTCGTCGAACAGTTGCAGCCCCAGTTCCCATTCCGGGAAGTCGCCCTTCGAGATGGCGTTCCACAGGTCGCGGCGGTGGAAGTCGGGATCGGCGCCGTTGATCTTGACGGCTTCGTTCCACACGACCGACTGAAGGCCTAGCTTCGGCTTCCAGTGGAACTTGACGAAGGTCGACTTGCCTTCGGCAGTGACCATGCGGAAGGTATGGACACCGAAGCCTTCCATGAAGCGGAAACCGCGCGGGATGGCCCGGTCCGACATGGTCCACATGATCATGTGCATGGATTCGGGCATCAGGGAGATGAAGTCCCAGAAGTTGTCGTGGGCTGTCTGCGCCTGCGGAAAGTCGCGGTCCGGCTCCTGTTTGGCAGCGTGGACAAGGTCAGGGAACTTCATAGGATCCTGAATGAAGAAGACCGGAATATTGTTTCCGACCAGGTCCCAGTTGCCTTCCTTCGTATAGAATTTGACGGCAAACCCGCGCACGTCGCGGGCCAGATCGAACGAGCCCTTATTACCGGCAACCGTCGAAAAGCGCGTGAAGACCGGCGTCTTTTCACCGGCGCGCTGAAAAATATCCGCCGAGGTCACGTCGGACAGGCTTTCATAGGTCTCGAAAAAGCCATGCGCGCCATAACCGCGCGCGTGAACCACGCGCTCAGGGATGCGCTCGTGGTCGAAGTGGAACATCTTCTCACGATAGACCTGATCTTCCATCGCCATCGGACCGCGCAGGCCTACGCGCAGAGCGTTTTGATTGTCGGAGACGGGCATACCCTGCTCGGTCGTCAGGATCGGCGAACCCGCTATGGCTTGCTGATGCGTTTCGCCCCCTGCGCCTACAACTTCAGGCATGACTTCAGGACTGACGCTTGCCGGTTGCTTTACTTTGCTTTTTGACATGATAACCCTGCTCGGTGCGTAAATGTGCTGCATAAGCCCACCTAAGGCGCACACAGGTCAATGCGATTTTCAATAAATTCAGTTAAACGCATCATCTTTTTATTTATATACATAAGTTATAATATTTTTAGTCCGCATATATTCTTTATACTGAACCCAATAATGTTCACGTTATTAGGGGAATTGTAGAAATATGACGCGAATTAATGAACGGGTCGTTTTAATCCACGGCCTGGCGGAAACACCGTTCCACATGCGATCCGTTGCCCAGGCGGCAAGGGCTGCGGGTTATGGGGTTGCCCACATTATCTACCCCTCGACACGAGCGCCCATCGAGACCCTGATCGCCGACCATGTTACCCCGCAGATCGCCGACCTAACTTTAAGCAACGACAAGGTTCATTTCGTGACCCACTCGCTGGGTGGCGTTTTGCTTCACGCCTATCTGCAGATCCATCGCCCCGCCAATCTTGGCCGAGTGGTCATGCAGGCTCCCGGGCTAGAGGGGAGCGAAACGTTGGAAATGTTTCGCCGGAATCCGATCTTTCGTTTTCTGTTTGGACCTGCCGCCTATCAATCGGGAACCGGCACGGATGGCTTCGCGGCGCGTCTGCCGAGACACGTGGATTACGAACTCGGCGTCATCGCGGGGTGCGTCTCGCTCGACCTTTTGCCGCTGTTTTTCGTTCCGCCCCCGCACGACGGCAAAATCAGCGTAGGACGCACCAAACTTGAGGGCATGGCTGATCATATCGTCTTGCCGACCTCACATGACACCATGATGCACGACCCCGCCGCCTTGTTCCAAACCCTTCGCTTTCTGCACTGCGGGCACTTTCTGCACCTTCTTCGCCCTGCCAACGCGCCCCGCCATCTGGCCGCCTAACCGTAGTTCAGGACACACCATGCCTCTCGTTCTCCTTACGCGCTTTCTCACCTCCCTATTTTCATGGCTATTGCTTGCCGCCCTCATCTATCTGGGATGGAGTTGGTACGAGGGTGAATGGCTGAGAATGGTCGACGGGGACCTTATCCGCGTCAGGGAAGACTGGCGCCTGTGGACCGCTCTGGGTCTGCTTGCCTGGTCGGCATTCGGCGGGATGATCCTGAAACCTTTTTTGTCTCGCCCCGACCGCCGGCACCTGAATACAGACCGCAGCAACGGGGCGCAGATGGAGGGCATCAATGGGGCGTCGCTCTATGTCGAGACCCACGGGCCTAAAGCAGCACCTGTTCTCATCCTGACTCATGGCTGGGGGCTCGACAGTACGATCTGGGGATACGCCAAGGAGGACCTGTCCGCCGATTACAGGGTGGTTGTCTGGGATCTTCCCGGCATGGGGCTATCGAAGCCTGGTGATGACGGCGTCAACCTGGCCGCCTTTGCCGTCAACCTGAAACATCTTATCGAACAGATGTCGTATGAGAAGGTCGTACTGGTCAGCCACAGCATCGGCGGGATGACCACCCAGACGCTGGCACGCGACTACCCGGCGTTCTATGAAGCACGGGTCGCGGGGGTCGTCCTACTCAATACGAGCTATACTAACCCCCTCAAAACCATGATTCTGCCCAAGCTGATGCTGGCGCTGCAGAAGCCCCTGATCGAGCCGATGATGGTCCTAACGCGGTGGCTAACGCCCCTGGCCTGGCTGAGCGGCTGGCAAAGCTATTTTAACGGCATGTCGCATCTGACGAACCGCATCGGTTTCGGCTCCAGCGTGACCCATTGTCAGCTTGAACACACAGCGCTCCTCAGCACCCGCAATTCCCCGGGCGCGCAGGCCTTAGGGAATCTTTCAATGTTCCACTGGGACGCCAGCCAGGCGCTTGTTGACACATCCGTGCCCGTGTTGGCAATCGGCGGCAGGGTCGATCTCGTCACCAAGGTGGAGGCCAGTGAAACCATTGCGTCCATGGCACCTCACGGCAGTCTGCTGAAGGTCGAAGACGCCAATCACATGGGCTTTCTGGAACGGTTTGAGGACTACAATGCCGCTATTTCAGCGTTCGCAGAGACTTCGATCGTACGTTAAGCTTGCAAACAGCGGTCTTAGTCGAATTTTGCGCTTATGCCATCACAGGCAGCTTGTCGCAGATCCGGCGCGCGCATCGCGTGCCATGGCGCATCCGGTGATACAGCATGAAATTCGACATAGACCGACTCGTTCTGGTGCCCGACGACATCGATCTGTCCCGCTCGCCGCTGGCCGGACATCTTAACGCCGAGACCTATATTCTAGGGGTCTTCAATCCAGGCCTGCTGCGCCTGCCGAACGGTAATTTGCTGATGATGGTGCGGGTGGCCGAAGCGCTGCGCACGCCCATCGTCAACGGTCACGTTCACGCCATTCGCTGGGCCGATGACCGCTACAGGCTCGACGCCTGGCCGGTAGATCGCGCCGACACCGCCGACCCGCGCAAGTTCACCTTACACGGCGGGGCGTGGAAGGTCATGGCCCTCACCTCCCTGTCGTGGCTACTGCCGGTCGAACTGACGCCCGACGGCCTCGATATCGTCGCCCTGCACTACGACAAGGCGATCCAGCCGCAATTCAGCTTTCAGTGCTACGGCGTCGAGGACGCCCGGATCAGCCAAGTCGGCGACCGCTGGCTGATGACCACCTGCTCGGTCAGCCCGGAGCGGCATTCGACCTGTCTCTACAGCTCGACCGACGGCCTCGACTGGGTCTTCGAGGGCATGGTGATGGATCATCAGAACAAGGACATGCTGATCTTCGAAGGCCTGATCGATGGCAAATACTGGGCGCAGACCCGGCCGCTGGGCTCGCTCTATTTCGCCTATCCGCCGGGCAGCGAGTGGCGCGCCGGGCCGTCGATCAATCTGGCGACATCGCCCGATGCCCTGCACTGGAAGCCGTATGAGAAGCCCGGCATCCGCGCCCATTCGGGCGCCGTTACCATGGAACGCATGGGCGGCGGCACCCCGCCGATCCTGACCGACAAGGGCTGGCTGACCCTGTGGCACGGCGTCGAACCTAAGGAAATCGTCGGCATCTACCGCACCTACTGGTCGCTTCTGAACAAGGATGACCCAAGCCGGACGATTGAGACCGGTAAAGAGGCGATTCTGGAGGCCGCGCCCGACCTGACGCAACCCATCGAGCACCAGATGTATCTGAGGGACGTCGTCTTTACGACCGGCATCGCCGACGGGGGCGAGGTCTATATCGTCGCCTCGGGCGAGGCCGACCTGGCGTGCCGGATCACCCATATCCCGAAGACCGCCTTCACCTGACCTTTTCACGGAGCCAGAGGATGACCCGGCGCTCTTTGCGTCGCGTTTATTTTCCAGCCTTCGAAACGCATCACCGCGCTGAGCGCTTCTCTGTAGGCTCGCCGCTCAAAAGGGCATCAGGAGACTCAGGTGACGCAGGTCCAATTCACGCTGAACGGTCATTCGACATCGGCGGACATACCGCCGTGGGTGACCCTCCTCGATTTCCTCCGCGAACGCGTGCATCTGACCGGGACCAAAAAAGGCTGCGACCACGGGCAATGCGGCGCCTGCACGGTGCTGATCGACGGCAAGCGGTTCAATAGCTGCCTGATCCTCGCCGTCAGTCGCGACGGCGCAGAGATCACGACCGTCGAGGGTCTCGCTGACGGACCGATCCTGCATCCGGTTCAGCAGGCCTTTCTCGATCACGACGCCTTCCAGTGCGGGTACTGCACGCCGGGCCAGATCTGTTCGGCCATCGGCCTGCTCAATGAGGGCCGAGCCGAATCGCGCGAGGATATCCGGGAATATATGAGCGGCAATCTGTGCCGTTGCGGAGCCTATACCCACATCGCCGACGCGGTCGAAGCCGTACTTGAGGCCTCGAAATGAGGCCTTTCGATTACGTCCGCCCCGCGACCATTGGCGAAGCCATCGCGGCCCTGAACGCCGTACCGGATGCGCGCGCTTTGGCCGGCGGCACCAATCTTGTCGACCTGATGAAGTACGAGGTCGCTCGGCCGTCGCGCGTCGTCGATATCAACCGTCTGCCCCTGCACGATATCGAAGAAACTGCCGAAGGTGGCGTAAAGATCGGTGCTCTGGTCAGTAATGCCGATCTGGCCTGGCACCCGTTGATCGAAACCCGTTACCCGCTCCTCAGCAGCGCTCTTTTGGCCGGGGCCTCGCCGCAGTTGCGCAACGCCGCGACGACCGGCGGCAACCTGCTGCAACGGACGCGCTGCCACTACTTCTATGATACGGCGACCGCGTGCAACAAACGCGAGCCGGGCTCGGGCTGCGGGGCCATTGGCGGCGTCAACCGCAATCTGGCTATCCTCGGGGCCAGCGACGCCTGCATCGCCACCCATCCGTCCGACATGTGCGTCGCCCTGCGCGCCCTCGACGCCCGTGTCCACGTCGAAGGCCCGGACGGCGCGCGGATCATCGCCTTTGCCGATTTCCACCGCCTGCCGGAAGAGACGCCGCAGTTCGACAACACGATGCGGCACGGCGAGCTGATCACCCATATCGAGCTTCCGGCGACGCGCCTCGACACCCACTATTCCTATCTCAAGCTGCGCGACCGCCTGTCCTACGCCTTCGCGCTGGTCTCGGTCGCCGCCGCCCTGACGCTTGAAGACGACCGCATCACCGACGTCCGCGTGGCGCTTGGCGGCGTGGCGCACAAGCCGTGGCGCAACGAGGCGCTGGAGGCCGAAATGGTCGGTCAGATGCCCGATGCGGCGGTGTTCAGCCGCTTCGCCACCGCCCTCCTGCACGACGCGAAGGGCCAGGGCCAGAACGACTTCAAGATTGATCTGGCGCGGCGCACCGTCATCCGCACCCTGACTCAGGCCGCCGCCGCGACGCCTCAGCCGCAAACCCGCAAATCCATTCTGTAGAGGCGCAAATGGCCGACACCTCAGGCTTCATCGGTAAGCCCGTCATTCGCGTCGACGGCGTGGCCAAGGTCACGGGCGCCGCGCGCTACGCCGCCGAATACCATACGGAAGACCTGCTGCATGCGGTCGCGGTGTCCGCCACCATCACGCGCGGCAAAATTCTGTCGATCGACACCGAAGCAGCGCTGGCCGTACCCGGCGTCGTCCACATATTGACGCACGAGAACCGGCCCGACACGGCGCGCTGGGACCTCAGCTACAGGGACATGGTCGGCCCCCCCGGACATCCGCTGCGCCCGCTATACGACGAACATATCCATCATAACGGACAGCCCATCGCGCTTGTCATTGCCGAGACCTTCGAGGCCGCCCGCGACGCGACGGTTCTGGTGAACGCCCAATACGATGTCGAGGCGCACCTGACGGATTTCGCGGTGGCGAGGGCCTCCGCCTACGATCCGCCCAAACGTCGTATGGGGATCAAACCACCGCAGCCGCGCGGGGACCCGCAAACGGCTTTCGCGACGGCGCTGGTGAAGATCGAGGCCGAGTACCACCTGGCGGCGGAAATCCACAATCCGATGGAGATGTTCGCCGCGACCGTCATCCTCGACGCCGACGGTGTGTTTAATGTCTACGACAAGACGCAGGGCGCGCTGAACGTTCAGTTCTACCTGACACAGGTTTTCAAACTGCCGGCGAAAAAGGTCCGCGTCATCGCCCCCTATGTCGGCGGGGCGTTCGGGTCGGCGCTTCGGCCCCAGCCCTCGGTCTATCTCGCCATGCTGGCGGCGAAGGCCCTCAAGCGCTCGGTCCGCGTGACCTTGAGCCGCGCCCAGATGTTCGACCTCAGTTGTCGGCCCGAAACCCTGAACCACATCAAACTAAGCGCCGACTCGACGGGCAAGCTGACCTCGATCCATCACCATGCTATCGGCCACACCAGCGCCTATGAGGATCATCAGGAAACCGTCGTCAACTGGTCGGGCCTGCTCTACCAATGCGCCAATGTCGATATGGGCTATAAGCTGATCAAGCTCGACACCATGTCGCCGGGCGACATGCGTGCGCCGGGCGCGGCGGTCGGCGTTTTTGCGCTGGAATCGGCGATGGACGAACTGGCCTACGCACTGGACATTGATCCGCTGGATCTGCGCCGCATCAACTATGCCGACCACGATCAGAACGACGATAAGGTCTTTACCTCCAAAGCCTTGCGCGACTGTTATGATCAGGGCGCCAACGCCTTTGGCTGGGCAAAGCGTTCCTCAGCGCCCCGGTCGATGCGCGAAGACCGTGATCTGATCGGCTGGGGCGTCGCGGGCGGCGTATGGGACGCGCCCTATTCGCCGGTGCCGACGCGTGCGCGCGCCGAACTGAGCCACACCGGTCACCTGACCATTATTTCCGGGGCCGCCGATATCGGCACCGGCACCTATACCATCGCGACCCAGATTGCCGCCGAAACCATGGGCCTGCCGATAGAGGCGGTCACCGTTCGGCTGGGCGACTCCAAAGACCCGTTCGCCGCGCCTGAAGGTGGTTCGATGATGGCCGCCAGCGTCGGCTCGGCGGTACAGGCGGCGTGTCAGAAACTGCAAAAAGCCCTGTTCAAGGCCGCCCGCGACCTGCCCGACACGCCGTTCAAAGGCCGCAAGTTCAAAGAGGTCGCCTTCCGCGACGGGCAGATGATCGCGGGCGACGTCGCCGTGCCATTTACCGACATCATGACGGCGGTCGAACGTGAGACCCTGGGCGTCACCGCCACGGTCCTGTCCAACTATCTGTCGACGCAAAAATATATCAGCTACGCCCATACCGCCGTTTTCGCCGAGGTACGCGTCGATGAGGACCTGGGCGTCGTGCGCGTCACGCGGCTGGTCAATGCCGTGGCGGCGGGGCGCATCCTTAACCCCCGCACAGCGCGCAGCCAGATCACCGGCGCCATGGTCATGGCCATCGGTCAAGCTCTGCACGAAGAGACCCTGACCGATCACCGGCTGGGGCGGATCATGAACCACAACTTCGCCGAATACCATATCCCGGCCCATGCCGACGTCATCGATCTCGACGTCATCTTCGTCGATGAGGCGGACACACGCGTCAATCCGATAGGTGCCAAGGGGCTTGGCGAAATCGGCATCGTTGGCACGGCGGCGGCGATTGCGAACGCCATCTTCCACGCCACGGGTCGCCGGATGCGCGACCTGCCCATCACCCTCGACAAGGTGCTCTACAGTGACGGATGATGAAACCGCGCATTCTGAAGGCCCCGCCGGGGGCTGGGGCTCGCTGGCCGGGATCGGTCATACGGTGCTCAGCGAGCGCCCCTCACCCGCCGTCATTGACACCCTGACGCACCAGAACAAGCCGAAGGGCTTCATGTGCGTGTCGTGCGCCTGGCCGAAGCCCGCCAATTACCACGCGTTCGAGTTTTGCGAGAACGGCGCCAAGGCCACCCTGTGGGAACTGACCTCGGCGCGCTGCACGCCCGGGTTCTGGGACACGCACAAGGTCACGGCGCTGCGCGACTGGAAGGACCACAATCTCGAAAAGCTCGGCCGCCTGACGCATCCGCTGCGTTACGACGCCGCCAGCGACAGCTACAAACCCGTGTCGTGGGAAGCCGCCTTTGCTGAAATCGGGGCGATCCTCAAACCGCTCGACCCTGACAGCGTCGTCTTCTACTCATCGGGTCATGCGGGGCTTGAGGCCGCCTATCTCTATGCGCTTCTGGCGCGGCTTTATGGTACGAACAATCTGCCGCAAAGCTCGAATATGTGCCACGAGACGACCTCGGTCGGCCTGAAAAAGGTCATCGGCTCGCCCGTCGGCACGGTTGTGTGGGAAGACCTCGAAGCCTGCGACGCCTTCTTCTTTTTCGGGCAGAACCCCGGCACCAACAGCCCGCGCTTCCTGCACCCGCTTCAGGACGCCAAGACACGCGGCGCGAAGATCGTCACCTTCAATCCCCTCCGCGAACAGGGTCTGGTCTCCTTCGTCAACCCTCAGGACGCCGTGGCCATGGCCACCGGGCATGAGACGGTGATTTCCGACCTCTATCTTCAGGTCAAATCGGGTGGCGATATCGCGGCCATGCTCGGCCTGTGCAAGGCCATTGTCGAGGCCGACGACGCGGCGCAAAAGGCCGGCAAGGCGCGCGTCATCGACATCGCCTTCATCGAGCAGCACACCTCCGGTTTCGACGCGTTTATCAGCAAGGTGCGCGATACGCCGTGGGTGCGGATCGAACAGGAAAGCGGTCTGAGCGAGACCGACCTGCGCCGCGCCGCCGATATCTACATGGCCGCCGAAAAAGCCATCGGAGTCTATGGCATGGGCCTGACGCAGCAGGTCGAGGGGCATCTCAACGTCGCCATGCTGGTCAATCTGTTGCTGATGCGTGGCAATATCGGACGGCTGGGGGCGGGTATCTGCCCGGTGCGTGGGCACTCCAATGTGCAGGGCCAGCGCACAGTTGGCATCGCCGAGAAGATCGAGCTGATCCCGGTCGACAAGTTGAAAGCCCTGTTCGGGTTCGATCCGCCCGCTAAAGACGGCATGAATATCACGGCCGCAACCCAAGCCCTGTTCGACAGCAAGGTGAAGGCCTTCATCTGTCTGGGCGGCAACCTCCTGCGCGCCGTGCCGGATCAGACCCGCATGGAAGTCGCCTGGCCCGCACAGGACCTGACGGTGATGATCTCGACCAAGCTCAACCGCAGCCACCTTTACCCCGGCAAGACCGCCTTCATCCTGCCGTGTCTCGGTCGTGCCGAGATCGACGCACAGGCGACCGGCCCGCAGACCGTCTCCATAGAGGACAGCTTCTCCCACATCCACGGCTCGATCGGCAAACGCAAGCCGCCGTCGGAGCATGTCAAAAGCGAACTGGCTATCATCGCCGGAATCGCGCGGGCGACCCTGCCCGGCCAACTAAGCGTCGAATGGGAGAGATGGACCGGGGATTACAGCCTCGTCCGCGACCTCATCGAACAGACCTATCCGGAAGATTTCCGCGACTACAATGCCCGCCTCTATACGCCGGGCGGCTTTTACCGCGGCAATCCGGCGCATGAGCGCATCTGGAAAACCGAGGCGAAAAAAGCAGTCTTCACCGTGCCGGACGTGCTCAGCGCCAACGGCTTCGAGGACAAGCCGGGACGTTATCGCCTCGTTACCCTGCGCTCCAACGATCAGTTCAACACGACGATCTACGGCTATTCCGACCGTTTTCGCGGTATCGAAGGCACGCGCGACATCGTCTTTATGAACCCGCAGGATATCGAGGCGGCGGGGTATAAGGCCGGAGATGTGCTGCGGCTGGTGACGGATATCGAGGACGGCCATCGCCGGGAACTGAGCGGACTGGTCCTGACGCCCTACGATATTCCAGCGGGCACGATCGCGGCCTATTATCCGGAATGCAACGTGCTGATGCCGGTGACGCACCACGACCGCCTGTCGAAGACACCGGCATCGAAATCGATACCGGTGCGTATCGAACGGCCCGTTACGCGTTAAGCTCGCTCACATCCGTTGGTTCGGCCAGAGGCTGATCGTTTTCATTGCGGCGGAAGCGCGACGACGCCTCATAGGCCGGGCGGCGCAGGCGCATGATCTGCCCCAGCGGGCGATGCGCCTCGATATGGTGCCACGGGCTGAAGGAAAGCTTGTCGTCCATCATCTGAGACGTTTCCTCGGGCCAGGCCGATTGCGGCGGTACGACGAGGGTCGCTACCGTCACGAAGGGACTTTCCTCTTCAGGCCATACCGCATTGGCTTTTTCGATCGGCATGGTCTCAAGATCGGTGCACAGCTGCACCTGTATCTCCCACATCCCGCCCTGCTCGGCGAAGTGCGCGACCATCGCCGTGCGCAGGGCCAGCGGGTCGTGGGTGATGTCGATCTTTTCGCCCTTGCGCGCGGTCAGTTCCGGCGCGACCGGCACGATACGGAACTTGGCGACATAGTCGCCGTAGCGGATCGGCACCTGCGCGAAATAGGTTTCACCGAGCGGATGATGCGGCGGCTCACCGCCGAGTGCCCGCAGCGTCGTACTCTTGCCGCCCACGGCTTCAAGCGCGCCTTCGGTCGCCCTCAGCACCGCCGACGCGGCAACCTTGGCGCCTTCGGCCTTGTCGGTCGTCGCCGCCAAGAGCTTGAGATTGGCAAGGAAGGCCTTGGCGTTGGGCGCCTGAAAGGTCGGGCCGTTGACCATGACGAAATCCTGCGTGGCCCCGCCGTCCAGACCCAGCACCTTGACCGCCAGACCGCGCGGGGTCGAAACGCTGTCGGGCAGGACATCACCGGGCGTCGAGGAAAAGCGCAATACCACGTCATGGGTGCCGACCTGCGCGAACAGGCCTTGCGCCAGATCCGGTGCATTATCCGGCACATGCAGTTTACCCGTCACCAGACCGTGACTCTTGGCATGGACGCTGCGCCAGCCGTGGCCGCTATCTTCATGGGTTTTCCGGCTGATTTTCAGGAGAGTTTCGACAAGATCGCGGGCGACCTCGGCTTCGTCGTCCTCGATCTGTTCGAGGTCGGGGCTATAGGGCACGGGTGCGGGCATGCAGATCATCCTTCGGCGGGGTTAGCGCGATCCGAGGTCGCGCGTCCGGGCAGAAGAGGGTAAGTTGCGGTAAGTTTTCGATGGCAAACGCCTGACGCGTTCGTTTGAAAAATAAGGAACGGATAGGGTTTTCATCCCCGGCGCCGCCATCATCTTGCGCCGGCCTGAAACCTGCCGGATGCTGTGCGCATGGCCGACACCCTGTCCTTTACGGAAACAATTCCATATGCGCCCGCCATACGCGTCCATCGGCGCATATGGCGCCGGGACGCCGTCACCGACAGCCGGCGCGATATTGCCGAAGAGACGCCCGTCGCGCTGGTCTATAACGGATCGACCGAGGCCGTAATGATGGCGACGCCCGCCGATCTCGAAGATTTTGCGGTGGGCTTCAGTCTGACCGAAGGTCTGATCGGGGGGGCCGATGATATCCGGCGGCTGGACATCGTCAGGAATGAATACGGTATCGAAGCCCGGATGTGGCTCAAAGTCGAAGTGGCCGATGTGCTGTCGGCCCGTCGACGGTTGCGTACCGGCCCGACCGGCTGCGGTCTGTGCGGGGTGGAGAGCCTTGAGGAGGCCGTGCGCCTTCCCGCGCCCCTGACGTCCGACGGACGGATTTCACCCTCCGACGTTTTTGCCGCCACCGAGCGCCTGGGTGAGGCCCAGAGCCTTGGCCGCCAGACCCGCGCGACCCACGCGGCAGCGTTCTGGCATCCCCATACCGACACCTTTCTGATCCGCGAGGATGTCGGGCGGCACAATGCGCTCGACAAACTGGCCGGGGCGATGGTACGCCAAAGCGTTCAGCATAACGCCGGTATAGTTGTTTTAAGCAGCCGCGTCTCCGTGGAGATGGTGCAGAAGACCGTCGCTATCGGCGCGCCCGTCCTCGTCGCTGTGTCGGCGCCCACGGCGCTGGCGGTACGCGTCGCCGAGGCTGCCAACCTGACCCTGATCGCCGTCGCCCGGTCTGACGGGTTCGAAGTCTTTACGCATCCTCATCGGATACTTCCATAGGACGCCCGCATGACCAGTACTTTGGATGTCGCTATTATAGGCGGTGGCGCCGCAGGCATTGCCGCCGCCCGCCATCTGACCGAACGCAAGCGTTCCGTTCTTGTCATCGAGGCCCTGCCGCGGCTGGGCGGTCGCGCCTTTACCCGTCAGATCAACGGATTGCCGCTCGACATGGGCTGCGGCTGGCTGCACTCGGCGGAACGCAATCCGCTGGCGGCGTTGGCCGATACGCTCGGTCACCCGCTCGACCGCCGCGAAAGCGCGTGGTCGAAACAGCTCGGCAATATAGCCTTTCCGCCCGACGAACAGCGCGCGGCCTGGACGGCGTTCGAGGCCCTGAAAGACCGGTTGCGCGAAACCCCGCCGCCCAGTGACCGCGCATCGGACGCCCTGCCCGCCAGCGACCGCTGGCGTCCCTTCGCTGACGGCCTGAGCAGTTTCATGAACGGCGCCGAACTCGATCAGTTGTCGGCCGAGGACTTCCTCGCCTACGAGGACTCCGCCAGCGAAGCGAACTGGCGGCTGCCGGACGGCTACGGGGCCTTCATCGCGGATCTGGGCGCAAACGTGCCGGTGAGCCTGTCTACGCACGTCAGGTCGGTTTCCAGTGACAAGGATATGGCGCTGGAAACCGATCAGGGCGTCATCCGTGCCTCTGCCGTCATCGTGGCGGTCTCGACGGCGGTTCTGGCGCGCAACGGTATCCGTTTTTCACCGGCCCGCGACGATCATCTGGAGGCAGCGTCGCGCCTGCCGCTCGGTGTTGCCGACAAGGTGTTTCTGGCCATGAACGACCCCGACGCCGTGCCGCCGGAGTCGCACCTGCTGGGGCGGACGGACCGTTCTGAGACCGGCAGCTATTATCTCAGGCCCCTTGGACGCCCCGTTATAGAGTGCTTTCTGGGCGGCGCATGGGCGCGCGATCTCGAACGGCAGGGCCCCAACGCCGCCACCGCCTTCGCCATCGAAGAGTTGACGCATCTGCTGGGCGGCGATTTCGCGCGCGGCCTCTCGCCCCTGACCACGACGCGATGGGCCACAGAGCCAACCATCGGCGGATCGTACAGCCACGCCGTGCCCGGCCATCACGCCGCCCGCGCCGTCCTGTCGCGTCCTGTCAGCGAACGGTTCTGCTTTGCGGGCGAGGCCTGCTCCGCACACGATTTTTCGACCGCGCACGGCGCGTGGCAAAGCGGGATCGACGCCGCCCGACACATAGATACCTATCTGGCGGGAGCGCACGCATGACCTTTTTCGAGAGCTTGCTCGTTCTTCTGGCTATCGCGATCGGCCTGCTGCAAATCTCACGGCGGCTGTCGATCCCCTACCCGACGATGCTGGCGGCGGCCGGCGTGCTACTGGCGCTGGTACCGGGCGCGCCAGAAATCGGACTGGACCCCCATGTGGCTCTGGCCCTCTTCATGGCTCCGGCCATCGTCGACGCGGCGTTCGATTTTCCGCTGGTGGCCGCCCGCCGCTATTGGCGGCCCCTGTTCGCTCTGGCCGTGGTGGCAGTCTTGTTGAGCGCCGGTGCCGTGGCGTGGCTGGGCGTCGCCGTCGCAGGTCTGCCCCTGTATGCGGCCCTGGCCCTGGGGGCCATCGTCGCCCCGCCCGATGCCGCCGCCGCGACCGCCGTGCTGGGAAGCGTCAACATGCCCCGCCGGTCGGTCACCGTGCTCAAGGGCGAAAGCCTGCTTAACGATGCCACTGCCCTTCTGCTGTTTTCCGCCGCCGTGGCCTTGCAAAACAGCGATCATAGCGGCGGCAATCTGGCGCTGCGACTGGGTCTGGCGGCACCCGGTGGCATTTTGCTGGGGGCCGGTCTGGCGTGGCTGTTCCGCTATCTAACGCCGTTTATAACGGGCACGCGCGGCGCCAATCTGATGGAGTTCGTTACCTGTTTCGGCCTGTGGATCGTCGCCGAAAAGCTGGGCCTGTCCGCCGTTCTGTGCGTCGTCGCCTTCGCCATGACCATTGCCTATTCCGCCAACCTGACCACGCCGCCGCGCATGCGTATCCATAGCTTCGCCGTTTGGGATGCCGTCGTTTTCTGCCTGAACGTCTTCGCCTTCCTGCTGATGGGGTTTCAGGCCCGCGCCATCGTCAGCGGTATGACGCCGGACCGCCTTCATACCGCCATTGGGTTCGCCGCTGCGGTCGTGCTCTGCCTGATCGTCGTGCGCATGGTCTGGCTGCTGATCTATAATCGTCTCGCCCATCGCTTTCGGTCGGCGCGCGGTGATCTGGAACCAGCGACGCTTGGTCAGGGCATACTGGTGGGCTGGTGCGGGATGCGCGGGCTAGTGACGCTGGCGACGGCCTTTTCGCTGCCCGTCGCCTTTCCCGATCGCGACCTGATCGTTCTGACGGCCTTTGCCGTGGTGCTGGCCACCCTCATTCTTCAGGGCCTGACCTTGCCGTTGCTGGTGCGCTGGCTGAAGCTCGACGGCGACAACGGCCTCGACAAGGAAATGGCCGAAGTGCGTGCCGATCTGGCCGCCACGGCGCTCAAAACCCTCGACGGGCACGAAGGTCCGGCATCCAATTTCTGGCGCTATGAGTTCGAAACCACGCGCAAGGCCGCCTTGACACCCGACAATACCGCGCTCGAAGACCAACGCGCCCTGGGCCGTATCGCCTTGCGGGCGCAGCGTGAACGCCTGGAGATCCTGCGGCGGGAAGAAAGGGTCGGTGCAGATGCCTATCTGATCCTTCAGGAAGAACTCGATTTCGTCGAGGTAAGCATCACGCGCGAATCCGACAGGCGGATCGAGGAAAGCTGATCGCCCTTACCTTAGCTTGATGCTCGAATGACCAGCTCGATGCGCCATTCTTATCCGTAATCGCCTAGGGTCTTGCGCATCTTAGCAGATCAGGACGCGCTTATGCCTACGGATAACTTCACTGCCTTTTCGCGTCGTCAGATGGTTGGCGGCGCGGGAATTGTCGGCGCAGCGTCGGCAGCTCTCGCGGTGCCCGCCACGGCACAGTCAAACGTCGCAAACCCCTTGCAGGACCCAGCGACCAGATATCCCAAGCCACCCTTCAAGACGCAGTCTCAGGCCTGGCCAGGTCTTGCCTCGAAGATGGAGCCTAAGCCCGATCACGGCGAACAAACCTACAAGGGCTCCGGGCGGCTGAACGGGCGCAAGGCCCTGATCACCGGCGGCGATTCCGGCATGGGCCGCGCCGCCGCTATCGCCTATGCCCGCGAAGGCGCCGACGTGGCGATCAACTATTTGCCCGACGAAGAAGCCGACGCCAAAGAGGTCATCGCCCTGATCAAGGCCGCCGGGCGCAAGGCCGTCGCCATCCCCGCCGATATCCGCACAGAAGCTGCCTGCCAGCAGATCATCGCCGACGCCGTGAAAGGCCTCGGCGGCCTCGACATCCTCGTCAACAACGCCGCCCGGCAACAAACCAAGGCGTCGATCCTCGATATCTCGTCCGACGATTTCGATGCGACGATGAAGACCAATATCTATGCGCCGTTCTGGCTGACCAAGGCCGCCCTGCCGCATCTGAAACCCGGTGCGGTGATCATCGGCACGACGTCTGAGCAGGCCGAAGAACCTTCCGCCGACCTCTACGACTACGCCCAGACCAAGGCCGCCACCAGCAACTACGTCAAATCGCTGGCCAAGCAACTGGGGCCGAAGGGTATCCGCGTCAATGGCGTCGCGCCCGGACCGATCTGGACTCCGTTGCAGGTCTCCGGCGGCGCGACGATGGAAAAGCTGCAATCCTTCGGCGGCAATACGGCGCTGGGGCGTCCGGGTCAGCCGGCGGAACTGGCCTCCATCTACGTGCAACTGGCCGACTCGTCCGCCAGCTATACGACCGGCGGCATCTATAACGCCATGGGCGGCGGCAAGGTCGGATAGGCCCCGTCCAAAGGCATACGCATGAGCCCCGCCATTCTGTTCGGTCTCGTGGCCGCCGTCTGTTACGGCACCGCAAATGTCATCGCCCGGTTTTCGGGACGTTCGGTCGGCGTCCTGCCAACCCTGGTCTGGAGCCAGCTTTTCCTGCTTCTCTGCGCCTCCATAGCGGTGCTGCTTCTGTGCGCGCGATTCGAGGGCGACCTCATCGATTGGGCGGCGCTACTGGCCGCCAACCTGTCGATCATCGCCGCCACCGCCTGTTTATACCGAGGTCTGGCCACAGGTCGGCTGTCCGTCGTTGCCCCGGTCATGGCCAGCTACGGCGCGGTAGGTTCCGGTCTTTCGCTGCTGACCGGCGAAGAGGCTACACCGGTTTTGCTCACCGGTCTGAGCCTGACGGTTGTTGGCGCGATCCTGTCGGCCCTGCCGTCCAAAACAAGGACCAACTCGAAGACTTCAGGGGTCTGGCTCGCTGCGGGTGCGGCGGTGTTTTACGGACTGGGTTACTGGCTGCAAGGCAAGTTTGTCCTGCCCGCCTTCGGTCCCGTCCCGACCATATGGCTGTATTACCTGAACTCCGCTGCCGTCTTCGGCCTGACCGCCATGCTGCGCCGAACACCGGTCCTACATTTCGGCGGCGCCAAAGACGTTGCGCTGCTGCTCATCACCGCCTCTCTCAGCGGCGGTGGATTCGCGGCCATGATGGTCGCACAGGCCGACGGCGAAATCGCTATCGCCACCGCCCTGAGCTCGGCCGCCACCGCCATCACGGTCGTCCTCGCCTTTTTGTTTATGAAAGACAAGCCCGACTGGAAAGGCTGGCTGGGCGTCGCGGCGGTCGTAGCGGGTATCGCCATCCTGCAACTGGCGGCGGGTTGACCTACCCGGCCCTTATCTTTGAGCCTCAAACCTGCATGTTATCTACGCTACGTTTCTCAAACGATACTTTTTCCTGCTCAACCAAGCCTTCGACCTATCTCGGAAGCAGAATGCTGCTTTAGTGCCAATCTAAGTCGAACTGGAGTGTCGAAAGGTCCGCTGCACAAACTCTGGATGCCTACGAACGCTGCAGAGAATTGTTCACCGCGATTTTGCCAATGCGACCGTTTGGCCCGACTGAATATGGTGGTACCAAATCGATGAATCGCGGGGTCGTTCGACCGGAAGGCTAATTCAGCCGATAAGACGCGATCAGGCTGTCAATACACGCGAACGCCGTTAGACTATGAACTGATGGTTCGGCTTCCCGCAGCAACTGGTCATAGAGGCCCATAGCAGTGCTGTAGAGTGTCAGGGCGGCAGCTGGGGCGGGCGATGCCCATGACAGCCGACCAGCCCGATCCGCGCGCTCCAGCAGTTACTCGAATACGGTTTTTGACCGGCAGATTTCGCTCAGACGCGTCTGGGCCTCTCTGGCTTCGCATGGGCCGTTTTTTAATCAGACGCAGATGTCAGCGACGGGCTACAGACAGCCCTGAGAAAGCCGTTGAAAATTCGTCGTTTATCCGCCGATTTCGCTATGCCCTACGCTTGACAATAGCCAAGGCAAAAACCATCTCATCCCCGTTTTCTAACCTCAGGGATGACGATAATCATGACCACGACGACAGAAGAAAAGCCTGTGGAACAACACGCGTTCGAAGCCGATGTCAGCCGGCTGCTGCACATGATGGTGCACTCGATCTATTCAGACAAAGACGTGTTTCTGCGAGAACTGATCTCCAATGCCGCCGACGCGTGCGAGAAGCTACGCTATGAAGCGATATCGAATCCTGATTTGGCCGCTGACGGTGTTCGGCCCCGCATCGTGGTGAGGTTGAACGAAGAGGCTCGTACGCTGATCGTCGAGGATAACGGCATCGGTATGGACCGTGACGAAATGATTGAAGCGCTTGGCACCATTGCGCGCTCCGGTACCCGCGCTTTCATGGAGCGGCTGGAGGCAGCCAAGGGGGGAGAGAACGCGCAACTGATCGGTCAGTTCGGCGTCGGTTTTTACTCCGCGTTCATGGTCGCCGACCGCGTAGACGTCATTTCCCGTCGCGCGGGACAGACCGCCGCCTGGACCTGGTCCTCCGATGGTCAGGGCACTTACAGTATCGGAGAAGCAGAGCCATCAGACGCGCCCGCGCGCGGCACGCGTGTCACCTTGCATCTGACCGACGACGCAAAGACCTATACAAGCAAATGGACGGTGGAGCGCATTATCCGCGAGCAATCCGGTCATGTCCCGGTCCCGATCGAACTGATCGAAAAAGAGGGTGGTGAGCCGACGCAAGTGACCGATGGTGCAGCCCTCTGGACCAAGCCTAAATCGGACATCTCAAAAGACGATTACGCTGATTTTTATCGCAGCGTCTCCGGCCAGTACGACGACCCTCTCCTGAACGTCCACTTCCGCGCGGAAGGGCTGCACGAATACACCGCCCTCGCCTTCGTGCCCGGTTCGCAGCCCTTCGATCTCTTCGACGTCGAACGCAACGGTCGCATGAAACTTTATGTCCGGCGCGTGTTCATAACCGACGACGCCGAATTGCTGCCCCGCTATCTGCGTTTCGTCAGGGGTATTGTTGATACCTCTGATCTGCCGCTCAACATCTCACGCGAAATGATCCAGGACAGCCCGGTTCTGACGGCCATCCGCAGGGGCGTGACCGGTCGGGTGCTGAACGCCCTTGAGAAATTGCCCGAGACGGACACCGTTTCGTTCACCAAAGCGTGGGAGCTGTTTGGACCAATCCTCAAGGAAGGCATCTACGAAGATTTCGAGCGGCGCGCCCAGTTGCTTAAGCTTGCGCGGTTTAGAACGACGATTTCCGACGACAATACCCGTAGCCTCGACGACTATATCAAGGATATGAAACCAGGCCAGACCGACATCTATTACATGTCCGGCGCCAGTCTGGAGCAACTCAAGGCGTCTCCCCAGCTGGAAGGGTTCCGCGCCAGGGGTATCGAGGTCCTCCTTCTGACCGATGCAGTGGACAGCTTCTGGACATCGAATGTCGGCGACTATGAAGGTAAGGGTTTCAAGTCCGTGACTCAGGGCCTGGCTGACCTCGACGCCAAGGCCGACGAAGATGATACACCAGATTCAGCAACCGAGGTCACGCCTCAGCTTTCGTCTCTGATCGACTACATGAAGGACACCCTAAAAGAGCAGGTGGCTGATGTGCGTCGCTCGCGACGTTTGACGGAAAGTGCGGTCTGTCTGGTCGCCTCGGATGCCGGCCCGGACCGGCAACTCGAAAAAATTCTGCAAAGCGCGGGTCGCGTGAAAACCGCCTCGAAGCCAGTGCTGGAAATAAATGCCGATAGTCCGCTGGTCCAGGCCGTTGCGATCCTCACCGACCCTAGCGCGAAAGAGGACGCCGCCTGGCTTCTCCTCGATGAAGCGCTTGTCCTTGACGGCGATCGCCCAGCCAACCCGCGAGCTTTCGCCCAGAGACTCTCACGTCTGTTCGCTAAAGCCTACGGCGTTTAGGGATACAGCCGGCCACGATGGCGTGGCCGGCTGACCGCGGTCTCCGGATGCCCTGAGGGGTATCGAACGAAAATATCGGTTTTACGTACAGCTCACGGTCTGTGTCCGAGCGTGCCCTGTCACAAACTTTGACGCGGCAGACAGAGCTGTTCGGCGACGTCGGTATTCGCTCTTGCAAAGCCGTACTCAATCAGCCCGCCAATGACTGCATCTTCCGCTGTTTAAGTGCGCTTACTTTAGCCCGGTCACTATTTAAGTAAAGCGCATATTGCTTAAATAACGTTGGGGCCACATTGCTGGATGCGTAAAACACGGTTCGCTCTCCACTTTTTCCGGGCAAGTCCAAAGTCTTAGTATTGGATTATGGCGCGGTTCGAATTTTAGGACGATGCGGCTCGAATTGATGCGGCTATGTCGGCTATAGACCGGAACAATGTCAAAGGATCGTCATGTGAAGGCAGAAATCCTCGCCTCACCCAGAATTCGGCCGCTTCGCCATCGACGGCATTCACGATTAAGGCCCGTCCACCAATGAGCCCCGCCGCAGTTACGCAGCGTTCCAAAGCATGCTTGAGCAAACCAGTCCCAATGCCTCGCCCAGCCCAGTTCTCATCTGTTGCAAGTTGGCCAAGCAGCAAACATGGCACAGGATCGGGTGGCTGACCTGTCCGAATGGCACGCGGCAAACGTGAAGGCACAATGGCTGTTGGTGCGAGGCCATAGTAGCCAACCACGCTGCTGGAACTGTGAACAACAAGTACCGCAGTGAAACCTTTAACCTGATTAGAGAGGGCGCGCGTTTTAAGCCACCTATCGAGCGAGGGCTTACCACATGCAAATTGAGAAACATCGTGTGATGCGTTCAAAAGCTCAGGGCTGGATAATGGCAAACTCAGGCCTCGCCGTTCCCGACAGGAGTTTCCCAAGGCGCTGGGCGGCGGAACACGTCAACCATTTCAGTGACCGGCGTCGCAGGACCAGAAAGCGTGGAAATAAACGCCTCAAAGCCGACGGCGCTCATACGTATAGGCATGGCCTCCATTACGGCGTCTTCCGCTGCACGTACGGCGGCATCGCGAACAAAATCAGTTCGCGAGCGCCCACGCAATAAGGCAGCACGATCAATCATGGCAATATCCGCGTCGGGCAGCCGCATTGAAAGCGGGTGATCTTTTCGCTCAGTTGTGCGTGGCATGGACGGCTCCTTTTAAAAGGCACATATCAAATTGTAGTGCAATTTGCAATACGAATCGACAATGTTACCAATCATGTGAATGAAGACGTGTTATAGTCCGCACCACTCAATCGAGAGACGAGGTGGGTGGAATAAAGGAGAAACCGTCATCCCTAGCTCTCAATTTACACCACAGCATCAGCCTTGGAACAAAGGCCTTCTCATAGGCCACAAGAAGCCTCTGAAACCAAAGGATGTCTGGGCAATCGTGTCGACTGGAACTCAGCAAATCAGTACGAGATCTTGCTCTGTTTAACTTAGGGATCGACAGCAAGTTAGGGGCTTGCGACCTCGTCAAATTGCGTGTGAACGACGTCTGCCAGGCGGGCAAGCCCAGAGACCGCGCAACCGTCATCCAGCAAAAGCGGGAAACCAGTACGCTTTGAAATTACCGAAAACACGCGTCAGTCAATCGAGCGTCTTTTGCCAGAATTACTCGCGAGCGGATCCGAATCCGTAGTCAAGGTCATCTGACTTAGCCAGAAATTCTCGGCAGGCCGTCGCAAAAATATGGTCTGAGCCTTTATTAAATAAACTCATTCGGCTTCAGAGATGCTCGTTTGTGCTGAGGGTACAAAAGCAGAAGGATGCCTGATCTTTTCAGGAGATCAGCATGTCACAACGACACCTTAAACTCGGTTTCATTCTGCATGGGGTTGGCCCCGGCTGGGACGACTGGCGTCACCCCGATGCACCCGTCGACGCCAGCACCAATTTCACTTTCTATAAAAAACAGGCGCAAATCGCCGAGCGCGGCAAGTTCGACTATCTTTTCGTCGCCGACATCGTGTCGATCAATGCCCGTTCTTCGCCACACTATCTCAATCGTTTCGAGCCCTTGACGATTCTATCTGCGCTGGCCGCCGTTACCGAGCGAATCGGCCTCGTCGGTACGGCGACCGTCAGCTATAACGAAGCCTATAACCTCGCGCGACAGTTTGCCTCACTCGACCATATTAGCGGCGGTCGCGCCGGTTGGAACGTGGTCACCTCATGGCTGGAAGGCAGCGCTGCCAATTTCGGCAAGGCAGAACATCTGTCGCACGACACGCGCTATCGTCTCGCCGAGGAATATCTCGATGTCGTGCAGGGGCTTTGGGACAGCTGCGAGGACGACGCGCTGGTCCGCGACAAGGCGACCGGGCAATTCCTCGATGCCGATAAGCTGCATGAACTGAACCACAAGGGCGAGTTCCTGTCGGTCAAGGGACCGCTTAATATCTCACGCTCACCGCAGGGTCAGCCGGTCATTTTTCAGGCGGATCGTCCGAAGACGGGCGCAACTTCGCTGCCCGTGCCGCCGAGGTCATCTTCACCCATCAGGAAACTTTGACCGAAGCGCAGGCCTTCTATGCCGACGTCAAACGCCGCGAGGCAGGGTTCGGGCGCAATCCGGATCAGTTGTATGTGCTGCCCGGTGCCCGCCCCTTCGTCGGCTCGACTACGGCGGAGGCCGAGGCAAGGTATCGCGAACTGGCCGAACTGGTGTCGCTGGAAAACGCCCTGCGCGCCTTGGGCCGGTCGTTCAACGACCACAATTTCAGCGTCTATGACCCCGACAGTGCGTTCCCCGAACAGGTTGCCGCCGATGGGGCGAAGAGCAATCAGAGCGCCTCGAACCGCATTCTGAGCTGGTCGCGGATGAGAAGTTGTCCCTGCGTGAGATTGCTCTGCGCGTGGCCACGCCACGTGGTCATTTTATCGGTACGCCGGAACAGATCGCCGACCGCTTTCAGCAGTGGCTCGAAGGGCGCGGATCGGACGGCTTCAATCTCTTCGAGTCGGTGCCGGGGCAACTGGAGCTGTTCGTCGACGAGGTCGTGCCGATCCTGCAAAAGCGCGGTATCTACAAGACCGAGTATCCGGGCACGACCTTCCGCGAGACTCTGGGGCTGGACGTGCCGGGAAACTGCAATACGTTGCGACGGGCCATTGCAGCGGAGTAAAACGAAGGGCCGCAGTCGAAGCTGCGGCCCTTTATTTGTCTATAAATTCCGGTGCGAAGGCATCCTTGACCGGTCGGGTGATCGGCGGCCCGCCACTGGCGGTGGACAGGTGTTTGAGAATATCCCCCGCCTCGCTGAGCAGCCGGACCCGTCAAGATCGTGTCAGACGGATTCCGCTGCTTCACGGTGATGTCGTCGTTTGGGGCGGTCCGGCCCGCCTCACATATCATGGGATCAATCCGCTGAAGATTGGTGACCACCCGCTCACCAGCGGCGTCAGATACAATCTGACCTTCCGCAAGGCTTTGTGACAGGCTTGGCCATCTAGCGCCCTAAGCGGTCATACGATGCGGAAAGCGCTCCCTCTACCGGATGCGGACATTCGGGGATTCTTAGTTACGGTGTCTCGGCGGCGATCGTTGCCTGACGTGCGATCAGTCTCCACCCGCGAGCGCCTTTGAGCCAGATGTCAGTAAAGGGACGCCATAATGTCCGTCCCGCGCCAGGCCCTTTTGTTGGCACCAGTTCGTCGTAACCCATTACGATAACCACGTCACCCTCCTGACTGACGTGACCGACGATTTTCTTGAATGACTTGTAGTCGAGCAGATCGTCATTCATCGCAGCGATGACCTCGTCGCGATGTAGAATTTGGTTGTTCGGCGCATTCACGACGAACGTATCTGCCCAGACCGACTTCACGCCTTCTATATCGCGCGTGGAAATGGCCTTTCCTAAACGCCCGTACGCGGCGCCGATCTCCTGCGGCATTTTCACGCTATTTTCCTCTGCGCGCGTGCTCGTTGCCGACACAAGAGCTGACACAAGGGTTAGTAGGGTCACGATTTTGAATCCCGGGGCCATGGAACTCTACCTTTCTCTAATTAGGATTAATGGTTTCGAATAAGCGTCTGGACGACATCCAGCACGATGGGCGAGAAGGCGAGCGCGCTGACCGCCACCGGCGTCAGAAGAACGATCACGGCGATGACCACATAGGCCGGATGAATCCCGCGACATCGGTAAAGATCGAATGCCATCGCCATAAACAGAACTGCGAACAGGCAGGCCGCGACACCAAACCCTCCCCAGGTTTGCAATAAAGGCAGCGGCAGTATTCGACCGAAAGCCGGCGACAGGAGCACCAACATGCCGCCAAACATTAGCCGTTTATGCCAGGCTGGGTTTGCACGCAGGAGGGTCGCCCAAGCGATCAGACCAGCGAAGGTGAGGATATTGAGGCCATTCAGAACGAGCAGTACCGAGGGCGGAAAGGCGGGTGGCACACGATCAAAGCGAATGCTGTCGAATGTGGTCTGTAACCCGGAGATCGAGATATAGCCGGCAAGGCCGAGCCCGACGATTCCGAGCCAGATATGCAGCTGGAACCGTCGGCCGACGATCAGACTGTTCTGCGCCACATAAAGCGCGACCCAGGCCAGAAAGCCGAGCGCATGAGTCTTCACGGAGTCTGGTAAACCCGCCATGTCGAAATTATAGCGCGTGGCGTGCAACCCAAACCCGAACAGCACGATCATGGCCATAACAATGGCCATGCCGAGAAAGAACCAGCGTTCAAATTCAACTTCGTCCCGCACGGCAGAATCCTATTGTTATATCCATCGGCATGAGCGCATGCCCTGGACGCTCATTGCCATCAAATACGCTTGGCGAGACAGGACTTGAACCTGACGAAAACCTGATTTCTTTGCCGCACGAGAGCTGGTATCGGTTTAGGAACGGATCGAGCAGGCGCGCATGACCCCAATCTCACTTGCAACAGAACTAGAGCGGGCACTCGGTCGCTTGCGATTGATCCCGTCGGGATGTGAAATCCTCGATGGAAGCGAACGCATCATCGTCGAACCGCGGGTAATGCAGGTGCTGGTAGCTCTGGCGCAGGCAGAGGGTGCGGTCGTGTCCCGCCAAACCTTGATCATAACGTGCTGGGATGGGCGGGCCGTTAGCGAGGATGCCATCAACCGTGCGCTGTCACGCATCCGGCAACTGGCGCAGACCACTGGCGCCTTCAACTTACGGACTGTTCGCAAGGTGGGGTATCGCCTGGATGTAGCGACACGTTCAGAAGCATTGCCCGACATCTCCGTTTCGAAACTCATCCAGGACAAGGCTCCCGATCAAAAAGGGAGGCGCAGACCAATAGGCCTATGGGTTGGCATCGGCCTAATCATTGTCTTTTCCATTATGATCTGGTGGATGACAGGGGGCTTTCCCCGCGAGTCTCATATCGTGCGAATTAACGTCAGCGACATCACGGTCGCGGGAGAACAATCCGCTGCTCAGGCGGCCGATCTGAGAGCCAGACTAGAGGACACGCTTTCCCGTATTCGCGACGTCCGACTGATCGAAGGCCCTCATTCCGGCGCCGATGCCGAATACCAATTGACGGGGGCGTTATCAGGGCCCGCCGTATCACCGGAGATCACGCTCCGGCTAAGCCGGCTTAAAGATCACAATCGCGTCTGGACGTCGCACTTTATCGAGCGACCGGGCATGCCACTGACCTCCAGCCAGCAGGCGGTTGCGGCCGCCGCTCAGTACGTGACGCTTATCCTAAAGACAGATCCGGGCACCAGCGCCAGCGCTTCTTCAGCCGCGCCACCTGAAATTGCCGGCAAGGTCACGGCAGCCCGCCAGACCCTAGCCCAAGCACATGACGCGCGCAGCCATCGCGATTGGGATCGCTTTAAGGCTTTGATGTACGATGTCGATCGACGGGCCGACGATGTACTAGCGCAGGCGCCTCGCAATGCGGGCGCGTTGATGCTCAAATATCAGCTGCTGGCATTGCCCCGTTATCCACGGACGGGTGAAGACCAGGTGAGGTTTGCAAAGCGATTGTCCCAGGCTGAAGCGTATCTGGCGCAAGCGGTCGAAGCGGCACCTGACGATCCGGAAGTCCTGAGCGCCGCCGCGCAGGCCGCCGTGGTCCGTCAGGATTGGGCGGCCAGCGACCGCTTCTTCACTCGCGCGTTGGCAATCGATCCCAATGCACCAGACGCGAACCTCTGGTATGGATATTACCTCGGTCTGATGAACCGATGTAGCGAAGGGCTGGACTACGCCCGGAAAGCGGCTGCGTTAGTCCCCAACGATGCCTGGCGCCAGTTGGCTGTGCCGCGTTTGCTGCTGTGCGACGGGAAGACGAAGGCAGCCGGTGAGCTTTATGCCGCAGCTCTTAAGCGTGAGCCAGGCAACGTCTTCATTCTGAGAGAAGTCTACATGATGCGTCTGGCTCAGCGCGACGCGAAGGCGTTGCTGGCGCTGAATGACTACATGCACGGCCTCTGGCAAGGACGGCCGCCCCAGCCTGTCGCGTCGCTAATGGCACGCATCGCGGCGGGTGCGGAAATGTTAAATGGAAAGCCTGCTGCCTATGACCAGCTTTTGCAGGCAGACTTGAAAGCTCTGGATCAGCCAATAAACGAAACGGCAGGTTTTGGCCCAACGGTGGGGGACAGCTTGTTCCGCCTGGGGTTGGAATATGCAGAGGCGGGCAACGGCGAAGCCGCGACGGGGTGTTTTATGCGCGCGGTCAATGAAGGTGCCCTTCCCCTCCCCTGGGCGCTGCCCTACGGCGCCATTCCTATTCCATCGTTAACCACGCAACGGGCCGATTACAAGGCACTGTGGAAGAGCACACCCCAGCTAAACGAACTGACACGCCAGCGAAAAGCCAACCGTTCATTGCTGAGGGTCGTTGGTTTTGGTGCGAATAGCGGGGCATGACGACCACGAATGCGTCAACGCCGCCTTGCGCCCGAAGCGGACAAGGACATCAGTCAGAAGCTGGTTGCAGAGATATCGCCGTAAGCGGACGTTGGTTCTGAAACATGAGGGATCGGGCGGGGGCACCAGATCCCTGATTCTTTCACAGCCTCCCTTCTGCCAGGAGTTCGCGCATCCTCTGCAAGGTCGACAGTAGAGCGGCCTTATAGCCTTTGTCGCCGTCGAACAACTCCTGTTCGGCCTGTTCCTCGGGGCCGCCGGGCATCTGACCGCGCAGGCCGAGATAGCCATAAAACCGAAGCTGCAAAGCGCCGCTGTCGTCTTCGAACAGCTCGTTGATTATGGCGCCTTCGCGCGGCCCGGTCACCTGAAAGAAGGTGACCTTTTGCTCGGGTTCGAAGGTGATGATCTCGCGCAGGTCGGCGTCGGCGATCGTGGCCTCGCGGACGATATGTGTGGCGCTTTCTTCGACGATATCGCAGTGTGTGCACAGATTGGGCGGCAGGAACAGGCGGGCGTCGCGGGCCTTCAGTACCAGGCCTTGCCAGGCCTGGGCGCGGGTAAGTGGAGTTTCGCCTTGCGGATTGACCGGCACGGTGGCGGTAGAATAGATCATGATCGTAGTCCTTAGATGGTTGGCTGCGTTGTCGGTGCGAACTGGCTGGCGAAGGCGCGATAAGCGTGTAGCGGCCGGCCGAGGAGGCGCGCCAGGCGTTCGACATCGCCAGCTTCCGGTATCATGCCATCGCTGACATAGCGTTGGGCCATCAGGCGCATTTCATAGGCCATCCATTTCGGCATGATTTGCGCCAGGTTCTGTTCGAAGGCTGACGGATCATCGCCGCCATAGACGACCGGCTGGCCCAGCACGTCCGACCAGATGCCGGCGATTTGCGTGCCCGTCAATGTTTCCGGGCCGACCAGGTTGATGGTGTCGATCGGCAGCGTCGCCGCGGCCTCAGCGCGACGGATCAGTTCTATGGCGGCCACTTCAGCGATGTCGCGAACATCGACCATGGCGACACCCTTATTGCCAATTGGCATCGGATAGACGCCAAAGTTGGTGATCACGTCCTTGATCATCAACTCGTTGTCGATGAAGTAGGCCGGGCGCAGGATGGTGGCGCTGAACCCCATCTGGGTGATCATCCGCTCAGCGCCGGACTTGACCGCGAAGTGCGGCACGTTGACAAAACGGTCGGCGTGGATCACCGACAGATAGACGACACGGTTGACGCCAGCTTCGCGGGCGATATTGAGCGTAATCAAGGCCTGGGTAAACTCATCGCCAGCTACAGCATTGAGAAGGAACAGCGTCGACACCCCGGTGAAAGCGGTGCGTAAGCTGTCAATATCGAGGAAGTCGCCCTTTGCCAGTTCTACTGCCGCCGGTAGGTTGGCCTTTTGCGGATCGCGGACAAGTGCGCGAACGGCGGCGCCGCGGGCGATAAGTTGATCGACGACCTGGCGGCCGATGCGGCCTGTTGCGCCTGTAACAAGGATAGTCATGTGCGTCTCTCCAGTGAGGGGTTGCTGACACCGACTAATCTAAGGGTTCACATTTGATCCGATAGCCGCTATATATGGACATACTGTCTCACAGGTGGAACAATGGATCTGGTTGCCCTTTCCGACTTTACGCTTGTGGCGCGGCATGCCGGCTTCGGCCGGGCTGCGCGTGCAGCCGGTCGCCCCAAGGCCACGTTGTCGCGCCGGGTCTGCGAACTGGAGGCACAACTTGACCTTCGCCTGTTCGAACGTGGTGGCCGCACTCTGAAGCTGACGGAAGAGGGACGCGCGCTTTATGAGCGCACCGCCAGCCTGCTGACCGATCTTGATGAGACAGCGGCGGCGATCGCCTCCGGCGGGAACCGGCCGAAGGGACGATTGCGCGTCAGTGCGCCGCTACTGTTTTCGCAGACCGCCATGGGAAAGCTCGCCGCCGGGTTCGCCTTGAAGCATCCCGAGGTTAGCCTTGAAGTCACGACCGAGGATCGCTCGGTCGATATGGTCGAGGAAGGCTATGACCTGGTCATACGCGTGAACCCCTCGCCCGATGAGAGCTTGGTGGGGCGTGCCTTTCTGCGCGATAGGCTGGTTGTTGTAGCCAGTCCGGCGGTTCCTTTGCCAACAGACGATACACCGTCACCGGCGGTCCTTCGCAGCGGTGCCGCGCAGGCATTGAGTTGGCAGGTCACATCATCTGATGGACCAGCGCGCATCACCGTGCGGCCTGTTCTACACCTGTCCTCAATGATCATGGTACGCGACGCCGTGCGCGACGGCGCAGGCGCCGCCTGCCTGCCCGTGTCCCTTGTCAGTAAGGATATCATCGAGGGCCGGTTGGTCAGTTGGGGGGAGGTAATAGGTGCTGATATTGCGCTGTGGGCGCTTTACCCGTCAAGGCGCCTGCTGAACGCACGCGTGTCCGCATTTCTGGATCATCTGAAAGCAGCTTTCCCAACTGGCGCGCCAGATGAGCTGGCAACTTTCCTCAAACCCTGAAGCTACTCGGTAGGAGGGCATCGTGGTGCCCAATGCGGAAGTGGACTTCAGGTTCCAGCGATTAGGTACGATCACCCGGAAAGCGGAACTACATGATTGCGCGTCACTATATATACCGACAAAATTTACGTCACCTGCCCTCTCAGCCTCATCACATCCTTGGATGGCGGTGAACCAAACTGCCTTGCATATTCGCGGCTGAATTGGTTCGGACTTTCGTAGCCGACACCGAACGCTACCTCCGTAGCACTCCCTCCTCCAGCCATCAAAAGTGTCCTGGCATGCAGAAGACGGACTTGCTTCTGGTACTGGATGGGGCTGAGCGCCGTTACCGCCTTGAAATGTCGGTGAAACGCCGAAATGCTCAGCGAGGCCATTTCAGCGAGCGCTTCGACACGCAGCGGCTTAGCGAAGTTCTCACGGATCCATTGAATCGCTACGCCTATCCGAGAGAGCGCGGCGTCGGGTGCCGCAATGTCGCGAAGCATCCAACCTAGCGGGCCTTGCAGCACTCGGAACAGGATTTCTCGCTCATAAGCAGGCGCCAGCACTGAGACCTCGTCCGGTCGTTGCATCAATCGGAGCATCCGAACCCAGGCGTCGAGAAACTCGTCATTGACCGGAGCAACGGAGAAGCCAGATCCAGACAGTTTGCTACGTACCTGAACGGGAAGGTCGCTCATCAGAGCCGCCACTGTTGGGGGGTGAAGCGTCAGGCTTACCGCGAGATATGGTGCCCCGGAGGCCGACGGATGCACCGAGCCGACTGCGGGAAGATCGACCGACATGACGAAGTAGGTCGCCGGATCATAGGCGAACGTCCGTTCACCGACTGTCATTGTCTTCGAGCCCGTAAGAATCAGGTTGATCATCGGTTCGTAAACGGCCGAAAGTTGATGTTCGGGGATTTCGCCCTGAACCATGGCGACACGAGGGATGCCCGTTTCCGTCCTACGGTTCCCCGCCGACGAAGCCAAGCTGCGCAGTTCCTGAAGTTGCTTTTCCATGAAAACGAGCGTGGCAGACCACGGCCCGCGCCGCAAGGATGAAGCAGAAATAGGCAAGCTTTGGAGAGGAATGGGTGAGCGCCGGTGCGCGCTCGGACCTAAGCTCTGGGCACATCAAATACGGAAAGAAACGGAATGAAAATCGTCATCGTAACCGGCAGCAGCCGGAGCCTTGGAGCAAGCGCTGCTATCGAATGTGCGCGCAGCGGCATGGGGGTCGTCGTCACCTACAAAAGCAGCCCTGAAAAAGCCGAGACCGTAGTCAAGACGATCGTCGAGAACGGCGGTAAGGCCGTGGCCGTGAAGCTCGACGTGGGTGATGTCGGCTCATTCCTGGCCTTTCGTGACGCTGTTGCCGCGCGACTCCTGTCAGTCTGGGGTCGGAAGGACTTCGACTATCTCGTCAACAATGCCGGTTACGGGCTGTTCAATCCGATAGCGACCGTCACGGAAGAGCAATTCGACGGGCTGCTCAATGTCCACCTCAAAGGCCCGTTCTTCCTCACGCAATGCCTGCTGCCTTTGATGGCGGACGGCGGCCATATCATCAACATTACCAGCGCCACATCCCGCGTGGCGACGGCGGGCGTCGCGCCCTACGCTGCGTTCAAGGGTGGCCTCGAAGTCCTGACACGGTACATGGCCAAGGAGTTCGGCCCGCGCGGCATCCGGTCGAACTCAATTGCGCCGGGCGCAATACGTACCGAGCTCGGCGGCGGCCTGAACGACGAGTTTGAGGCAATGTTGGCTGGCCAGACTGCGCTTGGTCGCGTCGGCAAACCCGTAGAGATTGGCGGTGTCGTCGCCAGCCTGCTGTCCAGCGAGAACCGCTGGATCAACGCCCAGAACATCGAAGTCGCCGGCGGCTACATAATATAACCAAGGAGAGCAGCATGCTCGATCACGTCTTCATATCCGTAAGCGACATCGCTCGCTCGCTGGCGTTCTACGAGGCGGCGCTTCGCCCCCTTGGGATCGTCCATGCCCATGACTACGACGGGAAGGATGGTCCGCCGGGCCACCCGGACTTGAAGGGCTTTGGCGCCGGCGGCAGGGTGTTCTTCTGGCTTCGCGAAGGCGTCGTCGAAGGTCGTGCCGCCCATATTGGCTTTGTCGCCGACGGCACAGCGCAGGTCGATACCGCCTTCGCCGCATCCATCGTTGCGGGAGGCACGCAGATCCATTCGCCTGGTCCCCAGCTTCACTACGACCCCAGATATTACGCCGCGCAGATCCGCGATCCCGACGGTTACAGCATTGAATTTGTCTACAAGGAATGGCAGCACTAACATGGCAAAACTAATGATCTATGGCGCCAGCGGCTATACCGGTCGCATGGCAGCGCACTACGCGAAGGCGGCGGGAACACCCCTCGTTCTGGCGGGCCGCAGCAAAGAAACCCTCGCCGCGCTAGCCGCCGATCTTGATGTCGAATATCGAGTGTTCGGCCTCGACACCCCTGTGGCAATCGATGAGCGTTTTGCCGACGTTTCGGTCCTGCTGAACTGTGCCGGTCCCTTCCTGCGGCGATCCGAAACGGTGTGCACTATCTCGACACGGCTGCCGAATTCGACAGCTATCGCCTGGCCGAAGTCCTCGACGACGAGGCGAAGGCTGGGGGAACCATGCTAATGCCGGGCGGTGGCGGCAGCGTCGCCATGCTCGGCAGCCTTGCCGAATATGCTGTCGGAAAGGTCCGTAATCCTCGCAAGATCAGGATTGCGCTGCATGTCACGGGTGGTCTGTCTCGCGGATCCGCGATCAGCGCCATGGAAAATGTCACAACCGAGACGCTGGCGCGTATCGACGGAAGGCTCGTCAGTGTTGCAGCCGATGGCAGTCGAAAATTCGACTTCGGCAGGGGCGGGGTCGACTGCTTCCCGGTAACCCTTCCCGATCTCATCACAATCTGGCGCGCGACAGGTGTTCCTAATGTAGAGACCTTCGTGCATGTGACCGGCGACGGCTTCCCCCAGGACGATCTCACTTTGCTTCCAGATGGACCGAGTGAGGAAGACCGTCTCTCGAACCGATATCAGGCGGCTGTCGAAGTCACCGGTGCGGAGGGGCATGTGAGCCGTGCACTTCTCGATACGGTCAACGGCTACACCTTCACCGCGATGGCGGCGGCCGAAGCTGGCCGCCGGGCGCTTTCAGGCGAAGTCCGTGCCGGATTTCAGACGCCAAATGGAGTATTTGGAAGCGGCTTCGCCCAGACCATCGCCGACACAACGATCATCGACGTCTAAGCAAAGCATCATGCAGAAGATCATCAAACGCTTCATCGCGACCGCCAATACCTTCGACGTCGAGGGGGTGCTGTCGCTGTTTGCCGCCGACGCCGTCATCAATGACGTATCGGTCGGTGATGTCTTTGCCGGTAGAGACGGCGTCCAGCTCTACCTCCAGCGGTTCTTTGTTGGGTACAACACCGCCAGCACGCTGTTATCCATCGAAAGCTTGGATAATTTCAACGCGAACATCCGCCTCAATTTTACGGGCGATTTCGGCCACGAGATCGGCATCCTCAAGATCGCGATCAACGCGGACGGCCTGATCGAACGCATCGACGCCGATCTCGAATAATGGCGCCACTCATAGCTCTGCCGAAGCAACGAACATCGGCGTTTGAGACAGCAATACCGGAGAGGGCCCGCATCCCGCGCATCCGGCACTAGAAGGAACACGTTCATGACCACCTCTATATCTCCCGCCCAGGAAAGCACCGACAAGCTGGCCATCGTCGAAGCGCTGTATCGCTTTGCGGCTGGTATCGACCTCCGTGACAAAGGGCTTTTGGCGTCGTCACTTGCGGTAAACGCGGTTTCGGATTTTCGTCCAGCCGCCGCGAAGGCCGGGTTCGAATATCCTGTTATCGAAGGCCGAGATCTCATCGTCCGGGCCCTATCGACCTCTCTCAGCGCGTTAGACACAACCCATTCCGTCAGCAATCCGCGTGTGACGATCGACGGTGATACGGCACACATGGATGTACTCGTTGAAGCTCAGCACGTTCCTCGCAGTGATCCCTCCCGTCATTATTTGATGAAGAATCGCTACGACGTCCAATTGATCCGGTCAGGCGACAGCTGGGTCATCACGCGTAATACCGTCGACAATGTCTGGCGTTCGGGAGACATTGGCGTCCTTAGCGGGATTTAGGACCGAAGAAATGGCCTCGGCGGGAAATGGAAGAGCATCGGCAGGAGACATAACGCGCCTTGGATCGGAGGCTCGATAACCGCCTTTCCCTTACTTAGTGCAAGTCACCCTCGCGCCCTAAGCGGAAATGGAACCGCATTTTCGTCGGTTTCCGAAGTCGGCCCAGAAAGGGGACGATGGCACGGAGCTTACCGGCTCATTAGTCCCGATTGCGCTATTTCCGAACGCCGGGCATATGGCGCCCCCCCTGGTGAAGGATCAGCGACGTCGCCTTGCCATCGGGACCCCTGACGAATTCGACCTGGGCTTCGATGACCTTGTAGAAAAACCGGTCCTCGGCTTCGAGGAATATGGGGGCTTTTCCCTGCCCCGTCACCTGGGCGAACAACTGGCCGTCTTCGAGCGTAATAACCATGTCCATATCCTGCGACAGTTGATACGTGCCGGGATAGGCTGCCAGGGCTTTGGCGCTGATGGCGATTTCCTTGTGGACGACGGGCACGGCGGCGTCCTTGCCGTTCATGACGGCCACCAGCATATTGCGCATGTCTTCGGGCGACGGTGCGCCTGTACCCGTCTCGATGTTCTCAAGGATAATGATCGACATGTTAAGGTCGCGGTACCACGCGACATTGGCGCTAAAGCCCGGAATTGCGCCGGAATGATGGATGTGGCGCAAACCGCCGCGTGGCGCGCGGATGATGAGCCCAAAGCCGTTATTGCCGTCGACGCCGCGAGTGTTCTTATAGGCCGTCGTCATCCTTGTCAGCGATGCCGGTTTCAGAAGCTTGCCGCCGAACAGGCCCTGCTGCCATTTGAGCAGGTCGTGGGTCGTCGTGGAAATGCCGCTGTCGCCAAATTCCGAGGTGTGGTCCCAGGCTTGCGTGGCCGACTCCATGCCGCCGGGCGTGGCGGCATAGCCCTTGATCCCGATCACAGCGACGTTGACCCGGCTGTGGGTCATGTTCAGGGGCTTGAATATCCGCGTCTCAACGAATTTGGCAAAGGGCTTTCTGCCGAGCTTTTCGACAACGAGGGCCAGCAGGACGAAGTTGGTATTGCTGTAGGCGTATTTGGTATCGGTCGGAAAATCGAGCGGCTTGTCCGTGACGTAGGCCAGCATCTGGGTTGGCGTCATAGGTGAGGCAGAGGCGGCCAGGGCTTCGGGACCTTGCTGCCAGTCCGGAATGCCCGAAGTGTGCGTCAGCAGGTTTTTGAGCGAGATGTCGCGCCAGGCAACCGGCAGGCCCTTCAGGTACTGGCCGACCGGCGCATCAACACTGAGTTTGCCATCGTCTTCCAGCAGCATAATCGCCGCGGCCGTGAATTGCTTTGTGACCGAGCCAATATAGAAACGGGTGTCCGGGGTGATCGGCGTTTTCGCCGCACGGTCGGCAAAGCCGTAACCCTTGTCGAGCACGACCTGGCCGTCCCTGACAACCAGGACTGCGCCCATGAACTGATCGGCATCGGTAAACGACCGGATCATGGTGTCCATCTTCGCCACGGCTGCGGCGTCCGTGGTGATCGATGGTGCGGTGGCGGCAGACGCCGTGACCGCCTGTGCGCGACCTTGAGCGGCAAATGCGCTAGCGATGGCCATGGGCAGGCAGAAAACGGCTTCGCGGCGAGAAAGCGTCGATATCATGATAGGTCCTCCGAGACGAAAAACTTTGTTTTTCTTTGATATCCGGCTTAGGGAGGCACAGGTGAATGATGCATGAATACCACGTTCAATGCTGGTCGATTTCGCGCAACAATTCACGATATTTCACTCGATATGCCGGCTGGCGCCCGTACCGGAAGTAGCCTCCTCAGGCTTTCGGTTTGGCTAGCGATGTCCGAAAGCGGACCTAAGGTACTGGCCTTATTCGCTAAGACTTGGTGGGCATGGCGAGTGCGGGTTCGTAGGCCAAATGGGGCCCTGCGAACACCGATCCCGCCGGGGGCGGGGTGCCTGATGAATATGGCGCAGAATCCATAGATACCTCCCATAACGCTGGGCCGCCGCGCTTCATAAGGTCTGCCGGGTATCGTCTTCGCGCGCTTAGACGCCGCCTCTTGATTTAGACTCATCCGCACAGCATTTCGATTTTAACCACACAATCACTTTCCGTGATGGAAAGATTTGACTTGCCAAGATGGAAAGTCATGTTTATCACTTTCCACATCGGAAAGTATGGATCTGTGATGTTTAAATTTGCGCTCGCCGTTGTCTTAGCGGTCTGTCTTATTGCCCCCGTTCCGGCCTCCGCCGCGCCCGCTTCGACCGGCCTGCCTATGTGGGTTATCAAAGACGAAGATTCGACCCTCTACATCGTCGGGACGGCCCATGGGCTCCCGGCGGGCTTACCTTGGCGGTCGGCCAAATTGGATGCGGCACTTTTGGAAGCTAGCGATGTCTGGTTTGAATTCGCCGAGGTCGGCGGTGGCGCGGCAATCCCGCCGGATCGGCTACTGTCCAAAGGGCCACCCCTCTCAAGCCGGCTTACGCTCGCTGAACGCGACCAATACGCTCTGGTTGCCGCGCGACTGAAATTAACGCCGGCAACGCTTTCAGCGATGGAGCGCATGACGCCCGGTGCGGCGGTCATCATGCTTATGGCCCACGTGGCCATGGCGGGTGGGCTTTCAACGGAAGACGGCATTGATCGTAGTCTTGCCCAGAGTGCCAAGGCGCAAGGCGACCGCATCAGTGGCCTTGAAACCATCGATGATCAACTCCGCCTGCTTATATCCGGCTCGGAGGAAGATCAGTTGGTTGCCTTCAGGCAGTTCCTGTTTGCGCCAGAACCACACGAAGATTCGGCTGATTTCCAGCGCGCCCTCGCACTTTATGTGTCCAACGACGATGTCGAGGCCCTGACAACGTATTTTGCGACGTGGGCGAAATCGATGCGCGAGCGTCCCTATGGGCAGGACGCGCTGAATGCGCTGCTGCGAGACCGTAATGCAAAGTGGGTTCCTCAGGTCGAGCAGATCCTTGCCGGCAAGGGCGTGTCATTCATTGCCGTAGGCGCGGCCCATCTGATCGGCCCGGACAACCTTTTCGAGATGCTAAGCCTTCGAGGCATTAAGGCTATGCGCTACTAAACCCTGCATCTATAATAGAGAGACACAAAATGACTGACCCCATTACGCGTAAATCAGCACAACAGGCTCTGGCAGAAATCGCACGCGCCCAGGCAATCGGGCGCCGCCGGGGAGTCTGGCCGCGGTGGACCAAATACCTAGAAGCGTTACTGATTGGGTTCGCCCTGTCGGCGATGACTCACTCGATGGTTTGGATCAGCCTGGCCGCAGCCGTTGCAGCCGTTTTCCTCCGCTTCTGGTCCGTTCGGCACTACGGTGCTTTGCCGCGCTGGCACTGGACGAACACCCTGACAATCGTCGTCGTCGCGGCGAGCGCATTTTTCGTTGCGCTTCTCCGCTCCAATGCTTTACTGGGTTGGTTCCCGGTCGCCCTTGGCATCGCCGTAAGTTTGTCATTGATTGTCTTGTTTGAACTGCAGCGTAACGCCGCCCTTGCCAAGCGCGATCAAGGCGCTGAGTCATGAATGTTCCCCACTTTGACACTATAATCCACGCGCCTCAGCGGTTGCAGATCTGCGCAATTCTGTCCCAGCTGATGCAGGTAGAATTCCAGGTGGTGCGGGACGAGTTGGCCGTGAGCGACAGCGTCTTGTCCAAGCACATAAGTCAGTTAGTCGAGGCGGGTTACGTCGATCAACTCAAGATCAAAAGGGACGGGCGTCAGCGAGCGATGCTGTCGCTTTCAAAAAAGGGCAAGCTCGCCTTCACCGCCCATATCGAAAGTCTGCAGGCCCTGGCCAAATTAAGTGACAACAGTCATTCTTCTAATGAGGATGACTAGGTCACTCACGGCCATAGCCATCGATACTTATGTTAGCCTCAACCGGCCACCAAGCGCCCAATGCGGTCATTCGGCAAATGCCGAAAGATCCATTACCGGACGTTAGGGCAGTATCTAAACAAGTCCAGTAAACGGACGCTTCCTGTGCGAAGTCGGATCGGTCAGCCGCCCGCGACGTCGCGGACATTGATTACGTCAACGATAGCTTTCGTCAGAAGCATCTTATCGGAAGGCCGGCCAGTACTTGCTAGTCGCCCCCGCCTATGGCAGAGAAGGCCTTAAAATGGACCTGGTCTGAGCTGCCGGGTGGCTATTCCGGGCGCCGATCCCTCGGACAACGTTTCACCGTCTCAATTCCCATGTCATTACTCGCCTCGCTGAAACGCGAATGGCTGCCGCAACCGCGTCAGGATCTCCTGTCGGGTACGGTGGTCGCGCTGGCCCTCATCCCCGAAGCCATCGCCTTTTCCATTATTGCCGGCGTCGATCCGGCTGTCGGCCTCTACGCCTCCTTCGTCATCGCCGTGACCATCGCCTTTACCGGCGGCCGCCCGGCGATGATCTCCGCCGCCACCGGGGCCATGTCGCTGCTGATGGTGACGCTGGTGAAGGATCACGGGCTGGAATATCTGTTTGCCGCCTCGATACTCACCGGCCTGATCCAGATCGTCATCGGCCTGTTGAAACTGGGCAGTTTGATCCGTTTTGTCTCGAAGTCGGTCATGACCGGTTTCGTCAATTCTCTGGCCATACTAATCTTCATAGCGCAACTGCCGGAGATCATCGGCATGGGCTGGCTGACCTATGCCCTGATCGCCGGGGCGCTCGGTATCATCTATCTGTTCCCGTATTTAACAAGGGCCGTGCCCTCGCCATTGGTGGCCATACTGGTCATCAGCGCCATCGTCATCGGCCTGAAGCTAGATGTCCGCACCGTCGGCGATATGGGCGTCCTGCCGACGGCCCTGCCCGACTTCCACCTGCCACAGGTACCGCTCAACTGGGAAACCCTGACCATTATCGGCCCGGTGGCGCTAACGCTGGCTTTTGTGGGGCTGCTGGAGTCGCTCCTGACCTCGAACATCGTCGATGACATGACCGACACGGCGTCGGACAAGGACCGTGAAGCGCGCGGTCAGGGCATAGCCAACATCCTCTCGCCCCTGTTTGGCGGCATGGCCGGTTGCGCCATGATCGGCCAGAGCGTAATTAACGTCAAATCCGGCGGCCGCAGCCGCCTGTCGACCCTGTGGGCAGGGCTGTTCCTACTGTTCCTCATTCTGGTGCTGCAAGACTGGGTGCGGCAAATCCCGATGGCGGCACTGGTCGCCGTCATGATCATGGTCAGCGTCGGCACCTTCGACTGGGGCGCGGTGATGCGCCTGCGCTCGACGCCGGTTCAGTCGAGCGTGGTGATGATTGCGACGACCGTCACCGTCGTCCTGACGCACGACTTGTCCAAAGGCGTGCTGCTGGGAGTGGTCTTGAGCGCCCTGTTCTTCGCGCTGAAGGTCTCGAAGCTAGTGGCGGTCGAGCGCTCCGGCGATGACGATCATCCGCGCTACGTCGTAAAGGGCCAGTTGTTCTTCGTGTCTTCGGACCTGTTTATGGCGGGTTTCGAGTTCCATGGCCACCCGAAGACGGTCGAGATCGACCTGAACCATGCACGCGTCTGGGATCTGACGGCGGTGGCTAATATCGACAAGGCCGTCTTCCGCTATCGCCGGTCAGGCGCGGAAGTGACCGTCATCGGTCTGTCGGAAGCATGCAGCACGCTGGTCGAAAAGGTCGGGCAGTTCGACAAGACCCATTTGCCTGGAGCAGTCGGTCATTAGGCTGAGGGGTGCCCAAAGGAGGCATGGCTGCGCCTGCGTCGAACGACGCCCGGAAGGACATTTGCAACTATGAAATTTTCAGGAGAGCCTTTCAGAAAATTTGAGCGCGCCGCAATAAGATCTGAGCGCGTTCAATTCCTTTGTTCGGGTCAAGGCGTTCGAGGATCGCCGGTAGATCATATGCAGGGCAGGAGCTATAGATCACGATACCCACGTCTGTGTGTAAAGAGGAGTTCAATGCATCCGTCGTATGCCGGTGGCCAAGGTAACGCATATCCCCTTAGCCAACCTCGGCTTTACGATTTGTGGAAGACTTATGGGGCACCGTCGGATGAAGTCTTTGCCCGTTTGCTGGCCGAGGAGGGCGAAGCTACAACCGAACGCCTGCGCGGCACCGAACGCGCCGATCCGGACTAGGTCACCTATCCGCGCTTCAAGATTCATGACGACGCCAATTTTGTAATGATAGAAGGCTTGGCCGCAACGAGCAATCGGTGTCTAATCACCGATATTCCATTCTGAGGGGCGTCTATGAAAACGATTTGGGCAATCTTCACCGCCCTATGTGCATTTATGGCACCGGTTGCGGCAAGGGCCCAGTCGGGTACGGAATTTTACGGCAGGATATGGTTCTTCAATTACACGGATAAGCCGGCGCACCTAACCTTCGCCGACGGACGCGCGGCAATCGACGTTCCAGCGAGGCTTGTCGTTTATATTCCGGTCAATCCGGGCGGTTTCGATTTCACGGTGGAGTTGGAATCTTTCCGACCTCTGAAAGAAAGCCATTATTTCGAAAAAAGTTCTAGCTTTGCCGAGGTGGATGGAAAGCAATGGGTCTGTATGATGCTTAGCGTCCCTAACGGCGAATACTATCATCCGGATCTCGTACGTATGCTGTCGCCGGAATGTGGAGAATTGATCGAATCCGGTAAACGTTAGGCAGTACGCACGATCTTGGCGTTCGGAGGCCGAGTCGATCAGGTACGGAAGAGTCTCAATTTTCACAGAAACTGACCAGGCTAAAAGGTATAAACCTATAGCTCCTGTTGGGGTCATGTCACAGGTTTCGCTTTCGGTGATTTGGCGGATTCGGTACTTGCGGTAAGGTGAAACGTGTCATTGCCGGTCTCGAAGTAAGACTGACTACCGTACTTTGACGTGACGTGCGCAATGCAGGCCCGCGACGGAGGCGTATAGAGAGCTTTGCCATCGTAAACCTCAACCGAGGTAGGCGCTGCTTTCGAGCAACTCCCACCTTTTTGGGCATATATGCCCGGCTTAAGACCGAACACGCCTCCCGGCGGCATGGTGGTGTCAACCGCGGCCCATGCCGGCGCAGATAGACATAGGGCGAATAAACTGATCTTCCATTTCATCGTGAATCCTCTCTGTTGCCAAGATCAGCGTAGGCCGTGTTGCACGCCCTCACCATAAGGCGATGCAACACTTCTCATAAGGAATAGGATCAGACCGTTGGGATGGTTCCACCGTCGATAATGTGCTCGGTTCCCGTAATCGACGTTGCCCGATCAGAGGCCAGGAAGGCGATCAGATCGGCGACCTCTTCCGGGGCGGCCGGTCGTCCCAGCGGTATGCCGCCGAGCGAATTCATGATGACCTGAACGGCTTCATCATAGCTAATACCCGCTTGCTCAGCTATGCGCAGGGCCAGACCGTTGGCACCCGGATCAGCGATCCAGCCAGGAGACACCCTCACGACCCGCACGCCCTTCGGTGACACTTCTTTGGAGAGGCTTTTACTGTAGGTGTTCAGCGCCGCCTTGGCCGAAGCATAGCCGGTCGTCGCCTCGGGTAGCGGGAGGCGGTTCTGGATCGAGGTGACGTGGATAACAACGCCGCTGCCCTGAGCGATCATGCCGGGAATAAGCGCGCGATCCAGCCTGATCGCCGGGAAAAAGTTGAGATTGAACTCCTTCTCCCACTCCGCGTCGGTGAGCGCGGCAAAGCCGCCCGAAGGCGCCGACGAACCGCCCAGCACGTTGACGAGAATATCGATTCCGCCAAGCTCGCGGTATACCGCTTCGACGACCGTTTGGACCCCTGCCCCTGTCGTCAGGTCGGCTTCGACGAATGCTGCGCCGGAGACATCGGCCGGCTTGGTACGAGCGGTAGTGAGCACACGCGCGCCAAGCGCATTGAACAACGCCACGGTAGCGGCACCGGCCCCCGACGTGCCGCCGGTGATCAGGGCACGACGCCCCTGCAGGGTGAGGAAGGGCGTCATACGGTGATCTCCAGCTCAGAGACCTTGTCGTCCGCGAGGACAAAAAGGTATCGCAAATCGATCGGGCTGCCGGGGAAGGTTCCGGTGACGTGCGCCGTGACCTGAACCTTGCCGTTTTCAGTCGTGATGTGAAAAGGCTCGACGCTGTAGGTGTATTGTTGGCCTTCCTCGGCCATCCACTTACGAATAGCGTCGCGCCCTTTGTGGGTCTGTCCTTTATCCTTCACACTTCCGTTTTCCGTGAACGTGGCGGCGACGGCTTCCGCGCCGCCATCTCGGTCGGCGTCGAAGTAGGCTTCGATCGCCTTGGGCAGTTTGACACTCATTTTGGTCCTCCGATCATACATTCAGCTTTCACCGGCAGCCTTCACCGGCTGCGGGCCTCACCCCCCCTGCAGGAGGTCGACAGCCAGCAGTCTACGCGGCCGTTATTGACTTGATAATCGGGGTAAATCAGGATGTCTCTTTTCGAAAAGAGGGATAATGACGCGATCTGTTCTTGCCGAGTTAGACGCGGTTCTTTGCATCGCTCGCCGAGGCTCCTTTACGGCGGCGGCGCTGGAGCTGGGCATGTCGACGACATCGCTGAGCAACGCGGTCGCAAAGCTTGAGCGGCGGCTGGGTATACGCCTGTTCAACCGCACGACACGAAGCGTTTCGATTACCGATGCCGGTAAGGCCTTTGTGGAACGGGTTGCGCCGGCGATGACCGACATTCACGATGCCATGCTTGCGGCGCAATCGCTTCAGGCGATACCGAGCGGCACATTACGCATCAACGCCTTTGCCTCGGCAGCCAGAGAAGTGATGGAACCGCTCATCTTTTCATTCATGCAGCGCTACCCTCAGGTGCATGTCGATCTGGTGACGGAAGGGAAACTGGTCGACATTGTAGCCGATGGCTTTGACCTGGGGTTGAGGCCGGTCGATTTGGTGCCCAGCGACATGATTGCCTTGTCACTCGGCCTTCACCGTAGCAACGCAGTGGTCGCATCACCGGCGTTTTTGCGCACGCACGGTAAACCCATGGTGCCTGCCGACCTGTATCGGTTTCGCTGCATCCGTGCCCGCCTCCCCAATCATGCCCTGTTGCGATGGCGATTTGAGAAGGACGGCAACGCTGTCCAGATCGATGTACAAGGCTCGATCACACTCGACGAACCGAGTCTTGTCCGGTTGGCGGCACAAAATGGACTGGGGCTCGGATACATCATGGAGGCGGACGTGCGCGAGGACATCGCCGCCGGCCGACTGGCGCGCGTCCTTGAAGACTGGACGCCCCCACTGGCCCCTTTGGCGCTATATTACCCCGGAAGAAAGCACCCTCCTGCGGCCTTCAGCGCGTTCATTAAGGCAGCGCGTGAATTTGCGAATGGGTAATGGTGACATCGCGCCCATTGCGGCCATGCAACGACGGTGCAGTTATCAACTCACAGCCGACATTTGAACATTGAATAAAGTTGACGAACATTTACAGGCCCACCTAGCAAAGAGGTAAGGAAGCTCAATACCTACTGCCAAAACGATCAATTGGCGGCCCACGGATCGATCAACGCTAAAGGTAACGCCTCGAAGTCCTTGATATTGCGCGTCGCGAGAGAGGCTCCAGACGCCACAGCGATCCCCGCAATCATCATATCCGATGGGCTGGAGGGGTGTCCTACCGCTTCACGCAAAGCTCGAAACTTCCCGGCCTTGAATCCAGCCGCATCGTCCAGTGGTAACACACCGAGGGCATCCAACAACTTTATGAAGGCAGCCTGCAAATCAGCCTTGCGCTTGCCATCAGGCAACCGCTCCAACCCATGAGTGATTTCCGCGACAGTTATAGCCGTTGTCGTGAGCCGCACGTCGTCCGATCGCCCCAGCCAGTCTCGGACATGCTCATGCGGCTCCGGTTTCATCAACTCTGATACAACATTGGTGTCGAGAACGATCAATTGAAACGGCAGTATATTAAGCGCTAAAGTCAGGCGCCGAACGGTCATGCTGTCGGGCAGGCAGATCGAGGTCTACGCCATTGTTGGCACTGAACAAATTCTTCGACAGAGAAAGCAGGCCGGCACCTGTGATCCCGCCAACCGCCTGCTTCAGTATTTGTCGAACTTCCTCTTCCATAGAGTGACCGTGCGTTGCTGCGCGAACGCGAAGGCGTTCTTTCAACGTGTCATCGATATTGCGGACGGTAATGCTCGCCATTTCGGTCTCCTTGCATCTACCATACCACAATGCCCTCATTGAAATCAATGAAATCATCGGCAGCCACGCGCCCAAAGGAGACATGCCGCGCGGAAATGAGCAGTTTCACTCGAAGCGGACTTTTTCTTAAGATGTAGAAAATTGACCGAAATCATTCAGGTAAAGGCAGCCAACCACACCGTCCAACCTCGTTCAACCTGACCCCTATTTCTTCATGTCCTGATGCATCAGTCGCGCAAACCCGATCCGAAAAGGTCGGGACTAGAAGTCTTCCACCTCGAAATCCTACAAGGCCTGGTGCTGGCCGCCACAGCGCGCACGCATGGAACCGCCGAACAGGCCGTTGACACGACGGCCCTTGCCGCCGCCGACGCTCCCATCATGCATAAGGTAAATCTCGCCGCTGGCCGCATCCTTGGCGAAGAAACCGGCGACCTGAGCGGAACTAGAATTCGTTGGGGTATTCACCTCTACGGTGATCATCTGCGCTTGGCGTTTCGGGTCGTAAACTCCAAAAGCATTCCATCGGCGCGGTACCGCTGCGGCCTCCAAGTTCGTGAAGGCCGCCCACAATTCTCCGGCCCCATTCGAATAGACTGTCTCGTCCACATTGCCGCTGGGAAACCCTCGCTGTCGCGCAATTTCTAGCGACTTAGCAAAAAATATGTCTATCTGTTCTGCGCCAGGGGCTTCGGGCATTGGCTGTTCCGTGAAGGAGCGCAACGCCTCCTCTCAGGCGTGCATCGCTTTAGGCTGCTACCAATCGGTAGAATTTGCAATCAACCGTGCTACAAAACATGTGAAAAACTTCGAGAAATCGAAATTCATCAAACCCTGTCGCGCCTGATATTTGTAAAGCTCGATAGGCAAGCCATCGAGCCCCGCGAAGAAGGTGAGCCGGCCATCCGAATAAGGATCGTTGCGGATAGGCTCACCGTGACTAGGTCCGCTTTTTGCGATCAACGCGATATCGCCAATGTCGCCTTAGGGCCAAATGCGGTAGTCGGCCTAGAGGACGGCCAAATTGACACTCATGCTGCGCCGAATGCCGGCCCCACGGAATGGGTAGACGCAGTGAAGCATCCATGACGGCCAGAGATAGAAGTCTCTGACCACAGGCTTCACCATGAAAAGGTTCTTGGCACCGACGGCGGTGCGGCTGTCAATGAATTGCAGGCACCCCACACTGTTCTGCCGATGTTTTTCAGCCTGGAACTCAGCCTCGTAGTCATCAGGCACCTTGAGGAACAGAACACAGCTATAGACGCAGCCCTGATGGTAATGGACGGGGTTGAAGTCGCCAGCGACCATGTCATTGGCCCAGCCTTCCTTGATCTGGATTTCCAGCTTCTTGTCTTTCAGCTCTTCCGTGTCGTCGTAGCCGCTGTAATTTAGAAGCACATTCTCGCACCGGTACGTATAGGTACGCGCGACGTCATAAAGAAAATCGGTCAGGTCCGGCATGGCACGGATGATGTCGGTCATCCGCACTTCGGCAGACAAATTGCCGGCCAGATGTTGCCCCCATTCCCGGCTTTGCCGTTCGCTTTTTTCTGCAACGATCCGGTCGATACGCTGGTTCAGTGCGGTCACCACGGACAAAGGTGCTTCGGCCTTCATGATGATCGGGCTAAACGGAGCGACGACCTGCATTTTGTAATCGGGCGTCATAGGAAACTCCTATTGTGGGGCGCAACAGCGCAGCCGGACGAAGCGACTATTCCCCGCCACTGGCACAGCCGCACCATTGACCTCGATCGTTTTGCCAACCCTGGGCAACCACAGCCCCAGTTCGGCGTCCGTTTGCCCCTGGACCCAGAATTTAGGTTCAGCCTTATAGTCGGCGATCAGAAAGCGCTTCGACAAGCTGTCGAGCAGAAGGCTATCACCTTTGCGCAGGTAACTGCCATCGGCAACGAAGAGGCGCTCGATTGCGTCAGGCGATGGCGTTGCACCGACCTTATAGGTGATCGCGACCATGTAGGCATCGGTCTCCCATCCCATCAGCGTTGCCGTGGCATTGCGATGCTTGATACTGCCGTCGGCCTTCAGGTTGATATAGACCTCGGTGACGCGATCGCCCCGTTGAATGCGAGCGCCGATCATATCCATCCCTGTTAAGCGCTCGATCTTCGGCGCCGGCCCTTCACTCTGAGGGATAATGGCAGTGAGGATTTTCTGGCGCTCGGATTTCTCCGCCGGTTCGAAGGCGTAGTATGTAGTGCGCGTGTCGGGTGCGTGATCCGCATAGCCCTGTAACTCGCGCAGCCGCATATTCTCCGGATAGTCCGTCGGCAAGCCCGCATCCGGGAATGGCGCAGGGAATAGCGGACGAACCTGTACACTGGCGTCCCCGTTCTTCACGACGAGATTTTGCCCCTGCCGTTTGGTCTCGCCCTCCGTATGCAGTTGGAAGGCAAATTGACCGGGTTCGCGCGCCTTGAGGTCGTCATAGACCAGTATGACGTCATCGACCCACAGAAAGTGACGGAAATTCCGCGCGAAATAGGCTGAGGTCGGGCCCGTTGCATCGGCAAAGACGTACTTTATGCCAGCGCCGTCTAACAGGTTCGGGATGGAACCGCTGTTGTGAGATCCGATATAGGTGTCTTCGGCGGGCTCGGCTTTGCCATTGAATGTCGCGACATTGTGCGCGGCAGTCTGGCGGTAATAGTCATCGTATTCCTTGCGGCCATAGGATGAATTTCCCGAATCGATCAGGAGCGGCTTGCCCTTATGGAACAAAATAAAGGAACCGGCATCGGCATGAGAGTGGTTCCAGGTAAAGCCCGATCGGACGGCCAGAAAGGTCGCATTATCGTCCCATGAACTGCGCAGTGTCGCCCAGCCTATGCCGCGATACCAGGCGCTTAAGGGCAAGTTCGGGCGCTGCCCCTTCCCGCCTTTTTCAGACGGCAAAGGGATGTTGACGAGATACCGCGGCTGATAACGTATATCTTCGCTTTTCTCCGCACCGGCCGAGGCCGTCATATACCAGAGATAATCTTCGCGCGGCCGCCCGCTGAGCCAGAGATTGGCCGCAGCCCGCGAATAGTTTTTATCGATATTGCCGTCGCCGAAATTGACGTGCAGCAACTTGCCATTGGCCGGATAGGCATTGTGGAGCAGGAAATCGACCGACGTCTCCAGCAACGGCGCATCGGCCGGCTTTTCGTTGAACATCTCCTGCCAGGCCAGACGAAATTCGAGATAGGTGCCGACAGCCAGCTCCGCGTAATTGACGCTTTCCAGATTGCCGCCGTCCTGGTCGAAGGTTGGAATCTTCGTCTCGATACGGCTGCCCTTATAGTCCCACCATTCGGTGCCTGCCGTTTCCAGACGCGTTAAATAGGGCATGGCTCGCGCATCGTCACGCGAAATCGCGACCAGACCCACACCCGTGCCGAACACGATATGTGCCCACCAGTTATGCCCCATGGTGTCAAGCGTATGAATACGTCTGCGACCATCGATCCAGTCGTTGAATACCGGCGTGGCGAGCTTCTCCAGATAGCCCGACGTCAGGACCCTGCGTTCGGCAGGCGTCAAGGTGTCACGAATGGAGTCATAGATCAGACCGAACATTTCGCCCGAAAACCCCATACCCAGATCGGAGTTCCACACGGGGTCGCGTTGCAGGAGCGGCGCATCGGTCACCAGATTGGCCTGAGCGCAAAACGCCTTCAGTATATCGTGCAGTTTTGCGGCGTACCGACCATCGCCGGTCATCCGATAGGCCAGGACGATCGACTCCAAACCATCAGGCAAACGACGGCCATCCTTGACGATTTCCCTGATCGGCGCGGCGATCTGACGATCCGCGTCTGCCTTGACACGTTGCCATTGCTGCGCGACCTCGGGATTAGCCGCGATCCGGGCCTTGAAGGATCGCAAGGCCTCATCCGAAAAGGCCAGATGCACACCGCCGGATCGAACCGTCAATTTACGGTCGATGATCTGAACAGCCACGGGCTCTGCCTGAACGCCGGACGTAAATGGAACAAGTCCCAGCATCAGAGCAGCGAAGGGCCATGCCACCGCGTAGCGTTTCGATTTCAACATGCGTTTCGTCCTGTCGTTTTTCTCTTGACTTGAGGATGAGACCTAACCCCTCCCCGCGCAATCTCAATCCTATTCTGATATCGATACCATTTAGTATTACGCTTAACAATTAGCATATTGTGGCAATTTTCTCGCGTCCGAAGACCCGCAACTTTGTTATCGATAACTTTTATGATAACTTGCGCCAAACACTTTAGGGAGGACTTTTTATGTTACCGTTTTTGAAAGTAATAAGCCTGGCCTTGAGCTTGGTGGCGCTCATAGCCTCTGCCCCGGCACCCGCGCTGGCACAAAACATGGTCGATCACCTCTTGAATGTGAAGGGACGGAACGAAGCCCCAAAAATTCTGACCGACAATCAATATCCTTGTGATCTGGCCGATGCGTTGCAGGGCCCAAAGCCCATGACGGAAATCGACGGGAAGAAGCAGAGCCTGCAAATTTATGAGATCGCCTGCCAGAACAAAAGGGGTGCCATCCTCCGGGTCAATAGTCAGGGGAAAATCGTCGATGCCATCGATTGTTATCAGGCCGACTTCGAACGCAAAGCCAACAAGGCCGCACCCGGATGCCAATTGCCTCTGAATAAACATGCCCACAAGTGGCTGGATGTTTGGATCAAGCCGCTCTTTCCCACATGTGACGTGCACGGCGTCTCCTATATCGGTCGCGCGCCCAGCAAGGTCGATATCGTCTATGAGGTGGCATGTAAGGGTGGCCTGAGTGGCGGCTCGGGATTCTACACCTTGCCACCGCCCGGTACGACGTCCGAGCAGACCAAACCCCTGGCCTACCAAAGCTGTCTGCGCGCCGCCTCGGGTTCGGTGAAATGCACCCGCACCGATGAAAAGGGCACGATCAACAACTTCAAACTGCTGGCGGACAAAGGATCAAAGGGCTGCGTGCCCAGCAACGCCCGCTTCATGGGCGGATCGAAGGACAAACTCTATTATGAAATTCTGTGCGCGAGTAACGTGAACTTCGTCCTCGTCACCGACGACTTCGATCAGTTTGGCTCGGCGATAAATTGCAAGGACGCCGAACCCTATGGTGCAAAATGCCAGTACGGAGGCATAGCGGCCGCCAATTTGTCTACCGTCACTGACAAGGCCACAAATAATACCGCAAAAGCGCGCCTTGCCACGACAAATGCGGCGCTCCAAAAGGCTGGCAAAATCTGCACGGCTCTCGAGGTTCGCGTCATAGGGAACGATGCACCGACCGGCCGGGATCTGGTCGAGATCAAATGTCAGGAAAATCCATATGGTCTGGTAGGCTATCTCCCGACAGCAGCCAGCACCTCAAAAGCAGATTTGACCGATTGCTTCACGGCGTTCCTCAGAAAACTCGAATGCCGGTTCTTCCCCGTCACCTTGCAAAAGAAGCGCGTTGAAGATCTGGTCGCGGAAAGCACTGCCTTTAAGGCCGACTGCGTCGTGAGCGAAATCCGCTATGTCGGTGCCACAGCGGACCAAGACCTCACGGTCGAAATCGCCTGCGAAAATAAGCGTGGATATATGGCGGTCATAACGCCCGATCGCCGCCAGATTGCTAAGGCATTGCCCTGCCGTCTGGCGGCGAACCGCCCCGACTGGGAAAAGTGCGCCATCGTCGGAAACGGGTCTTACACGGGCTAGGCGAACGTCCGACCCAGATGAGCCCGGCCGTTTAGCCGGGCTTATTCAGTATCAAGGCCGGAGTATCTGAGATGGGGCTCCGGCCTTTTATCGTTTCCGCCCCTACGGCCCACAAGCTCTGGGCAGCCAGACCTGATTCCAGCCATATCTTGGGCACCACACCAATTCCCAACTCTGCTGGCGTAACAGGCATCGGGGCCCTGTCTTGTGCCTTCAGATTTAGCGTATTGGACCGGTCGAACGAAAAGAGGGCGGCTACGTTTCCGTAGCCGCCCTCTCTGCCGTCAAGCGCCTGATAGTCAGAACTTGTACTGCACGGTCAACCAGGCCGAACGCGGCGCATTGCGTTTCAGCAGGAAGCCCGATTCCGGCAACTGCTCTACGACGTCATAAAGTTGCACGCCGTTCGTCAGCCCCGTTGTGATCATGGTGTCGTAGGCGGAAATATACTGGGTATCCAGCACATTGCGGACATCGAGCATGATCCGCGTGCCCTTAAGGCCATCATACTGGATCGACAGATCGAGATTGTCCTGGGTCGGCAACCAGCGAGTATCGAGCGCATTGGCGTTGAGCTTACGCTCATCCATCCAGCGATGGCGCAGGTTGAAGCGGAAATCGTCCCACTTGTACGACAGCGTGTTGCTGACCGTCCACTTCGGGGATCGAGGTAGAATACCGGAGTCGACGCGTACCGCGTCATCGTCGGCACCCAAACTATTGCCGGTGATATTCAGCCAGGTGTACGCTTCGCTAGTCCGTCCGTTCAAATAGGTTACAGAAGCATCCCAGGACAAGTTGCGAGTAATTTTCCACTTGAACCAAGATTCAACGCCGCGGGTGAAATAGGTGTTGAAATTGACGGGTAGCAGGTAGGTGCTGACATTGTCCTTGTCGACAGCCGTCGGATAGTCGTTGATCGCGAAGTTCTGATAGAACAGCGTCACCTGACCGTTGAAGTCACGATCCCCGAAGGTGTAGGCCAGTTCGTGGCCTTTCACGTAACCCGTTGGCCCCAGAGGACGTACCAGGGTGGCAACCGTGGAATAGCGGTTGATGATACCGGCTGCCGGCTGACGCCCGTCGGTATAACGGTAATAGACCTTGTTCTTCGGGTCAATATTGTAACCCACCGAGACGCTGTAATTGCGGTTCTCGACCCCCTTTTCGGCGTTGATGACCTTTGTGGGATTCAGGACGTTATAGACGTTGTCGTAGACCGTCAGAGGATTGCCATCGAGACCGCCGTTGGTCAGCGACGCCGCGCCGGCGTTACGCTGATCGTAGGTCTCGGAATAGGTCTTGGCGGTATAGTGCTGATACTTGAAGCTGGCGTTGAAGTCCCACTTCTCGTTCGGGGACCAGCTCAGGCCGATAAAGGGCGACACTTCAACGATACGGGCCTTTTGGAAGACCGTGGTGAACAGGCCTGTCCCGTAGTTGCCCCACCCGCCAGCGTCAGTAAGTTGATAGGTCGTGCCGGTATTGGTGACGTATCGGACGTTCAGATTTTCCACCTGCCCGTCGGCCCAGGCCGAGACCCCCGTGCCATTGGCCCAGTTGTCGTTATATTGTTCCGATTTGGAAATGTAGAGACCCGTGCTGACACTGAAGGTATCGGCCGTGTAGGTGGCCGTGAAGTTCCCCATGATGTCATCCGAACCGCGCTCGTTGTCTTCGGCCCGGGTGAGCAGAACGAGGTCCTGCGTCAGGGATTCCGTCGGGTAGTTTGAGGAGCGGCCCGTACCGTCGCTGGCGAAAACCGTTCCACCACGCACGTCGATATTGCGGTTTGGCAGGGTGTTCATAACGAGACAATAACCCGGCGTCGTCGCGTTGGTTACTCTTGGGCACGCGGCATTGGTGCGGTAGTTGGTGCCCAGTTGCGAGCCGGCCACGTTGTTGGCTACCCGCGCGCGAAGGGTGCCCGTATTGTCGTAATATTCGTAATAGCCCGGTGTCCGGTTCAGCAGGTTGATGTTCAGTCCGTAACGCTCGGCCGTCGCCGTGGCGGAGCCCAACGATGCGAGGCTCTGGGGCTTGTAGGACTGGCCATCATAACGCGTGAAGTTGAATCGCAACGCGCCCTGATAGCTCCAGGCACCGGCGGTCTTGTGGTCCCATTTCATCCATACCGCGTCCTGCTGGTAACGATAGCCTTCCGAAGGGTTGAGAGAATGCGTGCCCGAGTCACGGAAGTTGGGAACGGTCTGCTTGCTGCCGTTCATGAACAGGTTGACGTCACGGGGAAAGCCGTCGATCGGCTCAGGATCCTGATAGCCGTAGGTCGGTTGCTGGAAGGTCGTCAGCTCGGCGTTCGTGTCGTCAAGATGCTTGAACACCACATTGAACGAGCCGCTGCCGGTGTCGGTTTCATATTTTTTATACAGGTTGAGCTTGACCTGGCCACCATGGTTCAGGTCCCAGCCCGGATTCACCTGCCCATTGGAGCGGCGATAGAAGGCACTCAGGCTATAGCCGAAGTCTCCGGCCTTATTCATCCAGCCATAATACCCGTCGACTTCTTTCCAGGAGAGGTGCAGGTCTTCCCCCTCAAAACCGATGCGGGTCTTGATCTCGGCGCCGGGACGAATTTTGCCCGTAATGTAGTTGAACGTGGCACCGACCGAGGTCGTTACCGCCGTCGCGGAAGAACCGCCACGAACCGACTCGACACGGCTGACGGAGCTGTCGGCTCGGAAGAAATAGCCGTCCTGGAAACCGCTGAACTTGAAGGGCACCACGGGAAGGCCGTCTTCCAGAATCGTCGTCCAGAAATAGCCCGAGGTATTTGCACCCGTGCCGATGGTCATGCCGCGCGTGAAGACTTCATTACGCGCCACGCCGTCGTTCGACTCGACCACGACACCCGGGATGTCGCGCAACATGTCATCCGCACTGATCGGCGTAAATTTCGACATGTCGTCTTCCGTCAGAACGGAATAGGAAACGTTCGCTTTTTTGGCTTTGGTATTGGCCATGACGCCGGTCACGATGACCGTCTCAATGTCACCTGCAGGCGCGTCGGCCGGCTTGTCGGCGGGTGCCTCGGCTTTTGGCTCAGCGGTCTGCGCCGACGCGATGCCCGTGATCCCCATGGCCGTCGCCAAAGCAATCATCGAAACGTGCATAGCCATACGCTGCCCCTGACGGGCATTTTTCTTCATCATCGCTTCCTCCCGTCGGACTTTATTGCCCGACACCTTATTGAGCAACTTGACCGCCACGCTTCATAGATGACGCCGACGCCAAGAATCTACATCCCAAGCTTTGGTGCTCAGGTGTTCTGATATCGATATCAGAATTGAATCAAATCTGTCAACACGCCGCCCCTAAAACCTGTATATCCTTCATTCGCGTTTCTAATTTGCCACACACCTCATCACGCGGCATTAAAGTCTGTCATTTCAGCCCTCCTCACCACCACATCTATGATTGCATAGCAACCTTTGTGGGCTCGTAATTCCCTGCGTATATTGACATATTTTGAATTTCAGACCGCTATTCTACCCGTTGAAATGCGTTCTCAACCCACCCAACCATTTGCCGCCTCATTCCACCAACGCATTTCACCGTAAGGACGGGCTTGAGGTGCAAACACGTTAGATATCGATATCATTCACAGATGGACGTAGGGCTGAGACGCTCCGATTAACAGGTGCAGGGTCCGTGACCCTGCTGCTTCACCTTTTCGACGGCCGCCGTGGTGGACGGATCGTGCGCGGCGATGGCGGGGCCCGTGATGTCTTTCAGCACACTGGTGGCCAGGGTCTTGCCCAGTTCCACGCCCCACTGATCGAAGCTGTTGAGACCCATGACGATGCCCTCGGCGAAGGTCTTGTGCTCATACAATGCCAGCAGCGCGCCCAGCGTTTCCGGCGTCAGGGCATCGAGGAGGACGAGGGTCGACGGCTTGTTGCCGGGGCAGACCTTCTGCGGCGCGATGATGGCGGTCTTTTCGTCATCGAAGCCTAAGCTCCGGCATTCGGCTTCCGAGGTTTCCAGCGACTTGCCGACCATGAAGGCCTCGCCCTGCGCGATGACGTTCGACAGCAGTTTTTGTTGCATGTCGAGTGGCGCCTCAGGGTTCGATTTCACCGCGATCAGCTCCAGCGGCACGATGTCTTCCGACTGGTGCAGCATCTGGAAGAAGGCGTGCTGGGCGTTGGTGCCTTCGTCGCCGAAAACGATCGGACAGGTCTTCGTCGGCAGATGGTTGCCATAGCCGTCGGTGCGCTTGCCGTTCGATTCCATCTCAAGCTGTTGCAGGAAGGCGGCGAGGCGGCGCAGGCGGTGGGCGTATGGAATGACCGCGCGCGCCGGACGGTCGAGCGCGATGCGGTTGAAGACCTGCGCAGCGGCCAGCAGCAGCGGAGCGTTCTGTGCCGCGGGCGCGGTCAGGAAGTGCTGATCCATCCCATGCGCGCCCGACAGGAGGCGTTCATAGACCTCGTACCCGCCGGCGATGATGACCGACAGCGACACCGCCGACCACAGCGAATAACGGCCGCCGACCCAGTCCTTGAAACCGAAGACGCGGTCTTCTGGGATGCCGTAGGCGGAGGTCTTGGAGGGCGCGGCAGAAACGGCGGCGAGGTGTTTGGCAGCCGCCGCCTCACCGAGGCCCTTGATGATCCAGTCGCGCGCGCCGAGGAAGTTGGCCAGGGTTTCCTGCGTCGTGAAGGTCTTCGACACGGCGATGACCAGCGTTTCTGCCGGGTCGAGATCGGCGGTGGCGATGGCCAGTTCCGAACCGTCGACATTGGCGACGAAGCGGATGTCGATCTGCGGCTTGAGCGGCGCCAGCGCCTGCCAGACGAGACGTGGGCCGAGGTCCGAACCGCCGATGCCGATGTGCAGGATCGTCCTGAACGGCTTGCCGGTCGCGCCGGTGATCTCGCCCGCACGGATGGCGTTGGCGTAAGATCTCATGGCGTCGCGGGCGGTTTTGACGTCAGACGCGATTTCCGCCCCACGCAGGCGGGCGTTCTCGCTGTCGGAGTCGCGCAGCGCCACGTGCAGCACGGCGCGATCTTCGGAGACGTTGATCGCCTGACCGGTCCACATCTTCTCGCGCGCAGCGTTCAGGCCGGCGGTTTCGAACAGACCGAGCGCGGCTTCGAACCCTTCCTGCGACCATGACTGCTTCGACACGTCGACATAGAGACCGGCTATAGACAGGGACTGCTGCCCCAGACGGTCGGCTTCGTATTCGAACTTGGCCACGATGGGCGTCTTGGCATCGACGTTTGCGATGGATTTAAGATCCGAGATGGCTTTTAAAAGCGACATATCACATTCATTTGGTAACTGGAGCGATACGCTGAGCATTTCATCTATGCCGCAGATGATATGATAGAGGCTCGACGCCGGGGCCGGCTCCACGACGAACGAGCCGTCGGGGTTCATCTTGTCGAGATAAAGCCCTGTGATGTCGGTCGACAGATAAAGCTCAAGCCCTTCGGCGGCCTTGATCAGGGTCTCGACATAGCCCGCCTTTTCTTCCGGCGTGGCGGCGATGGATTGCAGGGCCACATAGGCCTTCATGCGCTCGGTCTGGGCCCACAGGCGCGCCTTCTTGTCCTTCGGCGAAAAGTCGTCCCACAGTTCGAACACCGTGACGTTGCGATCGTGATCGGTGCCGAAGTCCTCGGCGATTTCGACCAGACGCTTGGCCGGCGCGATGAATTTATCGTCGCCCGAAATCTGCGCCCAGCGGACCAGCAGCCACGCCCATTCGAACTGATGGCCTGGCTCGATGATGCGGCCCATCTCACCTTCGAGCGGGTTCCAGTCGCCGTCGAAATATTCGCGCAAAGACCCGTTTTCCGGGTGCAGGAATTTGTCGAGACACAGGGCAGCGATCTCGGCGGCGATGTCTTTCCAGACGCTGTCGCCGCCGGCCTCGATCCACGCCAGTGAGGCCTCGAACATGTGCATATGCGGGTTTGTCTTCAGCGGCAGGGTGCGCGGATTGGCTTCCTCAAACCCGCGCACGGGGTGCTTGTAGGTCGTCAGCAGCGTGTCGCGGATCTTGAGCGCCTTGTCTTCCAGCGACTTGTCGTCCGGGCGTACCTTAAACGCCGAAGCATACCCTAGCAGTGCAAAGGCGTGGTCGTAGAAGTCGAACTCGCCCTTCACCACGTCGCCGTTCGGCGCCAACACGGCATAGACCAGACCGCCCGGCGCGGCGGCCGGTCCCGACAGCCAGTCAAGCCCCGCGTCGATGACCGAATCCGTGTCGCCCTGATAGCCCATGTTCTGCGCCAGCGCGTAGGCATAGACCTGACGCGCCGCGACGCGGGTGCGGCGGTTGACGTCGGCCGGTGTACCGTCGAGGTTCAGCGTTTCGTACACACCGCCCTTTTGCTTATCGAGACCGGCATCGCACCAGATCGGCAGGGCACTGTCGAACAGCCATTGGCGAAGCTGAGCTTGCTTCGAACGAAGCGAGGTGTCCAAAACTGACATCCTAAATCCTGAAATAAATCTAAGCGTTGATAATGCGATCGAACCAGCGCGTCGCTAATTCCGGCCACTGATCGTGCGTTCCATCAAGATCGCGCAAAGCGAAGCCGTGGGGAGCTTGCGGGAAGAGATGAAATTCGACATCGCCGCCCACCGAGTGGATGGCCTTCACGAAGTTCAGGGCGTGGTCGATGGGAACAGGCTGGTCGTGCAAAGCATAGACGAGAAATGCCGGCACCTTCGGTACCCCGTGGCCCTCGCCAGCGATCCCGATAGGCCAGGCGTCATAGAAATCTTGTTTCTGAACAGGCGGATAGTCAGGCTTACCCGCCGGCGCCTTATATTTCCGGTGATTGGCGTTGATAGGTGCATAACCCATCAAAAGACCGGCAGGCCTTATCGAATGATTTTGGCACGCCATAACGCCGGCCAGATGACCGCCGGACGACAGACCGAAATGGAAAAGCGGCAATGAAGGCAGGGCGCTTAGATAGTCAAGGCAGGTAAGACCATCCTGCAAGGCGATATCATGGGGATGGATATTCCCCGAGCGCGCATCAGTGGTGCCCGGAAGACGATGCGTGATCACATAGGCGTCAATACCAAGACCCGCCAGCCATTGGGCAACCTCGATGCCCTCCTTGTCATGGACAAGGTCCAGATAACCGCCGCCGGGATATACCAAAGCACGCGCCCTCGCCTCACCACAGGCTTTATAAATGTGCAGTTCAAGGCGATTTACGGCGTGAAATCTGCGGTCAGGCCAGTGCCCTTCAAGTACGTTTGGCGCGCCCTCACTCAGTTCAATAAGCTCGTCAGGCGTCGGCGGCGCGCCCACTGGCGTCAGCGTGGTGATTGTCACTATGCTCTTCCCTTGCGTCACAGCCGGCACCCTTAAGTGGGCGCTTCAAATCAATGACGGCACAATATCTGATATCGATATCATGATCAAGCCTCAAGGCATTACAGATGAGGGCGCCGCATAACACGGACCCCACCCAAGCCTTAATCAAGGCATTGATTAACAGAAAAGAATCTCAGATTATCAATGCCATCTATTTATGTTATCGATATCAGGAATATATGACATGCCTCTATCGACATTTGATACCGCGCACACGTCACGAACTATTAGCGATTGGCCTTAGTCACGATGCGGCGCCGGTCCCGTCGATTCCCGGTCCATCAGGGTGAACTTCATCAACTGACGCTTAGGCTTACCCATCTGACCTGACGTTCGCGCCTCTTTGATTTTCTCGACGATCGTCGCGATGGCGCTTTTCCCCATAGCGACGATCGGCTGATGGACGGTCGTCAGTTGCGGCCAGATGGTCGAGGCAACCGGCGTATCATCGAAGCCGCAAATGCTGAGCTGCTCCGGAATATGGATACCCATACCATGCGCCACCGCCATGACCCCCGCCGCCATGTCATCGTTCGAGGCGAAAATCGCGGTCGGACGGTCCTCGCGATCCAGTAATTTTCGCCCGGCTTCCAGGCCGGACTTGTAGGTAAACATACCCTGAACCACCAGGTCATCCAGCAACGGCAGATCAGCTTCATCGAGCCCCTGCAAAAACCCTTCATACCGTACTTCGGTGGGGGTGTGCGAAGGATCGCCTTTGATGAAGCCAATGCGTTTGTGGCCAAGCTTGGTCAGGTGCCGGGTCAGGGCAAGCGCCCCCTCAAAATCGTCGATGCGCACCGCCGAGACCATCGGCAGCGGTCGCGCCGTCGCCAGCGCCAGAACCGGAATCCCCTCGCGCGTCAGCATCTGAACCGTCGGCGCTGAATCGCACAACGGAGGCGGCAGAATGACGCCATCGACGCCAGCTTCAACCAGACGGCTCACTGCGGTCTTCTGCGATTGAAGCCCCCCACATTTTTCCAGAAGCACCTGCGTCCCGAGTTTGGAGGCCTGCTCAAGACCGCCGAGCATAATTTCATTCAGATAGGAAGCCGAGGGGTGCGAATACAGTATCCCGATCCGAATTCCGGAATCGCCCGAGCGCGTGGACCGCGCGGCGATATTGGGTATGTAGTTCAGCGCCTTGATCGATTCCAGCACCTTGGTACGCAACTTCTCACGAACGGGCACATTCTTATTGATCACGCGGGACACCGTCATTGACGAAACGCCAGCGTGTTTTGCTACCTCATGTATCGTCACGGACGAAGTGTTATCGCTCTCGCGTCGTTGTTTCATAGTATTGCCTACGCGATTCAGCCATTTGCAGAATTAGAACAGGTATTTGCACCAGTGGCAACCCGATCATTGCCCGATTTCAAAGGCGTCAAATTCGGCATAGCCCACCCGTGTCGCGGCAAAAGCCGGTGTCCCCGATGCCGCCTGAGCAAATACGCCGATCTGCGTGCCTACCCACCTACCAGGCTGCGTCATAAAGCCTGTTCCGACGGGTGTGAAGCTCACACCATCCAGGCTGTAACTGAACGTCACCCGGGCATGGGTCGAGCGTAGCATCGATGGCCAGTAATTCGGAAAATTCGGCGCAGGATCAGCGACGGTCATCGGGGCAAATTGCGCCCGCACCCATACCGGGCCCGTCACCTTAACCGGTACCGTAAGCACCGTTTCAGCGCCACCGATATTGGCGCGCGGCCGGGTAACCTGAACCAGCCTGATGCCATCGCTCGTGCTCTCAAGCCCGATCCAGCCGTAATCATAACCCAGCACCAATAGCCCTGCCCGCTCGCCCGCCAGATTGGGCGTCAGGCTGAGCTGTGTCGTAGCACTGAACCTCATGCCCGGCAGCTTTTGCGTCAGCAGGTTGCCCGCTTCCCACAAATTGACCGAAGAAGACACCGATTTGAGTCGCAGCTTACCCGCTACCGACCGATCCACCCAGTCTTCCGCAGGATTGGCACTCCATTGCCAGCCCTGATGATAGCCATGGGTAAAGTCGTCCTCGACCACTGGCGCGCTGACCGGCTGAGGCGTCACCCCCGGTTTTTTATGCCGCCATACGGGCTGACCAAAGGTCTGACCCTTTTGACGTTCACCGATAATCGGCCAGCCATCCTTACCCCACGACATCGGTTGCAACATGACACGGCGACCATATGAATCCGTATCCTGAAAGTGGAGGAACCAGTCCTCGCCCGGCTTTCCGTTTTGGGTCGGCGTGTCCACCCAGGCCCCCTGATGCGGTCCGTTGATGTCAGTCGCCCCTTGGTCGATCACACTACGCCCTTCATAGGGACCATAGATCGACTTCGATCGGAATACGCCCTGCCATCCACCTTTGACGGAACCGGCCGGGGCAAAGATGTAGTACCAGCCATCACGTTTATAGAGCTTTGGGCCTTCCGTCGTGAACCACGGCATCAGCCCCTGAGAGGTTTTAACCTTGGGAAGATTGTCGGCTTCGATGACCCGTACGCCCTGATCGACCGTTTTCGTTCCGTCGTCCGTCAGTTTCTTAACAAGGATGACGTTGCTAAAACCCGCACGTGACCCAGCAAAGGCCAGCGCCAGATACCCCTGACCATCCTCATCCCAGAACGGCGCCGGATCGATGGCGCCTTTTGTGTTATCGACCATCACTGGCCTGGTCCACGGCCCTTTGGGATCAGTGGCCGTGACGAGGAATATCCCGAAATCCGGATCGGGATAGTAGATCATGAACTTGCCATCGTGATGGCGGATGGCAGGCGCCCATACACCACCCCCGCGTCGCGACACCGCGTGATGCGCGTCCGGAACATTGCGTTCAAGCGCATGACCGATGAGCGTCCAGTTCACCAGATCTTTTGAATGCAGGATCGGCAAGCCCGGCACGTTGGTGAAACTGGACGCCGTCAGATAATAGTCATCGCCCACCCGCACGACATCCGGATCAGAATAATCCCCCTGAAGCACCGGGTTGATATAGGTGCCGTCGCCCTGATCCGGGGTCCAGATACCCGCCGACATCTGCGTATCCGGCTTGACCAGGGGCGGTTCGGCCGCGGCGGCAACCCATGGTGCCAGTAATCCAACTGTCAAAGCGACGATATAGGGTTTCATAGACATTTAAAAAACCTGCTTACGCCTTAGTGAAGCGAATGGCCTGGCCGCCTGCCGCGTTTAATTGCAGCTTAAGCCGTGATGCCGGGGTGACAGCTACTTTTTCGATCTTGACCGGCGTCTTGTTCGCCGGACGGCTGAGATTGCCATCCATATAGCGCGTGGCTGTCCAGTTTCCCTGCCCAAGGAACGACAGGTCCAGTTCCAGCCGACGCTCCATTTCGTTGGTGATCGCGCCCAGATACCAGTCGCTGCCCTTACGCCGGGCAATAATCACATATTCGCCCAACTCCCCGGCAATAGCCTTCGTGTCATCCCAGGTTGTCGGGCAATCATCGAACCACTTCAACTCGGGCCACGGCTTATCGGCATATTTCTCCGGCTTGTCGTACCAGTAGACGACGGTCAGCGGGCTATAGCAGGTCACGGCCAGAGCAAGCTGATGCGCATTGGTCGTCTGGTTACGCTCCTGTGCGTAGCAGATGGTGTAGTCGATGGGTCCGGCGATGGGGCGCGTATAGGCGAGATTGACGTGGTGGCGCGCCGCCGGAAACTGTTCATTGCCCTTGACGCCTTCCAGCGTCAGGTAGTTAGGCAGGGTTCGCTCCAGACCGGCCGGACGCAGGTTGTCGTGCAGATTGACAACCATGCCATGCTCACCAAAAGCCTTGACGACCTTGTAAATGAAGTCGACGTCGGACTGACGCCCCTCCCACATGAAGCCCAGCTTGACGCCCGCCACGCCCCATTTTTGATAGAGCTTGCACATGTCATCAAGCGCGCGGGTCACCGCCACGCGGTCAATATAGAGAAGAACACCGATGTTTCTCGTTTTGGCGTAATCGATGACGCGCTGAAGATCGAGGACCTTGATCGGCACCGTTGGCTCGGACGCATCCGTCCCGTCGCCGTACCAGTGCGCGTCGAACAGGACATATCTGATCCGGTGTTGTTCGGCGAAGTCGACCGCCTTAAGCGAGGCGTCGGTTCCGTAAGGCTTCATAATGCGGAAGGCCGTGCCGGGCTTCACCCAAGAAACGTCGCCAAGCTGGTTCGGCGTTGCCAGCGTAGGCACGATAGGGTGACGCTCGATAAGCCCTTTGGCGCTATCAGCGACCAGCAGAACACGCCATGGCGTTTTCTGACCGGCATCAATCGTGAACTCGGCTTCTTCAGGTGTTTCGTCCTCGCCGCCCCATCCGGTGGCGCGCCCGGGATAGCGCATAAGGTAGGTGACAAGCCCCCCCTTGTCGTGAGAGCGCACGGTCCCCCGCGGATAGTGCAGACGATCGGACTCGGCGAGAAAAGCGTAGGTTCCATTCCCTACATCAACCGTCACCGGAAAGTCGGCAAAGGGCACCTTGTCCGACGAGATCGTCAGATCGGGGTGTTCCAGCGGCGCGACCTTGTCCTGAGACGAGACGTGAATGTCACCTTCATCACGGCTGGTATAAAGCCTTGCCGTGTCGGGAAAGCGATATTGCGTGCGCTCTCCCATCAGCTTCAGCGTCTTGGTTTTCGGCGCACTTACAAACACATAGCGCAAGGCCGCGGCACCGTTGAACACCCGCAGGATGATGTCGAAGCGTATGCCGGATTTTACATCTTCGAAATGCGCCGTCAGTTCCTGAGACGCCTCATCGTAGTTCGACGACTGTCCGAACACCGGCGTCCATGACCCGGTATAGACCTTCGTCGTTGCGCCAAGACCTTTTGCGCCCTCCCCCAGCAGACGCCCCTCGGCAAGCCACAGGCCGACAGACGACGGCAGCTGCACCACCTTACCGTCATAGGTAGCGCTCCACTTAGGGATCGCACCTGACGCATCCAGCGTCACCTTCAGGCGCTTATCCGGCGAAACGATCACGTAGACGGCGGCGGCCTTCGATTTTGCGGTAGCGGACAGAGCCGTAGAGGCGCTGGCCGTAGCGGCTCCCGCCGCGGTCAAGGCAACAATATCGCGTCGGCTCGGTGTCATTTCAGTCCCTCCAGATCTTTCAGTGTCCACTGATCGCGCCAGCGGATCACCGGTTTTTCATTTTCCCATTCAATCGGCAGCCAAAAATAGCGCCCGTCGATGGCGTCCTTCGGTCGCCAGATGTCGCCCATGAAGATGAAACGGCCCCTATACGGCAGTACGAAGGTCGACTGCCCGCCGAAGGTGACGGCCGCTTGCTCGGGCGTGCCGCGCACAGGGTTGCCCAAGGCTTTCCAGGGACCAAAAATGTGATCGGCAACATAAGACTTGGCCGGATTGGGTGCCCAGCCCGTCAGCCCGGATGTGAGGAGATAATACCTGCCATTGCGCTTGAAGATCGCCGGGGCTTCGTCATCGCCCATCGGCATCATTCGGGCGTATTTTCCCGCCGGGCGCAGATAGTCTTCGCTCAGTTGCGAGATATGCATCGTGTGGTTTTCTTCGGACGCATAGAGATGGTAGGCCTTACCGTCGTCATCGACGAACAGCGTCATATCGCGCGCCATCTGCCCGGTCTCAAAATCGCGGGCGACCACGGTTTTGGCCGGATCTTTGTCGGCCTCGGACAAGTTGACGGGCCACACGCCCGCATTGGGCCTGAACGAACCCTGATAGACGTAGGGTCCGGTGACCTTATCGGCCACAGCGACACCGGCCCGGGCAGATTTATAGCCCAGACCCTTCAGTTCGAGATGGAACCACATCACGAACTTCCTGGTCTTTTTGTTATAGATGACCTTTGGCCGCTCAATCACCGAACCTTTGACAATATCACTCATCGGATCATCAACGACCGAAAGGGCGATACCTTCATCTTTCCAGTTTGTCAGATGGCGCGAACTGTAGACATGCACCCCGATATGCGCCCGATTGCCGGCATCCCCGCCGATCTTGTGTTCGCCGAACCAGTAATAGACGCCGTCATGCAACAACACGCCGCCGCCATGCGCATTGATATGAACACCCTTGTCGTCCGGCCAGATCGCCCCCGGCCGGATCGCTGTTTCAGCGGCCACGGCGACGGTTATTGGCGCCACTATTAGCGCGAGCGAAACCCAGAAAGCTTTCATGTCGATGTTTCCTTATGGCTCTCTGGCAACGCGAAGGCCGACACCGGCACCACCGAATTGCGCACGATAACGGTACGCCATGCGTAGTTGTTCCGGCCGCGTATCGTAGGCGCCCCCACGTAAAACGTGCATCTGGCACTCGCCCGTCACTGCGCTACCGTCCGATGGGGCCTGATAATATCCGGACTCCCGATAGCAGTCGGCCACCCATTCCCAGGCATTGCCATGCATGTCGTAAAGCCCGTACGCGTTAGGTTTGTACTGCCCGACCGGGCGCACACCCCCGTATCCGGACGCGGCATAATTGGCGTCACTTTTGGTGATCGTGTCACCGGTCGCATATAGACCTTTAGCCCCGGCGCGCGCCGCGTATTCCCACTCCGCCTCACTGAGAAAGCGATAGGTCTGCGCCGTTTTTACCGACAGCCAGTTGATATAGGCTTCAGCCTCCTTCCAGCGCAGGTCCCAGACGGGATAGTCGGGCCCCTGACTTTGACGCAAGGGCTTACAGACCTGCGCTGCGACACAGGCGCCCCACTGCGCTTCGGTGATCTCGTACTTGGAAACGTAAAACGGTCGAATTGTTACCCGACGCCGTGGCGCTTCATCACCTTCGCGGCCCGGCTCTCCCTTTTCGGACCCCATTTCGAATGTACCGCCAGGCACAGCAACCATTTCCGGTAGCTCGCTCGCAGCCGCACTGACTACACTCAGCGCCCATAGCGCCACACAGAGCCGCATCGCTCCGAACCTCATCCCGCATTTCCTCATTTGTATGATTTTCAGGAAGACTACACGATCTGATATCGATATCAAGACACGGAGGGCGCCTTAAGCCATTATGTGCTGAAAAAGATATGAAGCAATGTCGGGCTTGGCCGTTGCCCAAAAACCGTCTGACTGACAAAAAAAAGGCCGCTACGCCTTTGTAGCAGCCCGTAAAGTCTAACAGGGAACGCCTGATGAGGGAGTCGATCAGACGCCGACAATCGAGGAGGCTCGATCGAAAAAAGGAAAACTGCCAAATGGCCGTTTCAAAGGCAAATGCGGAGAAGAATCCGGTTGGCCTGCTTGATTTAGTAGCATTTTCTGATATCGATATCAATATAAAAATAAACCACCTCGCTCAGCGCAAGGTGGTTATAATTTTTACAATCTAATTGATTTTATTTACAATTTAAACACGCTCGCACGCCAGTCGATTTGTTGGCCAGAGACACAAAATCAACGCGACAGCTTACCGAAACCTGTTTTTAAACCAAATTTTTGTTATCGTTACCTCTTTTGCTTTCGATCAACCTCCGAACTTGTAACGCAGGCTGATGGCATAGTTACGGCCGTTCTTAAAATGCTGGCGCTCGATGCCGGTCTCAAAGTCCCCTGGTTCGCCGACAAACCGATTAAGGCCCTGATCCGTCAGGTTCGAGGCGTTGAAAGAGATTGTCACCAGATCGCTCAGTTCATAGTTCACCGAGGCATCAAGAATACCGTAAGCCTGGATCATGCGACCGTCGATGGGATTGGCGATGGCATTGAACAGGATCGATTCCGAGCGCCAGGTGTAAACGAGGCGCGCTGACAGCTTGGAATCGTCATACATGGCCGCCAGGGTATAGTTATGCTGGGACTGCATGGGCTGCTGGGTATCGACAATAACCGGAGCCGCAGCCGTTCCGAAGTTCACCGGATTCGACGTATCGACATAGGTATAGGAGCCAGATACGCCGACATTCCGCCAGGCGCTATCCATCTTGTCGAAGAAATATTGCCCGGCCAATTCCAGCCCGCGCACATATCCCTTTTGCGAATTGACGTTACGCGTCACCAGATACTGGCCGCCGGTACAGCTGTTGGCGATCGTGCCCGTATAGGCCGGAGCCGTCGCGACGGTCTGACAGGTGGTAATGCCGGTGAAGAATCCATCGATATTCTTGTTGAATAGCGCTAGCGAAAGATAGTTGGTGCCGCTGAAATAACGCTCCAGCGAGACATCGATACTATCGGCAATCTGCGGCTTCAAATCCGGGTTGCCTTGCGTCGCCGTACCGCCGGTCTGATTCACCGTGATACTCGGGTTGAGGTCGGCCAACCCTGCGCGTGTCATGCCGCGACCGTAGCCGAAGCGCAGCAGGAAGTCGTTATCTCCGGTAAGATCGTAGCTGAGATTTAACGACGGCAGCACATTGTCGTATGAGGTCCCGCGCGTCACGTCCCGGATCGTCGCCGGGGTCGTGGTGGTATCAGTGACCTTAGCGATGGCATTGCCTTCGGTTTTCACGTAACGGACGCCAATATTGCCGCGCAATCTGTCGGACGGGTCGGCGAATTCGGCCACGACGTAAGCCGCGAGCGTATTCTCATCGATATAGCGGCGCGCCGTCAGACTTTCGGCATAGCTGCCTTCCGCCAGAATGCCGGCATTGGGAAAACGCTGGCGCACCTGATTTCCCAAAAGAGCGTTGGGCGAGAACACCACGTACCCACCGGCATAACCAGCTTCGCCACCCATGAAATTGCTCGGCGCGCGCTCCAGCATATCCGCATAGGCCGCGGCACTCAGAGCGTTCGAGAAGTTGGCCGTCCGCGCCAGACCATCGGTCGTGAGATTGCGCCCGGTGAAGCTGAAGCTCTTATAGAGGCTTTCCTGATAGGCGTAACGCGTACCGAACTTTACGCGCTTCAGATAACCGTCGCCGACATGATACACGCCACTGAGGGCGACAGCGTAGCCCTTGTCGTCCCACACCTGATTGGTGCCATTGGCATAATCGCGCAGGACGAAATTGGTCGGATCAGACAGACTGGGGCCCGAGAAGGTAAGCTGATGCGGTTCGCCATCCGCGACGCGCCCGACGGTCCAGGTCAGACCCGCCGCCGAGTCCAAGTTAACCGAGCGGTTATCCTGCGTCTGATCGGACTTGATGTAAGCGAAATCCGCTTTCAGATCGAGCTTTTCAGAGGGGCTCCATTCGACCCCTGCCGCCGCGGTCCAGGTTTCATACGGCCGGTGCTCGTCGCCACCGATCGTGTTGACCGTCGAGCGAAGAAATTGCCCCGACACCAGACGCTGTGACGCCAATACATCGTTCGTGCCGCCGTTGATATTTCGATTGGCGAGGGCTTCATCGTAATTGAAGGCCGCCGTCTGCACGTTCTGAACATTGCCGCCATCGACCGAGTTCAGTCCGCGATAATTCTGATTATAGAGATAATACAAGTAGTTGAATTCGGTATAGAAACGCAGGCTATCGTTGACACGGTAATCCGCCGCAAAATTCAGCCCCTTGCGTTCACGGATGATGGTTTCCTGGAAGACGTTGCTCGTCAGGGCCGGCGCCACGATGATGTTGCTGATCTGGGCCGAGGTCAGCCCGGTCGTGACCGGTACGTTATTGTTCGCTGTGACATTGGCAAGAAGCCAGACGTCGCTGCGGCCGACATATTCCGAACGGGCCTGAGCAAAGCTATTGCTGGTGTTGGCCGCCGCCAGAGTCGAATATTCGGCACTGTCGGCACGGATCATTCGCTTGAAGTTCGGCCCGCCGTTCGCGGGGTTGTTGTCGGACCGTCCGACGCTCTTCTGATACACCCCGGCCAGCATGACCCCGATACGGCCACCATTAGCGAGATCGAAGCGATTGGCGGCAAGCCCGAAGATTTCAGGTTCGGTCTTTTGCGCCAGATCGTTATATTTGGCGGTTACACCGAACGAGAATGTTTTACCCTTGAAGTCGCTGGGGTTGCGCGTGCGCACATTGACCAGCCCCCCGATACCGCCTTCGATATGTTCGGCCGAAGGGTTCTTATACACGTCAATGCCAGCCACCATGCCGGGGATGGCGGATTCTATATTGAATTCACGGCTGCCTGCCGTAAAGAACACACGGCTGTTGATCTGCGACGCCGTCTGACCCGACAAACCGCGGATTGTGATGCCGGACCCCGCACCAACGGGCGAAGCCCCCTCGCCGCCATAACGATAACCCTGAACGCCGGGAATGCGCGTGAGCGTTTCAGAGACGTTCGGATCAGGCAGCTTGCCAATGTCCTCCGCCGTTATGGAATCGACGATTTCCTGACTGTTCTTTTTGATTGCCAGCGACGACCGCGCCGATGCCCTGATACCGGTCACGACAACGTCAGTCACGTCACTGCCGCTCGTGGGAGTAGGATCGGCCGTTTGGGCCGCAGCCGGTAAAGCCAAACCAGCCGCCAAAATCAGGGCGAGCGAAGACGCCTGCCATTTGGCAGTTATTGAGAGATTCATGAGTTCCTCCCGTGCATTGACGGTATTGTTGTTGCTGGTTCGATGCTGAAGACGCAAGCTGCCTCACGACGACACCAAACATTCTGATATCGATATCAGAAATATTGACGTTATCACAGAGTGGGAATTCGTCAATATCATTGATTGGAAGAATTTGAACATCGCGGGAAAGCCAATATTAACCAATGGAAGTGAGGGAAGTGATAGACAAAAAAGATTTTCGGACCAATGCAGCGCACCAACGACCTGTTTAAAATCAATTTTTCGCCTATGCCGTCCTGTCAATCGATTGTATTTCATTTTGTTCAAAAAGCCCTCGCCTGAGCACCAAGCCAACTTGACAACACTGCTGCAATTTCATTTATGTGTTATCGATATCAAAAACGACGGCGAATGCGGTCTCAGAGAGGATGCCATGAAGATTGTCCACACCCTGCCCGCCGGGGCGTCACTGCTGTCACTTATACTGACCATTTCCCCTATACCCCTGCTTGCGGCGACGCCGGTCGATACTTTGATCTTCGGGGACACAAAGTCCGAAACCGCTCATGGCCTTACCTCTGAGGCCAGCGATACGATTGTTGGCGCTTTGAACCAACCTGCGCGCCGCTTTCTACCGCTGAAGCCTGGAAGCGCCAACACGGATGAATGGCGCGGCGGCTCAACGGCCTTTAAGTTAAAGGTTGACGGCACTGGCCAGAACTATCTCAGCGTCAGACTATGGGGTGGTGACGACTCGGCTAATCGCGCCACGCTGTACTGCGATGGCAAGCAGGTCGGCTACCGTCAATTGAGCGATATCGACATTCTCGATCAGGGCACCCATGGCAAGGTCAAGCCCGGTCACTTTCATTACGTAACTCACACACTGCCCCTCGCCTTAACGACGGGCAAAGCCAGTATTTCGTGCTCGATCCGGGCGACGGGGCCCATCTGGCGCTACGGCGGTGACATTGCCAAGTTTCAGAAGCCCATGACTGAGCCCAGTCGCGGCTTCTATGCCTTGGTCGTTCACACCGATCCTTTTGTGAAGTTCGGAGGCGATGACGGTGCCGCTTCAGAATTCCCCCTCAATCCCAAAAATGATGCCGCTGTGATCGACAAGGTCAAGACGCGGGTCAACACCGAAGTCGGTAAGGTTTGGGCCCTCAAGGGCCGCGCACCGCATCAAATGGAAATCATTTTTCTCGCCCGGACCTTCGATACACACTGGACGAAAGGCTATCTGCGGCCGGAAAGTCTCATAGGGATCGTTAAAGGCGCTGATGCCTATTACGAGCAGTATAAAGCCAATCCCGATATCGCCATCAACGATAAGAACACGCCGAATCCCGGCTGGTTTGGGTTCGGTCTTTTGGGCGAGGCTCTGAAGATCGCCGGACCACACATCCAGAAAGAACTGGACGAGACACTGACGGCACCGGACGGCCGGGAAATCAAGCGTCGTGACGCCTATGCTGAGATGTTCCTGTACAGCCGAGAGTGGAACAAGAAAAACCGCCGACTCTACACCAACCAGTCGATGATCAAGGACCTTTATGGAATCTGGAACAATAACGAAGGCCTCATCGCTGTCGGCAGCCCCCTCGCCGATCCACGGTCAAAGCTTTTGCCTTTCTTCTACGAGTCCATAGGTCTCCTGCCCTGGAGCGGCAGCCTCGACAGCAACGGTCAACCGACCTATGCCGCGTCCGAAGGCGATGCCAAATTCTCGGTGCCGAAGGATTATTACGAGACAACCCAAAAGGGGCTCACCAAGGAACTGGGTTACGTCGGCGGTTATGGCGAGGTGCTCGACTGGGTCGCCGCGCTTTACGACGCCACCCGTCCGGCCAAGGGCAAGCCGGGCGATAAGAAAATCCGCGACCAACTGGTGAAAATAGCGCAGGCCCGCGCCTATTTCCGCGTGCCGCACGCCGACGAAAACGGTTTCAAATCCATGCGCCTGGAAACAGGGATTGGCTGGCGCGACATGTATTTTCCCGGCGACGTGATTTACGGACAGCGTCCATCGTGGGAGTCGTCGCCCTTGCAGGTCGCTATCGCCACCGGCGATCCCCGACTGATGGCCTATGCTCAGCAGCAAATCGCGGACAACCAGTTTTTCTCCAGCGTCGAGCACATGATGGAAGCGAAAACCCTTCGCGCGACCATCGGCCTGATCGACGTTGTTGATGAATATGCGCAAATCAACAAAGTCGCGCCGCAACCCTTCAAGCTGCCGATGTCTGCAGATCAACCCGACTTCGTCTTTACCGACGAAGAGAACGCCGTCGTGGCGGTGAAGAACGGATCGGATATCTTTTATGCCTCCCTATATTGGCGGGCAAACTACGGCATCAGCGGCGTCGGACGCGTGCACTACATTACGCCCACTACTGATCGTCTGGCTACCGTCGTGCTTGACCGGCAGGAATACGAGCCCTCAGGCTTAAGCTATACCCGTCCCAACAATCCCCATATCAATGGCACGCGCTTCACCGTCAAATACCCTGACGATGGAGATGTCTGGACCGCGGGTGAACAAGATCCCGTGGCTAAGCTGCCGGCAGACTCGAAATACGTCGTTGGCGAAGACAATCCCTATGCCGGTCGCGCGGACTATTATCAGCTAACCTATGGCCCCTACCTTGTGGCCGTAAACGCGTCCGCCAACAAGCGGTTCGAGGTGAAACTGCCGGTCAGATCGAAGCCGGTGAAAGAATTGGTATCGGGCAAAACGCTTGCCCCCGATGTCGCATTGATTCCGCTGACACCGGGCACCTCGGCGGTCATTTACCTCGGCACCCCCAAATAAGGACGTTCATATGAAACTCTTGCTTTCAACTGTCGCAGGCTTACTTTTGGCGGTTGCCGCCGGGCAGGGCCACGCCGATACCCTTCTGGCCTACCCTGCGCCGCCGGTGCCTATGGTTTATGCCGCACATAATGACGCCTACACTGTGCGCGTTCGGACGCCGGGGGGCGAGTGGCAGGACCTTTACGAATACAATATCCGCGTTGACTGGGATAAGCCGCAGGATGCGTCGATGGTTTATTTCGATTTCACGGGTAAGGTTGAGGTCGAGGTCCAGAAAAACAACGGCACCTTCCAGACGGTTGATGTCCTTCCGCGCAAACCCGACCTCAAACTCACCCGCAAAGGCAAGATTGTCAGCTTTACACTGGAAAAACCGGGCCGCTTCTCGCTGCAATTCGATGATGACCGCCTGCACAATATTCATATTCTGGCGGGCGCGCCACCGGCCGCCAAACCCGTTGGAGACAATGTTCGTTATTATGGCCCCGGCCTTCATAATCCAGACGATGGCGGTAAGATTTTCAGGCCGAGGTCTGGTGACACCATCTATCTGGATGGTGGTGCCATCCTCAATGGCAACTTCGACCTTCGGGGCGTGGAAAACGTCCGCATCATGGGACGCGGCCTGATTTACAACACTGGTCGGGCGGTCGAGATCGACGGCTCTAAGAACGTCTCACTGGAAGACTTCATTGTCGTCAACGATGACAAAGAGGCGGCGGCTCGCATTTCCAACATTAGACACTCGGTCAATGTCAAGCTGACCGGGATCACCGGCTTCACCTCGGGTAAATGGTCTGATGGGTTTGGGATTTCCACATCCCAGCACGTCTATGTAGATCAGGCCTATCTCAGAACCTCGGACGATGCCGTTGTCGTTTACGCCGTGAACGACTGCCCGATTTGCGCAACCAAGACCGATACAGCACCGTCGGCTGAATCGTACGACACCTACGATATTCGGGTTACGAACTCGACCTTCTGGAACGATGTGGCGCACGCCATGTATGTCGGGCATTTCGGCGATAACGCCCGCCCACGTACTATCCACTCAGTGACGTTCGACAATATCGACGTCCTTAATCTGGATGAAGATGACGAGCCGTGGGAAGGCGCTATGGCCATATTTTCCGGGGACTCGACCCTGATCAAGGACATCAGTTTTTCGAATATTCGCGTCGAACGCATTGAAGAAGGTAAGTTGATCCACATCGTGGCCGGCAATAGTTCTCGCTACAACAAGTCCGCCGGTCGAGGGGTTGAAAACGTCATCCTGCGCAATATTGCCTTTACCGGCGAAGGCATGCCCAGTGCGTCGATTATTTCAGGCCTCTCTGAAAGCACGGCGGTTAAAAACGTTCGTATCGAAAATCTAACCATAGGCGGACGAAAAGTCCAATCACCTGAGTCCGGCAATATTAAGCTAGGACCATTCGTCACGGATTTTTCGATCACACACCCTTAAATACCGCAACGTTCAGGGGTATCAGACCTGGCCTGATCTCCTCTGAACGTCTCCATCCAACAAAAAAATGTGAGTTTTCACATTTTCTGCTGGATTTAAATTTCACCGCAAACCCTCTGCTTGCTTGATATTTTTGCCTATACACCTGCATTTATTTCTGATATCGATATCAGAAATACGCACCCGGATCGATGCCCTTGAGTCCGAAAGCGTAATAATTGAAAACCCGTCACCGTACATATGATGACGAGAAAACACTGGGTGGAATTGTATGGCATTGGTCGCTTCTGGAAGTGATAGTCCCGTGGTCGCGCGCCCCGGTAAGGTTAAGGTTCAGGTCCTCCTGAGCGTTTTCGTCTTTGCTTATTTCGCCTCGCAGGCCATGAGCATTTCGCTTTTGTCGAACTGGTTGAAATCGACCTTGTCCCTGACAGGCGAACAGACTGGTACGGTGCTGGGTGCCAACTTCATTGCGGCCCTGATCTTCCAACCTCTATACGGGTTTATCTCGGACAAGATCGGGTTCCGAAAGCATGTGCTTTGGTTCCTGGCCATAATGGTGGGGGCCTGCGGGCCGTTTTTCTATTTCATTTACGAGCCATTACTGAAATCAAATCTGATTCTGGGAGCCGCTGCGGGCGGCGCCTATCTATCCCTGACCTTCATGGCCGGATCATTCGCGCTCGAATCTTACGTGGATCGTCTGGGGCGCTGGTATGGTTTTGAATATAGCCGCGTCCGGATGTTCGGTGCCCTTGGCTTTGCCTGCGCGGCCTTCTTTTCCGGCAACCTCTTCAACATCAATCCGCACATCAATTTCGGTATTGCTTCGGGGCTCGCCGTCATTCTGATCGGCACGCTGTTCTTTTTCAGGGGTGAATCGAAAGAGGCCGTGCTCGGCAAATCGAGCCGCGTGACTTTGAAGGATTCATTTGCCGTTCTGAAGTTACCGAAATTCTGGGGGTTCATGGTCCTGATCCTCGGCGTCACAAACCTCTACCTCGTCTTCGACCAGCAGTTCCCGGTCTATTACGCCTCTCAGTTCGAAACCGAGGCTATTGGCCGCGTGATGTTCGGGCGTCTGAACTTCGCCCAGATTTTCATGGAAGCGGGCATGTTGTTCATCGCGCCGTTTATCGTCAACTACATCGGCATCAAGCGCGGCCTGCTACTCGCCGCCGGCATCATGATCATTCGCATTACAGGCTCTGGTCTTGTGGAAGGGCCAATCGCCATTTCCGCAATGAAGATGCTGCATTCGATCGAATTGCCGATCCTTGCCGTTTCCATTTTCCGTTACATCGCTGCCCACTTCGAATCGCGCCTCGCATCGACCCTTTACATGGTCGGCGTTAGCTTCGGTCACAGCCTCGGGCTTGCCATCCTTTCGACCCCTGTGGGCCGGCTTTACGATCTTTTCGGCTTTCAGCACACCTATCTGATTATCGGTCTGGGCGCGTTGATATGTTGGGTCATCTCGATCTGGACGCTGGCCCCCGATCCGGAGACAGCGCCTTCAAACGGTGCTGCTGTTTCCCCGGATGCTCCGGTGGCCGATCCTCTGCTCTCTTCCGTTCCAGACGCAAAACAATGATTATGAACCTTCTCAATTCCGATATATCCGGTGCCGCGGACAACGCGCGAGAACCCCTGCCCAGCCGCCGCCTGCCCACTACGCCCGATAAAGCGCTCATTCAAAAAGCCATCACCGACGCGCTGAAACGCATCGATAAGGGGATCGAGACTTTCGGGTCCGCCTATCCGATGCCGTCGTCTGAGGGCTATGAATATAAATCTATGGATAATACGGAGTGGACAAACGGGTTCTGGACCGGCCAGTTGTGGCTGGCCTACGAATTGTCCGGCGACGAAAAATATCGCAATGCGGCCGACGAGAACGTCAAGAGCTTTCACCAGCGCATCTTTGATCGCGTAAATGTCGATCACCATGATCTGGGGTTTCTATACTCACTTTCTTGCGTAGCCGCGTGCAAGTTGACGGGATCGCCGCTCGCCCGGGAGGCAGGTGTAGAGGCCGCGCGCGTTCTGTTGAAGCGCTACCTGCCCAAAGCGGGCATCATTCAGGCGTGGGGCAATCTGTTCGACCCGGAAGAAGCCGGTCGCATGATTATCGACTGCAACCTCAATCTGCCATTGCTCTATTGGGCAACCGAGCAGACCGGTGATCTGGCCTTCGCCGACGCCGCAGACAACCATATTCGGCAGGCGCAGAAGTATATCGTCCGTCCGGACGCCTCGACCTTCCATACCTATTACATGGATACGGTGTCCGGCCTTCCGAAGCGCGGCACCACGCATCAGGGCTATTCGGATGACTCGTGCTGGGCCCGCGGACAGGCCTGGGGTATTGCGGGCTTTCCTCTCGTTTATCGATACTGCCGCGACACAAGCCTGATCGACACCTCGGCACGTCTTGCCAATTATTTTCTCAATCGATTGCCCGATGATATGGTCTGCTGCTGGGACCTCATTTTCACCGATGCGCCGCATGAGCGCGACTCATCGGCGGCAGCGATCGCGGCATGTGGATTGCTGGAACTGGGCAAATCTGTTCCGCTGGTGGATCCGGACAGCAGCGCCTATCGCGGCAGCGCCATTGCCATGGTGGAAAGCCTCATCCGTCACTACGCCGCCGCGCCGACGGATGCTGGCACGGGTCTTCTCAAACATGGCGTCTATCATATGCCCAAACACATTGGGGTCGATGAATACTGCCTCTGGGGCGACTACTTCTACCTTGAAGCCTTGACCCGTCTGACCAAGGTTTGGGAGCCGTACTGGTAATGCAAATCGGAATTGATTTTGGCGGCACGAAGATCGAGGCGGCCGCGCTTGATGAAAACGGCGATTACCTCCTCCGGGTCCGAAAGCCAAACCCGGGGCGTTATGATGAGGCGATTACGTCCATTTGTGACCTTGTGGAATTTGTCGAACGTGAGACCGGGCAAACAGGTACGGTAGGCATTGGCACACCGGGTTCGGTGTCTCCAACGACCGGCCTCATGCGCAACTCAAATTCGCTTTACCTTAACGGGCGGCCTTTCCGCGAGGATCTGAGTGACGCCGTGGGTCGCGAAGTCCGGTTGGCCAATGACGCGAACTGCTTTGCACTTTCTGAAGCGGTAGATGGCGCTGGTGCCGGTGCAAAAGTCTGTTTTGGTGTGATCCTAGGCACGGGCTGTGGTGGTGGTCTGGTGATCAACGGAACCCTTGTCACTGGCGGTAATGGCATCGCCGGTGAATGGGGCCATAACCCCCTGCCCTGGCCGGAATCGCACGAGACGCCGGGCCCCGCTTGTTACTGCGGTCAAAAGGGCTGTCTGGAACAGTGGATTTCAGGAACCGGCTTACAACGTGATTATTTTCAGCGTTCGCAGATAGAACGTCCAGCTGAAGAGATTATCGATTTGGCGCGCAAAGGCGAAACGGCCGCCGCACTCGCCTTGGAAAATCTGATTGATCGTATCGGCCGTTCGATCGCTACGGTTTGCAATCTTATCGATCCTGATGCAATCGTCATCGGCGGCGGGCTTTCAAACGTACCGGAAATTTTACAGCGCGTTCCTGTCGTCATAGCGGAGCATGTCTTCTCGGATGTCTGGACGTCACGGATTGTACAAGCCAAATGGGGCGACTCCTCCGGCGTACGTGGCGCAGCAAGGCTTTGGTCCGTCGGAGAGATACCTCTGAGAGTGGCAAGAGCTCGTATCGCGTGATAGATGAATTAGGCTCGATATTCGCCTATCGAGCCTTTCCCCCGAAGTTCAGGGCACCCACGACGACATAGCCGTTGTTGCTGTAGGCCATTTCCCCGCCCATCTCACGGCTATGGCAATGGACTCGCGTCATAGACCAGGTCCACACAGGGCCAAATCGAGCCGACTGCCCGATAGTCGCAATCGCGCCCCCAGCGGTCATTCACTGAACGCCGAAACACCCGTTACCGGACGTTCCAAGCTACTGGAACACCCAGTTTGCACACAAGACCTTCCGACTGCCTATATGATATGCACTCGAATAGAGAGCGGGAGCGTATGCAACAGAGCAATACTAAATTCGAGCGCAAGAGACGGGGCGCAAGTGCTGTCGAGACCGGTCACAGTGACATCCGATGATTCTCTGGATGGGCCGCCATGATGACCGACACTACCCTCACCGCTTCGACGACCCCGACGGTCAACCATGGCTCGATCAGCACGGGAGCCACAGGTAAGGTCTTATCGGAACGTATCGAACGAGTGAACTGGAACCGCGCCCTAGTTGATCTGGACGCGCAGGGCTGGACGGTTCTGCCGGGCCTATTGAGCTCGGCGGAATGCGATGCGACAACGCGCCTTTATGGCGGTGGCGCAGGCTTTCGCAGCCACGTCATCATGCAACGGCATGGCTTCGGACGCGGCGAATATCGGTATTTCGCCTATCCCCTGCCCAATATAGTGCAGGCCTTGCGAACGCTCATCTACCCCTATCTCGCACCCCTTGCGAACTGTTGGTCTAAACGCATGAGGCAGGACGTTAGCTTCCCCCTAGACCATGCGATATTCCTCGACCGCTGCCATGCCGCTGGCCAACGACGACCCACGCCTCTATTGCTCCAATATGGTCCGGATGATTATAACTGCCTTCATCAGGACGTCTACGGTGAATACGTCTTTCCCTTGCAGGCGGCCGTGCTACTGTCTGAACCGGGCCAGGATTTCGAGGGTGGCGAGTTCGTGATAACAGAGCAGCGCCCAAGGATGCAGACACGGGCAGCGGTCGTGCCCTTGCGCAAGGGCGACGTGGTCGTCTTCGCCGTCAACAGCCGCCCAGTCGCAGGTACGCGGGGCGATTATCAGGTGAAGCTGCGTCACGGCGTCAGCTGTATTCGAGCCGGTCACCGGCACACTCTGGGAATTATCTTTCACGATGCCCTCTGACCCCTATCAACTGGATTTGCTCGCGACCGCCCGCGAACCCTTTCAGCCACTGTCGGAGGGAGCTATGCTGCTGGCGGGGTTTGCAGCTGATCGGGCGTCTGAACTTTTGGCGGCTGTCAGCGCCGTGACGCAGATCGCACCGTTTCGCCACATGGTAACACCCGGCGGATGGCCGATGTCGGTCGCAATGACCAATTGCGGGATCGCCGGGTGGGTCACGGATCGCTCAGGTTATCGCTATGACTCTGTGGACCCACAGACATCGTCGCCGTGGCCGGCGATGCCCACGTGTTTTGCTGCCCTGGCCTCGGCCGCCGCGGCGGCTGGCGGTTTTTTGGGGTTTCAGCCGGATGCCTGCTTGATCAATCGGTATGAACCCGGCGCACGGCTCTCCCTGCATCAGGACCGCAACGAAGGCGATTTCGATCAGCCGATCGTGTCTGTGTCGTTGGGCCTGCCCGCTATTTTCCTTTGGGGTGGCCGGACCCGTCAAGATCGTGTCAGACGGATTCCGCTGCTTCACGGTGATGTCGTCGTTTGGGGCGGTCCGGCCCGCCTCACATATCATGGGATCAATCCGCTGAAGATTGGTGACCACCCGCTCACCAGCGGCGTCAGATACAATCTGACCTTCCGCAAGGCTTTGTGACAGGCTTGGCCATCAGAGCACGTTTAGAGTTACATCCGGTCCAACACCGCGTGTCCGGCAAGCACCACCTTTGAATTATGCAGGCCTAATCTGCTAAGATTTTTATAGTTTTGCCGTTGATCGTAACATTCCGAAATTCGAGACCCGTTACACCGGAGACATCAAGTTCACTCTTGGCAAGTTGCAGGTCGATATTCTGTAGAACAACGTCTTTGACGATGGTCTGGCCCAGATTAGGTCGTATGGTGCCAAAGGCTCCAAAGCGGCCTTTAAGTTCAGTTATCCGGATTTGCTGCACCACAGATGTTGGCGGCATGGCCATCAAGATCGATAAATTGTTTCCACGGTTCTAGGGAGAGGACGTTGCCACCATTGGCTTTCAGCGTAAGGTTGCGGATGGCGATATTTTCGTAGCGCTGAGGTGTATCTGGCCCCTCCATCCGCTCCAATCTCCCAAATCCCGACAATTTATCGTTCAAGATCAATGAGAAGGCTCTAAGCCCGCTTTTTTTGACGGTTATTGTGCCACCAGTCTGTGCCACCCAGACAGTTTTTCATCGTTCGCAAACCCTTATCCGCAAGGGGCTGGAGACGATTTCGACTGTGCCACTTCACTGTGCCACCAAGGCTATAATTCCCGGTCCTTAGAAATATTGGGGCGCAAGCCTTCCTATGATGGACAGCAGGCGAAGAACTTGGTGCGGACACGACCGTCAGCACAAGCCTCGGCAAAGCCCTCCAAAGAGGGTGGAAACAGTCTCAAGCACGGTCTGGGCGATCATGAACCGATCATCTTCTCCCCTCGTCGTAAGACCATAAGGAAAGGCTCTGGGCTGATTGTCCGGGCCAGATGTTCTATGTGAAATGGAAAGTGCCTAAGGACTTGCAGCAGGTCGTCGGGAAGACGCAGCGCCTATTGGTAGAATCTGCCACCTCGGTCTGATGTCGAGGCACATGTTCATAACTATCTGAATAGGAATAGTTTTTGAAAATTCAGTTATTCAATATGATTTAACAACTGTGCGCTGGAGGAGGAGGTACATAGGCATGTTCGCTGCGAAGCAATATGAGTGTGATGCGACTAAACCCTAATTCATGTCGATGCTATCGACATGAAGGGTCAAACGTGTCGATAAAAACAAAAAACATCGACACGTTTTCTTGACGTGTCGATGCTATCGACATATCCCTTAGCATGTGTCGATAAAAGGCGATTTTATGAACATGAAGCCTACAGAATGGCGCGCTGATGCTCCTTACGATGCGTTGCCGCGGCTTCCTCCTGCGATTGATCAGATTGAAACTCGCGCAGTGCTCAAGGCTTGTATAAGCGCTCGCGCGGCTTTGGGAGAGCTTCGGCAAGCTGGGGAACTAATACCGAACCAGTCTATGCTCATCAGCCTACTGCCAATGTTGGAAGCAAGGGCATCCTCTGAAATTGAAAACATCGTAACGACTACCGACAGGCTGTTCCAACACGCTTATCAGCCTGAGACCAATGCCGACCCGGCCACCAAAGAGGCATTGCGGTATAGTCGTGCTTTGTTTCAAGGCTATCAGTCTCTACATGATCGCCCCTTGACGACCCGCACACTTGAAGAGCTTTGCAGCACTATCAAGGGGGTAGACATGTCGATACGTCGCACGCCCGGCACGGCGCTAGTTAATGACCAGACGGGGCGCATAGTCTATACCCCGCCGGAAGGCGAGGCGCATCTGCGCGGCCTACTGGCCAATTGGGAAACGTTCATCAACACACCGAACGATCTCGACCCCGTCGTGCGTATGGCGGTGGCCCACTATCAGTTAGAAGCAATCCACCCGTTCACTGATGGCAATGGGCGCACGGGCCGTATCGTCAATAGCCTGATTTTAATCCAAGACGGGCTGCTGACTTTGCCGATCCTCTATCTCAGTCGATATATTATCCGCAACAAGTCGGAATATTATCGGTTGCTTCAAGCGGTAACATCCGAGGGGGCTTGGGAGGATTGGGTGTTGTACATGGTGCGAGGCATTGAAGACACCGCCATTTGGACAACGGCAAAGATCGGTGCCATGCGTCAGCTTATGGAGCAAACGGCCGAGCATGTCCGCACCCTGCTACCGAAGATATACCGGCATGAATTGATCAGCCTGATTTTTGAGCGCCCCTATTGTCGCATAGCCGACTTGATGGAAAGGGGCTTGGCTAAGCGCCAAACGGCATCAGTTTACCTCAAGGCTCTGGTTGATATAGGTGTTTTGGAGGAAGTATCTGTGGGCAAGGAGAAACTTTTCCTGAACCCACGTTTGATGTCGCTTCTCCAATATGAGACGCACGATTTTCCTCCGTTCGAAGGACGATAGATAGATGGAGTGCCCTCGGAATCGCGGGCATAGTCGCCCGTTGTCAAGGATTACTTGACGACTGAACGAGCCATTGAGTTGCGGAATGTTCGATGCGGTCTATTGCCAGCTTCAAAGTGCGGACATCATGGCCGTTGCCGTAATTGGCATGAACTTCGCCTTTGTTCGAGTTTGTCCAGCCGCCTAGCGCCAAGCCAATCGTGATCGTGTAAATTCGCCTGCAATACTGACCCCCTAGAGGGTGGTTTTCGCGTCCAAAGCTGACCCCCTTTTAGGGTTGTGTCACAGTCCTTCCTTTTGACGTTTTGTCGTGCGGGAAGGGTATTTGGAGGATGATTGCCGTGGATCAGATCGGTCAGATCCGCCGTGCCTATTTTGAGCAAGGCGTAACGATAAAGCAGATAGTTCGGGACCAGGGTGTATCGCGAGATGCGGTGCGGCGTGTCATACGCTCGGGGGCGACTGAGTTTAAATACGAGCGCCAGGTACAGCCGGCCCCGAAGCTGGGTGCCTGGATCGAGTATCTGACGCAGATGCTGGAGGCTGAAGCCAGGCTGCCGCGGCGGGAACGACGCACTCGCCACCGGTTTTCTCGGGATCATGACTCTGCGGTCGCTTTCAGAATACGGAGTATCTTCTGGCGCATCGCATTTACGTCAATCTTTTCCTGATTTGACAGGATAACGACCAGCTCTTCCCGATGAATCTGTCGTGCCATGACCGCGGTGTATCCGGGCAGATCACCCTTGTGCCAGGGATAGTATTTACCCCCTTGATCGGCCAGCGCCCATCCGTAACCCCACGCCGCGCCGCCATTTGGCGTATGACGAGTATGCATGATTTTTTGGGACTGTGCCGATAGAATGACATTGCCGGACAAAGCCTTGTCGAACCTCGCCAGATCTTCCGTTGTGGTATAGAGCGACCCCGCACCATCGAGAATTTCGACAGGCACTGATAGCTTGGCTGGCGCGTTACCGCTTTGCGCATAACCGAGCGCTAATCCCGACACCTCGGTATTTGTGCGCAGCAAACCAGAATCTTTCATGCTGGCGGGGATAAAGATTCTTTCATTCAGGCGTGTGGCATAGTCCTGACCGCTGGCCTTCTCGACAACCAGCTTCAGAACGACATAGCCGGCGCTGGAATACGCAAAGACCCCGGGTTTGCTGGTCAAACGTGCGGCTACCAGATCACCCGGTACGAGCGGCCGGTCCAGATGATGTTCTGTAGCCTCTTCGATTCCCGATGTGTGGCTTAAAAGCTGTTCGACCGTGATGGTACTGCTTGCCTTGCCCGCCAGTTCAGGAAAAACACCGTCCAGGCGGTCGGAGAGTTTTAGTTTGCCCTCTTCGATCAATTGGAACGTCAGAACAGCGGTGAAGGGTTTCGCCAGGGACGCCGCCGCAAAACGGCTCGCCGTCTGATTGAGAGCGTTCGTCGACCGATCTGCCAGACCAAAGCTTTTACGAAAGAGGACCTCTCCCTTACGCAAGACAAGTACGTTGCCGGAGAAGTTATCACCGCCACTCTGTCTTATAGCCTCATCGATCTGACTGCTGATCGATGAGGCGCTCTTGGCCTGACAACCTGATACCGCAACAAGATTTGTGAAAGTCCCCGCGGCCAGGAGCGGCATAAATGACCGACGGTTCAGCATTATCTCCCCCTTTTCGAAAATCAATAACACCGATACGTCGGCTTAGGCAAATTAACATGGCGTAATCGTAACGCTATTTGTCATCATGGCTGCACCTGTGCGCCAAACCGGTCCTTCCTCTTTTACGGCATCGACCTGGAACATTTGCATCAAACGCTTGTCGGCGACAGCAAAGGATGAAGCGCCCGACCAAGCGGGCGCCTCCATACTTAGATTTGCGCCTGACCGCCGTCGACAAAGTTCTACCGTTGACGAAGCTGGCGTCGTCGGATGCCAGGAAGAGAACCGCCTTGGCGATTTCGTCGGGATGACCAACCCTGCCAGCGGGAATGAGACCCCACGTAGGCCTTGGTGCCTTCCGCCTGGTTACCAAACAGGTCGTTGAGGCCAGCGGTATCCGAAACGCCTGAACTTATGGCATTGACGCGGATTTGGCGAACCTTCAGGTCCAGTATCCAGTTGCGGGCAAAGCTGCGAATAGCCGCCTTAGTCGCCGAGTAGACACTGAAGGCGGGCGTACCCGACACGCTGGTCGTCGATGCCGTAAGTACGATCGCACTCCCATCACGCAGGAGCGGCAATGCCTTCTGGACCGTGAACAGAGCTATATAGCTCACGGTCAGGTCTTAGGCAAAAGACCCCAGAATCCGTACTTGCGACTATGATTTTTCTCCAACTGGGCGCGGTATGTGACGTGCAAATCCATATTCCGGACTTGGGCAGCCTCTGCATCCGAGCGCAGCGCCAGCGCATCTAGGCTTTTGAGATAGCGGGCGGCATGCGGATAGGCCTTGGAATTGCCGCGAGAGAGAATATCTTCAATAAGCGCGCGATAGAGGATCGCGGCCGCGACAGCTCCGGTGTCGAGTCCGCAGCTATCAAGTGCCTCCGCCGCCTCCGGCAGCAGATCGTAATGCCTGCCATCCCACAGCCCGAAATTCTTGACCACCAAGCGGGCGGCGAGATCGATCCGCGGCCACGCCAACAGAAACTCCAGAGCCGCATAGATATGTTTAAAGGCCAAAACATAGTCGAATGCCCTGTCCAGCACATTGAAGTCTTCAAAGTCCGGCAAGCGGGCGACATAGTCACGCAGCATTGCGATATTTAGGGAGTCTTCGAACACGGACCAGCGTAGGGCTTGGGCAGCCTCTGTCTCACCAAGCTTGTCCAAAATAGCCGCTTCCAGGCCTGCACGTTGAGGTGCCAAAGCGTCCCGCGCCACCTGACGGTCGGCTAGATCGGTACGTGACATGAACACGAACTTTACGGCACGCTCGCGCCGCACCCAATCCAGCGCCTCCCTGGCCCGATCCGCCTGTAACAGACGTCGTGCAATCCCCAGGGTGTCTTGGACATTCGGATGCTTTTGGCTTTCGAGCCTAATGAAGCCATCCAAGTCACCCAGCGCATCGGCAATCATTTGACGGACCAACAGATATTGCGACGCGTTCGAATAGGTGAAGCGGTTTGTCGTGTCCGTATCCTGAACCTCCAGCTCGGCGTGACGCTTTGCTAGGTCACTATCCCAACGTCGCAAAACAGGTGGTGGCAAAAGCTCAACAACGGCACGCGCGGCGTCAACAAAATACCCATGATCACTTTGCCCCAGGGCCGCCGCGATCCGATCCGGCAATAGCGCTAATTCATCCGGTGACAAACGCGGCGTCAGTCCGCCCAGGTCTTCAATAGCGCCGTAATAAACGTCCTGAACATAACCCGATGAATCGTCCACCCGCTGGAACACCGCCTCGTGCGTGGCTATGAAGCGCAACAGCCGGTCTATGGCCAGTGCGGGCGCGGCGTCCCCCAATTGGCGTGTGATTGTCGCTACCGTAGAAGCCAGATCGTTGCAGAATGCACGGGCCTTGTTCCAATCGATATAGCCTCTGGCCTTTTCCAGTGCACTCAGCCGCCGATCAACAACCTTGGCTATGGCCTGCGGCCCGTTTTGACCAGCCAGAGCGGCCGATACCTGACGCCGAAACCCGGCGTTGTGCTCGGACTCGTCCGAAACAAGTTGCGCGAGCTTCGCCGCACCGAGCGATATCAACGCGTCCTGGGTGATTTGAGGTTTACGTGCCATGCCGATTCTGTGAGCGATCCCGCCGAAACATAGGGCGTGGCCTCAGGCCTGTCGATATCCCGTACACGTATTTTGGCTGTTCGCATCGTTCCAAAACTTAGGCAAATCGCTCAAAAAAAAGCTAATCGCATTAAGTCGGCCCTTAAAACTTAAAACGTCAAAAAATCTTCTGGGACCTGCCACCAGGACTTACCCAGGCCCGTAAAACCTAGGTCGCCATCCTGATGCAGATCGCCAGTTATATTTCCTTGGATATCCTACGCGCCCCTGATTACCTTTACCGCTCATAGCAACGGTCCCCCTCGAGCGGCACTAAACAACATATCCTCAAATAGGTCAGGCGACGCGGTTATGCTGAGCTCGCGTGCGCAGCCGGTAGCCCAGTTCCGTCAGCTCCTGAGCCGCCAAAAACACGGTCATCTCTCCCTCATAGACCAGCTGCAACATATCACGCACGTGACGGGGCACATCGCCTGCCACATCACCGCCGGCGCCTAGATGACCCAGAATGTCGTTGCGTATCCGGTTGGCGTTATCCGACGTTGGATCGGCCAGCAACGCCACGATGGCCGAGGTGAAGAACGGATCAATCTCAAACGGGGTGCCGTCACGTCGCGTGACCCTGACGATCGCCAGATCACCCTTAAAGCCGTCAAAGCTGGTTGACGCATCCTGATCTTCGGCCCGCCGCATCGGTGCCCCCATATAAGCCAGCCCGGCCAGAGTTCCACGCTCGGCATCGAATAGACCGATCGATAAACACAGAGCCTCAAAGTCTTTCCGCGAAATTGAGAGACTGAGCCGCTCTTCAATTTCCTCCTGCGCAATCTTCCACGCCCGACGCAGGCGCTGCACGATCGGGCAGGCCGGCATGAAGATTGCGACATTGCGGAGATCGGGACCGGAATTTTCGGTGGGATCCGCCGTCAGAACCAGCGCATAGCGGTCGAAATGGTCGTGATCGCCCATCCAGTCCTGGCGCGGACGCAGCCGCGCGACCAGATACCGTTCCACGCGCGGATAGTTCAAAAGCACAATCTGCTGGCCCGAATAGGCCGGGGCGCAAGTGATCTCGCCCGGCGCAACCGCCCGCCCGCTTTCATCTTCGATCAGGTAACGAATTGACATGCACACCTCACTTGCGTTCTATATTTGTTCCAATTCCTCGCGAAGTCAATCCGGGGGTCTTGGATTTTATGCAGTAAGCGTAGAGGCGTACTATGTGCGGACGTTATGGCGGTCCCCGCGAACTGGAAGTCCATGCGGGGTTTCTCGATGTTCCGCCCCCCTTTGCCAATAAGCGCTCCTATGAGCTGATCCGACCTACGGACATGGCACCGGTCTTCGCCAGAAGCGGCAACGGCAACGTTGTAATCAAAGAGATGCGCTGGTGGCTGGTGCCAGCCAGTCACCGTGGCACGGTCCGCGAATGGACGAATACCACCTTCAATGCGCGCCTGGATGACATTGAGCGCAAGCCCACCTTTTCACGCGCATGGAACCTTAAGCGTCGGGTGCTGGTTCCTGCTGATCATTATTACGAGTCGAGCAAGACCTCACCGCTCAAGCAAACCTGGCGGATCGCGGCCAGAGGTAACACGCCGATGGCCTTCGCCGGCATTTGGGATTATGCGAACACCGCCGACGGCGCGCTCCTTTCGTTTGCCATACTGACGCGAGAACCGGGCGACACCATGCGCCGATTTCATCCTCGAGAACCGGTTGTCATCGCGCCGTCTCACTGGCAGGCCTGGCTTAATGGCGACGACATGCCGGCCCTATCACAGTCGTGGTCCGAGGACGCGTTCTCGATCGTCGTCGCATAGGTTTAGCCACCCTGTTGACGTTTGCAAAAAATAGAACAAAATAGGAACTTAAAACGCAAGTGAGGCTATTATGGTTATTGACCTTAATTGGGCGCCGCCCCCCATGATTCGAGATTTGCCTTTCGACTCCGTGCTGCGGATACAGTGTCAGGCGTGTGGCGGGGTAAGACAGGAAACGATTTCTCGTCTCTCGGAAACACCTGGACTTCGGACCGAGTATGTCGACCTTCTCGAAATGCGAACACGGTGCACTCTGACGGGGTGCGGCGGGAGCGTGCGGTTTCAGGTAGAGTCTGCGCGCCCTCGCCAGGGGGTATTCGAAGCTTACCGACGGCCCGTTAAGCCAATCGTGAGGCATAGGCCGAAGCCAGAACCGCAACTCGAATTGTTCGGTGCGTTGGATCACGCCACCGTTCCCATGTCAACGCGACAGACCTTTTGACACGCCCCGTTCAGCCTTCGCCCAGGAGCACTCGCACCAGATCCAGCACGCGTTGGCGCTGCGCAGCGGATTTGATGCGAGGAAAGGTTTCTGCCAGTTCAATCCCCTCGCTCGACATTAACAGTAGCAGGGCGCTGCGCTCTATCGACATCTCGCCTTTCGCTTCCTTATCCTCGCTCAAGCCGTCGAAGAAATAGGTGACCGGGGCCTTCAGTGCGCTTGAAATATCGTACAGCTTAGACGCGCTAATACGGTTTGATCCCCGTTCGTATTTTTGAATTTGCTGAAATGTCACAGCTAAACGCGTGGCCAGCTGTTGCTGGCTCAACCCCAAAAATTTGCGCCGGATACGCACCCGACTACCCACATGCACATCGACCCGGTGAGGCGCTTTCGTCGCACCGTCTTCCGTCCGACGGCACCCTTTCTGATCCATAGGCATCATTCCGCTTCTCGCTCCAATCGTGAATGGGCGAGCAACGAAGAGCCAATTCAAGACTGACGGCGCGCCCGCCCGATAGGTCGACCGGCGGACGAATTACCCTCAATACGGATAGGGGCCCTCATTATCGGCAGCGTCTGGCCATGGAGAATGGGCCTATCGCTGATAGTCCCATGACACAACGCGTTTTACCAAGCGCCACGCGCTCAGCTTACCAAAATTTTCGCTTACATTCATCGCAAATTAGCAACCTCAAATTGCTTATTGATATTTTAATGGCTATATATTTTCAAAATTGGCAATTATTGGTTGCTTTTGGGCTGTGCGGCGCCGCACGGCGTTCTCGTTTGCGATTGCCGGCGACAACGGTGTGTCAAGGACAGCGTCAGGCAGGGCATCCCTCAGTATATGAGAACGCTGATCTTCATCTCTTGTCCGCCATCTGCTTGCAAGAAGACGGCGTAGTCCAACACGCCATCTCGTGAAAAATCACATGGTGATTACAGTATAATCGCGACGTAATAATGCACTTGCGCGACGCTACGCTTTATACTGAAAATACAATTTTGTCGCGAATGCGCTTGGCCGGGTTGACCACCAGTAATGACCTGTGGATCAACACATGCAGCGCTTTCGTACGCACCGGAACTCCAGACGGACGTAAGGTTATACGCCGCAGTGAGCGTAAGAGGTTGGTATGGTGAAGGAGTCGACGATCAGGCGCGTCCATAACGGCCTGAAAACCTTGCTTCGCGACGGTACATTCTATCCCGGCGATAAGATTGATGTGAATGTATGTGCCGATCGGCTCGGGGTTAGTCAGACCCCGGTGCGACAGTCCCTGTTCTGGTTATGTGGTGAGCGTCTGGTAGAGACAGCCTCAGGCGAAGGCTTCCACGTGTCGCGCGTGACCGAGCAATCCATGCGCTACCTTTATGAGTGGCACCGCGCGACCATCCTCTATCTCCTTGACCTTATAAAGGCCCGACCACCCCAGACATTCGCGCCGGCTATCGTTCAAACGACGGGCGACATCGACCCGGTCCTGAGTATCGAGCGATTATTTCTCCTGATTGCCAGAGCCTCGCGTAACGTCGAGTTCGAGCGAGAGATCGTCAACGCCAACGACCGGCTTCACCTGGCCCGCCGCCTCAAGGGCGATCTCATACAGGACCGCGAAGATGAGCTTTTACACCTCAATAGGCTGTGGACCGCCGGTGATGCCGATGGGCTTAAAATCGCCCTCGAGCAGTACACAGCGCGTCGTCTGGTCATCATCCCGGAACTCGTCGAACGCCTCCGCCGAAGATAGGCGACAATCGCAACGAAATTTTCGTGCGATTGCCGCACTATAAATTTCGGATACTACCAATACGGGAAAATACTCACCTGGTCATGAATGGTCATGACGTTTAATCCAGGAGAGTGTCATGCGTAACCTTACCCAAGAAACCGCAGCCGTCGCGCCGATCGTGCTGGGCGTTGCCACCGAAGTGACCAAGGGCAACGGCAATCAGGTCGAACTCGACGACGAATTCGAACAGCGCCAGATCCCTGGCCTCACCGCTAACTAATACCGGTGGAGGGGTGCGGTAACGCACCCCTTTTTGCTCATGCACCTGACCCTGCCGCCTCATATTTCGGCCTGCCGAATCGCCGGCCGAAGCCTCATTCTCGATCTGCGCACCAACCGGTATCTGGCCTTGCCGCCCGATCTGGACACAAGTTTCCAAGCGGTGTTCGACGGCCTTACACCTTCAGAACGCGATGCTGAGCGCCTATGCTTGCTCGGCCTGACCGTCCGCCGCAAAACGGAAACACCGCCCCGTCTGACCACCTATCCGGCCCCCAGGGCCGATCTTGACCTGGCCGGCGTGACGCCGACCCTGTCGAGCGTTCTTGACGCTATCGCCTCACAGGTCCGCGCGACCCATGCCTTGAAGCGTCGGGGCCTTGAGGCCGCGATCCTGCGCCTGCACCAGGTTAAGCGGGCGCGTAACCCCAAAGGGGGCCACAGGGTGCTGTGCGAATTCGCCGCGTCAGCGCAATTGAGCGGTCGTTTCATCGACCGCCACAACCGATGCCTGGAAAATTCATTGGCCTTCACGACCCGATGCCGTCGCCAGGGCCTCGCCGCCGACCTCATCCTTGGCGTTAAGATGGGACCCTTCGCCGCGCATGCCTGGGTGCAGTCCGGTGAGACGGTTCTGAATGACCGGCTGGATCAGGTGAGGCACTTCACCCCCATATTGGTGGTTTGAATGACACTTGGGTTCCTCGTGATTAAGGGGCCGGATCGGCGCCGCCTCCAATATCTGAAGACCCAGGCCGAGAGGCAGGATAACCTGCGACCTGCGTTCGAACGACCGGACCTGGTCGTCATGACCACCCCGGCTACACCCGTGGTCGATCTCGCGAACCACGCCGGGCTCGTGGTAGGGCACGCATTTTCGTCGGAAGCCCCTTATCTTCCGCTTGACCGCGAAAAGGACGCGCCGCGCCCTGATGCCCGCTGGCTGACCCGTCATATCTGGGGCGCCTATGTCGGAATCTGGTGGTCTGCCGACGGCGGGTTCCACCTGTTACGAGATCCCATTGGCACCCTGCCCGTCTACTATCGGCGCGACGGCGAAACCCTCATCGCCGCCTCGCACGTGGATATCGTGCGTCGGCTTGAGGGTCCCGCCCTGGCCATAGACTGGCAAGGTCTCCATCGACACCTGTTCGCCCGCGATCTTAAGGCCGAGCGTACGGCCCTGGCCGGGATTTCGGAGTTGAGGCCCGGATTTGTGCTGAGCTGGCCGTCGACGACAGTCAGTGAAGCCTGGTCGCCCTGGGACTTCGTCGACCGCTCTATGGCCCTTTCGGCCGAGACCCGGGCCGAGTACCTAAGACAGCGCATCTTAAACTGCACCGCCGCATGGGCGCGCCCCTTTTCTACAGTCCTCGCGGCCGTGTCAGGCGGACTGGATTCGTCGATCATGGCCGCGGCGTTGAAGGTCGGCGGCGCGAACTGGCGGGCCTACACCCTGGCGACACCGCGCCCTGATGGCGACGAGCGAGCTTATGCGAGGATACTCGCCAGGCATTTGAACGTTCCCTTAGCTGAGGACCTCTATTCGCTCAGCGCAATCGATATTGGCCGGGCGGCATCCCGTGACCTGCCGCGACCCATGGGCCACCCCTACGGCCAGGCGAGACGGGCATCCGCCCAACAGTTCCTCAGTCAGTTTGGCGGGGAGGTCGAATTCAAAGGCACGGGCGGCGACAATGTGTTTTGCTTTACCTATTCGGCCACCCCCGTGGTCGACCGGTTTCGAACAGAAGGCCTGTCGTCCGGTGTGTGGGACACACTCAGTGACGTTGCCGACCTGACCGGGGCGACCCAGTTTCAGGTCACGAGGGCCGCCTGGAGGCGACACCATCAACCCACCCCGTATGTCTGGCACGGCGGCCACAGATTTTTGACGGACAATCGCCTGAACATCGAACCCGAGCTAACGCATCCCTGGCTCGTAACCCCGAAAGGCGCCTTACCGGGCCATGCGCTTCATATTTCCATGCTCATCCGCGTTCAGGCGACGCTCGAAGGCTTTTCACGCTATGGCGGGCATCCGACCATATATCCCTTGATGTCTCAGCCCGTCGTCGAATTTTGCCTGTCGACGCCATCCTGGATGTGGTGCCGCGGCGGCCAAAATCGCGCCTTGGCGCGGGCGGCGTTTGTCCCCTATTTGCCGCAACAGATTCTGGATCGTACCAGCAAGGCGGGTCCTGACAGCTTCTGCCTCGATGTCGTGCAAGCCAATCTCGCGGCCATACGGCCGTTATTGCTCGACGGTGTTCTCGTCGAAAACGGTCTGCTCGACCGGTCGCGACTGGACGCCGCTCTGCAAATCGAACACCTGAACACCAGCTCCGACTTTGTGCCCCTGTCCCTACTGGTCGAGGCTGAGAACTGGGTGCGCGCCTGGCTCGCGTGACCGGTGGGGTCATCGTGAAAAAAAAGCCCCGCCGTCAGGCGGGGCAGACATGAACCCCCGGAGAGAGGCTCAATTCGGTTTCACGGTGCGCTTCAGCACATCCCAGCGTTGATAGTCTTCGTCGTAGCCATATAGATCCTGTCGATCAAGTAGCCAATAATCGAACCAGGCGATGTTCCGGCGATACATGGCCAGGCGATGCGCGGGTTGCCATTTGACGTGTCGCTCGTCGGGGAACACGATCATATCTACCGGTGACTCAGCCCGTTTCAACGCATGAAAGCTTTGCAGGCTACTCAGGAGTTCATCGTCCGAAATCTGGATCAAGGTCGGGATCTTCAGGCGCGACGCGTTAAGGATCATGGAATAGGGACCCCAGAACGCCTGATCAACCTCGGCGGCGTCCGGATAGCCCAGACTTTTCATATAGGCCGCACCGGCGGGTCCCCAGGTCGCAGCGCTGTAAATATCTTCACAGCATCCACTGACCGACATCACCGTAAAGTGGCCGCTGTTCACCGCCGCAAACTGCGCCGTTGATCGCCCATAGCTGAACCCCGTCAAGCCGACCCGACGCGCGTCCACCAGGCCACGGGCGACGAGCCGGTCTATAACCGTTTCCAGCGACGACAGGACGCTGCGCTTGTCGGCCCAATCCTGACGGTCGATCTGCTCGGCTTCCAGAGAGGTGCGCGCACCGCTCGAGCGGCCAACCCCAGGCGGCTGCTCATAGACGAGCACGGCAAACCCTTTGGCGGACAGCGCATGGACGGGATATTCATCACCGGTGCCGCCGCGCAGGAAACCCCGCGCGTCATATCCCACGACCACCAAGGGTAGCCGTCCCCCCGAATAGTCGGGAGGCAAGACCAGACTGCCAAAGGTCTCAATGCCTCGACTATTGCGCCACCTCAGGCGCTCGACCGCCCCAAAGCGGAAGGTACTGAATTCCGGGTTGGGATCGAATACGGGGTCGAGGATCCCCGTCGACAGGTCAATCCTGACGAGGGTACGGGGGTGCGTGGCGGTCTCAAAGCCGCAGACCAGATGCGTCGGGGTGTAGGCACACCCTTTCAAGGCGTCCGTCGTGTGAAAAATTCGTTCGGGGTTCGCCATACCTGACGTGGTATCCGTCGCCAGGCGGTAAAGTCCCATTTCGGGGGCCTGAGCCTCTTGTTTGAGGAAAATCAGCTGTCGCCCGTCGGCCGTCCACCACATCTGCCGAATGCCGTCGCACACGACGTCAGGACAGATAAGCCGCCGTCCATTCGTCATCTGCAGGTCCAGCCGCGTCCGGCTATCGAGCCTGTCAGTGACCGCCACTCGCTCTGCCCTGTGGCCCTGAGCGCTCATCAGGACTTTCGCGGCATCCGATGGCCGCAATTCCTCCGGCGTTGGCATTCGGCGTTCGCCAGTGGTGAGGTCGAAGATCATTTCTACGACGGGCAACGGCTCGCGGACCAAAGGCTTCAATCCCCGCGTCGGGGCAAAAGACTGGTCATAGGCATAGCCTTGCCGGCCACGTCTGGTGATATCCGCCTCTGCGTCAGCCAGACCGGGTCGGCCGCTGAAACGAAGACGGTCCTCAGCTACCCAGTCGAAAGAGTCGATGTCATATCCGGCATCGATCAGGCGATGGGCGGGCCCGTCACCCTCGATCAGCCAGATATCGATTTGATCCTTGTCCCGACGCAGATAGGCCAGTCGTCGGCCGGACGGCGACCATTTGGGTGCCACGGCCGCCGCGAAACCGGTCCGACGGGGGGCGAAGCCGCCATAGGACGACTTTCCCCGAATAAGCTCACCGCCCTGATCGAGCTGACGCAGCGACCTTGGCTGGCCCAGCTGGATCGTGAAAAGCCCGACGCAATAGCGGTTCTCATCCGGACGCGCCTGCCACATATGAAAGGCCACACGAGATCCGTCCGGCGATACCGACATTATAGGGGCGTCGATGGGCGAGACGCCGGTCGGCCCGATGTCGCGAATCGCCGCCAGATCTTCCGGTTCGACGGTTCGAGCGACCCCATTCAGACGCGTCTGCGGCGGAACCAGTGTGGCGCAGGATGGGGCGGCCGATATCACGCTTGGCAGACCCAATCCGACGACGACAAATATGAGGGCTGACAGAGATCTTGCCATCACCAGCGCTTCGTGAAGGTCAAGGCGACAAACCGACCAACGATCGAGGCGTTGGCGCTATCGAACACCAGGCCCGGCTGAAGGAGCGACGGGCTATAGGCGTAGGGCGGATCGCGGTCGAAAAGATTGATCACCGACAGGCCGATCCGGCTGCCATCGAACTGACCGGTTGGGAAGCGGTAGGTAAGATTGACATCCACGGTCGTCCACGAGGCGACCTGTCGGTTCGGCGTGACCAGGTCATCGATCGAGCCCGAAATGTAGTTGGCCGTCGCCGTGGCGTCCCAATTGCCTCTCTGCCACGTCGCGCCGCCGCGAGCCCTGACCTTCGCGGGGTTGAGGATTGTGCCGGTGAACTCGACCGCCGGCAATGTGACGATCGTTTGCTGCTTGACCTGTAGTTTCGACGCATTGAGGAACAGGTTGAGCCTATCCTCGCCAACCGTGAACGACTGCCGGTAGCTGAAATCGATGCCGCGGATATATTGCGCGCTGGCATTCTGGAAATCATTCTTCAGGAGGACGACGACCGCGGCCGGATCATAGGCGACGCTGGCATTGTTGATGAACTGGTCCGCAGCGGCGAACACCGCCGCCTGACGACTGGCGGAGGGGTTCCACTCGATGAACGGCGCATAGATCGGGTTGGCCAGAGATCCAGGGAGCCGCGCAATCGGCCGCACCGTGCGGTTGGTGAAGTCGATGTTGAAATAGGTCGCGGTCAAACGCAAGGTGGGCACACGCTTGGGCGCATATTCCGCCCCCGCCGTCCATGACTCCGAGGTTTCCGGTTTGAGGTTCGGGTTTCCCCCATTCGTCAAAAGCGCGGTACCGCCGCCGGTATAGCCGAGGGGTGCCGATCTGTAGAGATAGAGATAGGACGTCTGATACATTTGCAGGAAGGACGGCGCCTTGAACGAGGTGCCCCAGGTGCCGCGCAGCACCACCTCGTCGGTCGGCTGATAGCGGACGCCGATCTTCGGATTGGTCGTGCTGCCAACGTCGTCATACTTTTCCGTACGGACGGACAGGCTCAGATCAAGCGCATAGAGCCCTCCGCGCTCGGTCGAGGGCGCAAGGACCGGCACGAAGGCTTCCGCAAAGCCATAGCTGACCGTGCGCTGCGCCTTGATATAGGTGGGGTCGCCGGGCAGGTAATTCTGAAAGCGGTCCTCCCGGTAGCCGCCGCCGACGGCTAAATCGATGGATAAGGGGCCCAGGGACACCGGCCCTTCCACTACGAACTCGCCATAGGCCACACCGTTCTTATAGTTCGTCTGCGCCGGGGCGATAGTCGCCGTACGCGTATACCCACTGTTTCGGCTTTGCGCACCGGCGGCAATAAAGCGCGCCTGCCACGCGCCGAAGTCCTTGGTGAGATAGGCCGCCACATTATAGGCCGGCGTGTACATCGTCGAATAATAGACCTCAGCCGTCGGCGTGGCTTTCATCACCTGTTCCATCCGGCGATCGCTCACGAGGACATCGACACCGACCTGGGTGGTGTCGCCGAAGGACTTGCCGATCGTCAGAAACGCCGATCGCCGCGTCTGCGGTCGCAACATGGATTTGATCGGCGGTGAGGCGGCGGTAAGCTTACGGTCGCCCGCCTTGATTTCTGCCTGGTTCGAATATTCAAAACTGCCCAGGACATTCCATCCGTCCGCCGCATGGCCCAGCATCACGCTGGCAGTCTGTTCGGCGCCACCACCCTCCGTCGTGTCGCCGATCCGGAGGCTGGCTTCACCGCCGTTCAAGGTCTTGTTGAGGATGAAGTTGACGACACCTGCCACCGCGTCGGCCCCGTAGATCGCCGAAGCGCCATCCGTCACGATCTCTACCCGCTTGACGGCGGACAGGGGGATGCCGGAGACGTCGCCCCCCTGAAAATAGCTATCGGCGGAGATGCGGTGGCCGTTGACCAGGACCAGGGTCGCATCCGACCCCAGGCCCCGCAGATTGATCGTCGATGCGTTGCTGACATTGGAATTATCCGAACGCGAGCCGTTCGTGCCGATCATGCCCGGATTCTGACCGCCGGAGAAGTTTTCAGGCAGGCTACGCACCAGATCCCCGGTTTGTGAAAAACCCGACCGCTCGATGTCGGAACGAACAAGGGCGCGCACCGGAGAGGTCGGCTTCGCCGTCCGCAGGTGAGAGCCTGTCACCGTGACCTCGATCAGCGCTTGTCCGTCCGTCGCTTCAGCGGTTTCGGTACTTTTAGCCGACACCTTTAGGACGATCGTGGTCGCGCTGGCGCTGGCGATTTCAAGGCCGGTGCCGTCGATCAGTCGCGCCAATACCTCATCGCGCGTGAGATCGCCCTTGATGCGCGGCGTCTTGAATTTAGACGCTACATCGTAGGGAAACAGAATCTGTACATCCGCCTGACGCGCAAAGTCGGTCAAGGCGTGCGCCGTGTCCTGCGCCGGGATATCGAAAGGATAGACGCGTTTGTCGGCCACGGCCGCGGCCGACAGACATAAGGCGATTGCCACGACCGAGGTCGTGATGCGGATTTTCTTTGATAGATGTGTTGACATGGTGCCACCCCTTTTCATGTCACTTCCGTGACGCCGGGGTTTCAGTCGTGCGACGAGACTCGAACCATCAAGCCATCGTATAAATTATTTGGTCAGTACCACAGTGCCCTTGCCGTCATCGAGCGCGACCACCCCAAAGCCATCCTTTAGCGCCGCCAAAAACGCTTTGGGATCACGGGTCGTAAATCGTCCCCCCAGACTCAGACCGGAAAGAGACGGGTCGGCGATGGACATCTTGCGGTCGAGATAGCGATTATATTCGTTGACGGCGGCCTCAAGCGTCTGTCCGTGGAAGACCAGTTCGTTCGATTTCCACGCCGTCACCTGATCGATGGCCGTATCGGGAAGGGCGCGAACCCTTTGTTGTCGGTCGTTGGCGAGCGCCGCCTCCCCCGCCTTCACCTCGGTTTGTCGCGCGCTCAGACCAGACGCGCGGCGCGACCTAACCGTGCAACGGCCTTTAATGACAGAAAGATCTAAGACCTCGCCGCGAAGGCGGGCGTTCACCTCGCCCGAAGCCATTGACACCGCGCTGTTCGGCGCGATGAGCAGGCATTCCTGGACGGTCGCCGGAACCCGAACCGAAATCTCGCCGCGTCGCAGCGTTATTTCGACGGTCGCGCTTTTGCGCCATTCAACATGGGTATCGGTATTCAGGTCCAGAATGATGTCGTCAGGCAATGAAACGGTTTTCCGCCCCCCCACCGCTGTGGTCGCCGAAGCTTTCGCGGATTGTACCGCAAAGAGCGAGACGCCGGCGACACCCGCCACCGCCAGGACGCCGCCCCCGCCCAAGAGAAGATTTCGTAGTCCACGTGCCGGCGGCTTATCCAGCTTCGGCTTCAGGGCCGGCTTCGTGCGGTCAAGCATCTGAGTCGTCGAGACGATCTGGGCAAAGGCCACCGCCCGACGCGGATCGGCGGCGCGCCAGGCCTCAAATGCCGCTTTGTCCACAGACCCGGAATCCATACGCGCCAGCCACTCGGCCGCCTCGTCCTGAAGCTCCTGCCACGATGGTTGTCCTTCGCCCGCCACCCGCTAAACCTTCTCCCTTGCCGCGGCTGTTTCGCCGCAGTCATTTATAATGCGATTGTCAGGAGGCGTCTATTCGGCGTGTATAACGGACGATGGCGATTCAACCTCAGCTTTGTCGGCGGGTGGGATCATATCGCGCAGGTCGCGGGTCAGCATAGCGAGGCCGCGCGTCAGGTGACGTTCGACAGTCGTGACCGTAATGCCGAGATGAGCGGCGATGTCGCGCGGAGCCATGTCCTGAATGCGACGCAGGGTTACCACCTCACGGCACCGGCGCGGCAGCTTGGCCAACGCCGCCATGACCGCCGCCAATTCCTCTTTACCCGACAGCCGCTGGAACGGGTCAGGGCCGAGATCGGCAAAGACCAGCGTCTCATAATCGGGAAAGGCCTGCATCGGCACGATACGCTGCCGTTTTACCCAGTCGAGGGACCGACAATAGACGATGCGCGTCACAAAGGCTTTGGGATTACGTGCAGCGCGCCACCCCTCCCCGCCTAAGACTTCGGCATAGGCGTCTTGCACGATATCATAGGCTACTTCGCGATTGTTCGTCAGTCGCGAAGCCACGGTCAGATACACGCGCTCATAGGGCATGACCTGATTGCAGAGCCAGTGATCGACGTCGCGAAGCCAGGTCATGTTGACACGTTCCAGATGAGTGAAGTTTTAACTCGTGCGCGAAAGTCAAAGTATGTACTTAAATACATATCAACGCAACACGATTATAGGTTTTAACCTATAGATGCATGCGAGCGTATCGTCATCCTAGGACGGATGAATGTTTTTCTTCTCGTTGGGTGGAGGGTGAAGCAATTGCGATTGGCCAGAGGGCTGTCGCAAGACGAACTCTCCTCTCGATTAGGTGAAGTGACGCAAGGCTACATCAGTGAGCTGGAGAACGGCAAAGGGAACCCTACTCTGCAAATTCTGTATGCTTTGTCGCGTGTTTTCGGCGTTTCGTTGCCGGAACTTGTCACCGCAGATGGGGTCCCTCCAGCGGTTCTAAACACTCCCACTCAACGACCGTCGAGTAGAATGGATTCAACTGAATAAGGCCCTCACCCAATTATAGGTTATAACCCATAGAGTTGCGCTTACTCATTCGCATCATGTGCGAATGAATTTTCGTCTTATACTCGGCTGGAATGTGAGAAGAGGTAGGATTGCGCTAAAGCTATCCCAAGAAAAGTTTGCCGCGGCGGCTGAGATCGCCGATCAGCCTACTGTTAGCGAACTTGAATGCGGTGAGGGCAATCCTACGTTCAAAACTTTGGAAGGGGCCGCAACAGCGCTTTCCATCACCGTTCCACAGTTATTCGATGTAGAAGGAGTGCCGAACGAAGTAATCTCTGCCGCGAAAGGGAAAACTTGGTCTGGCGACGAAATTCGCGCATTAACCGCCAAGTATTTGAAAAATAAAACCACAATCGATTGAATATATTTAATGAACGTTCAAGCACTTGTTGGTTGGAATGTCGCTCGCTTGCGAATTAAGATGAAGATGTCCCAATCCGAATTGGCCAAATCTTGCGGTTGGGTTGATCAAGCTTATATTAGCGGTCTAGAAAACGGCAGACGCAATCCGACGGCCATCTTGTTATATGTCGTATCATCAGCATTGGGAGTACAAGTCGGCGAGCTGTTTTCTACAATTGGTGCTCCGGCCATGTTTTTAGATGGCCCAGTGAAGATGAAAAACACTGAATCGCGTCGACGGAAAATGCCGGGAAATGAGAGCGCTCAAGATGTGACATGGCTATGAGATCACTGCTGCCAATGCCGACGGTATGATGGATGTCTCTTGCAAAGGTCAAAATGGGTACCAATAGCTGAAATTGTGCCTTCTTCAATGAAGATTATTTGGTCCGCTGATTTCGCGACCTCTGGTTTGTGCGTAATGAAAAATTTTGTCGAGTGCTCAAAAGTCTCTGATTTCAATAACAAAAGGACTTTTTCCTCACTTTGAGCATCAAGCGCGGATGTAGCCTCATCAAGAATAAGCACCGGCGCGGGGATACCGGTCAGTCGCGCCAATTCGAGCTTCTGTACCTGTCCGCCCGAAAGCGTCGTACCTTGCTCGCCAACTTCGACGGAGAGATCCAGCGGTCCGGTCTTGTCCATGAACCGCCATGCTTTTAGCAGATCGCTGAGATAATCAAGTGTTTGCTGGCTGGGTGGGTAAAGCCCATTCTCAGCTAAGGATCGGTTGAGAAGTTCAGACCGCTGCGGAACGTACATCGCGTATTGATGGCGCCAGGGATAAGGAATATCGGCCAACACTTGCCCGTCGATTTCAACACGGCCTGACTGCGGCTCAATGATCCCGGCAATGACCTGCGCCAAAGTCGATTTTCCCGATCCGTTAGCGCCCACAATCGCGACGAATGCGCCGGGCTCGATGTCGAGATTGAGGTTTTTGAGGATAGGACGGCCGTCGGCATATCCAGCCGACAGGTTTCGCAGTGTGATCCGGGCTGGCCCAGTCGGCGGGGCTGGTGCCACAGGCTGGATGTCACCTGTCCGTCCCAATTCCTTGACACGCCCTATGTTGGTCAGCGCTACGCCAGCCTGATTCAGCGTGTAACCTAAGCCGCTCAACGGCATGACCAGCCGTAGGGCATAGGTATGCAACATTATGAAATCGCCTGCCGTTATGCGATGAGCCAGGACATCGCCTGCGCCCCAACTGAGCAAGGTCAGGAGTCCTGCGCCGAGTACCACGAACTGCATCCCATACAGTCGGACCAGAGACCAATTCATTCGCTCAGTCGCCCGACGTCTGGCAGATAGTCGATTTAGCGCAGCCGTCGTCTCGGGTTCGACCATTCCATTGAAAGCGATGCGGCGCGAATTGCGTAATAGGTCTGCGATCAATCCTGAGGCTGAGGCTTGGGCATGACACATCGCTCCTACCGCCGCGACATGCCATGTGGCCGTTATCCGGGTTACCGCAAAATATCCGATCAGCGTGCTGGCCAGAACAAAAGCATATGATGATGTAATCACATGTGAAACGAGGATTAGGCTGAATCCGACTTGAAGCAGAAGCGGCACGACCCGCCATAGCACACCGTCCATCACCGTCTGCAGGCTCGTCGGCAAGCGTTCGATATCAGCGATAACTTGCGCGCTATCGCCGCCTCCCGGGCGGCTCAGTTCATAAAGTTGTGCGCGAAGCGCGCGTTGAATCAGAGTCTGGCAAAGTAGGTCCGTGACCTTTGATGAATAGACGCTGCGCAGATTGGACGCGAGCGCGGCGCCTACCCATGTGCATACAAACCCTACGACCAACCATAGGGCAATATCCCTCTCGCCATTGTCAAAGCCATCGATCAGGAGCTTGAGCAGAAAAGGTGAAAACACACCCAGCCCTACGCCGACCGCCTCAACACTCATCGTCATCGCAACTGGCTTCCAAGCGGCGGGGCCAAGATTCGCGATAGTATTTAATAAATAGAAAATGGCAGATTTCGTGCGCATTGAGACAACGTACGAGCGTCTGTGCAAAATCAGAAAGTTATCATCCGGCTATCACCCGATGATAATTCTTATTTTTAAGTTGCGTTCGCTTGGAACGCGGATACCGCCGAACCTGCTAATGCAGGGCCGCATTATAAGCTTAAAACCGCAAAATTCTCTTCGGCAGTCGCGGAGTGGAGAACTCACTTTGTGACTGCGCAAGGTACACACGTCCCGAACGGCACGGCCGGAGGTCAGCAGGCCACTTGTCGGAAGACGACAAAGGCGCCCGGCGAACCGGACGCCTCATGCCTAGATTTGCGCCTGTCCGCCATCAACGAACAATTCGACACCGTTGACGAAGCTGGCGTCGTCGGATGCCAGGAATAGAACCGCCTTGGCAATCTCTTCAGGACGACCAACCCTGCCGGCGGGGATCAACCCAGCCAGATAGGCCTTTGTGCCTTCTGCCTGGTCACCGCCGCCGAACAGGTCGTTAAGGCCAGCGGTATCCGTCACGCCCGGGCTAATTGCATTGACCCGGATTTGGCGGTCCTTCAGGTCCAGTATCCAGTTGCGGGCGAAGCTGCGAATAGCGGCCTTTGTCGCGGAATAGACACTGAAGGCCGGCGTTCCGGAAATGCTGGTGGTCGACGAGGTAAGCACGATTGCGCCTCCATCCCGCAGAAGCGGCAGAGCCTTCTGGACCGTGAACATGACGCCCTTAACATTGGTGTCGAACGTTTTCTGATAGTGCTCTTCAGTAATCGCGCCCAGAGCCGAAAACTCTCCACCGCCGGCGTTGGCGAAAACCACGTCGATATGGCTGTGCTGCTGTTGGACGGCATCGTACAGGCGGTTGATATCCGCGAGCTTGGCCATGTCGCCGCGTACGCCGGTAATCCGGCCACCGATCGACTTGACCGCAGCATCGAGCGCTTCCTGGCGACGGCCGGTGATAAAGACGAATGCGCCGGCCTCCACGAATGCCTTTGCTGTCGCCAGGCCGATCCCGCTGGTGCCGCCGGTTACGACCACAACCTTGTTTTCGAATGCATGTGCCATTGTCTTGTCTCCATGTTTGCCGGCCTGATCGCCACTGACAGGAAGAAGATAATTTCAGAACGATACTGGCTGTAGTCTGCAAATATGCTACTTATCGTTCCATATAGAGAACGATATTGCGCAGCGATCTGAATGATCTGGCTTATTTCGCCGAAGTAGTCACTCACGGCGGCTTTGCCGCTGCCGGGCGAGCCTTGCGCGAGCCGAAGTCGAAACTCAGCCGGCGGATCGCTGCGCTGGAAGAAAGGCTGGGCGTGCGTCTGATCGAGCGCTCCAGCCGCAGGTTTCGCGTGACGGATGTGGGTCAGGTTTTCTATCAGCGCTGTCGCGCCATGCAGAATGAGGCGGAACAGGCTGAGGCGCTTGTCGCGGAGGCCCAGACTGAGCCGCATGGACTCATCCGTTTCAGTTGCCCGACCGGACTGGTCGAAACCATCTCCTCGCACGTGGCCGGCTTCCTGGATCGCTACCCCAAGGTTCGCCTTCAGCTCATCGCCACGGATCGGGCGGTTGATCTGATTGCGGAGCGCATCGATCTGGCGTTACGGGTCAGGTTGTCACTCGACAGCGATGCTTCGCTCACTATGCGGACACTCGGCCAATCAACGCGTATTCTTGTAGCCGCCCCACACTTGGCAGGCCGGATTACCGAGATCGAGCAGCTAACGGCCTATCCCCTCCTCGTATCCAGTGATGATCAGGACGAAACCGACTGGCCGCTTGAAACGGACGACGGTCGAACAAAACTCATCCGACATTCCGCGCGAATGGGCTGCGCAGATTTCGGGGCACTGCGGTCCGCGGCGATAGCAGGCATGGGCGTCGCCTTCTTGCCAGATCATGTCTGCCACGAAGCGTTGCAAGATGGCAGTCTGGTCCGCGTCCTGCCGACATGGCGCGGCCGCCAAGGCATTGTTCACCTGCTCTTTACAACCCGGCGTGGGCTGCCACCGGCCGTGCGCAAACTGATTGATCATCTGGCCGCCGGTTTTCCAAAGAACGCGCTCAGCGGGGGCAACGGCTGAATTGCGCGGATATTGTTGAAAAGGTCGGATTTTCAGTAAAGTGATTGAAAAAATTGACCCACCAGGCCTATCGAGAATTTTGACGCGAGGGGAGACCGACTGTCAGGAGTAGTCCGCCTCCGTTGCTCTCCTGGGCCATTCAGCCGGGAGGCAATTGACGTAGACGAAGTGCAGTAAAAACTAGAGCATCGGCGACAGGGCGTAAGGTGTGTAATAAAAACAGACCTGTTCGCGTACATTACCTGTTACGCTCGGTCATTGTTTAAGGCTGGAAATACAACGCTTTGCGCCAGCCGCCAGGCACCTGATCTTCCCCGTTGATGGCGCAAACCGGGGTGACGTGTCAAGTTATTCCCGATCTGTTCCGCCCACGTGACAGAATAGCCACTTGGAAGGGGTAGAATGGATTTCAACTTTTTGGGCCTGAAACGGCTAGACGTTCAATTTGAAAATTGCCCCTTTCGGAGCATCGCCCTGGATCTACACTGAATGTCACGCCAATCATTCGTCAGGCAGTTAATCCAGCCCACTCAGCTAAGTGACGGGGAACGGTTTTTCCCGTCACTTAGCTGGCCGGTTAGGAAAGATTGCGAGTTATCGGGAATGGTCGCGCGCAGCAAGTCATGAAATCGCCGCGACCATTAGTGCGCTCCTGGACTGTACATGGGTAGAGCGCTCGTCCGACAAACATCTGTCATGCCGCCTCCCACACCCGGTTCAAAATCTGGGCTGCGAGCGCAGATTTGTCCTGGGGGAGGAAACGGCCATAGTGTTGGGCGACCATATCTGGCGTGTCCTGAATAGCGTAGCTCGCCTGTTCGTATGAACCGGTCTGCTTCAGGATGTGAGTCGCCAGCACGTCCCGCACGTTGTGAGGCCCATGTGGCAACAAGCCTTTGATGGCACCTCGTCGCGTGTAGGGATTGTAAATCCCATAGCGCTGGATCGTTAGTCTCCAGGCCTCGTAAAAGGTGGTTTGATTGTATGCGGCTTCCGCGCTGCTCTTCTTCGCCGTCTTTACGAAAAAGGTGCCAGGATCGACCGATGGCCCAATCAAGGTTGCCCGGTGCCGGTCGATGTAGGCATCGATCCAACCATATAGACCGCCAAGATCGGGGAGCATCAAACGAAACGGCTTCGCACCAAAAAACGATGACGTTGCGTTTTTGAAGGCGATGGCTGGGATCATTACCTCCCAGCCATTTTCGCGAGCACTCCAGCGAATTTCGCCGCGCTTCATGTCCTCAAGCTGCCGCTCTGATCGTGGCATTTGATGCCGCGGACAGACCATTAATTCTCGCAGGTTTTTCTGTCGCAGGCCGAGATGCAAGCCAAGCCGTAGCATAAGATAGGCTCGGACCGCCTCAGCTGCCGACTTAGGATAGCGCTGTTCATCGGGCATCAGTCGCAAAATTTCTTCGGTGATTTTCCGATACTCGGCCACCGGACTTTCAGCCTCCAGAATGGGTAAGATTGGCTCGAACGGGTCGCGATGAACCCGAGCCACGCGTTGAATTTCCTTTATGCGATTGCGCCCATGGCGATACATCATGTCACAGGCGGCGTTCCAATCACGCCTGGCGGCCAGTATATCCTTCTGCGACACGAGGCCCGGCAACACACATAGGTGGTCGCCTAGCTCGGGGTTCTGCCTTAACCACCCGGTTTCTTCGCGAACCAATGAGAGACCGACGACGAGCATATCAACTTCCCAGGCGGTATAGAAACCTCGCCTCGTTTCACGCCATTGCAGGTACCAGTCCCATACGGCCGGAAAGAGAAGCAAAGCAAAGGTCAGCGATTTCATAGTCGCGCCATAACCACGCACGGGACCGCTCTTAGAGGCAACCAATGCACCAAACATCAAACCCAGGTGCTCGACTTTCTGCGCGGCGGTTTCCCGACCCCAAACACCGTTTCGCTGAAGTCCAAACGCAGTGAGAGTAGACGTCTTGAATTGCAGGAGCTCGCTCATTTCAGCTTCCAGTCTGGCCGGCGCCTTCACACTGCCGACCAGGGCTTCCTCATCACGGTCGCTTTGAGTTTCATCCTCTGGGGCTGAATCTGGAATCTTTCTGCCACTCCGAATGCCACGAAATCGCAAACCAAATCGATGACGGGCAGCTGCGGCTTGGTAGCGGCGGTACTCCGTCGAGCCCATGATGATATTTCGTTTGACCCACGCTAGAATTTCTTCCTGCTCTTCAATTGGTCGGAAAATGAAGTCGTCCGGCAAATGCCAGGCGTACCTGCGTTGTTCCGAGGGCGAGATGTCCTCAAGGACGTGGCCCCGCGCTGCCAAGTTCTGCCTTGGTACACGAGCCTTGAAGTAGTAGTTTGGAAGCCCATAGCGACGTTCGATGCGATGCAGTATTTGGAAGCTTTGCACTGTCAGAGGAATAGCCTCGCCACTGCACCATTTCCGGATTGTGTGCGGATCTAAAGTTGCTTCCGCGTCCGAAACGGCCCGACATAAATGCCGACCGCTGTCGCCATGACGCTTCATATGGAGCGTCATGGCGTTGGTAAAACTGTCGGGGTCTTTCCATTCCGTCCACTTTGGCTGTGGAAATTCGATAACTGGTTTGGCCCTCCTGCCGCTTCGACGAATAGCGCCTTCGGTAGTCGGCAAAGCAGGCGCCCGTTTCTTAGGAGCGACAGGCCCCTCTTTCAACGACATTGGGGGACGGCCCCTTCGCTCGCCCTCGGTCGCTTTGTCGTCAGTGCAATTTGCTCGAACTGCGCTAACCAGCCTATCAAACAGTGGCAGAAGATGTTCACGCACTTGGCGCAAAACCCGTTCTTCGAGTCCAGACTCTACCGCAACAATTTTCAGGTCTAGGCCGCCGCGCTTCCCGGGTGGAAGCCGGCCACTCTTCAATAGCCGGATCATGTAGGCTTGCAATATATCAACTTCCCGAGGCGGCAGCACCGGCGCCACTCGCAGCTGACAGAAATTGGATATCATTCGGGCGGTAAGTTTAATTCTTGGCTTCATTGGCTCTCTCTGAACAAAAGCCTGCTAGCTAGTTCGGCCAAACTGTCCGCTCAACCGATTCCAGTCCGCGTCGCCTTAAACCTGTGAACTTCTGCCTCCACATCTCCGGCCCTGAACGCAGTTGAATTACGTCATGGCCTCGGCACCCCTCCAAGGAAAGGAGGAGCGGATCATATAGCGGGCCAAGTCAATGAGCCTATTGCAAACTCCTTCGCCACGGTTCAATCTCAGGTTCGAATCAAATATAATAAAACCAAAGAGGGCTGTTATGGGGAGTAGTGGTTCTGGAAGCTTTTCCGACTATTCTGGAAAAGAAAAGCAGGGACAAGGAAGCGGCTCATCCGGTGGCGGCAGCGGTGACGACTTGTGCCGCCAAGCTTTCCATGCTGGCCTGGAAGATGTATCACACTACGATTTCTTTTCAAAGAGCCGTGGCGTGCCGGCGCCAGGAACAGCCTTAACGCTGGCTCATAAGGGCCGTATTATCGCTGTCGATCCAAGCGGCGTCAGCGTCGGTGCATTACCTACAAAGTTTAACTACTTGGCTGGCTGTCTACGTGATGGCATCCAATACACAGGCGTCGTGGTCAGTTCGTCAACTTCACCGGTCCCTCGTGTAGACGCCGATTTCGTGCCCGTCTAAGGCCATGCTCGAAGACACTATACTTATCGTGGGCGAGATTTGTGTCGACTTTTCTCTAGCGACAGACCGTAGCCCGGTGAAAATGCGGCTTGGCGGCATCGTTCACGCGGCTCGTGGCTTGTGGGCTTGCGGGATAAAATATGCGGTTGCAACCGTTTGCCCCGAGTATCTGGTCGATGAGGCTGAAGGTTATCTCGCAAACCATGGATGCCACGAGTTCATTAGGCTCGGAGATCTCCAGGGAGCGCCAAATGTCATAGTGATCGGTGATGTCCGAGAAATCGGTCATCAAGGCTACGAAGACATATTGCGCGAACGCAAAAAAGTGCAGCTTTTCGATATAAAAACGCAGGCCGGTCAATATAATGACCTGGTAATCTTTCCGGGCGCGTTTGACCTTACCGCCGTTTTAGACGCAATCCATCCTACCTCGAAGGTCACCATCGACATTGCGTATGACATCGCCTCGCTCGAAAAAATGAACGCGCTGGCCGGTCGTGTCACCCGGATCGTAATCTCAACATCCTCGGAGCTATTCGCATCCGTCGCATCCGACGATTTATCTCCACTGTTGGCGGCATCGAAAAGCCTCGGGGCCGAACATCTCCTCCTGAAGGAGAATCGTGGCGGAAGTCGGCTTTTCGATCTTGTCGCAGGCACAGTGACGGAATTGCCAGCAGTCCTTGGGAACACCGTGAACTCCGTCGGCGTGGGAGATGTATACACCGCTGTCTTTGCTGCTGTCAGTCGTCAGAACACGGTCGACGCCGCGTGGCGCGGGATGCAAGTTGCAACCCGGTACGCTCAGACCACTTTTCCCGACGATTTACGACGAGATGTTCAGCGTGAACTAATGCTATCCACGGACGAGGTTCGCGCGCTTGGTGGCACAATTCTGCCTTGGCATGAGCGGTCACAATTTGAGATCTACCTCGCTGCGCCAGATTTTTCATACATAGAAAAGCCGGAAATTGAGGCGGCATTGTCATCGTTGCAATACCACAATTTTGTGGTGCGCCGCCCTGTGCAAGAAAATGGCGAAGCGGACCAACACACTCCGTCTCATACGCTTCAATCCTTCTATCGCAACGACGTCAAATTACTCAATAATTGTTCGTTGGTCTTTGCGATTCCTCTACAGCGCGACCCAGGAACCCTTGTCGAGATAGGAATGGCGATAGCTTTAGGCAAACCAGTTGTTACGTTCGATCCGAGAAGAGAGAACAATAACACAATGGTAATATGCGGCAGCAACACGTATTCTGCCGATTTAGATGAATGCCTAAACGCATTATTTCAATGCCTATCTTCAATCCGGAATAGACGGTCATGAAGGCGGCAATACTATTGGCATCCGGCGGGTTAGATTCGACTACGGTTGGCTACAAGCTTGCTGAAGATGGATTCTATGTCCTGCCCATTTTCTTTGACTACGGGCAACATTGCGTCGAGACGGAGTGGGCCAAGGTTCGTGAAGTATTGCCGTCTCACTTCGAAAAGCCTGAACGCAACACCATTTCAGACCTATTCAGAGGATCGAGCTCCCGATTAATTGCAGAGGCCAATCTATGGGAAGACAAAGTAGTTGATGATGACCTTTATGTTCCATACCGCACCCTTCTCTTCTACGCAGCGGCGGCCGCACGGGCACAGACACTGGGGATATTGAGCGTTTATACAGGCTTCATAAATAGCAATCACGCCAAGGAAATTGATTGCACAGCCGAGTTTATGAACAAGCTCGACGGACTTTCAGAGGAGATCGGACCTGTAAGATTTGTATCGCCGTTTAGATATTGGTCAAAATTCGAGGTGACGCAGGAAGCGCTGCGCCTGGGAGTACCGATAGGAAAGACGTTTTCTTGCCAGGCCGCGAGTGAATTGCCATGCGGCGCTTGCCCAAATTGCGTAGAAAGGTTAGCAGCCCTGCGGCAAGCAGGATTACTGACATGAACCCAAATTTCGCTGGTAGCGATCCGATCGACATTCTTGCCGGTGCGAGACGGATTGCTGACTATGTCAATTCAGAGGGCATGTCGGTCGGATCTTACGGCGTTCGTGGCCATTGCGACCACATAGGGGCGGTTCTGGCCGACTGCACTTTACAAGCGGGCCTCAATTACGCAAAAGTTGTTCGTCCGCGCGTCGACCGAATTCTGGAGCGCTTTCCCAACGCTGATACTGTTTATGCTCTCACAGGAATCGTCGAAGCGGGTGAAACCGCAGACTTCCTGAACTGGAGCCACCCATTAAAAGCGTCTCGGTTTGAGCGAATGGTTTATTTTGTCCATGACGCCGGTATTTCAGATGTGAATTCTTTGAGGGTTCGGCTATTGGAAGATCAGTTTTGCGTGTGCCTGCAAGAACTTCATGGTGTCGGGCCCAAAACTGTAGACTATATGGCATGCATCGTTGGCATAGAATCCATTGCCGTTGATCGGCATATTCGCACCTTTGCAAAACGTGCAGGCATCGAAGGCACAGACTACAACTATCTTAAGTGGACTTTCTGCTACGCGGCAGATTTGCTATCTGTGCCTCGCCGGGATTTCGATTCATGGATTTGGAATCGGGAATCTAGCCTAAATTCAAAGCAACTCAGTTTGGCTTTCTGACCCAGTCTGCTAATCGTCTGTCATCAATATTGGCTGAGCAAACTTGTCCTTATCATTCAACCAGTAGCATTTCCGCAAGGCTATCCAATTCAGATTTTGCACTTTGCCAACCAGGCATGTGCCGGTCCAGAAGATCATAGAAACGCTTGCTGTGATTGTGCTCCAGCAGGTGACAAGCTTCGTGAATAATGACGTAGTCAATGCAATGACGCGGCGCCTTTATAAGTGCCGGATTGAGATGAATCTCGCCCTGGGGCGAACAACTGCCCCACTGGGTCGCCATCGTTATCAATTTCAGTGGAGGCTTTGCGTTCACCCAGGGTAAGACCGAAGTCCAGTGCGCGAGTTTCCGTGCAAAATAGTCCTCGGCCCGATCATGATACCACTGTCGTAGCCGATTTCGCACCACAGCAGGGTCGTTCGAATAGGTCGCAACCTCCAACCGCCCACGGGTTAATTTGACCGAGGACTGCGCTATCGGCGCCGCACTGATGATCAGCTTGTAGCGGCGTCCGAGGTAGAAATGGCTCTCCCCGCTGACATACTCGCGAGGCAGAGACAGGGCGCGGGAAGCAACTGCGGATTTAAGATGCCTAAATACCCAACGTGCCCGCTGCTGGGCTGCCTTCTGTATTTCGTCCGCCGACTTGCCCGGCGGCGCTTCGATCTCAATGGCGCCATCCGGATAAACATGAATGCGGATTTTGGCGGTGACGGACGAGGTCTCCAGGACATCGCAATGAGCCATTTCGTCGCCGTAACGGATCATTACCTTCATGAGGCGTGATCTCGCGCGATGCCAACCCGCGTGATCTCAACGACTCTATCCGTAATGGTCTTTGCACGGTCCAACCCAGTTAGCGCGTACAGGCGAGGCAAAATGGTTTTCCGTATCGCGGTTTCGATATTTTGCGGGTTTAGGGAATTTTCAGCCACGGCATTGCGCACAGCACCTTCGATGTCCAATGCCGCCGTGACATACTCACCTTGCTGATCTCCCATTACTACATCGTCTCCGACTTCCAACCGCATCACGCCAAAATAGGCAGTGGCATGCCCGCGATTTTCAAGGGCTGAAGGCTGTCCTTCCACCTTCCTCGTTTTCAGCTTCTCGTCGAGGTCCTTGAACAGGATGTATTGCTTATAGGGATGGTCGAACTGCGATGAAGCCTCGGCAATGGCCTGCTGCAACAATTGTGAGAAGTAGAGCTGTGCGTAGGGATCGTCCGCCAATGCCTGTTCGATGGTCTTGCGGACCCTTGAACGGATTATGTCGGTTTCATTCCGTGTCTTCTCAGGCGTCCAGCTCTCCGGTGGAGTCTGTTTGCCAAGGTCATTGACGATAAGGACACCGCCAACACCCTTAACATCCTCGGCAATCACGTAGCGATCGACTAGCTTGCGGATCTGATCTTCGTAGGTCGTGAAATCGACTGTTTCCTGGGCGTCTTGTCTGACTATCTTACGTAAACTAGTGAAAAATTTGAGGTCGCGCTTGTAGGTCGCGATCTGTTGCTCCGAAACGGAGCCGTCCTCGAAAAAGGACCTCGAACCAAGTGCGATACGCAGACACATGCCAAAAGCAGTGAGTGCCTCATAGAAGTCTTCACGTGCCTTCTGGTTGATATCCACATCGCTCTGGTCGTCCACCCGAGGGACGAGGACTCGCCGATATTGCTCGATGTCGGACCTGTTCTTGACCGACGAAAAATGGCTCCACAGCTCCGCATGCAAGGCCGGCAGGCGCTTATATTCCGTGCTGACATTGGTATACAGATTTTCGATGTCGTCAATTTCGAACCCGCCCTGGGTTTTTTCAGCCAGGTTCTGGTATTCTGTCAGGGCGGTATCCAGCGATTTCAGGATGCCCCGGTAATCGATAAGCAGTCCATAAGGCTTCTGTTCGTGCAGTCGATTGACCCGTGCGATCGCTTGGATAAGGTTGTGCTGCTCTAGCTTTTTGTCGATATACAAAACGGCGTTTCGCGGTTCATCAAAGCCCGTCAGAAGCTTGTCCACGACGATCAGAATGTCCGGCCGGCCCTCCGTCCCGAAGTCTTCAATGACCTGGCGTTCGTACTCTTCTGGCTCGATTTTTACGTTGTCCATCCACCATTGAAGCACTTCGGGCAGTTCAGCTTCGTCAACTTCGGAATGTCCTTCGCGTGTGTCCGGCGGCGAGATGACTATTGCGCTGGAGACAAGGCCTGTAGCGTCTAGGGCCTTTTTGTACCGGATGGCGGAGCGTTTTGCATCCGTCGCCAATTGGCCCTTCAGGCCCAGGTCCATGTCTTTGAAATTGGTCTTGAAGTGTGTGGCGATATCCAGCGCGATCAGTGCGATGCGATTATCGGAACCATAAACCGGCCCCTTGGTGCCGAATTTTTTCTTGAGATCATTCTTCTGGTTTTCCGACAGGCCGTCGGTGATTTTCTCGAACCAGTTATCAATGGCCTTTTCGTTGACGTTGAGGATCGGCTTACGCTCTTCATACAAGAGGGGCGTTACCGTCCCATCGGCGACGGCGTCCTGCATGGTATAAGCGTGCACGATACGGCCGAACTTGTTGGCCGTCTTGTCGTCCTTCAGCAGCGGTGTCCCGGTAAAAGCCACGTAGGCGGCATTCGGCAGGGCGCTGCGCATGCGCTCATGATTTTCGCCGCCCTGGCTACGGTGGCCTTCGTCAACCAGGACAATCATGTCGGGGGTCGCATTGTGGCACTCGGGCAGCTTTGCGGCGCCGGCAAACTTGTTGATGATGGTGAAAATGATCCGCTCGGTGCCCCGGCCTATGCGCTTTGCCAGATCCCGGCCCGATTGAGCCTTCGCCCCGGCCGCGTCTTTGCTGTCATAACCAAAGGCGCCCCCGGTCGCGAAGTTGGCCGCTAATTGTTTCTCAAGATCACGCCTATCGGTCACGGCAATTATGCGGCAGGCCTTTAGATCGTCGTCGATCAGCAGCGCCTTGCACAGCAGAACCATCGTGAAACTCTTGCCGGAGCCTGTTGTATGCCAGATGACGCCGCCGTCACGACCGCCGTCCGGCCGTATACCCTTGATGCGAGCCAACAAGGCCTTGATGCCAAAATATTGGGGGTGGCGCGCAACGATCTTGCCGACCTTTCTATCGAACAGGACATAGGTGCGCACGAAGTCAAGCAGCCGCTCCGGCGTGCACAGACTGATCAGCAGCCGGTCCTGAGCGGTGACCGCTTGGTCATCACTCCACAGATGCTGAAAATGGTGTCGTACCTCAGACACGTGATTTTTGAGCATTTCCGCGCGCGGATCGATTGATAGTGCGTCGTTCTTGATGGCGACGAAATGATCCTCAGTGAAGATTTCCTCACGCCATTGCGACCAGAACTTTCGCTCCGTCCGCGTCGTGGCGTAGCGGCCGTCAGTCATGCCGACGGACATTAGGAGTTGCGCATAGGCGAAGAGGTTGGGAATCTCCTCTTGGCCCTGGTTGCGTAGCATTTGGCTGATGCCCTCTTCCACCATAGGCTTGTTGGTATTTCCGCTGTCGGGGCGCTTAGCTTCGATGACCAGTAGCGGGATGCCATTGACGAAACCGACAATATCTGGCCGGCGCGTATGGGTGCCGGCGACAGAGAGACACTCAAACTCCTCGGTCACAATAAAGCTGTTGGTCCGCTTGCCCCATTCGATAATCGGCACGGTGACGCTATGTCTCTTGCCGTCGACGAATTCGGTGACGGTGATGCCCAGCGTCAGGGCGTTGTAAAGTTTCTCATTGGCCTTCAGCAGGCCTTCGTTGAGGGCCGGGGCTGACAGGTCGCGCACAATCTGGTCGATGGCGTTGGTCGACAACGGATAGGCTTTTCCCTTGTAATCAAAGGTACGACGACGCAGTTCCTCGACCAGAACCGTGCGAAGAATGACACCCGTATTGCCCCCGCGCGCAGTGAGGCAATCGGCGGCCGACATATAAGACCAACCCAGGGAAACTAATGTGGCCAAGGCAGGTATATGCGCGCTGTAGAGTTCAGCAGTATTGGGGGTTAGCATGCTCCCCACCTAAATTGCGCGCTTGGAATTGGTGACGTAGCGCTGACCACTCAGCGGTGCCTCATAGAGGCTATCATCCAGAAACCGGAAAAACTGACGCGCCAGAGCCTTGTCTTCAGGCACTTGAAGAATGCCGTTGTCGAGAACCAAAGCAAGCCCGGTCGCGGCGGCCCTAGTTTGAATTTCCTGCGACGTGTGCTGATCCAGAACACCGGAATACATGACTTTGTGTATCAGCTTTCGCAGCGTTTGCGTCGCCTCTTCCTTGAACGCAGCCAAGTGGGCGATGTTGATAGAAGCATGAGCTGCAATCGCATCGATGTCTGCGTCGGTGGCCTCTTGATAAAACTCGGTTAGTTCAAAAATGGCACGCAGATTATGATAGCTGTCGAATTTGATTAGACCGTTCTCAACGACGCAGCACAAACTGGCGCCCAACGTAAAGGCAGGCTCGGTCAATTCACGGAAATTGTTTTCATGCAGCAGCAAAGCGCGCTTGCGATTGAGCAACTGCATCCCAGTAAAACGCTGTACGAGCAGTCGCTGCGCTCCATCGTTACCAGCCACGGTGAACAACGCCCTGATGTTTTCCGCTTCAAAGTGTGCGGTATCAATAACCGGCAATGCCAATGCGTTCCCAGTCGCAACGGCAATGATGTTGGCAACTTCCTGCGAAACGACGAGGGTCAGAAGCTCATCTTCGTCGGGGTTCCAATCCCCGTCAAAGGCCACTTCGTTTGGGCGTCCGGCACGGAAGGCGTTTTCCTGATTAAGGAAGAGCGCTTCAAGTCCATTCTGAACCGGGTTGGTCATGGGGATACGTTTGACCGCGTTCCCGTTGTTAGTTTTGCAATAGGCCAGAAGGGTCATGCCGACCTCCCGTTATCTGAAAGATCAATGACGATGTATTCGGTCAATTGCCCGACAGTCAGGCATTGTCGAGCGGAGCGTAATTCCATCTTGGTTATAAGCACGTAGGCTACACCTTCATCGGTGTTCACTTTGTAGAAATGCCACCCAAGCAACCCCAGCAGCGGATTAAAATGGTAGCCATAGCCAGTACTGATCACGAGTATAAAAATGATCATTGTCGGAATAAGAATATGCCAGTTGAGATCGCCAAATTGCGCCGTGAACAACGGCGAAAGATAGAGCAAAATGAAGGTGATATATTCCCGGTCTGCCGCTTCAATTGATGTCACTTTGAATTTGGAGCGCTCCAAATGTTTGCGACAGTAACGCAGCAGTGAAACCATGATAACAATGAGCACAATGGCTAAGGCAACCAACGCCAGCGCCACCAACGACTTGCCATCCGTGTACACCACCCAGGCGTAAACCAGAGCCACCGGCGCGAGGGATGTTCCTGTCAGCATGAGCTTCGCCAATTTGCTAAGCACGGGCAGCCTCCTTCGTCGCGACCTTCACGCGGCGCATGCCGGTCAATAGCTGCTGCATCAGTGCCTGTTTTTCTTGGCGGAGAGCGGTCAGCTGAGCGCTGAACCCCTTCTCTTTCAGTTCCGCAGTGTCGATTAGATTGCTGATCGCTCGTTGTTCGTCGAGCGGCGGCACCGGCACTTTGATCTTGGCAAATTCCTTCCACCGCAGGCTTCCGCGCCTATCGACCGACGCATTGGTAGCAGCGGCAAAGATTTGGCGATAGTGGTCGGTCTTCAGCAGTTTGTAGAGAAACCTATCTTCAATTCTATCAGTCGCCCGAAACACACAATAGATGGGGCTGACGATCCCGACATCACAAATGTCCTGGTAGCCGATAGAACCTTCCTCAACGTGGTTTGAGGGAAAGCCAAAAGTGCCACGCCGCATGACTTTGTAGTTAGAAGTATCATCACTGTAGACCTTCTTATTAAAGTAACTCAGCGATTCAACCATGCCGTCATATTTAGAGCATGACAGCACCGGAACATCAGCGTGGTCCAAGCCTCTTTCCGATACCTCCACGGCAACATTACTCATTGCAACGTTATGCCACTCCCCCGAATACCCAGGCAGGCGCTTCTTGCCGATCAGGAGCGACTGCATCAACGCTTTTTTCTGCCCGCGGGCATTGGTGATCAACGCTGCAACTGTCTCAATCGCCCGGTCCCAAGTGGATAGGATTTCGGCGATTCTGCGCTGCTCAGGGAGTGGGGGGTATGGAAATTCGAAAATTTCAATGTCAGCGATATTCAAGCCAGGCTGAGCTCCGCCCTTGATAGCGCGATAAACAGCCGTTTGCCCGAATCGACTTTCGAGCAACGCCCGAACGTAGCCAGGATCATTTTTGCTTGGATCAACGGCGATCCGGGCTGTTGTCTGTGTAATGTTTGCGCCATCCAACCATTCAGGGACTGCTGCTACCTTACCGGTTCCAGCTCCCACGATAGTAAGCAGCAAATCTTTTGGGCGTACTTTCGAGCGGCGATATGGGCGGTCAATCTCTATTGAAACTCGAAAAAATTCTTCGATTGGCGCCCAGCCAAACGAATAATCTTTGCCGCGAATGAGAGGGATTCCACCTTCTTCAAACGCTCCCGGCTGAACGATGCCGTAGCAAATCTTACGGTCTTTTTGTACCACGTGCTGCAATTGCTGTAGTTTCCATCCCTCAGGAATCATGACCCTGCGCCTTTCCCATTTGCAGTCCGTGGCTTCGAAGCTTCCAGGGCCTTGGCCTTACTAACCGCCTCAATGAAATGCTGCTCGACTGGCCTGGGTTCGTTGATCGCGCGAATGTGCCAAGCTTCATATTCAGCCTCGACCTTGATTGCGGCAGCCTTGGCGGTCACCCTGCCGGCGCCAGACAGGAGAGGATGGTCGCCAAGCTTGAGGAAGTCATCCAGTTTCGAAATCCAGTCCGCCATGTGCATAGGCTTGCGGTTTTTCGCCATGCTTTCGGCGAACTCAAGAAACGCCACCGTTATACGGTTGAGCATCCCCATCTCATCCGGCGCCAGATAGTTTTTGGCGACCTGTGCATCTGCCTTAGTCGGCATTTGTCCGCGCTTTTCGCCCGTCCAGCTTGTGAGGCCCATCATGGGCTTCGCCGCGTCGGCGCGCGTCATCTTTGTTTCCGCCGCCGTTTGACCGTGCGCGGCATGGTGCATCTTATTCTGCACCGTCTGGAAAAATTGCTGGCTTGCCTCATCCCGGGGATCGTAATCCACGCTGGTCGCGTAGATATCGAGCACCTTTTTGTAGAAAAGCTTTTCCGATGAGCGGATGTCGCGAATTCGCGCGAGAAGCTCTTCGAAATAGTCGGCGTCTGGGTTCTTGAGCTGGTCGTCGTTCATGACGAAGCCCTTGACCAGATATTCAGACAATGCGGCCGATGCCCAGCGGCGAAACTGCGTACCGCGCGGACTGCGCACGCGGAAGCCGACAGCCAGGATAATGGGAAGGCTATAGAGTTGGATTGCGCGGGAAACCTGCCGTTTGCCCTCGGTTTGAACTGTCAAGTTTTCTTTGACAGTTGCCCTCGGATCGAGTTCGCCTTCTTCAAATATGTTCCTGACGTGCAGACTGACGCTCTGTTTCGTCGACTGGAAAAGTTCAGCCATGTCGGCCTGAGAGAGCCACACAGTGCCGTCCCGCGCCTGAAGCGAAATTTGAGTTTGACCGTCTTCGGTCTGGTAAAGAATGATCTCGCCGGCCATTTAGTAACCCAATTCTTTGAGATAACCGTCCATCTTGTCTTCCAGCGCGGCCAGTTCAGCTTTCAGTTTCAGCCGCTCTGCACGAACCGCCATTAGGTCGATCTCGGCTTCCTCTTCGAACGTCTCCACGTAGCGGGGGATGTTGAGGTTATAGTCGTTCGCCGCCAGTTCTTCAGGCGTGGCGAGGTAAGCATATTTCTCGACGGATTGACGCGAGCGGTAGGTTCCAACAATCTTGGCAATGTGGTTTTCGTCGAGTTGGTTTTGGTTCTTCCCCGACTTGAATTCACGGCTGGCGTCGATGAACAAGACATTCTTGTCCTTCTTCGTCTTACGCAGGATCATGATACAAGCGGGAATGCCGGTTCCGTAAAACAGCTTTTCCGGTAGGCCGATGACGGCATCGAGCAAGTTTTCCTCGATCAGCTTCTGGCGGATACGCCCCTCGCTTGAACCGCGGAACAAAACACCATGCGGTGCCACGACCGCCATGCGGCCGGTTTTTGGCTTCATCGTTTCGACCATGTGCAGGATGAACGCGTAATCACCCTTGGTCTTCGGCGGTAGCCCGCGCCTAAACCGGCCGAATTTGTCGGCCTCTGCCGTATCCACGCCCCACTTATCGAGGCTGAAGGGCGGATTGGCGACCGCAACATCGAAATGCTTAAGCCGTCCGTCACCATCCATTAGCTTGGGGTTACGAATGGTGTCACCCCATTCAATGCGGTGATTGTCTTCGCCGTGCAGAAACATATTCATCTTGGCAAGCGCCCAGGTGCTGCCGATGGATTCTTGCCCATAGAGCGCATATTTGCGCGAGCCATTGTACTTGGCCTGCACCTGGCGCGCACATTTCATAAGGAGAGAGCCGGAGCCACAGGTGGGGTCGCAGGCCTCTTCACCTTCGGCCATATCCATGATTTCAGCCATGAGTTCCGAGACTTCCGGGGGCGTGTAAAACTCACCGGCTTTGCGACCGGCATCGGCGGCAAAATTCTTGATCAGATACTCATAGGCGTTACCAATGATATCGAGAGTACCGATACGCGACGGACGCATATTGAGTTCGGGCTTGAAAAAGTCCTCTAATAGGTGCCGGAGGAGGTCGTTCTTTTGGCTTTCCTCGCCCAACTTGTTGGAATTGAAGCTGATATCCTGGAAAACATCGCGAAGTTTGCCGACGTTGGCGTCTTCTATGGCATGGAGCGCCTTGTCGATACGCTCGCCGTTGCCGGCCTCGTGCCGGTGATCATAAAGCGAATAGAAGTTGGCGGAATCGGGAAGTACAAAGCGCTCATTGCTCATCAATTCAGCGATGAGATCAGGAGTATCTCCATACTGCTTTTTATAGCTGTCCCAGTGATCCTGCCAAACATCGGAGATGTACTTCAGGAAGAGCATCGTCAGGACATAGTCTTTGTAGATGTCCGGCGACACTGTACCTCTAAAGGTATCGCAAGCTGCCCACACAGCCTTGTTGACCTGATCCTGTTTAATCTTGTCGTTCATAGTCCAGCCTCCGCACTTCCGGCCAAGCCAAGAGCCAGAGCCTCTAATTGTTGATCACGATTCTTGATTAAATTATGCAGCAGTCGTCGCTCGACTCGGGCCGCGTTACTCAATTCAATGATAGCCTCTTGCTCCTGAAGCCTCGGAATTGGAACCGCAAGCATCTCGACGACCTCGCGTCGGATATTCAAAATGCTGCTTCCCGTCGCGGAGCGCTGCAAGTAGGACTGCGCGGGTCGCTGGTTCATGTACCAGGCTAAATATCCCGGCAGACATGGGGCGCCCTTGGCAAGGCGGATTACGAACAGATTGGGCGCGCAAATGCCCGGTCCGGGTACGTCGTCAACTACGGCAGCGACATTGCGAACACCGCGCGTCGTAAACACGACATCGCCCAATTGAAGGAAATCAGGTAGGCGCTTGCCGGGAGGAACCACTTTGATTGCCCCCGGCCAATCGACGCCGGACTCAGCACTTATGTCGCGCATCTGAATGAGCGCAACCTCTCCCGCCGGGAGATCGTCAATAGCGCCGCGCATGGGGTGTCCTGCAGACACCTCGGCCAATTCTCGCAAACATGATATTTTTGCAGTAGCGCTCATACCGCGATATATATGGCCAGTCAGTTAGGGAGTCAAATTTTAATTTTGCGGTAGCTTCCATACTGCGGTTTTTGACTTCCCCCCGGCCAACTATTTCCATTTAGTCAAATTGTGACTCCATCAATCAGGTCGCTGATTTGTTGTGCGACATCGACAAGGTGGCTGTCGTCGAAATGCGTGTATCGGGCAGTGCTGTCTATTCTAGCATGGCCCAGCAACCGCTGGATTGTAGGCAACGGAAACGACATTCGGGCCGCCTGGCTTGCATAGCTATGCCGAAGATCATGAAGCCGGATCACGCCCAGCTTTGCCTCGCGCTTCATGCGACACCAATAGGCATCGATATCTATGCCTGTGCCATATTGCCCCTTAAAGACCAAATCTGCCGGCTTTCCACGCTTGAATCCCGCCAAAAGGTCTTGTGCCTGGGAGCACAAATGCACAATGCAGGCGCCGGTCTTGCTATCATCGAGATAGATGCGCGAGCCTCGAACCTCTCCCCATGTCAGTCCAACGATTTCGTCTTTTCGGCAACCGGTCAGCATAATGAGCAATAACGCCGCGCAGTGCGCCGGACGGTGTTCTCGGCTCGCCGAAATGACCTCACCCAGTCTGGCAAACTCATGCTCATTCAGAAACCGCTCCATCTTGCGGCGCGGGTTGGCCTTGATCAGGCGGCAAGGATTACTACCCTCGGGCCGAAGTCCCCACTCCTCGGCCTTTCGCATCACGGCCTTTAAGCGTTCAAAAGCCCGATTAACCGCACCCGGCCCACCACGGCGGTTACACAGCACCATCCATTTCGCGACGTCCTCATGGGTGACCTCGTCGATACCTTTGTCAATAAAAGCGTCGGCGAGGTATAGTCGGCGATATTTGTCCTCCGTGTGCTGGCTGCTCGGCTTCCACTGACACCACATCACCTTCCAGTAGTCCTCGAGATAATCCTGGAACATCGGCAGCGTCCGCGTCCGCTTGCGTTCGTCGGCCAGGTTCCGGTCGGGGTCTGAATGATAAATGCAGCGCCGAGCGACATCGAGCGCGGTTTGCATGTCAATGACTTTGGCATTGCCAATCGTGATCGTGCGATTGCCGGTTATTGCCGGATACTGGACAATGAACATCTCACGTCCGGTGGCGTATTCGCGCACGCCGAAACCGGGCTGCTCCTCGAACCAGACAGTCTGGCGCTCTGGTATGGAGTTTCGCCCAGCCGTTGCAGCGGCCTTGCGACGAGGCACCGGCCTTCGCAGCGGCGGGCGGGCCTGATGTTCATATGCTACTGAGCGTTCACCATCGGTAACTTTTTGCAGGTCATTTGCGCGTGGCTTGTCAAAGATGTCCAAAAGCCAATCGGAGTCGAGGTCAAGAGCTGACATTTTGCCACCCCATCAGCTTCACGATGGAACCGCCCAGCTTTTCGGCGGCATTGGCAATGCAATCATCTGATAGATGCGCATAGCGCTCGGTCGTCTCTGTCAGGGCGTGCCCAAGTAAACGGCCAATGGCATCGAGGCTGATGCCGTTCTGAATGGCGATAGATGCATAACTATGGCGAAGGTCGTGCAACCGCACATCCGGAAGACCAGCTTTATTGCGGAACTTAGACCAGAAATAGCTCAGGTTTGCCGTCTGGCCTTTCGTGCCGGTGAAAACAAGTTCGTCGTCGGCGCCACGCGGCAACCCATCCAGGATCGCCTTCGCTTGCCGACTCAGCAGAATGGACTTGGGTCCGGTCTTGCTGTCCTTCAGCTCAAGCCGACTATCCGAGATTTCGCCCCAGGTCAGGGTGGCAATTTCGCTCGATCGGGCGCCGGTATGGATCAGCAGCCGGATCGCAGCGACCATGTAGGTATCGTCGCATTCAGTCAGCCGGCGGTGCAACCGTTTCAATTCAGCCGCATTCAGGAAACGTTGCAGCGGCTCCCTTGCGTACCGTGGCACGCCACGCGCCGGGTTGGAGCCCAGCTTGCGCAGGCCAAGACGTTCCGCATATTGCATGACACCGAAGGAGAGCGACATCCCGATTAAAGGCCCCTGGGCGATCCGACATCTCGTCCCGCCAGCGCATGACGTCATGTTTGCGGATGGCAGCGACCTGCATCGTTCCGAAGGCCGGGACGAGCACCTTGCGGATGCTATGGACGTTTGTCTTTTCGGTAGACGGCTTCCAGGCAAACGGCCGATCTTCGAAATACTGTTCGACCAGTTCAGAAAAGGTCGCGACCTTGGCGGCGATCTTCGATCGCTTCGGACGGCTCGGTAGACCTCGCAAGGCGACCTCTTTGAGCCGCTTGCGCGCCCTTTCCCTCGCGTCTTCGGCGGAGACATGCCTCACATCGCCAATTGTCCAATTGCGGGCCACGCCACGCTCAACGTACCTGAGGAACCAACTCTTTCGTCCCGTTATGTAACGGCGCAATCCGAAGCCGGGTAGTTCAGTGTCCCACAAACAGGTCTCGTCCTCCTCGCATCGTCGCCTTGCGACGTGGCCTGTTAGATATAGTTTTTGCGGTTTATCCTTACCAATTTCCGTGACAACATGGTCATCCAGAGAAACCCGATCCAAAAGCACTTTTTACCTCCTGAGCTTCGAAAAGATCAATCTTTTCAAAGATCAGGCCGCCGAGCAGGGCGTAAGGTGTGCAAGCAAAATCGTTGACGATCATAGACACCCGCTTTGCGCTATGATTGGGATCAGCGAATACCTGGTTTGGACAATTGCAGCCCATTAGATACCAGAAGGTACCGTACCAACAGGTACCCACAGGTACCCTTGAAAAAATGCTTGCCTGTTCGAGGCATAGAGGTATCATATGCACGCGCCATATTCCTGCGCTGCCATAGCTTTTCTTCTCTCCTAATCTGAATGCGGCATCCGCCGCTTAGAGAAAGCATGGCCATGTCACAATCTCCGAAACTTTTTCGACAAAATCCCATTGGCCGATTGGTCTCATTCATCGAGACAACGGCATCTGAAATCCATTGGTTTTACTATTGTTGGATCGATCCGATAGTACGCGTTGGGCTTTGGGTTTTCGGCGTCACTTTACTATTAGTCGCCGCGATCCTTCGCTTCTTCATCATGCTACCAATCTTATTCATTCGGCTTTATCTGGCGCTGATCGGTTTCGGACTTGGGCTCATTTTCCTGTTTATGATCGGCAAATTTTTGCGGATATGGTGAGGTGAAGACCAGTCGCTGGAACTTGCTTCAACCTCAAGCCGCACGTACCGGATTTTCCGTCTCAACCGGCCTGGCCGCCAAGCTGTCATCGCGTGCGTTCTATATTGCGATTTGGACGGCGGATCCGCTGAGCGGTCTCCACGATTTGCGGCGCCTTGCGGTCATAAACCGGTATACTCGGTTCAGCGGCGGCGCGGGTCAGGCGTAACCGGACTTCGTCTCTTAGCGCGTCCAGCTTCTTAGCGTCCCAGGCATTGCGCTCTACCTGCTTTTCAACCACTTGCGTCTGCCCGTTTTTGTCGGTCTCCCGCCGTTTCAATGTGACCGGTTTTCGCCCCTGGAACGCGAGCGCAATTTCGTCGTTGAGCTGCACCCGCCCCTCCTCTAACGCCCGAGGCAAATCGATGCCCCAGACCTTGGTTTCGCCTTTTTGAGTTTGCAGCGTGACATAGGGACTGTCGGCGTTGCCGGGATTGTCCTGGTAGGGTGCCGTCCCGATGTCCTTGACCCGACCGATATAGACACGATGGGTGAGGAAGCGCTGGCGCATCAGCTCGCCCGCCATTTCGACGGCAATTTCGCTATCGCCACGCTCGCGCAGGACCGCCTTCAGCACCTCAACAGCCGTTTGCTGGCGACCCGAAAGCGGCTGTACGGGATCACTACGGATGTCGCTGCTGCGCGACTTCGCTGAGACCGCCCGGTCCCTGGCCTGATCTTCCCGTCTCGCCTGATCGACATGGCGCGGCTTATATCCCTCAACCACCATACCCCGCGCCTGCGCCTGTAGCCACGCCTCCCGTTTGAAGCTAACGGAGCCTCGCACCCGGACCGACGACCAACCCCTCGCCTCGGCCACGTCGATCATGGCGCGGATCACGTGGACATCATCCTGTGCCGTCGTCAGGCGCGTCCCCTTGTCCTCGAAGGCCACGGCCTGATCTCGATCACGATAGTGAAAGGCCTTTCCCGCTTCCAGAAACCGGTTTCTGACCGACTGTGGCACGGCGTCGGCCACACGATGGGACTGCAACGGCATGGACCGTCTGTCTTCACGCGTTTCCTCGCCCGGTTCAGGTGGCGCGACCTCGCTCAGATACGCGGGTGCTTGCGTGTCTTTGCTCGCGGGCGTCTCCAATAGGTCGCGCGCGGTTACCTGATCGGTGGCCCCGATTTGACCAGGATCTGCCCGCTTACCCTCGTCAATCGAGTTCACTGACCCGTCTCCGCTGTCGGAGCGGGGGTGATCTGACCGGCTTCGTAAACCGCACGCGCCTCGGCCGTATTCACCGGCATTCGGTGCCTGCCGTCGAGCACCAAGGGCTTCGGTGGGGCGCTACAGGCCGAAAGGCCGGCCAGGGCGATCCAAAAAAGGAAGAATCGGGGGTGGACGATCGGCATCAATGTGTCTCCTCAATAGGGGGTATATCCAGGCTTAGGTGTTTGCCCCTTCCCTTCCCGGCGCGACGGGCCACCGTCTGACCCTTCGATGAACGGTTGGCGGACGGGTTCGCAGGAACGGGGCCTTGAGTTTGGCCAAGAAAGGCGGTGATTATGTTCTGAATCGCCTCCGGCGACGGTTTTTGCTGATTATCGACCGGCGGGATCTTGGCGGTGTCGATGGCAAGCTGTTTCACCTCAATCGCCTCGCCTGGTTCCAACGGCCGCGTCCGGCGTTCGGTCTTCGCCACAAACAGATCGACATCAAGGGGCTCAATCTCGACCTTCAGATCGGTGCGTGCGGCGACGTCGAAGTCGGCTTGGCTCGGTAGCCTGCCTTTGATGCCGGCGAGCATCGGACTGACGGTTTTGAGGCGGTCAACGAACGCCGCGTCGCTGTAGAAATAGGCCTTCTGCGTCCGGATGGGACGGGTCGCTTCAAGCACAACGATGGCCTGATCCGCCGGTAGCGCTTTCAACTCCTGCGCCAGCATCAGGGCACGGCGCTGTTCGGACGTCGTCTCGCTCTTCGATCCGTGGCTACGGCCTGATCCACCGCCGCGGTTACGGCTGATGCTCTGGCTTTTCACCTTCTCCGTGGTGAAGCCCAGCATCTCGCTATAGGTGTTGGCGTCGCGCTGCTCGCGGGGCGCAAAGAGAATTTGCAGGCCGTGGTTGGTCATCAGGGTCCGCGCATCTTTGTCGCCATAGACCGACTCCAGTTGCGCGATGCTCTGCACGACGGTCAGTAGTCTGAGGCCGTAACCGGAGATAAAGGCATTGGCCTTGGCCAGTACATTGATGCGGCCGAGCGCGGCGAACTCGTCGAGAACGACCAGGCAGTTGTGCGTGAGCCTCGGATCGTCCTTCGGCTGGGTGCGGACATTGAGGTTGATCAGTTGGGAGAATAGCAGGTTGATGAGCAGTGCTGCGTCGGCGAGCTTGTCCGGCTGGATGCCGATATAGATCGAGATCTTGCGCGCTCTTACCGCCGACAGGTCGAAATCGCAGGCCGAGGTGGCCGCCTCGACCAGCGGGTTGGCGAACATGGTGAGCGGCGCATTGAAGGTTGCGAGAATCGAGGTCAGGGTGTTTTCGCTGGTCGAGCAGAAACGCGACAGCGCATCCTGGCATTCGTTGCTGAAGGGGTGATCGGTCTTGTTGCGGTCGTCGACCAGGTCTTCCAGATGGATACGAAGCGGCTTGCCCTTGCCCGACGACTGACGAAGCACCTCGCCGAGGGTAACGCGACTGTCGGGCGTCTCCAGTAGCATGAGAACCAGCCCAAGGAAGAGGTTGCGCGCCTGGTCGTTCCAGAAGGCGTCCTTGTCGCCGCCGGAAGGATAGAGGGTTTGGCCAATGGTCAGAATGTCCCCAACGCGATAGTTCGGATCGCGGCGGATCGCATCGAGCGGATTCCACCGATGCGTCCTGAAATCCTCCGCAAACGGGTTGAACAGAAAGACGGTCTGGCCATGCGCGGCGCGATAGGCCGAGGTCAGGTTGAAATTCTCCAGCTTGATATCGAGGACGACGACCGAGCCCGCATAGTTCAGAAGGTTTGGAATAACGACGGCCACCCCTTTCCCGCTCCGCGTCGGCGCCGCGACAAGGACAAAGCGCTCGCCGCCGAAGACGAGAAACTGGCGCCCGGACTTGCCGACGATGATCCCGTCCTCGGCAAACAGGCCGGCCTTACGGATTTCCGCCGTTGCCGCAAAGCGCGCCGAGCCATGCAGCGCCCGTTTAGGTCCACTCAGCACTTCGGCCAAAACAAAACCCGGCACGACGTAAACGGCACCGATCGCCGCGAGGATTGAGACCTGAAGCGGCTTGCGTTGTGGCGTCGCTTCGCCGTAAGCCCGCCAATAATCGGGCCAGGTCGATAGGGTGATGTTTTCCGGCCAGGTCTTGTGAAAGGCAAAGAAAGCGGCACCCGCAAGCCATAGCGTGGCGGGTATGCCCGCCAAAACATAGACGGCAATAGCCAGGGTCAGGGCAGTGCTGCGTGTCATGGAACGGCCGCCCGCGTGGCGCTCTTGTCAGGATCGAACCAGACTTCGCGGACGTGTCGGCGCGGTGCAGCGTTTCCATCGCCCTCATCGACGTGAAGGGACCGGGCCGTCATGTGCACGATGACGTCGAGCGTTAGGCCGACGAGGCGCTTCAATGCCGGAATGTCGTAAGCCGCCGCGTCAGCATGTTCCCGGCACATAAACACATAACGCTCCGCCGCCAGCGCGCAGGATTCCGCGTGAAACGAGGTCACTGACCCGGCATGGCCGGTGCTCAGCAGTTTGAGAAAATCGAACGCCTCGGCGCCCCGAAGTTCCGCAAGCAGCACCCGATCCGGCTTCATGCGAAGGTTCGAGGCAATGAGGTCGGAAGGCGTTATCTCCGCCAAGCCCTGCCCGCCCTTCGAGTAGAGCAGATGTACGCGGTTAGGGTGCGCCGGCAGGTCCAATTCGCGCACGTCCTCAATGGTGATCAGGCGTTCCTCGCTTGGGATGGCCTGGCACAGGGTTTTCATCAAGGTGGTCTTCCCCGACCCCGTCTCGCCGACAATGGCAATATTCTTACGCCGTCGGACGGCCCGTTCGAGGAAAGCGGCGAGCTGGCGCGCCTGCAGCAAGGCGGCAAGGTCAGCGTCGAGACCGAGTTCGTCTGGGGTGTTCGGCTGATTGACCCAGGTAAAGTGGCCGAACGCGCCTTCCGCGTCATATTGGGCGAGCGTGCGTATCTGGCTCGACGGGATCCGAATGGAAAGCGACACGTGCCCCGGCTCGACGGCGGGCGGCACGACGATCTGGACCCGTTCGCCGTCCGGCAGCATGGCCGAGAGTATCGGATGGCGCGGCCCGACGTCCTGATCGGAGTAGTTGGCAATCGCCGTCGCCAGCGCCGAAAGCCGATCAAAGGTCAGCTCCGGAGCCTCGACCTGCGCCCATTCGCCGGCGCGCTCCAGGAACACCGCACCGGGACGGTTGACGACCAGTTCAGTAACCCCTTCACCCGACAGATGGGGCGTCAATGGCCGCATCAATTCGCGCACCATGGCGTCAGGCCCAAGGCCGCCGGTGGCCGCGTCAGCGAGGCCGGAGCGCATAGACGTCCCCGAAATCCAGATCCCGCGCCACGTAGATCAAACCCCGATCGCCCTGGGTCTTATAGAGCGTCGGGCGGATATTGATCGACTGCTCCAGTACGCGATCGGCCATCTGACGGCCCGCCGACTGCGTGTTCTGGAAGACGATCGTATCGCCGCCCGGGTTGCGGCTCGCCGCATAGACGATGGCATCCTGTACGGTGGAGAGAAGGAAGGCGGAGCCCACCCGTTGCCACCAGTGATGATCGACATGACCGGGTAAGCCCGCGGCACCCAGCCCGTCCGCCGCCGGCGAGTTGAGGTCGATGATCACGCCCGTCGGCGTCTTGATCCGCGTCCAGATTACAAATAGCCGACGCTGACCGTGCTCCAGAGTCGCCCGATACTCACCGACGGCTTCCGAACCGCGCTCCAGCAACACCACACGGCCGTTGTCGGAATAGACGTTCTGCGTCAGGACACACGACGCCTGGCCAGCCAGATCACTCACAAGACGCACCGACAGACCGCATTCGATCGTCCGCCCCTTGGGCAGGATCATATTCCGATCCCCCAGGCGCGCGGCCTTGACCTTTGTCGAGCGCGGGACGTCAAGGCGGCTTGAAAGCGTCTGCGTGTCATCCAGAGGCCGGGCGGCCGCGTCCTCTGGATGGCGGACCTCGGAGACTTGAGTGAACAGACCCGGGTTCTCCTGAACCGGGTCGTTCGTCGGTGCAGGTTTCTTTGCCGACAGAAGGACGTCGCCGCCGTATGGGTCGACCCGCTTTTGGACGGGGGCCGGCCGCTCTGGTGTTGTCGGGCCGGGTTCGTAGGTCGGGGTCGATGTATAACTCGCGGTCGACGCCGGTGCGTCCGCGCCGGATGCGTCGGTCATCAGCACGTTACCGTCACGACAAACCTGTACGGGGCCGTTGGCGGTGACGAGCGGCGCGCCATCTGATCCCCGGACATTGATCGGCGGCTGACCGTCCATGCACCTCGTGACACTCCCGGGCGCTATCTGCCCGGTCTGCCCTGGCAAGGGCGGGCCCTCGCTGGCGAATGTCCGGCGACCGGCGCTCGCGGGCGCACGCGTCTTGTCGGACGACGCCGCTGCCGTCTCCTCCTTCTGCCCTTTTACAGACTGGTTGAGCACAAAGGCCATGCCGAGCACGAGCACGGCGGCAACCGCTGTCAGGAACACCACCTTGCCCAGGATATTGGGCGTCGGCGCCGTACGCGCATTGACCGAGACGATGTCGTCCGGGCGCGGCTTGGCCTCGGGTGGAATATCGAGATCTGGGGACCCGGTCACTGCCCGCCCCCTTTCTCTTCACGGCGCATCCCGTCAAGCGTTGTGCCGTCATTCGGCGGCACGCCATCGGGATCGAAGGCGTCGTTCCAGACACCGACGGTCATGTCACCGAGGCGCAGGATGAAGCGCTCGGCGGTACGCTGGACGACCACCAGTTCGCCGTCCATGTGGAAGTTCAGTCTCTCCTCCTCGCCGGCCGGTGTGATCCGATAGAGCGTGGGGACATCACGGTTATTGGCGAAACGGAAGTAGGTGAACCGGCCATCATCGAAGGTCAGCGATGGCGCGATGCCTTCGGATCTAGGGGCCATCTGCATCGAATAGGCCCAGTTTCTCGGCACCGGGCGCTGCGGCTTGGGTCCCAACAGGCGGGCCGAAGCGGTCGACAGATCGAGTTCGCGTTTTCCAGGCGCCAATGAGACCGCCGGGTAGCGGTAAATTACCCGATACATGGGCTCAGGACTTGTCCACCGGATGACCTTGCCTTTGCGGTTGCGCACCGGTTTTGCCGTTACCACCTGGAACTCCAGACTGTAGTCCCGGCGATCGGTTCGCAGTTCCAGATTGTTGCGCGTCGCGCCCGCCTTGGGCTTAATCCAGATCGTCCCGGTGCCTTCGTCGGCCCGCACGCACCACTGACTGTCCGGACTCTGGCAATCGGCCGTCAAGCCGGTCGCGGCCGACACGATTGTCTCGCCGTCTTCGAGAACGACACGCGAGACAAACCCCCGCTTGACGTCGATCTTTGCGACCGCCTCGGCGTGATAATCCATATAGACGACGCGCACGTCACGGCCGGATGGCACGGGTTCATCCGCATAGGCGACGCTAAGAAGGCTGGCCACTGTCGCCGCCGTTATGAATGGACCTGGCTTCATTCGGACCTCCTTAGAATTCGGCTTGCGGTGGCATCGGGCGCACCGAGGGGGACTCAGGATCGACGCGATAGCTGGTCACGCGATAACCGAGCGGATTGTTGATCAGATCCTTCTCCTTGCCGCTCATCGTGGGACGATATTCGTAAGCGATGGTGGCGATATAGTTTTGGGTCGGATCGATCAGGCCGCTGTCGAGGTGTCGCGTGGTCTTTGCAAAGCGAACGACCGCCTTGGGACTGATAGTATCGCTCGCCAGAGCGATGCTGAGCACCTCGACCGTCTCTTCGGTATGGGTGCCGAACCGCTGGTCCCGCGCATTTTCGCCCTCGAACAGGTGCGCATAGTCGCGCGCCACACGATCATCGCTGAGCATCAGCGTCGTGTCGTAGTCGGTTTGCAGGAGCTTATAGACGTAGGACTCCCGTGCCGTGACATAGCGTTGCGCCCAGTGCTTATCGAGGATTTCCTGATAGCCCTTCGTCGTCCGGTCATCGACGGCCTGAACGAAGGCGACATTGCCCGTAGCGCGGTCGACCTCGAACACATAGGGCACCGTGCGCCGCATCGGTGCGAGCGTCGCCAGCGCGATGACCGTGATCGTCGCCACGCCGGTGGCAACGATAGCGATCCGCCACGCGCGGCGTTCTGACCGCTGTAGCTGGCTCTGGCGATCGGCCTCCCAGTCGGCCGATTTCTGATAGAAGTCCTTTTCCTCGGACGGTTTTACGGTACGTGCCCCGGAAGGCATGGCTCCCCTCCCCGCTCAGGCTACGCGCCCGGCATCTGAAATACGAAACTGTCGGTGGCCGATGGCGCGTCCTTGTCGTAGCGCTTCATTGTGCGTTCGCGCAGGCGCTGTTGCTGCGCGGCCTGCTGGCTCTGCGACAAGGCGTTGACCGTATTGATCCGGTTGGCGTCGTTCTGCACGTGCGCCTGCTCGACAGCGATACGCGCGTGCAATTCGGCGATCGCCTTTGGATCCTGAGTCTGATTGATCTGGGCGCGCAGAGATTCGATCTGATCTCCGCGAGACTGCAATCTGTCGAGGGTTTGCTGCTGGTAGGCGATGTCCTGGTAGGTGATGGCTAATCCGGCCTCACATCGAGCCTTCGCTTCGCCTGCCTGATCCGCGCAGTCATAGACTTCGGCCTCGGAGCGCAGGTTCCGGGCGGCAGCGGTCAGTCCCGCCGCACCAAGGGTATCGAGCGTATTATAGGCCGAGACCACGTCATCCGGCGCCACCTGTCGAACCAGAGGGTTGTTGAGGATATCGCCCAAGCCACGCGCACCCGTTAAGGCATCGAGCTGCGCCTTGGTTTTCGCATAGGTTTGCTGGAGCTGCGAAAGCTGCTGGGTCATCTGCTGATATTGCTGCGTCCAGGCCCTGACCTGTTGCACCGCCTGAGCCAGATTGGCGGTGTCGATCACGGGCATCAGCGCCTGCGCCGTACCGGCGCTAAGGGTGAGGGCTATGGCGGTCAGGGCTATCGCCTTGCGGCTGGGCCGGGTCTTGGCCATGTTGAAAAGCGTGGGCAGGGGCATGACGCGTGCCTTCAGGTTGAGGATCGACGAAGGTTTTCGACGATCGGCTGCTGGTAGAGGGGTGGCGAGGTAGGGGACGGGCCTGATGGGCTTTGATCGGTGCTCGAGCCTCCGTCGTTGCGCGCGACGCTGCCCCCGGTCCGTTTTTTGGTCGCGGCCCGGTAGGCCTTGCCGCCAAGGCCAAGGACACCGCCGACGATAGCCGCACCGATCCCCATAGCCGCCTGACCTGCAGCACCTGCGGCCGCACCGGCCCCGGCGAGACTGGCCCCGCCGCCAAGGGCTGAGGCGATGGTATTGAGATTCAGCATGACAATGGCCAGGGCCGCCGAGACGATCATCAGCGCGACGCAGTCCTTGATGATCTGGCTGTCATCCCCGTAGGCCTGGAGCGCTTTTTCAGCGAATTGCTGCGCAAAAAAGCTGAGCATCGTGAAGGCAGCAGCCACTAAAATGTTCAGCAGGATGTAATTGACAACCTGCCCGATCCAGCTCTCCGCGAACCTCTGTGTTGCAGGAAATGCTGCGCACAAAATAAAGGCCGGACCGACAGCAAAGATCAGGGTCAGGGCCACCTTGGCCAGGACAAGCAATCCGATGCCGACCGCGAACATCACCACCTGCGCGATGATCACTACGGCCAGGGTGAGATAGAGTGTCAGGTTCGGCATCACCTCATTGGACGCTTCCTGACCGATCGCCCGGCTCAGTTCATTATAGGGTTCCATGAACTCGTCGATGACGGCGCCGACCGACCCTGCCTGACTGAAGGCACTCACCATGCCGTCCTGGATTCCATCGAACGCATTGATAATCTTGCCCTGGAACTGGCCGGCGCTGAGCGCCACGGTGACCACGAACGCCAGCTTCACCAACTTCCACACAGGCGTCATCAGGGTCTGGCGAACCTCACCGCGCGCCACGCCATAGCCCATGAGTATTACGTAGATGGTGATACCGGCCAGGGCGACCGGCACCAACATCGAACAGACGGCGGCGCTTTTCTCCGAAACGAAGGCGGCCAGCATCATATCCATAGAAGTTTCGATGTCGGACGCTATACCCATCACCCGCCCCTCTCGTCGGTCGATTTAAAATCCAGAGGCGGCGCGCAATCCTTGCACATGCGCCTGAACAAGCTGTTGTCCGTAGCGGCGGCAAACGTCAGCGTGACTATGTATCTAGACATGCTTGGCCCCCTTTGCGCGCTGCCGGCGCTCGCTGATGCGGCTTTGAAACACGGGCATCCAGTCGGCCGGATCGTCCCCGACCTCGGCCCTGATCTGGTCAAGCAACTCGACATTCTCCGTCGTCCCCGAGACGACATTGAGGATGTCGTCGAGGCCAGCGAGATCAAACCTGGCCAAGGCGGAGGTATGGCCCTGCTTCACTAAAAACAGACGGCTCGTTTCGCCGAGATTGCGGATGAGACTGAACTCGGCCTCAGTGACCTTGAATCCGTTTACATAATCGCCGTGGTCGGCCTTAGGATTGGGTAGGAAAACTTGCGTCACGGTCTGTTCGACCATGGTTTTGCCAATGCGGTGTTCGAGCACATCAGAGGGGGATTGGGTCACAAATACCCCGAGTCCGCCCTGCTTACGGATCGTCTTCTGTTTGTTCAGCGCAAAGTCAGCAAAGTGCTCGTCCTGCAAGGGTTTCCAGAACTCCTCCATCAGGTAAATGAAGGGCTGACCGTCGATCAGCGCCTCGGTCCGGTGCAGGAGGTAGGCCATGATCGGGGTGCGCACCTCGGCGTCATCAAGGAACTCCGTGTAGTCGAACCCCGTAATTCGCGCGTGTGTGAGATCCGGCCGGTCCTCGGCATTATCGAAGACCCATCCCAGCGGATGTCCCCTGAGCCATTTGGTCAGCCGAGCGTGCAAGCTGTCCTCTCCGGTCTTGGGCAGGTTCTGCGCGACCGCGCTGAGACTTCGGATATTGTGGGTGACCTGCGCGGACATCACGGTGCGCACCGCGCGCGCAATGTCATTGTCTTCTTTCGCCGAAAACCGACCGCCCTCCCCTTTTCGGGTGAGCAACAGCCTGACGAGCCGCTCGCAGAACTGGATATTGTCGTCAGTGAGAGGTAGCTGAAAAGGGTTGAATCCGGTCGGCTGCCCGCGTTCGAGGCGGAAATACCGTCCCCCCATGGCCCGTATCGCGATCTCGGCGCCCCGGTCTTTATCGAACAGGATGCAGCGCAGCCCTGGATACTTGGTCGCGAAAGCAATCAGCGACATTTCCAGCGCCGTCTTGCCGACACCGGTCGCGCCGCAGATGAAGGTGTTGCCGGGATATTTTTCGTCAGTGACGTCCCGGCTCTCGGGCGATGCATGGAAGTTGAAATAGTAGGGCTGGCCGCTCGGTGTCCGAAACAGCGCAAGCGCCTGCCCCCAGGGGTTGCCCTTGGCCTTGCCGCGGGCAAAATTATGAAACGGACTCAAGGCGGCGAAGTTGCGGCTCGTCAGCTTTGCCTCGCGTGGCCGCATCGACCAGTTGCCGGGAATCTGGGCGAACCAGGCGCATTCGGGAATGGCGTCAATAACGGCCATCTTAAGCCCGGCACCGTCCTGCAGGAGCGCCCTCGCCTCGCCCATATTCTTGGACACCGCCGCCGGCGTCTCCCCGAAGATGGCCAGGCTATAGTGATACTCACCCAGTTCAATCAAACCCGATTGCAGATCGTCCATCGCCTGGTCCATCTCACCGATCTCGCGCTCGGCGACGTCGTTGGATGCGATCAGTTGGCCCTTCTGACGGTCTAGCGCCGCCAAGCCGTCGCGACGGTTCATCAGGCTGAAGCTCTGGGTCTCGATATATTCATACTGCCCATAGAGGACGGCATTGCTCATGCCGGGTTCGGAGTGGCGCGGATAGTCCTGAATATCCAGAAGCCCGGCGAACTTCCGGCCTTTCGGATGCCAGATCTCAAGCAGGCCGTTGCGCTCGCCGAAATGCAATCGTGATGTGGGGAGGTAGTTGGCGAGATCCGCCTGGCGCAGCGGCACCTCCTCCCAAACGCCATTGGTCAGATAGCCGAAAAAAGCCAGCATCTGCGAATAGACGACGGCATTGGCGCTATAGGTGCCGAGGCGAACGGGGGCGTAGCGCGCAAGGCTGGCCTCAACTTGCCGCCCCGTGTCTTCCAAAATGGCGAGCGCTTCAACCTCCGCCGCTTTTCGCGCTTCTGGCGTTGGCTTCGTACCCAGATTGAACCATTTTGCCGGCCCGCTTGGCGTGGGTCGGTAGATGAGCGTCAGGTACAGTTCCGTCGCCATCTGGCGATGGGTGTCAAACGCCTGATTATACCGATCGCTGAAGGACTGGCAAAACGGATTATCGAAATGGGCATCCAGCCGCTCGTGTACCTGCCGGCGCAACTTATGCGTCCATACAGCGTATTGCCCGCCCGCAAGGCCCCGTAGGAAGCCAACGAGACCTTCCTTCCGCAAATGTATCTCAAGAGGGTCTGCGGTTTCAAACGCGATGCCGTCAAGGCGCCAGGTCGCGACGTAATCGCCATTGGCTTTTAATCGGATGACATCCGGCGCGACATGGCTGCCAAGGGGTATGTGATCGGCCGCCGCGACCTGGGCGCTTGCCGTTTCACGTAGAGCTTCGGCAGATCGCATGGCTACCTCCGCTTCAATCGATAGGGAGCGAAGGAGATAGCGCCCCAAAGTGCCCTCCCCTTCCCGTGCCGGTGCCGCATGCGCAGGCGCATGAACATCTGGCGCAGACGCTGATCGTCCCGTCGGGTGATTTCGCGCATGGCAATGACGAGCGGCACATAGATAACCGCGAGGACCAGACTGGCATACCCACTCACGAGGTAGAGCAGCCACATCGCCACCACGAGGAACGCACCCGTGGTGGCCAGGAAGGCTATCAGCGGCACGCCGAAGAACATCGGCGGTCGCGTGCAGCCTTTGAATATCGGGTCGCGGTAGGGTTCCATCAGTTGATCAGCCAGCCAGCGATGGCGGCGGCGCCGCCGACCAGGACGGCGCCGATGACGATGTTGGAGACCTCCGACCACTTGGCGTGCTGGAACCCCATTTTATAGCCGGCCCAGGCGATCATGATGGTGAAGACGACCACCCCGACGCCGAGCAGCGCTGACTTAACGTTGTCGAGCACGGTCGTCAGTTTCTCGATCTGCGCGAACGCAGGCGTCGATATCACTGCCATTACAGGGGAAAGGGCGACGCTCAGAGCCAAGGGGGCGCGCTTGGCCGAACGCGTCTGGAGTCGCGTTACCATAATGATCTCCTGGAGAGGGAGGGTTAAATGTGTGCAAATTGGCGTTGCAGCGTCACGCTATGATAATCGTATTACGCGCGTCAATAGCAATTATGGGTTGACTATCAAAATTTGTATTTCCATTATCGCGGGCACGTGGTGAACGCCTCTCCTGGGATGGCGCCGAGCCAAGGTCTGTAATCCCAGGTGGTGCACTTAAGGGAATATCGCCGGAAGGTGCTTGAAAGACGATAGCTATTATCGTTAGAAAACAGATCATTGTGCGCAATTTGGATGCAAATAGACGATCTCCGTGACGTTCTGTGAGAATCGAGCGATACCTGTAGGTATCTTAGAATACTCGACGCTATCTCAAGGTACCGTGTGGTATCGAACGGTATCTGTCCGTACCTTAAGATATCGTCAGATATCTGAGGGTATAGTACCTTTCGATATTTTCGGGTATCTTACGGTATCTAGTGGTACCGCAGGGTATTTCGAGGTACCTACAGGTACCGTATCTGTTGGTACCGGAGGGTAGATTTTGGTATTTTGAGATATCTTCAGCTACCAACAGGTAGCCCCGGGTATAGTAACCTATCGTTAAGTATCTTTGGGTACTCCGAAGTACCGATGGGTACCTTGGGCTATGATACCGTACCGTACTATACCCTAGAGTATAGTATCTGGAGCTACCTGAGGGTACCGTCTGGTACCGAGTGCAGAATCGGACCACAGTCCGCATAAAAGGAGGCCAATATGGCTGTTATTTCATTTGCCAACAGTAAGGGCGGATCCGGGAAAACGACCAGTGCGCTTCTGCTCGCCTGCGAGCTGGCAAACACAAAACGGGTAACGATTATCGACGCCGACCCCCGTCACCCGATCACAACCTGGGCGACGCTCACGGGTGTTCCCGAGAACCTGACCGTGGTGACGAACGAATCTGAGAAAACCATCCTCGATGAAATCGAAGCGGCGGTCGAACAATCCACCTTTGTCATTATTGACCTCGAAGGCACCGCGTCGCGCCTCATGAGCTACGCCATGTCCCAATCGGACCTTGTGGTCGTGCCGGCGAAGGAACAGCAGCAAGACGCGCTGGCAGCTCTTGATGTTATCAAGGAAATTCACCGGGATATGAAGGCGAACCGAAGAGACATTCCGTATGCGGTACTCTTCACCCAGTCAAAAGTGGTCGCCAAGTCCCGTACAGCGCGATTTATTTCCCAGCAGTTCCGCGACAATCCCAAGATAGACACGTTCAAAACGGAAATCTTCGAGCGCGATGCCTATTCTGCAATGTTCGCCGTCGGGGGCTCCATTCGCACCATGAGTTCTAAAGACGTCAACAACCTCGACGCCGCCCAGCGCAACGTCGAAGCATTTACAGCCGAAATCATCGCGAAGTTGCGTGCCAATCGCGAGAAAGCTCAACAGGTGGCCTAATGTCCGATGCTCGTAAGCCTTTGAACTTCGACGACCTTTCCGACTTTGACGCGCCCGCGTCAATACCCAGTACCCCGAAGCCGTCAACGGTCGCGACCCGAAAAGCGATCGATAAGGTCGCGGCGTTCCCGAGCCGGGAGGCGTCCACCGATAGCCAGATGAACGTGAAAGGACCCGAGCACGTGCTCGAACGCTTCCGCGCTATGGCGAAAGCCGAGCGTTATCGTTTAGGCGAATTCATTGAAATCCTCATGGACGAATATGAGGCCAGCAAGAGTAAGACGCGCTGATGGCAAGTAATAAGCGGCCAGATCCTTATCCCATGGGTGACCTGTTTGTTCAGGACATCATCGACTATTCCCCGAAAGAGGAGCGGACGATGATGGAGAGACCCTTTTTCTCTCTTTCCAAACGCAAACGCAATAAACCCATCGACTATGTCAGCGACGACAAACAGGTCTTCGTTCGCGTCCTGCCACACCCCGATTACGGCATGGCGACGATTTGGGACCATGACATCCTCATCTGGTGCATCAGCAAGGTCGTGGCGGAGAAGGCGAGGGGCAGTAATTTCGACTCTCGAACGATTTACACGACACCGCATGAGATTCTGCGCGGTATCGCGCGCGGCGTCAGTGGTACGGAATATCGGCGCCTGTTCGAGGCCATAAATCGACTTCGACACACGTCAGTCGAGACCAATATCAGGGCGCGAGGCAAACAGTTCGCCAGTTTCAGCTGGTTATCCGAATTCCAGGGGGAGGGGAACATAAATACCCCCGACGAAATCGCCAATGTGAAGTCGATTTCGCTTTCCTTGCCGATGTGGATTCACGACGCCATTCTGAAAACCGACAACGTTCTGACACTTGATCGCGAATACTTCATGCTCACGAGCGGTCTTGATCGGGCGCTGTACCGAATTGCCCGCAAACATGCCGGCGCGCAGACGGCAGGCTGGACCTGCGGTTTTCCAACCCTGCACATGAAAACGGGCAGCGACTCCTCAGTTAAAAAATTCAACGAGATGCTAAAGCGCGCCGTCAAGGAGAATAACCTGCCGCGCTACCAGATGACCTTGACTGAATTGCAAGACGGAACGCCCGCCGTCCATTTCATTGATCGCAAGATCCAGGAGGTGCAGATCGAGGCCAAAAAATTGCAGGCTGATACGGAGCGTCTGGAGCGTTTGGGTCGTGAGGACGCACGTCAGGCATTGATAGATAGCGGGAAATCCCCGCGCACGGCGAAACGCTGACGAACCGCTCGTGTTTTCAGGGGCCGCTCTTCAATTCTGAACTGAAACTTCAACGAGGATGAAATTTCGATTTAGAGTCAGAAAGATTCACTGATCAACGAACCAAGGTTTAAACGCCAGATATGCGTCAAAACACCTGTTTTGGACGCGTCTACCTCGGTGATTCACTCGTGTTTTCAGGGGCCGGGCGACCAACGGAGTCAAATGGACCAAGGTCTTTGGCTTAGATACTGATTTCGTTCACTTTCTCTCAAGTACAATCTTGTGTTTTCAGGGGCGGCCCTTGCCGCAGGTCAACCGTCGCAGTCGCGAGCACACTCGTGTTTTTAGGGGCGTCGGGCTAGTCTTTTCGACCGCCGACACTTAAGCGGTAAAAAACACACATATTTAAAGACTTATGAGAGCCCGTTATCGTGTTTTCAGGGGCCGGTACCGCTGCAAAGCCTTTTTGGTCATCGGTTGCGCCGCCTCGTGTTTTCAGGGGCCGATTCGGGGTTAGAGGGACTCTAATTGAGAAAACGGTCAAGTCAGGATGTAAAATAAAGTCCAGCATTTCAGCGCGTTAAACTATTTATGCACAGGCTGTGAATAACTTACATTTCGGCTCGTGTTTTCAGGTGTCGTTTGGCTCGTACTATCGGGGACCGGCGGCTCGTGGCATCGGGGGCGAAACCCTCGTGCTATCAGGGACGTCGCTCGAAGATAAGCACATGTTATATAATCATATTTTTCCCATTTTTCAGGGTTTAACTCTGTAACCTCTTTTTTAATAAGACTCTTTTTAAGGGCTAATAGGCCAGGCACCGAGCGCTGCGAAAAGACGCGCCCTTCAAAAGGGGCGCTCTTTTTCGCATAGACAATGAAGGATGTCGAACCCTCTGCCCGACCCGAAGGTAGCACCGGTCAGCGCGCTTCCTGACAGATGCACGCCCCTGAAAACACGAGGTGAGCTCGTAAAGGAAAAGGTGAGGGTGGGGGCGAGTGTTCTCAACAGGAGCCTCTTGCCATGACACTCCATCATATCGTGGCCGCCAAGCATGGCGATCTATACGCGCGCGGTCAGCGAGCGCTCATCCCCGCCCCAGGTCACAGTGTCTGGGACCGATCTGTGTCCTTGCTCATCGGCAGAACCGGACGGGTCATCGTCCACAGCTTCGGTGGCGCTACCGTACGGGAAATCCTGGCCGATCTGGAGGCGTCCGGTCTTATAGACGCTCAGGGATTTCCCTTGAACGGGCCGAGTGCCCGAACCGCACCTTCTCAGCCTCTAGCACCACGCGCGCGCCGTGAACGTGCCGCTGCGCTGTGGCGCCAGACGATCCCTTTGAAGGGCGCTTTAAGCGCCGACTACCTGAAGCAACATCGCGCCATCAATCGGCCAGCTGACCAGATCGGGGCTTTGCGCCACCATCCCGCCTGTCCGCTATCGGCCTATGATCCCAGATGCCGCCGTACACGGCCTGCTCTGGTCGCGTGCTTAAACGATGCCGACGGACGCCTTACAGCCGTCGAGCTTACCTATCTCACCGACACAGGACGACGGGATTTCACCCTTCGGACCTCGCGCAAGCTGATCGGTACAGTTCCGGCGGGGTCCGGGGTCGCGCTTGATGCGGCCGCTCCACACATGCTTGTCGGCGAAGGCGTGATGACCGTCCTTTCGGCGTGCGAGCGCTATGCGCTGCCCGGCCACGCCTGTCTTAGCGCCCACAATCTCAGCACCTTCCAGCCCCACACCGAAATGCGGAGCCTTGTGATTGCCGCGGATCGGGGCCCGGCGGGAGAATCGGCAGCAGCGATCTTAAGCGCGCGGCTGCGTTCAGCCGGGCTTTTGGTGGATGTGCGCTTGCCACCTGAGCCCTATGACGACTTCAACAGTTGGGCGCAGGCTGAGGCGAGAGAAAAGGGTAGGGCGGGAGTGGGCGACGTTTAAACCGGGGATGGGCCCCGGCGCGTCAGGAGTTGATCCCATGACCATCTTGACCTCTTCGCAACTGAAGCCGCTGTCCGTCCGTCTCGGCGACCTCGATATCGCACCTGAAAACCCCCGCTACCTCGAGCCGGCCGATGACCAGATACCCGATCTGGCCGAAAGCCTCGATCCGAAGGGGCCGGGTTTGCTTGTGCCACTTCTGGTCCGTCCAGGCGCCAAGTCTGAAAAGCCCTTTATGGCGCTCGACGGCCGCCGCCGTCTGTTGGCGTACCGGCATCTGCTGGCCACAGATACCATCAACGAGGCCCTGGAAATCCCGGTCCTGCTTTGCGAAACCAAAGACGCGGTCGCTGCCGCGGCCATCACATCCAACATCGCGCGCCTGCCGGTAAAACAAGCCGATCTGATCCTCGCGGTTCGCGCGCTTCTGGGCCAGAAACTCAAGCCGGAGCAGATTGCACGCGCGCTGTGCGTCGAACTGGCGGTGGCGAGGCGTTACATCGGCGTCGCCAAGGCGCACAACGAGGCGCTGCTGGCGTTTCGCGATGGTCTGTTCGACTTCGCGGTTCTCAAACTGATCGCGCGCCTGTCGCCGACTGAACAGGCCAAGATGGCCGGACACGCGCGTGCCAACGGGCGCCTGACCACCTACTTCGTTCAGGACTATCTCGACGATGCCGGGCTGTCGGCTCTGTCACCCCTAATCGATTTCGTCGGTCTAGACACGTACCGCGGCGCCGGCGGGCGGACGACGTCTGATCTCCTCGGCGAATTGCCCGACACCTGCGTGGATATCGATATCGCCCATACGCTGTGGCGGGAAAAGATCGAACCCCTGAAGGCGCTGTTCGAGGAAAAGGGGCTAAGCGTGTTCGTGACGGCGACCGAGGAGAGCGATCTCGAAGAGATCTATGCCAATGCGCCCTATCGCTACAAACGTTCTAAGGATGAAAAGGCCGCGATCGTTGAAACCCGGACGGTGCGAGACGCAACCCTTCAGGCCATGAGGGCGTCGGAAAGCCCTTTGGGTCTCGATCAATGGCGCGAACTGGCTTTGGCCCAATACGAAGTCAGTGCCGCCGAATTCGCCCCCATGCCGGTTCGCGCCATGTTGGTGTCGGTGGGAAGCCGTCAGGCCCTCGATTTCGATTTCTACACGATGGACGCTGACATCGAGGCATGGCGGGCGGCTGACGCGGCATTGGTCCCTGAAAACACGAGTGAGTCGTCGCGACCGCAAGCTGATATTATTCCGCGGCGACCCGTCGTCATCGATACCTCCGATCGGGGCCATGCCTTCCATCGCGCCGCGACCGACATTACCGTTCGCGGGTTTCGCCGCGCCCTAGCCGACAATTTCATGCCGGCTCTGAAGCTCCAGATTTCGACCCTCTTCCAGCAGGTGGTGCTGGTCGAGCGTCCTAATGGTGGTCTTGATCGGGCCCTGGCGGTGCAGTGTTCGAGGAATGTCCAGGCGGCGGGGTACGGTGCCGTTGATGGCGTCGATAAGGCGATCGTCGATCGCCTGCTGGCCTATCGCGAGGCGTTTCTGGAAAGCGGTCTGCGGCCCTATCCGTGGGTCTCTTCCTTGCCGTTCGCCCAGATTCAGGATTTGCTCGCCCAGATGACGGCCGCCAGCGTCAGCGTGGTCGAGGAACGGACGGATATCGTCCGCCGCGCCGCGCGCGCCGAGTTGCAGGAGGTGGGCGAGGAGATCGACTTCGACCTGCGCACCTACTGGTATCCTGACGGCACCTTCTACGCCAAATGTACCAAACCTCAGCTTCTGGTCTATGCCGCCTCGATGGACTGCGATGTGGAAGAGCTGGCCGGGTTCAAGAAGGCGGCCCTGGCGAGCTTCGTGGCCGAAACGGCGGTACGGAAGGAGTGGCAGCCCTCCGCCTTCAGTTTTGCGAATGCCGAACTGCCGGAGGGAGAGGTCGAGGCCGTCGACGAAGACGAGGCCGTCGAAGGCGAAGATGCCGACGGTGATGAAGACAATGAGGACGGCGGTGAAACGGAAGGGGATGACGCTTCGGACGATCCCGAAGCGTCCGTGGAGGCGATCGCTGCCGAGTAGAATTTCGATTTTGAGTGTGTGACGGGCTTCCGGTTTCGGTCGGGAGCCCGTTTTTTTTGGGTTTGCGGAGGAGAGAAGAGGGGAGGGCGGGCAGGGATGCCCGAGGCGTTCGGGCGGAAATTCAACCGGAGTAGTCCCATGTCCCTCAATCTGTCTCTGTTCACCTCTACGCCCGACAAGGCTGCCGCCACGCTCGCCGCCGCGCGGGCTCTGGCCAACCTGCTGGGCCGCAATCGCCGTCTCGACCGCACCCTGGTGCGCGATGCCTTGTCCTTTGCCTTCATGGCCGACGATACCTCCGGTGCCTGGGCCTGGAAGGACGCCTATGACGCCATTGAGGCCGCACAGGTTCTGCATATCCGCAAAATGGCCGCGCCGCTGTCGCGGCTGGAAGATGCGTCCATGGGCGTGGTGCAGACGCTAAAGGCGCTGAATGATCTGGGCCTGACTCACAGTCGCCGCAGCGAAGAACAGATTGCGCTCGATCAGTTCTCGACCCCGCCGGAAATCGCCGCCCTGTGTGCGCTGGCCGCTCAGATCCGGCCGGGAGACGTGGTTTTGGAACCTTCAGCCGGCACGGGGCTTCTGGCTATTCTGGCCGAGGTCTGCGGAGGTGTGCTGCACCTCAATGAAATCGCAGGGCATCGCGCCGATTTGCTCGACGGTCTGTTTCCGACGGCGACCCGCGCCCGCATCGATGGCGCGACCGTCCACGACCGTCTGCCAGTGTCCGGTTCTGTCGATGCCGTGGTGATGAATCCCCCGTTTCAGCACCTCGAAGCGCATCTCCTCGCCGCCGGTAAGGCGCTCGCCGATGGTGGTCGCTGCGTGGCCGTCGTTCCGGCGTCGCTATTCACCTCGGATGTCGGCCAACGTCTGGCGCGCATTTTCAGAATTCAGGCCGCTATTGTGCTGCCGTCGGGAAGCTTCGACCGTCACGGCACCTCGGTAGATACGGGACTGCTGGTGTTCGATCGCGCCGCGCCTGAGGTCGGTATGCCCCCTGTCGCTCTGACCGAGACTCTCGAGGCTGCGGTCGAAGAGGTCGTGGCGCTTCCGGCGCGTCTGACGGCCAAGGCGCGTGTTTTCCGCACAGCGTCCCCGTTGGGAGGCGTGGCTGCGGGGTCCGGGCTGCGGGTTATCGGATCGACACGCTTTGCCTTCCTCAAAGAAACGGCGGAGGTGGCCTACGACGTCACGCCCTGGGGCGGGGCCGGAGCGGATGTCGGGGTCTATAGCGGCTATCGCGTCTCGCGGCTGGCCCTGCTGCATGCGGTGCCGCATCCGTCGCCTCTGGTCGAATCCGCCGCCATGGGGTCGGTGGCCCTACCGGAACCTACCTACCACCCACGTCTGCCTCAGTCGGTTATTGAGCGGGAGTTGTCCGATGCGCAGATGGAGACCGTCATTTACGCCGGTCAGGCGCATCAGGACATTCTGCCGGGTTTCTGGGCGCTGAACGAGGCCAAGACCGGTTATGGGCCGGTTTCGGCCGAGCATCCCGGCGGCTTCCAGCTTCGCAAGGGCTATTTCGTCGGCGATGGTACCGGCGTCGGCAAGGGTAGACAAATCTCCGCGATCATCGCCGATAACGTCGCTCAAGGGCGGGATAAGGCCGTCTGGTTGTCGAAGAACGATGCCCTGCTAGAGGATGCGCGTCGCGACTGGACGGCTCTCGGCGGGTCGGTCAATGACATGATCCCACAATCGACCTACAAGCTCGGCCAGGCCATTCGCGCGGACAAGGGCATCCTGTTTTCCACCTACGCCACCTTGCGCGTGGCCGGACGTCAGGAGAAGAAATCCCGCCTCGACCAGATCGTCGATTGGCTCGGCGAGGACTTCGATGGGGTCCTGGTCTTTGACGAGGCGCATGAGTTGGCCAATGCCGCTGGCGGCAAGGGCAATCGTGGCGTCAAGAAGCCGTCTCAGCAAGGTCTGGCGGGATTGCTGCTGCAATATCGACTGCCAAAGGCCCGCGTCCTTTACGTGTCGGCGACCGGTGCGACGACGCCTGACAATCTCGGTTATGCCTGCCGTCTCGGCCTGTGGGGTTCCGTCGAAGCGCCATTCCTGTCCCGGGACGACTTTCTGAAGGCGGCCGAGTCCGGCGGCGTGGCGGTGATGGAACTCATCGCCAGGGAATTGAAGGCGCAGGGGCTCTACACCGCCCGCATGCTCTCCTTTGACGGCCTGACCGTCGAGCCGCTGCTGCATGAACTGACTCCATCCGATATCGAAATATGGGACGCCTGGGCCGCCGCCTTCGAGATCATCCATGCCCACCTCGACAAGGCGCTCAAAGCCATCGGGGTGACCAAAGATGGCGAGTGTCAGTCCTCCATGGCCAGGGCGACAGCCAAATCCGCTTTTGCCTCGACGGCCCAGCGCTTTTTCAACGCGCTTCTCTGCGGCTTTAAGGCGCCGTCGGTCATTCGCGCCATCGAGGAAGACGTGGCCAACGGCCATGCCTGCGTCGTCCAGCTCGTCAGCACCAACCAGTCTGTCCTCGATCGTCGTCTTGATGCCGTCTCGCCGTCCGAGTGGAACGACCTGACTATCGATCTCACGCCCCGCGATACGGTGACGGAATATCTCGAAAACGCCTTCCCGACGACCGCCATGGTCTCGACGACCGACGACAACGGCAATGAGATCATGGTTCCGCTCAAGGATTCATCGGGCAATGCCGTACACTCCCAGGAGGCGCTGGCCCTGCGCGACGAGCTGGTCCTGTCACTGGCTCTGCTGCCGGGTGTGCCGGGCGCGCTTGACGCACTGCTACATCACTTCGGGCCGGATCGACTGTCGGAAATCACCGGCCGGTCGCGCCGGGTAATCCGCAAAGACGACCGTCTGGTGCTGGAGCGACGCCCCTCGACCGCGTCAAAGACCGATACCGACGACTTCATGTCCGACCGCAAGCGTATCCTTGCCTTCAGTCAGGCGGGCGGGACAGGGCGCAGCTACCACGCCGACCGCGCATGCGGCAATCAGCGTCTGCGTCGTCATTACCTCGTCGAGGCGGGCTGGCGGGCTGACAATGCCATTCAAGGCATCGGACGTACCCACCGATCCAATCAGGTGTCGGCCCCGTGCTTCCGGCCGGTGATGACCAACATCAAGGGAGAAAAGCGGTTCTTGTCGACCATCGCCCGTCGGCTGGATTCGCTCGGTGCGCTCACAAAAGGCGAGAGACGTTCAGGCGGCAACGGCCTGTTCCGCCCGGAAGACAATCTGGAAAACGAGTGGGCGCGCCGCGCACTGCAGGCCTTCTATGGCGCAATGTACAAAGGCAAGGTCGAGTGCATGGACATCGAGACCTTCGAGCGCAAGACGGCCCTGTCCTTGCGGACGTCTGACGGTGTGCTGAAGGAGGCGGACGACCTGCCGCCGCTACATACCTTTCTCAACCGGCTTCTGGCTTTAAGAATAGCCGATCAGAACGCCCTGTTCGACGATTTCGAGACCCGGCTGCGGGCCATCGTCGAACGCGCCGAGGCGTCGGGACAGCTCGACAAGGGTGTTGAGGATGTGGTCCCGGCGGCTCTGGAGTTGCAGGACGAGATCGTTATCCGCACCGACGTCACCGGGGCGCAGACCCGTTTGCTGCGCTTCAAGGTGTCAGAGCGCCGGCGCATCGCGTCGGTGGCAGACATGCTGGAGCGGGTGTCCCATTGGCCGCGCACGCGCTGGGACTACGTGTGGAATGCCAAGTCCGGCAAGGCCGCCCTGCTAGAGCACGGTCTGACCGCGGCCGGCGAAGACGACAACCTCTTCCCCGCCGTGCGCCTGCATCGTCCGCAGGCCTCGGAGATGGTGTTTCAGACCAGTTTCGCCGAGAGCAATTGGCAGGTCGTTGATGAGGCACAATGGCGGACCGCTTGGGACGAAGAGGTGAGCGGTCTCGATCCGTTTGTCCATTCGCAGCTCAATCTGGTCACGGGTCTTCTGCTGCCGATCTGGAAGCACCTGCCGACGAGTAGCTGCTTCGTCAAACGCCTGCATGGGCCGGACGGTCAGACCTGGCTCGGCCGGACCCTGAAGGAGGGCGATGCCGCCGCGCTGCTAAAGACCCTGGGCGTGGCGAGAACGGGTGGAACTCTGCCGTCACCGACCGAGGCGCGTGACCTTGTCATGGACGGGGCCGGGATCGTCAGGCTGTTTGCGGGCCTGCGCCTGAAACGCTCAGTGCTGATGAACCGCGCGCGGCTGGAGGTGGTGAGCCCAGACCTGTCGGAGACGCGCCGGTTGCGCGAACTGGGCTGCTTCGTCGAGATCGTCAATCACGTGGCGCGGACTTTCGTACCCGATGTCGATGTGCTGTCGGCGGTGATGCGCAGCTATCCGGCGCAGGAGGTGTTGCCCGCCGAGTGAGAAAAGGAAAGGGGAGGGCGGGTTTGGCGAGCCCCGAATGGTTCGGGGTGAACATAGGAGATTTCCGCATGTCTGCCGCCAAACCGACCCTCCTCGATACCGCCATCGCCTCGATCATCAATGAAATGGCTAAGGGCACCGCGCCTTGGCGCAAGCCCTGGAAGACCAGCAGCGGCGGCGTTCTGCCCCGCCGCTCGACTGGCGAGACTTTTTCCGGGATGAATGCTATCCTGTTGTCGACCATTCAGATGGCGCACGGCTATAGTTCGCCCTACTGGCTGACCTTCCAGCAGGCGCTGGCGCTTGACAGCTGTGTGCGCAAGGGCGAGCGCGGTTCGCCTGCCATCCTTTACAAGACCCGCGTCGTGCCATGCGAGGGTGAGGCCGGAGACGGCGCGAGCGCCGGCAGTTATGACCGCGATCCGGATCGCATTTTGCGCTTTCTCAAATCCTACGCCGTCTTCAACGCCTGTCAGATCGACGGCTTGCCGGAGCGCTTTTTTCCGGTGGCGTTGGCGCCAGAACCCGATATTGCGCTCGATCCGGCCATCGAGCGCATCATGGCGCGGTTCCCGACGCCGGTGTCGGTCGGTGGCGACCGGGCTTGCTATTATCCCGCGACCGACCGCATCCAGATGCCGCCGCGAACCGCCTTCGATACCGATGCCGACTATGTCGCGACGCTGCTGCATGAGTTTGCCCACGCGACCGGACATTCTTCGCGGCTTGATCGCTTCAAGACAGACGGAGTCCGCGAGGCGTACGCGCGGGAGGAACTGGTGGCGGAACTGACCTCTCATCTGGTGTCATTGCATCTGGGCCTGGCGCCGTCGGAGGCCGTCTTCCACAACCACGTCGCCTATCTGTCGTCCTGGGTGTCGATGCTGCGCGACAAACCGGGCGAACTGTTGAAGGCCGCCGGTAAGGCGCAGGCGGCGTGCGATTTGATCCTCGCCTGCGGTTGCGCCGACGATCAGATTGCGGCGTGACTCGGCATGTTCGATTTTTTGCGGGTGAGGCTCTTGGGCCTTGCCTGCCTGATCGCATGCGGCTTTGGTTTGGCAGACGCTGTCGGTCGGTCAACGGGCAGGCCGTTGCCGCGCAGGGCGCGTGACCGCCCGACTCGACGCCTGCCCCTGATGCCGCAATTGATCAGGAGGACAGACCATGTGCAAGGTACTCAACAAACATCATAGCAACGCGTCGGCAGACGCCGTCTATATCGGACGCGGCTCTAAGTGGGGCAATCCGTTTCGGGTCGGTGCCGACGGTGATCGTGCAGCGGTTATTGCCAAGCACGAGCGCTGGCTATGCGAGCAGGTTGATCTGTTGAGGGCGTTGGACGAACTTCGCGGGCGCGATCTCCTCTGCTTTTGCGCGCCGGCGGCCTGTCATGGCGATTTGTTGTTGCGGCTGGCGAATTGTCCGCGTGACGAGCGCGTCGCGTGGTATCGCAAGGTCAGATCAACTTGATTTTAAGCGCCATATGATATACAAAACATATCATTATTCATAGCTCTATAGTGACGACGGGCTTCGTCAACTGGCCAGTCAGGGAAGAGGAGTGGGTATATGGCCGTACATGCGGAAAAGGCCGGCGGGTCATTTCTGGTGCGCTTGCGCAACCAGGACACGCCTACGAGTGTGACGCCGGCGACGATCGATCGGCTGACCGAATATATGGGCCTGACCAAGACGGAGATTGTCCACCTGGCACTCCGACAATTCGCGGATCGCTTCTTGCCGCGATACGAGCTGGATGATGGGCCGCTGACTGAAGTTCAGCTTGAAGCCATCAAGGCCGCCAGTCCGGTTTCGGAAATACCCTCGGATAAATTCGCCGACCGATTGTTCTGATCCGTGGCCAGGTATTTCGCGTCGCTTCCGGCACCAGGTGATCTCATCTGGTGCCATTTTCCTGAAACCGTCGGTGTGCCTGGGCCGCAGCCGCGACCGGCGCTGGTTCTGGCGGTGGCCGCTGAGTTCAAGGCAGTGGTCGTCGCCTATGGCACCAGCCAGAAAACCGATCAGATATATCCTACCGAGTTTGTAATCGACCCGACCGATGCCAATTTCGACCTGACCGGGTTGAGCGTCCGGACCAAGTTCGACATGGCGCATCAGGTCCAGATCCCGTTCAATACCGACTGGGTAAGCAAAGCGCCGAGCATTATGCCGAATACGCCCTTGCCCAAGCTCGGTGTGCTGCCACCCCATTACATTCGGGTCGCCAAGGCCGCCGCGCGAAAGCGTTGAGGCGGACGCGCCTCGTCGCCGGTTTGCGCTTCAATCGGGTCGTCGCGTATGTCATCGAGGTTCTTTAATAATTCAACGCTTCCATGCAGTCAGCCAGTCGGCAAACTGCGAGGGTCTGACGCTGTATCGGGCGAAATTGCCATCGTGCAGACTGTTCAGCTCGACCAGCACCATCTCAGTGAAAACATCTCGATCCGCCTCCGGGATGGCGGAGGCGGCGAATGTCTCCACAAATTCGACCGCGGCCTGTGGCGTCACCTTCTCCTGTATCACGTCCGTGACGATCTCTCTCAGTTGCAGACGATATTGTAGTCTGACGGGATCGGGCTCGCCCAGCGACTGCCTGACGGCCTTGTATCTCGACGCCGATCTTTCGTACGCCCACAGGAAAACGTCTCTCAAGAGGCTGTTATCGTTGAGCTCATAAACGCCAAGCGTGCCTGCCGCGTGGACATCTACCGCCACATCGTTAAACGCGAGCGGCGACAAGTTGTTCTTGATCAACGGGATGTTGGCCGCGAGGCGCGACACGCGTTTGTTTACGTCATCGAACGGTTGGCCTTTGCCATTCGGGGTGCTCTCTTGGGATATCGATCTCGCAAAAAAAAGAGCCCAATATCGCAAGTTTTCCTGTCAATCTCGCAAAAATTACGCGATCTCGCAAAATTTGCCCATATCTCGCAAACGCGGCTTTAGTTTTTGCACGTTCGATCCGTGAGCCGACCAGAATTTATATACAAATTTTGGTCAGTCGGTTCGTTTTTGAGGAGGGAGGGGGGCGAGAAGGGTTCGGCTGTTTCGGTCGCTCAGTGTGCGGCCAGCGGATGTCGGGTCAAAGCCGTTGGCAGAGGCGGGCCATCGACTTGCCTTCAGCCTGCCACCGATGACGCAAGGCTTTTAGAGCGGGCAAGGGTCAGGCCGGGCGCTGCGCGCCCTTGCCCGCGCAAAGCCCCGCGTCGGTCTCGGGGCAGAGGCAAGCCCGTTGGGCGCCTCTCCGGACAACCGATTCTCTCTTTCAAGGACATCCGCCATGACCGCTTTTTCTTCTTCGCTTTCCCGCTACGACGCTATCTGTGAAGCCGCCACCTGCGAGCTGCCCCATCCGGTCCAATCCGAAATCGAACACCTGGGTTTGGCCATTTCTACCGAAGTTCTGGACACCTTCCTCAACACCGCCCTCCAAGACCAGTTGCCCCTCATTATGGAGGGTCTGATCGGCGGCTTTCATTCCGCCGCGCTCCGTCTTCAGCGGGAAGCCGACCGCGCCCAGAACGATATGCGCCGCCTGCAACGCGACTTCGACGGCTCCGAGATCAAGGACGTCGAGTTACAGGACGCCACGGTTCGCTTCAATCGCGCCGAGGCCGCCATCATGATCGTCGAGGTTCTGCGCGACGCCGCCGGCGAAAACTACACCGCCCAGACCGGCGAAGTCTGGACCCCGTGGCGCGGTTCGGCCAAGACTCACGTTTCCTGCTTTTCCATGATCGAAGCCAAGGACGCTCTGAAGGCGCGCCGGGTGCGCGAACAGGGTCTGATGGACCCCGGCGGTCAGGTCGTCGTGTTTCGCGGTTCACCTTATGCCAAGTCGGCTATGGATGCCCACCGTATCTACGATGCCCTGAACTGGGCCCTGTCGCAGTATCCGCAGATGCGTCTGGCCACGAGCGGCAATCACGGGGCTGAACAGATTGCCATCAAATGGGCGCGCGACAAGAAAATGCCCGTGGTGCTGGCCAAGGCCGATTTCGACCGTCATCGCCGTGCTGCCCCCTTCAAGGCCAATGACGAGATGATGGCGCTGGATCCCGTGTTGGTGTTGACGCTGGATCATTCGCTAGACGGTGAGGTCACCGATGCCTTCGGTCCAGCGGCTAATATCGCTCAAAAGGCGCGTGAAATGGGCTTGCGCGTTGTGTCGGTGACGCGGAAGAAATAAGCCTGCGGCTCATCGCCCCGGGTTTGCCGGGGCGAGACTCAGTCTCTGGGACCTGAGCTTTAATCGGGTTTTCCTACCGATTTCGCGTCCGCTCGAAAAATCCGTATAGGTCCGGATATTGCTTACGGAACAGCCGGCTTAGTCAAAGCGCGCCGATGACAGTATCCCCATCCAGCGCTTCCGCCGGCGTCTCGGTTTCCCGTCTGGGATAATCAAACATGGGGCTCGCCTTTACGAGCCAACTATAGCCCTTCATTGCTGAGATGTTTAAGGCCTGCGATCCGACGGCGGACGACGTCGATACAGAGTTCGCCTTCTCCCCGAAAAGCATCGAGGAGGGTTATGCGCTGATGCTTCAGGACATTGTTCGCCGATTGCCGGCGCTCACCCCTGTCACCGTCAAGGGGTCTAATACCCGCAACAAGATGCGACCCGACGGCCACGGCGGTTGGGCGGGCCTGATCACCGGCGATGAAATTGTCGACCACGAAAGGCTGAAGACAGCGTGCGGAGCGTTGAAGCTCGCCACCTAGTGGCAACTACAAAGAAGAGGGGAGGGACAGGCGGGATGCCACTTGATGAAGGAGCATCCCATGGCCGACTATCATTCCACGGCTGTTATCCAGCCTGACGTCCCCATCGCCGATCTCAGTCCGCTCGAAGCGCTCTTGTTAAGCCACATGGTCGATGTGGCGCTGAACGGCGATGGGCTCTATCTCTGTATCGAAACAGGTGTGAACAGCCTAGTTCAGGTCGCCATAAACGAATTGCGCACGGCCCATCAGAATAGCACGGGCTATGACAGCCAGCTTCAGTCGGTCGTCGATCAGTGGCTGACCGAAATCCCGACAAATGCAGAAGAAACCGATGATACCGAATTCGACTTCGACACGCACCTGACGGAGAACGCCTACATCCTCATTCTTCAGGATGTCCTGCGTCGCTCAACGACCCGATCCTTCTTCACGGTCAATGGGGCCTACACCTGCACCAAGATGCGTCCCGATGGGTTCGGCGGCTGGGCCGCTTTCGTCACCCCGACCGAGATTCACCGGATGTCGACCGATAGCTGGATCGAGTCGATGTTCGAAACCCTGAAAATCGTGGCGTGAGGAGGCGATCATGGGATGGACCTTCCACATGACGATGGGCGGGCATCGCACACCGAAGGCGTTTCTCGACGCTGAATTCACCTGGTCGAACGACCAGGCCGACAATCGCGTCCTTAGATCGTCGGTTGTCGGACGCGTCTACTATGCTGCGGTCGAACGGATTTCGAGAATAGACGGGGCACGCATCGTCTTTGCCGTCGTCACCTTGTTCCGTCACACACCGAAAAACCGCGAAGACTATGTCTTCGGGTGCAAGGAGATGGACGAGACGGTTGGCCCTTGTGAGCGGCGGTGTCCTAGCGTCATCCTCGAACTCCTGACCCCCACGCAGCACGAATATGCGGTGTGCTGGCGTGCCGATTGCCGAACCAACCTAGCGACAACGGCGGCGCAGCGGCGTAAGCCGCGACCGTCGGAGGGCGATATTGTCGAGTTGGCCGAGGCATTGCGGTTTACCGATGGAGCCAAGCTGACGCGGTTTCAGGCCGTGCACCGCTATGGGCGGCGGCAGCTGGTTTATGCCTCGCTGGAGAATGGTGGCCTCTATCGTCTGTCGGGGCTGTCGAAGCGCGCATACACCCTGACGCGGGCGAATAAAGAAAAGGGGAGGGACGAAGGGACGACATTAACCCCAACCAAGGAGCCCACCATGTCGTCCGATGTACCCGAGACTGCCCATTGCATTCCCATTTTCGCCACCCCTGTCGCCGAGGAGGCGCGGCCCAACGCCCTGCCGAAACTGTTCGGCCGTTGGTTCATGAAGGCCGAGGCCGTCGTCTACGCCTTCATGACTGAGATGGCCCCCGAATATACCGGCGGTTTGTGGGACTTTTACACCCTCAGCAACGGAGGCGGGTTCATGGCACCACGTCGTACCGAGCCGCTGGCAATGAAGTGGCACGGCAACGGGTTTGCCAGTGAAGTCTCGCCCGAGGCCGCGGGGATCATCGTCACATTGTTCACCTTATCGCATCTTTCGTTCTCAGACGATGCGACTGCGGTGTTCACCGAGAACTACGCCCGGCTTTACGCCTATGCCGTCGATCATCCCGAGGCGGTCAAGATCTACCAGGCCATCGATTGAGGATCGGAGGGCCTCGCGCTTCGGGCGGGCTTCCTCGACGCTATCTCGGAAGGCCGCGCCGCCGCTTCGCTATCTGCGGCGGGCAACGATGGAGGGGCGTCATTGTCCTCTCCATCCTACCTGTCACCCGATCCGTCAACGGGCAAGCCGTTCCCCGCCGGTTGCCGCGCTTGCGCGGCGGCCTGTGGTGAGGAATCGAAGCCCCGACGGGTGGGAAGAGGCTTTGTTCACGCCAGCTATGGAGATTTGCACAGGCTTCGTCCCACCTGATCGGTCGACTGTTCGAAACCCGCGGCTTCGCTTTTGAGATCGAAATCGCTGGGCTCGACTGTCACCGTCGGCACATGCGCGACGTTGAACGGTCAATGCTGGCCGTGGCACTCTACGAGGCGTCTGTCGGCGAGTGACGGCAGCTACATCGGCCAGCGATGGCGGCGGCCTTTGTCCTGCGGCATCTTCCGGACAATACGACGGGTCTGGTGATCAAGCATATTCCGCGCCGGCACCGGATTGCTGAACGTCGTCGCGACAGTGGTTCAGTCGTGCCGTCAAAGCGTGGCTGTCCGGGTGAGCGCCTATATTTGTGCCACAGAGGCAGGCTCGTTAACGGACCGGGCCGGGCGGGGCGGGTCAAGCAACCGGCATCGTCAGGACGCTGAAGGCCGTGGTGGCAACCTCCGAACCTCACCTGAGCATCCCCGGCTAAGGCGCGACGCAATCTCGATGCGCCAATCTCCTCCCGCCTGGTCGCGTCGCAAGGGCAAGCCCTCCTTCACTGCGTTTCGGCCCTTCGGGTGCGTCCCGGCCTTTGGGCGGGGGGTGACCTTGCGCATGATAGCGGGCGCGCCCGCAGCCCAAGGGGATCGGCCCCGAGGGCAGAGCTTCACGGAGGTTACCATGTCCACTGCCGCTTTCACCACCCTCGTCGCCAATGTCGGTCGTATCGATGCCATTCGCACCTTCGCCGATGGCCGTCAGATTTCCAGCTTCTCCGCGGCTGTCACCCGCCGGTTCAAGTCGAAGGGCCAGACCGTCGAAGAGACCGACTGGTACACGGTCAAGACGACGTCGCCGCACCTGATCAGCCTGATCGACAAACACGTCGATGTCGGTGACCAACTGATCATCAATGGCGCCCTGAGCATCAATACCTACGAGCGCAACGACGGAACCAAGGGAACGCAGGTCGAGGTCTTTGCGTCGGACATCCGTTTCAATCTGGCGAAGAAGAAGCCGGGTTCTGAAGCCTCGACCGGTCAGGCATCGGGTTCGGATCTCGACGACGAAATTCCGTTCTGACGTGCAGAGGTGACCCGGCTCAGGCCGGGTCTTCCTTTTTGACCAGAGAAAAGGGGAGGGCCGAGGCAGGCGCTCATTATCATGAAAGGAGAGCCGCCTTTGTCCGTCCCTGAAAACACGATCCCGCCGCCGTCCCGGAAGACGCACGCACGTCGAGGTGGCAGGCCCTCGCCACAGCCAATCGCGACACGATCCTAGCCGCCCTGCGTGAAGCGGGTCTGACTCGTGTCGTCGTTCCATTCGGTGGCTCTGGGGACGACGGCAATCTGGAGGACATGACGGCCTAAGATCGATGACGACGACCTGATCATCTGCGGGATGTTTGAATTCGGTTCGTGCGATGCCGACTATCTCGCCGATCTGAACGAACAATAGGGCATTGAGCGCAGGGCGGAAGAGGGCATCGAGCGAGCGCGTCTGAGCTTTCTCAGGTGCGCGTCCACGTCCGCCGGCTTCGGTCGGCGGATTATATTCACCGCACAGGTCGGATTTTCCAGGGGTGTCTGGACGGTGTGGCGCGCTGGTCGCGCGCCACCTTCTCTCTGCCTCATTGCGCCGTCAGTGTAGCCGATCACCCCGGAAGTCAACGGCTACGCCGTTCCCTTCATTCGGGCCTCGAAGAGGCCCTCCCTCGGTGACTGCCGGGGGCCCCGATCGGCTCCCCTGCGGGCGGCAATGATGCCTTCAGAGGAGTGGATGAGATGGTCGTTTATGGTAAAGCACATACGGTTCGGTTGCCCTATGGAATGGATCCCCGTTTTGCGGAATTAGACGCCGAGTGCGACGCGCTTATAGCGAAGTGGGACGCGGAACGTGCCGCCCGCAAATTGGAGACGCGGGCGCACTGGACAGCGGTCCGAGCGGTCCGAACGGAGCGGCGTTTGAAGTGCCCTGGTCGATGACCGGGGCTATTTTTTTGCCATCGAGAGGTTCGACTGACGGTCTGGACGGTCGCGCGCCTTGACAGTGGCGCGCGGCTTTTTTGCGCCCGCCCACCCGCCCCGAATTGGGGGTAAGCGGTGTACCGGCGCGGGTTCGCTTTGCTTGCGCCGGTACGCGTTTTTGGTTTGTTCGAGAATGGAAAAATCGTGATTCAAAATGGCGTGTTTTGGCTAGATGCAGGATAGGCTTTCGCCGGAAAATGTATTACTGTAAGTTGTCATCAAAGCAACCTGCGCGATTTTTGAAATGCACGAGATTTCTGAACCCTCACCCCGTAAGAAGCGCACCAGCCTTATCGCCGTTGATCTTCTTACGCATCGTCAGGCATGGCTCGACTGGTGTCACGCAAAGGGGGTTAGGCCATCCGTGGCAATGCGCGATCTGGTCTGCGAACACCTGAGTGACAAGGCGGTAAAAAGGCCGCTTCGAAATGCGGCCGTCCAGGTTCATTCACCCGAACGCGCAAGCGAGCGGCGCGAGATTGCGATGACGCCCTCGGAGCTTGCGCGGGTTATGTCGATAGCTGAGGCCGACGGCTTCTCGGTATCGAAATGGCTGGCGGCTGTGGTGCGTTCGAGGCTGACGGGCACGCCGCAGTTCGGCGCGGCGGAGCTTCAGGCCTTGACCGAATCCAACCGGCAATTGGCATTGATCGGACGTCAGCTACATCACCTCAATCGCGTTCTCAACGGGCACAGTTCAGAGATACCAGAGGTCAGTTCCATCGACACCATCCGGCAGCAAATTTCCGTTCACACCGCGCATGTCTCGCGGCTGGTAGCCAGTAATCTTGAGCGATGGAGTGTTAAATGAAGCGGGAAGATGTCGACCGGATTTTGCGCGATTGGGACAGTCGGCCATTCAATACCGAGGACGTCCGCCGCCGACGGGGCAAGATCGAGTGCGGCCCCACGGGACTGGTGATAAAGCGGTCGACGTCTGCGCCGTCTGGCGGTGCGAAGCCGAGTGCAAGTCGTGCCCGTCAAAAACTCAGCGCGGTCGCTCGTCGTGTGCCAGAGGTCATGGTGAAGATATCGGGCGGCGGAACGGGCATGCGGCAGATAAAGGCGCATTTCGACTACATCTCACGCAACGGCCAAATCTCACTTGAAGATCAGGATGGGCTCGTGACCACAGATCATGCCGACATCGGCGCGCTCCGCCACAGTTGGCAAAATGGTGGTTATCCGGTGCCGGAAGAGGGGCGGGTTAGGGAGGCGTTCAACATCGTGCTGTCGATGCCCGAGGGCACGGACGAGGTCGCACTCAAGCGGGCGGCGTGCGACTTCGCCGCCGAGCATTTTCGCGACCATCAGTATGCGATGGCCCTCCACACTTTCGACACGGACCCGGACCCCACGCCGGCGCGACACCCACACGTCCATCTGGTCGTGAAGGCGCGTTCCGACCGAGGCGTGCGGCTCAACCCGCGAAAGGCGGATCTTGCCCGTTGGCGAGAGAGCTTCGCACGAGCTTTGGGAGATCATGGTGTGGAAGCGGTCGCCAGTTTGCGGCAACTACGCCAGCAAGGTGATCGGGGGGTCGCGATCGGGACGCTGAAGCAACGCGCGCGGACAGGTGAGGGAGCGGGAAGGGGCGACCGTGTGAAGTCGCCGGTCAATTTCAGATCAGATCAATCTTCGTTGATCGATGCGCTCAGCCGTTCTGAGGATCGGGAAGATCGGCGTCTGGCAGTAGCCCTGCAGGCAAGGTTCAGGAGCGGGCCGGACCGAGGACGATAAGCGTCGGTTGTCAGGCCGTGCTGGGCGAGTTAGTTTAGCGCGCTGATTCCATACAGACTGGTGCCTGGGGAGGTCGAGTGTCCGAGCAAGTGCGCGACCCTATGGATGTGGTTATCGGGGCCCAAATCCGGAAAATGCGCAAGGCGCGCGGGATAGGTCCGGCCGTGCTCGCTGGGCAACTTGGCGTCACGCACCAGCAACTAACAAAATACGAAAATGGCTTAAATCGTCTCAGTGCGACGAAACTGTTCGAGGTGGCACGGCTTCTGGAAGTGCCCTTGAATGCGCTGTATGTTGAGCAGGAGGGTGATCCCTCGGAGCGACTCGCCCATTTGGACTTTTATAGTAGCCCGGCAGGTGTAAGGCTTGCGCGCGAATTTCAAAAGCTGCCAAGTCTTCAGCGAGCTGCGGTAATGGATCTTATTCGATCGTTGGCCGCCAGTAAATCAGTAGAATAGGGGATGCTTCGGATATCGGGCACTCAGTGCAAAGGATATTAATTATCTTCCCTGCTTCTAAATCTATTGCGCATAGTTCGATCGTAAGTTTCGATGGCCCGTGAAAAGGCGTCGTCGAAAATTTCGGCATAATCATTCAATCCGGCGACGCGTAACGTACTCCGTGCGTCATCGAGCGTTGCCAGCGCGCTTTCAAGAATAATCAGTTTGGCGGTCGTCATGTTATTCCTAATGCATAAAAAGGAGTAGCGGTACGAACTTTGGCGCCGTTCGAGGGAGACGGGACTATTCGGGACGGCGCTCTTTCAAGCGGCGTAGATATTCGTTTTCCCAAACACCCAAGCCGATTGCGATGGCGACGTAGACTCCCCCCAGGAGGCCAAGGACCGTATTAAAGGCGAAATATCCGATCGTTTCGATCACCATCCGAGCGGCTAGATGGCAGACAACCGTGGCTACCATTGTTCCGGCTGCAAATAAGGTCCACAGACGACGTGAAAGATGGGCGATGGCAATAAAGGCAAGGGCGACGACCGAATCCACCGCCAGGGTAACGGGACCTGGGTCGAAACCTTGTTGAATGAGTGGATTAATTGCCCACGCCGTCCAGACTATAGCGGTAGCCAGGCGTTCCGCCCAGCTACCACGCCAAATAGCGATGCTGCCGCAGGTGAGAACCAGGGCATAGCCTGAATAAACCCACACGTGGTGTATAAGCGCCATCGTTTCGTCAGACCTCTATCTGGCTTGTCGATACAGTCGTTGGCTCGATCCGGTGACGCCCTTGAATAGGTTTGTCCTGATTATTGCCTACAGCAACGGTAGAGCATCCCAATTGCCCGCGGACCTCATCAAGACATCCGTGCGCGCGAACCATGGCGCCACGTGCGCCATTCAAAAGGGACGCCGACTCGATTATGGCGTCCATGGCATTCTGACCATAAACAGCCGACATTTGGTTGCTGACGCGCAGGCGTGTCAGCCGCGAAATAAGTTCACCTGTTTCGCCGAGCGCTGTATCCAGCGCATCCTCGGTAAGCAGCAGTTGCTCGCCCCCGGAAAGGACAATTTCAGATCGTTTCATTTTTACTCCAATCAAGGCCAAAGTGATTAGAGAACCAGATCAAGGCAGGCTTACCCGGTCTGGCCCGTGATGCGCTGAATGAGTAGAAACAGTCCGAGTAGGCTGGTGACGGCCACGACCGTCAAAACTATGATTCCGCTTGCCGTTGCGAAAATCAGGTAAAACAGCCTGCTAAGATCAACCAGCCTTATCCAGGTACGAAGTGCCAAGATACTTGCCACAATCAGACCTCGCAGATTTTTCGCAGACGACACGGAGTTTTGGGAACTCAGGTCATTTGCGCTGGTGTCACCAATTTGCCTGTCTGGCCCGTAGGCATCAACCGGCTCGGAGTGTTTCGAGCCACCATTGAGCGCCTCGTGGCCCGACCCTGCCGCAAGCGCCAGTTCGGAATCGAGACTCGAAATTTGATATGGTTCGTTTTGGATAGGGGTTTGCCGGTTTTCGTATTCGGCAAAAATGCGTACGGCTTCCAAGCTGCTCGATACTTCCAGTCGCCGACGAGCCGCTTCAAGGTGTTTTCTTACGGTGAACTCGCCGATACCTAGATCATTGGCTATTTCTTTAGGTTGGCGATAAGCGGCGAGTGCGCGCAAAATTTCACGTTGGCGATTTGAAAGACTCTGAAGTTTCGAGGTGCTCGGCATTGGTTTCAGTTTGCTTAGTATGGTGCGGGAGGAGTCGCATCGCCGATTTGGCTCATGCGGATACAGAAGCACGCGACGGTTGCATATTCGCAAGGTAGGTCGTTACAGCCCATGCTGTCCAGTGTTTAGCGATCTCGCGTAAAAAGCGGTCAATGAGACCTTGGCGTTCGCTTACGCCTCACTAGACCTCCGAACAGCGCGCCATGCCGCCATCAGTTCATGAGGGTTTTTGCGAGTGTCAAGCTGATCTTGGACGCGGCTCGCGCGCGGGACCGGCTGGACGAGCAGCCCGAAGACTATCGCCCTGAGCTGGCCGAGTATTTAGGTATCGCCGAGGCCGAGCAGAGGACACGACGACTGAGCTCTGAAACAAGGATGGGCCCGGACGGCTACTCTCTTTGGGACCGTTTCGTTTAGGGTCTAGCTGTTTTAGCTTGCTGGCGCGTTGTCTTTCGCAAAGGATCAGCCGCGGTCGTCACGATAAAGTTGCGGTGCAGTCCTGATCGCTCCCATGAGAATGCCAAGGCCACTTGTTGCAGGTCAGACCGCACTATGATCGCAAGGGACGCATTCGCTAAGATGGATCTGGAAGTAGGCTAGATCCGTACCTCAGCAAATCGCCATTGTAGATTTCAAAATAATGGCATCCAAATTGCTGCCCATGGACTACGGCGGCGGCGACCTTGTCTTGCAAAGGGCTAACCATTTGAAATCCGCACCGCTGCCGGGTAGTCATAATTTGCCTAAAGGCGATTGCCGTTGGTGCATCGTCAGAGGGCGAACATCCGATAAAAACTCAGCGAAAGGCCCGATTTTTACAGTGTTCGGGATGTTCCAAACAGATCGACTGGAAGTGAGGCACCGTAATTGGTCGTCAGATGGACATCGAGGCTCAGATATGTGTTTGGCCGCACCCATTGTGAACGTTCTGGACGTCCGCACCGGACGCTGGGTTAGACGCTTGCCCATACAAATAACGCTGGGCAACGCCGTTCAGGATATTGTCCTGCCCATGCCACATATAGCCTAAGACTGTGGGTGAAAAGCAGCGGCGGACAGGACATAGCGAAACTCTATGCAGTCGGCCATGGCGGCGCCGAACTGTCCGTCAGTGTCACGGGCAAGGTGGACGAATGGACTGAGATCACGATTCCCCATATTGGCTCTATCGGTTAGGTGCAGGTAGGTGCCTATGTCGAAGGGAGCGCCGGACAGTAGCTCAAGCTCGATAATTTCACGCTTGTCAAAGACAGCTGAACACCCGCAGATCACCAAGGGTGTGAACGAAATCAATCGTCTCTTCAAAAATCGGTTCCGCTTTTCCAAACGCCCGCGTCTTACCCCAGAACGCAAGCAAATGAAAATCTGTCCTCTGGCCCGATTGGGTTCGGGGCATGCCAGTTTGACACTCGTCTAAGATGCGCCGGGATGGGCCTCACAAAGCGTGGAACCAGCTAAGAAGAAGCGGAATAATTAATGGCTGAAAGAACAGGCGGCGCCGATCGGCGAACCGTACTCAAAACACTTGGCACAGCGGCGCTGGTGACAACGGTCGGTGGCGGCGCACTCGCTCAAAGTTTGCCGGCCGCTAGCCAGGGCGCCCGCAGCCCTGAAAGCCCCCGAATCCGCGAGTTGTTTAACTTCGGTTGGAGCTTTCAGGACGGCGACATCGCCGAGGGGAAAAATCCCGATTTCGACGATTCGGGCTGGCGTAGGCTTGACCTGCCGCATGACTTCCAGATCGAACAGCCGTGGGACAAGACCGCCAACCGGGCCCGCGGGTTCAAGACGCTTGGCACCGGCTGGTACCGCAAGACCTTCAAGGCCGACGGCAACTGGAAGGGCAAGCAGGTCCTGCTCGATTTCGAAGGCATCATGGTCTCCGGCGACGTTTTCTTGAACGGCAAGAAGGTCGGCGGCACGGCCTATGGTTATCTCGGCTTCGAATCCGATATCTCCGATGTCATCCGCTATGACGGCGACAATGTGGTGGCCGTGCGCGCCTCGACCGGCGGCAATTCGCGCTGGTATACCGGCGGCGGCCTATTCCGCGACGTGCACCTGGTGGTCCGCAACCCGGTCGCCATCGCGCGGCACGGCGTCTTCGTCACGACGCCGGTCATCACCGCCGACAGCGCTCAGGTCGCCGTTCAGGTCGAGGTCGGCGGGCTGAAAGGCAAGACCGATGCCGTCGAAATCTATACGAAAATCATCTCGCCGCAGGGCAAGCTGGTCGGCGAGACCCGCGGCTTTGTGCCCCTCCCGCGCAACAACCTGCCCACAGTCGAGACGCCCCTGCCGAACCTCGCCATAGCTCAGCCGCAGCTGTGGTCGATCGAGACGCCCAATCTCTACACCGCCGAGGTCGAACTCATCGCCGACGGCAAGATCATCGACCGGCTGACCAAGCGCTTCGGAATCCGCACCATCGAATTCTCAAAGGAATTCGGTTTCAAGCTAAACGGCAAAAAGATTTTCCTGCAGGGCATCGCCAACCACCACGACCTCGGCGCCGTCGGCGCGGCCGCCTACCGGACCTCGATCGCCCGGCAGATGGATACCTTGAAGGCCTTCGGCTTCAACCATATCCGCACCTCGCACAATCCCTATTCGGAATCCTTCCTCGACCTCGCCGACGAAAAGGGCCTGCTGATCGTTGACGAGCTTTACGACAAGTGGGGCAGCACGCGCGCCTGGTCCGGCAGTGCGCCGTGGAACGACATCTGGTTCGACAATCTGAAAGAATGGATCAAGCGCGACCGCAATCACCCGTCGGTGATCCTGTGGAGCTTCGGCAACGAACTGCAATTCGAGCAGGAGCGCTGGAACTGGCCGACCGGCGACTGGGGCCAGACGACCTATCGCATCATGGACGTGGTGGCCAAACGCTACGACCCGACGCGCAAGACGACGGTGGGGATGTATCCGGCGCGCGCCAAGGGCATCATCAAGGCCAACCCCGCCTTTACGGTCAAGGAAAACATCGTGCCGCCCGAACTGGCCACGATCACGGACATCGCTTCCTTCAACTATGTTTGGGACGACTATCAGGAATATCTCAAGCACGCGCCTGACATGATCATCTATCAGAGCGAGGCCGTGACCAACGAATTGGCGGCGCCCTATTTCGGCATGGACCGCGAAAAGATGGTCGGCCTCGCCTACTGGGGCGCCATCGAATACTGGGGCGAATCGGACGGCTGGCCGAAAAAGGGCTGGGCCTATTCGTTCTTCAACCACGCCCTGGAGCCGTTCCCGCAGGCCTGGCTGACCAAGAGCATCTTCACCAACGAACCCGTGGTCCACATCGGCGTCGTCGACAACGAAGGCGAGTCGAAGATGTGGAACGACGTGATGGTCGGGCAGAAGGTCATTTCGTCCCACTGGAACCGTCAGGACGGCAAGACTTACAATCTCTATACCTACACCAATGCCGAAGAAGTGGAACTGCTGGTTAATGGCAAGTCCATCGGCGTGCAGACAAACGACATGAATGTCCGCAAACGCAACACGATCTACTGGAAGGACGTACCCTACGCGCCCGGCAAGATCACCGCGGTGGCACGGACCGCCGGCAAGGTCGTCGCCCGTCACGAGATGGAGACGACCGGCAAGGCCGTAGCCCTGACCATCGAGGCGGAGAACCCGGCTTGGAAGGCGGACGGCCTCGACCTCCAATATGTCAAGGTCTACGCGGTTGACGCCAAAGGTCGCAGAGTGCCGACGACGCCGGGCGAAGTCACGTTCAAGGTCAGCGGCTCCGCAAGGCTGATCGCGGTGGATAACGGCAACCACTGGAGCGACGACCTGTTCGCGGGCAACAGGAAAGTGCTGCACAACGGGTTCGCGATGGCGGTTCTGCGATCGGGGCGATCACCCGGCATCGTTAAGATAGAGATCACCGGTACCGGCCTCAAGGGCGGCATCAAAACGTTCCAAGTGAAATAAAGGCAGACCAATCGGCTATTTCGGCAAACGCTGGAATAGCCTGTCCTTTAGGCGAGGACAGTAGGTCCTGTTCGTCAAAGCGCAATCTTTAATGCCGATCAACCCTCGCGTGGCAGAACTCAACAAGAGGCCGCGCCAAGGCGTCATTTTGCTTCATTATATCAATAGATTTTGTGCACTTTCTAACCCAACTTAGCGGGCGTCCGCAGCTCGCTTTCGGCGGCGCGCCACGTCACTCGTGAAAAAATTTTCACAAAATTTCATTTTTCATACAAATGAGGTTCCGCTTTTCCGAGCCGCCGCGTCTTACCCCACAAATCAATAACGATCGATAACGATTGAAGGGGAGTGAAATGGATCGGAAGACGGCTTTGCATTTGCATTTTTTGACACCTGGTCAGGCGATCAGGATGTTGGCGTTCGATCTGCCCGAGGCTGTGGCTTCGGCATTCAAATTTTGGTTCCATCTTCGGCCTTGCCAGTGCCGCCTTCGGCTTGAACCCGGAACCCGCATTCTTAGCGGGCCGCAAGATGTGAAGACCGCGACCTCCATACCTGTTGGATCGTGGATACGCTCAGGACTGTCGCACTCCCTGCGACCTGATCGAACTGGGACGGGTGGGTTCAAGCGACCCGTCTCCTTTTTTTCTTAAATCGCGACACGCTTATCGCCGAATTCAAGTCGTTTCGGGCCAAGGCCCAGACACCCCTTTCGTAGCCGCACATCTGCGAAGGGCATCACAAAACTAACGAATGCGGAACACCGCTTCGGGGGACCAGACGGAGGAAGTACCCAGTATGTCCAGCAAATCATTCTCATATCAGCTCAAGACCGGAACTGGCCTCGGTCTTATGATCGCCATGGCCGTTACGCCGGTGTTCGCACAAACCGCAGCGCCCGCGCCGCAGGATGACGTCACTGAAGTCGTGGTTGTCGGTGCTCGCGCGGCGCAGCAGACCGCCAACGATCGTAAGAAAAAGGCCCGGACGCCGACCGACTCCATCGTTGCTGATGACGTGGGCGCCTTTCCCGATCGCAACCTCAACGAAGCCATCTCGCGCGTCGCCGGCGTGGCGCTCAGCCGCAACGAATTCGGTGAAGGCGATTCCGTCTCCATCCGCGGCAACGGCCCCGACCTGACCCGCGTTGAGATCGACGGCGTCGGTGTGCAGAGCGCTGGCGGTAGCATGGCGATCAACGGCTCCGAAGGCGGCGGCCGTGGCGCGGACATGCGCGAACTCCCCTCCGACCTGATTAAGAGTGTCGACGTCGTCAAGGGTACGACGGCGGACATGACTGAGGGGTCGCTCGGCGGCGGCATCCAGATTCAGACCCGCACCGGTCTCGATTTCAAGAAGCCGTACATCTCCATGCGCGTTGGCGCGCAGCAGAATTCTTTGGGTCAGCGCTGGACGCCGGACCTGAACATCGTTGCGTCCAAGAAATTTTTCGATAACCGCCTCGGTGTGATCTTCAGCGTGACGTCGAGCGAGGTTCAGAACGATTCCCACGCCCAGGAAACCGTCACCAGCGGCAGCCAGGGCTATGCGCGCACGATCGACTGGGATAATTCGCCCAATAAGACGTTCAGCTTCAATCCGGCCACCGCAACCGGCGACGGCGCGAATACGCCGCTTCTGTCGTGGGCGGCAGCGGCCGGTAACGGCGCGCTGATCTACTCCAAATCGCCTCTGGAAGTCGTGACATTGTCGTCGCAAGCGCAAAGCAAGGCGGACTGTACCACGCTGTTCCCGACCATCACGGATGCGCAGCTTGGCCTGATCGCCGCCAGCACCAACAACGCCAACCGCGCCGCAGCGCAGAACCAGCGCTATTTGGAGCGTCAGACCTGCCTCAATCAGTGGAACGACTACCATCCGTCCCTGATCCGCAGCTTCATGACAACGCAAACCGAAAAACGTCTTGCCGCGGATCTGCGCTTTGACTTCCGTGTCAACGACAATCTGACGGTTTACGCCAAGTACGCGGTCGCCAACCGCGAAATTGATGAGCAGCGTCGCCTCCTCGCGCTCGGTGGCGTGAGCATCAACACCGCTGGCAAATTCACCGACTCATTGGTCACCAACACCAACATAGCTACCGGCACTGCCCAGATCCGTACACCCGTCGCCGGGTCGGGTTACTATCTGTATAATGCAGCACCGGGCAATATCGGTTGGACGACGGGAGCGGTAACCCTCGACCAGGTCGCGGGATCAGTAACGCAAAACATGGCATTCCCGATCTACGGGCAAGTGGTCAACGTCGATCCCAACAGCGTGACGGTCGATGCCAATCACCATGTTACCCAGTTCACCATCACTGATGGCACGGTCGAAAAGCAGCAGACCAATAACAGCCAGTATTCCGACTCGACCTATCTGACCTTTGGCGCTCAATACAAGAAGGGCCCGCTGCGCGTCGACTTCCTCGCCGCGCACTCGGAGTCCGAGTTCGGCAAGACCGACCAATTCGCCAGCTTCACGACGCCTTACACCGGCGCGAAGCTGACCGTCCAACCGAACGGCCTGTGGCTGTATGAAATGCCGGCAGGTTTCGACATAAACAATCCGGCCAACTACTCCGCTGTTCGTGCGGCCGCCGCCAATATCGGTGCCGTCACAGCGAGCATCAACGGTCCGGCTAGCCCCGCCTACACGGTTGCTCAGCAACCGTGGACCAGCAACAGCTTCTCCTTCACCTATTCGCCGCGTCTGGAAGAGGGGTCGGAAAACACTTTCAAACTCGATGCTACCTATCGGATCTGGGACAAAGTGCCGTTTTTCCGGCAGCTTAAGACCGGGATAAGCTTCCGCGATGCCGAGCGCAGCGCATGGCAGGGGGGCGGTTATACCGTCAAGCCCGCCGTCGGCACCTTTGGGGCCGCAGGCTATGTTGCTCCGGTCGTCGTGCCGACGATGAACCTGCGTGGTACATTCCGCGCGTGTGACGACGCGAAGTATGGTACCACGGGTACGGCCGCTCCCGCGGGTTCTATCGGCTGTAATTATGGTTATGTGCCCAGCACCAACCTGTCGAACACGCTCTACGGCGTCGAAACATTCACGCCCGCCCAGATGCAGGAGATCGTCAACAACGTCTTCCGTCCGGCTTCCTCGACCTTTTTCGGCAGCTACCCGGATCGGGGCAATCTGATTTCCGGCTGGACTGATATCGACGTGGCGAAGCTGGTTACCTACATGAACGGCGACGTCAATCATAACCTCGACTGCCTCAAGGTGTGTCGCGGCAGTGACGGCAATATGTATGAGCAGCCTGTGCTCAAGAGCCAAGAAAAGATAACGGCGGCCTATTACGTGCTCGACTTTGAGCAAGAACTGCCGTTTGGCCTTGTCTTCGATGGCAATTTCGGGGTGCGCGCGGTGGAAACCGAAGTCAACGGCAGTGGTCTGATGACCCTGACGTCGGTTCGGAAGAACGCCAGCTTCAGCGCCGCCAACCCCTATGCCGCGGCAGGTGTCACTTCGACTAGCCTCTCCAAGAATGTAACCTTGCAGAAGACGACGAGAGATTGGCTGCCGAGCTACAACGCCAATCTGTGGGTAATCCCTGACAAGCTGGTTTTGCGCTACAGCACAGGCAAGACGATCTCGCGGCCGCCCATTGGGCGTCTCTTGGCCGCCGGCACCTGTATCTTCGACGAACGCAGCGCGGAAATCGATGCCGCGGACGGCAGCGGGCTGAACGATTGCAACACCCGCGTCGGGAATCCGGACCTCAAGCCCTATACGGCGAAAAGCGAAAACTGGACGGTCGAATGGTATCCGAACAAAGACACCATGTTCTCGCTTGCCGCGCTGGAACTTGACGTGAAGATCGGCGCGCCGCAGGCGACGACCCTGTCCAACTACAAGCTGTTTGAAGGCACGGACGTCACCGATCCCGTCACAGGGCAACCGGTCTCGGATCTATCGTTCGACGTGGCGACATGGCGCAACGGCGACCCCTATAACCGCAAGGGCTGGGAGTTCGCCACCAAGACGGCCTTTACCTTCCTGCCGTGGTACCTGCGCTATACCGGCGCCGACTTCAACTATTCGAAACTGGAGTCCAGCAGCAACACGATCCGCGATCCGAACTCGGGCGACTCGATGCATCCTAAGGGTGAGTCCGACTACTTCGCGAACCTCTCGCTGTGGTACGACGATGGCAAGACGAATGCGCGGATCTCCTATCAGGGCCGCGGTGAAAGCTTCGCCTGTATCTCGTCCTGCGGCGCCAATACGGTGAACAACTATCCGGGTCCCTTCGACTTGGACGCGCGTCCGCTGCCCTATAATCCGGGTCAGGCCTATTTCCGTTATGAGACGCAGTACATCGACGCAAAGATCAGCCACAAGGTCAACACTAACGTCGAGGTCTATCTCGAAGGTCGTAACCTGACCTACGAAGCGCCGGTTACCGGTGGCGGGCAATACAACGCCTTCACCAGCGCGGAGAATACGTGGCGCATCGGGTACGGCGGGCGTCGCGTGATGTTCGGCGTCACCTATCGCATGCAGTAGGTTGAGTAAGAGGAGGGAGGTCGTCGAATACTCGCGACCTCCGTACTTCATTTTGCAATGTAAGATGTAAGGGTACGACTGTATGAAGGCGATAAGCGTAGTGAATTTGCGTCGGGGCTTGCTTCTGGGAGCCGCCGTTATAGGGTTTTGTGCCACAGGTGTGCAGGCCGCGCCACGCTGGCTCGAAGCCCTTGACCGTGGCGCGGTCGCCGTTCCGGCCAAGGACGGCGGCATTTTGGTGAGCTGGCGCCTACTGGCGACCGATGCGCCCAAAACCGAATTCGACGTTTACCGCGATGGCCAGAAGCTGAATGCTAAACCGCTGACGGGCGGCACGAACTTCGTCGATAAGACCGGTACGCCCCAATCGACCTATGTCATCCACACCCGCCTCAAAGGCAAGGATATCGAGGTCACGAAGCCGGTGCCGGTCTGGGGGGAGGGCTATCTCAGCATCCCCATCGAGGAGCCGCCCAGCGGCGTTACGCCGACCGGAGAGACCTATACGTACACGGCGCATGAGGCCAGCGTCGCCGATCTGGACGGTGATGGTCGTTACGAAATCATCCTGAAATGGGACCCGGCGGATAAGTCGAAAGGGCCGGTGACCTGGCCCAATAACGCACAGGATAATGCTTTTCACGGCTATACGGGCCCGGTCTATATCGATGCCTATACGCTGGACGGCAAACGTCTGTGGCGCATCAATCTGGGCAAAAATATCCGCGCCGGGGCGCACTATACGCAGTTTCAGGTCTTCGATTACGATGGCGACGGCCGTGCGGAAATGGCTGTGCGGACCAGTGACGGCACGATCGACGGCACCGGCACAGTGCTAGGCGATCCCAATGCTGACTGGCGCGAAAAAGACGGTGAAGTGCCGTCCACCGACCGCACCGGCGGCGAAGTCAAGCCGGATGGCACCATGGTCGCGCCTTTGCAGGGCCGTATCCTCAAGGGACCGGAATTTCTGACGGTTTTCGACGGGCTGACCGGCAAGGCGCTGGCCAGCGAACCCTACTGGCCGCAGCGCGATCCGCGCACCGACGCGCCCACGGCGGCGCAACTCAAAGAAACCTGGGGCGACGGCTACGGCAATCGCTCGGATCGTTTCCTCGCGGGCACGGCCTATCTCGACGGGGAGCGGCCCAGCATCATCATGTCGCGCGGCTATTACGGTCGCAGCACGATTGCCGCGTGGGATTTCCGCGACGGTAAGCTGACCAAGCGCTGGGTCTTCGACAGCGCCGCGTCCGGCAACGAAGCCTATAGCGGGCAAGGCAATCACCAGTTCAGCGTCGCCGACGTCGATAGCGATGGAAAGGACGAGATCGTCTATGGCGGTATGGTACTCGACGACACGGGTAAGGGCCTGTGGAGTTCGGCCGTGCGCCAGGCTCCGGCGGTGGCGGAAAATGACGACCCTACCATTTACGGCACCGGCGAGACATCTGGTGCCAAGACCTATACGTCTGGCCTGCGTCACGGCGATGCCATGGCGGTGAGCGACCTCGATCCGACGCGTCCGGGCCTTGAAAAATGGGGTGCCCATGAAGAGGTCAAGCACAATGGCGGCATCGGTGCCGCGATGCTTGACGCGCGCACCGGTAAGATTCTGTGGACGACGCCCGCCGACAAGGACACCGGGCGCGCCGTTACGGCGGACATCGACCCGCGGTTTCCGGGTTCGGAGGCGTGGGCCTCTAACAACGACATCCTCTATACCGCGCAGGGCAAGCCGATCGAGGGCGTTAAGCATCCGCGCGAACTGAGTTTCGTCGTCTGGTGGGACGGCGACGATCTGCGCGAAATGTACGACAAGAACCGGATCACCAAGTGGGACTGGACGACGGGCAAGTCGGTTAATCTGCTGGAGGCCACGGGCGCTCTGGCGACGACCGGCACCAAGAATGTGCCTGTGGTGTCGGCGGATCTGTTCGGCGACTGGCGCGAGGAAGTAATCTGGCACACGCCGGACGAAAAGTTCCTCCGTATCTATACGACGCCCTATCCCACCGAACGTCGTTTGGTGACGCTGATGCACGACGCGCAATACCGCGTCGCGATTGCCTGGCAGAACACCGCCTACAATCAGCCGCCCTATCCGAGCTTCTATCTGGGCGACGGGATGCAGAACCCGCCGGTGCCGCAGATCGTCACGCCGAAATACAAGCAAGAGGTGCCTAACAAGCCCTGATTATCGAGTGAATAAATTCAGCGACGATGACATCGGTCATCGTCGCGCCGCCGGACCGCAACTCAATGACGGCCGCGCAACAGGAGAGGGAAAACATGCGTATCACTAAAACGTCGATCATTCTGGCGGGTATTGTACTCATCGGGGCGGCAGCGCCCGTTTGGGCGCAGACCCACCCGCTGGGTGACAGCCTGGGCAAGTTTGACAAGGACGGCGACGGAAAGGTCAGTCTTGCGGAATGGTCGGCAGACCGGGCCGGATTGTTCAAAAAAGTCGATGCCAACACCGATGGCGCGATCACGCTCGACGAAGCGATTGCCTACTATATCAAGGCCGCGCCCGCCGACGATCCCAAGACACAAAAGCGCATCGACAGCGTCATGACCGCCGATGCGAACGCGGACGGCAAGGTCACGCGTGATGAACTGGTTGCCGTCGCGGCCACCGATTTCAAGACCCGCGACGCCGATGGTGACGGGTTCATCACCGTCGCGGACAAAAGATAAGCCGGACACCCAAATTGTCTGGCCGGTTCACACGCGCCGCCCGCGTGAACCTATAAAAAAGTGCGGCATAGGGGACTATCAAGCACCCAAATCCCGGCCCTAAGTGAGCCGGGATATTCAGGAGAGAGAAATGACGAAAATCACGCCATCCCGGCGCCTTTTACAACCTTCGCTGCTCGTTATCGCCGGCCTTCTGGCGGCGACGACAAGCCATGCCCAGACAGCAGAGACCGCGCCTTCCAGCGACGAAACCGTTGTTGTCGTGAAGGGCTTCCGTGCCTCGCTGGCCAGCGCCCTTAACGTGAAGAAAAAGGCCGACGGCATCGTTGATGTCATCAAGGCCGAAGACATCGCCAAATTCCCCGACGCCAATCTGGCCGAGTCCCTCCAACGCGTGCCGGGCGTGTCGCTGACGCGCGGCGACGGCGGCGAAGGCAAGCAAATCACGGTTCGCGGCCTCAATGCCGGCTTCACCCGCGTCCGTATCAACGGCATCGAAGGTGTGACCGCCACCGGCGCATCGGACATCAACGGTTCGACCAACCGCGGCCGCGGTTTCGACTTCTCGGTCTTCGCCTCGGAACTGTTCAACAGCCTTGAGGTGCGCAAAACCTCCGAAGCCGCCATCGAAGAGGGCAGCCTTGGGGCCACGGTCGATCTGCGCACCGCCCGTCCGTTCGATTTCAAGGGCAAGGCTCTGAGCGTCGGCGTTCAAGCCTTTAACAACTCGCTGTCGGGTAAGACCGAGCCGCGTTACACCGGTCTTTACTCCAACCGCTGGACCACCGGTTTCGGTGAAGTCGGTGCCTTGGTGTCGCTGGCCTGGTCCAAGCGTACCGCGACCGAAGAAGGTTACGAAGCGGTCGAACTGCTGAGTGCCAGCAACGACGGCGGCTTCTGTTCGCCCGTCGGCTATACGCCGCAAAGCCCTGCCAATGACGCCGTCAAGGGCGTGACCGCCACGAACTGCGGCGTCGGTGTACCGCGTACCTCCAATCTGGCCGCATATAACAGCGTCTTTTCGCGCGTAGACGATTATGGCGGCACCGTCGCGTCTCCGGCCGCGGGTTCGGGTGCGTTCGCCCCGCGTATTCCGCGTTACCGTCGTTCGGTAACCCAGTATGAGCGTTTGGGCTTCACAGGCTCCTTGCAATGGCGCCCGAGCCCGACGACGGAACTGAACTTCGACACCCTGATTGGCGAGTTCAAGAACGACCGTTACGACAACTACATCTCGGCCATTTCGTTTGGCCGCAGCATGGCTCAGTCGAACGGCAAGCCCCAGACCTCCATCTTGGAAACCCATTTCACCGACACCGGAAGCTGGGATTACGGCAAGTTCAACGCCGTCGATATCCGTACCGAAGGCTTGCTCGACAAATATACGACCTATTTCCAGCAGTATGTTCTGTCGGGTCACCACGACTTCAGCGACAAGTTCCGCGTCGATTTCCTGACCGGGTCGTCCTATTCGGACCTCAAGGAGCCGATGCGCGCCACCGTGCAGTTCGATGCGCCGAACGTGAACGGCTTCTCGTTCGATTTCCGCGGTGATCGCAATGTGCCGACGCTGAACTTCGGCATCGACGTCGCCAATCCGGCCAACTTCACCTTCGCGCCGCAGGAAGCCGACGGTACCTTCCACGGTCAGTTCGTCGGTCGCTTCCTCCAGACTAAGAACACGCTGAAGACGACCGAGCTTAATGCGCGCTACGACTTCACAGACAACTTTACCCTACGTGGCGGACTGTCGTCGCGTCAGAATACCTGGACGAACGTCGAACTGGGGTCGGGTGGTAACGGGCTGGCCTTGCCCGCTGGCGTGTCCCTATCGAGCCTGACACGTCAGATTTCCGGCTTCGGCGAAGATCTGGGCGGTACGGGTGTCGTCTCGTCATGGACGGCGGTCGATCTCGACAAGTTCCTCAAGGTCTTCGATATCGAATGCCATTGTGCCGCGGTCCCGGGCTCGCAATACAACATCCTCGGGCAGGTTAATCGTGGGGTCGATGAAAAGATCGATGCCGTCTATCTGATGGGTGATTTCAACTACGACCTGTTCTCGGTGCCGGTACGTGGTAATATCGGCGTTCGTCACGTCAAGACCGATGTGACCTCCTTCGCTCTGGTCAATGCCAACGGCACACTGACACCGGCGACCATCAACAACAAATATGAAGACACCCTGCCGTCCCTGAACGTGACCGCGGAACTGCCATCGAATCTGTTGCTGCGCTTCTCGGCGTCCAAGACCTTGTCGCGCCCGGAATATACGGATCTGGCACCGTCGACCTCTCTGAACTCGCAGATTCAGACCGTGACGATCGGTAACGCCCTGCTGCAACCGATCCGCGCTACGACCTACGACTTGCAGGCCGAGTGGTATTTTGCCCCGAACGCCCTGTTGTCGGTCGGCTACTTCCACAAGGACATCGACACCTTCATTCAGGGCGTGTCGGAGCGTGTGGTCTTCTCGACGCTGGGCCTGCCCGATTCGATCCTGCTGGGTCAGGGCTGCTCTATCACAGGCGGCACGCCAGCCTGTCCGACGCTGCCCAGCACGACCGTCGTCGTCAACCGCAAGGTCAACACGCCGGGCGGTCCGCTTGACGGCTTCGAAGTCAGCCTGCAAGCGCCGTTCAGCTTCCTGCCGGGTGTCTGGAAGAAGTTTGGCGTTCTGGCCAATTACACCCATGTCGACTCGAAGATCACCTACATCACGCGCGTCGATAACCCCAACACGGCGGCCAATGAGTTGTTGCAACAGACCGCTAACTTCACGGGCCTGTCGCCGGATGCGTACAATCTGACGCTCTACTACGAAGACGATAACTTCTCGGCACGGGTTTCGGCGGCGCACCGCTCGGAATACCTGCTGAACGTCCTCGGCGACGTACAGGGCCACGATTACACAATCGTCGACGGCTCGACCAATGTCGATTTCAGCATGGCCTACAACGTCAACAAGAACCTCCGCGTGACGTTCGAAGGTCAGAACCTGACCGACCAGCCCCTGCGATACGGGCGAGACTCACAACGCGACGATACGCTGCTGTACGTCCACTCCGGGCGGTCGTTCGTGCTGGGGGTTAGCTACAAGTACTAGGCGTCGGATCGGTTTCGAACCGACAACTACGCGACCGGTTTCCTCTGAGATCCTGAGCCCCGGTCGGAACTGGCAGGCACTTCCGAAAGTGCCTGCCTCTTTTCATATCGAGTGGGCCGCTTCTTGGCCCTCCTGAAAGGCATGAGCCGAATGACACTGAAGCCTCTGATGTTCGCCACCGCTGCCTGTTTGGCCATGACTCTTCCGGTGATGGCGCAAGTGTCGCCATCGGCTGTGCAAATCGACGATCAGTCGGCGCTCAAAGCCATCGCTGCCGACCTTATCGTCGTCAATGCCGACGCCGTCCGTGGCAATCTGACGCTGCCGACATCTCTCAACGGCGCAACCATTAGCTGGTCTTCGGGCAATGCAAAGCTCGTGACGAATACCGGTGAGGTTAGCCGTCCCAAGGGCCGTGACGCCATGGTCGTTCTGCGCGCGACCCTCAGCAAAGGCACAGCGACGGCGACCAGGGATATTCCCGTGCGGGTCGTCAAGGCGGCGAAGAAAGAGGTCAATCAGGCCTATCTGTTTGTCCACTTCACCTTCCTCGAAGAAAAAATCCACTTCAGCCTGTCCAAAGGCAATACCGCGCTCGACTGGCAGGAACTGAACAACGGCAAGCCCGTATTTACGTCGCCGATCGGCACGACAGGTCTGCGCGATCCCTATATCGTTCGTTCGCCCGAAGGCGACACCTTTTACCTGATGGCGACCGATCTGAAGTGGTTCAAAGGCGACAAGGGGCCGGATCGCAAACGCTATATTCAGGTGTGGGAATCCCACGACCTGGTCAACTGGTCCGAACAGCGCGATGTCCTCGTCTCGCCGCCGAACGTACAAAATACCTACGCGCCCGAGGCCGTGTGGGACGAGTCGATCGGGGCCTATGTCGTCTTTTGGACGTCCAAGATCGATAACAACGACTATTTCACGCCGATGTACGCCACGACGCGCGACTTCGTGACCTTCACCGAAGCTTATATCTGGCAGTCGGGCGAATGGCGGATCGACTCGACCGCGACCAAGGTCGGCGACTGGTACTACCGTTTCACCAAGTCGATCGATAAGGCCAACAACAATTGCCACGACATCGTCGAGGAGAAATCGAAAGATCTCCGCGCGCCGGGCGAGGCCTGGATCAGGGTCGATTCCTGCATCGGGGCGAAGGCCGGGATCAATGAGTCCGAAGCACCCCTGACGTTCAAATCGAACCCCGGCGATATCAACGGCGACTACTACTACATGTGGATGGAGCGCTGGATCCCTGACAAGACCTATGTGGCGCTGCGGACCAAGAGCCTTGAGACGCCCAAGTGGGAGGTGGTGCCGGTCAAGTTCCCCGTTCCGTTGCCCAAACATGGTGCCATCCTGCCGATTTCCGCCGCAGAGGCCAAGGCCTTGACCAAAAAGCATCCGACTACCGCCAGGTCTGCGAAGTAACGTCTTGGCAAACCATTTTGATTTTTACCGGAAAACATTGATATGAAACTGAAAGCTTTGATGTTGGCCGCAGCGATGCTGGTTTCGGCAACCACGCCAGTGATCGCGCAGCAGGCGAAGAGCCGCGCCGACTGGGCCGGACAGGGGCAATTGTTTGTCGGTACTTGCTACCAGCCGGTCGATCGCTCGCCTGAGCAGGTCAAGATGGACATCGCCTATATGAAAAAGGCGGGCCTGACGATCGTGCGTCTGGGCGATTTGTCGTGGGATTATTTCGAGCCGAAGGAGGGGGCGTTCGCTTTCGAAGCCTTCGATTCGGTCATGGATCAGATGCACGCTGCGGGTATCAAGGTGCTTCTCGATATTGGCGGCTCCCCTGCGCCGCAGTGGCTGCATCAGGCCTATCCCGGCGTGACGCTCGTCAAGGAGGACGGCTCGAAGCTTTATCCCGCTGAACGCTATATGGATGACATAAGCGATCCCGATTACCGTCGTCTGCTGCACCGGTTCGCCGACATATTCACCAAGCGTTATGGGAACCATCCCGCCGTCGTCGCCATTGGATACAATAACGAAATCGGTAATGGCTATATGTCGTTTTCGGAGCCGACGCGCCAGCGGTTTATCGTATGGCTGAAAGCCAAATACGGTGATCTGTCCGCGCTGAACAAGGCGTGGGCCACGCAGCGCTGGTCGCGAACCCTCACCGACTGGGATCAGATACGTATCCCCAGCGTGGCCGGTGTTGGTCCCAATGAACGTTATCTCGATATGCGCCGGTTCTGGTCCGACGCCTCGATTAGCGTGCTGGAGGACCTCGAAGCTCTGCGAAAGAAAAACGCGCCGACCAAACCCGCGATTTCGAACCTATTCAGCGATTCCGCGCGCCGGGGCTTCGATTATCTGTCGACCTATCGCCAATACACCACGCATGGAGCCTTCGGCTATTATGCGGGTAACGTCACCGCAGGCGCCTTTGAAACCATGATGATGAAGGGCGGCATGTCCACCCCGGTATGGTTCAACGAATTCCAAGCCGGGAATTTCGGATTTTACGGTGAGAAAGGCCGTTCGCGCATGCTCGGTTATTTCGGGCTGCTGAATGGGGGTCAGGCAATGCTGGCCTGGACCTTCAACAGCCACCTGGGTGGGGAAGAGCAGATTATTTTCGGCCTGATCGACCACAATGACCGCCCGTCGTGGAAGCTGGATGAATGGGGCATGATCTCGAAAGAGTTCAAGACCATGCAGACGCTGGGCTTTCCTCGTGAGCTTAAGCCCGAGGTGGCGGTTTCCTATTCGTGGGAGTCGCGTCTGGCGGCCAGTCGCGAAGCCGAGGGTGTGCGCATCAACAAATACTACACGACGCCCTATCGCGACCATAAGTACAACGCCTTCGGGCCGCTCTATAATGACAACCTCGATGTCGCCGTCATCAACATCGCCCACGAAGACCTCAGCCGATACAAGCTGCTGGTCATTCCTGGCGAATATCTGATGGAGAAGGCCGCGACCGACGCCGTACGCAAATATGTCAGCGAAGGCGGCACGGTTGTGATGACGGGCCTGTCCGACAAGGTCAACGAAAACAACCAGTTCCACAATACCGATTTGCCAGGACGGTTGAGCGACGTTTTCGGCATAAGAACGCAGGAATTCTACACCCACCCGACGTCGCTGACCGGCACCATAAACGGCGTCGAGTTCAAAACCACAAACAACTACTACGAGGTGCTGGAGCCGACGAGCGCACAGGTTTTCGCGCGCTTCTCAAACGTCGAAGGTGCACCGCCGGTCGTCACCATCAACCGTTTTGGCAAGGGTCGGGCGATCTATGTGGCGACCCAATCCCAAACTGCCGTGCTCCAGCCCCTATATCGTTATCTTTATAAGGAACTTGGCATCAAGCGCGGACCGGTCACGCCGGAAGGCGTTTTTGCCCGCGTCGTCGATGGTCGCACGCTTTATGTCAACACCAATCGCAAGACCGTAGAGGTCGAGATTCAGGGCGATAAAAAAGGTGTGCTGTCCGGAAAAAGCTGGACCGGCAAGGTGCAACTCCCAAGTCTTGGGGTGGACGTCCTCGAATAGGTATCGGGTTCAACAGGTATCAGCCGTTTATACCGCATTAATGAAGCCGTTGAAGGATAGGAAATGAAACTGAAAGCATTGATGTTCGCCACGGTCGCGCTTATGGCCGCTGCCGTCCCCGTCATGGCGCAGGAGGCGAAAACTCGCGCCGACTGGGCCGGACAGGGACAGTTGTTCGTCGGTGTCAATTATCAGCCGGTCGACCGGTCGCCGGAAGAGATCAAGCTCGATATCGCCCTCATGAAAAAGGCGGGCCTCCAAGTCGTGCGTATGGGTGACCTATCGTGGGACTATTACGAACCCAAAAACGGAGTCTTTACCTTCGATGCCTTCGATTCCGTGATGGATCAGATGCAGGCCGCCGGGATCAAAGTCGTGCTCGACATCAGCGGTTCTATTGCGCCGCAGTGGCTGCACTACGAATATCCCGGTGCCAATATCGTCAAGGAGGACGGCACGACTCAGTATCCGTCTCGGCGGTACATGGTCAATATCGCCGACCCAGATTATCGCCGTCTGCTGCACCGCTTCGCCGACACCTTCATGAAGCGCTACGGCAATCATCCCGCCGTCATCGCCATCGGTTATAATAACGAAATGGGCAATGGCTACCGCTCGTTTTCCGAAGCCGACCGTCAGCGCTATATTGTCTGGCTCAAGGCGCGCTATGGTACGCTCGATGCGCTGAACAAAGCCTGGGCGACCCAGCGCTGGTCGCGCAATATCAGTGACTGGGATCAGATCCGGCTGGCCGATGCTGCCAGTCCCGCCGAACGCTATCTGGACACCCGCCGCTTCTGGGGCGACGCGGCGGTCGATGTGCTGAAAGACCTCGAGGCCATCCGCAAACAATACGCCCCGAAAAAAGCCGCCTTGTCAAACCTGTGGCCCGACGGGCGTCTGGGTTTCGACTGGGCCTCGACCTACCGCAACTACGCTACGCACGGTGCCTTCGGATATTATGCCAACAACGTCCTGGATGGTGCTTATCAGACGGCGGAAGCCAAGGCCGGGATGATGGCACCGGTTTGGTTCAATGAGTTTCAGGCGGGACGAGAAGGCTATTACGGCGAAAAAGGTCGCTCGCCCATGCTTGCCGTCCTCGGTCTGCTGAATGGTGGCCAGGGGGTTTTGGCGTGGACGTGGAACAGCCATCTGGGCGGCGAGGAGCAGATTCTGTTCGGTTTGCTCGATCACGACAACACGCCGTCGTGGAAGCTCGACGAATGGAGCAAGCTCGCTCGTGACTTCAAAACCCTGCAAAAACTGGGCTTCCCGCGCGAGGTAAAGCCCGAGATCGCCCTGTCCAGTTCGTGGGAGTCGATGCTGGCGGCGGAGAAGGTCAAGGATTACTACACCACGCCGTATGGGACGCAAAAGCGTAACGCCTTCGACCCGCTCTATAACGACAATGTCGATGCGGCGGTGATCAACCTCGCGCATGAAGATCTGAGACGCTACAAGTTGGTGGTCGTCGCGGGCGAATATATGCTGGACACAGCGGAAACCGAGGCCGTGCGCGCCTATGTCAAAGGCGGTGGCACGGTCGTCATGACCGCCTCATCGGCCAAGGTGGGCGAGACCAATCAATGGCATAACACGGCCCTGCCGGGGCTCCTCACCGATGTTTTTGGTGTGAAAACCCACGCTTTCGACAAGAACCTTGATCCGCTGACCGGCACGATCGACGGCGCAGGCTTCACCACGACGATCAATTCGTACGAGCTACTCGAACCCTCGACTGCGCAGGTTCTGGGGCGTTTCACCAATGTCGAGGGCGCGCCGCCCGTCGTGACGGTAAATCGTTTCGGCAAGGGCAGGGCGATCTATGTGGCGACCCAGTCCCAGCCCGCCGTGCTTCAGCCGCTGTACCGGTACCTTTATAAGGAACTCGGCATCAAGCGCGGACCGGTAACACCAGAAGGCGTCTATGCCCGTGTCGTCGAGGGACGTACTCTTTACGTCAACACCAATCGCAAACCGGTCGATATCGACATCGACGGGGCCAAAAAAGGCGTCCTGTCGGGTAAGGCCTGGACGGGCAAGCTTCAACTGGGCGCGAACGGCGTCGATATCCTCGAATAATCCGGCCCTGGTCAGGGCTACATGGCACATCTGATACGAAAGGCTGCCGCATGAAAACCCTTTTGTCCGCCGCCGCTGTCATCGTCGCCCTGGCTCTGCCGGGTCAGACCGTTCACGCAGCCCCGGCACAGGCGGCGACCAGTATCACGCCCAGCGCTTTGTGGCTGGATGACCGGGGGGAGCATATTAATGCGCACGGCGGTGGTATCACCAAGGTTGGCGACACCTGGTACTGGTTTGGCGAGTACCGGCCGAAGAATGCCGTGCCGGGACGGCGCTACGTGTCGTGCTATTCGTCCAAAGACCTGATGAACTGGACGTTTCGCGGTCTGCCCATCGACATGACGGCCCCCGAGAATATTGGTCCCAACTGGGTGCTGGAACGACCCAAGGTGTTTTACAATGCCAGGACAAAGAAATTCGTGATGTATATGCACATCGACGGCCCGCTCGACCCTAACGAGACAAATCCGCACATGGCCTACAAGCTGGCGCGGATCGGTGTAGCCGTCTCCGACAAGATGACCGGACCCTATACCTATCTGCGGTCGTTCCGGCCTTTGGGTCAGGAAAGCCGTGATATCGGTCAGTTTATCGACGATGACGGCACTGCCTACCTTATCTTCGAGGCTCGTCCGACCAAGGGTTTCTTCATCGCCAGACTATCCGACGACTATCTCGACGTCGTCGAAGAGACCGCGTTCATTCAGGCCCCGATCGAAGGCGGGGCGCTGGTGCATCACGACGGGCTTTATTATCTGCTCGGCTCGGGCCTGACGGGCTGGCGCACCAATCCGAACAAATACGCGACGGCAAAATCCCTCAAAGGGCCGTGGAGCGAATTCAGGGACATCGCGCCGCCTGAAACCAACACCTATCAGTCTCAATCCACCTTGCTGCTGAAGGTCGTCGGCAGCAAACAAACGACGATCGTTTTCATGGGCGATCAGTGGAAGCCCGACAGTCAGTGGGACAGCCGCTATCTTTGGATGCCGCTGGAGATCGGCAAGGGCAAGCTATGGCTGCCGGAACCGCACGAATGGTCGATCGACGTCAAGCGCGGCACCGTTAGCTTCCCGACCAAAAAACCGTAGCCGTCTGCGCTTACGGTTTGGGCGCGGTCAGATCGAGGACCAACTCGTAAACCGGCGTCAATTTTACCGATTTGAGAACCGCTGTCTGTGTCACCGCTTCCGGTAACTGGGGTTTGTAGGCTTCGTCAATATAGATCGGCGCGTTTTTCACCAGCGGCAGAAGGGTCAGGGTCAGGGGCTTGTCAATGAGCTTTTCAAAGCGGCGCAATCCCACCGACCAGGTCGGGCCGTACCAGAATTCGTCGTCCAGCAGGGTGACCTCGCTGAAGAGCCGCGCCACGTCGCCCTGATAGTCGATGTCGAGATAGACGTCGCTCAGACCGTCCAGACTGTCGGGATCGAGCGTAAGCCGGTACGCCGCCGAACGCCCGTAGAGTTCCGGGTAAGGTTGTAGAGCCGCCTTGGCCCGCCCGCCGATGACCGGTGTCGGAACGCTCTGGGCGTCGCGGACCTGTTCGACGGTGACTTTCGGCTCACGTTTCTCGGCCTGCGCGCTGAGAACCGTAAAGATACCCGAGGCACGAGCCTTATTTAGCTTCAGGGTCGCTTGGGGTGTCTTATCGAGCGGCGGGAAGATGCCGACCTCGATAAGGGGATTGCCCCTCGACCGCGCGATGAGTCGGTCGCCGTCGCTAAGGATCGTGGCGTCGGAGCGCACCAGATGCGTTTGCCCCTTGAGGGTAAGGAGAGAGGTTTTACCGGCGGCTTCTTCGCTCAGGACGACGATGCGAATATTGCCGCCCTTGCGTTCAAGCGTAATGGCGATGCTATCGCCGGGCGTGATGGCGGAGACGACCGAGCGCCCTTCGACAAGGCGAGCCTTGCCGGTGGTGGCGCGCACCCGGACGTTCGGGGTGTTGGCGAAGGCGAATTCCGGTGTGATGCCTTTTTCCGCCACGAAGACGTAGGTGACGGTCTCGCCGTCCTTGATACGGGTGAGGGGTTGGGCCGTCGCCCAGGCCAGATTGACGCCGTCGAGATCGAAATTGAACGGCCAGATGAAATAGGCCCCGTCGGTAACGGTGACCGGGGTGTAGGGGAATTTAAGCTCACCGGCGGGCAGCTTGACGGCAAACTGAATGTCGGTCTGCGCCGCCATCTTATGCTGACGGACGTAATTGTTGAAAAAGACGAAGCCGCTGTTGGACAGAGAGCGGACGCTGTAGCGTGGGGTCGCCAGATCGCTGCGGCCTTTCGACGGGTTTGCCGGGTCGTGCGTCGCCATGGGGGCCAGACGGTCGCCAAAGCTGCGCAGAAAGATGTGGTAGGGGCGGATGGTGGTGAGGACCGAATTCGCCTGCCCATACTGCCCGAAGGGGGCCTGAAAATCGTAATTTATGATCGGCATGCCGTTGGGCGCGCCCTGAAGATCGCTTTCTTCGAGCGTGGTGTGTCCTTCGGGATTGCGACCTCCGTGATACATATAATAGCCGTAGAGGTTGGCTCCGGAGCCCAGTTGCACGGGCAACATGGCACCGATATCGTCCGAGCGGATAAGGGGCCGACGACGATACATGATCGGTACGCCGCCGCCGTATTCGGCTCCGAGAAAGGGCGTGTTGTCCATGTCCTCATAAGCGGTGCCACGGGTGCGCGGTGTGGTTTGCGCCCCGACATTGCCCGCGACGCGATTACCGAAGCGGAAGGCATAGACTTCTTTGGGCGGCAGGACGTCGGTGCGTGAACTCCAAGGTTCGTCGGCGTATCCGGCGAAGACTGGCACCACCTCGCCCTTTGGATAAATGGCCCCGTCCCAGCCGGTCACGGTATAGTAGGGGACATCGAAACCTATTTTGAGCGCCAGAGCCTTCAGGGCGGCGATGTGCTCCGCGCCTTGCCCCGTACCGGATTGGTTGTATTCGTTTTCAAGCTGGATGCCGATGACCGGCCCACCGTCCTTGAAAAGCAGGCCGCGCGACTGCTCGAAAATGCCGCGCCAGTAGCGTTCGACATAGTGCAGATACTGCGGATCGTCGCGTCGTGTCGGCATGGCGTTGACCACCCAGTCCGGTGTGCCGCCGAAGCGGACCTCGCCGTGCGCCCATGGGCCCAGACGCAGAAAAACCTTGATGTCGTGTTTGGCACATAGCGTCAGGAAAGTGCGAAGATCGCGGTCGTCGCGCCAGTTGAAGTCGCCCGCGCGTTCCTCATGATGGTTCCAGATGACGTAGGTGGCGACGATATCGACGCCGGACGCCTTCATCTTGAGGAGTTCGTCCTCCCATTCGCGCGCCGGCGTACGGGTGTAATGGAACTCGCCCATGACCGGCAACCAGGGCTTGCCGTTGTGCGTCAGATACTGGTTGTTCACTCGGAAAGTGTCACCGGCGGGCGATGTCGCGGTGCCAGTTTTCAGATGCTCGTCCCTGACCGGAGCCGGTTGAGCGATGGCATCGACATTCAGCACGGTTTGCGCCGACGCCGGGAATGCTGTCGACAGCGCAAGCAGGGCTGCGCCTTGCAACCCCCTCTTTCGCAAGGCGGTTCTATAGGGCGAATGCGACAAAGGGCGGTTGAGCATCGTTCATCTCCCGGGGTTACGAATCTTTTTAATATTATATATAATACTAATAAAAAGTGACGCCCATACCTTTGTTGCACAAGTGGTATGGTTGTGCCGTCGTCAGAGCTTGGCCAGACGCCCGCCGTCAACGGTGATTTCCGATCCGGTGACGAAGCGCGCTTCGTCGCTCAGAGCAAAGGCAATGGCGGCGGCGATGTCCTCCGCCTGACCGATATCGAGCGGATCGAGGACTTCGAGGCCGGACTTGATATTGGGGCTTTCGCGCAGCATCGGCGTATCGACCGCACCGGGCAGGATGGCATTGGCGCGAATGTTTCGTCCGCGACCCTCTATGGAGGCGGTCCGGGCCAGCGAACTGAGCGCGGCCTTGGCGGCGGCGTAAGGCCCGACCAGCGGCGAGGTCTGATGCGCATGGATACTCGACACATAGACGAGGCTACCGCCGCGGCTCATATGCTTAAACGCGTGATGCGTGAAATAGGTGGCGGCGAAGAAATTGATCGTCATGATCCGCGCCCAGTCGTTGCCGGTCAGTTCGGCCAGAGGCTGATAGATCATGGCCCCGGCGACGTTGACGAAACCGTTCACATAGCCGAAGCGTTTCAATGCTTCCGCATAGGTGCGCTCGGCCTCCGATTCGACGGAAACATCGTGGGTGCGTATAAGCACCCGATCCGGCGCGGCGACGCGCGCCTGCGTGTCTTGTAGTGCCGCGAGGTCGCGGTCGACGAGCACGAGATTGGCACCTTCGTGAGACAGGCGTTCGGCGGTTGCGCGCCCTATGCCGCTGCCCGCCCCGGTGATGATGACGGTCTTGTCCCGAAAGCGCATATCTACCACTCGCGTATATAGCCGTCCGGACCACGCCAGACCGGGTTGCGCCACGGTTCGCAGTCGCGGCTGAGCTGGCGGACCTTGTCCTCGTCGATATCGACCCCCAGACCGGGACCGTCGAAGGCTTCGACCATGCCGTTCTTAACGTCGAAAATCTCTGGATTGGTCATGTAGGATAGCAGGTCATGCCCGCCGGTATTGTAATGGATGCCGAGCGACATTTCCTGCAAGACGAAGTTCGGGGTCGCCAGCGCCAGTTGCATACATGCGGCGAGCGCAATCGGCCCCAGCGGACAATGCGGGGCGATCGCCACATCATAGGCTTCGGCCATGGCCGCCATCCGACGGACTTCGGAAATGCCCCCCGCGTGACTGAGGTCGGGTTGCAGGATATCGACAGAGGCGGCGGCCAGGAACGGTTTGATGTCCCAGCGGCTGTAAAGACGTTCACCGAGCGCAATGGGGATGGTGGTCAACTGGCTCAACTGGGCCATGGCCTCGGGATGCTCGCTGAGCAATGGCTCCTCAATGAACAGGGGGCGTAGCGGTTCCAGAGCCCGCGCCAGTTGCTTGGCCATAGGCTTATGCACCCGCCCGTGGAAGTCGAGCCCGGCATCCATGCCTTCGGCCCTGACCGCTTCGAGGCGGCTGACCGTGGCGTCAAGCGCGCGCGATGAATCGAGCCAGCCCATGTCTTCGGTGCCGTTCATCTTGACGCAGGTAAAGCCTTGTGCCTTACGCACCCGCGCCGCCTCGACCACATCGGCGGGACGGTCGCCACCGATCCATGCGTAAACAGGCAAACGGTCGCGGACCTTACCGCCCAGCAGTTGATAGACGGGGACGCCCAGCGCCTTGCCTTTCAGATCCCACAGGGCCTGATCGAGGCCGGAGAGGGCGGACATGAGTACCGGACCGCCGCGATAGAAGCCGAGGCGATAGGCGGTCTGCCAGATGTCCTCGATACGGTCGGGATCGGCGCCGATGAAGCGATCGCGCAGGGAAGCGAATGCACCCTGCACAGCTTCGGTATGGCCTTCGAGCGAAGCTTCGCCCCAGCCAACCAGACCGTTTTCGGTTTCTACACGCACGAAGAGCCAGCGCGGCGGTACGGGAAACAGATCTATGGATTTGATATGCGTCGTCAGGCGGGTCGCCTGCGCCGCCACCGAATTCGAATTGTCAAGCATGCTAGACCCTTAGTGGGCCTGTTTTGATACGCGATCCGGCCCTTATTTATGGGTCATAAGGTATAATCCGGTACCAACACTGTCAATATATATAATATAAATAATATTACTCACGCTTGGGCAGTTCGTTAATGAGGTCGAAGGCGCCCTGAATGAGGTCTCTCATCTCCTTTCGGGCCGCCTCGGACTCCCCCGCGAGAATAAGCTGCGCCACGCGGTCATGGTCCCTGGCGCTGGCACGGTGGACACCTTTAAGCTTGTTGGTGCGCATGATGCTGACGTGCAGGGCCGCCGAAATCATGTCGCGCATCTGAAGGTAAAAGCGATTGCCGCTGGCCTGAAGCACCGCCACATGAAAGGCGATGTCGGAGTGCAAAGGGTCGTCGTCACCTTTTTCCGCCGCATACATTCTTCCGATAGCGGCCTGAATTTGCGCCTTGTCGTCTTCAGTGGCAAAACGCGCCGCTAACGCGGCCGCGCCGGATTCCACGTCGAGCCGTATTTGCGTGAACTCGACCAGCAGGCGCATGGAAAATTTGCGCTCCAGCAACCAGCGTAGGACATCGGGGTCGAGCAGATTCCAGTTGTGCTCAGGCGAGACCCGGATGCCCTGCTTCGGGCGCGTGGTGATCAGGCCCTTGGCGATCAGCATCTTGACGGCTTCGCGCAGGACGGTACGGGCCGCACCATAATGTTCGCACAGCGCGCTTTCCGTAGGAAATGGGACGTCGTCGAATCGTCCGGTGACTATGCCGACGCCCAGATCCTGAACGATAGAATGGGTAACGCTGGTGCTAAAGACAGGTTGGCGCATGAGTATCCAAGCTTAGTAATTGACATACCGATATTACAATTCGATCCAAAGCTCAATTGGCACTCTAAGGAACAATGTTACCGCTCTCGGTCGCTACCGGCTGAGCAACCCGATTTCATCTATTTAGATTATTTGTAATATATTTCTTGACGGGCTTTCGGGGCTCACGTTTAAATCCCCCATAATCATCGCCAAGCTTATTGAAACGGACGCGGCGAAAAAACAGGGGTAAGCTTCCATGCACATTCTTTCTGACGGGCCTTCCGGGACAGGTGCGTCTCCCGACTACCGGTTCAACCTCGGCTATATCTGGATGATATCCGCAATAGCAGCATTGGGCGGGCTTCTGTTCGGTTACGACTGGGTCGTGGTGGGCGGGTCCAAACCGTTCTATGAACCCTATTTCCACCTGACGACCGAAGAACAGATCGGCTGGGCCAACAGTTGCTCCCTGCTGGGCTGCCTGTTGGGGTCGATCCTCAGCGGTTTATTGAGCGACCGCATCGGGCGGAAAAAGCTTTTGATCATCGCCGCCGTGCTGTTTGCTGTGTCTTCGGTGTTTACGGGGTGGGCGCACCGGTTCGATACCTTTGTCTTCTGGCGTATCATCGGCGGCGTCGCCATCGGTGTGGCGTCCAATATTTCGCCGACCTACATCGCCGAGGTCAGCCCGGCGTCCTGGCGGGGACGGCTGGTAACCCTCAATCAACTGACGCTGGTCGTCGGCATTCTGGCAGCGCAGATCGTCAACCTGCTGATCGCGGGCGATGTGACCGTGACGGGACACGACGCCATTCGCGAAACCTGGCAGGGGCAATATGGCTGGCGCTGGATGTTCACCGCCGTGGCGGTGCCGTCGGTCGTGTTTTTCTTCTGCGCGTTTCTGGTCCCGGAAAGCCCACGCTGGCTGATCAAGATGGGCCGCAAGGACAAGGCGGCAGAGGTGCTGCGCAAAATCGGCGGCGATCGCTACGCCGAGGACGAACTGCGCGACATCGAAGCCGGGATCGTTCGCGAGCGTGCGGACAAAAGCTCGCTCGGCGAACTGTTTGCCCCCGCCGTCTTTGGATTATTGCTCACTGGCATCGGTCTGGCAGTCCTCCAGCAGTGGAGCGGCACCAATGTTATCTTCAATTACGCCGAAGAAATCTATCGCGGTGCGGGTTATGACCTCAGCGGCGTCATGTTCAATATCGTGATCACCGGGGCCATCAATCTGATCTTCACGCTGGTGGCGACGGCGACGGTGGACAAACTGGGGCGGCGTACCCTGATGTTGTGGGGCGCAGCGGCCATCACTGTTATGCACGCGCTGTTGGGAGCGGCCTTCTTCTTTCATGTTGAGGGTCCAATCGTCCTGATCCTAACTCTGGGGGTTATTGCCGCCTATGCGACGTCCCTGGCACCGGTGACCTGGGTCCTGTTGTCGGAGATATTTCCGAACCGTATTCGCGGAACGGCCATTTCCATCGCCGTGTCGTCGCTGTGGATTGCCTGCTTTCTGGTCACCTTTACCTTCCCAATTATGAACGAACGGCTGGGCGCGGCGGGTGCCTTCTGGTGTTATGGGGGCATCTGTCTGCTGGGTTTCCTCTTCATCGCCCTGCGCGTACCGGAAACCAAGGGCAAGTCGCTTGAGGAAATCGAAGCGCAACTGGCACATCGGAAACCTCAATAGGGTCCAGAGCCACGTCACTGCTGTGACCACGGAATGAAAAGAGACTGAGCATGTGGAAAAGCCTTGTACTGGCTATGGTCGCCGTTTGGGTGTCGGGAACCGCATCGGTTCAGGCCGAGCGCCTTGATCTGTCGTCGGGTTGGGCCTTCCATAAGGGCGCGACCTTCGGAGCCGAAGCGCTGGGCTTCGACGACAGCGACTGGTCCAAGGTGTCGGTACCGCACGATTTTTCCATTCAGGACAAGCCCGACGGTAGTCCCCCGTTTTCGAAGGAGGCCGTTTCCGGTCAGGACTCCGGCTATCTGCCGGGGGGCGAGGGGTGGTATCGTCGCGAGTTCAGCCTCACGTCCTCACAAGCTTCGGCGACCGTACTGTTGCAGTTCGAAGCGGTCTACATGGACGCCGATATCTGGCTTAACGGCACAAAGATCGCCACGCATCATTACGGATACACCGCCTTCACCCTCGACCTTACGGGAAAGGCGAAGGCGGGACGCAACCTGATTAGCGTTCGGATTAATCACGTCGATCCGTCGTCGCGCTGGTACGCCGGGTCGGGCATTATTCGGCCCGTGCATCTGGAACTGCTCGACAAGCTACATATCGATCCGCTGGGGGTTGCAATCGCGACACCGGTGGCGACCGTCGATAAGGGCGAGATCGAGGTTTCGACCCACCTAAAGAACAGGGGTGGCAAGGCGGGTAAGGTCACGCTCACCACGGTCGTGGTCGATGCACACGGCACCCAGGTAGCGATCTCGACGGAAAGCCAGGCATTGGCGGCAGGTGGCTCCGCAGACCTGTTGCAGCGCCTTATGGTGACCCGGCCGCAATTGTGGTCGATCGACAGCCCCAATCTCTACAGGCTCATTCAGACGGTCCGCGTAGAGGGACGGGTGGTCGACGAACGTGTCACGCGATTCGGCATTCGTTCGATCACGGTGGATGCCGAACACGGGGTGCGGCTCAACGGTCAGCCGATTGAGCTCAAAGGCGGCAATATCCACCACGACAACTATATGCTCGGCGCTGCCGGCTGGCCTGATGCGGACAAACGCAAGGTCGCCCTCATGAAGTCGGCCGGATATAATGCGATCCGAAACGCCCACAACCCGGCCAGTCAGGCGACCCTAGATGCTGCCGACGAACTGGGGGTTCTCATCGTCAACGAAGCGTTCGATATGTGGGGAAAATCGAAAAAATCCAAAGACTATGCCCGGTTTTTCGCTGCCGACTGGCAACAGGATATCGACAGTATGGTCTTGTCCGGGCGTAACCATCCCAGCGTCATTTTCTGGAGCATCGGCAACGAAATTCCTGAGCAGGGCTCCGCCGACGGCGCGCGAATCGCCACGATGCTCTCAGGCCGTATCCGGACACTGGACCCGACACGCTTTGTCACCCATAGTTTCACCTTCAATGCGCCCAATAATACGGCGCTCATCGCCGCACTCGACGTCATCGGCCAGAATTACAAGGCCCCGGCCTTTGAAGCCGAGCATCAGGCCTATCCCAACCGCGTCGTCTATTCGCCGGAATCGACGTCCAAGGACGGTTTCCGTTACTGGCAGATCATCGAAAAAATGCCCTCTGCCGTGGGTGATTTCGTGTGGACCTCGGTCGATTATCTGGGGGAAACCGGTATCGGCTGGATGGGGTATTCAAAGGACTGGAAGCAGTTAGGACCCTACCCGTGGCATCTGGCCTATGCGGGTGAAATCGATGCAACGGGACGCAAGCGACCGGCGGCCTATTATCGCGAGGTGTTCTGGAAAACCGGGTTGACGCCGATCTCGGCTTTTGTCCGCCAACCCAAAGGCAGCGAAGACCTGCCCGATCGTTTCCTGTTCAATCCGCCTGCCGAAGTCGACTGGTCGCTGGAAGATCTGCACGAAAGCTGGACCTGGCCGGGACAGGACGGCAAACCTCTGGAAGTCGTCGTCTATTCTGAATTTCCGGGGGTCGAACTGCGTCTGAACGGTCGTAGCCTCGGTCGCAAGGCGGTAAGCGTGGACACGGAATTCAAGGCGACCTTCAGTGTACCGTACGAACCGGGTGTCCTGACGGCGATCGGCTACCGCGATGGCAAGGCTGCCGGGCAATGGGAGCTAAGGTCGGCGGGTAAACCTGCAAGTGCACGTGTTACCGTGGATCGTCATCAGATGGCGGCCAATGGTCGTGACCTGGCCTATGTATCTATTGAAATCCTCGATGCGAACGGCGTGCCGGTTTACGCTCAGACAGATGACCGAAAAATCACGATCAAGGTTAAAGGGGTGGGTAAATTGCTCGGGGCAGGTAGTGGACATCCGGCGCGATTGGAGAGCTTTACGTCAGGACATTTAACTTCGTTTCATGGCCGCGCGGTTGCCGTGATTCAATCGAGAGAGACCGCAGGGCAGATCGCCATCGAGATAAGTGTGGATCAGCTACCAGTTAAGCGAATCACGGTTCAGACCATTCACTAGAGTCCCTCAGCTACCTCGGCAGGTCCCCTTGCGATTCGGGAGATAACGGGCGCTGTAAGATATACCAACTGGCTTTGTAGTTATCGGGATACGGAAGCCATTTTTACCGTGCTTCGAAGGCGCGGCAGAAGTGAGATTGTCAGGTCAATTTTTTGACAGAGATATGACCAAATTGTCGCATCTGGGACTGAAGTTTGCGCAAGTAACACACCCGTTCGAAAGACAACCCAGTCCTGACTAAGGCTGCATGTGTCAAAAATAATTATTTGAATTCAATATAATAGTAGAAATTTACCAACCTAAGCGTCCGGTGGTAAGGTCCATTCATCGGGATAATGCCCTCGAATTGTCCAGCCAATATCTTCAAAATTGTTGAAATTGATCGACCGGTGTTGTTGACACACATGTATTATTGTATGTTATGTAATACAAAATAAAGAAACGAGCGATGCGGGCCAGCGCCCGATATCGCGCACCAATAACCGTGAAGCGAACGCGTAGGCTCAGTCTTGTTCGCAGCCTCAGGCGATGCCTGCACTCAGGGACGTTCGTTTTTCGACGTGATCGTTCGTCGGTCGTCCTTCAAATCACTTTCAAAAAATTAGCGCTGTCATGCGCAGGGGAAACGTCAATGAATCCTAATCCCAACCGTCCATTTTCAAGCGTACTCATGCGAAGCTCAGGGCTGGCCGCTATTCTGCTGGTCGCCGGTGCCACAGTGGGTATGGCGCAACAAACCGCTTCGGTCCCCCAATCAGCCAATGGCGATGAGACTACAACAGTCATCGTGGTGGGATCGCGTGCATCTCAACAAAGTGCCATCGACCGGAAGAAAAAAGCCAAGACGGCAACCGATTCGATTGTCGCCGATGATGTCGGATCATTCCCCGATCGCAATCTGGCCGAGGCTCTGTCCCGCATTCCGGGTATGGCTCTGCAACGCGGTGAAACCGGCGAAGGCGCTGGTGTCAATCTTCGGGGTAATTCGAACGACCTGACGCGCGTCGAAATGGACGGTATGTCCGTAACGGGGGGCGGGTTCGATCTTGCTAATGCAACGGATGGGGGCGGACGCGGTAGTGACCTGCGCGAACTACCCGCTGACCTGATCAAAAGCATCGACGTCGTAAAGGGCAACACACCCGACCTGACCGAAGGCGGGCTGGGCGGTTCGGTACAGATTCAGACCCGAACCGGTCTGGATTTCAAGAAACCTTATTTTTCCATGCGCGTGTCAGGTGAGCGCAACTCTTTGAGCCAGAGGTGGTCGCCGGATATCAATCTGGTGGCGTCGCGCAAGTTCTTCAACAATCGGCTGGGCGTCATCTTCAATCTGTCCACGACGCGTAAGCTGAACGACAGCCACCAGCTGAACAACGCCGGGTCCAGCAACGCCCAAGGTTATGCGCGAGCCTACGATTTCGACAATTCGCCGAACAAGACTTTTCAGTTCAATCCCTCGACAGTGAGCGGCGTCGGTGCGACGGACCCGGTCGCGAGCTGGGCTCTGGCCACCGGTACAGGTAACTTCAATACCCTTAGTCCGTTGGAAATTGTTACACGCTCGGCGAATGCTAAGACCAAGGCTGAGTGTCTGACGGCACTTCCGCTCTATACCGCGGCTGAACTCAATACTATTTCCGCTGGGTCCAACAATAACAACCGTCGCGACGCTCAGGCTCAGCGCATTTCCGAGCAGGTCACCTGTCTCAACCAATGGAACGACTATTCGCCCGCCAGCGTACGCGACGTAAATCTCACCCAGTACGAAAAGCGCATCTCAGCCGACATCCGTTTCGATTATCGCGTAAACGACAATCTGAACGTCTATCTGAAGTATCAGATTGCCAACCGCGATCAGGAAGATATCCGCCGCAATCGTTCGCGCGGCGGCATCGGCTCAACCTTTTCGACGACGCCTCTGGTGACCAACACTAATATCGCCGTCGGCACGATTAATCCTGTAACGCCCATAACGGGCTTTTACCTGTTCAATGCCGGTATGCCGACCGGCTCCGTGGCGCTTGACAGCACGCTGGCAGGTTCCAACGTCCAGAATTCGTTCCCTTATTACGGTGTTGGGGTCAATGTGGTGCCCGGTTCCTACAAGGTGGACGCCAATCACTATCTGACCGAGTTCGATTTCAACAACGGTTCTATTTTCTACGACAATATCCGCAACGATCAGGTATGGCAGAATAACTACCTGCTGGTCGGCGGAAACTATAAAAAGGGTCCACTGAAAATCGACTTCCAGGCCAGTCGTTCGTCTGGCACCTATAGCCGGTATGATAAGCGCTTCAGCTTGCAAATCCCCTACGGCACAGGCCATATGGAGGTGCAGGAAAGCGGCCTGTGGTCCGTCGAATATCCTGCGAACTTCAACCCTGACGACTGGTCGAGCACTGTGCCGATGCTGGCTCCGACCGGTACTGCTCAGCAACAGGCCGAGGCGGCGCTGTATTCGGCGACCGTAGCGGTGAACTATTCGCCCCTGATGAGTGAAAACGGCGAAAAAGCGGCCAAGTTCGATTTGACCTACCGTTTGCCGGAGGTACCGTTCCTTAAACTGTTCAAGACCGGTGTCAGCTATCGAAACCTGGAAAACGAACGTTGGGGCGGGGGCGGCTATACGCCGGTGCCAGGGGTCAACGTGCCGACCAACACCTTGCGCGGCAATATCCGGGCCTGTGAAAATCAGGCGACGACCACTGCCGCCAATCGCTGCGTCTATGGTTATGTGCCCAACGCTCTGACGGGTACCAATTTCAATCATGGTCAGGAAACCGTCACGCGCGCCCAACTGCTCTCCCTCTATCAGAACAGCGTTGAAAGCTTCGATGGGGCCTTTATGCCGGGCTATGAGGGCGTTGAAGGCCTGAGCCTTTGGAATACCATCGACGTCGAAAAGGCGTTTAATCAGATGGCGGGCAACGTCAATATGAACTTCGACTGCATGAAGGTCTGTACGGGCAGTGATGGAAAGCTATATGCCCAGCCGACGAACCGGACGTTCGAAACCATCACGGCCGCCTATTACATGTTCGAGTTTGAACAGAAGTTGCCTTTCAACATGAGCTTTGACGGCAATTTCGGCGTTCGTATGGTGAAGTCCGAAGTCGAAGGCATCGGCACGGTGGCCGTGTCGTCAATTCGCAAGATCATTTCCACACCCGCCAATCCAGCCACCGACTGGAATGCCACAACGGGCAATACGCGCGTGACGACGACGACTCTTCGCCGTCCCATCAGTATTGAGCGCTCCTACACCGACTGGATGCCCAGCTATAACGCCAACCTTTGGCTTATCGATGACAAGCTGGTCCTGCGTTACAACTGGTCGAAATCCGTTGCCCGCCCATCCCCTGGCAAGCTTTGGCCCGCCGGTGAATGCTCTGTCGATGAACGAATCGAAGATCGCTTCGACGAGGGCGAGGAGGATCTCGACATGACCTGCTCGACCTTCGGCAATCCGGACCTGAAGCCTTACAGGGCCAATAAAAATAACACCTCGATTGAATGGTACCCCAACCGCGACAGCTCCTTCTCTCTGGCTTATTTCCGCCAGAAAGTACTGGTCGGTGGGCCGGAAACCGTCCGCGTCACTGATCAGCCGGTCTTTACCGGCACGGACGAGGTCGATCCGATTACGGGTCGCAAGCTGTCTGACTTCCTGTTCACCTTCAACACCTACAAAAATGGCGAAGGCTATGTGATGTCGGGCTGGGAATTCTCCTCCAAGACAGCATTTACTTTCCTGCCTTGGTATCTGCGCTACACCGGTGCCGACTTCAATATCTCGACCAACGACTCTAAGGGGCGCGCTGGCTATATCGATCCGATCACCGGTGACAGCCTGGGCGTGCCTAGCCGCGCCAAGTATTTTGCAAATCTGGCGGTCTGGTACGACGACGGCAAAACCAATGCGCGGATCGCCTATCAACGGCGCGATCGGGTGTTTAGCTGTGTGTCCGCCTGCGGCCGCAATGTGGAAGGTGTTTATGCTTTCCCGAACCAGAACCCAAACAACTTCGTTCGACTGCCCTACAACCCGGGCGAAGCCTATTACACCAAGGAATATGCCTATCTCGATGCCAAGGTGACACACAAACTCAGCCCGAACGTGGAACTCTATTGGGAAGGTCGCAATCTGCTCAAGGAAGCCAATATCCAGATCGGTTCCGATGCGCGTGGGTTTGTAGACCAGGAATACCAATGGGCGGCATCTTACGGCGGTCGCCGCTTCACCGTGGGCTTCGTCTATCGGAACTGATCTTCAATAACTCTATCCCCGACCAGGAGCCCTGCGGTGTTGGCCGCCCTTCTCCCCTCCGGTCGCACCTTAGCAGGCACGGTCACGTGCCTGCTCTTTTTGTATGGACATTGAGCGTCCCACTCAAAAATCCTGGAATAAATACAGCGTTCTTTTAGGTTTTCAGGTTCCCCTTTTTTGTGCCGATACGTCTTACCTCATTAATCAATCAAATCGCATAAGATTGAGGGGAGAGTAGGGATAAACTATCGCACACTTGGGCGCTCTCCTTTAGGGATGACACTCACTTCGTGCCCGACGTCCCGTCTTTTTCGACTTGTCATTTATCATCTTACGTCAGGCAGGAACTCATGAGATTGAACCACTGGGCTTTCGCTTTTACCGCGCTGAGCATAGCTGCTGGTTTTTCGGCTAACGCCCAGAAGGCGCCGCACTTGAAACAGCAGGGAACGGTCAAGCAACTGATCGTCGACGGCAAGCCCATGTTGATCCTCGGTGGGGAACTCGGCAATTCCACGGCGTCGGACCTTAAATACCTCGATCGCTACTGGCCTACGCTCAAAACAATCGGTCTCAACACGATCATCGCGCCGGTCGAATGGGATCAGATCGAACCGAAGGAGGGTGTCTATGACTTCGCCCCCCTGGAGGGGCTTATCCAGCAAGCCGAAGCCAACAAGGTGAAGGTGGTGCTGCTGTGGTTCGGCGCGTGGAAAAACTCCACGTCGAGCTACACGCCGGCCTTTATCAAAAAGGACTATAAGACCTATTCGCGGGCGCAAGACGACAATGGCGTGCCGCAGGATATCCTGAGCGCTTACGATCCCGACAATCTGAAGGCCAACCAACGGGTGTTTGGCGCGCTTATGGGGCACCTGAAAGCTTTTGATAAGAACCATACGGTCGTGATGGTGCAGGTCGAGAACGAACCGGGGATGTTACCGGTCGTGCGCGACTATAGCCCTCAAGCCGAAGCCGCTTACAAGGGTCAGGTGCCGAAGGCGCTCACCGCCTACCTCGCGAAAAACAAATCCACCCTTCATCCGTTCGTGCGCGATGCCTGGGCGAGCGGGGGCAACAAGACGGCGGGGACCTGGGCTGAGGTTTTTGGCTCCAGCGTCGAAGGCGAAGAAATCTTTCAGGCCTGGGGCTATGCCACTTATCTGAACGCGCTGACCAAGGCAGGCAAGGCCGCCTATGATCTGCCCATGTATCTGAACAGTGCCCTCAACCGCCCGGATCAAAAGCCCGGTCAGTACCCAAGCGCCGGGCCCATCCCGCACGTCTTCGACATCTACAAGGCGGGTGGCCCCGACATCGATTTGCTGGCGCTTGACGCCTACTTTCCCAATTTCGTTTACTGGGCCGATCAGTTTAAGCGGCCAGACAATCCGGTCTTTGTCCCCGAGGCGAACCGCGCCGGTCGTACAGAGGCGGCAGGGGATGCGTTCTATACGCTAGGCGAACTGGAAGGCATCGGGTTCTCGCCCTTCCACATCGAAACACTTCCTAATCCCGAAACCCATCCGCTCACCGATGCCTATAGAGTCTTGAACCAAGTTGCGCCGATCGCTCTGGCGCATCAGGGCAAGGGAACCATCCGCGGTTTTCGGGCGCCTGTGAACTATGAAGGGGTGATCGACGAAACGCCGAAGGTCTTCGATCTGGGTGGCTACAGCCTGACGGTTTCCATGGTCGATTCCCGAACCCCGAAGGACACTCAGGACATCAAGGCGCATGGCGGCCTCATCGTTCAAACCGGGAAGGACGAATTCCTCGTTGCGGGCCGCGGTGTCATCATCCGCTTTGCCGACGCCGACAAGACCTCCGGCTATCGCGTTGGTCTCGAACAAATTGTTGAGGGCGAATATGTCGATGGCGAATGGGTGCCCGGAAGGTGGCTCAATGGTGACGAAAGCGGGCAGGGTCGGTATCTGCGTCTGCCGCCGGAGAAATTCGGTATCCAGAAGCTTAAGGTCTATCGCTACAAATAATCTGAGTGTCGAAACGGTGGCGGCCCGTGTGAGCGGGTCGTCGCAGTCTTTGCCGCCCACCGTGACAAACTGACGAATGCCGTCGCACTTAAGTTTTCGTCTCGTGAAAGGTACCCTATGACTGATCCCATAAACCGCCGCGCCTGGTTGACGGGGTGTGCTTCAACGGCGGCAGCCATGGCCTTGCCGGTCCGGGCTCAGGACAAGTTCACCTATCCGACCTATCCTAAGCCTGGTACGCCAAAGCGGGCGGATGCCGACAACAGCCGTCGCACCATACCGGCGCCCGTTCGCGATTACTGGCCCTATTCGGGAATCAGTGGTCCGGGTATGCCCGTCACCGATGAGACAGCGCGTGGTGGCTGGGCCTCCGGCTTGATTGATAATAAATACAGGGGCCCTGTGCCGCGCCGCTACCCCACGGCGGCATGGACAGACGATGATAGCGGTTCTGCGGTAACCCGCGGCCTCATGCCGCCCCTGCGGCCGATCTGGGACGTTCATATTCGTGATACGATCATCTGCCTCGGTGGCGATGGATATTATTACATGACGGGGACGACCGGCGACAACTGCTGGGCATTCAATGATGGCATCGAACTTTATAGATCCTCCGACTTTAAAACGTGGAAATATTTGGGTTTGGTCTGGAGCATCGAGCGCGATGGAACGTGGGAGAAGAACTGGACCATGCGCGAGGGCGTGCCGTTCCGGACAATCTGGGCGCCGGAGATTCATTTCATCAACGGAAACTATTATATCTGCCACTGCATGAGTGGTGTCGGCATGGGCATTCTCAAGAGTACGAGTGGCAAGCCGGAAGGGCCCTATATCCACGTAGTTCAGTCGGAACCAATCAAGGGCGGCATCGACTCGACCCTGTTCAAAGATGACGATGGCCGCATTTATCTGACCTACGGCGCAGCGGCGCAAATACGCGAAATCAAGCGCGACTTCAGCGGCTTTGCCGGTGAGTGGCAGACAATCGCCTATGACATGCCGCCACTGCCCCCTAGTCCCGAACGCCCTGGGCCGGTCGGAGGGCCACGTATCGGCTTTGAAGGCGCAACGGTGTTCAAGGCCAATGGACGCTATTATATAGGCTGTTGCGACTTTATCGAGGGACGATATTCCTTCATGTTCGGCTCGTCCGACACGCTTTTAGGGCCGTATCGAGACCGCCACGAAGGGCCATCGGGAAGCGGTGGGGGCAATGTGTTCCGCGATAAGAAAGGCCGCTTGTGGCTTACCTATTTCGGCAATGACAACCAGATGCCATTCCGTGAAAAGCCGGGCCTGGCGGCCATCGAGTTCGATTCTGCGGGCAAGGTTATCTTGTCCCCAAAGCAGCCGTTTGCCAGCAAAGCCTGGAAAGCCTGAATAGTATTCACCGGAGGCCCCGCATGATGTTCAAGATCAAAACGATAGCCGTGGTCCTTGCGATCGCGCTAGGTATGATGTCCGGTCTGTGCTTCGCCAACGTTCCCGGAGGCGGCTCCGGCTCTGGACCGGATGTCACCCTGAAGGATGAAGGCGACACCTACCTTCTGGATAACGGGATTGTTTCCATCCGCGTCAAAAAAGCCGACGCGACCATTCGTAGCTTTAGCTACAACAACCTCAACCTGTTTGACGGCGGTCATGGGGGAGGACAGTTCTATTTCAGCTGGAATACGCCAAATTATGGCGGCCCAAAAGGCACGGCATCTCTCACGGTCAATCTGGCCTCGACGAAAGGCGATTATGCGGAGGTAAAGGTCCACAGCCCATGGTCGGGCAAGGCCACCGACGGCGCGATGGACGTCGATATCTATTATAGCCTTAGGCGCGGCGCTCAGGGATTTTATGTAACCGCCATGATCGATCACCCCGCAGATTACCCGCGCACCGAAGTCGGTGAATGGCGTTCGAACGCCTATGTCAGCCCAATCTTCGATTGGCTGAGTGTCGATGCGCTGAGGCAGCGCAAAATGCCGACACTGGATGATATGAAAGCGGCCAAAGCTGTCGAAGGGGCTCCGAAAGAGGTCACGCAGCTAACGACGGGGCAATATGCCGGGCAATACGAATGCAAATACAGCTACAGCGCCGATCTCGGTGACCTCAAGGTCTGGGGCTGGAGCAGCACGACCAAGCGCGTTGGTATTTGGATGACCGTGCCGAGCCACGAATACTACAACGGCGGCCCGATGAAGCGAGAACTGACGGTTCACATGAACCACACCCTGCTGAATATGCTCAACGGATCGCACTACAGTCAGGGTACGCAGCTCGTCTTGGAAGCGGGAAAATCGTTTCAGAAAACCTGGGGGCCGTATTTTGTTTATGCGAACAGCTACGAGGGCGCGGTTTCCGATCCATCGTCGAAAGTCGTTGATGCGCTCTGGCGTGACGCACAGGCTCAGGCGGACGCCGAACAGGCGGCATGGCCCTATGAATGGTTTAAAAATGCCAACTACGTTCAGGCATCGGGACGCGGTACGCTTTCCGGCGTGCTCAAGGTCGAGGACCGCGGCAATCTGAAAGCGTCGGCAGCGGGCGCGTGGATCGGTCTGGCGCCCGACGATCAGGGCACCGACTTCCAGATGCAGGGCCGCACGTACCAATTCTGGGTCAAGACCGACGCAAACGGGCGTTTCAAAATACCCAATGTGCTGCCGGGTACCTATAATCTGTGGGCCTTCGGTGCGGGCAATGCCGACACTTTCAAACGCGCAAAGGTCGAAATAGGCGCGGGTAAGGCCGTGGACCTCGGCGTGGTAAAATGGACAGCGACGCGTGTCGCCGAAACGGTATGGGAGATCGGCCTCCCAGACCGGGATGCCAAGGAATTCAACAATGGCGAATTTAACTACACTCAATGGGCTACCTTTGAAAGATCGCGCACTGACGCCGACACCGGCCTGACCTATACAGTGGGCAAAAGCGACTGGCGCAAGGACTGGAACTACGCGCAGTTCGGCCCGACCCCGTGGACCATCAATTTCGCGCTGACAAAGGCACCGGCGACCAACGCGCCCGCCGCACTTTACCTCGCTCTGGCCTCATCGGAAAACACGATAGAGGTGACGGTCAACGGAAAGACGATTGGTACGTTCAAGCCGGTACAGCCCAGCCACGCCCCGGTGCGCCTCGGCAGTCATGGTGCCTTTGCCGATACGCGCCTGACGATTCCAAGCGGTTTGCTGAAGTCAGGTACCAATAGCGTCACCCTTACCCAGATCGGCGGAAAATCGAAAACGGGTACCACGCAATATGACTACATCCGTTTGGAGGCAGCCGGAGCGAAGTTGGGAACTCTCTGACCCATGTCCTTAGCGTGTCATGTGAGGTAATCTTCGGCTCTATGGTGTTTTCAGGTTCCCCATTTTGGATATGAAACGTCTTACTTAGGTCTGATAACGCACCCATGGACAAGCTGTGAACGCCAAACCTCTGACAGATATTGAACGGTTGAACGCCCGTTATCGATCCCCGATGATGTCGTTCTTCATGCGTCGTTCAGTCACCCACAGCGATGCCGAGGATTTAACACAGGAAGTGTTTGTGCGTTTGATTTCGTCTTATTCTGGCGAGGTCGAGAACGTCGACGCCTATATCTTCCAGATCGCCGCCAATATCCTGCGCGACCGCGGCCGAAAGGAAATGGTCCGCAATTCCGAAATGGCGCGGCAAAATCTGGAAAGCATGGCGTCGATTGATGTCTTTGATCCGTCGCGGATCTTGCTCGGACGGGAGTCTCTCCGGGCCGTATCGCGTTATCTCGATGATCTTCCCGAGAAGACGCGCGATATCTTTATCCTTTTCCGCGTCGAAGGCCTGCACCAGGAGGAGATTGCCTCCGGCCACAACATCAGCGAACGTGCGGTTCGCAAACATATTGCCAAGGCCTTTGAACATGTCATGCGTAAACTCAACGAAGAGGGGCATAGTCAATGACCAATCCTAAGCCCATCGACACGCTCGCCGGCGCCGCCCACTGGTACGCTCTTTTGGCCACCGGCCCTTTGTCCGCAGCTGAACAGTACGAACTCCAGGCCTGGCTGGCTCAAAATCCGGACCATGCCGACGCGCTGAAAGAAGCGACGCGGATATGGGACAGCTTTGAGGTCGAAACCCTGCCGACAGAATTTGATGTCCAGCGGTCGGCCGCGCTGAGCCGCCTTGCGGCCTCTAAACGCAAAAACGCCCGGCAACGGACCAGGCGCTTCTGGATACCGAGCGCCATCGCCGCGTGTCTGGTGTTGGCCGTCGGGATGGGGGGGACCGTCGCGTTCCTAAAGGCACGTGAACCCGTTAGGTACGCGACTGCAGCGGGCGAAAGCCGTGTTGTGGTGCTTAATGACGGCTCCAGAGTGACGCTTGATGCCGACACGGCCATCAAGGTGCAATTCCGCAGCAATATCCGCCAAGTGTGGTTGACCAAGGGCCGGGCGAATTTCGAAGTCGCCGGAAATCCGGTCAGACCATTTACGGTCGATGCCACCGAGAGAACCGTTGTGGCGACTGGGACAGAGTTTACGGTCGAGAAGATGAGCGCCGAGCTGCGCGTCGTGCTCTATGAGGGCCATGTCGCGATCATGGCCAAGAAGATGCTGCCGAACGGGCCGGGCTCGTCTGTCACCGGCGCGGAGAGCTACACCGAAGCGACCCTTGAGCCGGGATCGACCTATGTCTATTCCACCATAGCCAAGGCCACGCGCATAGCGCCGTTGAAGAAAAGCGACGATCTCGATTGGCAAAAAGGTATACTCGCGTTCGATAAGGAGCCCTTGCCCCTCGCCATCGAACGGGCCAACCGCTATTCCAAGGACAAGATCGTCCTGAAAGACGTTAAACAGAAGGACATCAAGGTCAGCGGCGTATTCAAGGCCGGGGATCAGGCCGCATTCGTCGATGGCGTGGCGACGTTTAATGGTCTTAAGTCGCGTGAAAGCAAAGGCGGGTACACGCTTTCCGATCACTAGGTTTAAAGGTGTGATCGGGGTCTGGGTTTCTGCTATGGTTTCGCCAGGGGCGCCTGACAGTTTCGGTAACGGAGCCGGATTCGAAGAATGAGCTTGAGGCAGGGATTACATGCTCTGGGAGGATTTGGTTTCCTGATCTTCGCCGGTGTGGGTCCGATAGCGCTATCATCCGGTGCCGTCCACGCCCAGACCCAGACGATCACTTTCAATATCGCAGCCCAACCGCTCGACCAGGCGCTTTTCGCTTACTCATCGCAGTCAGGTCAGCAGGTGATTTACGACGGCGGTGTGATTTCCGGCAAGATGAGCCGAGCACTCAAGGGGACGTTTACCCGGCAACAGGCACTCTCAAAGCTGCTGGAAGGCACCAACCTGAAATTCCGGGTGCGACCGTCCGGCGTCGCGATCCTGTACGCCGCAGCCGACGTGGAGTTGCCGGCGCCGGCAGCCTCCAATCGCGCGCCGGCGCAGACCGTTGACCCGGAACCGACCGTCGTCATCGTGACGGCGACCAAGCGCCCCCGCAATCTCCAGCGCGTGCCGATGGCGGTCTCCGCCGTCAAGACCCGATCCTTTGAAGTTTTTGGCACCGAGCAGGTCGAGGAATTGACGAAGGTGGTGCCCGCCTTGACCGTGATCCAGGGCGATACGCCCGCGAACAGCGCCTATATCCTGCGCGGCATTGGCACGGTCACCGCCTCGATTGCGGCGGAACCGAGCGTGCTGGTGCAGGTTGATGATGTGCCGTCCCTTTTTCAGGCCCGGTCCTTTGTCGACCTGACCGACGTCGAGCGCATCGAAATCCTGCGTGGCCCGCAAAACACCCTTTATGGCCGATCGTCGACCGGTGGCACCATCAGTATCATCACGGCCGGGCCGACCCAGGTCTTTAGCGCCGCCTCGACCGGCACGGTGACGTCCGATGCCGAGCGGCGATTGGCGTTTCATACGTCAGGGCCTATCGGCAAACACCTCTTTGTCCGCGTGGCAGGCAATCTGGCTACCTACGACGGCGCGGCGGAAAATCTCACCCTTGGCGAACGCGTCAACGGCTATGAGAGCGGCAGCGTGCGCGCCAAGGTCCTTTGGGCGCCGTCGCGGCGCACGCAGGCTCTGCTGTCCGGGTGGTACAACCACAACCGGTCGAGGTGCTGCGTATCGGCCTATGTGTCGCTCGCCGACGACGCGCGTCTGCGCCCGGACGGAGGTCTCGTCTCGGTGCCACAGAGCGTCTTCGCGACGGACATCGTTGCCGCCGCTGATAACCGCACTATTCGACAGGACACCCGCACCTTTGCTGATCTGAAAGACGGCGGCCTGTCGCTGAAATTTGAGCAGATATTCGGCGAGGGCTACCGCCTGACATCGGTCACCTCGATCTCAAAATTCACGATGTCCGATCAGGTTGATGCAGACGGCGGCGAGTTGCCGAATTTCACCGCCCGCCAAGTCGGTTCAGGCACAATGTCGCAAAGCGCCATCGACCGATTGCTCCTGGTCGAACCGCGCTTCGGTGATTTTCTTGCTGCCGGAAATGTCCAACTCGACGGCTACGCCGCTGATGGCAAAACCCAGGAGCTTCGCTTTCTGTCGCAAGCCGATGCCTTGCGCTACATGGTGGGCGTTTTTCTCTCCGACAACGAGGTGCGCCTCGACAGCGCCCGCGGTCCCGCCTTTGGCCAGTACCGGTGGAACGCACTGGCCCGAAGCAAGGACACGGATCTGTTCGGGCAGGTGGACTGGACGTTCCGCCCCGAAATGTCCCTCTCTTTGGGCGTGCGTAGCCAGCACAAGACCTATGGTTACCGCTTCGAGGATATGTTGGCGAACCGGTCTTGGGTCGACCGCCGCAAGGACAATTCCACCAGCGTTCGCCTGAGCGTGCAGCGCATCAGCGACGCCGGGAATACGATCTATTTGGCTCTGGCAACTGGCCATAAGGCGCCGGCCTTCGATCTCTCAAATGGCTTTGATCAGGCGCGCGCCGACAGAGGGCCCGTTAGAGCCGAAGAGGCTCGGTCGATCGAAACAGGCTGGAAGGTTCGCAATAGCAGCAGAAGCTACGCATACCTATCGGTGTTTCGCGTCGACTACGACGATTTTCAAAGCCAGTCGACGGACTATGCGACCGGCCAGACCTATCTTGACAATGTCGATAAGGTTCGTACGCAGGGCATTGAATTTGACGCGTATCGCCTGATGAATCCGTACTGGCGCATTACTTTCACCGGCCACTACCTCGACGCCCGCATCGTCGACTATAGGCATGCCCCCTGTTATCCGGGGCAGACGGTGGCACAAGACTGCCGGGGCACGCCGGGGCGGCAAGACCTGACCGATCGCCAGCTTCCGCACGCGCCGCGCTGGAAATTCAACCTCATGAACGACTACAATCTCCGACCCAATCCCCGGCAGTGGCTGGTCCTGAGCGGCGCTTACCGATGGCAAAGTGCGACCCTGATGGCCATAAGCCAGGATCCAAATGCGCGGCAGGAAGCCTTTGGCGTGTTGGACCTGTCCGCCGGGCTTCACGATGTCCGTGGAAAATACGCCGTTACAGCCTTCCTCAGCAATGTCTTCGATACCTTCTTCGCTTCCGCCCGTCAAAGCGAGTACCGAACCCAGCCTCTGTCGGTTGTGCAGGTTCCGGCGCGCGACTCCGCCCGGAGCTTCGGCATACGGGTGATGATGAGTTATTGAGCGGCGGAGCGTTGGGAATGGAAGGGATCTAAAATGACGTCGAGGCGGCGCTGACCAGCAGACCTTAAATTTTACGTACAGGGGCGGGGCCATGTCAAAATCAAAACACTGCGGTATGCCGTGGGTTCCGATTCCGGGGTGATGGCGCCACCTGTTGCGAAATGATGGCGCCAGTCGTTCCGAGATAATCCCGCCAGGGGTTCGGATGCAGGCTTCGTCAGAGTTACGGTCTTCTTTTTTCGAGGAGAGATGCCGACGGAGAGAATTGCCATGCGCCGGGTGCGCGAAATGATCCGCCTCAAGCTCGAGGGTGGGCTATCGATAAGTTAGATCGCCATGCGTTGCGGGATCGCGCTATCGACGCTGCGGGAAATGATGAATCGACACGCATCGTCCGGCATAGGCTGGCCTCTGCCGTTGGATCTGACAGACGCAGAGTTGGAGCGCAGGCTTTACGTCGAGGCCGGCACGAAGTAAGGGCATCGCCGCCGGCCGGAGCCGGACTGGCGACGCTGAACCGCGAGCTGAAGAAGACGAACGTCACCCTTCAGATCCTATATCGCTGCCAATCCCGACGGGTACCTCTACAGCCGGTTCTGTGACCTTTACCGCAACTGGGAAAGCCGCCTTCCGGTGACGATGCGTCAGACGCATCTGGGTGACGACAAACTGTTCGCCGATTATGCCGGTGACAAGGTGCCTGTGATTGTCGATCGCCGTACGGGCAAGACACAGGACGCCACTTTTTCGTCGCCGTCATCGGTGGCTGAAGCCTCAGCTTTGCGTTGGCGACCTGGACGGAGAAGTTACCCGACTGGATCGAGGGCCACATTCAAGCCTTGGCCTTTCTGGGCGGCGTGCCGGCCCTGATCGTACCGGACAATCCGAAGGTCGCTGTTATCAAGGCGGGCTTCTACGACCCGCAAATCAACCGCACCTACGCCGAGCTAGCCGCTCATTACGGCACGGCGATCTTACCCGCCGACCGCGTCGTCCGCGTGACAAGGCCAAGGTAGAGGCCCTGGTTCGCATCGTCGAGCGTTGGCTATTGGGCAAGCTCCGCCATCAGCGCTACTACAGCCTTAGGCCATACGCCATCGGGTAAAGGTTTCACTTTAACACAGTCGCGGTTGCCGCCATTATTACGCTCTTCCCGCCGTAGGGCAAGACGGTGTCCGCTGCCGAGGTTGCCAGCGTCACTCACCAAGGACGGCAAGGTTCAAACCTCCCAAACGCCATTTTTTCGGGCCCTTGACCAGACCCGTCTCACTCGCCGGGTCTGGTTTCTTTTTAGCGGGGCTCTATTTCACTGGCAGGTATTTTTCGAACCACGCTACCACGCGGCTCAAGGCATCAGCGGCGTTTTCCTTCTTGCGGAAGCCATGCCCTTCGGCGGGATAATAGGCCACCTCGGTCGGCGTGCCGTTGGCCTTGACGCGCTCGACCACCTCGGCGGCCTGATTTTTGGGGACGCGGGCATCGTTCTCGCCTTGCAGAGTTAGCAGCGGGGTTTTGATGTTCTTCGCATAGGTCATGGGCGAGGCGGCGTCATAGAGCGCCTTGTTCGTCATTGGATCGCCGAGCAGGGCGCGTTGGTATTCCCGCAGGCCAGCGTCGCCGTTTTCCCACATGGTGTACCAGTTGATGATGCCGAACTGCTGAACCGCGGCGGCGAAACTGTCCGGATATTTGCCGATCGCCATCAGGGTCATGTAGCCGCCATAGGATCCGCCTGTGATGCCGATCTTTTTCGGGTCGACATAGCCGGTCGCCTTGAGGAAATCGACGGCGCCCATCACGTCTTTCAGGTCGCCATTGCCGAGGTCTTTTTGGTTAGCAAGCTGGAACGGCAGACCGTAACCTGTTGAACCGCGGAAGTTCGGCTGGATGACGATGTAGCCGCGCGAGGCGAGTGCCGTCGTGTATTTCGAGAAATAGTCCTGAGACTGCCCGGTCGGGCCACCGTGCGGCATGACGATGGCCGGGTTTGACCCGTCGCGCTTTAGGTTGAAAGGCATCGTCACCACGGCGCTGATCGGGGTGCCGTCGAAGCTCTTATAGTGGACGATGGTGTTTTTCGGCAGATTGACCGGATCGAGGCTGGCGATGGCCAGTCGTGTGATGCGTTTGGCCGGTTCGGCCCCGCTCAGATCGACCGTCCAATAGTCGAGCGGGGAATCCCCTGCATCGCGATTGACCAGCAACTTGCCCGTCACCGGGTTGAAACTGCTTTGCGCCGAGGTCGCCAACCCGACAAAGCCCGGATCAATGCGCAAAGGCGTCTCGGTCAGGGTGGCGAGATCGACGCGGTCGAGCGTGCCCCGACCGTCGGCATTGTTGGAGACGATCAGATATTTGCCGTCCGGCGAGAACTGCTGCGCCATCTGCTCCCACGGCGTAGGCTTGAGTCGTTTCGTCTCAAAGGTCTCGCGGTTGTAAAGCGCGGCGTGGAACTGACCGGTACCGGCATTGGTCGACAGGGCAAACCATTTACCGTCCGGCGACACGTCGGCAATATAAGTGGCTTCGGTGTCCTTTGACGGAACGGCCTGAACCGCCTTGCCCGTGGCGACCTCGATCAGCCACGGCGTGCCAGCGGAATCGTCGGACCGGTTACGGTGGGCGATGATATATTTGCCGTCGGGCGTGAAACCGCTGGCGAACCAGAACCAGTTACCGTCTTTTTCATCGGTCAGGACGCGCACCTTGCGGGTGGCAACATCCATTACGGCCACGTTCGATATGGCGCTGTCGCGCGGACGTATGGAAAAGGCGATCAGTTTGCCGTCCAGCGACGGACGCGCGCCGCGTTCGGTCAGGTCCGGCGTGTCGGTCAGGTTGACGACGTCGCCACCGTTGATCGGCAGGGCGTAGAGATCGAAGATTTCCTTGCCGTCGATATCGGACAGAAAATAGACCGTCTGTCCGTCCGGGCTAACGAAAAGATTGCTTTGCGGGTTCTCGGATTCGCTGAGTTGAACCGGCGTCATTTCCCCTTCGCTCAGTTTCCAGATATTGATCCGGCCCGCGATATTGGTGGCCAGAACGATGTGCTTGCCATCCGGTGTCCACACGGCTTCGGGGGCGGCACGCACGGCGGTCAGATCCTTGAGCGGCACCGGGCGGGCGTTAGGATTTACAGGGGAAACGAGGCTATTTGGATTGGTGATATCCTTGACCGGCGTAGCGATAGGCCCCTTAGTGGGCGGCTTGGCAGCATAGGCGGCCATGGGCGCCATCACAGGGGCAGCGGTCAGGCAAAACGCGCTTAACACAAGCGGACGCAGATGCGAAACATGGCGAAAAGACATGGCGGCTCCAGAAAAAAAATGGGCGACTAAAATAATGGAGGCAGCAGAAGCGCGAACGCGGGCATGGCAAGGATCATGGATCAGGGACGCTTTTTTGCAAGCCTTGTTTGAACCGGTTACTGGCAGCGCATCTGAACTGAATGACGGTGTCCGACGGCGACAAATCGACCGATTGCGTCAAGGGTTGCTCCTCCCGCCTCTGTTGTGATCCCGATGGGGCCTACGGCCAGAGATTGGGCTGCGACAGGTTGAGCGCTGCATCAGCCTGGTCGCGATCGGGTCTGCCGCGCACGCCGATGCGCGGCCTTTTTGGTTCCAGTCCCGCCGTTCCCGGAGCCGAACATCCTAGCGTATTTCCCGGTCGTTCCTGTCCGTTACATCCCCTATGCTAGTGCCTTAAGATGCCGGTTTCGGCCGGGTCAATACGCAAGAATCGCGCGGCGTTTTCATATAGAAACTTGCGCACGCGGTTGATTGAATAACTGATCGCTTCCGGCCAGACCATCTGGTCGGTGCCGTAGAGGATACGGTCTTCGAAACCGGCGTCTATGAACGACTGCATGTAGGGCCAGACGTCACTGTCGCGGTAACCCACCGTCAGGAACCCGAATTCCGCATAGACGTTCGGATAGGCCGCCATTAGAGCCAGCATGCGCTCCTTCATAGGATACCCAGCGTGGACGACGAAAATCCGCAACCTCGGATGATTTACCAGCACAGGCTCCAACAGTATCGGGTCCGACAAGGCGACACGATATTCCGGTGCCGCAAAATAGGTCTTCCCCGGCGCGCCTGGACCCATATGGATGCCGACCGGAACATCCAGTTCCTCAGCCAGAGCCCAGTAGGGTTCGAAGCGCGGGTCGGTGGGGCCGATGCCGTGATACTGAAAACTCAGTTCTGACAGGGATTTAAGTCGGCCCTCGGCATGGCGTTTGCGCAGTTCGTCAATGCTTGGCAACCTGGCAAACGATCCGGCGCCGATCGCCGGGATGAGCCGCTTAGGTTCGTCGGCGGATTTCAGATGATACCGTGCTGCATCGTATCTGGGGGCGTTAGAGAATGAGAACTAATGCTCCATTGACTACATTCGCGGTACTCAACAGGTTATTTTTTGCTGGTGATCCCGCCATCAATCCCATGCATTTTTGAATCCCGAAGCCTAGTCCCAGAGACTTGCATTATCTACGTGCCAATCCATCGGGCTTAATCTCCCATTAACTTCTATACCCCTCTTCTGGAACACTTCGTTCGGAGTGTTGTCATGGTTCAATCACAGATAATCGTTCTGCCCGTGAAAGATATGACCGCCACGGCTCTTCGCCTGGCCCGAACGATCGATCAGGTGACTGTCAGAACACGGACTTTACAGCTGCTAGAGACGCACAGGGAGACGCTTGATAGGGCGCGAGTTCTGGCGCAGGAGGCCGTAGCGGTTTTGCCTCTTGAAAAGCAGGAGGCGACGCTGAATGACCTGAATATCAAGCTGCTCCGTCTCGAAACCCTCTTCACACGGCTATCCGTGCATATTCTGTCTGATGATCTGAACCCGAAACAAGGCCAATAGCGTGGCGTTTGTGTATCCCTAGCGCGGTTAGCCATGTTGGTAACAGCGTGAGCGATAGAATGGTCGGGGCAGACACAAGGATTTTGAAGCTGAGGCCATTGACCGCAAGACGCGTTACGCCAACACCGACACAACCTTAGCGGTTCATTAATCTTTTGGCCCCAAATTTAGATTACGTTACTCTTTTTGCCGACTTTGTCCTTGCGTGCGTTCGATGAAAAGGGAACCTAAAGCGAAAGTGATGCCATGTTTTCCTTCGGTGCACGGAATGATGATCGTCATCTCATAGAGGCTATAAACCAGTCTCAGGCGATAATTGAGTTTGATCTCGGCGGTAAAATACAGACGGCGAATCCAAACTTTCTCGCGGCTCTGGGGTATAGGCTGGATGAACTCAGGGGTAAGCATCACCGGATTTTTTGCGATGCCGATTATGTTCAGTCGGATGCATACCTGGCATTTTGGTCCGACCTCCAAAACGGTGCATATAAAACCGCCGAGTTCAAGCGGTTCAGAAAAGACGGCACGGCCGTCTGGTTGCAGGCGACCTACAACCCCGTGCGTGACGATCGGGGTCGGGTGTTCAAGGTCGTCAAGTTCGCCACGGACATTTCCGAGCTAAAGACGAAATCGCTGGACGACGCCGGAAAGATCGCCGCCATTTACCTCTCACAGGCGGTTATCGAGTTTGCCCCGGACGGCACGATTTTGGCGGCGAATGAAAACTTCCTCAAAACGGTTGGTTATGGGTTGGCTGAGGTTCAGCGACAGCATCATAAGATTTTCTGTGAGGATAGCTATGTGACATCGCCCGAATATCACAATCTGTGGGCCGATCTGGCCGCCGGTAAGTTTACCCATGGTGAATTCAAACGTATCGGCAAGGGCGGACGGGCGGTTTACATTCAGGCGGCCTATAACCCCATTTTCGATGAAACCGGCAAGGTCGTAAAGGTTGTCAAATTCGCCGTCGATATGACTGAGTCGGTCGAACAAAAGCTGCGTAATGATGGCATTAGTCGCGAAATCGACGGTCAGCTTGTTGAAGTTCTGTCAAAGGTAGGCGCCGCCAAGGATATGGCGCAGGACGCCGGTCAGGCCTCCGACAGCACGGCCAGTATCGTCAATTCGGTGGCCGCGGCGTCCGAGGAACTGAGTGCCAGTGTGCGCGAAATCGCCTTTGGCATGAACCGCGCCCGCGACAGCGTCCAGACCATCTACGCTTCGGCGGGTAAGGCGACGCAATCGGCCGAGGGCCTCAATGAAACCGCCGCCGCCATGACGCAGGTGGTGGGTCTCATTCAGAATATTGCTAGTCAGATCAATCTTCTGGCACTCAACGCCACGATCGAATCGGCGCGCGCGGGCGATGCCGGTAAGGGCTTTGCCGTCGTCGCCACCGAGGTCAAAAGTCTGGCCAATCAGGCGGCCAGTTCCACCCGGACCATCGCCGATGAAATCGCCAAGATGCAGTCGGTCACGACCGATGTGGTGTTTGCCATCGGCACGATTTCGTCGGCACTGGATGAGGTGTTGTCCAGCGTGACGCAGGCGGCCTCGGCTATTGATCAGCAGACCTCGGTCACAAGCGAAATATCCGGGAATATGCAGTCGGCGGTGCAGGCCGTGCAGCAGATCAAACAAGTCCTCAGTCACGTATCGAGCACCTTTATCGAGGTGGCCGATGCGTCGGGCGTCGTGAAGACGAACGTGGAGCGCCTGGTCGGCTAGAGCGCATATTCTAGACAGATATTTGAGAGGGGTAAGGGGCATATCCATGCGTTTCAATCTGAAGATCCGACATAAACTGTTGGCTATGGTCGCTGTGTTTCTGGTGCCGATCTGCCTGATGACCTTCCTGTTCGTTCAGCAGAGCTTGAAGGAAATCACCTTCAGCACTAAGGAAATTCGCGGGGTCGAAGCCCAGACTCGGACATGGCCCGTCCTGAGCACCCTGGCGCGTAACGCAGCTCTTGGTATGGAGGGTAATGGGCCAGCCTTCGAGCCGGGCACGGCGTTTGACGATATCGCCGAGGCTGCGGCCGAGGCCTTGACGACCGCGGCGGGCAGTGCGCCTGAGATTGGACGTGACCGGGCGCAAGCCCTGATAGGCGCGGTCGCCGACGGGTCGAACCTGACGCTCGATCCCGACCTTGACACCTATTACCTGATGGACGCGACGGCCTTCAAAGCGCCGCTGGCTCATCGGGAAATCAGCGTGACTCTGGCGGAACTGTTCTCGGTCGTGGGCAGGCAGCCCACCCCGGCGCAGGCGCGCGAGCTAATTCTCGGGCTGGGGCAGTTCCATACCGCCTGGATCGGCGAAGTCGACTCGTTGAAAAAAGTGATGGCGCAAATGCCGTCTCTGGCCCCGCAGCTTCAGCCGCAGATGGAGGCCTTTGCCAAAACCGCCGAAGCGCTGGAAGCCCAGACCCTGAGCGCCACAGATCTTATCACGCAACAAGGCCCCGCAGCGTCGATTGATCGTGAGGCCCTGACGGCGGCGTATGACGCCTATCGAGCCAGTGCTGACCAGTTATGGACCCTGTCGGCGGAACGGCTGACCCAGCGTCTCAAAGATCGGGTGACGGGTTTTGAGACCAAGCTCTACACGCTGCTCGGCATAGCCACGATGGCGTCTTTGCTGGCGATTTTCATGGCCTTAGGCCTGTCACGGTCAATCATCGCCGCCATTAAAGGCTTGCGCCGTCACCTGCATGATCTGGCTGATCAGGACATCAATGCGGAGATCCACGAAGCCCGCAGGACCGACGAGATCGGCGAAATTGGTCAAGCCATCGTCTATTTCCGCGAACGGGTCATCGAACGCATCGCCGATGCCACAAATGATGTGAAGCGCAATGCGCTTATTGTGAAGGAAAAAGAGCGTATCAACACCCTCAGTGCGCGCATTAAAAAATCCCTGACTGATGTGATCGAGGCGGTGCAGACTCTGTCGGGTTCGATCAAGGAAACGACCGGGGACGTAACCCATACCGCGCAGGCCACCAGAGAAGAACTTCTGATCGCGATAGACAAGCTGACCTTGTCAGCCGAAGAAGTGGATGAGGTGTCCGACGCCATGGTGCTGGTATCCGATGCCTTCGGAGACATAGCGAATACGGCGAGCCAGAGTGCCGGACTGATAAGCACGGTGTCGGCCGAGATCCAGAAATCTCGTGAGGTGGCTGACACCTTGTCCTTGACGGTCGGGAAAATCGGCGAGGTATCCAAGCTGATCCAAGATATTGCATCCCAAACCAATCTGCTCGCGCTGAATGCGACCATCGAAGCCGCTCGTGCCGGAGAGGCCGGGAAAGGGTTTGCCGTGGTTGCTGGCGAAGTGAAGTCACTTGCAAGCCAGACAGCGCGGGCGACGGGCGAAATCGAGAGTCAGATAGCTGACGTGCAGCGGGCGACGGCAGGCATGTCCGACTCCATTTTAAGCATAAATAGCCTGATTGCCACGATCAGCTCGTCATCAGCGCGCATGGCGGCGGCAATCGGGACGCAGGGTGAAAAGACGGAGCTTATTCGGATAGATCTGCGGCGCGCGGCCATTGGTAACCGTCAGGCGGTAGACATTATTAATAAACTCCCAGAAGCGACGCGGCGCACGGAAATAAGCGCCGGCAATATGCGCCACATTTCCGATGACATGGCGCAAACTTCTCAGGACATGCAGGGCGAATTGAGCCGGTTACTCGAGGAAATGGTCGATAAACGCATCGCCGCCCGCTACGCCACCGTGCAACATATCGACGTCCGGTTCGGCACACGTCAGTTTTCGAATATTCGGCTCCATGACATTTCGGAGTCGGGCGCGCGAATTGCCCGTGTCGAGGGCGCCCAGGTGGGCGATGAACTGACGCTTATCATCAATGAGGTGGACCGGTTCGACGGCAAGGTTGTCTGGGCGGGTGGAGAAACCCTGGGCGTGGAAATCAGCGAAACCCGGCTGGCCCAGCACCAGCTTATGGCGCTTGCAGCTTAAGTCACATCAAAGCGAAACCACGGGCTTTGTACTCGGTGGTTCTTTCAGGAAAGTTACGCCTATGAAGCTCGCAGATATCAAGATCGGCATAAAAATTCTGGGCGTGATAGCCACGTTTGGCGTCTCTAGCATCACCATGACGCTGTGGCAAAATGAACAGCTGAATTCGGCCAAAGACAGATACGAACATATCATCGTTTCGCAGGATGCTGCGCTTTTGTCGGGCGCCCGGATGAGCCAGAACATCTATGCCATGGAGGCGGCCAATAATGGTCTTGCCTTCCAGGATTGTCCGAGTTCGGCCTGCGAAATATTTGATGATCAGGCACGCAAGGCGAGGAAACACTTCCAGGAGCGCTATACCGGCCTGGTCAAACTGGCACCGGAATATGAGGCGGCCTTTGCCCCCATCAAGGCCCGATTCGATATTCTGTCGAACGAATCCATCGAAGTGCTCATTCCTTTGGCTGCCAATAATGACCAATTGCAATTGCGGGATAAACTGACGAAACAAGCTTCAGATGTGCAGGCGATCACGGACGACCTGCGCACCCTCATCGATCAGAAAAAAGCTGAGAATGAAGCGCTCGTCCGCCAGATGGGCAAGGCCATTGAGATCGATGCCCGCAACGGCCTGATCCTATCTATTGTTCTTGTCTTGGGCATTACCGCCCTGGCCTCTTTCATCGCTTTCGCTGACATTGTAAAAATGATCACCCGCCTGACCGCGCAGATGTCGAGCGTGGCGGGAGGAAACCTTAACCTCTCGGTCGATGGCCAGGATCGTCGCGACGAAATAGGTGGCATGGCGCGGACACTGGCGGTTTTTCAGCAAGGCCTTCGTGAGACGGAGGCTCTGCGGGGTGAGGCCGAACACCTCAAAATCAAGGCTGAGGCCGACCGCCGACAGATCATGATCGAGCTGGCTGGCGACTTCGAGAAATCCGTGGGCGGCATCGTGACGACTGTCTCGGCGGCAGCGACTGAGATGCAGGCCGCCGCGTCGCAACTTACCGCGTCGGCTCAGGAGACCTCGGCGCAATCCGTCGCGGTCTCCGCGGCGGCGGAAGAGGCCGGCACAAACGTTACCTCTGTGGCATCCGCTGCCGAAGAACTGGGGGCGTCGGTCGGTGAAATCGGTCGTCAGGTGATGACCTCCAGCCAGATTTCGACCGATGCAGTGCAGCAGGCCGAGCTGGCCGCTGTCGTGGTCGATGAACTCAACGCGGTTGCCCTCTCCATCGGCGGTGTGGTCGATCTGATTGCCGGACTGGCCGGACAGACCAATCTCCTCGCGCTCAACGCGACTATCGAATCGGCCAGAGCCGGGGAGGCCGGGAAGGGCTTTGCGGTCGTGGCGTCCGAGGTGAAGGCATTGGCCGGACAAACGGCCCGGGCCACGACGGACATCTCGGCCAAGATCGCCCAGATTCAGAACGCGACCGGCCGCGCTGCCGAGGCGTTTAAAATGATTACCCACACGATACAGACGATCAATGCGACTAACGCCGTGATCGCATCGGCGGTGGATCAGCAATCAGCCGCGACCCACGAGATCATACAGGCGGTCAATCAGGCGTCCCTCGGTACGCAGGAGGTTACCATCAATATTACCGGCGTGGCACAAGCTTCAGAACAGACCGGCGAAGCCGCCTCGCTCGTCTTGTCCTCGTCCAGCCAGCTGGCCGAAGAGGCCGAGCGCCTTCATGCGGAGATGGACCGATTTCTAGCAACCATAAGGGCGGCCTGAGTCGATTCAATGCCTTTGGAAGATTTGAAATTCAGGCGAGTTCATTTCGAATACAACCCTGTTTTGCGGTGCAATAAAAAACGGTTGTGTTAACCGCGTTTTCCAAAACTGGAGCCCATTTATTAAACGATCGTTAAGTGTTCGCCTGCAAATCATGGGGCGGGGACAATAGCGGCGGACGCGACACATGTTTAAATTTCAGCTCATCAAAACGCAGCTTTTGGGCGTTATGGTCATTTTGATTGCGGGCATTGTCAGCCTGTCGTTATGCGCCTGGTACGTAGCGGAGGTTGGACGGTCGGGCCTTCAGACGGTGTTTGCTGATCGCGTGGTGCCATTAAGCGATCTGAAAAGCGTCAGCGACGCATATGCTGTCGCGATTGTCGATAACGCCCACAAGATGCGGTCGGGCGCGGTCAGCTGGGACGAGGGCGCCAAAACCATGCGCGATGCCCTCGCATTGGCAGAGGAAAAATACGGCGCCTACATGCTTACCCGCATGGATTCGAATGAGAAACGACTGGCAGACGAGGCGCGCGGCCTGATGACCGAGGCCACCAGGTCTTTGGACACCTTGCAACAGATCGTCACCCACAAAGATCAGGCAGCGTTGGAAGCGTACATTTCAAACGACCTCTATCCGGCCATTGATCCCTTTACCGGAGTTATTGATACTCTGACCAAGTTGCAGGTGACAGAGGCGAAAAAATCCTATGATGTGGCGGTGTCGCAGCAAAACCTTCTGTTCTCTATTTTGGCTGTGGTTGTGCTGATGAACCTTGGGATCGGCGGGGTGGGTATCTGGATCGTGCGCCGTCATGTGATCCGGCCGATCAACGCCATGACCCGCGCCATGACCACCTTGGCCGACGGTCAGTTCAGTGTCGCTGTCCCGTCGCTGGGGGCCCGAAATGAAATCGGTGACATGGCCAAGGCGGTCGAGATTTTTAAGAAAAATGGCATGGAACGCGTGCGTCTTGAGGCTGCCGAACAGACGGCGTTGGCACAACGTGAGCAAAGGGCCCGTCATATCGAAAATCTGGTCCGGCAATTCAACGCCCGTACCACGGAAATCATCAGCGTGGTCTCCTCGGCGGCAACTGAACTGGAAGCCTCGGCCCACACCATGACTACGGGGGCCGAAGAAACCTCGAAGCAGTCCATGGCGGTATCTGCCGCCTCCGAAGAAGCCTCCGTCAATGTGCAGACCGTCGCGGCGGCCGCCGAAGAGATGGCCGCCACGGTGAACGAGATTGCCCGGCAGGTGCAGACTTCGGTCGGGATCGCGGCTCAGGCACGTGACGACGCTGTCACCACCTCGCAGATCGTCCAGCAATTGTCCGATGGGGCGCAGAAGATTGGCGATATCGTAAAGCTGATCGGTGATGTGGCCTCACAAACCAATCTTTTGGCGCTCAACGCCACGATCGAGGCGGCGCGGGCCGGGGCCGCCGGCCGCGGCTTTGCGGTTGTTGCCAACGAAGTCAAGACGCTAGCCGGGCAAACTGCGCGCGCGTCAGGTGAAATATCTCAACAAATTACCGAAATTCAGACCATTACGGGCGCCGCAGTGACGGCGATCACCCAAATAACCCAAACCATAGAAAGCCTCGCCGATATATCGACAAGTATTTCGGCGGCGGTCGAGGAACAGTCCTCTGCAACTCAGGAAATCGCTCGCAACGTCCAGCAGGCGTCTATGGGTTCCTTGGAAGTGACGCAGAATATTACCGGGGTCACACGCGCGACCGAAGAAACGAGCGTTGCAGCGTCTCAAGTGCTGGGGGCGTCCGGTGAACTGGCAGAACAGTCATCCGCGCTGCGCCGCGAGGTTGAAACCTTCGTGGCCCAGATCCAAGCCGCTTAATCAATGATGTGAAGTCGGATGGCGTCGGCGATGGCCTGACTGCGATTGCGCGCGCCGAGCTTGCGCGTTGCCGATTTAAAATAGGTGTTAACGGTTTCCGTCGATAATCCTGCTTTCAAACCGGTTTCCTCGCTGGTCAGTCCGCGGGAAGCCAGCTCCAGGCACTTTTGTTCGCTGTCCGTCAGTCCGACTTGCGCGTTGAAGGCGCGCAATACCGGCTGGGACATATCGGCATGGAGCCTGTGGCTGGCCCACCTCAGGACCGCTCGTTCGTCGGAGGTAAACGGCGTACGGCGCGTAAATCCGGCTGTGCCATATAGACCGTCGCGATCATTCCAGAACGAAAAGATCGTCCGGGGCGCAATATGATAATCATCGAACAGGCGCTGCATGGGTTTCACCTCTGGCGCCTGGGTCACCGCCTTTGGCAGGTCAAACCAGGACAGATCCGGCTGTTCGGCAGTCAGGTTTTGAATCAGGGGATCTATGCTCGTGTATCGTTCCCGCACGAAGGTCGCGAGCATATCTACCGGCATGTCCGTCGATAGCAATATGCCGCTGCCGGTCTGGCATCCGTCGAGATCTACGCCGCTGAAACCGTAATGTTCGAACGGAACGACCGCCCTCAGGTGCTCGACAATTGAGCTGTTGAAGACGGGATCTGACTCTTTCAGATTGGCGAGCTCACTTATGGCGAATTCACGCGCACTGAGGAGCCGGGAGCGGACGTAGGAAGGCATGACAAACCGAAATTGACTGATAACGCCACTCAATAACAATCCGAAGGGGGCAGCGGCAAGTCATTTCTGGGACACACTCTTTAACGTCAACTATTATGTTATTGATTTGCAATGCCAAAACGGCGTTATGAATATCTGTATTAACAGAATGGCGTAACACGATAGTAACCTATTTATCCCAATTTAGGCGATAGTACAGGGAGTAACGGTCGTGTGGACCCAAACAATAAACTGGTCAGGCCTTGGCACTGATGATTCGCGTTCCAAACTAAAAGCGGCCCGCCTGGTCTTCATCTTCGGCCAGACCGATGCGTTTTTTGACCCGACGGAGCTGTGGCCCTCACGCCTAAGCGCTCTGCGCGCGGCGGCGCCGAAGGCCATTCTGATCGGCGCCAGTACCGGCTCGGCGATTGCCGGTCCGGGGCTTGATGAAGCGGGGCTTCAGGCCCTCGCCATCGGATTTGAACGTGTCACGCTGCGTCAGGCGGCCGAAAAGGTCGTGACCGCCGATCAGAGTTATGCTGCGGGTCTGCGTCTGGGGGAGGCCCTCGCAGCGCCCGATTTGCGGTACGTTCTGCTCCTTAGCAAAGGACTGAACCTGAACGGCAGCCAGCTCGCAGAGGGGATTACGTCGGTCATCGGGGCGGCGGTTACCCTCTCCGGCGGCATGGCAGGCGACGGCGCACGGTTTGGCAGGACGCTCGTCCTCAACGATGGGTCGCCGGACGAAGATATGGTCACGGCGGTGGGATTTTACGGCGAAGCCCTCCGTATCGGAACGTCAACCGGCGGGGGCTGGCGCGAATTCGGACCTGAGCGTCTTGTCACCCGATCCGAAGGCAGCACTCTGTTTGAACTGGACGGCAATCCGGCGCTTGACCTTTACGAGCGGTATCTGGGGGACGAAGCTACGGGATTACCGGCCTCCGCATTGATCTACCCGCTTAAAATCCACGATCCGGTGTTTCCCGATCGTGAAATGGTCCGTACCGTTCTGTCGGTCAATAGAGACAAGCGCAGCCTGACCTTTGCGGGCGATATACCGGAAGGCTGGCAGGCGCGGCTGATGCGCGGACAATTTGACAGTCTGGTCGAGGGCGCTGAGACTGCCGCTCAGGCGGCCCTTAAGGACTTGCGTCGACAGGCCCCTGACGCGGACGCAGGACTATGCCTGATGGTGTCATGCGTGGGTCGGAGATTGCTAATGGGCCAGCGTACGGTCGATGAAGTCGAGGCTGTGGCTGCCATTCTCGGCGAAACCCCTCTCACCGGTTTCTATTCCTACGGTGAAATTGGCCCTCATGCCGGCACTGGCGTGAGCGGCTTGCACAACCAGACGGTTTGCCTGACTCTTTTTTCGGAAGTAGCGTAAAATGCATCGTCTCCTGCAGCGACAAATCACTCGCGCCTCGCGTGACGGGGCGCTTGACACCTCCCGACTCATCGATCAGGTCGATGGCGCCTATAGTGACTACGAGCGGGACAACCATCGACTGGATCGCGCGAGCCTGCTCATGTCGGAGGAGCTGGAAAGTGCCAACGCGACGTTGCGCCGCTCGCTGCGGGAGCTGCAGCGGCAGGGCCACCGGTTCCAGGTCACCCTGGACAATATGCCTCATGGCGTCTGCCTCTATGACGATCAGGGGCGCATTCTGGAATGCAACAGACGCTTTTGCAAAAAATATGGTCTTGCCGAGGACAAAAGCGTCAAGGGCCTCACCCTAACGGAAGCTCTGTCCAAACACGGCTTGTCAGAACGGGCGGACCTGCCGTGGCGTCTGCTGGTGATGGAACACGTGACCTTGCCGGTCCACGGCTACAGCGAAATCGAGCAGACCTGGCCTGACGGGCGAGTCTTGCGCATTTCGCGCAGTGAAGTCGAAGGCGGGGGCTTTCTCGATACCATTGTCAATGTGACGGACGCCCATGCCGCCCGCGCGCGCATCCAGCACATGGCAAATTTTGATGCCCTGACCGATCTGCCCAATCGCGCCCTGTGCCACCAGCGCCTTGGAGAGGCAATCGCTGCAGGTCGGACAGGTGAGCTGGGCGCCCTGCTATGCCTGGATCTTGATCGTTTCAAGGCGGTGAATGATACCTTGGGACACGGCGTTGGCGATGCGCTGCTGATCGAGGCGACCCGTCGGCTAAAAAAGATGCTGAAAGCGCAGGATACCGTAGCGCGCCTTGGAGGCGATGAATTTGCGGTTGTCGTGAGGCACCTGAAATCGCCGGCGGAGGCGCATCGCATCGCCCGACGCATCATAAGCCATCTCAGCATGCCGTATGATATTAACGGGCACCAGGTTCTGATCGGCGCCAGCATCGGCATAGAGTTCATCGATAAGGGGGCCCGGGAGATAGAGGAGGTGCTGCGCAACGCTGATCTGGCACTCTACCGCGCCAAAGCGAATGGCCGTGGAACGTTCGAGGTTTACATGCCGGAACTGCACGAACAGCTGTCGGCGCGGCGTCAGATGGAGATCGATCTGCGTCTGGCGCTGAAGGCGTCCGAATTCTTCGTCCTTTATCAACCGATCTACTGCGTCAAGACGCAAACCATTTGTGGCTACGAAGCGCTGGTACGCTGGCAGTCGCCAACACGCGGCCTGGTCTCACCGGCGGCGTTCATACCTCTGGCGGAGGAAACCGGGCTGATCGACGAGGTCGGGGCCTGGGTTCTGCGTCAGGCCTGCCAGGATGCGCTGACCCTGCCCGATTACCAGACTATGGCGGTCAATCTGTCGCCGGCGCAATTCAAATCCAAGAAGATTGTGCCGATGGTTCGCACTATCTTGGCTGACACAGGATTGGCGCCGCACCGTCTTGAGCTTGAAATTACTGAAGGCGTCATGATCGGTGATCAGCTTGAGGCCCTGAGTATTCTCAAAGGTCTTAAATCCCTGGGCGTTCGTATTTCACTGGACGATTTCGGCACCGGCTATTCGTCATTTAGCTACGTCCGGGCGTTTCCTTTCGACAAGATCAAGATAGATCAGTCCTTCGTCCGCGATCTGGGCCGGACCGCCGACAGTCTGGCTATTATACGCGCCGTGGCTGGCATGTGCAGCAGCCTTGGTATTACCTCCACCGCCGAAGGCGTGGAAACCGACGCCCAGTTCCACATCCTGGAGGCCGAACATTGTGATACCCTGCAGGGCTATCTGTTCGGTCGTCCGGCACCCCTTCTGCGCCAGCCGGACCTGCGAACCGCTGTCTAAACCGTGTGCTTGGTGAGGGCCGGCAAGGGGCGTTCGGCCATGTCGTCCTCCGCCAGGGCCTGGATCAGATCGGCAAGTTTCCGCCTGATGCGGACGTCGTTAATGGTGGTGAAATAACGGGCTATCGTCGCGCCATCAGAGGTCAGGAGCAGCCGGCACGCCTTAACGTCCGCTTGGGAAACGTCCGGCCATACCGCCTCTATACGCTTGTCTGAACCCTCGAAAAACCGCGCGATCGGCGTCCTGAGAAACCCGGCGATTTCAAAAAGAACCGATGCGCTGACGCGGTTTGCACCGACCTCGTACTTCTGTACCTGCTGGAAAGACTTACCCAGGGCCTGAGCGAGCTCCAACTGCGTAATACCCTGTTGTTTTCGGCAGAATTTAATTGCGTTACCGACCTGCAAGTCCACGGGATGAACGGTGTGATGCCTTGATATTTCAGCTTCCTGATATCCCATACCTGACTCTCCATTTACTGTGTTATTGCTGTTTTGATGCTTTGTAGTCGGCGATCCTCGCCGACGAATTCTTCAGATCTCCGGCGGCGGTCGGGACCGAAATAGTTCTGGGTCTTGATAAAGGCACGGGGAGAATTGACGACCTCTCTGATTTTGCGAAAAAGTTCATTGGCGGTGACGGGTTTAGCGCAGAACTCGGTAATTCCGGCGTCACGCGCAGAAACCACGCGTGACCGTTCCGAGTGTGCCGTCAGCATAATGATGGGGATGTGCAGGCTGGTGCTATCGGAGGACGTCCGGACCAGACGGACAAATTCGATGCCATCGAGCACGGGCATCATGTAGTCGACGATGACGATATCTATAGGGTTACTTCTGAGGAGATCGAAGGCTTCGACCGCATCCCGCGCCTCAAACACGCGTTCGGCGCCAAACCCCCGCAATATGGTTTTGACGATCGACACCATGTGATGGTTGTCGTCAACGACCAGAAAGCAAATACGCTTTAGCGACGCCATGTACTCATTCCGCCTACGCCAGGGCCATACTCAATGCGGTTGGAAGTGGGCGGGCCTTGCTTGGCCCAGCCGCACCTTAAACGCACACCAGTTTCCAAGATGTTAAGTTTTTACGCCCAGAATTGGGGTAAATGGAGAGTTTTGACTTCATGAGACTCTAGTCAGTCGCGACCGCGCCGAGAATCACCCCCGTTACGCGAAGTGCGGCGAATAATCGCAGTCTTTCCGAGCCATGCGTGGGAAACCGAACGACATTTTTATTCGTAGCATGCCCATGGTCCTTCGTGATCACATTGCTCATTTGTTGCGGGGAGACATCCATTGAAGACCGTATCAGGTTCCGTCGGCACGTTCGAAGAGATCGCCGATACCTTGCCGGCACTTATCCGGATTACAGATTGTGATCGGAGGGTGGTATGGGCCAACGCAGCCTGGACACGTTTCAAAGGTCTGTCGCTGGCAGAGGTTTGTGAACGCGACGCGGTAGACGGTGTCCATCCGAACGATCGTTTGGAACTCGAACGGGTCTTCAATCATGGGTTTGATCATCAGGTTCCCTTTGAAGTCCGTTACCGACTGAGGCATCAATCGGGTGCTTATCGCTGGATATTGCATCAAGGGACGCCGCGTTACGACGGCAGCGGTGCCTTTACCGGTTTTGTCACCACGTGCATGGATGTCCATGAGTCAACTACGACTGATGCCCGCCATGCCCATTTCTCGGAAATAGCGACTGATATATTGATGATAACGGACGTCCATGGTGAAGTCATGCAGGTCAATAACGCCTGTGAGCGTGTATTGGGCTGGACGTCGGATCAGATATGCGGTCGGCCTGTCCTCGATTTTCTGCACCCGGATGATATTCCGGCAGCGGTATCTTCTCTGGAGAATATGCTGCGGGGCGAACAGGTGAATGCCTTCGAAAACCGGTATCGGACGCGGGACGGGGGTTATCGATGGTTGTCGTGGCGGTACCGCTACGACACGGAAGACGCCCTTTGCTATGCCTGCGCTGTCGACATCAGTCAGCACAAGACTTACCAGCTGGAACGTGAAAGCGCGATTCAACGCTATGATATGGCGATGACGGCCACCTCGGAAGGTGTGTGGGATTTCGATCTGGACACGCGCGAACTCAAGGTGTCGGATCGTTACAAGGAAATACTGGGCTATTCGGAAGGAGATACACCGCGTGATGCGGATGACTGGCTGGCCCTGATTGATCCGGCCGACCAGGCAAATGTATCGAAATCCTTCGATGATCACCTGGCCGGACTTACGGCGACCTATAGTGCCACTTTCCGAATGCAGCATAGGTCGGGCGCTTGGAAAACCATTCTCTCGCGAGGGGTAGCCTTGCGGGACACGACCGGAAAAGCCTACCGTGCGGTCGGCATCCACCGTGACATCACCGATCAGCAGAACCGAGAAAACGAATTGCACGCATTAAAGGAGCGCGCAGAATCGGCTAATCGCGCCAAGAGTGATTTCCTGGCTAATATGAGCCATGAAATCCGCACGCCAATCAATGCCGTCATCGGCGCCGCTCATATTCTCGGGCGGGGACCATTGCCGGAAGAGAAGCATCTCAAGGTCGTCAGTGTTTTGACGCAAAGTGCCAGCTCACTTCTGGATCTGATCAATGACCTGCTGGATCTGAGCAAGATCGAAGCCGGCGCGCTCGATCTGGAACGGACGCCCTTCGATGCTAGAGGTATTGTTTCCGATGTTCTGAAAACGCTCGAGATACAGGCCTCGTCGAAGGGACTGGAATTGCAACAGCAAAACCGGTGTAATTGTATCACCGAACGTCTGTTTGTCGGTGACAAGGGCCGCATCGGGCAGATTCTGCTGAACCTGTGCGCTAATGCCGTCAAATTTACGGAAACCGGGACGATCACGGTCGGGATCGACTGCCAGCCGACAACTGATCCGCAGATTGAAGAATTAAGATTCTTCATCAGCGATACCGGCGTCGGCATCGCACCTGAAAAACTGGACGCCATCTTTGGAAAATTTGAACAGGGTGATTCTCGCCTTAACCGACGCCATGGTGGCACAGGCCTCGGTCTGGCTATTGCTAAATCCCTGACCCATGCCATGGGTGGGCAAATAACCGCCCAAAGCGAAATTGGAGTGGGATCGACTTTCTCGGTACGCTTGCCCCTCGAGCGGCTGGGTGGACCGGTGGAAGACGACGGCGTGACCGACGCCCCCGACCTTCTGACGCAAGGCGCACGCGTCTTGATCGTAGAAGACAATGCCGCCAATATATTGGTCGCCACGCACTTCCTCAGTGAATTTGGTTATGACTACGAGGTGGCGGAATCGGGCGAGACTGCTCTGGCCAAAATCACTGAGGGCTGCCGTTATCATCTTATACTGATGGACATTCAGATGCCCGGCATGGACGGGCGGGAAACGACACGCCACATCCGCGCGTTCGAATTGCAACAAAATCGCGAACGCTGCCCAATCATCGCCATGACGGCGCACGCCCTGCTGACCGACAAGGCGCAATGCTTTGATGCCGGTATGGACGACTATATTGCCAAGCCCTTCGACCCGGATGTTCTGAAGGCCAAGATAGCTGAAGCGGTGAAGGCCTCCCGCCCGTCTCCCCTTACGCCCCCTTCTGATTCCGTGGTCTCAGAAGCCCGCCCGTGACGGGGCATGGGACATCGGTGAACTTAAAGCTGTTCCGGCATTATGCCAGACTGCGAAGGGAGGCTACGGGCCACGTTTGATACCCAGCCTTCTGAAACAATCTCGCCCCCTCAGGCGACGACTAAGGGACCTGGCTTCCATATGTCCGGCGGGATTCCGCAGTCCTCCCAGCGGCCCGTCGCAGGCTCTCAGGTTCTCCAGGCAGACCCGCCGTACCGCGACCGGATATACGAACGTTTTAAGGCAGGTCCGCTGACATCCCTTTATCCTTCGGTCTTTGGTCATATGCGCGACAGGCCGCCATCGACGCTCAGCACCTGACCGGTGATAGGTACCAGATTATCATCCATTCGATCACCGACAGCGTACAAGCGCTGGGGTATATGCCCACGAGAATTGGTAAGGGAACCTTCGCTTTGAACCTGCTCAGAAACAGCTATAACCAACCCGATAGTGAGGGACGGTTCGGTCAGTTCGGCGGACGATATGTGCCCGAAACGCTGATGCCGCTGGTCCTGGAACTGACCACGGCGTGGGAAGACGCCAAACGGTCATCAGAATTTTGGGTGCAATATCACAGCTTACTCACCTCATTTGTCGGACGCCCATCGCCCCTTTATTTTGCGGAGCGACTAACCAAGCACTATGGTGGGGCGAAAATCTATTTCAAGCGTGAGGAACTCAACCATACCGGCGCACATAAGATCAATAATTGTATCGGTCAGATTTTGCTGGCAAGGCGCATGGGCCGGACGCGGATTATTGCTGAAACCGGGGCCGGTCAGCACGGCGTTGCCTCAGCAACCGTTTGCGCTAAATTCAACCTGCCGCTCGTCGTTTACATGGGTGCGAAAGACGTTGAGCGCCAAGCGCAAAATGTTTTTCGCATGAAGCTTATGGGGGCAGAAGTCCTGCCGGTGACCGGTGGTGCCGGGACCTTGAAAGACGCCCTTAACGAGGCGCTGCGCGACTGGGTGACCAATGTTCACGATACCTATTACATGATCGGAACGTCCGCGGGGATGCACCCCTATCCGGAAATGGTGCGAGATTTTCAGGCCGTGATCGGTAAGGAAACGCGCGAGCAGATCTTAGAATGTGAAGGCTGCCTTCCAGACGCAGTTATCGCCTGCGTCGGAGGTGGGTCCAATGCCATCGGCATGTTTCATCCGTTCATCGACGACGAAACGGTTCGACTGATCGGCGTCGAAGCCTCAGGCCATGGTCTCGACGTCTATAACGGACATGCCGCATCGCTGAACGGCGGACGCCCCGGGGTACTTCACGGCAACCGGACCTACCTGCTTCAGAATGAAGACGGGCAAATTCTTGAAGGACATTCCATTTCCGCTGGGCTGGATTACCCGGGCATCGGCCCGGAGCATTCGCACCTGTTCGATACAGGCAGGGCGCAGTATCTTACCTGTACCGATAAAGAGGCACTGGACGCTTTCAGGCTGACCTGCAGGCTAGAGGGTATCATCCCGGCCCTTGAATCTTCCCATGCGATTGCAAAGGTCGGTGATCTGGCCAAAGAGGTGGGTTGTGGTGGCATCATCGTTCTCAATCTGTCCGGACGCGGCGATAAAGATATTGATACCGTAGCGACCCATATTGAGTCGGCACCTGCCTAGCCTGAGGATAACCATGCCTTATTTCCATTGTCACGTGGGTATGCGTGTGGGCCGGATGATTCGATCTTAGCCACACTATGCCCAGTAGGGTCATAGATAGTCCGGCCAGGCATATAATAGCTGCAATCAATGATTCTGATATTGCACAGAATCTGACCTCTAGCCGTTACATCAGTGCGCTTCGGGTAGACGCCTAAGCTGTAGCGACTGTGTGCCAGATGGATCGGAGCTTTCGGCGTCACGCGCTTTGGTATGATCGACGAGCCGTCACCGACCGTGCAGGCGTTATGAGGTCGTCCTGCTATTCCGCCCAGACGTCGGTAATCGTTCCTGGTATTCGCCGTGCGGAATTATCCCTCCAGGATGAACCCCTAATGAAAGGTGGCCGAGTTGCTCACATCATAACGCAATCTCAATACTTGTCCCATAATTGTGGTGAAATACTTAATAAAAATTTTCGCCTTGGGAGGCTGATATGGGGCTCGTACTTTTGGCCGATGTGTCCAATAGCGCACATCTGAAACTGGCTCTGGTCGAACAGGGCCAACGACACGATGAGGCGAGCTATTATCCCTGTCGATCATTGCACCAGTTTAGGCAAAGTGTGACCGAATTTATGACCGGTCACGGGGACCCCGCTATCGTGGCGACCGCCCTGTCAGCGGGTGGATGGGAGATTGATGGGGGGTTGACCATGCCCAATCATGGTTATCTACTGACGCGGGATTACCTGCGCGATTTAGTCGGCGTGCAGCGACTTCATATTGTGAATGACTGCGTGGCCAAGGCCATGGCCGTTCGACGCCTGAAAAATGCCGATCTTGAAAAGGTTTGTGGTGGTGTCGGTGATCCGGACCAGATCAGTGTTTTGATCGGCACAGGGCGCGGCTTGGGGACGGCCGGGATGGTCCCAGATCATCTCGGTGAAACCCTCATCCTGCCGTGCGAGGGTGGCCACTCCGATTTACCAGTGCGCAATGAACTGGAACTAAAAATCTATCGGCATCTGGAGCGGAAATACGGACATGTGTCCCGCGAACGGGCCGTCTCCTTGACCGGCCTCGTCGATATTCACAATTGTCTTTCGGACATTAATCCAGACGATATTAGCCCGACGACGCCATTTGCCATTGCTTTGCTGGCACGGCAGGGTGATCCAACCGCACTGGCTGCCGTTAGACTGTGCCAGACCTTCCTTGCAGACGCGACATCAGACGCCGCGCTTATGGCGGGCGCCCGCGGAGGCGTTTATCTCGCGGGCGAACTCATCCACATTGTTGAAGGCCTGTTCACCTGGACCGAATTTGCAGATCGCGTCGCGGACAAGGGCCGTCTGCATGGCTATGTGAAGGATATTCCGATCTATGTCATCAAAGCTCGTGATATCGAGCTGATCGGTCTCTCAACCCTATTCCAATAGGCGTGGTGAGACGCCGCTAAAGCGCCCACCTTTTTATTAATGATCCCGTGGCACCTTAACGTTCAGAAAATACAGCCGGAAGATTCCGATTAACGTCATGACTAAAACTGCTCTGATTATTGAGGATAGCTCCGTCCAGGCGACACTTATCGGCAAGATGATTTCAGGGCAGCCGGGATGGAATTACCTTCATTTTCTCACCCTGCGAGAGGGCCACGACGCGTTGTCGGTTTACCAGGTGCAAGCCGTCTTTCTTGACGTGTTTGTCGGTCCCTATAATGCCATTGACCATATACCGGCCTATCGCAAACGCACGGGTAACGCGCCCATTGTCCTGATGACCGCCGGATCCTCACGAGAAGCAATAAGCGATACGCTGGAGCGCGCCCGTCTGGCGCGAGCCGACTTCGTTTTGAGGAAACCGTTTACCGAAGGCGATATCAGCCATATTTTCAGCCAGGCTTTCCAGACGGCCGCCTCAGTCGAACGGCGAAAATCTGTTTTGGTCGTCGAAGATTCCCGGACGCTGCGGACCTATATAAAAGGCCTTCTCGAATTTTCGGGCTATTGCGTCCACGAAGCCGAAACAATGGAGCAGGCGTTCAAGGACGTCAATATTGCGCATGTGGATGCCGTCTTGTGCGATGTTTTCATGCCCGGTATGGGCGGACTTCAGGGCATGAGGCACATTAAGACGACGTGGCCCGCCGTGCCCGTTATTGCCATGTCAGCGGGACTTCAGGCGAGGGTTTCTGAATGTGACGTATTGCGTGCGACCGAGAAGCTGGGCGCGGATGCACAACTGCCAAAACCCTTCACCCCCGACGCTCTTCTTCTGAAGCTTGAATCCGTTCTACGTCGGCCTTTGCTGCTGGAGGGATGAGGACGCATCGTGGCGCTTGGGCCGAACAAAGTTGCAGTATTTGTAAGGCTTGTCGCACGCTACATATGATATCTCTCGATGCGCACGTCGTGTGAGTGCGGTCCAGTCACCTGTCAAGACTTTTAAATCCGGGAAGCCCGCCACCATGTCCATCTTGTGCAGATTCGGCCTCTGGCTGGTTCTATGGCTGACATTTTCCGCCGGACCAGGTTTGGCCAGTGACGGCGAAGAACGGATCGGCGACCAAGCGACGTCTACCAGCCTGGCGATCGGGCATTGGAAGAATGCCTGCCGTGAAGGGGCTGGGTCGCCATCAGCTTGCGCCAAGCTGGGTGGTGCATTTTTTGTGGGCTATGATAGCGTAAAACCCAATATAGGCGAAGGGCTGCGGTACGAAACCTATGCCTGTGAGGGGGGGCTGCCTTCCGCCTGCACCGATGTGGCGAACATGTATCATAAACTGGGTCGGTACAGCGAAGCGCGCACCGCCTATCGCACGGCCTGTAATGCCGGCGATGGAGGGGGATGTCGGAACCTGGCAGTTATGATGACAACCGGGCAAGGTGGCCCCGTCGATTTCGGCGGCTCAAAAGAGATGTCGACGAAAGCGTGCACCATGGGTGTCAGTGACATGTGTCAGATGGCAAGACGCCCTGGACCCACGGGGTATGATGAATTCCACGCAGCGTTTGCCCGCGCTGAAGCGCGAGACGTACCGGGAATGATTGCCCTGATGAAGACGTCCTGCTTCGAAAGGGGTTATTATGACGCCTGTGACCTCATTGCTCGCTGGAGCTTGGACGGAACGCAATGGCCCAAAGACATTAGTCTGGGGCGCGCGGGGTTGAAACAGGCCTGCGCCCTTGACCCCTCGAAAGGCTGTGCGCGCTATGCCGAAATGATTTTGCGCGGCGAGGGCGGCGCCATGTCGACTCCTGAAGCTTTCACGCTCTATCAACGCGCCTGTGATGCCGGGGACCGTGACGGATGTTACGGTGTGGCGAGCATGATGTATGCCGGTCAGGTCGGGGTCGTCGAGATGCCCGTCATCGTGGATCATCTAAATCGCGCGTGTCGTGATAATGGCCTGTCAGCGTGCGCTCTGCTGGCAAAAATCCTGCGTCATGGCGAAGGCAATATTGCGGCCAATCCCGAGAGAGCACGTGATCTTTATTTGCAGGATTGTAACACACGCTTCGGGCAAAGCTGTTTTGAGTACGCGACCATGCTCATGAAAGGGGAACTAGGCGGGCCATCCCCGGATCAGCGACGCTACGCCAAAGATGCTTTCGAGCGAGCCTGCCGGACTGGTGTTGTCGCTGCGTGCGATGCTGCCAAGACGACGTCAGATCCTGCCCCTTAGGTTCGTCAAGGTCGCGTAGCAACCGGATTCGACGACCCGTATCGGCTTAGCATGATGCGCAAAGCCTGTATCGACTGTGAGACGAAAACACCCGAAACCAGTGTCGCAGGACGGGGAGCTGGCTGACGGGGTTTCGCTTTAAACCCCGTCAGCTAGGGTACGCACTAGGGCGACCAGTCGTCGACGTTGACTCGCAGATCTGATTTCAGGAAAAAATTTGGCGAGCGTAAGCCCTTCGGGGGACTTCAGGAATTTTTGGATCGATGTCTCACTGGGAGAGAAATCCGCATAAACACCTTGGGACTGCCCGCAGCCCTCAAAAAAATAAACGATCGGAACCTTCAGCGCTGTGGCGATATCGAATAGTTTCGACGCGCTTATGCGGTTTGTGCCTTTCTCATATTTCTGTATTTGCTGGAATGTCAGGCCTATTTGCTCGGCCAGATATTCCTGGCTAAAACCAAGGGCCTTACGCCGTGCGCGAACGCAGGCGCCCACATGGATATCTACAGCATTGGGGCTGCCAGTATGTTGGGAATGGTGGATTGCTGGTGCTGATAACATCGTATTCTCACAAGGTCGCCTGAGGGCATTGCTGTGTTGGTGAAATAAGTGGAGGGTGTCCACTACGACATAATTTCTCGAAGTTCTCCTTCGGGGCTCAAGGGACCTGTCGCGGCCCCTTCGATTAGATCAAAACCTTTGAGCCGGGCAAATTCGATCTGGCGGGGACCGTCCGCGTCGGCGAGCAGGGTCACCTTTCCGTGATCCTGCATGCGACCCAGCCACCGGTCATGCTCTATCGTCCAGCGGCTGCCTGTCAGTTCCGGCGCCCAGAATGTAAAGCTATCAAAGTCACTCATTTCAAAGTCACCCTCAAAATTTCCCCCTGATGCGGAAACCAGACGACCAACTCTTATCCCGGCTCGCCTCATTTCTTCACTCATGGCGCGCGTTTCAACCGCCATAGGGCCGCGGAATTCCATTTCCAGGCGTTCCGGCGCTATCCAGCTTTCGAGAAGCAAGGCACTTAATAATCTAAAAACGGGTGCCACCGGCAACATTGACTCTTCGAGCGACACGCGAATGACCTTGTCGCCGGAGTGGGCCAACTGGCGAAATACCTGGAGCAAGACGGTGCAAAACAAGGATGGTCCAAAGGCCTCACCTGCCATGGCCCTGATGAGTTCCGTATAAGGAACGAGGCCGTGGTCAGCGGAGGCCCAATGAGGCATGGCACGAAAGCCGCAGACGATGCCTGTATCCACCTGACGCGTTGGGCTGTAGAAAACGTCAATCTGCTCTTCCAACAGGGCGCAAGCCAGCTGTGCTCGGCTGTAGGGCAGACTGATGCTCAGGGCGAACGACTTTGTGGGGGGGGAATTAACCCCGGACGGACTCTTCATTTGTGAAGCTGGAATTCTGCCCGGGACACGCGGTGTATTTTCGAAAGCGACCATGGAGCTACCCCACACTGCAAACCTTTGTTATGCAATTTTAGGGGTCAAAATCTTTCCAACCGGTTAAGATGGTGCGATGGGCCGTCTTCCCTACATGGCATAGCGATCGCTTGGCAAGTCCCCAACCCAGAAATACTGTCGGCCGCAGATCACTATAGGAAATTTGTATTCATTGAAGTCTTATTTGGCACGGCCAAATAATCCTCATTGAGCTCTGTAAACTGGGCAGGGGTATGGGTTGGCTACGACCGGATCAACTATTGGCTTGAAAAAATGTCGGATTTGAGAAGGGAAGCCCACCTGATTAAAACGGGCATGGTTGAACTCGACACCGTCTTGGGTGGCGGTTTGCCGCCTGACAGGGTTTACCTGGTCCATGGAACACCGGGTTCCGGCAAAACCACCTTGTCCCTGCAATTTCTTTTGGAAGGCGTCAGGAACGGGGAGAAGGTTCTCTATGTCACCCTGTCTGAGACGAGGGACGAACTCGCGGCCGTGGCGCACTCGCATGGCATGAACCTCGAGGGTGTGGAAATTTTTGAACTTCTGCCCGAGGAAAGAGATCTGGATCCGGAACATCAGTACACCATGTTCCAGCCGTCTGAAGTCGAACTGAATATAACGACAAAGGAAATTCTGGATATTGTTGATCGTCTGAAGCCGCGCCGGGTAATCATCGACTCGCTATCCGAAATCAAACTTCTCGCTCAAAATGCCCTGCGTTTCCGTCGGCAGGTGCTTGCTCTGAAGCAATATTTTTCCGGACGGGCCTGTACGGTCTTGTTTCTCGACGACAAGACTTCGGCTGGCGAAGATGCGCTTCAGTTAGAAAGTATTGCGCACGGAGTAATCAGCCTCGAACAGTTGTCGCCCGAATATGGCGCCGAGCGCCGCCGGCTAAGAATAACGAAGTTGAGGGGGCAGAAATATCGCGGGGGCTACCACGACTTCACGATTGTTAAGGGTGGTCTGACGGTATTTCCGAGAATAGTGGCCAACGAGCATGCCTTTCCGCGTGAAGGCGCACTTGTTAAAAGTGGTGTAGCCTCAATGGACGCTATGCTCGGCGGTGGCCTGAGGTCCGGGACAAGCGTGCTGCTGCTGGGACCGGCGGGAGTCGGCAAGTCGTCCTTATCGATTCAGTACGCAGTTGAAGCGGCCCGGCGAGGTGAGGCCAGCGTCCTGTTCACCTTTGACGAGCGTAAGGAGACGATGCTGGAGCGCGCGGACGGTTTGAACATGCCCTTACGGGAGTTTATCGACTCAGGTCTGATAGATGTGCGCGCCATAGATCCCGCCGAACTTTCACCCGGTGAATTCGCTCACCGGGTTCGACAGGCGGTGGAAGGCAATGGGCAGGGTTCGGTCAGGGTCGTGGTCATTGATAGCCTTAACGGCTATCTGAATGCCATGCCGGAAGAACGCTTTCTTACTGCGCAGCTCCATGAACTCCTAACCTATCTGGGCCATCTTGGCGTTGTCACCTTTTTAGTCGTGGCGCAACACGGACTTTTGGGTCAGGCGATGAAAACCAGTATCGATACCAGCTATCTGGCGGATACAGTAATCCTGTTCCGTTACTTCGAGGCCAAGGGGGAGGTCCGTCAACTGGTCTCTGTGCTGAAAAAGCGAAATGGTCAGCACGAGCGCACTATCCGTGAGTTTTCGTTGGGCGGAGAGGGGATATCCATTGGAAAACCTCTGACAGATTTCCAAGGCGTTCTGACCGGCACCCCCGTATTTCAGGGGCCGGGTGATCTCCTGATCGTGCGCGATGAGTAGCGAATTCGAGAAACGCGTGCTCGTGCTGGCTCCGACGTCGCGCGACAGCGCGATGACCAAGGCGCTTTTGCTTAAAGAAAATATCGCTGTGGAAATCTGTCCCGGCCTCAACGAGGTATGCAACGAGCTGAAAGTCGGCGCGGCCTGTCTGGTCATCAGTCAGGAAGCGGTGATCGGCGATAAATCTGGCAGGCTGCAGGCGACGCTTAGTAACCAGCCGGAGTGGTCAGACCTGCCCGTCATAGTGCTGACGCGCCCGGATGCTGATCAGATGGCGCTGCTTAATCGACTCACCCAGGTGGGCCACATGACGCTGATCAAGCGACCGGTCCATCTCGATAATTTTCTAAGCACCGTGCGGGCGGCGCTGCGAGACCGTCGACGTCAGTATCGCATGCGCGCCTATCTTCTTGAGCGGGCCGAAAGTGAAGTAGCGTTGACGGCGGCTGTAGAGAAGGCCATTGCCGCCAATAACGCAAAAAGCGAGTTTCTGGCCAATATGAGCCACGAGATCCGAACCCCGATGAACGCCATTCTCGGCTTGTCGCACATCCTCGCGAGAAGCAGCCCGTTAACGCCGCAGCAGCAGAAATATATTTCGACCCTAAACGGGAGCGGCGAAAGCCTGCTGATGCTGATCAACGATTTGCTCGACATCGCCAAAATCGAAGCCAGTGGCATCGAGATCGAAGCGATTGCGTTCAGACTGGATCTGTTGCTAACCGAAACGGCGGAGATGTTAACGCCGCGCGCCCATGAAAAGGGTCTCGAGGTTCGGTTAGGCCTGGATCATATCCAGGGAAAATGGTTTCAGGGAGATCCCACCCGAATTCGGCAGATTTTGACCAATCTATGTGGAAACGCCGTCAAGTTCACAGAACAGGGCAATGTTAGCATCGATGTCTCGACGATACCGGGCGAACAGGATGGCCATGAATTCGTCTCTATCAGTGTAAGCGATACGGGCAGCGGTATTGAACCGGGTCAGCTCACGAGGATCTTCGACAAGTTTACTCAGGCGGATAACACGATCAGCCGCAAGTTCGGTGGTACGGGGCTGGGTCTGGCCATCAGCAAGACCTTGGCTGAACTGATGCACGGTACCATTACAGTGGACAGCGATGTTGGCGTCGGCACGCGATTTACCGTGCACCTGCCGCTTACCCTCGCGGTGAGCCCAGGGACAGAGAAGGATGGGGTATCGGTAAAGGCTGAAGAAGTCCCGGAAACGAAGGGATACGTCTTGCTAGTAGAGGACTACGAGCCCAATATACTGGTGGCCGCAACCTTGCTGGAGGGGTTTGGCTACGAGGTTGACGTAGCCCGCAATGGCGCGATCGCTGTTGAGAGTGTTAAGGCGAGAACCTATGCAGCTATTCTGATGGACGTCCAAATGCCTGTCATGGACGGATATACGGCAACGCGCGAGATCAGGGCCGTCGAACAGGGTAATAACCATTTGCCAACGCCGATAATAGGTGTAACGGCGCACGCCATGTCAGCAACGCGCGATGAATGCATCCAGGCAGGAATGAATGATTTCATCTCAAAGCCCTTTGTCCCTTCCGATTTGCGAAAGAAACTAAGTCTGCTCATAAAATAATGCCGACAAGGTCGCTGGACGTGGATCGAAACAGTTTTGGTTAGGACGCTATCGTTCCCCATCCTGACAAGTGGTTCGATTGGCTCGAATCTGTGCAGATCCCGGAGGTCGGAGCACAGACGCACGCGGTGCGGCGGGGCGCCGGACCAAAGATCTGCCAGCGTGGGGGCCAGCTCGCGTGAGCTGACCACATGCCGTCGACAATGGGGGGCCGCCCTATGGGCAGCCCTTTGTCGTTCTGTTTGAGATCAGACGAGAGGTTGCCACCATATCATGAGGTGCTCGTCGCCCTGTAATTAGGCAGATCGATGTCTTTCGTTTTGCCGGTCAGCAGCGCAGATGCCGCTTCACGGATGCCCGGCAGGCCCAATACGCGCATTACGCCACGCAGTGTGGCGAGACCAAGACGCGAACGAGGATTCAGGAGCTTCGGGGCGAACTTAGGCACGCCTTGGCCCTGCTCAACAAAAGGCCGCATTAGGGCATCATAGGCTGCGAATGCCGCAGTCGGACTTTCTGACCGCGACAACTCGCCCGCCAGCACGTAGGCACCCGTCAGGGCCAGTGTGGTTCCAATACCGGCCAACGGCGTGGCGCACCAGGCGGCGTCCCCTAGCAGCACCACCCGACCGTTCGCCCACCGCTCCATCTTAACTTGACGAAGAACGTCGAAGTAAAAATCTTCGGCGATCATCATGCCTTCGAGGGCCCGGGAGGCTTCCCACTCCGCGTCACGGAAGCGCTCGTACATCCATGCTTTTTGTTCGTTGACGCCTAAGCTCTCTTCGCCTTTCGGCTTGGCCTGAGCCGTCAAGAAGGCGTGTGTCTGACCGTCCGGGCCAGGACGTAATAGAATTCCCCGACCGCCCGTGGCGTTATACCAGCGACCCATGTCTGTATCGGTCTCACCCTTCGGCATGGTGTAATACGCCATGGTGATGTCCATCCATCGAGGGTGGTTCTCGCCGGGAAAGACAAGCTCCCGCGTCGACGACCCAACGCCTTCGGCGACGATGACAATGTCAAATGTCTCGGGTTCAGACTCTGCAAAGGTGACCGTTATGGCATCCGATGTTTGAGTGATGCCGGTGATATAATCGCCGAATCGAAAGGTGGCGCGCGAACGCGCAGGCTCGTATAGCAGAGAGGCGAGGTCGCCTCTGAGGATTTCAAGCTCCGCCGTCGGCCCGTCGTCGCCCAGATCCTCTGCGTCGAACTCAGCGATCACCTGATTATCTTCGTCGACCCAGACGGAACCCCGTTCACCGGTATTGCGGGCCTTCACCTCGTTCTCCAGACCCATGCGACGGATGACTTCGTGCCCCGCGCCCCGCACATCGACGTTTTGCCCGCCGCTACGAAACAACGGCGCCTTTTCGACAACCACTACGTCAAAGCCATATTCGGCAAGCCACCAGGCCGCACAATTGCCAGCGATGCTGGCGCCAGTGATCAGGATTTTACGGGGCATGAGGATTCCTTTTCCACATGCTTAGGGCATTTTGGTATCGGGTTTCAGGACGCTACTCTGCCTAAACAACAAAAGAGGCGTAAGTCACTAGCACCGACCAGAACGGGATATCGCATCACCCTTTGGACACAGTCACAAAGGCATTCGAAAAGCAAATCGTGTCTCCGTGTCGGTCGAGGTGACGCTCAGTTCGCCACCATGCCCTCTGGCGATTTCGGCAGCGATATAAAGCCCTAAGCCGAGCCCATTCTGGCTGGGCCGCGCTTGTTCCCGTGTGAAGGGTTGGAACAGCACAGCGAGCAATTCCGCCGGGATGGGCCGGCCTCCATTTGCAACCGCAAGCTCAAATGCCCCGTCAAAGACCTGCGCTGAGACATGGATAGCCTGATCCTTAGAGCCGTGTGAAACGGCGTTGGCAACAAGATTTGACAGGAGTTGCGTCAGGCGCGCTGCGTCACAATTGATCGGTGAAGGCAAGTCGATCGCCGTACGAATATCCCGATCCGGAAAAGCCGAGCGTAGTTCGTCGACAGTATGAACCAGCCTTGGCCCCAAATCATCCGGACGCCGCTCAATACCCAATCCGCCGCCGAGGCGCGTTCGGGCGAAGTCCATGACGTTTTCGATCAGCTCTGCCATGCGAGCCGCGCTGGTCTGCATCATGGTGACGATCGATTGCTGACGCGTGTCGAGCGTTGACCTGGCCAGCAACTGACTTCCCGATGAAATAGCTCCCAGTGGATTGCGCAGGTCGTGACCGAGGACAGCGATAAATTGCTCACGAAAAACGGAGGCGTCGCGCTCTGCGGCAAGGCTGCTTTCAGCAGCCAGCTTCGCCATTTGCAGATTCTGTTCCAGGAGCCGGCGATCCGTTGCGCGGAACAGGGCCAGTCTCACGAAAAGCGGCTTTCCGGCGTCGTCGCGTTCTTCGGCCGCATTTATCAGGAAGTGCACCCGCTCGCCGGTCTTGGACACCAACTCCAGTGCCGCTTCTTCGAAATATCCCTGCATACGGAGGAGGGGCGCCAGGTGGGTTTCATAGAACACCTTGCCCGACACGGTCATCAAATCGGAAAAGCGCTTGCCGACCAGCTCACCGGCCTCATAGCCGAGCCATCCCGCAAAGCGCGCATTACATTTGACAATTTTTGCTCGGCCTTCGGCAGTCACGAAGCCACAGGGCGAGTTTTCAAAAAAGCTTTCATAGCTATCCTGAAAATTATGCCAATTCGAGTAAGAATGATCGGACGCCATTTAGACGAACGATTCAATCGCGGCGATGGTCTCCTCCGGCGCGCTGAGATTTGGGCAGTGACCGGTTGCTTCCATGACTATAAGCTTGCTGTGAGGGATCTGCGCATGAATATAACGACCAACTTCCTCCGGCGCGATAACGTCATCTGAACATTGCAGAATTAAAGTTGGCACCGTTACCAGTGGTAGGGCCGTTCGGCTGTCACTGAGAAAGGTCGTTGTCGCGAAAGCCTTTGCCATTTCCGGATCAGTTCGGCAGAAGCTGGCGGTCAGCTCCTTCGCCAGTTCTTCTCGCTCCGGATTGGCCATAATGACGGGGGCCATGGTCATCGACCAACCCATGTGATTACTGTCCAAAGACTGAAGCAATTCTTCGATCTGGGGCCGGGTGAACCCCCCTGTGTAATCCCCATCGTCGATATAGGAAGGGGAGGGACCAACTAGGACGAGAGACTGGATCGCGCCAGGTGCCTTGTTGGCAGCGATCACACCAATCATCGAACTGACCGAGTGGCCAACGAAAATTACATTCGTCAATTTCAGATCATCGATGATCTCAAGGACATCATCTGCATACCCATCTAGCGACGCATACTTCGATGGCACAAAGCATTTCAGATCGGATTCACCGGCGCCTACGTGGTCGAAGAGAACGATTTTAAAACGGGAGGCAAACGATGGGGCCACATATCGCCACATATTCTGGTCACAGCCGAACCCATGTGCAAAGAGCAGCGTGGCCGCAGCCCTACTGTTACCCGTCACCTTGATGTTGTTACGCTCAACCAGATTCATATTGCACCTTCGCCCTGCTTACCAAAAAGCTGGCTTCAAATCCACATGACCAGAGGATTATATGGAATGAGCGACAATTTTATCGAGGGATTGTCCGCTTTCACTAAGCTAACCTGTCCCGTCATGATCAAACGCAATAATTTGACGGGGTGACATGAGGTGCGGTGCGCCCCACAAGTAAGCGGTGATTTTTAACGTTCCTCAATTTAGAGTGACGAACCCTCCAGCGGATTGCCGAAATGCCTGATCAACCCAAATCGACAGCTGACCAGGTGGCAGATATCATTGCCAGAATAAATGCTGGCGATATCGACCCCAGCAGCGGGTGCGTGGCGCTGCTCATGGCAATAGAAGAAGCCTCAATCAATTTTCAATCCAGGCACGATAAACCGTAGTCTACTGGATACTGTGAAGTGAAGCGCTCAAAATCAGGCCAAAATTAACATGGCCGCATCGTCGCCTCGACTCAGGGCGTTGATGATCTCGACAGGCCCTTGCGCATCGCTTTACATTGCGCCCGCTTGAAGCCCTGAAGCGCGATATCGACATAGACTTCGAAGCGGTTCAGCAGTTCTTCAGAAAACATATCTTCAGGCGCGAGAGCGCAGACATACGACACAATAGCGTTCCGCGCCCGCACGTCGGAAACCCCGCCGACCCGATATTTTTCGAACACCTCCTGGACGACATCAGGTGCGTCGTCGAAACCAGTGTTTTCATTTCGCATCGCCATTTCCTACGGCACGCGAATGGCCGGGTGTACAGCTTTAACTGAACGCGGCGATTTAATAAAGGCATGTCGATAAGTCATATCCGGCCTCAATTACGGATGGGGTATTATATTAACGCTTCATAATGCTAATGATGGGAGAATTTAGCGTCATTCTAAGCAGCATCTGCGCTTGATAAACCCGATTTCCATAGGATTTATTAGCGGCTGAAATAGATGATGCTCTCAAATAGCGAGATAACAATTGGTTTCAGTTGCGGCACCTTGTGATGTCAGATTTGACGTTATTTTCAAGATATGGGCTTATTTCTTCCAATCGAAGGATGGTCAGAGGACGTGTTCGGGCTGTTGAAGCAAAGTCGTACGGTTTGCTTTCGCTCGTCTCTCTGACACATACCAGCACGGTTTATCCCTCACATTTAGCCCCAATGCTCACGACCATGGCTTTTGACCACAGCCGCTTGGGGTGGTTTGACACCTGCGTCTGGACGCCGATGCCGGTGGGCCGACCTCCATCGCTAAAGCAGCTTTACACGTGATAGTCAGTTCATTACGCTTCCTTTCACGCGTCTTTTGCAACGCACATTTCCCATAAGCTTTATGCGACGTACGCATTCATGGCGCACACATTGACAATTGACTGTATGTGTGTACAATGCACTGGAATTTCTATGGATGGAGCTTCAGATGCCAAGCGTGGCCGTCGATGACAATAAGCGAATGCATTTGAGGGTTTCGCCGGAAGCAAAAGCTAAGCTGATCCGGGCCGCGGCGATCCAAAATACGGATCTTACCAACTTCATCATGCAGACGGCACTAAAAGAAGCGGACTCAGTGATCGAGGCCGCCGAAGCCATAATCCTGTCTAAGCGGGACTTCACTCGCGTTCTTGAATTGCTTGAAAACCCGCCGAAGCCAAATGTAAAATTACGGGCGGTTATAGCGGCGTTACCCTCCACGCTATGATCCTCCCGCTCTGGCACGAAGAGCCAATATCGAAATCGCATGACCGAAAAATATTTGATTGTGGCGACGATCAGATGAACGAATTTCTGCAACGTTTTGCTCGTCAGAGTCACGACCATAACGCGGCAAAAACTTTTTGTGCCATCAAAACTGATAGGCCAGAGAAAATCCTCGGGTTTTACACCATTACCCCATCTGCAGTTTCACATGATGAGGTTCCGACGAATTTGGTCAGAGGCCTAGCGAGACACGAGGTGTCTGGCTTCAAGCTGGCGCGGATAGCAACGGATACCTCTGTTGCTGGATTAGGTTTAGGCGGACAACTGCTGGCTGCTGCGGCACTCCGCTGCCTACGCATTTCAGAGCAAGTTGGCGGTCGGGTGCTCATCATAGACGCTAATAACGAACGCGCCGCAGCATGGTACGGAAAATACGGCGCTGAACCGCTTAAAAACCATACACTTACCCTGATAATGCCGTTGGCGACTTTTGCTAGCGGACTTCGGGAGAAGGGTTTGCTATGATCTTTGGACTTTTGCAGATAGCCTCGGCCTGTCATAGAGGTCTGTCCATTTTGCCAAAAACTCCAGCTCACATCGTGAAGGATGCCGCGATTTTCAAAATAGGTGGCCCGCAGAATTAAAAAAACGGACCCGCAATTTTAAAACTGCTCCACCAAGCCTTTGTCATACTGGATGAACTTACCCAGTATTGCCCGCACTCAATCACACAATGGCACCCCTCAGGCATGGCATGATTTCAGCGGATATTATAAAATTATAGGAACATGGGTGCCTAGACTCGCCCGATATATTAGTACCTATAAAGTGCCAAATTTGGCATATTAAGCCAGATTAAGGGAATTAATGTGCCAAATTTGGCATCTTATACAAAACTTTTTCAGTCGGATCGCAATAAACAATTATACGTTCTTGCTTATAATGGGCCAAATATGGCACATTAAGGCCATTAATCCTATTTAATGTGCCACATATGTCCACTAATCCTGATGCTTTAATCAAGACGGTCAGCCACTTGGAATCGCAACTGGGCGACCGTTTATCCAAACTCAGATTAAGCCGCAACTTGACCCGCGCACAGCTTGCCAAGGAAACCGGCACGTCCGCACGTACGGTTGCCAGACTGGAAGCCGGCGAGGGCGCTTCGCTCGATTCTTTTATTCGCATTCTCTTGGCGCTGAATATGGAATCAAACCTGCTCGGTATGCTGCCCGATCCAGCGGTGAGGCCTATCGAGCGCGTAAAATTACGGGGCCGGGAACGTCAACGCGCGCGGCCTCGGCAAGCTGAAACCCAACCCGCTTCACAATGGGCATGGGGGGATGAGGACGAATGACCGACGCATATGTGCGGCTATGGGGCAGGGATATAGGCGCTGTCAGTTGGTTGGAAAATCGACAAATTGGGGTTTTCCAGTATGATCCGAACTTCGTGGCGAGTGGCATCCAACTGACACCACTGGCAATGCCACTGGGAACAGATCCATATGAATTCCCTAGCCTGCCAAAAGAAGCATTTAAAGGTCTTCCCGGCTTGCTGGCAGACTCGCTTCCCGACAAGTTCGGAAAAGCTCTGATCGACGCCTGGCTGGCCCAGCAGGGCCGCGCTACCACGAGCTTCAATCCAGTCGAGCGGCTCTGTTATATCGGCAGCAGGGGTATGGGCGCGCTCGAATTCCATCCGGCGATCTCGCCGGGCAGGAAGGGCTCACGCGCCGTCGAGGTCGATGCACTGGTAAATCTGGCCAATATCGTTCTCAACAACCGGGAGGGTCTCGCTGGCGTCCTCACGGGTGAAGACGATCACGAGACGCTCCAAGACATCGTTCGCGTCGGCACGTCAGCCGGTGGCGCGCGCGCCAAGGCCGTCCTGGCATGGAACGGGCAAACCGGTGAATTCCGTTCGGGCCAGATTAAGGCTGGTGAAGGCTTCAGCTATTGGCTGATGAAGTTCGACGGCATTGGAAATAACAGAGATAAGGAGCTTGCCGATCCCCAAGGCTTTGGCAGTATCGAATATAGCTTCTATCTGTTGGCGCGCGCCGCAGGGATCGACATGACTGAATGTCGTTTACACCATGAAGGTGGCAGAGCGCATTTCATGACGCGGCGATTTGACCGAACGGAGGCCGGTCAGAAAATTCACATGCAATCGCTCGCCGCGTTACGGCATTATAATTTCAATGCGGCCGGCGCTTACAGTTATGAACAGGCTGTTGAAACCATTCGAATGCTCGACCTTCCGACCTACGACATCGAGCAGCAATTCCGGCGAGCAGTCTTCAACATCATGGTCCGCAATCAGGACGACCATGTGAAAAACATCGCCTTTCTGATGAATCGAAAAGGGGAGTGGCGATTGTCACCCGCCTTCGACGTCAGCTACGCTTATAATGCTTCTGGCGACTGGACCAGCACGCACCAGATGAGCCTCAACAGCAAGCGTGATGCCTTTGAGCTCGAGGATCTACTGGCATTCGGCGAATTCTGCGGCATGAAACGGCCGGCCGCCGAGAAAATGATCCGCGATATTCAGGAAACGGTAGATACTTGGCCGGCTATCGCCGAAGAGACAGGTGTCGATGATGACAATATCCGCGGTATTAGTAGCACAATGCGAAGAGAACTGGTCCTGCCCGCGCCTGGTCGGCGGAGTGCGAGTTCAGCGCTGTCACGGCGCCGGAATGTGCCGGCACGGTTTTAGTTCGCCCATGGATTGATTATTTCGACTCCAACGCACTCGAAATCTTTTACGTTTCGAGTGGCAATTGTGGCTCCATGCGCTAGAGCTATAGCAGATATCTGAGCATCAAACTGACTTATGGGGCGTCCAATCCGCTCTCTAGCGCTAACAATTGAAGCATATGTTACCGCCGCTCCGCTATCGAAAGCTAAGATGCGCCCGGCAAAATCCTCAGTAAATATGCCATCAATCGCTATTGTCAGCGCCTGTCGCCGTCGCCCGTCTTCAAGCCTAGCGATTCCATATCTGATCTCCGCCTCACTGACCGCAGTAGTGAAAAATTGGTCTCTGGGACGAGCATCGATCCAGGTCACTACGCTTTGATATGGCGCCGGGCGCAGTAGCTCCGAGATTACATTTGTGTCCAAGATTATCATAGAAAATCAGGCGCCGGCCGAATGGCATCTCTGGGCGGAATGTTCAAATCCACTCCCTCTCCTAGTGCTAACCGCGCGCGAACTGCACTGGCGAGGCTAGGAGACTTGGCCGTGGAAACCGACAGCGCGACGCGGAGAATGTCACGCGCCTCATCCTCCATAGATCGGTTGTGCTCTGCCGCTCGAATCCGTAAGCGAGATTTAAGTCCGTCATCAAGATTTCGAATAGTCATACTAGCCATGTGATCCCTCCATCAATGATGTTATATTAATCATTGATGAAAAGCGCGTCAACCATTAGGCGCACAGGTGATTGGCGATGATGATGAAACCCGCAGATTGCCAACTCTTGGAAATCGCGCGGTAATTACTATGGCGCAAAAGTCTAAGTGAGATCGTTCTGCGCCCCCCGAGAACCTTGGGATCTTGCGAGGAGGTAAAACATGCGATCTGAGCTATACATAATAGCTTCGTGTTGCTCCTTGGGATCTTGCGAGGAGGCGAAATATGCGATCTGAGCTATACGCAGACGGGTAATGGTCGGGGGGGCCATCGGCGCAATCCATCATGCGACTAAAATGACATATGAGGCGGTGGAAATCATATCCGCCTGTGTCAAATAGGTCGTATGATGGATTTGAGCTCGATGAAACCCGGGGCATGTTCGAAAAATCAAAGGTGGTCACGCCTATAATAGAGATTCTATTTCACGCTCATTTTGGTGTATCGGAACGCGCTATTTCGGATACCAGCTAAGTTGTAATCGATTTTTAGCCCGACAAATCAATTCACGTCTCAATTTATAGAATATTTTTAATGTAAATGTTTTCTTATTACTATGAAATGTTGATTGGTATTTAGACTTTGGGAAAATTCCTGACGGCGCTTTCCGTTTGTTATTAGATAACGCCTTCCTCGTTGTCGGAAAATTTGATATACACCCAAGCCTCAGCCCCTTGCTGACAGGATGACAACAGGTGCAAGCGCTCCGCTCCTTATTGACAACGTTCGTCGCAGTGCTGTGCATTGGGTCTGTAGCTATGTCTGGCGTTGCGGCCGCACATGCAAGTGTGCAGGTACTTGAACATCAGGTTTCTGGCGATAAGCAACTGCCCGACGGTGGGTGGATAGCTAAGTGCGTAGACGCCAACGGGAACTGTCTGGGCCATGTCGCCGACGATCAGGCTCCTGTCACCGACCTTTTGGCGGTCCATCATCATCACCATGGGTCAGCCGAAGTTTTACCCGGACTCGCACCGACTGGTAGCCCTGTGCTGAGCGGCCTGACCATCGAACTCATTTCGTTGCGCCCTGGTTCCGCCGTCGCACTTGGACATCATAATTACGCGACTCCCGATCAACCTCCGCGCGCGTGAAAGAACTCATCTGACGTCGAAACAGCACTGACTATGCTGTGTGTCTGAGCCCTTTCACGAGATTTACTCATGTTCTCCCTATACATGCGCGGTAAACGCGCAAAGCGACAGCTCGTATCAACGAGTTTGTTCGCGGCGTGCCTGACGGTCGTCGCCCCCTTGTGGGCTCATGCCCAAAACGCCCCTTTATCCTTGACCGAGGCGCTTACCCTAACCGCCAATGCCGACCCCACGGCGACAGCGACCAATCGACGCTTGGCAGCGGCCGATGCCAACATCCGTCAAGCCGGTGTGCGGCCGAATCCTAGTGTCGGTCTGGAAGCCGAGAATTTCCTTGGCTCCAATCCTTACAATGGGTTGAACTCGGCGGAATTTACTTTGACCTATCAGCAACCGCTGGAACGCAAATCAAAACGTCAGGCCCGCGTCGGCGCTGCGACGGCAGAAAAGGACCTCGTTCGTGCCGAGGGTCGGGCCCGTACGTGGCAGGCGATGACAGCGGCCCAGGTTCTTTGGGTCGAGGCCGCTGCAGCCGAGGCTGAAATTGCCGTCGCTCAGGAACGTTTGTTATTGGCCGAGCGCTCACAAGCCGAAATCGCCCGCCGGGTGAGCGCCGCACGTGACCCGTTGTTTGCCGGCTCGCTCGCAAACACAGATGTCGCCAATGCCCGGATCGCAATAGACCAAGCTAAGGCAAAAGCTCGGCAACTCAAGCTGCAACTTGCCTCCTTTTGGGGTGGTGGTGCAGACTTCACTATAGATCCCGCCGTCCTGGAGACCACGATTTCTCTAAGTGGCGGGCCGACTCTTTTAGAGACGCCGGATATCGAGGTATTGCGGGCGCAACAGCGCGTCTCGACGGCTCAAATTCGTGTGGAGACCACCCGGCGCGTCCAAGACCCAACGTTTTCCGCCGGTATTCGTAATTTCCGCGAAGACGGCTCGGTGGCGTTCCTGATCGGGGGGACCATCCCGCTAAACCGCTTTGACCGCAATCAGGGCAATATCGATCGCACCCGCGCAGAAGCCGAGGCTGCTGCGGCCGATATAGAAGTGGCGGAACGCTTACGTCTACGTGATATCGCGGCGGTGACCATCCGCATGAACAATGCGGTGGAAGAGGTCCGGCGCATTGATGCCGAGGTCATTCCACAGGCCGAAAAAGCGGTGGCACAGGTGCGTGAGGGTTTTGCGCGAGGGGGCTTCACCTATCGGGACGTCATTGGTGCTCAGGAGACCCTGATCGCCGCGAAAGCGCGCCGAGTGGAGGTCCTGAAGATCTACCAGCTCGACAAGGCCGAACGCGATCGCCTGATCGGACAATGGGTGCCGCTGATCCAAAGCGAGAGCAATCCTTAGACACCGAGTGTTGATACGCGCGCACCAGTGCGGCCGATGACACACTTTTCACCTCATATCATGCCTTGAGCTCACCGGCGCGACCGGTCGATCGAGGGGCCAAACGGATACGTAAATGACCTTAATACCTTCACTCAAATTTCAGGTTGTGCTGGCTGCCATGGCTGTAGCTGGCTTTGCCTTGGCCGCTTGCGCCGAAAAACCTGCCGATCCCGCGCTGAACGTCGAACAAGCCGCCGACGCGATCAAAAGCGATCCGAACACACCCCAAAAGGATGCTGAAGATGGCCACAGCCACGCCTCCGGCGAGAAGGACGCACACTAATGACGCTGTTGAATACCTATCTCTCCCGCTCGCTACTTCTAGCCGGTGTCGCCGGTCTGGTCATGCTGACGGCCTGCGGTAAGAAAACAGACGCGCCCCAGAGCGAAGAGCCCGCAGCGGAAGCCCCCCAGAAAAAAGGGGAGGGCGACGGACACGGCCACGGCGCTGAAGATGGCGAGGCGGGCCATGGCGAAGAGGCCGGCGGTGAAAAGACGACCATGTCCGACGAGGCCGCCAAGGCCGGCGGCGTGGAGATCGGCGTCGCGGGGCCGGGCAATGTCGACCTTACGGTGGACATCGCCGGTCGTGTGGAGATCGCCCCGGAAGGACGCGGCGAGGTTCGCGCCTGGTATCCGGGCCGTATCATGTCGATGAACGTACAACTGGGTCAGAAAGTCAGCAGAGGCCAGACCCTAGCGCGCGTGGAATCGAGCGAAAGTCTGCAAACCTATTCGATCCCCGCGGGCATATCGGGCACCATCATCGAGAAAAACGCAAACGTCGGTGATATGGCGATTGATCGTGCCATCTATGTGATCGCCAATCCGAATAGCATGCAGGCCGCCTTCTATTTGTTCCCGCGCGACGCTGAGAATGTGCGTGTCGGCCAGACCGTCAGCATCAAGACGCTCGGTGGCAATGTCATCACGGCCAAAGTAGACTCGCTTCTCCCGTCCGTCGATCCGAGCACACAGACCTTGACCGCCATCGTCAAGCTGCCGGCCGCGGCCGCCCAGTACTTGCGTCCGGGTATGGCCATCGAAGGCAAGTTCGTAACGTCGCAAAGCGCTGCCAACATTGTGGTGCCGGCCGACGCTCTGCAAACGCTGGAAGGCAAGCAGGTGATCTTCGTCAAGTCCGGCACGACCTACACGGCGCGTCCGGTCCAGGTCGGTCGCCAGTCACCGCAGGCTGTCGAAATCGTCGGTGGCCTAGAAGGCGGCGAGACATACGTCACCAAGGGTTCATTCCTCATCCGCGCGGACATTGCCAAGTCCGGCGCCGAGCATGAGCACTAGGATGAACCGTCATGCTTGAAAAAATCATCGCGCAGTCGATCCGGCACCGCTGGATCGTCATGATCGTCGTCGTCGCCCTGTCGGCCCTCGGCGTCTACAACTTCACCCGCCTGCCCATCGATGCCGTCCCCGACATCACCAATGTTCAGGTTCAGATCAATACCGAAGCCGCCGGCTATTCGCCGCTGGAGGCGGAGCAGCGCATCACCTTCCCGGTGGAAACGGCCATCGCCGGCTTGCCCGGTCTGGAATATACGCGCTCGATCTCGCGTTACGGCCTGTCGCAGGTAACGGTTGTGTTCAAGGAAGGCACTGACATCTACTTCGCGCGTCAGCTCGTAAATGAGCGCGTGCAGTCGGTCAGAAGCCAGCTACCCGCCGGATCGGAGCCGCAGTTGGGGCCAATCTCGACCGGTCTCGGCGAAATATTCATGTATACAGTCGAGGCCCAACCGGGGGCGCATAAGCCCGACGGTTCGGCCTATTCACCGGAAGATCTGCGCACGCTTCAGGACTGGGTCATCCGTCCGCAACTGCGCAACACGCCGGGCGTCACCGAGGTTAACACCATCGGCGGCTTTGAGCGGCAATACCATGTCACTCCCTTCCCTGAACGCTTGTCGGCCTACGGCCTGACGATGGCGGATGTTATTGCCGCACTTGAGAAGAATAACGGCAACCGTGGCGCCGGTTATGTTGAAAAGAGCGGTGAGCAGTTCCTGGTTCGCGTGCCGGGGCAGGCTAACACGATCGCGGACCTGTCACAGATCGTGGTCCAGACGCGCATGGGCGTACCCATTCGGGTCGCGGATGTCGCCGATGTCATATTGGGTGAAGAACTTCGGACCGGGGCGGCAACCCAAAACGGCAAAGAGGTTGTGGTCGCCACGGTCAACATGCTGATCGGTGAAAACTCGCGTACGGTGGCCAAGGCGGTATCGGAGAAACTGGCGGAGGCGAACAAGTCCCTGCCGGAAGGTGTTTCCGCCGTATCCGTCTATGACCGCACCACGCTGGTCGAGCGCACCATCCAGACGATCGAGAAAAACCTCGCCGAAGGGGCGCTGCTGGTTATCGTCATCCTGTTCCTGCTCCTGGGGAACATCCGCGCGGCTATCATCACGGCGCTGGTCATTCCGGTGGCTATGCTGATGACCATTACCGGCATGGTCGAAAACAAGGTGTCGGGCAATCTGATGTCGCTGGGGGCGCTCGACTTCGGTCTGATCGTCGACGGTGCCGTCATCATCATGGAAAACTGTCTGCGGCGGTTTGCCGAAGCGCAACATCACCACGGGCGTCTGCTGACGCGCGAGGAGCGTTTCGATCTGGCGTCAAAGGCCTCGGCCGAAGTCATCAAGCCGTCCCTGTTTGGCGTGCTGATTATCACCATCGTCTACGTCCCGATCTTCGCGCTCACGGGCGTCGAAGGCAAGATGTTCCACCCGATGGCGGCGACGGTCGTCATGGCGCTGGGCGCGGCGCTGGTGCTGTCCCTGACCTTCGTGCCGGCGGCGGTGGCCATGTTCGTCACTGGCAAGGTGCAGGAAAAGGAGAGCTTCGTCATGCGCGGGGCACGTAAATTCTACGAACCTATCCTGCATCTTTCGATCAAAGCCAGATACGTGGTCGTGGCGGGGGCTATCGTCCTTGCTGTGGCATCGGGGTTCCTTGCCACGCGTCTGGGGGCGGAGTTTATTCCGCAACTGGACGAGGGCGACGTGGCGTTGCACGCCATGCGCATCCCCGGCACCAGCCTGACCCAGTCGATCCATATGCAGGCCGCCGTCGAGGCGCGTCTGAAAACGTTCCCTGAAGTGAAGCGTGTCTTTGCCAAGATCGGCACAGCGGAGGTCGCAACGGACCCCATGCCGCCGTCCGTAGCCGATACCTTCGTCATTCTCAAGGACCGAAAGGAGTGGCCCAATCCCAAGGAGCCCAAGAACGATCTCGTCGAGCGTATGCAAAAGGCGGTCGAGGAAATCCCCGGCAATAATTACGAGTTCACCCAGCCGATCCAGATGCGCTTCAACGAGCTTATCTCCGGCGTGCGCTCGGACGTGGCGGTGAAGATCTTCGGTGACGATCTAGATCAGTTGCTGAAGACCGGCAACGACATCCAGCGCGTCATGTCGACCATCCCCGGCGCTGAAGACGTTCGCGTGGAACAGGTCTCCGGTCTGCCCATGCTGCAGATAACGCCGGATCGTGCCGCGATGGCGCGCCTGGGCCTGAGCATCGGCGACGTGCAGGACGTGGTCTCCACGGCTCTGGGCGGCACCGAGGCCGGTCAGATTTTCGAAGGCGACCGTCGTTTTGACGTCATCGTGCGCTTGCCGGAAACCCAACGCGCCAATCTCGCCGAGATCGGACGCCTGCGTATCCCGGTCAGCCGTGACGGTGACTCGACCGATGGCCCCACGGGTGCCAGCTACATCCCTCTGGCCGATGTTGCCCATATCGAGATGATCAATGGTCCCAACCAGATCAGTCGCGAGCAGGGCAAGCGCCGTGTCGTGGTCACGGCCAACGTCCGCGGCGCCGATCTCGGTACCTTTGTCACCACCTTGCAGGAGAAGGTGACGGCGCAGGTCAAGATGCCTGAAGGCTACTGGGTCAATTACGGCGGCACGTTCGAGCAGATGACCTCAGCGGCCAAGCGTCTTCAGATCGTCGTGCCGATCGCCCTGATCCTGATCGTCGGTCTGCTGTTCATGCTGTTCGGCAAGATGGAGGATGCTCTGATCGTCTTTTCGGGGGTGCCATTGGCGCTTACCGGCGGGGTGGTGGCGCTCGCCTTGCGCGACATACCGCTCTCAATCTCGGCGGGCGTGGGCTTCATCGCCCTGTCCGGAGTGGCGGTGCTCAATGGTGTGGTGATGCTAACCTTCATCAAGTCCCTGAGGGCCGAAGGCAAATTGCTGGACGAGGCCATCATCGAAGGCGCGCTGACCCGTTTGCGCCCGGTGCTGATGACGGCGCTGGTAGCCTCGCTTGGTTTCGTGCCGATGGCTTTCAATGTCGGGGCGGGCTCTGAGGTTCAGCGACCTCTGGCGACCGTGGTCATTGGCGGCATCGTCTCCTCTACCATTCTCACCCTGATCGTTCTGCCGGCGCTTTATCGCATCGTGCACGGCAAGGAAAGAAAGGCTGAGAGACGAAACCGGGAGGTGACCGGCGACGGCATCTAACCCAGCGGGGTCCGGCTGTCGAGCGGCCGGACCCCACCCATCTTCCCGATTGAAAGGAGGCGCTCATGGCGCACGATCATAGTAAGGGGGGCGCATCGCCCGGTGGGGCCGGAGATGCACATTCTGGCCGTCAGGCCAACGAGAAGCGGCTTCTGATTGCCATTGGCCTCACAGGGACATTCCTGATTGCCGAGGTCGTTGGTGGCCTTGTCTTCAACAGTCTCGCGCTCTTGTCGGATGCCGCGCACATGATGACGGACGTCATGGCGCTGATTATTGCCTTGATCGCCATTCAAATCGGCAAGAAGGCCGCCGATTCCAAACGTACTTTTGGCTACAGACGCTTCGAAGTGCTGGCCGCGGTGTTCAACGCCATCGTGCTGTTCGGCGTCGCGATTTACATCCTCTACGAGGCCTGGGAGCGTTTCAACCAGCCGCCGGAAGTTCAGACGACCGGTATGCTGATCGTTGCCGTGCTGGGCTTAATCGTCAATCTGATCAGCATGCGCGTGCTTCAGGGCGGTAGTGACGAGAGCCTCAACATGAAAGGGGCCTATCTTGAAGTGCTGGCCGACATGTTGGGGTCACTCGGTGTCATCATCGCCGCCATCTTGATCTATGTGACCAAGATCCCGCAGATCGATCCCATCTTGGCCGTTCTGATCGGCTTCTGGGTTCTGCCGCGCACCTGGAAGCTTTTGAAAGAGAGCTTCCATGTTCTCCTAGAAGGCGTTCCGGCCGGTGTCGATCTGCAAAAGGTCGAATCCGAACTGGCGGCCGTGCCCGGGGTCAAGGGCGTGCACGACCTGCACATCTGGAGCGTCACAACGGGCCAGAACAGTCTGACCGCGCATCTTTTAGTCAATGAGACCAGCAACGACGCTCTGGTGCTCGCACGGGCCCACGAAATCGCCGCGACCTTCGGGATCGCCCACGCGACCATACAAGTCGAGCGCTCGCACGTCGGTGCGGAAGCGCCTTCCTGGTCCAAGGACCAAGACCTATGAATCGACAACTATCCACCCTGAGCGCCATGGCATTGTTGCTCATTTCCGCCATAGCGCCGGCGTCCGCCGGTGCCCAGCACGCTGCCTCCGCGGAGGCGGTCCGAAAGGCGCGGATGCAATGCATATGGGAGGCGAAATGGCCTCTGCGTCATTCGTCGGCTTACAAAAGCGCGGACGTCCGCACCAAGCGGCAACTGGCCAATTCTTCCAATCCAGAGTTACGCAAGATGCAGGGCGTTTGCCGCGCCTTGTCATCCACGTCGGACACCGAAAAGCGACAGGCGCGCTCGACCTGTCAGGAATTGCTTCTGGTTAAGCGCATGCGCGGCGGCGATGACGCCCGGTTGCACGCCAACCGCATCGAGCGGGTCTGCACCGCTCTGGCCGATCCACCCGAAACTCTGATGAAAGAGGGAAATCTGCGATGACCAAGGTTTATTCGCTTCGGCTGCTGGGGCTGCTCTTCGCCAGTGCGGCCCTGACCGCATGCGCCAGCCCACCGCAGGGCGAGAAGGACTACACCGTCAAGACGGTGAAGATGTCTCCGGCGCCTCGGGACAAGTTTTACAAGATCGTCAAGGTGCCAAATGCGCCGAAGACACAAGTGTGCGAACCCAAATCCGACGCGCCGCAAAGCGGCTGCGCGGAAAAGTAATCACGACGTTACGCGGAGTGCGTGGCCAATGCCCCGCGGCCGCCAGCAAAGGATGCCCAATGGCACACGATCCTCATCCCCCTTCGAAAGATGCGGGCAAGACAGATAACGGACATATACCTCACGACGGTCGCGATCGCGGCGACGAACTCGAAGGCCTGCACGGTCACGATCATGGTCCCAGCGACGGCCCGTGGTGGAAAAGCGCCAAGGCGAAGCTGACACTCATGTGTGCGGCAGCTTTCGCGGTCGCCTTCTTATTGGCCAGACTCATCCCTCAAAGTGCGCCTTGGGGTTACATCGCGGCTATGATGGTGGGGCTCATCCCTATTGTCCGCCGCGCCGCAAAGGGCGTAGCGGGAGGTTATCCTTTCTCGATCGAGACGTTGATGACGATCGCGGCCGTTGGGGCCATCGTCATCAATGCTGCCGAAGAAGCGGCCGTGGTCATTGTTCTGTTTCTGGTCGGAGAACTGCTGGAGGGCATAGCGGCAGACCGGGCGCGTGCCAGTATCCGCGAACTCGCCACACTCGTCCCGAAGGATGCTTTGCTGGACCGAGGAGAGGGACGAACCGAAAAGGTTTCGGCGGACACCTTGGGTGTTGACGCGGTTGTCCTCATTCGCCCCGGCGATCGCGTGCCGGCTGATGGGCTCATCATCGAGGGTGAAAGCGCCATCGACGAAGCGCCGGTAACCGGAGAATCCGTGCCCAAGCGAAAGGGCAAGGGCGATCAGGTGTTTGCCGGCACGATCAACCAGGAAGGCGTGCTTCGGGTGAAGGTCACCGCTGCCGCCGAGAACAATACCATCTCCCGAGTTATAAAGCTGGTCGAAGAGGCGCAGGAAGCAAAGGCGCCGACCGCGCGCTTTATTGATCGTTTCTCTATGTATTATACACCGGGCGTCATCGTCTTCGCACTACTTGTAAGCGTTATTCCGCCCCTCGCTTTGGGAGGAGCCTGGTCGGAATGGCTCTATAAGGGGCTCGCCGTCCTGCTGATAGGTTGCCCCTGTGCGCTGGTGATCTCTACGCCGGCGGCGATCGCAGCGGCTTTGTCGGCCGGGGCGAAGCGCGGACTGCTAATGAAAGGTGGCGCTGTTTTGGAGACCTTCCGGAAGGTCACCTTTGTGGCGATGGACAAGACTGGCACGCTCACAGAGGGTAAGCCCAGGCTGACCGATATTCAAGGCAACGGCATGGAAGAGGCCGAAGTATTGCGTATCGCAGCGAGTCTGGAGGCCGGGTCGAGCCATCCATTGGCAACGGCGATCCTCAATGAGGCCAAGGCGCGTAACATCGGTCACGGTGAGGCTGAGGAATCCAAGGCTATTGCCGGCAAGGGCGTGGTCGGCACGGTCGAGGGCCGGAAGGTCCGACTCTATTCGCCCAAAGCCGCCGAGGAATATATGCCAATGGGCGGCAATATGCGTCAGGCCATCCAACTCTTCAACGATGAGGGAAAGACGGTCTCAATCCTGATTGTTGACGATGAGATCGCGGGTTTCATAGCCATGCGTGACGAGCCGCGTAACGATGCCAAGTCCGGTGTCCAGGCACTGCAGCGTCAGGGCCTTACGACTCTGATGCTGACGGGAGACAATAAGCGCACCGGCGAAGCGATCGCCAGTCAGTTGGGTATGGAAGCCCGTACCGAATTGATGCCCGAGGATAAGCAACGCATTGTCCGGGAGTTGAAAGAGAGGGGCGAGGTCGTCGCTAAGGTTGGTGACGGTATCAATGATGCACCGGCGCTCGCGGCCGCTGACATCGGTATCGCTATGGGTGGCGGCACGGATGTCGCGCTCGAAACCGCCGATGCGGCGGTGTTGCACGGTCGGGTCCTGGATATCGCCGACATGATCGGCCTGTCGAAACTGACCATGTCCAATATTTTCCAGAACATCACGATTTCGCTGGGTTTGAAGGCGGTGTTTCTGGTGACGACCATTATGGGAATCACCGGTCTGTGGCCGGCGATCCTGGCGGACACTGGGGCGACGGTGCTTGTGACCGCTAATGCCATGCGGCTTCTGACCTGGCGAGGGAACCGTGATGCGTAGGCGTGTTGAACCGCCAAGGCTGGCGCGCGTCTACGATGTCATTGTAGTAGGCGCCGGACAGTCAGGGTTGGCCGCAGGGTACTTTCTCAAACATGCTGGCATCGACTTCGTGATTATCGACCGCGATCGCCGTGTGGGCGAGGTCTGGCGCAAGCGTTACGACAGCCTAAAACTCTTTACGCCACGCGAATTCAACGGCTTGCCCGGGCGCGACATGTCTGGTGATCCGGAAGGTTATCCTGATCGGGATGAGTTTGCGGATTACCTGGAGAATTACGCGACCCATTTCGAACTTCCCATCTTGTTCGGGTTGCGCGTCGATAAAGTCCGCCGCCTCGCGGATAGCAGCTTTGAACTGATGCTGTCGAACCAGACAACGTTGAGGGCTCGGAAGGTCATTCTCGCGTTTGGGACCTACCCGTCGACCATCATTCCGGGGATGCGCAACACGTTGGCACCGAAGGTTCATCAAATGAACGCGACGGCCTACAAGAACCCGAAGGATGTGCCCTTGGGCCCTGTGCTCGTGGTTGGGGACGGTGCGACGGGTCGTGATCTGGCATTCGACCTTGCGGATACCCACGAGGTGCATCTGGCTAAGGGGCGACCACAACTGACGCTGCCTGCGCGGTTGCTGGGTAAGAGCCTGTGGCGGTGGCTCGAATGGGTGGGGCTATTTGATACCCGGCGCTACCGGACAGGGAAGGGGCTGCGGCGCCCTATTCCCAGCACCGTCCCCCAAGACAAGGTGCTGAAAGCCAGGGGAGTCAAGCTACATCCGCGATTGATTGCCACGAAAGACGAGACAGCGACATTCAAGGACGCTCAGACCCTGAAGGTGCGTTCCGTGATCTGGTGCGTCGGCTACGGCATGGACCTCAAATGGGTAGACATACCCGAAGCCAAGGACGCAGACGGCCGAATTGTTCATGACCGGGGCGTGTCGCAGGCGGACGGGCTCTATCTTGTAGGCCGCCTTTGGCAATCGGGGTTGACTTCCGGGTTGATCTACGGTGCAGGGCCCGATGCAGAATACGTCGTTAACGTCATCGTCGAGAGCCGGCGGGTGTGCGAGCATGCCGATCGAGAAGGTGCCACGCGATAGTGCCGTGCCAACGCGGCATCGGCCGCTCAAACGCCCGGTGAAGCTCGTATCGACACCAGTTGCCTGTGTTTCAAGCGCATTTGATTGATGGCGCGCGGGGGGTGGAACTTGCCAAAGTCGAGCCGGACCGAAGGCGTTTCCGGAAGAGTACGATCCGAGCCATCCGGCGGCAGACGCGCAGGGCTACCCTAGAGAGGTCGCGACGGATGGACGCGTGTGTGTAGAGAAAAAAGGGATGTCTGGATCACCGAAAACATCTCATGAAAGAGGGGATGCCATTCGACCGTCAGATTTTCACCCGATGGGTGCCAGAAAAAGTCGAAGACATGACCGTCGTCGTCCTCGGTCTGATGCGACCAGCGGTCCGGTAAATCGGCAACCTCGGCAAGGTAGAAATACCAGAGCCTCTGTTGTTCACCGAGGCGATGCGCGCCGATAAACCCCATAGGGTCGACAAGAGCGATCCCACTCTCTTCCTTCAGTTCGCGCCGGGCGGCCGTTTCCGGGACTTCTCCGGGTTCGATGCTGCCCTTGACGAACTGCAGGTCGGCGGTCGGGTGACGGAAGGCCAGGACTTCGATCCTATCATCCCGGCGTCTGTAGATCACCGGGCACGCCTTGTCGGATCGCGCCGGAGCCGGGGGACGTTGTCGGTGCCATTCGACCGCCATGGCCTCCGTGGCGAGGATAAAGGGCGCTTTCAAATCCTGATAGGCGGTTCTCGATAAGGGCTTGTCGGCCAGGATGCGCCGTTTCAGATCGTTGTATTCAGCGGCCTTTTGAGGATGGGCCCGCAAATAATCACGAAACGCCAGATGCCGCTCAATGTGTGGCGAGCCGGAAGGATAGAGATGCAGGTGGTGCGTCCGCTGGCCCGTTACGGTGTTCGACTTCTGGAAATAGCGACGACCGGTGATACCGTTTTCGCCCTTCGGCACATAACCCGCCTTCAGTAAGGCTGTGTCCGCCGCATCGACAGCCTCCAGGGAGGTGACGACGCCCAGCATATCGATGACGGGTTTGGCGACGATCCCCTGTATGGCCGTACTGCCGATGTGATGGAGTTCGATAAGAACCGTGTCCAAAACAGAGCGCAGGGCCTTCGCTTCCGCCTCGAAGGCGTGACACCAGGCCGTCGTGTATGGGGCCAGTTCGACGCTCACTTTAGGCCGCATCCATTTGGGCAAAGAACAGAAGTACACCTGCCGGATCGAGCACATGGGTTGCCAGCGCGCCATAGGCCTCCCGCCGGGGCGGATGCACGGTGACCTCATCGAAACCGCCGTCCGCCTTTACACGGCGCGCGGTTTCGAACCATGCCGTGGCGTCATCGACGACGAGGTGGATCATGGTGTTGTGCGCCCACGCTTCGACAAAGGCGTTCTGCAGGAAAAAATGCGAGGGGCTCAGCTTCATCAGCGCCAGATCGGCGTCCTGATAGGCCGATGTCCAGCCCATCCGGCTATAGAAATCGATTGATCGGCGAAAGTCCTTCGTCGGCACAAACAGCCTTTGATCCAGTATCCGGGGCATGGTGCACTCTCTTCTGAGGAACAGGCATATACCGTAACAGAGGAAAGGTGCGTTTGCGCCCATCATGTAATATGAAATGGCCGATACCGGACAATGAGGGCAAAATGTCTGATAATGATGTGATGGATCGCCGTCAGGCACGGACCCGCAAGGCGATCAGGGAAGCCTTCATCGCCCTGTTGTTTGAACACAAGTATGAAGCCGTGACTTTAGTGCAGGTCGCGGCGCGCGCAGACGTCGGCCGTTCGACCCTTTACGAGCATTTTCGCACCAAGGCCGACCTTTTGCGCGACAGTCTGCAACCGGTCATGGCGGCGCTGGCATCGGTCATTGGATCGCGTGACGTACCGGCGCAACTGGCGTGGTGGTTACAGCATATGCGCGAGCGGCAGGCCTTTGCCCGCGTGCTGCTTCACCATCAGGGACGCGATCTGCTTCAGCCCATGCTGGCCGAAGCCGTACAGGCAAGACTGGACAAGCTGGAGGCTTGCCACGAAGCGTCGGTCCCGGCAGATCTGCTGGCCAGGCAGATCGCTGCCGCGCAGTTCGCCATCTTATCTCCGTGGGTGCTGGGGCAGATGGCGCTGACGTCTGCGGAGCTGGCCGGCATGCTCCACATTACCAGCCGCGCATTGGTGCGCTCAACCTTCACGGCGCCGTGACCATGGTGAACGGTCTTATCGACTATTCGACCTGTAGAATGACGAGATCCTGATAGAAGCCCGACGTTTTGACGGTGACGGTCAGCGGCTCCTTGCCCTGATTGCGGAAGTACCAGCCGTGCGTGCCCTCGAACGGCGCGGTCAGCGCGCCCTGATCGTGGCTCAGGCCCTTGTCCTTCCAGTATTCGGTGAAGTCGCCGCTGGTGTCGCCCTTCTTTTCCGCGTGCATGTCGGCCTTGACCGGTGCCGTTGAGGTCCAGCTATAGATGAAATGATCGCCGGTCTTCATATGCGCCTTGATCTCTGCCCCGGAGTGCGGCGCCAGAGTCAGGGTTTGCTCATCCGAGCGCAGGGGCGTTGTCTTGACGATGGAGGCTCTGGTCTGGGCCGGAACGATATAGACTTCGGCGGTTTCAGCCGAGGCTTCGTCCGGAGTTTCGACGTCTTCGGCATTGGTCATGCTGGTGAGACCCATGGCCTTGCCCGCGCCGGTCAGGTCGATGCCGCGTTCCGCCGGCAGGACGAACAGGACCAGGATGACCGCGGCGCCCAAGAGAGCCGCGCCCGTAACCTTGATCAGGGTAGGCGTCGAAACCGTGTATGGCGTGGAAGTATCGAGCGGCTTGGACATGGATTACCCCGTAACGAGTCCGGAAAGCTGACAACCGATAAGGATGAAGCCCGCGCACATCAGAAGTGCGTTGGCCGCGACCGCCGAGCGATGGAACCGTGGCGTCTGACGCCACAGTGTCATCAGGATGAGGATGGCGCTCAGCGCGATGAACTGACCGATCTCTATCCCGACGTTGAAGCTGATCAGATTGGCCAGAAGACCGTCGCGCGAAAAAGACAGCTCCTGAATCCTGGTCGCCAGTCCGAAACCGTGAAACAGGCCGAAGACCAGAACCGCCGCCTTCGGATCAGGCTGGAAGCCCAGAACACGCTTGAGCCCGCCGAGATTGTCGAGGCCCTTATAGACGACCGACAGTCCGATGATGGCGTCGATAATATAGGGACTGGCGTGGATATTCAGCAAAACGCCCGCCAGCAGGGTGATCGAGTGCCCCACCGCAAACAGGGTGACGTATTTGGTGACGTCACTCAGTCGGTAAAGGAAGAAAATCACGCCGAACAGGAACAGCAGGTGGTCGTATCCCGTGACCATGTGCTTGGCACCGAGGTACATGTAGGGGACAACATGAACGCCGGTTATGCCCTGAATGAAAGTCTTGTCCTTATCCGATACGCCATGCGCCAGAGCGTCCGGTGCCAAAAGGCACAGGAGGACGGCCAGAAACGCCACGCCGGTAAAGACCAGCGGGCGCCATAGTTCATCGCGATAGGTGGTGTCGGGCATGAACCGCTTACTTGATCGAATAGGCGGTCAGGGCGGGTGTATCTTCCACGCCGTTCAGAGTGACTTCAACGACCGAGCCCTTGGGAGCTTTCACGCCCTTGGCTTCCAGCTTGTTACCGCCAGCGGGCGACAGCTTGAAGGCCTTGGCCTTCGCACCCGGCGCGGTGACCTTGACCGTACCGGTCAGCCCCTGACTGGGGATGTTCTCGTCGTCGTACTGTACATAGACTTCGACGCCCGAAGGCTTGACCACCAGTTCGACCGAGGTCTCCTGATAGTAGTCGAGCATGCCACCGTGCAGCGGCTTGTGACCGGCGTGTGCCAAAGCGATCCCTGGCAGGACGAGAAGAGAAAGAGCTAAAACAGTGGCTTTGAGTGAGTTACGGACGGCGCGCATGAAAAATCTCCTGAACAGCTTCACCATATTAAAATGAGAATGAATTGCAACAGGCTTTCGGTTTCCGATCGCAGCATGCGCATGCCTCCTGAAATTATTATCGCTTGTATTACACGCGTTAAGATTCTTTTCAGCGATGTGCGCTAGATTAACTGCATGGATACGAAAGTCATTTCAGTAAGGGTGCCTGAATCTGTTCTAGTGCAGGCCCAGCAACTGCAAGCCCACTACGGCTTGAGCAGATCGCGGCTGGTTGCGTTCTTGATCGAGGATGGGGTGAAGCGACTGGCCCTGTCTCGCGACAAAGAGAGGTTGTCAATTTTGGCCGGAGATCGCAAGCCATGAAGGCCGATAAATTTGATTTGAACAGGGCTTGCTTATACCTCGCGATTATTCTCGCTTTGGTGATCGCTGCGTCCTTCAGATATGAGCTTAAGATCAAAGCCAGCGGTGTTGAATTCAGGCCTGTTCATGCGGGCCAGGTTGAAAAAGCGCCGGATTAGAGTCGCTTGAACAAAGGGCGGGCGACAACCAGTTCAACAAAATCGGTATTATATTATGTCTAGGCCGGTTAGAAATGTCGCAGTTTGCGCCAGATAGAAATGTCACTGGCACCGTCGGTGGAGTAGGGCGGCGGGTGGGCGCGCAGCTGTCAAGCGAGCGCAGCGCCCGACCGACGACCGTGGCACCTGGCTGTTAGCGGCCGTCGGCAGAACCGGAGTTGATGCCCCTTAGTCGGAGCTGACGGCAAACCCGGTCCACGACAAATTCATTGTCGCCGTGGCTTATGACGTAGCCACCGCGCTCCAGATGTTCAAGACCGCTGGGGAGCGCGTAGATGTCGCCGCGATTCTTGGCCGAACCCTCAATGTAATAAGCGAAAGGGCTCACCACTTTTGGCGACTGATCGTAAATTTTGTTCTTTTCTTTTAGCCACCTGGAGAACGCGCGAACGATGTTTTGCAGGCGCTTGCCTTCCGGTAAGGACAAGGTGGGTAGAAAATGAACTTCGCCGACCGTCCAAAGTATCTCGCGACGCAGCGTCGGCAAGACAACAGTCACGACCGGTGACCGTGAAACGTCAATGGAGCCGTTCCCATTATAAACGAGTGGGCCGAAGCTGCGGAAATATAGCACAAACCCATATTCCGTTGGCGTCTCTTCCGGCGGCTCGGGCAAGTTCCGAAACCACCCGACCACGGCGCTAGAAGGACCGGGCGCCTCTATAAAATACGAAGTTAAGCCCGTCATCCGCGTCATGACAACAAGCTTAGCAGGTGAAAGCCGTACCCGAAAGATCGATCAACCAACGCTGAACATATGCTTGGTCTGATCGCGCCGCTTCGGTGCCTTGCTGGTGCGCATGCCGGGTGGCTCGGATTGCTGGCTCTGGCGGATCAGGGCGAGGAGGCCGCCGAGGCGCTTGTTCTCAAGGACTGCCGTCTCGGTGACGCGCCGCAGCTTGTCGAAGGTGCGGTAGGGCATGCTCCGGCCTTTGTAGCGAACCTCCAATCGCCCATCGGGAAAGTCCACGACCTCGACCCGCTGGCCGATTGCTGCCTGAGCAAATTCGGACGGTTCGATCATGAATAGGATGTTGTCGTACTGGAGAGTGAGCGACTGCGACAGCGTTCGTTCGGCGCGCCAGGTGAAGGCCTCATCCAGCCGGTCCCTGGGCGTCATCGGCCGGTGGAGATCCTTGTCGTTGAACGGCGCCTTGGCAAAGCGGGTGTTGTAGTCGGCCATGAAGGTCGGCAAGAAGGCGTTGCCAGCCTCCATGGTGCTGATGCCGGCGAGCCGAAGCTCCTTTACCAGACGGTCTTGCAAGGTCTTGTTGGCGCGCTCTACGCGGCCCTTGGCCTGGCTGGAGTTGGCACAGATGATCTCGATCGTCAGGGCCTTCAGCGCGCGACCGAACTGAGTCATGCCGTCGCCGTGAAGCCCCGCGGGCTTGTTCACGCGGAAGACCGCATGCTTGTCAGTGTAAAAGGCTATGGGTTTACCGTGCTGCTCCAGATATCGCTGGGTAGCGTTGAAATAGGCGAAGGTCGACTCCGACTGAACGAACTGCAGGTGCATCAGTCGACTGGTGGCGTCGTCGATGAAGACGAGCAGGGTGCATTGTGGCCCGCGCTCTTCGAATCACCAGTGCTCGGAGCCATCGACCTGGATCAACTCACCGACACACTCCCGGCGATAGCGCGGCTGGTAAACCCGTCCGCGGCGCTTTTGTCTGTCCGCCCAGAGGCCGGCCTCAAGCATCCAGAGCCGCAGTGTCTCGCGCCCAATCGTGATGCCGTGGACCTCGCGTAGCTTCTCCGCCGCCAAGGTGGGCCCGAAATCTGCATAGCGCTCACGGATCACCGCCAGCGTATGCGCCTTGAAACTTTCTGGCATCTGTCGGTTGCTTGGTCGGCCGCGCTTCTTGGACACGAGAGCGGTTGCGCCTTGATCCTGATAGGCTTTGGCCAGACGCTGGACCTGCCGGCGTTCCAACCCCAGAAGCTCCGCAGCCGTCGAAACCGTCAGCCGACCGCTCGTCAGATCGCGCAAGACTTCAAACCGCGCCAGCTCTTTGTCGCTCATGATATGTAACGCCATTTAGAGGGCCTCCCACAAATATGTGGGAGGGTGCCATCTCTAACTGGCACAGGTGCGACATTACTAAATGG